>NZ_CP090977.1 GCF_021513255.1 Planococcus sp. 107-1
TTACAAAATCCGGAATTTAAGCGAAGCGACCTGGAACGGTCCGCGAGACAAGGTAACAGCCCTGTAGCTGAAAGGTTCGGATCTCCCGAGTGGATCCTGAGTACGGCGGAACACGTGAAATTCCGTCGGAATCCGGGAGGACCATCTCCCAAGGCTAAATACTCCCTAGTGACCGATAGTGAACCAGTACCGTGAGGGAAAGGTGAAAAGCACCCCGGAAGGGGAGTGAAACAGATCCTGAAACCGTGTGCCTACAAGTAGTCAAAGCCCGTTAATGGGTGATGGCGTGCCTTTTGTAGAATGAACCGGCGAGTTACGATTGCATGCAAGGTTAAGCTGAGAAGGCGGAGCCGCAGCGAAAGCGAGTCTGAATAGGGCGAATGAGTATGCAGTTGTAGACCCGAAACCAGGTGATCTACCCATGTCCAGGGGTGAAGGTAAGGTAACACTTACTGGAGGCCCGAACCCACGCACGTTGAAAAGTGCGGGGGATGAGGTGTGGGTAGCGGAGAAATTCCAATCGAACCTGGAGATAGCTGGTTCTCTCCGAAATAGCTTTAGGGCTAGCCTCAATCGTTTAGAATCCTGGAGGTAGAGCACTGTTTGGACTAGGGGCCCATCCCGGGTTACCGAATTCAGACAAACTCCGAATGCCAGTGATTTATGATTGGGAGTCAGACTGCGAGTGATAAGATCCGTAGTCAAGAGGGAAACAGCCCAGACCACCAGCTAAGGTCCCCAAATATCCGTTAAGTGGAAAAGGATGTGGCGTTGCTTAGACAACCAGGATGTTGGCTTAGAAGCAGCCATCATTTAAAGAGTGCGTAATAGCTCACTGGTCGAGTGACACTGCGCCGAAAATGTACCGGGGCTAAACGGATTACCGAAGCTGTGGATGGACCTCATCTGAGGTCCGTGGTAGGAGAGCGTTCTAAGGGCGTTGAAGTCAGACCGGAAGGACTGGTGGAGCGCTTAGAAGTGAGAATGCCGGTATGAGTAACGAAAGACGGGTGAGAATCCCGTCCACCGAATGCCTAAGGTTTCCTGAGGAAGGCTCGTCCGCTCAGGGTCAGTCGGGACCTAAGTCGAGGCCGATAGGCGTAGACGATGGACAACAGGTTGATATTCCTGTACCACCTCCCCGCCGTTTGAGCAATGGGGGGACGCAGAAGGATAAGGTGAGCGCGCCGTTGGTTGTGCGCGTCCAAGCAGTGAGGCGTGGAATGAGGCAAATCCCATTCCTGATACGTTAAGCTGTGACGGCAAGAGGATTCATCCTCGAGTCCCTGATTTCACACTGCCAAGAAAAGCCTCTAGCGAGGCGGGAGGTGCCCGTACCGCAAACCGACACAGGTAGGCGAGAAGAGAATTCTAAGGTGAGCGAGTGAACTCTCGTTAAGGAACTCGGCAAAATGACCCCGTAACTTCGGGAGAAGGGGTGCTCTGGTAGGGTGTTACAGCCCGAGAGAGCCGCAGTGAATAGGCCCAGGCGACTGTTTAGCAAAAACACAGGTCTCTGCAAAACCGTAAGGTGACGTATAGGGGCTGACGCCTGCCCGGTGCTGGAAGGTTAAGGGGAGTGCTTAGCGCAAGCGAAGGTGCGAACTGAAGCCCCAGTAAACGGCGGCCGTAACTATAACGGTCCTAAGGTAGCGAAATTCCTTGTCGGGTAAGTTCCGACCCGCACGAAAGGCGTAACGATCTGGGCACTGTCTCAACGAGAGACTCGGTGAAATTATAGTACCTGTGAAGATGCAGGTTACCCGCGACAGGACGGAAAGACCCCGTGGAGCTTTACTGTAGCCTGATATTGAATTTTGGTGCAACTTGTACAGGATAGGTAGGAGCCTTTGAGCCCGGAGCGCCAGCTTCGGAGGAGGCGTCGGTGGGATACTACCCTGGTTGTATTGAAATTCTAACCCACACCCCTGATCGGGGTGGGAGACAGTGTCAGGCGGGCAGTTTGACTGGGGCGGTCGCCTCCTAAAGAGTAACGGAGGCGCCCAAAGGTTCCCTCAGAATGGTTGGAAATCATTCGCAGAGTGTAAAGGCACAAGGGAGCTTGACTGCGAGACGTACAGGTCGAGCAGGGTCGAAAGACGGGCTTAGTGATCCGGTGGTTCCGCATGGAAGGGCCATCGCTCAACGGATAAAAGCTACCCCGGGGATAACAGGCTTATCTCCCCCAAGAGTCCACATCGACGGGGAGGTTTGGCACCTCGATGTCGGCTCATCGCATCCTGGGGCTGTAGTCGGTCCCAAGGGTTGGGCTGTTCGCCCATTAAAGCGGTACGCGAGCTGGGTTCAGAACGTCGTGAGACAGTTCGGTCCCTATCCGTCGCGGGCGCAGGAAATTTGAGAGGAGCTGTCCTTAGTACGAGAGGACCGGGATGGACACACCGCTGGTGTACCAGTTGTTCTGCCAAGGGCATCGCTGGGTAGCTATGTGTGGCCGGGATAAGTGCTGAAAGCATCTAAGCACGAAGCCCCCCTCAAGATGAGATTTCCCATTGCGCAAGCAAGCAAGATCCCTCAAAGACGATGAGGTAGATAGGTTCGAGGTGGAAGCGTGGCGACACGTGCAGCTGACGAATACTAATCGATCGAGGACTTAACCAAAATGGCTTTCTGAAGAGCGCGTTTCCTGTATTCAATGTCGAATATCCAGTTTTGAGTGAACAAGTCACTCTGAAAAAAATAGTCCAGTGATGATGGCAAAGAGGCCACACCCGTTCCCATCCCGAACACGGAAGTTAAGCTCTTTTGCGCCGATGGTAGTTGGGGGTCTCCCCCTGTGAGAGTAGGACGTCGCTGGGCACATGGAAAGTCGTTACCGTAGCCGGTAACGGCTTTTTTGTATTTAAAAAGTAAAACTATCTTATATAATTCAAGGAAATGTAGGATTAAAAAACTTCAATTTGGGGGAAACTGAAGTGAGGTGAATATCATGAAAGCAGGTTTATATAAAGTAGAAAACATTGATAAACGCTCAGCTTTACTCATTTCACTTGATGGAGAAAAGGAACATTTTACTTTTCCAGTAGCCGATTTCACGCACAATGTCTCTAAGGGTGATGTAGTGGAAATTTGGAGAGAAGGCGTAAAGTGGACAACCAAATACCGAGAAGAAGAAACAAGGTCAGCATCGAGCCACGCAAAAGACTTCGTAAAAAAAATACTTGAACAAGAATAAAATCATTTAATGTCTCGGGAATCACTCTCGGGACATTTTTAATTATTTTGGCATCGAATCATACTATTTGAAATGCACAAAATGTATAGTGTATAATTAAGTCAAATATAGTCAAAGTCAGTTTTGACATATTAGTATCGAAGAGGTGATGACGATGCGGAATATTTCTGATGTAATTGAAGGTTATTTAAAAGAAGTTATCGAATTAAGCGATAGAGAACATATTGAAATAAAGCGCAGCGAAGTTGCTCAAAAATTTCAATGTGTTCCTTCGCAAATTAATTATGTTATAAATACTCGTTTTACTGTCGACCGTGGATATATCGTTGAAAGCAAAAGAGGCGGAGGCGGTTATATTCGAATTAAGCGGATTCGCTTTCATCAAAAGGCAGATTTTATTGCTGAGATTATTGAGCGATTGAAGCAGGGTGCGACACAAAGTATGGCTGAAGACATTGTCTTTCGGTTGCTTGATGAAGAGATTGTCTCTAAGCGTGAAGCCAACTTGATTTTGAGTGCGGTTGATCGATCGACATTGCTGATGCCTTTGCCGGTCCGTGATGAAATTAGAGCAAGAATATTAATTGCTATGCTGTTTACCTTAAAGCATCAGCCGAACATGTAAGGAGTGGTAATATGATTTGCGATCAATGCGGCGATCGGCCTGCCTCCGTGATAGTAAAACAGAATATCAATGGGCAAATGACTGAACGACAGTTATGCCATGTATGTGCAGCAGGAAACCACAATTTTAATATTGTTTTTGAACAGGATCCTCTAGCGATACATCAATTACTGTCTAATTGGTTTCCAAACCAGCAAACTTCTCCAAATCCAATAAAAAAAGAAGTGGCTGTTTGCCCGTCCTGTGGATTTACATTTAATAAGTTTCTAAAGTTAGGTAAATTCGGGTGTGCTGAGTGCTATGA
The DNA here is from genome assembly GCF_021513255.1 of Planococcus sp. 107-1. Classification (GTDB taxonomy): domain Bacteria; phylum Bacillota; class Bacilli; order Bacillales_A; family Planococcaceae; genus Planococcus. The sequence continues at coordinate 4,123 of NZ_CP090977.1, forward strand.
AGTATTCGAGTCTCAATTGGATGAGATCTTTAAAAGACTTCATAACGGAAACAGTGAGCACACTGGCAAAATACCCGCTTCTTATGGAAGTACCTTAAAAATAAAAAAAGAGATTGAAGAGCTGCGTAAGCAAATGAAGTCTTCAATTGAGCAGGAGAATTTCGAACAGGCTGCAAAGTTAAGGGATCAGGTAAAAGCTCTTAATGTTCAGCTGGAAGGAGGTGCTTCTGATGGCAATTGAGCGCTTTCTTCAGCCAAGGGCAAGCAGTTGGATGTCGAATGACGGTGAGAATGTAGATATTGCAATGAGTACTAGAATTCGACTGGCCCGAAATTTGAACAATTTTAAATTTCCTTATGCTTATACGGAAGACGAGGCTTTGAAAGTAGACAAGGAAATATCTGCTGTCTTGCTCGATAAGGGAAAAGAATTGAAACATTCCTTTACTCATATTAGTATTCAAGAAACTCCTCAATTAGAAAGAGAAGTTTTAGTAGAGAAGCATTTGATTAGCCCTTATTTAGCAAAAGGCACTCATTCGGGGTCAGTATTGATTTCGGAAAATGAGGAACTCAGTATTATGGTAAATGAGGAAGATCATTTGCGTATTCAAAGTTTGCAGTCAGGCTTTCATTTACAGGAAGCTTATCAACGAGCGAATGAGTTAGACTCTTTACTCGAAAAACACTTATCTTACGCTTTTCATGAAAAGTATGGATATCTAACAAGTTGTCCGACGAATACAGGAACTGGAATGCGCGCATCTGTCATGCTCCATTTGCCAGCGTTGACCATGTCTCACCAAATCACTCGCATTATTCCAGCTATATCACGTTTAGGAATGGTAGTAAGAGGTATTTACGGAGAAGGCAGTGAAGCGCTTGGAAATGTTTATCAGATTTCCAACCAAGTTACGCTTGGGAAATCAGAATATGAGATTCTGCAGGATCTGGAAAATATGACAGATCAGATTATCCAGCAAGAGCGCCGGGCAAGAGAAGCTATTTTAAGCAACTCTCCAGTTGTTCTGGAAGACCGAATTTATCGCTCGCTTGGCACGCTGACCAATGCAAGGTTGCTGACAACAGAAGAAGCGGCCACTTGTCTCTCCGATGTCCGTCTTGGAATCGACTTGAAAATGATTGAAGGCATGGACATGTCCATACTGAATGAGCTGATGGTATTTATGCAGCCCGCTTTTTTACAGCGCTATTCAGACAAGCCGCTGCAGCCGAAGGAAAGAGACTATGCCCGAGCCAAATTGTTCCGGGACCGTTTAAATAATGAAGATGTTACTAACAACAGAGGAGAGGATTTTGCATGATGTTTAATCGATTTACACAACGCGCACAAAAAGTTCTTCAATTAGCCCAAGAAGAAGCTATTCGTATGAAGCACGAGTCAATTGGTACTGAGCATATCCTATTAGGTTTAATTCGTGAGGGTGGCGGTATCGCCGCTAAAGCTTTGGAAGCGATTGAAGTGAACACGCAATTGATTGAAGAAGGAGTTAAAGAATTGGTTGGTGTCGGTGAGAAAGATGTAGGCCCAATCGTTCACTATACGCCAAGAGCGAAAAAAGTCATTGAACTTTCGGTTGATGAATCTCGTAAACTTGGCCATTCTTATATCGGAACTGAACATTTACTGCTTGCCTTGATCCGTGAAGGTGAAGGTGTAGCGGCACGCGTTCTTGGAAATGCCGGTGTCAGCTTGAACAAAGCACGCCAACAAGTCTTGCAGCTTTTAGGCAGCAATGAACAAGCGTCTACAGGAAGCAGCCCGAATGCTTCTGCAAACACGCCGACTCTTGATGGTCTGGCACGTGATTTGACGCAAGTAGCCCGTGAAGGCAGCTTAGATCCAGTGATCGGCCGCAGCAAAGAAATCACACGTGTTATTGAAGTCTTGAGCCGCCGGACTAAAAACAATCCAGTATTGATCGGGGAACCGGGTGTTGGTAAAACAGCGATTGCTGAAGGCTTAGCACAGCAAATTGTAAATAATGAAGTACCGGAAACTTTGCGCGACAAACGCGTAATGGTTTTAGATATGGGTACAGTTGTCGCAGGTACAAAATACCGCGGCGAGTTTGAAGACCGGTTGAAAAAAGTGATGGATGAAATTCGCCAAGCCGGCAACGTGATTCTGTTCATCGATGAGCTGCATACCTTGATTGGTGCTGGCGGTGCAGAAGGTGCAATCGATGCGTCAAATATCTTGAAGCCGTCCTTATCCGCGGTGAGTTGCAATGTATCGGTGCTACGACTTTAGATGAGTACCGTAAATATATTGAAAAAGACGCAGCCTTAGAACGCCGTTTCCAACCGATCCAAGTAGACGAGCCAACTGTTGATGAATCGATTCAGATCATTAAAGGGCTTCGTGACCGCTATGAAGCGCATCACCGTGTGAAAATTACGGATGAAGCCATCGAAGCAGCAGCAAAAATGTCTGACCGTTATATTTCGGATCGGTTCTTGCCGGATAAAGCGATCGATTTGATTGATGAAGCGGGATCTAAAGTCCGTCTTCGTTCGTATACGACTCCGCCAGATTTGAAAGAGTTGGAAGCGAAGTTAGAAGCGGCTCGTTCCGAGAAAAATGAAGCGGTGCAAAGCCAGGAGTTTGAAAAAGCGGCTTCGCTTCGTGATGCTGAACAGAAATTGAAAGACCAATTGGATAAAACGAAAAAAGAATGGAAAGAAAAGCAAGGCAAAGAAGAGTCTGAAGTGACAGTGGAAGATATTGCAACAGTGGTCTCTATGTGGACAGGCATTCCAGTATCGAAACTGGCTCAAACAGAGTCTGATAAATTATTGAACTTGGAAGAAATTTTGCATAACCGCGTCATCGGCCAAGAAGAGGCGGTAACCTCGATATCTAAAGCGATCCGCCGTGCACGTGCAGGGTTGAAAGATCCGAAACGTCCAATCGGTTCATTCATTTTCCTTGGGCCTACTGGTGTCGGTAAAACAGAGCTTGCGCGCGCGCTAGCTGAATCAATGTTCGGTGATGAAGACGCCATGATCCGCATCGATATGTCCGAATACATGGAAAGACACTCGACTTCACGCCTTGTCGGTTCGCCTCCAGGTTATGTCGGTTATGAAGAAGGCGGCCAATTGACTGAGAAAGTCCGCAGAAAACCTTATTCTGTCGTCCTTCTTGATGAAATCGAAAAAGCGCATCCGGATGTCTTCAACATTCTCTTGCAAGTGCTTGAAGATGGCCGCTTGACTGATTCCAAAGGACGCCGAGTAGATTTCCGCAACACCGTCATCATCATGACTTCTAACGTCGGTGCAGAAGAATTGAAATACAATAAATACGTTGGGTTCAATTTAGAAGATGCGAAAACGGATTATAAAGACATGAAGGGCAAAATGTTGGCTGAATTGAAGAAAGCCTTCCGTCCTGAATTCTTGAACCGTATTGACGACATGATCGTCTTCCATTCTCTTGAGAAAGAGAACCTTCGCGAAATTGTGACCTTGATGTCTAAGCAATTAACGGAGCGTTTGAAAGAACAAAACATTGATTTGGAACTGACAGACGCTGCGCTTGAAAAAGTAGCCAAAGAGGGGTATGATCCTGAATATGGAGCACGGCCTCTTCGTCGCGCACTTCAAAAATATGTAGAAGACCGTTTGTCTGAAGAGTTGTTAAAAGGCACAGCGATTGCAGGTCAGCGCATTGTATTTGATGTGGAGGACGACGAATTCGTTGTTCGCACCAATGAAGCGGTTACGGAAGTAAAGTAAGGTAAATTTTCCGCTCGCCGAGTTTCGGCGAGCGTTTTTTATTTGGAAAAGGAGGTACCCATGGCTAAGAAAAAGACGAAGTTTGTATGTCAGTCGTGCGGTTATGAGTCAGCTAAATGGATGGGGAAATGTCCAGGCTGCGGAGAATGGAATCAGATGGTGGAAGAAGTGGAAGTGGCTGCACCTAAAGGAACGCGAGGAGCGTTTCAGCATTCGGCTGCAGTTCCGCAAAAAGCGGTTTCCATAAATGCCATTGAGACAAAAGAAGAGCCGCGCGTAGAAACCGAACTTGAAGAATTAAACCGTGTACTCGGCGGCGGGATTGTTCCAGGATCGCTTGTTTTGATCGGTGGAGATCCCGGAATCGGGAAGTCGACTTTGCTGCTGCAGGTATCTGCGATGCTTGCGAACAGTGGAAGCCGCGTCTTGTATATTTCAGGTGAAGAATCGATTCGCCAAACCAAATTGCGCGCACAGCGTTTGAATGCCTCTTCTTCGGAACTCTATATCTATGCGGAGACCAATTTGGAATTGATCCATCATACGATTGAAGAAGTGGCACCGGATTTCGTCATTGTCGATTCCATCCAGACGGTACACCATCCGGAAGTGACATCTGCTCCCGGCAGTGTGACCCAAGTTCGGGAAAGCACGGCTGAATTAATGCGGATCGCTAAGACGAAGAATATTGCTATTTTCCTGGTAGGACACGTAACAAAAGAAGGGCAGATTGCCGGCCCTAGAATCTTGGAGCATATGGTGGATACCGTTTTGTATTTTGAAGGCGAACGCCATCATACGTATCGGATTTTGCGAAGTGTCAAAAACCGTTTCGGGTCGACCAATGAAATCGCGATTTTTGAAATGCTGCAAGGCGGATTGAAAGAAGTGCTGAATCCGTCTGAATTATTTCTTCAAGAACGCTCAAGCGGGGCAGCAGGCTCTACTGTTGTAGCATCCATGGAAGGGACGCGTCCGATTTTGGTTGAAATCCAAGCATTGGTCACGCCTTCAAGCTTTAACTATCCGAAGCGGATGGCTACGGGAATCGATCAAAACCGGGTGTCGCTTTTGATGGCCGTGCTTGAGAAGCGGATGGGCATGTTGCTGCAGGCACAGGACGCCTATATCAAAGTTGCGGGCGGCGTAAAATTGGACGAACCGGCGATCGACTTGGCCGTACTTGCGAGCATTGTTTCAAGTTACCGCGATCTCGCACCGAATGTCTATGATTGTATAATTGGTGAAGTAGGTTTAACAGGGGAGATCCGACGGGTATCCCGTATTGAACAGCGAGTTCAGGAAGCTGCGAAATTAGGGTTTAAACGGGCCATTATTCCAGCTTCGAATCTTGGCGGCTGGGATTATCCGGAAGGAATCCGAGTAGTCGGCGTTGAAAGTGTAAATGATGCGTTAAAAGAGATTTTCCCACAATAAAGGAGGCAATTTGCCTCCTTTTTCTTTAGCTAATTTCCTGAAAGGGTCTGCAGAGCGTTTCGTCATCAAAATGTGTATAATTATTATAAAGGAGGTGGAGTCTATGCTAAAAAGAATTATTCAAGTGTTATTTTTGCTTGTTGGTGCCACTGTCGGGATTCTATTTTTACCATACGGTTTTGAACTTATTCCTATTCTTGACAATCCCTGGGTCAATAATGCAATTGCATCTGCTTTAATCGGTGCACTTATCTTTTTTCTTTTGTCTCTATTGTTTGCGGATGCCATCGTTAGGTTTATGAAGTGGATGGAGGAAAGGCTTCTTCATGCCCCCACTCCGGATCTGCTGTTTGGTACAGTCGGACTCATCATTGGGTTGATTGTCGCTTTTTTGATCGGTTTTGCATTGAATACGATTGATATTCCGGTGGTGGCGACAGCGGCTCCGATCATCTTATCGGTGGTATTGGGATATCTAGGTTTCCAAGTCGGCTTCCAAAAGCGAGAAGAGATGATAGCAGCGCTGACGCCTCAACGTCTAGTGGTATCGAAAAAACCGGAAATTGAGGAAGCCGTTGAAAAGACTTCTTATAAGCTTCTGGATACGAGTGTCATCATTGACGGTCGGATTGCTGACATTTCCGCGACTGGATTTATGGAAGGGACGTTTGTCGTTCCTCAATTCGTGTTGTCGGAGCTGCAGCATATCGCCGATTCTTCCGATACTTTGAAAAGAACGCGCGGGCGCAGAGGGTTGGATATTTTGAAACGCCTTCAAAGTGAACGCGAAGGTGCTATTATGATTACGGAAGAAAGTTTTGACGAAGTCAGCGAAGTGGATTTGAAGCTGATGCGCGCCGCTAAAAAAATGGGCGGGCAAGTCGTCACAAATGATTTTAACTTAAATAAAGTCTGTGAGCTCCACAATGTTCCGGTCTTGAATATTAATGACTTGGCGAATGCGGTGAAACCGGTCGTAATCCCAGGAGAAGATATGCATGTCGTTGTTATTAAAGACGGGAAAGAACAAAATCAAGGTGTAGCTTATCTTGATGATGGTACAATGATTGTCATTGAAGACGGCAAAGGGTTTATCGGGCAAGCAATTGATGTTACGGTAACGAGTGTGCTTCAAACTTCGGCGGGCCGAATGATTTTCGCGAAACCGCGAGAAGGCCGCCAAGTCACAATGAATGGATAAAGGATGGCACAATATGAATTATACAGTCGTTCTTCCTGCTGCGGGCAGTGGGAAACGGATGAAGGCAAATAAGAATAAATTATTACTCGAGCTATTCGATAAACCGATTTTCCTTTATACCCTGGAAGTGTTCCAGCAGGATCCGAATTGCGAAAGCATTTGGCTCGCTGTCAAAAAGGATGAGCGTGAACTAATCGAAACTTGCGTCAACCAATACGGCATTACGAAAGTCCATGGCTATGCAGAAGGCGGAATGGAGCGGCAAGACAGTGTTAGAGCATGTCTTGAAGCGATTCCGCCTTGTGGCGTTGTATTGGTCCATGATGCAGCGAGGCCATTCATTGATCCGTCAGTCATTTCGGAACTGGTGGGAACCGCTCGTGCTTCTGGAGCAGCGATTGCAGCTGTTCCGGTAAAAGATACGATCAAAAAGGCACGGGATGGCATCATTACGGAAACGGTCAACCGCGAGCAATTATGGATGATTCAAACGCCGCAAGCTTTTCGATATGACTTGATTTTGGCAGCTGCACAGGCAGCAGCCAAAGATGGTTTTTTAGGAACGGATGAAGCGATGCTAGTGGAGCGCTTAGGGCATCCGGTAGAAATTGTGGAAAGTACGTACGAAAATGTAAAAATGACTACACCGGAAGATTTAATTTATGGCAAGGCCATTTTAGAAAACCGGAAACAGGAGGAACAGAAATGATCAGAATTGGACAAGGATACGATGTTCACCAATTAGCAGAAGGGCGCCCGTTCATTTTAGGCGGCATTGAAATCCCTCATGACAAGGGCTTGCTTGGCCATTCGGACGCAGATGTCTTGCTGCATACCATTACAGATGCAGCGCTTGGCGCAATTTGCGGCGGTGATATCGGCAAGCATTTCCCGGATACGGACCCGGAATTCAAAGATGCGGATTCGCGTAAATTGTTAACGCATATTTGGCAATACGTAAAAGAACAAGGCTATGAACTGGGCAATGTCGATTGCACCGTCATCGCACAAAAACCGAAGCTTGCTCCTTATATCGAACAGATGCGCGAATCGATTGCAGGCTTATTGGAAGCGGACATTTCACAGGTGAATGTGAAAGCCACAACTTCCGAACACTTGGGATTCACTGGCCGCGAAGAAGGGATCGCTGCACTTGCAGTCATCTTATTGACAAAACGCCGCTTCCGCTGGATGCTCCAGAGTGATAAAATAGAACATACTGTTATTCAATTAGGAGGAAAAAACATGACACAAGAAGTACGCGTACGTTATGCTCCGAGCCCGACTGGCCATTTACATATCGGCGGAGCCCGGACAGCGCTCTTTAATTATTTATACGCACGCCACAACAACGGGAAGTTCATCGTCCGCATCGAGGACACGGATATTGCCCGCAATATCGAAACAGGCGAATTATCGCAATTGGATAATTTAAAATGGCTTGGTTTGGAATACGATGAGTCCGTTGATATCGGCGGCGAATACGGCCCTTACCGCCAAATGGAACGTTTGGATATTTACAAAGGCTATGCCGATGAAATGCTCGAAAAAGGAACGGCTTATAAATGCTTCTGTACGCCTGAAAAGTTGGAAGCAGAACGCGAAGCACAAAAAGCGGCAGGAATTGCTGCCCCTCAGTATAGCGGAACATGCCGCAATTTAAGCGCAGAAGAAGTGGCAGAAAAAGAAGCGGCAGGAATGCCTTACACGCTGCGCATGAAAGTGCCGGCTAACGTAACATATGCATTTGAGGATTTGGTCCGTGGACCGGTTTCATTCGAATCGAAAGATGTGGGTGACTGGGTGCTGGTAAAAACGAATGGCATCCCGACTTATAACTTTGCTGTTGTAATTGATGATCATTTGATGAAAATTTCTCACGTATTCCGCGGGGAAGAGCATTTGTCAAATACACCAAAACAAATGATGGTTTTTGATGCTTTTGGATGGGATTATCCTTCATTCGGGCATATGACCTTGATTATTAACGAAGATCGCAAGAAATTGTCGAAGCGCGATGAGTCGATTCTTCAGTTCATTTCCCAATACAAAGACCTTGGCTATATTCCAGAAGCTTTGTTTAATTTCTTTGCATTGCTTGGCTGGTCTCCAGAAGGGGAGGAAGAAATTTTCTCGAAAGAGGAATTGATCCGCATCTTTGATGTGAAACGCCTTTCTAAATCGCCATCCATGTTCGATAAGCAAAAAATGATGTGGATGAACAATCAATACATTAAGCAAATGCCGCTTGATGAAGTGGTGAAACTCGCGCTTCCTCATTTGCAGAAAGCGGGCAAACTGCCTGAAGAATTATCAGAAGAACAAACCGTTTGGGCTGAAAAGCTGATTGCTTTGTATCATGATCAAATGAGCTACGGTGCTGAAATTACGGAGATTTCGGATCTGTTCTTCACAGAAGAATTGTCGTTCGGCGAAGAAGAGAAAGAAGTGCTGGCTGGCGAGCAAGTGCCGGAAGTGATGGCTTCGTTCATCGAGCAGCTTGAAAGCCTGGAAGCATTTGAACCTGCGGAAATCAAAGCAGCGATCAAAGCGGTCCAAAAAGCGACTGGCCATAAAGGCAAGAATTTATTCATGCCGATCCGCGTTGTTACGACAGGGCAAATGCATGGACCGGAATTGCCGGATTCCATTGCGCTTTTAGGAAAAGAAAAAACCATTGCACGCTTAGCTAAATTCGCACAGGCATAAGGCGAGTAGCTGCCGCAGAGAGTGCAAGAAATTGACTTATGGCGGCAAGCGTGTAAAATGAACTTACTATTAGTAAATCGTTGACGAGAAGAAGTAAATGCAGCAAGCTCCAAAGAGAGGATCATCACCGGCTGAAAATGATCCGGGCCGCTGCTGCGTTGAAATGCCTCTCCGAGTGCTGAGTCGAATCAAGTAGACCAGACGTATCGCCTGCGTTAAAGGCATTCGAGAGAGAAGGGCAAACGCCTTTCTAATCAGAGTGGAACCGCGCAATCATGCGTCTCTGTCATTTTTATGGCAGAGGCGCTTTTTATTTTGCACAAGAAAGGAGAGAGTGAGTTTGTGGAAATTTTTAAAAGAAGACGTTGACGTTGTGTTTGAGCAGGATCCGGCTGCCCGAAGCTATCTGGAAGTCATCTTGACCTATTCGGGGCTGCATGCCATTTGGGCACACCGCTTAGCGCATTTTTTCTTCAAGAAGAAATTATTTTTCATTGCCCGTGTCATTTCGCAGATCAGCCGCTTTTTCACGGGCATCGAAATCCATCCGGGAGCGGTGATCGGCCGCCGGTTTTTCATTGACCACGGCATGGGGGTAGTCATCGGTGAAACGTGTATCATCGGTGATAATGTCACCTTGTACCAAGGTGTGACGCTTGGAGGAACAGGAAAAGAACGCGGCAAACGCCATCCGACGCTTGAAGATAATGTGTTGGTCGCTACAGGCGCGAAGGTCCTCGGCTCGATCGTCATCGGGGAAAATTCAAAAGTCGGCGCAGGTTCCGTCGTGCTGAAAAGCGTTCCGGCCAATGCGACGGTTGTAGGTATTCCCGGGAAAGTGGTGATCCAGGACGGCGTGAAAGTGAAGCCGGATCTGAATCATCAAGATATGCCGGATCCGATGATGGATAAATGCGAAAGCATGGAAATGAAAATAGCTGAACTGAAGCGGGAAATTGAACGATTAAAAAACGCATAAAAGAAAGAAGGGCAACCGAATGGCAATTCAAATTTTTAATTCGCTATCGCGTCAAAAAGAAGCATTTATTCCTTTAGAAGAGGGAAAAGTAAAAATGTATGTGTGCGGTCCAACGGTCTATAATTACATTCATATCGGCAACGCGCGCCCGGTTATCGTCTATGACACGGTTCGCCGTTACCTGACTTACCGCGGCTATGACGTTACGTATGTGTCCAACTTTACGGATGTCGATGACAAATTGATCAAGGCTGCCAATGAATTAGGCGTGGAAGTGCCGGAAATCGCGGAACGCTTTATCCAAGCTTATTTTGAAGATACGAAAGCACTGGGCTGCGATGAAGCGGATGTGCATCCGCGCGTCATGGACCATATGCCGCAAATCATTGATTTTATCGAAGCGCTTGTTGAAAAAGGCTATGCGTACGAATCACAAGGGGACATCTACTACCGGACGCGTAAATTCGAAGGCTACGGAAAATTATCGCATCAATCGGTCGATGAGTTAAAGGTGGGCGCACGGATTGAAACCGGCGACAAGAAAGAAGATGCTTTGGATTTCGCTTTATGGAAAGCGGCGAAGCCAGGCGAAATCTCTTGGGAGAGTCCTTGGGGCAAGGGGCGTCCAGGCTGGCATATTGAGTGCTCAGTCATGGCGCGCGAGCATCTGGGCGATACCATCGACATTCATGCAGGCGGACAGGATTTGACATTCCCCCATCATGAAAACGAAATTGCCCAGTCTGAAGCTTATACCGGCAAGACGTTTGCCCGTTACTGGATGCACAACGGCTATATCAATATCGACAACGAAAAAATGTCGAAATCGCTGAATAACTTTGTTTTAGTCAATGATATTTTAAAAGAATTGGACGCGCAGGTACTTCGCATGTTCATGCTGTCTGTGCATTACCGCCATCCGATCAATTACTCCCAGCAGCTGGTCGAAGATGCCATTGCTGGACTTGAGCGCCTGCGGACGGCTTATGGAAACTTGAAGCACCGTTTGGAAACTTCGGCAGGCCTTGGCGACCATTCCGATATTTGGCTGGCTAAAATGAATGCCATTAAAGAAGAGTTTGTTGAAACGATGGATGATGATTTCAATACAGCCAATGCGATTTCGAAACTCTTTGATTTATCGCGGTTGTCCAATACGTATTTATTGGAAAAACAGACTTCGACGGAAGTGCTTGAAGCCTTCTTGAGTTTATTCGACGAATTGGCAGGCGTTTTAGGATTGCCGTTCAAACAGGAAGAAGAATTATTGGATGCTGAAGTTGAAGCGCTGCTTGCAGAGCGCATTGAAGCACGCAAGAACCGCGACTTTGCACGAGCTGACGAAATCCGTGACTTGTTCAAAGAGAAAAACATCATTTTAGAAGATACGGCGCAAGGCACGCGTTGGAAAAGGGGGTAAGGGCGTGAATGTTTTACGAAATCAGGACGTCGATCAGATGAACGCACTGGCGCTCGCTTATATGGGCGATGCTGTATACGAGCAGGCTGTGCGTGAACATCTGCTGCGCTCTGGACGCGTCAAACCCAATATTCTGCACCGCCAAGCCACCACCTTCGTTTCGGCAAAAGCGCAAGCGGTTGTGCTAAAGAAAATGACAGAAGAAACGTTTTTAACCGAGGCAGAATTGGCTGTAATGAGAAGAGGACGCAATGCGAAATCAGGGTCGGTGCCGAAAAACACCGATGTCCAAACTTATAATTTCAGCACCGCTTTCGAAGCGGTCCTTGGATGGCAGTATTTAAAAGGCGAGCAAGGGCGGGTCGATGAAATCATCGCCTATGCAATTGACACAATAGAAGAGCTGAGAGGAGCGGTCAAATGACTGAGGAACTAACACCGGAAATTATCGGCGGCAAAAACCCCGTACTGGAAGCTTTGCGCGCTGACCGGGATGTCAATAAAATCTGGATTGCTGAAGGCGTCCAGAAAAAAGGGATTACGGAATTGCTGCAGTTGGCAAAAGAAAAAGGGGTCCTGGTTCAGTTTGTGCCGAAAAAGAAAGTGGATGGATTGACGGATTCCAACCATCAGGGAATCGCGGCAGCCGTGGCTGCTTATAATTACGCCGAACTGGATGATTTATTCGAAGCAGCGGCAGCGCGTTCAGAAGATCCTTTCTTTTTGATTTTAGATGAATTGGAAGATCCGCATAACTTAGGGTCAATCATGCGGACTGCGGATGCAATCGGCGTACATGGCATCGTAATTCCAAAACGCCGGGCAGTCGGTTTGACGGCCGTTGTTGCCAAGTCATCAACGGGTGCCATTGAGCACGTGCCGGTCGTGCGCGTCAATAATCTATCCCAAACGGTAGATGAATTGAAAAAACGCGGCGTGTGGATTGCCGGGACGGATGCAAAAGAGTCTACGGATTACCGCAACATGGATGCAGGCTTACCGCTTGCCGTGATCATCGGAAGCGAAGGGAAAGGTATGAGCCGAATCTTGCGCGATAAATGTGATTTCCTTTACCAATTGCCGATGGTCGGGCATGTGACTTCGCTTAATGCATCAGTGGCTGCGAGTTTATTGATGTACGAAGTTTATCGAAAGCGCCATCCACTCGGGTGATTCCATGGATATTCTGCTGGTTGATGGCTATAACATCATTGGAGACTGGGTGGAACTTAGAGAATTAAAAAAAGACAAGCTTGTAGATGCCAGGGACCGTTTGATCGAACGCATGGCTGAGTATAAAAGTTACAAAGGCTGGCGAGTCATCATCATTTTTGATGCGCATCTGGTCCCAGGAATCGAAGCAAAGAATATGCACCATGAAGTTGAAGTTATCTTTACGCGGAAAGTGAAACGGCGGATGAACGGATTGAAAAGTTGGCTACTAGTCTAAGCAACCGCAGAGACCAAATTTATGTAGCCACTTCCGATCAAACCGAACAACGGGTTATTTTTGGCAAAGGGGCTCTTCGTATTTCAGCCAGGGAACTGGAAATTGAGATGGAAGAAATTCAACGGAATATTTCGAAAAAAGTGAAAGAAATCCAAGAGCAGCGTGCATTCTCTAAAATTCATCTATCCGAAGAAGTGGCAGAAATTTTCGAAAAATGGCGACGTGGACTGAAATGACTGGTTGACGCTCAATTTTTTCTTCATGTATACTGAAGTTATCGAGGTTCACGCAACCGGAGGGATAGCCGTGGTAAATCATGAGCAAGTTCAAACGCACCGATTCACAGAAATGACAGATGAAGAACTTGTCAGTTTGGTCCACAGCGGAAATACCGAAGCCTTGGATTTTTTAATTACGAAGTTTCGGCATTTTGTTCGCATGAAAGCCCGTTCCTATTTCTTAATAGGGGCTGATAAGGAAGACATCATCCAAGAAGGGATGATTGGCTTATACAAAGCGATCCGCGATTTCCGAAGTGATAAATTGTCTTCTTTCCGGGCCTTTGCCGAATTGTGCATCATCCGCCAAATCATCACGGCGATCAAAACGGCGACAAGGCAAAAGCATATTCCGCTGAATTCCTATGTTTCCTTGGATAAGCCGATCTATGATGAAGAGTCGGATCGGACGTTGATGGATGTTTTGACTGGGACTGGTGTAGATGATCCTGAAGAGTTGATGATCAATAACGAAGAGTTTTTGTATATGGAAGAAAAAATGGGTGAAGTGCTGAGTGACTTGGAACGTGAAGTTCTGGCTTTGTACTTGGACGGCCAATCGTATCAGGAAATTTCCGATAAATTGGAACGGCATGTCAAATCGATTGATAATGCGCTGCAGCGAGTTAAACGAAAACTGGAGCGGCATCTTCAATTTGACGAGACCCAGATGTCCTAAGGCCTAGTTGACAGCTCCGTTTTAAGGTGATAACCTTGAAAAAGCTGCAAACTCGAATAGGGTGAGAAAAATGGCTAAAAAAATGGTTTTAAGCTGCTCGAAATGTGCTTCCCGTAATTATACGGTACCTTCGAAAGAAGGGCGCAGTACACGTTTGGAACTCAAAAAATTCTGTGCTCACTGCAATGGGCATACCGTGCATCAACAAACCTTATGAATTTTAATTGAATGCCGGACGATATAGAGTAATTTTGAAAGTCGGAGGTTTTTAAAACAATGGGCAACATTGGTGGTTTCTTTAAAAATGTCGTTTCGGAAATGAGAAAAGTAAGCTGGCCAAAACGCAAAGAACTGACACGCTACACAGTAGTTGTTCTTTCAACTGTAATCTTTATGGCTCTTTTCTTCGCATTAGTCGATACTGGCATCTCGGAATTATTCCGTTGGTTCTTGGCACTTTGATTTTAGGTATTCAACAAGAATAACGCATAAAAAATAGCCCGTCATTCTTAGAGAACGGGTTTTTTCATTTGGCAAAAAAGGAGGGATGGACGTCTAGTCCGCACGATTATGGAGAAAAATTGGTATGTAGTCCATACGTATTCAGGTTATGAAAACAAAGTAAAAGCAAACTTGGAAAAACGCGTAGAAACAATGGGCATGCAAGATAAAATCTTCCGCGTCATCATTCCCGAAGAACAGGAAACGGATTTCAAAGACGGAAAGAAACGTACAGTTATGCGCAAAACTTTCCCGGGATACGTTTTAGTGGAATTGATCATGACAGATGAGTCTTGGTATGTTGTACGAAATACACCAGGTGTAACCGGATTTATCGGTTCATCAGGCGGAGGCGCGAAACCGACGCCTTTATTGGATGAGGAAGTTGAGTTCATCTTGAAACAGATGGGCATGACGGCGCGCAAAGTGGATATCAACTTTGCTGTTGCTGACGTGGTCGAAGTCATGGAAGGGCCATTCGCGAACTTCCAAGGCAAAGTGGAAGAAATCGATGAAACAAAAGGCAAGGTAAAAGTTTCAATCGATATCTTCGGCCGGGAGACAAAAATGGAACTTGATTTCGAGCAGGTTCAAAAAATATAAAAGCCGCTTGCTATTATGGTGAAGAAGTGGTATTATTTCATAGGTCAGACTGTCATAGGACAATTTGTACAATTTAGCTAATTCTATCAACAAAGTTGACAGACAGATATTGAGTGGGAGGGGAAACCCTATTACCACATCACGGACTTAAGGAGGTGTGTTTCGTGGCTAAAAAAGTGATTAAAGTTGTAAAATTGCAGATCCCTGCAGCAAAAGCTAATCCAGCGCCGCCGGTTGGTCCAGCATTGGGTCAAGCAGGTGTTAACATCATGGGCTTCTGTAAAGAGTTCAACGCACGTACTGCTGAACAAGCAGGACTGATCATTCCGGTTGAGATTTCGGTATTTGAAGACCGTTCATTTACATTCATTACGAAAACTCCGCCCGCTGCTGTTCTATTGAAAAAAGCAGCTGGTATTGAATCAGGTTCAGGCGAACCGAACCGCAATAAAGTAGCGACTGTGAAACGCGACCAAGTTCGCGAAATCGCAGAAACTAAAATGCCAGATCTAAATGCTGCTTCAGTTGAAGCTGCAATGTTGATGGTTGAAGGTACTGCTCGCAGCATGGGCATTACAATCGAAGACTAATACAGTAGTTGTTTTTGGATGGGTTGCGCGCGTTCGCCAGAACCGCGCAGCCTTTAATCGTGGGAGGTTTAAAACCGCTCGACCACAACAAGGAGGACATTTAAAATGGCTAAAACAGGCAAAAAGCTGCAAGAAGCAGCAAAATTAATCGATCGTTCAAAATTGTACGATGTAAAAGAAGCAATCGAACTTGCGAAAAAAGCTAGCACAGTTAACTTTGACGCAACAGTAGAAGTAGCTTTCCGTCTTGGAATTGATACGCGCAAGAACGACCAGCAAATCCGCGGAGCAGTAGTGCTTCCAAACGGAACTGGTAAAACTCAAAGCGTATTGGTTTTCGCTAAAGGCGAAAAACTTAAAGAAGCTGAAGCAGCTGGCGCAGATTTCGTCGGCGATGCTGAATATATCCAAAAAATCCAACAAGGATGGTTTGACTTCGATGTAATCGTTGCAACTCCTGACATGATGGGTGAAGTTGGTAAACTTGGACGCGTATTAGGACCAAAAGGCTTAATGCCAAACCCTAAAACAGGCACAGTTACATTCGATGTAACAAAAGCTGTTCAAGAAATCAAAGCTGGTAAAGTGGAATACCGTGCAGACAAATCAGGTATCATCCACGCGCCAATCGGAAAAGTTTCTTTTGATGACAGCCAACTTGCTGAAAACTTAGAAGCGATCCACGAAGTAGTTCTTAAAGCGAAGCCATCTTCTGCTAAAGGAACTTACATCAAATCACTTAACGTTACTACTACAATGGGACCTGCTGTAAAAGTGGATACAAACAGCGTAGCTAAGTAATTTAAGTGTTGACAATCTATTTCACGCTTGCTACAATGGCTTAGTTGTGAAATGCATATTTGTACCGCAGACAGCAGGGGCGCTAGCCGCTTAATTTATCCCTGCCGAGGACATGATGAATTCAGTAAACATCTTTTTGATGCTGAACTTATGCCTCTGTGTCTGTAAAGACCAGAGGCTTTTCTTATGGACGAACGGTACGAATGAAAAATCTATAGGAGGTGCCAAAATGAGAAAAGCAGTTGAAACGAAAAAAGTTGTTGTGCAAACGATCGCTGACAAATTCGAAGCTGCAGCTTCGGTTGTAGTTGTGGATTACCGCGGCTTGAACGTTGCTCAATTAACAGAACTTCGTAAACAGCTTCGTGAAGAAGGCATTGAGTTTAAAGTTTACAAAAACTCAATGACTCGCCGTGCTACTGAAATGCATGGACTTGAAGCAATCAACGAACACTTTACAGGACCAAATGCGATTGCATTTTCTAACGAAGATGTAGTAGCACCAGCGAGAATCATCAACGATTTCGCTAAAAAGAACGAAGCGCTTGAAATTAAAGCGGGTATCATCGAAGGCACTGTATCATCTGCTGACGATATTAAAGCATTGGCAGAACTTCCATCACGCGAAGGTCTACTTTCTATGCTACTCAGCGTACTACAAGCTCCAGTCCGCAACTTCGCTGCTATTACAAAAGCAGTTGCAGACAGCAAAGAAGAACAAGGCGCTTAATAAGTTAGCCGGATAAGCACGACAAAAAATCAACTTTCCATAGGAGGAAACTATAATGACACAAGAACAAATCTTAGACGCAATCAAAGAAATGACAGTTCTTCAACTTAACGACCTAGTAAAAGCAATCGAAGACGAGTTCGGCGTAACTGCTGCTGCTCCTGTTGCTGCAGCTGCTGCTGGCGGTGCTGCTGCTGAAGAACAAACTGAATTTGATGTGATCCTAGCTTCTGCTGGAGATCAAAAAATCAAAGTTATCAAAGCAGTACGCGAAGTTACTGGCCTAGGCTTGAAAGAAGCTAAAGCACTAGTTGACGAAGCTCCTAAAGCACTTAAAGAAGGCGTTTCTAAAGAAGAAGCTGAAGAAATCAAAGCTAAAGTTGAAGAAGTTGGCGCTTCTGTAGAAGTTAAATAATTTCAACAACTTATGAATAAGAAAGAAAGCTCGTCAGTTTATACCGACGGGCTTTTTCTTCTTTTTATATTCAAATCAGCTGAAGGTTTCACGGGTAAGTTGATTATGGTAAGGAGGGCTATCGATGTCCCAGCATTATTATTCTAAAAATCCTCAAACAAAAAGCAATCCTCAAGAATGGACAAATACATTGCGAGGCGAGAAATTCCGTTTTCAGACAGATTCAGGCGTATTCAGCAAAGGCGATATTGATTTCGGTTCCCGTTTATTGGTTGAAACGTATGAAGATTCATCAATTGATGGCCCAGTGTTAGATGTGGGTTGTGGGTATGGACCGATCGGAATGGCGATCGCCAAAGCGTTTCCTCAAAAAGAAGTCCACATGGTTGACGTAAACACACGTGCAATTGAATTAGCGAAGAAAAATGCGGAAAAAAACAGCATTGAGAACGTGAAGATCTATGAAAGTGATGGGTTGTCTGCTGTAGCAGAAAACGACTTCTCAGCGATTTTGACCAATCCGCCGATCCGTGCAGGCAAAGAAACGATTTTCCGTTTTTATGAAGAAGCTTACGACAAGCTGAAGCAGGGTGGATCGTTGTGGGTTGTGATACAGAAAAAGCAAGGGGCGCCTTCGACTCAAGCGAAATTAACGGAGCTTTTCGGAGATTGCCAAGTAATTGACAAGAAAAAAGGGTATTTTATTTTCGAGGCAAGAAAAGTTTGACTTGACAAAACCGCTATGGTATTATAACTAAATGCAAAATTTATTATTTTGAGGTCGTTTGCCCTTTTTAGGGCATGGCATAGCGACAGATTTGATCACGGTAAACCGAGAATGAGCTAATTTTTAGCCTCGTTTTCTTTTTGTCTTTTCGATATCATACACTATTTAGTGGGAATCGCAAAGACCTATAATCGTTTTATTGAGGGGTGAATAAGTTGGTAGGTCAACTAGTTCAGTACGGGCAACATCGTCAACGTAGAAGTTTTTCGAGAATTAAAGAAGTGCTTGAACTTCCTAACCTGATTGAAATCCAATCAGCGTCTTATGAGTGGTTCCTCGAAGAAGGACTGCGCGAAATGTTCCGAGATATCTCGCCGATCGAAGATTTCACAGGAAATCTATCGCTTGAGTTTGTTGATTACAGTCTCGCGGAACCAAAGTATCCAGTCTCTGAATCGAAAGAGCGCGACGTCACTTATGCGGCTCCTTTGCGCGTGAAAGTTCGCTTGCACAACAAAGAGACAGATGAAGTGAAAGAACAGGATGTCTTTATGGGTGATTTCCCATTAATGACTGAAACAGGAACTTTTGTCATCAATGGAGCAGAACGCGTTATTGTTTCTCAATTAGTGCGTTCACCAAGCGTTTATTTCCACGACAAAACCGACAAAAACGGTAAAAAAGGCTTTGGAGCTACGGTTATTCCGAACCGTGGAGCTTGGCTGGAATATGAAACAGATGCAAAAGACGTCGTTTACGTAAGAATCGACCGCACACGTAAATTGCCAGTAACAGTTCTTTTAAGAGCGCTTGGCTTCGGATCCGACCAAGAAATCATTGATTTGCTTGGGGATAACGAATTCCTTCAAAATACGCTTGAAAAAGACAACACGGAAAGCACGGAAAAAGCGCTTCTTGAAATCTACGAACGTTTACGTCCGGGCGAGCCACCGACAGTTGAAAGTGCAAAAAGCTTACTTTATTCGCGTTTCTTCGACCCAAAACGCTATGACTTAGCGAATGTGGGCCGCTATAAAATGAACAAAAAGCTTCACATCAAAAACCGCCTCTTCAACCAAACCATCGCTGAAACTTTGGTGGATCCTGAAACAGGCGAAATTTTAGTGGAAGCTGGTACAGTCATTGACCGCCGAGTATTGGATCGTCTAATTCCTTATTTGGAAAGTGGCGTCAATTTCCATACGGTAAGTCAAACAGGCGGAGTTCTTGAAGGCGATGTTACATTGCAATCAGTTAAGATCTATGCGCCGAATGACGAAAACCAAAAAGAGATCAATGTCATCAGCAATGCTTATATTGAAGACAAGATCAAACATGTAACACCAGCTGATATTATTTCATCCATCAGTTACTTCTTTAACCTTCTTTACGGAGTTGGAAACACAGATGATATCGATCACTTGGGTAACCGCCGTTTGCGTTCAGTAGGAGAGCTTCTGCAAAACCAGTTCCGCATCGGTTTATCCCGTATGGAACGTGTTGTGCGTGAGCGTATGTCTATCAATGATACGCAGGCAATCGTGCCTCAGCAATTGATCAATATCCGTCCGGTTATTGCGTCAATTAAAGAGTTCTTCGGAAGTTCACAGCTTTCCCAGTTCATGGATCAAACAAACCCATTGGGTGAGTTGACGCACAAACGCCGTCTATCAGCGCTTGGGCCTGGTGGTTTGACACGTGAGCGCGCTGGATTTGAAGTGCGTGACGTTCACTATTCGCATTACGGCCGCATGTGTCCGATTGAAACGCCTGAGGGCCCGAACATTGGATTGATCAATACACTTTCAACATTCGCGAAAGTGAACAAATTCGGTTTCATCGAAACGCCTTACCGCCGGGTTGACCCGGAAACTGGAGTGGTTACTCCTCACATCGACTACTTGACTGCAGACGAAGAAGATAACTATGTAGTGGCTCAGGCCAACTCCGAGTTATCTGAAGACGGCTCTTTCGTAGAAGAGGAAGTAGTAGCACGTTTCCGCGGGGAAAACACATTGATCAAACGCGACCGCATTGATTATATGGACGTTTCTCCAAAACAGGTAGTATCTGTAGCGACAGCTTGTATTCCGTTCCTTGAAAATGATGACTCCAACCGTGCATTGATGGGAGCAAACATGCAACGCCAAGCAGTTCCATTGTTAAACCCTGAAGCGCCGTTCGTCGGTACAGGAATGGAGCATTTGGCAGCGCGTGATTCTGGGGCAGCTGTAATTGCAAAATACGAAGGTATCGTAGAATCCGTAGAAGCAAGAGAAATCAAAGTTCGCCGCATCGAAGAAATCGATGGCAAAGAAGTAAAAGGTGACCTGACTACTTATAAATTGCAAAAATTCGTCCGTTCAAACCAAGGTACCAGCTATAACCAACGTCCGATTGTAAAAGTCGGCGACCGCGTGTCAAAACGCGATATCTTAGCAGATGGCCCTTCGATGGAACGCGGAGAAATGGCTCTTGGCCGCAACGTTCTTGTCGCATTCATGACTTGGGACGGCTTCAACTATGAAGATGCGATCATTATGAGCGAACGTCTTGTAAAAGATGATGTATATACTTCTGTCCATATCGAAGAATACGAATCAGATTCGCGTGATACAAAGCTCGGACCTGAAGAAATCACACGCGACATTCCAAACGTTGGTGAAGATGCACTTCGTAATCTTGATGACCGCGGAATTATCCGTGTGGGAGCAGAAGTGAAAGACGGAGATATCCTAGTCGGGAAAGTAACGCCTAAGGGTGTAACGGAACTGACAGCTGAAGAACGTCTATTGCATGCAATCTTTGGAGAAAAAGCACGTGAAGTCCGCGATACTTCATTACGAGTGCCTCACGGCGCCGGCGGTATTGTTCTTGACGTGAAGATCTTCAATCGTGAAGACGGCGATGAGTTGCCACCAGGTGTAAACCAATTAGTGCGCGCTTATATCGTCCAAAAACGTAAAATCCAAGTCGGGGATAAGATGGCTGGACGTCACGGAAACAAAGGTGTAATTTCACGCATTCTTCCAGAAGAAGATATGCCGTTTATGCCAGATGGAACTCCGGTTGATATCATGCTTAACCCGCTAGGTGTACCATCCCGTATGAATATCGGACAAGTACTTGAGCTACACTTAGGTATGGCTTCTCGTTCACTTGGTATTCACATGGCATCTTCAGTATTTGACGGTGCAAATGAAGCGGATGTATGGGAAACGATGGAAGAAGCAGGGATGTCACGTGACGGAAAAACCATCCTTTATGATGGCCGTTCAGGTGAAGCATTCGATAACCGTGTATCGGTAGGGATCATGTACATGATCAAACTTGCCCACATGGTTGACGATAAATTGCACGCCCGCTCTACTGGACCTTACTCATTGGTTACGCAACAGCCACTTGGCGGTAAAGCTCAATTCGGTGGACAGCGTTTCGGTGAGATGGAAGTATGGGCACTTGAAGCATACGGTGCCGCTCATACACTCCAAGAAATCTTAACGGTCAAATCGGATGATGTTGTTGGCCGAGTGAAAACTTATGAAGCGATTGTCAAAGGCGAAAGTGTTCCTGAACCAAGCGTTCCAGAATCATTTAAAGTTTTGATCAAAGAGCTTCAAAGTTTAGGTATGGATGTAAAAATGCTAACGATCGATGACGAAGAAATTGAATTGCGCGATTTGGACGAAGAAGAAGATCTTCAACCTGCGGATTCATTGAATATCTTGCCAATTGCAGATAAAGAAGAAACAGTTGGAACAGTTGATTGATAAAATTTTGGAAGCAGACGGTCCAAGCCTACCGTCTGTCTTCTAATCACTTGGTCGTAAACGAGGAAGAGCCACATAGAAACTCGAGACAAAAGGGAGGTAGGCTCCTTGATAGATGTTAACAATTTTGAGTATATGAAAATCGGATTAGCTTCACCCGATAAAATCCGCTCATGGTCTTATGGAGAAGTCAAAAAGCCAGAAACAATTAACTACCGTACATTAAAACCAGAAAAAGACGGTTTGTTCTGTGAACGTATTTTCGGTCCTACAAAAGACTGGGAATGCCACTGCGGAAAATACAAACGTGTCCGTTATAAAGGCGTAGTCTGCGATCGCTGTGGCGTTGAAGTCACTCGTTCGAAAGTTCGCCGTGAGCGCATGGGGCATATTGAACTTGCAGCTCCTGTATCACATATTTGGTATTTCAAAGGGATTCCGAGCCGCATGGGCCTTATCTTGGATATGTCTCCGCGCTCACTAGAAGAAGTTATTTACTTTGCTTCTTACGTAGTAATCGATCCTGCAGATACACCGCTTGAGAAGAAACAGCTTCTTTCAGAAAAAGAATACCGTGCATACCGCGACAAGTTTGGCAAGAAATTCCAAGCTGCTATGGGTGCAGAAGCGATCAAACGCCTTCTTCAAGAAATCGATCTTGAACGCGAAACAGATTCGTTGAAAGAAGAGTTGAAAACTGCTCAAGGCCAACGCCGTACGCGTGCGATTAAACGCCTTGAGGTTGTAGAATCTTTCCGTAACTCTGGGAACAACCCTGACTGGATGATTCTAGATGTTCTTCCGGTTATTCCACCTGAGCTTCGCCCAATGGTTCAATTAGATGGCGGACGTTTTGCAACTTCCGACTTAAACGATTTGTATCGCCGGGTAATCAACCGGAACAACCGTTTAAAACGTCTATTAGATCTTGGCGCTCCAAGCATCATCGTTCAAAATGAAAAACGCATGCTTCAGGAAGCTGTAGATGCGCTAATCGATAATGGTCGCCGTGGCCGTCCAGTAACTGGACCAGGTAACCGTCCATTAAAATCTCTTTCTCATATGCTAAAAGGGAAACAAGGACGTTTCCGTCAGAACCTTCTTGGTAAACGTGTTGACTATTCAGGCCGTTCCGTTATCGTTGTTGGACCGAACTTGAAAATGTATCAATGTGGATTGCCGAAAGGGATGGCGATTGAGCTGTTCAAGCCTTTCGTAATGAAAGAACTTGTTGAGCGCGGACTTGCCCATAACATTAAGAGTGCGAAACGCAAAATTGAACGTCTGCATTCAGAAGTCTGGGATGTATTAGAAGACGTAATCAAGGAGCATCCGGTTCTATTGAACCGAGCACCAACTCTTCACAGACTTGGTATCCAGGCATTTGAACCGACACTTGTTGAAGGTAAAGCGATCCGTCTGCATCCGCTTGTATGTACAGCATACAATGCCGATTTCGATGGTGACCAAATGGCTGTTCACGTGCCATTGTCATCAGAAGCGCAAGCTGAAGCACGCCTTCTCATGCTTGCTGCTCAAAATATCTTGAACCCTAAAGATGGTAAACCGGTTGTAACGCCGTCTCAGGATATGGTATTAGGAAACTACTACTTAACTCTTGAACGCGAAGGAGCTACTGGTGAAGGTGCTACATTCTCAGGTCCTGAAGAAGTGCTTGTCGCTTATCAAAATGGCCATGTCCACCTTCACACAAGAATTGCAATCCTTGCCGGATCGGTTAAAAACCCGACTTTCACAGAAGAACAAAACAAAATGCTTTTATTGACTTCTGTCGGTAAAGTCATTTTCAATGAAATTCTGCCGGAGTCGTTCCCGTACATCAACGAACCGACTGATTATAATTTGCAGGTAGAGACACCTTCGAAATATTTTGTTCCAACTACTACAGATATCCGCAGTTATTTTGCGGAAGCTGAATTAGTAACTCCATTCAAGAAGAAAATTCTTGGAGAAATCATTGCGGAAGTCTTCAAACGTTTCCACATTACGGAAACTTCTAGAATGCTTGACCGCATGAAGAGTCTTGGGTTCAAATATTCAACACAAGCAGGAATCACTGTTGGTGTTGCCGATATCGTCGTTCTTCCTGATAAAGGGGAAATCCTAGAAGAAGCGCAAGCGAACGTTGATAAAGTAATGAAACAATTCCGCCGTGGATTGATTACTGAAGAAGAACGCTACTCACGTGTTATTTCTTATTGGAGCAGTGCAAAAGATATCATTCAGGAAAAACTGATGGCATCTCTTAACAAACTGAATCCAATTTATATGATGAGTGATTCCGGAGCACGTGGTAACGCGTCCAACTTTACTCAGCTTGCTGGTATGCGCGGACTGATGGCCAACCCGGCTGGACGAATCATTGAACTTCCGATTAAATCTTCGTTCCGTGAAGGTTTAACGGTATTGGAATACTTCATCTCTACTCACGGTGCGCGTAAAGGTCTTGCCGATACAGCACTGAAAACAGCTGACTCAGGTTACTTGACACGCCGTTTGGTCGACGTTGCACAAGATGCAATTGTACGCGAAAACGACTGTGGAACAGATCGTGGCTTGCTGGTTGGAGCATTGATGGAAGGCACAGAAGTGATCGAAGAGCTGGATGAGCGTATCTTAGGCCGCCATGCGAAGAAAACGATCCGCCACCCTGAAACAAAAGAAGTTATTGTAGCGAAAGACGAATTAATCACCCAAGATTTGACTCGTTTGATTATGGAAGCGGGCATAAAAGAAGTGACAATCCGTTCTGCGTTTACATGTAATACGAAGCACGGCGTTTGTAAGAAATGTTACGGTACAAACTTAGCGACTGGAGACGAAGTTGAAGTAGGCGAAGCAGTAGGTATTATTGCCGCTCAATCAATCGGAGAGCCAGGAACTCAGCTTACAATGCGTACATTCCATACAGGCGGGGTTGCAGGAGACGATATTACACAAGGTCTTCCGCGTATCCAGGAAATTTTTGAATCACGAAATCCAAAAGGTCAAGCAGTCATTTCAGAAATCAACGGTACGATTACCGAAGTGGATGAAATCCGCGAAGGCCAAAAAGAAATCACGATTCAAGGCGACGTCGAAACTCGTAAATACCTTGCTCCATATAACGCACGTTTGAAAGTGCAAGAAGGTGATGTAATTCGCCGTGGAGAAGTATTGACAGACGGTTCGATTGATCCTAAGCAATTGTTGCAGGTTAAAGATGTTCAATCTGTCCAAGTGTACCTGTTGAAAGAAGTTCAAAAAGTTTACCGTATGCAAGGGGTAGAAATCGGCGATAAACACGTAGAAGTTATGGTTCGTCAAATGTTCCGTAAAGTCCGCGTAATCGAAGCCGGCGATACTGACTTGTTGCCAGGTTCACTTTTAGACATTCACCAATTTACAGAAGCGAACGAAAAAGCGGTTCTAGAAGGCAACTTGCCAGCTACTAGCCGTCCGGTAATTCTCGGTATTACGAAAGCTTCGCTTGAGACAGAATCCTTCCTGTCAGCAGCATCATTCCAAGAAACGACTCGCGTCCTTACAGATGCAGCGATCAAAGGAAAACGTGATGAATTGTTAGGTCTGAAGGAGAACGTTATCATCGGTAAACTTGTTCCAGCTGGAACAGGAATGCAGCGTTACCGCCAAATTAAGATTGCGCAAAGTGAAAAACAAGCGCAAGAAGAAATTGTCGGAACAGAATCATAAAATTTGGATTCCGGAGAGTTCGTAAAACTCTCCGGGGTTTTTTTAGAAATATTGTTGACACCATTTGAATACAGTGGTAACATGTTGAGGGTTGATGGTTTAACCGTCTGGAACTTTGGAGGATATGCAAATGTCTTATGAAAAAGTAAAGCAGGCAAGCAAAACGATCATCGGTACAAAGCAGACAGTAAAAGCATTGAAAAGCGGCATTGTCCAAGAGGTAATAGTGGCAAAAGACGCGGACGATCGAATGACCGAACAGATAATACAACTAGCTCAAGAAAAAGGTATTCCGATCGGATTTGCAGATTCACGATTAAAGCTTGGAAAAGCATATGGCATTCATGTCGGTGCAGCTGCTGTAGCGATTACTGGATAACAGTTTTTGTGTAGAAAACACAAAGACTTTGTTTTTACCCAAAAAATGAACCACCTGGATATGTGGTATTAGAACACCTTTTGAGAGGAGGAAAAAATCGATGCCTACAATTAACCAATTAGTTAACAAGCCTCGTAAACCAAAAAGCACGAAATCAGACTCACCAGCGTTGAACAAAGGGTATAACAGCTTCAAAAAGTCTCAGACTAACGTGAGCTCACCTCAAAAACGCGGCGTTTGTACTCGTGTTGGTACGATGACACCGAAAAAACCTAACTCCGCATTACGTAAATATGCGCGTGTACGGTTAACAAACCAAATTGAGGTCAATGCATACATTGGCGGCGAAGGCCACAACCTTCAAGAGCACAGTGTTGTACTTCTACGCGGAGGACGCGTAAAAGATTTACCGGGTGTACGTTACCATATCGTTCGTGGAGCACTTGATACTGCTGGAGTAAACGGCCGTATGCAAGGACGTTCTAAATACGGAACTAAACGCCCTAAAGTCAAAAAATAATAACTTGAAATAACGAAGAGAATTCGTTTGAAAGGAGGAACATACATGCCTCGTAAAGGTCCTGTAGCTAAACGTGACGTGTTGCCAGATCCAATTTATAATTCGAAATTGGTGACACGCTTAATTAATAAAATGATGGTTGACGGAAAAAGAGGTACTTCACAAAAGATCCTATACGGAGCGTTTGAACTAGTTAAAGAACGCAGCGGTAAAGATCCGATTGAAGTATACGAACAAGCATTGACAAATGTTATGCCAGTTCTTGAAGTTCGCGCTCGCCGTGTTGGTGGAGCTAACTACCAAGTACCGGTTGAAGTTCGCCCTGAACGCCGTACAACTTTAGGTCTTCGCTACCTTGTAAACTATTCACGTCTTCGTGGAGAGAAAACAATGGAAGAGCGTTTGGCTAATGAAATTTTAGATGCTGCTAACAACACTGGTGCAGCTGTTAAGAAACGTGAAGATATTCATAAAATGGCGGAAGCAAACAAAGCGTTTGCTCACTATCGCTGGTAATTTCTTTCGAGATGCCTATGGCATCTTAATCCGAAACGGAAGGAGAAAAACAACATGGCTAGAGAGTTCTCCTTAGACAAAACACGTAATATCGGAATCATGGCACACATTGATGCCGGTAAAACGACTACTACGGAGCGTATTTTGTACTATACAGGTAAAATCCACAAAATCGGAGAAACACATGAAGGTGCTTCTCAAATGGACTGGATGGAGCAAGAGCAAGAGCGTGGAATCACGATCACTTCTGCTGCGACAACTGCTGCATGGAAAAACCACCGTGTTAATATCATCGATACTCCTGGACACGTAGACTTCACTGTTGAAGTTGAACGTTCACTACGAGTACTTGATGGTGCGGTAACGGTTCTTGATGCACAATCAGGTGTTGAACCTCAAACTGAAACAGTTTGGCGTCAAGCAACAACATATGGCGTGCCACGTGTTGTGTTTGTCAACAAAATGGATAAAATCGGAGCTGACTTCCTATATTCTGTAGGAACATTGCATGACCGCCTACAAGCGAATGCACACCCGATCCAATTGCCAATCGGTGCTGAAGATGAATTTTCAGGGATCATTGATCTTGTAGAAATGAAAGCGCGCTTCTATGCAAACGATTTGGGAACTGATATTACTGAGGGAGATATTCCTGAAACTCATCGTGAACTTGCTGAGGAATGGCGCACTAAATTAGTGGAAGCTGTTGCTGAGCTTGACGAAGAATTGATGGAAAAATATCTTGGTGGGGAAGAACTCACAGTTGATGAACTTAAAGCGGCTATCCGTAAAGGAACTTTAGACGTTGAGTTTTATCCTGTGGTTTGCGGAACTGCTTTCAAAAACAAAGGTGTTCAGTTAATGCTTGATGCAGTAATTGATTACCTACCATCACCATTGGATGTACCTCCAATGACTGGTGTACTTCCGGATTCTGATGAAGAAGTATTGCGTAAACCTAGCGAAGACGAGCCATTCTCAGCGCTAGCGTTTAAGGTAATGACAGATCCATACGTAGGGAAATTAACATTCTTCCGCGTATACTCTGGTACTTTGAAATCAGGTTCTTACGTACAAAACTCTTCTAAAGGCAAGCGTGAGCGCGTTGGACGTATCCTTCAAATGCACGCAAACTCCCGTGAAGAGATCTCTGAAGTATATTGCGGAGATATCGCTGCTGCAATCGGCTTAAAAGATACTTCAACTGGAGATACATTGAGTGATGAGAAACACCAAGTAATCCTTGAGCGCATGGTGTTCCCAGAACCAGTTATCTCATTGTCAGTTGAGCCGAAATCAAAAGCGGACCAAGACAAAATGGGTCAAGCCCTTGCTAAATTGCAAGAAGAGGATCCAACATTCCGTGCGCATACAGATCAGGAAACTGGTCAAACGATCATCGCAGGTATGGGTGAACTTCACCTTGATATCCTAGTTGACCGTATGCGCCGTGAGTTCAACGTTGAAGCTAACGTAGGGGCGCCTCAGGTATCTTACCGTGAGACATTCCGCAGTTCAGCTCAAGTTGAAGGTAAATTTGTACGCCAATCTGGTGGTCGCGGACAATTCGGACACGTTTGGATCGAGTTCTCTCCAAACGAAGAAGGAGCAGGTTTTGAGTTTGAAAATGCTATCGTTGGTGGTGTTGTTCCACGTGAATACATCCCAGCTGTTGAAGCGGGTCTTCGTGACTCTCTAGACAACGGTGTTATCGCCGGATATCCATTGATCGACATCAAAGCTAAATTGTTTGATGGATCTTACCACGATGTTGACTCGAACGAAATGGCATTTAAAGTAGCTGCATCTATGGCTCTTAAAAACGCTATCTCTAAGGTTAACCCTGTAATTCTTGAGCCTATTATGCGCGTTGAGGTTGTTATCCCTGAGGAATACCTTGGAGATATCATGGGTGACATTACGTCACGCCGCGGCCGTGTAGAAGGTATGGACGCTCGCGGAAACGCACAAGTTGTCCGTGCTATGGTTCCTCTTGCAGAAATGTTTGGTTATGCAACTTCATTGCGTTCTAATACGCAAGGCCGTGGTGTGTTCTCAATGCACTTCGATCACTATGAAGAAGTACCAAAATCAATTTCTGAAGAAATTATCAAAAAAAATAAAGGTCAATAATTGAATTTTGATCTTTAATAAAGTATAAATAGTTTGTATGCCTGGAATAATAGGGCCCTATTATTCCGGCACTTCAAACGACCAATTAACTTATATTTCGAGGAGGATTTTTCTAATGGGAAAAGCTAAATTTGATCGCTCTAAAACACATGCGAATATTGGTACAATCGGTCACGTTGACCATGGTAAAACAACTTTAACTGCTGCAATCGCTACAGTACTTGCTAAAGCATCAGGCGGGGAAGCTCGTTCTTACGACCAAATCGATAACGCACCTGAAGAAAAAGAACGCGGTATCACTATCAATACTTCACACGTTGAGTACGAAACTGCTACTCGCCACTATGCACACGTTGACTGCCCAGGACACGCTGACTATGTTAAAAACATGATCACTGGTGCTGCACAAATGGACGGCGGGATCCTAGTAGTATCTGCTGCTGACGGCCCAATGCCACAAACTCGTGAGCACATCCTTTTGTCTAAACAAGTAGGTGTTCCATACCTAGTTGTATTCATGAACAAATGTGATATGGTTGACGACGAAGAATTACTAGAATTAGTTGAAATGGAAGTTCGTGATCTTCTTTCTGAATACGATTTCCCTGGCGACGACATTCCTGTAATCAAAGGTTCTGCACTTAAAGCTCTTGAAGGCGAAGCAGAATGGGAAGCAAAAATCATGGAATTGATGGACGCTGTAGATAGCTACATCCCAACTCCAGAACGCCAAACTGACAAACCATTCATGATGCCAGTTGAGGATGTATTCTCAATCACTGGTCGTGGTACAGTTGCAACTGGTCGCGTTGAACGTGGACAAGTTAAAATTGGTGACACTGTTGACATCATCGGTCTTACTGAAGAACCAAAACCTACTACTGTAACAGGTGTAGAAATGTTCCGTAAATTGTTAGACTATGCTGAAGCTGGCGATAACATCGGTGCTCTTCTTCAGCGGGGTTTCTCGTGACGACGTTCAACGTGGACAAGTATTGGCTAAACCAGGCACAATCACTCCACACACTGATTTCAAAGCTGAAGTTTATGTTCTTTCAAAAGAAGAGGGTGGACGTCACACTCCATTCTTCTCAAACTACCGTCCTCAGTTCTACTTCCGTACAACTGACGTAACTGGTGTTTGTAACCTTCCTGAAGGCGTAGAAATGGTTATGCCTGGAGATAACGTTGAAATGACTGTATCTCTAATCTCTCCAATCGCTATCGAAGAAGGAACTAAGTTCTCTATCCGTGAGGGTGGACGTACTGTAGGCGCTGGCGTTGTAGCTTCTATCCAGAAGTAATTCGTAAGTGTTTAATCCCTAGCTCATTAAATGAGCTAGGGATTTTTTTGTGGAATAAAAGACAGGTGGCTGATTAGATTTTTCAGGCACTCTCTTTATTTAGAGTTAGGAAGTTAGAAAGGACAACCTATTTACACATTTCTCGTTTATTTTCTAACTTTTTTCGTTAATTTGAGCCCTGTCTGATAACTTTTTAAATAGATCGATTGATTAAATTTATGGATCATCATTAGTCATTAAAAAGAATTTCTTATAAGTTAGGAGCAGCGAGTAGGCTGCTCTTTTTTTGATTTTACTGCATATGTAATATATTGCGTACAAAAAATTTTCAGTTTTTTTGTAATTCTTTAAACCGTTGGTATCACAACAATGTAAACGGATACATTAAAATCTAATATTCGAAATAAACTAAAAAGTCGTACAAAGGCGATTGACAGCCCTTAGAATAGGCGATATGATAACAACAATTTACAAGAAGGAAACAAATATTTGACGTTAAAGTAAACAAAACTTTTTCAGAAAGAAGTGGAAAGCATGGGACAACAAGTTATCTACATGAATGGTGAATTTGTTAAAAAGGAAGATGCGAAAGTTTCGGTTTATGATCATGGGTTCTTGTATGGAGACGGAGTCTTCGAAGGAATTCGCTCTTACAACGGAAACGTATTCCGGTTAGAGGAACATTTGGAACGCCTTTACGATTCAGCAAAATCAATCATGCTTGAAATTCCACATACTTTTGAAGAAATGACGAGTCTCGTTGTTGAAACACTCCGGCAGAATCAATTGAAAGATGCTTACATCCGATTGATTGTTTCAAGAGGAGTCGGGAACTTAGGAATTGACCCGCAGACCTGTTCTAGACCAAGCGTCATTGTCATTGCGGAAGCTTTGTCCTTGTTTCCAAAAGCATTATATGAAAAAGGCATTGAGATTGTTTCAGTGGCAACCCGAAGAAACCGCTCAGATGTCTTAAGCCCAAAAGTAAAATCCTTAAATTACATGAATAATATTCTAGTGAAAATCGAAGCCAATCTTGCCGGTGTTTCTGAGGCGCTTATGCTTAATGACCAAGGATATGTTGCAGAAGGATCAGCCGATAATATATTCATCGTTCGAAAGAACAAATTGCTCACACCCCCAGGTTATGTTGGAGCGCTTGAAGGCATTACCCGAAACGCCATCATGGAAGTAGCTGCTGAGAAAGGATATGACATCCAAGAAGGCGTCTTTACAAGACACGACGTCTATGTGGCAGACGAAGTATTCTTAACCGGTACTGCAGCAGAAGTGATTGCAGTAGTCAAAGTGGACGGCCGAGTGATTGGAGATGGAACTCCCGGCCCTGTAACGAATGATTTGCTTGGTTCATTCCGAGAACTCGTACAGCAAGATGGAGTAAAAGTTTATTCGGAACAATTGAATGTCGTGTGATTTTTTCTAGACAATTACATAAAAACAATTCGATGACGAGGTTAAAGTTAATGGGATTTGTAATCACAGAGAGCCGGTATTGGTGGAAGCCGGCATTACTGCCATTAGCGACATCCCCTCTGAGTGGAGTGCTGAAAGGTCCAAACCGTTTAGGCATTCCCGGTAACTGGTTTAAATAAGTTATCGTTAACAAAGGATAAGTTCAACTTATCCATGAGGCTGCGGCTGCGCAGCGAAATAGGGTGGTACCATGAAGCTTTTTCATCCCTATGCAAAGAACAAGTTTCTTTGTGTAGGATGAAAAAGCTTTTTTTATTCTACCGAAGACATAATTCAAAAGGAGGCGGAGAGATTGGGAGTAAATGTAGAAGTTGAAGAAAAAACGGAACTAAAACTGAAAGGCAGCGGGGCTGATATCCTGATTCAATCTTTGAAAGAGCAAGGTGTGGATATCATCTTTGGCTACCCAGGAGGAGCGGTGCTGCCGATTTACGATGCTTTGCATAGAAACCCAATCCGGCACGTGCTTGCGCGACATGAGCAAGGTGCGATCCACGCCGCCGAAGGATACGCTCGGGTGTCAGGAAAGCCGGGAGTGGTGATTGCGACATCGGGGCCGGGAGCAACTAACCTGGTGACCGGGATTGCAGATGCGATGCTGGATTCGCTGCCATTGGTTGTATTTACAGGACAAGTTGCCAGCACCGTCATCGGGACAGATGCTTTCCAAGAAGCCGATATCATCGGCATCACGCAGCCGATCACGAAGCATAATTACCAAGTGAAAAGTGTAGAAGACTTCCCCCGGATTATCAAAGAAGCTTTTTATATCGCTTCCACGGGGCGCCCGGGACCGGTAGTGGTAGATATTCCGAAAGATATCTCAAACGAATTGTTCAAAGGCACTCAAGAACAGTCGAAAGTAAATCTTCCAGGCTATCAGCCGACGACGCATCCAAATTACCTGCAAATCCAGAAAGCAGCCCAGCTTTTATCAAAAGCCGAAAAACCTTTGATCTTGGCAGGTGCGGGTGTACTTGCAGCGGAAGCAACTGAAGAGCTGAAGGCGTTTATCGAACGGCACCAAATCCCGATTACGAATACTTTGCTCGGGCTTGGAACGATAGAAGGCACTCATCCTTTATTCCTCGGGATGGCTGGAATGCACGGAACATATACCGCGAATACTGCAATTTGTGATTGTGATGTGTTATTGAATATCGGAGCCGCTTTGATGATCGGCTGACTGGTAATTTAGCCCACTTTGCGCCGAATGCAAAAGTGATTCATGTGGATATCGATCCAGCGGAAATCGGCAAAAATGTACCGACGGCGATTCCGATTGTGGCAGATGCAAAAGAGGCGCTAAAAGCATTGTTGGAACAGAACTTTGAAACATCAGAGAAAGCGGAATGGCTGGACAAGCTGACCGCGAATTCAGAAGAATATCCGCTTTGCTATAAAACGGGTGAAGAAAAAGGCATTCTTCCTCAACAAGCGATTGAGTTGATCCAGCGATTGACTGATGGAAATGCAGTGGTTACGACGGATGTCGGGCAGCACCAGATGTGGACGGCCCAGTATTATAAGTTCAATCATCCGCATAATTGGGTGACTTCCGGTGGGCTCGGAACGATGGGCTTTGGATTCCCGGCAGCCATCGGAGCACAGCTCGCCAGACCGGATGACCAAGTCATCTCTGTTGTTGGAGATGCAGGTTTCCAAATGACGTTGCAGGAATTATCGCTGCT
Source organism: Planococcus sp. 107-1 (assembly GCF_021513255.1). Lineage (GTDB taxonomy): Bacteria > Bacillota > Bacilli > Bacillales_A > Planococcaceae > Planococcus. Next base: position 37,929 of record NZ_CP090977.1, read on the forward strand.
GCAAGAATTGAGGCTTCCGGTCAAAATCATCATCTTGAACAATCGAAGCCTTGGGATGGTCCGGCAATGGCAAGAGACTTTCTACGAGGAACGTTATTCTCAATCATTGGTGCACGTACAGCCGGATTTCGTCAAACTTGCTGAAGCCTATGATGTAAAAGGCTATAAAGTGGAAACGATGGAACAAGCGGAAGTGGTTTTTGCCGAAGCGTTAGCTTCAACTGAACCGGTATTGATCGATTGCCGGGTGGTTCAGATGGAATGTGTTTATCCAATGGTAGCACCAGGCAAGGGGCTGAATGAAATGATCGGAGTGAAAATCGAATGAAACGAGTCATAACAACGACGGTAATCAATCAAAGCGGCGTCTTAAATCGTGTGACCGGGCTCTTGATGAAAAGGCAGTTCAATATCGAAAGCATTTCGGTCGGGCACACCGAGCAGCCCGGAATGTCGAAAATGACCTTTGTCGTAAATGTCGAAGATGAAGGGAAACTGGAGCAGCTGCTAAAACAGCTTCAAAAGCAAATTGACGTGATCAAGGTAAATGATATCACCGACAAAGCGATGGTGATGAGAGAACTCGCGTTAATCAAAGTGGTCACGCCACCGGCTGCGAGAAATGAAATCTACAGCATCGTTGAACCGTTCCGGGCGACGGTAGTGGATATGAGCAAAAACGTCACTACTTTCCAAGTGGCAGGCGATCCTGAAAAAATTGAAGCTTTTATTGATTTAATGCGGCCTTATGGCATCAAGGAGTTAACGAGAACCGGCGTATCTGCGTTTGTCCGTGAAACTCAGAAAACACATACAGCACAACTATCCATTTTATAAAAACCTAAAAATCCGAGGAGGAAATGAAAATGGCAAAAATGTATTATAACCAAGATGTAAACGAGGAAGTACTAAAAGGACAAAAGATCGCAATCATCGGATATGGTTCACAAGGCCATGCACATGCACAAAACTTAAAAGAATCAGGCTTTAACGTAGTCGTCGGGGTAAGACCTGGAAAATCATTCGAACAGGCAAAAGAAGATGGCATGAATGTAACGACAGTAGCCGAAGCGGCACAGGCAGCAGATGTCATCATGATTTTAGTACCGGATGAAAAGCAGACGAAAATCTACAACGAAGAAATCAAACCGGCATTGACAGCTGGAAAGTCTTTAGTTTTCGCTCATGGTTTTAACGTCCACTTCAACCAGATCGTTGCACCGGAAGATGTCGATGTGTTCCTAGTGGCACCGAAAGGACCAGGCCATCTTGTTCGCCGTACATACGAGGCGGGAGCTGGAGTTCCGGCATTGTTCGCTATCCATCAAGATGTGTCAGGGCAAGCGCAAGAAGTGGCACTTGCTTATGCGAAAGGAATCGGGGCTGCACGCGCCGGGGTGCTTGAAACTTCGTTTAAAGAAGAAACGGAAACGGATCTATTCGGAGAACAAGCGGTACTGTGCGGTGGGGTTACGTCATTGGTGAAAGCCGGATTTGAAACCTTAGTGGAAGCGGGCTACCAGCCGGAAGTTGCTTACTTCGAATGTATGCATGAACTGAAATTGATCGTCGACTTAATGTATGAAGGCGGACTTTCAGGAATGCGCTACTCCATCTCGGATACTGCCCAGTGGGGCGATTTCGTTTCAGGGCCGCGCATTGTGGATGCGGCGACGAAAGAGCGTATGAAAGATGTGTTGACGGATATCCAGACAGGCAAATTCGCGAAAGGCTGGCTGCTTGAGAACCAATTGAACCGCCCTGAGTTTACAGCGATCGAAAAAGCGGAAGAAACGCATCAAATCGAACAAGTCGGCCGCGTGCTTCGTGCGATGATGCCTTTCGTCAATGAAGGCAAAAAGACAAAAACAAAAGAGGTGGTCGCCAGTGCGCAAAATTGACATCTTTGATACAACGCTTCGGGACGGAGAACAGTCGGCTGGGATTAACTTAAACACTGCTGAGAAAATCGAGATTGCCCACCAGCTGGAACGTTTTGGCGCAACGATCATCGAGTCAGGGTTTCCGGCAGCTTCACCAGGCGATTTCGATGCCGTCAAACGCATCGCAGATACAGTGAAGAATTCAATCGTAACGGGCCTTGCCCGTTCGGTTGAAAAAGATATTTCCACTGCGTGGGAAGCGTTAAAAGGCGGCGAACAGCCCCACGTCCATATTTTCCTGGCGACGTCGCCGATCCATATGGAACATAAGTTAATGAAAACACCGGAACAAGTGGTTGAGATCGCAGTAGAGTCAGTCAAATACGCCCGCAAATACTTCCCGCTTGTCCAGTGGTCAGCAGAAGATGCTTCGCGTTCAGATCCAGAATTCTTGGCTCACATTATCCGCAAAGTCATCGCAGCTGGAGCGACAACGATCAACCTTCCGGATACGGTCGGATACGCAACACCGGAAGAATACGGTGCCATGTTCCGTTATATCCAGGAAAATGTAGTCGGCATTGAACATGTAAAACTGTCGGCGCATTGCCATAATGATCTCGGGATGGCGACAGCGAATACGCTGGCGGCAATCGAAAACGGAGCCACGCAAATTGAAGGAACGATCAACGGCATCGGAGAACGGGCCGGGAACGTCGCTTTGGAAGAAATTGCAGTAGCTCTGCATATTCGCAATAAAATCTATCAAACTGAAACGGGCATTCAGTTAAAAGAAATCAAACGGACCAGCCAATTGGTCAGCCAATTGACCGGCAGCCTGATCCAGCCCAATAAAGCGGTAGTCGGCAAAAATGCATTTGCCCACGAATCCGGCATCCATCAGGATGGCATGCTGAAAAATCCGTTGACGTATGAAATTATTACGCCGGAATTGATTGGCGATGCATCGACTGAATTGGTGCTTGGCAAACATTCCGGCAGACATGCTTTCAAAGACCGTGCGATTAAAATGGGCTTTGAATTGACGGACGAGAAATTGAATAAAGCTTTTGCGGAGTTCAAGAAATTAGCGGATAGCAAAAAGGAAATTGTGGAAGATGATTTGTTTGTTTTATTGACGGATCAGCAAATCAATGAAAAAGAGGTCGCGGTCTACGAATTGGAAAGTGTGCAAGTGCATTATGGTTCCGTAAACATTCCGACTGCGACGGTATCAGCCACTCATCCGAACGGTGAATTGGTGACAGAAGCAGCAACCGGTGCCGGCTCCGTGGAAGCGATTTTCAACACATTGGAGCGAGTGGTTGCAGGAGAAGTGCATATCTTAGATTACCGCGTCACTTCAATCGGCAAAGGCCGGGACGCACTTGGCGAAGCAGTCGTCAATATGACATATAACGGGGAAACCGTAACAGGCCGCGATGTCGCGCAAGATGTCTTGGAAGCTACAGCGAAAGCCTATTTAAATGCCGTTAACCGCCAATTGGTAAAAGTGGGGCAGAAAGCAAAAGCAGCCGTAGTTTAAACGGATAAATCGAAAGAGGAGGAATTTAAAATGAAAAAAACAATAGCGGTATTGCCAGGAGACGGAATCGGACCAGAAGTAACAGAAGCGGCAGTAAAAGTGCTGCAATCCATTGCAATGCGTTATGGACATACTTTTCATTTGAAGCACGCGTTGATCGGAGGCAGTGCTGTAGATGCGCATGAGACACCGCTTCCGGATGAAACCATCGCAGCATGCGAGGCGAGCGACGCGATTCTCCTTGGTGCTGTCGGAGGTCCGAAATGGGATCAGAAACCTGCGCATCAGCGTCCGGAAAAAGGATTGCTGAATATCCGGAAGCATTTTGATTTATTCGCGAATATCCGCCCGGTCAAAGCTGTGCCTGCGTTGCTTGGCTCTTCTCCATTAAAGGAGGAAGTGGCGAAAGAAGTGGATATGGTGATTGTCCGTGAGTTGACGAGCGGTTTGTATTTTGGGGAACCGAAACGCCGGACAGAAAAAGCAGCGGTGGATACGCTTGTATATACCCGAAAGGAAATCGAGCGGATTGTGGATCAGGCATTTGAAATTGCACGCGGCCGAAGAGGGAAAGTGACGTCGGTCGATAAAGCGAATGTACTGGAGACGAGCAAACTTTGGAGAGAAGTCGTAGAAGAACGCAAGGCATTCTATCCAGATGTTGAAGTGGAGCATATGCTAGTCGATTCAGCTGCGATGAAGTTAATCACCGACCCGCGGGCATTTGATGTCATGGTGACGGAAAATATGTTCGGGGACATCTTGAGCGATGAAGCTTCGGTGATCACGGGGTCACTTGGCATGCTGCCATCCGCAAGTGTACGCTCAGATGGTTTCGGCCTTTACGAACCGGTACACGGATCGGCACCGGACATTGCCGGACAAAATAAAGCCAATCCATCCGCAGCTATTTTGTCAGCGGCGATGATGCTGCGCCATTCGTTCGGAATGCAGACAGAAGCGGCGGCAATCGAAGAAGCTGTCATGAGCGTTTTGGAAGACGGCTATTGCACAGGGGACTTATCAGGTACAGGAAAGCGCGTCGTTTCAACCGAACGGTTTGTTGAGAAAGTGATCGAAGAGCTAGAGCGCGAATTGGTGTCAGAACACATCATGTATTCATATGTCTAAGTAAGAGGAGCGGTTAAAATGGCAAAAACGATTATTGAAAAGATTTGGGAACAACATATTGTCTTTGAAGAAGCAGGGAAGCCGGACCTTCTCTATATTGATCTTCATTTATTGCACGAAGTGACTTCTCCTCAGGCGTTTGAAGGGCTGCGGTTGAATGGGCGGAAAGTACGCCGCCCGGATCTATGTTTTGCAACGATGGACCATAACGTGCCGACGCGGAACCGGGAGACGATCACTGATCCGATTTCCGCAAGCAAATCAAGACTTTGCAGGAGAACTGCGAAGAGTTCGGTGTTCCGCTTGCTGGCATCAATCATCCAGACCAAGGAATTGTACACGTTATCGGACCGGAATTGGGATTGACGCAGCCGGGGAAAACGATTGTCTGCGGCGACAGCCATACGTCGACGCACGGGGCTTTTGGGGCGCTTGCGTTCGGCATCGGTACGAGCGAAGTCGAACATGTGCTTTCCACTCAAACGCTATGGCAATCAAAGCCGAAAACGATGCAGATCCGCATTGACGGAGAACTTGGATATGGGGTTTCTGCAAAAGATATAATTTTAGCGGTCATTTCAAAATACGGCGTCGATATGGGAACGGGCCATATCGTGGAATATACAGGTGAAGCGATCCGACGGCTTTCGATGGAAGAGCGCATGACCATCTGCAATATGTCAATTGAAGCGGGAGCACGTGCCGGCTTGATTAGCCCCGATGAAACGACGATTGAGTACATGAGAGGGCGCAGACATGTGCCGCAAGGAGAGGCGTTTGACAGAGCGGCGGCAGGATGGTTAGCGCTGGCGACAGATGAAGGTGCAGAATACGATGTAACGCGCACCATTCATGCGGATGAAATTTCTCCTTTCGTTACATGGGGCACGAACCCGTCGATGGGATCTGGAATTGCAGAGCACGTTCCTTATGCAAAAGACTACGAAGACCCGGCAGATCAGGAAGCGCTTAAACAGGCTTTAGCTTACATGCAGCTTGAAGAAGGCGCGCCGTTAGCTTCGATTGAAATCCAGCATGTTTTTATTGGATCTTGTACAAACGCCCGGATCGGGGATTTGCGTGCTGCAAGTGAAATCATTGCCGGCAAAAAGGTTCATCCTTCGGTCACGGCGATCGTGGTGCCGGGTTCTGAATCGGTTAAGCGAGGCTGCAGAAGCGGAAGGGCTGGATCAGATTTTCTTAAAAGCCGGATTTGAATGGCGGGAAACGGGCTGCAGCATGTGCTTGGCGATGAATGATGACGCTGTGCCGGCTGGAGAGCGTTGTGCTTCTACTTCAAACCGGAATTTCGAAGGACGCCAAGGCGCCGGGTCGATGACGCATTTAGTCAGTCCAGTAATGGCAGCGGCAGCGGCGATTGAAGGGCATTTGACCGACGTCCGCAAGTATATGAGAGAACCTGTACCGACAGCGTAAGAGACAAGGAGGCAATAAAATGGAACCGATCAATAAAATCACAAGCGTCATGACCCCGCTTGACCGTAAAAACGTTGATACCGACCAAATCATTTCAAAAGAGTTTCTGAAGCGCATTGAGCGCACCGGCTTCGGCAAGTATTTATTTTACCATTGGCGGTTCCACCCGGATGGCTCGCCGATCCAAGAATTTGTATTGAATGACCGCGTTTCCAAAGCTCTGAAATTCTAGTTGCGCAAGAGAATTTCGGCTGCGGATCTTCACGTGAACATGCCCCGTGGGCGATTCTCGATTATGGTTTTCGAGTGGTCATTGCACCGAGTTATGCGGACATCTTCTATAATAATTGCGTGAAAAACGGCATCTTGCCGATTCGCTTAGGTGAACAGGAAGTGGATGAATTGATCCGAAAAGGGCAGCAAGAAGTTTTCCGGTTGGACATCAACTTAGAAGAGCAGACAGTCACGGGCCAAGACGGAAGCCGTTATGCTTTTTCGATTGATCCGTATTGGAAAGAAATGCTGTTAAAAGGATGGGACGAAATCGCATTGACCATCCAGTACGATTCGTATATTGCCGCGTATGAGCAAAAACAACAGCAAGCGTAGCTAATAAAATTGGCTCCAAAAAGACAAATAGTTATACAGTGAAACCCTTCATGAATGGAATGAAGGGTTTTTGTGTGTCCGAAAAAGGGATTACTAAGATTAAAGGGGACCGCAAGATTTTCAGATTTTTTCTTCATTAAGGAGTAGAGGCATTTCGTGTTGACAAGGCCAGCAAAGATTTGTTAATTTAAAGTGTACGCTTTAACGCTTTAGCAAACTAAAGGAGATAATATTATGAATGCAGTACTAGTTGCCGTCCTGGTCATGCTTGTGTTGAGCTTGCTGCGGGTCAATGTGGTCTTTGCCTTATTGATCGGAGCGCTCGCAGGTGGGGTCAGCGGCGGTTTATCATTTATGGATACCGTAACATCGTTTACCAATGGATTAGGAGCAGGTGCGACGATTGCTCTCAGCTACGCTATGCTCGGCGGGTTCGCGGTGGCCATTTCAAGAACCGGAATTCCAGAGCTTCTCGTGAACGGCGTCTTGAAGCTGGTCAATAAAGAAGGAGAAGCAACGCGGCAAAACTTGGCGAAAGCGCTGATCATTTTGGCTTTGCTTGTCATGGCGATCTTTTCCCAAAACCTTATTCCGATCCACATCGCTTTTGTTCCTTTATTGGTTCCGCCGATTTTGCACATTTTAAACGAGCTGCGGATCGATCGCCGCCTGATTGCTTCTGTGCTGACATTCGGTTTGACCGCGCCTTATATTTTATTGCCTTACGGCTTCGGTTTACTGTTCCATGAAATCATTGAAAAGCAAATGGGTCTTGCGGGCTTGCCGATCGATATGGCAGACATTCCGAAAGCGATGGCGATTCCAGTAGGGGGCATGGCCATCGGTTTGGCGGTGGCGGTTTTCATCTCGTATCGCAAACCTCGGGACTATAATGAACCGACAACAAGTATTATAGAAGAAACTCCAAACAAAGCGGCTTCGAAGAAAGATATTGCGGTGACGATCCTTGCGCTCGCTGCTGCTTTGTACGGACAGATTGAAACAGACTCGATGCTCATTGGAGCGCTTGCCGGTATCGTCGTCCTTTATCTATTCGGGGCGATGAAATGGCGCGAAGCGGATGAAGTGCTGACAGCGGGCATGCGGATGATGGCATTCATCGGCTTCGTCATGATTTCAGCGAACGGCTTTGCTTCCGTCATCCAAGCGACGGGAGCGATCGAGCCGCTCGTTGAAAGCGTCGCGGATTTATTCGCAGGCAATAAAGGAATCGCGGCGTTCGTGATGCTGATCGTCGGCTTAGTCGTCACGATGGGCATCGGTTCATCGTTTGCCACCATTCCGATCATTGCAGCCATCTTTGTGCCGCTCAGCATGGAGTTCGGATTTTCAACGATTGCCATCATCGCTTTGATCGGCACAGCGGGTGCGCTTGGAGACGCAGGATCACCGGCATCCGATTCGACGCTCGGGCCGACTGCCGGGCTGAACGCGGACGGACAGCATAACCATATCTGGGATACATGCGTTCCAACCTTCCTTCATTGCAATATTCCGCTCGTAATTTTCGGCTGGATGGCCGTCATGGTACTGGCTTAAGATTAAAATGTTCGGACTATTATCGTATGTGTTGAACTCTCAAGAAATCCTGTTATACTAATAAAAGCGAATTGAAAAGAATTTCGTGGAAACACTTGCGGAATTCTTTTTTCTTTTGTATAATGGTGAATGTTGGTCTTTGACTGCGATGAAGCGAGAGGTTACTGATACACCCGGCCGCTTTGCCATGGCGAGTGTGCAGAAAATTTTCGTGGAGAATGTCTATCAAAAAATAGGCGAAAAGGAGGGAAAATAATGGCAAAACAAAAAATTCGTATCCGTTTAAAAGCATATGATCACAGAATTCTAGATCAGTCTGCAGAGAAAATTGTGGAAACAGCTAAACGTTCAGGTGCAAGTGTATCGGGTCCAATCCCGTTGCCAACTGAAAAGTCGGTTTACACAATCTTGCGTTCAGTCCACATCTATAAAGATTCTCGTGAGCAATTTGAAATGCGCACACACAAACGTCTAATCGATATCGTTAACCCAACACCACAAACTGTGGATGCGTTAATGAAACTGGATTTACCGTCCGGCGTAGACATTGAAATTAAACTTTAATCGGTAAACGAAATAGAAAAACACAAATATTATCAGGAGGTGTGACAACATGACCAAAGGAATCTTAGGTAGAAAAATCGGTATGACGCAAGTTTTTGCTGAGAACGGTGATTTAATCCCTGTAACTGTAATTGAAGCTGCTCCAAACGTAGTACTTCAAAAGAAAACAGTTGAGGTTGACGGCTACGAAGCGATCCAGTTAGGTTTTGAAGATAAGCGCGAAAAACTTTCTAACAAACCTGCTAAAGGACACGTAGCAAAAGCGAACACTGCTCCTAAGCGCTTCATTCGCGAACTTCGCAATGTAAACTTAGCTGATTACGAGGTTGGTCAAGAAGTCAAAGTAGATGTATTCGCAGAAGGCGATGTAGTAGATGTCACAGGTACAACAAAAGGTAAAGGTTTCCAAGGTGTTATTAAACGCCACGGACAATCACGTGGCCAATGGCTCACGGTTCACGTTACCACCGTCGTCCTGGATCAATGGGTCCGGTTGCTCCAAACCGTGTATTCAAACAGAAGAAATTACCTGGTCAAATGGGTGGAACAACAATTACAATCCAAAACTTGCAAATCGTACGAGTTGATACGGATCGTAACTTGCTTCTAATCAAAGGTAATGTTCCTGGATCTCGCAAAGCACTTATCCGAGTAAAATCGGCTATTAAAGCGAAATAATATTTTTAAATGAAAGGAGGAAACAGGAATGCCTAAAGTAGCTTTATTAAATCAAACAGGTTCACAAGTGGGCGACATCGAATTGAATGATTTCGTATTCGGTATCGAACCAAATGAAGCCGTGTTATTTGACGCTGTAATCGCTCAACGCGCTTCACTTCGTCAAGGTAACCATAAAGTAAAAAATCGTTCTGAGGTAGCAGGCGGCGGTAAAAAACCATGGCGCCAAAAAGGAACTGGACGTGCGCGTCAAGGTTCTATCCGTTCACCACAATGGCGCGGAGGCGGTATCGTTTTCGGACCGACACCACGCAGCTACAGCTATAAATTACCTAAGAAAGTCCGTCGCTTAGCTTTACGCTCTGCACTTTCATCAACAGTAGTTGGAGAAAAATTGATGGTACTTGAAGGTTTGACTTTCGATGCACCAAAAACAAAAGCATTTACTCAATTGATCTCAGATCTTTCAATCGGTAAAAAAGCTTTGTTCGTAACTGCTGACCCGGATGAAAACGTAGCATTATCTGCTCGCAACATCCAAGGTATGACAGTGGTAGCAGCGACTGGCATCAACGTTTTAGACTTGCTTGGACATGACAAAGTTGTTATGACAAAAGCAGCAATAGAAAAAATAGAGGAGGTGCTTAGTTAATGGAAGCACGTGATATTTTAAAGCGTCCGGTCATTACTGAGCGTTCTTCTGAAGTAATGGCAGATAAGAAGTACACTTTTGAAGTGGACACTCGCGCTAACAAAACACAAGTTAAACATGCAGTTCAAGAAATCTTCGGAGTTCAAGTTGAGAAAGTCAACATCATGAACTACAAAGGGAAATTCAAACGCATGGGCAAACACGCAGGATACACTAACAAACGCCGCAAAGCGATCGTTAAATTGACTGCTGAATCTAAAGACATCGAATTATTCGAGATTTAATTCTCATAAGTTCTTTTAGGAACTAATAAAAGAAGGAGGGGACACAACGTGGGGATTAGAAAATATAAACCTACCACAAACGGTCGTCGTAACATGACAACTTCGGATTTCGCTGAAATCACTACGAACAAGCCAGAAAAATCGCTTTTGCAACCGACGAAGCGTAAAGGCGGCCGTAATAACCAAGGTAAAATCACTGTACGCCACCACGGTGGTGGACACAAACGTCAATACCGTGTCATCGATTTCAAACGTAACAAAGATGGCATTCCAGGACGCGTTGCTACAATCGAGTACGATCCAAACCGCTCTGCAAACATCGCATTGATTCATTATGCTGATGGTGAAAAACGTTACATTTTGGCTCCTAAAGGAATCGAAGTTGGAACGCAGATCATGTCAGGCGTAGAAGCTGATATCAAAGCGGGTAACGCTTTGCCACTATCAAACATCCCAATGGGTTCTACAATCCATAACATTGAATTGAAACCAGGTGGAGGCGGACAATTAGTACGCTCTGCAGGAACTTCAGCTCAGGTGCTTGGTAAAGAAGGCAAATACGTAACTGTACGTTTGCAATCAGGAGAAGTTCGCATGATCCTTGCTACTTGCCGTGCTACTATCGGTGCAGTTGGTAACGAACAACACGAATTGATCAACATTGGTAAAGCAGGACGTAACCGCTGGAAGGGCAATCGCCCAACAGTTCGTGGTTCTGTAATGAACCCTAACGATCACCCACACGGTGGTGGTGAAGGACGTTCGCCAATCGGACGTAAATCACCAATGTCTCCATGGGGCAAACCAACTCTTGGATACAAAACACGCAAGAAAACGAACAAGTCAGACAAGTTCATCGTGCGTCGTCGTAAAAAATAATTTGATTCCGCTGCGGTTCGCCAAAAGAGCCGTGGTGCAATCACGAAGGGAGGATCCCAAATGGGTCGCAGCTTGAAAAAAGGACCTTTTGTTGATGATCATCTTATGAAAAAAGTTGAAGCACAAAAGGACTCTGAGAAAAAACAAGTGATTAAAACGTGGTCTCGCCGTTCTACAATTTTCCCGACATTTATCGGACAAACAATTGCAGTCTACGATGGTCGCAAACACATTCCCGTATACGTAACAGAAGATATGGTAGGCCATAAACTTGGTGAATTTGCTCCAACACGCAAATACGCAAGCCATGGTGCAGACGATAAGAAAACAAGACGTTAATTGAGAGGAGGATTTCCCCATGCAAGCAAAAGCTGTCGCTAGAACAGTACGTATTGCTCCTCGTAAAGTCCGTTTAGTAGTAGATTTAATCCGAGGCAAGCAAATTGGCGAAGCCGTTGCGATTTTACAACATACTCCGAAAGCATCATCTATTGTTGTTGAGAAGTTACTAAAATCTGCAGCTGCGAACGCTGAACATAACTACGAAATGAACCTGGATAACTTGATCGTCAGCGAAGTATTCGTTGATGAAGGTCCAACATTGAAACGTTTCCGTCCACGTGCAATGGGACGCGCAAGCGCAATCAACAAACGTACAAGCCACATCACACTAGTGGTATCTGAGAAGAAGGAGGGATAATTCGTGGGACAAAAAATACATCCAATCGGGATGCGTATCGGAATCATTCGTGACTGGGAGTCAAAATGGTACGCTGAAAAAGACTATGCGACACTTCTTCACGAAGATATTAAAATCCGTGAATACATCGAAGCACGTTTGAAAGAAGCTTCAGTTTCTAAAGTTGAAATCGAACGCGCTGCAAACCGTGTAAACGTAACAATTCACACTGCGAAACCAGGTATGGTAATTGGTAAAGGTGGTTCTGAAGTAGAAGTACTTCGCAAGCAACTTAACACAATGACTGGCAAGCGTGTACACATCAACATCATTGAAATCAAAAGAGCTGACCTTGATGCGAGACTAGTTGCTGAAAGTGTAGCACGTCAATTGGAAAACCGCGTGTCTTTCCGTCGTGCACAAAAACAAGCAATCCAGCGCACTATGCGTTCTGGCGCTAAAGGGATCAAAACTCAAGTATCTGGACGTCTAGGCGGCGCTGACATTGCGCGTGCTGAACACTACAGTGAAGGTACTGTTCCGCTCCATACGCTTCGTGCTGATATCGACTATGCACATGCTGAAGCAGACACTACTTACGGCAAACTTGGCGTAAAAGTATGGATCTACCGCGGTGAAGTCCTTCCAACTAAGAAGAAATCTGAGGAAGGAGGCAAATAATATGTTAATGCCTAAACGCGTTAAATATCGTCGTGAGCACCGTGGCAAGATGCGCGGAGAAGCTAAAGGCGGCAAAGAAATCGCATTCGGTGAATTTGGTCTCCAAGCTTTGGAATCATCTTGGATCACTAACCGCCAAATCGAAGCAGCACGTATTTCCATGACTCGTTACATGAAACGTGGCGGTAAAGTCTGGATTAAAATCTTCCCACATAAGCCATATACGAAAAAGCCTCTTGAGGTTCGTATGGGATCCGGTAAAGGTTCACCTGAAGGCTGGGTAGCAGTAGTAAAAACAGGTAAAATTATGTTTGAACTTGCAGGAGTATCAGAAGAAGTGGCACGCGAAGCATTGCGCCTTGCATCTCACAAACTTCCGATCAAAACGAAGTTCGTAAAACGCGAAGAAATTGGTGGTGAATCGAATGAAAGCTAAAGAAATCCGTGACTTAACCACTGCTGAAATCGAACAAAAAGTGAAATCACTGAAAGAAGAGCTTTTCAACCTTCGCTTCCAATTGGCTACTGGTCAATTAGAAAATACTGCTCGCATCCGCGAAGTACGTAAAGCGATTGCCCGTATGAAAACTGTGATTCATGAAAGAGAAATCAGTGGAACTAACTGATAATTCGAGAGGAGGTTTGCAAGTATGACTGAGCGTAACCAACGCAAAGTATACACAGGCCGTGTTGTGTCTGACAAAATGGACAAAACCGTTACAGTAATGGTTGAAACTCAAAAGAAGCACGCACTTTATGGCAAACGTGTAAAATACTCTAAGAAATTTAAGGCTCATGATGAGCAAAACGAAGCTAAAATGGGCGACATCGTTCGCATCATGGAAACTCGTCCGCTATCAGCTACTAAACGTTTCCGCGTATTGGAAATTGTAGAAAAAGCGGTTATTATCTAATTTAAATAATTTCGGAACCTAAGAAATTCCGAAGGGAGGTAACCTAAGTGATCCAACAGGAAAGTCGTTTAAAAGTTGCAGACAACTCGGGTGCTCGTGAAGTACTAGCGATTAAAGTACTTGGTGGTTCTGGTCGTAAGACTGCAAACATCGGTGACGTAATCGTTTGTACCGTGAAGAAAGCAACACCAGGTGGCGTTGTTAAGAAGGGTGAAGTCGTTAAGGCTGTCATCGTTCGCACGAAAAGCGGAGCTCGCCGTAAAGACGGTACTTACATCAAATTTGATGAAAATGCATGTGTTATCATTCGTGACGACAAAGGTCCACGCGGAACACGTATTTTCGGACCTGTTGCACGCGAACTACGCGACAACAGTTTCATGAAGATCGTTTCACTTGCTCCTGAAGTTCTTTAATAAATCAATGTGCCATACCAAGGAGGTGCGACAGAATGCATGTTAAAAAAGGCGATACAGTTAAGGTAATCTCAGGTAAAGACAAAGGCAAAACAGGTGTTGTTTTATCTGCTCTACCTAAGAAAGACCGCGTGCTTGTTGAAGGTATCAATATCATCAAGAAGCATACAAAACCGAACCAGGCAAACCCACAAGGTGGAATTGTCAGCCAAGAAGCAGCAATTCACGTTTCTAACGTTATGTTACTTGACCCTAAATCCGGCGAGCCGACTCGTGTAGGATACAAGGTTGAAGATGGTAAAAAAGTTCGTGTTGCAAAAAAATCCGGTGAAAAATTAGATAAATAAAATTCCTGAATGAAGGGAGGTACACACATGAACCGCCTAAAAGAAAAATATGTGAATGAAATCACTCCTGCTCTAGTGAGCAAGTTTGAATATAAATCAGTAATGCAAACACCGAAAGTTGATAAAATCGTTATCAACATGGGTGTGGGCGAGGCTGTCCAAAACACTAAGTCACTTGACTCAGCTGTTGAAGAATTACAAACGATCACTGGTCAAAAACCAGTTATTACTAAAGCTAAGAAATCTATCGCTGGCTTCCGTCTTCGTGAAGGTATGCCAATCGGATGTAAAGTTACACTACGCGGAGAGCGTATGTATGACTTCCTGGATAAATTGATTGCTATCTCACTTCCACGTGTTCGTGACTTCCGTGGGGTTTCGAAGAAATCTTTCGACGGCCGCGGCAACTACACACTTGGTGTGAAAGAACAGTTAATCTTCCCTGAAATCGATTATGATAAAGTTTCGAAAGTACGCGGTATGGACATCGTAATTGTAACAACTGCGAACTCTGATGAAGAAGCTCGTGAGTTATTAACACAATTCGGAATGCCGTTCCAAAAGTAAATATGAGGGAGGCGTAAACGTGGCTAAAAAATCTATGATCGCAAAACAAAAACGCACGCCAAAGTTTAAAGTACAAGAGTACACACGCTGTGAAAGATGCGGACGTCCGCATTCAGTATTACGCAAATTTAAACTTTGCCGTATTTGTTTCCGTGAACTTGCATATGTGGGACAAATTCCTGGCGTGAAAAAAGCCAGCTGGTAATCCCCTAATTTGGGAAGGAGGTAAATGTAATGACAATGACAGATCCGATTGCAGATATGCTGACACGCATCCGTAATGCGAACATGGTTCGTCACGAGAAATTAGAGCTTCCAGCTTCTAATGTGAAAAAAGAGATCGCTGAAGTTCTTAAGCGTGAAGGTTTCGTTCGTGACGTTGAGTACGTTGAGGATGACAAACAAGGCATGATCCGCATTTTCTTAAAATACGGTGCTAACAACGAACGCGTTATTACTGGTTTGAAACGTATTTCTAAACCAGGACTACGTGTATATGCTAAAACTGATGAGGTGCCACGTGTACTAAACGGTCTTGGTATCGCTTTAGTCTCTACATCACAAGGTTTGGTAACTGATAAAGAAGCCCGCGCGAAAAAAATCGGCGGAGAAATCATAGCATACGTTTGGTAATAAACAACAAACGAATGGAGGTGCAACAGAATGTCACGTGTAGGTAAAAAACCAATTGAGGTTCCTGCTAACGTTACGATCACTATTGCTGACAATAACGTCGTAACTGTAAAAGGCCCTAAAGGCGAGTTAACTCGTACTTTCAATAAAGATATTGCAATTACAGTAGAAGAAAACGTACTAACAGCGACACGTCCTTCAGATTCGAAAGAACACCGCACAATCCACGGTACAACTCGTGCTTTGTTAGCGAACATGGTTCAAGGAGTTTCAGAAGGATTCGAGCGTACGCTTGAATTAGTCGGTGTCGGTTATCGTGCACAATTACAAGGCCAGAAGCTAGTTCTTAACGTTGGATACTCTCACCCGGTAGAATTTACTCCGGAAGAAGGAGTTCAAGTTGAAGTTCCTGCTAACACGAAGGTCGTTGTAAAAGGTATCGATAAAGAACGCGTTGGAGCTCTTGCTTCAAACATCCGTCAAACACGTCCGCCAGAGCCATATAAAGGCAAAGGTATTCGTTATGAAGGTGAAGTTGTTCGCCGCAAAGAAGGTAAGACAGGTAAATAATGCTGCTTAGGCAGGCTGAAAGGAGTGACCTCAGTGATTACGAAACTCGATAAAAACGCATCTCGTAAAAAACGTCATGCACGCGTACGTTCTAAAATTACGGGTACAGCAGAACGCCCACGTTTAAACGTATTCCGTTCAAATAAATACATTTACGCTCAATTGATCGACGATACAAACGGCGTTACACTTGTTAGTGCTTCATCTATGGAAAAAGATTTCACAGGCGAATCTACTGGCAACTTGGAAGCTGCTGCAAAAATCGGCGAAACAATCGCTAAACGTGCAACTGAACAAGGCTTAAACTCAATCGTTTTCGACCGCGGTGGTTATTTATATCACGGACGTATCAAAGCTCTTGCAGAAGCAGCACGTGAAAACGGTTTACAATTTTAAAAGAAGGAGGGACACATTTCATGCGTCGTATTGATCCAAACAAACTTGAACTTGAAGAACGCGTAGTTACGATTAACCGCGTAGCGAAAGTTGTAAAAGGTGGACGTCGTTTCCGTTTCTCCGCATTAGTTGTTGTAGGCGACAAAAATGGTAAAGTCGGTTTTGGTACTGGTAAAGCACAAGAAGTTCCAGATGCAATCCGTAAAGCTATTGAAGATGCGAAGAAAAACTTAATCGAAGTACCTATGGTTAAAGGTACAACTCCACACTTAGTAACTGGTCGTTTTGGTGCAGGCCAAATTCTTATCAAACCAGCTTCACCTGGTACTGGAGTTATTGCAGGCGGACCTGTTCGTGCGGTACTTGAATTAGCTGGAGTACAAGACATCTTGTCTAAATCTCTAGGTTCAAGCACTCCAATCAACATGGTACGTGCTACTATTAACGGTTTAACTCAACTGAAGAGCGCTGATGAAGTTGCAAAACTTCGCGGTAAAACTACAGAAGAGCTATTAGGATAAGGAGGGAAAATTACATGGCTACTAAACTAGAAATTACCCTCACAAAATCAGTAATCGGTTCAAAACCAGGACAACGTAAAGTTGTTCAAGCTTTGGGCTTGCGTAAAATGCATCAAACAGTTGAGCAGCAAGATAATGCCGCTATCCGTGGTATGATCACTAAAGTCGCTCACTTAGTAACTATCAAAGAAGTTTAATCCCTGATTTCTATAGAAGGAGGTGCCAAACCACATGAAACTTCATGAATTAAAACCAGCAGAAGGTTCACGCAGTTCTAGAAAGCGTATCGGACGCGGTATCGGTTCAGGTACTGGTAAAACAGCAGGTAAAGGTCATAAAGGACAAAACGCACGTTCAGGCGGCGGAGTTCGTCCTGGATTTGAAGGTGGACAAAACCCATTGTTCCGTCGTTTGCCTAAACGTGGATTTACGAACATTAACCGTAAAGACTACGCTATTGTGAACCTTGATGTATTGAACCGTTTCGACGAAGGCACAGAAATTACACCTGCATTGTTAATCGAATCAGGTGTCGTGAGCAACGAACGTTCAGGTATCAAGATTCTTGGTAACGGAAGCTTAGAGAAAAAATTGACTGTTAAAGCTCACAAATTCTCTGGATCAGCTAAGGAAGCAATCGAAGCTGCTGGCGGACAAACTGAGGTGCTTTAATGTTTCAGACAATCTCCAATTTTATGCGCGTGACTGATATTCGAAATAAAATCATCTTTACATTACTGATGCTCATCATTTTCCGTATCGGAACTTTCATTCCGGTACCGAATGTTGATGCGGATGTACTGC
Source organism: Planococcus sp. 107-1 (assembly GCF_021513255.1). Classification (GTDB taxonomy): domain Bacteria; phylum Bacillota; class Bacilli; order Bacillales_A; family Planococcaceae; genus Planococcus. The sequence continues at coordinate 55,680 of NZ_CP090977.1, forward strand.
AAGCTACCGATCAAGCTGGCTTGATTGGATTCTTAAATACTTTCGGTGGTGGCGCCCTTGCTAACTTTTCGATTTTAGCAATGGGAATTATGCCATACATTACAGCATCGATCATCGTGCAATTATTGCAGATGGATGTTGTACCGAAATTTGCTGAGTGGGCGAAACAAGGAGAAGTCGGAAGACGGAAACTTGCTCAATTCACTCGCTACTTCACAATTGTATTAGCCTTTATCCAAGCGATTGGAATGTCTTATGGGTTTAACCAAATTTATGGTGGCTCTTTGATTCAAGATGACTCGATTATGACCTATGTGGTAATTGCGATTGTCTTAACTGGCGGTACAGCATTTCTACTGTGGCTTGGTGAGCAGATTACGGCAAAAGGTGTGGGGAACGGTATTTCGATTATCATCTTCGCTGGGATTGTCGCTGCAATACCTGGAGCTATCAACCAATTATATGCACAGCAAATTGAAGGGGCTGGCGATCAGCTTCCAATCAATATCGCTATCATGGCGTTGCTTGCATTAGCAGTTGTTGCTGTTACCGTATTGGTTATTTATGTTCAGCAAGCGCTGCGCAAAATTCCAATTCAGTATGCAAAACGAGTTGCTGGCCGTGGCCAAACAACGAGTGCACAACAGACGCATTTGCCTTTGAAAGTAAACGCGGCCGGAGTTATCCCGGTAATCTTCGCAGTGGCGTTCATCATTACGCCGCAAACCATCGCTTCTTTCTTTGGTGCCAACGCGTTTACGGATGCAATCCAGAATACATTTGATTACACGCGTCCGGTCGGCATGATCATTTATGTCGCTTTGATCGTGGCATTCACTTACTTCTATGCATTCATTCAGGTTAACCCTGAAAACGTGTCGGACAACTTGAAAAAGCAAGGTGCTTATATTCCAGGAATCCGTCCGGGTAAAAATACGCAAGATTATTTAACAAGTGTGTTATACCGTTTAACATTTGTCGGCGCTATCTTCTTGGCACTGATTGCCGTAATGCCAATTTTCTTCATCAACCTTGCGGGCTTGCCCCAATCGGCACAAATTGGCGGAACGAGTCTTCTGATTGTCGTAGGTGTAGCACTTGAGACAATGAAACAACTGGAATCTCAGCTTGTTAAACGTCATTATAAAGGCTTTATGAAATAATCAATGGGCGCTTAGGAACGTGAAGACGTTCCTTGTCCAATTGTCTGAGGGGGCAAACGTATGAATATCGTATTAATGGGTCTGCCTGGTGCCGGCAAAGGTACTCAAGCAGACAAAATTGTTGAGAAGTACGACATCCCTCATATTTCTACAGGTGATATGTTTCGCGCTGCTATCAAAGGCGGAACGGAACTAGGCTTGGAAGCAAAATCGTTCATGGATAAGGGTGCATTAGTACCTGATGAAGTGACTATCGGTATCGTCCGTGAGCGTCTTAGCGCTGCGGATTGTGCAGGAGGCTTTCTATTAGACGGCTTTCCGCGTACAGTCCCACAAGCTGAAGCGCTGGAATCTCTTCTTGTCGATCTCGGCAAAAGAATCGAGCATGTCGTAAACATCCAAGTTGAACAAGACGAACTTGTCAAACGATTAACGGGTCGCCGTATCTGTAAAGTTTGTGGAACAGCTTACCATCTTATTTTCAATCCTCCTCAAGTTGAGGGCGTGTGCGATAAAGATGGCGGCGAACTCTACCAACGTGCAGACGACAATCCAGAAACCGTCACAAACCGTTTAGAAGTAAATATCCAACAAACTCAGCCGCTTCTTGATTTCTATGAAAGCAAAGGCGTGTTGAAAAATATAAATGGACAGCAGGACATTCAAAAAGTATTTGCTGACATTGATGCTCTTCTAAAGGGCGACCGAGGCTAAATCTTCGGCGCCGGGCGCAGTTAGTTGCCTCCATGTGGCTTTAAGGAGCACCGGAGATATGAATTTTCGAGAGCTGCAAAAGCATAAAATGCCTGGTTATATGAAATCCGGTGCAGATTGCTCCAGACCATGTCTGAACCGTGCAATCCCGCACTGGAAATAGTATAATGGGTTTCGTGGAAGCATCTGTGTAACGGGTTTGGAACTCATCCTAGGCAGTCCGGGCGGTCGAGGATTCATGAGGCAGACTGGCTTAACCGGATTACCCCCTATTCGCTGCTATGCGGAAAGCGGAACTCGGAGACTGTCTTTCAACTGTCACTCATGCATTCCTGGTGAATGAATACTATTATTCAATCAGCAAATACTGTTTGAAGATGAGAACCTGATTTGTATACAGAAGGGAGACTGGGTCGATGGCGAAAGACGATGTAATTGAAATCGAAGGAACAGTCGTTGAGACTTTGCCTAACGCGATGTTTAAAGTGGAACTGGAGAACGGCCATACGATTCTTGCGCATGTATCTGGCAAGATCCGCATGCACTTCATCCGCATTCTGCCAGGAGATAAAGTTACAGTGGAACTCTCTCCTTACGATTTAACACGCGGTCGTATCACATACCGTTTTAAATAATCTTTTGCACTCCGGACTACTAAGGAGGTTGGGTTAGATGAAAGTGAGACCATCTGTGAAACCGATCTGCGAAAAATGTAAAGTTATTCGCAGAAACGGTAAAGTAATGGTAATCTGTGAAAATCCGAAACATAAACAAAGACAAGGCTAATAAGAAGGAGGTGCATCATACACATGGCACGTATTGCTGGTGTTGATATTCCGCGCGACAAACGCGTTGTTATTTCATTAACATACATTTTCGGTGTTGGTAAAACTACTGCTCAGAAAGTACTTGCAGGAGCTGGTATCTCAGAAGATACTCGCGTACGCGATCTTACTGAAGACGAGTTGAACAATATCCGTGAACAATTGGATCAATACAAAATTGAAGGTGACCTTCGCCGTGAAGTTTCAATGAACATCAAACGTTTGATGGAAATTGCTAGCTTCCGAGGTATCCGCCACCGCCGTGGACTTCCAGTTCGCGGACAAAATACGAAGAACAATGCGCGTACGCGTAAAGGTCCTCGTAAAACTGTAGCTAACAAGAAAAAATAATCAGTAAAGGAGGTTTCTTCTTAACATGGCACGTAAACAACAAACTCGTAAGCGTCGTGTGAAAAAGAATATCGAATCAGGTATTGCTCACATCCGCTCAACATTTAACAACACAATTGTTACGATTACAGATATGCAAGGGAACGCAGTATCATGGTCAAGCGCTGGTGCTCTAGGATTTAGAGGTTCACGTAAATCTACACCTTTCGCTGCTCAAATGGCTGCAGAAACCGCTGCTAAAACGTCAATCGAACATGGTCTTAAAACTTTAGAAGTTACTGTTAAAGGTCCTGGTTCAGGCCGTGAAGCTGCAATTCGTGCACTTCAAGCTGCTGGACTAGAAGTTACTGCAATCAGAGACGTAACTCCAGTTCCTCATAACGGTTGCCGTCCGCCTAAACGCCGTCGCGTGTAATCGTTAATTCTGAATGGGATTTTTGAACATCACGACTTGCTGGATGGATCTAAATCGTAACGAAAGTCTGTGACTATCGAATTCTTGATGAAACGAAAAAACACCGACGTTTTGAAGGAGGGTAAAATGAATGCTCGAAATAGAAAAACCAAAGATTGAAACGGTTGAGATCAGCAACGATGCCAAATTTGGCAAGTTTGTTGTTGAACCCCTTGAGCGTGGATATGGAACCACTTTAGGAAACTCCTTACGTCGAATCTTACTTTCATCTTTACCAGGCGCTGCTGTTACTTCAATTCAAATTGATGGTGTGTTGCACGAATTCTCCACTGTTGAAGGTGTAGAAGAAGATGTTGCGTCAATCATTTTGAACATAAAGAAACTGGCTCTTAAAATTTACTCTGACGAAGAAAAAGTCATTGAAATTGATGTTAAAGGTGATGGAACGGTTACGGCTGCAGATATCACTCACGATAGTGACGTGGAAATTCTGAATCCGGATCTATATATTGCATCAATCGCTAAAGGTGGCCATCTCCGTATGCGCATGTATGCGAACAGAGGCCGCGGATATGCCCGTGCAGATCAGAACAAACGTGAAGATCTTCCGATCGGCGTTATCCCGATTGACTCTATTTACACTCCAGTTTCACGCGTTAATTTCCAAGTTGAAAATACACGAGTAGGTCAACTCGCTAATTTCGATAAATTATCTCTTGATGTTTGGACAGATGGAAGCATTGGTCCAAAAGAGGCAATTGCACTTGGGGCAAAAATTTTCACTGAGCACTTAAACATTTTCGTTGGTTTGACTGATGAGGCACAAACGGCTGAAATCATGGTTGAAAAAGAAGAAGACCAAAAAGAAAAAGTCTTGGAAATGACAATCGAAGAACTTGATCTTTCGGTTCGCTCTTACAACTGCTTGAAACGTGCGGGTATCAATACGGTACACGAACTGGCAAGCAAGTCGGAAGACGACATGATGAAAGTCCGCAACCTTGGACGCAAATCACTAGAAGAAGTTAAAGTGAAGTTGGAAGATTTAGGACTAGGCCTTCGCAAAGAAGACTGATTGCCTTAAATTCTGATCCGAACTATTCAACAAAGGAGGGAAACTTCAATGAGAAAGCTTCAACGTACAAGTTCTCAACGTAAAGCACTATTACGTGACCTTACAACAGACTTAATCGTACACGAACGCATTCAAACGACTGAAGCTCGTGCGAAAGAAGTGCGTTCAACTGTAGAAAAAATGATTACGCTTGGTAAACGTGGAGATATCCATGCACGCCGTAAAGCTGCAGCATATATTCGTCGTGAGCTAGTAACATCTACGGACGCTGAAGGTAACGAAAACACAATCTTTGCTTTGCAAAAATTGTTTGATGACGTTGCTCCACGCTACGCAGAACGCCAAGGCGGTTACACGCGCATCATGAAAATGGGGCCTCGTCGCGGAGACGGCGCACCGATTGTCATTATTGAATTAGTTTAATTTGAATTACGGGGAGAGGGTTAACGCCCTCTTCTTTTAGCATAATGATTTATACGACATATATGAAAAGCTGAGTGTTATGATGAGCGAGCCGAAAGGCGGCGTCTTGTCTAGCTCTACGCACCTCATTCAACCCTGGCTTAAGCAACCGGGGAGCCATAGAGACAGAAAAGCGCATTTCTCTGAATGAGGTGCGCGCTTTTTTTATTTATACCAATATTTACAGATGCTTAGGAAACCGAGTAGAGTAGAGATGAGAACAGCCAGAGGAGGTTAGCTGAGATGACTTTGAACATAATGTCTTTTGAAAATGTGACATTTACATATATGCCAGATGATGAAACAGTAAAGCCGGCAGTTGAAGGGCTTTCCTTTTCGATTGAACAAGGGGAGTGGATCGCTCTCGTGGGCCATAACGGTTCCGGGAAATCCACCATTGCGAAATTGATGAACGGGTTGCTGTTTCCACAAAGCGGCACAGTGACCACGATGGAACAGAAGATGTCCGAAGAAAGCTTATGGGAGATCCGTTCGCAGATGGGCATGGTCTTTCAAAATCCGGACAATCAATTTGTGGGAGCGACGGTGCAAGATGATGTAGCTTTTGCTTTGGAAAACAACGGCGTCCCGCATGCAGAAATGGTGCAGCGCGTGCATGAGTCGCTGCGGCAAGTGAAGATGGAGGATTACCTGAATCATGAACCGCATCACCTCTCAGGGGGCCAGAAGCAGCGTGTGGCAATTGCAGGGGCACTTGCTTTGCGTCCGAGGCTCCTGATCTTGGATGAAGCGACTTCGATGCTCGATCCGCAAGGGCGCATGGAAGTGATTGAGACCATCCGGGAATTGCGTAAAGAGACCGGTTTGACGGTTATCTCGATTACCCATGATTTAGAGGAAGCGGCATTGGCAGATCGCATCATCGTGATGAATGCGGGCCATAAGCAATTGGAAGGAACGCCGGAAACGGTATTCTTCGCGGGCAATAAGTTAACGGATCTTGGACTGGATTTGCCGTTTGCGATGCGGATGTCAAAGCTCTTAACGGAAGCCGGCGTCCAATTGAGCAGTGAACATATGTCAGAAGACGGGCTGGTGGAGGATTTATGGACATTCTACTCCAAGAAGTAGGCTATAGCTACGCTAAAAATACGCCTTTTGAGAAAAGGGCGCTGCATCATGTGAACATCCACATTCCTTCGGGATCTTATACAGCGATTATCGGCCACACGGGATCCGGGAAATCGACCGTTCTACAGCATCTAAATGCGTTATTGAAACCGACAGAAGGCTCCGTCATCATAGGCGACCGTAAAGTGGAGGCGGGCGTTAAAGCAAAAAACCTCCGGGATATCCGCCGGCAAGTAGGGATCGTCTTTCAATTTCCGGAACAGCAATTATTTGAAGAAACGGTATTAAAAGATATCATGTTTGGGCCGATGAATTATGGCGTACCGGAAGAAGAGGCGAAACGCCGGGCTGTTGAATTAGTGGCTCAACTGGGGTTGCCGCCGGAAGTGCTTGAAAAGTCGCCATTCGATCTGTCCGGAGGGCAGATGCGCCGTGTGGCTATTGCGGGAGTTCTCGCGATGGAACCGGAAGTGCTGGTGTTGGACGAACCAACGGCAGGGCTCGATCCGAGAGGGCGCCGGGAGATTATGGATTTATTCCATCAATTGCATGTGCAAAAAGGGCTGACGACGGTATTGGTGACGCACAGCATGGAAGATGCTGCGCGGTATGCCGATCAAATCGCGATTATGCATAATGGAAAATGCGTCGTTTCCGGAGAGCCGAGAGACATTTTTGCGAATGAAGAACAATTGATGGATTACCGGCTAGAGCCGCCGCGGACAGTGAAATTGCAGCGGATGCTGGAAGAAAAGCTGGGAATCGAGTTGGACGGGATTTCGTTGACCGAAGAAGTTTTGGCGAAGAATATCGCGTTGGCTCTTGCGAAAGGGCGTGGCGCTGAATGATGGAAAAAATGATTTTCGGACGGTTTATTCCGGGAGACTCATTGGTTCACCGTTTGGACCGCGAGCTAAAATCCTATTTGTCTTCCTGTTTATCGCTATCGTCTTTGTGGCGAATAATGCCCTGACTTATCTGCTTTTGTTGGTATTCACTTTGCTCGTGGTCTTTTTATCGAAGATTCGTTTGTATTTCTTGATTAATGGATTAAAGCCGGTCTTTATTTTATTGATCTTTACGTTTCTTTTGCATATCTTCTTCACAAAAGAAGGGGATGTGCTTTTCAGCTTCTGGTTCGTTGAAGTGTATGAAGAAGGCTTAAGGCAAGGGATTTTCATTTCCATCCGGTTCTTGGTTCTGGTGTTCATTACGAGCATCCTCACCTTGACCACATCGCCGATTTCGATTACGGACGGGATTGAAGTGCTGCTGGGGCCGTTTAAGAGGGTTAAATTGCCTGTGCATGAATTGGCCTTGATGATGTCCATTTCGCTGCGCTTTATCCCGACCTTAATGGATGAAACTGGCAAGATTTTAAAAGCACAGATGGCAAGAGGTTCGGATATCGGCTCAGGTCCAATCAAAGAGCGCATCAAAGCGGTTGTGCCACTTTTGATCCCGTTATTTGTCAGTGCGTTCAAACGGGCCGAAGATCTAGCGACAGCCATGGAAGTGCGGGGCTATCGCGGCGGCGAAGGGCGGACACGCTACCGGCAGCTGGATTGGCGGCTGATTGACAGCTTGAGTTTATTGCTGCTAGCTGGGTTTACGGCTGCACTTTGGTATTTCCGCACTTAAGGAGAGAAAGCATGAAACGATTAAAAGCGAAAATCGCCTACGACGGTTCAGGATTTGCAGGATATCAAGTTCAGCCGGAATCTAGAACCGTTCAGGCAGAATTAATGAAAGTCCTAAAAACCATCCATAAGGGAGAAACGATTCAAGTGGTGGCGAGCGGGCGCACCGATTCAAAAGTGCATGCCACGGGGCAAGTGATCCACTTTGATACGCCTCTTTCGATTCCGATGAACGGTTGGCTGAAAGCGCTGAATGTTTTATTGCCGGAGGATATTCGGGTGTTCGAGATTGAAGAGGCGGATCCGGCGTTTCATGCACGCTATCATACGGCGGGCAAGACGTATCGCTATAAATGGGACCGCAGTTCAATCATCAGTCCGTTTACCCGGAATTATATGGTTCATGTCAAACAGAAGCCAGATGTTGAAGAAATGCGGAAAGCGGCGGAAGCGGTTCTCGGGACGCACGACTTCTCGAGTTTCTGTGCCGCGAATACGGCTGTAGTGGATAAAGTGCGGACTGTTCGCCGCCTGGAATTCGAAGAGCATGGGGAAGAATTGCATATGGTGATCGAAGGTACCGGCTTCCTCTATAATATGGTGCGGATTATTGCAGGTACGATGATGGAAATCGGAACGGGGCGCAGGGAGGCTTCGGAGATGGCTGGAATCATCGCCGGAGCGGATCGCAGTTTGGCTGGTAAAACCGCGTCAGCACACGGTTTATACTTGGAAAATGTGGAGTATGAAAGCTGAAGCAACTTTTCCTGGTGTTTTTATAAAAACCCTTGACTTTAAGGGCTATCCATTATATGATGATGTATGGTATTTTCATTACCCCCACGATATGCCCCGGAAGGTTATTTGTGTTTAGGGATAACGAAAAAACGGAACAACGGAACTATAGGAACATGTGATTTTAAAAAAGAGATGATATATTAGGAGGACAATATACATGCGTACAACATTCATGGCTAAAGGTCACGAAGTCGAGCGTAAATGGTTAGTTGTCGATGCAGAAGGGCAAACTCTTGGACGTTTAGCTTCTGAAGTCGCTTCAATCTTACGCGGTAAATACAAACCAACATTCACACCAAACGTTGACACAGGTGATCACGTAATCATCATCAACGCTGACAAAATCCACTTAACTGGTAAAAAGTTAACTGACAAAATCTACTATCGCCACACACAATTCAGCGGCGGGTTGAAACAGCGTACTGCACTTGAAATGCGCACAAAATACCCAACGAAAATGCTTGAATTGGCTATCAAAGGGATGCTTCCTAAAAACTCTTTAGGACGTCAAATGTTCAGAAAACTACACGTTTATGCTGGACCAGAACATGCTCACCAAGCACAACAACCAGAAGCTTACACGCTTCGCGGATAATCATTAGTAAATAAGAGGAGGATACACCTTTGGCACAAGTTCAATATTTAGGTACAGGTCGCCGTAAAAACTCAACAGCTCGCGTACGTTTAGTACCAGGAGACGGCACAATTACAATCAACAACCGTGACGTATCGGACTACGTTCCATACGAAACACTTGAGCAAATCATCAAACAACCATTAGTAGCTACTGAAACTCTTGGAAGCTATGATGTACTTGTAAACGTAAGAGGCGGAGGCTTCACAGGTCAAGCTGGAGCAGTACGCCACGGAATTGCACGCGCTCTACTTACTGTAGACCCTGCTTTCCGTCCAGCACTTAAATCTGCTGGATTGCTAACTCGTGACCCACGTATGAAAGAACGTAAGAAACCAGGTTTGCGTTCAGCTCGTCGTGCACCACAGTTCTCAAAACGTTAATATTACAGAAACCCCTTTTCTCTTTGGAGAAAAGGGGTTTTATTTTGCTTTGAAACTGGTAGAACGATATTGCTTTTAGGAATGAAAATGGGCGTCACCGATTTTCTGAGTGTCCAGCTGCGGTGCCCAATTCTTTGGGTCATAAGCCGATCCGGCTGTGCAGCAAATAAACGCCGCTTCGCCGAATCGGCTTATGCCGGTCAGAGCTAAGCGGGCACCTCCGCTTTTCTAAGTCGCATTAGATTTAATTTAAAAGTCGGTATGTTATACTTTAGGGTGAGCAAAAGTGATAGGGAGTGTTTGAGATATGTTGACTGAAGTACAAGTTCGCGAATTACTCGGAGAGCTTCAAGATCCGTTTTTACATAGATCGCTGACTGAGACAAACGGCATTACGTCCGTGAAGATAAAAGAAGAGAAAAACCACGTAAGTGTGAAACTGGCGATTGCGAAAGCAAATACACCAGAACAGATGCAGCTTCAGATGAAAGTGGTCGAAGTGCTAAAAGGAGCGGGGAGCAGGATCTGTCGGAATCCGTTTCGAAGAACTGCCGCCTGAAGCTTTAGCGCAATTCCGTGGGACTGCTAGCGAATCGGAAGCACAAGATTTATTGTCTCCGCTGAATAAAGTCGAATTCATTTCGATTGCCAGCGGTAAAGGCGGCGTCGGTAAATCAACAGTATCGGTCAACTTGGCTGTAGCATTAGCGCGCCTCGGCAAAAAAGTTGGTTTAATCGATGCGGACATCTACGGATTTAGTGTTCCAGACATGATGGGCATCGACAAATCCCCAGTCGTGCGCGGTGATACGATTATTCCGGTTGAACGTTTCGGAGTGAAAGTCATTTCGATGGGATTCTTCGTTGAAGACAATATGCCGGTTGTATGGCGTGGCCCAATGCTTGGGAAAGTCTTGGACCAATTCTTCCGTGATGTAGAATGGGGCGACCTGGACTACCTTCTATTGGATCTTCCACCAGGGACTGGAGACGTAGCGCTTGATATCCACCAGATGCTTCCTGCATCTAAAGAAATCGTTATTACTACTCCTCACCCGACTGCAGCATTTGTTGCTGCACGTGCAGGAGCGATGGCGATTCAAACCGACCATGAAGTATTAGGCGTCATTGAAAACATGTCGTGGTTTGAAAGCAAAGAAACAGGCAAGAAAGAATATTTATTCGGACAAGGCGGCGGCCCGAAACTTGCAGAAGAATTGCAAGCGCCATTGCTGGGCCAGATCCCACTTGGCCAGCCGGATTGGAACGAAGAAGATTTCGCGCCTTCGGTTTACTTGGAAGACCATCCAACTGGGAAGATCTACGGCGAAATTGCTGAACAGATCCTTGCGCAGTTTGCTAAAAAACAATAATGCTGAACCCGATTGCCTATGCCGGCTCTCGGGTTTTTCTTCTATATATGGCAAATTGTCACGACTTTCAAGCTTTGTTCACATCTTAGCTGAGAGCTCAATGGATTTTTCCTCTGGGGGTTGGTACAATCTTAAGAGGATTTTAAACAATGGAGGCATTGATGTGACGATACGAAATTGGGTCAAATTTTTCTTTAAAGCGCTTTTAATCGGTGGAGGAGTAACTGGGGTACTAGGATTATTCGTTCGCTGGGATGATATATTTTCACAAGCAGTAGCGGACGGAGCATGGGGCGAAGTATTGGCAGGCTTTGTCTGGATGGTCATTATCGGTTTAACGATGAGCATCATCAGTCAGCTTTGTTTCTTTGCCTACTTGACGGTTCACCAAATCGGCATGAACATTTTCCGTACGCTGCGGCTATGGAACTGGGTTCAGCTGTTGATCATTGCAGTAGTCATTCTCGATTTGATCGTGTTCCGTTTTGCACCTAACGCAGAAACGGTCGGACAAGTTTGGCTCTACGGCGTATTGCTGGCGATTTTATTAATCACAGCTGTGGTAACGGCTTACTTCAAAGCAAAATGGACAAACAAAGACACGTTCATCTCAGCTTTATTCTTCATGATCGTCATTACTACCGTAGAATGGCTGCCTGCATTGATGGTGGAGGCAGGGAATATCGATAGTTGGGTAACTTTGCTGTTATTCCCGTTCCTTGCGGTGAATGCTTATCAATTATTGGTCTTGCCAAAATACAATGAGCAGTCGGACATCGACCGCCAGAGATTGGAAGAGCGGCGAGCAGCTCGTAAAGCAGCGGCTCAAGCAACTGCAAAAAAATAAAAAAGCGTTTTGAACTTCTCTATATAGAAGAAGTTCAAAACGCTTTTTCTTATAAGAAAGCAATAAACGAAATCGAGGAAGATAAGGGAACTGCCAACAAATAAAATTTCAGAAAAGTATTACTTCCGAAAATCACGTTCATTCGGTTATTAAAATTGCTGATTGAAATTCCTTGGAATCGCGGTGTAATAGGGTTTTGATGAAGGGAATTCAAGAATGAAGAAAACAAAAAAAGAACTTCGGTAAAAAGTTTTCCAAAAGTGTTGACAGGAATATAAACATGCTTTAATATAATAAAAGTCGCCAAGCAACAACGAACAACACAAACAATACCGGCGGCAACATGAACCTTGAAAACTGAACAGCAAAACGTCAACAATATCGGCAACGGACTTTCGGGTCCCGCGCCACAAACTTACTGATCAGGCTTGACCAGATCAAAGCGAATCGTGCGTCTTTTCGGAGACGGCGATGCGCCAGCATTGAGCAATCAATACTACTCTATAATGGAGAGTTTGATCCTGGCTCAGGACGAACGCTGGCGGCGTGCCTAATACATGCAAGTCGAGCGGAACACTTGGAGCTTGCTCCAAGTGTTTAGCGGCGGACGGGTGAGTAACACGTGGGCAACCTGCCCTGCAGATCGGGATAACTCCGGGAAACCGGTGCTAATACCGAATAGTTTGAAGTCTCACCTGAGGCTTCACGGAAAGACGGTTTCGGCTGTCACTGCAGGATGGCCTGCTGGCGCATTAGCTAGTTGGTGGGGTAACGGCCCACCAAGGCCACGATGCGTAGCCGACCTGAGAGGGTGACCGGCCACACTGGGACTGAGACACGGCCCAGACTCCTACGGGAGGCAGCAGTAGGGAATCTTCCGCAATGGACGCAAGTCTGACGGAGCAACGCCGCGTGAGTGACGAAGGTTTTCGGATCGTAAAACTCTGTTGTGAGGGAAGAACACGTACCAACTAACTATTGGTACCTTGACGGTACCTCACCAGAAAGCCACGGCTAACTACGTGCCAGCAGCCGCGGTAATACGTAGGTGGCAAGCGTTGTCCGGAATTATTGGGCGTAAAGCGCGCGCAGGCGGTTCCTTAAGTCTGATGTGAAAGCCCACGGCTCAACCGTGGAGGGTCATTGGAAACTGGGGAACTTGAGTGCAGAAGAGGAAAGTGGAATTCCACGTGTAGCGGTGAAATGCGTAGAGATGTGGAGGAACACCAGTGGCGAAGGCGACTTTCTGGTCTGTAACTGACGCTGAGGCGCGAAAGCGTGGGGAGCAAACAGGATTAGATACCCTGGTAGTCCACGCCGTAAACGATGAGTGCTAAGTGTTAGGGGGTTTCCGCCCCTTAGTGCTGCAGCTAACGCATTAAGCACTCCGCCTGGGGAGTACGGCCGCAAGGCTGAAACTCAAAGGAATTGACGGGGGCCCGCACAAGCGGTGGAGCATGTGGTTTAATTCGAAGCAACGCGAAGAACCTTACCAGGTCTTGACATCCCGCTGACCGCCTTGGAGACAAGGCTTTCCCTTCGGGGACAGCGGTGACAGGTGGTGCATGGTTGTCGTCAGCTCGTGTCGTGAGATGTTGGGTTAAGTCCCGCAACGAGCGCAACCCTTGATCTTAGTTGCCAGCATTCAGTTGGGCACTCTAAGGTGACTGCCGGTGACAAACCGGAGGAAGGTGGGGATGACGTCAAATCATCATGCCCCTTATGACCTGGGCTACACACGTGCTACAATGGACGGTACAAAGGGCAGCCAACCCGCGAGGGGGAGCCAATCCCAGAAAACCGTTCTCAGTTCGGATTGCAGGCTGCAACTCGCCTGCATGAAGCCGGAATCGCTAGTAATCGTGGATCAGCATGCCACGGTGAATACGTTCCCGGGCCTTGTACACACCGCCCGTCACACCACGAGAGTTTGTAACACCCGAAGTCGGTGGGGTAACCCTAGTGGAGCCAGCCGCCGAAGGTGGGACAGATGATTGGGGTGAAGTCGTAACAAGGTAGCCGTATCGGAAGGTGCGGCTGGATCACCTCCTTTCTAAGGATTTATTCGGAAACAAGATCTTAGATCTTGTGTTGACGTTTTGCGTTCAGTTTTGAAGGTTCACCCTTCAGGCGTGAGCCTGTTTTGTGACTTCAAACTTGTTCTTTGAAAACTGGATAAAACGACATTGAAACAAATGAAAACAAGCAATTCATGCAAGCACGATCCCAATTGGGATCCACTTTTTAACAAACCACTTGGTTAAGTTAGAAAGGGCGCACGGTGAATGCCTTGGCACTAGGAGCCGAAGAAGGACGGCACTAACACCGATATGCTTCGGGGAGCTGTAAGTGAGCGATGATCCGGAGATTTCCGAATGGGGGAACCCACCGCCTTTAATGGGGCGGTATCCATGTGTGAATACATAGCACATGAGAAGGCAGACCCAGGGAACTGAAACATCTAAGTACCTGGAGGAAGAGAAAGCAAATGCGATTCCCTGAGTAGCGGCGAGCGAAACGGGAACAGCCCAAACCAAGAGGCTTGCCTCTTGGGGTTGTAGGACACTCATTGCGGAGTTACAAAATCCGAATTTAAGCGAAGCGACCTGGAACGGTCCGCGAGACAAGGTAACAGCCCTGTAGCTGAAAGGTTCGGATCTCCCGAGTGGATCCTGAGTACGGCGGAACACGTGAAATTCCGTCGGAATCCGGGAGGACCATCTCCCAAGGCTAAATACTCCCTAGTGACCGATAGTGAACCAGTACCGTGAGGGAAAGGTGAAAAGCACCCCGGAAGGGGAGTGAAACAGATCCTGAAACCGTGTGCCTACAAGTAGTCAAAGCCCGTTAATGGGTGATGGCGTGCCTTTTGTAGAATGAACCGGCGAGTTACGATTGCATGCAAGGTTAAGCTGAGAAGGCGGAGCCGCAGCGAAAGCGAGTCTGAATAGGGCGAATGAGTATGCAGTTGTAGACCCGAAACCAGGTGATCTACCCATGTCCAGGGTGAAGGTAAGGTAACACTTACTGGAGGCCCGAACCCACGCACGTTGAAAAGTGCGGGGATGAGGTGTGGGTAGCGGAGAAATTCCAATCGAACCTGGAGATAGCTGGTTCTCTCCGAAATAGCTTTAGGGCTAGCCTCAATCTTGAGAATCCTGGAGGTAGAGCACTGTTTGGACTAGGGGCCCATCCCGGGTTACCGAATTCAGACAAACTCCGAATGCCAGTGATTTATGATTGGGAGTCAGACTGCGAGTGATAAGATCCGTAGTCAAGAGGGAAACAGCCCAGACCACCAGCTAAGGTCCCCAAATATCCGTTAAGTGGAAAAGGATGTGGCGTTGCTTAGACAACCAGGATGTTGGCTTAGAAGCAGCCATCATTTAAAGAGTGCGTAATAGCTCACTGGTCGAGTGACACTGCGCCGAAAATGTACCGGGGCTAAACGGATTACCGAAGCTGTGGATGGACCTCATCTGAGGTCCGTGGTAGGAGAGCGTTCTAAGGGCGTTGAAGTCAGACCGGAAGGACTGGTGGAGCGCTTAGAAGTGAGAATGCCGGTATGAGTAACGAAAGACGGGTGAGAATCCCGTCCACCGAATGCCTAAGGTTTCCTGAGGAAGGCTCGTCCGCTCAGGGTCAGTCGGGACCTAAGTCGAGGCCGATAGGCGTAGACGATGGACAACAGGTTGATATTCCTGTACCACCTCCCCGCCGTTTGAGCAATGGGGGGACGCAGAAGGATAAGGTGAGCGCGCCGTTGGTTGTGCGCGTCCAAGCAGTGAGGCGTGGAATGAGGCAAATCCCATTCCTGATACGTTAAGCTGTGACGGCAAGAGGATTCATCCTCGAGTCCCTGATTTCACACTGCCAAGAAAAGCCTCTAGCGAGGGGAGGTGCCCGTACCGCAAACCGACACAGGTAGGCGAGAAGAGAATTCTAAGGTGAGCGAGTGAACTCTCGTTAAGGAACTCGGCAAAATGACCCCGTAACTTCGGGAGAAGGGGTGCTCTGGTAGGGTGTTACAGCCCGAGAGAGCCGCAGTGAATAGGCCCAGGCGACTGTTTAGCAAAAACACAGGTCTCTGCAAAACCGTAAGGTGACGTATAGGGGCTGACGCCTGCCCGGTGCTGGAAGGTTAAGGGGAGTGCTTAGCGCAAGCGAAGGTGCGAACTGAAGCCCCAGTAAACGGCGGCCGTAACTATAACGGTCCTAAGGTAGCGAAATTCCTTGTCGGGTAAGTTCCGACCCGCACGAAAGGCGTAACGATCTGGGCACTGTCTCAACGAGAGACTCGGTGAAATTATAGTACCTGTGAAGATGCAGGTTACCCGCGACAGGACGGAAAGACCCCGTGGAGCTTTACTGTAGCCTGATATTGAATTTTGGTGCAACTTGTACAGGATAGGTAGGAGCCTTTGAGCCCGGAGCGCCAGCTTCGGAGGAGGCGTCGGTGGGATACTACCCTGGTTGTATTGAAATTCTAACCCACACCCCTGATCGGGGTGGGAGACAGTGTCAGGCGGGCAGTTTGACTGGGGCGGTCGCCTCCTAAAGAGTAACGGAGGCGCCCAAAGGTTCCCTCAGAATGGTTGGAAATCATTCGCAGAGTGTAAAGGCACAAGGGAGCTTGACTGCGAGACGTACAGGTCGAGCAGGGTCGAAAGACGGGCTTAGTGATCCGGTGGTCCCGCATGGAAGGGCCATCGCTCAACGGATAAAAGCTACCCCGGGGATAACAGGCTTATCTCCCCCAAGAGTCCACATCGACGGGGAGGTTTGGCACCTCGATGTCGGCTCATCGCATCCTGGGGCTGTAGTCGGTCCCAAGGGTTG
Source organism: Planococcus sp. 107-1 (assembly GCF_021513255.1). Classification (GTDB taxonomy): domain Bacteria; phylum Bacillota; class Bacilli; order Bacillales_A; family Planococcaceae; genus Planococcus. Next base: position 72,290 of record NZ_CP090977.1, read on the forward strand.
GGCTGTTCGCCCATTAAAGCGGTACGCGAGCTGGGTTCAGAACGTCGTGAGACAGTTCGGTCCCTATCCGTCGCGGCGCAGGAAATTTGAGAGGAGCTGTCCTTAGTACGAGAGGACCGGGATGGACACACCGCTGGTGTACCAGTTGTTCTGCCAAGGGCATCGCTGGGTAGCTATGTGTGGCCGGGATAAGTGCTGAAAGCATCTAAGCACGAAGCCCCCCTCAAGATGAGATTTCCCATTGCGCAAGCAAGTAAGATCCCTCAAAGACGATGAGGTAGATAGGTTCGAGGTGGAAGCGTGGCGACACGTGCAGCTGACGAATACTAATCGATCGAGGACTTAACCAAAATGCTTTTTGAAGAGCGCGTTGCGTTTGTTTCATGTCGAATATCCAGTTTTGAGTGAACAAGTCACTCTGAAAAAAATAGTCCAGTGATGATGGCAAAGAGGCCACACCCGTTCCCATCCCGAACACGGAAGTTAAGCTCTTTTGCGCCGATGGTAGTTGGGGGTCTCCCCCTGTGAGAGTAGGACGTCGCTGGGCTATTCTATGTTTTTTTTACCGCAACGAATCTTTTACCTTGCTTCCATAGCTCAGCAGGTAGAGTGCTTCCATGGTAAGGAAGAGGTCACCGGTTCGAACCCGGTTGGAAGCTTTTTGATTTCCATAAGGTTTTGTAGATTGGTGAGAGACTGTTATACTATTTATATTGGCCCCTTGGTCAAGCGGTTAAGACACCGCCCTTTCACGGCGGTAACACGGGTTCGAATCCCGTAGGGGTCACCAAATTGTTTTTTAAAAACAATTTATAGAAATAAATTTTGATTTTCGTGGAGGATTAGCTCAGCTGGGAGAGCATCTGCCTTACAAGCAGAGGGTCGGCGGTTCGATCCCGTCATCCTCCACCATTCTTCTCGGTGGGGTAGCGAAGTGGCTAAACGCGGCGGACTGTAAATCCGCTCCTTCGGGTTCGGCAGTTCGAATCTGCCCCCCACCACCAGTTTTATCTTTGGGGTATAGCCAAGCGGTAAGGCAACGGGTTTTGATCCCGTCATGCCCTGGTTCGAATCCAGGTACCCCAGCCATTTTTTTCGAGCCATTAGCTCAGTTGGTAGAGCATCTGACTTTTAATCAGAGGGTCGAAGGTTCGAATCCTTCATGGCTCATTTTTATTTTTTTCCTGCGCCTGTTCAGCGCGGGGCCTTAGCTCAGCTGGGAGAGCGCGACGCTGGCAGTGTCGAGGTCAGGGGTTCGAGCCCCCTAGGCTCCATTGTTCCATGTGTATTTGTACTATCCATGTGTAAAAACCCGTTTCCATTAACTTGGAGACGGGTTTTTTTTAGTTAGTTTCCAATGTATTCGGATTGCGGCCGGAAAATGACATTGTCCCGCTGCTGTTCGAGTACGTGAGCAGTCCAGCCGACTATGCGAGCGACACTGAAAGTGGGTGTGAATAAAGCCGGCGGCATATCGATCGAGCGCATAATGGCAGCTGCATAAAATTCAACATTTGTGTAAAGGGCGCGCCCCGGTTTTCGTTCATTCAGCAAGCGGATGATTTCCTGTTCTGCAGATACGGCTAAATCGAGCCAAGGGTCTTCGCCTGCGAGTGCCAAACAAGTTTCACGCAATAAAATGGAACGCGGATCTTCTGTCCGGTAAATGCGATGGCCGAACCCCATGATTTTCTCTCCTTCATCAAGTTTATGGGCAATGACGGGTTCAATTCGTTCGGGAGATTGGATTTCTTCCAACAGATCGATGACACCAGAAGGAGCGCCGCCATGCAAGGGGCCTTTCATCGTTCCGATCGCTGATGTGATGGCTGACACCATATCCGATTCGGTAGAAACCGTCACCCGTGCGGCGAAAGTGGAGGCGTTCATGCCGTGCTCCATGGTCAATTTTAAATAAGTTTCCAATGCCTCAATTTGGGCAGCTGTCGGCTCTGTACCTTTTAACATCCATAAATAATTGGCCGTGTGGTTCAAATCTTCCCGAGCATCGATGGGTGGGAGTCCTTGCTGTAAGCGGTAGAGTAAAGCCGTTAAAACCGGAAAGACTGAAACGAGAGATAACGCTTGTTGCTCAGGAGTTGTACGTGAAAATTCTTGTTGGCTATAAGCTGAAAGTAAAGTACGCAGCCCGTCCATGATAGGGGCTTCTTTTGGCAGCAATTTCGCGATTTCCAAGATGTGTTCCGGTACTTTCCGGTATTTAATGAAAGAAGCTTCCCAGTCTTCAAGTTCTGTAGCGCTTGCGCTATGCCCATGCCATAAGAAATAAGCCGTTTCTTCAAATGATTTTCCTTTGATCACTTCATGCACTAATTTTCCGCGATAGCGTAATTCCCCTTTATCCCCGTCGACAGATGCAATGCCTGTCTGGACCGCTACTACACCTTTTAAGCCTTTTTGGAACATGTTCCTTCTCCTCCTTTTCTTTTATCATACCTCGCTGTATTGATTATAAAAATTAAAGATATATAATTAAAACAATTCAAATTATTAATTGAGAAAGGAGGCAGTTATGGAACTTTCTTGGTTAAAAACTTTTGTGGATGCGGCGGAAACCTTAAATTTCAGGAAGACATCCGAACGCTTGTTGATGTCACAGCCCAATGTGACCGTACACATCCGGTTATTAGAAGAGAGTTTAGGAATACTCCTATTTAAACGGGAAAGGAATCGGGTAGAACTGACCGATGAAGGGCGCCATTTTCTCGGTGAAGCAAGAAAAATTTTAGTGCAAGTGGATTTGAGCGTTGAAGGACTGCATGCCTTTGCACAAGGATATCGTCAGAAATGGCGATTGGCTATTTCTCCGTTAATGGCTGAGACGGTTCTCCCGTATATCTTAAAATCCTTCACATTGAATCATCCGTATATTGAACTGGTGATACAGGTAGAAGAATCCGAAAAAATCGAGGACTTGGTAGAAAACGGAGAAGTTTCAGCGGGAATTTCGGCCTTGCCGCCGGTGCGAAGGAATATTCTCCATGAAATTGTCTACGACGATCCGCTCTTATTCATTTTGCCGCGAGACGCCTATGATGACGAAAGTGGACCGACTGTTTCAGCCGAAGCGATGCTTCAATCTTCGTTTTTGTTTACTCATCACCATCCGGTATTTTGGGAGGAATTGCTGCTGAAATTGCGTTTGCAAGTGACGGGAATCCGGACGATGAAAGTGACACAGGCACATATTGTGAAAAGGTTTATCCAGGAAGGGCTCGGCGTATCGTTTCTGCCGAGATCCATGGTGCGGCGGGAATTGATTGAAGGGCGCTTGATGGATGCCCATTTTGACTTGTTTCCGTTGCCTAAAGTATCGACCTATTTTTTAGCGAAAGAGATGGGCGAGCTCGAAAAGGAATTTTTGCAGCGGATCCAATCGGTCTATTTTAGTTAGGAGGAGAAGAAATGATAATTGAACAGCCAGGCATTCGCTTGCGTTTATTGAAGAGAGAGGATTTTGAAGCGCTTTGGGAATTGTATACACCGGGGATTTTCGAACACATGCTGACGAAAGTGGAAACTTTTGAGCAGTTGGAAGCGTGGCTTGCATCCGGGCTGAACCAGTCCAACGTGTTGATCTTTGCCGTCGAGAACCCGGAAACGCCGGAAATTATCGGGACAACCCGCATCTATGCAATCGATGAAACGAATAAAAGCTGTGAAATCGGCTCGACGTTCTATGCAGAATCGGCACAGCGCACACATGTGAATACCCGAGTGAAATTGGCGCTTCTCCACTATTGTTTTGAAGAACGCGGCATGATTCGTGTGCAATTCAAGACAGATGCTAAAAATATCCGTTCACAGAAAGCATTGGAACGCATCGGTGCAGTAAAAGAAGGGGTGCTGCGCAATGAGCGGATCCGGTCTACGGGCAAACCGAGAGATGCTGTGGTCTATTCCATCATCGATCGGGAATGGCCGGAAGTGGAAAAAGAATTGTTGGAAAAGTTGAATAAATATACGTGATTTTGTACGGTTGAGCCAAGTCCCCTTTAGCAGTTACAATGAATGCATCTTGTTAAGGGGGAATAAAATCATGAATAAAAAGAATGTATCGATTATCGGTGTACCAATGGACCACGGGCAAAATCGCCGCGGCGTCGACATGGGGCCAAGTGCCATCCGCTACGCAGGAGTGGTCGAACGCATCGAGGAACTTGGCTATACGGTGAAGGATGAAGGGGACATCCAAATCGGGCAAGCAGACGGTTCAGTGGAAGAAAACACGAATCTGCGCAATTTGAAAGTGATTACAGAAGCAACGGAAGCGCTGGGCGCAAAAGTTTTTGAAGTGGCGGAAGCTGGAAACTTCCCATTAGTTCTAGGCGGCGACCACAGCATTGCAATCGGAACGCTTGCAGGAATTTCAGAACGCCATGAAAATCTTGGCGTCATTTGGTACGATGCGCACGCAGACATGAATACGAGCGACACATCGCCATCCGGCAATATCCACGGCATGCCGCTTGCTGCAAGCTTCGGGCTTGGGCATGAGCAATTGACGCACATCCGCGGCTATTCGCCAAAAGTGAAACCGGAAAACATTGTCATCATCGGAGCGCGTTCGGTCGACCCGGGAGAGCGGGAATTGATCAAAGAGCGCGGCATCCGTGTATATAGCATGCACGAAATCGATAAAATGGGTATGAATGAAGTCATTGCAGATGCCATCCAGTACTTGAAAGAAGAGCGCCGGACAGACGCTGTGCATTTATCGCTTGACCTTGATGGCATCGATCCTTTGTACACGCCAGGGGTCGGCACACCGGTTCCAGGCGGCATCACTTACCGTGAAAGCCACTTGGCAATGGAATTATTATTTGACGCCGGCATTATCACTTCTGCTGAGTTTGTTGAAGTTAATCCGATTTTAGACGAAAAGAACCGGACAGCGGATGTAGCGGTCGCATTGATCGGTTCGTTGTTTGGTGAAAAATTAGTATAAACGAGCGAAAAGCAGGCGAAAGCCTGTTTTTTTATGGGCAGAAATGTTTCTTTTATTGCCAAAAGCTTTTATATCGGAAAGAGTCGCAAAATTTCATGGATTTAAATGGGTAAACTTTGATACGATAGAAAGAGATTTGTAAAAAAGAACATTTAATTTGAAACCTTTTGGAATCTAGTCCGTATATAAAAGACAGCCGCATAGGCGGAGGGAAATGAGATTATGGATGCGTTAGTCAATAAACGAATAAAAAAAGTGTTAAAAGGCGATCAGAACGCATTCGCCGAAATCGTTGAGCTGTATCAGCACCAGCTTTATCAAATCTGCTACCGCATGCTGAACAACAAGCATGAAGCGGAAGATATTGCGCAAGAAGCGTTTATGCGTGCTTACGTCAATCTTCATACGTTCGATCAGCAGCGTAAATTTTCGACATGGCTGTACCGCATTGCGACGAATTTATGCATCGACCGGATCCGCAAGAAAAAGCCGGATTACCATCTGGATGCGGAAGTGCGCGGAACGGAAGGCTTGGATATGTACTCCTCTATTGCAAGCGACGATCAGCTGCCTGAAGAAGAGCTGATGCGGATGGAAGTCCAGGAACGTGTGCAATATGAGATCAGCCGCTTGCCAGATAAGTACCGTGCCGCTATTGTATTAAAGTACATTGAAGAATTGCCGCTGGCGGAAATCAGCGAGATTTTGGATTTGCCGCTTGGGACCGTGAAAACGCGGATACACCGGGGACGAGAAGCTCTTCGGAAGCAATTGAGCAATTTGTAGGAGGCGAGCACGATGAATACGTGTCCGGAGAACATCATTCAGTATATGGATGATTATTTAGATGGGGATATAAATGCTGCCGACGAAGCCGTTTTGAAGGCGCATTTAGAAAGCTGCATCGATTGTCGAAAGCAATACCATGAACTGACCAAAACGATTGCATTTGTCCAAAGTGCATCTCATATACAGGCACCTGCCGATTTTGTCCAAAAGACGATGCAGCGGCTGCCGAAACAAAGCCAACGCGGCGGCGTCCAACGCTGGTTCCGCAAAAATCCGATTTTGACGGCTGCAGCGCTGTTCTGTATTTTGATGAGCGCGGCCTTGTTCACGAACTTCAATGACGATCAGCAATTTGCATTCACAAAACAGGAAAACCTGGTAGTGGAGGGTGAAACGGTGGTCGTGCCGGAAGGGCAAGTCGTGACAGGGGATATCACCGTCCGTAACGGAGACATCCGGGTCGAAGGTGAACTGCGCGGAGACGTAACCATCGTCAACGGCAAGTATATGGCATCAAGTGGTGTCATCACCGGGGAAATTGAAGAAATCGACCGTGCTTTCGAATGGCTCTGGTATCAAATCAAGTCAGGCGTGAAAGAAGCGGCCACTATTTTTAGCGGCAGCGAAGATATGGAAGAATAAAGAGACAACTCTGTAAGCCAGTGAAATCGGCTTATGGAGTTTTTTTAATGGGAAAATAAAAAAGAAAGCTGCAGTTGACTGCGGATTGCGGGAGAAAAGTTTGGCTGTTTGGGAAGGCAACGGAAATAGCGTGGGCCAAATTATTCGGAAATGGGTTGTATCGTCCGCATTGTAAAAATTTTGAAGAGAGTTTATGCGTTTTAGAACCCCTCCAAGCAAGGCAGGCGTGATTTGATTATGCTATACTATTAGATATGCAGATGTTGAAAAGTGAGGGTTGCAGATGCCGTTTTTGGAGAATTTAACCGACCAAACACCACTCGAACTTTTAGTGAATGTCATTGATATTTTATTGGTATGGTTCGTTGTATATAAATTAATTACGATTATTAAAGGGACGAAAGCCGTCCAATTGTTAAAAGGAATCTTCTTTATCATTATTGCGTATCTGATTACCCAGGCACTCAATTTGGAAACGCTTGGATGGATTATGCAGCAAGTATTGAATTGGGGATTCTTGGCCATCATCATCATATTCCAGCCCGAAATGCGCCGTGCATTGGAACAGTTAGGGCGAGGGAAGCTGTTTTCGAGCAGCCAATTGAATGAGGAATCGGAGCGGGGCCGTTTAATTGATGCGATGTCTAAATCGGTCAGTTATATGGCAAAACGCCGCATCGGTGCGCTTATTTCGATTGAACGCGAAACGGGATTGAGTGAATATATCGAAACTGGAATCCCGATGAACTCAGACATTACGTCAGAGTTGCTCATTAATTTATTTATCCCGAATACGCCTTTGCATGATGGAGCTGTAATCATCCAGAAAAACCGGATAGCGGCCGCCGCCTGCTACCTGCCTTTGTCGGAAAGCCCGTTCATTTCAAAAGAACTGGGGACGCGGCACCGGGCAGCGCTTGGAATCAGTGAAGTGACGGATGCGATTACGGTCATTGTGTCGGAGGAAACCGGAGCGATCAGCTTAACGGCGAACGGTGATTTGCACCGCAATCTGTCATTGGAAGATTTTGAAGTGAAATTGCGCCGCATCTGGTTTGGCGCAGAACAACAGGCAGCCGACTCTTCCCGTTGGAATTGGAGGGGGAAAAAGAATGGATAAAATGATGGACAACCCTTGGTTTTTGCGGATTATGGCCCTTCTATTAGCCTTTCTTCTGTTTTTCACGGTGAAGTCCGGCGATGAGGCAGTCGATTCGGCTGGCAGCGGAACTGTAACGGAAGAGATAGAAGATGTGGCATTGGAAGTTTTCTATGATGATACGAACTTAATGGTCAGCGGATTGCCTGAGACCGTCGATTTGACGATTTCAGGTCCCACAAGCATTGTCCAGACAACACGTCAACTGAAGGATTTCACGCTGTTCGTGGATTTGCGCAATTTGACGCTTGGGGAGCACCAAGTGCCGATCCAGACAGAAAATTTATCGGAAGAACTGCGTGTGCAGATTTCTCCCGCTTTTATTGATATTACGATTGAAGAGCGGGTGACCCAGGAATTCCGGATTGATCCGGAAATTAATGAGCGTTTGCTGGCGGAAGGATTTGTGCTGAAAGGCATAACTGCTGAGCCGAAGACGGTGGCTGTTACCGGGCCGAAGAGCGTCATTGATGCCATCAGTTTTGTGAAAGCGACCGTTACGGGGGAAGCGGGACTGGACGATTCCTTTACTACGGAAGCGGGTCCGGGTTCTTGCCAATGATTTGACGAAGCTCGAAAACGTGACGATTGAACCGGAAGTGGTCGAAGTGGCCGTGGATATTGAAGAATACAGCAAAGAAGTGCCCGTCTCGATTGAAGAGAACGGTGAGCCTCAGACAGGTGTTACGATCGATTCGCTGACGCCGTCCAGTGAAACCGTGAAGATTTCAGGTCCGCCGGCAGTGGTGGATGCATTGACGGAATTTGTCGTCGAAGTTAATGCCGGTGTCATCACGCCGACCGATACAACGGTGGAAGCGGAACTGAAAAAGCCGAAAGGCACGAGCAGCGTGTCGCCTGGGAAACTGACGGTGGAAGCGGAAATTAGTGTGGATGAATCGGTCCAGCTGCCGGAAGACGTGGAAAATCCGGTTCTGGCAGAAGACGATCCGTCGTAAATGTCTTTAGCGCAATAAAACAAAATGGAGCATCATAAAACAATTCAAGCTTAAGAATTGAAGGAGAGAAAATAATGGGAAAATATTTTGGAACTGATGGTGTGCGGGGTGTAGCGAATACCGAACTAACACCGGAATTAGCATTTAAATTAGGCCGCTTCGGCGGATATATCTTAACAAAAAGCTCAAAAGGCAAACCGAAAGTGTTAATCGGCCGCGATACGCGTATTTCCGGGGAAATGTTGGAAGGCGCACTAGCAGCCGGCCTTTTATCCGTCGGTGCAGAAGTGATGCGCCTCGGCGTCATCAGCACACCAGGAGTTGCTTATTTAACCCGTGTCATGAGTGCAGAAGCCGGTGTCATGATTTCAGCTTCACACAACCCGGTTGAAGACAACGGTATCAAATTCTTTGGTTCGGATGGCTTTAAATTGTCGGATGACCAGGAATTTGAGATCGAAGCATTGCTTGACGCAGAAGAAGATACATTGCCGCGCCCAACTGGCGGAGATCTTGGCAGCGTGACGGATTATTTTGAAGGCGGACAGAAATACATCCAGTATCTGAAACAGACAGTGGACGAAGAGTTCGCAGGCATCCATGTGGCGCTTGACTGTGCACACGGTGCTACTTCAACATTAGCGACACACGTATTTGCGGATTTGGATGCAGACATCTCAACGATGGGCGCTTCGCCAAACGGCTTGAACATTAACGACCATGTCGGTTCGACGCATCCTGAAAAACTGGCTGAACTGGTAGTAGCGAAAAAAGCGGATATCGGCCTTGCGTTTGATGGCGACGGCGACCGTTTGATCGCAGTGGATGAAAAAGGAACTATTGTAGATGGCGACCAGATTATGTACATAATCGCGAAACATTTGCATTCCGAAGGACGATTGAAGAAAAACACGGTCGTTTCTACTGTGATGAGCAATATGGGCTTCTATAAAGCGTTGGAAGCACACAGCATGGAAAGCAAACAGACAGCTGTCGGCGACCGCTACGTAGTGGAAGAGATGAAGAAAAATGATTACAACTTGGGCGGCGAACAATCCGGCCACATCATTTTCCTTGATTACAACACAACCGGCGATGGTTTATTGACAGGCTTGCAGTTGGTCAACATCATGAAGATCACCGGCAAAAAAATGTCTGAGCTGGCAGAGGAGATGACGATCTTCCCGCAGAAGCTCGTTAATATCCGTGTGACGGACAAACACGCCGTGACGGACAATGCCAAAGTGGCACAGAAGATTGCCGAAGTGGAAAACGAAATGAACGGCAACGGGCGCGTACTCGTGCGCCCGTCCGGAACAGAACCGCTTGTCCGCGTGATGGTGGAAGCAGCTTCAGTGGAAGACTGTGAAAGCTACGTGGAGCGCATTGCTGAAGTAGTGCGAGCAGAAATGGGCATGAATTAAGTTTAATAAAGCGAGACGGACCGGAGGCGGATGCTTCCGGTTTTTTTTATGGGGAGCAAATGGAGAGTGTGAAGGCGGCTAGCGCGCGTAAATTCAGTTGAACGCGCGCAAATCTCTGCGAGCGCGCGCATTTTTCACTGAACGCGCACAAATCCTTTTGAACGCGCGTATTTTCCCATGAACGCACGCAAATTCATCCAAACGCGCGCATTTTTTATTTCACATCCATCAGTCTTAAATAATTTCCAATTATTCGTGTGAAGAATACCTGATTTTATGTCCGAATTCTTTCCAGTCTTTCGCACCATCCGGTTCTCGCCTTAAGCCCTATTTCAATAGTGTATCGTTGACGCGGTGCAGGTTAGAGGTTATGATAAAGTTGCCTGTTTAGGGCCGCAGAAAAAGGGGGATAGTAATGCGTACGAGGAAAATAGTTAAAGCGCCTGTACTGGAAAAATTGGACGGACATGTCAGTTTCCAGTAGACGAGGAGGAGGAGTATCGAGATTTCGGCGGATACCTCCCGGCCGCGAAGCCCGGTCGTCATATCCAATACTTAAAGCAGCGGAGCAATCGGCTGTACAACGGTATGGATGGGCTCACTAAGGTGTTTGCGAACGCATGCAAATGCTTATTTTAACTTGCAGAAAACTGGAGGAATTGGATTATGTGTGGAATTGTTGGATATATTGGGGAAAACGACTCGAAAGAAATTTTGTTAAAAGGGCTTGAGCGCCTGGAATACCGCGGCTACGATTCAGCGGGTATCGCTGTACGCAACGGAAAAGGCATCACAGTCTTTAAAGAAAAAGGACGCATCGCTGATTTGCGTGCTGTCGTAGAAGACGAAGTGGTTGGAACAACAGGGATCGGACATACGCGCTGGGCAACTCACGGGAAGCCGAACCGCGTCAATGCCCACCCTCATCAAAACGAAAACGACCGTTTCACTTTGGTGCATAATGGCGTAATCGAAAACTATCACCACATTCAGCGCGATTACCTAGCGGGCGTGGAAATGGAATCTGATACAGATACGGAAATCATCGTGCAATTGATCGGCAAATTTGTCGAAGAAGGCATGACGACTCAAGAGGCGTTCAGCAAAACATTGACGCTATTAAAAGGTTCTTACGCAATCGCTTTGCTTGATGCAGAAGAAGAACAGACAATTTTCGTTGCGAAAAACAAGAGCCCATTGCTTGTCGGCCTTGGCGACGGCTTCAACGTTGTAGCAAGTGACGCAATGGCGATGCTTCAAATCACGGATCAATTCGTGGAATTGATGGATAAAGAAATCGTCATCGTTCGCAAAGACAGCGTAGAAATCCTGACATTGGACGGGGAAGCGGTAAGCCGCCAGCCATTCAAAGCGGAAATCGACATGAGCGACATCGAAAAAGGGACTTACCCTCATTATATGTTAAAAGAAATCGATGAGCAGCCAGCTGTAATGCGCAAAATCATCCAAGCTTACCAAGGCGCGGACGACAAATTGACAATCCAGCCTGAAATCATCGAAGCGGTGAAACAAGCAGACCGCATCCACATCATTGCTGCGGGTACGAGCTATCACGCAGGATTGATTGGCAAAGAATACTTGGAGAAAATGGCTGGCATTCCAGTGGAAGTGCATGTAGCAAGTGAATTCGGCTACAATATGCCGCTTCTTTCAGAAAAACCGCTATTCGTCTTTATTTCCCAATCAGGGGAAACAGCGGACAGCCGCCAAGTATTGGTGAAAATCAAGAAATTGGGCCATCCATCATTAACTGTCACAAACGTAAGCGGGATCAACGCTTTCACGTGAAGCTGACCATACGTTATTGTTATATGCTGGACCTGAAATTGCTGTAGCTTCAACAAAAGCTTACACAGCGCAAATCGCTGTCCTTTCGATCTTGGCTGCTGTTACTGCACAGTCTAAAGGAATCGATATCGGTTTTGACCTTGTGCAGGAACTTGGAATCGTTGCGAACGCGATCCAGTCGCAAGTCGACATGAAAGAAGAAATGGAACAAATCGCACGCGATTTCCTTTCAACAACACGCAATTGCTTCTTCATCGGCCGCGTGATGGATTACTTCGTAGGCTTAGAAGGCGCATTGAAATTGAAAGAGATTTCGTACATCCAAGCGGAAGGCTTTGCCGGCGGCGAATTGAAGCACGGTACGATTGCTTTGATCGAAGAAGGCACACCGGTTATCGCCCTTGCGACGCAAGAAGCGGTTAACTTGAGCATCCGCGGCAACGTGAAAGAAGTAGCGGCGCGCGGTGCACATCCTTGCATCATTTCAATGGAAGGCTTGCAAGAAGACGGCGACAGCCTTGTGCTTCCAAAAGTCCATGAATTGTTGTCTCCATTGGTATCGGTCATCCCGATGCAATTGATTTCTTACTACGCAGCGCTTCACCGCGACTGCGACGTGGACAAGCCGCGCAACTTGGCGAAATCTGTAACAGTCGAATAAAAATCATGAAAATACGCTCCTTCGGATATGCCATCCGAAAGGGCGTTTTTTTATCCTTTGAAATATGATACGGTTAACTCAATTAAAATTGGAGGAGATCTAATGGAGACATTTGAAGAGTTCTTATCGAAGATTGGTGAACCCGATCACAAGGAACGGCTCGAAGAAATTCTGGGATGGATAAAGGAGAAATTTTCGCAGCTCGAGACGGCAATCAAATGGAATCAGCCGATGTTCACGGACCACGGCACGTTCATCATCGCTTTCAGTGTAGCGAAAAAGCATTTATCGGTGGCGCCGGAGAAAGTGGCCATCGTCCAGTTTTCAGAACCGATTGATCAGGCAGGCTATAGCCAGACGCAGGAACTATTCCGCATCCCATGGAACAAGCCGGTAGATTTTGATTTGCTTGAGAAAATCATCGCTTTTAACATCGAAGACAAAGCTGGTTGCCAAAGCTTCTGGCGAAAATAAAAAAAGGGATTAAATTGTCAAAATTCCGTTTATTGCATAATCATCTCTCGTGAAATGGTATACTAGATGAAAAGCATGGAGGAGATTCGATGAACTGGGTTGTTTTGAATGACAAGAAGACGATGGCGGGACTCATCTTATCGATTTTATTGAGCATTGTCGCCGTTTTCCTAGCTGTAAAGGATAATAGCTACTGGACAGTGCTTGTACTAGCTGTTTTCGTGCTCCTGTTTTTCAGTATTTCGCGAGCCGACCGGCTAACGAAACAATGAAAAAGGAGGGATGGCATGCTGAGTTTTATCGATGATTTGACTGGGGCCGTTTACGATGTAGCGAGGATGCTGTTAAAGGGATTCGGCTATTTTGCAGCAGGAGTAGTGATTGTTGCCACACCTTTATATCTCTTGGCTTTTTCGTTTGAATGGATGGCAAAAATTATGATTGTCTGGGATTTTTACAAGTAAGCCGGTACCTCAGGGTGTCGGCTTTTTTTATAGAAAAATATCGGTTAAGAATAAGGCGAAAATTACCGATAAAGTAGATAAAGGCGTTTTACAGGAAAATGGGGGATTTTAGTGGAGCGGATAGCGGAGTTAGAAGGAAGAGTGCAGGAACTTTTGAGCTTATTGGATGCATCGAAGCAATTGAACGCAAATTTGGCGATTGAAGAGGTGTTTCAGAACATTCTTTTGCAGATGGTGGAAGTTATCGGGGCGGAAGCGGGGACGCTTTGGGTAACGGATGATGACGAGAAAGAAGAAATCAAGGCAGTGGCGGCTTTCGGTCCCTCGTCTTCGACTATTTTAAATATCAAATTGAAAAAAGGGGAAGGCGTGGTGGGGAAAGTCATTACGGAAGGCCAGGCACAGCTGGTTGAACATGCAGCGACGGATCCGAACTGGACGAACCGGGTCGACCATTCGAGCGGCTTTGCGACGAAATCGATGATCACCGTGCCGTTGATCGTAAAAGACAAGGTGCTTGGAGCTTTGCAATTGCTGAATAAAAAACACACCGCTTTCTTCACGGAACAGGATATGAGACTTGCCGAAGCGCTCGCGAATCAATCGGCGCTTGCGCTGCAGAACAGCCAAATGTACGATGCACTCTACAAAATGTTCGTCAGCATGATCAAAACGCTCGCAAAAGTGCTGGATGCCCGGGACCCGTATACAGCAGGGCATTCTGAACGGGTGGCGAAATACTCCTTATGGATCGGAGAGCGTCTGGGCTTGGAACCGCAAATGCGGGAAGAACTTTATAAAGCGGCGCTGCTCCACGACATCGGCAAAATCGGCATTACGGACGAAGTGCTTAGAAAACCGGAGCGCTTGACGTTCGAAGAATACGAATTGATCAAGCAGCACACCGTCATCGGAGCGGATATCTTATCAAATATGGAGCCGAAGTCTTCGATGGTCTATGCAATCGAGGCGACGCGCTCGCATCATGAACGCTTGGACGGGTCCGGCTATCCGGATGCTTTAAAAGAAGGGGACATTCCGTTATTTGCAAGAATCGTCGGCGTAGCGGATACCTTTGATGCAATGACGACAACCCGCTCTTATAGCGTCGGCTTGTCTTACCGGGAAAGTGCAGCGGAACTTCTCCGCTGCCGCGGCACGCTGTTCGATGCAGAAATTGTTGATGCGTTCATCAGCATCCTCGAAGAATGCAATTACGACTTCGATGACTGCGATATTGAACATGAAGATGAGTATAAATTATGAACCAGTTTGATTGGCTGTTAATCGGACATTTAATCGGTGATTTTTTATTGCAGACTTCCTGGATGGCGAAATACAAGGCAACGAAATGGCTGCCTCTATTGACCCATGTTACGGTCTATACAATCGTAGTGGCAAGTGTCGGCTGGATATCCGGCGGCTTGTCGCTAGAAGGAATTGCCATCATCTTCATCGGACATGTCATTTTAGACCGCAAAACTTTTGTCGCTTTCTGGGTACGCCGTGTCCAAACAGCTAAAGGGCCTGAAAAGGTCTGGCTGTCCATCATGGCTGACCAGATCTTCCATGTGATTTTATTAGCTGTCGCGATTGCGATATCTTAGGAGCGAAGCAGATGAATTATGCAGTAAAGAATTATACGATGGAGCGGGAATTTCCGCTTCGTAAAGAAACGATCTGGAAATTGCTGAGCGACAACAATCGCTTGAATTTATACATCGGCCTTTTTCCGGTCGCCTTCAGTGAAGCGAAAAAAGAAGGCAACAGTGTTTTTTTCCGGGAAGGCCGGGCGAAAATCGCCAACACGGTTCCGCTGCACTGGCGGGAATATCCGTTCCAATGGGAAGAGAACCGTGCGTATTCCGTGGAGCGCCGCTATATCGGCGGCCGGCTCGACTATTACCTGTGGGGTGTTGAACTATTCGAAGCAAAAGACGGTTCGCCGAATAAAACCGGCGTGCGCATCAAGGCTTCGTTCAAAGCGCGAAACGCTTTAGGTGCTGCCGCGATTCCGCTCATCGGTTTGCAATCGATGAAAAACAGCATGAAGTACTTGGAAGAATATTTGGCATCGGGAGCGGACGATCCGTTCCATGCTCCGCAGAAATCGCCCAACCATAAAGTGCAGCTAGATGAACTCGAGCGGCTGGAAACAGCATTGCGGAAGCGGCCCGTGAAAGAGGAGTATGTGGCACTGCTTCATGATTATTTGATCGAAAAAAGCAGCCAAGACGTCGCCCATATCGAACCCGCTGCTTGCGAACTTATGGCATGCGGACTTGGACGAAGTGCTCCGGCTCTTATTGTATGCAACGAAAGAAGGCATGCTGAACTTGAGCTGGAATCTGATCTGCCCGAATTGCCGCATATCGAAGTCGGAACAGAATTCGTTGTCGGATCTCAATGAAGAATTCCATTGCGACCTTTGCGGCATCAACTACGATGCGAATTTCGATCAATACGTTGAATTGCAGTTTTCGGTGCATCCGTCTGTACGAAAAGCGTATGCGGAAGTGTATTGCGTCGGCGGGCCGATGATTACGCCGCACGTAAAGATGCAGAAAATCGTTGGTATAGGGGAAACCGTTTTACTCAACATTCCCGAAAGCTTGGAATCGTTGCGGGTACGGGTAGTCCAGGCGAATGATCAAGTGCGGTTTGAGACAGGCGAGATGCAAAAAGGGCGCGATTCCTTGGTTTATTCCGATGGAGGGTGGTCGTTTGCATCGATTGGAAATCCGTTAGAAGTCGAAATCACGAATTCCAGTTCGAACGATATCGTCATTGTGCTGGAGCAGGATTCATGGAATGCCGAAAAAGTCACGGCGGCGAAAGTCACGGCGATGCAGGAATTCCATGATCTGTTTTCGTCGGAAGTGCTGTCGCCCGGCAAGAAAATCGGCATCGACCGGGTGACGATCCTGTTCACAGATTTGAAAGGCTCGACGTCGTTATACGAAACGGTCGGTGATGCTGCAGCTTACGGCCAGGTGCGCCGGCATTTTGAATTTTTGACGCAGCACATCGCGAAAAACTCCGGCAGCGTCGTGAAAACCATCGGCGATGCCGTGATGGCGGTGTTCCATTTGCCGGAAGACGGCTTGAAAGCGGCACTTGAAATCCAACAGAATCTGGCTGGGTTCAATGACGGTGCGAATGAAGACATCGTTTTGAAAATCGGCTTATACAGCGGACCGGCAATTGCGGTGAATTCAAATGACCGGCTCGATTATTTCGGCCGCACCGTCAATATTGCAGCGCGCATTGAAGGGCAAGCGGAAGGCGGCGACATCGTCTTCAGCAGCGACTATATGGAACAGACGAATTTGCGGAAACTACTGGATGCAAACGGCATGCAGCTCGAAGCCTTCACGGCGAACTTGAAAGGCATCGAAGGCAGTGTGGAATTGATGCGCTTGAAGACGGCTGCGCCAGCCATCAAAACAGTCGGATAAAAAATGGAGACAGTCCAGAGAGAGCCATCGTGCTTCTTTCTGGACTGTTTTATTTTTTCCTTCAGACCTTTGGCTGAAATGCATTGAATTCGAGACATTCTTCTAGATAGTTGCGGGAAAGACTGTTTATACTAGTATCATAGATGGAAAGGCGGAGGAATAGATGGAGAAGTATCGCATTGATGAAAGCAAAGGGATGGAATTCGGGATTTATACATTGGGGGATCATTTGCCGAATCCGCTGACGGGTGAACGGATTTCCGCAAAAGAACGGGTCCATGAAATTATTGAATACGCAAAGCTCGCGGAACAGGCAGGCGTCGACTTTTTCAGCGTCGGCGAAAGCCATCAGGACTATTTCGCGACGCAAGCACATACAGTTGTATTGTCGGCGATTGCACAAGCGACAGAAAAGATCAAAATCGCGAGTTCGTCTACGATCATCAGTACGTCCGATCCGGTGCGGGTCTATGAAGACTTCTCGACGATCGATTTGATTTCAGGCGGACGTGCAGAAATCGTTGCAGGGCGTGCGTCCCGTGTCGGCTTGTTCGACTTGCTGGGCTACGATGTCCGCAATTACGAAGAATTATTCGAAGAGAAATTCGAATTGCTGTTGAAGTTGAATGAAGAAGAAGTGGTCAATTGGAACGGCGAGTTCCGTGCGCCACTAAGAGATGCGCGCGTGCTGCCGCGCCCTGTGGCCGGTTCGATGCCAATTTGGCGCGCAGTCGGCGGCACACCTGCCAGTGCGATGAAAGCAGGATACGCCGGCGTGCCGATGTTCATGGCGCATCTCGGTGGTTCGACAGCAGTATTTAAACGCACAATCGATGCCTACCGACAAGCGGCACGAGCAGGCGGACACGACCCAGCCCAGCTGCCGGTCGCAACAGCAGGCTTTTTCTATGCAGCCGATTCGATGCAGCAGGCGCTGAAAGACCTGTATCCACATATCAACGAAGGCATGAAGCTGACAAACGGACAAGGCTTTCCGAAACAGCTATTCGCGCAAGGCGCCGATCCGCAAAACATCATGAACGTCGGCAGCCCGCAGCAAATCATCGAAAAGATCCTGCACCAGCACGAAGTCTTTGGCCACCAGCGCTATATTGCGCAAATCGATTTCGGCGGCATGCCATTTGACAATATCCGCAAAAACCTGGAATTGATCGGCACGGAAATTTTGCCGGCCATCAAGAAATACACGGCGAAATAGGAGGCGATGAAAATGAAAATTGTAGGATTATCGGGTTCAAGAGTCGGATCCAAAACCTGGATTGCGATGGATTATACGCTTGGCGTTTTGGCGGCAAAGTACCCGGACGCAGAAACCGTCTTGCTCGACCTTGCGGATTACGATGTCCAGTTCAGCGACGGCCGCAACTACTTGGAATATGAAGGCGACACGGGCTATGTCACGCGCACGCTCATGGAAGCGGACGCCATCATCATCGGCACGCCGATTTTCCAGGCGTCGATTCCGGCGACCTTGAAGAATATTTTCGACTTGCTTCCGGTGGACGCGCTTCGCGACAAAGTCGTCAGCATGTTCATCACCGCAGGTTCTTCGAAGCATTACTTGATTGCAGAACTACAGCTCAAGCCGATCCTCGCTTATATGAAAGCGCAGCTCGTCCAGACCTTCGTCTTTATTGAAGAACAGGATTTCTACCGGAAAGAAATCGTCAATGACGATGTCCGCCTTCGCCTTGAGCGGCTCGTTGAAGACACGGTGATTTTGACGGAGACGTTTACGCAGATCCGGGAAGCGAAAGAAGCAGAGTACGATTTTTAAGAAGTGATGAAATTTCAGAATAGATTGCCAATAAATGCCTTTTGAGATATGTTTATCTTAGAAGGTGTTTTTTTGTGCGTGGATTTTCGTGTGGAAGCGTATTTAGCCGGTTACTGGGCGTATTTTTAGTGCTACTGAGCGTATTTCCCGTGTAATGGGGCGTATTTTTGAAACAATGGAGCGTATTTTATTTAAATAAAAGAAATCATTAAAGGAGGCGGTCATTATGTCAAATAATTACATGCACATCAACACGATCAACAAGGGGATTGCGAAGGACTGACGAACAGCTCCGTGTTTTCCCCCGCAAATTGGAAGGGGAACCTAGATGAACGCAAAAAATGTAACGATTACAGAAGTAAATGAAGAAAACTGGTATGCCTGCTGCGGGCTCGAAGTATCCGAGGAGCAAGCAGCCCATATTGAACCGAATGCGGTATCGATTGCGCAACTGCATTTTGAGCCGGCCTTAAAAGCGTATGCGATCTACGCAGATGACACGCTTGCCGGCTTCCTGATGTTCAACACGGTGCCGGAAGAAATGGACGGCCACTGGATTTACCGCATCATGATTGATAAGAAGTTTCAAAGCTCAGGAATCGGAAAAGCGGCAACACAGCTCATGATGAACGAAATGAAAACAAAATGGAACGCCGAGAAAATCGTTGTCGGCTACCATCCGGAAAATACAGGAGCCCATCAGCTGTATAAAAGTTTAGGGTTTATTGATGAAGGCAATCGGTTCGGCAAAGAAATGGCGGTTATCCATTATTTGAACAAGCGAGGAAATTAACTATGACAGAGGAAGAATTAAAGCGGAAACTGCAAAGGGAACAAGCGATAGAAGATGCACTCATCCAATCGATGATTGACCATATCGGTTCTGTGGACAGTGAACTCCGGGACGGACTGATTTATGGAACCTTTTCGACGTGGATCATGGAAGACCGGCTGAAGGGCGATCAATTGGCCGAGCTGCTCGACATCTCTTTGGAGCTGCTGTTTAAAGGCATCGGCGAGAGCGGAACGGATACGGTATTCACCCGTTCTTTCGCATCGCTTTGGATTGCGGCAATTCTTTACAGCGACAATAAGCATGATTTTCTGCCGGAAGCGGCGATTGGAAAAACTCATGAAGCCCTTCTCGCATATATGCCGGCAGAGCAGGATGTCCGCGGCTACGTACCGGTAAAAGGCTGGGCGCATAGCGTCGCCCATGCGGCGGATGCGTTTGATGAACTCGTGAAAAACCTGAAGCTGGATGCAGCGGCTTACCCCGAACTCGCAAAAGCGCTATGGAATAAAATCTTTATCTCCGAAAGCGTGTATGTCCATGCGGAAGAGGAGCGGCTATTGGTACCCCTTCTGGAAATGATGGAACGCGGAATGGATCTGAAGCTTGTAGAAGAGTTATTAACGGAGCTGCCGGAGAAAGTGCTGCTTCAAAAACAGCAGCTGCCTGAAGAGAACTATTGGTTTTTGGTGGCGAACTGCAAAGGGTTTTTGAAGAGCTTCTATGTGGAAACCGGTAAGAAGCTGAATTTATCAATCTTGCAAAAGAATATTGGAGAGAGCTTAAAAGCGATGGAGTAAAGGTTTGCGGACGGGAGAGGAATTATGGGGGAGTTAAGGGCAGAAACCGATTATTTTCACTTATATGAAATGGCTGCAGGGATATTTGCGGCGGTCGCGAAACCCGGCACCGGCGCTTGGAGCAACGCGGAGTAGTGGATTTAGGAGAAGAGCTGTTGGTCTTCGATTCGTTCAGTACGCCTTCTGCGGCACAGGAGCTGCGAAATCAAGCAGAGAAACTGACCGGAAAAAAAGTGAAGCATCTTATTAACAGCCATTATCACGGCGACCACGTTTTTGGCAATCAAGTATTTGAAGATGCTGCCATCATTTCAACTTCATTGACCCGGCAGTTATTTGAAGAACGAAACGTTCTAAAGGAAATGGCCGTTGAACAAGCGGAAATGGCGCATTATCTTCTCAGTTTGGAACATCAAATCAAAGCGGCCGCAAATCCGGTGATCCGGGCGAGCCTCATCAATCAATCGGAAGAGATGGCAAGAGTGAAAGAAGAACTGCCGCACTTGAAAATGGTCTTGCCCACTGTTGCGTTTGAAGACAGCCAAATTTTCCAGGGGTCAAAGCGGAAAGTGGAACTGAATTGCCTGGGCGGAGCGCATACACCGAGCGATAGTTTTCTGTATCTCCCTGAAGAAAAAATCCTGTTTGCGGGCGACATCGTGACAGAAGCGTTGCATTTGCCTATCTACGACCCCGATGGCTTTTTGAAAACCTTAGAAGCATTAAAAACTTTCGAAATTGATGCGGTGCTGCCTGGGCATGGCGCCATCCACTCGGTGAAAATCATCGAAGCGATGGGTGATTACCTCCTGCTGCTGAGTGATTCGGCGAAGCAAGCGCACGATGAAAAAGTGGCTATCGAAGAGTATGTAGCGGAATTTTTATTGCCGGAAGCTTACGCGGAATGGCGAGGGACGAATGGCATCCAGCGGAACTTGAAGACTGTCTATAATTTCTATGAGGCAAAAAAGAAGGAATGAATAGGATGGAAGAACAATTAAACCAAGCGATCCAGTTAAGAAATGAAGGCAAAACAAGGGAATCGAATCGCTTGCTGGTGGAATTAGCCGAGCAGCTTCCAAAAGATGCTTTGGTGAATTACCAGTGTGCCTGGAGCTTTGATGTATTGGGCGATGAAGCGGAAGCTGTCCCTTACTACGAAAAGGCAATTGAATTAGGCTTGTCCGGAAAAGATCTGGAAGGGGCCATCATTGGCCTCGGAAGTACTTGGAGAACTTTAGGCGAGTATAAAAAGTCGCAGAACGTCTTCTTGAATGGAATTGAACTTTTTCCAGAAAATCGAGCCATCCGTGTGTTTTATTCGATGACGCTCTATAATCTAAAACAGCATAGCCGAGCGATGGAAATCTTGCTTCGCTGTTTGGCCGAAACGACGAGTGACGAAGAAATTTCAAGCTATCAGAAAGCAATCGGCTTCTACGCAGGAGACTTGGACAAAGTCTGGAACTGAAATCCGGTACGATACAGGAGAGAACAAATGTACAGCCCAAAATGGAGCAAAGCGAAAAAGAAGTTGAAGAGCCTGACCTGTGAATCGCTCGCTGGCCGAGTGGATTTTCAAGTCATCAACTACCGGAAAGCGCATGACGGATTGGGACGCGCCGTTATCACGGTGGACGGAAAAGAACTGCTCAGCATGTGCACCATCACGGCGGAGCGGGAAGAGTACAAAAAGGAATGGACGCTGCGGCATTCGCAGGAATTCTACGAGTTTGATGATGTCGAAGAGAATATCCGGATCCAGGACATCGCCCATCAATTGCTCAAACAAGAAGGGATTTACGGACAATACGATTTTTTCGATGCGCTGGAATCTTATTTCAACGCCCCGATTTCCGAATCGCTGGCGTCGGAAAATCACATTATTCAAATCCTTAGCTTAATGGACCGGCGCGTCGGCAAGCGGCCATTGGTGAAAATGGAAAAGAGAATCGCGAATGAACCGGAATGGGTCCAGCGCATTTACAAGTTGAGATGCGAGGTGGAAGGAATTCGGCTAGAGAATGGAGATCCTGAATATGCGAATTAACAGCAAAGAATTAATCGTTCGCGGCATCAGCTATACTATCCGTTCTGCTGAAATTCAGGATGCCCGCCAATTATCAGAAGTAAGATTGCAAATTGATGGAGAAACGGAAAACATGGACCGGGAAAAAGGCGAGGCGTATATTGACTGCACTGGATTTGAAAAAATCATTGAAGAAGACACGCAAGCACCCAATCATTTATTTCTCGTGGCAGAAGTTGACGGGGCAATTGTCGGCTTTTCTAGATGCGAAGGCAATTCGCTGAAGCGGACTGCGCATAAAGTGGAATTCGGTGTTTGCATGCTGCAGGCATACTGGGGATACGGTATCGGAGGAGCACTTTTAAGCGAAACGCTCGACTGGACAGATGCGGCCGGCATCAAGAAAGTGGTCTTGACGGTCCTTGAAACGAATGAAAAAGCGATCAAGCTCTACGAAAAGCATGGGTTCAACGTAGAAGGAATCCTCCGGCAAGACAAGCTTTTATCCGATGGAAACTATTACAATACGGTAGTAATGGGCAGAATCAGCATTTGAATAAAACACAAAAGGCTCTTGAGACATCCCGTCTCAAGAGCCTTTTCCCATGCTATACCCCGGCAGGCGCCGGGTCTCCGTACAATCTCAAAATGTCTTCTGCAGGCAGCGGGCGGTTGAAGTAATAGCCCTGTGCCTGGTCACATTGGCGTTCTTTCAGGAAATCCAGCTGCTCGTTCGTCTCCACGCCTTCTGCAATGACGTTCAACTCGAGGTTGTGCGCCATGCGGATAATCGTATCGACAAGCGCCGCGTCTTTCACATCGACGTGGATGTTGCGCGTGAAATACTGGTCGATCTTCAAGGTGTTGATCGGGAACAGCTTCAAATAGCTCAGTGACGAATAGCCGGTTCCGAAATCATCGATCGACAAATGGATGCCCATCGCTTTCAGTTCCATCATCGTTGCAACCGCGCTCGTCGATCCTTGAATGATGCTTTCGGTCAGCTCCAGCTCCAAATACTTCGGCTCGAGGCCAGAGTCGGTAAGGGCGCTGTGGACCAAGTCGCTAAGATTCGTTTGCGAGAACTGGCGCGACGAAATATTGATGGCCACCCGGAACTTCGGCAGCCCTGCATCTTGCCAAGCTTTATTCTGCAGGCAGGCATTTCGCATCACGAATTCGCCGAGCTGGATAATCGTGCCGGTTTCTTCTGCAATCGGGATGAACTCACCCGGGGAAATCGGCCCCATATGCGGATGCACCCAGCGGACGAGCGCTTCCACGCCGATGATCTTCCCGGTTTTGATGTCGATCTGCGGCTGATAGTTGATCGTAAACTCGCCGCGGTCCAAACCTTTCCGGAGGCCGATGGCAATTTTCGAACGGCGGGACACTTCTTCGTTCATGTCTTTTGTGAAGAACTGGTAGTTGTTTTTGCCTTCCTCTTTCACCCGGTACAGGGCAAGATCGGCGTTTTTGATCAAGGTTTCGGCGTCTTCCCCGTCTGTTGGGTAAAGGCTGATGCCGATTGACGGTGTGATGAACACTTCCTCGCCGTTAAATTGGAACGGCTCGTTAAAGCAGTCGAGGACTTGCTGGGCAAATTCCGCCGCTTTGCTGGAATCGGTCTGCGGCAATAAAAGAATGAATTCGTCTCCGCCGAGGCGGAAATGGTATCCCGTTCCGCGGCATGCTTTTGCAGACGCTCCGTCACTTCAATCAATAACTGATCGCCGGTCGCATGTCCGAAGGTATCGTTGACCAATTTAAAATGGTCGATATCCAAATACAGCAAGGAGAAACGCTGCTGGTTTTCAGCGGCCCGGGACAACGTGGAAGCGAGCCGGTCGTTGAACAAGCGGCGGTTCGGCAAGCCGGTCAATGGATCCAAGTAGACGAGGCTGCTGATTTTCTCGTCCGTTTGTTTCCGTTCGGTGATGTCGCGAATAATGCTGCTGAAAAACACGCCGTCTTCCGTTTCCCAAGTGCCAAGTGACATTTCGATCGGGAATACGGTTCCGTCTTTATGCAAACCTTCCAGTTCAATCGTTTTTCCGATAATATGTGGCATGCGGGAGTGATAATAGCGAAGCATGCCGTCTTCATGCGGTTTGCGGTAATGTTCCGGGATGATCATTTGCAGGTTGTCGCCGATCATTTCTTTTTTGGCATGGCCGAAAATGCGCTCGGCTCCTTGGTTCCATTGTGTGATTAGGCCGGTATGGTCCGCAACGATGATGGCATCGTTCGCCGATTCGATGACCGACTGGAATTTCAGCTCTGATTCATCCGACTGCGCGGCAATCCGGCGGTCGATGCGGACGCTGTTGTAAGCGAGGCTCAAAATCAGCATCGCACCAAGTCCGACCGCGTAGCCGAGCAGTGTGCCATTAATGGACGAAGCGCCGTGATGCATATGATTTTCCATCGGCATAAACGTCGCAGCGGCCATCCCGGTGTAATGCATGCCCGCTACCGCAAAGCCCATCAAGATCGCACTGCCGAATTTGCCCCAGTGGAAATTGGACAAGCCGCGTAAACGGAATAATAGATAAAGCGCCGCAAGTGAAGTGGCAAAGGCAATCAAGGCAGACAAAGCGAAAAGAAACGGATCATACTGGATATCCGCGCCCATCTGCATCGCTTCCATGCCGATATAATGCATCGAAATGATGCCAAGCCCGATAAAGAACGCCCCGACAAGCAGACGCTTCCACGAATTCGACGGGCGGCTGATGATGCGGAATGCTACCCAGCAGGAAGCGAGCGCCGGCAGGATTGACAAGATGACAACCGGCACGCTGTAGCTGACTTCCATCGACATATGGAAAGCGAGCATGGCGATGAAATGCATCGCCCAAATGCCGAGCCCCATAACGATGGCGCCAGACAAGATCCAGCGTTTCTTCAAGCCTTGCTTTGAAATGGCAAGGCGGCTGCTGATGTCGAGGGCCACGAATGCAGAAAACATTGCCACCAAGATGGAAAGAACAACGAGCGGCCAATTATAAGTGAATGAAATAGGTTCCATAAGTAAACAACTCTTTCTAGGTGTAAGATAGAAAATGTAAAATAAAGGATTTATGATACAATTAAGAGAATAAACGAACTATCCTTTATTGGGATAAAGCGAATTTCCTATTCTCTAGGTGCATCGTTCCCTTAAGATAGCACATGACTAGTCTTTTTTCACTAGTTTTAAGCAGAAAAATGTAAAGGTTTTATTAAGATGTAACAATTTAGGTCTTAAGGTACTCCTTGAAGCTTCCGAAATATCGGTTAAGCTAATAAGAGAAACTCATTATTTTATATAAGTGAACAGATGGAAAGGAGCCGATCATGAAAATCCAAACAAGCCAATTCGGCGAAATTGAACTTACGGACGACCGCGTCCTGACATTTACAAAAGGAATCCCAGGCTTTGAAGAGATGAAGAAGTATGTTTTGCTGCCGGCAGACGAAAGCAGCGACTCGCCATTCTTTTTCCTCCAGTCAATTGAATCAGCAGAACTCAGCTTTTTCCTCGTCGATCCGTTCTCATTCTTCCCGGAATACGACATCAAACTTGCGGAGCAATTGGTGGAGCGTTTGGAACTTGAAGAACCGATAGACGCCATCGTCTTAACAACCGTTTCTGTTACCGGCGACATGAAAGACGCGACGACGAACTTGAAAGCGCCGCTTGTCGTTAACAATAGGAAGAAACTCGGCATGCAAATTGTCTTGGACAACAAAACCTATGAGATCAAACAGCGTTTATTCCAGACTGAACAAGGGCAGGTGTAAGCGATGCTCGTACTTGGCAGAAAAAAGGGCGAATCGATTGTCGTCGACGACAATATCGAAATCACGGTCACGGCGATTGAAGGGGACATGGTCCGGCTCGGCATCAACGCGCCGAAGCACATCACCATCCACCGGAAAGAAGTGTATTTGGAGATTCAGGAAGAAAATAAGCAAGCGACATCGAATGTGATTAATATTAGTGATTTTTTGAAGATGAAGAAGTGAGGGAGGGCCTGCAGAGATGCAGGCTTTTTCTTGTGAAGAAAAGAAAATGGAAAACTTTATAAAAAACTTTTAAAAAACGCTAAACATTTCAAAATGCCCTCCGATATAAATACTGTAAGGCAGTCCAAACGGATTTGGGCGCTTGCAAAAACAAAAAACATTACACGGAGGTAATACAAAATGATTATCAATCACAATATCACAGCTTTAAACACGCACCGTCAAATGGGTGCAGCAACAAATGCTCAAGCAAGCAGCATGGAAAAATTGTCTTCAGGACTTCGAATCAACAGTGCGAAAGATGATGCAGCTGGACTTTCAATCTCTGAAAAAATGCGCGGACAAATTCGTGGATTAGAACAAGCTTCAGCAAACGCTCAAGATGGAATTTCACTTCTTCAGACTGCAGAAGGAGCATTGAACGAAACTCATAGTATTCTTCAGCGTACTCGTGAACTTGCAGTACAAGCAGCTAACGATACTTCTACTGCGGATGATCGCAAAGAAATTCAAAAAGAAGTAAATCAGTTGCTAGAAGAAATTGATAGTATCGCAGGCAAAACGGAATTTAATGGACAAAAAGTACTTGATGGTTCATACACAGGGAAGAAATTCCATATTGGTGCAAATGAGACTCAAACAATTGACATTGCAATTTCAAACATGAAAACAGATCAATTAGGGGCGAGTACAGGTGGTTTTGCCGCATCTAATGATGTATTAGATAGTGCTTCATTAGACTTTACAGGAGTCAATCCAGCGACAGTCACAATTGGTGAAGTTACTGTAGAGCTAACAGAAGACTATAGTGGTGACCTTGCAAGAATGGCAAAAGATTTAAATGAGGTTTTCTCTAAAACTTCAGGTATTAATGTTTCTGCTAAAAACAATGAATTAGTATTTACAAGTGAGAAAAGTTTTGGTGCTATAACATACGGAGGGGCTTCCGAGGCTGCATTAGGCATAGAAGGCGCAGTTAATCCTGGTACATCTACTGGCGCTTTACTAAGTACTATTAAGGTTACAAACCCAACTGAAACTTCTACAGGGGGGGTCATGACTCAAACTGATGCTGAAACTGCAATTAAAGCGTTTGATAACGCAATTAAAACAGTATCAGCTGAACGTTCTAAACTAGGAGCAGTTCAAAACCGTCTAGACCATACAATCAACAACTTAAACACATCAGCTGAAAACTTAACTTCTGCGGAATCACGTATCCGCGACGTTGATTATGCCGAAGCCGCGTAAGCGAGCAGAGGTACAGTCGTCCTGGCCGGTAACAGCCAGAGATTACGATCGGGTGAATTGCTGGAAACCCCTTATAGCTTTTATTGCCACAACGCAGCTGGAAACGGCAGACGTGACGGTTCGAAAAAATAAAAGATTGGGCAATCAGCAGCCAAGCTCCTGTCTCGAAAGAGTGGAGAAGGTTCAACGACTAGGATAGACCATCTAAGGCGCAAGCTATGGTGATGAAATCCGTAGGTGACATAGTGTACATCAGCACTGAATGATCCGAAGTGCCCGGCCCCTACTAAATTAGAGGGTGAAGATATAGTCTAGTCATTTATGAAAGTAAATGTTCGCACGATGGCGAAAGAAATGATGACTCAAACGAAGAACTCGATTCTTGCACAAGCAGCACAAGCAATGCTAGCGCAAGCCAACCAGGCTCCTCAGCAAGTATTGCAATTATTACGTTAATCTTAATGAAAATTGGGAGCCTAGAAATAGGCTCCTTTTTCTATAAGGAGGATTTCACATAGATATCGCAGCTCTATCAATGGCATTGAGCCAGATGAATGTAAGGCAAGAAGCTAGTATTTCGGTTATGAAGAAGTCAATGGATCAGGCAGAAGTTAGTGGTGAGAGTGTAGTAAAGATGTTGGAGCAATCTGTTCAGCCGCATCTTGGTGGATCGGTGGATTTGAAAGGGTAAGTTTTTAATGAAATGAGCAGCCACAAAATATCTGTGACTGCTCATTTTAATTTTGTGAAAAGGAGAATGGGATAATGAAAGAACAAAAAGAAGTTCTGGAGCGGCAACTTCAATGGACAAAAAAGCAAATTAAAATTCTAGATGACATGGATGAAAAGCTACAAACAATGAAAATGATAGCAGAATATGCTGCTGGAAATGATCTTTCTAAAGAAGAAGTAGAAAAGTTGAACGGCCAACTAAAAGAGTTACAAATTGAATACAACGTTCTTGAAGCTCAGCGGAACATTAATTTTCATTAGGAGGGAGTATAATATCTTTTGAATTTATAAGCGGAAGCAATGTGCGGTTATTTGACTAATAGTTAATCCTGTCTTGCATTTTAATTTTACTAGAAGATCCTTATAATCTTCTTTAATTTTTATCTGATAGGGCTTAGTAATAATTGTTTCATTTTGGACCGAAATATTCTCTTTGAAAAATTCGGTATGATTTTCAGTAAGAGCCATCAACAAGGGCAATTTTTTATACTGATTGTTTATTTCAACAGTAGGATTTTTAACAACGAAATCGGTAGGCAAGTAAATCGTGGAGCGTTCTGCAATTTTTTTAGATCCATTTAAACTTTGTCTTTTTCGGTTCATAGATTCGTGTATGTGAGGACTGACTAACTTTAAGA
This sequence comes from Planococcus sp. 107-1, assembly GCF_021513255.1. Classification (GTDB taxonomy): domain Bacteria; phylum Bacillota; class Bacilli; order Bacillales_A; family Planococcaceae; genus Planococcus. The sequence continues at coordinate 101,150 of NZ_CP090977.1, forward strand.
AATGGAGGATTTGAAATTGGTCATACAAGATAAGCCGGTTTTGAGCATCGATTGAAAAGCTAAGATGATACTTCTTTTGAAGAAAGTCGATGAGAAATTGGTTTTCTAAAGATGTAAAGCTATCAGTTGAAAAGATAACTTTTTTTACAATGCCATTCTTTTGTTTTAAATGGCCGTCATCTTGATACCACCAAGCAAATGTTTTTTCATTGAAATAATCCTTGATATAAGAGAAAGGCAATTCTTTTTTTCTTTGAGGGTACCAAATTTCGTATAGCTTACTAAATTCATCTGAAGTACGGGATTGGACAATATAACTTTCTGTGAATCCTGCCGCCATTCTTGTATCTACAATTTTTCTGTACTTAGGAGAGTTTAATGGAAGGGAGTTCGAAAGTTGTTCATAACAATATTCACTCCAGCCTTTATCATTTTTACAATGAGTAAACTGAAATCTCGGTTTTCTTGTTCCTTGTTTTGTTAAGCAACCGTCACCTAGTAACTTTCCACAAAGTAAATCGTGCATTTCCGCCGCCTCCTAAAACACTCCGTTTTTTCTAGTATAAGAGGGTATCTTTCACTAAGTAAAATCTGGACAAGTTTAATTTCTCCTGACAATTTTTTATTATTGCCACAATTATCCTATTCTTTTTTCCTCCAATATCCTATACAATAAACGTGCATTCATTTAAGCAAAAAGGTGGGAACCCTCTAAATGACCGGTCCAGTTTCTTCAAATTGGTTTTATTACATGACTATGGCTTCTATGGCGCAAGCAGCGCCTTCAATAAATCAGACAAATATGGCATCACCGACGGGCGGCATGCCGAACGATAATTCGCTATTCATGATGATTTTGAATGCGGCGATGCAGAATATGCAGCCTGCTTCTTCTGAACAGACGATGCAAATGTCGACTCAATTACTTCCACAGACTAACGGTTCGTTTACTCCGATTCAAGTGACGATCAAACCGCTCGAAACGGAAACAGCAACGGCTGCTAAGAATACGGCTTCGTCGATCGATACGAGAGCCGTTCCTACAAGCCCACAGGATACGAGCGACTTTGGCTTCAAGCCGGTGCAGTTCATCAAGCTCGAGAATACGCTTGATGGAAAACTTAGCGGTGCAGCGAATCATTTCATCAATGCTGGAAAGAAATACGATATTAATCCTAACCTTCTTTCAGCAATCGCCATCCATGAAACTGGCAATGGATCTTCGAACGCGGTCAACCAGAAGAACAATGTTGCCGGCATGATGGGTAAGAACGGCCTCCGCAGCTACGACTCGATTGAAGACAGTATCTTCGATATGGCACGGAACTTGCGGAAGAATTACTTGAATCAAGGAAAAGACACCATCGCAGCCATTGGCGCAAAATATGCTCCAGTCGGTGCAACGAACGATCCGACTGGACTCAACAACCACTGGACGCAAGGCGTCAGCAAGCAATTCAATAACTTAGCTTAAAGAAAGGCCGGTTCCTCCGTGAATCGGTTTTATTTTTTTGCGGAAATCCGTTAAAAATATCTTTCATCTGCCGATAACTACTATAGATAGGTGACGGTTCGAGCGCGCTTTCCTAACTCAACCGAACAGCTAATAGAACGGTAAAGGGAGAGTTAACCATGGAAGTGAAGCAGCCACCAGTAGTTTATATTCCAGTAAAGACGCCTGAAGCAGCAGTTGTATCCGCTGCTCAGCCGAAAGAAAAAACAGCGGAGTTTGAAATCGAGAAAACAATGCCCGTCACAAAAGAAAAACTTATCGAAAAAGTGGAAGGCATGAATGATTTCCTTGAGCCGACGAATACATCTGTTAAATTCCAATTCCATGACGAACTGGGCGAGTATTACGTCCAAGTCATCGATACGATCACCGACGAAGTGATCAAAGAAATCCCGAATAAGAAATTCCTCGATATGTATGCCTCGATGGCCGAATTCGCAGGATTGCTAGTAGACGAAAAACTGTAAGGAGTGAGCCTCATGCGTATTGGTGGATTAGCATCCGGAATCGACACAGATTCCTTAGTAAAAGAAATGATGGCAGCACAAAAATTGCCGCAAGATAAATTAACGCAGCAAAAAGCGTTCACGGAATGGCAGAAAGATGCTTACCGCGATGTGAACTTATCGCTGTCAAACTTGCGGACACTGGCGAGTGATATGCGTCTTCAAAGTTCGTTTAATTCATACAGCTCGACTGCTACAGGAAGTAGTGTGACGCCGGAAACAACTGCACTGTCGGTCAGCGGTTCTTATAAGGTAGAAGTAATTAGCTTAGCAGCGGGTGCGAAAATCAATTCAGCGGCGCCGATTAAAAGTTTCACTAATTCAGCTGTTTCAGCAAAGTCGACCGATGCAATCGGTACGGCTGGAAGCATCACCATTAAAGGGTCGGGCGCAACGGCAACCGACATTGTTGTACCGATCTTAGCTACTGACACGTATGAACAAGTAGCGAAAAAAGTCCAAGAAGCGACGGCTGCAAAAGTTCCTGAGTTGCGGATGAGTTTTGATAATACGACTTCAAGCTTTTTCATCTCGACAAAAGGCATGGGTGGAGATCAGAACTTCACGATGAACTTCAGTACGCCGGAACTGGCGGGGCAAGTCATTAATGCTAAAGATGCGGCAAATGGGAATGCAGTCATTACAAACTTTTCAACAAGTACTGCAGCTACAAACACTTTCATGAAAGCTGCTTCAAACGGTTCTGTAAAGTTCGACGGCATTACCGTCGATAATCTGACATCTAATAAAACAACAATAAACGGTCTAACGTTAAACCTTGTAGAAACGGGTACTTCGACCATCACCGTCCAAGCAGATCCAACAAAAACTTTCGATAAAATCAAAGGCTTTATTGATAAATACAATGAAACAATTGCGGACATCGAAAAGCAATTAGTTGAAAAACGCTACCCGGATTTCCAGCCGCTTTCTGCGGAACAAAAGAAAGAAATGACAGACAACGAAATTGAATTATGGGAAGAAAAGGCGCGCAGCGGCTTGCTTCGGAACGATCCGATTTTAAGAAACGCCATGCAGGAATTGCGCCAGTCGTTTACAAGTCCGGTTGCGGGCATGCCTGCAGGCAGCATCAACATGCTATCGCAAATCGGCATCAATACCGGAACATGGTCTGAAGGCGGAAAGCTGTTCATTGATGAAGATAAATTGAAAAAAGCGTTGACGGACAAGCCTGACCAGGTGATGGCGCTCTTTACGAACCGGGTTGATGATAAAAACGTCGGTGTCGGCGGACGTGTTTATGATGCTTTGAATAATGTCGTGAAAAAACTAAGCGATAAAGCGGGCAGCCCGACAAGTTTGGTCGATAATAGCCAAATCACAAAATACATCAAACAGATGGACGAAGAGATCAGCCGCTGGCAGACACGCTTAGAAAAAATCGAAGACCGCTACTGGAAGCAGTTCACGGCGATGGAAAAAGCCATCAGCCAGATGAACTCGCAAAGTTCATGGATTTCACAAAGCTTAGGAATGATGTAAATGGACAAGCAGCATGAGAATTTGCAGGAGCTTCTGGAATTGACAGAAGCAATCCTTGCAAAAGCGAAAACGATCGGTTCCAAGATGGACGATAATCAAACAGAAGACTTGGTGGAAGTCCAGATTTTATTCGACAGGCGGCAAGAAGTGATTGACCGCATGGAAGCTTCGAAAAACGGAGCGGAGTTCAACTGGTCCGTTGAAGGCAAAGAAATGGTGAAGAGCTTACAGGCGGCGGAGCTCGAATTGAATCCACTCATGAACAGCTTGCACCAAGCATTCACGAACCAGATGAACCGCATCAACCAAACGAAACAGATGTCCAAGAAATACCGCGGCGCTTACCAAAGCACGCCGGCGGACGGGACGTTTTTAGATATACGGAAGTAAGAGGGGGAACGACGATGGCAACGATTAATCCTTATCAGGCGTATCAGCAAAACTCGGTGATGACGGCATCCCCGCAGGAATTGACCTTGATGCTTTATAACGGCAGTTTGAAATTCATGAAACTCGCGAAAAAAGCGATGGCGGATAACAATTTCCAGGAAAAGAACACGAACATCATCAAAGCGCAGAACATCACGCAGGAACTACGCGTGACTTTGGATCCAGACGCTGAGATTTCAAAGAATATGGAACAATTATACGAATACATGTACACGCGCTTGATCGAAGCGAATACGAAAAACGATTTGGCAATTTTAGAAGAAGTTGAAAGCTTGATGGTAGAGCTTCGCGACACATGGAAACAGGTTATGGGGCTTGTGAAGAACAGCTGATTTTATGAAATTGAATAAAAATAATCCTTTATAACCGCACCGGTCGCTTTGGGCATGACTCCCGCAATAAGCCGAGAAGAACACTCGTCTTATTGCTTCGTCTAGCCCTTGGACGCGCCGGCGCTAAGAAATTTCTTGATATGGAGCAAAACAGCGAAGACTCCCGTGGGATAGCGAAGTGCCGAAATCCACTTGGGCGTTAGCCCGAGTTAGTTCGGCGCAAGCCAAGAGTTGACCGAAGCCTGCGAGGGCAAGTCTTTGCGACGAAGCTAGCGCAGCGATGCAGGAGCACAAGTTTTGAAAAGCGGAGCTGTTTTGCGGAATATCAGCTAATCAAACTAGTTAGTTCTGACAGAAATAGAAAAAACTCAAAAGCAGGCACAGCAGGGGTAGAAAACATACTTTTTAACGAGTGAAATGAGGTTTTTGGTGTGGATAAGACATCATGGATAGGCGTAATACTTGGCTTTGTCGTATTGGTCGGCGGGATGATTCTTAAGGGATCAGATCCGGTCGCTTTATATAATCCGGCGGCGTTGGTCATCATCTTCGGCGGAACAATCGCCGCGGTCATGGTCGCGTTCCCGATGGATGAATTGAAAAACGTTCCGGGATTGTTCAAAGTGCTGTTCGGCGGCCCGAAAATCATTCCGATCAAGGAAATGATTCCGACGTTTACGGAATGGGCATTATTGGCGCGAAAAGAAGGCTTACTCGCTTTGGAAGAGCGCGCAGAAGAAGTGGAAGATCCATTTTTGCAGCGCGGCTTGAAAATGGTCGTTGACGGGCAGCCGCAAGAATACATCCGCAGCTTGATGGAAGAGGAAATTGCGGCAATGGAAGAACGTCATGAAGTGGGCGCGAAGATTTTCTCGCAAGCGGGCACGTACGCACCGACGCTTGGAGTTTTGGGAGCGGTAATCGGCCTCGTTTCGGCACTTGGTCACTTGGACGATATTGCACTTCTTGGGAAGTCGATTTCAGCGGCATTTATTGCGACGCTGTTCGGGATTTTCACGGGTTACGTGCTTTGGCATCCATTTGCGAATAAGCTGAAACGCAAATCCGAACAGGAAGCGAAGATGAAAATGATCATGCTGGAAGGTTTGCTTGCCGTACAGGAAGGCTTGCCGGTTCGCACTGTGGAAGAGAAATTATTGACGTATTTGCCGGCGAAAGACCGTGTCTTGAAAGAACCGGAAAAAGTGGGTGGTCAGGTTGAAGCGTAAGAAAAAGCATGAAGATCATGTCGATGAGTCGTGGTTGATCCCTTACGCCGATATTTTGACGCTGCTTCTCGCACTGTTCATTGTTTTATTCGCTGCAAGTGAAGTGAACTCGCAGAAGTTCCAGGAAATCTCGCAGTCGTTCAATAAAGAATTGCAAGGCGGCACGGGCATCCTGGAAAACCAAGCGCCGGTTGAGACACCGGATACAACTTCGAAATTGGCGGATCTCGGGGAAGACGAACCGGGAGACGATGAAGGGCCGAAAACGCCTGAAGAAATCGCTTTGGAGCAGGATTTCAAAGAGCTCGGGGAAGTGCGTGAAAAGATTGAAGCGTACATCAAAGAAAAAGGGCTGTCGACTAGGCTAGAGACGGAACTTACCGGAAAGGGCTTGCTTTTGACGATTAAAGAAGGCGTCTTGTATCCTTCCGGAAGCGCTGAAATTACAGAAAACGCTGAGAAAATGGCGGCTGAAATCGCGGAACTTTTGATTACCGATTTGCCGCGGAATATCTATATTGAAGGCCATACCGACAATGTGCCGGTCCAGACCGATGATTATCCGTCCAACTGGGAACTGAGTTCAGAACGCGCCATCAATTTCATGAAGATCCTTCTTGAAAACGATAAGCTCGATCCGCGTACATTCAGTGCGACCGGCTACGGCGAATACCGGCCGATCACGTCGAATGATACACTGGAAGGCCGTGCAGAAAACCGCCGCGTGGAAGTGTTGATTTCCCCGTACGGCGAAGAAATTTAACAAGATAGAGGTGCACCATGGGGAAAATGAAAGTGTTGGTTATTTTATTGATCGCGGTCGTGGTCCTTGGCGGAGGTGCGATGTATTATTTGAAGAGCCCTGCTGCTGAAGCGGAGACGGAGAAAAAGCTGTCAGCTGAAGAGTTGGTGGAAATGAGCATCGACACGGATATCATCACGACAAACTTAGCCAATGGCGAGAACTACGCTGTAGTCCAGTTTAATATCCAGCTGAACAGCAAGAAAGCAAAAGAAGCAACGGAAAAGCGCACAGCTGAAGTGCGGGCAGCGATTATTTCAACTGTAGCCGGATTCACGAAAGAAGAATTGGTTGGCAAAGAAGGCATCGCGATGCTTGAGACGCAGCTGAAAACGAAGTTGAGCGAGACCATCACCGAAGGCAAAGTGGAGCGCGTGCTTGTGACTGAATTTAAATTGCAATAAAATTAAATTTGGACTAAACATTTTGGCGGGGATGCCGATATAAATAATAGAAAGCACCAGGTGATGGATGTGCACTCAAATCAATTGGAAAATTGTGTACTTTGCGGCAGGCTTTATTTGAAATCCTATACTGATTTTTGCTTGGATTGCTACAAGGAAATCGAGGCGGATTTCAAAAAAGTCGATGCCTTCATAAAAGACGAAGCAAACCGCGAGGCAACACTCGAAGAGCTGAGCGAAGCGACGGATGTCTCTGAAAAGAGGATTGCCGATTTTATTCGCGACGGGCGCATTTACGGGGAGGATTTCCCGAACTTGGGTTACCCGTGTGCACATTGTGGTACAGTGATCAAAAGGCAAGTGCTGTGCAATTCCTGTTACGAGCAGTTTTCATCGGAAATCAGCCGGACGCTGAAGCGGGATAAACTCGCAGACGAGATCGGTAGAAAGCCGCAGGAGCGGGCAGGAAAGTACTGGCAGGTCAAGCAGGACAAATAAACGAACAGGGCGGTGAAGGAATGAATATCGATAAAACAAATGGTTCTTCCTTTATTCAATCTTATCAAAAACAGATGCAGGTCTCTCCGGTGGAACGGTCAAAGCCGATCCAGAAGGAAGACGAAGTGCAGATCTCAAACCGGGCAAAAGAGATGTTTGAGAAGAACACAGGGGTAGACATGGACAGACAAGAAAAAATCAATGCTTTGAAACTCCAGATCCAATCAGGCGAATACGAAGTCAACAGTTCGAAAGTGGCTGAAAGCGTCTTTGATTTCTGGTATGACAAGTAGAACGCTGCTTTAAAGAGGAGGGTGTCGAATGCTTACATCATTAGCCGCGACGCTAGAAGAATTAATCGGCATCCAGAAGCAGCTCCTGGACTTTGCGGAACAGAAACGGATTGTTTTGATCGAGCGCAAAGTCGATGAGCTGAATGGATTGGTAAAAGAGGAAGCGAAGCTTGTCAAACAGCTGAACCAGGCTGAAAACGAGCGCGAACAACTGGCGGAAGAACTTCGGAAAGAACATCCGGACCTGACGTTCAGTGAGTTTGTCGCACAGCTTCCGGACGAAATCATGAAAAAGAGATTGCAGACGCAGATCGAAACCTTGCAGGAATTGCTGGTCGAACTGCAAGCGAAGAATAAGATCAATGAGCGGCTCCTGATCGATTCGATGAGCTTTGTGCAGCACATGATCGATCAAGTCACAAAAACGAAACAGCAAAACTTCAATTACCAATCGCCAATGGGCCAACCAAAATCACAAACCGGCAACCGCGGCTTTTTCGATACAAAAGCGTAAACGTGCCAGAAAGCAGGGAATTACATGGTTTCAACATTTCATGGACTAGAGCTAGGAAAGCGCGGCTTATCTGTCGCCCAAACGAATATCACCACAACGGGCCACAATATCGCCAACGCCAACACAGAAGGCTATTCACGCCAAAAAGTGAACTCCAGCTCGACGCCGTCATTGGATATCTGGACAAATGGCCAAACCAGCCAGCTTGGAACCGGAGCTCAAGTTGACTCGATCATCCGTGTAAGAGACCGCTTTCTGGATGCGCAGCACCGCGACCAATCGTCGACACTCGGCGAATGGAAAGTACGGCAGGAAACACTCGGCCGCCTTGAAGTGGCGATCAATGAACCGAGCACAACCGGATTGAACGCCGCGATGGACGGGTTGAGTGCAGCGTGGCAGGATGTGCAGAACAATCCGAGCGACGCATCGGCTCAAGCTGTGTTGAAAGAACGTGCAGAAGCGTTTGTGGAAACAGCTCAAGCGATGAATAAATCAATGGGGAATATTACTGCGGATCTTGAATCGCAGCAAACGGCGGCGCTAGAAGAAGCCGGCAGCTTAATGAAGCAAATCGATCAGTTGAACGCGAGCATTAAGAAAAGCGGCAACTTATCGAATGACTTACAGGACAAGCGGGATGTATTGATTGGCAAGCTTTCGGAGATTGTGCCGGTGACCGTGAAGGATATGAAAGACGGGACAGCGGAAGTCACATTGCCGGACGTGTTCGACACGAGTGCAGATGGTGAACTGACATTGAAAGCGGACGCAGAAGTTCCTGGCGGGAAATTGGCTGGGATTCAGAAGTCACTTGAAATCGCAGACGGATATCAAACAGAGTTAAATTCAACAGTTGAAAAATTCGCTGCAGCGAATGGGAATTTATTCGCATCAAAAGGAATTGCCGGTGCTGATTTCATCACGAACTTAACAGTGGGTACGACGATTGATGCAACCACTTTGAATGAAGCAGATCTTGAAGCGGCTCAAGGCGACTTCCGCGCACTTGTCAGCAAGCTCGGTGCGCAAAGTCAGACGGCGATGAACACCGTAGCAAACCATGAATCCGCATTGCTCGCAACAGACAACCGCCGCCAATCAGTGGTTGGGGTTTCCATCGACGAGGAAATGGCGAACTTGATCATGTTCCAGCACGCATACAGTGCGGCTGCCCGTTTTATCACAACGACAGATGAAATGCTCGACACCATCATTAACCGCATGGCGAATTAAGGTTTTAAGCAACGGAGGTAGATTGCGATGAGAGTCACTCAACAAATGCTGCATCAAAATTCGGTCCGCAACATGGGACAGAATTTGAGCCGCTTTGAAAAAACGAATAGCCAAGTGGCGTCCGGCAAAATGCTTGAGCTTCCCTCGGATAACCCGAATGGCGTGAGCCAAGCGATGAGCTTGAAAAGTTCACTTGCCGCAAATGGACAATATGAAAAAAATATCGATACAGCCAATCTGCTGCTCGATGAAACCGACCAGACAATCGGCAAAATGACAGACGTTATGCAGCGTGTCCGTGAACTGGCGGTTAACGGCAACAACGGAACATTGGCACCGGAAGACCGGGCGACAATCGCGGCGGAAATCAAAGAGCTGGCAAACCAGCTTGAAGAGTTTTCAAAAGCGAAAGTGAATGGCCAAGATTTATTCGCTGCAGCTGTGGGTGGAGAGAAAGAATTCACCATCAGCAATGGCATCACGATCAAAGCGACTACGTCAAAAGAAGCTTTGTTTGGAACTGGTGATCAGCTAATCCAATCGGTGAAGGATTGGGCAGTGAATATCGAGAGCGGCGTGGAAGTTGACTTGAAAGATGTCGACACCGGCTTCAATAAACTGCTAGGCGTCCAATCCGAAATCGGAGCGCGTGCAAACCGAGTGGAAGCTTTTGAAAACCGCTTGCTCGACAACAATTTACAGCTGAAAAAAATGCTATCGAGCATTGAAGATGTCGATTACGCAGAAGCGATGATTCGCTTGAAGAGTGAAGAAAGCGTCTACCAGGCCAGCCTTGCTTCTTCGGCTAAAATCATTCAGCCGACATTGATGGATTTCTTGAGATAAGATAAATAAAAGCTGGATCCGTTCTTAATCGAACGGATCCAGCTTTTTTGTTTTGTAATTTTTTTGTTAAGTTTTTTATTGCATTCAAAGTTGGATTTTAGGTGAAATCAACTGTATGGGTTCCGAAATCAACTTTATACGAGCTGAAGTCAACCCAAACTTACTCGAAATCAACTCATTCACCCGCGAAATCAACTCACTCCCGAATTAAAGCAAAAAAAGAAGCAGCTGCTGGGGCAACTACTTTTCAAGTTTATAAATAATTAAGATGAAGCGAAAGGCGGCGACTCCTGCGGGAGCAGTGACGGAGCAAAGCGACAGAGCGACACGAGCTGGAGCCACTGGACTGAGCAACGCGAGGGAAGCGGCAGAAGCCGTGCCCGCGGAAAGCGTCCGCCTGCAGCGAAATCAGCAGTTAAGATTTATCCGCGAATTGTATTCACGAGCCCCATCATGTCATCAGCGAAGGAAATGGCTTTCCCTTGCGACTGGATCAAGCGCTGTGTGGCAATCAGTTCGGTCATTTCTTCGGTCAAATCAACGTTCGACGTTTCAAGAGAGCCTTGGTTGATGCGGAAATTTTTATTGTTCTGCTGGCTGAGGTCCACTACCTGCAATGTGCCGTTCGCCACCTGTTCCGCTTCTGTGCCAGGCAGCTGGTAGCGGTTGCCGCCGACTTTCTCCAGCAGATTCGGACGGTTGATGTCCGCGATGCTCAATTGGATTTGCGTCGGCTGCTTGCCGGCGTCTTTATACGTCACTTGCAAGTTGCCGTTTTGATCCGCTTTAATCGAAGCGAAATCGTTGTCGAAAGAAATCGGGTTGTTGTTGCTGTCGAGTACTGCATCGCCGTTCGACGTCACGAGATTGACTTGGTTGGAGTTCAAGACGGGTTGGACTTGGAAAGAGCCGTCTTTTGTATAGAAAGTTTTTCCTTCAGAAGCTACCCGGAAAAAGGCAGAATCTCCTTGGATGCTGAAATCGAGCGGGCGATCCGTTTGCTGGATCGAACCTTGTTCGTTGCGAAGGCTCGTCTGCGTCACGCGTACACCTGAACCGACGCGCAAGCCATTCGGCGTCACGCGGCCGATTTCGTTATTGGCGCCTGCTTGCCGAGTGATCGATTGGACCAGCGTATCCGAGAAATTGGCTTCTTGGCGTTTATAGCCGTTCGTGTTGACGTTGGAAATATTATTTGCAATTACGTCTACTTTTTTCTGAAGTTCGCGCATGGATGTAGCAGCGGAATTCATTTGAATGTTCATATCTTAAAGACCTCCAGATTAAACGCGGCCAATTTCATTGACTGCTTTTTCCATGCTGCGGTCATACGCTTGCAGCACTTTTTGATTCGTTTCAAAGCCGCGGTACGTAGCCATCATATCCGTCATCGTCTGGGTAAGGTCTACATTTGACTGTTCAATGAACCCTTGCTTGACGAACGAACCGGAATTATTCAATAAAGCGACGGTTTCCGCGTTTTGCGGTGCAGCATCCGGAGCGCCTTCCCAACGGAGCAAACCATGACCTTCTTTAACAAATTGCTGCGGATTTTCGGTATAGCCAATCCATAGGCTATTTGTCGCGTCTCCGTTTGCCAGAGTAATTTGGCCATTATCTGCTAAGGTGAAGTCTGTCGAGTTAACGGGAATCGGCTGCATGTTTTGGCCAAGGACGTTATTGCCGTCTGCCGTTTTCAAGAATCCATCTGTACCAACGGAAAACTGGCCGTTTTTCGTATAGCGGACTTGTCCGTTTTCGCCTTGAACCGCAAAAACGAGCGATCCTCTTTGCTGGGTTTCGGGATTTACGGGAAGCAATTCATCCATAAGTGAAAAGTCCGTGTTGTTGCCTGTATCTTTTAAAGCGCCTTGGGCAAAAGAAGGGATTCCTTCTTGAGCATAAACACCTGTATTCAACTGTCCAATTGTCGTTTGGGAGGATGGACCTTTTTGGCCGTTCGCTGAAACTTTTCCAGCTTCCATAGCTTTGATCAATTGCTCAGGAAATGCACGCAGCACGGTCTGATCTTCTTTAAAACCCGGTGTAGCGGCATTTGCTAAATTATTTGTCAGGATTTGCTGCTGCCGGTTGTGGGCAAGCATTCCAGAAGTGGCTGTATATAAACCACGGAACATAAGCGGTTCTTCCTTTCGTACAAAAATGATAGAATATTACCGCGTTAGCATACCATATGACTGGGGCAAAAATATACACGAATATGGAAAAAATAGTACAAAAATTTTTTTGAGAGAAAAATATACAAAAATAAAAAAACATGATACTATAATTTGGTACAATTTTTTGAAAATGGTACTTATTATCGAGATAACTAAGTAAAATAGTCGTATCATGTCGACAATGGCAAACTTTCTCGAAAGAAAAGGACGCAAAGCCACGGGCCTAAATATCAGCGATACAAGGTAGCCGGGTTGCCGAAAGATGGTAGGTTTTTTATAAATCCACCTTTTCTTAAGGGTGGATTTTTATATGAAAATCAATAAAAAGAAAAGGAGTCGAACGATGAATATCTTTCCTCAATCGTTTCAATCACTCGAACAAGCCTTGTCTGCATCGGCTTTAAAGCAAAAAGTCCATGCAGCGAATATCGCCAATGTCGATACCCCGAACTACAAAAGCAAGCAAGTGGATTTTCAATCGATCTTGAATAATGCAGCAGCCAACCAAAAAATGACTAGCTACAAAACCGATGCAAAACATATCGAGTTTAGTGGAGGGGCTTTGAATGCTACTCCTGGGATAAAGGAAAATAATTCCACTTCTTATAGTCCGAATGGCAACAACGTCGATATGGATCATGAAATGGCGGAGTTAGCGAAAAATCAACTACACTATAATGCATTGACAGAGCGAATTGGTGGAAAACTTAGCACTTTAAGCACTGTTATTAACGGAGGTAGGTAAGTAAAATGAGCTTGTTTAATGGATTGAATATTAGTGCTTCAGGTTTAACGGCAAACCGCTTGCGCATGGACGTAGTATCCTCTAATATTGCAAACGCAAATACGACGAGAGCTGAATTGGTGAACGGGGAATGGGTTCCTTACCGCCGTAAATCAGTTCAATTGTCCCAAAGCGGCATCTCACCTTTTCAACAACAACTTCAATCGGCCATGAGCAAAGGGAACTCCCAAGTCTCTGGCGTCGCCGTTTCCAAAATTGAAGAAGACCAAACCCCTTTCGTCCAGACTTACGATCCAACCAATGCTGATGCGGATGAAAATGGTTATGTCCAATCACCGAATGTAGACCCGATCAAAGAAATGGTCGACCTTATGTCTGCAACTCGTTCATATGAAGCGAATGTCACTGCAATGAACGCTTCGAAAAGCATGTTCATGAAAGCATTGGAAATCGGAAAATAATACCTAATATAAGTTGAATTGAAGAATTAGCTTTTACACACCGCTTCGGCCGCTCTGGGCAAAGCTCCCGCAATAAGCCGAGAAGGACGCTCGTCTTATTGCTCCGCTCAGCCCGGGGACGCGCCGGCGCTAAAAGATACCTTGATATGGAGCAAAACAGCGGAGACTCCTGCGGGACTAGCGAAGTGCTGAGATCCACTCGGGCGTATAGCCCGAGTTAGCTTAGCGCGAGCCCGCGGAAAGCGTAGCTGTTTTGTGGAATATCAGTTACAGCTATTCAGTTCAACTTATATAATCACATCGTAACGGAGGCCATGATGGAAAAAATAAGTCAGATCCAAACCCCTTTTATCCAAAACCAATCAATCGCAAAACCCCAAACTGAAAACAAGACAGAAGGATTTAGCGAAATTTTTAAAAACCAATTAGAAGAAGTCAATAAGCTCCAAAACACGTCAGATAAATTAACGAATCAGCTCGTGACCGGTGAAGTGGAAGATGTTTCACAAGTAATGGTCGCGGCTCAGAAAGCCAGTCTTTCTTTGCAGCTTACGGTACAAGTCCGCAACAAAGTAGTGGAAGCCTACCAAGAAGTGATGAGAATGCAATTATGATTCTTAATGCAAAGAAGAGGGATGTATGATTCATGAAAGAAAAATTAACCGGTTATAAAAACAAAGCTCAAGAGTCCTGGGGCAATTTATCACCGACGATCAAATGGACGGTGGCAGGATCGTTTTTTGCAACAATTGTGCTGATTTCTGTTTTTGTGTTCATGAATTCCAAGACCGAATACGCGGTTCTTTATTCTGACCTGTCCGCATCAGAGGCGGGCGAAATCAAAGCTGCCATTGAAGGGCAAGGGATTCCTGTCGAAGTTTCGGCAGACAGCAAAACGATCAGCGTTCCGGCAGAACAAGTTTCTAATTTGAAAGTAAGCCTAGCGGCGGATGGCATTCCAGAGAGCGGCAACGTAAACTACAGTATTTTCAGTGAAAATATGGGCTTGGGAATGACCGACCGCCATTTTGATGTCGTCGAACGCGATGCGATGCAAAATGAACTTGCAGGTTTGATTAAACAAATTGACGGTGTGAATGAAGCGAACGTCATGATCACACTTCCAAAAGAAAATATCTGGATCACTGAAGAAGAGCAAGTCGCGACAGCTTCTGTTGTTGTTCAAGGAGATCCTGGTTTTCAATTGGACCAAAAACAAGTAAATGGCTTATACCACTTGATCAGCAAGAGTGTACCGAGCTTGCCCGCAGAAGAAATTGTCATCATGGACCAGAACGGACAAGCTTTTGAAATGATAGAAGAAGGCCAGATGGACACCACCTTGTCTGTCTATCAGCAGCAAAGAGAAATCAAGCAGGATATCGAAAAAGACATCCAGCGCGAATTGCAGCAAATGCTCGGCATGACGCTCGGCCAAGATAAAGTGGTTGTATCGGTTATGGCGAGTGTGGACTTTACAAAAGAAAAGCGCGAAGAAAACTTGGTGGAGCCGGTCAATACAGAAACCGGTGAAGGCATAGATTTGAGCGTTGAGCGAATTGTTGAGTCGTATTCGAGCGAAGGCGCAGTTGTAGAAGAAACAACCGGAACCGGTGATACGGAAATTGCGAACTACCCGGCAGCTGGAGAAGGCGGAACGAGCGAATCTGAAAAAACAGAAGAGCGGATCAACCGGGAAGTCAATCGCATCAACCGGCAGATTGAAGCAAGCCCTTATATCATTGATGATTTGACGGTAAACGTAGGAGTTGAACCTCCGAATCCGCAGAACGTTGCGAGTTTGACGCAGGAAAATATCGATGATATCAGCAACTTATTGAAAAACACAGTAGCGACAGCATTAAGCATGAACGGTACCGAAGTGACGGAAGAAGACTTGGACGACCGGATATCGGTTTTTGCAACGGAATTCCAAGGGAAACCGCAACTTGTTGAAGAAAAACCGGTAGTGACTTCATGGTGGAGCAAAATCCCGGACGGCATTCTTTTAGGAGTTGCTGGAGCGATGGCGCTATTGATCATCGTATTGATCGTTGTATTAGTGAAACGCAGAAGAAAAGTCGACGAATATGACGATGTAGATCTTGACTTCGATATGTTTGAACAGCCAGTCCTTGATGGCGGCGGAATCAACGAAATCGAAGAGATCGATTTGTCGGAACTGGGCTCAAAATCAAATCCGAAGCGTAAGACAATTGAGAAACTGGCTAAAGAACGCCCGGAAGATTTCGCGAAATTGTTGCGCTCATGGATGGCAGATGAATAGGAGAATGGCGCATGTCTAAACGGACAAAAGGATTAAGCGGCGTCCAGAAAGTAGCCGTTTTACTGGTCGGATTAGGGCCGGAAGTATCTGTTGAGATATTCAAGCAGCTGACTGAGGCGGAAATCGACCAATTGACTTTGGAAATTTCAAATGTGCGGCAGTTGAAAAACAGCCAGACGGAACAAGTACTCAATGAATTTTACGGCATGATTCTTGGGCAGGATTTTATGAATGAAGGCGGTTTGGATTACGCGAGGGATATTTTGGAAAAAGCGCTCGGGAAAGATAAGGCGCTCGAAACGATCGGCCGTTTGACGAGCCGTTTGGAAGTGAAACCGTTCAGTTTCGCCAGAAAAGCAGACCCCAATCAGATCTTGACAATCTTGCAGCATGAACATGCGCAGACGATTGCTTTAGTCTTATCTTATCTTGATCCGAAGCAGGCATCATTAATTATTTCGCAATTGCCGCCTGCTAAGCAAGCAGAAGTGGCGAAGCGAATTGCCATGATGGAAAGCACTTCTCCGGAAGTGATCCATCAAGTAGAACAGATTTTAGAACGCAAACTTTCAGCAACGGGTTCACAAGATTACACATCCACCGGCGGCGTAGAAGCCATCGTCAAAGTGTTGAGCAAAGTGGACCGCGGTACGGAAAAAGCGATTCTGACAGAACTCGAAATGGAGTCTCCGGAATTGGTCGAAGAAATCAAGAAACGCATGTTTGTCTTTGAGGATATTGTTCTTCTCGATACACGCACCATTCAGCGCATTATTCGCGAAGTGCAGGACATCGATTTGGTGTATGCATTGAAAGTGGCGAACGAAGACGTCAAAGAAGGCATCTACCGCAATATTTCAACGCGCCGTGCAGACAGCATCAAAGAAGAAATCGACACAATGGGCCCGATCAAGCTGAAAGATGTCGAAAATGCCCAAACGAATATTGTTTCCTTGGTTCGCAGCTTAGAAGAAAAAGGTGAAATTACAGTAGCCCGCGGAGAAGGGGAGGAAATGATTGTCTAATATCATTCGTTCCTATCCGTCTTCCAAACTGGAAAAGAAAATTATTCGCACAAAAAAGATTGAAAATAAGGTATTCCAAATAGAGGTCCCAGAATTGGACCCCGTGCAAAAAAAACAGAGTTTATTGCAGGAAATTGAATCGCTGCAATTGCAGCATGAAAACTTGCGGAACCAAATCAATCTTGACCAGCAACAAGCACAGCTTGAGATGGCAAATTGGCGTGATTCGCAGCGGGAACAAGCTGAAATCGAAGCGAAGAACTTGGCCGAACAAGCGGCAGAACAAGGTTTTCAATCGGGTTTTGATGCCGGTATGGCTCAAGCTTCAGAAGAATACCGGGAAAAACGTATGTATATGCAAGAACTGATCGAACAAGCTTATGAAGAAAAAGCGAAAATCGTTAAACAGGCTGAACCGTTCCTGTTATCAATGAGTGTCCGGATTGCTGAAAAAATCGTAAAAAAAGAACTCAAACAGCATAACGATCAATTATTGAACATCGTCCAGCTTGCACTTAAGCATCTCGAAGAGTCGGAAGATGTCGTGATGCAAGTGGCTTTAGAAGACTACCCGATACTGTTACCCTTCCTCGATGAACTTAAAACCTATATTCGCGGAGATTCCGAATTAAAATTAATTCCGGTCGCCAATCTTTCAAAAGGCGGCTGCATGATTCATACAGCGAGCGGCTCTTATGACGTCACAGTCAGCGGGCAGCTCGAAGAAATTAAACGCCAATTACTCGCTTATAGTGAGGAGCAGACAAATAATGAACCAACGCACAGATGAGTACCTGGAGCTATTAGAAGAAATCGAACCGGTGAAAAAGCACGGCAAAGTGATTCAAGTCATCGGACTTACGATTGAATCGAAAGGGCCTTATGCGAAAATCGGTGAACTTTGTCTTTTGTACCCAAACCATTACGAGCGGCCGATCGAAGCGGAAGTGGTCGGCTTTAAAGAGAATAAGATTTTATTGATGCCGCTTCAGGATCTTTCGCAGGTCGGACCGGGCTGTTTGGTCGTCGCAACGGGGGTTCCGCTGCAGATCAAAGTAGGACCGTCCATTCTCGGGAAAATCCTGGACGGCACCGGCAAACCGCTCGATGAGAGCACATTGCCTGCCGGATTAACGAAGTATTCGACGAACAACATGCCGCCGAATCCGTTAAAGCGCGCGCATCACCAAGTCTTTGGAAGTCGGAGTCCGCGCCATTGATGGACTCTTGACAGTCGGACAAGGCCAGCGCATCGGCGTATTTGCCGGAAGCGGCGTCGGAAAAAGTACCTTGCTCGGAATGATCGCACGAAATACCGAAGCGGACATCAACGTCATCGCATTGATCGGTGAGCGGGGACGTGAAGTCCGGGACTTTATCGAACGCGACCTCGGTCCTGAAGGGTTGAAGAAATCTGTGGTCGTCGCAGCGACATCCGATCAGACACCGCTTCAGCGCATCAAAGGGGCATTGACAGCGACAGCCATTGCGGAATATTTCCGCGACCAAGGCAAAAACGTCATGCTGATGATGGACTCTGTTACGCGTTTCGCGATGGCGCAGCGTGAAGTCGGCCTCGCAGTAGGGGAGCCGCCGACCAGTAAAGGCTACACGCCTTCTGTATTCGCGCTGCTGCCGAAGCTGCTGGAACGGTCCGGAACTTCAAGCAAAGGATCGATCACTGCATTCTACACCGTCCTCGTTGACGGTGATGATATGAACGAACCGATTGCCGATGCAGTCCGCGGGATTCTCGACGGCCACATTGTACTCGACCGGAAGATTGCCCAAAAAGGGCAGTTCCCGGCGATCAATATCATGTCGAGCGTCAGCCGTGTCATGCACGAAGTCGCAACAAAAGAACACAACCAGGCTTCAGTGGAATTCAAACGGCTGCTTGCAGCATACGAATCTTCCGAAGACCTGATCAATATCGGTGCTTACAAGAGCGGCGCCAATAAAGAAATAGACGATGCCATCCGTTCCTATCCGCTGATCCGTGAATTCCTGCAGCAGGATATCTACGAAAAAGCCAAGCTTGATGAAAGTGTTGAACGGTTAACCGCACAATTTGGAGGAATCAAAACGTGACACAATTCAACTTTCGATTTCAAAAGATCCTTGATTTAAAAGGAAATGAAAAAGGGTTTGCCCAAATCCAAATGGCCGATGCCATCAAACAACAAGAAGCAGGATACGAACGCAATGCGATTATCTATCAAAAGCTTGCAGAAGCTGAACACATGAAAAATGAGAAGCAAGAAGACGGCGTCAACATCTCTGAACTCCGCATGCTTGTCAATTACATCCACCAGCTGCAAGAGCAATTGCTTTCTTCCAACCGTGAACTGGAGCGGCTGCAGAACAATGTCTCCAGATCCCAAAATCATTTGCAGGAAAAAGCACAGGAAGAAAAAACCTGGGACAATTTGAAACAGCATAAAGCCGACCTGTTCCATGAGCAGAATAAAATCATCGAACAGAATTTCTTCGATGAACTGGCCAGTACGCGTTTCTACCGCACATCCCAATCCAATATCGCTGAAAGAAGGTGAATCCGATCGACGCCTTGAAGGTATCTTTTCAACCAGCGGTCAACCAGACCGCAAAAGCTTCTAAAACAAAAACAGAAGGAACAGCTGCAGAACTTGGCGCCTTTTCTCAGCTTTTAGCTTCTGCTACCGCTGAAACAACGGAAACAGGCTCTGAACCGACGGCGGAAATCCAAGCGCAGCTGGAAGAAATCTTGGAGGCCCTTCAGGATTTGCCCGAAGAAGAATTAGCTCCTGAGCAGCAGGAAATGCTATCAGCCATGGTCCAGCTCTTATCCCTTCAAGTGAAACAGCTTGAAACAAGTCTGGAAGAACAAAATTTGATTCAAGCAAAACCGATAAATCCAGAAGTTGTCCCCGCCGCACAATCGGGAGACCAACAAAAAACATCGGTTTTATTGCAGCAGATTCAACAGAAACTCCAGCAATTGATGAATAACGATAGTACAGAGTTCGATATACCTAGAGAATTTGTGGGGGTTGAAACAGAAATTCTTTCTGCAGATCCTGAACAGCTTGAACAAGCAGTAAAACAATTAACCCAAATGGTCCAAGAGCTTGAAAATGCAGAAGCGGTGAGCGGGAAACCGACTGCTTCTCAACAGTCAGAGAAGATGGAGCAAGTAATGAAACAACTGGCTCAATTAAATCTGGATGTTGAAGCCCAAGGCCTACCTGCAGAAGCGGCTAAGCCGCCGCTAGCTGAAGCTGGGCGAATGGCTCAAACACCCTCTGCTTTTCAAGCCTTAGAAATAGAGAATTTTTCAGTAGAGTCGGCTCCGCAAACAGAAGCTCCTGCAGCTCCGGTTGAAAGTGCAAAAGCACAAGCTGTTCAACCGGCACCTCGGGCGGAAACGCCGGTAGTGCGCATGGCCAATTTAGTGGAGGACTTAAGCGGACTGCTTCGCGGATCGATGCGCTTGAGCGGAACTGGTGAAAACGCCCAGATCAAGGTGAGCATTTTCCCTGAACATCTCGGACACTTGGATATCCGGTTGACGACAGTTGACGGCAAAGTGGCAGCGCAGATTTTCACGAGCAGTTTGATGGCAAAAGAAGCGATTGAAATGCAGCTGAACCAGCTGCGCAATACAATGCTTCAGCAAGGCGTCAATCTCGACCGCATCGAAATCACACAGCAAAGCGCGGAGCAATCATTTGGACAGCAAACGGCGAACCCGGAACAGCGCTCCGATCAGCAGCAAAAGCAAGGCACGCCGAACAATAAAAACGGTTATCAGCGAATTGAAGAGGAAGTGGCCGCCGCAACTAGCCGCCGCCAAGCTCCAGACGGTTCAATGATGAAAGTCGACTACACAATTTAACCGGAGAAAGGAGCGTTTCCATGAATGTAGCCAATTCAACTTCAGTAAGCACCCAAGCTACCGCCGCAACAAAAGCGACCGAGCCAAGCAACGCGCTCGGCAAAGACGCATTCCTGCGGATTCTGGTGACACAAATGAAAAACCAGAACCCGCTTGAACCGTTGAAAGATACCGAGTTCATCGGCCAGATGGCCCAGTTCAGCAGCCTTGAGCAATTGACGAACTTGAACACGACGATGACCAAATTCGTCGGCGGCCAAGGCAACTCATCCTTAAGCGACTACGCGGATTTGATCGGCAAGAAAGTTTCTTATGAACAAACCGAAAACGGAGAAGTGAAATCAGGGGAAGGCATTATCAAAGCCGTATCGATGAAAAACGGCGAAGTGGTGTTTGAACTTCAAGATCTTGACGCAAAACTGCCAATCGGTTCTATCCAACGCATCGAACAAGCCACGGACCTAAAAAATGAACAGGAGACCGTCTGATCCAGCCGGTACTCGAAAGGGGAAAATCACATGTTGCGTTCAATGTATTCAGGTGTTTCAGGTATGAAAGGCTTCCAAACAAAATTAGACGTTATCGGAAACAATATTGCTAACGTCAATACAATCGGCTACAAAAAAAGCACAATCAACTTCCAGGATCTGCTGAGCCAGAACTTATCAGGCAGCGGCGTGAACCCGATGCAAGTTGGATTGGGCTCAATGACTTCTTCGGTTAATACAATCCATACGCCAGGTTCTTCAATGACAACTGGAGTTGGTACAGATATGTCGATCATGGGCGAAGGTTTCTTCGTTGTCCAAGATCCTGACAATGCAGCTAATCGGTTTTTGACGCGAGCAGGCAATTTTGTCTTAGATAACACAGGCCAACTCGTCAACTCTCAAGGATACCAAGTAGTAGGAACGAACGGTCCGATTACCATTAACCCGCAAACTTATGATTCATTCACAATCAATGGTCAAGGTGAAGTCTATGCGAAAAACGCAGCCGGCGTTGAAACTTTAATTGCGAACATCGGAATTTCAAACCCGCCAAACCCTTCAGGGTTGAATAAAGTCGGCGGTTCACTTTATGAAATCACAAACGCTTCAGGTGGATCTACTGCTGTACAGACAGTAGCAGCAGCTAATACACAACTCGGCACCGGCATGTTAGAAATGTCGAACGTTGACCTTACGGAAGAGTTTACGGAAATGATCGTAGCGCAACGCGGATTCCAAGCAAACTCACGGACAATCACCACTTCTGATGAAATTCTTCAAGAAGTTGTTAACTTGAAACGCTAATTTGGGAGGGACAGGCTGAGTGAGGGGATGCCCCTTCTCAGCTGCTTATATGATCAAATTGACAAAATTGAACCGGACGTCGTTTACGCTGAATGCGATTTACATCGAACGGGTTGAAACGATTCCAGATACAGTGGTCACCATGCTTTCCGGCAAGAAGATCCATGTGCTGGAATCAGTGGATGAAGTCATCGACAAAGTGACGGCTTACTATCAGAAGATCAATCTTCTGCCTAGTCTGCAAAATCCAAATTGGGATGAATGAAGGGAGGGACAACGGTGGAAAATTTATTGACGGATGAAAACATTGAGGCGCTGCTTGCGACCATTAAAGAAGAAGCGCCGAAGCCGAAAGTGGAAATGAAGAAACGGAAAGTGCAGACTTACGATTTCAAAAAAGCGCTGCGCTTCTCACAAGACCAGATCCGGACATTGACGCGGATCCACGAAAACTATGCACGGTTGCTGACTTCGTATTTATCGACTTTATTGCGGAGCTACGTACAGATTTCTGTAACTTCGGTTGAACAATTCTCTTATGAAGAATTTATCCGCAATGTGCAGAAGAAATCGGTGCTGGGCGTTTTCAAAGCTGCGCCGCTCCAGGGCAGCATGCTGATGGAATTTTCTCCGGACGTCACTTATATCATGCTCGACAGAATGCTCGGCGGCCAAGGCGACATCGCCCCGGAACCGAATGATCTGACTGAAATTGAATTGAGCGTCATCGAGCGGGTCTTCATCAATGCCTTAAACAGCTTCCAGGAAGCTTGGTCTTCGGTCGTGAAATTAAATACGGAACTGAAGGAAATTGAAGTGAATCCGCAATTCCTGACGACTTCGCCGCCGAATGAAACTGTCATTCAGGTTTCCTTGCATGCAAAGATCGGCGAAGTCGACGGCATGATCAATATTTGTCTGCCGCACGTCGTCTTGGAACAAGTCTTGCCAAAATTATCGGCGCGCCACTGGCTGGCCAATCAGAAAAAAGCGATTGAGAGCCATGAAGCGGTTGCGCTTGAAAAGAAAGTCCAGAACACCCACATGGAAGTCCGGGCAGTTCTTGGGAAATCGATGATCGAAGTCGGTGATTTCCTGAACTTGAAAATCGGCGATGTGATTCGGCTTGACGAAGCTTACGACGACCCGGTTGTCGTAATGGTCGATGAAAAACAGAAATTCTTTGCGCAGCCTGGTGTTTCAAAAGGCCGGACAGCTGTACAAGTCACTGCGGTTTACGGAGAAGGAGAAGAATCGAATGACAACTGAGAAATTGTCTCCAGATGAAATCAATGGCCTGCTTGGCCAAGGAGCGGAGGGAAAACCGATGTCCACAAATACATTATTGCAAGTTGAAAAAGAAGCCTTAACCGAATTGCTGACTGTTTCACTCGGCGGTTCATCCACAGTGCTTTCCACGCTGTTCTCAGAACAAGCGAAAGTGAGCACGCCTACCATCTCCATTAAACGAAAAGATGATTTACTATCGGCGACTGCCGCTCCTTTCTTCGTTGTACTCGGGGAATATACAGGAGGCGCAGAAGGCATCCAGATTCTATCGGTCAATAAAAACGATGTCCACATGCTCGCAAAAGCAATGGATGCAGAAACTGAAGCGGAAGATATGGAGAAACAATTCCAGATGCTCCAGGAAATGATCACAGCGATGTTTGCTTCAGTGACCCAGTCGATGGAAGCTGTGCTTGAGCAGGACATTTCCTACTCACTTTCAGGCATGGACGTCGTGGAAAAACAAAAAGATTTTCCGGTATCAAAATTCACCCAAGAAGAATGGTTCGTTGAAGCGGGCTTCCAAGTGAAAGTCGGCAGCTTGAACAAAGCGGATTTCCATCTTTGCATCCCGGTGCAGCTGGCGAAACAATTAGTGGGAATTTTAACGAATGACATACAGGAAGAGTACGTAGAGGAGCCACAGCAGATGCAATTTGAATCGAACAACCAAACGCAGTCAACCAGCAAGCTAAGACGGACAAACGAAGAACCGAATATCCAATCGGTGCAGTTTTCGAGTTTTGATGAAACGGCTTCTGTCCAATCCGAACCGAATAATTTGAACATGCTGCTGGACATTCCGCTTCAAGTGACAGTGGAACTTGGGCGTACAAAACGCATGGTCAAAGAAATCCTCAGTGTTTCCCACGGTTCTATCATTGAACTGGATAAGTTAGCCGGAGAACCGGTTGATATATTGATCAACAATAAATTGATCGCGGTAGGAGAAGTGGTCGTCATCGATGAAAACTTCGGCGTCCGCGTCACCGACATTCTAAGTACAGCAGACCGCATTTCCAAATTGCGCTAATGCTTGAAGCAAGGAGAACATCGAGTTTGAACCAGAAAAAAACTTTTTATGCAGCAATGGCCATCTTTTTCTTATCTCTTTTTGCATGGTTCACGCCGGCTGCAGCTTATGCAGCGGCGGATACGAACGTCACGGACTGGTTGGAAGAAAAAGATAGCGATGCGGAGCAGCCGGCTGAAACCGTAGCAGTAGAACCGGTGGAAAAGCAAAGCTTCGTATCGATTATTGCCAAACTCTTTTTCTTTACGGCGTTGATCGTCGTGCTGATCTACGGATTGATAAAGTTCTTAGCAGTCCGCCAGCAAAAACTGCAGCCGAACCAGGCTGTCAAATTGATGGGCGGCACCCCGCTCGGGAATAATAAGTCGCTGCAGCTTGTCAAAGTCGGCGGCAAAATCTACATGATCGGTGTCGGAGACGAAGTCACGTTGATCAAAGAATTCACGGATGAAGTGGAAGTTGGCTCAATCGAAAAAGATTTGGAGAAACAGCCGACCCTCTTCTCGAATCCGAAGTTCAAACTGCCAACGAAACTTTTTGGCGGAGCGACGGAACCGACAGAAATCGAAATGCAGTCCGACCGAGGCTTTGAGAATTTATTCAAACAAAGTTTGAGCGAACAAAAGCAGAAACAGCAGCAGTTCGAACAGCGGCTTTCTGAGAGCGATGATGATAAAGAAGGTAATTCATGATGATGCTAGATATTCTTTCGTTCATAAATATTCCAGGCATCGACATCGGCGGCAGTGATGCACCGGAAGATGTGGGTACGACGCTCCAGCTTTTTGCGCTTTTGACGATTTTGTCGCTGGCACCGGGAATTCTCATCATGATGACAAGTTTTGCACGCATCATCATCGTGTTGTCGTTTGTCCGCACAGGGCTCGGCACCCAGTCGATGCCGCCGAACCAAGTATTGGTCGGCCTGGCCTTATTCCTAACTTTTTTCATCATGGCACCGGTGTTTACGGAAATAAACGAAACAGCGCTTCAACCGTATTTATCAGGTGAAGTGACCCAGGAAGAAGCGCTCGACAGTGCATCGCTTCCGATCAAGACCTTTATGGCAGAACATACACGTGAGAAAGATCTCGCCTTGTTCTTTAAATATGCCGGCCTCGAAAAACCGGACAGCATCGCAGAAATTCCGCTGACTTCCTTGATTCCGGCGTTTGCCATCAGTGAATTAAAGACGGCGTTCCAAATCGGCTTCGTTATTTTCATCCCGTTCTTGATCATCGATATGGTCGTGGCCAGTACGTTAATGGCGATGGGGATGATGATGCTTCCGCCGGTAATGATTTCGTTGCCATTTAAAATCTTATTATTTGTCTTAGTTGACGGCTGGTATTTGATCATCGAATCCTTGCTGGTCAGCTTCTAGCGAAGGGAAGAACACGATGACACCAGATGTAGTAATTAAACTCGCGGAACAATCGATTTATATGATTCTGATCATTTCTGCACCGATGCTCTTAATCGCGCTTGGCGTCGGCTTATTGGTCAGTATTTTTCAGGCGATGACGCAAATCCAGGAACAGACTTTGGCCTTCATTCCGAAAATCTTGGCCGTGTTCTTGTCGATCATCATCTTCGGACCGTGGATGCTGACGCTGCTACTGGATTTCACAAGAGATCTATTCCAGCAGCTTCCGCAAATGATCGGGTAGGGGACGCATATGGAAGAAATTCTTCAAGCATTGCCGTATTTCCTTTTAATCTTAGTCCGCATCAGCAGCTTCTTTATCATCGCGCCGCTGTTTTCACAGCGCGGTGTACCGACGCAGTTCAAACTGGGGCTTGCCGCTTTTCTTTCCTTGCTGGCGCTGTCCGCATTGCCGGTAGAAGAGACGCTTGCGCTGGACGGCTATTACATCATGATGGTCATCAAGGAATTCGGCGTCGGCATTGCACTCGGTTTTACCGCTGCACTCGTCCTGTATACCGTCCAGATTGCCGGCGCGTTCATCGATTTTCAAATGGGTTTCGCGATGGCGAGTGTCATGGATCCGCAAACTGGATCGCAAGTGCCGATTATCGGACGTTTTAAATACATTCTTGCCTTGTTGTTCCTGTTGACGGTCAATGGCCATCACTTGATGCTCGACGGCGTCATGCAGAGCCTGCAGACGATTCCGGTCGAATCGTTGTCTTTTGACATCAAGTTTGAAGACCTTGCAAAGTTTATATCGGATCTTTTCGTTGAAATGTTTATGGTTGCGCTGCAAATTTCTTTGCCGATTGTCGGATCTTTGTTTTTAGTGGATGTGGCACTCGGGATTTTAGCGAAAACCGTTCCGCAATTAAACATTTTTGCTGTCGGTTTCCCGGTGAAAATCTTGGTGGGCTTTGTATTATTGATGTTTTCAATGCCCTTTTTCTTTTATTTGCTGCAAATGTTATTCGGACAGATCATGGAAAGCATGGCGGAGTTGACCCGCTTAATAGGGGGAGCATAGATGGCACGGAGATTGACCTTGGACCTGCAGTTTTTCTCAGGCGAAAAAACAGAAAAAGCGACGCCTCAGAAACGGCAGGAATCCAAGCGGAAAGGGCAGGTTGCCAAAAGCCAGGAATTGCCCGCAGCCATGATCATGATCGGCGGCATCATGCTGCTAAGCTTTCTTGGCGGCTGGATGCTGGATCAAATCTTGGCTATCTACCGCGTGAGCTTCACCCAGTATATCGGCTGGGAATGGACACCGAAAAACGTCCGGACCTTGTTTGAACAAATGACCTTCGATGCCATGCTGTTGATGGCGCCGATTATGGGAGTTGCTATTATCTTCGGCATCCTCGGAAACTTCGTCCAAGTGGGTGCCATGTTTACAACTGAACCATTAAAGGCCCAATTGAGCCGGTTAAACCCCATACAAGGCGCGAAGAAAATCTTTGCGGTCCGTGCGCTTGTCGAGCTGGCAAAATCGCTAGCGAAGATTGCGATTATCGGCTACGCCGCATTCAGTGTCCTTTGGGGAGAAAAAGATGAACTGTTTTTATTGTCGCAGAAAAGCCTTAGCTACTCGCTGAGCTTCATCGGCGGATTAACGCTGAAAATGGCGCTTGTAGCCGCCATTATTTTATTGATATTAGCTGTATTTGACTATATGTACCAAAAATACGAATTTGAAAAAGGCATCAAGATGTCGAAACAGGACATCAAAGATGAATACAAGAAATCCGAAGGGGATCCTTTGATCAAACAGAAAATCAAAGAAAAGCAGCGTTCGATGAGTATGAACCGCATGATCCAGGACCTTCCATCAGCCGATGTGCTGATCGTCAACCCGACGCATTATGCCATCGCCATTAAATACGACGCGGAAACAATGGCCGCGCCGACTGTCATTGCCATGGGGAAAGACCATCTGGCACTGAAACTTAAAGAAAAAGCAAAAGAATTTGGCGTTGTGATTATGGAAAACAAACCGCTCGCCCGCGCATTATACGCACAAGTGGATGTAGGGGACCCTGTCCCGGAAGACTTGTTCTTAGCGGTCGCAGAAGTTTTAGCATATATATACCGGTTAAAAGGAAAGATTAGATAAGTGGAATAGAAATTAGCTTTTATATGCCGCTTCGGCGCTTTGGGCATGACTTTCGCAATAAGCCGAGAAAACCACTCGACTTATTGCTTCGTCTAGCCAAGAGTTGGCCGAAGCCTGCGAAGGCAACTCTTTGCGACGAAGCTAGCGCAGCGATGCAGGAGCACGGGTTTTGGAAAGCGGAGTTGTTTTGCGGAGTAGCCATAAAAATAGTGAAAACAATCAATCCAATTATAAAGAGTGAGGAGGAGAACGCGTGAAAATTAAAGATTATGCCATATTGGTTTCAGTCATTATGATTGTTGTCATGATGGTAATCCCTCTTCCGACTCTCCTGTTAGATGTATTGATCATGGTTAATATCAGTATCGCGTTAACCATTATTTTAGTAGCGATGAACACAAAAGAAGCATTGGAATTTTCGATTTTCCCGACCTTGCTTTTGTTAACTACCTTATTCCGCCTCGGCTTGAACGTCTCAACAACCCGTTCGATTTTAACCAACCAAACAGGCGGTGAAGTTATTGAGACCTTCGGTTCGTTTGTAGTCGGCGGAAGCGCCATTATCGGGATTTTGGTCTTCTTGATCCTTGTCATCATTCAGTTTTTGGTCATCACGAAAGGTTCGGAACGTGTTGCTGAAGTGGCAGCCCGTTTCACGCTCGATTCGATGCCAGGTAAGCAGATGAGCATTGATGCCGATCTTGGAGCTGGAATGATTTCCGACCAGGAAGCGAAAAAGCGCCGGGAGAAAGTCAGCCAGGAAGCGGATTTCTATGGTGCCATGGATGGTGCCAGTAAATTCGTTAAAGGGGACGCCATTGCCGGTATTATCATTACCGTTATTAATATCGTAGGCGGTTTGGCGATCGGGGTTGTGGTTCACGGCCTGCCATTTGGCGAGGCAGCAAACCTCTTTACGCTCCTTTCCATCGGAGATGGGCTTGTCAGCCAAATTCCGGCATTGTTGATTTCAACAGCTGCCGGCATCGTCGTAACCCGTGCGGTTTCTGAAGGGAACTTGGGATCCGATATCACTAAGCAATTATTCGCGTATCCGAAATTGCTTTATATTGTAGCGGGAACTTTGACTTTGCTTGCTGTCTTCACACCGATCAGCCCGATGCTGATCTTGCCGGTCGCAGCGGTCGTCGCCTTTGGGGCGTTCCGGATGCAGAGCAATTTGAAAAAAGAAGAAAAAGTCGAGAAAGAAGCGAACATTGGCGGCCAGGAAGCGGAAGAATTGAAGAAGCCGGAAAGTGTCATCGATCTCTTGCATGTTGACGCTATCGAATTTGAATTCGGCTACGGTTTGATTCCGATTGCCGATAAAAACCAGGGCGGCGATTTGCTTGACCGGGTTATCATGATCCGCCGCCAATGTGCGATGGAGCTTGGCATCGTGGTACCGGTCATCCGTATCCGCGATAATATCCAGCTTCAGCCGAACGAATACGTCATTAAAATCAAAGGCAACCGCGTCGCTTCCGGACAAATCATGCTGGACCATTACTTGGCAATGAGCCCTGGAGTGGACGATGACAGCATCATCGGCATCGAAACAGTGGAACCGGCATTCGGCATGCCAGCGCTTTGGGTCAATGAAGAAATGAAAGAAGAAGCGGAAATGTCCGGCTATGCAATCGTCGACCCGCCTTCTGTTGTATCGACCCATCTGACAGAAGTCATCAAGCGCCATGCACATGAATTGGTCGGGCGCCAGGAAGTGAAAGCCTTGATCGAGAACGTCCGCGAAAATTCGCCGGCCGTTGTCGAAGAATTGATCCCGAACTTGATGGCGCTCGGCGAAGTGCAAAAAGTGCTCATGAAGCTCTTGAAAGAGAAAGTATCCATCCGCAATATGCTGATGATTTTAGAAACCTTAGCAGATTATGCAACTTACTCAAAAGATCCGGATGTCTTAACGGAATATGTGCGCCAAGCCTTATCGCGCCAGATTACATTGCAATACGCAACACCAGGACAGCCGCTGCAAGTCATTACAGCAGGCGCGAGCTTGGAGAAGAAATTTGCAGAATCGGTGCACCGTTCAGACCAAGGGAATTATCTATCGATTGATCCGGAAACGTCGCAAGTGATTTTCCAGAACATTTCTGAACAGGCAGGCCAGCTGCAGCAAACCGGCGTCCAGCCGATTTTGCTGACGTCTCCTGCAACCCGCATGTATATGCGTCAATTTATCGAGCGGTTTGCGCCGGACCTTCCTGTTCTCTCTTATAACGAACTGGAGCCGGACATTGAAATCCAAAGTGTCGGAGCAGTGAATATTTCAAGTGGGGCGGTTAGTGGGCTATGAGATTGAAAACATACATCGTCAATAACGTAACGGAAGCGATTCCGATGATAAAAAAGGACCTTGGCACAGATGCCTTGATCTTGAATACGAAAAAAGTGAAAAACAGGCGGGTTTCTTGGCTTTTTCAAAACGGAAAAGCTAGAAGTCATTGCAGCAGTGGAAACAAAGGCGCCGGAAAAAGCAAAAGTGAAAGCGGAAGCGAAGCCGAAGCAAAAACAGCCGGTGAAAACAGCAAAAACCCAGCAAGCGACGGTCATTCCTTTTCAGCAGCGAGAAGAAACACAAAAGAATGATCCGATGACGGAAGAATTGATGAGCGAAATCAAAGGAATCAAACAATTCATGCTGCAGGTAATGGAAGAAGACCGGTTGCCGGTAGCTTTGAAAGGTTTGAATAAGCGATTGATGGAGCAGGGCATTTCAAAAGAAATCCAGTCTGAGCTTTATGCGAAGTTGATAACGGCACTGGAACAAAATCCAAAAATGTCTGAATCAGAAATACGCGAATTCGCCCGGACGGAAATCATCGAAATGATCGGCTTCCATCAACCGGCACCGGTTGATAAAAATCCGGAAATCATTTGTTTTATTGGACCGACAGGGGTTGGGAAAACGACGACGATTGCGAAAATTGCGGCTGACTTCATGCTGCGGGAAGACAAGAAAGTCGGGCTGATTACGTCGGATACTTACCGCATTGCCGCAGTTGAGCAACTGAAAACTTACGCTGGGATTTTGAATATCCCGATCGAAGTCGTTGAATCTGCTTCTGAGTTGACCCATGCGATGGAAGTGCTGAGCGACTGCGACATTGTGCTAATGGATACGGCTGGAAGAAACTATCAGCAAAAACAATACATCGAAGAGCTGGAAGCTTTGCTAAGCGACAAAAACAAAGTCCAGATCAATTTGGTGTTGAGCCTGACTTCCAAATACGAAGACATGAAAAAAATCGTCGATAACTTCCAGACGATTGTCATGGATGAGCTGTTATTGACCAAAATGGATGAAACGAGTTCATCCGGTGCGATCTTGAACTTGATCCATCATTATTCCATCCCGATACGTTACATTGCCAACGGACAAAGTGTTCCAGACGATATCTTCACAGTTACTCCTGAATTAATCGCAGACTTCGTATTAGGGGAAGATGAAAATGATTGATCAAGCAAAATTACTAAGAGAAAAAGTTACGCAAAAAAAGCCAAAAAAGACAAGCGTCCAACGCGGTCATCGCCGTCACAAGCGGCAAAGGCGGAGTGGGGAAATCCAATTTCGCTTTAAATTTCGCGCTTAGCCTCGTCCAGCAAAATAAGAAAGTGCTGATTTTCGATGTCGATCTTGGATTTGCGAATATCGATGTCTTGCTCGGCCGGTCGCCGCAAGAATCCATTGCGACGATGATTGAAAAGAATCTGTCCATCTGGGACATCATCGAAGAAGGGCCGAATGGCCTCCAATTCATCTCAGGCGGAACCGGATTCGACGAAATGTTCCGGTTGGATGAAACCAAAATGACGAAATTTTTTGATGAACTGAGCCAAATTCAAGGCCATGTCGATTACATCATTCTTGATACAGGGGCAGGGCTTTCTTACGAGAATCTGCGTTTCATCTTAGCTGCTGATGACGTTATTTTGGTGACAACCCCAGAACCGACTTCTATCACAGATGCATATTCCGTTGTGAAAATGGTTCATGCAAAAGACGAGAACGTCCATATCAAATTAGTCATCAACCAATGCACCAGCGATAAAGAAGGCACACAAACAGCCGAAAACTTCAAAAAAGTCACAGAGCAATTCTTAAACAAGCAAATCGGTACCTTGGGCTATATTCCAAGCGATGCGCAAGTGCCGAGCGCAGTGAAAAAACAGGTTCCTTTCACCCTCGCCTATCCGAACGGCCAAGCATCGAAGGCGATGCAAGCATTAACCTGCGATTATCTAGAACTTCCCGTTCCTTATAAACTCGGACTCAAAGGCTTTTTACTTAAAATGCTTTTTAAATAAATGCTCTTGCTGATGCTTTGCTTATCTTTTTATAAAAGACATTCTACTTTGATATACCTCAATAAGAGGACGAGTTAATAGCAGTTCAGTATCTTGCTCAGTTAGCTTGTCATACAAGCGCTAGTTTTATTTTAATAAATCTATAACTCGAAGAAAGAGTGGAAGGCGGCGACTCCTGCGGGAATAGCGTGAGTCCTGAGACCCCACAGCGAAGCGAGGAGGCTCAGGCCACGCCCGCGGAAAGCGTCCGCCTGCAACGATTTCTTCTCCCTTATATAATTCAAGAAAACAAAACATGATCACATAGATGGTGGTGACACTCATATTGAATACAAGATTATCAAAAGACGAACGCAGTTACTGGGAAGATTGGCAGCAGCATAAGGATCCGGAAGCCGGGAACTACTTAGTCGAACGCTATCTTCCGCTGGTCGATTACATCATACAGCGCTTTGCGTTCAGTTTGCCGAAAACCGTAGATAAAGACGATATACGCAGCCTTGCATACGAAGGACTGCTGGATGCATTTGATAAATTCAATATCGAGCGCGATTTGAAGTTTGAGACTTATGCAACTTGGCGGATCAAAGGAGCCGTAATTGACGGGCTCCGGACGCGCGACTGGCTCCCCCGGTCGATTCGCGACAAAGTCAAAAAGATCGAGAAAGCGTATATCGAACTCGAACAGCAAAATAATGCGTCCGTTACAGATGAAGACGTCAGTGCTTATCTCGGCATTACAAAAGCCGAGCTCAATAAAACCGTAGCGGAAGCTGCCTTGTCGTCAATGGTTTCAATCGATGAGCCTGATTACAATGAAAACGATCCATCCGGCAAATACAATACGCTTGAAGATAAGCGGGGCCGCTTCCCCTGAAAAGCATTTAACGGATCAAGCGATTAAAGAATCGTTGGCACAGGCCATTGATCGGCTTCCGGAAAAAGAAAAATTAGTCGTTTCGCTTTGTTATTTCGAAGAGCTGAAATTGACGGAAATTGCCGAAGTATTGAGCGTCAGCGTTTCCGCGTGTCACAATTGCATTCAAAAGCGATTTTGCGTTTGCGTGCAGCAACGCTTGCTGTACACGATCATTATTAGAAATAGCTTAGAAGGTCAAGGTGATCCCGATGGAATGGTTATTAATTGAATTGATAGTCCTTGTATTATTGCTGAACATCCGTGCCATCATTGTATTGGTGCAAAATAAGCAAAAACGCGAGGAATTGAGTGAAGACACAGCCCTTATTCACCAAGGGATGGAAGAATTTGTAGAAAAAATAGAAAAAGAGAACGAAGAACTCTATCAAAAACTTGCTGATTATATTAAAGTAAGAGAAGACAAGTTCGAAAAAAGAATCCGTCTACTGGAAAAGCAGCTAGCTGCGGGGGAAAATAGAGGTTCCAGTGCAACTGGAAATGCCTGAACAACAAGAGGAAAGCCATTTTTATGACGAAGTTGAATCGGATCAAGAAAAAATTTCGAAATTGCATAAGCAAGGTTTCGCGCCCAAGCAGATTGCGAAAGTTTTGAAGATGGAGCATGGCGAAGTGGAATTGATCGTCAATATGCTAAAGAAAAAGAAAAGCTATCAAAAATGAAATGAGGGGTTCTTTTGCGGATCGAAGGTCAAGCAAAATTTCCAAGTGAATTGATGCGTAAAGGGGCTGTCGAAGGGAAGTCTACAGATGCCTTCGCCACTATTATGCGGAATTCCCAGTCAAAACTGCAATTGGATTCACTCAATCAGTTAATGGACCGCATCGATTTTCAAGGCCAGCGTTTAGCGAAACAGCGCACCATTGAAAATCTGATCGATTATAAGAATTCAGTGAAGCAATTTGTCAGTGAATCATTGAGCTACGGCTTGGAACTATCAGAGAAACAAAGTTTCCATCCAAATGGCGGCATGAAATCCCATCAACTGGTGGAAGTGATCGATGAAAAGCTGCTCGCGATCAATGATGAAGTGCTGGACAATGAAAAAGAAGGCATCGAAGTGCTTCGCCTGGTCGGAGAAATGAAGGGCCTGTTAGTGAATCTCTATATGTAAGCAAAGATTTCTACAAGTAATGGGGGAGCAAAAATGAGCAAGAATCGACGTGAATTTTTTCGTGTGGATTTTGATGGGTTGATTGATGGGGAAATTAGACGCGAAGGCTGGGAAGAGGCATTGCCGATTGAAATCGAAAATGTCAGTGCTGGCGGCCTTGTGTTTTACTCTCCTGAGGAATTTCCGATGGATGAAAAGGTTGAATGCAGCTTCCGTATTTTAGGGCGCCCTTTCCTTTTAGATGGATCGATTGTCCGCAAAACCAAGAAAATGGTCATGAATGAACACGGAGTGGCATTTACGGTCGACCAAGGCACGTCATCCGAATTATTCAAGCAATTAAACTATTACCAGATCCGTCAGCGCAAAGGCGACTTAATCGAAGAATAAGGCATCTTTTAGTATGTTAATATATTAAAAAAGAAATATAGAGTTTGAAATTTTTTCAAAAGAAAAGCGACTCTTAGCCAGTTAAGGCAAAAGCATTTTCTGCTTCGTCACTAAAATGCGCAAAAATATGTTATAATCAAAAAACAAGTGGTTTAACCCGTTCGAGCACAAGATGCTGCCGGGAAAAATCCACCTGTTTTTTTTGTTTGAGTGGCGGCATTTCTGCCCGGAAACTCTGCTGTTCCTAGACAAAAGAATATTCTAAGTATGGAAAGGAAGTCGATCGCATGAGATCTGAGATTACTGCAGATCAAGAATGGACGAAAAAGAAAGAAGAACAAAAGAGAATGGTTCCGAAAAAAGAAGCGACAGATGACTATTCCTTTGACCGCGTGCCGCGCGAAGAAAGGAAAATGGGTTGGCTGAGCATAACGAATATCACATTCGGCATCGCTACCGCTATTTTTTATTTTCAGATGGGATCTGTCATGGCCCTGCAGTTTGGAGCCGTTAATGCCCTCATCTCAGCAGGATATGCAATCGTTGTAGCCGGTATTTTAGGTTCAATCATTGTGTATCTATCCGCAAAATCAGGTATGAACGTTAACTTACTTTCCCGTGGAGGATTCGGTTACATCGGAGCTTCCCTCACCTCATTAATCTATGCTTCGAACTTTATCATGTACTGCGCTTTTGAAGGAATGATCCTTGTTTCAGCAGTCCATGCCTACTTCCCCGCCATCCCCATGTGGCTTTTAATCGTATTTTTTGGCGCAATCGTCATTCCGCTCAACTGGTTTGGCATTAAACAATTGGACAAACTCCAAAAATGGTCGCTGCCGATTTTCGGCGCATTCCTAATCGCTGCCATTTACATGGCTTTCAATACAACTTCCGTATATGAAGGCAATTTCTGGACGTATATGCCAGAAGGTGTGCAAGTCGGCGGAACGGCCCTTTTGCTTTGCATCGGCATGCAGCACGGCATCATGGGGCTTACTGCATTGATCGCATCTGATTACGCGCGCTTTTTAAAACCGAAAGACATCAAAATCGGTTCAATCGCCATCGGTTTTATTCCGCAGATTTTCTGTTTCGGTGTAATGGGCGGTTTAGGGATCTGGTTCGGCGTTACCTTAGGCGAATCAAACCCGGGCGTTTACATTGTCTTGCTTCTCGGACTTGGCGGCGTGCTATTTACGATGCTGACGCAAGTGCGCATTAACATCACGAATATCTACAGCAGTTCGCTGTCGTTATCGAGTTTCTTTGAAAACATGTTCCGCTTTACACCAGGAAGACGTTTCTGGATCATCGTGGCAGGGGTCATCGCCATTATCCTGATGCTTGGCGGAATCGTCGATCATCTTGGAACGGCAATGACTTTCCAAGGAGTTGCCTTGATGACATGGGCTGCCGTTTTAGTGGCCGATGCTTTAATCGTCAAACGCCTCTTGAAAATCGGGCCGCGCTACTATGAAGCGCGCCAGGAAAAATTGTATAAATGGAATCCGGTCGGCGTCATTTCGCTTCTGATACCGAGCATCCTCGGCACGATTGCAGCGCTTGGCTATATGGGCACGTTCCTGCAAAGCACGGCCGCGTTCTTCTCGGCAATTCTCGCTGCCATCATGACGGTGGTCCTGGCTGTCCTGACAAAAGGCCGCTACTACGGCGACCGCGATGCGGAGGATATTCCAAGCGAAGATTATGTTGCCTGAAACAAAAGCTTGAGCTAATATGGCATTAAAGCTGGTGCTGCAATTGCTTGGCACTCCATTACCGAACGCTGAAAGGGTGGATCTGATGGCAACGTCAACCGTAACTTTAACCATGGCGCGAAGATTTCAAACCACGGAAGAAAAAGTGTTTGCTGCTTGGACCAAACCGGAACTCATGAAAAAATGGCTACTCACTTCTGAAGCAACCAATCAAAAGGCCGTTAACCAACCTGTGCAAGGCGGCAGTTGGGAAATCATCGACCGGCGAGGCGGCACCGATTACCGGGCAATCGGCAATTACATCGAAGTAAACCCGCCGCATAAGCTGGTGTTCACTTTTGAAATGCCGGAATTCAATAGCTTGGAAGACCGCATCACCGTTTGGATTTCTTCAGTAGAAAACAGCGTGGAAATGGCCTTTATCCAAGAAATAGTTGTGCCGCATGAAGA
This sequence comes from Planococcus sp. 107-1, assembly GCF_021513255.1. GTDB lineage: Bacteria > Bacillota > Bacilli > Bacillales_A > Planococcaceae > Planococcus. The sequence continues at coordinate 137,956 of NZ_CP090977.1, forward strand.
AGGCTGGACAGATGAAGACATTAAGCGAGCCGGCATGGAATTCAGCGGCCAATCCGAAGAAGGTTGGGACCAGATGTTCCAAAACCTGCAGCAATTGGTTGAGAAACCCGCAAGCGATGAAATGGAATGACAAATGGAAGCCCAGCGATTGCTGGGCTTTTTGTTTGTCCTTTTTTAAAGGAATCACCGCGTTTTGAACCGAAATACATATGTATCGATAGTTTCGAAAGAGGTGGAGAAAATGAATGCACCTGAAGAAATCGTGAAAGTCTGGAGGGAATTTGATGGATTTCCAATGGAAACATTGACGAAAGCCTGGTATTACGAGAAAGCAGGGACCAAAAAGCAGCGTTCTATTGAATTAATGAAAGCCCATCGCGAAAGATACGGGATTACGGGGAATTGTTTTGATTTGGCGCTTTGGTTATTGGAAGAATTTAAAAAAGCTGGCATAAAGGCATATCCGATTGGCAGCCATTTGGGTACAATGGAAGCACATGCGGCCATTGCTGCTGAGGATAAGGAAGGCTATCGGTATTTATGCGATTTGGGCGACCAATGGCTGGAACCGATATTGATCGAGGAGAGCAGTAAATCGTTTCAAAGCGGTAAGCTAGCCGGCTTTTTTCCGGGTGCTGAAGTGGAAGTATTGCCCGGGAAATCCGAAGTGGAGATTTTCTACTACCGCCCGAACGGAAAAATATCCAATCAGAAATATGCATTGGAACCGGTAAGCGAAGACGCTTTCTGGGAAGCGGCGGAGTTTTCGCAGAACCATATCTATCCGAAAGTGCTTTTTGAAACGCGTATGCCTTATAAAAATGAGATTGCCCACTGGGAATTTGAAGACTGGCAAAGTCGTCTAAGCACCTCCCAAGGGCTCATTGAAGATACGCCGCTCTCAACACTGGATGAGTGGGTGGAACGGCTGCATCAAAAGAGTGGATTTGATCGGAGTTTTTTAAAAGAAGCACTCGAAATTTATAAAGAAATGAATAGCGGAAAGAGTGGATAAATTGCAGACGCATTTATATTTAGTGAGGCATGCACATTCTGTTTATTCAAGGGATGAACGGAATCGGCCCTTATCGGAAAAAGGATTTCAGGACGCACAGAAAGTGGTGGAAGCATTAAATGAAGAAAAAATCGACCATGTGCTGTCCAGTCCGTATAAACGTGCAATCCAAACCGTCGAGGGCTTGGCGGAAGAGTTAGATCAAGAAATTGAATGCTATGAGGATTTTAAAGAGCGTTTATTGAGCAATGAACCATTACTCGACTTTGAATCGGCGATTGCGCGCGTTTGGGAAGATGAGCAATTCGCTTTTCCAGGAGGCGAATCTAACCGTGATGCCCAAAAGCGAGGGGTGGCGCAATTAACGGAAGTTTTAGAGCGTTACGAAGGAAAGCGCGTGGCAATTGGCATGCACGGCAATCTGATGGTGCTGATCATGAATTATTTCGATGCTAGCTATCATGTGGGTTTCTGGCAGAAACTTCAAATGCCGGATATCTACTGTTTGAGTTTTGAAGGGACGGAGCTTGTCGCTGTAAAACAGATTCCCCTATTGCTTAGTTCTGCTGATAGAATGAATCTTCAAGTACGTCCATATTGCCCAGAAGACACAGCGAAACTCGTCGACCTGTTCTACGAAACGGTCCACACCGTCAATGCCGCTCAGTACACGCCGGAGCAGCTGAATGCATGGGCGCCACTGGAGGAAAAAGAAGAACGGATCGAAAAATGGCGGGATTCGCTTGGCCGGAATGTTTCGTTTGTCGCAGAACAAGCAGGAAAGATTGTAGGTTTTAGCGACTTGCAAAAAGATGGCTATTTGAACCGGCTGTATATCCATAAAGACTATCAGCGGCAAGGGATTGCTGCCGCCCTATTAAATGCGGTCGAAAAAGAAGCCGAGAAATTGGCTCTCGCGGAAATCACGGTAGACGCCAGCTTGACTGCCAAGCCTTTCTTTGAAAAGCATGGCTACGAAACGATCCGGCAGCAAACAGTCGTGCGAAAAGGAGTGGCATTGATTAATTTTAAAATGGTAAAGACAATGTATTAAGCCACTTATATGCGTGGCTATTCAGAAGGGAAGCGATGACATGAAAGAAAACTTTCATTTTGAATTAACTGCTTTTATGGACGATGAATTTAGCATGCGGGTGCCGGAAAATGAAGATTACGGATATTGGCTATTGCTGATGGATCGTTTCTTGAAAACGGCCAATCAGATTGAAATTCATTGTTGGAATGAAGAGCTTGAGGCAATGGAAGGGTTGGAGAGCCACTTGCAAAAGCATGAGGAAGGACTTTATACCGTATTTTCAGGAGAAATGAGCCTTGCGCTAAACCAGCTGTTAACAGAAGAGTATTTGGACAGCAACGGAAGGTTCAAATGGTTTTCAGTTTTCCTGTCTTCAAATGAAAAGACAATTGCCACTTTCGAGCATTGGGCGACTGAATTTTTTGTCCCGGATATTTCCAAAGAAACGGAGCTTTATATTAGAAAAATAATGCCTGCCGAAACTTCTTTCGATTTACATGAAGATGAATCCTACACCTCCCAATAATCGGCTATTTAAATGGACTTTGGACTAAATTTTGATAAACTTAAGAAATAGTTCAATTGGTTAGAGAAGTGGGTGGGAGTTATGGCAATGAATGATCTACTGTTTTTTTTCCTGGAAAATATGGCCTTGATCATCGCTTTGATGTATCTGGCCTTAAAATTGAAAGAAGCCTTATTGGTTGAATGGACGAGTTCTGCTCAATTCCTTTGGCTTTCTTCGGTATTTATCAGTTTCGTTGCATTTTCAGTCATGTATAATCCGTTTATCCATGAAGGAATGCGCCTCGACCTGCGTGAAGTGCCGATTTTCTTCATCTCCTTTATCGCCGGATGGCCGTTCGGCATTCTGTCGGCCATCGCTCCCGGAATTTTCCGGGCATCGCTTGGCGGACCGACTGCGGTGGCCGGGATTTTACAATCGTTGATTTTGCCCATTATTATCGGAAGTCTATTCCGGGAGAAAATTTCTTTTAATCATTTGTATACGATTGTAAATATCAAACGGATGTTAATAGGGTTTGTTGTATTTGAAGTGATCAAATCGGTTTGGATGCTGCTTACGACGCCAGCGACGCTATTCATCGAGTTGTCGATGTTCTTTTTCGCCAGTATTGCGATTTTAGCTATGGCTCTTATTTTAAACGGGGAAAACCGGAACTTGATCTTGCGGAAAGAGCTTGAATTTTATTCAAACCAGGATCCAATGACGCATCTGCCAAATATCCGGTTCTTTAAAAACAAGGTCGGCGGATTGGTCGATCAAAAACTGCCGCTTTCGATCGCCATGGTCGACGTGGACTTTTTTAAAGTCTACAACGACACCCATGGACATCAAAAAGGGGATCAAGTGCTGAGGACGATCGGCCAATTGCTGATCGACAGCACAGAAGACCACGATGTAGTCGCCAGGTATGGCGGCGAAGAATTCATCCTTTGTTTTACAAAAGAAACCGATCTGGAACAAATTTTTGCAAAAGCCGACAAAGTGCGAAAAGCTATCGAAGAGTACCGGTTTGACGGAGAAGAACTTCAGCCGGGAGGCATCGTTTCTGTTTCGGTCGGCACAAGCTATTCAGACGGCTCAGCGTCTCTGGATCAGCTTATCAAAGAAGCCGATAACGCTCTTTACCAATCCAAAAAAAGTGGACGCAACCGCGTAACGTTTTATAAGCAGGAAAATGAAAACCTTCAGCGTTTAAATGGCTGAAGGTTTTTTTATGGTTAGGAGAAAAAATAATAAAGCGCAGACGACAGGATTAAGCTGCAAAGGCTTAGCGCAATGCCGATAAAGAGCAGATCTTTCCGGATCGGGAAGTTTTTTTGGTAAGCCACAGCGTCGCTTGTCCGCCTTTCGCTTTCGCGTATGTATTTTTCCTTATGGTTAACCCGTGAGAAAAAGTTTTTAAAACTTTTGATGAACGCATTGAAAAATTCGGCTTCGATCAAGACCATCACGGAAGCAGCCATAATTAAAAGCAGGCCGATTAAAAAAACAGCGTCCAGCCATTTGGACAAATTCCATGGTCCATCTAATAAAAAGGATACAGCAAAAGATGCGAGAAGAGATCCCAACAGAATGATGAGTTTATTGGTCATGGGGCATGGTCCTTTCAGTGGATAATTAAAGATTAACACGGTTCCTTTATTTTTGAAAATTTAAATATCTTATTGCGTAATAGTAGAATAACAATTATGATTAAAAAGAATTATTAGAAAAATTAGGGGGTAGGGGAAATGGAGAGAAAGATTAGAGCACAAGCATTATTATTATTGATGGCTTTTGTGTTGATTCTGTCCGGCTGTAATTTTAGTTCTTCTGACAGCGGTAATTCAGAAGGTTCTAAAGCAGACGGAGGAGAAGGTGAAGCAAGCCAGGTTTTGAATATCTCGGCAACAGCGGACATTCCTACTCTAGATTCTACAAAAGCGCATGACGGCGTTGCATTTACCGTATTGAACAACGTCAATGAAGGGCTTTACCGCCAAGATGAAAATCACCAGCCAATTGAAGCTTTAGTAACGGAACATACAGAAAATGAAGACCAAACCGTCCACACATTCACATTGCGTGAGTCAAAATGGAGCAATGGGGATCCTGTGACAGCGCAAGACTTTGAATATGCATGGAAACGCGTGATGAAAGATGCAAGCCCGTACAACTTCATGTTCGTTACGGCAAGCATTAAAAATGCAGAAGCGATCATGAACGGCGAAGCGGATGCAGATGAATTAGGGGTTAAAGCAATCGATGAGCAAACTTTGGAAGTGACGCTTGAAAGCGCCAACCCATTATTGCAATCGTTGCTGACATTCCCGACATTCTTGCCGCAAAACCAGAAATTCGTTGAAGAACAAGGCGACCAGTACGCATTGGAAGCCGAGAACATCCTGTTCAACGGTCCATTCACATTAACGGATTGGACGCATGAGCAAGGCTGGAACTATGAAAAGAACGAAGACTACTGGGATGCAGAAGCAGTTAAATTGGATAAGATCAACGCTTTCGTAGTAAAAGATCCAACAACAGGCGTTAACTTATACGAAACAAACAAAGTTGACCGCATCGAGTTAAGTTCTGAATCGGTTGACCAGTATAAAGAAGATCCGAACTTTGACACAATCCTTGAACCAAGCATGATTTTCCTTCGCTTCAACCATACACATCCGGTTCTTGGCAATAAAAACATCCGCCAGGCAATCAATATGGCGATTGACAAAGAAAGCTTGACTGACGTTATTTTGAAAGATGGCTCGACTGCATTGAACGGGGTCGTTCCTAAAGGCTTCTTCCAATCTCCAGAAGGAGAAGATTACCGTGATTTGAACGGTGACTTCAACACAGGATCTGCAGAAGACGCTCAAAAACTATGGGAAACTGGATTGAAAGAAGCAGGCGTTTCGGACTTGACTGTTTCGATCAACATCTCTGATTCTGACGACCATAAAAAAGTGGCAGAATACCTTCAAGCACAATTAGAAGATAATCTTCCAGGCTTCAAATTGGAAATCAAAGCGGTTCCTTTCGCTCAACGCCTTGAAATTGAAAAAGCGATTGAATATGATTTGTCCTTGTCTTCATGGGGCCCTGACTACAGTGACCCGATGACTTACCTTGATATGTGGGTAGAAGGCGGATCCGCTAACCGCATGGATTACCATAACCCGAAATTGGATGAATTGGTAAACCAGGCACGCGTGGAAACAGATCTATCTAAACGCTTTGAAATGCTGTTGAACATCGAGAAAATCCTATTGGAAGAAGATGCAGCGATCGTGCCGCTATACCAAGATGGAACTTCAATCTTAATGAGAGAAAAAATCAAAGGTTTAATTGTACACCCTACTGGTGCTTCACATACGTATAAGTGGGCATCAATCGAAGAATAATCTACAGTTAGGCAGCTTTAGATACGAGGGTGTGGCCGGAAATCCGGTCCCCTCGTATTTTTTCATCCAGAAGATTACTCAACTCATAGAATAGAGGTGTTTCCATGAAGGGATATTTAGTTAAGCGGATTGGATATATGCTGATTACGCTGTTTATCATCGTGACAGCCACGTTCTTCCTCATGCAGCTTCTGCCAGGGACGCCGTTTACGAACCCGGAGAAATTAGGCGCTGAGCAATTGGCTGTATTAAATGCAAAATATGGATTGGATCAGCCAGTAGCTATCCAGTATTTTCACTACCTTGGAAATTTGGTGCAAGGCGACTTGGGCTATTCATTCCAGCATGAAGGCAGAACCGTTACAAGCATGATCAGCACCCGCATCGGGCCATCCGCTTTTATCGGTTTGCAGGCATTGGTCATTGGTGCCATTCTAGGGCTTATTCTTGGCATCATTTCAGCTTTGAAGCATAATTCGATTTTTGATTATGGTTCAGTGGCGCTTGCGGTCATCGGCATGTCGATCCCTTCTTTCGTTTTTGCGGCATTGCTGCAATATTATATCGGTGTAAAGCTTGAATGGCTGCCGGTTGCGCTCTGGGAGGGCTATTCCAGCACTTTGCTGCCTTCTATCGCTTTATCGGTGACAGTCACTGCGACGGTCGCCCGGTTTATCCGCAGTGAAATGCTCGAAGTGCTCGGCCAGGATTACGTCATAACGGCCCGCGCAAAAGGGATGCGGGAAAATCAGGTCATTGTAAAGCACGTCATCCGCAATGCGCTGATTCCGGTTGTCACTATGCTCGGGCCGCTAGCGGTTTCGATTATGACAGGGACACTCGTTATCGAGAAAATCTTCTCGGTTCCAGGGCTCGGAGAACAATTCACCTTATCCATCCTGGTACTGGATTACAGCGTCATCATGGGAATCACGATCTTCTATAGTGCGTTATTTATTTTCGTCGTGTTTGTCGTCGATATCATTTACGGCTTCTTAGATCCGCGCATCAACTATAAGGGGGAAGCGACATGAAAGAATTCGATGCAAAACTTCCAACTATGCATACGCAGAACGATTACAGCCTAGACAATATTCCGGACGATTTATTCGTCAAAGCGCCTTTAGACCAAAAGAAGAGCGAAGAGATTTCGACGCCTTCTGTTTCGTTTTGGAAAGAAGCGTTTCAGCGCTTGGCTAAAAATAAAGGCGCTATGATTTCTCTCGTACTGCTTGTTATATTGATTATTATGGCGTTGATCGGTCCAAGCATGAACGAATTTACGTACCGTGGACAGAATTTGGCGCATTCGAATATGCCGCCTAAAGTCGCGGGCCTTGAATGGCTCGGCTTTGACGGTTTGAATGCCCAGGGCACGGATGTCTATGCCGAGCGCGAAGTCGCTACAAATTATTGGTTCGGCACGGATGAATTCGGCCGCGATTTATGGACGCGCGTATGGAAAGGGACGCAAATCTCTCTATTCATCGCGTTAGTTGCCGCATTCCTCGATTTGGCCATCGGCGTTATTTACGGCGGCATCTCCTCGTTCTACGGAGGCCGGGTCGATAATGTCATGCAGCGGATCATTGAAATACTCATGGGGATACCGAATTTGATCGTCATCATCCTCTTCATTCTCGTCCTTCAGCCTGGGATTACATCGATTATCCTGGCGATGATTGTCACCGGCTGGGTCGGCATGGCCCGGGTTGTCCGGGGGCAGATCCTTCAGCTGAAAGGACAGGAATTCATCTTAGCCTCCGCACATTAGGGGCTTCGAACAAGCGCTTGATCTGGAAACATTTAATGCCGAATATTATGGGTCCTGTCATCGTCACCGTCATGTTCACCATTCCGACAGCGATTTTCTTTGAAGCCTTCCTGAGCTTTATCGGTTTGGGTCTGCAGGCACCACAGGCGTCGCTCGGTGTATTGATTGAAGATGGCTATAAATCGATGCGGTATTTCCCGTATAAACTGATTTATCCGGCACTCGTCATCAGTGCCATCATGATTTGCTTCAACTTGCTTGCAGACGGGCTGCGTGATGCGCTCGATCCGAAGATGAAAAAATAGGGGAGGGTCCAGAAAATGAAGAAGACTATCTTAAAAGTGGAAGATCTGCATGTTTCATTCAAGACCCAAACCGGGAAAATTACGGCAGTGCGAGGCGTCAATTTCGAGTTGAATAAAGGCGAGACTTTGGCGATTGTCGGAGAGTCCGGTTCTGGGAAATCGGTGACGGCCAAGTCCATTATGCAGCTATTGCCGAAAAGCACGACCGAAATTTCAAAAGGCGATATTGTCTACGACGGCAAAAGCCTGTTGGAGCTTTCAAGCAAACAAATTACCGATATCCGCGGATCGGAAATATCGATGGTGTTCCAAGATCCAATGACCTCATTGAACCCGACGATGAAAGTCGGAAAGCAAATCATGGAAGGCCTTCAGCGCCATCAAAAAATGACGAAGCAGCAAGCGCGGAGCGGGCATTGGAAATGCTGAAACTGGTGGGTATCCCGAAAGCGGAAATGCGGTTGGACAGCTTTCCTCACCAATTTTCAGGCGGGATGCGTCAGCGGGTCGTGATCGCTTTGGCGCTCGCCTGCAATCCGAAAGTGCTGATTGCCGATGAACCGACGACGGCGCTAGATGTAACGATTCAGGCACAAATCCTGGATTTGATGAAAGATCTTCAGCAAAAAACCGAAACCGCGATTATCTTGATTACACATGATTTAGGAGTCGTGGCGAATATGGCGGACCGGGTAGCGGTCATGTACGGCGGGAAAATCGTCGAACAAGGGACGCTGGACGAAATTTTCTATAATCCCCAGCATCCGTATACATTGGGCTTGATGCAATCCATGCCGAAAATGAACGAAGACCGTTCAAAGCCATTATTGCCAATCGGCGGATCTCCGCCAAATCTGGCAACGCTTGGAGAAGGCTGTGCATTTGCAGCACGTTGCCCTCATACAATGAAAGTGTGCCACAGCTTTACGCCGCGTGATACCGTAGTGGGAGAAGACAACCACACAGCTGCTTGCTGGCTGCAGGATCCGCGTGTGCAGAAGCCGGAAGCAGAACCGCTGGAAACAGCGGAAGTGGTTGGCGCCACTTGAAAATTCAAAAGCTTGCCTGCATTTTTGGGCAGGCTTTTTGATTGGGGAGGCAAAAGACATGGAAACAGAAAAGCTGCGCGTGTTCGATGAAGACGGCAACGCGACTGGCGTAGCAAGCCGCGAAGAAGTGCATCAAAGGGGCTATTGGCATGAAACGTTCCATTGCTGGATGGTCAGCCGGAAAGAAGGAAAAGATTTTATTCACCTTCAGCTTCGGAGCCCATTGAAAAAGGATTTCTCCAATCTTTTTGATATTACAGCAGCAGGCCATTTGACGGCAGAAGAAACGGTGGAAGATGGGATCCGAGAAGTTGAAGAAGAGTTGGGGCTGACGGTCGCATTTGAAGAGCTCATCCCTTTAGGCATCATTAAAGACCAAATTCACTTGGGTGGTTTCCTGGACAATGAACGGTGCCACAACTTTCTTTATCGTACAACAGAAAACCCTCACGCAGTGTTGGAGTTGCAAAAAGAAGAAGTGGCAGGCATGGCTGCTGTTGAATTAAAGGCATTTACAGAGCTATGCCTTAGAGAAAGAACGGAAGTTGAAGCAAAAGGATTTGAAGTGGCAGAAGATGGCGAAAAGAACCTGTTTGTAACCACCATCCGCATGGATAACCTGGTGCCGCACAGTACGGATTACTTAAGAGAAGTGGTGGAAGGGATATCACGAGTACTTTAAGGACACTGAAATTCATTTCCAGGGAAATAAGCTTTCGATGAAAGAGGTGGGCGATGAATAGTGATAAGCGGAACCGCTTAGGGGAAAATCCATTCACTTATACCATCAGTAAAAATCAGACCGTTTTCATTTCTTACGAAGGCAAGCAAATAAAAATTGCTAAAGGAAAAGAAGCGGAAAAATTGATCGGGAAGATTCAGCAAGCTGAAACCGATAAAGACGTGCAGTTGGTTTTGGCAAAGGCGACAGGGAATTTCAAGCACGGCAATGAAAAGATGGGGAAGTGAAAAAGGGCGCCCAGATGGAATTCCACCTGGGCGCCTTTTATGCTTATTCGAATAATTGAGGGATGCCGTTCGACAAGGTATAGATTCCCATCCACGCCATGGCAATAACGATGATAATGCCAAAAATGGTCATCCAAAGCGGATGTTTATAGTCTCCGACAATTTTCGCTTTATGGGCAGCAATCAGCATTACGCCGAGTGCAATCGGCAAAATCAACCCATTCAATGAGCCGACAAGCACGAGAATCAGAACCGGCTGGCCAATGAAGACGAAAACGGAAGTCGAAATAACGATGAAGGAAATGACCAGGAACCGATTGTATTTTTCCAAAACAGGGCTGAACGTCCGGATAAAAGAAACAGATGTATAAGCGGCACCGACAACTGAAGTGACAGCAGCTGCCCACATCACGACTCCGAAGATCTTATAGCCGACGTTTCCGGCTGCCAACTGGAAGACAGAAGCCGGGGGATTGTCAGGATTCAGGGAAAGCCCTTGGGAGACGACTCCAAGTACAGCTAAAAATAAAATGATGCGCATAATGGAAGCAATCCCGATGGCATAGATGGAACTGCGGGTCACTTCCGGAACAGCCGCTCTGCCGGTCAATCCGGCATCGATCAAGCGGTGACCGCCGGCAAAAGTGATATAGCCGCCGACCGTCCCGCCGACCAGTGTGACGATTGCAAAAATGTCGATATTGTCGGGAATAAAGGTTTTGGTCACTGCTTCTCCAATAGGAGGCTGGGCAGTGAACATGACGTAAAGCGTCAGTGCAATCATCACAAAACCGAGGATTTGAGCAAAGCGGTCCATCGCCTGGCCCGCTTCTTTCACAACGAAAATGCCTACGGCGAGCAAGCCGCTCAAGATAGCCCCTGTTTTCGGATCGATGCCGAAAAGCACATTCATCCCCAGCCCTGCACCGCCGACGTTTCCGATATTAAATGCCAGGCCACCCATTACCACTAATAAGGCGAGGAAATAGCCAAGCCCCGGAAGCACATCATTGGCAATATCTTGTGCGCGTTTGCCGGAAACCGCAATGATCCGCCAAATATTCGTCTGTGCCCCGATATCGATGATGATGGAAATTAAAATGACAAAACCGAATGAGGCCAGCAATTGCTCTGTAAAAACGGTAGTCTGTGTTAAAAAGCCAGGGCCGATGGCAGAAGTGGCCATGAGAAAAGCGGCACCCAGCAGAATACTGCGGTTTGATGTTTTCATCCAATCCCTCCTCCTTTAAATGAACTCCTCCACTTTTTGAATCGTGATTCCTGTATGGCTCAGCGACTTCGACAAGCTCTCAGCAAATTCCAACGCCGCCACGCCGTCACCGTGAATGCAAATGGTTTCTGCCTTCAATTCGACGTCTTGATTTTGCAGCGTCTTTACCTTGTTCTCTTTAACCATGCGGATCACTTGTTCTAGTGCCGAGTCTGTATCGGTAATCAGCGCATTCGCTTCTGTACGCGGCGTCAAACTGCCATCGAGTTGGTAAGTGCGGTCTGAAAAGACTTCGCTCGCTGTCCGCAAGCCGACTTTTTCACCGGCTTTCACCAATTCGCTGCCGGATAAGCCGAATAAGATCAGCTCAGGGTCAATCTTGTAGACGGCTTCCGCGATCGCTTCGGAAAGCGCCGCATTTTTAGCCGCCATATTGTACAAGGCGCCATGCGCTTTCACATGCTGCAAGCGTCCGCCTTCGGCTTGGACAAATCCGGATAAGGCGCCGATTTGATAAACCGTCAAGTCGTATGCTTCTTGCGGCGAAATCGCCATATTCCGGCGGCCGAAACCGACAAGGTCTTGCAATCCGGGGTGGGCGCCGATGCCGACGTTCTTATCCAACGCCATCTTCACCGTTTTCCGCATAGTTGCCGGATCACCGGCATGAAAGCCGCAGGCTATGTTGGCAGAAGTCACGAAATTTAAAATCTCCGCATCATTCCCCATTTGATAAGCGCCAAAGCTTTCTCCCATATCACAGTTTAAATCCACTTTATAGCTCATGTTCATTCCTCCCTTTTCAATTGGATGCCAAGCTTTAATTGGCGGATCTGCTGTTCTTGTTCAAGAAAAAGATTTTGTGCTTCTTCGAGCGTGATTTCTTTGAAGCGAATCCGGTCACCAGGCTTTAATTGAGTGGCGAGCGGCAAGTCGACGGACGCAATCTGTCCGATTTTGGGATAGCCGCCTGTCGTCTGCCGGTCTGCAAGCAGGATAATCGGATTGCCATCAGCCGGTACTTGGATGGATCCGAAAGCGACAGCCTCCGAAATCAATTCCTTTGGTTCAATCAATGACAAGCGCGGACCTTCCAAGCGGTAGCCCATACGGTCCGAATCGGTCGAGATGGAAAAAGCTTCGGTAAAAAGCTGCTTCTGGCTCATGTCGTCGAATAAATGAAATTGACGGCCGCGCATCAAACGGACAACAGGCTCAGTTGAGTAGCGATAGGCAGGAACTTGCCATTCCACTTCTTGATGGGCAGCCTTGGCTAGCGCATCTGCTGCCTCGTCTCTTAGCTTTCCAATTTGCAGCCCATCGCCAGCGGCTAAGGCACGCCCTTTAAATCCACCGATTCCTGCCCGCAAATAAGTCGATTTGCTGTTCATGACGGAGGTTAGGGAAATTCCCCCAGCGATGGCCAAGTAAGTGCGGCAGCCAGAGCGGGGAGCGCCGAATTTCAGGACGCTTCCTTTATTTACTGAAAGAGTGCGCCATAGTTTGACCGGGCTGCCGTCGATTTCTGGCGAAAGGTCAGCGCCGCATATGGCGATGAAAGTTTGTTCTTGAAATTCAATGGCCGGACCTACTAAAGCAATTTCGAGTGTGGCCTCTTGTTCCGCATTGCCGACAAGAAGATTCGCTATCCGATGGGCAAAAGGGTCCATCGCACCGCTCGCGATGACGCCGTATTTCTGAAAACCGGAACGGCCAAGATCTTGGACAGTGGTTTGAAGCCCGCCTTTAATGATTTTCAGCATGGCGATCCTCCTTCCAAGAAGCGTATTCCTGTTCTGTAATTTGCATAAAAACGATTTTATCGCCAGCGCGCAATAAACTTGGAGTTTCCTCTTCCGGGCGAAAAAGGCGCATCGGCGTACGACCGATCAATTGCCAGCCGCCGGGAGTTTCGATCGGATAAATTCCTGTTTGCATGCCGGCAATGCCGACGGTGCGTTCTGGAATCCGAAGTCTCGGAGAATCCGCCTCGGCGCCGCAATTTTCTCAGACATGCCGCCGATAAAAGGAAAGCCCGGGGCAAAGCCGATCATGTAGACGGAATACTCGCCGCCTGTATGGAAATCGATGACTTGCTGCTGGGTGAGTCCGTTGTGCTTGGCCACAAATTCCAAGTCAGGACCGAACTCACCGCCATAGCAAACCGGAATTTCAACAGTTCTCGGGGTTACAGCCAGTTCTTCTCCAGTTTGGCTGAGCAACTCTTCAAGTTCTGATTTAACTGTTCCATATAAAGCCTTTATCGGGTCATAAAAAACAGTGACCGTTGTAAAAGCTGGAATGGTTTCAATAAGCCAGGAAGGAGGAGAAGCTTCAAGCAACGCCGAAATGGTGCGTACGGCTTTTTGTGCAGATTCATTAATTTCGTTTCCGGCTTCAATGACAATCGCTTGGTCGCTAAGTGGAGAAAAAGAAAAATCCATATTGCCACCTCTTAATCAGATTATTTTAATTATTTTATCCAGTATAAGACTTAATAGAGGAACGTGAAAGGATGGGCTGGAATTTAAAGAATATTTATTGTAAGAATCGAAGGAATCTTGAAACGGAAGCTTGGCGGCTCTCGTATGTAGATTAAAGATTTTCGGAGGCATGAAATTTAAAAACGGCAAAAAATTTAACGCGCTGGAGGCGAAATGCTACATGCGGTCCTATTGGTTTTGGTTAATGGTGTTAGGGATTTCCTGGACGATGGGAATTGTCCAGTTATCGGTTGATATGAGTGAGTTGCCGCTTCGCATCCTTGGAAGTGCATTGTTTTTCGGTTTTTTCTTCTTAGCGCCTTTAGTAAGGAAAACGCCATTGCTCGCATTTATGAATTTGGCATTGATGGCGTTATTGGCGATCCTCATTTTCTGGCCGCAGCAAGAAGGGGCCTTGAATCCATATCCGCTATTGGTATTTACTATAATTGCCGGGAAAGCGGTCTACCGTCTTTCTGCAAAATTGGCTATAGCCATCGCTTTGATATTGGTGGCAGGCGCTTTGCTGCATAGTTTAGCCGGGAATTTAGGGCTAGCACCTTTGTTTATCGGCCTTTACAGTTTAATGGCATGTACGGCTCTAGTGTTCTTTAAGAAGAGCCATGTAGTAGAAGAAGGGCTGAAGGAACGAAATGAAGCGCTGTTGAGTGAATACCGGAAAATGAAGCGCCGGCTCTTGACGAATGAACAGGCAGCGAGGCAGGAAGAACGCACGCAAATTGCACGCGATATCCACGACTCGGTCGGCCATAAGCTGACCGCGCTCTTGATGCAATTGGAAGTCTCGCGGCTGCAAGCGGAAGGCGAAACGGCAAGACAGCTGGAAGAATTAAAGAGCTTAGCGAAAGAAAGCTTAGAAGAAACACGCAGCGCCGTGAAAACCTTGAAACACGATGAACCGGGAGGCGTAACGGCAATCATCAGTTTGATCCGCAAACTGGAAGCTGAAAACTTTCTTCGCATCCAATTTGCGGTTAAGCATGGCGCTTTATCTGCGCCTCTCAGCAATGACCAGATGGTGATTGTTTACCGGGCAGTGCAAGAAGCATTGACGAATATCATGCGGCATAGCGGCGCACGGGAAGCGGATATTGTCTTCGAAGCGCCTGCAGGGAAAGTGTTCCGTTTCGTAATCACCAATAAAGCAGCAAGTACGATTTCATTTCATGAAGGGTTCGGTTTGTCTTCCATGCGGGAGAGAATCGAGCAAATCGGTGGTGAATTCAGGGCAGGGCCGGAAAACGGGTTGTTTGTCGTTAGCGGTTCGTTGCCATTAACGGATGAGGAGAGTGGATTGGAATGATCCGAATATTACTTGCAGAGGACCAGGCGATGGTGCGGCAAGGGTTGAAAATGATGATTGAAACCGACCCCGGCATTGAAGTGACTGGAGAAGCGGTGAATGGAAAACAGGCAGTCGCACTATGTGAAACCAAGCGTTTGATCTGATCATCATGGATATCCGGATGCCTAAGATGGATGGGCTTGAAGCGACGCGCATTATCCTCTCGCGCTGGCCAACATGCAAAGTGTTGATTTTAACGACTTTCAATGATGATGAATATGCGCTCGAGGCGCTGAAGAGCGGGGCTTGTGGTTATATGTTAAAAGATGCCGATACGTCAGAGTTGATCCGGTCCATCCGAAGCTGTTTAGAAGGCGGTCTGGTGTTGGAAGGCCAAGTGGCTGCTAATATTATGCCGAAATTGATGAAACAGCCTGTTCAAGAAAAGGTGCTCGAGTCGCTGACGCCGAGGGAACTCGATATCATTTGCCGAATCGGTGAAGGGCGAAGCAACCGGGAAATTTCCGATGAACTGGCTTTATCCGTTGGGACGGTTAAAAACCATATCAGTATGATTTTGGACAAATTGGAGCTTCGCGACCGCACCCAGATTGCGATTTACGCCATCCGCCATGGCCTTGTTTAACAAAAAATGACGGAAGTCATGGCATTTTCTAAAAGTAATGACGCAAGACAGTGGGCGCACTGTCTTTTTTTACATACACTGGGTTCACAAGATCGAAAGGAGAGGGAGATTTTGCTCGAAACCGAAGAACTGAAAAAGGTATTCAAAGGCAAGACCGCCGTGGAAGGGGCCAGTTTGTATTTAGACAAAGGGGAATCGGTCGGCTTGCTCGGGCCGAACGGCGCAGGAAAATCCACGACGATTTCCATGATTTCAACTTTATTGAAACCGACGTCTGGAGATGTGCGGCTTAACGGGAAAAGCGTGATTAAGAATCCAAGTGAGATGAGGCGGGTGCTAGGGGTGGTGCCGCAGGAAATCGCTCTTTACGGGGAATTGACGGCATATGAGAATTTAAAGTTCTTTGGGCGGATCTACGGCCTTTCGGGAAAGGCCCTTGAAGATGCGATCCAACGTTCCTTGAATTTGGTCGGCTTGGTTGAGCGGCAAAAAGAAATTGTTAAAACCTATTCCGGTGGGATGAAGCGCCGGGTGAATATTGCTGCGGCGATGATGCATGAACCGGAAGTGATTATCATGGACGAACCGACTGTTGGAATCGATCCGCAATCCCGGAGCCACATTTTAGAAATGGTGCGGGGAACTCAATCAGGAAAAGGGGTTGACCGTCCTCTATACGAGCCATTACATGGAAGAAGTGGAGCGGTTGTGCGATCGGGTTTATATCATGGACCACGGAAAAATCATTGCGAGCGGGACAAAAGAAGAGCTGAAAAGCATCCTTTCAAGTGAAGAAACGATATGGATTGAATTGGACCGGCCCTATCCCGAATTTTTCAAAGAGCTGCAAAAGATTAACACAATCAAACAGGCAGCGGAGACTGAAAAAGGCATTAAGCTCATTATTCCGAAAGGGAGCCGGATATTAGGCGAAGTATTTCAGGCTTCTGAGCACCATCAAGCACAAATCATCAACGTCAACGTCCAGACCCCGAGCCTCGAAGATGTGTTTTTGCATTTGACCGGCCGGAAACTGAGAGATTGAGGAGGCGGTCCCATGTTTACGTTTTTGAAAAAAGACCTGCTTGTTTTATTTCGCGACCGGACTGAGCTGATCATTCTCTTGGCAATGCCGTTCATTTTGATTGCGATTCTGGGCTTTGCATTAAGCGGGCTTCTTAGTGGGAATTCGGAAGTCCTGTCGATGGAAGTCGCGGTTGTCCAGGAAGACGACGAGCAGCAAGGGCTCAGCCGCTTTAAAGAGGCATTAGGGAATTCGGAACTGCCAGCTGAAGCGCAAAACGGCATGATGGCGGCGGCAGAAGAAATGAGCCCTTCAGCTCTGCTGCAGGAAGTGTTGAAAGATGAGAGTTTGAGCAGTTTAGTGACGGCGAGGGAAATGAATGCAGCCGCCGCCAAACGTGCACTCGAAGATGAGGAGATCGTAGCCATTCTCACACTCCCTGAAAACTTCACGTTCGATGCTTTGCAAAAAATGATGTTGGGTGCAGGCAACGGGAGTGAACTTCAATTGATGGTTTCCGATTATGCAGAAACGCAGTCTGGAGTGTTCCAGAATATTTTGGACGAATTTGTCTGGTCGCTGAATTTTGAAAGTGCGATTGCGCAAGCAGCAAACGGAGAGCGTGCAGCTAGTGAAACCCAATCTGAAATCGGAGGGGTGGAAAGCGTCTCTGCTGTCGCGCCGATCAGTTCTTTCCAATACTATACGATTGGCATGGCGGTTATGTTTGCGCTTTTTGTGGGCGGTTCCATCGCCGGCATTGCTTTTGTGGAAAAACAGCAATTCGTCTTTAACCGAATTTTGCTGTCAGACCGCCATCCCTTCGCTTATCTTGGAGGAAAAGCCATTTCGGCAACATTGGTCACTTTTTTCCAGTTCTGTATTTTGTTTTTCTTTTCATCGTTGATTTTTCAAGCCTTCGATTTGACGGATCTGTCGTTCTGGCCAGGCATGCTGTTGATCGCTTTCTGTTTAGCGTTATGTGTCGGAGCGATTGCAGCATTTCTAACGGCTTTACTGATGCGGTTCAATAATGACACCATCGCTACGGTATTTTCAGGCGGCATTGTCACGATTTTCGCCTTTTTAGGAGGAAGCTTTACACCAACTGAAGGCTTGCCTGTTTTCATCCGGCAATTGGGCAGCTGGACGCCAAATGGTGCTTCTTTGAATGCTTTTCTGTTGTGGGTGCAAAACTTGGATATCGGCCTGCTTTGGGAACCGCTTAGCCGGGTTCTATTGGCAACGGTCATCCTGCTCGTTTTAAGCTTTCTGTTATTTCCAAGAAAAGGGGAGGCGTAAGCATGAAATCAGTATTTCTATTGCAATGGCAAAGATTTCGCCGGGCCCCAGTCATGGTCTTGTCATTCTTGGTCATGACCATTGTCTTTGTAGCAGCACTGGCCGGCAATAATCCGGCGGAAAGGCCGGCTATTCTTGCTTATGCTGATGAATCATTGCCTGTAGCGGAGGCCGAAGAATGGGTGGCTTCGTTAAATGAATCGGAAGAGTTTAAGTTTGAATTGATGAATGAAAATGAGGTACGTGAAGCGGTTTCCGCAGGGGATACCCCGCTTGCTTTGCGACTCATGGATGACGATTACCGGATTGTGCTGGCGGCAGACGATATGGGACGCTTTGTCCTGGAAGCATTTTTGGATCGGAAATACCGCGAGGAAATACGATTTCAGCAAATCGAACAGCAAATAGCCGGAGGCGATATCCGGACAGAAGTGGCAGCTGGTTTGGAAGAACCGCACTCCAAGTAACGACTTCCACTTTGGATGGCAAGGCGGAATTCCAGTACGACAACCAATTGCAGCTGCTGTTTGGGATGACGCTGTTTTTCTCGGTTTATACCATTATGTTCAGTTTGATGAAAATTGTAGAAGAAAAAAGAATGGGCACCTGGAATCGTTTGATCTTATCGCCAGTCGGGAAATGGGAGATCTATCTTGGCCATCTGGCGTATAGCTTTACCATCGGGTATGTGCAGATTTCCTTGATTTTCATTTTGTTTAAGTATGCATTCGGATTTGATGTGGGTGACCGTTTCGGTGCCATCTTGCTGATCATCGCTTGCTATACGTTCGCTATCGTCGCACTCAGCATGCTTGTGATGAGCCTTGTCAGCCGGCCGCAGCAGCTTCAAGCGGTCGTTCCGATTATCGCAACAGGCATGGCCATGATCGGCGGCGCGTTTTGGCCGATTGAATTGGTCAGCAACAATATCTTATTGACGATCTCCAAAATCCTACCGATCACTTACGGATTAGATGCACTGAAAGGCGTCGCCATCTATGACCGCACCTGGCAAGAACTGAGTGAACCGTTGTCGATTCTCTTGCTGTTCGGCGTTGTCTGCATGGGCATTGGGATCAATTTGATGGAACGTCGGAGTTCTTAATGGAGTAAGCTAAGTCGAGCTTAGAAAAATCAATAAAACACAAAAAAGAGGAACCGCTGCTCGCGGTCCCTCTTTGCTTTTATTCCTCGATTTCAACTTTCTGGGTAACATCTGCTCCGTTGAAGAATTCAGCGGAAATTTCCGCGATTGTGCCGTCTTCAAGCATTTCTTCAATAGCGCCATTGATGTTTTCAGCTAGTTCCTGATGATCTTTGTTCATTACCACGCCGACATCAGAAGGGCTGTATTTCAAGTTCGGATGAATCGTAATTTCCAGTTCCGGGAAAGCTGCAATCGCCAAAGTCTGCAGGTAATAATCGTTTAAAATGACGTCCGTGCGACCGATTGCCACGTCGCGAAGGTAGACTTCGTTCGTAGCGTTGTCGTAGACAACTTCTTCAGCGCCGTATTCACGTGCTGTATCCATATAGACGGAAGTAGAGGCGCCGGCTGCTTTCTTGCCTTTTAAATCTTCCAAAGTTTCGATGCCTGACAAATCGTCTTTACGGACAATGGCTGTCCCGTATGAATATTTAAAAGGTGTTGAGAAAGTAAATTTCTCTTTGCGGTCTTCCGTAATCTCAATGTCGTTAGAAGCAAGATCCACTTGCCCGGTCTGTACGGAAGTCAGCATTTCGTCAAACCCGAGTTCGGTGAATTCAATTTCAAGTTCCAAGCGTTCCCCCAGTTCCCGTACAACTTCCACCTCGAAGCCGGTCAATTTATCTGTACCTTCTTCGCGGTAAGAAGTGGGGAATAAGGTGCCGGATGTCGCCACATTCAACGTACCTTCTTCTTGAATTTCATCCCATGCTGTCGCTTCTTCTTTAACCGTTTCTTCTTCGTTGCCGCAAGCAGCCAATAATGACAAGGAAAGCGTTCCCGCTATCAATGCCAACCCTTTGTTCGTGAATAACCTCTTCATTTCAATCTCCCTTTCTTTTATAAATACTCTATTCAAAACATATCATTTAATTGCGCAAATCAAACCTGTTTCAAAATTCTTTTTATTCTATTGACCATAGTGGTCGAAAGGTGTATTCTAGAGTCGACCAAGGTGGTCTAAAGAGGGCGGGGAACGAAATATGGAGAAATTCAAAAGTTTAGATGTGTTGAAACAACAGGCCATTCTAGAAGCGGCATTGGAAGAGTTTGCGGAATATGGATACGATACCGCTTCCACTAATCGCATTGTCAAAAAGGCTGGAATCGGAAAAGGCATGTTGTTTTATTATTTTAATAGCAAGAAAGAATTGTTCCATCATTTGGTGAGTTATAGTTTTGATCTCGTTGTAAAAGAATATTTCAATTTAGTAGACCTGTCAGAAAGGGATTTTATCGAACGGTTTAAACAGGCGTCGAAAGTGAAGTTGAAAGCGCAGACGGAAAACAGGCATGTATTCAATTTTATCGGGATGGTGATGCTCGAAAAGGAGCTGGAGCTGCCGGAAGATCTGCAAAAGCAATTCAAAGAATTACAGCGCTTGGGCTATGCACTGCTCTATGAAGGAATTGACAAATCATTGTTCAAGCAAGAGATGGATGTTGAAAAGACCTTCAATTTAATCCGCTGGGCTATTGAGGGCTATCAAAATGAACTGCTGCGAAAGCTGGAAGGGCAGAAGATGGCAGCGATCGATTTTGATCCGTATTGGCAGGAGTTTTATGAATACCTGGATATTTTAAAACGCAGCTTTTATAAGTAAGGGGTGAAAGTGATGAGCGTATTGAAGACTAGCGGACTGACAAAAAAATTCGGTGATTTCGCGGCGTTAGACGGCGTGGATATTGAAGTGGCCGAAGGCGAAGTGTACGGCTTTATCGGTCCGAACGGCGCTGGTAAATCAACGGCGATCCGGGTGCTGTTGGGGATTTTGAAAGCGAGTTCCGGCAAAGCGGAAATCTTCGGGATGGATGCTTGGAAAGAATCGGTGAACATCCATAAAAGAGTGGCTTATGTACCGGGGGATGTGAATTTATGGCCGAATTTGACGGGCGGTGAAGTAATCGACCTGTTCATGAAGCTGAATGGAAACGGTGATAAGGGCAGAAGAGACGAATTGACCCGTCGATTCGATTTGGATCCGACCAAAAAATGCCGGACCTATTCGAAAGGGAACCGGCAAAAAGTCGCGCTGGTTGCCGCTTTTTCGTCAAACGCAGATTTGTATATTCTGGATGAACCAACTTCAGGCTTGGATCCGTTAATGGAGCGCATCTTCCAAGAATGTGTCATGGAAGCGAAAGCACAAGGGAAAAGTATTTTATTGTCGAGCCACATCTTATCGGAAGTGGAAAAATTATGCGATAAAGTGGCGATCATCCGGCAAGGGAAAATTATCGAAACCGGCAGCTTGCAGGATCTCCGGCATTTGACAGGGACGGTCATGCTTGTCGAAACGCAACGGCCGATGCCTTTATTGCATGAAGTCAAAGGAGTTCGAGGCATCGAGGAACAAGGGGATGCCCTTTCTTTCCAAGTGGATGCGGAGGAATTGGATCGTGTGATCCGCTATGTCAGCGAATTTGGCATCGTGCGGATGGAAAGCGCTCCACCAACTTTGGAAGAGTTGTTCATGCGCCATTACGAAGAAAGCAGCGAAGTGGACCGGAAAGGGGAGGAGGCGGTACACCGTGGCTAATCACCTTTTTGACGGAACCGGCGAGCTGATTCGGTTAATCGTGCGGCGCGATCGCATCCGGATTGCCGCTTGGCTCCTGGGCTTTGCACTGATGACACTGGCCACTGCCGCCGCTTTTACCGACTTATATCAAAATGCGGCAGAACGGCAAGCGCTCGCGGAAACGATGAAGAACCCGGCGATGACCGCGATGGTAGGACCAGGATTCGGTCTGGCGAACTATACGAACGGAGCCATGATGGCGCATCAAATGCTCTTGATGACCGCAGTCGTTGTCGGATTGATGAGTGTGTTGCTGGTGACGCGGAATACCCGTGCAGAGGAAGAAGACGGACGAACAGAAATGATCCGTTCACTTCCGGTTGGCCGGTTGTCCGGATTGCAGTCGACTTTATGGGTCATGCTGGCAGTCAATGTCCTGCTCACTTTAATTATCGGTTTCGGTTTGTATGCGCTCGGAATTGAAGGCATGGATTTGGAAGGCTCTCTTTTATACGGGGCGGCTTTAGGCTCAACAGGTTTGGTGTTCGCCGCTATTACGGCCGTATTTGCCCAGTTGTCTCAAAGTTCGCGGGGAACGCTTGGCTGGTCAGTAGCTGTATTGTTGCTCGCGTATTTGATCCGAGGGATTGGAGATGTCGGCAACGAAGTCTTATCCTGGTTCTCGCCGCTTGGCTGGGCAGTCCGCTCGGAAGTCTACGTCAATAACTACTGGTGGCCGGTTTTATTGACCATTGGTGTGGCTTTGGCAATTTCAGGACTCGCCCTTTACTTGAATTCGATCCGTGATTTGGGTTCAGGATTCTTTCCGGCGAGAACGGGCCGGATCCACGCATCTTCGGCAATGTTGAGCCCTTTCGGTTTGGCGTTCCGTTTGCAGCGCACCGGCATCATCGCTTGGGCGATCGGCATGTTCGTGCTCGGAGCTTCTTACGGCTCGGTGCTTGGAGACTTAGAAGCCTTTTTCGCCGATGTAGATTTGATGCAGGAGCTGCTGGTAGTCCAGGAAGGCTTTACTCTAGTGGAACAATTTTTGCCGATTTTGATGTCTGTGCTCGCGATTATCGCTGCCATTCCGTCTCTCCTGGCCTTTTTGAAATTAAAGAGTGAAGAAAAAAATGGCCGTATCGAACATCTCCTGGGAAGAGCGGTATCGAGAACCCGTTTGATGGGAAGTTATTTGGTGCTCGCTTTTCTTATCAGCATTGTGATGACTTCCATGGCGGGCCTCGGAATGGGGATCGTCGGCAATTCGTTGATGGATGAAACACTGCCGCTTTCCACTTTCTATTATGCAGCCATCGTCTATTTGCCTGCTATTTGGGCGATGATTGGCTTGTCGGCCTTGTTAATGGGGTGGTTCAAATCGTTGACCGGTTTTGTCTGGCTTTATTTGGCGTTTTCCTTTGTGGTGGTTTACATGGGCAGCCTGTTTCAATTTCCGGAATGGGTGGTGAAAATCTCGCCGTTCGGCCACATCCCCGGATGGCCGATCGAATCGATGGATTTCGGAACAGCCGCTATGCTGACAGGAATTGCAGTCCTATTGGCGATTGCCGGCGTTATCGGCTACAACAAAAGAGATATCGGATTGTGAACAAGCCGGTGGAAGATGAAATCCTTCATTTTCCGCCGGCTTTTTGCGTGGATTCGGCTGAACGCACGTATTTTTGTTTGAGCGCGCGCAAATCTTTCTGAACGCGCGCATTTTCAAACCAACGCGCGTATTTAGAGCTGAACACGCGCATTTCGAAATAAATGCGCGCAATTTCGCCAAAACAAAAAGCTGTTCTTCTCTAAAAGAACAGCCAAACGATAGCGGGACCGAGAAATGAGCCGACAACCGCACTTAATGTCATCGCAACAGAGCTCATGGATGCTTCTTCAGGTCCGTATTCAAATGCTTTCGAAGTCCCAAGGCCATGAGCTGAGGAGCCGAGGCCGATGCCGCGCCCGATGGGTGATTCGATGCGCAGCACTTTCAAAAGCCAAGGGCCAGCCAGGATGCCGGTAAATCCGGCTACCATGACGAACACAGCTGCCAGCGAAGGAATGCCTCCAAAGCCTTCTGCCAGTTGCATCGCCACCGGAGTGGTGATGGATTTCGGCAAGATGGTCAGCACGACTTCTTCCGAAAACTGAAAAGCCCGGGTGAGCAGCATGCCGCTGAACATCCCGACAGCTGCACCGCCGGAAACGCCGATGACAATCGGCAGCAAATTTTGCAGCAGCAAATCGCGCTGCTTGTAGAGTGGAACTGCTAAAGCGACAACTGCCGGCCCGAGCAGTGAACCAATCCATTGGCCGCCGAGCATATAGCGGTCATAAGGAATGTCGAAAACGAGCAAGAGAGCAATCAACGCAACTGTCGTAGTCAAGACCGGCGTCAGAATGGTCCATCTATATTTGACATATAGACTGTTTAAAACGAGGTAAAGGCCGATTGTCAGCCCGGCAAACAGCAAGGATAAAAGAAAAATAGCCATGGTCAGTCCACCTCTTTTTCGCGAGGGGAATGCGCCGTTCGCTGGCTAAGATAACCGGATACAGCCATCGTCAAAAGTGTACTGAAAACGCCAATGACAATCAGCAAGATACCTTTTCCGGTAAAGACATCGCCGTAGTTCATAACGCCGACCGTCGCGGAATGAAGTACAGCGACAAGAAAGCGAGCAGGAACTGGGCGCCAGATTCGATCCAGCGAAGGGGATAAACTTTCAAGGCTAAAGCTGCGAATAACAGCAAGAACCCGATGATGCTGCCGGGAAGCGGCAAGTTCAGGAAGTCGCCCAACCATTCACCGGCTAAATAAAACCCGTATAAAACGAGAAACTGAATAAAGATAATGAAAAATTTCATAAGCGATCGCGCCTTCCGATTGAAATGCGAAACAAAGCGGTTAAGCTTCATCGTACATAATTCTACATCATTTTAAGCGAAAAGCGAGAGGCTGCGGCTCAGAAAGGAATTCCAGCCGGTCTTAAACGAATCGATGTTTAAGTTCGAAGGAAAATGGATAAGGGAAGCAAAACGCCAAGGCAATGATGGAGGTGCGGTGATGGCTGCAGACTTGTTGGGGTTTGTCGTTCTTGGGTTCTCGCTTTCTGTTCCGGTCGGCGCAATCACGATTGAGATGGTGAAAAGAGGGATGCATGGCGGTTTTTGGCCCGCATGGTTTGTCGGGTTAGGCGGCATGTCAGCAGATATTCTCTTGATGCTGCTGATTTATTTTGGAATGGCCGCTATGTTGATGACGGCTGCTGCGCAAACCGTAATGTGGAGCATCGGCTTCATCGTGCTGGTCTATTTAGGGTTGGATAGCATTCGGGCATCGGCCGCACCTTTTGACTTGGACCAGGGAAGAAGAGAGGGGAATAAATCACTGGCGGCTTGCTTTTGGGCAGGCTTTGCCATTGCGATTTCCAATCCATTGAATATCCTCTTCTGGGTAGGCATATACGGATCGGTCCTGTCGTCCACGCTTCAAGGCAAAAGCGGTGGGAGCGTCCTTTTTTACAGCAGCGCCATTTTCATCGGCATGGCAATCTGGGACGCAATCGTTGCGGCAGCAGTTCATTTTGGCAAAAATTTTGCGGGGCATAAATTTATGAAAGTCTTTTCAATTTGCGCAGGCTTCGCCCTCATCGGTTTTGGTTTATATTTCGGGTGGCAGGCGCTGCAAAATATTCTGGCGAGCTTTGTTTGAAACCTGCGAACCCGCTTATCCGTAAATGAAGACAAGCCAATTGAAAGGGGAAATGAAACATGGGAAATTATACAATCTCAGAATTTGTACGCAAGACACAGCAAGACGAACAGGAAAATGATTATTTCGAGCTTGAGACCGAACGGATATTGGAAGTGAATCTAATGGATACGGTATGGGCAAAAGCCGGCTCCATGATTTCTTATACCGGCCAGATTAAATTTGAACGTGAGCGCATGCTTGAACATGGCGTCAGCAAAATGTTCAAAAAAGCATTGACCGGCGAAGGCACTTCATTAATGAAAGCAACCGGGCAAGGCCGCTTGTATTTAGCTGACCAAGGGAAGAAAGTCACCGTCTTCGATTTGAACAATGAATCCATTACGGTAAACGGCAATGACTTATTAGCTTTTGAACCAAGCATTGAATGGGAAATCAAACTGATGCGGAAAGTTGCCGGCATGATGGCTGGGGGATTATTCAATGTCCAGTTAAGCGGGCAAGGCCGTGTTGCCATCACTTCCCATTACGAGCCGCTCACACTTCTCGTACGCCCGGGAGAATCGGTTATCACGGATCCTAATGCAACGGTCGCTTGGTCAGGAAATTTGGTGCCGGAATTCAAGACTGACATCAGTTTCCGGACTTTGATCGGCCGAGGAAGCGGGGAATCGATTCAAATGGAGTTTAAAGGCGAAGGTTTTGTCATTGTTCAGCCATTCGAAGAAGTTTACAGTGCGGGGACAACCACTTCTTAATTTCAACTAACGGCCAACTTGCCGTTTCAGGCAAGGAGATTCGGGAATAAGGGAACCATCAACTTTAAGAAAGGGGTGGAGCCATGGCCAGGCACTCCCAATTAGAGGATGAACTGGAATGGCAGTTTCAGAATGAACTCGATAAGCAGATCCGAAAGACGTATGAAACCGGTCAGACGCTCTACCACTACACGAGCTTGCAGAGTTTGATGGGAATGGTGGAAACCAATAACTTATGGATGAGCAAAGGGACTTTTCTGAACGACTCGAGTGAATTGATTTATTTTTCTAATGTGTTGAAAACGGTAATCGGCAAGATGGAGATCCAAACAGAAACTGAACTGTGGAAGTTATTTATCAACGAGCTCGAAGCGGCAATGGACCATTTTTTGAAGGAAATAGAAGAAAGCGGATTTGAAGTTTATATCTTCTCTCTATCTCATTCTCGGGATTCATTGGCCCTTTGGTATAACTACGCAAAAGGAGAAGGCTATAATCTGGGGTTTTACGCAGAAGATCTTTTGGGGAAACTGGGGAACTTGCCAGATGGGCAACGGGCGCTCCACGGCTTTGTCGAATACGATCGCAAAGAACAGGAATTGCTATTGATGAACTTTTTAATGGAAACATTTAAAGTGGCTATCAATCACGATATCCAAAAAGTGAAAAAAGCATTGCCCAAGCATTTCTTTACGGTGATTTCCAGCTGTGCAGTATTTTTCAAAGACCTGCTTTTAAAAGTGAAGAAGAATACCGCATCGCTTTATTGGATACAGGCGATAAATTAAAGCAGGCAGTTAGCTTTAGGGCCCAAAATGGCATCATTATCCCTTATATCGCAGTGGATTTTAAGGGGAGATTGCCGCTCAGCCACATTACCATCGGCCCTAAGAACAATATCGATATCGCCAAAAGAGGCATGGAACATTATATGAAGAGCAAAGGATATGACATGGACCAACTCACAATCAGTAAATCAGTAGCGGCCCTTCGGTATTGATTTCATTAAAATGAGGAGTGATTGAATGTATCCAGATCTAGTAGGAAAAACAGCCATTGTTACTGGGGCATCTAAAGGGATTGGCAAGGGGATTGCTGAACGGTTCGGAAAAGAAAAGATGAATGTGGTGGTGGATTATTTCACGGATCCGGAAGGTGCTGAAGATACCGTAGCTGTTATCCGTGAAAATGGAGGCAATGCAGTGGCGGTTAAAGCCGACGTTGCCAATGAAAAAAGCATCGCCAAACTGGTTGAAGCGGCATTAGAGAATTTTGGTTCTCTGGATGTATTGGTGAATAACGCGGGGTTCAGTGAAAGCGCGCCGACAGAAGAGATGGATTTGGAAACGTGGCAGCGCGTGTTGGATGTGAACTTGACCGGCGCCTTTATCGCGAGCCGGGAAGTGCTCAAGTATATGTCAGAAAACAAGGTGCAAGGAAGCATCGTTAATATTACGAGTGTGCATCAAGCCATTCCGAAAGTGGACAATGTCCATTATGCCGTCACAAAGGCAGGGCTCAAAATGATGACGGAAACTTTAGCTCTTGAATATGCCGACCAAGGAATCCGCATCAATGCCATTGGTCCGGGAACGATCCATACACCGGCAAACCCGGCTGAAGAACAAGAAGGCGAAGAACAGGCAAAAACGATGGAGAAAATACCGATGAAAAAAATCGGTAAGCCCAAACAAATTGCGGCTGCCGCGGCTTGGCTTGTATCAGAGGAAGCGGATTATGTAACCGGTGCTACACTATTTGTGGACGGCGGCATGACTTTATATCCATCCCAATTAAAATGAAATGAAGTCGTTCATTCAACTAAAGACAAAGGCAAAACAGCTTTGCAGCCAGCGAAGTTGTTTTTTATTTGATGGGGATATTATTTCGAGAAAACAGTCTTTAGTACCAAAATTATTGAATTGACAGATTTTTTAAAATATCTTCACAAAATTCCTTGCATTTTAGCTTAAATATTGTATTATTACTTTAAGCGATATATTGCATACGGAATTTTGAGCAACGAAGTATTATTTCGAAATCATTAAATGTTGAAATACAGCCACTTAGGCCAGCGTTTCAGTCATCAAGGAGGAAAAAAGATGGACCGTAAGTTATCATTTAGTCAATATTCAATAGTAGGTATGATGTTGTTTGCATTGTTCTTTGGAGCAGGGAACTTAATTTTCCCGGCGCAGCTTGGCCAATATGCAGGATCAGAAGTGTGGATCGCCATTGCCGGGTTCTTAATCACAGGCGTCGGGTTGCCATTGCTTGGGATTTTAGCAATCGGCTATTCGAAAAGCAGTGATTTGCAGGATCTCTCTAGCCGGGTGCACCCTGTATTCGGGCTTGTTTTCACCGCATTATTGTATCTGACAATCGGGCCGTTCTTCGCTTTGCCGAGAACTGGCGCTGTTTCTTATGAAGTAGGGATTGCACCATTTATCGGAGAAGGCAATCTGGCAATCGGCTTGATCATCTTTTCCGTAATCTTTTACGCCATTTCCCTGTGGCTTTCATTAAATCCTTCAAAGTTAGTTGATAATGTCGGGAAGTATTTATCTCCTGCGATTTTATTGACGCTTGCGGCTTTGTTGATCATGGCGATCATCAAACCGATGGGTTCACCTGAAGCTCCTCAAGAAGCTTATGCAAGCGGCGCTTTTTTGAAAGGCTTTACGGAAGGCTATAACACCATGGATGCATTGGCCTCTTTAGTATTTGGGATTATCGTCATTGCGACCGTCCGTAAATTGGGTGTGAATTCTCCAAAAGGAATCTTAGGCGCAACATTGAAAAGCGGTGTCGTTGCCGCTGCACTTTTGGCGATCGTTTATACGGGAATTGCTTACCTTGGCGCAACGAGCACCAACACATTAGGGCTTATGGATACAGGCGGCCCTGTATTAAGCGGCGCTTCTGCCCATTATTTCGGGACATTCGGTGCGTCTTTACTGGCCATCATCATCACGCTGGCATGTTTGACAACGGCGATCGGGTTGACAGTAGCGAACGCGGAATTCTTCCATAAACTGACGCCGAAGATCAGCTATAAAACTTATGTCGTTATATTCTCAGTCTTCTCCTTGATCGTTACCAATGCGGGACTTGCGAATATCATCACGTATTCAATTCCAGTATTGATGTTCTTGTACCCACTTGCGATTGTTTTGATTATCTTGGCATTCTTGTCGCCATTGTTCAAACATGACCGTCTTGTCTATGTATCAGCGATGACGGTAACGTTTTTCATCGCAATCATTGATGGCTTTAAGACGTTGACGAGTTCACTTGAAATAGCGAATCCGGGCTGGCTGCAAGCTATCATCGATTTCTATGCTTCCTCGTTGCCGCTCTATGCGGATGGGCTTGGCTGGTTATTGCCGGCACTCATCGTCATTGCGATTACGGGAGTCATTGCCCGCAGCAAAAAAGGCGTCAATGTCCAAGGTGTACAGAATGAAGCTTACAATAAATAAAAATAGAAAAAGCTGCAACAGAAGCGAATCTGCTTCTGTTGCAGCTTTTTTCTTTGAGAATCAATGGGTCAATTCGTCCGTGGTACGGATCCAATTCGATTTCATGAGTTGAGCGGCCTTTTCGCCATCTTTCTTTTTCAATGCGTCAATGATCTGCACGTGTTCATCATGTGAATGCATCGTCAATATCAATGAATGATGGAAAAACTGTCTTCTGACATGGGCTTGCAGGCGATTGAGTATGGTCGTGATATACGTATTATTTGCTGCATCCACCATGTATTGATGAAACTCTTCGTCAATTCGAAGCGATGAGGAATGGTCTCCGGATTTGATGGCTTTTGCGAAACGGTGGTTCGTCTCTTCCAATAGTTCGATCAGCTCATCGTCCAAATTCGGAATGGCGAGCTCAGCCGCTAAAGCCTGTAATGCTGCAAGCGGCGGCAATAATTCTTTAATGTCTTCCTTGTCGACTTTGGTAACGCGTGTCGCTTTTCCTGGGAACATTTCAACGAAGCCTTGTGTTTCCAAAAGTTGAAGGGCTTCCCGTATCGGCGTTCTGCTTAAATTTAAGGCAGTTGCAAGTTCAGTGTCTGTCAATTTTTCTTCAGGCTGCAAAGTACCATCGATGATCCACTGCTGTAGTTGAAGATATGCGCTTTCTTTCGCAGTGACCCGAACAGGTTTTGCATGGTTTACTGGAATCGGCATAAAGTACTCTCCCTTTCTGATGCATGAATTAAGTATAATTATACACTAGTTTGTAGAAAATGGATATATGCATTATGCAATATATTACTTGCTTACTGCTTTTGGAATGATTTGCTGTTTTATTTTTATGGTGAAGGGAATAGATGGAATAACTAGCAATAAGAAGAGGAGTGTGGAAGCCTTGCTGACATTTACACCGAGCCAAGATACGAATACGGTAGCAGTGGAATTTGACGGGAAAGCCCGTTTAGAAGACGCATTGAAACTAGATAAAATTATCCAAGAGAAATTTTCGGAAAAAGGAAAGTTTAATATTTATGCGGTGATCGATGATTTAGACGATGCCACGATTCGAGGCATTATAGAAGGCATGAAGATGGATCTGAGTCGCTGGAATCACTTTGAAAAACTTGCGGTCATCAGTGAAAAGAACTGGAGCAACTTAAAAGTGAAACTGGAAGAGTTGCTGTCGGATATCGATATCAAACATTTTAAAATGGAAGAAATGCACGAAGCCTGGGATTGGATCCAAAAAGCGGGGAAAGCGCGATGCTCTGTAGCATCGCGCTTTTCTGCTTTTAGAATTCTTCTACATGGATCAACTCGGCTTTTACAATGTGATACATATTAAGCACGATGGATTTTCCTTGTTCGTTTTCCACTTGGATAAAACTGACGGCAACACCTGGGAAATTGTCTTCTAGCGACTCTTCAATGCGGATGCTTCTCAGCCACTCGCCGGTGGTCAAGAGAATATCATAGGTGTAGAATACTTTCTTCATGCAAATTCCTCCTTCAGGAAAGATGAATGAATCTGAATCCGGCAGAAGCGTTTGGTATGCGAAGGTATGAATGCGCCAAGCTTTGTATTACACTTATTATAAAACAAATGGGCTTTGACAGATAGGATGAGAAATGATGAAACAGGAAATTACGGTAAAATTGAATGATAAATTCAAAGCGAGCTATGCGGCAGGCTATCCGTTGATCGAAAAAGAGGCTTTAGCCGATACTCAAATGTTGAAAGAAGAAGGATCCCTTCTCAGGTTGACAGATTCGCAAGGGCGCTTTTTAGCCCGCGGCTATTACGGCAAGCAAAATAAGGGGCTTGGATGGATTTGGACACGCAATGAAGAGGAAAGCATCGACCAGGCTTTCATGGAACGCAAGTTGGCTAAATCCATTAACAGAAGGCAGCCCTATTTCGATGATCCGGCAACTACAGCTTTTCGCGTAGTGAACGGGGAAGGTGACGGCTTCGGAGGGTTGACGATCGATTATTACGGCGGCTATTACTTGTTGAGCTGGTACAGTGAAGGAATCTACACATTTAAAAAAGACATCATTGCGGCGCTTCAGAACGTAGTGGAATTCAAAGGGATCTACGAGAAGAAACGTTTTGATACGAAAGGCCAGTACATTGAAGACGATGATTTTGTAGCGGGAGAACGCGGCGAGTTCCCATTGATTGTTAAAGAAAATGGCATGAATTATGCCGTTTACTTAAATGACGGTGCAATGACCGGTATTTTCTTGGACCAGCGCGATGTGCGCCGGACGATCCGGGACACCTATGCAAAAGGAAAAACCGTCTTAAATACTTTCTCATATACCGGTGCTTTTTCGGTGGCTGCTGCACTTGGCGGCGCGGCAAAAACCACGAGCGTGGATTTGGCAAAACGCAGCTCGAGCAAAACCATCGAGCAGTTTAGTGTGAATGGAATCGATTACGAACAACAAGACATCCTTGTCATGGACGTTTTCAATTATTTTAAATACGCAAAGCGCAAAGAATTGAAATTCGATATGGTCATCTTGGATCCGCCGAGTTTTGCCCGTTCGAAAAAATACACGTTCAGCACGTCAAAAGATTACACCAACTTGATGCGTGAAGCCATTGCCATCACAGAAAAGAACGGAATCATCGTTGCTTCTACCAATAGCGCTTCATTTGGCATGAAGAAATTTAAAGGCTTTATCGATAAGGCTTTTAAAGAAGAAGGAAAGAAATACAGCATTGTAGAAGAATTCACTTTGCCTGCAGATTTCCGCGTCCAAAAAGAGTTTAAAGAAGGCGACTATCTAAAGGTCTTGTTTATTAAGTTGAAATAGGCCTGAAACTATGGCGAAATCTTGAAGAGGTGCATGGAACATTTTCTAAATCAAGAGGCTGGCTCTTGTGCATAGAAGCCCACTCTCCCTATAATGATAAACAGAGAACAAGGGGGAGAACGATGAAAAATTCACTGAAAAAACTTTCGGATCATGGGCTTGATCGAAGGAAGTTCCTTATTGATCCTTCTTTTCATTGCCATGCCATTGAAATATTTTGTTGATTTGCCGGAAGCGGTCAGCTTTGTCGGGCCGATCCACGGTGCGCTGTTTACGTTATACATTCTCTTTATCGCTTATATGACGTTCATTGCCAGATGGCCGTTCCGTTTTTCAATCGGTGCATTCGCTGCTGCGTTTATCCCGTTCGGCAATATTGTTTTGGACAAACGGCTTGAAAATTGGAAGCAAAATCATTCAACAGAAAATAGTTTGGCTTAATCATCCGGCTGCGGAACAAATTCCGCAGCCGGATTTTTTTGCGCCGGAATCTGTCGGTTGGTCTGCAACTAGATTATAATAAAGGCACAAAGAAGACTTTGTTTTCGAATTCTTCTGACCCGTCAGGACGGGCTAGCATGCACATACATAATTGGAGGCGGGTTGATGGCAAAATCAATAAGTTCGTCCATGGCTGGAAATCCGGTTTATCCGGTCATGTTTGCAATTGGCGCCTGCCATTTGCTGAATGATTCATTGCAGGCAGTTATTCCCCGATGTTTCCGATACTCGAGAAGGATTTAGGGCTGACTTTCACGCAACTGGGATTGATCGCATTCGCGTTGAATATTGTCGCGTCCCTTCTGCAGCCGGTAATTGGATTTATAAGTGACAAGAAACCGATGCCGTTTGCGCTGCCGTTCGGCATGACCAGTTCGTTTCTCGGAATGGCGGGGCTCGCCTTTGCGCCGGAATATTGGATGATTCTCTTATCGGTCGTCTTTCTCGGCTTCGGTTCAGCCGTATTTCATCCGGAAGGTTCACGGGTGTCGTATATGGCAGCGGGAACAAAGCGCGGATTGTCCCAATCGATCTTCCAGGTCGGCGGAAATTCTGGACAGGCACTCGCTCCGTTGATCAGTGCCTTTATCCTCGTCCCGCTCGGGCAAAGAGGGGCCGCGCTATTTTTATTTGTAGCTGCCCTTGGGATTTTCATCCTATCGAGGATTTCGGTCTGGTATAAAGAAGAGCTGGCGCAGCAAAAGCTGCAAAAAGGGAAGAAAGTGCTCCTTTCTTCATTGCCGGAACTGACGAAAAGACAAGTAGGTGCAGCGTTGGCGTTGTTGCTGATCATTATTTTTGCGCGTTCCTTCTACGTTACGAATATGACGAGCTTTTACATTTTTCATTTGATGGAAGCTTACGGATTGACCATTCAGACAGGGCAGCTCTACATCTTCCTGTTCTTGGCGGTTGGTGCAGCCGGAACATTTTTCGGCGGGCCGCTCGCAGACCGGATTGGCAGAAAAAACGTTATTGTGCTGTCGCTTTTGGTGCCGATTCCGCTAGCCCTTGCACTTCCGTATGTTCCGCTATTCGCGGTGCTGATTTTGCTCGCATTGATTGGGTTTTTCATCATGCTGAGCTTTTCCGTGACGGTCGTTTATGCGCAGGAGCTCGTCCCGAGCAAAATTGGAACAATGTCCGGGCTAACGGTCGGCTTAGCTTTTGGAATGGGGGCCATTGGGGGCGTGGTCATTGGGATCTTGATGGATTCCATCGGCGTTTACGAAACAATGGTCGTGGTGTCGTTCTTGCCGATCATCGGCTTAGTCGGGCTCGGTTTGCCGCGCGACCGGAAAATTACTGCTAGTTAATCAATCGAAAAGGGTGATGGAGAAATGGCTATAGCAATTCCTGAAATTCCAACGAAAATCGAAACAGAGCGTTTGGTGCTGCGAATGCCGAAACCGGGAGACGGGGCTGTTATCAATTCCGCGATTCGGGCATCCATTAATGAGTTGAAGCCGTGGCTTCCGTTTGCCCAAACAACGCCGACAGCTGAAGAAACCGAAATCAATATTTTAGAAGCGCATCTCTTGTTTATGAAAAAAGAAAATCTTCGTTACGTAATCTTCAGCAAAGAAACCGGTGAATTTATTGGAAGCACCGGATTTCATAGCATAGAATGGGATATTCCGAAAATGGAAATCGGCTATTGGATCAACACGGAAGCGAGTGGCTTCGGCTATATGTCAGAAGCCATTTCGGCATTGACGGAGCTTGCGTTGAACGGTTTTGGGTGCAAGCGCTTGGAAATCAGATGCGATGCGGAAAATTACAAGAGCCGGGCCATTCCTGAAAAGTTAGGATTTGTATTGGAAGGTGTTTTGCATAATGATGAATTATCAGTGGATGGCAAAAACCTGACTGACACGTGCATTTATGCAAAATTTAGCTGAGCGAATAAAACAGAGGTTTGCTCAAAGGAAATGGAGCTTTTATCTATGAAGAAACAACAAGAAACGAACGGTCTCAAACCCTTTATTTCATTGATCCTTTCGTTGAAGATTCCAAAATGGGCGCTTATCTTTGGCCTTGCGACGAGCGTTGTAACGACAATAGTGGGTCTTGCGGTGCCATTATTGACGCGGATCTGGTCGACGGCTTTTCGGTGGAAACCATCAGCCCCTGGCTTGTCGGGGCACTCGTTGCCGCTTTCATTTTGCAGGCCGTCATTAACGGAATATCCATTTATCTATTGAGCATGGTGGGGCAGAAAATCGTAGCTGAACTTCGTGATCGGATGTGGGTGCATTTGATCCGGCTGCGCGTCCCTTATTTTGATCAGCAAGCAAGCGGGGAAACGGTCAGTCGGGTTGTTAATGACACAGGAATTGTCCGAAACCTGATTACTGACCACTTCCCGCAATTTATTACCGGCATCATCTCCATCATCGGAGCAGTCACCATTTTGCTGCTGCTTGATTGGAAAATGACCTTGATTATGCTGATTTCAGTACCGCTTACGATTGCCATCATGATTCCGCTTGGACGACGGATGGCGAAAATCTCCAGAAGTCTGCAGGATGAAACGGCGACTTTCACTGGCCATGTTCAACAGACATTGAGCGAAATCCGTTTGATGAAATCTTCGACCGCTGAAATGATTGAAGAAAAAAGAGGCCAATCAGGCATCCAGACCTTGTTTCAAATCGGGTTAAAAGAAGCGAGAATCTATGCCTTGATTGCGCCGCTAATGTATACCGTGGTGATGGCCGTGATCGTGATGATTATCGGGTACGGCGGAATCCGCGTAGCAGAAGGGACGATGTCGACGGGCTCTCTTGTGGCGTTCCTCTTGTATTTGTTCCAAATCATTATGCCGATGACCGGCTTTGCTTTATTTTTTACAGAACTTCAAAAAGCAAAAGGGGCAACGGAGCGTATTATTGAAATCCTGGATCTGCCGCTTGAAGAAGGGCAGGAAGGTCTGCAAATCGATATCGCGAATAAAACCTTGCGGGTTTCGAACGTCAGCTTTTCCTATGAAAAAGGCGAGCCAGTATTAAAAAATCTTTCTTTTGAAGCGAAGCCGGGTGAAATGATTGCTTTTGCCGGTCCAAGCGGTGGAGGCAAAACGACGGTCTTTGGATTGATTGAACGATTTTATGAACCGGAAGACGGAACCATCACGATAGGTGAGACTCCGATAAACGAATTATCAATGCTAGCTTGGCGCAGCCAAATCGGCTATGTTTCCCAGGAAAGTGCGATGATGGGCGGGACCATCCGGGAGAATTTGGTGTATGGACTCCCGGAAGCCGGAGCTATTTCAGATGAGGTATTATGGAATGTTGCAGAAATGGCCTACGCAAAAGAATTCATTCAAGAATTTCCAGAGGGGCTGGATACGCAAGTCG
The DNA here is from genome assembly GCF_021513255.1 of Planococcus sp. 107-1. Classification (GTDB taxonomy): domain Bacteria; phylum Bacillota; class Bacilli; order Bacillales_A; family Planococcaceae; genus Planococcus. The sequence goes on from NZ_CP090977.1 coordinate 174,387, forward strand.
GAGAGCGCGGCGTGAAATTATCGGGAGGGCAGCGCCAGCGAATTGCCATTGCCCGGGCGTTCTTAAGAGATCCGAAAATATTGATGATGGACGAGGCGACCGCGAGCCTGGATAGCCAATCGGAAGGCATCGTCCAGCAAGCGTTGAGCCGGTTGATGGAAGGGCGCACTACCTTGGTCATTGCCCATCGCTTATCGACCATTGTGGATGCGGACCAAATTGTCTTTATTGAAAAAGGCCAAGTGACGGGCATCGGAACCCACGAAGAACTTAGCCGGATGCACGGCCTTTACAGTGAATTTGCGGAACAGCAATTGACTTGATTAGAGGTTAATAAGGCTGGATGGGCGCTTGCGCTTGTCGCGGCTGACAAGGCGGCTTCGCTTTTCGGTGTCTAGACTCCAGCGCCCAGTCCCTCGGGGTCTTAAGTCAGCCCACTGCGGAAATCGGGATTTCCTTCGTGTTCTGCCTTAAGCCTGTCGGGACTAGATGGGCGCTTGCGCTTTTCGGGCTTGACCTTGACGCTGCGTTAAGGTGTAGAGTGGTTTTGAGGAGGTGAGCGGATGGAATATACGGTCCAGAAATTGGGCAGGCTGGCAGGGGTCAGCACGCGGACGTTGCGTTATTACGATGAAATTGGGCTCCTTGAACCGGCAAGGAAGAATTCATCAGGTTACCGGATTTACGGGCAAGCAGAAGTGGATAAGCTGCAGCAAATCCTCTTTTACCGGGAACTTGGCGTCGATCTGGAAAGCATCAAGAATATCGTCAATGATCCGTCGTTTGACGGCCCGTCAGCTTTAAGAAGACATCGGCAGCAGCTCCTTGAAAAACGCAGGCAATTGGATGTTTTGATCACTAATGTGGAAAACACCATTTCTGCAGTGGAAAGGAAGAGTGAAATGGCAGACACTGAGAAGTTCAAAGGATTTAAACAGCAGCTGATTGAGGACAATGAAAAGCATTACGGCGAGGAAATACGCGCGAAGTACGGCGATGAAACAGTCGACCAATCGAATGTGAAGATGCTGAACATGAGCGAAGAAAAATACGCAGAGTTTAAGCGGCTGGAGCAGGAAGTGCTCGATACTTTGGCGTCGGCTATTGAAACCGGCGATCCGGCTGGTGTTCTTGGACAAAAAACAGCGGACCTTCATAAACAATGGCTGTCTTTTACATGGCCGACCTATAGCAAAGAAGCTCATGCCGGACTTGCGCAAATGTATGTCGACGATGAACGTTTTGCGGCTTATTACGACAAAGCTCGTCCGGGAGCAGCTAAATTTTTGCGCGATGCTATTTTTGTTTACACAGGGATGACTAAATAAGGAACGGTTTCAGTGCTTGTTGAAAAACAGGCACTGGCCGTTTTTTTGTTTAACTTTTAAAGCGATCCAGGAATTTTTCAAAGAGTCGGGAGTATTTATTTGAAAGTCGGGAGTATGCCAATAAAAGTCGGGAGTATTCGACTCCAAGTTAAGAATAAAGAGAAAATTCGCTTTTTGTGAGAACAACTCTTCTTCTATTTTTCTACTATTTCGGCTTAAATGGTTTACAAATTCTTAACAAAAATTCACATTTTATTTACAGCATTTCGATCAAAAATTTGCTAAACTAAACCCATCTTAGTCACTTAGCCAAGGCCATGCGTTACTATTCAGGAGGAGAGTTTTCATGGAAGAAAATAGGACGGTGTCCACTATTCCACTTAAGGTTATGTCATTCAATATCGCTCACGGGATGGGAATGGACAATAAAGTGGATTTGGAGAGAATCGCCTATATCATTGAACAGTCAGGGACAGAAGTGATCGGCTTGCAGGAACTTGACCGTTATTTTGATGAACGCAGTTCGTTTATTGATCAGGTAGAATGGTTGAGCGAAAGGCTCGGCATGTATGCGGCTTTTGGAGCAAATCTAAATTTGGAGCCCATTGAAGCAGAAAGGCCTCGAAGACAATACGGAAACGCTGTGTTCAGCAAGTATCCTATCAAGTATGTAGAAAATCATTTATTGACTGAAGTGGAGTCCCCGTTTACGCCAAGTGAACAACGCGGTATTTTAGAAGCGGTGATTGAAGTGAAAGGCACCTACCTTAGTTTTTATAACACGCATTTATCCTTGAAAGAAGAACAGCTTCAACTAAATGTAGATGAAATTTTGGCTATTATGGACAAAAGCCATTTTCCAAAAGTGTTGACCGGAGACTTTAATGCGAATCCGGAACAACCGCAGATCAAACGGTTAACAAATTGGTTGAATGATGCGTTCGCGGATGTAGAAGAAGGGAAATCCTTTACATATCCAGCACCCCATCAAGATGGAAGTGACGGCGTCATGTTAAAACCGATAACCCGCATTGACTACATTTTGACGGATTCACTGTTGCCGCCAAAACAGGCATCGGTTATTGAAACTTCGGCTTCTGACCATTTGCCGATTGTAGCGGAACTTGTCTTGGCTAGTGCAGCAAAACCGACAAAATCTGCAGCAGGCATGAGAAATCAATAAACCGAAAAAAGCCGGAAGCATCCTTTGCTTCCGGCTTTTTTCATGCTTATGAATAGCTGTGTTCAGCTGCTATGCGTTCGCGCCGGCATATTTTCACCAGCAAATAGACAAGCGGTGTGTCGAGAGCCGCAGCGCACCATTTGAAAGCGTATTGCGTGAAAATCATGGCGATCAATGCAGAAAGCGGCATCGTTCCGTAAAAAGCGATAACGATAAAAATCGTCGTATCGACCAACTGGCTGACCATCGTCGAAGCATTATTGCGCAGCCACAATTTCGACTCGCCGTGGCGGTCTTTTAATTTGTGGAAAATGGTAACGTCCAGGTTTTGGCTGATGAAATAGGAAACGAGGCTCGCTAGCGTGACACGGAAGCCCGCTGAAAAAATGGTTTCAAAAGAAGCCTGATCACCGAAAAACGGAGCCGAAGGCAACTGGATGGCGAAATAGATAAATGCCAGGGCGCATAATTGTGTGATGAAACCGGCAAATACCGTTTTTCGCGCCGCTTCTTTTCCGTACACCTCAGCAATGGTATCGGTAATCGGAAAAGTGAACACATACACGATGACCGCAGCTGGCAGAACGAGCCACTCGCCGATGCTGAAAAGTTTTACCGCCAAAATATTCGAGAGAATCAACAAGCCGACAAAAGCGCCGTTTAAGTAAAGCAACATCTAGACGGCCCCCTTAGCGATTGGTAATCGTTTCAGGATACATGTCGTGATTCATCATCCGGTACGATGCCATTTCTTCGTATTTTGTTCCAGGTTTGCCGTAATTCGTATAAGGGTCGATGGAAAGGCCGCCGCGCGGTGTGAATTTCCCCCATACTTCAATATAGCGGGTTCCATTAATTTAATCAGATCGTTCATGATGATATTGACGACATCTTCGTGGAAATCGCCATGGTTGCGGAAGCTGAATAAATACAATTTCAAGGATTTGCTTTCCACCAATTTTTTATCCGGGATGAAGCTGATGTACATCGTCGCGAAATCCGGCTGTCCCGTTTGCGGACAAAGCGAAGTGAATTCCGGGCAATTGAATTTCACGAAATAATCCCGTGTGTGGAGATTATCAATCGGTTCCAAAATGTCCGGATCGTACTCGAATTTGTATTTGGTGTTCTGATTGCCGAGCAATGATAAGTGATCTAATGTGTCTTCGTTTCTTCCTGCCATGAAAAAAGGCCTCCCTCAAGTAGCCGGCTTGAGAGAGGCCTATAAAAAACGGAAAAAGAAAAGCCGAATCGCATGTGGATTCGGCTGAGTTTCGTCAATCCATAGTTTTTTATAGAGGGTGAAATGCTATGAACCTCTCCCGTTGCCGGGTTATAAAATTAGTCTAACTCATTCATAGTAAAAGACTTTCCCATCGGTGTCAATGGGTGTAGGAAGCTCTGACAATGCTCTGTCCATGTTCACGGAAAAGAATATTGGCAGGTGACTCTTTCATCTTCCGGACGTTGCTGATGATAAAGCGGCTCTTCGGCAAGGTCGGCATGCGCGTCATGTCGTATGCTAAATCCTGCTTTGGCACGCTGTAGCTGATATTCTCCGTGAAGTATTTAAAGAACGCCTGCATGACCATAACCGTCATCCATTCACCGGCACAGCGGTGGCCGGCGTAATGATCGCCGCCGCCTTGTTGGATGAATGAGAACGGGCTGCCTTTCCAATTTTCAAAGCGTTCCGGAATAAATTCATCGGCTCTATCCCAGCTGTCGGGATGGCGGTTCGTGCCGAAAATATCGAGGACGACCATCATGTTTTCTTTGAAATGATAGCCATGCCAGACAAAATCCTTTTTCACTTTTGCTGCCATTGCTGGAGTGAAAGGGTAATAGCGGCGGACTTCCTGTGCAAACATATGGCTGTAATTGTTCTGGTCTTCCTGCAATTTCGTTTTTGTTTCCGGATACTCATGAATGGCAAGTGCACCGAACACAATAAGGAATGAAGTCGCGAGCATTGGGCGATATGAATTATTCAAGTCGACCGCAGCGGTGTGGAGATCTAATAATTTCCCGTCTGTTCCGCGATGGTTGGCAACGATATAGGCAGCGGTATACGGCGGCGGTTAAAGACACCTGAGCGGATATCCTGAATAATGTCTTTCAGCCAGGCTTCCTGGCTTTGCCGGGCAGCTGCTGCGCGTTTAAACCGCGCAATCGATCCATTGAAGGAATCGACCATCGATACCAATTCTTCGGTGCGCTGCTTCACTTCACTTTCCTTTAGAGGAAGGCCAGCCCAATGGCAGATGGCGCGCGTTAGAATTTCTTGGACTTCATCCAGCAGCACAACTTGGTCCATTGTTTCCCACTGGCTCGCTTTCGCATCGAGTTCTTCAATGGCCATCCGTTTAATATCTTCAAGTCGTTCAGGCGTCATCATCGAAAGGAACATGCGCTTCAAATGATGATGCTCTTCACCGTCTCGGCCGTGAATACCGCCTTCGCCAAGCAAAGTTTTCTTCAGAGGTTTCGGCATCGCGCCTTTTCGTTTAAAGTATTGATTATCATAAAAGAGGGAAGCGGCTTCTTCGCCGGAAATGCACACAGCTTTTTGGCCCATGAGACGGGTTTCAAAAATATCGGATCCCAGTTCTTGGCGCCGGCTCGGCATAAAGTTAAATCCTTCATTGATTAAGGATAAGGTGCTATCTAATTCCTTTGCACGGGGGATTGGCGTTTTCACTTTCATTGCTTTCAACTCCTCGAAATTTTTGCTTTATCTGAAGTAAGGCTATAGCTTAAAATATACCCTCTGCTGTTTTGAATAAACGCTGAATGGGTTCGCATGGAAGGGAGACAACCGATAATGGATAACCAATACGAAGTGACACCCGAAATACAGGCCTGGCTTCAAAAGTCGCTCAGCAGCAAAAGTGAACTAAATGAGATGGTCCCACTGAAAGGCGGAACTTCTTCGCATCTGTTTGAGTTCACTGCCGTACGTGAGGGCCAGCTCGAATCATTCGTCTTGCGCTTATTCACGCTAAAGGAATGGCTCATGATGGAGCCGGATCTGGCAAAACACGAGGCGGCTAGTTTAAAGGAAGCCAAAAAGACCCGCTTGGCAGTTCCAGAAATTGTGGCTTTTGATGAAACGGGTGAATTTTGTGGACTGCCGGCCGTGCTGATGACCAAAATTAGTGGAGAAGTCGTGCTGCAGCCGGCCGATGAAAAACAGTGGTTGAAAGAGATGGCGTTCGCATTGTCGGAAATCCACCGCCATAAAGCGGAAGCGTTTGAATGGGAATATTTCGCTTATAACGATGCATTGAAAATGGAGCGGCCTGTCTGGTCGGGATACGCAGACGAATGGGTGCGCGCATTCTATATTGTCGGCGGCATTCGGCCGGCTGCAGAATTTTGTTTCATTCACCGGGACTACCATCCCACGAATATACTATGGAAAGATGGCCGGGTAAGCGGGGTTGTGGATTGGGTTAACGCTTGCCGGGGACCAGCTGGAGTAGATATCGGGCATTGCCGCGTCAATCTCGCTTTGCTGTATGGAATTTCTGCAGCCGACGAATTTTTAGCGGCTTACGAGCAAGCGGCAGGAGAAAGTTTCACTTATAATCCTTATTGGGATTTGGCGGCATTGGTAGACGTTTCGGAAGGCCCGCCAACCGTTTATCCGGGTTGGGCTGTGTTTGGAATGACCGGTTTAACGGATGAATTGATAAGGCACCGTCTCGATGCATATCTCCTAAGTTTGTTAAAGCGTTTTGACGAATAAATAGAGGTGCTCGGCATTCTCAAATTCTTGCAGGTTTGATTTCTCCTAAAAAGGAAATATACAAAACAAGCAAGCTTTTGAGGAGGAACCAAGATGACGGATCAACAATTAAAGGGATTAAAAGAACAATTGATCGAACAAAAGAGTTCTTTAGAAGATCGTGTTGAACATACAGAAGAATTTGATACGACAGAGCTGTCAAATTACGATAACCATCCGGCAGATAATGCCACCGACTTGTTCGACCAGGAACGCGGAATGGCGCTTAACCAATTCAAAGAAGACGAATTGGATGATGTCAACGCGGCGTTAGCGGCAATCGAAGAAGGCACTTATGGAAAATGCACCGTTTGTGGAAAAGACATTCCGTATGAACGGCTCGAAGCATTGCCGACAGCTTTGACATGCATCGACCATGCCGACCAAAACCCGGATTTAACCACGCGTCCACCGGAAGAGGATGTGCTCCAAGGCGCTACTGGCCAGCCGGTCGAGAAAGAAGACGGCCGCCTGCGCGACTACACGGATTCCTTTGAAGACGTAGAAGACTACGGTTCTTCAGATGGACCGCAGGACCAGCCTGGAAAAGATGAAGACATGAAAGGATTTTACGAAGACGAAAAATAAAGATCGGCCTCTGCTTCTTGCAGAGGCTTTTTACGTTGAGAATATATTGACGCTCCTGCATTTATTCCCTAGAGTAAAAAGAAATACAGGAGGGGGAAACGGCATGAAGGAGTTGGAACAGGAGATTTATGAGCTGGAGTGCAGCCATATCCATCCGGACGTCCGCGTTTCTAGAGAGAAACTGGGAGATGTGCTGGATGATGAATTCTACGAAATCGGCAGTTCGGGAAGAATTTGGAGAAGGGCAGATTACGACGGCGATCATGCACTCACTCCTGACGAGATGGAAATTTCCGATTTTCTTCTGCATCCACTCGGCGAAGAAGCGGTATTGACCACTTATCAGATCTGGAATAAAACCAGCGGAAAAAAATCCTTGCGCAGTTCCGTGTGGAAAAAGCGGGCTTCTGGCTGGAAACTCTTCTTTCACCAAGGCACGCTTTCCGAATGAGCCGTGTTTGAGCGAAGCAAAAAGAGGTTATTTAAGTATTAATATGTTTTTGCAAAGGAGGGATTTAGATGGATCATGCCGTAGTGTTATTTGACGGAGATTGTAATTTCTGTGACTCGAGCGTTCAATTTATCATACAGCACGACCCGGCCGGCTATTACCAGTTTGCGTCACTTCAAAGCGACGTCGGAATGGAGCTACGCCAAAAATATGGGGTGCCGGACGATGTAGACAGCTTAGTACTGATCAAAGACGGGGAGGCTTACGTTAAATCGGAAGGCGCTTTAATGATTTCCCACCATTTAACGGGTTTGTGGAAATTAGCATACTATCTAAAGCCGTTTCCTCGCGCTGTGCGTGACGGCGCTTACGATGTGTTTGCTAAAAACCGCTATAAGGTTTTTGGAAAGCTCAACAGCTGTATGCTGCCGCCGCCTCATATCCGCAAACGCTTTTTGGATAAATAAAACAAGCTGGATGCTAAATGCATCCAGCTTTTTATTTTGCGGAAGGGGTGGATCTTTCCGCTTTTCTTTGTCCAGCTGCAAGAGCCAGCTTCTCCGGTCTTAAGTCAGCCCGCTGCGGCGGCAACAGCCTCCTCGCGTTCTGCCTTAAGCCTGTCGAAGCTACCCGGCTCTTTCCGCTTTTCTCACTCGAAATTTGATATTCTCCAATATTGGCTGGCGATGGAGGCGGGACATCCAGGCGAGGCCTTTGCTTTCGGCTTCGTGAATCTGGAACCAGTCGTCCATTTTATCGTTTTTCAAGTAAAACTTCGTGGTTAGGTGCTTGGTCGTGCAGGCCGACGATGTCGTATTGGCCGTTGCGGTAAAACGTTGCCGATACGTCATAGTCGATATTCGGCGACGTCGTTAAAGGGTTGCCGACGCTATGCGTTAAGGAGATGTTGACATTCCGGTCGTCTTCTTTCACTTTCTCCACCTGTACTTCAGTAGAAGAAGCGACGTCTGCTTTCCGGAATTTTTTCCGCCAGTCATAGGCGATGCTGACGCCTACGTCTTTTTTGAATTCAATGCGGGATTCTTCATCTCGCAGCTCGAGCGTGAAATTCACTTGGGTCCGGTAATCTTTAGCTTCCGCATCGAATCCCCGCCCGTCTCCGCCAAAATAGCGGTTGGGCGATAGCAAGTTAGGGTTCTGCAGAAGATCGTCGGGAAGGAAAGTCGTGTAGCGGAAATCCCATTTGCGATTTTGGTCAGAAACATCGGTTTTTGGCGAGTCCCCTAAAAGCTGATCGATTGATGCCAGTTTTTTCGTTACCCAAAATTCTTCCATCGCTGCTTTATCTTGAGAAGATTTGATGTTGATAAACCCGAAGATGTTGGCCAGGAATGATTTCTCTTCGCTGAAATCGGTTTCGGATCGTTCGAGCGGACGCTTTGCACGAATCCAATAGGTGTAGGCCTGGTCTTTCTCGATATCCCGATCCGTATATTGTCTTTTCTTGATCGTGTCTATCAATTCGCCGTCGCGGTAAATTTCGTATGAATCCACGCCTTCGATGCCTCCCCAGGCCAGTGCGATTTTTGAAGGGGTGACAATGGTGGTAAAGGCCCGCTGCTGGAGGAGATTGACAATGTCTTCTGAATGGTTTTCTGTGCTGGTCTGCATTTTAATTCGCTCAGCTTTCTTGCCTGAACTGTCTAAGCGGTCAAACGTATACGTATACATTTCACCCGGTTCCAGGTTTTCATCTGTGAAGCTATGGTCTGTTCCTTCGTAAATTACGTTGGCGTCTCTTTTGACGACACAGGTATCGCCTGTTTCCGTCCATTCAAAGTAAATGCTTGTATCGGTTTGCTTCAATAAATCGATTTCCAGGTGCGTATTTGCCTTATTCATTCGTCTGCCTCCTTCAAGTGGGTTTGGTAAACTATACCCGAATCCCGAATTTCCTGAACATTACTAGGCAGCATGACGGAGCCGGCTCGTACATTTGCAAAGCCCTTGAACAAATAGTATGTTAAAGAAAGAGTGTTGGCAGTGATTTACAACAGAAGAAGCGCAAGGAGGGCGAAGAATGTCTTTAAATGAAACCCAAGCATCTAGAAGTTTTCGGAATTTCGAAGAAGCGGCAGACCATATCTTAGCGTTGTTGAGTATGCAATTGAATATCAATACCTTATTCATTGCCAAAAACGACGGCCGAAGAAATGAAATCGTTCGAGCGGTCAATGCAAAAGAAACATTGGTCGAAGAAGGCCATTCATCTCCTCTGAATCAAACCTTTTGCAGTTTAAGCATCAATCATGGGAAAGATGCGCTGATTATTGAAGACATTTCTGCAGATCCTCTTTCAAATGAGCTCGAAATTGCTTCGCGTTTTGGGCGCGGATCATTTGTGGGGATTCCTGTTTATTATGAAAATGGGGAAGTGTACGGCACCATCTGTGGCCTTGATACCGAGTCTTTTGAATTCACGGAAGAAAATCAGCGGCTCTTCGAAATGATGTCCTCGCTCCTGACTTATGTCCTCGAACTTGAAAAAGCGAATGAACAGATTCAATTTCTTTCATCTCCTCTTGTTCCTGTTACGAAAGGCGTGTCGATTTTACCGATTATCGGTGATATTACAGCTAAACGTGCGCAGTTTATCTTAAATGATGTATTAGTTAAATGCAGCGACCAAAATCTCGATTATTTGGTCATCGACGTTTCAGGGGTTTCGCAAATCAATTCGGTGGTCGGGGAATACTTGCTGAAGCTTGTCAGCATGTTAAAGCTGATTGGCATTGCTCCAGTATTGACGGGAATCCAGCCATATATGGCCTTAAAAGTTCCGCATTTCGCGGAAAGTTTAAAAGGCATCCTGATTGAAGCGAATCTGGAAACGGCTTTGAAGCAGCTCGGATTTGTACTGATAAAAGAATGCAAAGAAAAAACGGACCGTCGCGGGTAGCGGCGGTCCGTTTTTTTATCCTTCTTCTTTATCAAAAAATAGATGTTTGAGTTCCCAGCTATCGCCAATTTCAAGGAGGCCGAATGAGTATTGAGATTCGCGCCGTTTGTCAGTAGGGGAACCGGGATTGAATAAGGTCACGCCTTCGACTTCGCGTCTGATCGGCGTGTGGGAGTGGCCGAAAACAATTATGTCGACATTCTCTCCTTCAAAAGCCTCAAAGGCACGCTGTTCGGTTGTTTTTCGGATGCCGTCTCCGTGCACGACACCGATTCTTAAATCGCCGAATGTGAGAATTTTTTTCTTGCCGAAGCGGTCTAGAATCTCCCAGGGATCGACATTTCCGGTGACGCCATCTGTTTCGGCATAAGCCGCCAATTCATAGTACACGTCTAAGGTTTGCCAATCGCCTGCATGGATGATGAAATCCGCAGTTTGGCATTCATCAACCAACTTCTGAGGCAGTTTTTTTGAGCGGTTCGGAATATGCGTATCGGAAACAATGACAATTTTTTGCATTTGCAACCCTCCGTCATTTCAAGATACTTAAACTGTATCAGAGAAATGGGAAGCCGTCTAAGCTAATCCGGTTTGCCGCCAAACTGAAATGATTAACTTTTCAAGGAAAAGGGAACATAGCTTTATAAGCAAATACGGTTTTTGGAGGAATGGCAATGGCTAACAAAACATTTGTCTACACAGGAATGGCAGTAGCCAGCGGGATTCTATTGCTCACTGCATACAACAAAAACAAGAAAAAGAAAGTCTGGGTCTTCGAAGACAACGATATGCGAAATAGCGTAGAAGTCGACCGTGAAGAAAGCGTGAACGCTCCTTATGACGAAGCGGAAATCGGATTGACGAAATTGGATTCAGCTTATCGTTCGGAATGGCAAGCGAATGGCTTCCCTCAAACGCATAAAGGAATGAAAGAACTCGAAGATTCTTAATAGCCATGAAGCGCTGGGATGAAAATCCCTGGCGCTATTTTTTTATGCTTAGTTAACTTCCAGACAGGCAGCATCGTGATATAGTGAATGAAACGCAGCAAATGATCAAATCTGGAAGAGGTGAAAAAATGGGCGAGCAAAGAAAGGTTGTCTGTTATATAGCGGAAAGCTTGGATGGCTATATAGCGACCGAAGACGATTCGCTGGACTGGCTTTTCAAAGTCGAGATGGATGGAGACGCCGGCTATGCTGAATTCATGGAAACGATTGATACGGTCGTAATGGGTAGGCGCACCTATGAGTGGGTGATGGAAATGGAAAAAGGAAAGTTTCCATATGAAGACAAAGAATGCTATGTGTTTTCGAGCAGATCAACTGAAAACAGTGAACTTGCTATTTTTACTAACGAAGACATCCCGAGTTTTGTAGAACGGCTTCGAAAACGCCAAGGAAAAAACATTTGGGTAATCGGAGGCAGCTTATTAATTGAAGCTTTTCTGCAGGAAGATTTGATGGACGAATTCATCATTTCAATCGCACCCACCTTAATTGGCAAGGGCATCCCGCTGTTTCAAAAACTTGATAAGGAAATCGAATACGAGCTGAAGTCGGTCAAGCAATCCGGACAATTCGCACAGCTGCATTTGGTTCGAAAATAACCATTCAAAAGGGCTTGTGAAAGCCCTTTTTTCTTTTAGGTCGCTATGGAGAATAGAAAGTGCCGGCAGGATTAGATTGCTCGTTTTTGAATCTTTTATCCTTCAAGGACATGAGCATAAATTCATAAAGTTTATCGAAAAAACTTTTCTTTCTTCAATAAAAATCAAATGGACGCGACTTTTGCACTTTTCTTTTCAATAAAGAAAGTAGGTCTGATGGATATGATTCACTCTGCTCGAACTCTATACTGGGATAAGGAACACTCCATGGTTCCGAAATAGAAGGGAGAGAAAGCATGAAAATCATTAAAACATTCACTTTTGTCTTGTTTACTGTATTCTTTCTAAGTTTTTCTCAAACAGAAGCAGAAGCCCATTCTGGAGATCTGCAATTAGGCTCTACGGGGCAGCAAGTAACCGAATTACAGACATTATTGAAGAAGCTCGATTATTTCCATGTAGATCCCACAGGTTATTACGGCCCGATAACTGAAAAAGCGGTGAGCCGTTTCCAGCGTGATTTCAATATTCCTTCAACCGGCTATACAGGTCCTTTGACGCAAAGCAAAATCAATCAAGTTAAAATGATGGCGCGTACGGTGCACGGAGAAGCGCGTGGCGAGAGCTATAAAGGGCAAGTGGCCGTCGCAGCCGTGATTTTAAACCGCATCGATTCAGCCCATTTCCCAAACAGTACATACAATGTCATTTTCCAGCGCAACGCCTTTACGGCTGTAAATGACGGCCAGTATTGGCTGAACCCGAATTCTTCCGCTTACCATGCCGTAAGAGATGCCATGCAAGGAGCCGACCCAACAGGAGGAGCGACGTATTACTACAACCCTGCAGGTGTAACGGATACGTGGATTTTCACTCGCGACGTCGTTACGAAAATTGGCAAACATTATTTCGCCAACTGATTAAATGCAAGTTAGATAGAAAAGGAGTGGCGCAGATGATCTGCGGCCGCTCCTTTTTTAAATTATTCCGGTAGCCTATAATAAAGAAAGAACGAAAAAAAGGACGTTGAAATGATTTATGCTATATACATTGATTTTATTCGCGCATATCATGAGCGCTATTTTATCCATCGGGCCGTTTTTTGTACTGATCCCTTTGCTGAAACGAATGGAAGGGGTGGCGGAAAACGTGTTGGAAGCGCAAATTCAAATATTTAAATCTGCGATCCGGCTTGTTAAACACGCAGGGCACGTATTGGTAGCTTCGGGTGTGCTGATGATTTGGCTCGGCTATTGGCCATGGTCCACTTCATGGATTGTCATGACCTTAGCTATCATGTTCGCTTCGGTATTTTTCCTTGCGCGGCTTTCAAGCCGACTTTAAGAAAGTTCGAATCGCCTGATGCTGACCGTAAAAACTTGATCGAGAAATTGAACCGTTCTGTCTGGATCTACATTTTCCTCTTGCTCGTGATGCTTTGGCTCATGGTCGCAAAACCGCAGCTTTGGTAATGAAAAAGGCCGGTGCCCAAAACGGGTACCGGCCTTTCTTCGATTTGACTAACCTTTTACCGCGCCCGCTGTCATGCCGGCGACGAAATAGCGCTGCAAGAAAACGTAGGCAACGACCATTGGCGCGGATGCAATGACGACACCGGTGAACAGCATCGGATAGTTAGTGGCATATTGCCCTCTGAACTCCAATAAAGCAAGCGGCAAAGTTTTATAAGCGTTGTCCGTGATGAACAGCAACGGATAAAGCAAGTCATTCCAATGCATCACGAAAAGAAAAATAGCGGTTGCCGAGAGAGAAGGCAAGGACAAGGGAATGGCGACTTTCGTGAACATCTTCCAATTGCCGCGCCGTCGATTGTCGAAGCTTCGAACAATTCTTTTGGCAAAGTTTTCATGAATCCGGTCAGGATGAAAACAGCGATCGGCAAGGTAGAAGAGATGTTGACTAAAATCAGTCCAACTAAACTATTGGTAAGCCCGATATTCAGAACGAGCGAGTAAAGCGGCACCATGATCACTTGGGCCGGCACCATCATGCCGAGCGTAAACAGGGCAAAAAGAATATTGCCTAGCCAGTTATTGAGCCGTGTAATGCCGAATGCGATCATAGCAGCAAACAATAAGGTCAAGGAAACCGAGAACAAAGTGACGACGGTACTGTTCATGAAATAACCCGCCATGGTTTGTTCTTGGAAAATGGCGACGTAATTATCGAATTTGATGCCGCCTTCAGGAAAGCCGAGCGGGTTTGCGAAAGTTTCCTGAAGCGTTTTAACGGAAGTCAGCAAAACGATGATTAACGGGACCAAGATTAGCAAAGCATAAACGAATAGGGAAAACCTTTTAAAAAACAAGCTGTCGTCCTCCTTTCTTCAGTAAGAAACCCGATCCGATCGCAATGCTTTAAATTGCAGGAACGTGATAAAGGCGATAATAATCATAAAGATCACGGAAATCGAACTCGCGTAACCGAATTGATAGCTTCTGAAAGCGACTTCGTAAATATAAGTTGCAATGATTTCAGTCGAGTTATTCGGTCCGCCGCCAGTCATGGCAAAGACCAGGTCAAATGCCTTAAATGATTGGATGGTCGTATAAGCGACGACAATCGTAGCAGAAGGAGCAAGCAATGGCCACGTGACGCTTCGGAAAGTCTGCCATTTGCTAGCGCCTTCGATTTTTGCCACTTCGTACATTTCCTGCGGGATCGCTTGCAGGCCAGCGACGAAAACGATGAGCATCTGTCCGCGTGAAACCAAATCTGGGTGATGGCGAGTGAGTAGATGGCGATATTCGCATTGCCGAGCCAGTTTTGCGCAAGGAAATCAAGTCCCGCCAGTTCAAGCAGCTGATTTAAGATCCCAAGGGAAGGGTCATAAATGAATGACCAGATAAATGCTACCGAAACTGATGATAAGATCGTCGGGAAAAAGTACAATGCGCGAAGAAACACTGTAGTCTTCGTGTTTTTCAGAACAATCATGGCAAAAGCGAGGGCTACAATCGTTTGCAAAATAACAACAACCAACATGAATTTCAAGTTGTTGCCGACAGTTTTCCAGAAAATCGAGTCTCCGGTAAGCGCCCTCTCAAAATTGTTGAACCCGACAAATTGAAACGCCTCACTGAAGCCATCCCAATCTGTGAACGAGTAGAAGAGCGCGCTAACAGTCGGATATAAAAAGAAAATGCTATAAAGGATCAATCCTGGGATAAAAAATAAATAAATGGTTTTCGAAGTTTTCATGACATCATTCCCTGTTTTCGTCTACGATTTTCTGGGCAGCTTCTGCCGCTGCCATTGGATCTTCACCGCCGAGTACGTTTTCAATTGAACTCAACACCGCATCTTCGATTTGTGCGTTGGTGATTAAGAAGCGCGGCTGGAACCGTGTTTTCTTTTCGTCAATCCAGTAAGCAGTATTTTTCAATTCCTCTGATTCGTAATTCACGTCTGTAACCGTTAAATGCTGGCCTGTACCGTTCGCATATTTTGAAGCGATTTCAGGCTCGCTGAGAAAATCGATGAATTTCTTCGCTTGTTCCTGTTTTTCAGACTTGCTGTTGACCGCGAGCATGAAAGTAGCGGTATTGATGCCTTCATACACGGCTTCGCTTTCTTCAACTGTAATCGGGGCAAGCAAATCCAATTGCAAATCCGGATTCAAACCCATGATCGAAGCCATATGGTAAGAACCTGTCGCGATCATGGCAGCTTCTTCATTTGCTACCATTGCCATAGCGGAATCAGCATTCGTTCCTAATGCATTTTTTTGGATATAGCCTTTTTGCTCAAGCAATTGGAAGTCTTTCAAAGTCTTGACCCACCATTCGTTTGTCAAAGACTCTTCTCCGCTTTGCAATTTTGCAAAGACGTCTTCATCTAAGGCGTTATTCATCATCATGCTGTTCATGAATTGGTTAGGGCCAATGTCTGCACCTGGGAAAGCGATCGGCGTGATGCCATTTTCAAGAAGTGTATCGGCCATTTCTTGAAACTCAGTCCAACTCTTTGGTACCTCTAATCCTAATTCTTCAAACATGCCTTTGTTATAGACCGGAATATTAAATACGAGCTGGTAAGGAAGCGCCATTTGTTTGCCATCTTTCTGTCCGACGGAAATTAAATTTTCATCAAATTTCGAAACAAATTCTTCATCAGTCAAATCAGTGAAAATGCCTGCTTTTTGCAAGGATTCAAATTGGGCTCCTGGGAAAGAAGTGAATACATCGCCTGTAGAACCTTCTTGCAGCATGCGCTGCGCAGTCGCTTGGTATTGGTCGGAAGGGTAGATATTCATTTCAACAGCAATGTCGGGATTGGCCTCTTCAAACTCGGCAATAATCTCATCGAATACAGCTTTGTCTTCATTGCGCCAATGCATAAAACTGATGGTCGTCTTATCGCCGGAACCTTCTCCGCTGCTGTCACTTCCGCCGCTCTCACCTGCACAGCCGGTTAGAATCAACAGTAAAGTCAACATACCAGCCAATAAAGAAAAAGATTTCTTCTTCATTTGTATAGCCTCCCTTGTTATAGGTTATCGTGCTTAATACTAGTTATACCGTAAATATATTGATTAATACAGAATTATCCGATAGAAAGAACAGTGCATGGTTGACATTGAAGTAGGAATTGAATAAGATAGGAGCAACCTTTTTGTACGGATGATGGCAGAAGGTGCCGGGAGCGGCATCGCCAAAGTACAGTTGAGCTGAGAATAGCAGAGCAAATCGATGAATAAGAAGAGTAGCGCGTGATCTCCACTCAAAGAGAGCCAGTGGCAGGTGGAAACTGGTGTGGAACGGGCGTGAATGGACTTATGAGTGATTCCTTGAAATCGGAGTAGAGGAATCCGTTGCCCGCGTTACAGGGGATCAAGTGAAAGCTGGATCAGCTTTAACATGAGGTGGCACCGCGGTTGAACCGTCCTCTGCAGGGATTTTATTTCCTGTAGGGTTTTTTTTATGGTTTAAACGCGCTGTCTTTAACTTAGAGGAGATGAGCGGAGATGAAAACTAGGAAAATTGATGGCGATTCCTTGACACCGATCATGGTGTTCAACCGGTTGAAAGGGCCAAGGAAATGCCTGCTTGAAAGTTCGTTGAAAACAAGCCTTACGGGCCGCTATTCGTTTATCGGAGCAGACCCTTCCAAAACATTTATCGGGCACGGAGAAAAACTGGAAGAGCAGGATTTTAGAACGGGAAAAGTCATTCACCATACAGGGAAGCCGCTTGAACTATTAAAGTCCCTTCTTCCAGTTCACGATGCGGAATTGGAAGGCATCCCGTTTACAGGAGGAGCTCTCGGCTATATCGGCTACGATGCCATTCAAGCGTATGAGCCAATTGAGGCAGCCAAGGAAAACAGTTTGGCGATGCCGGATATCCATCTGCATTTATACGAAACGATCATCGTTTTTGACCACGTGAAAAATGATGTCACCATTATTTCGTTCGAAGACAAGCTTGGTGAAGTGGAACAGCAATTGCGCGTACCTGAAAAAGGAGAGGAAAGGGAAAGCCAAGACCCTTTGGATTTTGCATCGAAAACGGATGCAGCTGCATTCCGTGCGCAAGTGGTGCAAGCGAAAGAGCATATTCGTAAAGGCGATGTTTTTCAACTGGTCTTATCACAAAGATTGTCTGCTGCTTATCAAGGCAATGCGTTCAATTTATACCGCAAATTGCGCAAGCAAAATCCGTCGCCGTATCAATTCTATATCGACTTTGAGGACTATGCGGTAGTGGGGGCTTCTCCTGAAAGCTTGTTGACCATCCGCGGCGGCCATATGGTGACCAATCCAATCGCTGGCACAAGAAAGCGGGCGGACAGAAGAGGAAGACCAGATGCTTGCTGAAGAGCTGGCAAATGATGAAAAGGAGCGCGCGGAACATCAGATGCTGGTCGATCTCAGCCGCAATGATGTCGGTCGGGTAGCTGCAATCGGTTCAGTGAAGATTCCAAAATACATGGCGATTGAAAAATACCAGCACGTGATGCATCTCGTTTCAGAAGTGACCGGCAACTTGAATACAGCGATGCACCCTCTAGATGCTTTAGTGTCTTGCCTGCCTGCTGGGACGGTTTCCGGAGCTCCGAAAGTGCGCGCCATGCAATTGATCCAGCAGTACGAAGAAGAGCGCCGCGGTGTATACGGAGGGGCGATCGGCTATATCGGCTTTAATGGCAATTTGGATGTGGCGCTTGCCATCCGGACATTTGTCGTCAAGGATCAGTTTGTCCATGTACAAGCAGGTGCCGGTATCGTCTATGATTCGGATCCGCAAGCCGAGTACGAAGAGACGCTGCATAAAGCACGTTCACTGACGGAGGTGTTCGGATGATTTTATTGATCGATCATTATGATTCATTCACTTATAACATTTATCAGGCGGCAGCAGAACTGGGAAAAGAAATTAAAGTGGTCCGCTACGGTGTGATGACGGTAGATGAAATTGTTGCGCTCCAGCCGGAAGCCATCATTTTATCTCCCGGTCCGGGGCATCCGGAAGAGTTGCCGGAATCCCTGCAGTTGATTGAAGCTGTCTATCAATCCATTCCAGTGCTTGGAATTTGCTTAGGGCACCAATTGATCGGAACTGTATTTGGCGGAAAGGTCGTTCAAGCACCGGAGATTCGGCATGGCAAAGTTTCAATGGTCAGCCACAAACAGCAAGGCGCCTTTGCAGGACTCTCCACGCCTTTGCCGGTCATGCGCTATCATTCGCTTGCGATTGAAGAGAGTTCGTTGCCGGATTGTTTTGAAGTCCAGGCAGTGGCAGAAGATGACGGCACCATCATGGCAGTAAAGCATCGGGATTATCCGGTCTTTGGCTTTCAGTTCCATCCGGAGTCGATCGGGACGCCTGAAGGGAATCAATTAATAGAAGGGTTTTTAACGGCTGCCGAAAAGCAGGCGGCTTTAAAATGAAAAAGAAAATCCCCGGTTTTACTGGGGATTTCCTTTTTTGATCAAACGATTGTAAAATTTTATTTTCTTGTAATCGGCATCGTACAGCAGCGGAAAGCGCCGCCGGATTTGATGATTTCAGAAAAATCGATTTCGATGACTTCAAAGCCATGGGCTTTTAGCTGTCGATTAACGTCTTCGTTTTGCGGTTGGCTGAATACGCGTCTGTTGCCGATGGATAATACATTCGTACCAAGCGCAAATTGTTCTTTGGCATTGACCGGAAGGAGCGTATAGCGTTTTGCTAACATTTCTACAGTTTCTGGATCCAATGCTTCCTCAAAAATCAAGGCTTCGGTCGGGGAAAGGATGTTGAATACGCAGTCCAGATGCAGGTATTTATCATTAAAAAAAATCGGAATGACGTTGAAATTCGGAAGCTTCTCTTGCAATTCGCGAACTGCATTTTTTGAAGTCCGGCTGCTGATGCCGATGTAGAGTGTATCGCCGTCGATGATGACGTCGCCGCCTTCTACCCGGTTGCTGCCGAGGGTTTTCGAACGAATCTGTTCAGCGTTAAGCCAATCTTGCAAGACGCATTCTTCTCCTTGGCGGATGGAAGAAGCCATTTCGCCGATAAACACCGTATCACCCACTGTAAAGCCGATATCGCGGGTGAAGACTTGTTCTGGGTATTCCTCGGAAGGATCGAGCAATACGGTTTCCACTCCTTGAGCTTTTAAAGCTTCGACGAATTTTCGATGCTGATCCATCGCAATCGCTACATCAATATTTTCTTCTTGATATCGCTTTTGGACATCATTGATAACTTCTTTTATTTCCATATAGTTAGGCGGGCAAAGCAAGACAAAACGCAACGGGTCGTATTCACTTCTGCACCAAGCCGACGGAATTTCTTTTGCGTAAGATGACATAAAAGTTCCTCCAAAAAACGTAGTTAGTAGTTTACTATTCCCTTTATCAAATGTGGTTAAAACCTGGAAAAGGCGTGCAAGCAGCGAAGCTGGATGCGAAAATAAGGAAGAAAGTGCATAAAAATAAGTTGGGGGAGATACGGGATGAAGATTGTGCAGCAGGAAATAAAAGAAGACCGTGATTTTATACGCAGCAAAGTCATTGAACACAATATGGCCAATGTGCCGGACGAAGTCAAATCGCCGTTAGACGAAGTGAGCTTCATCGCACGCGATGAAAGCGATGAAATCATTGGGGGAATTACTGGAACCGGCTTTTGGCGCCATATGCATATCGATTTTCTATGGGTTGATGAAAATGCGCGAGGACGGGGAATTGCGGAACAATTGATGGGACAGATGGAACAATACGCGCGCCAGGCAGGCTGCCATTTAATGGTTGTAGATACATTTAGTTTTCAGGCACCGGACTTTTACAAAAAACAGGGATTCGTTGAATTTGGCGTGCTTGAAAATCATCCGCCTGGCCATAGCCACCATTATTTTGAAAAGCGGCTTTAGGGAATAACAAAAGAAGCGCGTAACGCATGGAAATTTTTCAGGGTGCATATAAATTCATTTATGAATCCTGTGAAATTTATTTTTAAAAATGTATAATCGTCGCGTAAATACGGAAAAAGAAAAGCCCGCAGAATGAATTCATTCTGCGGGCTTTTTTCGAATCAGTCTTTGTAGAAGACTTTATCAACGTTGTATTTTGCTTGAAGCGCATTGATCAAATACGTTTCGTAAATCTCGCGTTCCATCGGATCTTCCACGATGGAAACAGTGATGCGGTGGACTTCATCGCGGTGATTTTTCAAAGGCGATACATTGTCTTCGAAATGCTTTTTCACACGCTGGCGAAGTTTGCGGGCTTTGCCGACAAACAGCAATTCGCCGCTATGGTTGAAGAACTGAATAATGCCGCCTTTATCGCGCGGATTTCATGCAAATCAATAAAACCGTACAATGGCTTTATGATGGCTTCGTCTCCAGTTGCTTCTTGTTTGCGCTGTGTAATTGTCACATCCGCTTTTGGGGGTTGAATATTAATCATAATTATCACGTCCTCTATTATCGTATGGCTTATCGTACCATAAATAGGAGCGGAAATCTATCCGCCCTTAATTCACGCACTAAGGCAGACGATTACAAGGAATCCAATTCAGAAGCCGTCGAATTGCCGCCTTGCAGCACTTCAAAAGTTTTATGGTACGTGTTTGGACGGTCTAATACGGTCACCAGAACACTCGCTACATCAGCGCGCGGAATGGAACGGCCTTCCATGGAAGTAAAGCCGGAACTCGACACTTCGATACTGCCGGTTTTATCTTCATCCGATAAAGCACCAGGGCGGACGATGGTATAATCCAGATTCGTCGATTTTAGGATTTCATCTGCTGCTCGTTTAGCAACAAGGTATGGCTTCATTTCTTCGCCGCCTGCATCCGGATCGTTCGTACCCATCGAACTCAACTGAACAAAACGTTTCACGCCATTTTCTTCTGCGTATTTAGCTGCTTTTGCGGAGCCCCATAAGTCGATTGTCAAAGTTTTGTCCGGACCGGTCGAACCACCAGATCCTGCAGCGAAAATGACTGCGTCCACTTCGCTGAAAGCATCACTGAAATCTTTTTCCAAATCAGCGAGAACCACTTTTTGTGCACCCAATTCTTTCAGGTGATCCACTTGATCTTCTTTGCGCACCATTGCCACAGCTTCGTGTTCGGATGCTGAAAGTTCTTTTATGATATTTCGTCCAACTTGTCCATTTGCACCAATTACTAATACTTTCATCTACTATTCCACTCCTTTATTTGTTTCGGTTTTATCTGTATTCCCGTTGCCGTTCGATTTAAACAGATGCACGAAAGGCTACCCAAATGCCTGTATAAAGGCTAGAATAAAGGGACGGAGGTGTTATGACATGGAAATTACGAATTACAGCATTTCTCAGCTAAAAGACCCGACAGGCATTATTGCAGGCGAACGCTATGAGTTCTTGCTTGATGTGGAAGTCGATGAAGACGACGAGTTATATACAGAAGGCGGTTTGGAACTTCGCGTCATTCTTGCAGTAGAAGGGGAAGAAACACGCGTTGCCTTTTACAATTTTATAGACAAATTGAGCCGGAATGTGTTGGAATTCGCTCTTGAAGAAGACGAAGAAGCGGAAGTTCTTGCTTACTGCCAAGGAAAACTATAAAAATGAAAATCCCCAGCTAGCAGATAAATGCTAGCTGGGGATTTTTGAATTAAATCTTCACGTCAATTTTAGCTGCTGCTTTCAATTCTTCAATGCGGTCATAGACAGCTTGCTGTGTGTTTTGCTGTTCCAGCGATTGGCGGATGGTCGGCTCCATCTCTTCGTAAGCTGGAGCTTCTTGTTCAGATGACGAAGCAAAGCCATCGTATGCTTCTTTCACTTCTTCGTCAGTCACTTCTTTTGCTTTTACTTCTTCGGCTACATATTGTTCGTAGACGATTTGGTCACGAAGCTGGCCTTCCATATCATCCAAAGTGAATCCGGTTCTTTCCAAAGCTTCGTTCATCGCTTTTTCATCTTCGAATTGGCCTTTCAATGATTCAAGCCGCTCTTCAACAGCGGCATCTTCCGCTTTATAGCCTTTTTCTTCCGCATCCTGCAAAATCAGTTTGTTGCCGACGATTACAGTGATCGCCTGTTCTTTCACCAATTCTGCATTTTCCGGTTCTGACGCTTTTTTGCCGTCTGCTGCTAAAGTGCTTTCCAACTGGCGTGCCACACTATTATAGACATTTCCTAAAATCTCTTCTTCATTCACAACGACTACAACGTCTTCTTCAGCGGGCAAATCCAGTTCTGTTGGCTGTTCTTCCGTTGTCTCTTCCGCTGATTTTGCAGTTTCGTCCTCTTTTGGCTGTGCCTCTTCATTATCTGAGCAAGCTCCTAAAGTTAACAATAAAAGAAAAGGGGCTAATGCAAATTTCATCTTTTTGATCATCTGAAAATCTCCTCTATGTTTGTCTCGTTACAGTAAAGCACATTTGTACGCTGGACACAAATAGTACCCTTGCCTCGTGTCAATAATGCCATTATTCTGTACAATAAACTATTATAGACAATCTTACTATCGGGGGCTGTATGATGGCAAAATATTTGAATCGGGCAACTGGGCTTCTCGTTCTGCTGGTTTTTATCTGGGGAATCAGCTGGTCCATTTATAAGGCAGCTCTCGATTTTACGCCGCCGATCCTTTTTGCGGGGTCCCGTACGCTGATTGGCGGACTGTTGTTGGCGCTGGTCCTGCTGCCGGTTTGGAAGCGCATCAAGTGGCGGGAAAATTGGCCGGCCTACAGTATTTCGGCTTTATTGAATGCTGTTCTTTTCTACGGGCTGCAAACAGCTGGCCTCAATTATTTGCCAGGTGGATTGTTTTCGGTCCTTGTCTATTTTCAACCGGTGTTAATTGGCATCTTTGCCTGGCTCTGGCTGGGCGAGAAAATGACGGTTTTTAAAATAACCGGACTGTTTTTAGGTTTCCTTGGCATTTTGGTTATCAGTGCAGATAGTTTATCCGGAACTTTATCGGTGACTGGAATTGTCTTAGGGCTGCTTGCTGCGCTTAGTTGGGCATTAGGTGTCATTTATGTAAAAAAAATCAGTTTACGCATTGATTCGATGTGGATGGTCGCTTTGCAATTCATCATCGGCGGAATCATTTTAATCACGGCTGGAAGCTTCATAGAAAACTGGACGGAGATTACATGGAATGCCACTTACCTTTTTGGCCTTGGATTCGGTTCCACATTCGGCATCCCGGTCGCCTTCGTTATTTATTTTCATTTGATGAATAATGGAGAAGCAAGCAAAGTGGCGGCGTTCACTTTTTTAGTCCCGTTGATTGCGGTTTTGACCGGGACTGTCTTTATGCATGAACCGGTAACCGCAACTTTAGTCATCGGCTTACTATTGATTGTTTTAAGCATCTATTTGGTGAATCGCCAAAAACCGCCGATTAAACGGCTGATTTCTTCGGATTAAGAAGAATCGAATAGCCAAGCAGCGTTGAATTGTATGTCTTAAATGGTATGATTATAAATACATTGAAATAAAAATACATACTACTGTTGGAGGAATCAATATGACAAACCCCATTACAATTAAAGCACGCAAAACTTTAGAAACGATTCAGCCTTATTCTCCAGGGAAACCGATCTGGGAAGTCCAAAAAGAATTGGGATTGGATCGCGTCATAAAATTAGCTTCAAATGAAAATCCGCTCGGTCCTTCTCCGAAAGCTGTAGAAGCCATCCAAACGGGCTTAGCTGAATTGAACCGCTATCCGGATGCGGACGCGACCGTTTTGAAGCAAGCCATTGCGGACCGCTATGAAGTCACTCCTTCCCAAGTCATCACGACGAATGGCGCGGACGAATTGATCACGTTAATTTCGGAAGCGTTCCTTGAACAAGGGGATGAAATTATTGTGCCATCGCCTTCATTCAGTGAATACGATTTCGGCGCACATATTATGGGAGCAGATGTCGTACCGGTGCCATTTGCTGCCGGTTTCGAATACGATGTGGACGCATTGATCGCCGCGGTAACAGAAAAAACGAAAATCATCTATATTTGTTCGCCAAATAACCCGACAGGCACGTACATGCAAAAAGCGGACATCGAAAAATTGCTGAATGCTGTCAAAGATGTACTGGTCGTCATCGATGCTGCATACAGCCATTTTGCTGAGGCAGCAGATTATACGGACGGCATCGAGTATATCAATGCGGGGTATCCTGTTGTCGCACTTCAGACATTTTCGAAAATCTATGGCATTGCAGGGGTACGGGTCGGATTCGGCATTGCACCGGAATCGATTGTGCAATCCATTCTAAAAGTGAAAGAGCCATTCAACGTCAACACGCTTGCCCAAATAGCAGCTACGGCAGCCATTTCAGACAAGAAACATGTTGAAGCTTCTCAAACGGCCAATAAAGCAGGGCGTGAGCAGCTTTACAAAGCTTTTGATGAATTAGGTTTGGCGTATACATCAAGTATGGCGAACTTTATTTTGGTGAATGTAGGGCCAAACGGAGAAGCGCTTTATAAGGAATTGATGGCTAAAGGTGTTATTGTACGATACGGAAAAACGTGGGGCTTGCCGGAGTATATCCGCGTTTCGGTCGGAACTAAAGAAGAAAATGAATTCTTCATTGAAGTTTTGACAGGTTTATTGGCTAAACAAGTGTGAAAAATTGCCGCTTCCAATCAGGAGGCGGCTTTTACATTGGCTGAAATTCGAAAAACAGGGCTTTTCCTCCGTTTATCCTGCTAGTTAAGCGGGAAACTCTATGATTAAACTGATTTATAAAGGATGGATGGCATGATATACGATTGCGCAATTATTGGAGGCGGGCCAGCTGGATTGAACGCCGCTTTGGTTCTTGGAAGATCCCGCAGAAACACCCTATTGTTCGATGACGACCACGGCCGGAATTTAGTCACTCGCGAATCACACGGGTTTATTACACGCGATGGCATCTGCCCTGAAGAATTTAAGAAACTGGGGCGCCAAGATATTGCCAAATACGATTCGGTAAAATTGAAAAACAGCCGTGTGAAAGAAATAAAGCGTGTGACGGAAACCCATTATGAATTGATGACGGAGCAAGGCGAGACTTTCCATAGCATCAAGATTATCCTGGCTACCGGGTTGAAAGAACAGCTTCCGAATATTCCGGACATAGAGAAATTCTATGGAACGAGCCTTTTCAGCTGTCCGTATTGCGATGGATGGGAATTGAAGGACCAGCCGCTCGCAGTCATTGCAGATAAGAGTGTTTTTGAATTGGCGAAAAAAGTATATACCTGGAGCAAAGATTTGGTCGTCTTTACCAATGGGGAAGGCCGGCTTGATTTGGAAGAAAAGGAAAAGCTGATTGCCAAAGGCATTAAAGTCAGGGAAGAAATTATCGATGGCCTGGAAGGCGAAAATGGACAATTACGCAGCGTCAGACTTGAAGACGGAACCTTGATTGACCGTACAGGAGGGTTTGTCACACCGCTTTGGAGCCATCCGACAAGTTTCGCGAAAGAATTAGGCTGCAACCAAAATGAATACGGCGGTATTTTAACGGACGGCTATGGGCGCACAAATGTCTGGAATGTCTATGCTGCTGGAGATGCGTCGCTTATCGTCCCTTCTCAACTCGTAATTGCAGCAGGCGAAGGAAGTGCTGCAGCCATCGGCGTCAATGGGGATTTGACCAATGAGTATTTTGACAGCGAATGAAGAATAAGTAATTTTTCAAAGCGGACAGCTACTGGCTTGTCTGCTTTTTTAAACGAATCTTTTGCGTATACCTGGCTTTATGGGTTAAACTTTCCATACAGAATGCTAGGAGGCGAGCCGAAATGGATCAATCGAATGTTTTATCAACCATTACGTATATCGACACCGAACGGTCCATTGAAGCCGGTGAAATGAAGATTACGCAATCGGAATACAGCATCCATCTTTTTGAAGACCATCTCATCGCTTCCACGACAAAATTCAGCTTGGACAATGTCTGGGATATTTCCTATAAATCGTTTTCGGAAGAAGCCAATCTCCTTTATCTGCACACGCATAGGGGAGTGGTCACTTATAAAGTCTTTGAAAATCCGATGAAGTTTGTCCGGACTTTCAAGAAAATAAAAAATGAAAATTACTGAGAAGCAGCGGCGAAGCGGCTTCTTTTTTTGTTGCCAAAACCTAAATAAAACAGCATTTGCCGCTGATGGAAAGCGGGCTTTATGCTAAAATTTAGAAAAAAGGGGGTGGGCGAGTGAAAGGCGATTATTTCGTAGGTTGGGGGACATTAGCGTTGATCAATGCCGGGATTGCCCAAGGGAAGAACAGGAGCGGATTGAATTGGTTTCTATTATCGCTGATTGCCGGGCCGGCAGCGACGCTTGCCTTAGTGATTTTTGAAAAATTGCCTGATGAAGGGAGCCATGCCAGATGAAATCAGTGATTGAAATTGCCGATCAATGGACGGATTGTGTAAATGCCAAAGATATTGATGGTGTGCTAAGCCTATCAGCGACAAATGTCGAAATCAGCGGTCCGAGAGGCACAGCTGCAGGGCAAGACATGCTTGCGCAATGGGTGGAAAACTCCGGAATTCAATTGGAGACGCTCGCCCGATACCTGAAAGGCAGCAAAATGATCTATGAACAAAAAGCTTCTTGGGAAAATGAGAACGGAGAAGTCATCCTTTATTCATTTTTCTTAGTAAAAGAGGGCAAAGTCACGCAAATAGCACGTTTTGATTTATTGGAAGATGCGTTTGGTTCGAGTGGGCTGAGCGAAGAAGACTTGGTTTAATGGATAAAGAAAAAAGCTGGCCATGGAAGATGGCCAGCTTTTTTAGTTGGTTTTGCTTTTTACAAGTTGATGGAACTCGGACCAGTCAGTTAAGCGGACTCCTTCGACATGCCGATTGTACGATTGGTCTCGGATAATGACGTTCAAAGAATCGCCGGACAAAGTGTCGATCACTGCAGGTTTGTCATCAAAATAATAGTCCAGTTCGAGATTTTTGATGATTTCAAACTTCTCATGGTCTTTCATGCCGCAATAAAACTGGCTGTCTTTTACAGGGAAGCCCTGGCTCTTCATCCAGTTTTTCGTTTCCTCACCATGTGCGGCGCCGCGAGCTGTAATATAGAAAATTTCATGGCCTTCCTTATCGAGCTGCTGCAGAATTTCCACGGCGCCTGGATAAACGGGGCATTCCGCATAATATAGTTCAGCGAGCGAACTATTCCACATATTGCTTCCTTCTTCGTCCGTCAAATCGAATAATTCATGAATTTCTACTCGGTTGAGCTGGTCGAACAATTCACGGGCAACTTCGCGCCCTAGCTTTTGTTGATAAAGCTGGAACGCATAGCCCCGCAAATCGATTAAGGTATCATCAATATCGAATCCAAATTTCATTTTTTTATCTCCTAACTGGATAAGCTGTAAATTTAAAGTCTTTGCCGACTTTCGTAAATTCGCCTTCTTCGAGGTCGATGGCATCTTTCATCAAATCAAAACCAGTTCCTTCTAAAAACGTCGGTGCATTTTTGCCGCCGATCAATTTCGGAGCGAAGTAGAGCACTGCTTTGTCAATAAACCCATTTTCTAAGAACGAGGCGTTGACTGTTCCGCCGCCTTCGATGAATAAAGAAGAAACCGACTGCTCGCCGAGCGTGCGCAAAACATCCGGAAGGTCGACCCGGGTTTCTCCGCTAGTCTCGAAAATGCGTATGCCGCGTTCTTCCAATACCGCTTTTTTGTTTCCATCCACTTGCTTTGCCGTGAAAATCCAAGTCTCTGCTAAAGAGTCTGTCACGAGCTTCGCATCCAGCGGAATGCGCAGGCTGGAATCCAAGACAATGCGCAAAGGGTTGCGGCCATTAGGGATGCGTGCAGTCAATTCGGGATCATCTTCGATGACAGTTCCGACTCCTACAAGAATCGCTTGGTTTTCGCTTCGCAATTTATGTACATCGTAGCGTGCTTCTTCGGAAGTGATCCATTTGCTGTCGAGGGCATGGGTCGCAATTTTGCCATCTAAAGTAGAAGCGGCTTTCAACGTAACGAAAGGGCGCTGTTTAACAATGAATTTATTGAAGACTTCATTCATTTTGCGGGATTCTTCCTCGCGTATGCCAACGATTACTTCAATGCCGGCATCTTCCAGCATCTTCACGCCATTTCCGGAAACGACAGGGTTTGGGTCTAATGTGGCCACCACAGCTTTTTTCAATCCAGCTTTGATGATCGCTTCAGCGCAAGGACCTGTCCGGCCGTGGTGGGAACAGGGTTCCAAGGTGACATAAATGGTTCCTCCTCTTGCAGCATCGCCCGCCATCCGCAGTGCATGGATCTCTGCGTGCGGTTCCCCGGCTTTAAGATGGGCACCTACGCCGACAATCCGGCTTTCATTGACGATGACCGAACCTACCAAGGGATTCGGAAAGGTCTGTCCTTTCATAGACTGGGCATTATTCAAGGCTAAATCCATATAAAACTCATGGTTTGGCATGAACAGGGCCCTCCTCGTCTTGTAAGTGGCCGGAACGATTGATTTTTGTCTGCAGGTATTTGGAATTGTATTCCGATTTATCGCCCCAAAGTGCTGTGCGTCCAGCGAGCGGCAGCCCAGCATTTTCAAGCGCATGAATTTTTTTCGGGTTATTGGTCAGCAAAGTGACCGGTTTTGTCCGAAGGGTTTTTAAGACGGCAATCGCGTCTTCGTAGTTCCGCGAATCATCGACAAATCCCAAGCTTTCATTGGCTTCGACCGTGTCGTAGCCGTTTTCCTGCAGGACATAAGCCATCGCTTTGCTGAAAAGTCCGATGCCGCGGCCTTCGTGGTTCGCCAAATAGAACAAAGCGCCAGAACCGTGTTCTGTGATTTGCTTCATGGATTGTTTCAATTGGAAGCCGCAGTCGCAGCGTTTGCTGCCGAAGATGTCTCCGGTATGGCAAATCGAATGCATGCGAATCAAAGCGTCTTCGCTGTTTTCAAAATCTCCATATACCAGTACACTTGATTGCTGGTATTCGGCCAGGTTCGACGAAGAAAGTTTCTCGATGATGCTTTCGATATCATCTGTTGTTTCATCGTGTTTCAACCAGCAATACCATTGGAAAATGACGGTTTCATCATATAAGTTAACCGGCAGGCGGATCGGGCCTACAAGATAAATCGCACCTTCATCGGATTCAACCATTTTTATCTTATCTTTTAATACTGAAAAAACTTCAGGTTCTAATTTTGTAGAAGTCATTTTGCTTCCCCCTCTTGAATAGCTTAATCAAACTTGTACCGTTATCATACAACAATCGGTTACTAAAAGTAAGTTAAAAGCTTCGAAATCGAATAGAATATATTAATAATATTTTTAAATAATAATTATTATCGTTTAGAAAGTTTAATATCTTTATTTAAATGATTATTATTCTCAATTATATTATTCTATTCTCATTTATTTTGCAATGATTTAAAGGATGTGTTATATTATCTACATTAGAATGATTCTAAATAAGAAACAGGAGGATGATTACATGTTACCGTCAAAATTAGTATTAGCATTAAATGATCAATTCAATAACGAGTTGCAGGCATCCCATTCCTATACAGCCATGGCCGCTTATTTCTCGAAAAAAGGGTATCATGGATTTGCTAACTTCTATTTAGTGCAGGCCAAAGAAGAGCATTATCACGCGATGAAATTTTACGAGTATTTGGTGACGATGGATGAAAAGCCAATGCTGCAATCCTTGAGCGAACCAAAAAACCATTATGAAAGTGCACTGGATGTTTTGGAAAGTTCATTAGTCCAGGAAAAAGAAGTGACGAGCAATATTTACGCACTCGTTACACTGGCTGATGAATTGCAGGAACATGCGACTCTTTCTTTCCTTGACTGGTTCATTGAAGAGCAGATGGAAGAAGAAAAAACATTTCGGGATATGATTACCCGGATGAAACATATTGAAGAAGGCGGAGAATACTTCCTTAAGATGGATGACGAATTCGCCGAACGCAAATTAGAAGAGTAAAGCGATTTTAAAACAGCACACTGCTGACTGTGTGCTGTTTTATTTTTTGAGAAAAGGAGTGAGACTATGGCGATCGACTATAAACCGGCGATTCATTTTAAGCATGTGGATTATTCCATTGGAGA
Source organism: Planococcus sp. 107-1 (assembly GCF_021513255.1). Taxonomy (GTDB): domain Bacteria; phylum Bacillota; class Bacilli; order Bacillales_A; family Planococcaceae; genus Planococcus. Next base: position 204,836 of record NZ_CP090977.1, read on the forward strand.
CCTGAACATCTTAAAAGACATCACCGGTTCTTTTCCAGCCGGAAAAATCACCACTTTAGTGGGACCGTCTGGAGCAGGGAAAACGACCTTGCTTAAATTATGCAATGGCTTATTGTCACCAAAATCCGGTGAAATCTATATTAACGGCGTATCGATCCAGCAATATGAACCGGTGGAACTTCGCCGGACTGTCGGCATTGCTTTGCAAAGTGCGCCGATGATTGATGGATCTGTCTATGACAATTTAAATTTGCCGCTGGCATTGAAAAATGAAAAATTGGAGGAAAGCCGGGCTCTTAGCTTATTGGAAGATGTCGGTTTAGAAAAAGAACTTTTAAAGAGGAACGTCAAAGATTTATCAGGAGGGCAGCGGCAGAAAGTGTCGATTGCCAGGACTTTGGTGAATCGCCCTCAAATTTTATTGCTGGACGAAATCACTTCATCTTTAGACCGGACTTCACTGAAAGAAATCGAAGAATTGGTTGTAAAGATCAATCGAAAATACAAAGCAGCAATCATTTGGATTACCCATAATTTGCAGCAAGCTTTGGAAATCGGTGATTTTACCTGGGTCATGATGAACGGGGAAGTTGTCGAAACCGGGGAAAGCGAATTATTGGAAGACCCGCACAATGAAAAAGTCAAAGTCTTTGTGAAGGGGGAAGTTAAATGACTTATTTGACCTTATCGATTACCCTTATTTTCGTTGTCATTCCCTTGATCCTATCGAAGACCTTGAATCTTGGATTAGAAAAAGACACCATTATTGCAACGATCCGTTCGATTGTTCAATTGCTGGCAGTCGGATTTATCCTGAAATTCGTCTTTGATTCGGAGAGCTTGCTTTATATTTTCCTGATGGTGACGTTGATGATTGTAGCGGCCACGCATAATGCACAGAAGAAAGGGGCTGCGATTAAAGGGATTACCTGGAAAATAGCGGTAACGCTCGTATTTGTGGAAATCCTCACCCAAAGCATTCTTTTAGGATTCAATATCACGCCGCCAACTGCCCAATACATCATTTCCATCAGCGGGATGGTGATCGGGAACTCCATGGTGCTTTCCATCCTATTCTTGAATCGCTTCACTTCGGAAGTGGAATCGCATCAAGATCAAACGGAACTGATCCTATCGCTTGGAGGCACCCCGAAACAAGCGATTCACAGACAATTGATCCAATCGATCAAAGCCAGTATGATCCCGACCATCGAGAGCCAGAAAACCGTCGGGCTTGTGCAATTGCCTGGTATGATGAGCGGTCAAATCATTGCCGGTGCGGACCCGATTCAAGCCGTGCAATTCCAATTGCTGATCATGTTCCTATTGCTAACGACTGCAGCCGTCACGAGCGTTTTGCTGGGATTCCTATCTTATCCGACTTTGTTCAACCAACGGATGCAATTACTGAAGAATTGAAAAAGGGGTTGTCCTAAAAGTAATTTGGGACAACCCCTTTTTCTATTAATTAATTAAGGGTAAAAGGTATCGACTTCGAAATTTCCTGAGCCTGGCAGTTCTTCGACAAGGCTTGAGCCGAATAGCATGGATGGCGTGTAGCTGCCTCCCGTAAATCGTTCAGCCAGCACTCGAGTGACACATTCCAATGCGCCGTAAATCGTTAAGTCGTATACATTGGCTGTCTGAAGGCGAGCGACTTTTCTTAAGCCTGCTACATTCCGGGCTTCTCCCCATATAAAAGCAGGAGAGTTGGAGCGAAGTTCTTCGTCCGGTCCGGATATGCGCTGATCCACCCAATTATTCAATGTCTTTTGAACCGCGGCGGATGATAAAACAGGGTGCAGGCCGCCGATAAAGCGAGCGCCGATTGCTGCTGGGAGGGGGACGGGCGTCCAAGCAGAAATGTTTTGAATGCCGGTTGTGTAGTAAGCGGTTGAAACGTCTCCCCAAGGGATGCCCATGGAAGAACGCGGCCCTCTCCCGTAATCGATGACGCGGCGCTGGCTTCCAAGAGGCACAGGCATTAGCTCCCCGTCTTGTCGGATCATGCTGCCGGAACCCAATCCTTCGATCATCGTTTTATAAGTGCCTCTCGAAATTCCGGAGTCCGAATCAAAGCCAAGAGACAACGAAACGGCATCGGGCATTAATTCTTTTAATTTAAAAGCTGTGCAGTCAGTTGGAATAATATCGAAACCGACACCGGAACAAATAATGATGCCTTTTTGTTTCGCTTGTTCTTTTAAGGCATGGGCTTGTTCAAAGACATCGATTTCACCGGTGATATCCAAATAATGCGCCCCTGCAGAAAGGCAGGCCTTCATCATGGGTTGGCTAGTTTTGCTGAAAGGGCCGGCACAATGGAGGACCAGCGAAACATCGGCCAAATGGTCCGCCGCATGTGCATCCAAAGAAAAAGCACGCATGTCGAGGTCTAATTCATCTGCGAGCGGCTGAAGTTTCTGCGCATTTCGGCCAGCCAAAATCGGTGACAGCCCTCGCTTAACTGCTTCGCGTGCAATCAATTCACCTGTAAAGCCATAAGCTCCGTATAAAAGCCATTTCTCCATTTCTGTCCAACTCCTTTATGGTTTGAAACTTACAACCATTCTGACGGCAACCTGTTGGAAAATCCAGTGAACCCTCTCTCGACGCATTTTGTTATTTTCCGGCCTTTGATTTATTCATATCTTCTAGAGCTTGTCTGACAGTTGCATAACTTCGGATGGTCGAAAGGTTGACGCCTTCATGGATCATCGCCTGTGCAATTTGGGGGCGGATGCCCGTAGAAGCAATAGCGATACCGAGCAGCTTCAGCATACTTGAGATTTTGAGCAACTGGTCAGCCACTTGGTTGTCGATCATGAGGATGCCAGAGAAATCGACAATTAATGTATCAATATTCAAAGAAGGAATTTTCGGTACGATATGTTCCATCAGGTACTGAGCACGTTCCCGGTCAATCAAACCGATCAATGGAAGAACGCCAATACCTTCTTGAATGGATACGATCGGAGCAGAAAGTTCATTGATTTGGCGGCGGTTGGCGGTGAGTTTCTCCTCAGTCAACCGTTCGAATGCAAAGATGGCTTCATTCAAACTGATATCCAATAAATAATTAAAACCGTTTGATTAAATTTATCATTTCGAGTGCTGGCAATCGATAAGCCATAGACACAGCTGTTAAATGGTCAATGAAAATAGAGCGGGTTGATGGATAGCGGACAATCACCGTTGAAATTGGCTGGCCAAGAGCTGCCTGAAGCTCGCCATTTTTTTTGCTCCATTTTACTAATTCGGTATGTACATGTTCTTCTGCGTTCAATAATGAAGCGCCAAGGAATTCCAGAAACTCGGTATAGACGATTTTAGCTTGGTCAATTTCCTGTTGGGAAACAGAGTGGGGGAAAGTAGGCACTATGTCATCAACGATTGTGTTAGATAAAGATTGCGCATTTTCAGTCAAATGCTTGGCCACATTTAAAATTGATTCCATACAGTTCACACTCCAATAATAGATTCGATTGTCCTAGTACCATTATATACATTTAAAAGGAAAATTTTAAAAATGAACTAATATTTCCTTTTATAGCCACATATTATTCGTTTGACAATTAAGAACATTCGTTCTATTATACGTACTAAATCTAAGCAGCAAACCATTCGATTAAATCGTTAAAGGAGGACAAGATGACAGTCATTTACAAAAGCATAGATGGTAAATTAAATGACCCGGTTTTATTGGAAGGAATTCTTCGTTTGCATCAATCCATTTTCGGTGAATCAGCCTTTTTGGAGGAGCAGATGAAGGAAAAAAGAAGCTGCGGATAGAAATCGCTCTCCAGGAAAATGAGATACTCGGCTACAAGATGGGGTATGAATTGAAGGAGGGGACTTTCTATAGTTGGCTTGGGGGAGTGGATAGCAGATGGAGAGGAAAAGGCATTGCTTCTGAATTGATGGACCGGCAGCATCACTACGCCCGAACCAATTCCTATAAAACAATCGAGACCCGGACAAAAAACAAATGGAGAAACATGCTTTTGCTGAATATCATAAATGCCTTTGACATTGTAGGGATTTACGCAACTGCCGATAGGGATGCTAAGATCATCTTGGAAAAAAAGTTATTTTAATCAATTCAATTCATTAGGAGGAGAAATTGATGGAAAAAATTCATCTCATACCATACCGAATTGAAGAAATTACTTCAGCGGCACCGCAAATACCTGAAGGGGTTCGGATGATACAGGCACCGGCTATTTGGGAAATGGCAGCACACGGGAAAGGAAATGTCATTGCTATTTTGGATACAGGCTGCCAGGCAGATCACCCGGATTTAATCGAGCGGATCATTGCTGGCAGAAACTTTACAAGCGATTTTGATGGAGATTCTGAAAATTTTGATGACAATAATGGACACGGCACACATGTAGCGGGAACTGCCGCTGCTTCATTGCGGGAAGGCGGAGGCATTGCAGGTGTTGCACCGGGTGCCGATTTGCTGATTATTAAAGTGTTGAATGGAAGCGGCAGTGGAGAGTATGCCGGTATTATTGCCGGCATCCACTATGCAATCGATTGGAGAGGGCCAAACGGCGAACAGACAAGTGTGATTTCGATGTCTCTCGGCGGTCCGGAAGATATTCCTGAATTGTATGAAGCGGTAAAACGGGCAGTTGATGCAGGGATTCCAGTGGTTTGTGCTGCCGGAAATGAAGGGGACGACAGCCCTCAAACAGACGAATTCGCTTATCCAGGCGCTTATGGCGAAGTCATTCAAATAGGGGCGGTAGATTTCAGCCGCAAAATTGCGCCGTTTAGCAACACCAATAACGAAATTGATTTGGTGGCGCCGGGCATGAACATCTATTCGTCTTATCCAGGCGGCAAATATGCAAGCTTGTCAGGAACTTCAATGGCGACGCCTCACGTGTCTGGAGCCTTGGCACTGATCAGGAATATTGCTGAAAAAGAATTCCAGCGGGATTTGACGGAAGCGGAACTCTACGCTCAATTGGTCAGAAGAACAGTGCCTCTTGGCTACCCGAAAACAGCGGAAGGAAACGGTTTGCTTGCCCTCGATATCCTGCAGAAATACGAGCGGTTATTAGAGCTTTTCAATTCCTCCACGGAGAAAACTGATCCAGAATAATTAATTGCAAAGAATAAGAACCTCAGAAGAGTCAGCTGACTGCTTCTGAGGTTTTTTTGCATAAAATTCCATCCGCTATTACCACATTTTGTATGATTTTTATTGACGTGAGACTTTATGGATGTTTTAATTATTTTTAGATTCAGAAAAATTAAAATTTTAAAGGGGTGTTATATTTGTCAAAGCCGATTGCAGAAACCAATGCAGAACTTGCTCGTTCAAAGGGAAGCAGCAAAGTAAAAGATGGCAATACCGTTTCTGATTCAAGAGCAGCAGGACATGTCCCGGACTTTTTAGCAATAGAATCTTCAGCAGGATTCAAAGAGTTAATGAAGAAGAAAAAAGCTTTTCTAGTACCAACAACCATCCTTTTTTTAGGACTTTATCTATTATTTAATTTTATTATTTCGTACTCGAATATTCTCGAAGCTACTTTTATCGGTGATATTTCCTGGGTTTGGGTATTCGCTTTCAGCTTATTCGCTATGACGTGGATTCTTGTAACCGTATACATGAAGCGGGCAGAGAAGTTTGATAAGATGGCTCAAGATACATTAAAAGAGTTTAATTATGACAAGGAGGAAAATCGATGAATGCTACAGTAATTATTATTTTCTTAGTCATCGTTGCGATGACCCTTGTCATTACATATTACGCTGCAAAACGGACCAATTCGACAAGTGATTTTTACACGGCAGGCGGAGGGTTGACCGGTTGGCAAAACGGAATGGCCATTGCAGGGGATTATTTATCAGCAGCATCATTCTTAGGGATAGCGGGCTCCATCGCATTATTCGGATTTGATGGATTCCTATTCTCAATCGGCTATTTGGTAGCTTATCTCGTGGTACTGTTCATTGTCGCAGAACCTCTCCGGAATTTAGGGAAGTATACATTAGCTGATATGATCAATGCCCGCTTTAATGCGAAAAAAGTTCGAGGAGCTGCAGCACTGAGCTCTATAACAATCGTCGTCTTCTATATGATTGCCCAATTGGTAGGGGCCGGAGCATTGATTCAATTGCTTTTCGGCATTGATTATTTATGGGCTGTGCTTTTGGTGGGTGTCATGATGACCATTTACGTTCTTTTTGGCGGTATGACAGCGACAAGCTGGGTTCAAATCATTAAAGCTGTTCTTTTGATGGTTGGTACTGTCATTCTTTCTTTCCTGGTGCTGCAGCGCTTCGATTTCAGCATCCTGGAAATGTTTGCCCAAGTGAAAACTGCTACACCACATGGTGAAGCATTCTTAAATCCAGGTGTGAAATACACGATTCCGTTGGATACGATTTCCCTTATGCTGGCACTTGTTCTTGGAACAGCCGGATTGCCGCACATCTTAATGCGTTTCTTTACAGTTCGTGATGCGAAAACGGCAAGAAGCTCGGTAATGTGGGCAACTTGGATCGTCGGCATCTTCTATGTAATGACAATTTTCCTTGGGTTCGGGGCTGCTGCATTCGTAGGTTCCGAAAAGATTATCAGCACCAATGCTGCCGGAAATATGGCAGCACCGCTCCTTGCTCAGGCGCTTGGTGGAGACATCTTGATGTCCTTCATTTCCGCGGTGGCATTTGCGACAATCTTAGCCGTAGTGGCAGGTCTTGTACTAACGGGTGCTTCTGCTTTTGCCCATGATATTTATGGCCAAATCATCAAAAAAGGGAAGGCTTCCGAAAGAGAACAGATGCTGGCTGCACGCTATGCCTCTGTCGGCGTATCTGTATTCTCCATCCTTTTGGCGATTTTCGCCCAAAACTTGAACGTTGCGTTCTTGGTATCATTGGCGTTCTGTATCGCCGCGAGTGCAAACTTACCGGTTATCATCTACACAATTTTCTGGAAGAAGTTCAACACGACAGGAGCCATTTCTGCTATTTTGACCGGTTTGATCTCAGCGTTAGTTCTAGTTTCAATCAGTCCAAGCGTGATGAATCCGGAAGCTGGTGCAGCGATCATCACAGGAACGCCGATTTTCCCGCTGACTAACCCGGCCATCGTTTCTATCCCGCTCGGCTTTATCGGCGGACTGGTGGGAACATTGCTTTCGAAGGAAAGCGATATCAAGAAATATGCTGAAGTTAAAGTCCGTGCCAATACAGGCGGATTCAGACAGTTATAAGATAAGAAGTCCGTTAGGCGAGCCGCCCTCTCTTTCTATGAGAAGGCGGCTTTTTTGCGGAGAAAAATGATGGAAGGGGAGAAGTTATCCTTCTTTCCCTGCTGGTTGTTATTGCGCATGACTTTCCTCTGGTGGAAAACTGCACCAAATCTTAAAAGATTATGGTAGAATTTCATCGTATGCAATTAATGACAGCTGGTATTCAGAAAGAGCAGGTGCGAAATGATTATCGGAATAGACGCGGGAGGTACGCTGATTAAAATCGTGTACTCCGAGAATGATCAACTGCAATTCAAGAAATCGCCGATAGCAGATATAGAAGAAGTGGCAGCTTGGGTGAACAGCCTAGGCGATTGTGAAATTTGCCTGACTGGCGGAAAATCAGGCGTGCTGCGTTCACTTTTGACGAAAGAAGCAAAGGAAATCGTTGAATTCGAAGCCACTCGTCGCGGTGTCCAATTTCTGTTGGGCAGAATGGGGCGCAGTGAAACGACGTATCTTGTCACAAATGTAGGGACAGGGACTTCCATTCATTGCATTCAAAACGATAGCGAAGAACGCTTAGGGGGAACAGGAGTTGGCGGCGGCACTTTACTCGGCTTGAGCCATTTATTGACAGGGGTCACTGACTACGAAGAAATCGTCAGACTTGCAAGCAACGGTTCCCGTGAGCGGATCGATTTAAAAGTAAAACATATATATGAAGGAAAAGAACCGCCGATTTCCGGTGAATTGACAGCCAGCAACTTCGGAAACAATCTTTTTTCCATCTCGGATGAATTGACGAAAGAAGAATTACTGGCTACAGTGATCGGGCTTGTCGGCGAAACCGTCAGTACGGTCAGCGTACAAGCGGCCCGTCAATGCGACAGTTCGTTGGTCATCTATATTGGATCTTCATTCATCCACAATCCCTTATTAAAAGAAGTGGTAAAAAGCTATACGATTCTTCGCGGCTCTACACCGTTATTTTTGGAAAACGGTGAGTTTTCAGGAGCAGTCGGAGCGATGACCAGTTTGGAATAAAAGAAGAAATTTCGACTTTGGGGAGAGTTGGGAGTATTTCAGGGAAAGTCGGGAGTATTTCAACAAAACTTGGGAGTAAAATAAAAAACTCGTCTCAGACGCCGGATTCCGGCCGAAGAGACGAGTTTTTTATTCGGAAATAATGGTTAGTTTTTCACGGATATCAGTGCGTTCGCGTTTTTCAGGAACATGCTGCGGATAGCCGATCATCATCGTAGCGACGATTTTCTCTCCTGGCTGAACACCAATGGAATGGCGGAAAATCGGATTGTAAATCCAGTCATTTGAGCGCCAAATCATTCCAATGCCGCGCGCCCAGGCTGCTAATTGGAAGTTTTGCAATAAGGAAGAAATAGCGCCGTAATCTTCATCCCAGCGTCTTTGGCGAGGATCTTCCGGCATGATCACTACCAGATGCAACGGAATTTCGCGAAAGTACTTCGCTTTATTCAAAACTTTTTGCGGTGTGACCCCATCTTCTTTTGGCATAGCATCGATGAAAGCTTGGACGAATTTTTCTTTGCCTTCGCCAGCGTAAAGCTGGAAGCGCCACGGTTCGTTCACTGTATGGTTCGGAGCCCATTTGGCAACGTTTAACAACTCGATGATTTCCTCTATATCGATTGGGTCGGATTTGAATTTTTTAATGGTGCGCCGTTCTATGATATTCTGGTCAATAGCATTCATCATCTTCATTCTCCTCTTCATGTGGTAAAGTCCCTTTCTTTATCAAACCAAAACTTTTGATGAAACGCAATCTAAAAAGAAAATCAAAGCGTAGTAAAACTGTCAAACTCTCTTCTGCCGAAAAGGATATTTATTGATAAAATGGAGTCACAAGGAGTGGATGAACCATGAAAACGGCTGCAATCATCGGTGGAGGCATTACCGGGCTCTCCGCTATGCATTATTTGCAAAAGGTAAAACAGCAGCAAAACCTGGATTTGAATCTTGTATTGATTGAAAAAGATGAGTTGCTTGGCGGGAAAATCAAAACGGCCAAGGATGAGGAATTCATCATGGAAACTGGAGCGGATTCAATCGTAGCACGCCATGCAAGCGTCATGCCGCTTATTGAAGACTTGGGCCTGCAAGAACGCGTCGTCTATAATGGAACCGGCATTTCTTATTTGTATGCAAATAATCAATTGCATGCCATTCCAGCAGATTCTGTATTTGGGATTCCGATGAACAAAGAAGCGTTATTCAGTTCTACGCTTGTTTCAGAGGAAGGGAAGCGAGAAGCCCTTAAGGATTTTGAAACAGTCAATGAAACTTTTACGAAAAACAGTTCCATTGGTGAATTTTTGGAAGCTTTTCTTGGAAAAGAACTGGTCGAAAACCAGATCGCACCGGTTTTATCCGGCGTTTACTCCGGGAATCTATACGAATTGACATTGGCGACGACTTTGCCGTATTTAGTCGATTACAAGAATAAGTATGGCAGCATCATCAAAGGATTCGAAGCGAATGCTGCCCATTTCAAAGGAACGGCGAATAAGAAATTCATCTCGTTTGACGAAGGGATGTCTGTATTGACCGACCGTTTAGAAGAAACGCTTGAAGATGCAGCAATCGTGAAAGGTGTTCAGACGGAGAAAGTGGAAAAAACACAAGCCGGCTATGAAATCAAAACCAGCAATGGCGAAACGATAAACGCTGATTATGTTGTGCTTGCAACGCCTCACCGGGCAGCCCAAAAAATGTTGAACCTTCCGGAATTAGACGAGGAGTTTGATCAACTTCTAACTTCTTCACTCGTTAGTATTTATCTTGGATTTGATTTGCCTGATGCGGATCTTCCGGCGGACGGCACCGGATTTATCGTCTCCCAGAAAAGTGATCTTCTGTGCAATGCTTGCACATGGACGAGCCGGAAATGGGCGCATACTTCACGAAAAGACAATTTACTTGTTCGCCTGTTTTATAAAAGTTCGAACCCTTCCTATGCCCAGTTGAAGGACTTAACAGAAACAGAATTGACTGAAGTGGCTTTGTCGGATATTCAGAAAAGTTTAGGGATTGATGCAAAGCCTGTGTCAGTCGAAGTGACTGGCTGGAAGAACTTAATGCCGAATTACACGATGCAGCATAAAACAGCTGTCTCTGCTTTAGAAGATAAAATGGCGAAACTTGTGCCGAATGTAAAGCTTGCTGGTGCTTCTTTTTATGGTGTCGGCATTGGCGCGTGCATTCAGAATGGCAAAGATTTAGCCGAAGAAATTGCAGAAAGTATACTAGGGGAAAAATAAGGAAAGCAGGAGAGCAGCCGATCAGGCAGCTTTCCTGTTTTTTGATTTACGAGCGACTTTCGAACGGATACGAGCGACTCTCCGAGAAATACGAGCAAGTTGCAAAAAGTCCAAAAAAAAGCAGCCACCCTTTAAAAAGGATGGCCGTAAAATAGGTTTTAGTTTGTTTCAGTAAGACCTGGAACTGGAAGTCCAAGACCTTCTGCAACACGTGTTCCAAATTCAGGATCCGCTTTGTACAAGTGGCCGATTTGGCGAAGTTTGATATCTTCTTTGTCGACTGCGCTCAAGCCGCCAACGAAAGTAGCAACAAGGCGTTCTTGCTCTTCCGGAGTTTGCAGGCGGTATAAGTCGCCCGGCTGTGTGTAATGGTCTTCCTGGAAGTAAGGAACAGAATCAGTCATGCCGTTAACTTCAAGCGGAGCTGGTTTCGCAGCTGCTGTTTCAGTTGGTCCGCCGTAGCTGTTTGGCTCGTAATAAACTGAACCGCCGCCGTTGTTGCCAAAGTTCATTTGGCCGTCGCGCTGGTAGTTGTTTACTTGGTTTTTCGCAGCATTGATCGGAAGCATTTGATGGTTAGCGCCTACGCGGTAACGGTGTGCATCGTGGTATGCGAACAAACGGCCTTGCAGCATTTTGTCCGGTGATACGTCAATACCAGGAACCAATGTGCCAGGTGAGAATGTTGCTTGCTCAACTTCAGCAAAATAGTTTTCCGGGTTGCGGTTAAGCACCATGCGTCCAACTTCGATTAACGGGTAGTCTTTATGGGACCAAGTTTTCGTTACATCGAATGGGTCGAAGCGGTACGTGTTCGCATCTTCCAATGGCATGATTTGAACGTACATTTTCCAAGCTGGGAAGTCGCCTTCTTCGATTGCGTTGAACAGATCTTCTGTGTGGAAGTCTGGGTTTTCACCGGCAATTTTATCTGCTACTTCTTGTGTGATGTTTTTGATGCCTTGTTCAGTCAGGAAGTGGTATTTCACCCAGTGGGATACGCCTTCAGCGTTTGTCCATTTGAATGTATGGCTTCCGAAACCGTGCATATGGCGAAGTGTTGCAGGGATCCCGCGGTCACCCATCAAGTAAGTTACTTGGTGCAACGATTCTGGAGATAACGACCAGAAGTCCCACACAGCGTTAGGGTTTTTCAAGTGTGTGCGTGGATCGCGTTTTTGTGTATGGATGAAGTCAGGGAATTTGATCGCATCTTGGATAAAGAAGATCGGCGTGTTGTTTCCGACTAGATCGTAGTTTCCTTCTTCTGTATAGAATTTCAAAGCGAAGCCGCGTGGGTCGCGAACGGTATCAGCAGATCCAAGTTCTCCAGCTACTGTAGAGAAACGTGCGAACATATCTGTACGTTTGCCGACTTCAGAAAGAAAAGCAGCTTTCGTATATTTTGTAACATCTTGAGTTACTTCAAAGTATCCGTGAGCGCCGGCGCCTTTAGCATGAACTACACGCTCAGGTACACGTTCACGGTTAAAATGCGCTAATTTTTCAAGAAGATGAACATCTTGAAGCAATACTGGTCCGCGTTGGCCAGCTGTCTGTGAGTTCTGGTTGTCGCCAACTGGAGCTCCCCAGCTAGTCGTTAGAGTTCTTTTATCTGTACTCATGTTTCGAACACCTCATTCTCATTATTATGTAAAACACTACAAAACCAATAATAACATTTTTTAAATTAAAATCAAACCTTAATAATAATGATTATAAATAAAATAGAATTAACACTATTTCAATTGAACGGAATTGAAAAAATCTCACCAGTTTCTCAATTACAAATACGCATTAGACGAATCCATATACTTATTTGAACAATCGTTTGAAAATTAAACGAAAAGGTAAAAATCCGTTGCATTTCAAAATGAAAGAAGATAAGATTTATTTTAAGGTAAGAATTTTCTGACAATATAACTGGTTTATAGTGTTGAAGCCCCGATTAATTGCATTAAAATGAAAGCCCTTACAAAGAGCCTTTTTTAATAAGGGAAAACCTGTTTGTTCAAAAGAAGAAATGAACCACTAGTGAGTTGCCTAATTAGAGAAAGAAAAAGTGCAGTTAGAGGCAGAGTTTATGGAAGAATCGGGTGGAACAGGAACAAAATCATTTTGTAAAAACAGGAAATTCGAAAGGGGAATAATGAAATGGAGAATGTGTATTTAGTGGATGGAGCGAGAACGGCATTTACAGCATTTGGCGGATCTTTTGCCAATGTGGAAGCAACGGAACTTGGAACAGCAACTGCGATTGAAGCGTTAAAACGTTCGAACGTCAAAGCGGAAGATATCGACCATGTCATTTATGGAAACGTCATTCATTCCAGTTTGAACGCGGCCTATTTAGCAAGGCATATTGGGTTGAAAGCAGGAGTGCCGAAAGAAGTGCCGGCTCTTACATTAAACCGCCTTTGCGGTTCGGGGGCGCAGGCTGTTGTTTCAGCGGCGCAGCATATTTTGCTTGGAGAAGCGGATCTAGTGCTAGCGGGCGGTGCAGAAAATATGTCGATGTCGCCTTACTCGAATTTCAAGCAGCGTTTCAATGGATCTAAGATGGGCAATATGCAATTCGAAGATATGTTGACCGCCACGTTGACCGATCAATACACCGGCAATGGCATGGGAATGACAGCAGAGAAACTGGCTGAGCAGTATTCGATTTCACGCGAAGAGCAAGATGCGTATGCCGTAGAGTCGAACCGGAAAGCCGCCGAAGCCTCCACGAATGGCGTATTTGGCGAAGAGATTATCGGTGTTGAAGTAAAAACAAGAAAAGGCACCGCGCTCATTGATAAAGATGAACATATCAAACCGGACGCCAACGTCGAAAAACTCTCGACACTGCGCCCTTCATTTAAAAAAGATGGTACAGTGACAGCCGGAAATGCATCCGGCATCAATGACGGCGCGGCGTCAGTCGTAGTAGCTGGCCAAGCGGCCGTCGACAAGCACGGTTTGAAACCGATTGCCCGAATCGTTTCTTGGGGAGTTGCAGGAGTCGATCCGACGGTTATGGGAATCGGACCGGTGCCAGCGATTAAACAAGCCTTATCACGTGCAAATTTGTCGTTGGAAGATATTGACCTCATTGAAGTGAACGAAGCATTCGCTGCGCAGTATCTAGCTGTAGAAAAAGAATTAGGGCTCGACCGTGCTAAAGTGAACGTCCACGGCGGTGCTATTGCACTTGGGCACCCGGTAGGAGCTAGCGGCACCCGGGTCTTGCTCTCAGCAGCATATGAACTGAAGCGCCGCGGAGGCAAATATGCGGTCGCGAGCCTATGCATTGGTGGCGGTCAAGGGATTGCGGTGGTGATTGAACGTGCTTAAATTGCCCGTTATCGTCTCTCCGATGTTTCTCGTCTCTACGCCTAAAATGGTCATCGAATCCAGCAATGCAGGTGTCATCGGGTCATTTCCTTTATTGAATGCCCGGCCGATTGAGCAATGCGCCGCTTGGCTGGAAGAAGTAAAGACTGCACTCGGTGATAAGCCGTGGGCTGTCAATTTCATCTGCCATAGGGGTTCGAATAAACGCTATGAGGAAGATTTGGAAATGATCCGGCGCTATGAGCCGCCCATCGTCATTACGTCGCTCGGTTCGCCATCTGATGTGATTGAAATCGTCCACGCTTATGGGGGACTAATCTATTCGGATGTCGCGAATGTCCGGCATGCGAAAAAAGCGGCAGCAAGCGGAGTCGATGGCTTGGTTCTAGTGAGTGCAGGGGCTGGCGGCCACGGGGGAACGTTAAATCCTTTTGCTTTCATTGCTGCAGTAAAAGCCTTTTATAAAGGGACCATTATCTTATCCGGATCTCTTTCGACCGGGGCGGATGTCGCGGCTGCTAAAATGATGGGGGCTGACTATGCGTACATGGGCACCCGCTTTTTAGCAGCCGAAGAAAGCAATGCCCCGGAAGATTACAAGCAGATGGTCATTGACTCTTCGATTGAAGATATCCTGTATACCGATTCGTTTAGCGGGGTGCCTGTGAATGTGCTCATCCCGAGCTTGATCAAACAAGGAATCGATCCGAAAACCTTGAAGCCGAAAGAGGAGATTGATCTGTCGCATTTAGTCAATGCAAAAGCGTGGCGTGATATCTGGTCTGCTGGCCACGGCGTAACTACCATTACGAAACGGGAGACGACTAAAGAGATTGTTGAAACCTTGATTGCCGAGTATGAGGAAGGAGTGGCTAAACTTGTACGAAACGATTAAAACGGAACTGAAGGAAGGCATTTTAACGCTCACGTTAAACCGTCCGGATCAAATGAACGCATATACGGAAAAAATGAATGAAGAGCTTCTGGATTTTTATAAAAATGTAAACAGTGATGACGCAGTCCGTGTCATTGTGGTGACCGGAAGCGGCCGGGCATTTTGTGCAGGCATGGATTTATCCGAAGGAGGCTCGACATTTTCTTCCGAGCAGCCTGCTGAAGATTACCGGGATCTGGGCGGACAGGTGAGCTTGCAGGTCTATGAAGTGAACAAGCCGATCATCGCTGCCATCAACGGACCAGCTGTCGGCATCGGGATGACGATGACTTTGCCGATGGATATCCGGATTGTGAAAAAAGATGCGAAAATCGGCTTTGTGTTCGGACGGCGGGATCGGCCCGGAAGCCAGTTCAGGTTGGTTCTTGCCGCGGCTTGTCGGCATCGGGAAAGCGTTGGAATGGACGTTGACTGGCCGGTACATCCCGACCGGCGAAGCCGTCAGCAGCGGACTGGTTCAATATGAATCAGATGAGCCGCTTGCAAAAGCTTATGAAATTGCACGCGAGATTGTCGAGAACACTGCTGCCACTTCGAATAGTTTTACACGGCAGCTTCTCTGGAAGATGCTGGGGCAAGACCATCCGGAAGCTTCCCATTTAATTGAATCGAAATTTCTGCACTGGGCGGGGCAAAATGCAGATGCCAACGAAGGCATCCAGTCGTTCGTTGAAAAACGTCCAGCTGAGTTTCCAATGAAATCAAGCCAGTTGCCCGAGTTTTTTAAATGAAGAAAAGGAGTGGCCCCGAATTAGCTTGGGATCACTCCTTTTTCTTTTATTACACTTTCGTGTTGATGTATTTATAGATGCTTTGGAAATCAGCGGGGATGTTCGCAGCATTCTTCATAACATCGGCATACCAGGTGTCCAATTGAGCCAGTTCATCGGTGCTTAGGCTTTTCTCGTTCGCCGCCTTATCGACAAAGCTATTGATGCCGTTCACCCGG
This sequence comes from Planococcus sp. 107-1, assembly GCF_021513255.1. Lineage (GTDB taxonomy): Bacteria > Bacillota > Bacilli > Bacillales_A > Planococcaceae > Planococcus. Next base: position 220,595 of record NZ_CP090977.1, read on the forward strand.
TTTTGGAAATGCGGGATGTGCTGGCGAAAACGATCGGCGATTGTCGGATTGAACAGCATGCCGAGATGAATAATCCCGTTATTAATGTACTCTTCCGCATACAAAGCCGCTCCTGCTGCTGCTAATTGATCAGCGAGCTCAGGCTTTTCCGTTTTTTCCACGGTATGCGGCACTAATTTTTTTACAGTGGCAAGAATGGCCAGCAATTCTTGCTGCTGTTCTTTGGACAAGCCGTTTTTTGTGTCGAAGTGTTGGAAAACCTCGCTGGCTTTATCCAGCAATGATGGCAGGCTATCGATTTCAAGCGTTTCAGGTACAGTCCCGAGCATGCTTTTCACTTTTCCGTAGACGAATAAACGCTGAAGATACCCATAAAGCAAAACGATGCCGTTGTATTGAATTTCTAAGGGATTCATTTTTATAGCCTCCAATCTGTTTTATCTTTACCCATTATACCGATTCTTAAAAAGTTAAGACAAATCGCTTAAATTTTCTGAAAAGTTATTGCGTTGTTTCCATAAATCTGACATCATTATAGGTAGAAACAAAATGAATAGCTGTTCATAAAAAGGCGAAGGGGTTGGGGAAATGTATGCAACGCTCGGCAGAATTTTTGATCAGACAGTGAGTAAATTACCGGACAAAGAAGCGATTGTGGATTTGCGAAGAGGCTATCGATGGACGTACCTTCAGTGGGATGAAGAAGTAAACCGCTTAGCCCATGCCTTAACAGCAGCGGGTGTCGAAAAAGGGGATCGTGTTTCAACCTATCTTTTTAATAATATTGAACTGCCGACTGCCATGTTTGCTTGCGCCAAAATTGGTGCGATATTCAATCCGATTAATTTCCGTTTGAAGTCTGAAGAACTTGCTTACATTTTAACTGACGCCAGCCCTAAGATTGTTTTATTCGAAGAAGCCTTAAAAGAACCGGTAGCTGCCATCCAAGCGGATTTCCCGAATATCGGCTTCTGGTTCATCGATGCAGAAACGCCTGATTATGCGAAGAATTATAACGAAGTCACTCAGGCTTCTCCGTCGGAAAAACCGGTTGTGGAAGTTGAGGAAACGGACACTTACGCCATTATGTATACGAGCGGTACGACGGGACGGCCAAAAGGCGTGATCCACCGCCACCGCGACATGGCCGAACAGAGTTTGGTATGCATCGCATTATTGAAATATACACCGAAAGACATCGGTTTGGTCGCTGCGCCGATGTTCCATTGTGCGGAATTGCATTGCAACATCATTCCACGTGTCCAGTCAGGTGCATCCAGCATCATCATGCATCAATTCCATCCGGCCGTTGCATTGGACATCATTAAAAAAGAAGGCATCACCGTGATGTTTGCGGTGCCGACCATGTGGAGCATGATGGCGCAATTGGAAGGGGCGGCTTCTAAAGTCGACACATTGAGATGCGGATTATACGGCGCAGCTCCGATGGCGCCGGTCCTTGTCAAACAAGTAAAAGAAGTGCTCCGCATCGATTTGATCCAAGCTTATGGCCAAACTGAAATGGGGCCAGCCATTACGTTTCTTGCAGAAGATGAGCAGCTGACGAAAGCCGGTTCTGCCGGGCGGGCTGCCTACAACCATGAAATCCGGATTGTCCAGCCAAATGAAAACGGCCCATCAGAACCCGATGACATTTTAAAGCCTGGCGAAGTTGGAGAAATCATCGTTAAAGGCCCTTCCATGATGGTCGGGTATTTTAACCGGCCGGATGCAACAGAAAAAGCGCTGTATAAAGGCTGGTATCACTCAAGCGATCTTGGATTCATGGATGAAGACGGCTATTTGTATGTGGCTGACCGTGTCGATGATATGATTATCAGCGGCGGTGAAAATATCTATCCGCGGAAGTTGAAGATGTCCTCCATGGACACGAAGCGGTGATGGATGTAGCGGTTCTTGGCATGCCGGATGAAAAATGGGGAGAATCGGTGCTAGCATTCATCGTTTCAAAAGACCCTTCTTTAACAGCGGAAGCGTTAGAAGAATTTTGTATAAAAAATGAAAACTTGGCACGCTTTAAGCGTCCGAGACATTATCGTTTTGTGGACGAACTGCCGCGGAATGCCAGCGGGAAAATTCAAAAATTCCTTTTGCGCGAACAAAAAATAGAGAGCGGTTCCAATTCCTAGCGACAGCATGCAAGCTTTTGCGTTTCTAGGAAATGAGTTTGATTGAAGAGAAGGGAAGTTGTAGTTGATGAAGATGAAGCCAGTAGAACAGACCATTGCAGGAGTACTTGGCATTGAATTTACCGAAATGGAGGAGAATCGGGTAGTGGCCACAATGCCGGTCCACGCAGCTACGCATCAGCCTTTTGGCCAGCTGCATGGAGGCGCTTCTGTCGTGCTTGCCGAATCAGTAGCGAGTGTCGGCACTTGGAACCTGATCGACCAGGAAACTGAGTATGCGGTCGGTTTGGAGATCAATGCCAATCATATTAGAGGCAAGCAAGATGGTCTTGTAACAGCAATTGGTACACCGCTTCACAAGGGGCGGACGACCATGGTGTGGGACATTAAAATTGTCGATGAGCAAGACCGGCTTATTTGTGTTTCGCGCTGCACCGTTGCGATTGTGAAGAAAAAATAAAACGAAGCCCTATCTTCCTGGCCTACTAGGGGATAGGGCTTTGCTGTTAGAGAATGAGAATCGTGCTCGGGCATCGATTCTTTTATTTTTCATGATTATCCGTTTATCAATTTCTTATCAGGGAATAAGGGGTATAACATAAATTTAGGGAGGGATTGCATGGCTAGAGATAAGAATAAAGATGAGTTGCAAAACAAGCAATTGGAGCAGGAATTCAGAGAGCAGGCTCAAGAATCTCGCGATGACATGGATTTTCCGGAAGAACGCAGAAGCACTGCAGATTCGGATGATAAGGAAAAATGATGGTTGATTGAAACTCTCCCCGCATCCCGGACTTCCCGGTCTGCGGGTTTTTTGTTTAAAGGGCTTCTGTCTGCGTGATAAAATACATACATAAACAGATTGAGAAAGTGAGTGGAAAAGATGTTTAACTCCATAACAGAGTTGATGGAAGCGAAAGCTTATCAAGATAAACGAGCCATTTCCTGGAACCGCATTTGTGAAGAAGAGGCGTTGTCTGAAGAATTTATCCGTGCCAACAGCGGACAAGTCAACTGGTATTTGGTATCGGCTAAGCAAGTGCTTTCGGAAGCTTTTATCCGGGAGTTCAGCCATCGCTTGTACTGGCAGGAAGTTGCGGCAGCACAGGAACTTTCTGAGCAGTTCATCGAAGAGTTCAGCGAAGCAGGCAAGTGGCAAGCGGAGCAAGAAGGCTTATCGAATCGCCAATTGAAGACCTTGGAGAGAGAAGGAGAAGAGTTTAGCGAAAAACATTATTGGGCGCTTATTTCGATGAAGAGGAATGTCAATAATGGCAAAGGCTTGTCTCCGGCTTTTATCGAAAAGCACCAAGACCATTTATCATGGAAAGCGCTCTCGCTGTTTCAGGATTTGCCCATGTCATTGATTGACCGCCATCCGGAGAAGGTCGATTGGAACAGCATTACCCGCAGCCAAAAACTGTCTGAGCGTTTTATCGAGAAGTATCGGCATTTAGTGGAGTGGGAGACGATTTCTTTCCATCAAAATCTTTCCGAGCGATTTATCAACCGCCATCATTCAAAGATGAATTATATCTCTGCTGAAAAAGAGCGTTCGGAAGGGTTCCTCTATAACCATTTAGAAAAAATGGACGCGGCTTCCGTAGTCGCCCATCAAAATTTGCGCAATGTAAAGAAATACGAACCGTTCACCATTTACGTTATCGAAAAGAATGGCTTAAAAAAATACATTATCAAATTCCATGAAGAAGGTTATTCGGAATCCGGTGCGATTCGCATTGCTGAAGACGGGGAACTCTATGAACATTTAGAAGAGAACGGTTTAGATGCCGTGATTGAAGAGGATTTTCCGGAATTGATTTTAAGCGGATTTTTCAAGTTTTAACTGAACTCGCTAATTATGGGCAGCCGTCTCGTTTTTCTAAGAGGCGGCTTTTTCTTTTCTGCAGAGGGCGGGTTATAATAAAAGAAAAATTGAAAGTGGGGAAATGAATGACGAATACGGATTTGTCCATTGCTTCAAATGCCAAGATCTTGCCCATACAGGAAATCGCAGAGAGAGCCGGCATTCCAGCTGATGCGCTTGAGTTATACGGAAAATACAAAGCGAAAATAGACGTCCAAGCGTTGCCGAAAGCTGCAAGACTCGGAAAAGTGGTATTGGTGACGGCAATCAGTCCGACACCTGCAGGAGAAGGCAAGTCTACAGTTACTGTAGGGCTTGCAGATGCATTCAGCCAATTGAAGGAATCGGTCGTTGTGGCTCTTCGTGAACCATCTCTTGGCCCGGTCATGGGCGTAAAAGGCGGTGCCACAGGAGGCGGGTTTGCCCAAGTCTTGCCGATGGAAGATATCAACCTGCATTTCACAGGAGACATTCACGCCATCACTTCTGCTAATAATGCGCTTGCTGCTTTTATTGATAATCACCTGCACCAAGGCAATGAGCTGCAAATCGACCCAAGGAGAATCACATGGAAACGGGCTCTCGATATGAATGACCGGGCGCTCCGTCAAGTGACGATCGGACTTGGCGGACCTGCACAAGGAGTACCGCGCCAAGACGGGTTTGATATTACAGTAGCTTCGGAAATCATGGCAGTCCTGTGTTTGGCCACTTCTATAGAAGACTTGAAAGAGCGCCTTGCCCGAATGGTCATCGGCTACACTTACGGAAAAGAACCGATCACCGTACGGGACCTTGAAGTTGAAGGTGCCCTTGCGCTGCTTTTAAAAGAAGCTTTTAAACCGAACCTCGTACAGACAATCGAAGGGACGCCCGCAGTTATCCATGGCGGCCCATTTGCAAACATCGCTCATGGCTGCAATTCTTTAATGGCGACAAATACAGCAAGGCAGCTTGCCGATATTGTGGTGACGGAAGCCGGCTTTGGTGCGGATCTCGGCGCAGAAAAATTCATGCACATCAAATCGCGCAAAGGCGGATTCCATCCGGATGCCGTAGTGATTGTGGCGACCGTTCGGGCCTTGAAGATGCATGGCGGAATTGCTAAAGGTTTATTGGGTGAAGAAAATCCGGAAGCGGTAAGACGCGGCATGGTCAATTTGGCAAAGCATGTAGATACGATCCGTCAATTCGGTATTGAACCGGTTGTGGCGTTAAACCGCTTTGTTACAGACAGCGACGCTGAAATTGGCGAGATTATGGGATGGACAGCAGCTGCTGGCGTTCAAGTGGCTTTAACGAATGTATGGGAGCAAGGCGGAGCAGGCGGTTTAGAGCTGGCAAAGTTGGTCAAACAGGAATTGGACCGTCCGACAAACTTTACTCCATTATATGATGAAACCGACTCTGTGGAAGAAAAGCTTCAAACCATTGTGCAAAAAGTCTACGGCGGCGCAGCGATTCAATTGACGGACCAAGCTCAAAAACAACTGGCCGAATTAAAAAAATACGGTTGGGACGAGTTGCCGATCTGTATGGCAAAAACACAGTATTCCTTATCAGACCAGCCGAAATTGCTTGGCCGTCCTGAAGGATTCACTGTCACGATCCGGGAGATTATCCCGAAACTTGGTGCAGGCTTCTTGGTTTGTTTGACTGGCGACATTATGACGATGCCTGGATTGCCTAAACAACCGGCAGCATTGAAAATGGATGTCGGGGCTGACGGAAAAGCTGTTGGGTTGTTCTAAAGATGAAACATGAAATTTCACTCATTGATTATGTAGAACAAGGAAATTCGATTTATATTCAATTAACGGTTTTCGATGGGAATCTTCAGCAAAATTTTCAAAATGAAGTGCGTTTTTTAGGCGAGTTATTATATGGTGAACTTGTCCATCCGAAGGCTTCGCCGCTAACGGAAAGCTGCAGGCTTGAAGTGATTGCCTACTTAAAAAAATATTTTAATCGCTAAGATTTAGAATTCCCTTTGCTTCGACTGCCGTTGAAGCAAAGGGAATTTTTTATTGACGGAGGGCAATCTAAGTCTTGCAATCCGAATGAGAAAGTGGTTTAATACTTTATGGATATAATTTATCCATAATGGATAAAGAAAGTAGAAGTAAAGGGGCGTTAAGTATGCAGCTAACAAAAAAAGTGGAACAGGCGATTTGCATCATTGTGTTGCTCGCAACGCAAGAAAGCAGCGCGCCATTAGCTTCGGATGAAATCAGTAAACGACTGGGCGTATCGCCTTCCTATATGAAAAAAATCACGAGAAAGCTCGTTGTACAAGGAATTGCTGTGTCGGTTTCAGGAAATAACGGCGGCGTTTCTCTCGCCAAATCAGTGGATGACATCAGTATGCTGGATATCATTGAAGCAATGGAAGGGCCGATCCAGATGTATCCGGACACAGGTTTGATCAGTCTGGCTTTTCATGATGGAAAATACGCTAAACGCGGCCAAAATATTTTGCGGAATGTATTCGCACAAGGAGACAATCTGCTGATCGAGTATTTTTCGAAAGTGTCAGCAGGAGATTTATTGAAAGAAGGATTTGGAGTGGAAAATTTACCGACTTTGAACTGGAACCAGGAGTCTTTGAGCGATGTATTGCCATGGGAACAAGGTGATGACAAGTGAATACGTTAAAAATGGAATGGAAGAAGCTGCTCTCTAAACCTTTATTGATCGGTACGATGTTTGTATTGATGTTCATTCCGATCATTTACGGAGGATTTTTCCTTGGGGCTTCATGGGATCCTTACGGCAAAACAGATCGTTTGCCGGTAGCTGTCGTCAATCAGGACCAGCCGGCAGAATACGAAGGAACGCAGCTTGCAGTTGGCGATGAACTCGTAGATAACTTAAAAGATAACCAGGATCTTGAATGGCATTTTACGGATAAAAAAGAAGCGGAAAAAGGAATGGACGAAGGGAAATACTTCATGGTTTTGACGATTCCGGAAGATTTTTCATTTAATGCTTCGACGGTGATGGGGGTTCAGCCTAAACCGATGAATCTTCAATACGAAACCAATCCTGGACGCGGCTTTTTCATAGAAGCTGTGAGCAAACAAGCGACAGCCGATATTCGGGAACAAATTTCTGAAAGTGTCACAAAAGAATATGTAAAAGCGGTTTTTGACCAGATTCAGACAATTGGAGATGGTATGGACGAAGCAGCAGATGGGGCAGTGCAACTTACGGACGGCGCTGCAGAAATCCATAAAGGAAATGCAGCGCTCAGTGAAAAACTAGGGGAACTGGCAACGGGTACGTTAACTTTCAAACAAGGTGCTGAAAAACTGGAAGTGGGTGCTGGCCAGTTTGCAGCGGGAGCTGCGCAATTGGATGAAGGTGCCGGCCAGCTTCGAACTGGAGTATTTGCGTATACCGATGGAGTCGGCCAATTGCAAAGCGGCATCGCCGGTTTAGCTGACGGGACTTCCCAGCTTACAGCAGGCGGGGCAGAACTTGTCGAAGGGTCGGCGGCCTTAGCAGACGGCCTTGGAACCTTGCTTCCGGGTGCACAGCAATTGAATAGTGGATTGGCAGATGCTGAAAACGGCAGCGGCCAACTAAACGCAGGGCTTCAAGAACTGCAAACTAAAACGGCTGAACTGGCAGGGCCGGATTCAGGAATCCAGCAATTAGCAAATGGGCAGCGAGCGTTGAATGATGGCCTTGATGAATTGGCAGCGGGGAAGTTCTTCTTTAGAAGAAGGTCTTAAAGCCCTTCAACAAGGATTGCCGAGCCAAGACCAAGTCAATAGCCTTCAACAAGGGCTTGCGAGCATCCGGGAAAATGCAGCGAAATTAGCAGCGGTTGCTTCTGCAGGAGATGCCAATGGGGCAGCTTCGCTGCAAGCCAACTTGTCGGCAGCGAAGCAGGCATTGGATGAATTGCAGATATCCTCATCGAATGCAGCAGAAGCAGTGAAAAACACATCCACCTATAATGCATTGGCGCCGGAGCAGCAAAGTGAATTGATTGCTGCCATCGAACAAAGTGCTGCAACGCAGTCAGCCAATCAGCAAGCGTCTATCGACAAATTAGCTGGAAACTTGGCAGCGATCAATTCAGATTTGAACAATAGTATTTTACCGGCGTTCCAGTCGCTTGGATCATTGCCGGAACAAGCAGCTGGCTTGTCTGGTGCCATCGCTCAAGTGAACCCGGCTGCAAGCGAAGCTTTAGGCGGATATGAAACCATTCAGCAAGCGCTAAATGGCAAATTGATTCCAGGAGCTGGATCGCTCACAACAGGCATCAATGAAGTTGCCGCAGGAAGCGGACAATTGCTTTCAGGAGTCAATGAAGCGGCGAGCAGTTTACCGCAGCTGGCGGGAGCAGTGGATAGTTTGGCCAAAGGCAGCGAATCGTTGAATCAAGGGGTTTCCGCATTATCTGCCGGGTCTAACGGATTGGTGGAAGGTGCAGGAGCATTAAAAGAAGGTTCAGCGCAGCTTCAGCAAGGAACGGCTGCCTATACGGAAGGCGTCGCTAAAGTGGCAGATGGAACAAACGAACTAAAACAAGGGGCCGATGAACTTGCAGGAAATTCGGCTGCTCTTCAATCGGGAGCAGATGATTTAGCCTCTGGAATTTCTTCGCTGAACAACGGAGTGCCGACACTCATTAATGGGGTCAATGAACTGGCCGGCGGAGCAGGGGACATTGGCGACGGAGCGCAAGCATTGGAAAGCGGTGCAGGAGAATTGGGCGACGGAGCTGCCAAGCTGGAAACAGGTTCAACGGAACTTGCTGATCGTTTGGCGGAAGGAGCACAAGAAATCAACGGCACTGATTTGTCGGATGCCAACTACGAAATGATTGCGGCACCGGCATCAGCTACCGAGAGCAAAATAAGTGAAGTGCCTAACTACGGCCACGCAATGGCCCCGTATATTTTGTCATTAGGACTCTATGTAGGTGCTTTGTCTTTCAACTTAGTCTTTCCGATCAACGGACGTCCAAGCCAGCCTACTTCCGGAGCTGCTTGGTGGCTCAGTAAATTTTTGCTTGGTTTTGTCCAAGCAACTTCCGCAGCCTTGATTGTGGATGCCATCATGATTTTCGGCTTCCATTTGCAAGTGGATCACGTAGGCGAATTTATCGCCATTTCGATTATTACTTCATTGGCTTATATGTTCTTAATCATGTTCTTGAGCATTGCTCTTGGAAATCCGGGGCGTTTCGTGGCCATGATCATTCTTGTTCTTCAACTTGGAGCAAGCGGTGGCACGTTCCCAATCGAATTAACCAATTCGTTTTTCCAAAAAGCCCATGATTTTGTTCCAATGAGCTATGCGCTACTCGGTTTCCGGGAATCGATGTCATCCGCTTATGGCAGCGAAACGTTTATTTTAAGCGTATCCATTCTTGGTGGTTTCGTTCTGGCTTTCAATCTTCTGCTTTGGGCGGTTTTAAGTGTAAGAAACCATAAATTGGCGAAATTGGCTGCTTAAAATTAATCAAAATCATCTTCGTATCTGCTGTATAAGCGGATATGGGGATGGTTTTTTTGTTTATGAACTTTTCTTAAAGGAAAGAGTAGGGAAGAAAGGATTCAAAAGGAGGAGAAATAATGGAAGTTTTAAAAGCGGACGGTCAATTCAACGGCAAAAAACTAGCGTTTAACGTGCTGGTTCCGGTAGTTGGAGGATCGATAATCGGAGCTATTGCCAATCGCAATACGCAAGAGAAGTATAAACGTTTGAAAAAACCATCATTTTCACCGCCGCCATGGGTATTTCCGACAGTTTGGACCACATTGTATGCAGCTATGGGGCTAGCGAAGTATCGCGTGGATGAAAAATCAGACAATCAAGAAGAACGCAAAAACACTTTGGCCCCTTATGATCTTCAATTAGGGCTCAATTTCCTCTGGTCGTTCCTGTTTTTTAAATGGGGAATGCGCGGCACGGCTTTAATCGAAATGACAGCTTTACTTGGCGTTCTGACATTGACCACTTACGAATTTTTCGGCGTGGATAAACTGGCCGGATCTCTCATGATTCCATATATTGCTTGGGTAGCCTTTGCTTTGGGACTGAACTATTCAGTCTGGAATTTAAATAAATAATGGAGAGAGGTAGCCAGTCTGCTAAAGATTGGCTATCTGCTTTTTTAACTGACAAAATTTTGGTGTAGCAACGGATCTTATTTGATAGAATAAAGGGGAACGATATTCATCTTGAAAGGGGGAACTGGCGAATGTTCAAAAAAATGGCTTCAGAAGCTCTAGGTTTATCTGATATCGGCAAAATCATTGACCCACAAGACTACGATAAAACGGATGCAGACGATTATGTCATGCACGAAGACCAGGAAAAAATCTATTTCTTGATCAAGACGAAAGCGGACGAATATTGCTTTACTAACTTAGCGCTTATCCACGTGGATGGCGAAAGTGCAATGTCTTCAAAACGTACGTTGAAAAGATTCCCGTATTCACAAAACTCCATTTCGGATGTGGTAATGGAAACAGCCGGAAAAATCGATTTGGATATTGAAATTAAATTTAAATTAGGGCAGATCGCTTACAGCATCGATGTTCAAAAAGATCAAATCGAGCGTTTGAAAGATTTGTATAAATCCCTATTGCGCATTGCTGAAATTACGCATGAAAATGAAATCGTTACGGCGATGGCAAACGAAAGTTTGAACAAAGCGGTAACGGTGCTTCAAAATTCTCGTCCAAATGACGTGGCAATGGATGTCCAATACTCTAAACTGACAGACTTTGGATTCACGTGGATGACTTCTGTGCGAAATCAGTACCATATCAAGGATTTTGGCGACGTTTTCGAAAAATATATCAATAACTGATTCAAACTCCTCGGAAGCTTTCGGCTTCGGGGAGTTTTTTTGAAAAGTAAGCTCATAGAATTTTGAGATTTTTAGCAATCATCTTTAATTCCAGTTAAAATAATGGTGCGGGTTCAGAAAAAAAGGATTACAATATAAATGCTTGTATCTGAGGGGAAAAGCCATTTTTCATTTGGATAAACAGGCTTTTGTTGAATTGTATCAGGAGGGAAGAAAATGTTAAAAGATGTGTTTATCGGATTGTCGCAAAATCAATTTTTGACAGCTGCTGCAAAGAAATACGGCCTTAAATTAGGCGCTCAAACAGTGGTAGCCGGGACAAATATTGAAGAGACAATCGCAAGTATCCGTGAATTGAATGCTCAAGGAATCAGCTGTACAGTTGATAATCTTGGAGAATTCGTTTTTGAAAAAGAAGAAGCATTAAAAGCGAAGAACAGTATTTTGGAAGTCATTGAAAGCATTCATGCGAACGGGGTAGACGCACATATTTCTTTAAAGCCTACTCAGATCGGTTTAGATATCGACTATGATTTCTGCTACGAGAATTTGAAGGAAATCGTGGATGCGGCAAGTAAATACGATATGCATATTAATATCGACATGGAAGATTATGGACATGTCCAGCCTTCCTACGACTTAATCGATGAATTATTAAAAGAATACGATAACGTGGGAACCGTTATCCAATCTTATTTCTATAGAGCAGAAGATGACATAAAAGAACGGAAAGATCTTCGTCTGAGAATTGTTAAAGGCGCTTATAAAGAACCGGAAGAATACGCTTACCAGACGCGCGAAGAAATCGATGCGAATTTCATCGCTTTGATCGAATACCATCTATTGCATGGCAAGTTCACTTCGATCGCGACGCACGATCACCATATTATCAACCACGTCATCCAGTTTGTAGAAGAAAACGGCATTCCGTTGGAGAAATTCGAATTCCAGATGCTTTATGGCTTCCGGAAAGACATGCAATTGGATTTGGCGAATAAAGGCTATAATTTCTGTACGTATGTGCCTTTTGGCGATGACTGGTACGGCTATTTCATGCGCAGACTGGCTGAACGCCCGCAGAACTTGAATCTAGTCGCAAAACAAGTATTCACTAAGCGGACGAATACGGCAATTGGGCTTGCAGCTGGTGCATTCTTGCTCGGACGGCTCACTTCAAAAAAGAAAAAATAAAGTAAAAGGAGTCGCCCCAAATACCTTTTGGGACGACTCCTTTTTTATTCGTCTGCAAGTTTTCGTTTTCCAAAGATAAAGTAATAGTAGATGGATGAGACGATATAAAGTCCAGCGGTGATGGTGAACGCATAAGCGTAGCCCCAGTAGGAGCCGAAAGCGACAACAAGTCCGGCAGCAAGCGGGCCCATGGTGGCCCAGCCGACATTGAAAACCACTTGGTTTAGCGAGTTCGCCAAACCTTTGTATTTATCATGGACGACCTCCATAGCAATCGCGCTTTGAATCGGGTTGCCGGCATTCATCAAGGCTTGCCTCAAAAGAAAACCGATGGCAGCAAGAAACAGCGAAGTCGTATAAGCGGTCAAAATCAGAAACGGGATGGACAGTACTTGGAAGATGATCAAAGCTTTCACTTTGCCGACTTTCCGGACGAGCATAGGGCCGATCAACATCGCTACAGCCGTCATCGCAGAGCCTAACGATAAAATAAGGCCGATATACGTATTCGAAGCATCAAATCGATTGGAAAAGTAGAGGTTCAAGTAGGGGACGACAAGTCCCGAGCCGAGTCCGATCAATAGGCTGGCAAACGAAAAATGAAAAATGACAATCAAATTCTTTTTAAGGTTGATGTCGTTTGCAGGTACAAGCGGATCATGGCTAACTTTTTCTTCAATTTCAGTGGACCGGCTTTTTAAAGAAAGCAAAGGAATCAAGCCGCAGCTGTAAATGAAAGCCCCTGCAAGCAATGACCAGCGGATGGCATATACCGCTTCCATATCCAGGATGGTTTGAAATACATCTGAAATTACGCCGCCAAGCAGACTGCCGACGACATTTGCTACAGTCATCAAAGCAAAATAGATGCTGAACATCTGTACACGCTCCGAAGGTTTGGAATTCTCCGCTAGAAAAGGGACGCCTGAAACTTGTACAAAGGCCATGAAAAGCCCAGTGAGAAAAGCAGCTGTGACAAGGGGAGTTTCTGTAATCGTAAAGCTGCGATAAAAAAGGGTCATAGCCCCAAAAACGGCACCGGCAATGATGATCCATTTCCTTCCGAACCGGTCGCTCAAGAAGCCAGCCGGAATCAGCATAAGAGCTGAGGCTGTTGCAGTCATGGAAATTACTTTGCCATTGACGGTTTCGGGCATGCCGAGTTCTTTAATATAGAGGTTATACATCACCATAAAAACGCCTAACCCGATTTGGATTAAAACATTTGCCAGCATAAAGAATTTAATATTGCGGTTATAGGAGGAGAAATTCAACTTCCAATTGTCGATCCAAGCCTTCATAGCCGTCCACTCATTTCGTCTTTTTAATATTTCGCCTCTCTAAATATAAAGTTTTCAAAGTTCGAAAGCAAACAGTAAATTTTGAATCTACCGCTTTTATAATCAATAAGTCCTTTCTGGTCGAATAGGTACTAAAACTCATAGTCATGATAACGATAGAAGAGGAGACCCAAACACTTAAAATAAGTCCGGAGAAAAGCACGGCTGGTTATAACGGAGAAAAGAAAATAAGAAACTGCAAATTTTAAGGAAATGAAAATTATAGAGCTATTTATTTACAGCAAAGTTACAAAAATGACAAACAGGTTAAAATAGGCAGAATGTACGTGTGATTACTAAGAATTATATTATTTATTTGAGATTCATAAAAAAGTGAAAGTCTGGAATAATTTTCAAGTGGGTGCATCGGTTCATTTTAGAAAATTAGGGGGATTAGAAAGTGGGGGGAATAAGATCGATAATTGCTTTGAATCCTTTATTCTAGATGGAATAAGACTAATTTCTATATTTCCAAATCACTATTTTGGTTCTTTAGGCATGCATTGAGCTATTAGGTATAGTTTATCAATTCAAAAAATTCAATAATATTACATATTTTTTTCTTGTATAGTGTTAACAACAACTTAGACAAGAGAAATGACACCAAGACGCTGGGCACCAAAAATATTGGGGGAAGGGGGACAGGTGTATTTTTTTGTCTTCTTATATCGGCTAAGGGACAAAAGGCAAGTAAGAGGAAAAAGATGTTGTGAATTTGGAGGGAGGAACAATATTGAGTAAGAAAAAAGGTCCTATTAAAGCTTTTAGTTTAGCAGCTTCCTTACTTATGGCGTTTTCACTTGTGGCACCAGGTGCTGCAAGCGCGGAAACGGCAAGCAAATTGCACCAATCGGTAAATGATTCCAATATAATTGCCAAAGAAAAGTTGAGCAGCAGGCTATTGACTAATTTCAAAGGCGAAGAAAAAGTTACGTTTCTGATTAAATTTAAAGAAAAGGCAGAAACAGAAGAAGTAGCTGACTCGATTAAAAAAAGTGCAGAAAAAGCCGCTTTATCTTCTGCCAAATCAAAGCTCGCCCAGCGCTCTGCAGTAGTTTCTGAGTTGAAAGCGACGGCCCTTGAAGAGCAGCAGAATGTCAAAGAGTATCTTGAAAAAGAAGTGGCAAAAGGAAATGCGGAAGACCTCAATTCGTATTATATAGTCAACGGCATGGCAGTAACAGCGACCAAGGAAGTAGCTGAAAAAGTAGCGGCTTTTGCTGAAGTCGAAAAAGTATTGCCGAATGAAACGCGCCAATTGTTTACAACAAAAACACCGAATGCCGAAACGCCTAAATCAACTGTTGCGAATGTTGAGTGGAGTGTCGAGCGTGTGAAAGCTCCAGAAACTTGGGATCTTGGGATCGACGGCGCCGGAACGGTTGTTGCGAGCATTGATACAGGTGTCCAGTGGGACCATCCGGCATTAAAAGAAAAGTATCGTGGATACAATGCGGCAACGGGTGAAGCCAACCATGACTTTAACTGGTTTGATGCAACGGCTGGCCAATCAGCCCCTTATGACGACCAAGGGCACGGCACGCATGTAACTGGAACAATGGTCGGAAGCGAACCCGATGGCTCTAACCAAATCGGTGTCGCCCCGGGTGCTAAATGGATTGCGGTCCGGGCATTTACAGCTTCTGGAGGCACAGATGCTGATTTGTTGGAAGCAGCTGAATGGATTTTAGCTCCGACCGATTCAGAAGGCAATACCCGTGTGGACCTAGCACCGGATGTTGTGAATAACTCATGGGGAGGCGGGCCTGGTTTGGATGAATGGTACCGCGATGTCGTCGTCAACTGGCGCGCAGCTGAAATCTTCCCGGAATTCTCTGCAGGAAATACGACATTGTTTAACCCGGGCGGCCCAGCATCTGTTGCAGCTCCAGCCAATTACCCGGAATCATTTGCGACAGGCGCAACAGATATTAACAATAAAGTAGCTGATTTTTCATTAAGAGGACCATCTCCATATGATGAAATCAAACCAGACGTTTCTGCACCGGGCGTCAATATTCGTTCTTCTGTTCCGGGCAGTGGTTATGAAGGCGGTTGGAATGGCACATCGATGGCTGGGCCGGCAGTGGCAGCGACTGCAGCATTGCTTCGCCAAGTGGACGCAGGTCTCACTGTGGATGAAATGGAGCAGATTCTTCTCGATACTGCGACACCACTGACGGACAGCACCTATCCTGAATCGCCGAATCACGGTTACGGCTACGGACTGGTCGATGCCTATGAAGCAGTCAGTTCCATCTTGGACGGCATCGGCAAATTGGAAGGGCAAGTTTCGAAGCAAGGCGATGATGTGGAAGCTCCGACTTTCGAGCACACAGCACCAGCAGAAACTTATGAAGGAATGGAGTTGCCGTTAACGGTTTCGGTACAAGACAATATCAGCATTTCTTCTGTGAAGTTGAATTACTTGGATGAAAACGGTGACTGGCAACAACTTGATGCCGCCCGCGCATCCGGAGATTTCAAATCCGGTTCATTTAAAGCGGTGGTTCCGGGAACAGCGGTTTCAGGTGAATCGTTCATTTACAAATGGACCATCAATGATTTTGGCAATAATGAAGTTTCTTCTGAAGAATACACGGTCGAAGTAAAACCAGGAATCACGATCGGGTACTTTGAAGATTTTGAAGATGCAGCAGCAGGCTGGACTTCATTTGGTGAAATGAATAGCTGGGAACAGGGAGTTCCGACTTCAGGTCCTGGAAATGCAGCATCAGGCGAGAATGTCTATGCGACTAATTTGGATGGGGCTTATGATTCCAATATGAACGCAACACTTGTACTGCCGCCGGTAGATTTGCCGGAAGGCCAAGCGTATTTGCAGTTCAAGCATTGGCACAGTTTCGAACAATCAGCGTCTGGGACTGCTTGGGATTATGGCCATGTATTCGTTTCTTCCGATCAGCGAGAATGGACGCAATTGCAGACCTTCCAAGGCGAG
Source organism: Planococcus sp. 107-1 (assembly GCF_021513255.1). Classification (GTDB taxonomy): domain Bacteria; phylum Bacillota; class Bacilli; order Bacillales_A; family Planococcaceae; genus Planococcus. The sequence continues at coordinate 236,943 of NZ_CP090977.1, forward strand.
ACTGGAGAATGGGCGGATGCAGAAGTCGATCTGCGCGACTATAGCGGACAGCGCATTTATCTGGCATTCAATACCTATTCAGATGGCAGTGTCGTCAAAGACGGCTGGTATATCGATGACGTGGCATTAGCTGATGTTTCAGAAACTGGAAAAGTTTCGAAAGGGAAAAATGCAAAAGGACATTCAGCGAATAAAGGAAATGGCAAAGCAAATGCAAAAGGTGCAGTGAATAGAGGAATCGGATTGGGTCTTGTGAAAGACAAGGATAAAGAATCCGTGAAGAACCCGATTGATCCAGCGAAGATCCATCCAATCATTCCGGCTAAAGAAGAATTGCCGTCGGTAGAAGTTCCAGCCAATCCGACTTTATTGCCGCTTGGTGCACAAGTGAGAGTATTGGAATCCGGGCGCTCGGTTTACTCGAACCCTGCGGATGGAACATATACCTTAACGCATACACCGGGTGATTATACTGTAAAAGCGGAAGCATACGGTTATCAATCGGAAGAGAAAGCGGTAACGATTGAAGCGGATGCAACAACGCAAGCAAACTTTACGCTGGAAGAAGTTTCGCAAAATACAGTAAGCGGGACGATCACCGATGAAGCGACAGGTGAAGGAATTGAAGGGGCGACGGTTCTTCTGGTGGAAGACGCCAATATCTCCCCTGTCGAAACTGCGGAAGATGGCAGTTATTCATTGAGCGCGTATGAAGGTGAATATACGTTGAAAGTGGTGGCAAGAGGCTATTACAGCAAAGAAGTTCCTGTAACAATCGGTGCTGAGGCAGTGGAAGTCAGCTTGGCACTTGAGCCATTCTATACGTATCCGGGCGGAGAAATCGGCTACGATGACGGCAGCGCAGAAAACGCACGTGCGTATAACGCAGCAGGAAACGCATGGGCTGTGAAAATGTCGCTTCCTGAAGGCAAGGAATCCGGTATTGTCACGGACGGCGTATTCCGCTTCTGGGATACGGAATGGCCGAGCCCGGGCGGTACAGAATTTGCTGTAGAAGTATGGGATGCTTCGGGTGCAGAGGGCACACCAGGCAAAATGCTGGCAGGTCCGATTGATGGAGAAGCTTTGCGCAACGGGGAGTGGACAGTTGTCGACTTGGCGGAATACAATATCGTGGTTGAAGGCGACTTCTATATGGTTTATCGCCAGACAGTTGCGAACCCGAACTCTCCTGGGCTTGCGACAGATGAAACTGGTGAAAATGCGAAGAGAAGTTATCAGCATGTCTCTGGAGCTTGGTCACCGGTTCCGGCAGAAGAAGGGAATTATATGATCCGGGCACGCGTCAGCTATGAAGTGAACGCACCGGTCATCACATCCCCTAAAGATGGGCAGGTTACAAATGAAGCGAACGCAGTAGTGGAAGGAAAAGCTTCTCCTACGACGATTATTGAATTGGAGAATAATGGCGAAGAAGCCGGAACAGTGGAAACAGCCGCTGACGGAACATTCGAATTGCCAATTGAATTGGAAGAAGGCAGCAATGAACTGGTCGCTGTTTCAACGCTCGATGGGCAGGAAACAGGTGAATCTTCTCCTGTAACCGTTGTGTTGGATACGGAAGCGCCGGATCTTACGATTACTAATCCAGTGGATGGTGAAAAAACAAATCGTGAAACGGTGACTGTAGAAGGAACGATTGCTGATGAGCACTTGGAAGCAGTAACAGTCAACGGACAAGCGGCAGCTATTGTAGACGGCAAATTCTCCAAACGCATTTTGCTGGATAACGGCACTAATGTAATTGAAGTAAAAGCGGTCGATGCTGCAGGCAATGAAGTTTCAGAAACTGTGACAGTTACCGCTCAATTTACCGCTCCTGCCATTGAAAACTTGACGCCTTCAGAAGACGTTCACTTGACCACGGGCAGAAGCGTGAAAATCGAATTTGATTCAGCGCCAGGCTTAAAAGCCAGCTTCACGATTCATATGCCATTGACCAATGTGTCAAATGCAACTGAATTGCCGATGATGGAGCAAGGCGATGGGCATTATGTGGGTTATTGGACTGTTCCTTATGGCACCACTGCCAATGGAGCAATGATTGAAGCGAAAGTGGTCGACAGCTTTAAGAACGAAACACGAAAAGCGGCTGCCGGCAAATTGTACATCAACATCGAAGACTAAAATGAGAACCGGAAGGGGTGGTTGGCCCCTTCCGGTTTTTGTATGGCAAAACCTTTCAAGGTGATAAGATGAAAAGAGAATTTATTCGCGGAGGGGGATTAAAGTTAATGTATCAAACCACATTATCGCCACGAGTTTCCGAAACCGATGGCGTCGGCCACATCAATAATACGACTTTGCCTGTCTGGTTCGAAGCAGCCAGGAATCCGTTATTCAGCCTGTTTACACCAGACCACGATTTTGCCAAGTGGAAAATGGTGATCGTCAAAACAACCTTGGAATTCGTTAAACAGGTTTATTTTGGCACAGATGTGGAAGTGCGTGTCTGGGTGAAGAAAATCGGCAATTCCAGTTTAGAGCTGTACGAAGAGCTTTATCAGGACGGCAAAGTTTGCGCAAAAAACAGCGTAACCTATGTAAACTACAATCTTGCTGAGCAGAAATCCGAAAAAATTCCGGAAGAAATCCGCGCTGAACTCGAAAAACATTTATATGTTTAGCCAACTCCGTGAGGCCCCGGAAGCAGCCGTAAGAGTTTCGATCCAGTGAATTATTCGAATTCTCTTTTATTTTCGTATATCTTGAAATGGCGGTTTAGCGTGCTATAATAAGACCATTCTAATAATATTCACTCATATAATAGCGGAAATAAGGTCCGCGAGTTTCTACCAGTTTGCCGTAAACGAACTGACTATGAGAAGCAACGAAATGTTGGGAAAGTGCCTTTTGCAAGAAGGGCATGTTTCTTTTCTATTTCCTTTCGAATTTTTAGCTCGAAGGACATTGCTCCACTCATGGTATGAATGGATGCGCGTTCTGAGGGCTATTTTTTATGCCTTCTGGCGTGACGAAAGGAGTGCTGACAGCATGAAACAGTTACAGGAGAAAATTTTAGCAGAAGGCAAAGTGTTATCGGAGTCCGTACTCAAAGTGGATTCGTTTTTAAATCATCAAATCGATCCGGCATTGATGCAGGCAATTGGAGAAGAGTTTGCTTCCCGGTTTGCAGATGAAGGGGTCACAAAAATCCTAACCATCGAATCTTCCGGGATTGCACCGGCTGTTATGGCAGGGCTAGTGTTAGGGGTTCCGGTCGTATTCGCCCGTAAACGCAAGTCGCTGACATTGGTGGATGACCTCTATACGGCAAGTGTCCATTCGTTTACTAAAAATGAAACAAACGATATCTCGGTTTCTAAAGCTTTTATCAGCAGTGAAGATGTGGTGCTGGTCATGGACGATTTCTTGGCGAACGGCCAGGCAGCGCTCGGCTTAGTGGATATCGTTGAACAGGCGAATGCCGCTCTATCGGGTATTGGCATTGTTATCGAAAAAGGGTTCCAAACAGGCGGAAATCTACTGCGCGGACGTGGAATTCGCGTAGAATCGTTAGCAATTGTCTCGTCGCTGGAAAGCGGCAAAGTGGCGTTTCTTGAGGAGGAGCTTGTTAAATGAAAAAGTCTTTAGGTGCAGCAGCGTTAGGATTCCAGCATTTGCTCGCGATGTATGCAGGCGCAATTTTAGTGCCTTTGATCGTAGGAGACGCCCTTGGACTTTCTTCAGAACAACTCACGTATCTCGTCGCAATCGACATTCTGCTTTGCGGAGTCGCGACTATCCTGCAAATCGTCAATAATCGCTTTTTCGGAATCGGGTTGCCCGTCGTTCTTGGCTGTACGTTTACAGCAGTCGGTCCTATGATTGCCATTGGAGGCGAATACGGCATATCTGCCATTTATGGATCGATCTTGGTTTCAGGGCTTATCGTTGTATTGATCAGCGGATTTTTCGGAAGCCTGGTTCGGTTCTTCCCGCCAGTAGTAACAGGGTCGGTTGTAACCATCATCGGAATCACGTTAATCCCCGTGGCCATCAACAATATGGGCGGCGGCCAAGGAGCGAGCGATTTCGGCTCTCTTCAAAATATCGCTTTGTCATTCGGAACTTTATTGCTCATCGTGCTGATTTATAAATTTGCTACCGGCTTCTTAAAAGCCATTTCTATTTTGCTCGGGATTGCGGCAGGAACAATTGCAGCAATCTTCATGGGAATCGTTGATTTTGCAGCTATTTCAGAAGCGTCGTATTTCCACATGGTGGAGCCGTTCTATTTCGGCGCTCCGACTTTTGAGTGGTCCGCCATTCTGACAATGACTTTAGTGGCCATGGTATCATTAGTGGAATCTACTGGCACTTACTTTGCTTTGAGCGACATCACTGAAAAGAAATTAACTGAAAAAGATTTAGCTAAAGGATACCGTGCAGAAGGGTTGGCGATCATCCTTGGCGGGATTTTCAACTCATTCCCTTACACGACATTTTCGCAAAACGTCGGCCTGATTCAAATGTCTGGCGTGAAATCACGGAAAATCATCTTGATTACTGGATTGATGTTGATTACACTTGGCTTCTTGCCGAAAGTGGCGGCTGCTACGACGATTATTCCAACAGCAGTTCTAGGCGGAGCGATGATTGCCATGTTTGGCATGGTGATCTCGCAAGGAATCAAAATGCTTAGCAAAGTCATTTCGGCTACTCCTGAAAACTCGATGATCATTGCTTGCTCGGTCGGCCTTGGCCTCGGCGTAACGGTAGTTCCCGAGATTTTTGCGCAATTGCCTTCAAGCATGCAGATTCTGACAAGCAATGGAATTGTAGCCGGAAGTGTCACAGCCATCGTCCTGAATATCCTCTTCAATATGCTGCCTTCGAAATCGAAGGCAAGAGAAGCGAAAAAAGAAAATGTTTCGGTAGCTGTCGCGAAAAATGCAGCCCATAATAATTAACTGAACACACAAAAACGGGCCTGCTTTATGCAGAGCCCGTTTTTTAATGGCTATTGACGAATAAAAAATTCAAGGTTCTTTTCAAAGCCTCTTGAGCTTCTTCGGTATCTAGGGCATATTGATATTCGTGCTTCAATTGCTTATTGCTGCCTTCAAAAAAGAGGCTTTCCACTGGGACATTTTGATGAAGCAGCTGTTCTTTCAGTTCTTCGGATTGACTGACGAAAGGATCGGCATCACCGACCGTCATAAACACGGGCGGATAAGCTTCTGTGATGTGGTTAACCGTCGATAGCTCATCGATGCGTTCAAACGACTCGAAAACTTCAGTTCCGGTATAGGCAGCCAAAAAGTTTTCGAGATTCGGGAACTGGGTGGCACGCACCGTATCCATATCATATAAGCCACAAAACAGGACAGCACCTTTCAATTGCTCGGCATTTGCAGCAGGAAGAATATTCATTGCTGCTGCCAACTCGGCATTTGAAATGACCGCAGCAACTTGGCTGGAAATTTGCGCTCCAGCTGAATCCCCGCCGATAAAAAGCCGCTCCATGTCGCCGCCGTATTGCGCCGCATTCGCCATCAAAAATTCAATCGCTTCGTTTGCCTGGAAAATCGGTCCAGGGTATTTCTGTTCGGGTGCTAAAGCATAGTTGATATTGGCTACGACATAGCCCCCGTCAGCTAAAGTCATCGCATAGTCTTGCCGGCTGTCTTTGGAACCGCCGATATAGCCTCCACCGTGGATCCATAGCACAACGGGCATGTTTTCGGATTGATTTTTAGGATAATAAATATCTAAAATAGCATCTTTCGTGTCACTGTATCTCAAGTTTTTTACGACTTCTACATTTTCCTGAATCTCAAAGAAATTGGGCGGCGGAGCATAAGCTGAGAAGCTTGCGACCTTTTTAGAAGCAGATGCATCGGAAGAGGTGGCAATTTGATCGCCTATGAAAATAGACAGCATAAGCCCAATTAAAAAGAATGGAATCAACCATCTCCGTTTTCCGTAAAACAGCTCTTTTTTCTCCACTTTACATCCATCTCCCCGCAAGTTTCTTTCTCTTACCGCTAATTTCTATCTTAAGGTCCTGCCCTTAGAAAAAGACAGTGAATATTGTACCAATGTGACAAATATAACAAAAAAGTTTCATTTTGAAAAAGGATTGGCTCGATTCTCATAAGGGTATCTTAGTAGTTGAGCGATTTTGACGGGATGTGATGAACGTGTTTGGATTGGCTGATTTGTTATCATTAATTATTTCTGCATTTATTATTCTGCCCGTTGTGATTTTCATTAGAGAAACCGGTTATTTGCTGGTCAGTGCCATTTTTGGCGTGAAAAATCCGAGGCTGACAATCGGTTCCGGCCCACGCATCGTTAAGATTTGGATGTTCGATATCCGGAAGTACTACCATTTATACAGTTGGTATTCTTATGACGATTTGCGCTCAAAAGGGAAGATTGCCTACACCTTTATCTATGCCGGGCCTATTTTAATCAATATGGCCGTTGCATTTGCGATAAACGCGATGCTTGCTAACGGCCTGCTCGAAGAATACAGAACTTTTTGGGATCGTTTTGTTTTCTATGCTTTTTATTATGTTCTTTTTGATATTGTGCCGATGAAAACGGCGAATGGCAAACCCAATAATGGATTGATCATTTATGAAATGCTGCGCTACGGCAGAAGAACGGATTATAACGAAGAGCCTTTCATTCCATCTACTACCGAGGTTGAAGAGCAGTACCAGGAAGAGATGGAGCATATTGAAGAGCTAAAAGAGCAGCAGAAGGAACAAATAGAAAAGGAAACGGAAGAGGAAAAGCAAAAATTAGAAGAGCAGAAAGAGCTTGAAAAAGAAAAGTTGGCCAAGCAAAAAGAGAATAGCGAGTAAAGCCAAAATGGTACGATAGAATGGAGAAAAGAGTTGAAGGAGAATGATAGCATGGTGAAACGAACGGCAGGAATCCATCACATTACAGCGATTGTCGGAAACCCACAGGAAAATGTGGACTTTTATGCAAGTGTTTTAGGACTAAGGCTAGTAAAGAAAACAATCAACTTTGACGATCCGGGAACTTACCACCTTTATTTTGGCAATGAAGGCGGAGATCCGGGAACCATCATAACGTTTTTCCCTTGGGACAACGCTTATAAAGGAAGAATCGGTGACGGCCAAGTTGGTATAACTTCCTACGCGGTGCCTGCGGGAGCGCTTGGCTTCTGGGAAGAACGGTTAGCCCATTATCAGGTTGATTATGAAAAAGCGAGCCGGTTTGGAGAAAGTTCACTGCGCTTTGATGATCCGCACGGCCTCCATTTGGAGATTGTCGAGAGAAGCATGGGTGAGTTGAATAGCTGGAGTTTTAATGGAGTGAAACGGGAAGCTGCGATAAAAGGATTTGCAGGTGCGACGCTTTTCACTTCACGAGCGGAAAAGACAGCTGAATTGCTTGAACAGGTGCTTGGATTTGAAAAAGTCGGAGAAGAAGGCGAATTTATTCGTTTTCGCTCAACCGCGGAAATCGGCAATATGATTGACGTGAAAACCACTTCTTCAGGAACCGGCCAAATGGGCGTCGGTACGGTTCACCACATTGCTTGGCGTGCGATGGACGATGCGGACCAATTGGATTGGAAAAATGAAATTGAAGCTTACGGGCTTGGCGTGACGCCTGTACAAGACCGCAGCTATTTCAATGCGATTTACTTCCGGGAGTATGGCGATTTGTTATTTGAAATTGCGACGGATCCTCCTGGTTTCGCTATTGACGAATCTCCGGAAAGCCTTGGCGAATCGCTGATGCTCCCAAAACGGTATGAACAATACCGAAGCGGATTGATGAATGACTTGATCCTGATTAAGGTTCGTGAAAGGGAATAAATGACAATGAAAAAAGCGCTTTGGAAAAATCCAAAGCGCTTTTTTTATTTGGAGATCAAGCTCTTTAAAGCCAAATTGATGTTTTGCGGACGTTCAGCTAACCGGCGCATATAATAGCCGTACCAGTCTTGGCCGAAAGGAACGTATGTCGTGAAAGCATAGCCTTCTTGCGCCAATTCTTTCTGCAGTTCGGACCGGAATCCGTAAAGCATTTGGAATTCAAAACGGTCGCGTGGGATTTTGTTTTCTTTTACGAATTTCTTCACTTCATGGATGATGACATGGTCGTGCGTCGCGATAGACGTAAACACATCTTGCTGGAGCCGGATCTTGATCAATTTCAAATAATTATTGTCGATATCTTGTTTGCTTTGATAAGACACTTCAGAAATCTCTTTATAAGCTCCTTTGACTAGACGCAAGCGGACATGTTGGAGGGATTCCAAATCTTTTTCAGACCGGAATAAGTAAGATTGGATCACGGTCCCAACGTTATCGTAGTCTTTCAACAATTCATGAAGAATATCAAGCGTTGGCTGAAGATGGCTATAGTCTTCCATATCGATATTGATGAAGATAGCATAGTCAGCGGCGGCAGCTACAATTTCTTTCATATTTTCCAAACAGAACTTGTGGTCGACATCCAAGCCGACTTGGGTCAGTTTGACAGACATATGGGCAGCGACGCCATGTTTTTGGATCGCTTCTATCGTTTCAAGGATTTGCATTTTTGCATCAAGCGCTTCTTCGCGGTTAAAAACAAATTCACCTAAATTATCAATGGTAGCGCCGATGCCTTCAGCATTTAACTCTTTAACGGATTTCATCATGCTATCGATATCAGTTCCAGCTACAACTTTGCCGGCTCCTAATTTAAGACCCCATTTTTTAGCTCCGCTATTCAACACTTGGTTTTTGGACAAGGCAATAAAAAAATCTCTTGTTAAACTCACTGTTTTTCCTCCTATGCATATGGAAACGTTTTCAAGAGCGGCGGATAAAAAATCCTCCAAACTTGTATGAAAGACCGTAGGCTCATGGGTTATTTCTTAAGTGGATGGGTGATGTACTTCAATCCCTTTTTCATTATAATCGATAGCTTGGATTCTACCTAACTTAATCTAGCTCATGAAAAAAGAAAATGGAATCAATGTAAAGCAATGTGTCCAATTAAGGAAAAGCAGTCAGAGCGGTGAAATTGTAAGCTTTTGAAATTTACCGTATACTCAAAATGACAGAATAATCAAACGGAAAGAGGGGTTAAGTTGAGCAGAGAAGCATCGGAAACTGTAATGGTCAATCAATACATCAACGGAGTACTAGATCCCAACCTGGAAATGCTGGGCCCTGTAAAAAGCGGAGGACATATCATTGCCCACACAGCACCTGGCTGCTGGGGTCCGATGATCACACCTTGCATCCGAGGCGGGCATGAAGTGACAAAACCGGTTTTTGTGGAAGGCGCAGAACCGGGGGATGCCATTGTCATCAAGATAAAATCCATTGAAGTGACCTCGCTTGCCACGTCTTCTGGAAATGACAGTCCTGTTGAAGGGCGTTTTCTGGGAGATCCGTTTATTGCCGTGAAATGTCCAGGATGTGGAACTTTGTATCCGGATACAGTGATTAAAGGCACCGGAAGCGAAGCGATCCGCTGTGCTAATTGTGATGCAGACGTCACCCCTTTTGTGTTTACGAATGGCTACACGATGTTCTTTAGCGAAAAAGGCGATGTCGGCATAACGCTGAACCAGGAAGCTGCAGAAATGATTGCCCAGGATGGGCAGGCGTATATGAAAACGCCTGATGCTTCTGTCCAAAATCCGATTGTCACTTTTGCGCCGCACGATTTGGTCGGGACCATTGCACGGATGCGTCCATTTTTAGGGCAGCTTGGGACGACACCGTCACGGCCAATCCCAGACTCCCACAATGCCGGCGATTTTGGGTCGTTTTTAATCGATGCACCTCACGAATATGTCAGCACCCAAGAAGAGCTGGATACGCATCGGACAGATGGCCATATGGATATTAGCCGCGTCAGAGCGGGCTCGGTATTGATTTGCCCAGTGAAAGTGCCGGGCGGCGGGTTTATCTTGGAGACATGCATGCGATGCAAGGCGACGGCGAGATCGCAGGGCATACGTCTGATGTAGCGGGAATTGTCCATTTGGAAGTCCATTTGCTGAAGGGATTGAATAATGTCGGTCCGATTCTTTTGCCGAATGTGGAAGATTTGCCGTATACGGCTAAACCTTTTACCGCAGAAGAGCGATTATCTGCTCAACGGATTGCCGAGAAGTGGAATGTCCCGCAGCTGGAAGAATCATTGCCACTTTCATTCATTGGGACTGGGCCGACTTTGAATGCAGCTACAGACAATGCATTGGAACGGGCAGCTGCGATGTTCCATGTGGAGGTGCCGGAAATAATGAACCGGGCGACCATAACCGGTTCGATTGAAATCGGCCGCCATCCTGGAGTCGTAACCGTCACCTTCCTCGCACCGGAATCTTATTTAAAAGAAGCCAATCTGTATGATTTAGTAAAAGCTCAGTATCGTTAACATAAAAAAGGGATGGCGCCAGATTGATGGCCGCCATTCCTTTTGCTTTATCTTTTATATTCCCGCGGATTTTCAGCCAGGCTGCGGAGCATGAATCTCCCAAGACAGCTTCAGCGCATCAGCCAAATAGTCTGCTGCTTCTTCGGCATCAAAATGGTCCACTTGAAATTTCGAATGGTTCAGCGAATAAATGGCCTGCCTTTCGACAAAAAGTTTCTGGATGTCTTCTATGGATCGATCTTGAAGGAGTGGCCGGTTGTCTGAGAGGATGTGGATGCGTTCTTTCCAAGAATCCCAGCTGATGTCTAAAAACAACACGATGCAATCCGCTAAACAGATTTCACGGATTTCTTGCTGCAAAAATGCTCCGCCGCCAACTGAAATAACATAAAGAGGCTGTTGGCTGTAAAAATGAATCAGCTCTTTTTCTTTTTTCCGGAAGGTTTTTTCACCGAACTTCTCGAAAATAAGGGGGATGGGCATGCTGAATTCTTTTTCGATTTCTGCATCAATGTCCACAAAGCCCCGATACAATTTTTTTGCGAGCAATTTTCCGACAGTCGTTTTTCCAACACCCATAAAACCGATGCAGACAATGCTTTTTTCGCGGATGGATAATCCGAACTTTCTCATTGGCGACCACTCTTTTCTAAAATAATTGTACGAGCAATTTGTTCTCAAAGCTTACTTTACACCACACACTTGAAAAACTCACGGAAATTCTATAAAAGCAGGGAGGAAGAAAATGAACCATACATATTTAGTGACCGGATCTTATTCAAACGCTGAGGAGCAAGGCATCAAGCTTTGGGAATTTAATCATCAATCTGGCAGCTTAACTGAAATTGCGGGCACTTTCGGTATTGATCGCCCTTCTTTTTTAGCTATCCATCCAAACGGGAAAAGCTTTGCTGCAACAAGTGAAGTGGGAGACGGCGATTTAGTCGCATACGAATTTGCTGGCAAGCCGCCCATGTTAAAAGAAATCAATCGGCAGCCAGCCAATGGCGATCATCCGGCCCATGTGTGCATCGATCATTCAGGCAAATGGCTGCTCGCGGCCAATTATTCTGGCGGCAACGTAAATGTGTATCCCTTACTTGAAGATGGCTCAATTGGCAATCGGACCGATTCTGTCAAACACAAAGGCAAAGGGACAAACTTAAAAAGGCAGGATGCTCCCCATCCGCATTCTGTTTTTCAACTGCCGCAAAGTGATCAATTTATCGTCTCGGATTTGGGGACAGATACGCTTTACATTTACAGGCTGGACCAAAAAACAGGAAAGCTGGAACTTAGGCATTCGATACAAGCGCCTGCCGGTTCCGGCCCCCGCCATTTAACTTTCCATCCGTCGCTGCGATGCGTTTATTCATTAGAAGAACTTGCTTCCTCATTAACTGTCTATGAACTGGACAGTGAAGAAAATTTAAAACCAGTGCAGCATATATCCTTGCTGCCGGACGAATTCGATGGCGAGAACACAAGTGCAGAAGTCAGGGTTTCTGAAGATGGCCATCATTTATATGCTTCGAATAGAGGCCATGACAGTTTAGCTGTATTCGCTATCGGACAAGAGGGTAGAATAGAGTTGAGAGGATTTTCGCCAAGCGGCGGAGAAGGTCCAAGGCATTTCGAGCTGATCTCCGGCGGACAATGGATGATAGCAGCCAACGAGCGATCGCATAATTTAGCTGTGCTGAAAATCGGGAAGAACGGGATGCCCGAGCTTACTGGGGAAATAGTGGAAACTAAAGCACCCGTATGTGTTAAACGCATCGGAGGAATATAAAAAGCAGCGACAGGGCATTTTTACTCTGTCGCTGCTTTTTTATTAGTTGCCTGTCGAACCTGAGCGGCTGTTTCCGCTTTTCAGTGTCCAGCTCCGCCGCCTAGCCGCTCGAGGTCGCTTCAGTCTTATCTGCAATGGCAAAAGGCGCCATTTCCGATAAGACTTCCAGCGCTTGTCGCGGCTTGCAAGGCGGCTCCGCTTTTCAGAGTCCAGACTTCAACAGCCAGGTTCTCGGGTCATAAGCCAAGCTAGCTGTGCGGCAAAGAACGCCGCTTCGCCAGCTCGTCTTATGCCTGTCGAACCTAAGCGGCTGTTTCCGCTTTTCTAATCACCAATCCATCGAGTCTTTTTCTTTGATGCCAAGCTCTTTAAGCAAGCTGATGAAAGGGCTGTCGTTATTTCCTTTGAAGGATTCTTCTGTGCATGTGGAGTGGGGCGGATATTGAAGTTCTTCCGCCTTTTCCAATGTCGAATCTTCAAGGAAGTTCGTAGCATCCGCCTCGTCGAAGCATGACGGCGCAATGTACGTGTGGTGCGTATGTTCAAGGATGACGCGTGTGCTTGGCGATGGCGAATTCTCACGCGGCAAAAAGAAAAACACGAGTAAGGTGGCCGCAGCTATCAAGCCGATCAGCATACTGATTCTTTTTTTATTCATCTTTTATTCCTCCGCAAGCAAAATTTCTGCATCCGCTATTATTTCTTCAACGGGCGGATTGACGCCATTATAGTCTTTCATGATGACACCGTTTTTGTCGACAAGGAAAAAGGATGTGCCATGCAACACTTGGTCATCGTTTGCCGGTTTGCGGGCAATCGTCTTGAAATTCTCCATGGCGAAAGCATCAATCTTCTCCGGTGAATAGCCGGTTAACAGATTCCACGAAGCAAAATCCGCTCCGTAGTTTTCCGCATAGGATTTCAAAATTTCTGGACTGTCGACAGTTGGGTCGACGCTGAAAGAAACAATCTGGACATCGAGTCCTTGTTCTTTAAACTGATTTTGCAAGTCCACCATATTCGCTGTCATTGGCAGGCAGACAGTCGTGCAATTCGTGAAAATGAAATCGGCCAGCCAAACTTCGCCTTTTAAATCGGCAAGTCCCATTTCCTCATTGTCTTGATTGGTGAAATTAAAATCTTCTATTTTCCATTCCAATGGATCTTCAATGCCTTTGCCGCAGCCGGCAAGCAATAAAATGAAAAGCAATATGAGTAAGGTCAGTAATCTATTTCGCAACATTTCTCGCCCTTCCTATCGTAAGCTATCTTCCCTAAGCGTAGTAGAATTTCTGCCCGTAAACAAGTCCTTATGCGTTTAAATATGTGTAGATACTGAGAACTCCTCAGTGTTTGCGCTAATCTGCTTTCTTATTTTCACTGTTTTTCAATTATTCCGATTTTTTACAAGGGTTTTACATGGACTGTGTAGAATAAAGTTAATTGGGGCAAGGGAAAGAATGACGATTTGGAGGTGCTTCTCGTGGACTATGATAAGACTTCTCTGAATGAGAAGGAAGCAGCAAAATTCCATAATGGGCAAATGTACGATGCTTATCGATATTTCGGCCCGCATCTGAATGGCGAGGAGACCCGGTTTACTGTTTGGGCACCGGACGTAGCCAAAGTGGCTGTCATCGGCACAGCTGCTGGAGCGCAAGAATCGGAACGTTTTGAGATGAAGCCATTGCCATTTGATCCAAGTATTTGGGAAGTCCTGATTCCTCGGAATCTTGCTGGATTTATATACAAATATGATATTGAAACGATTGAGGGTGAACGGATCGGAAAATCCGATCCTTATGCGCGGTCCAGTGAAATGAGGCCGGACACATGTTCAATTGTTCCAACTGATTCTGTATTTAAATGGAGCGAAGAAGTTTTACAGCAAAAACAGCAACTCTTCCAAAATCATTTTGAAAAGCCTCTAGCGATTTATGAATTACATATGGGAACGTGGAAGAGAGCGCCAGACGGATCTTTTCTGACGTACCGGGAAATCGCTGAAGAATTGATTCCTTATGTTAAAAAACACGGTTTTACTCATATTGAAATATTGCCGATCACGGAACATCCTTTGGATGAATCGTGGGGCTACCAAACGACGGGTTACTTTGCGCCAACAAGCAGGTACGGCACGGCGGAAGACCTGAAATATTTCATCAACGAATGTGCCAGGAACGGTTTGGGTATATTTTTAGACTGGGTACCCGGCCATTTTTGCCAAGATCTGCATGGGTTGGTTTTATTCAACGGGAGGCCGCTTTACGAAGACCGCCGGAAGGAAAGGCGGAAGAATCCCGAATGGGGGACCATGAACTTTGATGTTCAAAGAGGCGAAGTCGTCAGCTTTCTTTTATCGAGTGCGCATTATTGGCTAGACGAATTCAAATTCGACGGGTTCCGGATGGATGCCTTGATGAAATTATTGTTTGTACCGAACGACCCAAGACGCATACACAATGAAGAAGGCGCGGACTTTTTGAGGCAATTGACTTCCAGCATCAAGCTGCATCATCCTTCAGCCATCTTAATCGCAGAAGATGCCTGGCATTATCCAAATGTGACTGGCAAAGCCGAAGACGGGGGAATCGGCTTCGATTATAAATGGAATTTTGGCTGGATGCATGACACTTTAAGCTATATGGAGACGCCTCCTGAAGAACGATCTGAAAAACATCAAAAATTGAATTTTTCACTTATGTATTATTACGATGAACGCTATGTGTCGATATTTTCTCATGATGAAGTGGTCCATGGGCAAAAGTCGCTGCTGAATAAATTGCCGGGAAGCAAAGAAGAAAAGTTCCATCAATTGCGGTTGCTTTTGGCTTTCTGGATTACGCATCCAGGGAAAAAACTTCTGTTCATGGGCCAAGAATTCGGGCATGACGACGAATGGAAATTCCAGCCGGAGTTGGACTGGTTCTTATTAGACCAGCCATCCCATCGCCAAATGGACTTTTTCACAAAAGAACTATTGGCTTTTTATAAAAGCGAGAAGGCCTTATTTGAACTCGATAATGACCGGATGGGCTTTGAATGGCTGGATCCCGATAATCATGAACAAAGTGTTCTAGCCTATATCAGGAGAGGAAGAGCGCCGGAAGCTGAATGCATCGTAGTCGGAAATTTTTCAAACCAGGATTACAGTGGATTCGAGGTAGGCGTTCCGCAGCTGGCTTCCTATGAATGCGTTTTTTCAACAGCGTCGCCTTTATACGGTGGATGGGGTACTGAAAAAGGGGAAGTGGCTGCTAGAAGCGTTCCGATTGATGGCCAAAGCCAATCAATTGCCATTGAATTGCCGGCTTTTGCAATGCAGATATGGAAGAAAAAATCGGATGGGAGTGAAAAATCATGAAAAATAAAGTGGTGGCTATGTTACTCGCTGGGGGGCAAGGGAGCCGGTTGAAATCCTTAACCTACAATATTGCCAAACCTGCAATTCCGTTCGGAGGAAAATACCGGATCATTGATTTTCCGCTATCGAACTGCATGAATTCTGAAATTCATACAGTCGGCGTCTTAACGCAATACCAGCCGCATGTACTCCATAATTACATCGGACAGGGAATTCCATGGGATTTGGATAGAAGAAGCGGCGGCGTCACCATGCTTACTCCCTATACAGAGATGGGCGGGCTTAAATGGTACGACGGTACAGCAAATGCGATCTACCAAAATATGCATTATCTGGCTGAACAAGACCCCGAATACGTGCTGATTTTATCAGGGGACCATATTTATAAGATGAATTATCAAACCATGCTTGAATTCCACAAAGAACAAAAAGCGGATGTCACGATTTCAGTTATCGAAGTTCCATGGAAAGAAACTCACCGCTTTGGCATCATGAACACCGATGATCAGATGAACGTAAAAGAATTCGTTGAAAAACCGGAAAATGCAGAAAGCAATTTGGCTTCGATGGGGGTTTACATCTTTAATTGGCAAAAACTCAAAAAGTATTTACAGTTGGATAATGAAAATGAAAATTCTTCGCATGATTTTGGAAAGAATATCATCCCGCTTATGCTCGAGAACAATGAAAAGATGGTCGCTTACCCGTATAAAGGCTATTGGAAAGACGTAGGAACCGTAGACAGCCTTTGGGAAGCCAATATGGATTTGCTGGATGAAACTTCAGGCTTGAACTTGCATGATCCGGGATGGCGGATTTTCTCCTCCAATCCGCAGCTGCCGCCGCAGTTTATCGGTGAACACGGCGTCGTCCAGGATTCCTTGGTCAATGAAGGCTGTGTCATCGAAGGAGCAATCGAAAAATCGGTCATTTTCCAGGACGTCCAGGTTGACGAAGGCGCGTCGCTCAAAGAATGCGTCGTGATGAGTGGCGTGAAAATCGGCAAAGGTGCCCAGCTTCAGCGTGTCATCATTCCGCCGGGGTTGTCGATTCCTGAAAACTATCAGATTCCCGATCAAAAAGAAGAAATTGTTTTATTGACAGAAGAGGTCTTAGAGAACTGGGGAAGAGGTGAAGGTCTATGAGATTAATGGCAGTTATTGATGCATCTGTAAGGATGTCTGGCCTGGAAGATTTAACGATGTACCGTTCAACGGCATCAATCCCTTTTTCCGGACGGTACCGGCTCATCGATTTTGCCTTGTCGAATGTGGTAAATTCGAATATTAATCTTGTCGGCGTTTTTCCCGCTTATCCATTTGTTTCTTTGCTCGATCATATCGGAGTGGGCAAAAGCTGGGATTTGAATCGCCGGAAAGACGGCTTGTTTTTCCTTCCGGGTTCCCAGAAAGCGGGCAATTACGTCAGCGTCGGCGCCTTCTCCATGCTAGGTGAACATCGCCAGTTTTTCGCCAAAAGCAAGCAGGAACACGTCGTCATCACCAATTGCTTTACAGTGGCCCAACTGGATTTCGATGACATGCTGGATGCCCATTTGGCTTCGGGCATGGATATCACAGAAGCTATCTGTGACGATGGCACCCATTTGAAAAGTTACATCCTTTCCAAAAAATTGCTTGTTGAATTGATGGAAAGCTATGAAGAAAAAGAAAATCATCAGCATTGAAGATGTAGTAAACCGTAAAAAAGCGCCTTATACATTCAATACGTATACACATGATGGATTTGTTGCGGTTATCGATTCGACAGAAAATTATTTCAGGTCCGCGATGTCCTTATTAGAAGCTGGGCAAAGGGAAAAGCTATTTCTAAAAGACCGTCCCATTTATACAAAAGTGAAAGACGAGCCTCCGACAAAGTATTTAAAGGGATCCCAAGTGAGCCAAGCATTGATCGGAAACGGCTGCACGATTGCTGGAAGTGTAAAGAAAAGCATTATTAGCCGTGCCGTTTTAATCGAAGAAGGCGCCCAGTTGGAGAATTGCATCATCATGCAAAAAAGCAGAGTTGGGAAAAACTGCGAACTCACTTGTGTAATTGCCGATAAAGAAGTGCAGATAGACGACGGGGTCGTATTAAAAGGGACATGGCAACAACCCATTGTTCTCCGCAAAGGTGAGCGGGTGACAAAGGAGGATGTTCAATGAGAATTGCGATGGCTGCAGCAGAATGCGCTCCTTTCGTAAAAACTGGCGGACTCGCTGATGTTATGGGAGCCTTGCCAAAAGCGCTTGCGGAACTTGGCCATGAAGTAATGGTGATCTTGCCGAAATACACGTTGATTTCAGCAGAACAAGAGAAGGAGTTTCAATTCAAAGGAGATCTTGAAGTGCCTTTTAAAGGGCAAAGAGAGATCTACCCTATTTTTGAATATTGGATGAACGGCGTCCAATTCGTTTTTGTGGAAAATGATGCTTTTTATGGACGCGACCAAATATATAGCCAACCAGATGATGCCGAGCGTTTTGCATTTTTCAGCCGTGCGGTATTGGCTGTGATGGAAGCGGAAACCGAAGCTTTCGATATTTTGCATGTCCACGATTGGCACACGGCCATGCTGCCGCTTCTGTTAAAAGAAGATGAACGTTATGCCACGCTCCATTCGAAGACAAAAACGGTTTTGACCATCCACAACCTTCAATTCCAAGGCTATTATCCCAAAGAAACGGCCACTCAAGAATTTGAGCTGGCGGAGCGTTATTTTGATGATGGCCTAATTGAATGGCGCGGCAGCTTCAATATGTTGAAAACGGGGATCTTATACGCAGATCAAGTGACGACCGTCAGCCCTTCTTACCGGGATGAAATTCTTACTGAATCTTACGGAGAGAACCTGCAAACGCTCCTTCAAGAGAGGGCGGAGGATTTAATCGGCATATTGAATGGAGTCGATACCGTTTCCTATAATCCGGCAGCTGATTTGATGATTGAAATGCCTTATGACCAGACGACCATGGAAAGGAAAGCAGTCAATAAGCGGGCTGTCCAACTCCGGTTTAATTTGCCGGAACGCGGAGGTATTCCATTGATGACGATGGTTTCCAGGCTAGCTGGACAAAAAGGGATTGATGTTTTAGAAGAAACTTTGCCGAGCCTATTGAAAACACAGGACGTGCAATTTGTGTTGCTTGGCTCAGGCGAAGAGAAATACGAGCAGTTTTTCCGTCAGTTGGCTGAAGAATTCCCGGAGAAAATAGCAGTCCATATCGGGTTTGATGAAGAACTTGCCCATTTGCTATATGCAGGCGCTGATATGTTCTTGATGCCTTCCCATTTTGAGCCTTGTGGATTAAGCCAACTGGTCTCCATGATTTATGGTACGGTCCCAGTAGCAAATAAAACCGGAGGCTTAAAAGACACGGTTGTGGAGTATGATGAAGTGCTGCGCTCCGGGAATGGTTTTTTAAGTGATTTCGCTGAACAGGATCGTTTTGAAGACGCGTTAAAACGTGCTTTAAAGATGTATCATCATGCTGAGCATTGGGAAATCATTAAACGGAATGGCATGGATGGCGATTATAGTTGGAGCCGTTCTGCCGGAGAATACAGTCGATTATATGAAAAACTAGTCAATAAGCAAGGATAGGGAAATACTGGGCTAAGGTGAAGCGAGGAGGAGGAGACGGATGGCAGATCTAGATTTCAATAACACGGATTTAGAAGGTTATAAAGCGAGCGGTGCGCTTGAAGGGAAGGTGGCTATTATTACAGGCGCAAACAGTGGGATTGGCCGAGCAGTAGCCATTGCCTATGTTAAAGAAGGGGCTAAAGTAGTGATCGGTTATTTAGACGACGAAGATGCGACAGCTGAAACTTTGGAAGTCATCAAAAGCTACGGGGGAGAAGCGAAAGCCTTGAGCGGAGATCTGGGGAAATCGGAAAACTGCGATAAATTGGTTCAATTCGCACTCGAGTCGTTCGGCCAAATTGATATTCTGGTAAATAATGCAGGCTATCAATATCCGCAGACCTCTCCGACCGACATTACAGATGAACAGTTGCTGAAGACTTTCGAAATCAAAGCTTTTGCGATGTTCTATTTAGTCAGAGCCGCCCGTCCCCATCTAAAAGATGGGGCGCGCATCATTAATACTGCCTCAATCAATGCGTACCGGGGCCACTCAGATCTCATCGACTATTCCGGAGCGAACGGTGCCATGGTTTCCATGACGCGTGCGCTTGCCCGCCGTTTCGTCCGCGAAGGAATTGCGGTAAATGGCATTGCTCCGGGGCCAGTGTGGACGCCGCTGATCACGAAGACTTTTGGTGATCTCAACCCTGACGTTGGAGAAGACTTCGGCAAGGATGTTCCAGCCGGGCGCCCGGCCCAGCCTTATGAATTGGTAAAGGCTTTCGTCTTTTTAGCAGATCCGCAAAATTCATACATGACAGGCCAATTCCTTCATATGAACGGCGGAGACTTCATGTCAACTTGATTTAAGGGAAGTTATAAAAGGCTGCAAGAGAACTTCTTTTGCGGCCTTTTGCTATGCACATATTTAGTATTCCTGCCTTTAACGCGAATAGAGAACGGCCATCAGTGGGTATGGTAAAATGCCACTATGGAAAGAGGAGAGGGATCTTGAAAAAGAACATTTCGATTTTATTAATTGCGGTTATCCTGATTGGAGTTTTAGCATATCAATTGTTTCAACAGAAGGAAGAAGGGGAGATCCGGAATTCGGCAGCTCTAGAGGATGAGCTTGCCGTACATTATATAGATGTCGGCCAAGCAGATTCCACTTTATTGGAAGTGGATGGTTATGCCATTCTGATTGATGCAGGCGATTGGAACAGCACAGCTGCGATCGATTATTTAAAAGAGTTGCAGCTGGAGAAAATCGACATTGCAATCGGTACTCATCCCGATTCGGATCACATTGGCCAGCTAGCTTCCATTGTTGAACAGTTTGATGTAGGGGAAGTGTGGATGTCAGGCAACGAAAGCACCTCCAATACATTCATCAGCACATTAGAAGCGGTTGATGAAACGGGTACGGATTATTACGAACCGCGCAGCGGAGAAGTTTTCGATGTCGGCCCGATTCAACTGGAAGTTCTTTATCCCGAAGAAATCACCGGAAAAGCCAACGAAGAATCGATTTCATTGAAAGTGACGTTTGGAGATATCCGCTTGGTCTTCACCGGTGATGCGGGTATTAAAGAAGAACAGAATATGATTGACAGCGGCGCTGATTTGGACGCAGAAATTCTTCATCTTGGCCACCATGGGTCGAATACATCGACGAGCCGCGCGTTTTTAAAAGCTGTATCTCCGGAAGTCGCCATTTACAGTGCGGGCATCGACAATTCCTATGGCCATCCGCATGCCGAAGTCATTGCCTCAGTGGAGAACGAAGGCGCTGAAGTTTACGGCACTGATGTGAACGGAACGATTGTGCTGCGGACAGACGGAAACAGCTACGAAATCGAAACAGAGAAAGAAGGAATCGCTGTTGAAGGAAAAAATCGCTGCATTGATCTGAATCGTGCTTCTTCAGCTGAACTTCAGGAAATCGAAGGCATCGGTCCGGCTTTCGCTGAAGACATCGTAAAAAGCCGTCCGTTTGTTTCGCTTGAAGAGCTTAAAGAGATCAAAGGCATTGGGCAAGGGAAGCTGGAGGATATTAAAGACCAAGGCCTCGCTTGTGTAGGGGAGTGATTGAATGAAAGGGATGCTGAACCGGATTGAAGATGGATGGGCGGTCATTCTCATAGAAGAAGAGCAAAAGGAACTCCTGCTTCCTGTCAGTCATTTGCCGGAAGGAAGCGAAGTGAATTCATGGTTTGAGATTGAGTTGGACGGAGATAAGCTTTGTTCCATTTCTTTGGACGAAGAAAGCAGAGCAGTAAAAGAAAAAGAAGCTCGGGATCTAAGAAGAAGGTTGAGAAGAAGGAGCGGCAGCAGCCGGTTCAAAAGAAGATAGGAAATCAAAAAGGAAGCCCCAGCAATATGCCGAGGCTTCTTTTTTGATTTCTATGC
This sequence comes from Planococcus sp. 107-1, assembly GCF_021513255.1. GTDB lineage: Bacteria > Bacillota > Bacilli > Bacillales_A > Planococcaceae > Planococcus. The sequence continues at coordinate 258,498 of NZ_CP090977.1, forward strand.
TTTTTCCGTCAATTCCAGGTGATAGTCAGCTACTTCGTTCGGATTGTAAAGGTTCGTAGTATCTGTTGAATAGTTCGAGATGGCAGCTTGGAAGTCCAAGTTTTTTTCTGGAACTTGAACCCGGAATTCCATGCCGTATAATAGCACAGCGATATCGTGGTAATCTTCGCTCGTCACGTTGAAATCGATGATAATCTTTTGCAAAGGCTTGCCGGAAACGTTATCAGTCACGTGTTCTTCCGTATAGTGGAAAGCTTGGATAACTGTCTCGTTAAGGTGTACTTGAGTCGTCAATTTGCTTCACTCCTTATTTATTGGCTGAATTCTCGTGTTGTTCTTTTTGGATGGACTGGATGGCTTGGCTTGCAAGTTGCGCTTTGACCATGTCCTCCATTGGCGGATTATACAGGCCTGCCCGGATATTCACATAATGGCGATGCATCGGGTTGGCCTCTGATAAGGCCCTAGAACCGACAATTTTCATCGCTTTATCGACGATGCCGATAGCTGCCTGAGTGACGGCGATTTTCGTTACATTCAATGCTTCATCCATCGCAGCTTTATCGCTTGCTTGAAGATAGCGTTCAACTGTTCCGTATAGCAAATGGCGGGCAGTTGTCAGCTCCAGCTCCATTTCGCCGATGAGGTGCCGGATATTCGGAGTTTCCGAAATCGGCTTCCCGAGAGAAGCGGGTTCGTAGGAAGAGGCGAATTCAATCGCTTGCGTCCGGGCGGCAGCAGCAATCCCGATATAACAAGCAGGAATATGGAGCAGCCAGCCTTTACCGGCAGTTCGGGCATTGCCCGGCTTTAAGATGAATGAAGAAGGAATCCTTACATCTTCCATCACTAACGTATGGCTTGCTGTTCCTCTCATGGCTAGCATATCCCAAGTTTCATCGATTGAAACCCCTTCTGCTTTGCGCGGAATGATAAAGGTTTCGACTTGTTCCTCATTCACTGTGGCGGTCACGAAGATGAAATCGAGGACAGGCGCCATAGAGGTATAGGTTTTTTCGCCGTTGAGCACCCACTCATCGCCTTCTTTTACAGCAACGGTCCGGGGAAGCGCACCGCGTGCTGGGCTTCCAGCATTATTTTCAGTGGCCGCCGTATTGATTAAGGCACCTTTTCGGATTTCTTCTGTAAGCCAGGATGCACTGTTTTCGTGCCAATGCCGGTTTTCGGCGTATTCCAAAACGATTCCAGTATGCCAGCCGATAGAAAGGCCGGTAGCTCCGGAAGCTTGCGAAATCGCTTCTTGTGCAAGTATGTACTCATAGAGGCCGAAGCCTTGCCCGCCCATATCTTTTGGCAAAGTGAGTGTATGGTAGCCTATTTGCTTTAACTCTTTAATATTTTTATAAGGGAAAGATCCCATTGCGTCCAACTCCGGTTCGCGCTTTTGAAAAGCAGGAGTTAATGCACGAATTTGGTTAATCAATTCTCGCTGTTGGGAAGTTTTAATAAAAGTGTCCATAAAAAAGTTCTCCTTCCGGAATGCTCTATTAAAACCATAACATGAAAAGCCGCCAAAGCAGTTGATGTATGCTTTGGCGGCTTATAGAAGTTATTTATTCATTATTGTCTGGGTGTTTGGCTTTTTAAAATCGGCATAAACCAATGCAGCTACCAGGAAGAATCCGAGATAACCGACCACGGGATAAAATTCATTGACGAGTTTTGTAAAGCCGACAAAACTTAAGGCAAAGGAAACGATGCCGACAATTACGACAAACCCTTTGAATTTAGGCGTACCGGATGAAACAAAGCGAGCTGAGAATGCATAGATCATACTGACCGCAGTATTGTAAATCATGCCAAACAAAATGATCGACATGAACACACCTAAGGTAGGAGAGATGTCATTGGCAATTTGAAGCATCGGCATTTCCGCATCGCCTACACTGTCTATTTTTGAAAAAATAGCTAGATGGCTGAGAATAATTAAAACTCCAAGGCCAAGGCCTCCGAACAATCCTCCACGAGCAGCGATTTTTTCATCTTTTTCTGTGCTTCCCATGACGATGGCCATGGAAGCTCCAACTGCAATATTAAAGGATGCATAATTTAATCCTGACAAGAACCAATTGGAAACAGCCGAAAGTTTTTCTTTCGCGATTGGATCTAATACGGTAAAAGATGAATCGCCGGTAGCTAGACTGTAAACGGCTAAAAGGACGACCATCAAAATAAGAAAAGGCGTGATGCTGCCGATGATCGCGATGACTTTTTCTACATTGAGCATAATCGTCAAAATGACAAGCACTGTCATGAGAGTACTTCCAAGTACTGCTGGCAAGTCGAATTGCTGCGAAAAAATAGAACCGGCTCCGGCAATCATGACTACTCCGACGCCGAATAAAGTTAAGATAATTATGTAATCAACAATTCTTCCTAAGATCTTTCCACTGATTCCGTAAATGACTTCCTTATGTGAAGGCTGCTGCATCCGGCTTCCAAGCCGTGTCAAATTCATTCCTAAATACGCAAATAGGGCTGTCGACATAAGAGCGGCAAAAATCCCCATGATTCCGAAACTCGTAAAATATTGCAGGATTTCTTGTCCAGAAGCGAATCCCGCACCGACAATGATGCCGATAAAGGCGCTCCCCATTTTCAAACTCTTGATCATAAATTTCCCCCTTGAGGCTTTTCTAACAAAAGTTTACTTTAACTATTCGTAGTTAGAAAATTAACCTTTTTCAAATATAGCAAATAGTTATAAATGACACAATGGACAAGATGATACAGAACTCCGAATATGCCTATTTTACTAACACTTCAAAGTATATTTATAAGAGAAAGAAAGAGAACTGAGAATAAAAGTTATTTCAAGATAAAAAAAGAAGGGGGCAGGCAATAAAAGACATAAAAAACCCTCTTGCCATTCAGCAAGAGGGAAGGAATTAATTGTTTTTATTCGCGATAATCACGAGTTTGCCTTTATCTAATTCTTCTTCGTAATCAGCAGCTTCTTGTTCTGTTGCTCCAGCGGCTGCCATTTTAGCGCGAAGCTCATCACCGCGTGAAACGGTCATGTTTTTCATGCTATCTAGGAATCCTTGTTCTTTCATGCCGACGCTTTCCGTATCCAATGCTTTGGAAATGTCTTTTTCGCGGTTTTTATCATGTGCGAAGATGTAAATGTCGTCGTGCGTGAATCCTTGTGTCTGTAATTTTTCGATTTCTGATTTTGCTTGCACTGCATTTTCTACTGTTAGTTTTACTGTCAAAGTAATCCCTCCAAGTTTTATCTTCTCCCTTTCTATATACCCCGAGCGAATTCCTTTAAACAAACTGTAGGTAAACGGCTGGGTTATAATAGGGAAATAAAATAAAACGAGAGGGGTACATTTATGAAAATTACAACAATTGGAATTTGGGGCGGCTATCCGAATAAAAACGAAGCGACTTCTTCCTTTCTAATAGAAGAGGAAGGATTTCGCTGCCTAGTGGATTGTGGAAGCGGTGTATTGGCCGCTGTACAAAATTATACCGAATTAAAAGATCTCGATGCGGCAATCATCAGCCATTATCATCCAGACCATATTGCCGATATTGGGGTTTTGCAGCATGCAGCGATGGTCGGCATGCAGTTAAAAGAGTGGGAAACTCCATTTCCGATTTATGCCCATAACCGCGACCAGGAAATGTTTGCGGGCCTTTCCTATAAAGGCGTGACTGAAGGAAAAATGATTGAAGCAGGCCAACCTCTTCTGCTTGGGCCGTTCGAAGTCTCTTTTTGCGAAACCATTCATCCGGTTTATTGCTTGGCAATGAAATTTACAGCAAAAGGAAAGTCAGTGGTTTTTACAGCGGATACCGAATGGAAAGATGAGCTGATCGATTTCTCGCGCCATGCAGATTTGCTTGTATGTGAATCAAATTTGTATGAAAAATATAGAGGCATCATTAAAGGGCATTTGAGCGGGAAGCAAGCAGGTGAACTGGCTGAGCGTGCTGATGCCAAGAAATTGAGGCTCACTCATTTGCCGCAATACGGCGAACTGGAAGAAATTCTTGAAGCTGCACGTTCCAGCTATAGCGGCAATGTAGAATTCGCAAAAATAGGGGCTGTCTACGAGATTTAAGGCAGTTTCAAAAAAAGAGGGTTCCGAAAAAATCGGTGCTCTCTTTTTCATGGGTTTCTACTGCTCCAGTGCAGGGAAATAAAATAGAAATGCTTGCTAAATTTACACACGAATAATTTGGTTGAGAAGAATGGGGGATTTCATATGAAAGAGTTTTTGGGCTTGCTAAAAGGGGGGAACAAGTCTGCTTTTTGGGCAGCAATTGTTAATACGGCGGTAGCTGTCATTAAAACAATCGCTTATCTCATTACGGGAAATGTGGCGATGTTCGCCGAAATGATGCACAGCTTTGGAGATGCAGCCAACCAATTGTTCGTCTTTATCGGTTCGGCATTGAGCAAAAAAGCGCCAACCGAAAAATTTCCAGGCGGTTTTGGGCGCCTAGTCAACTTAGTGCTATTAGGAGCGGTGCTTATTGTCGGAGTGCTGGCCTATGAAACCATTATCGAAGGAATCCATCACATTTCGGATACGGTCCACACAGAAGATTGGTTCTGGTTGAACATCGGAGTGTTAGGTGCGTCTGCTCTTTTGGAAGCTTTTGTGCTCAATAAAGCCATGAAAGAAATAACGGAGCACCTGCCGAAAGAACAAACAAGCGGTTTAAAGTACATCCCGCTTAGCTATAAAAACGTAAAAGGGGCTAAGCCTGCGACCAAACTCGTTTTCCTGGAAGATAATGTGGCAGTAGGAGGAGCCGTGTTGGCTTTGGGCGCTATTATCATTTCCACTTATACGCCTTTCCATAGTGCAACCGGGTACGCTTCAATCATTATCGGTGTCATGCTCATTCTCGTAGTAGGACGGGTTTTCCTGGACAATGCGGCTGGTGCGCTTGGAGTGGCTGATGTTAAAATGCAGGCCCGAATCGGCGCGAAAGTTCTGCAGCACCCACAAGTTGCCGATATTCAAGACCTTGATGTCATCAAAGAAGGAGACCATTTCCATGTGGAATTGAAATTGGAAGTGGACCCAGGCATGACGATTGCCGAAGCGGATGATTTGCGGGACTACATTGAAAAGCGGATTATGGATGGCGTCCAAGGAGTGACGGATGTCATCATTGAATTTGATGAAGACGATCAAATTCCTACGTGGATGGATACGACTAAATGATTTGAAGCTATAAGCAGATAGCTTGTCTTCGAGATATTTTGGTTTTATGGTTAATGGACATCTTCTCCTGAAAGGAAGTCATTAAATGAATCAAAACATAAAACCGGTGCCCGTATCCGTTTTGGACTTGGTCGCTATTTCGGAAGGCCAGACAGCAAAAGATGCATTAACGGATATGGTCAGCTTGGCACAGCATGTTGAAAAATTAAACTACAAGCGGTTTTGGTTGTCTGAACACCACAACTCGCCGACTTTAGCCAGTTCCGCTACGTCTATCCTGATTTCAAAGGTGCTCGATAATACAGCATCGATTGAAGTGGGATCTGGCGGTGTCATGTTGCCGAACCATACTCCGCTTGTCGTAGCTGAGCAATTCGGAACACTTGAGACGATGTATCCTGGACGAGTGAATTTGGGGCTTGGGCGTGCACCGGGAACGGATATGCAGACCGCACATGCGCTGCGCCGAACTGCGCAAGAAACGGCGTATGCTTTCCCGCAGGATGTAGTTGAACTGCAGAATTATTTAAAGCCGCTTGAACATCAAGGCATGGTGTATGCCTATCCGGGTGTTGGCACCGAAGTACCGATTTTTATCCTAGGATCGAGTACATCCAGTGCGCAGTTAGCTGCAAGACTGGGCTTGCCTTATGTATTTGCTGCCCATTTCGCTCCGCAGCAATTAGAACAGGCGCTGCAGATTTATCGAACTCAGTTCCAGCCATCTGAATACCTAGCCGAACCATACGTCATGGTTTGTGTAAACGTAGTGGCCGCAGAAACGACTGAAGAAGCTCAAAAACTTTCGACTTCGAGCCAGATGTTTTACTTGAATGTAGTAAGAGGAACAAAAAATCTGCTTCAGCCACCGGTCGATTCGATGGATGGCAAATGGAGCTTGTATGAGGAAACGGTGGCTAAAAATATGTCCCGTTATACGTTCCTTGGCGACCGCGAAGCGATTACAGCGCAGTTGAAAGACTTTATGGGCGATATGCAGATTGATGAACTGATGGCTGTGTCTTATATTTATGATCAAGAAAAAAGAAAGCGTTCGTTTGAGATTCTGAAAGATGCGATGGATCAAATCTAAAAGGATGAGGTGGTTCGGGTGAAAATCGGAATTATTGGAGCAAGCGGAAAAGCGGGCAAGGTCATTATGAAAGAAGCGATTTCTAGAGGCCATGAAATCACGGCTATCGTAAGGGATGCTTCGAAAATTGAAGACGAAAAAGCACGGGTTTTGGAAAAAGATGTTTTCAGTTTAACTTCAGAAGATCTAAAACCGTTTGATGTGGTCGTAAATGCTTTTGGTGTGCCCCCGGAAAAAGCGGAGCAGCATGTAGAAGCAGGAAGAAATCTTATCCAAGCGTTAAAAGAAGCGCCTGACACGAGACTGATTGTAGTTGGAGGGGCAGGCAGCTTATTTGTCGATGAAGCACGAACCACACGGTTGATTGAAACTCCGGAATTCCCGGATGCTTTCAAAGCGATTGCATCTAACCAGGCACAGAACCTGGCTGACCTTGAAGCATCAGAAGGCATCGAGTGGACATTCCTAAGTCCTGCAGCTTTCTTTGATGCGGAAGGCAGACGGACCGGCAGTTATGAGATAGGCGAAGACAGCATCACGGTGAATAAGAGAGGGAAAAGCTATGTCAGCTATCCCGATTATGCCATTGCATTAGTGGATGAAATTGAAAATCCGCGCCATTTCAATAAACGGTTTACAGTGGTATCGGAGAAATAGTCTCTAAAGTTGGCGGTAGAAAAGGTGTGTTTCCTGGTTCTGCCGCTCCCTTTTTACATGCCGCTTTACGGCATTTGTTGCGAAGATTGTTAAGAGTTCGCCACTAAATGTTCACCATCGGTAATTTATTGAAAAAAGCTATCCTGTATAATGAAGGGAAACTCAACTATCAAAGGCGGGAAACAAACAAATGGAATTCTTATATTTTCCTGAAGATAAATCGGAATACATTCCCGGGATTATCTCAGTTGTCGTCATTTTTATTTTATCGCTGTTGATCATGTGGCTTTTGATCCGAGCTTCTCGGAAACAAGTAAAGCAACTGCAAGATAAAGGCTATCCAGTTGTCTATAAAGGGCCATTGGATGAAGAACATCGAACAGATGAGCAACAAAAAAAGGCAGACCTGCAAAAACAAGCCGACCTTAAAGAAACTACTAGAAAAGACAGAGAGTCCTGAAAATATCAGGGCTCTTTGTCTTTTTCTTTGAACTTCATCAAAAGTAAAAGGGTATACTGAAAAGATAAAAAGCAGGAAAAGACGGAGGCGGGAAATAGTGAAAACTTTATTTGGCGGCATTCAATGGGCAGTTTTTCTATTGGCTTCTTCGATTGCTGCCCCAATTGCCATCGCCAATGTATTTGGGATGGACAACGGTGATACAGCCTTATTTGTCCAAAGGACGATTTTCGTGCTCGGCATTGCATGTTTAGTGCAAGTGCTCGTGGGGCACAGAATGCCGATTAATGAAGGGCCAGCCGGGCTCTGGTGGGGAATCTTCATCGTCTATGCGGGAATGGTCGGCGTTATGTACGCAACGATGGAAGAATCGCTGCAAGCTCTTCAAAGCGGGCTGCTCTATAGTGGGGTTTTGTTCATTGTTTTTGCTTATACCGGATTGGTAGGAAAGATGAGAAAACTATTTACACCGACCATCACTTTCATCTATCTATTATTGCTCGTCCTGCAATTGAGTGAATCGATTATCGGCGGCTTGCTGGGGATCGCCGGTGAAGGAGATGCTGTTGATCCGGTCGTCGCGATCGGTGGAGCTGCGGTGGTAATTGTGACTTTCATATTAATGGGGCACAAAACACCATGGATCAACCGCTATTCGGTATTGCTCGCCATCGCGATCGGTTGGGCGTTGTTTATATTGCTTGGCAAAGCGGATGCGATCGACAATGCTTCCGGATCTTTGCTCGCATTGCCGGAACTTCTCGTATTCGGACCGCTCGTCTGGGATAGCGGCATGTTCGTTACGGCGCTGTTTTTGACTTTTCTACTAGTGGCGAACATGATGGCTTCCATGCGGGTCATGGAGATGCTTTTAAAAAACACCTTTTCGATTGAGGCGCCGGATCGGGTAAAGCAAGCATCAGTCGCCTCCGGAATCAACCACATGTTTGCAGGGCTTTTTTCAGCCATCGGACCAGTGCCGATTTCCGGTGCAGCCGGTTTTGTCAGTGCCACACGAAATCCTTCTTTGAAACCATTCATCATGGGTGGAATGGTGGTAGTAGCTATTAGCTTCTTTCCGAGCCTGATGGCGTTATTAGCGGCATTGCCGGCACCAGTCGCTTATGCAGTAATTTTCGCGATCTTCACAAAAATGGTGGAAATGGCTTTTGTAGAATTGGCTGAAGAAGCGGATCATCAGCAAGCCTATAAAGTGTCCGCTTTCGGATTGATGATCGGAGTCGGCATCATGTTTCTTCCGCCGGAGAGCATGGCCAAGCTGCCTGCGGTCATGGCGGCTACCTTTTCCAACGGACTTATTACCGGAACATTAGCAGCGATTCTGATCGAACGTTATTTCATCTGGAAAAAAGCGCGCAAAAAAACGGAAGCAGCTTAACAGCCGCTTCCGTTTTCAATGTGCTGAAAAAATAGAAATAGAAAAAGTTTCGTTTAGAAACCCGATATTCCCCAAAACCGCTGCGCTAACTCGGACTGGGCGGAGCAATAAGACGAGTAGTTTTCTCGGCTTATTGTGGGAGCTCTGTCCAAAGCGCCGAAGTGCGTATTGTAGAAGCAGAAGCTCTCATCCAACTAGTTATTTATTGTTTGACTTCAATTTCTTTTGTCAGTGCGACAAGTTCGTCGATCAATTCACCGATATAGGCGATGGTATTGCGCAGCGGTTCTTCCGTTGTGATGTCGACGCCAGCCATCTGAGCCAGTTCTACCGGAGTTTTCGTGCCTCCGGCTTTCAACACTTCCAGCCATTCATCGACGGCTGTTTGCCCTTCACTTAAGATCCGTTTAGACACTTGCGTAGAAATGGTCAGGCCGGCGCTATAAGTATACGGGTATAAGCCCATGTAATAATGCGGCTGGCGCATCCATGTCAGTTCAGCTCCTGGCGTGATTTCTACGGCATCTCCCCAGAACTCTTCCAGCACACCGCGCTTCAGCTCATTTAAAATCCCGGCATTGACGCTTTGTCCAGCGTCGATGCGTTCGTATACTTTGCGCTGGTATGCAGCTTCAAGCAAATGCGTGACAAAGTTATGGTAATACGTTCTCGCAACGATGGATGAAATGACCCAACGCTTGAATTTCGGATCTTCCGAGTTTTTCAAGAGATGGTTGGCTACTAGCATCTCGTTCATTGTTGAAGGTGCTTCGATAAAATAAAGGGACGGTCGGGCATTCAAGACGTTTTGTTCCCGGTTCGCATTGTAGAAATGTCCGGCATGGCCGAGTTCATGCGCCAAGACGAAGACTTCGTTCATGCGGCCAGTCCAGGAAATCAAAATGTACGGATGGTTTCCGTAAGGGCTCGAACAGAAAGCCCCTGTTGACTTGCCTTTGTTCTGTGCAAAATCGATCCAGCGTTCGGAATAAGAGCGTTCCACCATATCCAAATAGTCTTCGCCCATGATGCCGAGCGCTTCGTTGATGTATTTTTTGGATTCTTCTACGGTAATTTCAGGTTCATATGTAGGATCCAAGGAAATTTTCAAATCAGCGAAAGTCATTTTATCCAAGCCATGGACTTCTTGCAGCAACTTCGCGTATTTGCGCATATGCGGCGCCAATTCTTTTGTGATTAAATCGATTTGGCGGTTATAGAGTGTACGGTCCACTTCTTGGTTGAACAATAAATAATCGAAAACGGAATCGTAGCCGCGCAAATCAGAAGTGGTTTTTTCCATTTGCAATTGCATATCATAGGTTTTGGCTGTTGTATGCTGGTAGTCTTTCAGTTTTTTTGAAAAAGCATCAAATGCAGCACGGCGGATTTCGGCATCGGGCTCTGCTTCCCAATCGCCTTCAAAAGAGACATAGCTTAATGGATAGCTCTGGCCATTTACTTCAAAATCTTCAAAGGATAGATCCACCATTTTGGTTGTATTATAAAGGCCGTATGGTGCGTTGAAAGTAGCTGAATAAGCAGCCAAGGTTTTCTCGGCTTCCGGATGCAATTGGTATTCTTTTTTGCGGAGCAGCTTTTCCAAATAAATTTTAAACTCGTTGGATTCTTCCATTGCCGATTTCAATGTTTCTTCCGGCAACGCTAAAAGTTCACTGCTGACAAAAGAAAGCTTGCTTCCGATTTTTGCAGAAACAGAACCGAATTTACTGGATAGCATCTGGGCTTCTGAATCCGTCTGATCGGTACTTAACGTAAGGCTTGCGTACGTACTGACAGGAACCAACTTTTCAACGAGAGCCATATAAGCTGTCAACGATTCAAGGACAGACGCGGAATCGCTGATTTTTCCGTGAAACTGGCTATGGAAGTCGGAAGCATCTTTTTCCAATGAAACCAAGGCTTCATTAAATTCTTCATGCGAAGCAAATAAACTCTGTAAATCCCATGTTTCTTGTACGGGCACTTCTGAACGAAGCGGTAAACTCTTAACCATTTAATCTCTCCTCTTTATTACGGTTATCGAACTAAATACTAGTATAAAGGGGAGTAAACGAAATGTAAAAATAATTTATTGAATTTATTAAAATTTTCTTATAAATAGGTTTAGATCTGAGAGGAGGTGGAATACAATTACTACAAGGCGGAATAACGTAGGGAAAAGCGTATAAACGAAGTAAGTTTATGAACGCATCCAGACGATGACTTGCACAGCCTTGGCGGAAAATTTTGCAATACTGACGATAGTTACTCTTGTCAGGGACCGATAGTACAATGGTTTCTCTCCAGAAAGTAAATCAAGATCAGTAAGATGTAAGTTTTTTGTGGAAGTGCATCTAAACGTCTAACTGCAGAAACACAATTTCGCTGAGAGGTATATGCGAAGCAAAAGCCTAAATGGCAAATGACAGTTAGCGCAACAAACTGCATTGGCGAGAGTTTTCAAGTTCGTCAGAGCATCAACAAGTAGTAAAGTTGTAGAAAGAATTGAATAAAAAATTTTCCGCGTGCGAACCCTCGTTTTTTAGAGGGAAGGTAATAAGGGAAAGCATGATCTGATGAAAAGGATCATGCTTTTTCTTTTTGTTTTTTATAAAAGTTCATTAAATGAACGTCTAAATGTCAGAACACTCAATTTACTTTATGTTAAGATAGTGAAAATAAACGAAATTACATATTTGGAAAAGAGGGATTGGAATGACAGAGAAGATGAAGCAGGCCATTCAAGATGAATATCCAGAGGACTTCGCGTGGTGCTACGGATGCGGCCGCCTAAATAAAGAAGGGCATCAATTTCGGACAGGGTGGCAGGGCGAAGAAACGGTGACGGTTTACACCCCTAAACCTGAGCACACAGCGATTCCTGGGTTTGTTTACGGCGGATTGATCGCTTCACTAGTGGATTGCCATGGAACGGGGTCCGCATCGCTTGCGCTGCACCGGAAAAACGGCTTTGAACCGGGAAGCGAGGAAGCGCCGCCGCGTTTTGTCACCGCTTCTTTACATGTTGATTATAAGAAACCGACGCCGCAAGGAAAAACCTTAAAAGCGGTTGGCCGAATTGAAGAAATCCATCCGAAAAAATTTAAAATCCTAGTCGATGTATTTGCCGAAGAAGAATTAGTTGCCACCGGAGAAGTCCAAGCGGTGGTCATGCCGGCTTCCTTTGCCAAATAATTGATGAAGGGGTGTTTGTTATGCGGGATATGGAACCGCCGCGCAATGATCTGATTGGAGAAATATTAAAAGAATACGAAAATACGGATAGAAAACTTAAAAAAGCAAGAAGTTACTGGGAATAGATTACTCTATTCCTTTATTGCTTTAGTGAGATAAAATTTATAACCTAGTATACTAGTAAGAATACGCGGTTTTGTTGTATACTAAAAGCGTTATTTGATTATTTGAATCTTTTGCATTTGACTATAAACGTAAAGGGAAGTGAATGAGCGATGAAATATGGTTTCTGGATGCCGATATTCGGCGGTTGGCTGCGCAATGTGGAAGATGAAAACATGCCGGCGACTTTTGATTATGCGAAGCAAGTGGCGCAATCAGCTGAACAATGGGGTTACGATACGACATTGATTGCTGAGTTGAATTTGAATGACATCAAAGGAATGGAAGCCGATTCATTAGAAGCTTGGTCAACAGCGGCAGCTCTTGCAGCAGTGACTGACAAGCTGGAGATCATGACGGCAATTCGCCCTGCTTTCCATAACCCTGCTGTAACAGCTAAGATGGCGGCAAATATAGACCGGATTTCAAATGGCCGTTTCACTTTAAATGTAGTATCTGCCTGGTGGGCAGAAGAAGCACGCCAATACGGCGGAGAATTTACAGAACACGACGAACGCTATGACCGAACAGACGAATTTTTGAAGATTGTCAAAGGCATGTGGACGGAAGACACATTCTCTTTCAAAGGGAAGTATTACGATATCCAAAATGCGCATCTTGCTCCAAAACCTGTGCAGCGACCAAATCCGGTGCTTTATGCAGGCGGCGAAAGCCGCGCGGCAAACAGTCAATCGTGGAATCATGTGATGCTTACGTGATGCACGGCGGGACAGTGGAAGAAATTGAGACGAAAATTGCCGGCATGAAAAAATTGCGGAAGAAGCAGGCAAAGAACCGCTGCAATCCTTCGGCATGGCTGCTTATGTGATTTGCCGCGATACAGAGGAAGAAGTAGCCGCTGAATATGCGCGCATCACGGATGTAAAAGATGCGAAAGGCTATGTGGGCTACGATGATTTTGTCAGCAAATCGAAGTTAGAGCAAGAAGTGAAGCTTCAGGATTATTCCGTTTCGAACCGCGGCTTGCGTCCGAATTTAATCGGCACGCCCGAGCAAATTGCCGATCGCATCATCGCGTACGAACAAGTTGGTTTGGATCTATTATTGCTTCAATTCTCTCCTCAATTAGAAGAGATGGAGCGCTTCTCGAAAAAAGTAATGCCGATTGTTGAAGAAAAACGCAAGGCATTGACAGCAACGATTTATTAGGAGGAAATTACATGACTGAAAAAATATACGTAATACACGAAAACGAGGAATGGACAACGCATTTATTCAAAAGGTTAGATGAACTGGGCCTTCCTTACGAAGATTGGTTTATCAACGAAAGCCTAGTCGACTTGAACGATGCACCGCCTGAAGGCGTCTTTTACAGCCGCATGAGCGCCTCTTCACACACACGCGGACACCGGTTTGCACCGGAAATGGCAGACTCCTTGCTTGTTTGGCTTGAGCATCATGGACGTAAAGTGTTTAATGGCAGCCAGGCACTAAGCCTGGAAGTCAGCAAAGTGAAACAATATATGGCATTGAATGCATCCGGTATCCGTACGCCTAAAACCATTGCAGCTAACGGCAAAGAGCAAATTTTGGCCGCTGCAGAAAAAATGGGCGCTGCTTCTTTCATTACGAAACACAACCGTGCAGGAAAAGGCTTAGGCGTGAGATTGTTCCATTCGATGGAAGCATTGAACGAATACGTCAACGGAGCAGAGTTTGAACCGTCGATTGATGGAATTACGCTGATTCAGGAGTACATCCAAGCGCCTGAACCGTTTATCACGCGCTGCGAATTTGTCGGTGGAAAATTTGTCTACGCGGTACAAGTGGATACTTCGGAAGGCTTTGAATTATGCCCGCAGATGCTTGCCGGATCGATGATTTGTTCTGCCCAGTGGGAGAAGAAGTCGAAGAAAAGCCGAAATTCCAAGTGGTGGAAGGGTTTAACGATCCAATTATCGCTAAATACGAAGCTTTTCTTGCCCAGAACAACATTAACGTAGCTGGCATCGAATTTATCCGCAATGCAGAAGGCGAGATTTTCACTTACGATGTCAACACCAATACGAATTATAATTCGGATGCGGAAGCGGCTGCCGGCAAATATGGCATGCTTGAACTTGCGAAGTTTTTAGAACGTGAATTAAAAGGCGTTAAACAGACAGTTTAATAAACTGGAGAAGCGGACGTCTTTTAGATGTCCGTTTTCTTTGCGTTTAACTAGGTCTTGCTCAGGGAAAATGGATAAGGAAAGCTTAAGGGACGAAAGGAAGATAAATCATGGAAGAAAAACGTGAAGAAGAATTGTTGGCCGAAGAAGGCGCAGAGGAAGAAGTGGAAGAACCGGTCAAAGAAAAAGATTTCAATGGGATTTATAGCAATATCGCCTCGAACCGCTATGAAAACCTGCGGACCAGCCATATCGAAAACAAAGCGAAACAACTTCGGAAACAAAGAAAATAAAAGATCAAGTGCCTAAGCGCTCGATCTTTTATTTTTTGGGCATCCGTTCCATTTCTTCGACCACAACAAATGCGAGGTCGTCGTTGCCGAACAGTTGCAAGACTTCTAGCATCGTTTCATTGCTGATTTCAATTTCCGCGGTTTCGGCATTGGCTTCTTCGATGGCTGTTAGGAGCGCAGCGTTCTTTTCTTGATAAGGATAGGCTTTTTGATAAAGGGCCATTGGGTCAAGTTGGTGGTTCGTGCACCATTGCACGAATAATTGGATCATCATATTTTCATCTTGCTGGTATTTCTTGATGATCAACTCATCACGGTTTTCATATTCCATGTGTGCACTTCCTTTTTTGCTTGTTGTTCCCGTTATACCACAGGAAGCTGGACAAATCGAGTGAATGCATAGACTTCTGCTATAGTTTCCTCTAGAATGAACCCCATAGCATGATAGTATCGGAGGGCGAAAAATGAAATTATTACAAGTACGAAAAGGGCAATTGGTTTATTACAACAACGAGCTTCACAAGGTGTATTCGGTTAAACCGCTAGCGAAAAAGTCGGTGCTGATGTTCCGGCTTAAAGATATGGAACAAGTAGCGTGCAAAGCCGAAGAGGCCACTTTCTACAAGCCGAAACATCTGGATGCGTTCCTGTTTTTGGGGACAAAGTATACACTTCGGGAAGACGTTGTCGCCGAAGAAGGCGGGTATATCTTCATTGTGAAGCCGGATCCGGATTATATGGATCATTATTCGTTGAATGAATTTGAAAAAGTTGAATCTGTAGAAGGCAAGAACGTCATCACGACGCGCCAAAATACAGTGAAGGCACGTGAATTCTTTGTGATGGTTCCAGGCGATGAGCCAGGAAGTACAGACATTAGCTATTTCGACCAATCAAAAGTGACACAAAGCCAGAAAGAAGAAGACGCTCAATTGGAAGAGAAATTGCGTGAACAAAACGCGATCAAACCTTCTATTGGCGATGTCTATCTGAATCTGGATAACGGTGCAATTGCGATGGTAGTGGCCATCGAACAAGAAGTGGTGACATTGGGAACAGGAGAAAAAATCACATTCCATGCGCTTTTCAAGGCGGACAACTGGAATTACCTTTACTCACTCAATTCATCGGCAAGCGAACTGTAAAATCGATTAAAAAAGGCGGCAAGGAAAAATTCCTTGCCGCCTTTTTACAATGGTTTCTAGTGGTGCATTTTTGGTTACTCTAAAATCTGGAATTCTTGGAGCATGGCGTAAAAGCGGGCGCCGTGTCCTTCAGCTGCTTCCAGGAAATAACGTTCAGTAATGACAAAACTGCCTTCTTTTCCGTTGCTGATGACATAGGCATGGACCACTTCATCGTCCCATTTCTGTCCGCCGTTTTGAATGCCGTGCAATTGGTAGCCTTCTACAGGTTCTGTCACTTGTTCGACTGGGCGAAGCTCTGGGAATTCAAGTGTTAATTCTTCTTCGTACTGGCTGACCAGTGTGTCAGGAGCGGTATCTGGAATTTGTTCGATGGTCATGGATACTTCAGGGAAGTTCTCGGGCAATTCTTCTTTCGTCGTAATCACATCGGGCCGGTCGCCTTCGCCTTTAATCATTTTATAGCGTTCTTCATCGATGTAGATGACGTATTCCGCATCTTTGCCTTCATTTAATTGGACATTGGTTTCTTCATCCATTCCTTCAATGCTTTGGACTACTTCTTTTTCAGGTACAAACATTTCCTTGATCCGGTCAATCAAAGCCATGCCGGTTTCGGTTTGAAAACTGAAAGCGATCAATATCCCGGCGGCAGCTGCAATTATAAGAGGAAGCACTTTCTTTTTCATGCTTTTCACCTTCCTTGCCGCGGTTTGCGGTTCTGTAAACAGCTCGTTTTCTAAACGGCTCCAAATTTCCTGCTCCAGTTGGCCGGCTTCAGAAGTCTTGTCCATTAATGCCTTTTTTGCTCGATCATCTATATTTTTCATCCAATTCAGCCTCCTGTTCCGCTATTTCCAGCAGCTGGCGCAAGTTCTGGCGTCCTTTGAAAAGGCGGGATTTGACGGTATTTTGATTTAGCTCCAAAATGTCCGCAATCTCTTTCTCGCTGAAGCCTTTGATGTATTTCAAAATTAACGGAATGCGATAAAGATCCTCCATACTCTGAATGGTTTCGACCAAATCTGCTGCATGGCCGCCGGAAGGTGAGGAAATCCGCTCGTCATTCTCTAAATCGGGATGGTGGTAAGCTGGCATTTTCGATTCTTTCTTTAATAGCCGATTGCATTCGTTCACTAATATGCGGTAAAGCCAAGGTTCAAACGGCAAACTGGCATCATACGAAGAAAGATGGCGGTAAACCCGTATAAAGGTTTCCTGGACGGCGTCTTTCGCGATTTCCGGGTTGCGGGTAATTGCAATGGCAGTGCGGATGGCAAAATTTGCATGTTTTTGATAGAGTTCTTGAAAACTTGCTTTATCCAACGCTCCTTTATTATCCAACGCTCCTTTATTATCCATCGCTTGAAATCACTCCTTTCCGTCCGTTATAAACGTTCTTATATGTATTACCTTTGAAAAGGCAGAAAAGTTTTCTGTTGATGCAAATTTCATAAAAAAGGCAGACGCGAAGTCTGCCTTTTCTACAGCACTGTATTTTCTACTCGGATAGGGGACAATGCCGTCGTATTTTCAATATAAATAAACGCGTCGTAGCGTGTTGATAATTTGCTTGGGACATAATTTCCGCGTGCTTCAAATTCAGGATGGTAAACGACGCCAATCGCACGATGCCCAGCCCATTGATCAAAAGCTTTCCGATTCTGATCATTAAAAATGACGAATTGGTCGCCTGCGCCGGTACGGTGAAACAGCTCTTCCCATGAATGGACCCGGGCTGGCGGAACTTCCATGATTTGATGTGGTGTTCCCCAAGCTTCTGAGGCGATAACCGTGCCGGTATAAGTTCCAAATCCTAATGCGAAAACGTCCTCCGGGCGGTTCTGTTCACGGAGAACCTGTCCGACATTGATCATGCCGTCATTTTTCATATCCGTCGCCCGGGCGTCTCCAATATGGGTATTATGTTCCCAAATAATGATTTTGGCATCGCGGCCGTGGTAATCACGGATTTCATTGATGGCTTCCACCATATGTTCGTCACGGATATTCCAGGACACTTCTCCGCTTTGGACCATGGCCCGGTAATAGTCTTCCGCATTTTTTGTGACGAGCGCATTGATCTTCAAATTTAAATCATTTTCCCAATCATCTTTATAAAGCTCTTCGTTCGAGCGGATGGAGAAAAGGAGATTGGACACTTCCTCGATGCAGACAGTAGAAAAGCTTGCATAGGAAATCGCATAATTTTCGGGTTCCCGGTTAAATGGCTCAAAACAGGAAAAGGCTTTTTTGGCCAATTCCAAGTCGCCGCCGGAAGGATTGGTATGCGTTAAATAATGGATGACTTCTTCCATCGACTCCCAAAGACTGTAGATATCGATGCCATAAAATCCTGTTTTCTGCTCGTTCCGGCTATTGCGTGCTTTCAGCCAGCAAATAAAGTCGGCCATCTCTTCATTTGCCCACATCCAAGTTGGCCAGCGGGTAAACGATTGGACGATTTCCCGGGCCTCTTTTTTCTCTTCTTTAAAGCCTTTAATATAGCGGTTGACTTGTTGGGCAGATGGCCAATCGCCTTCAACGGCAATTAATGTAAATCCTTTTTCTTCGATCAGTTTTTTTGATAGTTCGGCTCGCACTTTATAGAATTCAGAAGTACCATGGCTTGCTTCACCAAGCATCACGATTTTGGCATCGCCAATTGCTTCTATGATTGGCGACAAGTTAGCTGTGGAATCAAAAGGCTGCGCAAATTTCGCTATTGTTTGTTCAAGAGAAGTGTCCATGATGCCATCTCCTTTTTCGCACTTTTCTTTTACTGTTCCCGGGTTTCCTAAGACAAAACAAAAACACCCGCTTTCACGGATGTTTCGGATTACTTTACAACAACGTCTTGGAAATCAGCTGTTTTTTCGATGACTCCTTGTGCAAATGGACATTGAGGATCGATTTTCTTTCCTTCTTGCCGCGCATATTGGACAACTTGTTCAACAAGCTGTTTGCCGACCCCTTGGTCTTCAAGCTTTGGTGAAACTTCCGTATGGTCGACTGTGAGCACGTCGCCATCTGGAATATACGAAATGTATCCCAATTCTTCTGAGTCTTTCATGACCGTGAAGCGGTTATTTTCGTGTTTAAAATCCATTAATAAATTCCTCCTTAAGTTTTGTTCTTTTTGTATTCCCGTTATTTTTAAAACTAAGCTTATTTGGGTATATCGAATAAAAGGGGTGAGGGCATGGAAAAACCGCAATTGGCCGAAGTGGCCGTTAATCGGATTGAGCGCGTATTCGGCGAACATCCGCTTTACCGCCGTGCGCATGCGCGCGGAGTCATTTACAAAGCGAAGTTTACAGCCAACGGAAATGCAGAAGGGTTGACCACTGCGCCGCATCTTCAAAAAGGCGGGGTAGAAGCATTTGTCCGCTTTTCCCACAGCTCACCGAATCCCGAATGGACGGATATCATGTCGCCGGTCAAAGGGATGGCTGTCCAATTTAAATTGCCGAACGGTGAAGCGACCAATATTGTCGGCGTCAATGCACCCATATTTTTAGCACGGACGCCGTCTGTCTTCACGGAAATGCTCGGAGTGGTCAAATCATTTAAAGACGGGAAGCCTCCTTTACGGGAATTGGCAGAACTGCTGATTAAATATCCGGAGAGCCGGGCCGCTATCAAGATTCTCAAAAAGATGCATGCACCTGTCAGCTTTGCGACCGGAATCTACTACTCCATTCACGCATTTTATTTTTTGAACCGAGAAGGCAAGCAGACACCGATCAAGTATGAATGGATACCGGATGTCGGTGTAGAAACTTTAGACGCTAAAGATCTTGCGGAAATCCCTGCAGGTTATTACGAGCAGGAAATCGAAGCGCGTGTAAAGGCAGGGACCGCTGGTTTCCAGTTGGCTGTGGTTATTGGGGAGAGGGAAGATCCAACAGACGACCCGACAATCGAATGGCCGAAGGAGCGCCAGCGAATAATAGTCGGACATTTAAGCATTGAAGGAATAGCGGAGCAGCTGGATGACATGAAATTCGATCCGACCGTGATGGCCGAAGGGATTCGCTGTTCTGAAGATGCGATTTTAAACTTTCGAAAAGACGCTTATTCCATTTCCCATAACCGCCGAATCGAGGAAAAAAGGAAAACCGCTGAAGCCGATTGAAGGCTGCAGCGGTTTTCTCATTTTTAGTAAAGTTTTCCTTGGCGATAAAGCACGGTTGAAAGTTTCTTTACCGAATGGATGTAGCAATTCTGCCGAAGGGGGAACGGATCGCCGAAAAATTGCGGATAAATGGCATCCATCGTTTCTTTCATCTTTTCGAGCAAGAGGCGGTAAACTTCCGCTTCTGTATAAAATTGCGTCTCCCGGCCTTGCAGCCATTCAAAGTAAGAAACAATCACACCGCCGGCATTGGCTAAAATATCCGGAATGATGATAACGCCTTGATTGCTCAAGTATTCATCCGCTTCTTGTGTGGTTGGTGCGTTCGCGCCTTCGATAATGATTTTTGCCTGGATGTCTTTCATATTCTCTTTATGGATTTGGTTTTCAAGAGCAGCAAGCAGTAAGACATCAACTGGCAAGGTAAGCAGCTCATCACGGCCTCTTATTTCTGCTTTGATAGTCGCCTGATCCAATTGTGCTGGGGTAGACGGCAAGTCGCCGCGATTACCCGCTGTAAATTCGATCAAAGCTGGAATATCCAAGCCTTCTTCGTTATAGAGTGTCACATTTCGGTCGCTTACTGCCACAATGCGGTTTTGGATTTCGGTGCTTTTGTAAGCTTCAAGCGCTGCCACGGATCCTACGTTCCCAAATCCTTGGACCGCCATTGTGAGGGGCCGGTTCGCATGTGCCAGTGCAGTCGCCGCAAACACATTATCCGAGCTGGCAAGCATTTGTTCATTGGCTTTTAAATAATCATTCATCAAATAGCGGAAAGTGAAATAGACGCCTTTCCCTGTTGCTTCTCTGCGCCCCAGCGACCCGCCGTTAGCAACACTTTTTCCTGTGAAGCTGCCAAGATAGGCTTGGCCATAATGGACTTTTTTGAACTCGGCCATCATCCAGTCCATTTCGCGTTCTCCAGAACCGACATCAGGGGCTGGGATGTCTTTATCCGGTCCGATCTCATCTGAAAAATAGCGGACGTATTTCCGGCAGATCAGGTTTAATTCCTTTTCGGAATACTCGCGGGGGTTAATGACGATTCCGCCTTTGCCGCCTCCGAACGGCACATTGTGCAAGGCGTTTTTCAAAGTCATCAGAAAAGCCAAGTTGATGACTTCATCTTCATTGACGCTTTCATGAAAACGGATCCCGCCTTTATACGGTCCGAGCGCGTCGTTGTGATGGACGCGAAAAGCAGGGATTCGGACTACGCTTCCATCGTCTAATGGGATGCGCAAGAACGATTTGTGGATTTTATTCGGCGTAGAAAGGATAGCGCTCAATGAAGTGAAAGCCTGTTTCCTCATTTGTCCTTGAAGTCCGGGTAGAAATTTATCGCTTTCGAGCAATGCATTCAATGAGCCTTGGATAATCGTGCGCGTTTGTTCTTCCATGGCTGAAACACCTCCGTTAAATTGATCTTGCAATTAATGGCCATACTAAAAGGCGATGGCGCTTCTCCATTCGTGCTATACCCGTATCCATCAACTACTATGCAAAAAACGCCTTCCTATTAAGGAAGGCGCTTCACATTATTTTTTGGGTTTAGGAAGTTTCAATTCCGCATTCAATGCCTTGAATAAGGCGATGACCATGAGAATCATGACGACAGAGAAAGGCAATGCGGCGACAATAATCGTATTTTGGACAGCTGTCAATCCGCCAACTGATAGTAGGATTGCGGCAACCAGCGATTGTGCAATGCCCCAAAGAACTTTGATCTGGTTGCTTGGAAGCAGCGAGCCGTTCGTCGATTGCATGCCGAGTACGAATGTTGCTGAGTCAGCAGAAGTGATGAAGAAAGTACTGACGAGCAAAATTGCAAATAGGGACATAACAAAGCCAAGCGGCATTTCACTGAACATCGCAAATAAGGTCTGTTCCGTCGGGAAGCCGGTCAAATCAATTCCACTTTTCTGGATATCGATGGCCGTCGTACCGAATGCTGCAAACCAGAAAGAACCGAAGATGGTTGGCACTAACACCACGCCAATCAGGAACTCCCGGATAGTCCGGCCTTTTGAAACTCGGGCGATGAACATACTGACGAAAGGCGCCCAAGAAATCCACCAAGCCCAGTAGAAAATGGTCCAGTCATTTAGCCATGAGCGGTTTTCCGCATCGAGCGGTGCTGATTGGAAGCTCAAGCTGATCAAATTCTGGATGTAATGGCCGAATGTCTCGGTGAACAAATTTAAAATGAGCAAAGTCGGACCCAGCACAAGAACTAGGATCAACAGAATAACAGCCAGCACCATATTGGTATTGGACAGGTATTTAATCCCTTTATTAAGCCCGGACCAAGCCGAAATGACAAACAAAACAGTCACGACGGCGATAATCAGAAGTTGGAACCACGGTTCATCCGGCGCTCCGAAAAGATAGGTCAATCCGCCGTTAATTTGAGCAGCGCCAAAGCCGAGGGAAGTCGCTACGCCGAAAACGGTAGCGAAAACAGCAAGAACGTCAACTAAGGTTCCAAGTGGACCTTCCATTTTCTTGCCGAAAATCGGCTTCAGTGTTGATGAAATTAACGCAGGTTCTCCTTTTCGGAACTGGAAAAAGGCGAGTGATAATGCAATGAGCCCGTACATCGCCCATACATGGATTCCCCAATGGTAATAAGTGCGTTCCAATCCTTCTTTAAAAGCGGCATCTGTTCCGACTTCAGCAGTTGCGGGTTGAATTGCAAAATGGCTGAGCGGTTCTGAAGCGCCGTAAAATACAAGGCCGATCCCCATTCCGGCAGAAAACAGCATGGAAATCCATGAAAGAGTAGAGAATTCGGGACGGTCGGTATCTTTCCCCAACCGTATTTTTCCGTAGGGGCTGATAACAATGACAAATACAAAGATCAGAAGCAACGCCATCAGCGTCAAATAATACCAGCCGAAATTGGTGCCGATAAATGTCCGTATGTTGCCTGTGACTTTTTCAAAAATTTCAGGTGCAAATACACCGGATAATACAGTTAAAATGACTAATGCGAATGTGATATAGAATACTCTTGAAGCTTTCTTCATAATTCCTCCTTTGATCTTTTGTATAGCATAGTTATTAAGGGTATCGAAGTTCGTCACCTTCGTCAACCTAGCGGCTGCATGTTGAAGTATTCAAACTTATTCCCATTCATTCACTTGTTCTTCTTCTGCAACAACTCTTAAGTCGTCCGCTGTAATGGTGAAAACTTGATAATCATTTTTTTCAGCATAGCTCTCGGCTTCTTTTTTAGTGAACTTCGGAGAGCCGTCCATTTCTTCGTCGTAGACAATCAGCATGCCATCCGAGTTGCGGAGGAAGAATTTATTTTTCTCAATGAATTGCCACGGCGCCTCGTAAGGGCGGTTCGTTAAACTGCGATGGAAGTCAGCCATTTCAAGAATCATCTGGTATTTCTCTTGTTTCGCTTCGTTCCATCTTTTTTCCTGATCGAGAAAAGGCGTAAGCACCGCATATTTCAAATCAGGGAATTCTTCCTTTAAGTTCAACACCACTTCGGCCGCCCAAGTCTCCACGCCAAGCTGCCCGCTGATGATGACCCATTCCAATCCTTCGTCGATAAGTACGCGCAATTGGTTTTCCAGCGCTTTTTTAATAAAACGGATTCCTGGGTTTTTGTCATCGAATATCCCGAGCTCATGCTGTTTATAGCCGGTGATGGCTAAACGTTTTAACATAGGACACCTCTTTTCTTTTTGGATTATATTCTTTCATTTTACCGTATTTGAAGTCTTGCCGGCGAGTCATATCGTTTCTGTGGTTTAGACCGAAATAGACCAGGAAAAGAAATAATAATTCACATCCAGAAAGGAGCAGTAATTATGGCAGAAGAAAAACAGCCGCATGAAAAGTTGGCGGACAAGGAACTGGACGTAAAAGCAGCTCAGGAAGTGCGTTACCAAGAGGAGTTCAAGAAAGCGGACAAAGTTGCTGAAGATCAGAAGCAAGATCAAGATAAAACATCAGACAAATGAGAAGGAAGAGCCGGTAGCGAGCAGAAATCTGCATGCATCGGCTTTTCCTCTTTTAGTTAACCTTTTCTGCATCTTGCTTTATTAAAATGAAAACGTTACCATAAATTTAAGTATTCTGAACATACTAACTAGTTAGTATAAAGTAAGGGGGAAATGGAATGAATGTAATGGATCTTTTTAAATTAGACGGGAAAACGGCAATCGTAACTGGGGGAGGAAGAGGATTAGGCGCACAAATCGCCGAAGGCTTTGCGGAAGCAGGCGCCAATGTAGTGGTCTGTTCACGGAAAGTCGAAGCTTGTAAAGAAATCAGCGAAAAGTTAAAAGAAAAAGGCGTGAAATCATTGGCCTTGGCATGCGATGTGACAAATCCGGAAGATGTTAAAAATGTGGTTCAAAAAACTTTGGAAGAATTCGGCTCAATTGATATTTTAGTCAATAATTCAGGTGCTACTTGGGGAGCGCCTGTACTTGAAATGCCGCTGGATGCTTGGGAGAAAGTCATGAACGTTAACGTTACCGGAACATTTTTGATGAGCCGGGAAGTGGGCGAAACGATGATCAAACAAGGCAGCGGGAAAATTATCAACATCGCATCCGTTGCCGGGCTAGGCGGGATCGACCCGAGATTGATGGATACAATCGGCTACAACACAAGCAAAGGGGCAGTCATCACTTTTACGAAAGATTTAGCAGCGAAATGGGGCCAGTTCAATATTAACGTCAACGCATTAGCGCCAGGATTTTTCCCGACGAAAATGTCGAAGGTTTTAATTGAACAGGGAGGCGATCGTTTGCTTGATCAGACACCGCTAAACCGTTTTGGCACAGAAGAGGACTTGAAAGGCGCAGCGTTATTCTTAGCCTCTAAAGCTTCGGATTACATTACGGGCGATGTGGTTGTTGTTGATGGAGGCATGCATGTGCTGTAAGGAAAGCCGATCAGAGATTGTGAGGAAATAGCATGAAAGAAAAAATCATTGAAGAAAGCATTCTGCTATTTGAAAGGAAAGGATTCAGTGAAACCTCCATTCAAGATATTGTGGAAGCCATCGGAGTAACGAAAGGAACTTTCTACTATTATTTCTCCAGCAAAGAGCAATTGCTAATGGACATCCATTTAGGATATATCGACGATTTGCTTGAGCGCCAAGCGGCCATACATAAAACTGCTGCGAGCAATCAGCAAAAGCTCAAACAAATGGTGCAGCTCCTCATCGCCGATATTAAAGATCACGGCCCGAGCGGCAGAGTGTTTTTTAGGGAAATGCGCCATTTGGCAGAGGACAACGCAGGAGCTGTAAAAGCGAAGCGCGAAGAGTTTCGGATCAATATTGAAAACCTGCTCACCGAAGGGATTGAAGAAGGCGAATTCCGAAAGGACATAAAGCCTGATATGACGGCTTTTGCAGTGCTTGGTATTACGAATTGGAGCTACCAATGGTTCAATCCCGCTGGAGAAGTGTCTGCTGAAAGCCTGGCTGAAATATACAGTGATTTGATTTTAAATGGGATTGCGCAATAACCAAAAGGGGATGAACAAATGGAAAATCTTCATATCAATAAAATATGCGTAGTCGGTGCTGGCCAAATGGGCCATCAAATTGCCATGTTATGTGCTTTGGGCGGATATCAAACGGCCCTTCAGGATTTGAAAGAAGAAGCGTTAGCGAAAGCGAAAAGCGGCTTGGACATGTTAATGGGGCAGTGGGTACGGAAAGGGAAAATTACTGAGCAGCAAAAAGCAGAAGCTTTTGGCCGGCTATCGTTTACTGCAGATTTAAAAAAAGCAGCGAGTGATGCGGATTATGTCATTGAAGCAGCAGTTGAAAAATTGGAAGTGAAGCGCGAAATCTTCAAGCAATTAGATGAAATTGCGCCGAAACATACGATTCTTGCTTCGAATAGTTCAACAATCGTCAATTCGCTAATCGCAGAAGCAACAGATCGTCCAGAAAAAGTATGCAATATGCATTTCTTTTTTCCGCCGCTTGTTATGGATTGCGTTGAAGTGGTTATGAGTGAAAAAACTTCAGAAGAAACGGCCCAAACAGCCATGGAGGTTTGTAAAAAAATCGGACGGACGGGCGTCTTGCTGCGGAAAGAGATTTCCGGGTTTGTAGCAAACCGGATTTTGGGGGCATTGCAAAAAGAAGCGATGCATTTATATGAAGAAGGTATTGCCGACTTTAAAGAAATCGATTTAGTCATCAAAAAAGCGCTGCGGCATCCAATCGGCCCATTCGAATTGATGGATTTGTCGGGGCTTGACGTTGCTTATTATGTCATGCAGCAGCAATATGCGGAAAGCGGCAATCCAGAAGATAAGCCTCCTGCATTTATTGAAGAGAAAGTAAAGGCTGGAGAGCTCGGCAGAAAAACTGGAAAAGGATTTTACGATTACGGGGAAAAGGGAGTCGAAGCGCCATGACAGCAGTTTTACAAGTAGAGAAAACAGAGGGCTATGCCATTATCACAATTGATAATCCGCCGATGAATGTCATCAGCAACCAAGTATTTAAAGAACTTGACGAAGTATTCGATGGACTTGGGGCGGATGAGGAGGTCAATGCAGTTATTTTAACCGGACAAGGCGAAAAAGTGTTTGCGGCCGGGGCGGATATTAAAGAGTTTCCGCAGCTGATCGGACAAACGGGAATTCAAGAGACTTTCCTGGAAACGCATGCGATCTTGCACCGAATCGACCAATTTGAAAAGCCGGTGATTGCGATGTTGAACGGGCTTACGTTAGGCGGCGGCTGTGAATTGGTGCTTTGCTGCGATATTCGAATTGCAGAAGAACATGTTCAGATCGGCTTGCCGGAAATCACACTTGGCCTTTTTCCAGGCGGCGGGGGGACTCAGCGTTTGCCGCGCTTGATTGGTGAAGCGAGAGCGAAAGAAATGATGTTTACTGGCGAGCCGGTGACAGCCGAAAAAGCTGAGAGAATCGGCTTGGTCAATCGCGTTGTTCCAAGTGGGGAAGGCATGGAGATAGCCAAAAAAATGGCGAAGCGGTTTGGCCGATCTTCTATGCCAGCTTTAAGGTTCATCAAGCAAGCGGTTGATAAAGGACTGGAACTTCCACTCGAAGAAGGCACCAGTCTTGAAGCAGCCTATTTTGAGAAAGTCTTCCAAACCGAAGATGCAAAAGAAGGGGTCCGGGCATTTATCGAAAAAAGAAAGCGCATTTCAAAACAAATAGGGAGATGGAGAACTGTGGCGCATGAATTGGCAGTGAAAGTGCGGTTTAGTGAAACAGATGCACTTGGACATATTAGCAATATCAGCTATTTTATCTATTTGGAAGAAGCCGCATCGAGTTTTTTAAAGCGTTGGGATTTGATATGGATATCGCAAAATGGAAAGTCATTATGGCCTCGGCCAAATGTGATTTTATCAGTCAAGGCTTTTTCAATCAGCAATTGAAAGTGATTTCTGCAGTAAGTAAGATCGGCAACTCCAGTTTTTCAATCGTTCATCGGATAGAAGATGCAAATACCGGCCAATTGATCGCTAAAGGGGACGCAAGTGCCGTCCATTTCAATTTTGAAACCCAGAAAAGCGAAAGTTTGCCGGACGACATCCGCAGCCTGCTGGAGAAACATCTGGAGGAGGGAGCCTAATGGCAAAACACGAAAACGGCGTGATCCAAGTCAGGTCCGGTGAAGAGCTGGACCGTGCAATACTCTCGGAATTTCTCCACACACATATCAATGGGTTGCCGGAAGGGGAGTTGGAAATCCAGCAATTCGGTGCTGGCCACTCCAATTTGACTTATGCACTGTCAATTGGCGATTGGGAAGCGGTGCTGCGCAGACCGCCGCTCGGTCCCTTGGCGCCGAAAGCCCATGACATGGAACGGGAATTCCGTGTTCTTTCTTCTTTGCATGAAGTATTCCCGGCAGCCCCGAAACCTTTTGTTTTTTCGGATGACGAAACGATAGTCGGCAGCCCTTTTTTTATCATGGAGAGGCGGCATGGCCAAGTGATCGATACGGAGTTTCCAAAAGAAACGGAGCCGTCGGAAGAACTGGGTAAAAAAATTTCAGAGCTGATGGTCGATATGCTCGTAGAATTGCACGCCGTTGACTATACAAAAACGGCACTCGCAGAACTGGCTAAACCTGATGGATTTATGGAACGCCAAGTAACGGGCTGGACTCAGCGGTATGAACGGTCAAAAACCGATGATATTCCGGAAGTGGCGGCATTAGCAGAATGGATGCAGACACATATGCCACAATCTCCTGCTCCCACTGTCATTCACTACGATTTCAAGCTCAACAATGCACTGTTTTCAGATGATTTCACAAAAATCACCGGCTTATTCGACTGGGAAATGACGACAGTTGGCGACCCGCTCGCTGATTTAGGAGCGGCGATGGGCTATTGGATTGAAAAGGATGATCCCGAACTGTTGAAAAAAGGATTTGGCAAAGCTCCAGTAACGGTGCTGCCAGGCTTTTATACACGCCAAGAATTTATCCGGCGCTATGCAGAAAAAAGCGGCCGGGATGTTTCAGCGATGCATTTCTATTTGACGTTTGCTTATTTCAAACTGGCAGTCATTTGCCAGCAGATCTATTACCGTTACCGGAACGGACAGACGAAAGATCCCCGTTTTGCCCACTTCGGAGAGTTTGTGAAGAGCCTAATGCAACATGCGCTGGCCACTGCCCAAAATAGTAAAAGGAGTGATTTCGATGGATAGACACACAATCACTTACCGAGGAGCAAGTTTTCTGTACCAGCCTTCCGAAGCGGAAACGGTTTTTACGCCAGAAGATTTTACAGAAGAGCATAAAATGATTGCCAAAACCGCGAAGCGTTTTCTAGAAAGCAAAGTTCGGCCAGTCAATGAAGAAATTGAAAGCCAGGATTTTAAATTGGTTCAATCGCTTCTTCGGCAGGCGGGTGAACTTGGATTGTTGGCTCACAGTATTCCTGAAAAATACGAAGGCCTCGGTTTGGATAAAATCAGCAAAGGGTTGGTCGGAGAAGTGCTCGGCCCAGCTGGAGGATACGGGGTTGCCCACTCCAACCATACTTGCATCGCAACGTTGCCGATCACTTATTTCGGCAGCGAAGAACAGAAGAGGAAGTATTTGCCGAAACTCGCTTCAGGTGAATATATCGGCGCTTACTGCCTGACAGAACCGAATGCGGGATCCGATGCTTTAGCGGCTCAGACGGTCGCTAAGTTAAATGATGCAGGCAGCCATTATATATTGAATGGCACCAAAATGTTCATCACTAATGCGGCATTTTCCGATACTTTTATCGTTTATGCAAAAGTGGATGGCAAGCATTTCACCGCGTTTATCGTCGAAAAGGATTTTCCGGGGTTGTCGCTAGGTGCAGAAGAACAGAAAATGGGCATCAAAGGATCTTCGACGGGCCGTGATATTCGAAGATTGCGAAGTCCCTGTCGAGAATTTATTGGGTGAGATCGGAAAAGGGCATGTCATTGCATTGAATGTATTGAATCTGGGACGCTATAATTTGGGGTCTGCCACAATGGGCGCGGCAAAATATGGTTTGGAACTGGCCTTGAAATATACGAAAGAACGCCGGCAATTTGGCAAGGCGATTGCAGAATTTACAGCCACTCAAGAAAAAATTGCAGATATGGCAATCCGGATTTATGCATCTGAATCGCTGCAATACCGGACGGCTGGATATTTGGAAGAGGCATTAAGCGATTTATACGATTCACCTGATACCGCATTGACCGCGAAGCGCTTGATGGAATATGCCACTGAATGTGCAGTTTGCAAAGTCTATGGATCTGAAACGCTGGATTATGTAGCGGATGAAGCACTCCAGCTGCACGGAGGCTATGGATTTATCAAAGAATATAAAATTGAACAGATGTACAGGGATTCCCGCATTAACCGGATATTCGAAGGGACCAATGAAGTCAACCGCCTTATGATTCCAGGGAATTTGCTAAAAGCGTATGGTAAGGGACAGGTTGATTTAGAAGAATTGATCAAACAGGCGGTAGCAGAAATTCGAGCGCCTAAAGTGGGGTCAATCGGCATTATTTCCCGGGAAATTGAAGCGGTGCATGCGATGCGGAGAGTGTTCTTGCTATGTACAGGACTCGCTTTTAAAAATTATGGTCCAAGCATGAGCGAAGAGCAGGAAGTGCTGATGAAATTGGCGGATATCGGTTTGCATTTATACGCAGCAGAATCGGCAGTTTTGCGTACAGCAAAATCCATAGCGCGGATGGGGAAGAAAAGCATGCTTTAAAGGTGGATTTAACAAAAGCGTTGATCGACGACTCGCTTCTTGAAGTGGAGATGGCGGCACGCAAAATGATGCAAGCGACCGTTTCCGAAAAGACGGTACATGATTATGTCTTGATGGTTACTGGGGAACTTAGCCGTTTGCAGCGCTCGTGCGGCATTCAGACGAAGCGGAGCATTGCCGGGAAGATGTTGGAAGCAGAACAGTATATCTCATAAGGGGGAAATTTTTTGAAACAGATCAAGTTTGAGCAGTACGGCGGGCCGGAAGTTCTTGAATGGGTGGAAACAGAAAAACCGGAGCCGGCAGCAAATGAAGTCTTAATAGAGGTCAAAGCCATTGGCGTCAATTATGCAGATACAGCACGGCGTGAAGGGAAATACGTTGTACCGACCAAGCTGCCTTATGTGCCCGGTTCAGAAGTGGCAGGGGTGATTGCTGCTGTTGGTGCGGAAGTCAAACATTTCAAAGAAGGAATGCGCGTCGTCGCTTTGATTGAATCACATGGCTATTCGGAATACGTCGCTGTCGATGAACGGATTTTAACGCCTGTTCCGGACGATGTCGATTTTGAACAGGCAGTGTCATTGCCTTTGCAAGGCTTGAGCGCTTACCATGTGTTAAAAACGATGGGCCGTTTGGAAGCAGGAGAAACCGTTTTGATCCATGCGGCGGCAGGGGGAGTGGGAGCGATTGCTGTCCAACTGGCTAAAATTTTCGGAGCAGGGAAAATCATTGCGACAGCCAGTACAGAGGAAAAATTGGCACATGCAGAAAAAATGGGAGCTACTGATCTGGTGAATTATTCTGAGGAAGGCTGGGTTGACAAAATCAAGGAAATCACCGGTGGAAAAGGCGTAGACGTCGCTTTGGAAATGGTCGGCGGCGAAGTGTTCAACCAAACCGTAAAATGCCTTGCACCTTTTGGGCGGCTGGTTATTTTCGGTGCGGCAAGCGGTGAACAAGCAAGTTTCCATCCGGGGCAATTAATGAAAAGAAACCAATCTGTCATCGGCTTTTTCCTGCCGCAAATTATGCGGAAACCTGAACTTTATCAACAGAGTTTCAAGGAATTGCTGGAATACATGAAGAACGGCCAGTTGGAGCTGACAATCGGCGGAACCTATCCGTTAGAAGAAGCGGCAGAAGTGCATAAATTGCTGCAAGGAAGACAGACGATCGGCAAATTGGTATTGAAGCCTTAGCGGCAGAGGAGAGATTGGATGCTTGAGAAATTAGGGGTCGAATCCATTCGACTGGATCTTCCTTTCAGGTTGAATCATGTAAATTGTTTTATGGCAGAGTCGGAAAATGGTTGGACTATCATCGATGCCGGATTAAATAATAGCGAAACGAGAGAGTTTTGGGATGAGCAAATCGGCAATAGACGAATAGAGACCATTTTCATTACGCATTATCATCCGGACCATTTCGGCTATGCGGGCGGATTGCAGGAAAAAACCGGCGCGCAGCTGCGGATGTCGAAAATTGATGCGGAATTAGGAAGCGTTTCCTGGAAACCTGAATTTATGGAAACGATGCCGAACCAGTATAGCGCTTCTGGAGTGCCAGTGGAAATGGCGAAGAAGATGGTGCAGAATACAGTGAATTTCCAGCAGCTGGTCAATCCTTTGCCAAAAATCGATCATTATTTGGTGGAGGGGGAACGGATTCAGATTGGACGATACGAATACGAAGTAATCCATACACCGGGACATTCGGATGGCATGGTCTGTTTTTATAATAAAGAAAAAAATGTGTTGTTTTCTGCAGACCATATCTTGCCGAAAATCACACCGAATATCTCCTATTGGTTCCACGGCCAGGAAAATCCCTTGGCTTTGTATTTAGCGTCTTTAGAAAAAATAAAGCAATTGAATGCAGATTTTGTCATTCCTTCTCATGGAAAACCGTTTTACGGGGCAAATGAACGGATAGTAGAATTGATAAAGCATCATGAAGCACGATTGGATGAAACAAAAGAAGTGCTCGAAGCGCCTTCTACGGTCTTCCAAATATGCGAACGCCTCTTTAAACGTTCGCTGACTGTCCACGAAATGCGTTTTGCAGTAGGGGGAAACGCTGGCGCATCTGGAATTTCTGCGGCATAGCGGGGAATGTGTTCGAAATCGAGATCAGAATGCTTGGATTTATGAAAGAAACTAGTAATTGAGGTGTAGGGATATGAAAATATTAGTAGTTGGAGCCGGCGCAATTGGCGGTTATTTTGGCGGCCGTTTACTTGAAAAAGGGGAAGACGTGACTATTCTTGTCCGGGAGAGAAGAAAGCGGCAGCTTGAAGAAACCGGACTGAATATCGAGAGTATCAATGGCGATGTGCGTTTGATGCCGAAATTGATCACAAAGGAAGAACATACAGAGGAATTTGATATCGTCCTTGTTTCCACAAAATCCTATCAGCTGCAAGCGGCAATTGATGATCTCAGACCATTTGTTAAAGAAGGTACAATGGTGCTTCCTTTATTGAACGGCATTGCCCATATTGATGCTCTTGTAGAAGCGTTTGGAGAAGAAGCCGTTCTTGGAGGACTCTGCTTTATCGAGAGTACACTTGATGAAAAAGGCACCATCGTACAAGCAAGCTCGATGAACCAGTTGGTTTACGGAGAACGGAATGGAAAAAAATCCGAACGCATCAATCGCTTGAAAGAAGTATTTGAGGGGACGAAAGCCGATTTCGTGTTAAGCTGCAATATCAATCAAGAGATGTGGCATAAATATTTCTTCATTACAGCGATGTCCGGCATCACTTCAATGATGGAGTCTCCAATTGGCCCCATCCGCGAACTGGAAACCGGGCAGCGGACCATCGCCGCATTCATGGAGGAGCTTGCGGCTATCATGAAGCGAATTGGTGCACCCATTAAAGACAATATCGTTGAAGAACAACTGGCAAAACTAAACATGATGGCGCATGGCATGAAGACATCCATGCAACGGGATATGGAAAAGGCGCAGCCGATCGAAGCGGACCATCTACAAGGCTATCTGTGGAAAAAAGGAAAAGAAGCAAAAGTGGAAACGCCAATCCTGGAAACGATTTATACAAAACTGCTCCTTTATCAAAAGAAGTTAGAAAAAATAGAATAATCTGTTTTAGGCGTTTACAACCCGATATTACTTCTTTATGCTTAAATTACAAGAGTTTTCTTTTCTTGTAAAAAATAGAGAAGGGGTTGAAGTATTTGAATGCAATCGCACTTGCTGCTATCGGAATTTTTATTTTCATCTTAGGTTATCGCTTTTATTCAAAATTCGTAGCAGAAAAGATTTTCCGGTTGGATCCTAATTATGTAACACCCGCTCATCAATATAATGATGGGGTAGACTTTGTTCCGACAAACAAATTCGTTTTATGGGGACACCATTTCACCTCAGTGGCCGGAGCCGCTCCTATCTTAGGGCCGGCCATCGCAGTTTATTGGGGATGGCTGCCTGCCGTTCTATGGGTCGTATTAGGAACTGTATTTGCAGCCGGCGTCCACGATTTTGGAACGCTTGTATTATCTGTAAGGAATAAAGGGCAGTCGGTCGGGACCTTAGCCCACCGTTTGATCGGGCAGCGAGGAAAAGTCCTATTCCTATTCATCATTTTAATCCTCGTTCTTATGGTCAATGCGGTATTCGCCTGGGTTATCGCGAACTTGTTCATTTCTTATCCCGCAAGTGTGCTTCCGGTTTTTATCCAGATCCCGCTGGCGATTTGGATTGGGCACGCCGTCTACAAACGAAATAAGAAAATGCTGGTGCCTTCACTGGTTGCATTGGCTGTTATGTATATCACGGCTATCGTCGCCAGCCAAGTCAGCTTTTTGCAAATTGATTTGGTCCAATACATGGGAGGCGAAAACGGCTCAGGACTATTCGGCCTTGGTTCCATTTCAACAGCTTTCTTTATCTGGATCATCGTTTTGATGGTGTACGTTTACATCGCTTCGACCTTGCCGGTATGGAAATTGTTGCAGCCGCGCGACTTTATCAACTCACACCAATTGGTAGTGGGCCTTGGCATCCTGTATTTAGGGCTGCTGTTCACTAACCCGGAAATAACAGCTCCAGCAACTAATCCGGACGCAGACATTTCCTGGTTCCCGCTGCTGTTCATTACCATCGCTTGCGGCGCCATTTCCGGTTTCCACGGACTAGTATCATCCGGGACTTCCTCCAAGCAATTGGATAAAGAAACGGATGCCCGTTTTGTCGGATATTTAGGCGCAGTGGGAGAAGGGATTCTTGCGCTCGTATCCATTATTGCGGTCATCACTTTATTCCCGGATAGAGAATCTTTCTTTGCGACCTACAGCAGCTTTACGGCGGCGAATGGCGCAGGTTTGGGCTCGTTCATTGAAGGCGCGACGTCACTCGCACATGGATTGCTGATTCCAAATGACGTGGCTTCGACGATTGTATCGATTATCGTTGTCTCTTTTGCTGCAACGACGCTCGATACTTCCGTACGTTTGATGCGTTATATCATCTCAGAGCTTGGCGTCGAATATAAATTGCCCGTATTGGAGAAAAAGCATGTAGCGACGACAATCGCAGTTGTAGCCAGTGCGGCACTTGTACTTCTTCCGGAAGGACCGAATGGTTTTGGTTCAGGGGGATACTTGCTATGGCCGCTGTTTGGTACTTCCAACCAGCTATTAGCAGGAATCAGTTTGCTGCTGATCGCCATTTGGTTGAGGAAGCTCGGAAGGAACTATATTGTGGTCATCATCCCGATGATTTTCTTGATGTTCATGACGCTCTGGGCGATGTTCCAGCAGGTCTTCCTGCAATGGGCCTGGTACGCGGACCAACCGAATACGCTGCTCTTCGTGTTTGGCGCCATCATTTTCGTTTTCACCATGTGGATCATTTTGACGGCGGTCCAAGTATTAAGCAAAAAAGCAGATCCTGATTTTAAGGAATAATCGTATAGCAGCACATTCAAAGGGGCATGGGAAAATCTATGCCCCTTTGTTTATACATAAAAAGGAGGTGCAAAAAAATGCTTGATAAAGTGAAAAAGCTCATCGCTTTTTACGAAGAAGTATTGGAGTTGCCGCACCGCACTGAAATTGCACGCGAGTTGAGAGATGAAGATGATTTATTCCTTTTGATGCTGTATTCCGAGATGATCGGCATTCCCAATCCCGTCTATTACTATACGTTAGAGTTGTATCCGTATATGATCGAGCAATTCCACGATTGGCATCTGCGGATGGGCATGGAAAAATCGCCGCTTACAGGGATTCGCTGCTGTTAGCTTTTTGAGGAAAGAGGGAAACGAATGGATGTATTGACGAAAAACATTATCTTTGTCGGCGGCAAAGGCGGCGTGGGGAAATCCACATCTGCCGCTGCCATTGCCTGGACGGCAGCTAAAAACGGCCATAAAACTTTATTGATTTCCACAGATCCTGCCCATAATGTCGGCGATATTTTTGATGAAAAAATCGGCGGCAAAACAAAAGAACTGGCGCCGAATCTATTTGCTCTTGAAATTGATCCGGAAATTGAAACGGAAAAATACATCAAGAGCGTTAAAGACAATATCAAAGGAACGGTCCATTCCAGCATGATGGAAGAAGTGCACCGACAGCTTGATACGGCAAAAGCCTCTCCTGGAGCAGATGAAGCGGCTTTGTTTGATAAATTGATCCATATCATCTTAGAAGAACGCGAGCATTACGACAAATTGGTATTTGACACAGCCCCTACCGGCCACACCATCCGACTGTTGACATTGCCTGAATTGATGGGAGTATGGATTGAAGGACTCCTGCAAAAGCGCCGCAAGACCAATGAGAATTACAGCCAATTATTGAATGACGGAGAGCCGAGGGAAGACCCGATTTACGATGTGCTGCGAGAACGGCAAATACGCTTCGGCAAAGCGCGGGAAATTCTTCTTGATGAAGCGGAAACCGGTTTTATTTTCGTGCTGAATCCGGAACGCCTGCCCATTCTGGAAACGCAAAAAGCGGTGGAGCTTTTGCATAAATACCACCTGCATGTCAAAACCTTGATCATCAATAAAATCTTGCCGGAAGAAGCGGATGGCGAGTTTCTCAAAGAACGCAAAAAGCACGAATCGCAGTATTTGAAAATGATTGAAGAACATTTTAAGAACCAGCAGTTGATTCGCGTGCCATTGTTTTCAAAAGACATTGTCAGCAAACAGCAATTGGAGATATTCAGTGGACATTTCATGAAAGGGTGAAACGAGTGAAAGCATTTGTGATTGAATCGGGAGAACTAAAGCTTAAGGAAATAGAAGAACCGAAGGCCAAGCGAGGCGAAGTGGTGGTAGCGCTTCGGACAGCTGGATTGAATCGGCGTGATTTAGGACTGACTAAAAGATGGGGGAATAAACCGGAAGCCTTGATTATCGGTTCAGACGGGGCGGGGGTTATTGAAGCAGTGGGGGAAGGTGTTAAAGACTTTAAAGTTGGAGATGAGGTCATCATCAATCCGGCTCTCCGGTGGTACGACAATAGCGCGGCCCCTCCAAAAGGCTTTGATATTCTCGGAATGCCGGACCACGGGACATTTGCCGAAAAGATCGCTTTATCGGCAGAACAAGTCGAGAAAAAGCCTGTCCACTTGAGTTGGGAAGAAGCGGGATCGCTGGCTTTGGCCGGACTGACAGGCTACCGTGCACTTTTTACAAAAGGCGGCATTTTGGCAGGGCAAACTTTATTCATTCCAGGGGCAGGAGGCGGAGTAGCGACGTATTTGATCCAATACGCCAATAATGTAGGCGCGCGCGTCATCGTAACTTCTCAGAGTGAAGAAAAGAGAAAGCGAGCGCTGGAACTTGGAGCAGATTTAGCGATTGACTCCAATAGCGATTGGGAGAAGGAGCTGGCAGAAGAAACGATTGACCTCGTCATTGACAGTGTCGGACGTGCAACGTTCAACCGATCGCTTGACGTGCTGAAACTGGGCGGACGCATTGTTATTTTCGGAGCGACGACAGAAGACAATGTAGATTTCAATTTGCGCAAATTCTTCTATGGCCAATATCAGTTATTCGGCTCCACCATGGGCAGCCGGGAAGAACTGCGGAACTTGCTTGTACACATGGAAAAGTTTGATATGCATCCGATTGTGGACCGGGTCTTTCAGTTGGAAGAAGCCCAGCAAGCTTTCGACTATCTCGCAGAAGGCAAACAATTCGGCAAAGTGGTCTTGAAAATAAATTCTTGATAATTTTTGAAACCATTCGTCTCCTGAGCCGTATAATAAAGTAATAGAAAAAAGACTGGAGATGAAATTTATGCAAAACACAGGAATGAAAATTCTTGTTCACGCAAGCGCGTTTTTCGCACCGTTCTTAGTGCCGTTTATCGTGTTCCTTGTATCAAATGATGAAGAAGTGAAAAAGCTGTCCATTCAAGCGTTGTTGTTCCAATTGGTGATGGGTGTCCTTCTATTTGTTTCAAGCTTATTGGTTATCGTCCTGATTGGTATTCCGATGCTGATTGTTCTGGGAATCGTTACATTGATCGTACCGATTTTGGGTATTATCCGTGCATTGAACGACGAAAGATTCGATTACCCGATCGTCGGCATGTGGTATCGCTAAAAAAGTCCCTTAGGGGGCTTTTTTTATTGGGTTGAAATGGGTTTTGAGGCGAGATTTTTCAAGTTGCGCGCGTTCAGAGGAAAATGCGCGCGTTCAACGAGAAATACGCTCGCTCAGAAGAAAATACGCGCGTTCATCAAATTTCAGCGCCGCGCCAGGATGGCAAGCCGATAAAGTTAGCCAGAAACAAGAAAACCTATCCGCATGCACGGATAGGTTTTGAATAGCTATTCAAAAATATAGGATAAAGCTTTGATTGCCTGGTCGACGGTTTCAACAGTAGCATTCGCTTTTTGCGACAATTCTTTCAGCGGATGGTGAAGCTTTTCGGGGCGGATCAGAATAACGGGCTTGCCGGAAGCGATGGCAGAACTCGCATCCATCGCCGTATTCCATTGTTTGTACTGTTCGCCGAATAACGCGATGACGAGATCCGCTTTGTGCATCAAGACGCCTGTACGTAAATTATTGAAACTTGAAGCGGCTGCGTCTTTCAATACGGCATTCGGCTGTTCGCCTAAAATTTCTTCGCCGATATTATCCGAGCGGCCATGGTCTTCCATCGGGCCGACAAAGTCGAGCGGCAAATCCAAAGCAAGGGATTTCTTTTTGATTTCTTCGCGCCAAGAGCTGTGGATTTCTCCAGCAAGGTAAACGGTCAATCTCATTTTCGATTCCTCCCAGAATAGACTTTAGTTCCAGTCTATCATAGTTGGAAGCCTTCAGATGATCAGGCGTTCTTTTTGCGTTACCGGTATCAATGAAAGCACATTCTCCATTTTGAACGTGCGTTTCTTGTGCCGGAGAAAGCAATAGGCTTGAAAAGATTCACCGCTGACTTTTAAAATCTTGACGCGCCGTTTGCTGATGGTGCCATCATTTGCCATATACATCATGTCCACAAGCTGCTGATGCTTAAATGCTTTAAGTATCTGTGCTTTCATCGTTTTCACTCCCTTAACAGAACGTTTGTTCTTATTATATCTCACAAGATGAACAGAAACAAGCAATGTGTTTTCGTGTATAATGGAACGAACATATATTCTTTTATTCGAAGGAAGGGGCTTTTTTATGAAGTTTTTCCACACCGCCGACTGGCATTTAGGAAAGCTGGTCCAAGGCGTTTATATGACCGAAGACCAGCGCCATGTGCTCGATCAATTTATCGAAGCCATTGAACAAGAACGGCCGGATGCAGTCATTATTGCAGGGGATTTATATGACCGCGCTGTTCCGCCGACAGACGCCGTCAACCTTTTAGATGAAGTGCTGGCGAAAATTGTCTTGGAGCTGAAAACGCCGGTTTTTGCTGTAGCTGGAAACCACGACAGCCCGGGCCGCTTGAATTTTGGCAGCCGGTTAATGAAAAATAATGGGATTCACATTGTCGGACAAATGAGTGCAAACTTGGAACCCGTCGTTCTGCAGGATGCGTTTGGGCCGGTACACGTCCATTTGATCCCCTACGCCGATCCGTCCCAAGTCCGCTACTCTTACGATAACCCTGAAATCCGTTCGCATAATGATGCGATGAAAGCCATTACCGAAAAAATCGCCAGTACAATGGATCAAGGCGCACGCCATATAGCAGTTGGCCATGCATTTATCACGCCGCACGGGGAACCGGAGGAGAATACGAGTGATTCAGAACGGCCTTTATCGATCGGAGGAGCTGAGCACGTTGCTGCGGAGCATTTCAATCCGTTCCATTACACAGCGCTTGGCCATTTGCACCAAGCCCATTATGTTTTGAATGAAACCGTGCGTTATGCAGGATCACCTATGAAATATTCAATTTCAGAAGAGCATCACCAAAAAGGGTTTTTGGTAGTAGAAATGGATGAAGCTGGTGCTGTTTCTGTTGAAAAGCGGTTGCTCGAACCGAAAAGAGACCTTCGGACAGTGGAAGGGTTTATGGAAGAGTTGCTCAAGCATGAAGTGAATGAAGACTACGTCTTCGTGAAATTACTCGATGAGACACCGATTTTATATCCAATGGAGAAAATCCGTTCCGTCTATCCGAATGCTATGCACGTAGAACGCAAACATTTCGGGCAAGCTTCGAAACAAAGCGACTCAGGTTCGCGCCGGGA
Organism: Planococcus sp. 107-1; assembly: GCF_021513255.1. Taxonomy (GTDB): domain Bacteria; phylum Bacillota; class Bacilli; order Bacillales_A; family Planococcaceae; genus Planococcus. Next base: position 298,315 of record NZ_CP090977.1, read on the forward strand.
AATGGACCCAATGGTATTATTCAACGCCTTTTATGAAGAAGTGAAGGGCGAAAGAGCTTCGGAAGAAACAGAAGCGATTTTCAAAGACGTGCTGCAGGAATTTCTGCGGGAAGAAACTGATGAGAAAGAAGGGGTAAAGTAAATGCGTCCCTTAAAATTAAAACTGACAGCCTTTGGCCCTTATAAGCACACGGAAACCATTGATTTTGCCGATTTGAAAGGCAATCAATTATTCGTCATTTCTGGAAGTACGGGATCTGGGAAGACGACCATCTTTGACGGGATTTGTTTTGCACTTTACGGCGCTGCCAGCGGTTCTGATCGTGCCGAGACGCGGAATCTGCGAAGTGATTTTGCAGAAGACGGGACCCACACCTGCGTCGAAATGGAATTCGAGATACATAGGAAAGTCTACCGGATTCTCCGGCAGATGGGCCATGTGAAAAAAGGCAACAAAAGTGCAACAGGCGAAAAATATGAGTTTTTTGAAGTGACGGATAAAGGCGAAGTACCCTGTGTAGAGCGCCAGATCGTGTCGGAAATCAACCGCCGCGTCGAAGAGATCATCGGCTTGTCACAAAATCAATTTAGCCAAATCGTCATGCTGCCCCAAGGCGAATTCCGGAAGCTCCTAACTTCTGAAACAGACAATAAAGAGGAAATCCTCCGGAAAATATTCAAAACGGAACCGTATAAAATGATCAGTGAGCGTTTAAAGCAGCGAAAAGACGCTGCCGCTAAAGCTTACCAATATGAAGAGCATACGCTTGCAAGCCTGATCAATGGGATTGCATCCGTCTTGCCGCAAAGGGATTCCGAACTATTCGAACTGCTGGAGCGCGAACATTTCAATGTCAATCAAGTGCTGAATGCGCTAGAACATGAAGCTGTCTATTACGACAAGAAAGCAGTTAACGACGAACAAGCTTATTTGGCTGCCTACGAGCTTCATAACGGCAAATTAGCAAGCTTCCACGAAGCGAAGAAATGGAACGACCGCTTGCAGGAACTCGAAGAAAAAAATAAGCGCTTAGAAATGATGAAAGAGCGCTTGCCTCAAATCACTGATCAAGAAATGCGATTGCAAAAGGCGGAGCGTGCTGGCCTGATTGAAGGGACAGAAAACCTATTCAAGGAATTGCAGGCTAATGAAATCACGAAGGAGCAATCGCTTGAAAAAGCGATCGCTGATGAGCTTCGTACAAGCGAACAATTGAAAAATGCAGAATCCGCTTTTTCAATCGAACAAGATAGAGAAAGAGAGCGGGAAGAGATAAGCCAGCGATTGATTCAATTGGAAAATATCCTTCCAGCAGTACGTGAAATCGATGGCAAAAAACAGGAATTAAAAGCAATGGAAGCATCAGCTGCCGGGGCACAAAAGAACTTGTCGGAAGCGGCTGGAAAATTCCAGTCGGAGAAAGAGGCGCATCAACAGCTTGGCGAAACGATTTCATCTTTGGAGCAGAGACTGGAGCCTTTTGATTCAAAAAACATCGAATTGAATTCGCTGAAAGAGCGGAGCCGTATTCTACAAGAATTGCTTGCTGCAGAAACAGACTGGCAGACCCAGCAGCGGATCCAACTGTTAAAAGAACAGCGATTCAAAGAATTAGAAGGCTCTTATCAAGCGTTGGAAAATAGCTGGTTAGCCAATCAAGCCCAAATTTTAGCTGCTTCTTTGCATGACGGCGAAGCGTGTCCGGTATGCGGAAGCACCGAGCATCCACAAAAATTTTCAGCATTGCATCATACAGCAGTCACAAAAGAAGAATTGGATGCGGCAAAAGCGGAATTCAGCCAAGCAGATGGAGAATACCGGAATGCAGCGGCCAAATTGAATGCCCTGGAAGAGCAATTGTCTTTGAGAAAAGAAAGAGCAGCTCAGTTCGGGAGCGTTCTGGAAGATGCGTCTACGGCATACGAAGAAACAGAAGAGAAGAGAAAAGCGTTAGAGCTTGAAGTAGCAGCCTTGGCAGCAGATAAAAAGCAGCTTCGTTCCTTGAAAGAACAACTTAATCTCCATATGGAAAAACTAGAGGCTTTAGAGGCCGGCAAAACAGCGGCTGCGGAAAAAGCGCAGCACTTGGCTGCATCTTGCCAGACAGCAATTGCTGTTTTTGAACAAAGTTTATTGGCGATTCCGGAAGAATTGCGAAATTTAAGTGTTCTAGAAAAGAAAATCCAGAACGAAAAATCTTTGAAAACCCAATTGGCAGAAGCCTGGGAAACAGCGCAGCAGCAATTGCAAGAAGCAAAAGAACGCCAGGCGACGGCCGTGATTACAGTCAAGCATACGAAGGAAGCAGCCGAAGAAATCAAATTGAAAAAAGAAAAAGCCGAACAGCAATTCAAAGAAGCGCTGCAGAAGTCGGATTTCGATACAGAGGAAGCGTACCAGCAAGCTAAATTATCCGAACAGCAGCAAGCGGCATTAAAAGACAAAATTCAGGAATTCAAACAAACCCATTACACATTGATCGAACAAGTGAAGGAATTAGAAGAGGCACTGGCAGGCAAAACACGAGCGGATCTGCCTGGAATGGAAGCTGAACTCGTGCGCTTAAAGCAAGCTTATGAAGATTCCTTGGCAACGTGGAACCGGGCGAAAGAATCCCGGCTCCAGATCAGCCAGCTGTCAGCGAATATCTCAAAAGCCTATGGGCAAGCTGCTGAAATGGAAAAGCAGATGAACCGGATCGCCGATCTATATGACATGGTCCGCGGACAGAATCAGTTGAAAATCTCGTTTGAACGCTATTTGCAGATTGAATACTTGGAGCAAATTATCCATTCGGCGAATGAGCGTTTGAAAAATCTATCCAATGGCCAGTTTTACTTGATCCGCAGTGACCGCCAGGAAGCACGAGGCAAACAAAGCGGCCTCGGGTTGGATGTGTACGATGCCTATACAGGGCAAACACGCGATGTGAAAACTTTATCGGGCGGCGAAAAATTCAACGCTTCGCTTTGTTTGGCACTTGGCATGGCAGATGTCATCCAAAGTTTCCAAGGCAATGTAGCCATCGATACGATGTTTATCGATGAAGGCTTTGGTTCGCTCGACGACGAGTCGTTGAATAAATCAATCGACACGCTGATTGATCTCCAAAAATCCGGCCGCATGATCGGTGTTATTTCACATGTCCAGGAGTTAAAAGCGGCGATCCCTGCAATTCTGGAAGTGAAAAAGTCGAAAGAAGGATTCAGCCAAACGAAGTTCGTCTTAAAATAATTGAAATAGAGAATGGATCCTGGAGCACCGATTGTTTAAAGCCTTCCAGTTTAGTGAATGTTAAAGATAACGATCACTTTTCGGAAGGAGGGTGCATATGGATACCATTCTCTATTTTTTATTTACAGCCGCATATATTGGCCTGGTTATCTGGGGGTTGAGCCGGCAGCGCTCGTGGAATTTCATGTCATTCATCTATCTCGTACTGCTTGGATTGATCTATGATAATGGCATGATTGCACTCGGAAAATTTATCGGCGAAGGCCCGCTTCTAGAAAATTTGAGCTTGCTGCGTTTTTGGAGCCATGCTTTATTGACGCCTACTTTAGTGTTGTTTTCTTATGGTACCTTGCGGGAAGCTGGAGTAGAATGGAGCAGGAAGAGGATAATCGGTGTCGCAGTGATCCTCTATACCGTCGCTTTGATAGGGATCGAACTGCTGTTTGAAACGGTGGGCATGGAGTTGGCAGTTGAAAAAGAATACGGCGTTTTGCGATATGTGTCTGCCGATCCGGCATCCGGCCCGCCTATCATGGTTTTACTTGTTTCAGTGGTGCTTATTGCAGCAGGGGCGGTTCTATGGAAAAAACGTGGATGGAAATGGATGCTGGTGGGAGCAGTCGTTATGACAATCGGCAGCGCGGTGCCTATCCCGGTGGATAGCTCAGCAGCAACGAATGCATTTGAACTTTTCTTATTAACAACATTGGTCTGGACCAAAGTGCATTTGGAACGACGACGCCATACATGAAGGAGCATAGCTATGAAAAATTTTACGGTTAAAACACGCATTATCTATTTTGCGATAATTGCACTGGTCAGCATCGCTTTCTTTGTTCTGCAATTATATGCGAACTCAGGGGGAGACTATGGAATAGGTTCCATTGTCGTCTTGATCCTTTGGGGATTGCTTGCGGCTTTTGGAATTGCAGGGCTTATTTTTACTTTGTCAAAACGGGACCGTCATAAAAAATGACGGTCTTTTTTTGAATAGAATGTCTATTTTGCCTTTAGAGAGAACTATAGGAAATATGATAAAATTTAGATATCCAGAGAGTCGGGAGTGAACCAATAAATGACGAAAAAATTGAGTGCGCAAGAAGTGGTTGGCTTAATCGATCAAGGAGCAGATATCATCATTCCGATCGCTAACGGCGAACCGATCCATTTGCTTGATCTATTAGAAGAACATGCAGACCAGCTGCAAGGAGTAAAAATCCATCAAATGTTGGCTTTGCGCAATCGCCCTTATATCGAAGGCGCATACGAAGGCCTTAAACACGTTTCTTATTTTCTAAGCGGTGCTACACGGAAAGTCTATCAACAGGCGAAGATGGAACTTGTTCCGAATAATTTCCACGAAGTTCCACGCATGCTGCAAAAAGTGACGAAGATGTCGATGATGATGACGGTCGTGTCGCCAATGGATGAGCATGGATTTTTCACTATGGGGACACAGGCTGACTACGTTTCTGAATTTGTTGGAAAAGTCCCGTTCATCGTAGAAGTAAATGACCAGATGCCGAGAACTTATGGGCGCAATCAAATCCATATCAGCCAAATTGCAGGTTATGTGGAACATAACGCGCCATTGACTGAAGAAAAAGCGTCGCCGATTGGGGATAAAGATCTTTTGATCGCTTCTTCTGTGATCGAAGACATTAAAGACGGCGACACGTTGCAGATTGGCATCGGCTCAGTCCCAAATGCCGTCATCAGCATGTTGAAAGACCACCGCCATCTGGGCATCCATACCGAAATGCTGCCAGATGGCATTGTGGATTTGGTGGAGGCGGGAGCAGTAGACGGCACACGCAAATTTACAAATCCGGGGAAAATCGTCGCGACTTTTGCATACGGTTCTAAGAAACTGTATGATTTCATCGACGACAACCCGGTTGTCGAATTTTTGCCGGTAAGCATTGTCAACGATCCACGGGAAATTGCATTGGAAAAGAACATCGTTTCCATCAACGCGACAACGGAAGTCGACTTATTCGGTCAATGCGCATCTGAAACCGTTGGAGGCAAATACTATTCTTCAAGCGGCGGCCAAATCGATTTTGCCCGCGGCGTGCGTTTTGCTGAGAACGGCAAAGGTTACATCTGCATGACGTCAACAGCGAAGAACGATGAGATTTCCGCATTAACCTTCAATTGACACCTGGATCGGTCGTCACTACAGGCAAAAATGATGTGGACAACATCGTGACGGAATACGGAATGGCCCGCTTGCACGGTGTATCCATTTCAGAACGGGCGAAGCGCCTCATTTCAATTGCGCATCCGAAATTCCGCGATGAGTTGATGTTTGATGCAAAAAAACAAGGAATCATCATCTAATATAAAAGCTGTCAATGCGAGCCTTTCCTTAAGAAATTAGGGAAAGGCTCTATCTTTTGCGATTAGATGAACTATACAAGAGAAATAAATTGCTATATACTTACCTAAGTAAGTAATTACGGGGGCGGTTGAATATGCAAAAATTATTGTTCCATGAAATTCATCAAAAGTCGCGGCTTTCTGTTAAAGAAGTAAACGAAGCACTTAAAGAGTTTGATTTATACAGCACGCAATGGTCGATTCTATTTTGCATCAAACAATTTGGTTCCATGACGCAAAAGGAGATTTGGCAATACTTGAATGTTGAGGCTCCGACGGTCACGAGAACCGTGGCGCGGCTTGAGGAAAGTGGCTGGGTTGAACGGAGAGAAGGGGTGGATAAACGGGAGCGCATCGTTTATCTGACCGAACGTGCAGAAGAAGCAGTGCCGCAGATTACGAAGCGCATCTTGGAAGTGGAAGAGAAGCTTGTCTCTTCACTGACCGAAAATGAGCAGGCCCAGTTAATCGAGCTGCTCAAAAAAATAGGCAACGACGCTGGACAAGAAAAGGATGTAAGCCATGACTGAAAAAAGACCGATTTGGACAAAAAGTTTCATCAATATTGCAGTTAGTACCTTTTTTATTTTTACTGTATTTTATGCACTATTAACGTTTCTGCCGATTTATGTAATGAACGCCTTGGGCGGCACAGCGGCCCAAGGCGGATTGGCTGTCTCCGTATTTTTAGTATCCGCCATTGTTATGCGGTTTTTTGCCGGAATGATTTTAGAGAAGTATGGAAAAAGAAGAATCTTGATCCTCAGTGTGCTGATGTTCGCGGTCAGCACCATTTTATATGTTTTCATTAATGATTTTACCTTATTGTTATTTCTCCGGTTTTTCCATGGAATTTGGTTTAGCTTGGTGACGACAGTCGGCGGAGCAATTGCAGCAGACATCATTCCGCCTGAACGCCGGGGAGAAGGGCTTGGGTATTACGGCATCGCAATGAATATTGCGATTGTCGCAGGCCCGTTCATCGCTTTGACGCTGCAGCCATTAATGGCTGCAAAAACGATTTTCATTGTTTTCAGCATGATCATGATCATCGGCTTTTTCTGTGCATTGGCGGTAAGAGTGGAAGAAGCGCCGACGTTGGTTCGGGAGAGCAAACATAAATTCACTTTGCAGGACTTTATCGAAACAAAGGCATTGCCGATAGCAAGTGTCGGATTTTTTGTTTCTTTCGTCTATGCGAGCATCGTGTCGTTTATCTCGGTTTATGCAGAATCATTAGGGTTGCTGAAAACAGCGAGCTATTTCTTCTTGGTTTACGCCATCGCCATGCTGCTCATCCGCCCATTCAGCGGCCGGATTTTCGATAAGCGAGGTCCGCATATCGTCATTATTCCTTCCTGCATCATGTTTGCCATTGGCCTGTTTTCGTTAAGCATTACGCAAACGCCGTGGATGCTCCTGTTATCTGGAGCTTTAGTGGGCTTTGGGTACGGCACATTGCTGCCAAGTTTCCAAACGCTTGCCATTCAAGCCGCAGACAAACACCGGAGCGGCTATGCGACTGGTACATTTTTTGCTTTCTATGATTCAGGACTGGCAATCGGGACAGCTTCGCTCGGCATCATCGCCGTTTCGCTCGGTTATTCGAACCTGTATTTAGTGTTAGCGGCTATGGTTCTGTTGATCGCTGTTTATTATCTGTGGATTATGAAAGGCCGCATTGCTTCAGCCGAATAAATTAAAAGGCGCCCTATTAAACGGGGCGCCTTTTTTCGCGGATTAAATTACATTCAAGGAAACTTCTCCGATTCCTTCATAGCTCGCTGTGTAGACGCCTTTTTCAAGCTTTTTCGGCAGGATGAAAGTGCCCGAGGAAATCGACATGCCTTTTTCAACGGTTAATCCGTGTTTAGCCAGTTCTTCTGTCAGCCATTTGACAGCATAGACGGGATGTTCCAAAACCGCTTTTGAGGAGTCCGCAGCGATTTCCTCTCCGTTGAAAGTCAATCGGCCTTGAATATCGGCAAGGTCCTCAAAGCGGAGCCCGCTTTTTGGCTCGCCAACGACGATTTTTCCTGCTACGGCACTGTCGGCAATGACTTGGCCGAGTGAGAGCTTCGGAAACCAATCGTCAAAACGGGAATCCGGTACTTCGATTCCAGGAGCTACAAGCGTTTTTTGCAGAATCGTTTCGACATCATCTTCTGCCGACAATTCTTCTTGTGCAATGAAAATCAATTCGAGTTCAATTAAAGGCGAGCACATTCCATCGAGTTCAATCGTTCCTTCTGAAAGAGCTGGAGTCGTCAAAGCTCCGTATAAAGGTGTATCGGAATGGAAAAGTTCCTGGGTTTCCTTACTCGTCAAACTGATTTTATACCCTTTTAATTCTTCATTGGCTTCATCGGCTTTTTTGGCGGTTAACGCATGCTGGATGCCGTAAGCTTTTTCTTTTTCAAGAAAAGCGGGAATTTGGTCTTTTGAAAGCGGCTTTCTATGGATGTAGGCCTCAAATAAGGCATCAGCCAATCGCTGATCGTTCAAGTCAAATTGTTCCATTGTCTCTCTCCCTCCGGAATTATTAGAATAATCATATCATTTAATTTCGAAGAAAGCAGGGAGGATAAGAAAAGGAGTTGTCCAAAAGTAATTTGGAACAACTCCTTTTGCAGCGATAGACTTTTTTACAGAACGTAGAAGTAAACCGAAAGGAAATGGCAAAGGCTGCCGGCCAAAATGAAGAGGTGGAAAATCTCATGGAAGCCCAAATACTTGGAAGAAAGAAAATCGGGTTTGAGCCCGTAGATGATTCCGCCGACTGTGTAGAAAAGCCCTCCTGCAACGAGAAGCACGAGACCAGGGACAGACAAACTGTCTGCTAGAGGGACGACTGCAAAAATAATGATCCATCCCATGGCGATATAGATGGCAGTGGATAGCCAACGCGGAGAATGGAACCACACCATCTTAAAGAGAATCCCGCTGATTCCGAGTACTGCCACGATTGTAAAAAGAAGAGTTCCGAGCTTGCCGTTTAATGCGATCAAGCAAAAAGGAGCATATGATCCAGCGATCAAAGCGAAAATCATGGAATGGTCCAACTTCCGCAAAAACGCAATGACGGATGGCTTGGCGAGAGCGCTGTGGTAAATCGCAGAGGCCGAATAAAGGCAAATCAAGCTCACTCCGAAAATAATGACCGAACTCAAATGTGATGCCGGCGCTTGATCATAGGCAGCCTTTATCACCATAGCAAGCAAAGCTATAAAAGATAGAACGGCACCTAAAAGGTGGGATAATGCATTAAAAGGTTCGCGTATGTAAGTTTTCATTAGAATATGCTCCTTGTCTTATGTAGTTATTGAAACTACTTAAGATAATACTCTTATTTAATTCGACGGTCAAGCTTGGAGGATATTGAATAATCATGTAGAATAAAAAGTAATAACTGACAGGGCGAAGGTGAAAGATGTGGCTGAAATAAAAAAGCTGGCAGAAGGTTTGGCACTTGATAAAACCATCCTTTTAGAAGATATACCCAAAATTGACTTATATATTGATCAAGTCATTCAATTGTTCGAAACGAGCTTTGCGGAAACGAAAAGAACGGACGAAGAGAAAATCTTGACGAAGACCATGATCAATAATTACGCCAAAGGGAAATTGTTTTATCCTGTGCAAAATAAGAAGTATACACGCAATCATATTATGTTGATCCACCTGATTTACCAGATGAAGAGCGTGCTATCGATAAATGATGTAAAGCAAGTATTGGATGGTTTAAATGAACGGGCGGAAAAAGAGCAGCTGAATTTAGAGAGTTTTTATGAAAGTTATTTGCATATCCAACAAGGCGGTGTCGACTTTTTCAAAGAAGGGCTCGACCGCCAAGCTGACTTGGCAAAGAAAGAAGCGGCTGCCATGGAAAATCCCGATGAATTGGAAAAGGTTTTGCTAATTGCCTCTCTTGTGCATACGAGCAATTTATACAAACGAGCAGCTGAAAAATTAGTGGATGATTTGGTGGAACGGAGGAAATTGCGATGACGAAAGTATTGATCGATGCAGACGGTTGCCCGGTTGTGGATTTGACGATCGCTTTGTCCAAGCAATTCGAGCTGCCGGTTCTGCTGATTTGCGATACTTCCCATATTATGCAGCGCGAGGGGGCGGAAACGATTACGGTATCCAAAGGTGCGGATGCAGTCGATTTTGTCTTAGTCAACCGTGTAAAAAAAGGAGATGTAGTCGTTACGCAAGATTACGGTTTAGCTGCCATGGTTCTTGCGAAAAAAGGGCATCCGATCGATCAAAATGGCCGAATCTACTCATCGGAAAATATTGATCAATTGCTTCACGGCCGCCATGTCGCTAAAAAAATTCGGCAAAGCGGCGGACGCATGAAAGGCCCCAAAAAAAGAAAGCCGGAAGACAATGAAAAATTTCAGCAAAGTTTGGTGGAATTATTCAAAGAGATTGTTTCTGAATAACGAAATGCTCCGGGAAATTTTATCCCGGAGCATTTCGTTATTCGCTTATATAAATTTGCTTCAATCGTGTCAGATGGTCCAGCGATTATTCACAATTGCGACCAAAATCCATTTGCCTTCGCTGTTTTTCTCAAAGACCATATTCAGGTTTTGCCAGTCCATGTATTCAAATTCTGCCGAACCGGCGTTATAGAATTCGACAATGGTTGCATTCGGGAAACGTTCTGTAATCTGCTCTCTTGTCATCGGCTGATCAGTCCGTCCATACCGTTCTTTTTTCTGGTAAGCAGCGTCCATCAGGTATTCATCATAATATGCTGCCGGTGTTAGCCGGATGGGGAATCCGCTGCCATCTTCAAAGCCCCATTCATATTCCTGCTGGTCTGCCATAAAAGCACTTACTTGGTTTTTGGAGAATGTGAGGCCATTGCCATCCAAACATCCGCCGCTGTAAGGGCAGAAAACAAGCCCTTTCGAAGAGCTTACATACTTGGCAACGTCGTTGAATTTTTTGCCCTGCAAAGCGCCTAAAATCTCGTTGGCAGTGGCAAGCAATTCACGTTTGTCTTCAATGAAAGTAGGTTCAATGGCCCGTGCAAGGAAAGCAGCGAATTGAGCGCGTGTGACAGGGTTTGACGGCCGGAACCGGTTGTCAGGGAAACCTTTCGCGACGCCTTGGTGGGCAAGCCTTGCTACAGCTTCATTCGAAACGGTATTTGCTCCCATATCCAAAAATCCGGAAGGTGGAGCAGCAGGGAAATCAAAAGCCCGGTCAAGGACCATCGCAGCTTGGCCGCGGTTCAGATGGGCATTCGGCCGGAACGTATTGTCCGGAAAGCCGAAAATGATGCCTTCTTTTACGCCAGAGTCGATATAGCCTGAAGCTGGGTGGCCGGCACCTACATCTTTAAATGGCGTTTTGCGCTTTGTGCCATCCAGTTCGAGTGCACGTCCGATCATTACAATGGCTTGGGCGCGGCTTACTGTGGCATTGGGCCGGAATGTTCCGTCATCGTAGCCGGACACAATTCCTTGTTCGTGGAGATAGATGATTTCGAAGGCGAATCCATGGGTCGCTGGGACATCATCAAAAGTTACGACAGCGGAAGCGGGAAGAGAAAACATACTGAAAGCAAGGATGATAGAGGCTGCAAACGACAAGAGCGTTTTCATCTTTAATCCCTCCCTAGTTACTGCAATTTTAACACAAATACGAGCGAAAATATATAAAAAGACTGTATTTTCTGACAATATAAGTGTTTATTTAAACCTGTTAGACAGAGGCACATCCTCTTTTTTATTTGTAATAAGGCAAAGTGGAAAATGCGCCGCTGATTCACGTTTTTCTTCATTTAGGAAAGGGAATACGAAGAAAAAGATCTGAAGCAGGAGAGGGGATTTCGATGGATAAATTACTGATTGCTGTAACCAATCATGCAGCTCTTGGAACGAAGGGGAAGAAAACTGGATTATGGCTGAGGGAACTGACAGATTTTTACCATGAAGTGAAAAATGATTTTGAAGTGGATATCGTCAGCACCTCGCACGAGCGGGTTCCGTTGGATCCAAGAAGTTTAATGGCGGTTCTGACAAATAAAAAGACACGTGCTTATTACCAAAATGATGAGCTGATGGACAAGGTGAAAAATCCGAAAGTGCCCGAAGAAGTAAATGCCGCTGACTATGCTGCTATCTATTTTGCAGGCGGACACGGAACGATGTGGGATTTCCCGGATAACACAGGCCTGCAAGATCTTACAAGAGCGATTTATGAAAAACGGCGGGATCGTTTCAGCTGTTTGCCACGGACCGAGCGGACTACAGAATGTAAAGTTGTCGGATGGAAGGTATCTGTTATCTGGACACGTCGTCACTGGGTTCTCAGATCGGGAAGAAAAATTGATGGGCTTGTACAAGCACATTCCTTTTTCGCTCGAACAGGCATTAAAAGAACGCGGCACTTTATACAAACAAGCTTCTCTTCCAATGGCTGCCTGTGTGCTGCAGTCAGGCCGACTGATTACAGGGCAGAACCCGGCATCGGCACAAGGAGTTGCGCAAAAACTTGTTGAAGAATGGCCGAAACTGAAGCACGAAGCTGCCGCGCACAGAGAGTAGGATTAAGCTTTGCTTTTCCATCTCTCAGCGTACTCCATAATTTCAGCAGCGTAATCTGTCTGGATGATGTTCATGTGCTGATCTAAAAACCAACCCCAGCCTTTATCTGGTTCCAATAGAGACAATGAGTCCGTATGATGGGCATTTTCACCAGTGTCGAGTGCATTCACCCACACATTGCTGGCATTTCGCATTTTCGCCAGAACAGGCTTCGAAACCACTTCATCTGTTTCATGCGCAAAGAGAATTTCAATTGCTAAAGGTGAAATCCGGGCTATTAAATCGTCCAATTCATGTAGGTTGCTGTCCTGCAGTTTGTGCATATAATGGAGCGGCTTTGGTTTAGATTGTAAAAATGCAGCGACTTTCGCGATGGGTTCGCCGCTTTTCAGTAATACATGGTCGAATGTTCCAGTTTCTTCGACCAAATTGTAAATTTCTTCTCGGTATTCCCATGCTTTATCTAAATTCAGTAAAGCTCGGCCTTTTGCCAAAAGGAGAACTTCTTTAAGTGTCGGTATTTTCTCATTAGTGAGTTTTGCGCCAATGCCGCCGCTTTTTTCTTTTAAAAATAATATTTGAAGCTGTTCTAAGCTTAGTTCAGAAATCCTGCCTTCGCTGTTCGTCATGCGATTAACTGTGATATCGTGCATAACGATTAAATGCCCGTCTTTAGAACGCTGGATATCGATTTCAATGATATAAACGTTTTGCCTGAAGCATTCTTGAAAAGCCTTAATGGAATTTTCAGGAACATTTCCGCAGATTCCTCTATGCGCTGCTGCAAAGAAAGGATAGGATTTGCTGGCCAGTGCATGAAAAAAATCATTGAAATTCTTGAAGCCGGAAAGTGGCTTGTATTGTGGAATTGCCATATCGATCCCTCCTTACTTTTTAGTAGATTACTCAACTTTTCCCATAGCGAGAGGTCTTAAACGTTTATTTCGAAAAGAGTCAACTAACTTAAAGATTATTGGAAATAATTTATTGAAATAACGGAAGTCGATAAAACCAAAGAAGTTATCTGCAGCCATTCAATCAAAAGGACGGTTTTAAAAACGGTAAAAGCAGGAGGGGATAGAAGTTTCTTACATGGGGGGATCTAGGGAGTGTTTGGCTGCTTTTCTTGATGATTTTCACTTTCGCCCAAATTTTACGTGTGTGGGCGCTCGCTTCTTTGGGGACGTTTTAGAATACTAAAATATTGGTTCTTCCTGGTGCAGAAAAAGTAAAGAGCGGTCCTTACCGCTGGATTCCGCATCCGAATTAGGTGGTAGTAGCACTGGAAATCGCTTCGCTTCCACTTCTATTCGATGCATGGCGGACAGCTATCCTATTCAGTATTGCTAATGCATTGCTTCTTTTGTTCGTGCGGATTCCAGCTGAAGAAAAAGCGCTGCAACAATTAAACGGCTAGCATCAGCAAAAAAATCTTTTCAATGAGTAGTTAAAAAGTAATTTTAAGGGTATACAGATTAGAAGACAGTTTATCAGTTTCTATTTGGAGGGGTATAAATGAAAAAATCAACAATGAATACAGTAATCGGCAGCGCTTTGGCAGCGGCTGCAGGAATTTTTGTTTTTAAAGCGTATCAGGAAAAAAATAGCGTAAAGGTTCAAGAAGACTCGGACATGCGCAATAGCGTAGAAGCAGACCGCCGGGAAAGTGTTGAAGCGGATCTGGACCCAGCTGAAAAAGGCTTAACCCAATTGGATTCTGCTTACCGTGATGAATGGCAGGCAAACGGATTCCCGCAAACTCATAGAGAAATGAAAGAACTTGAAGAAGAATAAACAATTCCGGCAAAAGAGTGAAAGCGGAGGCAACTCTTGCTTTCGCTCTTTTTTGCTGGAATTTTTAAATTGAAAAAAGAAAGGAGGGCTTTTTATGTGGATTAAGAAACCGTTTTTTGAGTATGCAACTGGCACTTTATTAATCGTTATTATTTTATTCTTTTTAGGAAAGATCGACTACGCTTTTTGGCCATTCAAAGTGATTATTGCGACGGTATTTGCGCCAATCGTGATCGCTGGCCTTCTGTATTATATTCTGCGTCCATTATTGAAGCTGCTGACGCGCTACATCCCGAAACTAGCAGGAATTGCCCTTATTTTTTCTTTGATAGTGATTGTCCTGGTGTCCGTCACTTATTTCTTCGGGCCTCTGCTAAAAGACCAAGTGACAAGTCTCGCAGAGCTGGCACCGGAAACAATCGAAGAAGTGACAGCAGATTCCGATGAAGCAGTTTCTGAGTTCGAGTTTGCCGGAGTGACAGGAACTGAGTTGAAAAGTTATTTAACTTCCTACACGGAAAATTTATCGGATGGTTTAATGGAGAATGTTATGGGGATTCTTGGCATGCTAATGAATATCGCTGTAGTCTTGATTGTTGTGCCCTTCATTCTTTTCTTCCTATTGAAGGACGATGAAAAACTAAACCCTCATTTAATGAGGTACCTGCCAGAAGAACATCGGCTAGAAGGAAGGAAATTATTGCGGGATCTTGATCAGACACTTTCCGACTATATTGTCGGCCAAGCGATTGTCGCGTTTACGGTAGGCGTATTGATGTACATCGGCTACAGCATCATCGGCCTGGATTATGCCTTAGCACTGGCAGTCTTCGCAATGTTTTTGATTATCGTTCCGTTTTTAGGGCCATTGATCGGGATCATACCGGCCATATTCGTGGCTTTAATGAGCGGTGAGCCGCTGATGGCTGTTAAAGTTCTCATCGTGCTTTTAGTGGTCCAGCAATTAGAAGGGAATTTGGTCACGCCGAATATTATGGGAAGCCGTTTGAATATCCATCCGCTGACGATCATTCTTTTGCTGCTGATAGCTGCTGCGCTTTACGGTTTTGTCGGTATATTAATCGCTATTCCATTATACGCAGTGTTAAAAACAGTAGTTCATAACCTCCGTTTATTTATTCGGCTGAGAAAAAAACGTCAAATTTCCAAAGAAGTAGCTGAAAAGAACTAGACAACTAAGGAATTAGTTGTCTGTTTTTTATTTTGAAGGTTCTGATTTGTAGAATATTGTGATATATTGTTGGAGAGATGAATTTCATCACATAAAGGGGGAAATGAATTGAAAAAGATTAGTTTATTAATGCTTCTTATGGCAGTCATGCTAGTTATCGCAGCTTGTGGATCAGACGATTCGGCTGATGATTCAAGCGGTTCATCAGGAGATGGCGGAAGCGAAGGCACAAAGTATACAGTTGGTATCGATACTACATATCCACCATTTGAGTTTGAAGAAGAAGGCGAATATACGGGTATCGACATTGATTTAATCACAGCAATTGCCGAAAACCAAGGTTTCGACATCGAATTCAGCCCAATGGATTTCAGCGGAATTATTCCAGCTTTGCAAGCAGGCCAATTGGATATTGCGATTGCTGGGATGAGTATTACAGATGAGCGCAAAAACGTAGTGGATTTCTCAGACCCTTACTTTGAAGCAGGATTAACTTTAGTAGTTTCATCAGACAACATGGACATTGAAACTTTAGAAGATCTAGAAGGCAAAACAGTAGCGGTTAAAAGCGGAACAACTGGAGCAGAATTTGCAAGAGCAAATGAAGGCGAATACGGCTTCACGGTTTCACAATTTGAAGACAGCCCATCTATGTTCCAGGAAGTTTCAAATGGCAACGCAGATGTATTGATCGAGGACTACCCGGTTATCGCTTATGCGATTTCTGAAAGTGGATTAGATCTGAAGACTGTTGGGGAGCGCTTAAACGGCGACCAATACGGAATCGCTGTATTGAAAGGCGAAAATGCAGATGTTTTAGAGCAGATCAATGCAGGTCTTCAAGAATTGCGTGATAGCGGAGAATACGATGAGATTCTTGCCAAATACATCGCAGAATAAGAATGGGTTGCAGCGCGCATTTGTGCGCTGCATTTTTTATACAGCATAGAAATTTGATTTGCGCATTCGGTGTCTAGAATTCAGCACTCAGCCGCCGGTCTTAAGCCTATCAGAGCTAAATGAGCGCTTGCGCTTTTCTTACAAAGGAGATGTCTCGATGGATACGATTAGAAATGCCTTTCCTTATTTGATGGAAGGTTTGCAAGTCACGCTTTATATCTTTGTCATTGCCATTATTCTTGGATTCTTAATCGGTCTAGTTGTCGCTTTGCTTAGGCTTGCGCCGATTAAAATATTAAATTGGATCGCTAAAATCTTTGTAGATGCTATTCGGGGGACGCCGTTCATCGTCCAGCTATTCTTCATTTATTTTGGACTGAATTCCCTTGGGTTTTTCTCATTGGACAACACTACAGCCGGAATTGTAACTGTAGCCATCAACGCCGGAGCGTATTTCTCAGAAATCATTCGGGCAGGTATCCAGTCAATTGACAAAGGGCAGACAGAAGCAGCACGTTCGCTTGGGCTGAATGCCACGCAAAACATGCGCTTTATCATTTTGCCGCAAGCGTTTAGAAGAATGCTGCCAACCATTACGAACCAAGCCATCATTTCTTTGAAAGATACATCGCTCTTATCGGTAATCGGAATTGCGGATTTGACGCAAGAAGGGCGGATCCAAGCGAGTGCCACATTTGATGCTTTTAATGTGTATCTGATTGTCGGCATCATTTATTTCGTGGTCATCTACTTGCTTTCAATGTTGGCTAGTTTTGTGGAAAGGAAGTTTGTATTGCGATGACAATGATCAGAGTAGAGAATTTGAAAAAATCATTCGGCAAATTGGAAGTGTTGAAAGACATCAGCACAGTAATCGAAGAAAAAGAAGTGGTGTGCGTAATCGGTCCGTCCGGATCAGGGAAAAGCACGTTTCTCCGGTGTTTGAACCGATTAGAGGATATTACCGGGGGCCATGTGTATATCGAAGGCGTCGATATCACCGAACCCAAAAACGACATCAATAAAATTCGCCAGGACGTTGGAATGGTATTTCAGCAATTTAATTTATTCCCGCATAAAAGCGTGCTCGAAAATGTCACCTTGGCGCCAATGAAATTGAAGAAGAACGATAAAAAAGCGATTACGGAAAAAGCATATGAACTATTGGATAAAGTCGGCTTGCGTGAAAAGGCGAATGTCTACCCCGGCCAATTATCTGGTGGACAGAAGCAGCGGGTGGCAATCGCCCGTGCACTTGCGATGGATCCGAAAATCATGCTTTTCGATGAACCGACTTCTGCACTCGATCCGGAAATGGTGGGGGACGTGCTAGATGTCATGAAGCAATTGGCTTTAGAAGGCATGACGATGGTCGTCGTAACGCATGAAATGGGATTCGCACGTGAAGTGGGTGACCGTGTCATGTTCATCGACGGCGGTTATATTGTCGAAGAGAACGTGCCGGATGAATTGTTCGGAAATCCACAGCATGAACGGACAAAATCATTCTTAAGCAAAGTATTATAAAGAACACGCCTTGCGCGTGTTTTTTTATGGAGATTTTCAGTTAGAAGCGTATTTTGTCAGCATTGGGGCGTATTCGGCTGGCTTCTGTGCGTATTTGCGGGATAACTGTGCGTATCTAGAAAAAGTCATAAAAAAGCCCGGCTTGATTATTCAAGCCGGGCCATTCGCTCTCTTATTCTTCGTCGAACACGTGGACTTTCGTCATTTTGTCGCCGTTTTTCATTGCGCGGCAATTTTCACGCCAGCTTCGTCAACTTTGCCGAATACTGTGTGGACGCCGTCAAGATGCGGTTGTGGTTCATGGACGATAAAGAACTGGCTAGATCCAGTGTCTTTGCCGGCATGTGCCATTGAAAGGCTGCCTGCTTGGTGCTTATGCGGGTTGCCTTCAGTTTCGCATTTGATCGTTTTGCCGCTGCCGCCTGCACCAGTGCCGGTTGGGTCGCCGCCTTGGCTTACGAAGCCAGGAATTACGCGGTGGAATGTTACGTCGTTATAGAAACCTGAGTTTGCAAGTTGCTCAAAGTTTGCTACAGTGTTTGGTGCTTCATTTGGGAAAAGTTCGAAATTGATGATTTCGCCGTTTTCCATGTGGATGTGACCTTTTTTAGCCATTAAAAACATCTCCTTTTTAATTGGTTCATTTTCCAGTATATCGATTTTTCGGTTAGCTGTATAATCATTTGCCGTTTACAGTGCTTTCAGCAAGCCGCCTTCAATGACCAATGATTGACCTGTCATATACGTATTGGCGGAGGAAGCGAGGAATACCACGACTTTCGCGAATTCTTCCGGCTGCCCGTAGCGCCCGATCGGCAATCCTGCTTGTTTTTGTTTCGTCAGTTCTTCGATTGGGATTTGCTGCTTATCGGCTTCGAGCTGATCAAGTTCGGTAATCCGGTTTGTCTGTATGCGGCCGGGGCCGACGGTGTTGACCAATATATTATCGTTTGCAACTTCACGTGCTAGGGTTTTGGCAAAGCCGACCATTCCGGCGCGGAAAGTATTGGACAGAATCAATCCATCTATTACTTCTTTTGTCGAAGAAGAAGAGACATTAATGATGCGCCCAAATTGCTGTTCTTTCATAGAAGGAAGTACAGCGCGGATTGTCCGGATATAGGACAATAGATTTTGTTCGAATGAGGCATACCAGTCTTCATCTCCGATATCTCCGAATCCGCCTGATTTCGGTCCGCCTGTATTATTAATGAGAATATCAATCTTGCCGAATTCACCAAGAATCGCTCCAAAGAAAGAGATGATGTCTTCCTCTTTCGACATATCGCAAACTTTTGAATGCACGGAAACACCCGGTACTTGCTGTTTAATCTCCCTGCCTGCTAACTCCAAATCTTTCTGATGCCTGCTCGAAATGATGACAATCGCGCCTTCTCTCGCCAATTCCAATGCGATGGCTTTTCCCAGCCCCTTGCTTGAAGCCATGACGACAGCCACTTTGTCCGTTAAACCTAAATCCATTTGTCTCATCCTTTCTCTAATACTCTCCATTCAGTGTACGGAAAAAAGTTATAAAAAGCAGTCAATAAACTAAATTATTCGACTTTAAAATTTTCAATTTCAATCAATAGTCTGATTGCGTGAAATAGGGGACAATATGATAGGATATAATTATTGAGTAGATTAGGAGTGTTGAAATGGAAGAGCGTGAAATTTTTGATATAACGATCATCGGCGGCGGTCCAACTGGCTTATTTGCTTCTTTTTATGGCGGCATGAGAAAAATGAAAGTTAAAATTTTAGACAGCTTGCCTCAATTAGGCGGGCAGCTGACTGAATTATATCCTGATAAATTTATTTACGATGTCGGCGGATTTACGAAAGTTTTGGCGAAGGATTTAGTAGACAATCTTGTCGTCCAAGCAAATTACGGAGATCCTTCCATTTGTTTAGAAGAAACGGTTTCCACTGTTGAACGTCAAGAGGACCATTTTGTAATCCAGACAGACAAAGGTTTGCATTACACGAAGGCTATTCTTTTAACTGCTGGAGTAGGGGCATTCCAACCGCGTAAATTGGGTGTTGAAGGTTCTGAACAATTTGAGGGCACATCTTTGCATTACGGAGTTAAGGATTTGACGATGTTCAGCGGCAAGAAAGTGGTTGTGCTTGGCGGAGGCGACTCGGCTGTCGACTGGGCAATGATGCTTGAAAACGTCGCGTCCCATGTTACATTAAGCCACCGCAGAGAGAAGATGACTGCACATGAGGCGAATATCGATACGTTGGTGGAATCGAAAGTTGAGATCAAGAAACCTTACGGCGTTAAGGAATTGGTCGGCGAGAACGGACAAGTCCGTGAATTGGTGCTGATCGATAAAGAAGGAAACGAAGAACGCTTAGAAGCGGACCATGTCATCGTCAACTATGGCAATATCACATCACTTGGGCCAATCAAAGAATGGGGCCTTGAGATGGAGAAAAACTCCGTTGTCGTAAACTCGAAAATGGAAACCAATATTCCAGGAATTTATGCAGCTGGGGATATCGCTACGTATGAAGGAAAAGTGAAGTTGATTGCTGTCGGCTTCGGCGAAGCACCTACAGCGATTAATAACGCAAAGGCATATTTGGATCCGAAATCGAAAATCCAACCGCTTCACAGCACAAGCGTATTTAAATAAGAAAAGAACGGAGGCTTTCAGGAGCTTCCGTTTTTTTTATACCAAAAAGTCTGATTTCTTCAACAAAAACAAAAAAATGTAAATAAAATCCTTAAATAATCGACAAAGTCAGATATATTACAGTTTGTAATAAATAATAGAGTGACGTAACGTAATTGTTATTTTTCATCTGTCGGTTTGTCATTGTCTTGAAATCTGTAGGTGGTATGATGACTCCTGTTAGTGAAAAGGAGGAAATTCATTTTATGAAGAAGCAAATCATTACACTAACTGCAATCGCAGCATTAAGTGTAGGAGCAGCAAGCCAAGCTAGCGCTCAATCATCTTATACAGTAGAATCCGGGGACACGCTTTGGAGCATTTCACAAGCGCAGAACGTTTCAGTAGAACAATTAAAGGGATGGAACGAATTATCATCCGATATCATTTATCCAAGCCAACAGCTTGAAATCGCATCAGAAGAAAAGGTTGAAGTGTCACAAGAGAAGTCTACATACACTGTAGCGAGTGGCGATACCTTATTCAAAATTGCGCAAGCCCATGGTATTTCACTTGATACGTTGATGAGTTGGAATGGAATCACGGGACACTGGATTTATCCTGGCGACAAATTAGTGGTCAGTGGAGGATCTCCGATCTCTGTTCCGAAAGCGCCTAAAGAAGCAGCACCAGCACAATCTTCAAATCAAGCAGCACCTGCTAAAGCAGCTGCACCAGCAGCATCAGAACAATCTGGTAAGGAAATGACCGTTTCAGCAACAGCTTATACAGCTTATTGCGCAGGATGTTCAGGAGTAACAGCAACAGGAATCGATCTTCGTTCGAATCCAAACCAAAAAGTCATTGCAGTGGATCCAACTGTCATCCCGCTTGGTTCAAAAGTTTGGGTTGAAGGATACGGGGAAGCAATTGCCGGCGATACTGGCGGTGCAATCAAAGGAAACAAAATCGATGTCTTCATCCCGACTCAAGGCGCAGCTTTGGACTGGGGACGCAAAACAATCAATATCAAAATTTTAAACTAAATACGATAAGCTACAAAGCCGAGGTGTCCATTCCCTTGGCCTTTTTTTATGGGTAAAGTAAACAGCTGCTTTTTTAAAAGAAGGAGTTTTTTCTTTTAAAATAAATTCAAAAAATTTCAAACAATAAGTGTATTTTAATATTAAATGGGGTATTGTATCAAAATATTCTTATTATTAAAGGGGGCAACAAGATGGCGAAAGAAACTAAAAATTATTCTAGGCGCGATTTTTTGAAGACCTCGGGAATTGCGACAGGAGCTTTAATCGGCGGTGGGATTATCGGCGGTTTAATTGGTGCGAATACAGGTACGAACAATGCTTCAACAACTGCACCGGCAAATGGTGGAGAGCAGCACGGAGAAGGGTCGGCAGGCGGAGTCAGAGGATTGATGTTTTTTAAAAATGATGCAGAATTCCAAATTTTAGCAAACGCAACAGAACGTATTTTTCCTGAGGATGACCTCGGACCAGGGGCCATTGGCTTAGGAGTGCCTTATTTTATTGATAAACAATTAGCAGGAGCTTACGGAGAGAATTCCAAAGAGTATATGCAAGGGCCATTTGAAGAAGGCCAAGCTACACAAGGCTATCAAAGCCGCCTAAAACGCAATGAGATGTTCCGGCAAGGGCTGCAGCTTATGCAGCAGGAAGCACAAAATCGTTTTCAGACCGACTTTGTGGAACTTGAAGGAGAACAAATGGATGAAATTTTGACGGCTTTCCAGGAAGACGAAATTGAAATGAAAGGCGTTTCCGCTTTATTTTTCTTCCGTTTGCTGCGAATGGCTACGCTTGAAGGGGCATATGCAGATCCGATCTATTCGGGCAACGAAGGCATGGAAGGTTGGAAAATGAAAGGCTTCCCAGGGCATCAGGCTTCCTACATCAATCAAATCGAAAGCGAAGAGTATGTCGAAATTGAGCCGAAATCTCTTGGCATGCAGCATTAATAAAGAGGGGGAATCTTAATGGTCACAACTTTAGATAAAGTGGATGTAGTTACAGTAGGAGTAGGCTGGACTGGCGGGATCATTGCCGCCGAATGCGCAAAAGAAGGAATGAAAGTCGTAGGACTGGAACGCAGCGGGAGCGTGGGACAGAAGATTTCGCCATTGTCCATGATGAATACCGCTATGCGATTCGCTACGAGCTGATGCAGGATCTTTCAAGAGAAACGATCACCTTCCGAAACAGAAGGGATCAGAAAGCCTTGCCGATGCGCCAAATGGGTTCGTTTCTCTTAGGGGAAGGGCTTGGCGGTTCTGGGACACACTGGAATGGCCAAAACTGGCGTTTCCTGCCTTATGATTTCCAAATCAAGACCATGACAGACGAAAAATACGGAGCGAATAAACTTCCTCCGGAATACACAATACAAGATTGGGGCATAACTTATGACGAGTTAGAGCCTTATTTTGACCGTTTTGAAAAGACGGCAGGGATATCCGGTGAAGATAATAACCCGTTCGCTGGAAAGCGTTCGAGCGATTATCCGACGCCGCCTATGAAAAAAACGCCTATTTTAAAAATGTTCGAGACAGCGACTACTAATCTGGGGTACTCGCCATTCATGATGCCTTCCGCGAATTTATCGGAAGCATACGAAAATCCTGACGGCCAACAAATCAATGCTTGCCAATACTGTGGCTTCTGTGAACGATTTGGCTGTGAATACGGGGCGAAAACATCCCCGGAAATCACTGTTGTTCCAACGGCCCGGGATACGGGGAATTATGAAATCAAGTTTAATGCCAATGTCGTCGAAGTGATGAAAGAAGGAGACCGGGTCACTGGAGTGCGTTATTTTGATACGGTGACATTCGAAGAATTCATCCAGCCGGCAGAAGTGGTTGTATTGACCAGCTATATGCTGAACAATGCGAAACTTTTAATGGTATCGGAAATCGGTGAAATGTATAATCCGGAAACTGGAAGAGGGACGCTCGGCAAAAACTATGGCTATCAGATTCTTCCGGGTGCATCCGGTTTCTTTGACGAAAAGATGAATGTGTTTATGGGTGCTGGAGCATTGGGAATGACAATCGACGATTTCAATGGCGACAGTTTTGATCACAGTGATTTGGACTTTATCCATGGAGCGAGCCTGTCTATTACCCAAACAGGCAACCGGCCGATTTTAACAAATCCGGTTCCGCCGGATACGCCATCATGGGGAGCGGATTTTAAAAAAGCATCGATAGAAAACTATCCGAGATCGTTATCGGTTGGCGGACAAGGGGCTTCCATGCCGCACCGTGACAATTACATGTCGCTAGACAGCACATACAAAGACATTTACGGCGTCCCATTACTTCAATTGACGTATAACTTTACCGATCAAGATCGTGCACTGCATGCCTATCTATCTGAGCGAGCAGCAGAAATCATGCAGGAAATGGGAGCGAAGACGGTAGTAGGAGGAAGCCCGATTTCCGATTACGATATCGTTCCTTACCAGACTACACATAATACGGGCGGTACGATTATGGGAGCAGAGCCTGAAACCAGCGTAGTCAATAATTACCTTCAGCATTGGGATATGGAAAATCTTTTCGTAGTAGGAGCAGGAAACTTTGCGCATAACGGCGGATACAATCCAACCGGAACAGTAGGAGCTCTTGCTTATCGCTGCGCAGAAGGAATCATCAATTACAGCAAAAACGGCGGATCGCTTGTGTAAAAAGAAAAGCGGAGGCAGCCATGTAGATTCGACGGGCATAAGACGAGCTGGCGAAGCGGCATGTTTCCAGCCGCACAGCCGGATTGGCTTATGACCCAAGAATCTGGCGCCGAAGTCTGGACAAAAAGAAAAGCGGAGCCGCCTTGCAAGCCGCGACAAGCGCTGGAAGTCTTAGCGGAAATGGCGTATTTTGCCATTGCAGGTAAGACTGAAGCGACCTCGAGCGGCTAGGCGGAGGAGTCTGGACAGAAAAAAAACGGTATTCCTATATGCAAAAGAAAAGCGGATTTTAGACTTTATTTAAGCAGGAAAAAGGAGGAGACATCTTATGGGCGGCTTAGCATCAATTGGAGTTCCAGGATTGATCATTATTTTGGTGATTGTTCTAATTTTATTCGGACCGAGAAAATTGCCTGAAATCGGCGGGGCAGTCGGCAAAACTTTATCGGAATTCAAACGTTCTGCAAAAGACATCATGGAAGACGACGAAAAACCGGAAGTGAAAGAAGAAACAAAATCCGAAAAAATTTGAAGGTGGTTAAATGGATCCGTATGGCGAACGCAAATTAGTCAGCCCGCTGCATAAAAAAGCGGTACAGCCAGAAATCCCTGCGGAGAAGATTCCAGAGGCCTCTGCTGCAGAAATAGCTGCAACAGAGCCGCCGACGGAACCGCCTAAAGGGCCTTCTGAGGAACCGATAGAAACTTTAGTGGATCATCTAGGAGAATTGCGGAAGCAATTAATCAAGAGCGCTTTTGTTTTTCTGTTCTTTCTCCTATTGGTCTTTTCGACCTTGAATTTTTGGTTTCCATATGTGGTAAGAGGGCATGATTTGGTAATTCTTGGACCGCTTGAAATTATTAAATTCTATACCTCAATTTCTGTCACTTTGGCACTCGGTTTATCATTGCCATTTTTAAGCCATTTCCTTTGGCAGTTTGTAAAGCCCGGGCTGAAAGAAGAGGAATCGAGATTTCTCGGATTGTATTCACCCGTCATGCTTCTATTATTCATACTGGGCATAGCATTTGGCTACTTCATTTTAAACCCATTAAGCTATCAATTTCTTGTAGGTCTTGGAGCTGCAAATTTTGCAGTGATGATTTCAGCAAGTGAGTATGTCCATTTCTTGATCATGACGACAGTTCCGTTAGGGCTATTATTTGAGATGCCGATTGTAGCCTTATTCTTGTCATCTATCGGCATTTTAAGTTCCGTGTCTATGAAGAAAGTAAGGAAATGGTCTTATCTTGTACTCGCTATAGTCTCGGCATTGATTACTCCACCGGATTTTATCAGCCAATTGCTTGTACTGATTCCAATGGCTTTACTTTACGAAGCGAGCATTTATCTGGTGAAAAAAATGGAAGCTAAGAAAGCGAATATCGAATCCTCTGCGGTATAAATAATGAAAAAAGAAGTCTTGGAAATCCAAGGCTTCTTTTTGATCTGTTCGAAAATTCGATCTTTTGTGGATTGTTTACTGCTTTTTCGTTACACTAAAAGAGCAAGGTGAAAGAAATGTTGAAATCCGTAAGAAATGGCAATTCACGACCATGATGAGGAGGAGCGACATGACAATTAACTTAAAGCAAATAACAGATTTAAAATCGGTGGATGTCTCGAAATTGGTGGAAGAAAGTGAAGCTGAAGGGTATCGCTTTCTTAGAAGGCTAGTCAACCAGTACGAAGATGGCACAAATACATTTAACCAAGAAGGTGAAGTGCTCTATGGCGTATGGGACCATCATGATCATTTGGTTGCGATTGGCGGATTGAACCGAGACCCTTATTCGACAAAAGAGGGTGTAGGCAGGCTCCGGCGCTTTTATATTTCCCCTAGTGCCAGACGCCAAGGCATTGGCACCAAACTATTAAAAGAAATCATTAATTATGGGCGGGGCCATTTTAAAGAGATCGTAGTTCGTACGGACTCTTCAATGGCAGACGCGTTTTACCGGGCCAATGGATTCTCAGCAGACCTGGGTCTTCCGGAAGCGACTCATGGAATCACTTTGGATCAAGAGGTATCTAAAGCAGCTCATTAAAAAAGAAGGAAAAGCGGCTTGCACCTGCAGGCCGTTTTTTACTGTCTGCGAAAGGAGATTCAAATGCGAAAAGTAGAAGTTTGCGACTATCAAAAAGAGTGGGAAGAGCTATTCCAAAAAGAGGCAGCAGAAATCAAGAAGATTCTTGGAGACAACTGTGTAGCAGTTCATCATATCGGGAGTACAGCCGTAAAAGGGCTGGCAGCTAAACCCGTTATTGATTTAATGCCTGTTGTGAAAGACATTGAAGCTATTGACCGATTCAATCAGGCATTTGAGCAGCTTGGTTATGAAGCTAAAGGAGAAAACGGATTGAAAGGCAGAAGATATTTTCAAAAAGGCGGCGATGCGCGCACGCATCATATACATATGTACGAACGCGGCAACGGTGAAATTGATCGCCATTTGGCATTTAGGGATTTTTTAAAAAAACACCCCAAAAAAGCGGAAAAATATGGTACTTTAAAAAAGGAATTAGCAATGAAATATCCGACAGATATCGAACAGTATATCCGCGGCAAAGAATCGCTTGTAAAAGAAATTGAAAAACAGGCATTGGAGGGCTTTTAATGGAAATGGCAAACTGGAGAGGCGCAGCTGGCGTCTGCGTAAATGATAAAGGAGAAGTCTTGCTGGTCCTGCAAGGGCCGCCGGATGAAGATAAAAAATGGTCAGTGCCGGCCGCAGGACTCGAAGCAGGAGAAAGTCTTCAAGAATGCTGCGAACGTGAGTTTTTCGAAGAAACTGGCCTCTCAGTTTCGGTACATGAGGAGCTGAAAATTAGAAACGGTGAGTACGAAAATTCTGCGGTATCATTCGAAGTGCATTATTTCCGAGTGGAAATCACAGGGGGCGAAATCCGAGTGGATGAAAACGACCCGTGGATTCAAGAAGTAGCTTGGAAACCAATCGCTGAACTGGCGGAACTGGATATGGCTTATCCGGATGACCAGGAATTATTTGAATCATTAATGAAACAATAGCTAAAAAATAACGAATTATTTTAGGAGACTATATGAACGCATTTGTGAAATTACTTATTACCTTAGCAGCGGTCGCTGCCATGTTAGCGGTCTTTGTTTTTGGCGGCATCTATGTATTAAATACAGGGGAAGAAAAGCTGCTCGTGCTTTTAGGAGCAGTCATCGTTTCAATGATGATCTTGCTTATTTATATTTTAGAACGCGGCAATGGCAAGAAAACAGCGATATGGATATCGCTCTGTTTGCTTGTAGGGATTGGGTTTGCAGCTCCCTATTATTACAAAGAAAGTTTTGCGAAAGTCGATGATTCAGAAGTGGATCTTTTTGTTTATGAGCCTTTTAAGGAAAATGAGAAGCTGGCTAGGCTGGACAGTAAGGCTTCTTTTGCTATTGAAGGGGAGCTTCCCATTCTAGACGGTGCAACGGCGCTTTATCCGTTATTTGCAGCATTCGCTGAAGCGACTTATCCGGAAGGGGTGTATGAACCCCACAGAGGACCAGTTGCTACGACCACCACTCCTTCCGCTTATAGCCGCTTGATTAAAGGGAATGCAGATATTATTTTTGCTGCAGAGCCTTCAATCGGCCAATTGCAGGACGCAAAAGAAGCAGGTGTGGAATTGGAGTTAACGCCGATTGGGCGCGAAGCTTTCGTATTCTTTGTTAATTCGCGCAATAAGATAAGTGACTTGTCGAGTGAAGACATCTGTGGAATCTATTCCGGGGATATCGAGAATTGGAAAGAACTCGGCGGGAAGAACGATGAAATCAGGCCATTTCAGCGTCCGGAAGACAGCGGCAGCCAGACGATGTTCATCAAATTCATGGGAGATACTGAAATTGAAAAACCTGAAACAGAAAATCTCGAGAGCGGGATGGGCGGCATTATCGAAGAGGTGGCCAGTTACCGGAACTATAAAAATGCAATCGGCTATACGTTCCGGTTCTATTCCACTGAAATGGTCAAGAACGATAAAATCAAGCTATTGTCGATTGATGGAATAGAGCCGAGCATTGAAAATATCCGCTCGAGCGACTACCCATTAGCCTCGGAATTTTATGCAATTACAGCTGGTAGCAAAAATCCGAATGTCGAGCCGTTCCTTGAATGGATTCTTTCTGGCGAGGGGCAAAAGTTAGTTGAAGATACCGGGTTCGTCCCAGTTAAGTGAGGATTAAAAAATGCGGGAAAGGGTATTTAAGGGGATAGGGAGGGATGGTTATGAAAAAGGATAAGCAAGGCCACGAAGGAGAAGAATTGCTTCCGGAAGTGGAACCGCGCCGCAATATTCCAGATGAAAAAACCTTAGACCCGATGCCTGACCGCGACCTGGAATACGAAGAAAACTCAAATGAGAAATACAGGGACAATACAAGCGAAAAAGATTGAACAAGCCGAACCTGGCTTGTTTTTTAGTATAGGGAAAATGCCAAGGAGGGGTTCCAATGCCTCAATATAACTTTAAACATGCTATTTGGAAAGAAGAAGCGAATATTACAGATGAAGAGTTTCAACAACATTTGCCGAAAAGCCATAAAATGCGGAGATGGATAAAGGATTCCCAAAATTTAACCGTCAATATTTTGCATATGGAAACATCGGTTCCAGGTTCCGAAGTGATCTGGGGATCGCTAATTTACCGGCAAAATGCTGAGAAAAAGCATGACATACAAGCTTTTCATTTTTTCTTGTCCACCGATTTCTTGTTGACCAGTAAATTGGACTTTGAATCGGACGAAGATTTAAAGAGAGAGCCGCTGCTTGAGCAGATGGAATCAGCATCTTCCGCTGTTGAACTGATGATGATCATTCTTGGGCATATGGTGAGCTCTATTTTACATAAGATTGATGTATTCGAAGAACAATTGCGCAACCTGTTATGGGAAATCCGGGAGAAGAACGACCGCAGCACTTTGAATAAAATTGAAACCTTAAGGCATCGTATTTTGCTGTGGAAAAATTTGATTTTGGGATTTCAAGAAATAAAAATGGCAATCCCTGAAGCTTTCGGGAAAGAAGTAATAGAGGAAGTTGAATTCAGCCGGACATCTATGCGGATTGACCGCTGTCGGATGCTTGTCAATTCCTATAAAGATGAAATCAATAATATGGTGGACATGGAGAATGTTGTAGCCAATTACAGAGGAAACGAAATCATGAAAACTTTGACGGTGCTGACTACCTTATTCACGCCGGTGATGGCCTTCGGGGCTTTATGGGGGATGAACTTTGATCACATGCCTGAATTGAAGTGGACTTATGGTTATTTGGGTTCGCTGCTCTTAATCGTCGGTTCGACCCTGTTCATGTACTGGTATCTGAGAAAACGCGGATGGACGGGCGATATCCTCAAATCCCTCAGCAATAAAAAGGAACGAAACAAGTAACGGACGGACCGTTAGTCAGGTCCGTCCTTTTTTTAAAAGGCTTTTTGAACTCCTCAATATTTTGGCTTGTCCTTTTCCAGTTCCGCCAATAATTCAGCGTAACGCTGCAAATCCTGATCTCCGTGCTTATCGATATAGGACATGATTAAGGTCTTCAATTCCTTTCGCTGGCGCTCCACGGTTACCAACTTTTCTTTCAACGATTGCCTTCTCCACATTTCAGCGTCCTTCACATCGTCCATTTTCTCGAACATATCAATTTCAGCGAGTAAAACGAGTGCCTCATTCTTTTTATCCTCGTACTTCTTCAATGCTTTTTCCACTTTTTTCGTGTCGTTTTCAAAAGTCATCCTCGAATACATTGACAAAGTCTCCACCGCCTTCCTCTCAACTTGTTCTTAAAAATCTTTTCCCTATCTATTCCGCATGTAGACCCGAAAACCCTTTTATTTTTGAATAAAATATAAAGATTCTGACTTTTTATTGACTGATTTTCGTCTTTCTATTATGATAAAAGAAATGAACGAAGGAGGTGGGTATGATGAATCAAACTGGTAAGCGCATGACAGAATGTCAAGAATATCTTTATATTCTGCATGGCGTTACTTTCACTTCAGCAGCTGTACGGGATAAGTCTGTCTTTTTTCAGACAACTGCATGGAATGAAATAAACCAGTGAGAGACATCTGCCTACAAACGGATTTTGTAAAAAGGCATGCGTCTTCGCATGCCTTTTTGTTTTGTGCGCGTCTCTCGGAACGAAAGGGAGAGAACGATGATTATTAGTCAATTTCAACAAATCATGTGCCATTTTGCGAACCAAAAATTATTTAATCAGATTAAAGGAGATATAGCGGAAGGCCAGCGGATCGGATTGGTCGGACGAAACGGGGAAGGAAAAACAACGCTGTTAAATGTGTTGGCCGGCGAGCTTCAGCCGACAGAAGGGGCAGTAACCTGGAAAAAAGGCTGCCGGATCGGATTATTGAAACAATCACCGGATGAACCGGAAGAGTGGACAGTAGCAGAACTCTTGAAGACGGCTTTTGCCGGGCTTGTCCAGATTCAGGAAGAGCTGGAAGCGATGGAAACGCAGATGGCATCCGCTGCTCCAGAAGAGATGGAGCGCTTGCTTGCCCGCTATGGCACGATGCAAGAGGATTTCATCCAACGCGGAGGATACGAAATTGAAGCACGCATCGATCAAGTCTTGAACGGCTTGAAAATCAAAGTGTTGAAGTTTGAGGAATGGGGCCATTTAAGTGGAGGCGAACGGACGAAAGTCGGCTTGGCCAAATTATTGCTGCAAGAACCGGGCCTTCTGCTCCTTGATGAACCGACGAACCATTTGGACCTTGAAGCGATTGAATGGCTCGGTGCGTTTATTAGCCACTACAAAGGCACTATTGTGCTGGTCTCGCATGACCGCTATTTCTTAGATGAAGCTGTCACTCATATTTGGGAATTGGACCAAGGCGATCTCATCCAATACAAAGGGAATTATTCTGCCTACGTCAAAGAGCGGGGAAGCCCGGTTATTAATCGAGTTTCAGCAATATCAAGACCAGCAAAAAAAGATTAAGAAAATGAAAGACACAGTCAAACGGCTGAAAGAGTGGGCGAACCGGGCGAATCCACCGAATGCCGGCATGCACAGGCAAGCAAAAAGCATTGAAAAGGCGATTGCTCGAATCGAATTGCTCGATCGTCCTGTACTGGCTAAAAAACAGATGGCGCTCGGTTTTCAGATGGATGAGCGGAGTGGCAAAGACGTTGTACGCGTTGAAGAGGTTTGGAAAGAATTTGGTAAAAGAACGCTCTTTCAAGATGTGAATATGCACATCCGTTTTGGTGAGAGAGTTGCGATTGTCGGTTCAAATGGTACAGGGAAATCGACGCTATTGAATATGATTCTGGGTAAAGGCGAACCGGATGCTGGCGAAGTCAAGCTCGGCAGCGGTGTGTCAATCGGCTACCTTTCCCAGCACACGCTTGAAATGGACAATAACCGGACCGTAATCGAAGAGTTCCGTGATGCCATTTCCGTCTCTGAGTATGATGCGCGTCCGATGCTGGCAAAGTTTCTATTTTTTGGCAACATGGTCTTCCAGCCGGTTCGCCAATTGAGCGGCGGTGAAAGAATGCGTCTCAGATTGGCGCAGCTCATGCACATGAACCATAATCTCTTGATTTTGGATGAGCCGACCAATCATTTGGATTTGGAAGCAAAAGAAGTCATGGAAGAAGCCCTTTCAGAATTTCCGGGAACCATTATCTCAGTGTCCCACGACCGGTACTTCCTGGATAAAATTTTCCCGGTCACTTATTGGATCTGCGACAAGACGATGGAACGATTTGACGGGAATTACTCCTTTGCCCGGGAAAAAAAGACTGCAATCAGTATGGCGACGAAGTAATAGGAGAATAAAAATAAAACAGCTTATCCGCTGAAAGGATAAGCTGTTTTATTTGGTTTCTAGGGGGTCAACCCATACTTGAGACCAGTTTTGGATTTCGTCCATGACTGGTTTTAATGAAAAGCCTTTTTCAGTTAACTCATATTCAATCCGTACTGGCGTTTCCGGATAGACAGTTCGCGTCACAATTCCTTGTGCTTCTAAATTTTTTAAGCGTTCGGATAGGAGGCGGCCGCTAATGCCGATTACATCAGTTAAATGGCTGAATCGTTGAGGCCCTGCTAAAAGTTGATAAATGATCAAGCCTGTCCAACGTTGGCTTAAAAGAGAAATAGCACTTTCAAACCGGGGACAAATAACAGCAGTATCCATATCAATCACTCCTTTTTTATATCATAGCATAATTATGCTGTGGAGCAAAAGAATTAAGTTACTTGACATATAATAGTTCTCTTTATATAATTGGTTACATAAAGTAACTAAAGAAAGAGGGATTAGCTATGAACTTTCATCAAAAGCCTGTCACTTATGTAGGCGAAGTCGGATTAAAAGTAATGGACCTGGAAGGAATGGTCCAATTTTATACAGAAACAATCGGTTTTGAATTGCTTTCTAAAAGCGATACAACAGCTGCTTTAGGAATAGAAGGCAAAACTTTATTGAACTTGGAGACTTTTGAAGGCGTAGAACCGAAAACTGGGCGTTATGCCGGTTTGTATCATTTTGCCATTCTCTTGCCGAGCCGGAAAGAGCTGGGGAAAATTTTGGTTCATCTTCACAACAATGGGGTTCGCCTCGGTTCGTCGGATCATTTGGTAAGCGAAGCATTGTACTTATCTGATCCGGAAGGGAACGGGATTGAAATTTACCGGGACCGCGAACCTGAACAATGGGACTGGGACGGCGAAGAGGTTAAAATGGCGGTGGATCCTTTAGATGCTCAAGGTGTCGTACAAGCGGCCATCGATTCAGGAGAAGTGTGGACCGGCATGCCGGCGGATACGGTCATGGGGCATATCCATCTCCACATTTCCAATATGGCACAGACCCAGAAATTTTATGTGGATGGACTAGGATTTGAAGTGCTCACTTCAATGGGGGCGCAAGCCATGTTCTTAGGGGACCAAAAATACCACCACCATATTGGCGTGAACGTATGGAACGGGGTCGGAATTCCAGCGCTTCCTGAAAAAACGGCAGGGCTGCATTATTACACATTGGTCATGGCAGATGAAGCCAAGCAAGCAGAAGTTGCTGCACGCCTTCAGCAATTGGGGGCAAAAGTGGAAAATCGCGGAGATTATATGGAAACCCAAGACCCAGCAGGAAATTGGATCCGTTTAGTCGTTTAATCTAAAACAAGGAGCTGTCCAATCAGTCTTACTTGACTGATTCGATAGCTCCTTTGTTTCTAATAAAGCATGTAGTTATACCATTGTTCCTGTCTTTGCAACGCTTCGCTAGCTTCGTCGCAAAAGGGGCTGTCCCAAACTACTTTTGGGACAGCCCCTTTTTTTGTTATTATGGAGTTGCTGGACCGCAGCTTTCTGCCAAATTCACGTAGCTTGGTTCATCACTGGCAACCATCGCTTTTAATGGAGCAGCTTCGGCTGCAGAATTGGTTTCCAGTTCGCTTATATCTTGAATCGTATTATTTTCCGTGGAATGGTTTTCACGTGTTTCCATATATGCGTACATTCTTTCCTGGCTATTCATTTCTTCCAATGGATTGCCGTAGAAAGATAAGAGGATCAGTCCAAATGCCCCGACGATTAAAGTAATGCCTAAAAGGGAAAGAAACCCTTTCATAATAACCCCCGCTTTCTTTTGTTGCTTCTTAGTAATCTTTAACGTATTTTCTGTTTAAAAGTTCCCGTTTGCGCAATAATGTAAGGTAAATGATGTTTTTAAAAAAGAAACCGCAAGGAGGCGAAGGGATGCTTACATTGAAAACAGAAATTTGCAAGCTATTCAACATTCAATACCCCATTATTCAGGCAGGTATGGCTGGTGGACCGACGACTGCAGAATTGGTTTCCGCTGTTAGCGAGGCAGGCGGACTTGGAACTTTGGGAGCTGCCTATCTCGCTCCGGAAGATTTGCGAAAAACCATCCGGCAAATAAAAGAATCGACCAGCCAACCGTTTGCGGTGAATATTTTCTCTGAAAGCTCAGAAGATGATTATAGCCGTCTCGCTGAAGTGCAGCAAGTTTTAAATCCTTTTCGAAAAGAATTGGGGATTGAAGAAATACCGGCTGCCTACGCTTCCCCGAATTGGAGCCGACAGCAATTTGAGATTTGCCTTGAACTGGAAGTGCCGATTATTAGTACGGCATTTGGCTGCTTACCCACTGAACAAGCGATCATGGCAAAAGAACGAGGCATCAAATTGATTGCGATGGCAACTACCGTGCGAGAAGCAATCCAAGCTGAGAAGGCGGGAGTCGATGCTATCGTTGCGCAAGGCAGTGAAGCGGGCGGACACAGAGGCACCTTTTCGCTTGAAGAACATCCAATGGGCGCATTGGTTGGTACCATGTCATTGGTGCCTCAGGTAGCAGATGCTGTGAAACTTCCGGTGATTGCAGCAGGTGGGATTGCGGATGGCCGTGGACTTGTTGCTTCGCTTGCACTTGGAGCGAAAGGGGTCCAGATTGGAACCCGCTTTTTGCTGGCAACTGAATCCGGTGCGCATAACGCCTATAAGCAGGCAATCGCCGAGAGCACAGAAGAAAGCACAGTGATTACAAAAAGCTTTTCCGGCAGGCCGGCGAGAGGATTGCGAAATCGTTTTATCACTGAGTTTGAGAAAGTAGGCATGGCGCCACTGCCTTTTCCTTCTCAAAATACTGCCACCAAAGATATTCGCGCGGCAGCAGCAAAGCAAGGGAATAGCGAATTTATGTCTTTATGGGCTGGGCAATCGACCCGGATGCTGGAAAATGGACAAAGCGCCAAGGAAATGATCGATTCAATCGTAGAACGCGCAGAAGCGCTCTGTAAAGCGGAATAAGTTTTGTTTTGGCGGCTGAGCCTATCGGCCGCTTTTTGTTTGGTTGAAACTTTTAGATGATTGAATCGTATAAAAGGTATCAAGAAATCAGCAAGTATAGAGGAGAATTCGTTATGGGAAGTATTTTATTATTTTCAGTGGTTGCTGCAATCGCAGCCGCTGTTATCATTGTTCCGTTAACCAGTGCAAAAGGGGAAGAGGAAAAAGGCAAGTCATTAGTAGTCCCGGCACTTTTGTTTACTGCAGTGATTGGGGCAATCGTTATTGCGCTCGCTTATTATTTTCTCAATATTGACCGGAATTTAACGTCGCTTTGGCCCGTGCTCGCAGTAGCAGCCGGCCTTGGCGCATTGTTTTCAAAAGGGTTGGAACAAAAAGCAAAAAGCGTTTTGTTCGGTGCCACACTCTTGTTTGCAGCCTATCTATTTGCAGCGCCGCTCTTAAATGCAGATGAGAAATTTAAAATGGTGGAGATGGATGAGGAAGTGGAAATCGAAGCATTTGATGAAACACAGACTCCAGCCAGCGTACCGCCAAAATTTGCACGAAATAAGATGAAGAAAGCATTTGGACAAGTGCCAAATACGAGCTACTATGAATTGGGGCAGCTGCAAGTACAGAAAGTGAACGAAGAATTCGTTTATATTGCGCCAGTCGAATTTTCGGGTTTCTTTAAATGGTGGAACGCGGATGTCACCCCTGGTTATTTCACTATGAGTGCGACAGATGCATCAGCTAATCCAAAATTCATCCAATCTGAAATGAGCTATACGCCTTCTTCTTATTTCAATAAAAACATCGAGCGCCATATGCGTTTGGAAAATCCGGAAGCAATTTTCTATGGAGAAGTTCAGTTGGAAGTAGATGATGAGGGCAAGCCATACTATATCCGGTCATACGGTGATTTCGTCACTGCTAGAAACGGCTTTGATGTAAAAGGAATTGTCGCAATCGACCCATCTTCCGGGGAAAGCATTACGTATAAACTGGAAGACGTACCCGCATTTATCGATGGAGCCGTTTCGCCGGAATCGGTGAGTTTGGAGAACAGCTACTACGGGAACTATGTACATGGTTTTTGGAACAGCAAATTCGGCAAAAAAGACGTGAAGCTTCCTTCGGATGAAGGCACAGAAGCGAATGTCAGCCCGATTTTTGACGCTGATGGCGAGATGTATTATTTCACCGATTTCACAAGTCCAAAAGAAGGCGTGGATTCGATGCTGGGCTATTCATTGACGAATGCCCGCAGCGGGAAATCGACTTATTTTACGGGAAGTCTGGAAGATTCCTATATGGACTCGCAAGGGAATTTGCAAATCATTGAAAAGCAATTTATCGAGAAGGAGTGGTCTGGTGAAATGCCGGTCCTCTATAACTTCTACGGGGAAGCTAGCTGGTTGACGCCGGTTCTCGATTCGAACGGTTTCCTGCAAAACTATTTTATCGTTTCAGCAGCAAATCCGGAGATCTCCGTTTACGCAGGAACGCCAAATGAGGCATTGAAACTCTATAAGACCGCGCTGCAAAGAGGCGGCAGTACAGTAGACGGAAGTTCTGAAGCGGAAGAAGCAAAAACTTCTGGAGTAGTAGAGCGGGTATTTAAAGAACGGGTCGGGGATTTCACATCCGTTTCGTTCTTGCTTGAAGATGGAACCAACTACATCGTCTCTTCTGAAAATGTGCCGTTAGCCATCTATTTGGAGGAGAATGATCAAGTGAATATGACTTATTTCCAGACAGGCGATATCTTCCTGCCGGTGAAGGAATTGGTGATTGAAGGAGTCAATTGATCGAACGGAAAGCCTTTTGCGAATGCAAAGAGGCTTTTCTTTTTCAGGAAATTCTTTTTGCTTTATTGAATAGGGTTTTGCGATTAAACTGATGGAGAGGTGATGCGCGTGCGAAAAGTTTTTTGGTTGGTTGTCTTGCTGGTGCTTCTTTTTTTCGCACGGCCGTTGTGGGAAGAAAAAGCCAGTGAGTATGTGGATGTGAGTTTTTTAGAATCGATTGATGAAATGATTGAGCAAGTGGCCGGGAATCCTTCCATCACGAAAGCGGTCGATCAGGCAAAAGAATTCACCGCGGATCTCGGCAGGCAATTGCAGACGTTTGTCGGCCAAAGTTCGGCAGAGATGCCGGAACAAGTCGACAAGCCGGAGCTTGAGGGAACCGAGTCCTTAGTTGCGATCCATAACATTACGCTTGGAATGTCTAAAGAAGAGGCCCAAGCGGTGATTGGCTTGCCGCTTCGCTTGATGCGAAACGAGTACGGCACGGATTGGCATAGCTATCATCAAGATTATCAAAATTATATGCTGCTTTCTTATAACGATAAAGGCCAAGTAAATGGCATGTTTACCAACCAGGATCTAATCTCTTCAACCAAAGGGATCACGATGGCATCTAACCGGGAAGCGGTCAGAGCCGCTTTTGGAAAACCGTTGAAAAGCCTTCAAAAAGGAAATGTGCAATACATTCTTGATACACGTAACGAGTACGATATGTTCAAGGTCAATAATCTCTATATTACGGTTTTTTATGATATCCATGAAGAAAACACGGTGACCGCTATACAAGTAATTGATGAGAAACTAGAGGCGAAACGTTCTGGCATTTATGCAGAGCCTGATAAGGAATTGAAAGAAGGCTATGAGTTTTTGCTATACGAATTGACCAACTCAGCCCGCATCCAACGCGAACTTCCTCTATTGAAATGGGATGAAACTGCGCGTGGAACAGGACGCAAACATAGCCAGGACATGGCAGACAATGATTATTTCAGCCATACCAATTTGGCTGGAGAGTCGCCGTTTGACCGGATGGGTGATGACGGCATCACGTTCTTTGTAGCAGGCGAAAATCTGGCTTATGGGCAGTACAACAGCATTTTTGCCCACGAAGGCTTAATGAATTCAGCCGGGCACCGGGAAAATATCGTAAAACGGGACTTCGGCTACTTAGGAGTAGGCGTTGCCTACAATGATGAAAATCAGCCCTATTACACAGAAAACTTTTTTAACCGGTAGCTTTTAAAAAGCTTCTATCAATAAATGAAAAACAGCATCCGCCATTCGCGGATGCTGTTTTTTTAGTTCATCAAATACCAAGCCAGTATGACAAGTGGTCCGACAATGAAGCAGTAGATGGCAAAATACTTTAATTGGCCTTTTGCCATAATGTTCATAAACCATTTCAATGAGAAATAGGAAGCCACAAGGGAACCAAGAAAAGCCACTGTATAAGGAATGGCCATTTGAGCCAAGTTGCTGTCGTTCAAAATATCTGTAAAGCTAAGCACAGCCCCGCCCAAGCTGACAGGGATAAACAAAAGGAAAGAAAAGCGCAAAGCAGTCTCCTGGTTGATGCCCGCGCCATCGCTGCCACGATCGTTGCACCGCTTCGGCTGATTCCTGGGATCAATGCCACAGCCTGGGCACAGCCGATGATGATGGCATCCTTCATCGTCATATTGCCATCCTTACGCTGTCCGCGCATATTGCGGATGAGCCATAAGCCGACACCGGTAACGATGAGCGTGACACCAACTGTAACGATGGTGGAGAGATTTTCGTCGATTTGGTCTTGGAAAAGAACACCTACCAAGCCTGCTGGAATTGTTGCGACTACTAAATACACAACAAACATGAAGTCGCGTTTCGTTTCTTCATTTTTCACCTTGAAATAACGAAGCCCGTTAATAATCAGCCGTTTAATATCCTTGCGGTAAATGATCAGGACGGCGATTAATGACGCACTGTTCACTAAAAGAGCGAATGTCGAGTTGCTGCCTTCAATTTCCACATCCAAAAAGTATTGGGCAATCAGAAGGTGCCCGCTTGAAGAGATGGGAATCGGTTCGGTCAAGCCTTGAAAAAGCCCGAGCAGTAAAAACTTAATGGTTAGCCATAATTGTTCCATAGAATAAGTCCTCCAAAAATTTCATCATTCACCCATTATACGGGACGCATGGCAGTTCGAAAAGTTCGGCCGCACAGAAATATAAATGATATTTCATGGTAAACTGGGTATACACGATAGAAGAAAGGAAGTGAATCGCTTTGACCAATAAATTATGGTTTCAAGTAGGCATTGGAATTATATTAACTTTAGTAATCATACGATTATTCATTGAAGTCCAAGCCATATTTGATCCGTTGTTCATTATTGCACAAACTGTATTTGTACCGCTATTGCTTGGGGGAGTCCTATTCTACTTGAGCCGCCCAATTCTGCATTTTTTAGAAAAGAGAAAATTTCCTCGATGGGCTGGAGTCATTACCATTATTCTATTAATCGTTCTCGTATTTTATCTGTTTTATGCGATGATCGGTCCAATGGTGACGAAACAAGTAAATTCCTTGGTTGATAACGCACCTGCAATCATCGAAGATGTAGAAGATTACGGCATGTACCTATTCGATCAACGGGACCGATTGCCAGATTCCATTGAGGAGCAGATCAACGGACTGCAAGGACGCGTTGGAGAATTTGCCAGCAATATCGGCGGCTGGGTCATTTCGTTCTTAGCGAGTTTTGTATCCGGTGTCGTTACCCTTGTGCTCGTTCCGTTTTTCTTAATCTATCTTCTATTAGATCATCAGAAATTTGCGCCGTTTGTAGCCGGATTCTTTAAAGGAGAGCGCAAAACCTGGATCCGGAAAACCTTGAGTGATGTGGATGAAACGCTGCAAGCCTATATTCAAGGACAGCTATTCGTCAGTTTCCTTGTTGGAGTGATGCTGCTGATCGGCTATCTGATCATTGGCTTGGATTATGCCTTATTATTGGCATTAATCGGCATGTTTACCAATGTCATTCCGTTTTTAGGGCCTTATATTGCGGTCATTCCCGCCATCATTATAGCGCTTGTACAAGATCCGATCATGGCCGTTTACGTAGCCATTATCATGCTCATTGCCCAACAGATTGAGAGCAACCTCATTACACCGAATGTCATGGGGAAATCGCTGGATGTCCATCCGCTGACTGTTATTACCTTGATTTTAGCAGCCGGAAATATTGCCGGGTTGTGGGGCATCATTCTTGCTATCCCGGTTTATGCGGTTATTAAAACAATCGCGAAAAACATTTATGCGCGCAGACAGGAAATCCGTCATACCGCCACAAAAGAAGTTTAAAGA
Source organism: Planococcus sp. 107-1 (assembly GCF_021513255.1). GTDB lineage: Bacteria > Bacillota > Bacilli > Bacillales_A > Planococcaceae > Planococcus. The sequence continues at coordinate 338,259 of NZ_CP090977.1, forward strand.
AATCCCAGTCGGCCGCCCGTGCCTGCTGGGATTTTTTTGTGTAGCGTATTACTTGACTCTGATTAGTTCACCCCCTAAACTAGTGATATTGGTTTAGGGGGTGAACTAGTTGGATGACCGAATAAAAGAAGCCGTTGATCTTTTCCAGGAAGTGATGTTTTATGGAACGGAGAAAGTCATCAAAGGCGTAGATAATCCGCTTTGGAAAGAATATTCCCCGGAACAGATGCAGATGCTGAAGCTGATTGGCAAAGAAGGGAAGATTACTTCCAGCCGGCTAGCAATCTTGCAGTCCGTACATAAAAGTGCAATTTCCAATCGGATCAAAAAATTGCTGCAAAAAGATGTGATCCGGATTGTTCAGGAAGACCAGCAAGATCGAAGAGAGAAGTTTATTGAATTGACAGACAAGGGAAAAGAGATTCTTATGAAGTCGGATAAAGCAGTGACCGAGTATATTGAGAACCTTTTAGCGCGCAATATCGAAGACGAGGAAATTGAACAATTTCTATCGTTTTTCCGGAAATTGAGCCATATTATCAAAATGGATGGAGTGGAATAAATGAAAACGGTATTGAAACTAAAATGGCCGATCACGATTGCCATGATCGTGTTGACGGTCGCTTTGTTCTTACTGGCTCCCAATTTAACGGAGCAGGCAGAAGAAGCAGGATCTTTCCAGCTTTCTGAAGAAGCCTCTTCCCAATTGGCAGCTACGATCTTATCAGATGCTGGAGCCGCGGAACAAACGATTTCCCTAGTCATTGAACTTGATGATGAATTAGATGAAAGCATGAAGGAATCTCTTTCTTCCCTTGCTTCAGAAGTGGAAGACTTAGGCGATCCGATTACCAGTGTGTTAAATCCTGTTGAAAGCCCTGAACTGGAAGAGCAATTAATTTCAGAAAACGGGCAGACAGTTTTAATCCCAGTGACAGTCGATGGGACAGATGAAGAAGTGAACAAAGTAGCGGATGAAATTCGCGAATCCATCCTTCCTGACGACATGACCGCCTATATTACAGGTGAAGCGATTATCAATAATGATGTGAATATCAGCGCGCAAGAAGGGCTGAAACGGACAGAAGTCATCACGGTCGTATTGATTTTCGGCCTCTTGCTTGCAGTGTTCCGTTCAATCGTAACACCGTTTATTCCACTTATCGCAGTGGGTATTTCTTATCTGTTGAGCCAATCAATTGTGGCCTTTTTCATCGATTGGTTTGGCTTCCCGGTATCAAACTATACGCAGATTTTCCTTGTCGCAATTCTTTTCGGAATTGGGACAGATTACTGCATCTTGTTGCTAAGCCGCTATAAAGAAGAGCTGGCTGCGGGGCATGGCGTCGAAGAATCGATCATCAATACGTATAAGACAGCAGGAAGAACGCTGCTGATCAGCGGAATCGCCGTATTTATCGGTTTCTTCGCTATCGGATTTGCGGAATTCCCGATTTTCAAATCAGCTGTTGCAGTAGCGGTCGGTATTTTCGTTCTGCTGCTCGTATTGTTTACTGTCGTACCGTTCTTTATGTCATTACTAAAAGAGAAATTATTCTGGCCAGCGAAAAAATCGGCTGCCCATAAAGACAGCAATCTTTGGATTGCGATGAGCAAACTGTCGATCAACCGTCCGTTATTATCGATGCTTGTCGTAGCGGTGATTACTGTTCCGCTATTGTTTACGTATAACAACTCGCTATCGTTTAACACGGTGGATGAAATCGGTTCAGAATACGAATCGGTGAAAGGGCTCCGCGCTATTGAAAAGGGCTTCGGAAAAGGAGATTCCTTGCCGGTGGAAGTTGTTGTTAAATCAGATGAATCGTTAATTGATGAAACGACCGTTCCTTATTTTGAAGCATTGAGCAGAGAAATCGAAAAAGTGGACGGCGTTGAAAATGTTCGTGCCATTACACGCCCTACAGGCGAAGTGATTAATGAATTGTATGTAGATGAACAGCTGGGCTTATTGGCTGATGGATTAACCGAAGCACGTGATGGCCTCGGGGAAGTTCAAGCCGGCCTTACAGAAATCGAAAACGGATTATCCGGCGTCAGTGGCCAAACTGGGGGAGCGGGCGGCTTAGGCGATGCTGCAGCTGGCTTAGCTCAATTGAACGGCCAACTTGGCCAAGTGACGCAAGGGTTGCAGGCAACAGGCAATATCCAGCAAACGATTGGCGCTTTATCGCAAATTAGCGGAGGGCTTACGCAAATCCAGCAAGGATTGGAAGGCGCAGCTGGACAAGCGGGAGAACTCGGTGCAGGCATTTCCCAACTTTCAGAAGGCATCAGCGCTGCGAATGAAGGCTTAGGCGAGATTGAAGCCGGATTAACAGAAGCAGTCGATATGATGCAGACAATGAGCGATAGTGAAACAGTTCGCGATACCGGTTTGTTCATTCCGGAAGGAACCCTTGAAAGTGAAGATTTTGAACAAGTGTTAGACCGCTATACGTTTGCAGAAGGGACAGGAGTAACGATGGAGGTCATTTTGTCGGATGATCCTTATTCCCATGAAGCTATTGAAACAACGGCTAATATTAAAGACGCAGTAGAACGGGGTGCGAAAAACACGCCGCTCGAAGATGCAGAAATTGCGTTCAGCGGAATTTCAAGCATCAATAGCGATCTTCAAGATGTATCTTCAAATGATTTCACAAACACAGTGACGATCATGCTGATCAGCTTGTTCGTGGTGTTGGCAATCCTATTCCGTTCGTTGATCATGCCGCTGTACATGATCGGGTCGCTCTTATTGACCTATTACACCTCCATTTCCATTGCGGAACTGATTTTCGTCAACGGCCTTGGCTATGACGGCATCAGCTGGGCGGTTCCATTCTTCGGCTTCGTCATGCTCGTTGCCCTTGGAGTCGATTACTCGATCTTCCTATTGGACCGTTTCCGCGAAGAGTCATTCAATGGCATCAGCGTGCGCGATGCGATGAGAACTTCCATGGCGAAAATGGGTACGGTCATCATCACCGCCGCCATCATCCTGGCGGGTACTTTCGGTGCAATGATGCCGTCCGGCGTCTTGAGCCTCGTGCAGATTGCCACAATCGTCATCACAGGCTTGCTGTTGTACGGCTTGATCGTACTGCCGCTCCTGATTCCAGCAATTTCGGTTTCATTCGACCGTGGAGTCTGGTGGCCATTCGGCAATAAACAACATAAACGCTAAGAGAAAAAGCTGCCTGCGGGCAGCTTTTTCTGTTTTTAAATTTAATTGGCGAGACGCGGGGAAACGATAGAAACCGGATCCATGTTTGTAATTTAAGAAATTCTTAAGGTTTTTCCTGCTTAATTCTTTAGCATTATCGGCTATTTTTATAAATAGTGAGAATGCCAGGCTAGTTCAGGAGGTATTTCAGGATGCTTGGTGCAGAAAGGCAGGAAACTTATGGGTACAAAACAACGGATCATCGGGAGCGTTTTGTTCATCTATTCAATTCTAATCGTCTATTTTATGTTCTTTGGCTTTGGAAGGCCAACTGCAGCGGAGGGGTTCACGAATACCAATTTAATCTCATACCCCATACACTCGCATTAAAATTTCCAAGCATGTCGGATTTAAAATATTTCCACCTTTGGTTTTTTAACATAGGCAATTTGGCTGCTTTTATTCCATTTGGCATCTTAATCCCTTTGTTGCAGCGCTGGAAATTTCCAAAATTCATCTTCTTATTTTTTATCGCAATTCTGGCATTAGAAACGATGCAGATGCTGACGTTTCTCGGGAGTTTTGATATAGATGATGCACTGGTAAATGCCGTAGGCGCAGCGATCGGTTTTTATGCGTACAGATTTGGATCTCACTATACGGGTATTGGGAAGAGAGCCATTGCCACATGCATATGTATCACCCTCTTTTCGATTGCGGTAATTGGTTTTTCAGAGCTGCTAAATAAAATGACGACCCCAGTAGAAGGTCCGGAAATAGCTTTGAATGAGGCTGGGAAAATCTCTGATGGATCCTATCAAAGTTTTAAAGTGGGACCCGTAAAAGTCGAACCCACAAAAAATTTGTATAAGGGAAATGGTCAAGGCACAACAGAATTCTCCTATAAATTAGATGGAAAAGATATCGTGCTGTCTTTAAACTACGGAATCCCGTCCAATGCAAAAAGCGATAAGGGACAGATCCGCATTTCTGTTGATGGCAAAGAAGTAGATTCCTATTCCGTAGATAAAGGGATGAATTATCCGAATGCTTCTGAAACTGCCATGGAAAAAGTCAATGAACTTATTATCACGATTGAAGGCGAAGTGATGTTATGGGATGTGGCTTTTAAAGAAATGGGATATTGGTGGAACTACTGATCGCAGTCAGCGGTCCTGCTGGAACCATTCACAGCCTACAGGAGATGAAAGTACAGTGGATTTCGGAGTTTGCGGATCGTTGAAGCAGATGTGTCGGAATCCATTGTCCGTGTTATACTAAGGGCAGAGCGAACTTAAGAAACGGGGTAAATCTATTGTTAACATTTGAACAGAAACTGGCGATTATTGAATCGTTCCCAGAATTGGCGCGTAAAGACGTATCGATGAAACGTGTGAATTTCCATTACGAAGAAAGCTTGTACGATAAGAAAATTGTGGTCTATCATTTGCATCCGAACGGCAACGGTTTTGTCTATGTCGGAAACTTGCCGCAGTATGAAGCGGATGATCGAGGCTTTGTTAACGTACGCGATTTCTCTGAAAAGGAACTTCGCAGCATCGTTGCAGATTCATTGGATTACTTATCCCTTGAGCCGGAACCGCCATATGACAAGACGTGGACAAACCGCGAAAACGAAAAGCTGGATTTGGTTTACGAAGAGCCTTTCTGGAATATCTACACAGGAAAAAACCTGGAAGAAAGCTTCGGAACGTTCAGCGATGCCGAAGACTATTTGATCGATCAAGGTTTTAAAGAGCCGAAGTAATGGATATCCGCCTGCTTGCAAAAGGCGAAGAGCCGCCAATGGAATTGCTCCTTGAAGCCGATCCTTCTGAAAAGCTGATCCGTCTTTATTTGGCTGAAGGGCATTGCTATGTGGCAGAATTGGACGGTCGAGTGATTGGCGTCTACGTGCTTCTGCCGCTGTCGGAATCAGCTGCCGAAATAAAAAATATTGCCGTGGCTGAAATGGAAAGAGGCAAAGGCTATGGCAACAGACTGATTGAACATGCGCTGGACGAAGCCCGAAAAGCCGGGTTCCGGCATGTAGAAATCGGTACAGGAAATTCAAGTTTCGCTCAGTTAGCCTTGTATCACAAATGCGGTTTTCGGATGAAGTCCATTGACCGGGACTTTTTCACCCGCAACTATCCCGAGCCGATTATTGAAAATGGCTTAGAGTGCCGGGATATGGTACGACTGGAATTTACTTTTTAAACCCTTCAAATCGAAGGGTTTTTCTTTTGGCGTAAAATAAATTACGTTATAAAGAAATTTATATTGCTTTTTAACGTAATTTATTTTACGATATAAAGTAAGGAGGAGATGAAATGGAAGATATCCGATTAAATGTTCCGTTGCTTAGAAAAAGAGTGCCTAATTTAACAACTGCTGCAAAAGAAGTAGGCATTCGTCCAGCTACAGTATCGAATTTGTGTACAGGAAAAATCGATCTCGGGAAGGCGGAAGTGAAAACCTTGGTCGGCCTGGCTAAACTTGCAAATTGCACGGTAGATGAATTGATACTTCGAGGGGAGAAGATGAAGATGATTGAAACAGGAATCAAAGCTTTAGACTTTTTCGCGCCCATTGTGAAAAATGGATCGACAGGTATTGTCGCACGTCCTGGAATGGGACAATTGGTCATTGTTGCAGAACTTCTGCACCGTTATCAAGAACAGAACCTTTCTACTGTTTTCTTAGTTCCGTCCGGATCTCCGTCAGAACTGGAAGGTATTACGGAATTGGCAAGCTACCTCACAGAAACAATCGAAGAAACCATCACTAAGTTAAAAGAAATCGGAAAAGAAGCGGTTCTTGTAACTGATAAAAGCCATGTGGATTCAGGCGCACTTTTTGAAATACAGGAACAGCTAGGGCATGAATCCTTGACCACCTTGCTAGTCGATTTATCTGGTGAAGCGGTAGACGATGATTTTCCTTTTGGGCCGCTTGAGACAGTGTGGCAATTGGATGCAGATTTAGCTGCCCGCCATCAATATCCGGCATTAAGTCCGCTTCATTCCACTTCCTCTTTGCTTGAAGACGCTCAGCTGGATGAACGCCATTTCCAATTGCGCCAACGTACGCAGAAAGTGCTGCGCCGTTACCGCGAACTTCGATCGCTCGTACAAGTGCGGGGTCTCGATAAAATCAGTGAAGCTGATTTGGCGACGTATCGTAAGGGCGAGCTGCTTGAAGCATATTTCACCCAAGCATTTTATACTGCGGAAGAATTCACCGGACAGAAAGGGCAGACGGTACCTCTTGAACAGACTTTGGCTGATGTCGAAAGCATCTTAAACGGCCAGGCTAATCACCGGAGCATCGAAGAATTGCAATTTATCGGTGCCTTGTCTTAACAAAAAAAGAACGTCCTCTTTGAGGGCGTTCTTTTTTTATACAGATAATCGTGATTGAAAAGCAAGAAATCCCATGTGCTTACATTTAGTTCCTAAATTACAGGCAGTTAAAATAAAACAGCAGTCCATATGAATCAAATGAGGAAAATTAAATTTGATTTTATAAAAAATTTGTTTAATTCAGTCCTCCCTTTCTATAGAATAGGATTAGATTAACCATTTACCGGTGTCCACGGGGATTGGCTGCTGAAAGCAATGAACAGCAGAGCGCTGGATGTCGTGTGATGCTAGTTGAAAATCATCAAGGGGGAACGGGTATGAAATTATTGAAGATGTGGAATCGGGTTAGCCTTGTGAAACAAATACTGATCGGTCTGGTTCTAGGGGTTTTACTTGCGGTTTTAATTCCAGAAATAGCCGAATCATTCACCATTCTCGGAACCTTATTTGTTGGCGCTTTAAAAGCAATCGCGCCGGTACTGGTGCTGTTCTTGGTTATGGCATCAATTGCCCAGCATAAAAAAGGGCAGCAAACGAATATGAAATCAATTGTTTTCCTTTATCTATTAGGTACGTTTTTAGCAGGCTTAATCGCAGTAGTGGCCAGCTTTATCTTCCCGGTGAGCATTACGCTGACGCAGGGGGCAGAAGGGTTAGAACCGCCAGGCAATGCAATTGAAGTCATCAAGACTTTAGTGTTGAATGTGGTTGATAATCCGGCAAATGCCCTGATCAATGCAAATTATATCGGCATCTTGGCTTGGGCGATTGTTCTTGGATTGGCACTTCGAAATGCAGCCGATTCAACAAAAACAGCCATTACAAATTTCTCAGAGGCCATTGCGAAAATGGTCGGCTGGGTCATTAAATTTGCTCCACTTGGAATCTTTGGTTTGGTAATCGAATCGATTACAGCAAATGGGCTTTCTTCCTTATTAAGCTACGGGAAGCTATTAGCTTTATTGATCGGCTGTATGCTTGTGGTGGCGCTTGTCGTCAATCCAATCATTGTCTTTATCAATATCCGCCAAAATCCGTATCCGCTTGTATTCAAGTGTTTAAGAGAAAGCGGCATTACTGCATTCTTCACCCGGAGTTCGGCAGCGAATATTCCAGTCAACATGACTTTATGCGAAAAGTTAGGTCTGGATAAAGAAACGTATTCGGTATCGATTCCGCTAGGTGCGACGGTCAATATGGCAGGTGCTGCCGTAACGATTTCAGTCTTGACGCTGGCTGCTGTAAACACGCTTGGCATTCAAGTGGATCTTCCGACAGCTGTCATCTTGAGTGTGCTGGCAGCCGTATGTGCATGCGGCGCTTCAGGTGTAGCGGGCGGTTCGCTTCTACTGATTCCATTGGCATGCAGCTTGTTCGGAGTTCCGGCTGATGTAGCGATGCAAGTAGTAGGGGTAGGCTTTATCATCGGCGTCTTGCAAGACTCATTCGAAACATCGCTTAACTCATCCACAGATGTTCTTTTCACAGCAACAGCTGAATACAAGAAACGTTTGCAGGAAGGCGAGAAAGTGAACTTTAAAGAAGTATTTGAGCTCAGCAAAGTTTCCAATGACTTAGCGAAAAACTAATCATCGAATGCGGTAGAAATTCTATCGAGTAAGGCTGTTCGTTTCCTTGTGGACTCAAGGGAAAGGAACAGCCTTTTTCATTGTCTGACAATTTTATAGAGGAAAAAAAGGAACAAGTTCGGTATGCTTAAAGGAAGAGGTGATTTCATGTTCAAAAAAGTCGTTTTATATACAAATCGATTAGAAGAGATGAAAGGTTTCTATGAATATCAGATGGGTTTTCGGATTGTCGAAGAAGACGCCGCAAGTTTTACTTTGTCTATTGGAGATTCCCAACTGGTCTTTGCTGAAAGTGACCGCTCAGCCAGCTACCATTTCGCATTCAATATTCCGGGCAATCAGTTTTCGCTTGCTAAAAGTTGGGCCAGTTCGCGTGTAGACTTAAACCGCCAGGAAGGCATGGACGAAATCTATTACGCAAACTTTGATGCAGATGCTTTTTATTTTCAAGATCCGGCAGGCAATGTGGTGGAATTTATCGGCCGCCGGAACGTGGACCGGATGGGGAATTTCTCGATCGACTCGCTGCTGAATATCAGCGAAGTGAGCATCACCACCCCGCACGTAAAAGAAGTGGGAGAGCAGCTGGAAAGTCTGGAAATTCCGGTCCGCGGCAATAAAGGGATTGAGCCTTCCGCTTTAAACTTCCTGGGAAGCGGCGATGCTTTTATCCTCCTTGTTGCCCCTAAGCGGGTTTGGTATTTTTCAAAACAGAAGAGCGAAGTGCATCCGTTGTCGATTGAATTGCGGGACGGCCGCCAGATTGTCATTGATGAAGAAGGAAATTACCAGCAAGCCTCAACCGATAATCCTATTTCTGACGGAATGGAAGAAATGGATTTTTCGGGAGCTGTTCTATGGAAGAAAGAAAATCCGTGGATGGCTGCAAAAGGCTTTGCAGATCGGGCCAATGAACGGCCGAACGCAATTGATACCCGTTTCGGCATCGCTTCCGGCTGTAAGATCTTTACGGCGGTGGCTATCTGTCAATTGGCCGAAGAGGGAAAGCTCACGTTTGAAGACCGGCTTTCGGCATTGCTGCCGGAAATTTTCCCGAATTTTGATGTCACCATCCATCAGTTGCTGACCCATACTTCAGGGATTCCTGATTATTTTGATGAAGAGACGATGGATGATTTCGAAGAATTATGGATTCAGCATCCGATGTATTTGATGAAAACGGGTATGGATTTCGTGCCTTTATTCAAAGACGCGCCTATGATGTTCGAACCTGGAGCAAAGTTCCATTACAACAATGCTGGCTTCGTCGCACTCGGGCTTGTGGTTGAGAACATTTCGGGCAAGGCATTTACGGATTATGTAGAAGAACAAATTTTTGCACGTGCAGGAATGAGTGCATCGGGGTATTTCCGGATGGATCAGCTTCCGGCACAGACCGCTTTCGGCTATATCGAGGAAGGAAGTTCATGGCGAACGAACCAATACGCTTTGCCGATTAAAGGCGGGGCAGATGGCGGTGCTTATATGACTGCTGAAGATATGGCTTCCTTCTGGGATCAGCTGATGGGGGCAGGGTTGTTATCGAAGGAAATGACTGAGCGGATGTTGACCCCACACGCCGGAGATGAAGACGGGGAATATGGCTATGGCGTTTGGATTGATCGGCAAGACAGCGAAGTGAAGAAGTTCCATGTGATGGGCTACGACCCTGGAGTGAGTTTCCATTCGGCTTATTATCCCGAAGACCGCAGCACCTTAACCGTATTATCCAATAAGAGCAAAGGCGCCTATGCTGTTGTAAAATTAATTGAAGGTGTACGATAAAGGAAATAGGATCGCTTATAAGCGGATAGCGAATTATCCAATGAATAAAGGAGTGAAGAGCATGGATGGAAAGAAATTGGCCATATATGTCATCATCGGCACCATTCTGGCATGCGCGTTGATATTCTTTGGATTCCAGTTGTACTTTAACTTGAATCCAACACAATAAAAAGAAGGCGGAAGATTTTTTCCGCCTTCTTTTCTATTTTGGATGAAAACGGAGAGAAACGGCTGGATTTAGTTGTGTTGAGAAGAGAGGGGTTCGATGTATGGGGATAGGGTCGTTCGCGGTAGTTTGTGCACGTTCAGGAGAGAATATGCGCGTTCAAAACGATTTGTGCGCGTTCAAAAGAAAATGCGCGCACTCAGAGAAGAATACGCGTGTTCGCCAAAGGGACAGTGCCAAATCCATAAAAAAACGGACCCTCCAAAAGGAGAGTCCGTAATAAGAGCTTAAAATTAAGCTTTTTGTACGTTAGTAGCTTGAAGACCGCGTTGGCCTTGCTCGATGTCGAAAGTAACTTCTTGACCTTCGTCTAAAGATTTGAATCCTTCGCTTTGGATAGCTGAGAAGTGTACGAATACGTCGTCTCCGCCTTCGCGCTCGATGAAGCCGAATCCTTTTTCTGAGTTAAACCATTTTACTTTACCTTGTTCCATGTGTGTTTCCTCCTCGTATGCGAATGCATACATTGTATTACTATCCTTGCTCAAATCTTGCAGATGAACATCTGACACTTTATAAAAAGTTATCCGAACAAAAATAATTCTTCCTTAGAATAACATGGGGTTACAGATATTGCAAGTACTTAGCTGAAATTAGCTCATCTATTTTTTTGAATTGATTTTCTATATACTAAAAAGACTGTGTTAAAGGGGGATGGACAATGAAGAAAATCATGGTTGTCGGAGTGTCGGCAGGAGCAGGCAAATCGACGTTTGCTGCAGAGTTAGGGGAGAAATTGGATTTGCCGGTCCACCATTTGGATTCGTATTATTGGAAAGCGGGATGGGTTGAATCCGAGTTGGCGGAATTTCGGGCAGCACAGGAAGAAATCGTCAAAGGCGATGCGTGGATCATTGAGGGGAATTACAGCAATAGTTTTGATATCCGCATAGCGAAGGCGGATACGTTCATTTATCTGGAACTTCCACTTCGGGTTTGCCTTTATCGTGTTTTGAAGAGATGGGTGACCCATATCGGAAAGAACCGGCCAGATATGGCTAATGGCTGCACAGAAAAAATGGATTGGGCGTTTTTGAAATTTATCGTTGCAACGTATGCTGAGCGTAAAAACAAAATGCATAAACGGATGCAGCAATTTTCAGAAGCAGATCCTGCCAATCAATCCATTTACTTAGCGAATAAAAAACAGATAGCCGGATTCTTGAAGACCGTCCATAAATAATATACCAATTTTCTGATAAAAATTAAGGTTTCTATCAAAAGGGCAACACGGGCGACTTTGGAAATGGTATTCTAAAATTAACATATCAAGACAGTGGGGGAATGGCTATGAAATTTTTATATGAAGGCACCATCAACAATCAAGTGCTTCGTAAAAAGCAGCCTTTCTATATGAAACGATTATACTTAGAGGATTTGCCTGCTATAGAGAAAGTGCAGGACCTGGTCATCAAATCACTTCCGGAAAAAGCTGTGCTCCAGCCATTAACGACTGAGGAATTTCTCTTCATCTTAAATGAACGCGGATTATTGATCGGTGCTTATGTAGATGATCAATTAATCGGGTTTCGGGCATTGCTGATACCGGAAATTGATGAAGAGCATCTTGGCCTGGACATTGGTTTGCCGGAAGCGGAGTTGCCGCATGTCATTTACCAGGAAATATCGGTTGTTCTGCCGGAATACCGCGGAAATCGTCTGCAGCAAAAACTGGCTGAAGTCATCATGAAAGAATTGCCGAATTTAGAGGAGCAGTTCCGATATGTTTGCTGCACGGTAGCACCGATGAATATTCCGAGCTTGAAAGACAAATTCACGCAGGATATGCATATTGCCGCCTTAAAAGAAAAATACGGAAGCATGCGCCGCTACATTTTAGTGAAAGATTTAAAAAAACCGGATCCGCATTATACCGGCCATACGAGTGCGAAAATTGATGACTTGCTGAAACAGCAGCAATTGCTTTCTGACGGCTATGTTGGAATCGGTTTCCGGCTCGTGAATGGCTTCCATGAAATTGAATTTGCTAAACCTGACCTTTATTAAAAGGCCAGGTTTTATTTTTTTGTTGAAGAATTCTGAAACTTTCGCAGAACTTATCCGTAAATAGGATAGAATGTATAAGATGGGAGGTTCTGGAATGGAATTGTTTGGATTGCCGATGGAACAAGTTTATATGTACACACTTATTCTTGCCGGCGCGCTTACGGTCTTATATGTATTTTTTGGTGATATTGCAGAAGCGGGTGAAGGCATTCCGTTCTTCAATCCAGCGGTCATTCTAGCATTTTTCACCTTAGTTGCAGCAATGGGCTTTGTTTTGGAGGCAACAACAGGGCTCAGCAGTATGGCGGTTCTCGGCATTTCGGCATTAGGTGCAGCTGTACTCGATCTTTTGCTTTATTTCTTTGTTCTCCTGCCGATGTCGTCGGCAGAAGCGTCTCTTGCTTATACGGAAGATGCGCTCCTTGGGCAAGTCGGGAAAGTGATCATTCCGATACCGATAGACGGCTATGGAGAAGTGGTCATTGAAACTTACAGCGGCATGATCTCCAAAAGAGCGGCTGGCTACGACAATGAAGCGATTGACCAGGAGCGGCAAGTGCTGATCATCGAAGTGCGCGATGGAACCTTGTATGTACGGGATTATGAACCCATTACATTCAACAAATAAAAAGGGGGAATTGATATGGAAATGACATGGATTGCAATTGGTACAGCGGCCTTTATTGTGCTCGCGATTGTCGGGGTTTACATCACGAAATACAAAACGGTCGGACCAGACGAGGCGCTGATTGTCACAGGCAGTTATTTAGGATCGAAAAATGTGCACACAGATGACTCGGGCAACCGGATCAAAATCATTCGCGGCGGCGGAACGTTCTTGCTTCCTGTATTCCAGCAGGCAGCGCCGTTAAGTCTTTTATCCAGCAAGCTTGAAGTGACCACTCCGGAAGTTTATACGGAACAAGGTGTACCGGTAATGGCAGATGGAACAGCCATCATCAAAATCGGTGGATCGATTTCAGAAATCGCGACAGCCGCTGAGCAGTTTTTAGGGAAGTCAAAAGAAGACCGGGAAAATGAAGCGAAAGAAGTGCTAGAAGGCCATCTTCGTTCAATCTTAGGCTCTATGACAGTGGAAGAAATCTATAAAAACCGCGATAAGTTTTCTCAAGAAGTGCAGCGTGTTGCATCTCATGATTTAGCGAAAATGGGATTGATCATCGTCTCTTTCACAATTAAAGATGTACGCGATAAAAATGGCTACCTGGATTCCTTAGGAAAAGCGAGAATCGCTCAAGTGAAACGGGATGCGGATATTGCAACGGCCGAGTCTGAAATGGAGACGCGCATCAAACGCGCCGAAGCCGGCAAAGATGCGCAGCGTGCAGAAATTCAGCGCGCGACTGAAATTGCCGAAGCGGAAAAAGAGAATTTGCTGAAAGTGGCCGAGTACAAACGCGAGCAGGATAGCGCGAAAGCACGCGCCGACCAAGCATATGAACTCGAAACTGCCCGTTCAAAACAGGAAGTTGTCGAACAGGAAATGCAGATCCGCATCATTGAGCGCCAGAAGCAGATTGAACTGGAAGAAAAAGAAATCCAGCGCCGGGAGCGCCAATACGATTCAGAAGTGAAGAAAAAGGCGGATGCCGACCGCTACTCGGTTGAGCAAGCTGCCGAAGCGGAAAAGTCGAAGCAATTGGCTGATGCCGATGCCCAGAAATATCGTGTTGAAGCAATGGCGAAAGCCGACGCAGAAAAAATCCGTTTGGATGGTTTGGCGAAAGCCGATTCCCAGCGTGCACAAGGTGAATCGGAAGCGGACGTTATCCGTTTGAAAGGTCTTGCAGAAGCGGAAGCCAAACGCAAAATTGCGGAAGCCTTCGAAATGTACGGCCAAGCGGCAACACTTGATATGATCGTCAATATGCTTCCTGAATACGCGAAGCAAATTGCTAGCCCACTCAGCAATATCGATAAGATCACGGTCGTGGATACTGGCGGCGGTGAAGGCGGCGGAGCGAACAAAATCACCTCTTACGCAACGAACCTGATGTCGTCGCTGCAGGAAACCTTAAAAGAATCCTCCGGAATCGACGTACGCGAGATGCTGGAGAATTTATCCGGGAAAAATGACTATAGCCAGACAATCGAACAATTGCGTTATGAACTGACAGAGAAAGAAAAAGAAGCGATTGAAACTGAAATTTAATTTTTAATTCCGCCTGAAAAGCAGAAATGCGCTTCAGGCGGTTTTTTATATTGAAATTAGGGTAATAAAAGATAGGCAGAAGGTATGAAATATTGAATTTATAGAAGACTTAATTTTGCAAGCTTTTGAGTTTATAAGTAAAATATGGAGTGAATATCATAAGCCCAATGAATTATGGAATGTGCGGCTTGGAAAATGCCGACACGAAAAAATAGATGTTTAAGGGGTGTCCAATGGATATTCGATTCAATCGCATTCCGCGTCTTTCGACTACTGGCCTTTATGGACCGGAGACACAGGAAATTAATGCTCTCGCTTACAACTCGGCAGATGTGGAAAAAGGGACTGCCTTTTTTTGTATTGCCGGGGAAAATACGGACGGCCATTTATACATTCAGGAAGCCATCAATAAAGGGGCTTCTGCCATTATCGGTACAGATGCCCCAGTTTTAAAAAGTTTTGCCGATCAGCATGAAGAGTTGACGTTTCTTATCGTCGAAGATTCCAAGGCGGCGCTCGCCTGGACATCCATTCATTTTTTTGGAAATGCACAGGATCGTTTAATTAAGGTCGGTGTAACGGGAACGAATGGCAAAACCACGACATCCACGTATGTCTATAACCTTTTCAACCTCCTTGGTATCCCCTCTGGCTTTTTAGGGACGACGGGCATCTGGAATTCTAAAGGAAAGATGGCGGTTAAGAAAAGCACGCCGACTACCCCGATGTCATCGGACATCCACCAAATCTTTTCACAACTGGCTCTGCTTGGGGATCGAGCAGCTTCCATGGAAGTGTCTTCCATTGCACTTGATCAGAAAAGGGTGGAAGGCATCGTTTTTGATGTAGCGATCCATACGAATATCTCAGAAGAACATTTGGAATATCATCATACATTTGAACATTATTTAAAATCAAAACTACTATTATTTAAACAAGCTAAAGCGGCCGTAATCAATATCGATGATGCAGGCATGTCTAAAGAGATTTTGGCGGCTGTCGATTATCCAGCTTTAACGTATAGCCAGCATCGCGATTCGGAAGCAGATCTCGTTTGGGACAATATTCGGGTGATGCAAAACGGCATGAATTTCGATTTGCGTTATCAAGGCCAAAGCTATTTAGTGGAAGTTCCGCTATACGGCGAATACAATGCCGGGAATTTAACAGCTGCAATCGGCGCCGCATTGTTAGCGGGAGCAGATATGGAAAGAATCATTAAAGTCTTGCCGAATATGTCTCAAGTGGAAGGGCGCTTTCAAGTAATTGAAGGCCCGGAATCCCGGAAAATCATTTTGGACTATGCGCATACACCGGTAGCACTGGATTTTGTGCTTCGTGAAGTGAACAAGCTTCAGCATAACCGGTTGATCGCTTTAATAGCGGGCATTGGCATCCGCGATTTTGCCAAGATGCCAAAGATGGCGAAAGCAGCTGAAGGAAAAGCCGATGTCCTCGTAGTTACTGTCGACCATCCGGGCTTCAATGATCCAACTGATGTGATCAATGAAGTATTAAAAGGCTTTACGGTTCCTTATCAGCAAGAAGTGGTCACGGCCACTTCCAGGCATGATGCTGTGATTGCCGCGCTGAAAGAAAGCGGACCGAACGATATCATCCTCTTATCGAGCGGTTGCATCAACGGGGCGCAAATCGTTAAAGGTGAGTACATTCCCCATTCAGATGAAGAAATCATTGAAGGGTTTTTTCTAAAGCAAAGCTAAAGGGGACTTTAGTAAATATAAGGATTTATTGCGTGGAGTGTCTATGGCTAATCGAAGCTATAAGGTGCTCGCGCTTTTTTTATGGTCGGATCTTGGACGTTTGCGCTTTTTTTATTGTCCAGCTCCAGCGCCCAGCCTCTCGGGATCTTAAGCCAGTCGAGACTACACGGGCGCTTGCGCTTTTCTTATTGTCCAGGCTCCAACAGCCAGGTTCTCGGGTCATAAGCCGTGCTGGCTGTGCGGCTGAAAAACGCCGCTTCGCCAGTCCGTCTTATGCCTTTCGAACCTAGGCGGCTGTTTGCGCTTTTCTCGCATAAAAGGTCGCTTTTTTTGATTGGTTTGTGTTTAATAGAAGAGAAGGTTACATATAGAAAATGAATTGGAGTGAATGGAATGCAATATCGTACAGAGAAAGACACGATTGGTGAAATTCAGGTAGAAGCTGACAAAATGTGGGGAGCCCAAACTCAACGCAGCGTGCAGAACTTTGCAATCGGCACTGAGCGTATGCCGCATGAAGTTGTTATGGCATTTGCTCAATTGAAAAAAGCGACAGCGAAAGCGAACCATAAACTCGGGAAATTATCCGAAGCAAAAATGAAAGCGATTGTAGCAGCTGCTGATGAAGTGATCGAAGGCAAATGGAATGACCATTTCCCATTGGTCGTTTGGCAAACAGGAAGCGGTACACAATCCAATATGAACATGAACGAAGTATTGGCGCGCCGCGGCAATGAAATCTTGGCTGAGCAATCTTCAGAAGAGAAATTGCACCCGAACGACGATGTCAACATGTCTCAAAGTTCAAACGATACGTACCCGACAGCGATGCACGTTGCAGGCGTTATGGCGGTTACTGAAAACTTGTTGCCGGCAATCCAACAATTGAAAGCGACCTTGGACGAGAAAGCGAAAAAATTTGATGACATCATCAAAATCGGACGTACGCATTTGCAAGATGCGACACCTCTTACACTTGGCCAGGAAATCAGCGGCTGGAAGCATATGCTTGAGAAAAGTGAACGCATGATCCGTGCAAGCGTTGAAGAAATGCGTGAACTTGCGATTGGCGGAACGGCTGTCGGAACAGGCATTAACGCTGACGCAACATTCGGTCCATCGGTTGCAGAATTTATTGCGGAAGCGGTAGGTACTGCCTTCACTTCAGCTGAAAACAAATTCCATGCACTGACAAGCCACGACGAAATGGTTTATACACACGGCGCGATTAAAGCGTTGGCAGCGGATGCAATGAAGATTGCCAACGATGTTCGCTGGTTAGCAAGCGGTCCGCGCAGCGGCATCGGAGAAATCACGATTCCTGCAAACGAGCCGGGCAGTTCGATCATGCCAGGCAAGGTCAACCCGACGCAAAGTGAAGCATTGACAATGGTTGCAGTTCAAGTCATGGGGAACGACGCAGCGATCGGATTTGCAGCGAGCCAAGGGAATTTCGAATTGAACGTATTCAAACCGGTTATCGCTTACAACTTCCTGCAATCTGTGCGCTTATTGACAGACAGCTTGATCAGTTTCGACGAACATTGTGCAGTGGGCATCGAAGCGAACTTGGATGTCATCGGCAACCACGTGAAAAACTCATTGATGCTCGTTACAGCATTGAACCCGCATATCGGCTACGAAAAAGCGGCAGCTATTGCAAAACAAGCACACGCTGACGGTTCAACATTGAAAGAGTCTGCTGTGAAGAGCGGCCATTTAACGGCTGACCAGTTTGACGAATGGGTTAAACCAGAAAACATGGTAGGAAAATAAAATCATTGGCGGCCAGGAAATTTCTGGCCGCTTTTTTAATGCAAATGGGTGGATGAAAACTCATACGAGCGACTTTGCAACGGATTTGAGCGACTTTCGAGGAAATACGAGCAAGTCGCCAAAAGCATGGGATTCCAAAAGGATTTAGTCTCACGATGTCGAAATTACTACAATAGAAAACAGATAAAGAGGTGCAGCATGCAAAAGACGTTTATCATGTCATGGAGCGGCGGGAAAGATTCGGCGCTTGCGTATTACCGGGCCGTTATGGAGGGGCACGTGCCCATCGCATTATTCACGATGTTCGAAGAGGATGGCACGAAATCGCGTTCGCACGGATTGCCGCTCGAGGTGATGGAAGCGCAGGCGGAGCGGATGGGATTGCCGCTTGTCATCGGAAAGGCAGATTGGTCCGGCTACGAACAAGAGTTTATCGAACATTTAAAGACGTTCAACGAGCAAGGAATCCAGATGGGTGTCTATGGGGACATCGATTTGGAGGACCACCGCGCTTGGGTCCAGAAAGTCAGTGCAGAAGCAGCGATGGAAGTTCATCACCCTCTATGGCAGGAAGCACGGAAGGAATTGCTTAAAGAGTTAATAGAAGAAGGTTTTAAAGCCGTCATCACGGTAGTGGATACGACACGGTTAGATCCGAAGTTTTTAGGGCGGGAGTTTACTCTCGATTTAATCGAAGAGCTGGAGGCGGCCGGAGTGGATGCTTGCGGGGAAGAAGGCGAGTTTCATACAGTGATTGCTGATGGTCCGATTTTTGTCGAACCGGTGCCGCTTGTTTTCGGAGATCCATTTGAAGCAGGGAATTATCGTATGCTGGAGGTCAAACTTCAATCCGGGGAGTGATTTCATTGATTCAGTTTATGGGTATCGAAGATCGCCATATTCGCCAGATGGCTGTGCTTTTGGCAAAGCGCCAGGAACGCGAACGAAAGCGGTTTTCTTTTTTAAAAGCCATGTTTGAAGAAATTGACGAAACGGAAGTCATCTTGCGCAAGCTGTTGGACCGCCCTTATATCAGTGGAATCGTCGCGGTGAGGGGAATCGATGTTATCGGCTACCTTCTTTATGAATTCAAGGAAAGTGCCGAACGCGGGCGGCATGTCTTCATCGATTATGCTTCACTGGCTATCAGCGAAAACGAACATCCTCGGCTTTTGCGGTTATTGTATGCAGATGCTGGAGCGGAATGGGTCAAACATGGCTATTTTCATCATGTCCTAATGGCACCGCTTGGCCATCCCCTTCTAATCGAAGAAATGCTGGATCAGTCTTTCCGCTACGAACAAAAATATGCGGTGCTGCCGCTAAAGGATTTCACGCCATCAGAAAATGAATCGGAGCCGGGACTGGAGTTTCGAAAAGGCACACCGGCTGATGGCCTGCTTCTCAGGAAAATGGCTGCTTGGAACAGTATCCACCAGGCAACGGCTCCTTCTTGGAATCCGATAACAAAAGAACTTTTGGATGAGATCAAACAAAGTTACAGCGAGGTCGCGAACGATGAAGAGGCGCTGTTTTGGCTGGCTGAACAAAGCGGACGTATGGCAGGCTTCCATATTTATTATCGGAAAGAAGATCCGCAGAATTTAGCCGTTCCATCCAATTGTGTGGAACTTCCAGCAGCTTCGACGAATCCGGAGATGCGTGGGAAAGGGGTAGGCCGAGCGCTTGCCAACCATTGTTTCATGGAAATAAAAAAGCTGGGCTTCGACTATATTTACACCGATTGGCATACGCCCAATCACCTCTCTTCCTATTTTTGGCCGCGTATGGGCTTTGAACCGGTAATGGTGCGCATGTCACGGCAAATCGATCCGCGAATTGCCTGGGCGCATGGCCAAGAATAAGAAGTGGAGGCTAGAGGCATGAAACGGAAAACAAAAGTCAAATCGAAACTTTCTGTCGCTTTTTCAACGAATTTTCCTGAAGCGTATAAAAAATTCACGCTTAAGCATGTCAATGAACGCCAAGGGATGCCGGAAACGGTTCTGGCTAAGCCTTTTAGAGAATGCAAGGTAGCATTAATCACAACCTCTGGCATCCATTTGAAATCAGATCGCCCATTTGATGTTGATAATCCTGCCGGGGACCCCACATACCGCCTTATCCCGGCCGCGGCACAAGAAGAGGAATTGACGGTCACGCATATTTACTATAATACGAAATTTGCTAAAACCGATCCGACAATTGTCTTTCCTTTGCCGCAGCTAAGAGCGCTCACAGACAAAGGCGAAATCCGCTCTGTAGCGGATGTGAATGTCGGATTGAACGGCGGCATCCTTGAAACGAGCGCAGTGGAACAAGAAGCGATTCCAAAAGTCATGGCGCTTTTTGAAAATGAACAAGTGGATATCGCTTTACTGGTCCCGGGCTGAGGTTCTTGCCATAACGTGCTTGGGCTGTATGCCCGGGCTTTAGAAGAAAGAGGTACCGCGACTGCCATGATTACGATTTTGCCCGAAGTAACCGATGCAGTCGGTGTTCCGAGAACAATGCATGTGCCTTTCAAATTAGGGCGGCCATGCGGAGAACCCTTTGATTTTGAAACCCGGAAGAAAGTGGTAGATCAGTTGCTTGCATTAGCAATGAAACCAAGCGGCACTCGAATTGAATACCAGGAATAAAATCAATAAAAACTCCGTTTTCCCTAAAAAGGAAAACGGAGTTTTTTACTCTTTCTTGAAAACCCAGGCACGCTGAACGACGAATCCGAAAATGAACAACAGCGTGTCGACAAGCACTTTGAGGATGACTTCTCCTCGTCCAAGCCATTCCGCATATAGGAAATGGACGGATCCGGCAGAAACCAGCATGATAAACGCGGCCAGCAAGTAGTAGCGTATCAAAGACTTCCGGGAACCTTGGCCGAATACTTTGTGGCGGTTGACATAGTAATTGAAGAGGGACGATAAGACCCGTGCGGCAACGGTTGCAAAAATAATGAATAATTGCGGTGCTTCCGGCCGGAACAATTGCAGGAAAATCCAATACAATCCGATATCGAGGCCAAATGAAGCGGCGCCTGAAAGGCCGTAAAACAGGAATATCTTATAGATGTGAAAAGAATCGCGCAAAGGATGGAAATGCGAAGATTTATTCTCATCGATATAAACCGTTTCAATCGGCACTTCAGCTATTTGGATGCCTTTGGGTTTCAAAGCAGCGAGCATATTCATTTCGTACTCAAACCGTTCCCCGAGAACTGTCAGCAGCAGGCGCAGCTGGCTCACTGGGATTCCGCGAAGCCCCGTCTGCGTATCGGTGAGCGATGTGCCAGTTGATAAACGGAACAGCAGCCGAGTGAAACGATTGCCGAAACGGCTCCGGAAAGGTACGTCTTTTTGCGTGAAATCCCGGACACCCATTACGAAACGGTCCGGAGTGCTCGATAATTGCTTGGCAATTTTCAGCATGTCGGCCACCAAATGCTGTCCGTCGGCATCTGCTGTAATCACCGCGTCATGCGGAAGGTTTTGATTGAGTATGTAATGGAAGGCGGTCTTTAGTGCACGCCCTTTTCCTTGGTTGGCTGCATGGTGCAGCACAGTCACTTCAGGCAATGGCACCAAGGATTCAAAAAAAGGTGCATACTCGGCACCGCTGCCATCATCGACCACGATAATCCGTTGAAATCCGGCTGCCAGGATCTCGTTTATCAGTTTTTCGCATTTATGGTCCGGTTTATAAGCCGGAATAATGACAGCGAATTGTTTCACGAAATCCCTTCTTTCTTCTCTTTTCGAGCAAGAGTTATTTTATGTATCATCTTTCAGGCCTTCTTCAAGAATTGCATATCCTCATGGGCAAGTCAAAAACCTTATTAGCAAAATACCCTCCTTCTTTCCTATTTATCCCTCTTCTTAAGAAATTCTTCATAAAACTCCTTGGAAATCGTTAAGATTTGATCTCTATACTTGAATTATCCAGTAAGAGAGGGGCATTAAGCCATGATTGAAATCCAAGACCTGCGCCATACGTTTGCGATTGGCAAAAAAGAACACGAACGGAAAGTTCCTGTATTAAAAGGCGTAACTTTAGACGTCCAAAAAGGGGAAATTGTTGCCATCCTCGGAAAGAGCGGTTCTGGCAAATCGACTTTATTGCATATTTTAGCCGGTTTTATGACACCGGAATCAGGCTCGGTTTTAGTGAATAAAAAAGAGACAGCCAAGATGAAAGAAGAAGAGAAAGCGGATTTCCGTTTGGCCAATTTCGGGTTCATCTTTCAGAACTTCCAATTGATGCCGGGCCTCACCGCTTTTGAGAATGTGGAATTGCCTTTGAAGATCAAAGGAGAGACGGTGAAAAAACGCCAGGCGAAAGTTCGCGGATTGCTTGAAAAAGTAGGATTGCAGGAAGTTGCTGACCATTATCCGAATGAATTGTCAGGCGGCCAGCAGCAGCGCGTCAGCATCGCAAGGGCTCTCGTCACCGACCCGCCGATTCTGCTGGCAGATGAGCCGACCGGAAGTCTGGATTCGGAGACTGAACAAGATATTTTGATGTTGATCCAATCGCTGAACCAGTCGCTCGGGCTGACGTTTGTCATCATCACCCATGACGATGAAGTCGCAAATGTTGCGCATCGGCAATACCGTCTGCACGACGGGGAATTAGTGAAAGGAGAAAAGCGCCATGCAATTTAAAGATCAAATGGATTTTATTAAACAACATATGAAGCGCAATAAGCTCCGGGTAGCGACAACTATTTTGGCGGCGATGATGGGTTGTGCCTTCTTGATTATCCTCGCATCTGTTGGGTTCGGCATGCAGAAAACCGTGACGGATCAGGTGCTGGACAATCAGATTGTAACGGAAATCGAAGTGGCTGGAAGAGAAGATGGCGAGTCGATTACCGATAAAGAAGTAGAAGCGATGAACCAGCTTGCGCATGTAAAAGCAGTGACGGACCGGACTTCGCCAAATGCCGAAGCTGTTGCCAAAATAGGCGATCGAAGCGGGTTTGCAGCTACGTCTACTGTTGACATGGAACAAGAACAAAAAGCAGGTTTGAAACTGGCGGAAGGCAAAATTCCTGCATCGGCTGACGAAGTGATTGTCGGCTATCATTTTGCGCAAAATTTGTTGACTGAAGAAGAGCAGAAAAAAGCGGATGAAGGCGAGGAAGTCTCGGGCGGATTTGCCGGAAGCCTCATCGGACAAACGTTCCAGTTGGAATTGACTCCTTATGAAGGGGAAAAAGAAGCCGCTACGTGGGAATTTACAGTTTCAGGAATCAAGGAAGAACCGGGCAAGGATTGGATAACCGACAATACGCTATTGATAGATGATTCGTGGGCTCCTGTGTTCCAGGAAGAGTTGGCACTAGAAGAAAGCGGGCGCCAAGTTCTTGTTTATGCAGACGATCTGCAAAATGTCTCTACTATCACGCAGACTTTAAAAGACGACGGCTATTATGTTTACTCGGTTACAGAAGAATTGGGTTCAATGAATATGTTCTTTACCGCTTTGAAAGCGGGATTGATTGTCGTTGGGACCGTTGCAGTCCTCATCGCTTCCATCGGTATTTTCAACACAATGACGATGGCGGTGACAGAACGGACACGCGAAATCGGCGTCATGAAAGCGATCGGCGCCAAGCCGAAACTGATTCAGAAATTATTCCTCATGGAAAGTGCAGCGATCGGCATTATCGGAACAGTGCTCGCTATTTTGGTTTCGTACGGTGTCAGCATGCTCGCCAACTGGATTGTACCGAAAATCATCATGACCTCTTTAGGTGAAGATGGGGAGGGAATGGGCGATGTCAATATCCTGATTTCAGTCATCCCTTGGCAATTGGTGCTGATTTCTGCTGTCATCAGCATCGGAGTCGCCATGGTATCAGGATGGCGCCCGGCTCGCAAAGCTACTCAAATTGACGTCATTCAAGCTTTGCGCCAGGAATTGTAAGAAAAAACGGATTGCGCAAATAAAGGCAGATATTCTGCAAACAAAACAGTGGATTCCGCAAACAAACTCATAAAAACAGCGTGGTTCTAAGTGAACCACGCTGTTTTTTCTATTCCAGGACATCTTCCGGACGATAGCCTTGCTGCAACTCTTCGATCGACAAGCCGAATGTCATCTCCAAATGCGGATAATCCTTAAAACGCTGCCAGTCGCCGCCCCAAGCAAACCCTAACTCTTTGCCGATGGCTGCAACTTCGTACCAATCGCGTTCTCCGTTGCCGTTGTCATCTCGCTGAATATCCCAAACCACGTCGCCGTTTTCGAGACGCAGTGCAAAATCGATTGCAAGGCCATAATTATGGTAAGATTCGCCGCCGCGCGCATAAGTAACGACATTGCCGGGGACGCTGCGGCCTTGATTGTGTAAATTATTCTGTTCTTCAGCCGACCGGAATCCGTCCGTGATCAAGATTTCAATGCCGATGCTTTCGGCTTGCTGAATCAATTGTTCACTTTTTTCAGCTACAATCGGATGCAGTCCGGAAGGTGCCGGCCGGTTTGCCAGTTCTTCCCGGAATGCCCATTCGTTCTGTAGCCAAACAAACAAAAAACCGCCGAGCACCAATAAAAAAAGAATCGAAACAATGGCTTTCGCTCGCTTCAAACTGCTCACCTCATCTTCTTTTATTGTAGCAAAAATCGTTGGAAGAGTATCATCCCAGATTATTTGATAGGATAAGAGAATAGAGTCAAAGGAGGAAGAAGAATGGTTATTGAATTGATGAAATCCCACGCTTCGGTGCGTGATTATAAAGAAAAGCAGCTGACAAGAGAAGAAGTCAGCGAGTTGATCCAGGCAGCACAGCATGCGGCCACTTCCCATTTTGTCCAAGCTTATTCCGTTGTCTGGGTGACGGATCCAGAAAAACGTAAGAAATTGGGGGAGCTCTCACGCAATTCGAAACAGATGGAAGGCGCAGGAGCGGTTTTCCTCATGTGCGCAGATTACAATCGTTTGAAGCATGCGGGGAGAAATCCAAGGCGAGAAAATTATTTTTGATCAAGCAGAAAATCTGCTGGTCGCTGTTACAGATGTTGGACTGCTTGCCCAGAATTTAGCTTTGGCTGCTGAATCGAAAGGCTACGGCATCTGCTATATCGGAGGAGTCCGCAACAATATGGAAGCGATCAGCGAACTGGTCGGCTTGCCGGAAGGCGTGTTCCCGGTTTACGGTTTGACTGTAGGCGTGCCGAATGAAGGCAATGAAGTGAAACCAAGATTGCCGGTCGAAGCGATTCTTCATGAGAACGAATATGATGAAGCGAAATATGAAACTTTGCTCCCTGCATATGATGCAGCGATTCAGGAATATTACGAGCGCCGCAGCACCAATCAGAAGTCAGAGACGTGGACGCAGCAAATGGCGAATTTCCTGAAGCGCGCATCGCCAAGACTTAAAAGACGTATTGGCTAAAAAAGGCTACTTATTCAAATAAATCATAAACAGTTCTTAAGAGGAGGATGGATATGAACATTACCATTTTTGGCGCAACCGGCCGTGTCGGCCAAGAAATTTTAAAGCAGGCGTTAGCGGAGGGACATCACGTAAAAGCATTAGCACGTTCGCCTAAACTGGAAGACCATGAAAACTTGGAAACAATGGCAGGCGATGTACGCAATCAAGAAGATATCGAACGGGCTGTAGAAGGCGCCGACTTGGTTTTTAGTGCACTGGGAACGGACCGGACGACGACTTTGTCAGAAGCCATTCCATTCATTAAAGCGGCGATGGAAAAAGAGGGCATCAAACGTTTGATTACGATTGGAACGGCAGGGATCTTGAATAGCCGGCTGACACCTGGCGTATTGCGATACCAAGGCGGCGATTCCAACCGCAAATTGACGTTTGCTGCAGAAGAACATGAGAAGGTTTTCCGTTTGCTCGAAGCGTCTGAATTGGACTGGACGATTGTCTGCCCGACGTATTTGCCGGACGGAGAAGCGCGCGGCAATTACCGGACAGAAAAAGATTTTCTCCCGGAAGAAGGCAGAGAAATCACAGTCGGCGACACAGCTGATTTTGCGTATAAGCAAATGGAAAGCGCGGAGTTCTTCAAAACCCGTGTCGGAATTTCCTATTGAGTGCGGAGAAAAGTAAGGCGAAAAAATGGACCATTCGGATTTTGCTTGGTTTTATTGTGTTGATTGCTTTGATCGTTATCGGCTTTATCGTCTATAGCCAATTCGATTACGGGCCAAGTGAAATTCTGGAAGAACAAGTCGATCTCGAAGCGGTTGAACGGGATGACCAAGGACTCATCTTCATGCCGGAAGATTCGAATGGCCAAGGCCTTATCCTTTATCAAGGGGCAAAAGTGGAAGCGGAAGCTTATGCGTATCTTGGCAAGAAACTGAGCGAGCAAGGCTACACGGTGTCGATTCCGGATCTGCCGCTGAAATTCGGGATTTTTGGAGTGGATAAAGCAGAAGCGGTAATCGCGGATTATCCGGAAATCGGTTCTTGGTTTATCGGCGGCCATTCGCTTGGCGGAGTTGCGGCTGCGATGTATGCCGATGAGCATCAAAATGAATTGGCGGGCTTATTTTTCCTAGGCTCTTATCCTTCAGGTGACTTTGCTCTAAGCGATTTGCCGATGCTGTCGGTTTATGGTGAAAACGATGGTTTGACGCTTTTGGATGATATTGAGAACAATCGCATCCTATTTTCAGCCAATAGTGAATTTGTTGGGATTCCTGGAGGCAACCATGCCCAGTTCGGGCTCTACGGCGAACAAAAAGGCGATAATCCGGCAGATATCCAGCCGCTTGAACAGCAGGATTTGGTTGTCGAGGCATTGCTGAATTGGATGGAAGACAAATGAAAAAAGGATCTGGAAGTCAGTAAACTGGCGGCCAGATCCTTTTTATTTTTAGAGAACAGCCTTCGCTTTTCGTTGTCCAGACTTCGGCTGCTAGCCCCTCGAGGTCGCTTCAGTCTTATCAGCAATGGCAAAACCGCCATTACCGCTAAGACCTCCAGCGCTTGTCGGGGCTAACGAGCTGCCTTCGCTTTTCTAGTGTCCAGACTCCAGCGGCCAAGTTCTCGGGTCATAAGTCGTCTCGCCTGTGCGGCACAAAACGCCGCTTCGGCAATTCGCCTTATGTCCGTCGAACTTAAATGGCCGCTTCCGCTTTTCGTTGTCCAGACTCCGGCAGCTAGCCCCTCGAGGTCGCTTCAGTCTTATCAGCAATGGCAAAACCGCCATTACCGCTAAGACCTCCAGCGCTTGTCGGGGCTGACGAGCTGCCTTCGCTTTTCTATTTAAGCAGTAACGTCTCTTCTTGAAAATGTCCAATAGCTGACGGCCATGAAAATGAGGAAGTAAACGGCCAGTACAATAAGCGACATGGTCATGGTGATATCCGGTACGGGCATAAATCCGGTGTAGAATTGGGTTAAATCCGTATGGGTGAACAAATAGTATTTGACGACTTCGTAATTAGCGAGTAAATAGACGGCTTGGATTCCGGTGAACATCAGGAAAATCGATAAGCCGATTGCAAGGGAGCTGGAACGGAAAACGGTGCCGAGCATGAAGGCGAAAGTTCCGATGATCCAGACGCTTGCAAAACTTAAAGCGGCCATTTTCAACGCTTCGATCCAATAAGATCCTTCAACGACTTCTGAGCCGTTCCAGACAAGGAAAGTCCCGTCGCCGATGCCGAAGAAAATCAATCCTGCGAGTGCGCTAACGGCGATTGTTAAAATAGAGAGCAGAATCGCATAGATCATAGTAGTGATGTATTTAGAAGTTAATATTTTCCACCTTTTAACAGGGCGAGTCAACAACATTTTGATGGTGCCTTGAGAAAACTCTGAAGCGACTATCCCTGCAGCTATAATCACGGTAAACAGCGTGACGAGAGACAGCATCGCATGAGCATCGATTACTTGCTGCTGCATGCTTGTATATTCAAAAGCAGGGACTTCATTTGCAAGGCGATATTCCGCAATTGCTGCTTGGCCTTCGTAATAGTCTTTTTGCTGGCCGCTAAGATTCGGGTCCATCAACATCGCTTCTGCATTAGCCTGTTGATTGGCAGCCACTTCTTGCCACGTTTCTTCTTCATTGACCATCATGCTGGAATTGACCCATTTCGTAATGCCCATCGATGCGAACAAAATGACAACCAGCAAAGCGGCCATGATCCAGCTTGTTTTCTTGCTCCATAATTTCATCCATTCATTTTGAATGAGTTTCAGCAATTTGGCCACCTCCGGTCATTTCAAGGAATTGATCTTCAAGCGTTGCGCGATGCGGTTGAACAGCATAGATTTTCGCACCGGCAGAGACGAGCATATTAACGGCTCCAGGAATGTGCTGCGATTCCGTATCGATCAAATAGCCTTTGTCATGCGCAGTAACCGGGAAGCCGGCGCCGCTCAAAACTTCGAGTGCCAGTTCATTTGGTTCCGCATGAATATAATAGCGCGAAACATTGAGTTCTTTGACGTTCTTGATATCAATCAGTTCGCCATTTTGAATCACGGCAATCCGGTCGCATAATAATTCGATTTCTGATAAAAGATGGCTGGAAACAAAAACAGCGACGCCATTTTCGCTTGCGACTTTTTGCAGGTACATTCGGAATTCCCGGATGCCTGCGGGGTCCAGGCCATTTGTCGGTTCGTCCAGGATCAAAAATTTCGGGTCATGCAAAAGTGCCTGTGCAAGGCCGAGCCGCTGCCGCATTCCGAGAGAATAGGAACTGACTTTTTCGTTGATGCGATTCTGCATGCCGACTTGTTGGACGACTTCATCAATGCGTTTTTTGGAAATCCCTTTGTGCATTCGGGAAAAATGCAAAAGGTTTTTGTAGCCGGTCATGTACTTGTACATTTCCGGATTTTCAACAATTACCCCGACTTTCTGAATGCTTTCTTCAAAGTTGGATTGGATTGATTGTCCATCAATGAATACTTCGCCTTCTGTCGGGCGCATCAATCCGACCATCATGCGAATGGTCGTCGTTTTACCGGCGCCATTTGGCCCGAGAAAACCAGTGATTTGGCCTTTATATAAGTCGAGGCTCAGATTCTTAATGATATTCTTCTTTCCAATTGTTTTCGAAAGATTCTTGATCTGCACAATCGGTTTTTCTGTCATCTTCTTCCACCCGCTTTCCGCAGCTTGATTCCGCTGCGTGTGTCATTATGTATTAACGATTGAAGAGGCCTGAAGTTTCAAAAATCCCTTTCTTATTCAACAGATGGAATGAAAATAAAAGCATAAACAAATTGAAAAGGGGAATAAGGAGACTAGAAACCAGGAAATCGGAGGGATCGATCATGAAGGAACTTCAAGACAAAGAGCAGATCTTAATGGCCTATTACACGCAATACTATACAGCGGCCACGACCGAAGATGTAGCCGCGCTCGATGAGCGGCTATCCCAAGGGATTGGCAAAGATCGGTATGAAGAAGCAATGAATGAATTGAAAGAAGAAGGGCTTATTAATGGACTGGCTCTAGTAAAAGAAGAAGAGGGTGAGGGTCCGCCCCTTCCGATGGCAACCAATGAAGGAATGCTTTACATCAATAACACCCTAAATCTTCAATCCGATGCAGTAGAGGACCATCAATTGGATTACTTGGACAATAATCTAAAAACAAGCGGATTGGAATTGACCTTGGAACCCGTCAAAACCTATATAGAAGAAACGGTTCGCCAACAAAAGGAAATGTGAGATTGAATAAAATAGAAATCGCGGCATTGCTTTTGTAGAGCGACGCCGCGGTTTTTTTACGTTTAACTTCACTTCGTTTCAAATGTTAAGAAACTGTGAAAAAGATAACTTCCTCTTTTGTTTTGATAAATTATGTTTATAATGCTTATATTGGGGGGATGAGCATATGAATCATTTTTCGATAACAGAAATTAAAGAACGCAATAGTAAATCAGCTCAAGCAATCGGCTTCTTGATTGCCGGAATTCTTGCCGCGCTCGTCTATGGAATTATCCAACTGTCATTGCCGGCCTTTTTGTTGGCACTTGTTTTCGCCGTCAATCTTTCCTTGGAAACCCGCGAATACAAAAAGAGCTACAAGATTGAATTGGAAGCTGCAAAATATAATGAAGACAACCTGAATTCTTAATCACGTATAAAAGAAAAGCCGCCCGTCCAAAATGGACAGGCGGCTTTTCCCGCTTTAAAGTTCGAAAATGAAAAATGCCAGGAAAATCGTGATGACGACGATAAAATTGGTCGCCATCGCCCCTTTTTTGCCGATCGGCTTTTCGAGGGAAGGGAAGCGGTCGATAAGTTTCATCAGTCCAGCAATCAAGCCGACGATCAGCAGCAAATTCACGATTAAATGCATATCGTAGATTTTTACATCTATAAAGCGGATGAAGATTACGGTAAAAGCGAGCACGATGCCGTTGGCGAGATTTTTCCGTGTCATAGGAGCTCCTTTAATTCGTTTTCAAGAAAAGGCTTGACTGATAAGAGCTGCGTGAATTGCTGATAGCGTTCAAATTGTCCAGGCAGCGGTTTTTTTCCTGTTTTATAAGCGCGGATCAAAATGTTTTTCGGCGTATGTTCAATATCAATGAACTCCATCAATTGCGTTTCATAGCCGACCAGCGATAATAATTCTGCGCGGATGGAATCGGTAGCAAGTGCGCTGAAGCGCTCTTTGATCAAACCATGCTGAAGCATGATGCCAAGTTCCGGCGCTTCGATTTGGCTATTCAGTTCATGCTGGCAACAAGGAACACTTAAAATGACTTTCGCATTCCATTTTACAGCGGGATAAAGCCATGTCTGTAGCGACGTCGCAGGCATGAAGCGTGACAACCATATCGACTGCGGATTCTTCGTTGTAATCATTGATGTCGCCAACCAAAAACTCCAGCTGACTGTAATTTA
Source organism: Planococcus sp. 107-1 (assembly GCF_021513255.1). Classification (GTDB taxonomy): domain Bacteria; phylum Bacillota; class Bacilli; order Bacillales_A; family Planococcaceae; genus Planococcus. The sequence goes on from NZ_CP090977.1 coordinate 368,939, forward strand.
AATCTTCAGCGATGCGCTGGCATTCTTCGATAACTTCTTTTTTTAGATCGAGTCCCGTGACCCGCAAATCAAGCCCTTTTTCAATCCGCAAATAATGATAAAGAGCGAAAGTCAAATAAGATTTGCCTGAACCGAAATCGAGTATGCGGACTGTGCGGTCTTTCGGCAAATGCGCAAGTGCATCATCAATGAATTCGATAAACCGGTTGATTTGGCGGAACTTATCGTATTTCTGTTTTTTGACTTTGCCGTCCGGACTTTGTACGCCAAGACGCACCAAAAACGGATAAGGCACGCCGTCTTCCAGTAAGTACTGTTTTTTGCGGTTATGGGAAAGCTCAGCTTTTTTCGTTTCCGTCTGTTCTGTTTTCCAGGAAACTTTAAATTTCTTAGAAAGTTGGATCTGTACTTTTTCTTCGGAAAACTGGAAAAGCCCTTGGCGGAACTCTTCGAATAAGCTTGCTAATTTAGCTGAGGCCTCATCCAATGTTAAATTTTCATGTTTGAGTACATGTTCAAATTGATATTCAAATTGAATAAAATAGTCATTCTTTATTTCCACAGGCTTGAGTTTCACCCGTTTGATGTCATTCGATTTTAAACGCGGCTGGCTGATGGTGGCCGAAACAAGTTCCCGCTGCTGCAAACGAGCGGCGAGTGAATCATGCATTGATTGTAATTCCATTTCAATTCCCTTTCGTGGTCCAGAATACTTTCCATTTTATCATGTATAGCATCTAAAGGGCGAAAGCTTAGTTTGAACATCTTGTTTGAATGTTATATTGTTGGAATTTTATGATAATATGGAAAAGTATATTGAAAACGTTTACATAACGGAGGGATGAAAATGGGGATTTTAGAAAAGACGGTTGGCCAAATTGTGCGTGAGCAAGCAGCTCTCCATCCGGAAACAGAAGCCTATGTTTATCCGGAGCACGGCATACGCAAGACTTATCGGGAGTTCGACCAAGAAACAGACCGCCTTGCGAAAGCATTTATAGGAATAGGGATAGAAAAAGGCGAACACATTGCGATTTGGTCTGACAATAAGCGCGAATGGCTGCTCAGTCAATATGCGACAGGGAAAATGGGCGGAGTGCTAGTGACCGTCAATACAAGTTACCAAGCAAGCGAACTTGAGTATCTTTTGAAACAATCCGATGCGACGACCCTAATATTAGGCGAAGAGTTTAAAAGCTCCAATTATATTGAAATTTTGAATACGGTCTGTCCAGAGTTAAAGGCTGCAGAAAAAGGGAGCCTTTCAAGCAGCAAACTTCCACATTTCAAACGCGTTATCGTAATGAGCGAGAATCAGCATCCTGGAATTTATACATGGAGTGAATTCGAAGCGTTTGCGGATCGAGTGGGCGACGAGGAATTGGAAAATCGCTTTGATTCGATGGAGCCGGATGACGTCATCAATATTCAATACACATCCGGTACGACAGGCTTTCCGAAAGGTGTCATGCTGACGCATCTGAATGTTGTAAATAACGGCAAGCTTGTCGGCGACACAATGAACTTAACGGAAAATGATCGCCTGTGCATCCCGGTGCCTTTTTTCCATTGCTTCGGCTGCGTCCTTGGAACAATGGCAGCGGTGACGCATTCATCGACGATGGTCATCGCGGAGCAATTTGAACCGAAACGGGTGCTGCAAATGGTACAGGATGAGAAATGTACAGCATTGCACGGCGTCCCGACGATGTTCATTGCTGAGCTGAATCATCCGGATTTTAAGAGTTTCGATACTTCCACTTTGCGGACAGGCATCATGGCAGGTTCGCCTTGTCCGATTGAAGTGATGAAGAAAGTGATTAGCGAGATGGGTGCTTCGGAAATTACGATCGCATACGGCCAAACCGAATCCTCGCCGGTAATCACCCAGACGCGTGCAGATGATGATATTGAAAAACGAGTCGCGACGGTCGGCAAACCGCATGCCGAGGTGGAAGTGAAGATTGTGGATCCCGTGACGAACGAGGAAGTCGCAATCGGGATGCCGGGAGAGCTTTGTACAATAGGGTACCATATCATGAAAGGCTATTATCAAAACGAAGAAGCAACAAAGCAAGCCATCGACCAAGACGGCTGGCTGCATACGGGTGATATTGCTGTCGAAGATGAGGATGGCTATATTGCAGTGACTGGGCGCATTAAAGACATGGTCATCCGAGGAGGGGAAAATATCTATCCGCGCGAGATAGAAGAATTTTTATATCAACACCCTTCAGTCCAAGATGTTCAAGTAGTCGGAGTACCGGATCCGAAGTACGGGGAAGAGCTGATGGCCTGGGTCATTCTCAAAGACGGCGAACAAATGCGGACAGACGAGTTGCGGAATTATTGCAAAGGCAAAATATCGCATCATAAAATTCCGCGCTATATCGAATTCACAAAAGAATATCCAATGACTGCTTCCGGCAAAATCCAAAAATTTAAATTACGGGAATTGGCTATAGAGCGCAGCCAGCAAGATTGAATAGAAGAAATGAATTGAACCTCTGTGATTGCTGGCAGAGGTTTTTATTATGTTTTTACCGTATGTGTAAATCATTGATACTTGTTTAATTTTTCTGGAGAAAGGGGAAAGTGTAAACGTAAGAGAAATCTCAAATTCAGGGTAATTCTTATCTTTGCGTATCAGTCACGGACTTTATACAAGAAGGAGAGAAAATTATGGATAATATTAAACTGGCAATCATTTATTACAGTTCAACAGGAACGAATTATCAGATGGCAAGATGGGCAGAAGCAGCTGCACAAGAAACGGGTGCTGAAGTCAAATTAGCAAAAGTGAGAGAAAATGCGCCGCAGGGAGCGATCGATTCGAACCCTGCATGGAAAGCGCATTCAGAAGCGACCGCGGATGTGCCGGTAGCAGAAGTCGATTTATTGGAATGGGCGGACGCCATTATTTTCAGCGTTCCGACAAGGTTTGGGCATGTCCCATCGCAGTTTCAGCAATTCCTCGATACAACCGGCGGATTGTGGGCGCAGGGTAAATTGGCGAATAAAGTCGTCAGTGCCATGTCTTCAGCTCAGAACCCGCATGGCGGACAGGAAGCGACCGTGCTTGCAGTTTATACGTCGATGTTCCACTGGGGAGCAATTGTTGCGGCGCCGGGCTATAACGATCCGGTCTTATTCAAAGCTGGAGGAAATCCATACGGTACAAGTGTGAGTGTGGATCAAGACGGGAATATGGTTGAAGATGTTGCAGATGCCGTCGCTTATCAAGCAAGGCATACGGTGGAAGTGGCGCAATGGATCAAAAATGGACGTGGCCAATAAGGGTTTATCGGAGCAGGCAGGCTATCTACTAGCAGTTGCCTGCTTCAACTTTTTAAAATTGGGTATAGTAATAATAGAAACAAAGTCAAACAGAAATTGCCAAACAGTCAAATTATAGGTAATTTTACTTCAATTACTATAATAAAAGGCCTATATAATTTGACTTTTCTGAAAATTATTGGTATGATAGCACAAATGTATAGGCATATCAGCTTGGGTCTTTGAAACTACCGCGAAGTGGGGGTGAGGATCTTGATGACAAAAGAGGAACAGACTATTTTTGAATACGAACTATATAAACTTAGTTTGGAATATCAGAAATGCATGGACGATTATTTAAAGTCGCAAATTCAACAAGATATTTCTTTTTTGTCATCAGTCCTTCAAAGGTCGCAGAAAAGAGAGTCGCAATCACGTTCAACGCATTCATAAAAATCACAGCGGAAGGCCGCTGTGATTTTTTTATTTGACTGCCTTTTTCTGTCCGGTGCGTTTGTGAACAGCTTTGTAACAAACATACCGGAAAAACGCCTAATAGCGGGCCGCTGGAGCGGAATTTAACCTGCCATGCTTTATAATAGAAGTAACAGCGGCTAAAGGAGAGAATTGCATGCTTGATCTTAAACAGCTAGCGTTTGAACGGAAAAATAGAATGGCTTGGTTGATTATCGCTTCTCTACTAAAAGGGCTTGCGATGATTGGGCAAGCGTTGTTTTTTGTCTGGATCGCAGATGCGGTATTCTTAAAAGATGCCTCCTTCCAAGAAGTTCTGCCCTATTTTGGGGGCTTGTTTGCAGCGGTAGTCATCCGTGCGGCTAGTGGCTATGCGATTGGCAGAACGGGCGTAAACTTAGCATCCGAAGCCAAAAGCACCTTGCGCACGAAGTTGACTGCTTCTTTTGCAGGAAATCCACTCCAAGCTTCTGTCCAAGGGCAATCGGGTGAAAAAGTCAGCTTGCTTCTGGATGCAGTCGACGAAGTGGACGGATATTTTAGTAAATACATCCCTCAAATGATCCAAAGTGCAATCATCCCTGTCCTTCTATTGGTTGTGATTTTTTCTCAACATTGGGTGACGGGGCTTATCATATTGATCACGGCTCCATTTATTCCTGTATTTATGGCACTTGTCGGCATTAAGACCAAAGAAAAAGCCGACGCACAAATGGAAAAGCTTGGCCAGTTTTCAGGAACTTTTTTGGACGTTCTGCAAGGGTTGACGACTTTAAAACTGTTTGGACGTGCGGAGCAGCAAAAGCAAGTCATCAAAAAAAGCAGCTTGGATTTTCGGGATGCAACCATGGAAGTTTTGAAGTCAGCGTTTTTGTCTTCGCTGATGCTCGAATACATTTCCATGCTCAGCATGGGGATCATTGCATTGGAAATCGGTTTGCGTCTTGTAGTTTACGATAATTTAACTTTTTTTACGGCATTTTTTGTGATGATATTAGTGCCCGATTTCTTTAACCTATTAAAAGACTTCGGCAGTGCTTTCCATACGGGGCGCGGCAGTGCAGCAGCAGCAAAACGCTTGGCTGCTGAGCTTGAAAAAGAACGCCAGCCAGTCGCTTGGGGACAGGCTGAAATGCCTCAACAACCTCTTTCTGTCAACGTGAATGCTTTGTCTTTCCAATATGAAGGCGGATTCGAATTGGGGCCAATTGATGTAGCCGTTTCTCCTAAAAGCCAAATAGCGATCATCGGGAAAAGCGGATCAGGGAAAACGACTTTGCTGCATGCCATTGCGGGCTTATTGCCCGTACAGCATGGGCAAATTTTAGTGAATGGGATCCCTAGAAATGAAATCGCCGAGAAGTCCTGGTTCAATCACTTGAGTTATATTTCTCAAAATCCGTATTTATTTGCAGGCACAATTAAAGAAAATATTTTAATCGGCGCGAGCCGTCCGACGACAGAAGATGAATTAGTGGAAGCTGCACGGAAAGCTGGAATTCTGGAAATGGTCTATTCATTGACACTCGGCTTTGATACGCCGGTCGGGGAAGGGGAAGAGGATTGTCCGGCGGTGAAAAACAGCGCATTGCTTTGGCGCGAGCTTTTCTTAAAAAACCTTCTCTAATTCTCTTTGACGAACCCACATCGGGATTGGATTTAACCACTGAAAAAATTCTGCAGGAAGCAATCGAAGAACTCGGCCGGGAAGCGACCGTTATTACAGTAGCGCACCGCCTGCATACAGTGAGAAATTCGGATGTGATTTTAGTTTTGGCTGACGGAAAGTTAGCGGCAAAAGGCAGCCACGAGGAATTGTTGAAAATGTACGGCCCTTACCGGGAGATGCTGGCTATCCAGCAAGGAGGTGTCTTGCAATGAAGGAATTAAAGCAAGTATTGCTGCTGACGATCCGGGAAAAAAGAGACGTCAGCATCGCAATCTTTTTCGGTTTCCTAGCGGGAATCGCGGGAGTTGCCCTTATGGCTTCAAGCGGGTATTTAATCTCGAAGGCGGCATTGACTTCGCAGATGACCATTTTGATCGTCATGGGTGCCTGCCTGAAATTATTCGGTTTGGTGTCAGCGTTAAGCCGCTATGCGGAGCGCTTATTCTCGCACCGGGCAACTTTTACGATGCTCAGCAATTTGCGCGTATCCTTTTTCGAACGCCTTGAACCGCACGCGCCGCAAATCTTCCAGAAATATCGAAGCGGAGATTTATTGGCGCGCATTGTCGGCGACGTCGAAAGTTTGCAGAACTTTTTGCTGCGGTATTTTATCCGCCAGTCGTTCTTGGGATCGTCTTTTTAAGCACCATTTTTTTTACCTCTTTCTTTTCATTCGCCATCGCGCTTGTGATTGCCGGAGGCATGGTTTTAACGATTATCGTAGTGCCAGCCATCTTTGCGTGGCGCCAGCGGAAAATCGATTCCGCAGCCCGGACAAGCCGGGCTGCCCTGTCATCGGAAGCGGCTGAATTTCTTTTCGGTTTCCGGGACTTGAAAATTTATCAGCAATTGGAAAGTAAAGAACAGCAGCTGACTGCTTTTTCAGATGACTATGCCGAACAGCAGCGAAAAGCAGGGCTTGAAGAAAACTTAAGCCAGTCAGTGAATGGTTTTGTGGCACTTCTTGTGTCCTTTTTCGTATTAGGGCTAGGCACTTATTTTGTAGCCACCGACCAGTTGGATGGCCTCTATTTGGCCATGCTCGTGATGATTTCATTGGCCGTATTTGAAAACGTTCCGCCAATGGCTGTATTTCCTGCTTATTTCGAAGACAACCGCAAAGCGGCTGTGCGGTTGGAAAATGTTGTAGCCCAAGAAAGAAATAGCGAAAAACTGCTGGAGCTGCCTGGCGGGCCGCTGGATTTCAAATTGGATAAAGTGGCCTATACGTATCCAAATGAGGAACGGCCAGCACTCAACCAAGTTTCCCTGACAATTAAAGAAGGAACGAAAACAGCGATCGTCGGGCCGAGCGGTTCGGGGAAATCGACTTTGCTGCAAGTCCTATTGAATATTGCAGACGTTGATGCCGGAGATATTACCATCGGCGGCAAACCGCTTCAAAACGTACGCCAGGAAAATTTGTGGAATGCAATGAATGTCGTGCTGCAGGAAAATCATTTCTTCTTTGGCACCATCCGCAGCAATTTATTGATTGCTAATGAAGAGGCGCCAGAGGAAGCGATGCAGGAAGCATTGAATAAAGTTCAGTTGGGCCAGTTCTCGTTAGACACGAAAGTCAGTGAAAAAGGGGCAAACTTGTCGGGCGGCGAAAAGCAGCGTCTTGCGATTGCCAGAGCTTTGTTGAAATCGAAGCCGATTTGGCTGCTTGATGAACCTGTCTCATCTGTCGACAGTGTCACTGCTCAAGCAATTTATAAAGAGCTTTTTGCAAATGGCGAAAAGAATACCTTTATCATCATTAGCCACGATTTATCCGGTCTTGAAGAGATGGACCAAATCATTGTCATGGAACAAGGCCGCGTCATTGAAACCGGTACTTACGAAGAAGTGATGAAGCGGCAAGGGTATTTCTATCAATTGAAGCAAGTCGAAAAAAGTATATTTGCATAAGCAAAAACGGAAGGCGTCGCATTCAAGCGAGGGCCTTCCGTTTTTTTTAGGAAGAGGATTATGGAAATAATTTTACCGGCAAAAAAAGCCGGTCGGCTAGACCAGCTTTTATAGAAAAGTCTATAAGAGCGTTTTTTCCGTTTCGATATAGAAACTTTGCTCTCTTTTTGCATCTTCAAGTTTCATCTGTTCCAATTCTAATCGCATCTTTTGCGTCTCAATCACAAAGTTCTCATGCTTCAACCGTTCAAGCTCCAATTGGCTTTCAATCATTTTATTTTTAAGCTTCGTCTGGGTTTGGAAATGGGAGGTAATGATGCCAGCGAGTGGAATTGAAAAAATCATAATCACAGCTACGAGCCCAGTCACACTGTTCACCTCTCTTTTGAATTTTCTGATTTATTTCAGTATACCTGATGATGAGGAAATGAAAAAGGATATTGACGGCATTTAATGGAAGAATTCTTCGTTTCTTTACTGGTATTCCACAAAAGGGCATTACCAAAACCAGCAATACATGACAAGTGTCATATAACATCCATGCGTTTATGCCTTTTTTGTCATAGCCGGATTCTTTATGATTAGGATAATAAGTTATCCGGGCAGACAAACCCGTATAAGGAGGAAGAACATGAGCAGAGAAAAAACAGCGCAATTACGCAAGTTTGTAGCACCGTTCGAAAAAGCAGATGTAAAAGCAAGTGTACGTCAATTGGTGAATACGATTCCGCCATTCATCATCGCATGGACTTTGGCATACTTCGCTCTTGACGTCTCCATTTGGCTAACGATCGCTTTATGTATCGTTGCTGCAGGTTTTGTCGTTCGTACGTTCATCATCTTCCACGATTGCACACACGGTTCGTTCTTTAAGAACAAAAAAGCCAATGCAGTTGTCGGAACAATTACGGGAATTATGACATTATTCGCTTATGAAAAATGGAAACGCGAGCACTCGATCCACCATGCTTCAAGCGGAAATTTAGATAAGCGCGGCGTCGGCGATATTTGGGTCATGACGATCGAAGAATATGTAGAAGCTTCTAAATGGGAACGTTTCAAATACCGTATGTACCGCAATCCATTAGTAATGTTCGGTTTAGGGCCATTATTCTTGGTTTTGATCTCAAGCCGTTTCAACCGTAAAGATGCACGTAAAAAAGAACGCAACAATACGTATTTGATCAATATTTCTCTTGTCGTGATTTATTCACTTCTTATCTGGGCAATCGGCTGGCAGGCATTCCTGATTGTTCAAGGGACTACAATGTTTACAGCAGGCGCACTTGGCATTTGGCTGTTCTACATCCAGCATACATTTGAAGATTCGTATTTCGAAGATGAAAACGAATGGGATTACGTAAAAGCTGCTGTAGAAGGAAGTTCATATTACCAGCTTCCAAAAGTCTTGCAGTGGGTAACAGGGAACATCGGTTTCCACCACGTGCACCATTTGAGCCGCGGGTTCCGAACTACAATTTGGAAAAAGCGCATGAATCCACTCCGCCGCTTCAACAAGCGACGACAATCGACATCAAAACAAGCCTTAAATCATTGCGCTATAAAGTGTACGATGCGAAAAACAAAACGTTTGTCACTTTTGGCGACATCAAGCATTTGCTGAATGAAAACAAAATGACAGCACAATAACGAAAAGAAAAAATCATTCATTTTGAATGGTTTTTTCTTTTTTTTAGTTGTTTGGTATGATTGATAGTACTAGAAGAGAAGGAGCCCTGTTATGCATAGCTGGTATCAAATTTTCCCGAAAAACCCGTGGCTCAGCCTTTACGCATGGGTCATATTCTGCATCTTGCCGTTCTTTTTCATTTTCCGTTCTTCATCGTTTATTGACGTCCTGCTCGGGATCATGTCTTTGCTGATTTTCTTTGTCGCATACCGGCTGTCATTCAACTCAGGGACCGGTTTTGTCTACGTATGGATCGGCATTGAAATGATGATCAACGTTGCGATGACTTTTTTGTTCGGATACGTCTACTTAGCCATTTTCCTTGCCTTTTTTATCGGCAATATCCGCAACAAAATCGGATTTTTCATCATTTATGGCTTCCTGATCGGCACCACGATTTTGGCTGTTGTGCTTGGGATGATTGAGCACAGCACGTTATATTTATCGCAATTGCCGTTTATCGTACTCACGATACTCGGCGTCATCCTGCTGCCATTCAATACTTACAACCGCAATAAGCGCGAGAAGCTTGAAGGACAGTTGGAAGATGCAAACAAACGAATTTCCCAGCTCGTGGTCATTGAGGAAAGGGAGCGGATTGCCCGTGATCTGCATGATACCTTAGGGCAAAAACTCTCGCTGATCGGATTGAAAAGTGACTTGGCCGGGAAATTACTCCATAGAGATGCGGATGCAGCCTTGAACGAAATTAACGACATCCGGCAAACAGCCCGCACAGCGTTGAAAGAAGTGCGGGAATTGGTGTCGGATATGCGCGGTACGAAACTTGAAGATGAACTGCTGCGGATCCAGCAAATTTTAAAAGCGGCAGAAATCGATTTTGTCTTATACGGCAATGCGAAGCTGACAAATACGCCGCTTTTAGTAGAAAATGTGTTAAGCATGTGTTTGAAAGAAGCCGTGACGAATGTTGTTAAGCACAGCCAAGCTACACGCTGCAGTATTTTAATCAAGCAAAAACCGGAAGAAGTGCTTGTGCAAGTTCAAGATGACGGCATCGGCCTTGAAGGAACTAAAAAACAGCAGGGCAATGGACTCGCTGGAATGCGCGAACGCTTAGAATTCGTAAACGGCAGCGTGGACATTCAGACGATGGATGGCACAACATTGAATATCCGGGTGCCGAATGTGATTTTATATGAAACGAAAGGGGAAGTCAGATGATTCGAATCGTGTTAGCTGAAGATCAGCGGATGATGCTCGGGGCACTTGGTTCCTTATTGGATTTGGAAGAAGATCTGGAAGTGGTCGGAAAAGCAAGCAATGGCGAAGAAGCCATTGCACTCGTAGAGCAGCATCAGCCGGATATTGTCATTATGGATATTGAAATGCCTCTAAAGAGCGGCTTGGATGCGGCAGAAGCCTTGAAAGACCATCCCTGCAAAATCATCATTTTAACCACTTTTGCGCGCTCCGGTTATTTTGAACGTGCACGAAAAGCGGGAGTTAGCGGCTATTTGCTGAAAGACAGCCCGAGCGAAGATTTGGCGACTTCCATCCGAACGATCATGGACGGACGCCGGATTTACGCACCCGAACTTGTCGACCTGGCATATTCCGACGAAAATCCGCTGACGGAACGCGAAAAGCAAGTGATGGAATTGATTGCTGAAGGCAAAAGCACAAAAGATATCGCCAAGGAATTATTCATCACAAGCGGAACCGTCCGCAATTACATTTCAACCATTCTTGATAAATTAGAAGTAGGCAATCGCATCGAAGCCATTTCCGCTTCAAAGAAAAAGGCTGGTTTAAGTAAGAAAAGCGCAAGCGCCCATGTAGCTCTGCCGGGCATAAGACGGACCGGCGAAGCAGCGCTCTTTGCCGCACAGCCGGGTCGGTTTATGACCCAAAGAGCTGGGCGATGGAGTCTGGACAAGAAGAAAAGCGCAAGCGCCCATGTAGCTCTGCCGGGCATAAGACGGACCGGCGAAGCGGCGCTCTTTGCCGCACAGCCAAATTGGCTTATGAACCGACAAGCTATACGTTTGAATCCGATCAATATAAAATGCCGCTGTCCAATTGACAGCGGCATTTTATATTGGCCGAACTGAATTCACAATCAGTCTTCGTACAAAGTGTCTTCCAGCGAACCGTCTTCGGTGTAAATATGCAATTCGCCGTGGTTTTTGTTCACGTAGCGCTTTGCTTCACCCATCAATTCTTTTTTGGTTTCTTCGATGAGGATCGCTTTTTTGCTGTCTTTTTTCTTTAGCTGCCATCCGTCATCATGCGAACGGATTTCATAAATTACTTTTTCCTTATCGCCTTCGACATTTTTTTGCGCTTGGCTCATCGCGATTGGAATCGCGCGGCCTTCCTCGTACCCATCCCGCAACAAAGCATTTGCGATTTCAATTGCCTTATCGCGGACATCGGCATTCAGATTTTTAAAAGAATCGGGGTAGTCTTTTTTGCTCCATGGCACAGTCATCGCCTCCTTGATTTTCTTTTCCCATTTCCCCTCAATAAAAAACAAAAATCTACTGGTATTAAAGACTTAGGGTGATACAATAATGGGAAAGGAGGGGATGAAATGTCAGATACAACGTATCAAATAATTGCCTTGGTCATTTACATGGCTGCCATGCTATTTATTGGCTGGTATGCTTACCGTAAAACAGTCAACTTGACCGATTACATGCTTGGGGGAAGAGGATTAGGAGCAGCGGTCGGGGCATTGAGTGCTGGAGCGGCCGATATGTCGGGCTGGCTATTGATGGGCCTTCCAGGGGCTATCTATTTGGGTGGCCTTGTGGAAGCGTGGATTGCTATCGGATTGACAATCGGCGCTTACTTAAACTGGTTTTTCGTTGCTCCGCGCCTTCGCATGTATTCATTTGTCACCAGTGATTCCATCACAATTCCAAGTTTCTTGGAAAACCGTCTGAAAGACAATTCCCGTTTATTGCGCATCGTTTCCGGAATTATTATTTTAATCTTTTTCACATTTTATGTATCAGCAGGAATGGTAGCAGGCGGTGTGTTTTTTGAAAGCTCGTTCGGTTTGGATTACCACTTAGGATTAGTGATTGTGTCGGCAGTTGTCGTTGCATACACGTTATTCGGCGGATTCCTGGCTGTAAGTTATACGGACTTCGTCCAAGGGCTGATGATGTTTTTGGCGCTTATCCTGGTACCGCTTATTGGCGTGTTTGCCACAGGAGGATTCAGCGCAACGGCTGAAAGCATCCGTGCTGTCGACCCGACGCTGTTGAACTTTACAACAGGCGCTTCGTTCATCGGTATATTCTCAGCGGTAGCTTGGGGTCTGGGTTACTTTGGCCAGCCCCATATCATTGTCCGTTTTATGGCGATCAAAACTTTGGAAGAAGTACGCCAAGCGCGCCGCATCGGCATCAGCTGGATGATCCTGAGTTTGCTTGGGGCTACAGCGACTGCGTTAGTCGGCATCGCTTACTTCCAGCAGAATCCGAATTTGGAGCTGGGCGATTCGGAAGGCGTCTTTATCGTCCTTGGACAGATTTTCTTCCATCCGTTAATTGCTGGATTTATGTTAGCTGCGGTACTGGCAGCAATTATGAGCACGATTTCATCTCAGTTGATCGTTACTTCTTCAGCGTTGATTGAAGATCTTTATAAAATTGCATTCAAGAAAGTTTCAACAGACAAGCAATATGTCAGTTTAGGCCGATTAGCGGTATTGGTTATCGCTTTAATCGCTGCCTTCCTTGCCTGGGAACAAAATGAAACCATTCTCGACTTGGTTGCTTATGCTTGGGCAGGTTTTGGTGCCGCTTTTGGACCGCTTATCCTGCTTGCTCTATTCTGGCGCAAGCTTACAACTTGGGGCACACTTGCCGGAATGATTGTGGGAGCTGCTACTGTCATCATCTGGGATGCCATCGGTACGACTTCGAAGGATGCAGGAGCAACAGCTATGACCAACTTCATCGGCAGCGTCTATGAAATCATTCCAGGATTTATCCTGTGCTTGCTTGTCGCGATCATTGTCAGCTTAATCACTTACAAGAAGAACGACGAAATTGAAAAAGAGTTCAGTGAAACTGAACGGTTGATTAAAGAAGTGCCTGTTAAGTAATGTTAAAAAGGCTTCAGAAATCCGTATGGATCTCTGAAGCCTTTTTGTTTTGAATCCATGCTTAGCGTTTTTTCTCTTGCATTCTTCTTGCTTCTCTTTGCAATTTTTCGAAGCGGCGAAGATCCGCTTGCCGGATCGGGATAGTTTCCCCTTTAATGATCTTCAAGAAAGCGAATACCATTAACAGGAGCAGCAGCGTAAACGGCAATGCTGATATGAGTGAGGCAGTCTGCAGCGCTTCAAGCCCGCCTGCATAAAGCAGGACAGCAGCGATAGCGGACATTAAGACACCCCAAACAATTTTGAAAAAGGTAGGGGGATTCAAGCTGCCGAAGCTCGTCATGCTGGCTAAGATATAAGTAGCGGAGTCTGCTGAAGTGACCAGGAACGTGAAAATCAGCAGAATTGCCAGTACCGACATGATGCCGGTTAATGGGAGTTGGTCAAAAGTCTGGAACAAAGCCGATGTCAAATCAGCGTCCACTGCTTCTGCAATATTAGATCCTTGCTTCAAGTCGTACCAAAGCGCGGTTCCACCAAATACAGCAATCCAGACGCATGCAATTGCAGGAGGAATGACCATGACACCCAGTATGAATTCGCGGATGGTGCGGCCTCTCGATACGCGGGCAACAAAAGCACCGACAAATGGGGACCAAGCAATTGCCCAGGCCCAATAGAAAATAGTCCAACCCAGAACCCAATCGCCGCCTTGGTAAGGCTGAAGGCGCAGGCTATACTGGACGAAATTTGTGATGTAGTCGCCGATTGCCAACGTAAACGTTTCTAAAATGAAAACTGTCGGCCCTGCGAAAAAGACGAAAATCATTAAGACAAGTGCAAGTCCGAGATTTAAATTGCTGAGGTAGGCAATGCCTTTATGTAAGCCAGTAGATGAAGAAAGGGTATAAGCTAAAAACATAACCCCGATAATCGTCAATTGGATGCCGAAGGAATTTTCAATTCCCCATACAGCGTTCAATCCGCCGTTCATTTGCAGAACGCCAAGACCGAGCGATGTAGCAATTCCCATTACGGTAGCAATGACTGCTAAAGAATCAATGGAGTGTTTAACGAGAGGCTTGCTGCCGACAATTGGTTCAAGGGCTGTTGAAACCAATCCGGGTTTCTTCTTGCGGAATTGCAGAAATCCAATAACGAGGCCGACGATGGCAAAAACCGACCATTGGCTAATGCCCCAATGGAAAAATGAGTAGCCCATTGCAATTCTTGCGGCTTCTTCTGTCTGCGCTGGATTATCGAATGGAGTTGTAAAAAAATGGCTCATCGGTTCAGCGACTCCCCAAAAAACAAGTCCTGCTCCAAAACCGGCGGAGAATAGCATGCCGATCCAAGTGAAAAAAGGAAACTCAGGACGATCGGAATCTGCCCCTAACCGAATGCTGCCGTATCTGCTTACAGCAATGAAGATTAAAAATAGAATGATGATAAACACAGCCAATAAATAAAACCAGCCGAAATTGATGGTCGTGAAGTTGAATAAGGTTCCAGCCACGTTGCCAAAGCCGATCGGATTAACGGCCCCGATGATGACGAGCAATAAAATAACTGCAGCAGAAACAATAAATACTGGATTTCGCAGTAGTTTTTTATCCATAATTTCCTCCTTTTTTACTTTTGTCTGTTTTCTTATACCCTACCGTAACGAAAAATACACAGGAAAACCACCCCTAATCGGCAATTGCCTTAAGAGTTTGCCTTACAGATCAAACAGCAGCATAATAAAAGAAACCAGTAAAAACCTTGGCAAACTCGCCAAAATGCCCTTAACGGAGGTAAGTTATGCATTTAGATCATATCGTCCATTTTATCGAAGAAACGCCGGAACAGGCTGCTGCGCATTGGAGCGAAAAAGGGTTTTATGCGGCTGTCGGCGGCCGGCACGAACAATGGGGGACGCATAATGCGCTTCTCTATTTGAAAAACTGTTATGTTGAATGGCTCGCTGTTGAGAAAATGGACATCGCTAGAAACGCTAATCATCCTTTAACGGCATTGCTTCTCCATGACCGTCAAGGTTTTGGGACAGTTTGCCTTCGTACCGATCGAATCGAAGCGCTGAATGAGCGCTTGATAAAAGAAGGGTTTGAAACTACAGGTATCTTAAATGCCCAAAGAAAAACAGGAAGCGGTGACGTTATCCGCTGGAAAATGTTGTTCCTGACAGAAGAAATTTCCGATCAATTGCCAGCACCGTTTTTCATCGAATGGGAAGAGACAGATGAAATGCGCTATGAAAGTTTGCGGAAACGCCAAGCTATTCAGCCATCCAATGAAAAACTGGAATTGGATTCTTTAATTTTCGGCGTCCACGATCCTGAAGAAAGCCGCTCGAAATGGGTGCGGATATTAGGCGGTTCATTGCAACTGCCGAATTGCCGAATTGACTTCGAAAAAATTGCGGGGCAAAAAGAAAGGCTTCAGAAAGTTGTTTTTAAACAGGGGCAGACCGAAGAGGCCTACGAGGCTGGCGTTTACGTGCTGCCAGTACAAGGGAATAGAGAGAACTAGAGCATTAAGTTGGATCGAATTTTACGGGCAAATAATTTGATGTTCTTTTGCCTTTGGAAGCAAATTCTCCACTTAGCATGAAGGAGGAAATTAAATGGATGAATTATATGAAAAAGCCGTCTTAGTGGGTGTGCAATTGCAAAAAGATCTTCATTTTGAATACGAAATGGAAGAACTCCGCAATTTAGCAGAAGCCTGTAATGTAGAAGTGGCAGGGGAAATCCATCAAAATCTAGAGCGGATCAATCCCTCCCATTATGTTGGGAAAGGGAAAGTGGAAGAAATCAAAGCCTTCTACGAAGAAGCGGATGCGAATCTGGTGATTTTCAATGACGAGCTTTCACCGTCGCAGATCCGCAACTTGGAAGAAGACCTGGAATGTAAGGTAATCGACCGGACAATGTTGATTTTGGATATCTTCTCGCGCCGCGCTAAGACGCGTGAAGCGCAAGTGCAGGTAGAATTGGCGCAATTGCAATACATGTTGCCCCGTTTAGTGGGCTTGCGCGCATCGCTCGGCCGTCAAGGCGGGAGCAGCGGCGGCGGAGTGGCAAACCGTGGTGCCGGTGAAACGAAACTGGAACTGGATCGCCGGAAAATTGAAGAGCAATTGTCAAAGCTTCATAAAGAGTTGGAACAGATTCGCGCGCAGCGGAAACCCAGCGCAAACAGCGACAAAAGACAGGCTCGCCGGTCGTTTCGCTTGTCGGGTACACGAACGCCGGAAAATCCACCATCATGAATGAGCTTTTGAACAAATCCGGGCAGCAGGAAGAAAAACAGGTTTTTGAAAAAGACATGCTGTTTGCTACCTTGGATACTTCCGTCCGCCAGATCAAACTGGAGGACAATAAAAACTTTCTGCTGACCGATACGGTCGGGTTTGTCAGTAAACTTCCGCACCATTTGGTCAAAGCTTTCCGTTCAACGTTAGAAGAAGCACGGAATGCGGATTTGCTGCTACACGTCGTTGATGTGTCCAACGAAGAATATCGCCATATGATGAACGTTACCCATGCGACACTCCATGAAGTGGGAGTGGAAGGGGTGCCGACTGTTTATGTCTACAACAAGGCCGATTTAGCTGGCATTCCGTACCCTAGAGTGAACGGCGACAGTTTGTGGGTTTCCGCAAAAGAAGGGCGCGGACTGGATGAATTGATCGAGATGATCAAACAGCATCTGTTCTCAGGACATGTCACATGCCGCATGATGGTTCCGTTCGATCGGGGCGATGTAGTAGCGTATTTGAATGACCATGCAACTATTCTGGAAACAGCCTACGAGGAAGAAGGGACCTTGCTGAAAATCGAATTGGGAAAAGTCGACTACGATCGTTTCGAAGAATTTGTAATCGGCAAATAAGAAAAGCCGGCCCTCATAATGAGAGCCGGCTTTTAGCCTTTAGGATTGCTGGAATTGGATGCGGTGAAGATTGGCGAAAATCCCATTTCGTTCGATCAATTCGGCGTATCCGCCTTGTTCGGCAATTCCGTCTTCTGTGACGACAATGACCCGGTCAGCGTCGCGGATGGTCGCCAAACGGTGGGCAATAACCAATGTCGTGCGGTTTTCAGCCAGTTCCGTAAGAGCTTCTTGGATGACGCGTTCTGTCTCGGTATCGAGAGCAGATGTGGCTTCATCCAAAATGAGGATAGGCGGATTTTTCAAGAACATGCGGGCAATCGCAAGACGCTGCTTTTGGCCGCCGGAAAGCTTCAGTCCGCGTTCACCGATCTGCGTTTCATAGCCTTGAGGAAGCTTGTTAACGAAGTCTTCCAAATGGGCTTTTCTCGCTGCTGCTAAAATTTCTTCATCGCTTGCATCACGTCGTCCGTAAGCGATATTCTCGCGTATCGTGCCAGTGAACAAGAATACATCTTGTTGGACAATGCCGATATGTGAACGAAGCGAATGCTTGGTCATATCGCGGATATCGATGCCATCAATCGAGATGCTTCCTTCTTGAATATCATAGAAGCGGGGGATCAACGAACAAATTGTCGTTTTTCCGGCGCCTGAAGGGCCGACGAAGGCTATCGTTTCGCCTGCGCGCAATTGAAGATTGATGCCATTCAATACTTGTTTGTGGTCATCGTAGCCGAAATGGACATCGTCAAAGACGATATCGCCTCTTAACCCGTTTACTTCCATTGCATCTTTACGGTCGAGAATGTCCGGCTGCTGCTCGAGCAATTCCTGAAAGCGGCCAAACCCTGCCATCCCTTTCGGATACAGTTCCAATAAGGCGCTGATTTTATCAATCGGCTTAATGAGAACGTTCAAGAACAAGACGAAACTGACCAATTCACCGTATGAAAGCTGGCCTTGGTAATTCAGCCATGCACCGTAGACAAGGACGATCAACGTTAAAAGCCGAGTCATCATATAAATGCTTGAATGTGTCGCAGCCATGACTTTATAAGCGACAAGTTTCGCTAAACGGAAGCGACCATTGTCATTTTTGAAGCGGCTGATTTCAAATTCTTCATTCGTGAAAGACTGGACTACCCGAGCTCCGGAGACGCTGTCTTCTACGCGTCCGTTAACGTCAGCAATTTTGCCGTACATATTGCTCCAAGCGGTGTTCATCTTAATGTTGCAGTAAGTGATGAGCCAAATCAGGAACGGAATGACGATCAATGTCACGAGCGCAAGCTGTGGATTGATCCAGAACATGATGCCGAAAGCGCCAAAGAACGTCATGATGGCAATAAAGAAATCTTCCGGACCATGGTGAGCGAGCTCTCCGATATCAAACAGATCATTCGTAATGCGGCTCATGACATGGCCGGTTTTTACATTATCGAAGAAACGGAAAGACTGGCGCTGGACATGCGTGAATAATTCTTCCCGCATATCCGTTTCGATATTGATGCCGAGTTTATGGCCGAGGTAACTGACCACATACTGCAGGAATGTGCTGAGTACAAAAACAGCGAGCAATAGGATGCTGACTGTGACGATGCTGTTCCATTCGCCGCTTGGCAAAAGGTCATCGATAAACCATTGGACTGCTACTGGAAAAGCCAATTCCAGAATAGCGACAATGACAGCACTGGAAAAGTCGATGACAAATAATCGCTTATGCGGCTTATAGTATTTAAAAAAGTTTTTTAATCTCATTGCGAAGTCTCCTCATGAAGTTTCTACTTGACCATAAACAAAAGTATAAGCGATAAACTGCAAATAAACGAATACAATTTCAAAATTCGAAATAAATATTGAAACTTTTTCCATTGAGCATCGTATCATTAGGTAAGACGAAACTGAAAGGATGATTATTTTGAGAAAATGGGCAATGGCAATGGGCGCAGGAATTTTGACGCTAGGACTGGCTGCATGCGGTGATACGGCAGAACCGGCAGCAGGCAGTGAAGGAGAAAAAGGGGCAGACAGTGACTTGACTTTAGAGGAAGTTTTTACAAAAACAAATGAAGCTTCTGAAGAAATCAACAGCTTGCATGCCGATATGGTAACCAGCCAAATGATGACAGTGGAATCAGCAGGGATGGAAATTGAAACGGTTTCTGATATTTCCATGGATATGACAATGGAGCCAATGGCATTCTACCAAACTGGCGAAACAAAAATGAACTCTGAAGAGATGGGCGACATGCCTCCGATGACGATGGAAATGTATTACACAGAAGAAGGCATGTATATGTTCGAACCAACGATGGAAACGTGGATGAAAATGCCATCAACTGAAATGGAACAGCTGCAGACAATGATGGATCAACAAACAGCGGATCCGTCTAAACAAATGGAAGAGCTGGAAGCTTTCAAAGATGATTTTACATTCGAACAGACTGCGGATGATTATGTATTGAAATTGAACGCTTCAGGTGAAGAGTATCAAGAATTGATCGGCGAGCAGATGGAGCAGATGCTTGGACAAATGGATATGGAAGTGCAAACTGTTTTGGAAGGCATGACAATCAATGAAGTAGCTTATGAAATCTTCATTGATAAAGAAACATTCTTGCCAAGCGTCATTAACATCGATATGGACCTGGATATGGAAATTGAAGGGGAGTCGATGAATATCAAATCAGTAGTTGACTCTGAGTACAGCAAATACGATGAGATTGACTCAATCACAGTACCGGCAGAAGTTATCGAGCAAGCGCAAGAAATTTAATTCATCATATGAGCTGCAGAATGGTAGGAAACTAGCCATTCTGCAGTTTTTTTGTTGTTTTAAGATAGATTAGTCATTGAAAAGCAGAATACAAAGGGAAAAGATCACTTATTAAATGAGACTTTCTCATCTAAATGAAAATAATTCTCAATTATTCGTTGACTCTTCTCATCAAACTGCTATACTAAAACTTGTGAGTAAGTGATAATGATTATCACTCTCGAATTAATCAATAGTTTTATTGAACACGGATGAGGGACAGCTATGAAAAAACGTTATTTAATACCAGCACTGATCATACTGTCTGTTATTTCGCTGTTTGTCGGAGTCAGCAGTATCAGCATCGTCGATCTGTTTGACTTCCAATCGGAGGAAACGCAGATTTTCTTGATCAGCCGTCTGCCAAGGTTGGTCGCTATATTGTTGGCGGGTGCAGGAATGAGTATGGCAGGACTCATCATGCAGCAATTGAGCCGCAATAAATTTGTGTCTCCGACGACGGCAGGTACACTCGATGCTACTCGACTGGGGATTCTCGTCTCGATGCTATTGTTTGCCAATGCATCGATGCTTGAGAAAATGACAGTGGCATTCGCTTTTGCACTTGCCGGAACTTTTCTGTTTATGCAAATTCTTGACCGCATCAAATTCAAAGATGCTATATTCATTCCGTTAGTCGGATTGATGTTCGGGAATATCCTTTCTTCCATTACGACGTTCTTCGCTTATAAAGCGGATGTAATCCAGAACATGTCAGCATGGCTGCAAGGAGATTTCTCAATGATCATGAAAGGGAGTTATGAACTCCTCTACATCAGTGTTCCGGTCTTTATCATTGCCTATGTTTACGCGAATCGCTTTACAGTGGCTGGAATGGGGGAAGATTTCTCGAAGAATCTGGGGTTGAAATACCGCAGCGTCGTGAATATCGGACTGGTGCTCGTGGCATTGATCACAGCGACTGTCGTCCTGACGGTCGGCATGATCCCGTTTCTCGGATTGATCATCCCGAACATCGTTTCAATTTTCAAAGGTGACCACCTTCAAAAAACATTGCCGCATACGGCGATGCTTGGGGCCATTTTCTTGCTGGCATGCGATATTTTAGGAAGAGTATTAATTTACCCGTATGAAATTTCCATCAGTTTAATGGTCGGTGTCATCGGAAGCTTTATTTTCCTCTTCCTTCTGTTTAGGAGGAAAGCCTATGCGTGATCTACATAAGATGCTCATACTGATCGGTTTGGCATTAGCGGCTTGCGGCGTCTACCTGTTCCAAGACTTAAACGGGAGTTTCGATTACGCCTTGCCAAGACGCGGCGTGAAAGTGTTCGCTATGGTTCTTACCGGAGTTGCGATCGCTTATGCAACCGTGGTTTTCCAAACCATCACGCATAACCGGATCCTGACTCCGAGCATCATGGGCTTGGATTCACTTTACATGATGCTTCAAACGCTGCTGATCTTTTTCTTGGGATCAGATCATATCACCATTATGAACAAGCAAGTCAATTTTGTTTTATCAATCGCAGCGATGGTCGTTTTCGCTTTGTTGTTCTATCATCTGCTCTTTAGAAAAAACAATCAGCCGATTTACTTTCTTCTATTAATTGGAATCATTTGCGGGACGTTTTTCGGAAGCATCTCGACGTTCCTGCAAGTGCTGATTGATCCGAACGAATTCCAAATTGTCCAGGATCAGATGTTTGCGAGCTTCAACAACGTCAATTCGGATCTGGTTTGGCTTTCGGTCATCGTCATTGCGGTATTGATCATTTTTGCCTGGAGACATAATTCATCCTTGGATGTGCTGTCGCTTGGGCGTGATACGTCAGTCAATCTTGGTGTCGACTACGATGCACTTGTTAAAAAGATGCTCGTATTAGCTGCAGTTTTGATTGCCATTGCAACAGCTCTTGTCGGACCGATTACGTTCTTCGGTTTGATCGTTGCGAATCTATCGTATCAATTCTTTAAAAGCTATAAACATTCGGTTGTCATTCTCGGTGCTGCTGTCATTAGTATTGTTGCGTTAGTGGGCGGCCAATGGGTAGTGGAGCGTGTGTTCACATTCAATACTACCTTAAGTGTCATCATTAACTTCATCGGTGGAGTTTACTTCATTTATTTACTATTAAAGGAGAGTCGATCTAATTGATCCAAGTTCGCGAACTGACAAAGTTATACGGTAAAAAGCAAGTGGTGGAAAATGTTTCAGTTGATATTCAACGCGGCCAGATCACGTCCTTTATCGGACCAAACGGCGCGGGAAATCCACGCTTCTTTCAATGGTCAGCCGGCTATTGGATGCAGATACAGGAGAAGTGCTGATTGATTCGATGAACACGAAAAAATTGAAGTCCAATGAGTTCTCCAAACGTGTCTCTATCCTAAAGCAGTCGAACTTCATGAATGTCCGTTTGACAATCCGCGAACTGGTTTCTTTTGGCCGCTTTCCTTATTCAAAAGGCCGGTTGAATGATGAAGATGAGAAAATGGTCGATCAAGCGATCGAATACATGGATTTGAAGGAACTGGAAAATTCCTATATGGATGAATTATCCGGCGGACAGCGCCAACGTGCCTTTATCGCCATGGTTATTGCGCAAGATACGGATTACGTTCTGCTTGATGAACCGTTGAATAACCTGGACATGAAGCATTCCGTCCAAATCATGAAAATCCTTCGCCGCCTGGTCGATGAACTGGGCAAGACCGTCATTATCGTTTTGCACGACATCAACTTTGCTTCTGTCTACTCCGACCGAATCGTGGCTTTGAAAAACGGAAGAGTCGTGAAAGACGGACCGACAGAAGAAATTATTCAAAGTGCAGCATTGAAAGAAATCTATGATATGGATATTCCGATTCAGCAATTGGATAATTGCCGGATTTGCGTATACTTCAATTCTTAAAAAAGAGGAGCTCGAATAAAGATGAAAAAATGGTTACTAATAGCATTTACATTGATGATGGTTGCTTTCCTTGCAGCTTGCGGTTCTGACGAAGCAACAGATGCAAACTCTGCTGAGGCGGATACAAAAGAAGCGGAAACTGAAACGGTAACAGTGAAACACGAACTAGGCGAAACGACATTCGATAAAAACCCTGAAAAAGTAGTGGTTTTTGACTTTGGTGTTCTTGATTCAATGGATAAATTAGGAATTGAAGCTGTAGCTGGAGTTCCTCAAGGAAACGTTCCGACTTATTTGGAAAAATACAATGACGCTGAGAAATACGAGAACGTCGGTACATTAAAAGAAGCTGATTTCGAAGCAATCCACGCATTAGATCCAGACTTGATCATCATCTCTGGACGCCAGGCTGCTATGTATGAAGAATTTGCTGACATCGCTCCAACTATTCATATGGGTGTAGATACAACGAAATACATGGATTCTTTCACTCAAAACATGAACACACTTGGAGAAATCTTCAGTAAAGAAGACCAAGTGAAAGAAGAACTAGCGGCAATCGATACGCAAATCGAAGACTTGAAAACAAGCGTTACAGATGAAAAAGCATTGATCGTTCTTGCGAATGAAGGAAAAGTAAGTGCGTACGGAGCAGCTTCACGCTTCGGAATCATCCACGACGTATTCGGTGTAAAACAAGCGGACGAAGGCATCGAAGCTTCAACTCACGGCCAGAGCATTTCGTTCGAATACATCTTGGAAACAAACCCGGACATGATGTTCGTAGTTGACCGCAATGCGGCAGTAGGAAATGATGCAAGTGCAAAAGATTCACTTGAAAACGAATTAGTGCAAAAAACAACGGCTTACCAAAACGACAAAATCATCTACTTGGATCCAGACTTCTGGTACCTATCAGGTGGCGGATTGCAATCGGTCAGCCAAATGGTAGCAGACATCCAATCAGCATTTGAGTAAGAAAAGCGAAAATGGCCGGTAAGGCCTCGAGGGCCTGGCCGTTGGAGCTGTACAGCAAGAACGGTTGAAGCATTCGCGGAACCGGGTGCTTCAACTGAATGAAAAGGCAAACAACACTCAGCGGGCTGCTTCCGCTGAGTGTTGTTTTATAAAATACAGCAATTAGGAATGGAGAGTTGAAAATGTTTGTACAAATGAAGCGTTTTATGGTGAAGGAAGGAACATCTGATCTTGTGCTTAATCGTTTCGCCGGCAAGAACAAATTGGCTGAACAGCCAGGGTTTATCGACCGGACGATTTTGAAGAAAAATATTCGCCGTGGCGATGAGGAGGTCATTTTGTATGTGCGCTGGGAATCCGAGACGGACTGGAAAAATTGGGAGAAGCATCCCGACCACATCGCTGGACATAAAGCGCAGATCGGTAAACCGAAGCCCGAGCACATCATCCAAGTAGAACAAAGCACCTACCATGTCATGTAATAATAGAAGCGAAGACAGACTGTCACAGGTTTGTCTTTTTTTATTTTCAAAAAGACGGTTAAAATCGAAGGAATGGGTATATAATAAATGTATAGGTTTTGTACAACTTATTGGGTAGTTTGTGAAAGTGTTTTACATATTAAATAATAGGAAGTGGAAAGATGTTTTTAGCTTGGAACGAAATTCAAAAAAATAAACTTAGATTCACCTTGATCATCGGTGTTTTAATGCTAGTTGCTTATCTTGTGTTCTTTTTATCAGGGCTTGCCAACGGATTGGCTAGTTTGAACCGGGAAGCGGTGGACAAATGGGATGCTTCTGCAATTGTCCTAACCGAAGAATCGGATAAAAGCTTAGTGGCTTCAACGATGACAATTGATGAAGCAGAGGCTATGAATGCTGATGAGACGGCAGTTCTTGGCCAGATCAACACCATTGCCCGCACAGATGACCAAAAAGCCAACATATCTCTTTTCGGCATTCGTGAAGATGAATTCATCATGCCGGAAGTATCGGAAGGCGAGGGTTTTTCGGCAGACAATGAAGTGATTGCGAGCGACACCATCAAAGAAGACGGCTTTGCTTTAGGCGATGAACTGGAATTGTCTTCTACCGATGAAAAACTGACGATTGTCGGCTTTACAGAAGATGCCCGCTTTAACGCAGCACCGGTTCTTTACGGAGATTTAGCTACTTTTCAACGTGTGAAATTCGGTGAAGCAGCTGAAGCGAATAAAGACCAAATCAACGGAGTGGTCGTACGCACGGATGACATAGCAGCTATTACGGATAATAGCGAGCTGGAAGCCATCGAGTCAGAAACGTTCATTGAAAACTTGCCAGGCTATACGGCGCAAAGTTTGACGTTGAATTTCATGATTTACTTTTTGTTCGGCATCTCATCCGTGATTGTTGCGATTTTCCTGTACGTTCTAACGGTGCAGAAAATCAGCATGTTCGGCGTGATGAAAGCGCAAGGAATTCCAAGCGGCTACTTGGCGCGATCGGTCGTAGCCCAAACATTCATCTTAGCCGCTATCGGGGTAGCGATTGGGCTTATCCTTACTCTTGTGACAGGTGCATTCCTGCCGGCAGCTGTACCGGTTGCGTTTGCAATCCCGACCATGCTGATTTACGGAGTGGTCTTAGTGGCTGTGGCGGTCATCGGAGCCGTGTTCTCTGTATTGACGATTGTCAAAATCGATCCATTGAAAGCAATTGGAGGCTAAACAAATGGCAGTATTGGAAATGAACCAAATCAACAAAACATTCGGCAGCGGCCATAAAAAAGTGGACGCCCTTAAGAAAACGGACTTTCAGGCTGAAAGAGGCGAGTTGATTGCCGTCATCGGCCCATCGGGTTCTGGGAAAAGTACATTTTTAACGATAGCAGGCGGTTTGTTGTCGCCGACCAGTGGAGATATCTTCATCAATGAGAAAAATATTGCTTCCCTAAATGAAAAAGAGTTGTCCAAAGTTCGCCTGAAAGAAATCGGCTTCATTCTCCAAGCTTCGAACTTAATCCCTTTTTTAACGGTGGATAAGCAAATGAAGCTCTTGGATAAAGTGAAAAAGGATAATATGAACAAGCAAGAGCTGGAACAGCTTTACGACGATCTTGGGATTGCGGACCTCCGCAATAAATACCCATCGGATTTATCCGGCGGGGAACGGCAGCGTGTAGCAATTGCGAAAGCGCTATACAGCAATCCTTCGATTATTTTAGCGGATGAACCGACGGCGTCTTTAGATTCGGACCGCGCATATGAAGTGATGCAGCTATTAAAAAACGAAACGAAAAATAAAAAAACGACGACTATTGTCGTGACCCATGACATCCGGTTGGTCGAGTATTGCGATAAGGTCTATAAAATGGTGGATGGCGTTTTGAAATTACAAGAACAAAATGGATGAGAAAACCCCTAGCAGCGAAAGTTGCCAGGGGTTTTAATTTTGCACGAGCGAGTAAAACGACTATCATTGATGATAAGAAAGAAAGGGAGGTGAGGGACCATGAAGCGTTTGTTTTATCCGCTCGGAATGGCGACTTTACTCGGCTTTTTTGCAATCCTTTTCAGTTATTCCAGTGAACCTTTCCGGGAAATTGACCGGACGATGTCGCAATACCTTAAAGATATGAGAGTGCTAGACGGAATGTCACTGCTCGGTGACCAATGGGTAATTTTTGCGGTTAGTATCGCGCTGCTCTTATACCTTTGGCTGTCGCAGCGAAATTATAGGGCCATGCTTTTTGTCGTTTTATCAGTAGGAGCAGGAAATGCGCTAAATCAATTGCTGAAGCATCTTTTTGAAAGAGAGCGGCCGGATTTTCCTCATGGCCTCGAAAGTTTCAGCTTTCCCTCAGGGCATGCAATGGTGGGATTGCTTTACCTTTTTACTGCAGCGTATTTCATTGCGGAGAATGGGCTTTCCAAGACAGTGAGGTGGATTGTCTGGATCATCGCGATTGGATTGATTCTGAGCATCGGGCTTTCCAGGGTAGCTGGCAGTGAACATTATTTTTCAGATGTCTTGGCAGGCTGGTTTGCCGGATACACATGGTTTATCGCAGTGGCCATTTGGTATGAATCGAGGCTCCGGGCTCTTAAGAAAAACAATAGAACATAAAAAAGCTGGCTGCGAATTTTCGCGCCAGCTTTTTTGTTAAAGCGTTATGAATTTTTTTGTGCAACGCTATGCTTTCCGAGCTGATTAAGCCGCTCTGCAAAACTTTCGGTGATTGGGGAAGTGCCGCTCAAAACATCTTGCATGGCATAAGCTTGAGAACCGTGTTCTGAAAAATCGAGTCCGCTTTCTTCATCTTCTGCTGTGACGCGAAGCGGGACAACGGCATTTACAGCAAATAGGACAATTCCAGCAGTGACGGAAGTCCAAGCGATGACCGCGAGGATGCCGACTGTTTGAATCCCTAATATTTCTGCGCCGCCGCCGTACAATAAGCCGCCTGTTGTGTCAAAGAAACCAAGAGCGAGGGTTCCCCAGATGCCAGCTACGCCGTGGACAGCAACGGCGCCGACCGGATCATCCACCCGGATTTTAGAATCGAGCAAGCGAACGGCTTCTGTCATGATGATGCCTGCCAAAAGGCCGATGGCAATGGCACCAATGAACGAGACGTTGGCTGCACCTGCTGTAATCCCGACGAGCCCGGCGAGCGCACCGTTCATCGTCAAAGAAGGGTCGATTCGGCCGTAGCGGAAACGGGTATAGACTGCTGTAGATAAAACAGCTGCAGAAGCTGCGAGCAATGTGTTTAGAATGACGGGCGGCACAAGTTCAGGGTCAGCGGCAAGTGTGCTGCCGCCGTTGAAGCCGAACCAGCCGAGCCACAGGATGAACACACCAAGTGCGCCGAGCGGCAAGTTGTGGCCGGGAATTGAATTGACAATTTTCCCGCTGTATTTTCCGATGCGGGGACCGAGTTTCCAAGCGGTGATGAATGCGGCAGTTGCTCCGGTCAAGTGGACAACCGTCGATCCGGCAAAGTCGATAAATCCGATTTGGGACAACCAGCCGCCGCCCCATACCCAATGTCCGACAATCGGGTAGATGACAGCTGTCATCGCTACAGTGACCAAGATATAAGCGCCTAATCTCATGCGTTCAGCGACTGCTCCTGAAATGATTGTTGCACAAGTAGCAGCAAAAACAGCTTGGAAGACGAAGAATCCGATATCTTCACGCCCGCTGAGTAAAAATCCGTCTGTTCCGATAAGCCCGAAACTTGAAGTCCCAAACATAAGTGCAAATCCGACGAAAAAATAAAGGATAGAGCCAAGGGCTACCGTGATCAAGTTTTTCATTAAAATATTGAGTGTGTTTTTAGAACGGGTAAATCCGGTTTCAAGCATCGCGAACCCGGCGTGCATAAAGAATACTAAGATGGTGCCAAGCATCACCCACATCATATCGACTGAACTTTGTACTGCTTCCATTTGAATTCCCCCTTATCCGACCGCGACAACGCCGCGTTCTTTCGTTCTGATCCGTATGGCTTCTTCAACAGGCAGGATGAAGATTTTGCCGTCTCCGACTTCGCCGGTCGAAGCATACTCAAGCAGTGCCTCTACAATATTTTCGACTTTTGAATCGTCGACGACCATTTCAAGTTTGAGTTTCGGAGAGAATTCCATGGTATAAGCGTTCCCTCTGAAAAGTCCGACTCGGCCTTCTTGTTTGCCGATTCCAGCGATTTCAGTGACGCTTAATCCATCGATGCCTTCAAGAGCCAGCGCTTGGCGGACATTGGCGAAAACGGAAGGGCGGATGATCGTTTCAATCTTTTTCATTTTATCTCCTCCTTGATACAAAGTTTCTAACATTTTTTCGATGTTAGGTTTGTTAACATATTAAACAATATATTCTGACAATGCAAGCTTTTATTTTAATTAATGTTAGTAAACCTAACATTAAACTAATTTTTATCCGAATGGAGTGGCGAAATGTATAAATTAGCTGATGAGTTGGTCGAACTTGGAATCGAAAGGATTAAAGGATTTCCAGTAGAGGGGTTTGTCCGTGGGCGGGGGCCGGATCATCCGGCTTTAATGCTCGTCGGAGAAGCGCCGGGAGAAAATGAACTGGAAACCGGCATTCCTTTTACCGGAAGAGCAGGCAAAGAGCTGATGGCTTCTTTAAGGAGCGTTGGTTTGGAAAGGGAAGATGTCTACATAACAAGTGCAGTCCGGAGCCGCCCTTATAAATGGGGAAAGAAAAAGGAACGGGATGGACGGATTACAGAGAGAAAATACAACCGTGCGCCGAAGAAGAAAGAAATTATAGCGCATGCTCCGCTGCTTGATGCGGAAATAAGGGATGTGGCACCGCCTATCATTGTGACTCTTGGGAATATCGGATTGCAGCGCCTGATCGGCCCGGATGCTAAAGTGACTCAACTACATGGCGTATTGATGGAAACGCCGATTTTAAAATGGGACGAAGGCGGCCAGCGATTTGTGGAAACGGAAGAAACTTATCATGTCTTTCCAACCTTTCATCCTGCCAGCGTTTTTTATAATCCACCCGTACGAGTGCTGAAAGACGAGGACTGGAAGAAGCTTGGAGAATTATTGCGCATGAAATGACTTGGGTTAATTCGACGCTCAAATTCTGCATGATTCATTAATAGGAATAATGGGAAATCTTTCTTAGTTGAAAAATGTTGCATTAAGGAAACATTTAACGTACAATTACCCTATTCAATTTGTATGGAAGGACGTTGGGAGTATGGATAGTGCGGTGTTATTTGCGCTTGGATTAACTCTGCTTGCTGGGTTAGCAACCGGGATAGGAAGTTTAATCGCTTTTTTTGCATCTAGAACGAATACAAAATTCTTATCTGTCTCCCTTGGTTTTTCAGCGGGAGTCATGATTTACGTATCTTTAATCGAAATCTTTGTGAAAGCCAAAGATTCCTTGACGAATGCCCATGGCGAAAGTACGGGCTATTGGTTGACCTTGGTCGGGTTTTTCGGCGGTATGATTTTTATGGCGGTCTTGGACCGGATCTTGCCGCAGTTGGGGAATCCGCATGAAGTCAAAACGGTCGAGGATATGGACGATGGTCCAACGAACGATGAATATGCGCGTTTGCGGAAAATGGGAATCTTTACGGCGCTCGCCATCGGTATTCACAATTTCCCGGAAGGAATTGCGACATTCATGTCGGCTATACAAGACCCGACTTTAGGTGTGGCCATTGCGATAGCGGTGGCTATCCACAATATTCCAGAAGGGATCGCTGTATCGGTGCCGATTTATTATGCAACCGGAAGCCGGAAAAAAGCATTCCAGTACAGTTTTCTTTCCGGAATCTCTGAGCCGGTCGGTGCAATCGCGGCTTGGCTGATTTTAATGCCTTTCTTGAGCGATACGCTATTCGGACTTATTTTTGCGGGGGTAGCTGGCATCATGGTCTTCATCTCATTAGATGAGTTGCTTCCGGCAGCTAAACGCTACGATGAAGCCCATCTTTCTATTTATGGCTTGGTGGCTGGAATGGCCGTTATGGCAATCAGCCTAGTTTTGATCGTATAAATGAAACTTTACGCCTCCTGATCTCGTATGTTGAGAAAAGGAGGCGTTTTTATGGACATCGAGAAAATTGAAGGAACAGTAGCTGAAGTTTCGAAAGCGCTTGATTGGTCAGTCGATAAACGGATTGCCATTGCTGTCGCTAATTTTTATTTGGTTCAAGAAAAAGATTTTGATGAAAAAGGCCATATGGAAAGTTCGAAGATCATCAAGAAAAATGAAGGCTGGGCATCACCCTTGAAGTCGTATATGCATCATATTGCGGCCGCTTTTCTCACTTTGCAGGAGGAGTCGCCGGAAGAAGGATTGAAGAAAATCAATGCTTGGCAAGATGAATTGAATGCAGCTGGTTTCCGGCGTTCGCCTTATACCTATATCGCGGCCATGATTGTACAGAATCCAGGAGAAGCGGAAAGGGCAAAACTACTGCACGAAGAAATGAAACTGCATCATAAATTCCTGACATCACAGGAAGATATTCCTTATGCGGTGCTGCTCGGGCGTTTAGAAGGGGATATTAAAGAACGGGCAGCTACCATGAATGCCTATTACAAAGATTTGCGTGAGCATGGATTTTATATGGGCAACGACCTTCAATGGCTTTCGCAAATCATGACATTCAATTCACCCGCTTACCGCCCGGATATTGTTGGGCGCGTCGTTGCCATCCGGGATTTCTTCCAGAATGAGAAATTGAAAATCAGGGGTCCGCAATACCCGATTTTAGGAATTTTGGCAGTTGCAGAAGCGGATGGCCAGATATTGAAAGAGATTATCGAAGGCACTCGCCGGCTGGAAAAAACAAAATCATTCAAGTGGTATAAAGATTTAGCGTTTACAACGGCTGTCCAATTCGGGATGAAAGATATTATTGAAGCGCAGGAAGTCTCAGCCGTCACTTTTTCGACGTCGCTTGAAATGCTTATGCAAGCTCAGCAAGCGGCCATGTATTCAAGTATCAATGCAGCCATCATTGCAAGCAATAGCGGCAATGGAAGTTGAATAAATTGAAAAGTTGGACTTTTTAAAGATCCTTGTCACTTCTATGGATAAACGGTATAGTTACTGTGTAAAGACAGTAGTATACATGTGTAAAGACAAGGGGAGTTCAAATGGCTACGATAAGTGAAAAAAATACAGCGCCTATTTCAAGAAATAAATTACTGGGCGTTGCAGGTTTAGGCTGGCTTTTCGATGCGATGGATGTAGGGATCCTATCGTTCGTCATCGCCGCGCTGCACGAAGATTGGGGTTTGACCACTGCTCAAATGGGCTGGATCGGCAGCGTCAACTCAATCGGAATGGCGGTTGGTGCTTTTGTATTCGGCATCTACGCTGACCGGGTCGGCCGCAAAAAGATATTTATCATTACTTTATTGCTCTTTTCATTGGCAAGCGGAATCTCGGCGCTTACGACGACGCTCGCTGCTTTCATGATTTTGCGTTTCTTTGTGGGAATGGGCCTAGGCGGCGAATTGCCGGTTGCTTCTACGCTCGTATCTGAAAGTGTGCCAGCAAAAGAACGGGGAAGGGTCGTTGTGCTGCTGGAAAGTTTTTGGGCAGCGGGTTGGCTGCTTGCAGCATTGATCTCTTATTTCGTCATTCCTTCATATGGCTGGCGCATTGCGTTGTTGCTGACTGCATTGCCTGCATTATATGCGCTTTACCTGCGCATCAACCTTCCGGATTCGCCGCAGTTTTCGGCGAAAAAAGATGTGCTGCGGTCCATTTCAACCAATATTAAAGACGTATGGTCCAAGAAATATCGGAAACCGACATTGATGCTTTGGATAGTCTGGTTTACAGTCGTCTTTTCTTATTACGGAATGTTTTTGTGGTTGCCGAGCGTCATGGTATTAAAAGGATTCACTTTAATCCAGAGTTTCGGTTACGTCTTGATTATGACGTTGGCTCAGTTGCCGGGCTATTTCTCTGCCGCTTGGCTGATTGAAAAAATCGGCCGTAAATTTGTGCTTGTCACGTATTTAATCGGTACGGCTGCCAGTGCGCTCGTCTTCGGCAATGCTGAAACTGTCGGTATGCTGTTAGCCGCAGGTGCGTTTTTGTCATTCTTCAATTTAGGTGCTTGGGGAGCGCTCTATGCTTACTCCCCGGAACAGTATCCGACGGTCATCCGCGGACGGGAACGGGAATGGCTGCATCATTCGGGCGCGTCGGCGGGATTTTAGGCCCGTTATTGGTCGGTTCTATGTTGACTGCGGGATACGGCATCGAATGGATTTTCGGTATTTTCTGTGTTTCCATCATCATCGGTGCTTTGGCTGTAGCTTTCTTGGGCGTAGAGACGAAACAAGTGGAATTGGAATGATTTTTGCGTAGCCTGAACCGTCAATCCGGTTCAGGCTATTTTTTTATTGCTGCAAAGAAAGCGGCGGATTTGAAAAATTCCGGACGAAAAAAAGGGATTTTCACTATTATGGCTAATACATTATAGAACAGAGTAAAACAGAGACGTGAAAAGAAATGAGTGAGGGAAATGGAATGGATTGTTTGGACGGAGCCGATTGCTTTTGCAAATAAAGTCGAAGGTCCGCTTTATCAGCGTGAAGACGTGCATAGCTTGTTTTTGGGGATTCTTAATCAGATAAAAGAAGGGAAGTATGAAGAATATTTATTGGCCACTGCAGAAGAAGACGGGAAAGTTGCGGCAGTTTGTTTGATGACGCCTCCGCATCCCTTGCAGCTCATCGTATTGAGAGAGTCGCCTGGCATCGAGAAGTGGGTGGCTCGTCATCTGCTGAATCTCGGGATTGAAGTGGATGCAGTCATAGGAGACCAAGAAACGGCTTGGAATTTTGCCGATGCATGGACTGAGAAAAAAGGCGGACAGGCCCGTGTATTCATGGATCAAGGGCTTTACCGAACCGATTCGGTTAATCCAGAGCTTTCTAAAAGTCTGGGCACTTGGCGGGTAGCGAACAGAAAAGATTCGGCGCGATTGGAAGAATGGTATTTGCTGTTTGAAGAAGAAACAGGGATTGGCGTTTCTTCCGCAGTAGAAGCCAGCCGCAAAATCGCTTCCTTTATCGAAGGCAAAGAAATTTATGTGTGGGAAGTGGAAGGGGAAATGGTTTCCTGCATGAAGAAATCACGCCCTTCTAAAAAAGGGATCACCGTCTCATTTGTATTCACGCCGAAAGAGCACCGCCGCAAAAGCTTTGCAAGAACGCTTGTGGCAGAAGTGACGGAAGAACTGTTGAACGAATATGATTTTGCCATGCTTTACACCGATTTGAAAAATCCGACTTCCAATAAAATCTACCAAGAAATCGGCTATGAGCAAATCGCGAATCCAGTGCACTTGATCATAGAAGAATCCGCTGACGAATAAAGCTTCCTGCTCTTGGCAATCAGAACAACCAAAGGTCCAGATAGAGACGGTTGAAATTTAGGGTCGACTTAATTTCGGGGAATCTGCATTGGCAATCAGACGGGTGCATTTATCGAATCCTCCAAAGTTATCAGGAGGATTTTTTTATTTTTATAAAGCGGAAACGCGAGAATAACTCGTTCGACTTAAGGGTAAAGAAGTAGGTGGTGTTTGTTGAAGAGAAAGGAGCGGATGCAATGATCCGTTTTGAAGGAGTCACAAAACAGTTTCCGGATGGAACGGAAGCGTTGAAAAAAGTCAGTTTAACTTTTCCGTCCCATCAATTGACCGCTATTATCGGACCGAGTGGATGCGGAAAAACGACGCTGATGAAGATGGTCAATAAACTTGAAAAGCCTACGCAAGGCGAAATATACATTGATGAAAAGCCGATAACCGATTTGGAAGAAGTTGAGCTTCGTCGGAAAATCGGCTATGTCATTCAGCGCATCGGCTTGTTTCCACACATGACCATTAAAGAAAATGCTTCGCTAGTCCCTAAGCTTTTAGGCTGGCCAAAAGAAAAAATAGCTTCGAGGATCCAAGAATTGATGGAATTGACGGGACTGGATCCCGACACGTATCTTGAGCGCTATCCGCTGGAATTGAGCGGCGGCCAACAGCAGCGTGTCGGTGTGGTCCGGGCGCTTGCAGGAGATCCGAATATCATTTTAATGGATGAACCTTTTTCGGCACTTGATCCGATCAGCCGTGAGCAGCTGCAGGATGAACTTCGGAATCTGCAGCAGACCATCCAAAAAACGATCGTCTTTGTTACCCATGATATGGATGAAGCGCTGAAAATAGCAGATACCATTATTGTGATGCGTAAAGGGCAAGTGGAGCAAGTCGGCTCGCCTGCGGAAATATTGGGCAATCCTGCAAATGATTTTGTGCGCAATTTCATCGGCGTCGAGCGGATACAACGGCAACGGCCATTTGGAGATAAGAACTTAAGCGAGTTCGTCAGCTTGTTTAAAGAAGATGGGCCAGACGATATCCAGGAAGTATCCGGCACCATCTCAGTAAAAGAAGCTTTTGAGGTGCTGGAAAAGAGCGGTCAATCTCACTTGGCCATCCGTGTAGGTCACAACCGCCGTGTTTATGCCAGTGAACGGGAATTATTGAAAGCGGCTTTGTTAAAAGAAGAAGGTGAATTGGTTTGATGAATTTCTTTGATACTTTAGTCAGCCGCCAAGATATGATCCAAACGGCCTTTCTGGAACATATTTACCTGTCTTTCATTGCCGTGGCCATAGGTATCGCCATCGCTTTGCCTACCGGAATTTTGATTGCGAGATATCGGCGGTTCGCAGAACCGATTATTGCCGTGACGGCTATTTTTCAAACCATCCCGAGTTTGGCGCTATTCGGGTTTCTGGTGCCGTTGCTTGGCATTGGCTCGCCGACAGCTCTTATCGCACTTATTATTTATGCGCTGCTGCCAATCTTGCGGAATACGTATACGGGGATTACCGGAGTCGACGGTTCTGTTATTGAAGCAGGGCGCGGCATGGGGATGACGCGAACGCAAATTCTTCGGCAAATCGAGTTGCCGCTCGCATTGCCTTTCATTATGGCGGGCATCCGGACAGCGACTGTATTGACAGTAGGAATTGCCACGCTGGCAACTTTTGTCGGAGCAGGCGGGCTCGGGGACATCATTTACCGAGGGCTGCAGTCCTATAACAATTCCTTGGTACTTGCTGGCGCATTGCCGGTTGCGCTTTTGGCCATCGGTTTTGATTTGATACTAAAATGGATTGAAAAAAGAACAACGCCGAAAGGCCTTAAACTTTAGGGGGAATCATTGATGAAGAAATCTTTATTAGGAATGGCCTTGCTCACTTCTGCCGTACTAGCTGGCTGCAGCTCAGGATCGTCTGAAAGCGAGCCGATTGTTATTGGCGGGAAGCCGTGGACGGAGCAGTATATTCTCCCGCATATTCTCGGGCAGTATATTGAAGCGAATTCTGAATACACGGTAGAGTATGAAGACGGACTCGGCGAAGTATCAATCTTAACGCCGGCTCTCGAAAAAGGCGATATTGATTTGTATGTCGAATATACAGGTACTGGATTAAAAGATGTGTTAAAAGAAGAAGCAGTTTCGGGCCAGTCATCTGAAGAAGTGCTAGATCGCGTACGAAAAGGTTATGAAGAAACTTTGGATGCAACATGGCTTGAACCGCTGGGCTTTGAAAATGGCTATACATTAGCTTTCTCAAAAGACAGCGGCTATGATGCGGCCACCTATTCGGACCTTGCTGAAATTTCTAAGACGGAAGAAATGTCTTTCGGTGCACCGCATCCGTTCTATGAACGCCAAGGCGATGGCTATGATGACATGATTGCCACGTATCCATTCGAATTTTCAGCTACAGAAAGTTTTGATCCGGCCATCATGTACGAAGCTGTGAAAAACGGAGATGTAGATGTTATTCCGGCGTTTACAACGGATAGCCGGATTGGATTATTTGATTTAGAGACGACGGAAGATGATCTATCCTTCTTTCCGAAATACGACGCGGCACCGGTTGTCCGCCTAGAAGCCCTGGAAGAATATCCGGAATTGGAAGAAGTGCTGAACGGGCTAGCTGGTCAAATTACGGAAGAAGAAATGCTTGCGATGAACGCGAAAGTGGATGTCGATCAGGAAGTGGCAAGCGACGTTGCACGTGAATTCTTAATTGAAAAAGGATTGATCGAAGAAGAGTAAGTTTGAACCGCGGGATGATCCGCGGTTCTTTTTTTATGGTATTTCTTAAAACCTTCTTGTACAATGATGATAATGAGTGAATAGTCATTCAATTCGATTAAATGAAAACGATTACATTATAATAGAAGAAAATAAAATGATGGGGTGAAAATTGTGAGAGAAGTCGTGATTGTCGAAGGTGTTCGTTCAGCGGTAGGGAGAAGAAAAGGAATGTTTTCAGAAACGCGTCCAGATGAACTGGCTGCTTTGGTGCTTGAAGAACTGGTAGCGCGCGCTGGAGTAGACAAAGGGCAAGTGGAAGATGTCATTTTAGGCTGTGTTTCGCAAGTCGCGGAACAAGGGGGGAACGTTGCGCGCACAGCGGCCCTCATCGCAGGATTCCCGGATTACGTCCCGGGTGTTACGATTGACCGCCAATGTGGATCGAGCCAGCAAGCTGTGCATTTTGGAGCACAGGCCATTTTAGCAGGAGATATGGATATCGTCATTGCCGGCGGTGTAGAAAGCATGACGCGGTGCCGATGTTCTCGAATATGCAGGGAGCCAAACCCAGCACAAAACTGACTGAACAGTACGAGATCATCAATCAAGGTTTATCGGCTGAACGGATTGCTGAGAAATGGGGATTGAGCCGAGAACAGCTGGATGCCTATTCTGTACAGAGCCATCAACGGGCGAAAAACGCGATTGATCAAGGACATTATGAGAAAGAAATCGTTCCTATAGAAATAGAAAGTGAAGACGGCGCAAAGCATCTGATTGCTGTAGACGAAGGGCCGCGCCCTGGAACAACTATGGAAGTATTAGGTGGATTGAAGACGGTTTTTGATGAAAATGGCGTGATTACGGCTGGAAATGCAAGCCAGATGAGCGATGGTGCTTCTGCTGTTCTTCTGATGTCACGTGAAAAGGCGGATGAACTGGGACTTAAGCCGAAAGCACGGATTATCGCGCGGGCGGTCGTTGGATCGGACCCGACGCTTATGTTGACCGGTCCAATTGCCGCGACGAAAAAAGTGCTGGAGAAAGCAGACCTAAGCATTGATGAAATGGATCGCTATGAAGTGAATGAAGCATTTGCGCCAGTTCCGCTTGCGTGGCTTGCAGACACGGGTGCGGACCCGGAAAAGCTCAACGTCAATGGTGGAGCCATTGCACTGGGGCATCCGCTTGGTGCGACCGGCACGAAATTGTTGGTTTCTTTGCTTCATGAATTAGATCGGACGGGTGGCAAGTACGGCCTGCTGGCAATTTGTGAAGGCATGGGCATGGCGAATGCAACGATTATTGAGCGTTTATAAAGGGGCGGAGGATCATACATGAAGTTAGCGGAAGTTAAAGCAGTAGTCACAGGAGGAGCTTCGGGATTGGGCGAAGCGACAGTTCGCCGCATCGCAAAAGCGGGCGGAAAAGCGGCCATCTTTGATCTCAATAAACAACGGGCAGAAGCATTGATCGAAGAACTTGGGGAAGATCGGGTGTTTTATATAGAAACCGACGTGACAAATGCCGGACAAGTAGAGGCGAATATAGCTCAAGTGATTGAACGGTTCGGTTCAATTACAGCTGTTATCAATTGTGCGGGCATTGGGACACCAGGCAAAGTCGTATCAAAAGGCGAACCAATGCCGCTTGAGCAATTTGAAAAGGTCATCAGCGTCAATTTGATCGGTTCTTTCAACGTGATTCGGGTAGCGGCAGCAGCGATGCAAAAAAATGAACCGAATACAGAAGGGGAGCGGGGGCTGATTATTTCCACAGCTTCGGTGGCTGCTTACGAAGGGCAGATTGGCCAAGCTGCTTACAGCGCTTCAAAAGGAGGCATCGTTTCGATGACCTTGCCGATTGCCAGAGAATTTGCGAGAGATGGAATCCGCGTAATGGCCATTGCGCCAGGTTTGATGCAGACTCCGATGTTCGACGGGCTGCCGGAAGCGGCTGTTCAGTCGCTATCCGCTTCCGTGCCATTTCCAGCGCGGCTTGGACGTCCGGATGAATTTGCTCAATTAGTAGAAAGCATTGTTGAAAATACCATGCTGAATGGGGAAGTCATCCGACTTGACGGTGCGATCCGCATGCAGCCGAAATAAATAAAAAGCAAAGGATAAGGGGGGAATTCCATGGCAAAATATAGATTTGAAGAAGAAGAGCATGAAATGTTCCGCAAATCATTGCGCAAGTTTTTGGAAAAAGAAGCGATTCCTCAATACGGGCAATGGGAAAAAGACCATATCATTCCAAAGTCATTTTGGAGCCGGCTGGGTGAAATGGGCTTTTTATGTCCGCAAGTTGAAGAGCAATACGGCGGATTTGGCCTTGATTTCCGCTATGCGGTCATTATTGGCGAAGAATTGGAGCGGGTAGGAACGAGCTTGACGGGGGTGGGGCTTCACAATGACATTACTGTGCCTTATATCGAAGCCTATGGCAATGAAGAGCAGAAACAGCGCTGGCTTCCGGGTTGCGTAACAGGTGAATACATCACGGCCATTGCTATGACTGAACCGGGGGCAGGCTCTGATTTGGCGAATATCTCAACAACTGCGGTGAGAGATGGAGACAATTACATCGTTAATGGCCAGAAAACGTTTATTACAAACGGCATCAATTCGACGCATGTCGTAGTGGTGGTCAGAACGGATCCGAAGGCGGAGTCCAAGCATCGGGGCATTTCATTGCTGATGGTGGAAGAAGGGATGCCTGGATTCACAAAAGGCCGTAAGCTTGATAAAGTCGGTTTGCATGCCCAAGATACATCCGAATTGTATTTTGAAGATTGCGTCGTGCCTGCTGCAAACCTGATTGGCGAGGAAAACAAAGGATTTACCTATTTAATGGAAAAATTACAGCAGGAACGTTTAGTGGTAGCGATTGCTGCGCAGACGGCTTCTGAAGAAATGCTGAACATGACGCTCGATTATGTGAAATCCAGAAAAGCGTTTGGCAAATCGGTCGGCTCTTTCCAAAACACACAATTTAAATTAGTGGAAATCGCTACTGAGATTGAACTTGGCCACTCCTTCCTGGAATCATTGATTGAAGACCATATGGCCGGCAAAGATATCGTTTCAAAAGTATCGATGGCGAAATATTGGCTGACGGACCGGGCGAAAAAAGTGGCGGCGGAATGTATGCAGCTGCACGGCGGATACGGCTATATGGAGGAATACGAAATTGCAAGGCGCTACCGGGATACACCTGTAGCTGCCATATACGCCGGATCCAATGAAATCATGAAAACCATCATCGCTAAACGAATGGGGCTTTAAGATGGAAGGTGCATTGCGAGGAATTCGAGTTCTGGATGTCACTTACTACGTGCCGGGGCCGTATGCTGGCATGAGACTGGCTGAAATGGGGGCGGATGTCGTCAAAGTGGAACCGCCCACAGGCGATCCTGCCAGCCATATGAGCGGCGGCCATGTCCATACGGCTAATAATATAGGGAAGACGATCGTATATCTTGATTTAAAATCTGCGGAAGGCAAGCGGCGCATGCTTGAATTAGTGAAGGACGCCGATGTGTTGATTGAAACTTTCCGTCCGGGTGTAATGAAGAAACTTGGCTTGGATTATGAAGTCTTATATAAGATCAATCCGGGGTTGGTTTATTGTTCCTTGTCTGGCTATGGGCAAGAAGGTCCGCTGGCGTTGCTAGGGAGCCACGATTTAAATTATCTGGCCTTATCCGGCGCACTCGATCAATTATCGGATGCCGCAGGGAAACCGGTCCATCCTAAAAATACTTTTGCCGATTATACAGGCGGGTTGCTCGCTTCGGAGAAAATCCTTGCTGCATTATTTGGCAGGAGTCGAAGCGGCAAAGGCATTCATTTGGACATCGCTTTAGCAGAAGTGATGGCGGAATTTCAAGGCAACCATGATATTTACTTTAGAGAAGGCCTTTCGGAAAATGGTGTTCCTGAAATTTCGGGTGCGATTCTCAATTATGCTATCTACGAAACGCAGGATGGACGCCACATTACTCTAGGTGCTCTTGAAGAAAAGTTCTGGCACCATTTCTGTGATTTCGCGGGCAAGCCGGAATGGAAAGTTTGGTGCGGCTTAGCGCAAGGAACTTCTGAACATGCTGAAGTCGCAGCCTATTTTAAAACAAAAGACTGGCAGGAATGGTATCAGCTATCGCTTGAAATTGATTGCTGCCTTGCGCCGGTCTTAAAAGGTTATGAACGGCATGAACATCCTTTTTTTCAAACGCGTAATTCTGCGGTCAAATCGCTTTGATCCTTTAGCGGCTTCAATAAATCTCGATTTATCTAGTTGTCTAACTTCAATAATGGACTTCCGGGACATAAGCCGTCCAGCCTGTGCAGCAAAAAGTGCCGCTTCGGCAGTCCGTCTAAAACCCCTATTGCTCCTGCAGCACTTCGTGCTTCGTCGCAAAGAGATGACCCAAAAGAGATTTGGGTCATCTCTTGCCTTTCGAATCTAAACGGCCGTTTCAGCATTTCGATGTCCAGCTTCAGCACCCAGCCTCTCGGGGTCTTAAGTCAGCACACTCTGGAAATCAGGATTTCCGGCGTGTTCTGCCTTAAGCCTGTCGAGGCTAGATGGGTGCTTCAGCATTTCAATGATCCAGCTTCAACGGCCAGATTCTCGGGACATAAGCCGTCCAGCCTGTACGGCAAAAAGCGCCGCTTCGGCAGTCCGTCTAAAACCCCTATTGCTCCTGCAGCACTTCGTGCTTCGTCGCAAAGAGATGACCCAAAAGAGATTTGGGTCATCTCTTGCCTTTCGAATCTAAACGGCCGTTTCAGCATTTCATGCTTGACAGAATAAACAAAAGAATTTAATATGAGTGACAACTTGTTGGACGAGCGGCAAGTCTATTTGAGAGCAGAGCTTAGAAGAGTTAAGAACAGAAGAGTGTTTAAATCGAGGATTGAGACGAGTAGGCGAGAACATCTATGTAGAGAGTCAGCGGCTGGTGGAAGCTGATTAGGTGACTTGCGCGAATGGACTTAGGAGAGCTGGCCTGAAAGCGGAAGCGAGTAAGGGAGACGTAGGCCCTGCGTTAAAGGGAAAGGCATAAGAGCCTGTTTTAAGTGAGTGCAAATTTGCATTAATGCGTGGTGGTACCGCGGTTAACCCCCGTCCCCGCAACCGGATTCTATTTCGGTTGCGGGGATTTTTGCATTTAAAATACGAGCTGAGGAGAGATAGCATGAGAAGAGCAGAGAATTTATCAGAGCAGAGCATGTACGAAAAATCATTGGATTTATTGAACGGAGATATTCCGGAACTTGAGGTGAGAAAGTTTTTGATCGGCCTCCACGAAAAAGGCGAAACAGCAGACGAATTGGTTGGAATGGTAAAAGCCATGCGTAAAAAAGCGGTGGCTTTGCCGGACGTTCAAGGGGAATTGGTTGATGTGTGCGGCACGGGCGGCGACCGCTCTTATAGCTTTAATATCAGCACATTGACCGCATTTGTCTTGGCAAGCTGCGGCATGACGGTTGCAAAGCACGGCAACCGGAGCGTATCGAGCAAAACGGGCAGTTCGGATGTGTTGGAAGAACTCGGCATTTCCACTGGAGTGGATGTAGCTTCGATTCCGCAAATGCTGGATCAAACAGGAATTGCCTTTTTGTTCGCGCCTGCGATCCATCCGGCACTTGGCAATTTGCGTGCTGTCAGAAAATCGATTGAGACTCCGACGATCTTCAATTTGGTTGGGCCGCTGGCGAATCCGTTGCCAATCACGGTGCAGTTGACCGGCGTTTACCGGCGGGACATGATGGAGCCGATGGCGGAAGCCTTAATGCGGCTTGGCAGAAAGCGCGGCGCCATTATTCACGGAGCAGGCGGATTGGATGAACTATCATTAGCCGGAATAAACGAATTGATTGTATTTGATGAAGAAGGGATGCGGAAAATGTCTATT
Organism: Planococcus sp. 107-1; assembly: GCF_021513255.1. Taxonomy (GTDB): domain Bacteria; phylum Bacillota; class Bacilli; order Bacillales_A; family Planococcaceae; genus Planococcus. Next base: position 411,166 of record NZ_CP090977.1, read on the forward strand.
CATCCAAATGATGTCGGTTTGGAGTCAGTGCCGATCAGTGCCATACGCGGAGGCGATCCGAAGCGGAATGCTGAAATCTTCATGTCGGTTTTGGAGGGGAAAGAAGGCCCGTATTTAGATACGGTGGCTTTAAATGCAGGAGTGGTACTTTATATTAGCGGACGTGCACAAACCTTATCAGAAGGCGTGCATCAGGCACGAAAGTCTCTTGTTGACGGGGAAACGGCGGGTATTTGAACTTCACCGTCTAGCTGCGGGGGTGTTGGTGTGAATATTCTCGACAAAATCATCGCAACTAAACGGCAGGAAATACAGGCTTACAAGCAAGAGGGACAAACGTCACTATTATTTCCCGGGAAATCAAAGCTGATAGACCAACTTAAGGAAAAGAAGGGGGTCATTGCGGAAATAAAACGGGCTTCCCCGTCAAAAGGGGCTATCCAGATGGATGTGGACATCGTTGCTCAAGCTGAGAAATATGAACAAGCAGGGGCTGCGGCAATTTCGGTCTTGACGGATGAAAGTTATTTTAAAGGCTCAATCCTGGATTTACAGAAAGTGGCTCAGGCTGTTTCAATTCCGGTCTTATGCAAAGATTTCATGATCAGTGAAATTCAAATCGACCGGGCCAAACAAGCTGGGGCGACGATTGTTCTATTGATTGTGGCGGCTTTGGAAGATCAGGAATTGCGGCGATTATACCGCTATGCCGTTTCTCTTGAGCTCGAAGTTTTAGTCGAAGTCCATGACGAAGAAGAATTGATGAGAGCTTTGGCTATTGAAGCCCAATTGATTGGCGTCAATAACCGGGACTTGAAAACATTTGATGTATTGCTTGACCGTACGGCTCAATTGGCAGCGAAATTTCCTTTTGGGGGCGATCGCGTATTAATAAGCGAAAGCGGCCTCCGGACAAAAGAAGACGCGGCATTTGTCTATGGCTGCGGCGCTTCCGGAATTTTGGTTGGGGAGACGCTGATGAGAGCAGAGGATCCAGGGCAATGGATCGAAGAAGCCACGGCAGAGGAGGCGATCAAATGACGAAAGTGAAAATTTGCGGGCTCATGGAAGAACAGCACGTCGAAGCGGCAAGAGAAGCCGATGCAATCGGGTTTGTTTTTGCGCCGAGCAAAAGGCGTGTATCGATCGAACGGGCTTCGGAATTAGCGAAGCTTGTGCCAGTGAGCACAGAGAAAATCGGCGTCTTTGTCAATGCGTCTTTAGAAGAGATTGAAGAAACGGTGGAAAAGGTTCCGCTGACAATGGTGCAGCTTCATGGCGATGAACCGGATGAGTTGGTGCGGGCGATCAAAGTGCCGGTCATCCAGGCATTTTCCATTCGGCACAAAGAAGACATCCAGCGGCTTGAGAGTTCTGCAGCGGATTTTGTATTAGTAGATGCACCCGGAACGGAATACCGGGGAGGCAGTGGACATGTTTTTGATTGGTCTTTGCTCGAAAGGGCTGAAATTGAGGCGTCCCGGCTAATTTTAGCAGGCGGTTTGAATGCGGAAAACGTAGAGGCGGCGGTGATCCAAACAGCGCCTTACATGGTTGATGTATCGAGCGGTGTAGAAACGGATGGAAGAAAAGACGAAGTGAAAATCCAAGAATTTATTCGACAAGCAAAGGGTGATTCGATGCAGCAGACAGTAGAGAAAACCGGATTCTTTGGGAAATACGGCGGGCAATTCGTTCCAGAGACTTTGATGAAAGCGGTAAAAGAATTAGAAGATGCTTATATGGAAGCGAAAGATGATCCCGCTTTTAAACAAGAGTATCATCATTATTTAAGTGAGTATGTCGGCCGTGAGCAGCCTTTAACATTTGCAAAGCGCTTAACAGATGCTTGGGGCGGACCGAAAGTGTATTTGAAACGGGAAGATTTAAACCATACAGGTGCCCATAAGATTAATAATGCAATCGGGCAGGCGCTGCTTGCCATGCGGATGGGAAAACGGAAAATCGTAGCTGAGACAGGTGCTGGTCAGCATGGCGTAGCTACTGCAACCATCTGTGCGTTGTTCGACTTGGAATGCGTCATTTTCATGGGGGAAGAAGACATTAAACGCCAGCAGCTGAATGTTTTCCGGATGAAGCTATTGGGAGCGAAAGTGGAAAGCGTTACAAAAGGCAGCTCGACCTTAAAAGATGCCGTCAACGAAGCGCTTCGCTATTGGGTCACGAATGTCGAAGATACGCATTATTTAATCGGTTCGGCTCTCGGACCGCATCCGTTCCCGACGATGGTGCGCGATTTCCAAAGCGTGATCGGAGAAGAGACGAAGCGTCAAATCGTCCAACACGAAGGCAGGCTACCGGATACGATCCTTGCTTGTGTAGGTGGAGGAAGCAATGCGATCGGCATGTTCTATCCATTTTTGAAAGATGAATCCGTTCGCTTGATCGGCGTAGAAGCATCCGGCGAAGGACTCGATACGGAAAAGCATGCGGCTACGATGACGAAAGGGACCGAAGGAGTCTTGCACGGCGCCTTTATGAAATTGCTGCAGACCGATTCAGGACAGGTGCTGGAAGCCCATTCGATTTCAGCTGGGCTGGACTATCCGGGCATCGGTCCGGAACATGCTTATTTAGCGGATATTGGACGAGTGGAATACGAATCGATTACCGATAAAGAAGCGCTTGAAGCCGTTGTTTCTTTTTCGCGTCTCGAAGGCATCATCCCGGCGCTTGAATCTGCCCATGCTATCGCGCAGGCTGAAAAAACAGCTAAAACGATGAGCGAAGATGAGATTTTGGTCATTTGTGTATCTGGCCGCGGCGATAAAGATATGGCCACGTATGCAGAAAGACTGGAGGGCTTGGCATGAATCGATTGAAATTATTGAAAGAGCAAGATGCCAAAGCATTCGTTGCGTACATTATGGCTGGAGACGGCGGCTTGGAAAAGCTTAGCGAACAAGTCCTTTATCTGCAGAAAGCGGGGGTGACTGCGATTGAAATCGGGATTCCGTTTTCAGATCCAGTGGCCGATGGGCCGACGATCGAAGCAGCCGGCAACCGTGCGTTAAAAGCAGGAGTCACCTTAGATAAAGTGCTGAAAGAAATGGCGAGTTGGACATTTGAAGTGGAAGTGCCGTTGCTCATCATGACCTATTTAAATCCTGTTATCAGTTTCGGCGTGGAGCGTTTTGCGAAAGAATGCAAGAAAGCACGGGTCTCGGGGGTCATTATTCCGGATTTACCTTATGAGCATCGCCAATTAGCTCATACTTTCTTAAAGAAAGAAGATGTGGCGTTGATTCAATTAGTGACCTTGACCACTACAGATAAGCGCTTGGAAGCCATTCTTCAAGAGGCGGAAGGATTTGTTTATGCAGTTACTGTAACGGGAATCACTGGAGCGCGCGATCAGATTTCAGAAGATGTCCGGGCATTTACAAGGAAAGTGCGTGAGAAGAGCCCGGTGCCGGTTTATGCCGGTTTCGGAATCTCGAAAGTCCAGCACGTCGATATGCTGCGGGAAGACGTGGATGGATTTATTGTGGGGAGTGCGATTGTCGAAGCTTTCTATAATCAAACGATTGAAGAAATTGAACCCCTTATCCAAGCAGTAACAGCCCCTCATTCGGTATAATGCGAATAGGAGGGATGCATGGATGTTTACACCTTTAACAGCGGACTTTTATGAAGCGCCGACTCTTGAATTATCGCGCAGCTTGCTTGGACAGATTCTTGTCCATGAACTGCCAGAAGGCATTGTAGCCGGAAGAATTGTTGAAACCGAGGCTTATATGGGAGCGGAAGACCGGGCGGCCCATAGTTTTGGCAACCGCCGGACAAAACGGACCGAAGTGATGTTCGGGAAAGCAGGACTTGTTTACACGTACCAGATGCACACCCATACGCTCATCAATGTCGTCAGCGGTCCGGTTGATACACCAAGGGCGATTTTAATACGGGCGGTCGAGCCGGTTGAAGGCATCGACTTGATGGCGGAACTCAGAGGGCGGCATCTCCCGATAAAGCAATGGACAAGCGGTCCCGGGAAACTGACAAAAGCGATGGGCATTACCATGGATTACTATGGACATCATTTTACGGAGCGCCCTTTGTATATTGCGGAAGGCGATCACGTCCATGCTATAGCAGCGGGGCCGCGTGTCGGCATCGGAAATTCACTTGAAGCGGTCGATTATCCTTACCGGTTCTATGAGCAGGATAATCCGTTTGTTTCAAAATTTCGTTAAACTCCGTGTTTAAAGTGAATCTCACGTGGAATAATAAGGGAGAACACTTAAAACAGAAGGAGTGGAAGATAGTGGCTAAAATTGCAACTTTAATTACAGATATGTTCGAAGATGTGGAATATACCGATCCGCAAAAAGCATTCAATGATGCAGGCCATGAGGTCTTTACGATTGAAGAGGAAGCGGGCAAAGAAGTGACAGGCAAGCAAGGCGAAGCCGTCGTCACAATCGACAAAGGGATTGATGATGTAAATCCTGAAGACTACGATGCGTTATTCTTGCCAGGCGGATTTTCGCCGGACCAATTGCGTGCAGATGACCGTTTCGTCGCATTCACGAAAGCGTTCATGGATGCCAAGAAACCGGTTTTCGCCATTTGCCATGGTCCGCAGTTATTGATTACGGCTAAAGCGCTTGAAGGGCGTAAAGCAACAGGCTATAAATCCATCCAAGTGGATATGGAATATGCAGGAGCAAAATTCGTAGACGAAGAAGTGGCTGTTTGCCAAGATCAATTGGTGACTAGCCGTCAACCGGACGATATCCCTGCATTTAACCGGGAATCGCTTCGTTTGCTTGAGAAATTAGCATAAAATGTATAAAAGGCCCTGTCAGCATTTGCTGACGGGGCTTTTCTATGTAAAAAATGCGTTATTTCTAATTGTAGCTTTCTCAAGTACCTATTGTATTAATAAGCAAACACTTATATAATAAATGGATTATAGCGAAGAAGGTGAAGGGAATTGGATTATTTTCAAATGGAATCTTATTTGAAAGCAATCGGAGACAGCAACCGGATGCGGATCTTGAAGTATTTGATGAAGGATTCATTATGCATTTGTGAATTTACAGAACTGATGAAGATGACGCAGCCTGCAATTAGCCAACACATGAAAAAGTTAAAGCAAGCAGAGTTGGTGCTGGAAGAAAAGCGGGGGCGCTGGACAATTTGGTCGTTGAATATCCGGCATGCCCAGTATCCGATCTTGATTCATCTATTAAGTTTGCTTCCTGAACCGGAGCGGACGATTGAAACGTTAAAAGCTGAAGGAAAAAAAGTTGTTTGTGAGTAGGGAGTTGTAAAGAACGTGGATGTTTGGTTAGCTGTAATTATTTTTATCATTACCTTGTTTTTTGTTATTGCCCAGCCGCGGAATTTATCAATCGGTTGGTCTGCGATGGCCGGTGCTGCAGTAGCTTTGCTTGTAGGAGTGGTTGACCTAGGCGATGTCTGGGACGTAACCGGCATCGTCTGGAATGCCACTTTGACATTCGTTGCGCTTATTATCATTTCCTTGATTTTGGACGAGGTTGGCTTTTTTGAATGGGCAGCATTGCATACAGCCAGATTCGCAAAAGGAAGCGGATTGCGCATGTTTTTCCTCGTCATTATTCTTGGAGCTGTGGTTTCGGCGTTATTTGCGAATGACGGGGCTGCACTGATCATCACGCCGATTGTCCTTGCGATGGTCCAGGCATTGAAATTCAAAGACGCGATGATCCTGCCGTTCATCATGGCTTCAGGCTTCATTGCCGATACGGCATCGCTGCCGTTTGTCGTCAGCAACTTGGTCAATATCGTCTCTGCCGACTTTTTCGGCATCAGTTTTACGGAATACGCCATTCGAATGGTCGTCCCGAACTTCTTTAGCATTGGTGCGAGTATGCTTGTGCTATATCTTTACTTCCGGAAATCCATTCCGAAGCAATTCGATGCCAGCGCATTGAAAACACCCGCTTCGGCAATAAAAGATTTGAAAATGTTCCGTCTCGCTTGGGTGGTTTTGGCTATCTTGCTTGTCGGCTATTTCATCAGCGGCCGCTTGAAATTCCCGTATCGCTTATAGCTGGCGCCGTCGCTGTTATTTTCTTGGCGATTGCACGAAGAAGTGAAGCCGTACATACAAAAGCGGTATTAAAAGGTGCACCATGGGCGATTGTCTTTTTCTCTGTGGGAATGTATGTAGTGGTCTACGGTTTGCGGAATGCGGGACTTACGTCGGTACTGGCGACAGTGATTGAATGGACAGCGGGGCACGGTCTGTATGCAGCGACGATTGGCATGGGCTTTATCGCAGCACTTCTTTCATCTGTCATGAACAATATGCCAACCGTCATGATCGATGCATTGGCGATTTCTGAAACGAACACGACGGGGGCAGTAAGGGAAGCGCTGATTTATGCGAATGTCATCGGTTCGGATCTCGGGCCTAAAATCACGCCGATCGGCTCTCTCGCCACACTCCTATGGCTTCATGTCCTTAAAGTGAAAGGCGTGGAAATCAGTTGGGGCTATTATTTCAAAATTGGAATCATCTTGACGCTCCCGACTTTACTCATCACCTTGACCGGCCTGTATCTCTGGCTGACAATATTGCATTAAATAGAAAGAGGCTCGCGAATGCGAGCCTCTTTTAATCTAGGAATTTAGCTAAATACACTTCGTTCAAAGCTTGATCGTTAATGATCAAGGAATTTTTGCGCGTGCCTTCTTTTACATAGCCGGCTTTATCGTAAAGTTTGCGGCCAGGAGTATTTCGTTCGACGACAGTGGTCTCGAGGCGCGTCACCCCTTTGGTTGCTGCCCATTCTTCGGCTTTCTCAAGCAGGGAAGTGGCAATTCCTTTTTTATGTGCGTGTTTTTGAATGCCTAATTCAAGAGATGCACGGTGGGCTGCGCGTTTTGCTTCATTGCCCATAATCATCAAATAGCCGACAGGTTCGCCGTTAAGGATTGCAATCAGGATGGTGGAATGGCCCTGCTGCTTCCAGTCGATAATTTGTTTGCGGACACTTTGAGTAGACTGATGGCGTTCATCTTTCCCATAAAGCATATATTCAGATTCCGCTTCTACAATTTTCTGCAAGGTGATAAGAGAGCGGGCGTCCCCATGGCCGGCAGAGCGGATCAAGAGGATGTCTTCGTTTCTGTTATGGTGTTTTGAATGGCGGTCTCCTGATGAGTCGATTTTTTCAAATCGGACAAAGCGGTTGGTCTCCACTTGGCTGACGTAATAGCCGGCATCCATCCAGGCATGAAAATGCTTGGCAGGCGGTTTTGTCTTCTTCCACCAGCTTTTATTCAGATAGGCGGCATTGGGCAATTGCTGCCCCATAATTTGTTCGATTTCTGTAAACGTCAACGTGATCACGGGATTAGAAGCAGATGAAAAATAGTCCGATAAAGGAATGTATTTTTTTTCCAGTAATATAGTCACAAAAAATTTCCCCTTTCTATTTTTATTGCTATAAGTTATGAGAATTATACCATTTGTCCTATTGGAATGTATATAATTTTTTAAATTTTATGAAATGAATTTTAAAATACCTATAAAAAGGTAAGAAATTGGATAATAGTAGGAATAAAATAGTCTAATTAGATTAACTAATTAGACAATTTAGAAATTTTTATTCTTTTTTTAAAAGATTCGTTGATATTTCCAAGAGAAAATATAAAGAAAAATATCGATTATTTATTGTGTTTTGGCTCGACTTCTAAATGTGGTAAAATAAGCACGGAAACTAACATTGATCAGGGGGCAAAATCATGTCAAACGTTTTTGTATTAGGCCATCAAAATCCAGATACGGATTCTATTTGTTCGGCTATTTCATATGCATACTTAAAAAAACAAATCGGTATGAACGCTGAACCGATTCGCTTAGGCGATCTGAACAACGAAACCTTATTTGCATTGGAGAAATTCTCGGCAACTGAACCGCGTCTTGTAAAACGTGTTTCAGAAGAAGTGTCGCAAGTCATACTCGTAGACCATAACGAGCGCCAACAGAGCGCTGAAGATATCGGAGAAGTACAGATTATTGAAGTGATCGACCATCACCGGATTGCGAATTTTGAAACGGTGGATCCACTTTACTTCCGCGCTGAACCGGTCGGATGCACAGCGACGATTCTCTTGAAATTGTTCAAGGAAAACGGCGTTGAAGTGCCGGCGGACATCGCAGGGCTCATGCTGTCCGCGATTATTTCGGATTCTCTTTTGTTCAAATCACCGACTTGCACGCCTCAAGACGTAACCGCTGCAAAAGAACTGGCTGAAATTGCCGGCGTCGATGCTGCAGAGTACGGCTTAGCGATGTTAAAAGCAGGAGCGGATCTGAGCAATAAAACCTTGGAAGATTTGATGTCTTTGGATTCGAAAGAATTTGAAGCGGGCGATCACCGTTTTGAAGTGGCGCAAGTCAATGCCATTGATGTGAATGAAGTCATCAGCCGCCAAGCGGAATTGGAAGTATTGATGGAGCAGATCATTGCGAAAAAAGAATTGGACCTGTTTACATTCGTGGTAACAGATATTTTAAACAATGATTCAGTAGCCATCGTTCTTGGCAAAAAAGCGGGAATCATTGAAGGGGCATTTAAATCAAGCGTGGTCGACAACCGTGTACTGCTGCCAGGTGTCGTTTCCCGTAAAAAACAGATCGTTCCGGTCATTACAGAAGCATTAAGCTGATCCCTTTACGGGGTCAGTTTTTTTATTGGGGGCTGAACGGATGGCGTCGCTTTTCGGTGTCCAGACTCCGGCGACCCAGCTCCTCGGGTCATAAGCCCGTTCAGCGATGCGGCAAAGAACGCCGCTTCGCCGACCGTTCTTATGCCTGTCGGAGCTAAGCGGGTGCCGTCGCTTTTCGGGTGGCCATAGGCAAAAAAATTGAGGGTCTTGTTTTTCGTTGTTATAGTTATTTAAAGAGGTGGATATAATGAAAATCGAAATATGGTCAGATTACGTGTGCCCATTTTGCTACATAGGCAAACGAACACTCGAGAAAGCATTGGAACAAACGGGATTTGAGCCGCAAGCTGAAATTTCATTTAAAGCATATCAGTTAAACCCCGATACACCTGTTGATTCTACTATTTCCACTTATGAATCGCTGGCGAAAAAGATGGGGCAGACAGTAGAGCAAGCGAAGGAAATGACGAAAGGCGTAGCGCAGCATGCGCGTGCTGTAGGTCTTGAATATAATTTCGATCAAATGGTCGAAGCCAATACAATGGCAGCCCACCGGCTGGTAAAATGGGCAGAAGCGAAAGGAAAAGCTCCTGAGCTCATTGAAAGTTTGCTGCATCATTATTTCATCGAAGCCAAAAATATCAGCAACGATGAAGTTTTGCTAACTATTATAGAAGAGGTCGGCTTAGATCGGACAGAAGCGATGGAAGTCCTTGCATCTGATCGCTTCCTTCAGGAAGTGGAAGCCGATATTATGGAAGCCCGCCAAATTGGTGTCCAAGGGGTGCCGTTCTTTGTAATTAACCGCAAATATGCCATTTCAGGCGCTCAGCCGCTAGAAGCATTTGTGGATTCTATCCGCCAAATTGCGGATGAAGAAGGCATACGCCCGGCATTAAAACCGATGGGCAAAAGCAAAACAAGCTATTGCACTGGTGATTCTTGTGAAATGAATGACTAAGTGGTTGGTGAACCCGGAAGCGAATATCGCTTCCGGGTTTTTTTGTGCTGATTAAGATCGTGAGGTAGGGGGTAGACAACTAATAAGCAAAATTACGGTTATAGGAGGATGGGCATGACACAAGAAGATAAGCAAAGCCGCGTTCCAGAAATGCCAAAATCATATTGGAGACAGTACAAAGATGTTCCTAGTTTTCCTGCGCTTCAAGCAAATGAATCCACAGATATCGGCGTCGTTGGCGGAGGAATTGTAGGAATCATCAGCGCCTATTTATTGGCGAAAGCAGGGAAAAAAGTGACTTTAATTGATGCCGGGAAATTAATTGATGGGGTAACAGGCTATACGACTGCCAAAATCACGGCGCAGCATGGATTGTTTTATTTTCCATTAATCAAGCTTATCGGAGAAGAACAAGCAAAACTATATTATCAGGCGAATATGGATGGCTTGGACTTTATCGAAAAAACGGCCGCAGACTTGGACATCGATTGCGACTTTTCTCATCAGAACGCTTTTGTCTATGCCAATACCGCAATTGGCGCAAAGCTGGTTGAAAAAGAGGCGGAAGCCTACCAGCAGCTCGGAATTGACGGAGGCTTGGCAAAAGACGAAGTGGAGCTGCCGTTTGAGGTTAAAGAAGCGGTTGTCATGCGCAATCAAGCGCAGTTCCACCCAGTAAAATTCCTGGCGAAGCTGGTCAGTGAAATCGAGCGCCTCGGCGGTACGATTTACGAGCAGACGCGGGCTGTGAAAATACTGAGCAAAAACGATCCTGTCATCCAAACGGAGAATATGTCCCACTTGTCCTGCAACAAAGTCATCGTAGCCACCCATTATCCGTTCAATGACTTTGACGGCATGTATTTCTCACGCCTCTCCATCAACCGCTCTTATGTAGTAGCAGCAAAAATCAATGGGGACGTGCCGAAGGATATGTATGTGAGCTGCGATATGCCGTCGCGTTCGCTGCGATATGCCACGGACGAAAATGGCGAGAAATTGCTGTTGATCGGTGGAGATGGACATGCCACTGGCAAGAGCAAACCGCCGACAATGAAGCATTACGAAAACTTGGAGAAATTCGGCGAAGAGCATTTTGGCATCAAGGAAATTCCGTATCGCTGGTCGGCCCAGGATGTAACAACCTTAGACAAAATTCCATATATCGGTACGATTACGGCTGGGTATGAAAATATCCTGGTAGCGACCGGATTCCATAAATGGGGGATGTCAAACGGCGCCATTGCTGGTGTCATGCTGACAGACCAAGTTTTAGGGAAAGAAAATCCTTATGCAGCGCTGTTTAATCCGACGCGCACGAAGATGAAAGCGGTGGATGCTGCAAGCTTCGTTAAAGATAATGCATCCGTTGCAAAAGAATTGGTGAAAGGCAAGTTGAAGATGCCGTCTAAAACGGTTGAGAACTTGCAGAACGATGAAGGCGGTTTGGTGAAAGTCGGCAACAAGAAAGCAGGCGGCTACCGCGACCAATACGGGCAAGTGCATTTAGTCAATACCACTTGTACCCATATGGGCTGTGAAGTCGGCTGGAATGATGCCGAACGTTCGTGGGATTGCCCGTGCCATGGTTCGCGCTTCTCGTATACAGGGGAGGTTCTTGAAGGGCCGGCAGTTAAACCACTGAAAAAACTCGGAGATTAGAAAAAAGCGCAGACGCTCCAGAATTATCTGGGTGTCTGCGCTTTTCTTATTGGCTAGTCTTCAGCGCCCGATGCTTGTTAGGGCTAAACGGCTGTTTCCGCTTTCCATTGTCCAGACTCCAACAGCCAGGTTCTCGGAGCATAAGCCAACTTGGCTGTACGGCTGGAAATACGCCGCTTCGCCAATTCGTCTCATGCCTTTCGAGCCTGAACGGCTGTTTCCGCTTTTCTGGTTACGCTGGGTTCGCTTCGAGTTCCAATGAAATCTTGATATCTTCGCCGACCAATACGCCGCCTGTTTCAAGTGCCTGGTTCCAAGTAAGGCCGAAATCTCTGCGGTTTACTTTGCCTTCAGCGCTGAAAGCTACAACTTCTTGGCCCCAAGGGTTAGTGCCTTTTCCGCCGTATTCCACTTCAAAAGTTACAGGGCGGGTTACGCCTTTAATGGTAAGGTCGCCTGTCAATTCATATTCAGTGCCTTTTTTAGTGATGTCGTTTGCATTGAATTTGATTTCAGGGTAGGTTTCTGCATCGAAGAAATCAGCTGAACGCAAGTGGTTATCGCGATCTTCGTTATTTGTGTTAATGCTTGCTACATTGATTTTGAAATCGATCAAGGCACCGTTCAAATCTTCTTCATTCGCTTCTACTACTGCTTCGAAAGATTCGAACGAACCTTTTACTTTAGAGATCATCATGTGTTTTACTGAAAAGCCGATTTCTGAGTGTGCTGGGTCGATTGTCCATTTTTTCATTGTGAGTATTCCTCCTAAGAATGTAATAACTATGTGTAACTATATCCAACTATTATCTCGGTGTCAATTGTTTTTAAATTATTATTCTCGAATTCGAGATATTTTCTTCGTAGGAATGACTTTTTCTTTCGAATTATCAGTACTTTTTTTATTTATCGTACTTTAGACCTTATCATCAGGGTTTCGCTTGTCAAATTCCCAATAAAATCGGATACTTATAGAAGTTAAAGTTTAGAAGGGATTTGCGTGGAATGACGAAAGAAACATGGTTGAATGATCTGCGCCGTTTTTTGGCAGATGATCACGTGAAAATGGACGAACCGCTACACCTGCATACCTTAACAAGAATGGGTGGGCCAGCTGATATTTTTGTAGCACCAACGACTGAAGATGAAACGGCTTATACCGTGAAATATGCATATGAAAATAATATTCCTTTATTGCTGCTCGGCAACGGATCGAATATGGTGGTCCGCGATGGCGGCGTGCGAGGCATTGTCTTGAACTTGAAGAGTTTGCACACGATCCGCATCGAAGGGACCACGGTTTACGCACAAGGCGGCGCGAATATTAAAGAAGTCTCGAAAGCGGCAGCTTCCAACCGATTGACCGGCTTGGAATTTGCATGCGGCATTCCGGGTTCCATCGGCGGTGCTATGGCGATGAATGCGGGAGCTTACGGTGGAGAGATCAAAGACGTGATTCGCAAAGCGATCGTATTGACTAAAGAAGGCGACAAGCTCGAGTTATCGAAAGAAGACTTGGAACTTGGCTATCGCAAGAGCATCATTACGAAAAAAGGTTATTATGTCTTGTCGGCAGAGTTTGACTTGGAATTCGGCAATCAGCTTATCATTGATGCGAAAATGAGTGATTTGACGATGCAGCGTGAAACAAAGCAGCCTTTGGAATTCCCATCAGCAGGCAGTGTTTTCAAACGGCCGCCTGGAAACTTTGCCGGGAAACTGATACAAGAAAGCGGTTTGCAGGGCAAAGGATTCGGTGGAGCGGAAGTTTCAACTAAGCATGCCGGATTTATCGTCAATAAAAACAATGCAACGGCCAATGATTACATCAAGACGATTGAAATGGTCAAGTCGGCTGTCCGTGAAAAATTCGGAATCGACCTGGAGTTGGAAGTGAAAATTGTTGGTGAAGATATGGCCTAACGCGTAGAAAGTGCTAGCTTGCTTTTGCGTTAAAAAGGAGTTGACCCTAAATTGATTTTGGGTCGACTCCTTTTCTATTTGGAAATTTTTCACTCGCCGTCAGTTTATTAAAGGATTTTCATTTCGGCTGTCGAATAGACAAAGGTACAGAAAAGGGGGAAGTCGCATGGGGAAAAAGAGAAGATGGCTAAAGTGGGTGTTGGGGACAGTCGGTGTACTCGCTTTGATCATCGTTGCAGCGCTGATTTTTGTAAACGTTTACATAGGGAAATCGGAAGCGGTAGTTGAAGGAAAGATGGCTGTGAAGATATTGGACGAAGACGTGACAGTCATCCGCGACGAAATTGGCGTCCCGCATATTGAAGCGGGAACGGACGCGGATTTATACCGGGCGCAAGGGTATGTCCAAGCACAGGACCGTATGTTCCAAATGGATTTGTCGCGCCGGCAAGCAAGCGGACGCTTAGCGGAAGTGGTAGGGGCAGCTGCGGTTGATACAGATAAACGTTTCCGGACGTTCAGTTTGAGAAATGCCGCTGAAAAATCATGGGACGGCTACGGCGACGAAGCGAAACAAGTTTTGGAATGGTTCGCAGAAGGCGTCAATGCATATATGGAAGAAGCGAAAGCGGAAGGCACATTAAGCTATGAGTTCGCTTTGCTTGGCTACGAACCGGAAGAATGGACGCCGCTCGATTCCCTGACGATCGGAAAGTACATGGCCTATGATTTGGGTGGACATTGGAATACGCTGGCGGTTCGCCATTGGGCGCTAAATGAATTTTCAGAAGACAAGGCGAAAGAATTGTTCATTACTTATCCGGATAATGCGCCTTCAATTCTCGAAGCGAATAAAGAACAGCCGGTTAAAGTGGCAGGCGAGTTCGATGCATCGGTTATTCCGCCTGAATTCAATGGCAGCAACAACTGGGTGGTATCGGGAGACAAAACTGAAAGTGGGTTGCCGTTGCTTGCAGACGACCCGCATCTTGGATTGAGTACGCCGTCCATTTGGTATCAAATGCATCTTCAATCACCGGAGCAGAATGTCAGCGGAGTGATCTTTGCCGGGATTCCTGGAATTATTCTCGGGCATAATGAAGAAATCGCCTGGGGTGTGACAAATGTTGGGCCGGATGTGCAAGACCTTTACATTGAAACCCCAAATCCGGAAGACTCGACGCAATTTCTTTATGAAGGAGAATGGGAACAAGCGGAAGTGCGAGACGAAACGATCAGCGTGAAAGACGGAGAAGATGAAGCGTTCGAAGTAAAAGTGACGCGCCATGGACCGATTATCTCGCCTATTCTTTATAAAGAAGAAGATCCGGGGGCTGTGTTCTCCATGCAATGGACTGCTCTTGAGCCGACTTTGGAACTTCAGGCAGTGCTCGGCTTCAACAAAGCTTCTAATTGGGAGGAGTTCGAAACAGCATTGGAAGATTTCCAAGCTCCGGCTCAAAACTTCGTCTTTGCTTCAACAGACGGGACGATTGCATACAAAGCGAACGGACGCATTCCACTTCGAAAAACAGGGGATGGCCAATTGCCGGTTCCAGGAGATTCAGCTGACTACGGCTGGGATGGCTATGTGCCATTTGATGAATTGCCCATTTCGGTCAATCCGGAAAGCGGATTTATCGCAACAGCCAACAATGAAGTCGTAGATGACTCCTACCCGCATCACATTACTGACTTCTGGGCGCAGCCTTATCGCTATGAACGGATTGCGGAAGTCTTAGAGGCGTCGGATGATTTGACGCCGGAAGATATGATGGAGCTGCAGATGGACCAAAAGAATTTATACGCAGCTGAATTTTTAGACGACATGATTGCAGCGGTCCGAAAAGAAACGAAGGAATACGATTCACTTCTTGAAATGCTGGAAGCATGGGATCAAGTGGATAGCGCAGACCAAGCGGCACCGCTTGTTTTCCACAAATGGATGAAGCAATTGCCGGATACCATTTTAAAAGAAGCCTTTCCAGAAGATGTTTATGAAATGTTTGCTGGGAAAAATCACATCACCGATGAAATGATGAGGCAAGCATTCACCGGGAACGAAGGCGTCTGGGTGTCCGAATACGGCGGCGTTGAAAAATGGCTGACCGATGCTTTAGCAGAAAGCGTTGATGAAATCGAAGAGCAATTTGGAGATAAGTTTGAAGACTGGGAATGGGGCGATTACCACCAATTGACTTTCCCGCATCCGCTTGCAAGCGCTTCTCCGATATTTGCCCAATTTTTAAATCCAGATCCAGTTGCAATTGGCGGGTCTAATATTACAGTTCAAGCAGCTGCGTTTGGAGAGGACGGCAAAGTGAACCACGGAGCTTCTTGGCGCTTTGTTGCCGATTTGAGTGATTTGACCGGAGCCTACCATATCGTTGGACCAGGGCTCAGCGGACATATGAAATCGGATTTCTACCATAACCAAGTGGATGACTGGGCAGAAGGCGATTATCATAGAACGGAAATCGAAGAGAAAGCAAAAGGAACAGAGTTAATTTTGACCGCAGATTAAGCTATACTGAAGAAAAACGATGCGAGGCGGTTGGAGTGAAAAGGTTTTTTGCAGTAGGCGCTGGCGGAATGCTCGGGGCGATGGCGCGTGCCGGGATTTTCGAAGCCATTTCGTCAATGGCTGGATTATGGGCAGTCAACTTAATGGGAAGTTTTATCATAGGTTACGCAGCGGCTCGTTTCCAAAAAAATCTGCTGAATTCCGGCTGTTCCTTTCAACCGGTTTCGTTGGCTCTTTTACCACATTTTCAGCTTTTTCAGCTGAGTGGTTTAGCCTACTGGAAAAACAATATTTGCTTGGGATTGGGTTTGCCCTTGTGATGACGTGCGCTTCTGTCTTTATGGCAGCAGGCGGACTGGTTGCTGGAAGGCAGGCGGTGGCGAAATGATTTCCATTGCAGCGGGCGGCTTTTTTGGAGCCATTGCCCGGTATGTTTTTTATCTCGCAGCAGAAAGCCGTTCCCAACATCCGAAATGGGCAACATGGGCCGTCAACAGCCTTGGGTCTTTTTTGATCGGGTGGCTGCTCGGAAGCGGCAGTTCGTCCGCTTTTTGGCTCACCGGTTTTCTCGGGGCCTTCACGACCTTTTCAACGATGGCACTTGATGCCGTTAAGGATATGGAAGACGAGAAGTGTCTGAGAGCTCTCGCGTATTTAAGCGCAACGTTGATCAGTGGGATTTTGCTATTCAGCCTCGGCTATGTATTTTTATAGAAAAAAGGTCTTTCCGACTGAAAACCGGAAAGACCTTTTTCTTATTTCACGATGATGACAGGGGCTTCCACGCGTTTGGCCACTTTATGGCTGACGCTGCCGAGCACCATTTCCTGCAAGGCATTTAAGCCGCGGCTGCCGATAAAAACGACATCATAGCCGGTTTCGTTGGCATGCTTTACAATGGTCGGCCCTGGCGTCCCATGCAAAGTCTTCGTTTCGAACTGGACACCCGTGGAATGGAAAATATCTTCTAACGGCTGCAAATGTTTGCGGCGTTCAAGATGAAGTTCATCCGGGCTCTGGGTATGGAGGATTTCGTTGCGTGCTTTTCCGTAGTCGACGACATAGAGAAGCGTCACTTTTGCTTCCGGATTTGTTTTTGCCATTTTTACGGCTTCTTGCACGGCGCGTTTCGAATGCTCCGAGCCGTCAGCGGCTACGAGAATTTTCTCATACATGTAAGATTCCCCCTTAATGCTGGCTGGCATTTTCTTCTGAATTCGTATAGGTGGCTAAGGTCTTGACCAATTTTTCACTGGATGGATTCAAGCCGGTGATTTCAATCGATTCCGCTTTTGATTGAAGCCTGCCCATGACCCGGTCGATGGCGCCTACTCCGGAATCATCCCAAATGGCAGCATCCGAGAAGTCGATGATGATGCGTTCAGCAGGTTCGATGGCATCAAAGGCTGAAACAAAATCCTGGGAAGAAGCAAAGAATAATTGGCCGTGTACGGTATAAACATTCGACGCGTCGGCATTCAATCCTTTATTCCGGACTTCGACCTTTGAAATTTTAGCAGCGAATAAAATCGCGCTTAACAGAACGCCGGCGAGTACCCCTTTGGATAAATCATGTGTGTAGACAACAACAACCACAGTCAGCAGCATGACAATCGCGTCTGATTTTGGAGCAGTGACCATGTATTTAAACGAACCCCAATCAAAGGTTCCGATGCATACCATCACCATGATGCCGGCAAGCACGGGCATCGGAATTTGGACGACCCAATTGCCAAGGACGATGATCAGGAAAATCAGGACGACACCTGCAGTAAAAGTGGAAAGGCGTCCACGTCCGCCAGACTGGACGTTAATGCCAGACTGGCCGATCATTGCACAGCCCGCCATTCCCCCGAAAAAGCCGGTGATGAAGTTAGCAATGCCTTGCCCGCGGGCTTCCTGGTTCTTATCGGAATCGGTTTCCGTTGCATCATCTAATATAGATGCCGTCAACAGCGATTCGAGCAGGCCGATAATCGACAATGCCAGGGCCGTCGGGAAAATGATCTGCAAAGTTTCAAGATTAAAAGGGACATTCGGGATAAAGAATGTTGGCAGGGATTGTGTGATCGTCCCTAAACTGCCGACATTCTGCATGTCGATTCCGGTATACATAACGATGCCGGACAATACCAATATGGCGATTAACGGTGCCGGAATGGCAGTGAAGAAACGAGGCAGGATATAAACGATTGCCAAAGTGACTCCAACAAAAATATAGGTGGTCATATTAATGCCGAAAATGAACGGCACTTGTGCCATGAAGATGAGGATAGCGAGCGAATTCACGAAACCGATCATTACGGCCCTCGGGATAAACTTCATGAAGCGGGCGATCTTCAAAAAGCCGAAGATTACTTGCAGCACGCCGGTCAAAATAGTGGCAGCCAGTAAATAGTCGAGGCCGTGATCACGGACGAGCGTGACCATGGCGAGGGCCATCGCACCCGTCGCTGCAGAAATCATGGCAGGCCTGCCGCCGACAAAAGCGATAATGACCGCAATCGAGAACGAAGCATAGAGGCCGACCATCGGATCAACACCAGCAATGATGGAGAAGGCGATGGCTTCAGGTATTAAAGCAAGGGCAACGACAATGCCGGAAAGAATATCTGCGCGGATATTGCCGAACCACTGCTCTTTATAAGACATGGTTTTCAAAATTCCACTTCCTTTATAAAATTCGTTTAGCATCTGCAAACAATAGCATTTTTTCGAAAAACCGTAAATAGGAGTCATTCAAATATTCGTTTGATTATTATTGTCCGAAGATTTATACTACAAGTAACAATCAAAGCAAGATTTGAATGAAGGTGGGATCTCGATGAAAGAAATTTGTGAAGTGACAAAAGTCCATCCGGAAGTGGTGAATAATGTCCAAAAGTACATGCCGGATTTATCGGAAGTCGTTAATCTATTTAAAGCGTTGGCCGATGAAACACGCTTGAATATCGCCTATGCCTTAACGATCGAAGAAGAAATGTGCGTCTGCGATATTGCAGCAGTCATAGGCTCTTCAAATGCGACTGCTTCCCACCATCTAAGATATTTGAGAGAACGGGGGTTGGCGAAATCTTTGCGCAAAGGCAAGCAAGTCTATTATTCCTTGTCGGACCGTCACGTTCACCAACTGGTGACCATTGCCCATGAACATGCGAAAGAAGGTGCAGAGCATGCAGAAGACATACCGTCTTGAAAACTTATCGTGCACAAGCTGCGCTGCCAAATTCGAAAAAAATGTACGGGAACTTCCCGATATTAAAAATGTCAGTTTAAACTTTGGCGCTTCTAAACTGACCGTGGATGGCAATGTTTCCATTGAAGCATTGGAAAAAGCGGGTGCATTCGACCATATCCGTGTTTTTCCGGAAAAAGAGAAAGCTGTGCATAGGCCATTCTATAAACGCCGCCAAACAATCGAAGCCGCTATTTCCTTTATCCTGCTAGTCATCGGAACAGTGATTTCTTTCCAGGCTTCTGAAACACATCCGGCAGCGATCAGATTGTTCGGTGCTTCTATTTTAGTCGGAGGCTACCAGATGTTCTGGACAGGACTGCAAAATTTAACTAAATTGCAATTTGATATGAAAACATTAATGACCATAGCGATCATTGGTGCTGTAATAATTGGCGAATGGCGAGAAGGGGCGGTGGTAGTCTTCTTATTTGCAGTCAGTGAAGCATTAGAAGCCTTTTCCATGAATAAAGCCCGCCAGTCGATTCGAGGATTGATGGATTTGGCGCCGGCAAGAGCGTTGATCCAGCGCCAAGGCGAGCTCCTTGAACTGGATACAGAAGATATTCGCATCGGCGATATCCTGATCGTTAAACCGGGGCAGAAAATTGCCATGGATGGAACCGTGCTCCGAGGCACCAGTTCTGTGAATCAGGCAGCGATTACAGGAGAATCCATTCCGGCGGATAAGCAGCCGGGAGACGAAGTGTTTGCAGGAACCTTGAATGAAGAAGGTGCACTGGAAGTTACGGTGACCAAACGGGTCGAAGATACCACAATTGCCAAAATCATTCATTTAGTGGAAGAAGCGCAGGCAGAAAAAGCACCTTCCCAAAAATTCGTCGACCGTTTTGCAAAATATTACACGCCGGCCATCATTGCCATCGCTTTTTTAGTGGCGATCATTCCAAGTCTCCTGACCGGCAACTGGGAGTTGTGGGTTTACCAAGGGCTGGCAGTCCTAGTGGTCGGATGCCCGTGTGCATTAGTTGTTTCGACGCCAGTAGCCATCGTTACGGCTATCGGGAATGCTGCACGGCAAGGTGTTCTCGTAAAAGGCGGCATCCATTTGGAAGAGACAGGCCATATCAAAGCCATTGCATTTGATAAAACGGGCACATTGACGAAAGGCTATCCGGAAGTCACGGATGTCTTTGCAAAAGAAACGTATTCAAAAGAAGAAGTCTTGAAAATCGCGGCAGCAGTTGAAACGATGTCACAGCATCCTTTAGCACGGGCCATCCTTGATGAAGCGAGCGAAGCCTATCCTTCTGAAGGGTTTGGATCGGTAACAGGGAAAGGTGCTCATGCAGTCGTTAAGGGTGTGCGCGTCCATGTCGGAAGCTTTACTTGGGCAGAAGAATTTGGCTACAGCATTCCTTCGAGTTACCGCAAGTTGCAGGAATCCGGCAAATCAGTCGTTGCGGTCTTTTCAGAAAAAGAATTGATCGGTGCGGTAGCAGTAGCGGATGCCATCCGAAACGAAAGCCCGGAAATCATCCGCCAGTTGAAAGCGATGGGCATTGAAAAAACCATTATGCTGACAGGTGACCATCCTGCAACAGCCGAAGCGATCGCAGCTCAAATCGGTGTCACAGATGTCCGTGCCGGATTGATGCCGGAAGACAAATTGGCTGCCATCAAAGAACTCCAGCTAACTCATGGCCGGGTTGCAATGGTTGGAGATGGAGTCAATGATGCACCTGCCTTAGCGGCCTCGACGATCGGCATTGCCATGGGCGGCGCCGGGACAGATGCGGCTTTGGAAACAGCTGATATTGCTTTAATGGCCGATGATTTAGAAAAACTGCCCTATACAATTCGACTCAGCCGAAAGACTTTGCGTATAATAAAGGAAAATATTATTTTTGCATTAGGTTTAAAAATTATTGCTTTGCTTTTAATCATTCCAGGATGGCTGACATTATGGATTGCCATCTTTGCAGACATGGGCGCGACGCTTCTCGTTATCCTCAATGCGCTGCGTTTAGTCAAGATTCAAAAGTAAACGAACATGGGGGACAAAGTGTTGAAGCTGACAGAATGGACGATGGAAGAACAAGAACAATTAATTGAATTTATGACCACTAACTCATGGCCGTTCCACGGCATTGAACATCCTGTCCGGGAATTGATCGAGAAGACGATTGAAGAAGGCGGATATAAATCGGACCAAGTCAGAACGTTCTGGATTGAAAATGATGAAGGACAGCAAGTGGGGGTCGTGAAGATTTTCGATTTGCAAGATGACATTCCGTTATTCGATTTGCGGATTGCCGATCCGTACCGTGGAAAAGGCTATGGCCCAAAGGCCTTGAAATTGATTGCTGATTTCGTCTTCTCTTTGCCTGAAAAGAAAATTCGCCTGGAAGGCAACACGCGCCATGATAACTTTGCGATGAGAAAAGCATTTGAGCGGACCGGTTTTGTAAAAGAGGCACATATTCGCCAAACTTGGTTTTCGCCGCGGGAAAACCGCTATTACGATGCAGTGACTTACGGCATGACAAGAGAAGATTGGGAAGCGGGCATCACGACGCCAGTCCACTGGGATGATGCACTCGTAGAAGAAAAGAAATCTCAATTCAATCCGGTTCTATTTCAATTCCCGGATCAATTCGAGTCGGAACGCTTAATCATCCGTAAGCCGAAAAGAGAAGATGCGGCTCTCAGCTATGAAGCGGTCATGCGTTCGCTTGCTTCACTGCGGCCATGGATGCCATTTGCCCAGAAAAAGCCGGTGCTTTCGGAAATGGAAGCAAACCTGGTGGAAGCAGAAGCGGACTTTATGCTCCGCAAAGATTTGCGCCTTCATTTCTTTTCGAAAGAAACGGGCGAGTTCGTCGGTTCGTCGGGACTTCACCGCATCAATTGGGATGTCCGCAAATTTGAAATCGGCTATTGGGTCGATAATCGCTTTGAAGGCAAAGGCTATGTAACAGAAGCAGTAGAGCGGATTACCCGTTTTGCTTTTGAAGAGTTGGAAGCCAATCGCGTCGAGATACGCTGCGATCCTGACAATGTCCGAAGCCGCGCAGTTGCGGAACGGTTGAACTTCGAACTTGAAGGCATCCTCCGCAACGACACCCTTTCAAAAGTGAGCAACAAATTGCGTGATACATGCGTTTATGCAAAAATCCGGAAACAATAAAAAAAGCTGAGGACCATTGTCCTCAGCTTTTTTTATTCACTTAGGCTATATGCCTTTTCTTCCAGAAATCAAGTTAATAACTAAAATGATAGCTGCGATGATAAGAAGAATGTGGATCAAGCCACCAGCGACGTCCATTAAAAATCCAACTAACCAAATTACAATAATAACTGCTAAAATAATCCAAAGAATACGTCCCATGTTCCTCACCTAACCTTTCTATGTCGATAGTATTAAGTACCCTCGAAATCCACAGCCCAAACATGCAGAAAATTGAATTACTACTGGATTGCCGGAAGCTCAGTTGTTTAGCGGGTTGGGGTATAGTAAACTGAAGAGAGTCATGTTAGGGAGGAACGAATTTTGCCTACTCCAAGTATGGAAGACCACATTGAAATCATTTATTCATTAATAGAACAAAAAGGATATGCCCGAGTGTCAGATATTGCAGAAGCTTTGTCAGTTTTGCCCTCATCTGTCACGAAGATGGTGCAAAAACTTGATAAAGATGGGTACTTAATTTATGAGCGTTACCGAGGGCTTATGTTAACGCCGCGCGGCCAGAAACTTGGAAAACGCCTTGTGAAGCGCCATGATCTACTGGAACAGTTCCTTCGCTTGATCGGAGTGGAGGAAGAACGGATCTACGGCGATGTAGAAGGCATCGAGCATCACTTAAGCTGGAATTCCATTAATCGAATCGCTGATTTGGTTCAAGTGCTGGAAGAAGATCCGGCATTGCTCCAAAAACTTGAAAAACTAAAAAACGACCAAAAAGAAAATTAAGCTGAATTTAAGGAGGCTGCATGATGGCATTGCATCCAGGAGAAAAAACCACATTACGCATTATCGACCGTTCAAGCTCCCAGTGGATCTTGACGAATAGTTCAGGTGATGAAGTATTGATGAACGCATCAGAGATCGAAGAAGGGCAAGAAATTGGTGAGGAAATCGAAGTATTCCTTTTCCGCAACCGGCAAGGCGGCGTTTCCGCTACTCCGATGATCCCCCATATTTTACCGAGCATTTACGGCTGGGCGAAAGTATTGAAAGTATCAAGACGTGAAGGGCTGGTTGTCGATATCGGAACTTCCCGGGAAGTCTACGTGCTTCCGGAAGACCTTCCGCAAATTGAAGAATTATGGCCGCAGCAAGGAGACCATATTTTCATGACCTTGCGTACAGACCGCTATGGTGATTTATACGGACGGTTAGCAACAGAAGAGAAAATTGGCGAATTATACGTACCGGCTCCAACTTCTGTTTTCAATGAAAACATTCAAGCACGTGCTTATCGTTTGTTGCCAGTCGGCACATTCATGCTTTCAGTGCCTGAAATGTATCGGATTTTCGTCCATGAATCGGAAAGAGAAGAAGAACCGCGTTTAGGCGAAGAAAAAACCGTGCGCATCATCGGCATAAAAGACGATGCGACATTGAACGGTTCTTTGCTTCCGCGTAAACAAGAGCGCTTATCAGACGATGCACAGAAAATCATGGATTTCCTCGATGAGTCTGGCGGCCAAATGCCGTTCACAGATAAATCGACTCCGGATGAAATCCAGGAAATTTTCGGCATGAGCAAAGCGGCATTCAAACGCGCGCTCGGCAGACTGTACAAAGAACGCAAAATCATCCAGGAAGACGGATGGACCAAATTAATACGTTAACGCAACCTTTTCAAATTAAAAGCGTATTAATTTGTGGAAGGGGGCAATAAACTATGAAGAAAATAATTCCAGTACTATCATCTATATTAGCGCTATCACTTATGCTGCCAAGCATCGGTTCTGCGAATGTCGGCATCAACGAAAAATTCGGTTTGCCAATCGTCGTCTATGGAGGCAATCTCTCTGAAGCTGAAAAAGAAAGTGTCGCGAAAAGCCTGGATGTAGCCGGTGAAGCAGACGTAGAAGAAATCGAAGTGACCGGCCAAGACCTGATTACTTACATCAAAGACGGGGATTCACGTGCGAATATGTATTCTTCGGCGAAAATCACCCGCAAAGATGCTGGAGAAGGTTTGGTTATCCAAATTGTTACGCCGGATAATATCACACAAGTGACAACAGAAATGTACGCGAATGCCATGCTGACTGCGGGCATTGAAGATGCAACGGTTGAAGTTGCTGCTCCAAAAGCGGTGACGGGCCATTCAGCGCTTGTCGGCATTTACAAAGCTTACGAAGTGAACGGCGAAGAATTGGATCCTGAACGGACAGATGTTGCTAATGATGAATTGACAGTAGCAACCGAGCTTGCTGATAGCGGGGTTGAAGACGCAAAAGTAAGTGAACTTCTGACAGAGATCAAAAAACAGATTGCTGAACAAAATCCGGCTACCCGTGAAGAAGTGGAAAAAATTGTGGAAGACCAATTGACGAAGCTTCAAATCGAGTTAAGCCCGGAAGACCGCAAATTATTGACAGATCTTATGGATCGCATCCGTAAATTAGACATCGACTTTTCAAAATGGTCGAGTCAATTGGATGATTTGAGCAAAACCATTGAAGACAAAATTGGCACAATCGTCAATGACGAAGGTTTTTGGCAAAGCGTAAAAAGCTTCTTTCAAAAACTGGCGGATTCTGTCCGTGGATGGTTTAACTAATTCAAATGCACAGCCAGGCAGTAAATTGCCTGGCTGTTTTTATTTTGAGCCGGTTCAGTTGCGGTCCAAAAGAAGCGGTGATAAAATAAACTAAATATCTCGAATTCAAGATAATTGGAGGAGGAAGAAATAATGAAACTAGAAGGCATTCACCACGTTTCCGCGATTACCGCAAATGCGGATAAGAACCATGACTTCTTTACACGAATTTTAGGAATGCGTTTAGTGAAGAAGAGTGTTAATCAGGATTCGACTTCGTCTTATCATTTGTTTTATGCCGATGCAGTAGGGACTCCTGGAACTGACATGACGTACTTTGATATTCCGATGGCCGGCCGCACCTATCCGGGTGTTTCTGCCATCAGCAATACGGCCTTTCGCATCAAGAGTGAAGCGGCGCTCACGTATTGGATTGAACGCTTCGATCATTACGGTGTCCCGCATGGAGATATAGAAGAAGTTTTTGGTCGGCAATCACTGACTTTCCAGGACTTTGAAGGATCCCGTCTAATGCTGGTAGTAGATGACGGAAAAGGAATTGAATACGGAATTCCTTGGACGAAAGCGGGAATTCCTGAAGAACATGCAATTGTCGGTTTAGGGCATGTTCGTTTGACTGTCCGTAAAAATACCAAGACAGCAGCTGTGCTAAGCGACATTTTAGGATTTGAGCAGATTGGCTCTTATCCGTCAAAAATAGAAGGAATGAAAGATATTTTAGTGTTTTCAACAGGAAAAGGCGGGCCTGCTGGCGAAGTACACTTAGAGGAACGGACAGATTTGCCGCCTGAACGTCCTGGGAGAGGAAGCGTCCATCATGTCGCTTTCCGTGTGAAAACGTATGAAGAGTACAGCAAGTGGAACGCTTACTTGCGTTCAAATGGCTTTATGACTTCAGGTGAAGTAGATCGCTATTATTTCAAAGCTATCTATTTCCGTGAGCCGAATGGCATTCTTTTTGAATTATCGACGGATGAACCGGGCTTTGCAACAGATGAGCCATTGGAAAATTTAGGAGAAACGCTTGCTTTGCCGCCGTTTCTTGAGCCGAAACGGGCTGAAATCGAAGCATCGCTGCGTCCATTGTCTATCAATCAATAAGTAGGGGGAGAAAAATATGGAATTTCAGCTAGTAGAATTAGGAAATGATGAATTCGCTTATCGCCAGGAAGAAGCAGGAATGCTTAAGGCGGAAATTACATGGACGGAACTGGCGGATGTCATGGTGATCGAGCACACTTTTGTAGATGAATCGATGCGCAACCAAGGCATTGCGAAAAAATTGCTTGATCGCGCTGCCGACTATGCCCGTGAACATAATTACAAAATGGAGCCGGTTTGTTCGTATGCAGTTGTTGCATTCGATCGCTATAAAGACTACGATGATGTGAAAATTTAAGCATGCAAAAAGCAATCCTCTTCAATTTCGAGTGGATTGCTTTTGCTATGTTGCCAATATGTAGTTTTCCATCCTCATCCTCCGTGTTATAGGCTTGTCATAAAGAAAACGATAGCAGTTAAAACAGAAGCGCCGCCAATTCCATACATAAAGTCTGCTTGATTAAAAATCAACTTCTTTTCCATTAATTTCATCTCCCTTAAAGTATTTGTTAATAATTAACTACCCCGATCCCGAAAGCTTAAACAGGTTTTATTAATTTTAATCAGGGAAACTGTTTAGGGAGGGCTTTCAATCAAGCCAGAAGAAAAGTGAGAAAGAGGTGCATGAAATGAATAATGGAGTTGTCAGCAGAGGTGCAGAAAAAACATTAGGTGTAATAGGCATTATCTTTAATCTTTTAACCATCGCCCTATTGGTAATCGGTATCCTTAGTTTCGACAGTGTGCAAAACACGACAGAATTCCAGGATTTTGAGCAAGAAATCTTGAATGATTCAACATTTGCAAGCCCGCAAGACGCCCAAGCCTTTTTGGATACGTTCATTTCCAGCTTTAGCATCATTGGCTGGATAATCGTTGCGTTGCTTGCGATCAGTACCATTTTAGCGATTCTAGCTATCGCGAATCTGCGAAATAATCGCAATCCTAAAGCTGCAGGAGTGCTTTTCATCATTGCAGGGCTATTTGCAGGGTTGCTGTCGTTAACATCGATCTTATTCTACATTGCGGCAATCATGTGCTTTGTACGAAAAGGGACTAAACGGGACGATTACTCGTCAGGACACGATGACTTCAACGGACGCAATGAAGATGTGAAGTTAAAGGAAGAACAGCGAATTCGTGAAGAAGAACGGATCCGCCAAGAAGAGCGCCTTCGCCAAGAAGAACTGCGCAGACAAAATGATACCACCAATAATAATCCGCTTCATAAAGATGACGATACGTATCGTCCCCTATAAACGAAAAACACCCGTTCTTTTAAAGAACGGGTGTTTTTAAGTAATAAATATATTTGGCAGTCTGCAAAGGGTAGCCTTCAAAGACTTCTTCAAATTCTTCTACTAATTCAAAGCCATTGCGTTCATAGAACTTCCGGCCTTTTTCATTTTTGCTTTCCACATAAACAAATAATTGCGAGCCATCTTTTAAATGGGATAGTCCGCTCGACAACAATTGTTTGCCGTAGCCATTGCGCTGAAATTCAGGTTTCAGGTAAAGCGCAATCAGCTCAGCATCACCGTCTTCGTCTACACGGGTGAAATTGGCAAATCCGACGGGTTCGGTGCCATGAAAAGCTAGCAAAACGATGGTTCTCTCGAGTCTCATCTCCATCATGGGCGTAGAGTACGATTTATCTAAAAATTGTTTTTGGACAGTTGGAGGAATAATGCCTTCATAAGTATCAACCCAGCTAACGTGTGCGATTTCCTGGACAGATGCAATATCATCAATCGTGCCTGCACGAATCATTTACTCACCTCTAAAATTCTTTCCGTTATCATATCAAAAATACATCCAAATAGCCACTAATGTGAAATAATGAAAAGAGAGAGGGAGGCGAAGAAATTGGAGTGGAATGCCTATCATTTTGATGAACTGACTGCCCATAAATTATATGAGTTTTTGAAATTGCGGGTGGACGTATTTGTAGTGGAACAGAATTGCCCGTATCCGGAATTGGATGACTTAGATCAAGAATCCATTCACATCGCCTATAGCGAGAATGGCAAAACATTGGCTTATGCCAGGCTCGTTCCGGCAGGGGTAAAGTATGAAATTCCTTCTATCGGACGGGTCATCGTCCGTGCTGAAGCAAGAAACCGGGGGCTCGCTAAACAATTGATGGTCCAAGCAATGGACTATATCTTGAATGAATGGCAAGCCAATGAAATTCAATTGCAAGGGCAAGTATACTTGCAAGAGTTTTATGAGTCCTTCGGTTTTCTGCCGATTTCAGAGGCATACGATGAAGATGGAATTCCGCATGTGGATATGAAATTCACCAACAATAAAATGTAATGCTTTTGACATGTGAATGTTGCATAAGTTTAGTAAAATAGGGTAAACAAGTTTTAATAGAGAATAGGAGTGAAGTAAATGGCAAAAAGAAGAGGGATATTATTGGCAGGTTTAGCTGCCGGCGCATATGCATACTTCAAAAAACCAGAAAATCGTGAAAAAGCCACTGTAGCTTTTAATAATGCGAAAACGAAGGTGAATTCATTTATGGAATCTCAAAACTTGGATAAACTAAACAAAACATCAACTGATGGACAAGAATCGACAAAAGACCGCGAAAAAGAAATGGTCAATGAAGGCGGAGAGCCAGGCGTCCAATATTATAATGAAGATAAAAAAGCAGATGAAAATGCGAAGCTATCTTCAAACGATACGAGCGAAGAAAAATCAGAGAACACGAAGACCGTATCGCCGGAGCCGCGCATTGGCACCGATAATATCTAAATGAGTGGCCGAAAAAGAAGGATGGTTAAAAACCATCCTTCTTTACTGCGTTTTGCCTTCTAGCCACCATACCATTCAGCGCTGCTATGATGAGCAGCAAACTTCCACTTAAGATAAATCCTTCATTTGCGGATAATTCCAGAGCTCCAGTAACACTGGACCCGGCAACCACACCAAAAGAAAAGAATGCATAGAAATAGCCATAAGCTCTTCCGCGCGATTGCGGATTCGTCGAATCGACCAAGAGCGAGTTGATGGAAGGAAAAAGAAGGGCAAAACCGATTCCATAGCTTGCCATGGCGATATACATAAGTGCTACAAGAGAAACCGCACTTAAAAGAAAAAGGGATAGCGCCATACACGTGAAGCCGGCGATCAATGTATAGACAGGCTTTACGCGGTCAAATAAGCGATTGACCGGCAGCAAAAATACCAAAATGGCAGCAATTCCGAAAGTGCTTAGCAGCAAACCGCTCATTTCAGAAGGCAATTGAAGCGCATCGATTTTAAGAGGCAGCATATAAGCAAGCACACCTTGAGAAAACATTAAGAAAAAAGCACCGATAAATGCCTGGGACAAGCCGCAGTTGCGGATGGAGACCATGAATGGAATATTAGGAGCGTGGACAGATTCTTGCTTGGCAGGTTCTTTCTTTAGCAAGAAGTAAGAAACGGCCCCTAGCAACAGGAGAATGGTGCCTGTAACTCCCATCATTTCCGGGACACTTGTACGGCTCGCGTAAATGGCGCCGAAAGCCGGGCCAATAATAGCGGCTAATCCGACAAAAGCTCCGGAAACTGCAGCCCCTTTTCCTCGCCGGTTCTGCTCGGTTTTATTAGCCAGAAAAGTGAAAGCGGCAGGTACCGTGAAGCCGGCAGCCAATCCGTGGAAAAAGCGGATGATCAACAAACTGTACGGGCCATCTGCTAAATGATAGGAAAACAAAATTACGCCTGTTGAAACCAGGCCGAAAATCAGTATGGCAAAAGGACCGCGGCGATCGGCGAATATTCCTGATATGACATTTCCTGCCACATTGGACAGTGAATACATGCCTACAGCAAGCCCGGCTATAAAAGGTGTGGCTCCTAGACCGACGGCAAATGGGCTCATGATTGGCAACTGGGCAAACAAGTCAAAAAATGCGAAGAAAATAATCAAATAAATAAAAATGTGCATTGTCGCCCTCACTTTCAGTAATTAAAGTACAGTGGGATTAACTTGACCCTAAGAGAGGGTAAAGGTAAATATGGTTATATCATACCACCGGAGGTAACTAAATGAAAAAAGCGATGTTTATCTTGAATCCATCTGCAGGAAAAGAGAAAGCGGCCCAATATCGTGCCCAAGTAGAACAGACATTAGTAGATATGAGCTATAGTGTAGACACAAGAACTACGGAAAAGCAGCATGACGCCACAAATTTTGCCCGTGAAGCCTGTGAATTGAAATATGATTTCGTCGTAGCGATGGGCGGCGATGGAACGATCAATGAAGCTGTTTCCGGTTTAGCGGAACAGCCGCACCAGCCGCTGTTTTCCTTGATTCCGCTTGGAACCGTCAATGACTTTGCCCGGGCACTGGGGATTTCATTAGATCCGCCGGAAGCGATTGAAGCGCTGAAAACAGGATACGAAAAAAGAGTGGATATCGCAAAAGTAGGCGATCATTATTTCATGAATATTTTGGCGCTTGGGCAAATTGCCGAATCGACTTATGAAGTGTCACCAGAGCAGAAAACGCGATTAGGGGCCTTGGCTTATTTCATAGAAGGAGTTAAGGCGATTACTTCGGATGCGGAACAATATTTTAAAATCACACATGACCATGGGGAGTGGGAAGGCGAAGCGAAACTGGTGCTAGTCGCGTTGACCAATTCGGTTGGCGGATTTGAAAAGCTGGCGCCAGAAGCCTTAACGGACGATGGGCTACTGCACGTCTATATTGTGAAAAATGCAGCTTTGCCTGCTTTTATCCGTATAGCAGGTGCGATGTTAAGAGGGAAGCTTGAAAAAGATCCGGCAGTAGAAGTGGTTCATACAACCGCGTCTCCATTGACACAAGTGAGCCGATTTCATGTAATATCGACGGCGATGAAGGTTCCCCGACTCCTTTTACAATCGAAGTTCTTCCGCAGCATATTCGGGCTTTGATCCCGCCTGATAAAGAATAGAAACGAGGGAGCAAAAGCCAGCCTTTCTTGGGAAAGACTGGCTTTTAATCTTTAATTTTAAAATATTGGAAATTTATTAGTTTCCAGAGAAACCCTTTTGACAGATATTCGTCATTTGTAGTATAGTTTTAGGGAAAATATTTCCTTTAATAAGGTATTAAAGGTAAAATGGTAATAAACCATATTACATAAAAAATTTAATAAGTTCTACTTTGTGCTATGTTCATCTCGTGCGATTCAGTATATAGTTGAAGTAACTGCTCAAAATTTAGAACTTAGAAAGACGGGGAAAAAATGAATATACTAGCTGCGCCATCGATTCAAGAAACAATTTCCAAGATTTTCATGAATGAAAGTGAAAATCTGAATCAATATGAGGGAATTGAAAAGTTTTTTGAAATCGAAACACAATTAATTTATGAAATCCACCATCTTGAAAAAGACCGGGCAAAACAAACTTTGCGTCTTTTGATCGATTTAATCGGTATTAAAGCAGGCAAAGATACCATTCGCCAAGTCCGCAACTATTACATAGTGCTGTCATCTGTAATGGCCCGTAAACTTTATGAAATGCGCGTGCCGCCTAAAAAAGCGTTTGCCTTCAATACGGCCTGCATCGAATTGGTTGAAAAGCATATGAACGATTCAGAGTTTCTTTACGTGGCTGATGAGTTGATCGAGTTCTTTGTGTCGGTTATTTCCGAACGCAAACAGCCATCTTTTGGCCATCAAACCGTAAACAAAGTAGTCATGTTCATCAATGATGAAGTTGAACGCGACTTGTCGGTAGAGGACATTGCAAAACATTTCCATATCTCAACGAGCCATTTGTCCCGTATTTTCAGAGAACATGCCGGCATTACATTGGTTGAGTATTTAAATGTGCGCCGTGTAGAAGAATCGCAATATTATTTGCGCCACTCGGACAAAGGGATTTCAGAGATTTCGAAGCAATTCCATTTCTGCAACCAAAGCTATTTCACACGCATCTTCAAAAAATACACAACTGTCACACCAAAACAATTCCGCGACAGCCAGCACATTCCGTACTTCCGCTACAATCTGCCAAACTCGAATTAAGGAGAATTTTTTCTCCTTTTTTTCTTGCCTAAAAACTTTTATGGCATTCGCTATTTTGTCACACAATGCAATAAAGTTTGCTAATTCAGAGTCACTGATTGAAATTTATCAATCATATAGGTATACTTCTTTATAGTTGAAAAAGGTGAAGGTGACTAAATTGAAAAAGAAAATGATATTGCTGTCCTTTCTGGCAATGGCGGTTCTCGTATTAAGCGGCTG
Source organism: Planococcus sp. 107-1 (assembly GCF_021513255.1). Classification (GTDB taxonomy): domain Bacteria; phylum Bacillota; class Bacilli; order Bacillales_A; family Planococcaceae; genus Planococcus. The sequence continues at coordinate 443,261 of NZ_CP090977.1, forward strand.
TTCGGCTGTCGAGAATCAAGAAGGGTTTTTCTATAGTATTTTTGTAAAGCCATTTGCTAGTTCGTTAATTTACTTGGGTGACTTGTTCGGTGGAAGCTATGGTTTAGCGATTGTCGCAATTACTGTAGTAATTCGTCTAATCTTGATGCCGTTCATGCTGCGTACGTATAAACGCCAGCAGGGCATGAAAGTCAAAATGGATAAATTGCGCCCGGAAATGGAAGACATTCAAAAGCGCTTAAAAGAAACAAAAGACAAAGAGGAACAAATGAAAATCCAGCAGGAAATGATGGGTCTATACAAAAAGCATGACGTTAACCCGTTGAACATGGGCTGTCTGCCAGTTGTCATCCAAATGCCAATCATTATGGGTCTTTACTTTGCGATTCTCTACGCTCCGGATTATGTAAAAGACCATGAGTTCCTATGGTTCACATTAGGCTCACCGGATATTTTAATGACTTTGATTGCTGGAGCAGTTTACTTCTTCCAAGCAAAAGTCTCATTATGGACAATGCCGGAACAGCAGCAAAAGCAAATGAAACTTTTCGTTTATATCTCACCAGTGATGATCATGTTCGTATCATTTTCATCCATGGCTGCATTGCCAGTATACTGGGCAGTTGGCGGGATTTTGCTGATCATCCAAACGTTTATCGGACGCAAGTTCTATTCTGAACATCCCGAAAAAGCTTTGGAAGCTGTAGAAGATAAAAAATAAAAACAAAAAGCCGGCATACTTTGCCGGCTTTCTTTTTTAGGAGTGAAAGAAGATGAATTCGAAATGGATACAAGGGATTGCGATGGCTGCATTAAGTCTGGCAGCGCTCGCTTTTCTCGTTATGGGAAATTTAGAAATCACCGTATTATTCATGACTTTGCTTTTTGTGTTGACTAATTCGTTCCGTTATCGCCAGATGAAAGCACAAGGCATGGACCGCGAAGCAAAATGGATGCGTGGGATGGCCATCATTTTTGCCGCATTGTTTGTCATCGTGTTGGTTACAATTCTTGTATAATCAAGTAGTTAAAAACAGCAGCAGCCTAATTGGCTGCTGCTGTTTTTTTGTATTGGTATTTTTCTTTTTGGCGTTCTTCAAGTAAGGTATCTAAGCGTTCCATTAAGCTTGCGATATCCTTTTGTGAAATTCGTTTCAATATACCCAGCTCCCTGTGACAGTTGATACTCATTTATTCGCAGTCACCTCGGAGATTATGGGGGTAGTTTGTAGGAATTTTTATTTTAATAAGAAAATCTTTTTCTAGTGAGCAAAACCAGCAAAATGGCCGGGCCGGAGAATAGAACCATTCCAAGGAACGAAAGGCCAGGAGAGATTTCGTAAAGAAAACCTCCAAGAATGGTCAAAGCGGCAACGCTTAAACTCATAGCAATGGCTGCATACATTCCTTGGGCAGCAGGAATGTGCAAAGGATCAAGCTTTTGGAAAATATAGCGGATAAATGCGAAATGCGCCACCCCGAAAGACAAGGCGTGGAAAACTTGGCTGAAGATGAAAACCCAAACGGATGGAAAAAGGAAAATCAGCACCCATCGCAACGTGGAGCCAATACCGGCGATTAAGAACATCGACGAAACGGACCAATTGGCGAACCATGCATCAGCTTTTGCAAATATCAGAATTTCAAAAAGGATCGCTACATTCAAGATGAGGCCAATGTAAAAGCTGTTGACGCCAACATCCTGCAAATAAATAAACCCATAATTATAGTAAGCGGCGTGGGCTCCCTGCAGCAAAGTGGTGATCAGCAACATGAGCATGAACGGTTTTGAACGCAGCAATTCTTTCATGACGCTTCCAGAATCCGTTTTTTTGGATTCAGGTTTAGCTTGTAAGGGAATAGGTGAAGTAGCTGATTGGGTGAAAGCCATGAATAGCAATCCGCCGAGCATTACCCAGTAAATGGCGCTTTCTTGCCATATTGCCGTAGCACCGCCGACAATCAATAATGCGATGGTGTAGCCGACAGAGCCATAAGAACGGCTTTTGCCGTAATGGATACGATCTGTTTTCATCAATACGGTTGCACCGCTTTCCATCGCCGGCAGCAAGTTCGGATAAACAAAGCTGAAAGCGAAAGTTAAGATGAATAGCCACACATAAGAGTTAGCGGGCATATGCAGGAGCATAAGGGCGAAAGATAGAATTGCCAGTAGCTGCATAAGCTTCCCTAACGAAAAGATGCGCGTCATAAGTGGGAAAAATATCAGGGTGGAAAGTGATCGGGCGAACATGCCCGCACCCATGATGAGGCTCGCTGCTGAAACGCTGATGCCTTTATCGTTGGTCAACCATCCTGTCCAATAAGGCAGAAAAACGCCCCATGTGAAAAAGAAAGCGAAAAAATTAAGTGAAAGCCATTTTTGATTGTTCATATTCTTCCCTCGTATCTTGTAAAAAATTCTATTTAAAGTATACCGAATGTTCATTTGTTTAGGGAGAAATTATGCGAGAGTAATGGTAGAATAATAAAGAACTTTAGAGAAAGAAGGAGAACCATGCAATCGCGGTATTCGATGAATCAGAAAAATAAGAAGCCTTATATAAAATGGATCCTCATTAGCCTAGGAATTGTCATTGTTTTAGCTGGAGGGGTTTCCGCTTACTGGATGTCTCTCCACAATTGGGATATAGAAGAAAGTTTAGAGGCTTTATCGCCAGCCGAAACTGAAATCGAAACAGTTGAACCAAATGAAGATGTCTCATCGGAAAAAGGGGGAACGCCTGTGCCTGAAGAGCCTCAAACTCCGGTAGAACCAGAAAAGCCGATTGAACCGGAAGCACCGGAAAAAACGGAAACTCCACCAGCAAAAGTTCCTCCCGCTTGATGAAGAAGAGAAAGCGCCGGAGCAAGAAAAGACGCCTCCTGCAAAAGAACAACCGGTAAAAGATGCGACAAAATATCAGGACAATTTAAAATTGCCGGCTAAACCGACAATTATTAACAATATCTTGATCGCCAACAAACAACATCCGCTGCCGCAATCTTACGCACCAGGTGAAAGCAAAGAAGCGAGAGCCGCTTTTGAAGCCATGCGGACAGAAGCGCTAAAAGCGAAAATCGATTTGACGGCATTTAGTACGTATCGTGATTTTGCACGCCAGAAAGTTTTATACGATGGCTATGTTGCTAAAGATGGCCAGCAAGCGGCAGATCGCTATAGCGCTCGCCCGGGATATTCGGAACATCAGACAGGACTTGCTTTTGATATCGGGGAAACGGGGCAAGAGCAGCATTGGGCTTCTGCTACCTTTGGTGACACAAAAGGCGGCAAATGGCTGATGGAGAACGCGCATCGCTACGGCTTTATTCTCCGCTACCCACAAGGTGCAGAAAAGATTACCGGCTACATGCACGAATCTTGGCATTACCGTTATGTCGGCAAAGAAGTGGCAGCTGATATCTATGCTAAAGGCGTGACTTTAGAAGAGTATCTGGATGTACATTAAAAAGCGTTTCCTTCCAACTAAGGAAGGAAACGCTTTTTGTATGCTTTCTGCTAGGGCATAGTCTTATAGGATAGGTGCAAGCAGCCGAGCAATCGATTCTTTTGTTTTAATCATTTTGGTTCTGGATAAATAGATGTCTACTGTCAGTTCCGTCGAAAGCTCAACGTCTTGGTGGAACAATTCCGCAAGGTCAGTGGAAACTTTTTCATCATAGATGAAGGCATTTATTTCAAAGTTTAATTTAAAGCTCCGGACATCGATATTGGCAGTCCCAACGGTAGATGCTTTTCCGTCAATCACAATCATTTTCGTATGGATAAATCCATTATCGTAAATATAGACCCGCGCCTGCTTTTAATAACTGGCCAGCATACGAATAAGTCGCCCAGTAGACGAAAGGATGGTCCGGTTTGTTCGGAATCATGACGCGCACATCGATGCCGGATAAGGCGGCAATTCGGATAGCGTCATAGAAGCTTGCATCGGGTATGAAATACGGCGTTTGAATATAAATCGAATCTTTCGCCATATTAATCAGTTTCAGGTAACCGTCTTTAATCTGTTCCCATTCTTCGTCAGGACCACTCGAGACAATCTGCATTGTTGTTTTGCCTTTTTCAGGAATGGCCGGGAAGAAGACTTCATCGTATTCAATATCATGGCGTGCGGAAGCCTGATTCCAATCCAAGATGAAACGGGTTTGCAGCGGGTGTACAGCACTGCCTTCTACACGCAGATGGGTGTCTCTCCAGTAGCCGAATTTCCGGCTTAAGCCGATGTATTCATCTCCCACATTAAATCCGCCGATATAACCGACACGGCCATCGATGACCACAATTTTCCGGTGATTCCGGTAATTGAGGCGCAGGTTAATAATCGGCATGATGGAAGGGAAGAAAGTTTCAACTTCTCCGCCTGCATCGATAAATTCTTTAAAATGCCTTTTACTGAGCCGGCGTGACCCCATATCGTCATAAAGCAGCCTAACTTTGACGCCTTGTTTCGCCTTAGCGGTTAAGGTCTTTAAAAGACGAGTGCCTAGGCCGTCCAAACGGAAAATATAATATTGAATATGTATATGGTCTTTTGCTTGTTCCATATCGGCAATCAATGCATCAAATTTTTGTCGGCCATCATTGAAAATTTGGACAGAGTTGTCCTGAGTCAGCACGGCACCGTTATTCCGTAAGTGAAGATAAACTAAATCTTTGTAGTCATGGGCATTGTTGTCATGAAAATGAAATTCGTCTTCGTCCAATGCGTGTAATTGATGCTTGATCAAACTATCAATACCAATTTTTTTTCGGCCTTCCCATTTGAACAGGGTCTTCTTGCGAAGTTGGCGGCCGAGAAGAAGATAAACAAAGAAGCCGAAAATCGGAATGAAAAACAAGACCAACAGCCATGCCCATGTTGAAGAAGCGTCTCGCCGTTCTAAAAAGACAAGCGCTGCAGCTAGAAAAATATTGAGTACGAAAGTGGCTGCGGTCAATACACTAATAATGGAAATCGTCATTTTTCTCCCCCGTTTATAGTTGCTTCGCTTTTTTAAGTATAGCCTATTTGGTCGAAAGGAAGAAGGAAAGTGAAGCCGAAAGTAAGTATCTTCTCCTATATCAGCCCATACAAAAAAAGACGCATTTGATAAGTCATCAAATGCGTCCCTCGCCTAATTGATCTGTTCTTCTTGCTTGAGCTGTTCCACGATTCCTTCAACTTCAGACCGTGTAATTTTCTCTTTTCCGGATTTCAATGCTTTCAAGGTACTGTGCGCTAAAGCCAATGGCACTTTGCAGAACATCAAAATCCGTTTATTTTTAATCGATTTTACGTATTGGTTAGCCTGTTCCAAATTGCCGTTTGCGTAATTGAACATGTCTTCACGCGTCCAACCATCTGGTACAAAAGTGACGCCGCGTTCCAGGTCTTCATCGTAGTTGCGGAGCATATTTACAGCCTGTAAGCCCCGTCCAAAAGCGATGGCCAGTTCTGGATCCGTTTCTGTATTGTCATGCCATTTCCATAAGTCGGAAAGCATCGTGCCGACAAGTCCAGCTACGTAATACGTGTAATCATCCAGATCTTCCTTCGTTTCAATAACCCACTTTTTCTCTACCCATTTCGCCATTCCGGCTGCCATGATAGAAGTCGATTCCTTCACTTTTTCCACGATTTCCGGAGGACAGACGCTGATCCAATCGGCTAAGCGCTTTGTAACCGGCGGCAGAAAGTTGTCGTATGGTTTGATCAAAGCTTCGTAAGCAAACCGGTCGAATGGCGCTTTCAACAATTCGCTGGTTGCGGATAAAAGGTGAATTTTTGCTTCATCCTCCAATTCCGGATGGTCTTCAATTTCATCAATTGCCCGCATGCATAAATAGGCAGAAGCTACAGTTTTTTTCAAATTAGATTCTAAAAAATTGATTGGGATGAAAAAAGTCCGGCTCGTTTCCTTCAACATGACCATGGACTCTTTTTGCAAATTCGCGACTTTACTCATCTCAATTTCCTCCTGTTCATAGGCAAATCTGTTTTTTTCATCTAAAAATACACAAAAATCTTTGGAAATCACGAAACTGCCTTTCCTTTAAATATAAACGAATTGGCTAAAAAAACAAATGTTTGCTTGAATACGCATAAATTATGTATAAAAATAGCCTTCCAAGGCCGTAGAAGCGGCTCGAAGGCTATTTGGAGTGGAAGTGTTTCCAAGCTTCCTGGATTCCGCCTGCATACCCTTTAGTGGCGCGGAAAATGAGGGGGTGTTCTTCACTTTCCAACAGTTCCGGAAGGGCGTTGCCGACAATAACAGAAGGAAAACCAAGTGTCAGCATCTCCGAGTCGTTTCCGGAATCTCCAGCTACTAACAGTTTTGCATCGCGAATATTGTATTTGTCCAATAAATATTGCAAAGCTTGTCCCTTGCCACTTGGCAATGGCACGATGTCGACATCGCGTCCACCGCTGAATATCAATTTATACGGAATGCCCGAGGCTTCCAGCTTAGTTTGGAATTCTTCAACAGGCTGTTTTTCGTCAACGTAATAGGAACAGCGATTTTCAAGCAAAAGCGGCTGTTTCGTCAAACCGGAAACTGTGGCGGCAATTGCGTCAATCGCATCGGGGTCCCAACTTTCCAACATTCGGGCTTCCCAGTCCTTGTCTTGTTCAAAGTTTTCACCGATGTGGATGGTCGTACCGACGTCTGTCACTAAAATATCCGGTACTGGCAAATTCTCGCTTTCAATTAAAGATAAAGCTGAGTCAAAATATCGGCCTGTAATGTAGATAAGAGAAACATCATAAATTTGTTCATCGTAGAATTTCAGCAATTGCTGAAGACCTTCGGAATCACCAACCAGTGTTCCGTCCAGGTCTGTTGCTAATATATGCTTTGCTTCGTGCACTGCTAATCACCTCATACATAGAATCAATGCGTTCGGAAATGGAATCCCAGTCAAAATCTTTCTGTGCAATTCTGACAGCTTGACGGCTCAAGCGTTCAACCAATAAAGAATTGATCGACAAGATTTCCATGGCAATTCCTAAATCGATCTCATTTTTAGTTTCGACCAGCAAACCGGTAATGCCATCCTGGACGACGTTTTTCAAACCGCCCACATCCGATGCGATAACAGGGCTTCCGCATGCTTGAGCTTCTGCAGCAACCATGCCGAACGATTCGTAATAACTCGGAACAATAGTAGCAGTGGCAATATTAAACAACCTTGCCAGCTGTTCCTGCGATTGCGGCCCAAGAAATTCAACATATTTTTCAATGCCTTTGACAGCATCGCGCAGTTTAGGGTCGAGCGGCAATCGTGTGGCGTGATCGATCCCATCTTGTTCTCCGCCAGCAATCAAAAGTCGAGGCTTGAATTTGGCTTCGGTCTTATTAACCAACAGCTGAAATGCATTCAGCAGTGTGAAGATTCCCTTAGTTTCTTCTAACCTTCCGGCAAAAACGAAGAGAGGAGCTTCAAAGCCGGATTTTTTTCTGAGATGTGAACGGATTCCCTGCACGGTAAATGCCTGGTCCACCCCGATGGGGATCACTTTGATAGGAGAAGGCGACTCAAGGTTTTCCTGAATCAATTGTTTCTCATTATTGGTAGTAGCAATTACTTGATCGGCTGTTTTTAAAATAGACTTTTCAGCTTTGATGCGCCGTGCATCTGTAACGCCGGTCGCTTTCGCTTTTGCCCATCCGAGAGAATGGGACGTATGGATAAACGGAAGTCCGAATTCTTCTTTCAGTTTTTTCCCGATTAAGCCGGAAAGCCAGTAATGTGTGTGGACCAAATCATATGAAGAAAGATTCAGCGCACTTTTCATCTCTTTATAGAAAGCCGGGAGCATCGTAAACATTTCATCTTTAGATACAAATCCTTTATGGCCGGCTTCGACCCGTATGACGCGGCAAGCAGTTCCGAATTTCTCGATTCTTGGTGCTGAAGCGTCGCACCAATGGGTGACAACATCTATTTGCCAACCTCTTTTCTCAAGGGCAAGGGCTAATTGTTTAACGTAATTATTTTGACCGCCGGCTTGTTTGCCTCCTAATTTTGCCAAAGGATCGCCGTGGTCTGAAACAAAAAGCGCTCTTTTAATCATTGTGCTCATCTCCATTCGATGTCATTTCAATTTCTATAAAAAAACGGAACTGGACTATTTTTATACCCGTTTTCTGAAATATTAAAACATATTTTTGATTTATTCGGCTAAATCGTATTTATTTGCGCTGCCTATAGAAAGCCTCTTGGAAAATCTTTTCCAAGAGGCTTTCTATTTTAAGGATGCAGCGTATCAACAAATTTGCCGTATTTTGGAACTGCGAGATCTGGGAAGTTCTCAGCCAATTCCACGAGACCTTTTGCTAAAGCGGAACCTCTTATCGGCTTGCCGTGCCCTGTAGCTGCCACCGAAGGGCGGAGGTCCGCAAGCTTTACAACGGATTCCCAAGCGGCCCGCCAGTCCGGCGTCAAATATACAGGAGGACCGTATACACCTTTCTTTTGAGTCAGGACCCGGTAAAGCGAATCTTGCTTGACTGTTACAAAAGCGTCTCCTGCAATAAGGATGCGTCCGTGCTCCCGGAATAGGGAAACGTGGCCTTCCGTATGGCCAGGAGTATGGATCCAGCGCCATCCTGGCATATCCGGAACTGTTCCGTCCTCCGGCAATGCATGAAGGCGAGTTGAAATATCAATGGCTTTCACTGGAAATTCTTTCGACATTTTGACGATCCATCCACCTTCTGCTTCAAAATCCGGTTCAGGATAGTCGGTGATTCCTTTTAAATAAGAGAATTCCAATGGGTGGGCATAAACCGGCACATCATGTGTCTCCAAAATTTCAATCAATCCGCCAACATGGTCGAAATGGCCGTGTGTTAAAATAATGGACTTTAATTTATGGTCGGGGCCAAAATGATTTTCTGCTTCTTTTAAAATACGCTGTCCAGAAGCCGGCATGCCTGCATCGACAAGTACCCATTCATTGCTTACGGCTGGATTTCCGATGAAATACACATTCGCCACTTGAATGGTATAGCAGTATATATCAGGTGCGACTTCATAACCGGATCCGCTTCTAAATGAGGTCACCGGCAATACTTTCTCAGTGGAAGAACTTTTTTCCATAAAAACGCCTCCTTGATTTCCAGATAAATTTTCTTTCTTAATCTCTACCCTCATCCCGAGCTTTTAAATCCATTCAAAGTCGGAGGCATTTGAGTATGACTGCCAACTCCAGTAAAATGAAGATAAGAAATTATAGAGACTGGGTGTTTAAATGAAGTCAGTAATTATTATCGGCTCCGGAATTCTCGGGGCTTCTACTGCATACGAAGCTGCCAAGCGCGGTGCAGAAGTGACATTGATCGATCGAGGAGATGCAGGGCAAGCAACTGGTGCAGCGGCCGGAATCGTTTGTCCGTGGATTTCACAGCGAAGAAATAAGGCTTGGTATGGACTTGCGAAAAACGGGGCTGCTTACTACCCTGAATTAATCCAGGCATTGGAAGCGCTTGGCCAGCAAGAAACAGGCTATAAGCAAGTTGGCATCGTCAGCATACATGAAGACAGCAAATTAGATAAGATGGAAGAAAAGGCGCGTGAACGCCGGGAAGAAGCGCCGGAAATGGGGGAAGTTAAAAGGCTTTCCCCGGCAGAGACGCAAGAACGATTCCCTTTCGCAACAGGACCATATGGTTCTCTTTATGTCAGCGGCGCAGCAAGAGTGGAAGGGCATTCTGTCCGAGATGCTTTAATCGGAGCAGCAGTGAAACTGGGAGCGAAAAAAGTGCATGGAAATGCAGAGCTGATCCTAGAAGGAACGAAAGTGGCAGGAGTAAAAGCAGGCAGCCAGGAATTTTATGCAGACAGCATCGTATCCACAGGGGGGTGCTTGGGCGGCTGAGCTATTCGAACCGCTCGGACTGCAATTTAAAGTTGTGCCGCAAAAAGCGCAAATTCTTCATCTGCATTCGGAAGAAGCGCCGACCGAAGAGTGGCCGGTAGCGATGGTGCCTTACGGATTATACATTGTGCCTTTTTCAGAAGGGCGCATCGTCGCTGGCGCCACGCATGAAAACGATGCAGGATACGACACGAAACTGACAGCTGGCGGAATCCATCATATCCTGGATAAAACGCTTGACGCAGCTCCAGGGCTTGCGGCAGCTGAGTTGACGGGAGCCGCGACCGGTTTTCGCCCTTCGACTCAAAGTGCATTGCCGGTCATTGGGCCAGTGCCAGGCCATGCTAATCTTTTTGCAGCGAACGGCTTAGGGTCCTCAGGTCTGACAGCAGGACCGTATTTAGGGATGCAATTAGCGAAGCTGGCGATAGGGGAACCTCTGGATATTGATTTGAGTCTCTATAGAATAGAAGAGATTTTCGAACGCGAATAGAAGGGGGGATGGCTGTGTACTGGTGCAAAATTGCCCGAAGCGAGGAAGAATTTCAAGCGATTGCCCAATTGAATTATGAGACCTTTGTCGAGGAGATTCCCCAGCACGAAGCAGACGGTTCAGGGGTGAGGGTAGATCCTTTTCATGCACAGAATACGTACTTGATTGTTTTAGCGGATACGCTCCTCGTGGGTATGATTGCGCTGCGGTCTGAACGTCCTTTTTCATTGGACCTGAAAATCGGTGAGGTAGAGCAGTATTTGCCGAATTCCCGCAAAATCTGCGAAATCAGATTGATGGCGGTCCGGAAACAGCATCGGAACGGCCGGGTGTTTTTCCTGATGGCCCGGGCACTTTCGGATTATTGCTACGCCGAAGGGTTCGATGCCGCCGTCATTTCAGGGACCACACGGCAATTGAAATTATATGGCCAGTTGGGCTTTAAAGCCATCGCAGATCCTGTAGGAACAGGGGATGCGGTGTTCGTGCCAATGGCTACGACGCGCGGCCAATATGCTGAGTCTGTAGCTGCACGCCTCCAAACCGGACGGAAATTATTTTTGCCGGGACCCGTAAAGTTAACGGGGCCGCTTGCGGCACCTTTTACGGAAGACCCGGTTTCCCATCGCTCGTCCACTTTCCAGGCAGTATTGGAAGAAACGAAAGAAAAGCTAAAAGAGATGACCGGATCTTGTCCGCATTTTTTATTCGGCAGCGGAACGCTTGCCAATGAAGCGATGCTTGCCCAAATAAGCCGGCTTCAAAGCCGCGGCTTAGTCTTAGTGAATGGTGAATTTGGCAGACGGCTAAAAGATCAGGCAAGCAAGTGGAAACTGGATTTTGAAGTAGAGGAGCAGGAATGGGGCAGCGCTTTTTCGCTGGCTTCCATTCAAAAGCGACTCCAGCAGCAAAGTTTCGGCTGGCTTTTAATGGTGCACGGTGAAACTTCGACAGGCATGCTGAACGATATCGGAAGTTTTGCAGCAATCTGCGATCAGCTGCAAGTGAAACTTTGCGTCGATGCCGTCAGCAGTTTTGGGGCGGTTCCGCTTTCCTTTGAAAATATTTGGCTTGCGACGGCCGTAAGCGGAAAAGCAATCGGGACAAGCAGTGGGCTCGCCATCGTTTTTGCTTCCTATTCTGTAACGCCTGATGCCGCGTTGCCTGCGTATTTGGATTTAGGCCATTACAGCAATAAGGTGCCGTTTACTTTGTCCTTTTCATTGTTAAAAAGCTTCAAAATTGCGCTGGATGCTTATCCCGAGCGTTTTGGAAAAACTGGCGGATCGGCTGGCTTCAGTGAAGCGGGATACTGCAAATTGGCCGAAGCTTGCAGAAGGTTTTCCGACAGCGATTACTTTTAAAGGCGAGCACAACTACAAACATTTCGCACTGGATGCGCATTTGTCCGGGTTGGAGCTTCATAGTATGAGCTCTTACCTTCACGAAAGAGAGCTGTTCCAAGTGTCTTGCATCCAGCCGGATTTTGAGGCGGATTGGCAGCAGCTCATGAAATTCCATGAAGGCTATTTTAAACATATAGATAAATAAAAGCCCGGCCGATAGGAAATCGGCCAGGCTTTTATCTTTTTATCGGACGATTTGTTGATGCACATCCAGGATGAATTTTTTATAAGGCAAATCCAACATCGGTAAAACATTGTTTTTGGCGATGTCCGCATGCTTTACCGCCAGCTCGTGTTGGCCTTGCTGCTCGTATATCAAAGCGATATAAGCGTCTTTTTCATAATTCATCGCGAGGTCATATGGGTGGTGAAGAAATTCCCAAATCTTATGGCGCTTCAACCAGTCGAGCGCTTCCTCGAGGCGGCCTTGTCCGTATAGGGCTTTTCCTTTCTCAAGGAAAAACTGAGAAATCTCATCTTCTTTATATTTCTCCAGATTTTTATCGACAATCGCTTCCGCTTTTTCGTATTCATGTGCAAAAGAATTTAAATAATGGGCTTCCAGCAAATCCAACGTGATGTCAATTTTTTCATCATCTGAAAACTCGGCAAAGAGCCGGAGCTTATGGACGTAATAATTTTTCATGTCCTGATTGTTTTTTAAAATGGCATGGAAACTCATGACCCGGTAAAGGTCGTTCATCTTATAGAAAATTTGGTGCTCTTTTGAATATTCGACCGCTTCATCAATAATGCGGACGGCATCCTCATCATTGCCGATAGCAAAATACAAGATTGCTTCTACAAAATCAAAATCCAATTTTTTCAGCGAATCAAGCACAGCATCCCGGGCTTCAAAGGATTTCCGAGATTCTTGAAGCATGGAAAGGGCATCGCTGTAAAGGTGTTCGTTGAATTTCAGCATTGCACGGAACATATGGATTTCAGCGCTATTGTTCATCAAATGCAGGCCTTCATACATTTCTTCTGCTTGAGAAAGAGAAGATTGCCAGCCTTCTTTTTTGGCGTAATACAGACTTCGGCTATAAATCTCAAGCAATCTGGCCGATTCATAGCGGTATGGAAGGGAAGCAACATACGGTTCAATCTTTTCAGCAATTTGGATAAACCCATCGCTGTAATTCTCTGTCTCGGCTCGGTACATTTTCTCAACGTCTTGCAACAGCTCCCGCAATTCGCTCGTCGGAATTTCCGCTAATAATTCATCTTTATCAATGCCTAATTGCTCCGCTATATAAGACAAGCTTTCCATGGATGGATTGGCTTTATTGTTTTCAATCAAACTCAGCATCCCTTTAGTCAGTCCGCTGCCAGCAAGTGTCTGCAGCGTTAGGCCTTGTTCTTTGCGCAATTTCTTGATGCGTTCCCCTAAAGTCTCCACTTCATTCACCTCTTTTTAAAATTAGTTTAATTATATTAAACTTTCTCTTGCGATGCCAATTTAACCATGATATATTTTGTTTAATTAAATTAAACTTTTTTCTAAGGGGATGGAAAAAATGTCACAAGCAGCAAAGATGAAACGGGCCAGCTACCATTTATACACCTTCACGATCAGCAAGCTCATTTCTGCATTCGGCAGTAGCGTCTATGCATTTGGAATCAGTTTATATGTATTGGCACTCACGGGGTCGGCTGCCAGTTTCGCTGTCAATTTGATTTGCAGTATTTTGCCGCGTACAATTTTGGCGCCGTTTGCTGGATACGCCGCAGACAATTATTCGAAGAAGAAATTAATCATCTTCTCCCAGCTCGGCGGTATTATTACAGTTAGTGGATTGTTGATCTACAGCTTAGCTATCGGTTTATCGCTGCCTGCAATTTATACAGCGACTGCCTTAGTATCGATATTCTCGATGTTCAACGGCGTCACTTTTTCCGCATCGATTGCGAATTTAATTGATCCGGACCGCATTCAAAAAGCGATGGGGTTCAATCAGTCGGCGGTTTCGATTGCTGCCATCGGAGGGCCTGTTATTGGCGGTATGCTGTTCGGCTTCGTTTCGATGAATGTTTTCCTCACAATTGAAATTGTGGCTTATGCCATTGCCCTTGTTCTTGAAGCGACGATGAATTTCAGGCTCTTTACGAACGCCGCAGTAAAAACAGCAGATGAACCGAAACAATCGGTCATGCAGGGAATGAAGGAAGGTGTCGCTTACCTTCGGACGAACCGGGTTATTATGGTGATTGTCACAACGGCCATCGGCTTGAATTTCTTTTTCTCCGCTTTAATGATCGGTTTGCCGTTCATTGCAGTGCAGCAATTAAAAGTGGAAGCGACGCATTTCGGTATTATCGAATCAATGATTGCGGTCGGCATGCTTGCAGCATCTATTTATTTCTCGATTCGAAAAGAAGTCAAGTTCCCATTGTTGTTTTCGAAAAGGGCGATTCTCGCCATGTCCGTTGTTTTGGCAGCTCTTGCGTTGCCATTGGTTTTGGACATGTCTTATACAATGAATGTCTTGTACTTCATTATCTTAATGCTCGCTTTCGGCTTGTCGAATGTTTGTGTCAATACCCCAATCGGCGTCATGATGCAAAAAGATGTGGCCGAAGAATACCGGGGCCGCGTATTCGGTATCTTGGAATCGATGGCCATGGCGATGATGCCGCTTGGCTACTTATTATTCGGCTTATTATACGATTTCGTGCCTGCGCAGTATGTCATATGGGGATGCAGCATCTGCCTCGTGCTTTTGACAGCCTATATGATGCGTGCAAGTATTTTGAAAGAAGCTTATCCAGAACTTGCCGGCACCCCGCCGGCTAAACCGGTCATTTAAACTGAAATGCCGCACACTTGAGTAGGATTCGGGTGTGCGGCATTTTACTTATTGAGGATGTTTAGGGAAGAAAAGAACGGGAAAAGTTTAGAACACGAAACCAAACTTGAAAGGATGACGAGACGATGGAAAAAGACAAGCCAGAAAACTTACCCGCACAAGAGCAGGAGCGCCAACCAGGATTTGAATCAGAAATGACCCCAGAACCGGACTTTACTGGAAACCTTGCAGGCAAAGCGCAGCGGCTTCCAGGAAAAACGGCATTAATAACAGGCGGCGACAGCGGAATTGGACGGGCGATAGCCGTTGCTTTTGCAAAAGAAGGAGCAGACGTTGCGATTGCGTATTTGGATGAACATGAAGATGCGGAAGAAACGAAAAAACATGTGGAGCAGGAAGGGAAGCGCTGCTTGTTGATTTCAGGAGATATCGGGGATGAAGCTTTTTGCCAGGAAGCCGTACAAAAAGTGATTTCTGAATTTGGAAAGCTGGATGTATTGGTCAATAATGCTGGCGAGCAGCATCTTCAAAATTCATTAAAAGATATTACAGCGGAGCAATTAGAGCGGACGTTCCGGACCAATGTCTTTGGAATGTTCCATTTAACAAAGGCGGCACTTGACCATTTGAAGCCAGGAAGTTCAATTATCAATACGACTTCCATCACAGCTTATCAAGGAATGCCGACATTGATCGATTATTCATCCACAAAAGGCGCCATCCTTTCGTTTACGCGCGCCCTTTCAGGATCGCTCGCTGAAGAAGGGATCCGGGTAAACGCAGTAGCGCCAGGCCCGATCTGGACACCGCTCATTCCGGCTTCATTCCCTGCGGACCAAGTAGCGGAATTCGGCAAAAATACGCCGCTTGGCCGTGCCGGGCAGCCGGATGAATTAGCGCCGGGCTATGTCTACTTGGCGTCTGATGATTCTTCTTATGTAACCGGGCAAGTCATTCACATCAACGGCGGTACGCCTCTTTAAACCATATAAGATATCAAAAAAGCAAGCACCTCATGAAGAGGTGCTTGCTTTTCAAATTGTCGTGAAACTGGTTGAAATAAACCCATGCTCCTGCGCAAGCTCGTCGCAAAGCCATTGACCTCGCAAGCGTCGGTCAATAAACCCATGCTCCTGCGCAAGCTCGTCGCAAAGCCATTGACCTCACAAGCGTCGGTCAATGGCTTCGCAATGTTTTAGCGGAGCTGCGGTAAATAACGATAAGCAAAATACTGAGCAGCGCTAAAGCTGCGGACAGGTAATACACAGAGCCGGATTGGATGGTCAATAGCCACGTGAAAAAGAGAGGGCCGATGATGCGTCCCATATTATCCATGGAGTAAGTCATGCCGGCTGCTGTCCCATACTTCCCGCCGGATTCTTTGGAAGTCAGCGAGACGAGCACGGTTCTGGCCAATGCATTGCCGGCAGTGAACACGCTCAGTGCAACACCTGCAAAGATGAGGCTGCTGGTGAATGGCAGCATCAATAGGCCGATAGCCGTTACAATTTGAGCGCCGATAATCCACTTGGTTTCAGAACCGTCTTTAACTCTGCGCACTACGCCTCCTTGTATGGCTGCATCTACGAGCCCGCTTGCCATGAAGAGGTAGCCTAACTGAAGCGGCGTGATCTCGATTTGGTCAATCTGGAACAATTGGAACGTCGATTCAAGTCCCGCCAATAAAAATGTGACGGCAAATGAAAAGAGAAATAAATAGCGGATGCGGTATTGCCAAAGAATGCTGCCGCCTTTTGGCAAAAGTTTCCGCTTCACGGCTTCGCCTTGGCGTGCCGGTTCTTTTAGAACGAGGCTCGCATAGAACATTAACAGCAGCACTAAAATAGCGGAAGCTGTGAAAGGGAGCGAGAGTGAAACGGCACCGAGCAATCCGCCGATCGCCGGTCCGAAGATAAAGCCGAGCCCAATCGACATGCCAAGCAGTCCCATGTATTTGTTGCGTTCATCGTCTGTTGTAATGTCCGCGACATAGCCGGTAACGGCCGTGTAAAGTGCCCCGGAGAACAGCCGCCGATAATCCGCGATGCATAAAGCAAAACGAGATGATCAAGAAACAGGGAAAAAAGGAAAAAGCTCAGACTGAAACCGGCCAGGCCGATTAAAATCAGTTTTTTTCGGCCGGTCTGGTCAGACAAACGGCCCCATAATGGTGCTGTGAAAAAAGAGGAAAGCGCATAAATAGTAATGAGTCCGCCGACATGGATATCGGAATAACCTTGCTGCACTACGACTTCCGGCAAAACGGGGATGATGATGCCAAACCCCAGATAAACAAAAAATTGCACGGACATCAGTAATAAAATGGTTTTCTTCATAAATAAAACTCCTGCTTTCTAAATAAAGGCTTTGGTGCCATTTTACCTTTGTTTTAATGCGGCGACAAACGAATTTGTAAAGAGTTGTGGAGTGGACGAGGGAGCTTTTTAGAAGATGGAGAAGAATCGTAAATAAAGTAAACTCTTTTCTTCACAAATTATTTACTTTGTCATCAAAATGATAAGTTTAAAATCTTGAAATGATGGTATTATAACAGAGACACAGAAAAGTCAAACATTATGTAATTTAAACGAAACTAGGCAAACTGGCCAACGTCTTAATAAATAACTAAAACATAAAGAGGTGATCTGGATGGCGAAAAAAGTAGAAGTTCGCAAAATCGTTTCAAACTTATCGAAACTGGGAATCCAAGCAAAAATCACAAAGCCGCGCGTAGAACTCTTTAGAGCATTAGCATTGCCGCAAACACAATCGCAAACATAAAACTCCGGCGCAGGGCGTCGGAGTTTTTATGTGGAGAATATAATCGTTAGTTCGTTATTCGGATTCTTTCTCATTTCCGAACATATAGGTCTTGTGGTGGAACTTCATACTGAACACAATGCCGAGTGCAAGCATATTCCCGATCAGCGAGCTTCCTCCGTAGCTGATGAATGGCAGCGGAATTCCGGTGATCGGCAAAAGTTGGATGGTCATGCCGATATTCTGGAAAACGTGGAACGTAATCATGGCTATGATTCCGGCACATACATAGGTGCTGAATGTGTCTTTCAGCTCCAGCGTAATTTTAGTCAAATGATAAATCAGCATGAAGAATAAGATAATGACGGCACTTGCACCGATGAAACCGAAATCTTCCGAAATGACCGTGAAGATAAAGTCCGTGTGGTTTTCTGGTACGTACACTTCGCGCCCTTGAAACCCTTTGCCGAACACTTCACCGGAACCAATAGCGTTCATGGCGGCAATCAAGTTATAGCCATCCGTATCAGCATATTCATACGGGTCGAGCCATGTGTAGATCCGGGCAAGCGCATAAGGTTTGATTCCTAATACATTGGAAAGGAAGTCCTGCATGTAGACGGCCATCCATAAAAGGGTTCCTCCAATGACTGCGACTCCTCCAAAGCTTGGCACGATGATTTTCCAAGAGATGCCGGCAACGACGATCAAGGCGAGTGTAATCGCGATAAATACAAGGGCGGTCCCAAGATCGGGCTGTGTCAGGATAAAGGCCAGCGGGATAAAGAGCATGATGCCAATTTTTCCAAGAAGGACAAAATCAGTTTTTAAGGTTTTTAACGGATTTTTTTCATGGTGCGCGGAAATCATCTTGGCCATGGCCAGTATATAGAAGGTTTTCATGAATTCAGCGGGCTGAAGATTGACGACGGGTGTATGGAACCAGGCTTTCGCCCCATTGACCGGTTCTGCAATCTGGCCAGGGCCGCCAGGAGAAATCATCAAAACAAACAATAGGAAAATACCGAAACCATATAGGTAATAAGACATTTTTTTGTATTGATCCGAGTCAAAATACATAAGAACAGAAATCATGCCGATTGAAACAACGTAGAAAACTGCTTGGCGGGACAAAGTTTGTTGGGTATATCCCGGCGGTTTGGGCGGAAGATATTGCCAATAAACTGACGACGAAAAAGAGAAATAATATGAAAGCTAACGGCCAATCTACGCGATCGGCGAAGCCTTTATTTGTTTGCATGAGCGTTCACCTGTACTTTTTTATTATTATAAGCCGGATTACATTATAACGTATTCCCTTCGAATATGCCTATACCAAAAGTAATGACGCAAATAGAGCTAGGATGTTTCATATTTCAGTGGAATGGTCGTATAATAGTTGAGAAGAATGGAGTGGGGAATATGGTGAAAAAACCGTTAAACGCGGATTATTATATACAGCACTTATATATTTATTTGAATGACGCGGATCAATTCGCTCTTTTCAGCGGACTCACCTTTGCTCATTTTATCGATGCGATGAAAATGCCGAAGAATCTTTTATTATTAAAGCATGCTTATGACGATGCTTCGTTCAATATGCATACTTATATGGAGTTTGTTGCAGAGGAAGAATATGCGCAGCTTCGGAAAGCCTGGCTCAATAAGAAAAGCGAGTTTTGCTGGATCGATTTTAGGAGCGAGAAGCAGTTAAATTCATTGACCCCGCAAGAACAGGCGGAGCTTCTCTACATCGGACATAAAAAGGAAACCGTGCGTCCTCCTTTTTATTCGACGCTGCAAAACGAATTTGTTTATCTATCCAGTGAGGAAGAGCAGACCACGAAGATTTACTTCCGCCATCTGGAAAGGCTGAACGAATTAGTTGGAAATTATTTTACTCAAGTGATCCGCAGAGAAACATCGGGCCAGAACTTCTGGCGCCGCAAGACGCGTGACTTGGTGCCGGAATTGCCGAGGGAAATTCTGGAGTCGCTGAAACGCGAGTACCGAGAAGGCGCTTTAATTTCCTTGGCGGATCCTGAGAAAACGAAAAATACGATTGAATTGCATATTCGGTCTGTTGAGGAAATTTCGTTTCTGGATGAATTCTGGTCGGATATCAAACATTACACAAAACAGGACGTCAGCCGGAAAATTGTGTTTGACCGCAAAACGAAGCAGTGGAAATAACGCTCGGAAACGAGGGTTATTTTTTTTGAAAAGGCTCAGGCTGAATAGTGTTAAATGAGGAAGGAAAGTGTGGAAAACATGGCGTGGATCTATTTAACGATAGCCGGATTGACGGAAATCGTCTGGGCAATCGGTTTGAAGTTTGCGGACGGCTTTACGAATATCGGGCCATCGATTGTCACTTTGTTGTTTATCGTGGTCAGCTTTCTATTGTTCGCAAAAGCAATGGCGGTTATTCCAATCGGCACCGCTTATGCCGTTTTTACAGGAATTGGAGCGGCCGGCACTGCCATACTCGGAATTTCACTGTTTGGCGAAAATGCCAGCTTTGAAAAAATCGTGTTTTTAGGCTTATTGATTTTTGGGATTATCGGATTAAAAGTTGTAGACGGCAAAGAAGCGGCGAATGAAGGAGGCGATTCTTGATGGCATGGCTGACCTTAATAATTGCCGGATGTTTTGAAGTGGCTTTCGTGACGACCATGAAATTATCAGAAGGCTTTAAAGTAAAGAAGTATACGGTCCTAACCATATTAAGTGGAGCGCTCAGTTTCTATTTGCTGTCACAGGCCTTGACGGAAATTGCTGTAGGCACCGGCTATGCAGTTTGGACAGGCATCGGTGCAGCTGGCAGTGTAGTCGTCGGCATGCTGTTTTTTAAAGAAAGCAGACAGCCGGCAAAATTGTTTTTCTTGACGTGTATAATTGCAGGGGTAGCTGGATTGAAAATCTTCGGCGCTTGACAGAAAAAAATTTTCGTCTCCCGTTGTTCGTGATAAACTAGTCATTATGCAAAAAGAATTCAACAAAATGAAAAAGCCGGGAGTTCGGGCTTATATATTAGCGGAGGTTTTTCAGAATGAAAAAACGAATCGGTTTATTATATGGAGGAAAGTCAGCGGAACATGAAGTCTCGCTATCCACTGCGCAAGCCGTAACTCAAGCATTGAACTTTGAGAAATACGAAGTTTTTCCTATCTATATCACACATGAAGGCGAATGGAAAAAAGGTGCGATGCTTGAAGGCCCAGTCCAAAGCATCGAGCAGCTTCAATTGAGTGAAGAGACCTCTTCTCCAAATGACATTTCAGGGTTCCTTCCATCTGAACAGGAGCAGAATCTGGAAGTCATTATCCCGCTTCTTCACGGGCCAAACGGTGAAGACGGGACTGTACAGGGCTTGCTTGAAGTTTTGAATTTACCTTATGTCGGCAATGGAGTACTTGCTTCATCAGCGGGTATGGATAAAGTAGTTATGAAGCAATTATTCGAAATCGCTGGGTTGAAACAAACACCTTATGTTTATTTTATTCGCAGGGATTGGATGGCGGATCAGAGCTATTGGGTAAACAAAGTGGAGAGGGAATTGCAATGGCCGGTATTTGTCAAACCGGCGAATCTCGGATCAAGCGTCGGCATCAGCCGGGCCGAAAACCCGGAGGAATTGTCGGCAGCTGTTGAAGAGGCGTTGAAATTCGACCGCAAAATCGTTGTGGAACAAGGCGTCGTGGCCAGAGAAATCGAAATCGGCGTACTTGGCAACGATGTTCCTGAATGTTCGGTTGCTGGAGAAATCAAACCGCTAAAAGCTTTCTATGATTACCAGGCGAAATACAAAGATGGCAATACGGCTATGATCATCCCGGCTGAACTGGATGCAGGAGTCTATGAAGAATTAGTGATTGCAGCTAAAAAAGCGTTTAAAATTCTGGATTGTTCCGGCCTTGTCCGTGCGGATTTCTTCGTTACCGCTGAAAATGAGCTATTGATCAATGAAGTCAACACATTGCCAGGGTTCACGCCTTACAGCATGTTCCCACTATTATGGGAAAACACAGGATTGCCTTATCCGGAGCTGATTGAACGCTTGGTCAAACTTGCGATCGAACGCCATGAGGAAAAGCAATTACTACAAGTTAAAATAGATTGAGTGGAGAAGCCGAATGAAAAAAAGATTGAACAAATTGCCAAGTGGCTTGGAGTTAAGACGAGTTTTAAAGGCATCGAAGTGACAGGTGCCTCGATCAATACGAGAACGCTTAAGCCGGGAGATCTGTTTATCCCGTTCCGCGGTGAAAATGTCAATGGACATAAATATGTGGTGCAAGCATTTGAGGCGGGAGCCGCTGCAGCCTTGTGGCAGCGCGACGAACCAAATCCGCCAGAAGACCTTCCGCTATTGCTAGTGGACGATTGTGAAGTAGCCTTGCAGGAAATGGCCAGAGCTTATCGCGACGAATTGTCTGTCACGGTCATCGGCATCACTGGCTCAAACGGGAAAACTTCGACAAAAGATCTAGTGGCGAGTGTCTTGAAACCCTATTTCAAAGTCCAGAAAACCCAGGGGAATTACAATAATGAAATCGGTTTGCCGCTTACCATCCTGTCGCTTGACGAAGATACGAAATTCGCTGTCCTGGAAATGGGCATGAGCGGATTTGGACAGATTGAGTTCTTGTCGGAACTTGCGCGCCCGGATTATGCCATCATCACCAATATCGGCGAAGCGCATATGCAGGATCTCGGATCAAGAGAAGGAATTGCACAGGCGAAGTTTGAGATCACTGCAGGACTGGAAAGCCATGGCAAGCTTTTTTATGACGGCGATGAACCGTTGTTGCTTCCATTCGTGGAGAATTTCCCGCAAGCGGTATCTTTCGGTTTTGACGATAATAATGAATTGACCGTAACCGATATTAAAGCAACCGAGAATGGCAGCAGCTTCCTCGTCAGTGGAATTATTGATGCAGCATTCACCATTCCGGTGCTGGGCGAGCATCAAGTGAAGAACACCTTGTCTGCGATTTTAGTGGCACTTGAAGCGGGCCTTTCGGAAGAAGATATCCGTAAGTCGCTGAAAGATGCAGCGCTGACCGATATGCGTATGCAAATCATTAAAACCGAACAAGGCGCTACGTTCATCAATGACGCTTATAACGCTGCGCCGTCTTCGATGAATGCCGCTTTGAATTTCATCCGTGAAACCACGATGAAAGACGATAAGTGGGTAGTCCTAGGCGACATGCTGGAGCTTGGTGAAAACGAACAATCCTATCACGAAGCTTTAGTGAAAAACATTTCAGAAGATATTGCGGGCGTTTGCTTATACGGACCGCGCATGAAATGGCTTTATGATAAAATGCTTCCTTCTTTTAAAGGGGAACTCTTGTGGAGC
The DNA here is from genome assembly GCF_021513255.1 of Planococcus sp. 107-1. Taxonomy (GTDB): domain Bacteria; phylum Bacillota; class Bacilli; order Bacillales_A; family Planococcaceae; genus Planococcus. The sequence goes on from NZ_CP090977.1 coordinate 465,988, forward strand.
GAAGACGATTATGCACCTATCGTGTCATTGCTCAAAGAAAAAATCACTCCGGATTCAATCATCTTGGTCAAAGGCTCACGCGGCATGGCCTTGGAAAATATCATCGAGCCTTTTACCGGGCAATAATAGACTCTGCTTGGCGGGAAGCTTTCCTGCTGAGTAGAGTTTCTGTTTATCTTGAAGCGAAAGTGGTGAGCGGTTTGAAGACAGGCGTTTTATGCATCCATGGCTTTACAGGCGGTCCTTTTGAAGTACAGCCGTTTGCCGATTATATAAAAGAACATACCGACTGGATTGTGGAAGTGCCGACATTGCCGGGGCATGGCGAAAAACTCAACCTGAAAAAAATGACTGCGGAGCATTGGATGATGGAAGCTGAGCTTGCAATGCGCAAGTTGAAAAAAAGAGTCGACCGCGTCATCGTTGTCGGATTTTCCATGGGCGGTTTGATTGCGATGTATTTGTCGCTGCGCTATAAAATAGAACGCCTTGTTCTGTTGAGCGCTGCTGTTAAATACATCAGCGCTGCCCAAATGCTAAAAGAAGTCAAAGAAGCGGCAGCGGATGCAATTAACGGCCGGCTGGCCCAAAATCCATTGTTTCATCTCTATGAATACAAGTTGACGCATACGCCCATCGGTTCAGCTATTGAATTTCTGCGGGTGGTTAAAATGGTAGAGCCGTATTATAAAACCATCAAAATCCCGGTTTGCATCGTCCAAGGCAAAGAAGATGGCATCGTTCCGGCGGCGGCTGCAGATTTCATTTACGAGAATATCGGTTCTCTTGATAAACAGATCATCCATTCGGATTCAGGGAAGCATTTGATTTGCTACAGCGATGATTGCGAAGACTGGTTTAGCGAAGCGCTGTATTTCATGAAGCAGCAAAAAGAGTAAACTGATTATTAGAACCTTTGCGTATTGATTGCAAGTAGGGGGGAATCGTGTTATTCTGTTGAAAGCAATGGATACATTTTTGAAGCACTCTTCCCTGTGAAGAGTATTTTTTTGAGCAAAACGGTTTGTTCTACTTACAGGGTTTCAAACACCCGCCGATCAGACCGCTCGGCAAAGCCCGAGCTTTTCCTGTTCACACATCCCCTCTGACTTAAAACTACAGAGTATGATTTTCGACGTGAAAGTTCCTCATAAAGGCTCGACCTTGTCACGAATTCATCTAAAATGTACACCATTTGTAAATCAGATGAAGACAAAAGGAGATTGAAAAAATTTGGTAAAATTTTCAGAATTAAATCTTAGTGAAACAACTTTGAAGTCCGTACGACGCATGGGGTTTGAAGAAGCAACACCAATCCAAGAAGGTACGATCCGTCTTGGAATGGAAGGCAAAGACATTATCGGACAAGCACAAACGGGTACAGGTAAAACAACTGCATTCGGTATTCCTTTGATTGAAAAAATCGACACTAAAGACGGTAATGTCCAAGGATTGATCATCGCGCCAACCCCGCGAATTGGCAATCCAGGTCTCTGAAGAGCTTTACAGACTGGGCCAAGACAAAAACGTGCGCATCCTTTCAGTATACGGAGGCCAAGAAATCGGCCGTCAAATCCGTGCACTTAAAAACCGCCCACAAATTATCGTTGGTACACCAGGACGTCTATTAGACCACATTAACCGCCGTACGCTTAAATTGGACAATGTAAACACATTGATCCTTGACGAAGCAGACGAAATGTTGAACATGGGCTTCATCGAAGACATCCAAACAATCATGGCCACTGTCCCTGAAAGTCGCCAAACCCTGTTGTTCTCAGCAACTATGCCGGATGCAATCCGCCGCATTGCAGAGAAGTTCATGAAGACTCCAGAGATCGTTAAGATTAAATCGAAAGAAATGACTGTTGAAAACATCGAGCAGTTCTATGTGAAATCAGTAGAACGCGAGAAATTCGACATCCTTTCACGTCTTTTGAATGTTCAACAGCCAGAACTTGCAATCATCTTCGGCCGTACAAAACGCCGGGTTGACGAATTGGCTAAAGCTTTGAATATCCGCGGCTACGTAGCTGAAGGAATTCACGGTGACCTTAGCCAAGCAAAACGTATGTCTGTATTGAAACAATTCAAAGCAGGAAAAGTCGACATCTTAGTTGCAACTGACGTAGCAGCTCGCGGACTTGATATCTCAGGCGTGTCACACGTTTACAACTTTGATATTCCACAAGATCCTGAAAGCTATGTCCACCGTATCGGCCGTACTGGCCGTGCAGGTAAAAAAGGAGTCGCAGTCACGTTTGTAACACCGCGTGAAATGGGCTACTTGGGCATCGTTGAACGTACAACGAAGAAGAAAATGGAAGCATTGGTTCCACCAACTGCTGACGAGGCTGTACTTGGTCAAAAACGCGTTGCAATGGAGCAATTGATCGAAATGACAGAGAAAAACAACTTAGGCGATTACCGTGCATTTGCTACGGAAATGCTTGAGAAGTTTGATGCTGTTGATTTGATTGCTGCTGCACTTAAAACAATGACGAAAGAGCCGGAAGATATTCCAGTTCAAATTTCTGAAGAGCGCCCACTTCCTTCACGTGGAGGCGGCGGATACAAAGGCAAAGGCGGACGCAGCGGAGGCGGCGGTGGCTATAAAGGCAACCGTTCATCTGGTTCAGGCCGTCCATCATCGTCAAGCCGTCCATCTTCAGGCGCAAGCCGTCGCCGCGAAGGCGGAAACGGTTCAGGTCGTCCAGGACGTACACGTCGTCACGAATCTTAAGATTTCTTAAAATAGAAGGCGGATGCGGAAACAGGAAACTGTTGCCGCATCCGCCTTTTTTTGCTTATTCAATTTGCGTTACAATAGAATGAAACATTTACCGCTTTGAATCGTATTAAGAGTTACTATATAGAAACGGGGAGAAGCAAATGGATACTCAACCAAAAAATCAAATTTCTGTAAAAGGGTTAAAGGTCTGGCGCTTATACGGAATGATTGAAACCTTAGTCATTGCCTTGCTTGCGATTGGGGCGGGAGTGCTTACATACTTTTTTGAATGGCCATCTTGGCTTTATGCGATTTACATAGCGTTTCCAGTGCTTTTCGGCTTCCTCTTCATTTATTTGTTTCCGAAAATCCGCTGGCAGCGCTGGCGCTACGAAGTGCGGGAGCAGGAAATCGAACTGCAGCATGGGCTTTTTATCATCAAGCGCACTTTAGTGCCGATGGTGCGTGTGCAGCATGTCGATACAGAACAAGGGCCTATTTTAAGGAAGTATAATCTAGCAGAGATATCCATCTCCACAGCGGCAACCACTCATACCATTCCTGCTTTGGTCACAGAGGAAGCGGATGATTTGAGAGCCCGCATCTCTGTACTTGCAAGGGTGGCGGAAGATGATGTCTGAAACCTACTATAAATTGCATCCGATCTCAGCGCTTATCAATTTTCTGAAGGGCTTAAAAGAATTGCTGATTCCTTTTCTCGTCATTTTCGGAGTGAATCTATTCAGGGATGGCGGCATTAGCGGCATGTTTTCAAATGGCTGGCAGGGATTGATTCCGCTGATAATTGGTGGGGCGGTCCTGCTATTCATCTTGGTAGGCGGGATCGTCAAATGGAAGCGGTTCGTCTATTGGTTTGAAGATGGAGAACTTCGCATCGAGTACGGATTGTTCGTTAAGAAAAAGCGTTATATCCCATTTGACCGAATCCAGAGCCTGAATTATACGGAAGGCATTTTTCACCGTCCGCTCGGTTTGGTCAAAGTGAAAGTGGAAACTGCAGGAACCGGCAAAACCGGTGAAGCGGAAGCGGAACTGACGGCGATCTCACGTGAAGATGCTGATCGGATCGAAGAGAAGATGGAAGAAGCGAAACGCGGTTCCATAAAAGAGAAACGGTAGATTTAGAAGATGGTGCCGAGCGTGAAATAGCTGTACCGGAACCTGAAATGGCCGAAAAAAGATTCTTCATACCAAATACCGGATGAACATGAAAGAATTATTGGTTTTGGCCACCACTTCCGGCGGGATTGGCGTTGTTCTTTCAGCGGTAGCTGTTTTCTTTTCGCAGTTTTCGGAGTTGATCCCTTACGACGCAATCTATGAAGAAGTCATGATTTTCCTTCGCTTCGGTTATTTGATTGTCGCGTTGACGATCTTTATGGGATTGCTGGCGGCCTGGGCCATTTCGGTCATTTTGACGATTTTGGCCAACTATCAATTCACGATCCAGACAGATGATGACCATATTTATTTGACTCGCGGGTTGTTGGAGAAAAAGAAGGTATCCGTGCCATTTAAGCGGGTACAAGGCATTAAAATTTCCCAAAACCCTTTGCGGGAATGGTTCGGCTATGCGACAGTAACGGTTGAAAGTGCGGGAGGGTCTTTAGGGGACAAGGATGAGAAAATAAGGCTATTTCCTTTAGCTAAAAAAGAGACACTCATTCCAATTTTAGAAGAGCTGTTCCCCGAGATGGAATGGCGGCCGGAAATGCTCAAAGCCCCGAAGCGAAGCGTCCATTTCTTTTATCGTCTGGACTTTATTTGGATGATTCCTGTAATTGGATCGCTGAGCTATTTCTTTTATCCGTATGGGCTTTTGTCTCTTATCGTTGTGCCATTAACTATTGCGCTAGGTGTCTGGCAGCACCGGACGGTCGGCTATTCCTTGGCAGATCGGCAATTGACGATGGAGTTTAGAGGCATCAGCAAGCATACATTCTTCATGATGAAAAAGAGAATTCAAGCAGTGGAAATTTCGAGCAGCTATTTCCAACGGCGTAAAAGCTTGGCTTCAGCGCAAGCGACAATCATGTCGGGCTTGCTTGGAGCCACTGCCCGAGTGGAACATATAGAGCGGCAAGATGCGAGCCGCATCCTTGCTTGGTATGAGCCTTCCAACCAAAAGGCGGAAGAAAATGAAAAAAGTCAGCCGGAATTATCCGGCTGACCTTATTTTTTTGTTTTCCAACTGACAATCCGTTTAGGATGGAAGTAGCTCATACCGATTAAGAAGCCGGTGATCATTCCTGCAATATGCGCAGTAGCATTCACGTTAGGCGTCAAAAACGTCATAACAATGCTAATTACGATAATCGGGAGTATAATTTGTCTCAGCTGCGGCAACGAACGCCGGCCGTAGTAAAGCAACGCACCAAATGCGCCGAAAATCCCGAAGATGGCACCGCTTGCGCCTACATGGAGATAATCCAACGGCTGCAGGAAATAAGTTGCTGCTGTTCCAACCAATCCAGCCAATAGATAAATGGTGATAAAACGGACCTTTCCGGTCAACCTCTCCAGCTCAGGCCCGAATAGGAATAGCGAGAACATATTGAAGAGAAGGTGCATCAATCCGCCGTGCAAGAACATAGGTGTGATGAAACGCCACCATTCTCCGCGTCGATCAGGAAGTTGGAACCCACTCCATAATAATAGAGAAGATCGCCGATGCCAGGAATCCAGGTCAAGATGTGGACGATAAGGTTCAAGGCAATTAAAGTGGAAACTACAGGATAAAGACGTAAGTATTGCGAAAAACTTTCAGTACGTAAAAACATTTGGTCACCTCTATTTCATAAATCCATTATACCTTTTTCAGGTTTACTATTGAAAGGAGAACGTCTATGATAAATGGAATCGGCCTGGATATCGTGGAACTTCACCGCATCCGGAAGTTAGACGCACGGTCAAGCAAGTTCCGCCGCCGCATCTTAACAGAGCGGAAATGAGCGAATACGAACAATTGTCGGCAGCCCGGAAAACGGAATTTCTGGCAGGGCGTTTTGCTGCGAAAGAAGCCTTTGCAAAAGCGAATGGAACTGGGATCGGCAGCGCCTGTTCATTTCAGGAAATTGAAATCCGCAAAGATGAAAAAGGAAAGCCGAGTGTTTTCTTTCAGCAGCAAGAAATCGGGCTTGTATCAATAACACATACAAAAGAATATGCAGCAGCACAAGTTCTTTTGCAATCCTAAAGTAAGTGGTGATGACAAATGGTAAACTACCGTCCAACAAAAGCGATAATCGATTTAACGGCAATTGAAAAAAATCTGGAAGTGTTTAAGAAGCAAGCAGGAAAAGCGGAAGTCATTGCTGTAGTGAAAGCAGATGCCTATGGACATGGAGTTTTAGAAGTTTCCCGGCGTGCAATCGCTTCGGGCATCCGTTTCCTTGCAGTAGCTACGCCGGATGAGGCGTTATTTTTGCGGCAGCAAGGCATCAAAACGCAATTGCTTGTTCTTGGAGCTACGCCGGAAGCTTTCATCCCGGTGGCGCAGGAGGAAGAAATTACGCTAGCGGCTATCTCGCTTGCTTGGCTTGAGATGGCGTCGAAAGCTGCCCATCCTGAACTTGCACCTTTAAAGATTCATTTGAAAATCGACAGCGGCATGAGAAGAGTGGGAGTGTTTCCGGAAGATGCAAAGCAGGCAATCGACTTTATCCGCCGGCACCATTTTTCATTTGACGGCTTATTCACGCATTTTGCGACAGCTGACGAAGAAAGTGGGGAGCTATTCCAACAGCAAGTGAAGGAAATGAAAACAGTTATTGAATCGGTAGCGGATTCCGCAGTGATGGTCCATGTAGCCAATAGCGCTGCAGCCATAATGCATCAGGATCTTGCTTATGACGGTGTCCGCATCGGCATTTCTTTATACGGCATCGCACCTTCTGCCTATGTGGAAAATGAAATGTCTATCGCATTGTCGCCGGCTATGAGCTTGGAGACCGAAATCGTTCATGTGAAAAAAGTGAAAGCTGGCGAAGCTTTGAGCTACGGAGCGACTTATCGTGCCGAAGAAGATGAATGGATTGCCACCTTGCCGATTGGCTATGCAGACGGCATGCTGCGCGGGCTGCAAGGGCAGGAAGTTCTTGTGCGCGGATGCGGATGCCAGTCGTAGGGCGGATTTGCATGGATCAATGCATGATTAAGCTGCCCGAAGAACTGCCGATCGGAGAAAAAGTGACTTTAATCGGCAAGCAGGGGAATGAGGAGATCCGCATGGAAGAATGGGCGGAGAAATTAGAAACCATACCGTATGAAATCCCGTGTATTTTAACGAAAAGAGTCCCTCGAATTTATTGTTAAATAATGTTAGCCCTTTTTTCGCCTTTTCAATAGGGCGCTTCGATGTTAAGATGAAGGGGTGAGAATAGAGAGAACGGTATTTTGGAGGTGTCGGCTGTGTACGGGAAGTCAAAGACAAAAGAAGTGGTTGTGAAACTGCCGAAGCAAATGATCTCAGAATTGACTGCGCATTCAGATGAACAAATTCAAGAACGTGGTGATTATGTTTATGTTTCGACCCAACGGGTAACGAAGAACATATACGATTCACATCATATTCGGGAAGCAATGATCAAAGGCTACGTGGAGATGTCACAAATCAATCTTTCAATCGCTTGTGAATGTTCTCATGCAGAATACGAAGCGGAGCACACGACCGTGCGACTCGTAAGCGGGGGTTGACAATTTGATTGTAAAACGTGGTGACGTTTTTTTTGCAGAACTATCACCAGTTGTCGGGTCCGAACAAGGTGGGACCCGTCCGGTGCTAGTGATTCAAAATGATATAGGAAATCGCTTTAGTCCCACTGTCATCATCGCGGCGATTACTGCACAGATTCAAAAAGCGAAATTACCGACTCACGTTGAAATCAACGCTAAGAAATATGGCTTTGAGCGTGACTCTGTTATCTTGCTTGAACAATTGCGCACGATTGATAAGTCGCGGCTGACAGATAAGATTACACAGCTGGATGAAACCTTGATGGAAAAAGTGGATGAAGCTTTGGAAATCAGTGTGGGTCTTGTGAAGTTTTAAGCATACATACTCCAAAAAAAGCTCGAAGCTTCTATGCTCCGGGCTTTTTTTCATGTACTTTACCGCTTTTCCGCAAGCAACTGACAAAATAGATGTGAAAAAACATATTTTCCGATACAATAAAAGATAAGCTATTTTAAATACAATAGAAAGACAACTGTTATATAGAGCAATAGGGAGGGTTTTTCAAAAAAATGAATAGACAAATGGCGGGATATATCCAGGATAATTTCAACGAGATTATCTCAAGTTGGCAGGAACTTATGAAAAATGAGAAGAACGAACGTTCTTTTCAAGTGATGCCGACGGATTTAATGAACCAAACCAGCAAAGAATTTGCTGATCTGATGGTTTCAAATTTGTTAGAAAGCCATCAAGCCTATGAAAATCGCTTGAATGATTTTGCGGAGAAAGTGGTCCGTCTAGGCTGGTCGATGACATTTGTAACAAAAGCGATCACTCATTTTTCAGAAGTGGTATTCGATGGCATGGAAAATGCGGGAATCATCAATGAAAACAATTTCCGGGCTTTCTCGAAAGAATTTACGAATTGGATCAATCCAATCCGGGATAGCACGATCGATACATATTCGAAAACGTGGGAGCGGACAGTCAGTCTGCAGAAAATTGCTTTGCAGGAGTTATCAGCCTCATTGATACCTGTTTTTGATAAAGTGTCTGTTATGCCTCTGGTCGGAACGATTGATACGGAGCGTGCAAAACTGATTATGGAGAATTTGCTTGAAGGTGTAGTCAAACATCGGGCGGAAGTTGTGCTGCTGGATATTACAGGAGTGCCGGTTGTCGATACGATGGTCGCACACCATATTATTCAAGCAGCTGATGCAGTCCGTCTTGTCGGAGCGAAGTGCATGCTGGTCGGAATCCGTCCGGAAATCGCACAGACAATCGTGACGCTTGGGATTAATCTCAATGAATTCACCACTACCAGTACTTTGCAGCGCGGAGTAGAGCAGGCGATGGCATGGACAAATCGTAAAATAGTGGAGGTTGATGAACAATGAATTTTCGAATTCCAATTTTAAAGCTTAGAGATACATTGATTGTTTCGATCCAATGGGAGCTTGATGATCAGACAGCCATTCAATTTCAAGAAGATTTATTGACGAAATTGCACGAAACTAGCGCTCGTGGAGTAGTCATCGATTTGACATCCATCGATTTTATCGATTCATTTATCGCAAAAGTCTTAGGGGACGTCATTAGCATGTCAAGCCTAATGGGAGCGCGAGTGGTTATTACCGGTATCCAACCAGCAGTTGCTATCACTTTAATCGAGTTAGGAATTCGACTAGAAGATGTTATGACAGCACTGGATCTAGAAAATGGTTTGGATAAACTTCAACTGGAATTGGAGGCTTAAGAATGAGCAACCAGTCTTCGGTGGAAATTTTAACGGAATGGGATATTGTCGCTGCAAGACAACTTGGGCGCAATGTGGCAAAAGAACTTGGCTTCGGAACTGTCGATCAAGCGCGGATCACGACAGCCATCAGCGAACTTGCCCGCAATATCTACTTGTATGCTGGACAAGGAAGAATTGAAATCCAGCAATTAACAGAGAACGGCCTGAAAGGGATTTTAATTATCGCCGCCGACCAAGGACCAGGAATTCCGGATATCAGAAAAGTGATGGAAGATGGTTTCTCAACGTCGGGAGGGCTTGGTGCCGGGCTGCCGGGTGTCAAACGTTTAATGGATGAGTTCAGAATCGAAACGATTCCAGGCGAAGGGACAGATATAAGAGCAACAAAATGGCTTCGATAGGAGGAGCGCATAATGGTTCAAAAGATTGAAAATCAATACAAAGAAATTTTAAACCAATATATGCAAAGACAGTCGGAGCAAAATCTCTACGTTGGCCAGAATTTTAGCCGTCAATTGATTTCTGAGAACATTTCGCCAGAAGAAGTAATCAGTGTGCACAAAGCGGCCATGCAGGAAATATACGGGGAATTGCCAGAGTTTGTATGGCATTCCTTTGATTTTCTGATTGAAATGATGATTAACTATGGATTAGCGCTTCAAGAAAGGCAAAGTCTTTTGCAGCGGCAAGAAGAACTGCGAGTGGAAATGGATTTAGCTGCTAACGTGCAGGAAACTTTATTGAAAACACCGATGCCTGCTTTAGCGGACTTGATATCGGATTGCTTTCGATTCCAGCGCGCAAGATGAACGGCGATTACATATACTTCATCAGTGATTCAGAAGGCCATGCGGGGATTGCAGTTGCAGATGTTATCGGCAAAGGTTTGCCGGCTGCACTTTGTATGTCTATGGTGAAATTTGGGATGGATAGCTTGAATAATTCTCCGGCAGATCCAAAAGAAGTGCTCGGGGTCATCAACCGGGTAGTCGAAAAGAGCATTGACGATTCTATGTTCGTTTCCATGTTCTACGGGAAATACGATTCGAATGACTCTACGCTTACCTATGGTTCAGCTGGGCATGAGCCGGCTATCTTATACCGTGCAAAATCGAATAGCTTTGAAGAATTGTATGCCAAAGGGCTCTTGCTGGGCGTTTCCCCAGCAGCTTCATATGAACAGCATACCGTCAAATTGGAAAAGAATGATCTTGTAATCATGATGACCGATGGTGTAACAGAAGGCCGGACGGATGAAGGGTTTATCGAGCGGGAAGTCATTTTTTCATTGATTGACCAGAAGAAAGATGAACCTGCCCAACGGATCGTGCAATTTGTCTACGATGAACTCGAACGCATGCAAAATGCGGAACTGAGAGATGATTTCACATTAGTCATTTACAAAAAAGTCTAATCAGGTTTACATGAAGAGTCATTGTGGTAAATACACTTACGATGGCTTTTTTAAATGCCTGTGAATTATAGAAAAACGGGGTGTCAAAAAAAGATGAATATTCAAGTTAACTTAGAGGAAATAGATAATAACCTGACTGGCTTTATCCGCGGCGAAATCGATGCGCATACAGCGCCAGTATTACGGGAGAAATTAGAAGCATTCCAAAACCAAGATGGATTGAAAGCAGTGTTGGATCTTTCCGACGTTGATTATATGGATAGTACGGGGCTTGGAGTTTTTGTAGCATTTTATAAATCTGTGAACGCTAAAGGCGGACACGTTAAGCTAAAAGGGCTCTCGTCTCGGCTAAAACGGCTATTCGATATTACGGGGCTAGGCGAAATCATGGATATCGAATCAGCTGGAAAAGGTGGTAATTAATATGCGTCCTTTCGATTATGTTGAAATGAGAGTGCCGGCCAAGTCTCAATATGTTGGTGTAGCACGTCTGACAATCTCTGGTTTGGCAAGCCGCATCGGTTTTTCGTTTGACGATATTGAAGATTTGAAGATTGCTTCAAGTGAAGCGGTAACAAATGCTGTTCAACATGCTTATACAGAAGGTGAAGAAGGCGAAGTAGTCATTGGCTGCGCTTTGTACAACGATAAAATCGAAATCATGGTTGCGGATCATGGGCAAAGTTTCGATTTTGAAGAAACAAAGGCGAAAGTGGGTCCTTATCACGATCAAGAAGAAGGCGCGTTTCTCCGTGAAGGAGGTCTTGGCCTGTACTTGATTGAAACCTTAATGGATGAAGTAAAAGTCCATCATCAAGAAGGCGTTACAGTCTTCATGACAAAGTATGTTGGAGGAGAGCAGGTGGAAGAGGATGTCGAAACGATCTCATCCTAATCAGCCGACCAAAGAGCAGGTGCTTGAATGGATCGAGGCTTATCAGAAGACGGAAGATGAAGAAGCCCAAACAAATCTTGTATTGAATTACAAACGGTTAGTCGAATCAATTGCACGTAAATATTCAAATGGTAAATCTTACCATGAGGATATAGCGCAAGTAGGGATGCTCGGCCTTTTAGGAGCTATTCGGCGCTATGATCCGTCATTTGGCAGAAGTTTTGAAGCTTTTGCCGTACCGACTATCATCGGTGAAATCAAACGGTTCCTGCGCGATAAGACATGGGCGATTCATGTGCCTCGCCGCATCAAGGAACTAGGGCCGCGGATTAAATCGACAGTTGAAGTGTTGACCCGGGAACTCCAGCGTTCCCCCGCAAGTCTGGGAAATTGCGGAATACTTGGATGTCGATGAAGATGACGTGCTAGAAGCGATGGAAATGGGGAAAAGCTATCAGGCCTTATCCATGGATCATTCGCTGGAAGCCGATTCCGACGGCAGCACAGTCACTTTATTTGACGTGGTTGGACAAGAGGATGATGGCTATGAAAAAGTGGATCAGCGCATGCTTGTAGCAAATGCGATGAATGTGCTTTCGGAACGTGAAAAGCAAATCATCCAATACACCTACATAGAGCAGCTGAGCCAAAAAGAAGCTGGAGACAAATTAGGAATTTCGCAGATGCACGTTTCCCGATTGCAGCGAAAAGCCATTAAGAAGTTGCAGGAAGCGATTTTAGCAGCTGGTGGAGTTTCATAGTGGAGAAAATTCAGCATAGTTTCGTGGAGGCCTGTATCTTCAATGAAGCAAAAAAAGGAAATTATGAGTCCGGAGACAGCTACCATACTGTTTTAACGGATGAATATTTCATTTGCTCCATAGCCGATGGATTGGGGAATGGCCCTGTGGCGCGCGAATCGTCACAAGTCATTCCGCAGATTTTAAAAGATTACCATCATGAAACCATTGATGAGCTCATGCAGCGCTTCAATAAATTGATGGTGCAAAAACGTGGGGCTGCCGTAGCGATTTTCAAAGTCGATTTCAAGAAAAAGACTTTGGAATACAGTTGTGTAGGGAATATCCGTTTTTACCTTTACCGAAAAGGCACAAACGAGATGATTTATCCGTTGCCGGTCATGGGTTATTTATCCGGCCGCCCACAAAAATTGCGTACGCAGCTTTATACGTATGTAGAAGATGATTTATTCTTGATCCATTCTGATGGGGTCGAGCTAAGAAACCCGAAAGCGATGATGCGCCAAGCCGGAATTCCGGAGCGCCTTTATTACGACATTTTGCGGTCGATCGAAACGGGAGACGACGCAACGTTTATAGCAGGAAGCCTACTCAAATGAGGAGGCTTCTTTTTTCTATGTTAAAATAGAGGAGAGCAAACGGCGGTCGATATACCGATGAAAACAACAATATGGACTGGCTTTTTACGAAATGAAGGGAAGTGTCTGGAATGGAAATGCAGCAAATCCATGCATTGATTGCAAAAGAAACAGGGGTACGCCCTAATCAGGTCGGCCAAGTTATTGACTTGATCGAAGACGGCAATACAGTGCCGTTTATCGCACGTTACCGAAAAGAAGCGACAGGGTCACTCGATGAAGTGCAGATTAAAGCGATCGATGACCGTTATACATACATCCAAAACCTGGAGCAGCGAAAAGTTGAAGTCATCCGCTCGATTACGGAGCAAGAGAAAATGACCGAGGAATTGGAAAAAGCGATTCGGCAAGCGACAGTTCTTCAGCGTGTAGAGGATTTATACCGTCCTTTCAAACAGAAACGGCGCACGAAAGCGACCATTGCAAAAGAAAAAGGGCTGCAGCCGCTAGGGGATTGGCTAATGGCTTTTTCCCGCGAAGATGCGATGAAGAAAGCGAAAGAATTCGTCAGCGAAGAAGCGGGAGTGGCGACTCCGGAAGAAGCGATTCAAGGAGCGCAGGATATATTAGCGGAGCTATTTGCAGATGATGCCGATATTCGCGAAAAAGTCCGCTACATGACGAGAAAAGATGGGACGATTTCGACAGCTGCTAAAAAGAACCACACAGACGAGAAGCAAGTTTTTGAAATGTATTATGAATATGAAGAAGCCATTCAAAAAATTGTGCCGCATCGCATCTTGGCGATTAACCGTGGAGAAAAAGAAGATGTGTTGAGAGTAGCGGTCAATCCGCCTGTGGACCGGATCATTACATTGATGAAAAACAAATGGATCAAAGCGTCGGGCCCATCTTCTGAAATTGTAGAAGCGGCGATTGAAGACAGCTATAAACGCCTGATCCAACCATCAGCAGAACGTGAAATCAGAACGGAGCTAAGTGAAAAAGGGGAAGCGCAAGCGATTCATATTTTCGCTGAAAACTTACGGAATTTATTGCTGCAGCCGCCGATGAAAAACAAAATGGTGCTCGGCGTCGATCCGGCATATCGCACAGGCTGTAAGTTGGCTGTAATTGATGAAACCGGAAAATTGCTCGAAGTTGCCGTAATTTATCCGCATGCGCCAAAGAATGATCAAGCGGGTGCTAAAAAAACGATGCAACGGTTGGCTTCAAAGTATCCGATTGAAATTATGGCGATTGGAAACGGAACAGCTTCACGCGAAACGGAACAATTTGTTGCGGATTTCATTGCAGAAACCGGTGCGGACATTTCTTATGTGATTGTCAACGAGGCAGGGGCCAGTGTTTATTCGGCTTCAGATATTGCCCGTGCTGAATTCCCAGATCTTCAAGTAGAAGAAAGAAGTGCTGCGTCAATTGCGCGCCGTCTGCAAGATCCTTTATCGGAACTGGTGAAGATTGACCCGAAAGCAGTAGGCGTCGGGCAATACCAGCATGACGTTTCGCAAAAGAAATTAGCGGACCAATTGACTTTTGTAGTCGAGACCGCAGTTAACCAAGTCGGAGTAAACGTCAACTCAGCTTCTTCGTCTTTATTGCAGTACGTAGCGGGGCTCAGCAAAACCGTGGCGGAGAACGTCATCAAAATGCGTGACGAAAATGGCCGCTTCCAATCACGGGCGCAATTGAAGAAAATTCCGCGTCTAGGTGCCAAAACCTATGAACAGGCAATCGGCTTCCTGCGGATCCCAGAAGGAAAGAATCCTTTGGATGCAACTGGAATCCACCCGGAAAGCTATGGCATTGCCGAAAAACTTTTGGAATTGATCGGCGAAGACAAGAAATCGGTCGGCAATCCACGGATCTCCGAGAAGTTGGAAAAGCTTCAATTGAATGAACTCAGTGAAGAATGGGGAGTCGGCGAAATCACGCTGAAAGATATTTTAGACGCGTTGAAAAAACCGAACCGCGATCCGCGTGATGAATTCCCGCAGCCTTTATTGAAAAATGATATTTTGAAAATGGAAGATCTGCTGCCAGGCATGGAAGTCCAAGGGACCGTCCGAAATGTTGTGGATTTCGGGGCTTTTGTTGATATCGGCGTAAAGCAAGACGGCCTTGTCCATATTTCAAAATTGAAAAAAGGGTTCGTAAAGCATCCGCTTGACGTAGTTGCGGTCGGAGACATTGTTACAGCCTGGGTTGATAAAGTGGAAAAAGACAAAGGGCGTATTGCTTTAACGATGCTTCCTCCGGCAGATCAAGCCGAGTAAGGTTAAGAAATGCTCATGTACAAACAGCCGCTTCCTGTTAAAATGGAAGCGGCTGTTTTATTTGAATAAGCGAAATAGGGGAGTTACGATGACCAACAAAGAACTGACAGAACTGATCAAAGAAATCTCAGATACCGTCTTCCGGAAGCCGTTTGTCCATGAAGGAAGTTTTAATGCGAGATTAAAAACAACGGGCGGACGTTATTTGCTGCGGTCTCACAATATCGAGATCAATCCCAAATCTTACGAAACATTCGGCTTTGCAGAATTGGAAGGAATCATCAAACACGAACTTTGCCATTATCATTTACATATAGAAGGAAAAGGATACAAGCATCGTGATGCGGATTTTAGAGAGTTGCTGCAGCAAACCGGCTCACCGCGTTTTTGTTCAACCATCCAACGCGCGCCAGCCACTAGCTCAAGCAAACGCTATGTATACGAATGCATTTCATGCAATACGAATTACGTTCGGAAAATTCGGATGAATGTAGAAAGATACCGCTGCGGCAGATGTTCCGGAAAGCTTTCTCTGAAATAATAAAAGAAATGAAAAAAAGTGTTGACGATTCCTCAAGACCTCTTTATAATAAGAAAAGTCGACAAGTACTTAAACAGTTCTTGCAACACTATTCCGAAGTAGCTCAGTGGTAGAGCACCGCACTGTTAATGCGATGGTCGTAGGTTCGAGTCCTACCTTCGGAGCCATTAAGGCCCCTTGGTCAAGCGGTTAAGACACCGCCCTTTCACGGCGGTAACACGGGTTCGAATCCCGTAGGGGTCACCATTTATTTTGAAATATCTTACATAGAATGTTATTGTGAAATACATACTTAATGAGAAGTTTTGAAAGAATGCACTTTAATAAAGAATGAAATAATATTGTCGCGGGGTAGAGCAGTTCGGTAGCTCGTCGGGCTCATAACCCGGAGGTCGCAGGTTCAAATCCTGCCCCCGCAACCAAATGGTCCCGTGGTGTAGCGGTTAACATGCCTGCCTGTCACGCAGGAGATCGCCGGTTCGATCCCGGTCGGGACCGCCATTTTATTGGGGTATAGCCAAGCGGTAAGGCAACGGGTTTTGATCCCGTCATGCCCTGGTTCGAATCCAGGTACCCCAGCCATTTTAATCAACCGAATCAATCCAAATGAGATTATTATCTACGGCGAATTAGTTAAGAAAAAGTTATTGACTTCGAGTTAGTAATGTATTATAATAGAATTTGTCCCTAAAATAATTTTAGGCGGTCGTGGCGGAATGGCAGACGCGCTAGGTTGAGGGCCTAGTGGGAGAAATCCCGTGGAAGTTCGACTCTTCTCGGCCGCACCATATCGCATTGCGCCCGTAGCTCAATTGGATAGAGTACTTGACTACGAATCAAGCGGTTAGAGGTTCGAGTCCTCTCGGGCGCGCCATAATTTCTTGATTAAAATATAAATACAATATGCGGGTGTAGTTTAGTGGTAAAACCTCAGCCTTCCAAGCTGATGATGAGGGTTCGATTCCCTTCACCCGCTCCATAATTTTAAAACATGAACCTTGAAAACTGAACAGCAAAACGTCAACAATATCGGCAACGGACCTTCGGGTCCCGCGCCACAACTTACTGATCAGGCTTAGCCAGATCAAAGCGAATCGCGCGTCTTTTCGGAGACGGCGATGCGCCAGCATTGAGCAATCAATACTACTCTATAATGGAGAGTTTGATCCTGGCTCAGGACGAACGCTGGCGGCGTGCCTAATACATGCAAGTCGAGCGGAACACTTGGAGCTTGCTCCAAGCGTTTAGCGGCGGACGGGTGAGTAACACGTGGGCAACCTGCCCTGCAGATCGGGATAACTCCGGGAAACCGGTGCTAATACCGAATAGTTTGAAGCCTCACCTGAGGCTTCACGGAAAGACGGTTTCGGCTGTCACTGCAGGATGGGCCGCGGCGCATTAGCTAGTTGGTGGGGTAACGGCCCACCAAGGCCACGATGCGTAGCCGACCTGAGAGGGTGACCGGCCACACTGGGACTGAGACACGGCCCAGACTCCTACGGGAGGCAGCAGTAGGGAATCTTCCGCAATGGACGCAAGTCTGACGGAGCAACGCCGCGTGAGTGACGAAGGTTTTCGGATCGTAAAACTCTGTTGTGAGGGAAGAACACGTACCAACTAACTATTGGTACCTTGACGGTACCTCACCAGAAAGCCACGGCTAACTACGTGCCAGCAGCCGCGGTAATACGTAGGTGGCAAGCGTTGTCCGGAATTATTGGGCGTAAAGCGCGCGCAGGCGGTTCCTTAAGTCTGATGTGAAAGCCCACGGCTCAACCGTGGAGGGTCATTGGAAACTGGGGAACTTGAGTGCAGAAGAGGAAAGTGGAATTCCACGTGTAGCGGTGAAATGCGTAGAGATGTGGAGGAACACCAGTGGCGAAGGCGACTTTCTGGTCTGTAACTGACGCTGAGGCGCGAAAGCGTGGGGAGCAAACAGGATTAGATACCCTGGTAGTCCACGCCGTAAACGATGAGTGCTAAGTGTTAGGGGGTTTCCGCCCCTTAGTGCTGCAGCTAACGCATTAAGCACTCCGCCTGGGGAGTACGGCCGCAAGGCTGAAACTCAAAGGAATTGACGGGGGCCCGCACAAGCGGTGGAGCATGTGGTTTAATTCGAAGCAACGCGAAGAACCTTACCAGGTCTTGACATCCCGCTGACCGCCTTGGAGACAAGGCTTTCCCTTCGGGGACAGCGGTGACAGGTGGTGCATGGTTGTCGTCAGCTCGTGTCGTGAGATGTTGGGTTAAGTCCCGCAACGAGCGCAACCCTTGATCTTAGTTGCCAGCATTCAGTTGGGCACTCTAAGGTGACTGCCGGTGACAAACCGGAGGAAGGTGGGGATGACGTCAAATCATCATGCCCCTTATGACCTGGGCTACACACGTGCTACAATGGACGGTACAAAGGGCAGCCAACCCGCGAGGGGGAGCCAATCCCAGAAAACCGTTCTCAGTTCGGATTGCAGGCTGCAACTCGCCTGCATGAAGCCGGAATCGCTAGTAATCGTGGATCAGCATGCCACGGTGAATACGTTCCCGGGCCTTGTACACACCGCCCGTCACACCACGAGAGTTTGTAACACCCGAAGTCGGTGGGGTAACCCTTACGGGAGCCAGCCGCCGAAGGTGGGACAGATGATTGGGGTGAAGTCGTAACAAGGTAGCCGTATCGGAAGGTGCGGCTGGATCACCTCCTTTCTAAGGATTTATTCGGAAACAAGATCTTAGATCTTGTGTTGACGTTTTGCGTTCAGTTTTGAAGGTTCACCCTTCAGGCGTGAGCCTGTTTTGTGACTTCAAACTTGTTCTTTGAAAACTGGATAAAACGACATTGAAACAAATGAAAACAAGCAATTCATGCAAGCACGATCCCAATTGGGATCCACTTTTTAACAAACCACTTGGTTAAGTTAGAAAGGGCGCACGGTGAATGCCTTGGCACTAGGAGCCGAAGAAGGACGGCACTAACACCGATATGCTTCGGGGAGCTGTAAGTGAGCGATGATCCGGAGATTTCCGAATGGGGGAACCCACCGCCTTTAATGGGGCGGTATCCATGTGTGAATACATAGCACATGAGAAGGCAGACCCAGGGAACTGAAACATCTAAGTACCTGGAGGAAGAGAAAGCAAATGCGATTCCCTGAGTAGCGGCGAGCGAAACGGGAACAGCCCAAACCAAGAGGCTTGCCTCTTGGGGTTGTAGGACACTCATTGTGGAGTTACAAAATTCGAATTTAAGCGAAGCGACCTGGAACGGTCCGCGAGACAAGGTAACAGCCCTGTAGCTGAAAGGTTCGGATCTCCCGAGTGGATCCTGAGTACGGCGGAACACGTGAAATTCCGTCGGAATCCGGGAGGACCATCTCCCAAGGCTAAATACTCCCTAGTGACCGATAGTGAACCAGTACCGTGAGGGAAAGGTGAAAAGCACCCCGGAAGGGGAGTGAAACAGATCCTGAAACCGTGTGCCTACAAGTAGTCAAAGCCCGTTAATGGGTGATGGCGTGCCTTTTGTAGAATGAACCGGCGAGTTACGATTGCATGCAAGGTTAAGCTGAGAAGGCGGAGCCGCAGCGAAAGCGAGTCTGAATAGGGCGAATGAGTATGCAGTTGTAGACCCGAAACCAGGTGATCTACCCATGTCCAGGGTGAAGGTAAGGTAACACTTACTGGAGGCCCGAACCCACGCACGTTGAAAAGTGCGGGGATGAGGTGTGGGTAGCGGAGAAATTCCAATCGAACCTGGAGATAGCTGGTTCTCTCCGAAATAGCTTTAGGGCTAGCCTCAATCGTTTAGAATCCTGGAGGTAGAGCACTGTTTGGACTAGGGGCCCATCCCGGGTTACCGAATTCAGACAAACTCCGAATGCCAGTGATTTATGATTGGGAGTCAGACTGCGAGTGATAAGATCCGTAGTCAAGAGGGAAACAGCCCAGACCACCAGCTAAGGTCCCCAAATATCCGTTAAGTGGAAAAGGATGTGGCGTTGCTTAGACAACCAGGATGTTGGCTTAGAAGCAGCCATCATTTAAAGAGTGCGTAATAGCTCACTGGTCGAGTGACACTGCGCCGAAAATGTACCGGGGCTAAACGGATTACCGAAGCTGTGGATGGACCTCGTCTGAGGTCCGTGGTAGGAGAGCGTTCTAAGGGCGTTGAAGTCAGACCGGAAGGACTGGTGGAGCGCTTAGAAGTGAGAATGCCGGTATGAGTAACGAAAGACGGGTGAGAATCCCGTCCACCGAATGCCTAAGGTTTCCTGAGGAAGGCTCGTCCGCTCAGGGTCAGTCGGGACCTAAGTCGAGGCCGATAGGCGTAGACGATGGACAACAGGTTGATATTCCTGTACCACCTCCCCGCCGTTTGAGCAATGGGGGGACGCAGAAGGATAAGGTGAGCGCGCCGTTGGTTGTGCGCGTCCAAGCAGTGAGGCGTGGAATGAGGCAAATCCCATTCCTGATACGTTAAGCTGTGACGGCAAGAGGATTCATCCTCGAGTCCCTGATTTCACACTGCCAAGAAAAGCCTCTAGCGAGGCGGGAGGTGCCCGTACCGCAAACCGACACAGGTAGGCGAGAAGAGAATTCTAAGGTGAGCGAGTGAACTCTCGTTAAGGAACTCGGCAAAATGACCCCGTAACTTCGGGAGAAGGGGTGCTCTGGTAGGGTGTTAAAGCCCGAGAGAGCCGCAGTGAATAGGCCCAGGCGACTGTTTAGCAAAAACACAGGTCTCTGCAAAACCGTAAGGTGACGTATAGGGGCTGACGCCTGCCCGGTGCTGGAAGGTTAAGGGGAGTGCTTAGCGCAAGCGAAGGTGCGAACTGAAGCCCCAGTAAACGGCGGCCGTAACTATAACGGTCCTAAGGTAGCGAAATTCCTTGTCGGGTAAGTTCCGACCCGCACGAAAGGCGTAACGATCTGGGCACTGTCTCAACGAGAGACTCGGTGAAATTATAGTACCTGTGAAGATGCAGGTTACCCGCGACAGGACGGAAAGACCCCGTGGAGCTTTACTGTAGCCTGATATTGAATTTTGGTGCAACTTGTACAGGATAGGTAGGAGCCTTTGAGCCCGGAGCGCCAGCTTCGGAGGAGGCGTCGGTGGGATACTACCCTGGTTGTATTGAAATTCTAACCCACACCCCTGATCGGGGTGGGAGACAGTGTCAGGCGGGCAGTTTGACTGGGGCGGTCGCCTCCTAAAGAGTAACGGAGGCGCCCAAAGGTTCCCTCAGAATGGTTGGAAATCATTCGCAGAGTGTAAAGGCACAAGGGAGCTTGACTGCGAGACGTACAGGTCGAGCAGGGTCGAAAGACGGGCTTAGTGATCCGGTGGTTCCGCATGGAAGGGCCATCGCTCAACGGATAAAAGCTACCCCGGGGATAACAGGCTTATCTCCCCCAAGAGTCCACATCGACGGGGAGGTTTGGCACCTCGATGTCGGCTCATCGCATCCTGGGGCTGTAGTCGGTCCCAAGGGTTGGGCTGTTCGCCCATTAAAGCGGTACGCGAGCTGGGTTCAGAACGTCGTGAGACAGTTCGGTCCCTATCCGTCGCGGGCGCAGGAAATTTGAGAGGAGCTGTCCTTAGTACGAGAGGACCGGGATGGACACACCGCTGGTGTACCAGTTGTTCTGCCAAGGGCATCGCTGGGTAGCTATGTGTGGCCGGGATAAGTGCTGAAAGCATCTAAGCACGAAGCCCCCCCTCAAGATGAGATTTCCCATTGCGCAAGCAAGTAAGATCCCTCAAAGACGATGAGGTAGATAGGTTCGAGGTGGAAGCGTGGCGACACGTGCAGCTGACGAATACTAATCGATCGAGGACTTAACCAAATTGCTTTCTGAAGCGCGCGTTTCCTGTATTCAATGTCGAATATCCAGTTTTGAGTGAACAAGTCACTCTGAAAAAAATAGTCCAGTGATGATGGCAAAGAGGCCACACCCGTTCCCATCCCGAACACGGAAGTTAAGCTCTTTTGCGCCGATGGTAGTTGGGGGTCTCCCCCTGTGAGAGTAGGACGTCGCTGGGCTGATTTTTTTTTGGTCCCGTGGTGTAGCGGTTAACATGCCTGCCTGTCACGCAGGAGATCGCCGGTTCGATCCCGGTCGGGACCGTAATCTTTCAAGTAAGCACAGCGATCTCGCTGTGCTTATTTTTTTATGTCAGAAATCATTTGCAGGAAGATTATATTTTGATTTACTGCACCATCTTCGCTAAACTATGGTAAGACTTAATCGAGGTGACAGAAAGAATGATTTATACATTAGAAGTGGGATCATCCAACGAAACGGAAGCTTTCGCTGAAAAACTAGCTCTGCATTTAAACCCTCAAGATGTTTTGACGCTTGAAGGCGACTTAGGTGCGGGGAAAACTACATTTACTAAAGGCATTGCTAGGGGACTGGGCATCAAACGGATGGTCAACAGTCCTACCTTCACGATATTAAAACAATATGAGGGCAGCCTGGATTTAAATCACTTCGATGTTTATCGTTTAGAAGACAGTGACGAAGACATCGGTTTTGATGAATTGTTTGAAAGTGAAGCAGTGTCGGTCATCGAATGGGCTCAGTTCATCGAAGAGTATCTTCCAGCGGAGCGTCTGGAAATAACACTTACCCGTCTATCAGATGAAGGGCGCAAGATTGAAATGAAACCAATTGGAACACGGTATGAATTACTGTGCAAGGAGCTAAATATATGATTTATCTAGGAATCGATACTTCAAATTCTCCATTAACTGTTGCTTTAATGAAGGACGAAAATGTTTTAATAGAAGAAACAACTAATTTAAAA
This sequence comes from Planococcus sp. 107-1, assembly GCF_021513255.1. Classification (GTDB taxonomy): domain Bacteria; phylum Bacillota; class Bacilli; order Bacillales_A; family Planococcaceae; genus Planococcus. The sequence goes on from NZ_CP090977.1 coordinate 488,468, forward strand.
ATTAATCATTCTTTAACTGCAATGCCTGCCGTTGAAGAAATGATGAAAAAAGCAAAAATTTCTCCTGCTGATTTGACGCATATCGCTGCGGCTAGCGGACCTGGTTCTTACACTGGAGTCCGTATTGGGTTGACGATTGCTAAGACTTTAGCATGGTCGTTGAAGATTCCGCTTCATACAGTATCCAGTTTGAAAGTATTGGCTGCAAATGGCCGATACTTTGATGGGCTAGTCTGTCCCATCATGGATGCACGGAGGGGGACTGTTTTTACAGGTCTTTATGACGGCTCTGATTTATCAACGGTGATTGAAGATCAGCATAGTGATTTAAACGAATTTTTAGTAAGAGTAAAAGAACAGAAACAATCTGTATTGTTTACGGGAATAGATGTTGCTATTCATGAAGAAGCCATTCGTGAGGCTTTGGGGGAAGCGGCCTTTTTCAGTGGGCCACAAGACCGTCTTCCGCGCGCTTCTAATTTGATCTTCTTAGCAAAAGAAGAGGAGTCGCAAGATATCCATCATGCAGTTCCAGAGTATCAGCGAATTACGGAAGCAGAAGCCAATTATCTTAAAAGCCAAGAAGGTAAGAATCTATGAGTTCAGAAGTCACTATTCGAAAAATGACAATCGAAGATGTAGAACAGGTCTTTGAAATTGAAAAATTATCTTTTACTTTGCCTTGGACGAAAGATTCTTTTTACTACGAAATGACTACTAATGAAAATGCTTATTACGTGGTGGCTGAAACCGAACAAGGAGTAGTCGGCTATTGCGGAATGTGGCTTGTTTTAGACGAAGCGCATGTAACCAACATCGCCATTCTGCCAGATGAGAGAGGCAAGAAATTAGGTGAGCGTCTAATGAGAGCTGCAATGGATACGGCTAAGGGTCAAGGGGCAGTCCTAATGACATTAGAAGCACGTGTCAGCAATGAACCGGCTCTGAATTTGTACCGAAAGTTAGGATTTAAAAATGGTGGCATACGAAAACGGTATTATACCGATAATTTCGAAGATGCCATAGTGATGTGGGTGAATTTTAATGAATGAAGATATTTATGTATTGGGGATTGAAACCAGTTGTGATGAAACTGCCGCTTCCGTTGTGAAAAACGGAACAGAAATCATTTCCAATGTAGTGGCGTCCCAAATAGAAAGCCATAAACGTTTTGGAGGCGTAGTGCCGGAAATCGCTTCTAGGCATCATGTTGAACAAATTACGATTGTTATTGAAGAAGCACTGGCACAAGCTAATATGGAGCCTAAACAATTAAGTGCAGTCGCTGTTACAGAAGGGCCTGGACTAGTCGGAGCTTTATTGGTCGGAGTAAATGCAGCAAAAGCATTTGCTTTTGCCCACCAATTGCCTATAGTCGGTGTTCATCATATTGCAGGGCATATCTATGCTAACCGCCTTGAACAGGAAATGGAGTTTCCATTGCTGGCATTAGTGATTTCAGGCGGCCATACAGAATTGGTCTACATGAAAGAGCATGGAGATTTTGAAGTGATCGGTGAAACACGGGACGACGCAGCAGGGGAAGCTTATGATAAGGTAGCAAGAACCTTGAATCTCCCTTATCCTGGAGGTCCACATATTGACCGGTTGGCTCATGAAAGTGATGGAGCTGTTGAATTTCCGCGGGTTTGGCTGGAGGAAGGCTCATATGATTTCAGTTTTAGCGGATTGAAGTCCTCTGTCCTGAATTATATGCATAATGCGGCCCAACGCGGTGAAACAGTACCGCCGGAGCACGTAGCTGCTGGATTCCAAAACAGCGTAGTGGAAGTGGTCACGGCGAAGACACTCCGTGCTGCGACACAATATAAAGTAAAACAAGTGATAGCGGCCGGGGGCGTTGCTGCCAATAAAGGATTAAGAACGTCTTTGACTGGTACTTTTAAGGAAAAAGGCATCCCTTTCTATATTCCTACTTTGAAACTATGCACAGATAATGCAGCTATGATCGCCGCTGCAGGGACCGTGATGTTTGAAAAAGGGCATCGCGGAACTATGGCGATGAACGGCCGGCCAGGAATGGCCATGACATCCTGGAACTAAAAAGCTCAGCATTCCTGATAATCCATCAGGGAAAGCTGAGCTTTTTCCTTTAAATTCTGACTTTATTTAGATTACAGAAATAAATTTTGTCAATAGAGAACATTTGTACTTATGCACAAAATGTGTATAACATGTTCATAACTATCTGAAAAATAGGGGATTACCCAGATATTGTGTACTTAAAAGGGGAAAACTATGTGTATAACATTTTCTTTGCCTGTGGGTAATGTGCATAAACCTGTTGATAGTTGATTTTATCGCTTTTGGATTGTGAACAACTTTGTGGAAATAAATATTTCGCTAAAAGGTATTGACCTATATCTAGTGAATAGAAAAACCGTATACAAAAGTATACGGTCAAGAGTGGACGTTTTCAATCTTTTCTTGTATTTCCAGCCATAAAGCCATTTTCTCTTCATGGGCTTCTTTGAGCTTTTCTAATTCGGTTTGAAGCGGCAATACCCGTTCGTGATCTTGGAAAACTTCGGGAAGGCATAGCTGCTCCTCGATTTCCGTGATTTGAAGGTCCAATTGTTCCATTTCCGATTCGGTTTCTTCGGACTGGCGCATCAATTGGCGCTCCAATTTTTTTGCTTCTTTGTTTATCTGCGAAGTAGTGGGGACCGCAGAAGCTTGAGTGGCTGTCTTCGATTCCTCTTCTTCCAACGCTTTTAGTTCTTCAAGTTCGAGCTTTTTCTCCAGGTAGTAATCGTAGTTTCCTAGGTACTCAGTCGTTCCGTCGCGGGTCAGTTCGATGACTTTGGTCGAAATCCGGTTCATGAAATACCGGTCATGGGAAACGAATAAAATCGTACCTGGATAGTCAAGAAGGGCATTTTCCAATACTTCCTTGCTGTCGAGATCCAAATGGTTGGTGGGCTCATCCAACAACAGGACATTGGCTTTTTGCATCATCAATTTTGCCAAAGCGACACGGGCTTTTTCGCCACCGGAAAGTGTCGAGATCGGTTTAAGCACGTCATCACCAGAAAAAAGGAAGCGGCCGAGAATGCCTCGGATGTCTTTCTCATTCACATGCGGATAATCGTCCCACAGCTCATTCAAAAGGAGCTTATTGCCTTTAAGATTGGCCTGTTCCTGGTCATAGTAGCCAAATTGGATGCCCGTGCCGTAATGGATTTCACCGGCAAGCGGCTCAAGTTCTTTCATGATCGTCTTCAATAGTGTGGATTTCCCGACACCGTTCGGACCGACTAAAGCCAAGCTTTCCTGACGATAGAGTTTCCACGAGATATTTTCGGACACTGGCTCATTTCCATAACCGATTGCAAGCGAACGGACATTCAAGACATCATTGCCGCTTTGCTTTTCTATGCTGAAACCGAAGCGCGCTGATTTTTCATCTCCATCCGGAGCGTCCATCCAATCGGTCTTTTCCAAAATCCTTCTTCGGCTTTGGGCCATTTTAGTGGTCGAAGCACGTACGAGATTGCGCTGGACATAATCTTCGAGCTTTGCTTTCTCGCTTTGCTGTTTTTCAAATTGCTTTAAGTCGTGTTCGTATTGCTTCGCCTTTTCATCCAAGTAGCGGCTGTAGTTTCCAGTATACTTCTTCACGCGATGGCGAGACACTTCATAGACAAGCGTCACGACTTGGTCAAGAAAATACCGGTCATGGGAAACAATCAATAACGCGCCTGGATAATTCTTTAAATAATTCTCAAGCCAGCTGAGGGTTTCGATGTCCAAGTGGTTGGTAGGCTCATCGAGGATCAGCAATTGAGGTTTGCTTAAGAGAAGCTTTGCCAGCATCAATCGGGTCTTCTGGCCGCCAGACAGCGAAACGATTTTCTTGTGGTAATCTTCCGAGTAGAATTTCATGCCATGCAGGATGGTCCGTGTGTCAGCTTCATACTGATAGCCGCCAGCTTCTTTAAAATCATGCTGCAGCGTATCATACTCTTGCATGACTTTTTCGTATCTTGCCGGTTCATCGTAGACGGCTGGATCTGCCATCTGGGCTTCAAGCATGCGGAGTTTGGCTTCTTGTTCACGGAAATGTGTGAAAATCGTCATCATTTCTTCCCAAATGGTCGCATCGGTTTCAAGGTCCGTCTGCTGCTCCAGGTAGCCGATGGTCAGATCTTTCGGCATGATGATATCTCCGCTATCGTATGACATTTCACCGGATATGATTTTCAATAAAGTCGATTTGCCGCGCCGTTGCGGCCCACTAATGCAACACGGTCGCGGTGTTGAACTTCCAATTTGACGCCGGAAAGAATTTCATCTGCTCCGAACGATTTATGGACTTGATTAACTTGTAATACTATCATGTGGGTCACCTCTATTCTCTCTTAGTGTAGCCTACAGAAGGACGCTTCGCAATCAAGCCAGCTTTACATATGAGCCCGCCTCATGTAAGATAATATCGATTTGATACGACCTCAGGAGGTAAGCTTGCATGTTGCATGAACCATCAAAAATTCCGCAAGCCACAACGAAAAGGCTGCCATTGTATTACCGGTTTCTCCAAAACTTTGCCAATGCTGGCCAGAAGCGCATTTCGTCACAGGAATTGAGTGAAGCGATGAAAATCGATTCAGCCACCATCCGCAGGGATTTTTCGCATCTCGGGGCATTCGGGAAAAAAGGATATGGCTATGACGTCCAGGATCTATTGATCTTTTTCCGCAAAACGCTTGATCAGGATGAGGCGACCAACGTTGCATTGGTCGGTGTCGGCAACCTTGGCAGTGCATTTTTAAAATATAACTTTCAACGCAACCATAATACGAAAATCGTCTTGGCATTCGACTCGAATAGCCCGGTAGAAGGGGAGAAGATCAGCGACATCGATACGTACCACCCAGACCGGATTGAAGAAAAGATTGAGGAATACGGCATCGAGTTGGTGATTTTGACCGTCCCTTCCCGCTCAGCACAGGAAGTGACAGACAGGCTCGCAAAAACGAAGATTAAAGGCATCTTGAACTTCACGCCGGTACGGATTGCCGTGCCAAGCCATATCCGAGTCCAGACAATTGATCTCTCTGTTGAACTGCAGACGCTGATTTACCAGATTAAGCAACAATGACTTAAAAACTTCACATTTACCCAACCTTTCGAAATAGCCAAAGAGGGTTGAATCATGTAAAATGAAACCATAATACAGGAGGTGTCTAATATGGCTCCAGGTCCAGTTAGTTTAATCATTATTGCTATTGTGGCATTAATCATTTTTGGCCCGAAAAAGTTGCCGGAATTCGGTAAAGCTTTCGGTTCTTCATTGCGTGAGTTTAAAAACGCAACTAAAGGTTTGACAGATGACGACGATGCAGCAGACGTGAAGAAGAAAGAAGAGCAAAAGGAAATACGATAGGATGTTTGTCTGATGAATCAAAAAGACATGACTTTAGTTGAACATATAGGCGAACTGAGAAAACGGCTGACCATCATCGCCGTTTTCTTTGTGTTAGCGCTCGTTGGCAGTTTTTTCTTGACCGAACCGCTGATCCAGTATCTGCAGTTCACCGAAGAAGCAAAAAATTTAACGCTGAATGCTTTTAAGATAACCGATCCCATTAAGATCTATATGCAAGTCATGATGGTATTGGCGCTCGTCATCATTTCACCAATCATCATGTACCAGTTCTGGGCCTTTATCAGTCCGGGCTTGCATGATACGGAACGGAAAGTCACATTAAGCTATATTCCATTTTCCGTACTGCTGTTTTTGGGCGGAATTGCTTTTTCTTATTTCATCTTGTTCCCTTATGTCATCGGGTTTATGCTCAACATATCCGATAACCTGGATATCCAAGATACGATCGGGATCAATGAATACTTCCAGTTCCTGTTCCAGATTACGCTGCCTTTTGGCATCGTCTTCCAGCTGCCGGTGCTGATGCTGTTCTTGACCCGTCTCGGAGTCATCACACCGATGTTGATGAGCAAATACCGGAAATACGCATATTTTGGGTTGATTACGCTGGCTGCTTTTATCACGCCGCCGGATATCATTTCCCATATGATGGTGACGGTTCCGTTGTTGCTGCTGTACGAATTCAGCATCATCATCGCCAAAATCGGCTACCGCAAGTTCTTGAAAGCGGAACAGAATTTAATCATCGAAGAACAAAAACAAGGCCTTCACGAATAAATCGTGAAGGCTTTTTTGTTTATTCATTATGTCCAGCTCCGGTGCCCAGCCTCTCGAGGTCTTAAGCTTGTCGAGGCTAAACGGGCGCCTCTGCTTTTCTTTATGGCTGGAGGCCTTCCAAGTACTTGGTAAAGGCTTCGATTTTGTCCATGTTCAACTGAATGAGCATGACGAAAGCGTTAAGCAGGATATGCGCGATGATCGGTGTAATGATGCGCTTTGTTTTCTGGTAGATGAATGCGAGCACAAGGCCTGTCGAGAAGTAAACGAGCAGGTGGCTGAATTCAAGGTGGACCAGTGCAAACATGAGCGCGCTGATCGCGGTCGCGATAAAGAAATTGGTCGTTTGGTTTAAGGAACCGAAGACGACGCGGCGAAAAACGAGTTCTTCCATGACCGGTCCGAAAAAGACAATTGCTAAGATTGTTAGCGGCACGACTTCGGCGACACTGACGAGCGACATCGTATTTTCAGATCCCGGTTCGATGCCGAGAACTTTCATTTCAATCAGCGAAGCGATGATCTGTCCGAAATAGACCAGGAAAAAGCCCAAGACGCCCCAGCCGATCGAGGCCCAGAGTCCGGCTTTTTTGCCGTTCCAAATATTGAAGAAGTTTTTATCGCGCAAAACGAAAATCATCATGATGATAAATCCGATGGCCATGCTCGACACGATGAGCCAGCCGGAAGTGGTGGCTTCTGCAGTATCGGGATCTAGGCCTTGGCCGAGGAAATAATTATAAGTGGGCACTACGGCTAGAGCGGGTGCTAACTGGATCACGATAAAGGTCAATAAAATATAGAGAGGAGTCTTCGGCATTTTGCGGCCGTATTTTTTCTTCGCGGGTTTCTTTGAAGAAGTGTCTCCATTCTTTTTTTGCAGGGAAGTTGATTTCATAGAGGCAATTCCTTTCGTCTTTGAATTCTTCTTTCATTGTAGTGGTTTCAAAACATTACCGCAAAGAATAAAAAACACGGAAGGTTTTGACTTGCAAATCACAATGGATTTTATTAAACTGAGAAGTGGGTTAGCACTCGTAGGTTGAGAGTGCTAATCGAGAACATTTAGATAATTCGAGGAGGGTGTTTCATTTGTTAAGACCATTAGGAGATCGCGTAATTATTGAGCTTTTAGAAGCGGAAGAAAAAACTTCAAGCGGGATTGTACTGCCAGGTTCAGCGCAGGAAAAACCGCAGGAAGGCAAAGTGATCGCTGTAGGTAATGGAGTCATCCGCGACAATGGACAGCGCACTGAACTGGAAGTCAAAGAAGGCGACCGGATCATCTTCTCTAAATACGCAGGTACTGAACTTAAATATGAAGGCAACGAATACTTGATCTTGCGCGAAAACGATATTTTAGCAATTTTAGGCTAATACATTTCAATAGACATTGAGGAGGAAGACTAAACATGGCAAAAGATATTAAATTCAGCGAAGATGCACGCAGCTTGATGCTGAAAGGTGTAGATAAATTAGCAGATGCAGTTAAAGTGACATTGGGGCCAAAAGGGCGCAACGTCGTTTTAGACAAGAAATTCGGTTCTCCGCTCATTACAAATGATGGGGTAACCATCGCAAAAGAAATCGAACTTGAAAATGCTTTTGAAAACATGGGAGCGAGACTTGTTGCGGAAGTGGCTTCTAAAACAAATGATATCGCTGGCGACGGTACGACAACTGCAACGGTTCTGGCTCAAGCGATGATCCGTGAAGGCTTGAAGAACGTTACAGCTGGTGCGAACCCTGTCGGCATCCGCCGCGGAATTGAAATGGCTGTGGAAAACGCAGTCAATGAACTAAAAGCGATTTCGAAGCCAATCGAAGGCAAAGAATCGATTGCACAAGTTGCAGCGATTTCATCCGGCGACGAAGAAGTCGGCAAATTGATCGCTGAAGCGATGGAACGCGTTGGCAACGACGGCGTTATCACATTGGAAGAATCACGCGGCTTCACAACGGAACTTGATGTTGTGGAAGGGATGCAATTCGACCGCGGTTACCAGTCTCCATACATGGTGACGGATTCAGATAAAATGGAAGCGGTTCTTGATAACCCGTTCATTCTTGTAACGGACAAGAAAATCGGCAATATCCAGGAAATCCTTCCTGTCTTAGAGCAAGTAGTTCAACAAAGCAAACCATTGTTGATCGTAGCAGAAGACGTTGAAGGCGAAGCGCTTGCTACATTAGTCGTCAACAAATTGCGCGGAACATTCAACGCAGTAGCTGTTAAAGCTCCAGGATTCGGCGATCGCCGCAAAGCGATGCTTGAAGATATCGCGGCACTAACGGGCGCTGAAGTGATCACAGAAGATCTTGGCCTTGAGCTGAAATCAACGAACATCACACAGCTTGGACGCGCTTCAAAAGTGGTGGTGTCGAAAGAAAACACAACAATCGTTGAAGGCGCTGGCGACCAAGAGAAAATCGTTGCCCGCGTAACGCAGATCCGCAATCAGCTGGAAGAAACTTCATCTGAATTCGACAAAGAGAAATTGCAGGAACGTTTGGCGAAACTTGCTGGCGGTGTTGCAGTCATCAAAGTCGGAGCGGCTACTGAAACAGAGTTGAAAGAACGCAAACTTCGCATCGAAGACGCCTTGAACTCAACTCGTGCAGCAGTAGAAGAAGGAATCGTTGCAGGTGGGGGTACGGCGTTAGTGAACGTCTACAACCGCGTAGCAGAGCTTCTTGAAACTCAAGAAGGCGACGTAGCAACAGGCGTCAACATCGTGCTTCGCGCACTTGAAGAGCCGGTTCGCCAAATCGCGACAAATGCTGGCCTTGAAGGATCAATCATCGTTCACCGCCTGAAAACAGAAGAAGTCGGAGTCGGCTACAACGCGGCAAACGGCGAATGGGTGAACATGGTTGAACAAGGAATCGTTGACCCAACAAAAGTAACGCGTTCAGCACTTCAAAACGCAGCTTCTGTTGCAGCAATGTTCTTGACAACTGAAGCAGTCGTAGCAGACATCCCGGAACCAGCAGCACCAATGGGCGGAATGCCTGATATGGGCGGCATGGGCGGCATGATGTAAAAAGAACTCCCGAACCTTGGTAATACAGGGTTTCGGGAGTTTTCTTTTTGTGTTGGGCAATAATTGGGCAATAATGAATTTCAAAAAAATATTTTATTGGAGTTTTTCGCTCAAAGCAGAGAGGTGACTGCTGAACAATTGTGTTGCCTGGCTCTTGGTATTTTTCGTCATGTGAGTGTAAATATTCATGGTGGTGGTTATATCCGTATGGCCAACTCTACGTTGAATCTCTCCGATTGGAACGTTAGCTTCTATTAGAAGAGAGATATTGGTGTGCCGGAAACTATGGGGCGTTATATGCTTATCTGTTTCCATCATTTTAAGTAAACGTTGTAAGCGGATAGAAACTTTCTTGACTGTCGGTGGGTATCCTTGTTCATCGGCAAAAATGAAGCCATGGTCTTTATAGATTTTCCGATTTTTCATTTTCACTTCTTTATGCTGCTTAATGTGTTCTTTTAACAAACTGATAACGAATGGATCCAGTTCAAATTTTCTTACAGAGCCTTTAGTTTTAGGCGTAAGAAGTTTGAACTCTTTTTTATTATTGGTGGGATTGTAATAAGTCTTAGTTACATTCACTTCATTTGTATTCATATCGATATCCGATTCTTTCAATGAGATTAATTCGCCGATACGCAATCCGGAATAAGCTAACGTAGTAAACAAAACTAGATCACCTAGTAATCCGTGTTCTTTCGCTAACAATAGAAACCTCATTAATTCCTCGCGATCTAAGAAACTTTCCATTTCCACAATCTCTTCATTTACTTCATCCTTAACCATTCTCGGTTTTTCGAAATGTTCAGTAGGATTGAACTTAATCATTTTCAATTTCATTGCGTGATTGAAGATCATACGGCCAGTGCTATGGATGCTGTCCAGATAGTTTTCGCTGAATTGAAGGCTTAAATCATCCAGTCTTTGCTGATACATGGCCATTGTGATACTGCTTAAAGGATAATGCTCCCACTCGTCCAAGAGTCGTTTTGCTGCAATACGGCGAGCCCGGACGCTGCTGATCTTCGCACGCTTTTCATAATGAGAGAGCCATTGAGGGACGAACTCCCCAAATGTGGTCTTTGATTCCTTGACGTATGTTCCTTGCTTTAATTCCTCTTCAATTCTTCTCGCTTCATTCTTGGCAGCTGTCTTTGTTCTAAACCCAGACTTCCTGATTTTCGTGTATTTCTTCGTTACTGGATCTTTGCCAGCGCTGATGATGTATTCCCAGGAGCCGTTCTTTTCTCGGAAATGGGCCATTTACTCACCTTCTTTATCTAATAATGTATAGCGTTCCATAGTAACAGTGCTCATCCCTTCAATTTCATTACCATAAAAGAAATCATGTCCCCAAACCATTAAGAAATCATCTAATAAGTAATACATATAAGATTCAGCGTGAGGAATTAAATTTAGTTCATATAATTTGTAATCAAAAATAGGTGAAACTCCACTAGTAAAATGAATCATTTCTTTTTTTTCGTCTATTCCATAAATAACTTCTACTGGAAAAGTGAAGTCATAAGTATTCCCTTCGTATCTAAGCTTGCATGAAATATTTAATGAAGTTTGGATACTTGAGACGAAGTTATATCCACTACCTTCTTCATCTGTTATATAAGTATCTTCTTCCATAGTTACATCCGGATTCTTAGTTAAAACTTCAAATTCAGGATCAATTTCTATATAAGTAAGCAAGTCCCCCGGCTGACATTTAAGTAATTCACATAGTTCGAGTAATGTTCCGTATTGTATCCCCGAACCGAGATTATTATACAGATTAGATATAGTAGTTCGCGATAAAGAAGTTCGATCTTTTACCTTTTGAATATTCAGTCCTCGTTCAGCCATTAAAACCCTCAAATTACAATGAATTAAGCCCATTATGACACCTCCAAGTGTTTAATAATTTTCTTTAATAGTATCATAACTAATCATTTTAACCAATAGACTAATCAAAATAACTTGACAACCAATCAACAAATCGATATGATTAGCTCAAACATCTAAATAACCAGCTTATTGGTTATAAAAGAGTTTGAATTGGTTATTTTGAAAGGAGGTCTACCAATGATTGTATTAAAAAGTCTTCAAATTTTTAATCAAAGTGTCTCGAAGAAAGGCTTTACTAAACGGTCTTTTGCCCGACATTGTGGTTTATCAGAATCTACTTATATTCAAATATCAAACGGAAAACAATCACCGAGACCAGATACAGCTAAGAAAATTTGTAACGGCTTGGGGCTAGACTTTGACGATATTTTTGATATAAGAGATAAGCCAGATTTTAAATAAGGTAGGTGATGTTTAAATGATTCAAGTTCAAATTGATGAAGCGGAATTGAAAACCATGTATTTGGCCAAACTAGAAGAGAGAATGAAGGAAATTGAAGGAGAGGTTTTCTTTATGTCTAGCAAGGAGCTTTGTCGTTATGTCGGAATGTCATGGACAAACGTTGTAACTCATTTACTAAGCGATCCGGAGTATCCAGCATGCCGTCTGGGAAATAAATGGCTATTTCCTCGAAAAGAAGTATCCGAATACATGCAGAAATATTATGAAGCAGTTCGGAATGATACCGGAGACATAAAAACATTTAAACGGATGGGAAGTTGAAGCATGAAACGCTTAAATACTTATTTCTTCGGAAACGAATCAATTAGTTTAGAAGATGCTGCTTATACGTACGGAGTAATCGGCACAACAGTGGCCATCGCATTATACACAATCTTTTCTATCTATTAAAAAATAAGGGAGCGAATCAACATGACTAACAAAACGTTGACAGTAAACAAAGCTACAGAAGCAAACTTGGTATTTGGTCTTGAAATTATGGAAGTGGGGAAAGCATATCACGGCACGTTTGTAGTAACAGGCAAGGAGTATTACGGAGTAGGCTATCAAGCTAAGACTGAAGAAGGACTGCTTTCAGATTTTGAATACTTCAAATCGGGGTTTATGAAGCTACAGGCATTGTTGGACGAGGGGATACAAAAAAATGTTCCGCGTGAAAAATGCATCACATTTAAGGAAGCGCGGATTATGAGCGGGATCCATCCAGCAATTTTGGCTGAACGTCTTGGGATCTCTTTGGATTACTTAAAGCGGTTAGAAGAAGGGGAAGCGAAACAAGGATTAACTTGGAACCAGGCATTTACCCTTTACCAGTCAACTTATGTAAAAGACATGAAAATGGATTTCATTGAATGGGGAACGAAAGAACAAAAAAAGCCTCTTACTTCTGGCGGGAAGTAAAGAAGGCATTTGAATAATAATATCATTTATCAGTATAACGGAAATTCATTCTAAGTCGCAATAGCAAAGGGCGGTGAAAACTACTAATGACAAAAACTTTCGATGCACCGATTATAACAAATTACCTAGAAAAAGTAAATCGGCTTTTGCCGAGTGCAAAAGTAATCAAGTTGAAGGGTTACAGCAACAAAAACCCTAAGCACGACTACTCGATGGCTAAGACTCCAGTAGAAGCATGGCAGGATGCTGAGCCTATGACGGAAACGCAAATCGATAGATGGATTGCTGGAGGCGGATGGATTGGAGCAACTCTTCCGGAGAATCGCTTCATCATTGATGTGGACGATACGGATGATGGCGCATTGCTGAAAGACTTACTGGAAGGTGAAAATGTCAGTCACCACTGTATAAAAACAGTGAGAGGGTGGCAGTTCATTTTCAAAGCGTCAGAGCAACGCACAGCAGCTATTAAACAGGTTTCAAACCACTGGAGCGCTATAGGTATTCGGATTGATACAAAGCCGCCTGGCAAGGGATACGTTGTCTTTCCAAGTATGAACACTGCAGGGCGTGAAATAGCATCAGAGAGCTTAAACGAGCTGGCGGAAGTACCGGATTATCTTCATCCAGTCTGGAATGCCAGTAAAACAAAAGATTATGAATTCCCTCTACCCCTGGATGAAGGAAGTCGCAATAATACGCTTTATGAATTTGCGAGAAGATTACATTCTTGTGGTGTACATGATGATTTAGTAAAAAAATCAACACACTTAATTCATGAATACTTCGTTCCGGATAAAAAGGATTTTAACTCCGATGAAGTCGACACTCTTATTAATTCAGCTTTGAGCTTGGAAGTGGAGAAACGACCTAAACGCGAAACGTTCGAGCTTCACATTAAAGGTGAAGATAGTCAGCAAATTTACATCCCAACTCCTTACTATCGAAATTACTCAGAAATGTATAACAAAGAAACTCTGTTTAAAACAGTTATTAAAATCATTAAGGGTGAAGAGACTGAAGTACCAAAAATGGTTTGCCGTCATTTGCCGGTAGTGACGCGCTCTTATACAAATGTCGAGAAAAGCCAGCTTTATTACGAGGTCCAGTGGACGGATCACAACCGTATTTATAGCGAAACAGTTCCAGCCGGAAGTTTGGCGACTAAGAAAGATTTACTCAAACTTGCAGATATGTCACTAGGTGTGAACGACTTGAATGCAAAGGATCTCATTGATTACTTTGATAAGTTTGTTACTCAAAACGAGATTGACCGGCAATATCTTGTTGAAAGATTAGGTCACGTGAAAAACGGCTTTTTTCATCCTCTAATGGCGGATGGAGTAAAAATCCTGCCTAGCGACATTGGAGAAAAACAAATGCTTGAAGCGTTCGAAGTATCGGGAACTGCAGATGGTTGGATCAATGAAGTATTCGAGAAAATCAAAGATCATCCAAAAGCTATCTTGATGGTTTTAGGAGCATTTACTTCTGTGATTTTAAGTGATTTGAAACTTTCTCCTTTCATCATTGATTTGTCAGGACCAACTAGTAAGGGGAAAACCACTGTACTGAAAGTATCAGCTAGTGTCTGGGGGAACGGGCACTTAGTAAATGAATGGAACACCACTAAGGTGGCAGTCGAACGCAAAGCAGCATTTCTTAATAGTTTCCCACTTATGCTGGACGACACAATGAAAGCAGACGAAAAGCAATTGAAAGCTTTTGTTTATAACTTTAGCGGCGGACGTTCAAAGGGGCGAGGTTCTGTTTCAGGAAGCCAGGAAGAATACTCTTGGAATAACCTACTGTTGTCCACAGGAGAGACCTCATTAACCGATTATGCTATGCAAGCAGGCGGAGCAGCGGCACGAGTTCTACCCATTTCAGGATTGCCGTTCGAAGATGTGGAATATGATTTTTTTAATGAATTGTATGAAGCGATTGAAGAGAATCATGGAGCTATTGGAATTGAATTTTTGAAGCAATGGAAGGATAAAAAAGCAGTGATGCTTCCACTCTACAAAGAATTTAATGCACAGTTTCAAAAACATTCCGCTGGAAATGAAGTATTAGGACGAATCGCCAGGCATTATGCAGCGGTAGTCTTCACGGCAAACTTACTGAATGACTTCTTTCAATTAGAAATCAATTTGAATGAGTTGACTTATCTATTTGATGAAATCGCTAAGGAAAATAAAGCGATTGATAAACCAATGCAATTACTGGAAGCAATCCTATCTGATTTGGATGCTGATAGAGGTTCAATCCATGGAAAAACTTCGACGCAACGGGATACAAAAGCAGTATTTAAAAACAAGACTTTGTATCTTCTGCCGAATTACTTAAAAGGTTTTCTTAAATCAGAGCAAACGAGTATTAGAAATGAATGGCTGAGAAGAGAAATTACAATCGGGCGGAGTGAAAATGGGAAATTTGTCGACTATCAGCAGATCAAACAAGGCGGGAATAAATACCGAGGCATCGCAGTGCAGCCCGAGATAGTTGAAAAACTAGGTTTCGATTTTGAAGAAGATATTCAGCAGTACCAAGGGTACCAAATAGATTGATTTAAATTTCTAATTTGGTACCTCTTAAAATCCAGTTATATCAAGCTTTTAAACATATTAGTACCAAGAGTACCAAGAGTACCAAATAAAAATATATATACATGAAAAAATTTAATTCTGCTTTTTATATATGCGCTATATATATTTACTCTGTTTTTTACTTGGTACTTGGTACTTTCGGTACTCAACCCTTTGAAAGCTTGATGGACAAGGATTTTAGCGGTACCACGAGAGTACCAAATAGGGTACCAAATGCGAAAAAGGTACCAAATACAAGGAGGATTAAATAAATGAACAACTACCGAATCGAAGTTAAAGCCTGGGTGGGGAGAAACAAAGCGACCGAGGGAACAAATAAATTCATCTCAGAGTGCAACGATGCCGGCGTAAAAATACTGGATATCACTACGCATGTCACGGAAACAGAAGAATGCATGACCTATATATTTATTTTTAAATTGGAAGCTTAGGAGAGTGACCATGTGACGGATTCAGCTACATTAAAACGCTGCCATGAAAAAATCTTGAAAACCTTAGCTGAGTTAAACGCGATGGAGTCTCGGTTCAGCGCCTACTGCGAATTCTACAAAGTAAGCACTGGTGCAGGATGGGAACGGGCAAAGCTTCGAGAAGTCTATGAGGAAACATTGCAGCCTATTAAAGATATCTATATCCTCTATGCGCTTCTGGAAGAGGGAGAACGTAAACAGATGCCAGCCATTGATAAAGAGAATCTGAAAGAACGGAAGCATCAGATTGAAAGACTGTATGGCCGAACCGCTGCAGTCCGTAAGAAAACATAATCTAGAAGCGAGGGGAGAACGATGGACACTGAAACACTGAACATAACAGCCTGGCAACTCAAGCACCTGGCACAAGCTCTAACACGGGCTAAGCGATTGGAAGCCATGAGGATGGCATTCCATAAAGAACTATATGAATGCATTTCTTTTCCCACAACCAACTTCGACCCATTGAATCCGAAAGGGATAAAGACTGCAACAGATGCACAGGCGATCCGGATTATCGAATTGAAGGAACGCTATGACCGAACCATCATGAATGAGTATGGACGGCATGTTCAATGGAAACTGCTGCTTGATTGGTTAACGGACCGAGATCAATTGATTATGATTCGCTACTTCCAGAAGAAAAAGTATGTGCGTCCAGAGTTGATTGCTTCATTGCTTCAACGAATCCATTTAAAGGTGGAGGAAGAGGAAAGCTACATCGAGAAGGCGGGATGATTTAGCGAAAGAAGAACATGCGGAATACCGGAGAGTTAAAGCCGAGAAGCGTTTGCCTAAACGAAAGCTATCTGTATTTGAAGATGGCAAATGGATCTTCATCGACCCAGATGAATATAAGATTCAACAATGGAAGAAAAGGCAGGACCAAAAGTTTGAAGAGACGCGAAGATACTTCAGAGAAACCTATAACCATCCGGACGCTCTGTAAATCAATCCGTAAGCAGCAAACGGTTCAAATAAATTGTTTGGAAATCAGAAACAACGCCCCCGCATCGTAGGTTTACTCATGTGGTTTCAACAGGGAGACCGAGGAGGGGGAAAGCACTCTCCAATTTTTCGAAGAATTTCTCGCGTGACCCCTACCCCCCAATAGAAGGAAGGTGATTTGAATGGTTATTCAGAGTTCCAAAGATGAACGTGTGAAGGCTGAAGTGGCGCGGTTAAAGCGGATATACAAAGAAGCTCCTAAAGACCGCATGAAGATTGTAGAAGGTTTAATCATACAGGCGGCCAGATTACGTATATTGCTAGACGATATGTGGGATGACATTAAAGAAAATGGCGATGTGGAAATGTTTTCTCAATCTGAAAAGACCGAACCCTATGAGCGTGAACGGCCGGTTGCAAGGTTATACAACACTCGCGATCAAAGTTACCAACGCATTATAAAACAACTGGGCGATTTGTTTGGAGAAGTCGAAAACGAAGATGAAAATTCTCGTGAACTTCCTAGCCTAATATAAAAAACAAAAATGGAGGCTATACAAATGAAAAAAGTAGAACTAATTGATGCACAACAGTACTTTACAGAATCAGAAAAAGTTATTGAAATTGTAAAAGAAAATAAGGACAAGCTTCGCCGTAACTTACCAGCAAAAAATCGTTTGAAATTGGCTAAAGATTTATTAGAGAGTGCAAAATCAGCTGCTGAACATCACGAACTAAAAAAAGAAATAGAAGAGCTGGAGTTGGAAATCAAATTTGATAAAGGAAGGGTCCCAGCCATCCCGGAAGAGCACCAACCTAAAATTGCTTTCAACCGTGTGGTCGAAGAAGAAAAGCTCGATGCAGAGCTGGAGAAACAAAAACAAGAATTGAATAAGTTAGCGACCATCTTCGAAGAGCAATTATTGCCAACCTTGAAGAATATCGCTTCCCTCGAAAAACGCAAATTGGTTGGGAAGAAGATAGATATTTTATTGGATGGTCATATTATTTCGAGAGAAATAAACGATCGGGATGCATTGACGGATGCCAATTATCTTTCATTCTCAGGAGGAGAGGAACGCGCGCACGAAGCTGAACTCATTGCAACTAAACTCAATAAGCAGTTGAGAACGATTGTAACCAGACCTCACGATTTAACTGGGCTAGAAAAGCCATCCATCTTTAAAAAACTATTAGGAGGTAAGAAATAATGAACCGATACGAAATGGAAATTGCAAAATTAGAAGCACGTACACCACAGTTTTATTATCCGTACAGCATAAAATTGAAAACAGATTTTGCCAAAGAAATGATAGTGGTACATCTCATAAGAAAAGGTCCATTAGGTCCTGTTACAAAAAATGAATTAAATCAAGTTGAAGAAAGAACGAAAGAGTTTTCAGGTAAATATGTATTCCATCACAATGACCCGGAACAAACTGATGAGACTATAAAAGAGCAAGTACGAAACGGGGCGCTAAATAATCTTAGTAGTTATCATTTCTTCCCGTCTAGTCCAGCTTTTGAAAACATTAAAAAGTATGGTGCTCTTCTAAGGTACGGCAAAGATTTCGAAATCTGCATAGGCGATCGCGTAGATATCCAACAACCAAAAACACTGACATTCGACGACCTTCCAGATTTAATGGGCATCGAAGAAGAAATGAAAAATACAAAGGGGGTGCAGGCATGAAATTTCTAAACCGAAATACAAACAAAGCTTTTGCCATCGAAATCGACGGGAAACAAGTAGACCTCAAAATAAATCGGGCAGCTAGAAAGCTATACAAGAGCCGTTTCAAGTTAGACCTTTTCAAAGCAATGGAGGACCACTTGGAATTAGAGAAAATGAATTTAAAACAAAGTAATCAAATGGCCCAAATCGTCTGGGCATTCGCAAAGACATCGGATCCTAAGATTCCGGAATACGAAGAATGGATCGAGACTTTCGAAGTCTTCCCGTTAGCGGATATTTTTACAGACATCGTTACAAAACTAAAAGAGAGTAGAGGTGCTGCCGTTTGAAAGATACATTGACAAAAAAAGAGCCATCTTATCTAAAACGGGTCCGATGCATTAAATGCACTAGGCTACTCGGGAAAATAATTGGTACTGCTGAAATCAAATGCCACAAATGTGGTCAACTAAATATTTTCAAAAATAAATAATAGAGGAATTCATTTTCCAGACACTATAGAGACTCCAGAAGTCCAGCCGCTTTACTGTGGCCGGGCTTCTTTTTCTTTTGTGGATGCCGGCGAGTAAAGCGAGCAACCATAAAAGAGGTGGAGAAAAAATGGTAAAAGTACAAGGCGTGACCATTACACTCGGCGCCGACGCTTCGGGAATTGAAACGGCATTATCCGATGTGAATAAGGCGTCCGGTAAAACCAGCAAGGAACTTCAGCAAATTAACCGAGCATTAAAATTCGATCCAGACAACGTCAACCTCTTGCAACAGCGATTTGATGTTTTGCAGGATGCGGCTCGGAATGCTGCGGCTAAGCTAGATACATTGCGACAGGCGCAAGTGGAAGTGAACAGGCAGTTTGCTGCAGGGGAAATAGACGAATCAACATTCCGTGCGTTTAATCGTGAAGTCGAAATGACAGAAGGTTTGCTTCGGAATTTGCAAAATCAGGCGCGGCAAACTCAGATTAGAATCAATCCGGATATCGATACAAGCGATCTGCAGAATGCTGAAGACGATATTGAAGATTTAGGAGACGAAGCCAGAGAAACGGGTCGAAAAATCGGCAGTGCCATATCGAAAGGTGCAGCGGTAGGTTCGGCGGCAATTGCTGGTCTTGTAACGAGTATGCAAGAAACCAATACGCAGTTGGCGATGCTTGAAACACAAGCAGCTAATGCAGGGTCTGGACTGCGAACATTCAGCAGTGCTTCCAAGCAAATGAGCGAGGAGGAACTGGCTGAATATGAAGAACAGTTAGCGGCACAGGAAACCAAACTGGAAGAGTCTATGGAAAGCAGAGAAGACACCCTTTCAGAGGCGTACAGCGCTCAGAAGGACGCTCTTGCGAAGTCCCTGGATACTGAATACAAAGAAGTGTCCAAAGCCTATGAACGGCAGGAAAGAGCGTTACAGGACTCGCTGGATGCGGAATTTGAAGCACTCGAAGAAGCATCTGAACGAAAAATGAAATTAATCGATAAAGAGTACATGGAAAAACTGAAGTTGATCGATGAGGACCGCTACAATCGTTTAAAAGCCATTGACGATGAAATTGCCGGATTAAGGTCTTTATCGGATGCGGAAGATAAAGCTGCAAAGAATAAAGAGAACGCGGACCAGCGAGCAGCCCTGCAAGCGGATATCGATAATCAGAAAACTAAGAAAGGCCGTCGTCTTGCAGCTGAGAAACTTGCTGAATTTGAAGCGAAATTGCGCGCGGATCAAATCCAGGAAGACCGCAACAATCAAATTGAAGCACTGACTATACAAAAAGATGGCGTGAATGAAACATTTGATAAAAAGAAAGAAGCCATCGAGAATGAATACGATTTACGCAAGGAACAGGCCGCTCAAGAACTCGAGATTGATAAAGAAACGTTGAAGGAACGGCAAGCGCTTGAAATGGAGTCGCTGAAGGCTACGAATCAATCCCGTCTTGAGAACTTGAAAGAGCAGCAAGATGAAAGCAAAAAGGCGCTGGACAGTCGCTTAGGTGCAGAACTCGAAGCCGTCAAGAAAGCGCACCAGGAAGAACTCGATTCTTTCCGGAAAATGAGCGAGGAAAAAGTGAAGACGGCCCAGGCGGCGCCAGTAGAGCAAAAGGTTATGATGACCGCTAGTGCAGACGTTCAGCCCTTAAGTATGGAGGAACTTCAACCGGCTCGTGTGAATTTCGCTTCAGTCGACCAGGACGTTGGCCAAATTACGGAAGCGATGGGGAACTTGATCCAAGCAGGTTATACCACAGAAGAAGCGCTCACAAAAGTTTCTAAGGGAATATCAGGAGCCATCGTTAAGTATGGGGAAACGTTTACAGCTGAAGGTTTAGCGGAATCGATTACGACTACTTCTCAGCTCGGGGAAGTTACCGGCCAGCTGACGGATCTCATGGAGAAAAGTGGCGTAGATGTCGCGAAGTTCAATGAGGAATTACAGGGTATGTCGTCCACCCAGGAACGTTCAAATGCGATTGCTAAATTGTTTGCAGATCAAGGGTTAAACGATGTGTTCGATCAGTACGTGAGAAATAATCAGGAAATCGTCAAGAATGCTGAAGCACAGCAACGGCTGCAAGATGCAATGGCTGGACTAGCAGAAGCGATGGCGCCTGTAGTTACCGCCATCACGAATATCGTTGCGGCCATAGTCGAATGGATGGCAGATAATAAAGAATTATCTCTAGTGCTAGCATCAATAATCACTGTAATCTCTTTGGTTAGTGGCGCGATTCTCGCATTAGTTCCGGCACTCGCATTTCTTCCTACATTAATTCCGATAATCACCGGTGCGTTCGGGGCTTTAGCCGGTATCTTGCCCGCGATAGGCTCAGCCATAGCCGCCATAGCCGCACCCGTAGCAATAGCTATTGCAGCAATAGCAGCATTAATCGGCATCGTCGCATTAATCGTGAAAAACTGGGAACCGATTACCGAATTCTTTTCAAATTTATGGTCAAATATTAAAGATATTTTTGTGAAAACGAAAGATGCGATTTTTGATGTAGTGGGTGGCTGGATCCTTGATGTCATGCGAAAATTTTTCGAATTGAAAGATGGAGCAGTCGGAATTTTTAAAGGTCTTTCAGATGCGGCAGTAATTATTTTCCGAACTATGAAAGACGTTCTTATGAAACCTGTAAATGCTATACGAGACGCTATCACATCAGTTTTTGAAAAAATTTCCAGTAATTTATCAGGAATTTGGCAGGGAATTACAGACAGTATTAAAAAATCCATCAATTTCATTATCGAATTAATCAATGATTTTATCGGTGGCATGAACACGCTCAAGATTCCTGACTGGGTTCCGGCAATTGGCGGTGCAGGCGTTGATATTCCGAATATCCCGATGCTTGCAAAAGGGACGGAATACTTTAAGGGCGGTCCTGCAATTGTGGGAGAAAAAGGTCCTGAATTGGTTGATATGCCGAGGGGTTCAAGGGTAACATCTAATGACAAAATGGCCGGCATGATGGGCGGTAATGTCACTGTTCAGCAAATGGTGGTTCGAGAAGAAGCAGATATTAAGCGTGTAGCTCGCGAACTGTATAATATGCAGCAAGTGGAAATGAGAGGGCGTTAAATCAGTTTGATTGGATGGCAGCCGGTAAAAGGGCTGTCTTTTTTTGCGGCGGAAAAGGTTATTGTGAGTGCTGAAGCGAATACTATTTCATCAAATACGAAAGGGGACTTGTATGGATCCGATAAAAAAAGAAATCCCGCAGTCAAATGTTCCGCCGGAAGTAGCAGCTAGGATGTGGCAATTTTTCTTAAAGACTTCGGTGCCTCGGCTTATTGCTGAGCACGAAGAACAGAAAAGAAAGGAAGTAGCGGATGCAGAAAACAGTAGCCATCGAACTGAAAGTGAACGAAGCGGAAATAAGGGAACTAATCAATGAAAAGCTAGATGCAGCAATCAAGGATGTATTGTTTACCTGGGATATCAATGAGATGGCCAAACGAACATGTATGAGCAAGTCTTTCTTGGAGAATGAATTTCTGGATGATCCACGGATGAAGATTCTGGAACGGCGCAAGGAAAAAGGGAAACGGTACTGGTTCTACGAGGAAAGTTTACAGGCCATGAAGCAAATAATGGACAGCTGGTAACACAAATAACATGCGTGGACAGACGCTTCGATTATTTTTGATAAAATCTGGAATTTAAAAAGGATTTCTCAATTTTATGTAGAATAGTAATATATTAGAATATACAAAAGTGAGGGATTCTAGTGGGATATTTTGAAGGACTTGTTGCTCTGAGCAAATCTAAAGAAGAATTAAAGAAGTTGGAAGAAAATCTTGAGAAGCTTTATTACGAAAGAAAAAACACTTATCTAGATCTTTTGAAGTCTCCGGCTTACTCAAAAGAATTAATCTCTAAAAGAGAAGCGGCAATTAAGCAATTTAAAGAGTTTTTTGAGTCTATAGGATTTGAAGTAAGACATCTTCAAAATATTATGGTGAAAGGCTTTACTGGAATAACCGCTACAGTAAATGAAACAACTATAAAGTTGAGTTTTAAAGAAGAAAGAGAGTTCGATTTTGTTGTTCCAGAAGTTTATTCTGCAGAATTCACATTGCAGGATCGGAACGATGAGGAAGTAATAGTCGGTGTAACAGAAAGCAACGGGGAATTAGATTGGCCAGATTCTTACGATGCTGACGATTACGAATCCCTTTTGAAAATTCAAAACGAATTAAAACAAGATATCGTCAATATAAAGAAAAAAATAGCAGCTAAATACAAGCCTGAAATTGTTTTCTATAATTGGAATGATGGTTCAGAGTATGAAGACTTTAAAATCTTCATCAATGAAATTAATGAAGTACTTCAATAAACAAACCAAGAGTGTCCAAGCGGACGCTCTTTTTATGTTAGCTTGAAAGTCAGAACACAGTCTATTTTTTAAGGAGAAATTTTTAAAAAACTTAAAGTAGACACAAGACTTTTAAGGTACCTACGAGCCTTTGTAAAGGAATTTATTTATTGTTAGGAATTAGACCTAAAAATCTTTTAAAACTCCTTAGAAGTAGTTCTAATGGACTTTGAAAAGTCGTTTAATGCTTGTCTCCTCAAAAAATATTTGTAGAATATTGACCTTGCTAGAGCGGAGTATGAGGGGGTGTACAAGGAGAAATAGAGTGGTATATTTGTAATGTAAAAGAAAATTCTTTCGATATGGAGTGATAAGAATGAGCGAGAAAACAGCCATCTTACCCAACGTAAACCACCTAGCTGGTTATCTTCACAGTTTAAAACCTGATATCTCACCTATAAAATTACAAAAAAGCTTGTACTTTTTATATGCTTACCATGGAGCTTTTTATAACCAACGACCGACTGAAACTATCTCTGAAGGAACATTAAGTAATAATGTAGAGCTTTTTAAAGCGGATTTTGAAGCATGGAAGTATGGTCCAGTTATAAGAGAAGTATACTTTAAGAAGAAGAATAACGAGTATAATGATGGAAATAAAATCAGTGAAGCTATAGGAGAAATAGAAAAATATCCAGAAGTTAAAAAGTTCATTGATGATTTATTTAATCAACTCGACAGTGTAAGTGATTTTGCACTTGTAGACAGAAGTCATATGGACGATTCTTGGAAAACCGCTTATCAAAAAGGTGAAGTTATGAACAAGGACTTCTTGTTAAAGGAGTATACTGAGAAGTATGTCCATTGATAGTGATTTCTTTTTAAAATCATTACCTGAAGGAGATAAAAATAAAGTTTCTGTGCTGCAACAAGTTACTAAACAGGTCATGGGCGAAAGAGTAGAAGGTGAAGTGTTTCTAAATTCCGTTCCAGAGAAAAGTGAGTTTCAGTACTTAGATGAAAGTATTAAGAAATCCAAAACAAGTAAAGATTTAAAGTTTACAAATTTTATAGCTAATAACCGAAATGAAAATATAAAAATGTGTCTTGAAAAGTTAAGAGCTGATTTAAATATAGTTATAACTTCGGATGGTGTTTTAAAGCCCATCGAGATAAATAAACGTTTTCAAAACTGCTTAAGTCTTTACATTGATCCGGTTAATGGGGATGATACTTTTTTGCAATCTGACATCAGAGATTTGGCAGGCGGTCAAATAGGAGTTAGAGTATATTTTCGATTTGATCTAGATCCTGTAACTTTCATGCCTGTATATGTTATTGTACTAATTGATCCTCATCACTTAGTTTTCCCTACACCATTTAAAGGAAAAAAAGTAGCTGAGGTTGTCAAAGAAAAGTATGGAACAAATGCTGGGAGCGGGCATTGCATGAGTGCTTACCTATAGTTCAAAAGTAATTATCATAAATAAATTAGTTTTTCCAAAAGAGGAGCAATAGCTCTTCTTTTTTTGTATCTTCTAAAAAATTTCATTTCCCTGTATATTTATGGAAGAGAGAGGTGGAAATATGGCTTGGTTAGAAAACGGCAAACTAATATCAGATGCAGAAAGTAGAGAACTTATTTCTAAAGGCTTTCAATATGTCGAAGGTGTTTTAGAGTCACCTGACAAGGTAAATGACTTTATAAAGTCTGGGTACACTCGACCACATTTACCAGAGGAATTAAGATATACTTTTACTTCTAAAGAAAAGCAAATCTTAGGGGATTTAGGGGTTAGAGTTTTGGGTGCTGGAATAGTTTCACTAGGAGCATGGAAAATTAGTAAGTTCGCAAAAAGTAAATTTGATAATAGAAAAAAATAAAAACAAAAAGCTTTGTAGGAGTAAAAGCAAAAAGTATAGTTTTTGGGCAACAATCCGGCAACAATAAAATAATTTTGTATAGGTTTCTATACAAAGAGAAAACGAAAACCTTCTATATAATAAGGTTTTTAACACTCTATAAAATGCTATATTAACCGCTAGTCAATGGGCGGCATGATGTAATTATTTATCAAACTAAACTCTCAACCCTCAATCTGACAGGGTTGAGGGTTTTTTTATTTGTCTTTGCTGCTCAATGCCATTCGATAATCTATGGTAAAATTAATGAAATGCAGCCGCTATACGGAGGTTTGGCAATTAGTAATTGGGGTGTTATGTGATGACCACGTTTCAAGAACTGCAAATGTATAAGAATTTTAATGAACTGGCCAATGATTTATTGGATTTGGCGAAAGAGATTTTGCCCGGCCACTTAATCTATTTGACTTCTCATAGTGATACGCAGCAAGTCATCTTAAAGTTTTCGAATGAAGATACGAGTATTGTGGTGGGGGAAGGATTGGTATTAAACCTTAACGATACTTTATGCAACCGGATTAATTTTCAAGAAAACGAACCTTTAGTTTACGAAGACACGAAAAAAGAAAGCAGTTTGACGGGGCTTCAAAGTAAGCTTGATCAAATGAAAATCCGGTCTTATTTAGGGCTGCCGATTTCTCATATAAATGGTGAAAAGTTCGGGACCTTGTGTGCAGTCAATGATAAAGTCAGCCACTTCGATCCCAAAAATATTCAGCTGCTGCAAAAAATTGTCCGGATGTTTTCTTATTATCTTGATTTGGAACGTTTGGCTTTCCGGGATGCTTTAACGGATTTGTATAATCGACGGTATCTTTTTAAGTTTTTTGAGAGCCATTCCGAAGCGGGTGGCGTGATCTACTACTTGGACCTGGACGGCTTTAAACGGGTAAATGATTTCTGTGGACATGATGAAGGGGATCAAGTCTTGAAAGAAGTCGCTTCAAGGCTGCAACGGCTCGTAGCGGACGGGCTGGGTGCTTTTGTGGTTAGAATAGGGGGAGATGAGTTTGTTATCCACTTTTCCGGTGTTTCTGACAAAGAAGAAATAAATGAACAAGCAGAAGCGATCATTCACGCTTTGAGTGCATGGGAACAAGGCTATGCCCTTTCTGCCAGCGTAGGGATTGCGAGTTACCCCGCAAATTATAAGGGTACGTTGGAACCGCTGCTCAAACAAGCAGATGAAGCTTTGTATCTTGCCAAAGCTGAAGGAAAGAATACTTATAAGTTTTTCTGAAAAGACATCCTTTCTCTTCACAAGCCAACTGGCGAGTGAAGAGTTTTTTATGTTCGATATTCGTTTCTTTCCACAGGCGCCTGACTCGTGTAAACTAGTTAAGGTTAAGAAAGACCCGATGATGAATTAAAATGTGGTTTCGTTTAATAGATGAGGAATTTCGGGTAAAGAGTGTGCTTTTTGCCCGCGATGAAAGGATTGAAAGTTGGATATGAAAGAGAATTTTTGGCGTGATTTGCCGCGGCCATTCTTTATACTCGCGCCGATGGAGGAAGTCACGAATGTGGTGTTCCGGAAAGTGGTGGCGAAAGCTGCACGTCCCGATGTGTTTTTTACGGAGTTCACGAATACGGAAAGCTATTGCAACCCGGACGGTGTTTTCAGTGAAGAAGGGCGATTGGTCTTTACCCCCGATGAGCAGCCGATGGTGGCACATATTTGGGGCAATAAGCCTGAGCAGTTCCGCGAGATGAGCATCGGGATGGCGAAACGGGGCTTTAAAGGCGTCGATATTAACATGGGCTGCCCGGTATCCAACGTAGCGACAAAAGGGAAAGGAAGCGGCATGATCCGTTTCCCGGACAACGCAGCGGAAGTGATCCAAGCGGCGAAGGCTGGCGGATTGCCGGTCAGTGTCAAAACCCGCCTTGGCTACACGAATGTAGAGGAATGGAGAGCTTGGCTTTCGCATGTGCTCGAGCAGGATATCGCCAATTTGTCGATCCATTTGCGGACCAAGAAAGAAATGAGCCGCGTGCCGGCACATTGGGAGCTGATTCCTGAAATCAAGCAACTGCGGGATGAAATCGCTCCGGATACCTTGATCACGATTAATGGAGATATTCCGGATCGCCAAACCGGCATGGAATTGGCTGAGAAATACGGCATTGACGGCGTCATGATCGGACGCGGATTTTCCAAAACCCGTTCGCTTTTGAAAAAGAGCCGCGCGAGCATAGCGATGCAGAAATGCTGGAGCTTTTAGAGCTGCAGTTGGATTTGCATGATTATTACTCTACGGAAGAAGAACCGCTGCCGTTCAGACCGCTGCGCCGCTTCTTTAAAATCTATGTCAGCAATATTGCAGATGCAGATGAATTTAGAGGCCAATTGCTGAAGAGTGAATCGACGGATGAGGCGCGGCATTGCTTCAAACATTCAAACAAAGAATTGCAGTTGGTTGATCCAACTGCTTATATCAAAAGATCACCGACCTATGCAGCATATAGATCGGTGATTTTTTTGTGGTAAAAACAGCAAAATAAGTTTAAATTATGTCGGCGCTTTCAAAAGTTTATCCGTATATGACACCTATCACTAGCCGTCATCTGGTGCGTCAGGTAAATTAGCCGTAGCAGAAAGCTGCTTCCGATATGGAATCGCATTTAAAGGAGAAACTAGTAGATGAAAAAAATAGCATGGATTACCGATACAGCTGCACAATTAGACGATCATTTTATTCAAAAACATCAAGTTTATGTACTCCCGCTTAGTGTTGTTTTTTCAGATGGGGTTTATAGAGAGTCCATCGATTTTACACAGGAAGAATTTTATGAGAAATTGCGCTTGGCGGATGTATCCCCTAAAACTTCACAGCCAGCTATTGGCGAAATGCTTGCTTTATATGAAAAAATTCAGGCAGACGGCTATGATTCCGCGATTGCGCTCCATTTGTCCAGCGGCCTTTCTGGAACCTTCGCAACCGCCCAGTCGGCTGCAGAAATGACCGATTTAAATGTATACCCCATTGATTCGAAAATCGGATCGTTCCCGATGGTCAAAATGATTGAAACGGGAGCCGAGCTGCTTGCAGCGGGCAAAGAGGTGGAAGATGTTGTGGCTGTGATAAAGGGCATGACAGCTAAATCCCATCTCTCATTTATTCCTTCTAGTTTGAATCAATTGCACAAAAGCGGCCGTGTTTCAGGAACACAAGCCTTTTTAAGCAATATCCTGAACATAAAATTGGTTATTACTTTCGAAGATGGAGTAACGGTC
The DNA here is from genome assembly GCF_021513255.1 of Planococcus sp. 107-1. GTDB lineage: Bacteria > Bacillota > Bacilli > Bacillales_A > Planococcaceae > Planococcus. The sequence goes on from NZ_CP090977.1 coordinate 516,658, forward strand.
CTGAAAGAAAAAGTCCGTTCCAATAAGCGGGCAAAAAACAGGGTCGTTTCATCGCTGCGTTCAGATATGGCGAAAGGAGCTGTACCGGAAGTGGCTGTCAACCATTGCAATAATGCAGCAGATGCAGAAATCTGGAAAAACGAGCTTTTGGAAGAGTTTCCAGACCTCAACGTGCAAGTTGTCCAGCTCAGTGTTTGTGTAGGGGTTCACGCTGGTGAAGGGACAACCGGTTTGAGCTGGGTGGCTTATTAAAGAAGCTGCAAAAGTCCTCAAATTCCGAAGCTGAATTTAATCTATACATTGACTAAAACCTTTTCTCATTCCCGGGGAAAGGTTTTTATGATTTTGACAAATATCGTTAAATAAAAATTATAAGAGGGAAAGCTATGCTATAATATTTTGAAAGTTCAGATTAATTATGACGGTGAGGTTTTAAAGGAAAGGAGAGGTTTCTATGAAGAAGTATTTAGCAGAGTTCATCGGTACATTTATCTTGGTGTTTCTTGGAACAGGGGCGGCTGTGGTTTTAGGTGGATATTCGGGAGGGACCGATAATGGGTACCTCGGCGTTTTAGCCATTGCTTTTGCATTCGGGTTGTCGATTGTAGCAGCAGCTTACGCTATCGGGCATATTTCAGGATGCCATGTAAATCCGGCAGTTTCGCTGGCTGTCTGGATGTCCGGGAATTTGACAGCTAAAGAGTTTGGCGGGTATGTAGTGGCTCAAATTGTAGGAGCATTTGCAGGAAGTGCGTTTCTTGCATTCGTGGCTGCGAATTCGACCACTCTCGAAGGATACGGAGCAAACGGCTATGGCGATTTAAGTGCTGTCGGTTTAAATTTACTCGGAGCATTTGGCGTTGAAATCATCCTTACGTTCATCTTTGTACTGGCAATACTCGGGGTGACTTCGAGCAAAGCGACTTCCCATATGGGTGGAATCGTCATCGGGTTGACCTTGGTGCTTGTACACATCATTGGCATTCCGTTGACAGGCACTTCTGTAAACCCGGCAAGAAGCTTGGCGCCTGCTATTTTTGCCGGCGGCGATGCCCTGGCCCAAGTATGGCTATTCATTGCCGCTCCATTGATTGGCGCAGCGCTTGCAGCCCTTGTGTTTAGAAGTTTCTTTTATATAAAAGAAGAAACGGGTCTTGAAGTGGCGGGAGATTCGCGTATTGACGGGGAAAGCGGTCCTCTTCCGAACAGAAGCCGCAGATAACAAAAAGGCTGTTCCCTGGTTGATCTGGGAAACAGCCTTTTTTACGTTATAAATTGCGGATAAAGAAAATGATCTGGATATACATTTCGGCCATTTCTTCCGGTGTTTCAGCCAGTTCGTTTTCCAGCCATTGTTCAATGAGCCCTAAAAAAGCGGAAGTGGCAAAGGATGACAAATAATCTTGCGGGACCGATGCACTTTTGAAGAAGCTTTCGTTTTTCATCATCTTTTCGACAAAGTGATCGACGAAAAAACGTTTTAGCCGCTTGTGAAAGCCGATGTGGTTATTTTCACCGAGGAAGATTTGAAAATATTCGGCGTTCAATTGAATATAGCGGAACACTTCCACCGCGTTCATCGAAATCCGTCCTTTTTCTGCTTCCTCGAGCAATAAATCCGGCTTTAGCTGTTCCAGGTGCTTATCCAAGTCTTCCAATAATCCCGCTTCTATTTGATCCAGCAAATCGTATTTATCCAAGTAATGCAGATAAAAAGTGCCTCTGTTGATCTCCGCCGCTTCGGTGATGTCACGGACAGATACTTTCATGAAGTTCTTTTCCTTTAACAGCTGAAGGAAATGCTGCTGGATTTTTTCTTTCGTCTTTTCTGCCATTTCTTCGTAAATCGAAGCCATCAGGTCCCCTCCGTACCACTGAACAGGTGCGCCTATTCTGTTTATTGCTTTCATTATAGCAGGGGCCTAAAATAAAGATATACCAATCAACATAGTGTTGAGTGGAATTTGCAGAATGGGTGATGGAATATGAAGAAATCTCATATAGCGATGATTGCAGCGTTTTTAATTGGAGTCGGGATGCTGGGGAAAGCATTTGCCATGGATGAAGATATTAAAATGTACTTATTGATGTTCTGGGGAATCGGGATGGCCCTTGCGTTCTTGCGCATCTTTGTAAATAACTCGATTAAGAAGATGAAGGGCAAGAACTGGAAAGTGAAAGTTGTGTTTTTTGCCGTATTGTTGGGATTTGGTTTGCCGTTCCAGTCGTGGTTCCGAAATGCCGTGCTTTTTAATATGGACTCCGCTTATCTTGGCGGCAGTATCCTCATGCTGGTCGTCGGAATGGTCTTCATGACCTTCTTTTCAGGCTACGCCAAAGGGAAATTCCTGGAGAGAAAAACGCAAAATACCCAAGCCGTTTTAAAATCGTAAATAGAGGAAAATCATTTATTGTTCTTATTGCCGGTCAAGCCGTGCTATAATAAGGAACTTAGGACGAATACGGATGAACCCAAAATTCAACGGAAGCTAAGCGTTTCTGCCTGCAAATAAATGATAGAGGTGTAAGAGAATGAATAAACGATGGACAATCGATAAAATAAGAGAATTTACAGAGAAAAACTCCGACAGCAAATTGCTGTCAACGGAATACCACGGATTTTCACAAAAGCTGCTGTTCAAATGTTCTTGCGGCAATAACTTTGAGAAGACCTTCACAAAGTTCAACAAAAACAACCAGCGCAAATGCGATACATGCCAACCGCCGAAAGCGCCGCGCGGCGAATAAAACAATGACAGGCACTTCTTTTCAGCTTTCGAAAAGAAGTGCTTTTTCTTTAGGGGAAAATCCGGAAAAGCAGATTAGTTGTGCCTCCAAGAAAAACGAGTTATTCTGTAGTTGTTGATATACCCATAGGGGTTTAATTTTGAGTCCTAGAATAGAAGAAGAGGAGGAGAAAAAATGTTCAATTACACAGTAGAAACGTCAAAAAGCAGAGATGAAGCGGTGCAAGCACTTGAAGAGAATTTAAAGAGCGAAAAGTTCGGTGTCTTGTGGAATTTCGATCTTACGGCGAAGCTGAAAGAAAAAGGCACAGATTTTGATACGCCGTTTACCGTACTGGAAGTTTGCAACCCGGAAGAAGCCAATAAAGTGCTGTCGGAAGATTTGATGGTGGGGTATTTCTTGCCTTGCAAAATCGTCGTCTATGAAGAAAAAGGTACGACGAAAATCGGCATGCCGCGTCCTACTGCTTTAACCGACATGGTTCAGAACGACTCCATTAAGAATATCGCTGTAGAGATCGAGAAACGATTGATCGGCTGCATCGACCAATCTGTATAAGACAGGTTGAAGGATTGATTTCATACCCAAAGGGGTATAAAATTGGATAGAAACAAGGGAAAGTGAAGGGGGCAATCATACGATGGAATACGATAAACAAGTCCAAAACCGCCTAAGAAGAATCGAAGGCCAGCTTAAAGGGGTCTTGCGCATGGTGGAAGACAACGAAGATTGCCGCGATGTCGTGACTCAATTGTCTGCAGTGCGAAGCGCAGTAGACCGGGCAATCGGCGTTATTGTCAGTGAGAACTTGGAGCAATGTGTCCGGGACAGCATTGATAAAGGTGAAAGCACAGATCAGCTGGTTAAAGATGCGGTTAGCCTATTGGTTAAAAGCAGATAAGAAATCCGTAGAACTTTCGGGTTGACGGATTTTCTTTTTGGATGTTAATATACCCCTATAGGTATTTTACGTGTTGTTGAGTCAGCGCTTTTTTATTTAAATTAAAATATACCCCGTGCGGTATAAGGGAGGTGGAATCAGAGATGGAAGAAAGAAAGACAACAAACATCATTTTGTTCAGCGGAGATTACGATAAAGCGATGGCGGCCTATATCATTGCGAATGGAGCAGCGGCATACGACCACGAGGTAACGATTTTCCACACATTTTGGGGACTGAATGCTTTAAGAAAAGACAATCCGCAAGCCGTGAAGAAAGGATTCCTTGAAGGGATGTTCGCAAAAATGATGCCAAGAGGCGCAGATAAATTAGGGCTTTCTACGATGAATATGGCCGGAATGGGACCAAAGATGATTAAGCATGTTATCGGCAAGCATAATGCGATGACACTTCCGCAATTGATTGATATGGCGAAAGAACAAGAAATCAATCTGGTGGCGTGTACGATGACAATGGATCTTCTTGGATTGAAAGAGGAAGAATTGCTGGAAGACGTGGCCTTTGCTGGAGTAGCGACTTATCTGGCTGATGCAGAAGACGGCAATGTGAATTTATTCATTTAAAGAAAAGGGGAGAATCATGGATACTTGGCTGATGTTAGTGATTGGAGCGGTCATCCTGTGGATTGGGTACAGAGCCATCTCCCTTCCAAAAGGGGCAAAGGCAATTTCAACGGATGATTTGAAATCGGTGATCAAGAAAAAAGAACAGCAATTGATCGATGTACGGACACCTGCAGAATTCAAAGCAAACCACATCAAGGAATTTAAGAATATTCCACTGGCTGAATTGCCGAAGCGCTTGCAGGAACTTGATAAGGAAAAAGAAGTTTACGTGATTTGCCAAAGCGGCATGCGAAGCAGCCGGGCAGCGGCGCTCTTGCAGCGAAATGGCTTTGCACAAGTGATCAACGTAACCGGCGGGATGAACCAATACCGGCCGCAACGATAGGAGGAAAAAAGAATGAAGCGAATGACAACAGAAGAAGTGAATGAATACGTAAACCGGCATCCGGATGTTTCCATTATCGATGTACGCGAAACAGAAGAAGTAAAAGCAGGGAAGATACCGGGAGCAGTCAATATTCCATTAGGGCTGCTTGAATTCCGTCTGCAGGATATCAACCGATCGAAAGAACATATTCTCGTATGCCGTTCAGGCAATCGCAGTGGAATGGCGGCGCGGTTATTAGAAGATAAAGGGTTTGACGTCGTTAATATGGATGGTGGCATGCTGGAATGGAACGGTCCGACGGTTTAAATTTTTTTGACACTAAATATACCCCCGTGGGTAAAAGGAGGAAGACAGATGATTAAGACCGATAAAACCTTGGATGCCAAAGGGCTAGCTTGTCCGATGCCGATTGTCCGGACGAAAAAAGCGATGAATGATTTAGAGCCCGGACAAGTGATTGAAGTGCAAGCGACGGACAGAGGTTCACTTGCGGATATGAAAGCTTGGGCCAAGAGCAGCGGCAACCATTACCTCGGGACTTCTGAAGAAGGGAATGTGCTGATCCATTATTTGCGGAAAGCCGATCGCTCAGAAGAAAAAGAGGAAATGAAATTTCCGCACACGCTAACTAATGCAGAATTAGAGCAACAACTTGGGCACGGAGATTTAATCGTTTTGGATGTTCGGGAACCGGCAGAATACGCATTCGGGCATATCGAGGGAGCTGTATCGATTCCACTTGGCGAACTCGAGCAGCGGATGAGTGAATTGGATTCGGATAAAGAAGTGATCGTTATTTGCCGGACAGGCAAGCGCAGTGATTTTGCAGCAAAGCAGCTGGAGGAAAAAGGATTTACCCGCATTAAAAATGCAGCCCAGGGCATGTCCGAATGGACAGGTGCTACGGAGCCGAACAACGCGTAACTCTCAGAAATTCAGCTCACCGAATGAAACGGGAATTTTGGAACAAGACTATACGGCAGGGGGTAAAAAGATGACAGTAGAATCGTTAACAGCAAAAGAAGTTGCGAAAAAGGTGATCAACAACGAACCGCTCTTTATTTTTGATGTCCGCAATGAAGATGCGTTTGCGGACTGGAAAATAGAAGGCAGCCGCTTTGATTATTTGAACATCCCGTATTTTGATTTATTGGACGGGGTCGAAGAAGCGGCGGCTAAGCTTCCAACGGATAAAGACATACTGGTGGTTTGTGCAAAGGAAGGATCTTCGGTCATGGTGGCAGAAATGCTTGCTGAAGAAGGGATCGAGGCCGCTTACTTAGAAGGCGGGATGAAGGCTTGGAGCGAACATTTGGAACCGGTGAAAGTGGGGGATTTAAAAGGCGGCGGTGAGTTATACCAATTTGTCCGGATCGGAAAAGGCTGTTTGTCTTATATGGCCATCTCGGACGGAGAAGCTGCCGTGATCGATGCAACACGCATGGCGGATGTCTTTCTAAATTTCGCAGCGGAAAAAGGCGCTGTGATCAAACACGTCTTTGATACCCATCTGCATGCAGACCATATTTCTGGCGGACGCCAAATCGCGGAAGCAATAGGCGCAGCTTATTATTTGCCGCCGGCAGATGCAGAAGAAGTGGTGTTTGACTACGTGAAACTTGTCAATGGACTGAAAGTGGAATTAGGAGAAGAAAAAACCGAAATCCACGCATTTTATTCGCCTGGACATACGATCGGTTCGACTTCTTTCATCGTAGACGGCCAGTATTTAATGACGGGTGATATTCTGTTTATCGATTCCATTGGACGCCCGGACCTTGCAGGGCTTGCAGAAGATTGGGTGGGGGATCTAAGAGAATCCCTCTACAAGCGCTATCCGGGACTGGCGGACGGGTTAATCGTTCTTCCAGCCCATTTCATGATCATCGATGAGTTGAATGAAGACGGAAGCGTCTATAAAACATTGAGCGCTTTGTTTAAAGAGAATCACGGATTGAATATAGAAGATGAACAAACTTTCCGGGATATGGTGACCCGTCATCTGCCGCCGCAGCCGAATGCGTATCAGGAAATCCGCAAGACCAATATGGGAATCATTTCGCCGGCTGAAGAAGAGCAGCGGAAATGGAGATTGGACCAAACCGCTGTGCTGTGCGGTAAACCATTGAACGAGGCAATAAAAAATTGGAAATTGAAGGAGCGACTCACATGAATTCAGATAAAGTATTAGATGCAAAAGGCTTGGCATGCCCGATGCCGATTGTGAAAACAAGAAAAGAGATGAAAGGGCTGGCATCCGGTCAAGTCTTAGAAATCCATGCAACGGATAAAGGGGCAAAAGCGGATATGACAGCTTGGGCAAAATCAGGCGGCCATGACTTGCTCGAAGTCCAAGAAGACGGCGGCCTGTTGAAATTCTGGATCAAGAAAGGCTAAAAGCTGAAGGGTATCGATCTGATGCCCTTTTTCCTTTTGGCAAGGAGGAATTGGTATGAGTATAGATTTTATCATCGTCATTTTTTTCATCGGTTTTATTGGTTCATTTATCTCAGGAATGGTGGGAATCGGGGGCTCGATCATCAAATACCCGATGCTGCTCTACATACCGGTGATGCTTGGCTATACGGCTTTCAGCGCCCATGAAGTATCCGGGATCAGCGCCATCCAGGTGTTTTTTGCGACGATCGCTGGAGTTTGGGCTTACCGGGGGAGCGGCTATATCAATAAGGCGCTGATCGCTTATATGGGCGGGGCCATTTTAGTCGGGAGTTTTATCGGGGGCTACGGCTCCACGCTATTGTCTGAACAAGCCATTAATATTGTCTATGCCATTTTGGCGACAATTGCCGTCATCATGATGTTCCTTCCCAAAAAAGGAGTCGACGACATTCCACTTGACCAAGTGGTGTTCCATAAAGGGCTGGCGGCCGGCCTTGCTTTGATCGTCGGAATTGCTGCAGGCATCGTCGGGGCAGCGGGTGCTTTTATCCTGGTGCCAATCATGCTTGTGGTGTTGAAAATACCGACGCGCATGACCATTGCGACTTCACTGGCGATTACGTTCATTTCGTCGATTGGCTCGACGGTCGGAAAAATTGTCACCGACCAGATTTTGTACGGGCCGGCAGCCGTCATGATTGTAGCAAGCCTGATCGCCGCACCGCTCGGGGCGAAACTCGGACAGAAGATGAACACGAAATACCTGCAGTGGATTTTGGCTTTGCTTATTTTAGGGACAGCGATCAAAATCTGGAGCGATATTCTTTAAATGGCGCATGGCGTCGTGCGCATCAAGAATTGCTGGCCTGCAGCAACGAAGCAAATTGACTTCATCCATCCGCTTCTGTATATTAAATGGCGGAGAACAAGGATAGGAGTGAACGGATTGAATCCAGACACTAATTTGCAGGACTTAGATTTGATTGATTTATTGAGTGAGCGCCATACGATGGTGCGCCGGATCATCGAAAAAGATTGGAACAATCGAAGCGAAATCTATTTATCGAATTCGGAATGGTATATCATGGCACGCATCTATAAAAAGCAAGCGACGCTTTCTTACGTCAACAAGACAGTCGATATTTCCCGGCAAGCCATCCATAAATTCATCAAGAACTTGGAAGCCAAAGGATTAGTGGAAGTCGGCAGCGTGGAAAACAATAAAAAAGAGAAATCGATCCGTTTAACCGCACGCGGCGAACAATGCTACGAGGAAAGCCAGGCGATGAAAGCGCAGCTTGAGGAAAAGATTGCTGCGAAACTCGGTGAAGCGCAAGTGGCCGCTTTAAAAGAGCTGCTGCGTATGGATTGGGATTTAACATGAAAAAACCCCGTGTGCTCGGCACATGGGGTTTTTATCGATTAATGGAGCGCTTTTTCTCTGATGAAATGCAAGGCTTGGTTATTGATGTCCTCGAAATTGGTATCCAGTGAGAGCGCGAGTTCCTTGAACAGGATGGACTGGGTGAAATTCAACACTTTATGGTCGCGTTCGTATAAGTTCCGTCCTTCGAGCTGCACTTCCATTTTCTTGCGCATTAAGGTGTTCACGACTTTTGCGATTTCTTTCCGGTCGCCTGCAGCAATAATGCTTGAAAATAAATTCTGGCGGGCATTCGCGTTGTCGTTCCACTCGATGCCAGGTTCACTGAAGGTCTCGAGCAATTCCGTGGCCTCTTCTTTATCGAGTAGATCGAGCATCAGTACTTTGTCGTTGTCTATGGGTGTGCTGATGGTGACACGTTGGCTATTTTCCAATGGATGGAGCTTGTAGTAAGTTTTTGTAACGCCGGAAACCGTTTCTTCACATATATCGTCAATTCTGCAAATACCGTGGGCGGAATAAATAATTTGATCCCCAATATTAAACATGATAGCCTCCTGGATTCGTTGTCTATACAACTCATCTTACTCTCTTTTTGTCAAAATGTCAACTTGGTTGACATTTTGCGTTTTTCCTTAAATCCAAGGCTTCAAATATGCTATGATAAAGAAAGCGAAAAAGATGATGGAACAGCTATCATGCATAATAATTGGAGGTTTCCCGATGGACAATAATGATATTCTAATCAGGCTGCGCTACGCACTTGATATTAAAAATAATGACATGATAAAGATTTTCAAGGAAGGCGGCATCGAGCTGTCGAAAGAAGATGTGTTGAAAGTGTTGACGAAGACGCCGGAAAGCGAAGGCGATGACATGGACAGCGTTTTGGATGCTTCTGAAAATGCCGATCATATCCGTGTCGATAACCGGATGTTGGAGTCCTTCTTGAACGGTTTGATTGTCTTCAAGCGGGGACGCCAAGAGCCGAAACCGGGGCAGCCAGCTGCACCGCCGATGAGCAACGAGCCGGCACACAATTTGCTGTTGAAGAAAGTGAAAATCGCTTTGCAATTGACGAGTGAAGACATGCTTGAATTGCTCGCACTTGCAGGCGTGACCGTTTCCAAAAGTGAGATGAGCGGCATTTTGCGGAAACAAGGACATAAGAATTACAGCGTTTGCGGCGACCGCTATGCCCGCAACTTCCTAAAAGGATTGGCAATCAAATATAGAAAATAATGCCTGGATCCGCTTCTTTCATTGGAGGCGGATTTTTGATTTAGAGGATGGGAGTTGGAGAGTTGGGAGTATTCGAGGGGAAGTCGGGAGTATTCATACAGAAGTTGGGAGTATTCGAACGAAAGTCGAGCGTATTTCACAAAAAGTCGGGAGTAAACGAAAATGGTTTTCGGGCTGAAATCAAAAGGCTGGACAGCAAAAACGCCGTCCAGCTTTCTTTTATTGCCACGGATAGGTTGCCAGAAGTTTGGCGCTGAGCACCATGAAATCTTCCGCGGGCGACTGTGCTTTTTTCTCAGTCAACAAGTCATTGCCGGCTGCAAAAAGCGCTTCTGTTGTCGGGTAGGAGAGCGTTTTTTCAGGTTCGATGAACGTCACCGAGTTTTCGGTATAGCGGAACAGGAAATTTTGGTATTGGGTTTCGCTTGCGGCATGAAAGCTCGATGGAATGGTGTAGTCGATGTCGGCAGTAAGCACGCCGACGCGTTCATAGATGGCAAGCGGGCCAGCACTTTTCACCAGGTGCTGTTCTGCGCCTTCCGCTAAGGCATTTGGATCTTTAGCAATCGAAGGGAAGAGGCGGTTCTCGAGCAACACGAAATAATTGCGTGGATCGTTGACATCAAGCAGGTATTTTTCGGACATACAGAAATTCCTCCTAAAAGCGGTGATTGACTCCCATGATAGCGGAAATGGGCCAAAAGGGAAACGACGAGAAACTAAAACGGTTATTGTCTTTTTTAACAGAAAGTTCGTTTATTTCTGGTAAATCGCCTTGATTTTCCTTTCTAGACCAGTTACCCTTATAAAAAGCAAAATTGAATAAAGTGAATTCTTATCGAGAGAAGTCGAGGGACTGGCCCTATGACGCTTCAGCAACCAGCCGCAAGGTCAGGTGCTAAATCCAGCAGGCAAGTGATTGCCTGAGAGATGAAAAGGAACGAGTGTGAACTCATAAAGCCTTCTTTTTCATGGAGGGCTTTTTTTGTATATAGAGGAGGTTAAAATGATGGGGTTATTAGAAGAGTTGAAAACGAGAATTCTGACGGCGGACGGTGCGATGGGGACATTGCTGTATTCGTACGGCATTGAATATTGCAACGAGGAATTGAATTTGCAGCGGCCGGACATCATCGAAAGGATTCATGAAGAGTATATCCAGGCAGGTGCGGATATCATCCAAACGAACACCTACGGCGGAAATGCGCTGAAACTTGCGCGCTACGGGCTGGAGAGCCAAGTAAAGGAAATCAACGAAGCGGCGATTGCCATTGCAAAACGCGCTGCGGCACCGGGCGGGCAGTTTGTTTTCGGAACAATCGGCGGGATCCGCGGATTCGGAAGAGTGATGCGACGCTTGATAAAATCATCGCGATGGTGGACCAGCAATCGGGCTACCTCTTAAGTGGGGATCCGGATGCTTTATTGCTCGAGACCTATTATGATTTTGAGGAACTAGCAGCGACCGTTACCCATTTGCGGAAACGGACAGACGTGCCGCTAATCGCCCAAGTATCGATGCACGAACCGGGAATTTTACAGAACGGCATGGCGCTGAACGATGCCCTCCATCAACTTGAAGGACTTGGCGCCGACATTGTCGGCGTGAATTGCCGGTTAGGCCCTCACCACACCATTCAAGCACTGGAAGACGTAGTGCTGCCGAAGAAAGCCTTCCTTTCCGCTTATCCGAATGCAAGTTTATTGGATCTTGAAAATGGCCGCGTCGTCTATGAATCGGAAGCCGATTATTTCGGGCGCGCGGACTGCTCTTAAGAGAAGAAGGGGCGCGCCTAATCGGCGGTTGCTGCGGTACGACGCCGAAGCATATTGAAGCGTTGAAAAAACGCGTCGGCAATTTAAAGCCGATTACGGTAAAAGAAGTGGAAACGAAAAAACCGATCGTCATCCGGGAAGCGGAGTTATCCAATGAAGTGCCGCTCCATGAAAAAGCGAAGACGGAACGGACGATCATTGTGGAACTCGACACACCGAAGCATCTCGATGTCACTAAATTCCTGGAAGGGTCGAAGGCGTTGAATGCGGCAGGCGTGGACGCGGTCACCATGGCGGATAACTCACTCGCTTCTCCGCGGGTCAGCAATCTTGCCATGGGCTCGATATTGAAGCATCAGGAACAGATTCGCCCGCTTGCGCATATCACTTGCCGCGACCGGAATTTAATCGGTTTGCAATCGCATTTGATGGGATTGGACGCACTGGGCATCCGTGATATCCTGGCTGTAACGGGAGATCCGACAAAAGTGGGCGATTTCCCGGGAGCCACAAGCGTCTATGATGTCTCAAGCTTGGAATTGATCCAATTGATCAAAAAGCTCAACGAAGGAATTTCATTTTCCGGGAAACCTCTGCAAAAGAAGGCGAACTTCTCGGTAGCTGCAGCATTCAATCCGAATGTACGGGTGCTTGACCGCGCAGTTGCAAGGCTTGAGAAGAAAATCGAAAGCGGGGCTGATTATTTTATTTCACAGCCGGTTTATACGAAAGAGAAAATCGTCGAAATCCATGAAGCGACGAAGCATCTGGAAACGCCGATTTTCCTTGGGGTCATGCCGCTGACAAGCATTCGCAGTGCGGAGTTTCTGCACAATGAAGTGCCGGGCATCAAATTATCTGAAGAATCACTTGCGCGGATGCGTGCTTGCGGCGATGACAAGGAGCGGGCGACAGCAGAAGGCATTCAAATCGCCAAAGAACTGATTGACGCAGCAGCCGGTTTGTTCAACGGAATTTACGTGATCACACCGTTCTTCCGCTACGATATGTCAATTGAATTGATAAATTACATCCGGAAACTAGATCAACAGAAAGAGAGCGATAGCAGCCATGTCCAGACAGCGAATTGAAGAACAGCTAGAAAAAAGGATTTTGATCATTGATGGGGCCATGGGAACGATGATTCAGAATGCCGATTTGTCTCCGGAAGATTTCGGCGGAGAAGAGTTCGACGGCTGCAATGAATACTTGAATATCGTAAAGCCGGAAGTCATTGAAGGCGTCCACGATGCATACCTTGAAGCAGGTGCCGATATTCTCTGTACGAATACATTCGGCGGCACGCCGGTCGTGCTGGATGAATATGGATTGGGTGAAAAAGCGGCGGATATTAACCGTTTAGCAGTCGAGATTGCGAAGAGGAGTGCAGCGAAATTCGCGACGCCGGAATGGCCCCGTTTTGTCGCTGGCGCAATCGGGCCGACAACGAAAACCTTATCCGTAACGGGCGGCATTACCTTTGATGAACTGAAAGAAAACTTCTATGTGCAGGCGAAGTCCTTGGTCGAAGGCGGCGCCGATTTGATATTGCTTGAGACGAGCCAGGACATGCTGAATGTGAAAGCGGCGACGATCGGCATCAAGCAGGCATTTGAAGAAACCGGCATTGAATTGCCGATCATGGTTTCCGGCACGATCGAACCGATGGGAACGACGCTTGCGGGCCAAAGCATTGAAGCGTTTTATATTTCGATCGAACACGTCAAGCCGCTGTCGGTCGGATTGAATTGTGCGACGGGTCCTGAGTTTATGACGGATCACATCCGTTCGCTGTCAGAGCTGTCGGACGGCTATGTCAGCTGCTACCCAAATGCGGGCTTGCCGGACGAAGAAGGGCATTATCATGAAACGCCGGAATCGCTGTCGAAAAAGCTGCGCGGTTTGCAGAAAAAGGCTGGCTCAATGTGGTGGGCGGCTGCTGCGGCACGACGCCTGCCCATATCAAAGCAGTGAAAGATGCGATGGACGGCATTGTGCCGCGGAAACCGGAACCGGCTTCGCATGGCCATGTCGTTTCCGGCATTGAACCGCTGCAATACGATGAAACGATGCGGCCGCTGTTTATCGGCGAACGGACAAATGTTATCGGTTCCCGCAAATTCAAGCGGCTGATTGTCGACGGCCAATTTGAAGAAGCCGCGGAAATTGCGCGGGCACAAGTGAAGAACGGAGCGCATGTCATCGATATTTGCCTTGCGAACCCGGATCGTGATGAATTGGAAGACATGACAAATTTCATGCAGGAAGTCGTCAAGAAAGTGAAAGTCCCGCTCGTCATTGATTCCACTGACGAAGAAGTGATTGAAGCGGCATTGAAATTTTCGCAAGGAAAAGCCATCATCAATTCGATTAACCTGGAAGATGGGCTGGAGCGTTTTGAAGCGGTGATGCCTTTAGTGAAAAAATACGGCGCTTCGGTAGTCGTCGGAACGATTGATGAAAAAGGGATGGCGGTGACCCGTGAACGGAAATTGGAAATCGCGGAGCGCTCGTATGATTTATTGGTCAACGAATGGGGCTTGGCACCGGAAGACATCATTTTCGATCCGCTCGTCTTCCCGGTCGGAACCGGCGACCAGCAATACATCGGCTCCGCTGTGGAAACGATTGAAGGCATCCGGTTGATCAAAGGGAAGTTCCGCGCGCCTTGACGATTCTCGGCGTCAGCAATGTCTCGTTCGGCTTGCCGCCGGTCGGCCGCGAAGTGTTGAATGCGGTATATTTATACCATTGCACCCAGGCAGGGCTTGATTACGCCATCGTCAATACCGAAAAGCTCGAACGCTACGCGTCCATTCCGGAAAATGAAATCAGCATGGCCAACGAATTGCTGTTTACGACAACCGATGAAACTTTGGCCGATTTTACCGCTTTTTACCGCGATAAGAAAAAAGAGAAGACAGAAGATGATATCCCAAAAACGGTAGACGGGCGTCTTGCTTATTATATTATCGAAGGAACGAAAGAAGGCTTGATTCCGGATCTTGAAAAAGCGCTTGATCAATACGACACGCCGCTCGATGTCATCAATGGACCGTTGATGGAAGGGATGGCGGAAGTCGGGCGTTTATTCAATGACAATCAATTGATTGTTGCGGAAGTGCTGCAAAGTGCCGGTGTCATGAAAGCGGCTGTGGCATTCCTTGAGCAATACATGGAGAAAAAAGAAGGTGACAGCGGCAAAGGGAAGATTGTCTTGGCTACGGTGAAAGGCGATGTCCACGATATCGGGAAAAACCTGGTGGAAATCATTTTGAGCAATAACGGCTTTAAAGTGGTCGATGTCGGCATTAAAGTCACGCCTGCCACGTTGATCGAAGTGATCCGGAAAGAAAAGCCGGATATGGTTGGCTTGTCTGGTTTATTGGTTAAATCGGCGAAGCAGATGGTGTTGACGGCTCAGGACTTTAAAGAAGCAGGCATTGATGTACCGATTTTAGTTGGCGGCGCAGCTTTGTCGCGGCGTTTTACCGAAACCAAAATTGCGGCCGAATACGACGGGCCGGTCATTTACGCAAAAGATGCAATGCAAGGGCTCGATCTTGCCAACCGTTTGCAAAGCGGAGCAGGGAAAGCGGAGCTGTTGAGAGAGCTCGATGCCCAGCAGGAAAAACGTTTGGCTTCTGAAGCGGCCCGTGCAGCGAAGCCGGCAGTCGCGGTGGCAGAAAAACCGGTCAAGACAGTACGTGAAGATGCCCCGGTTTATGTGCCGCACGACTTACGCCGGCATGTGCTGAAGGATTATTCGGTGTCGCATCTTTATCCGTATGTGAATATGCGCACCTTGATCGGGCACCACCTCGGCTTAAAAGGCTATAACGACAATACGTTAGCGAAAGGCGATCCACGGGCAGTCGAGCTCCATGAACTGGCGACCGGCTTTTTGCAATCAGGATTGCTGAAGCCGTCCGGCATGTACCAATTTTTCCCGGCGCAATCGGATGGGGATGATGTGGTCATCTACAGCCCGGCAGACGGGAAAACGGAAATCGAGCGCTTTACATTCCCGCGCCAGTCTTCTGCACCGTTTTTATGTTTGGCCGATTATTTGAAATCGATTGATAGCGGCGAAATGGATTACGTGGCTTTCATGCAAGTGACAGCAGGGCACGGGGTGAGAAGTGAAGCACAGCACCTGAAAGAACAAGGCAAGTTTCTCGAAAGCCATGCGCTTCAAGCAACGGCACTCGAACTCGCCGAAGGCTTTGCCGAGCGCATCCATCAGGAAATCCGCGATCAATGGGGCTTCCCGGATGCGACGGACTTCACGATGCGCGACCGCTTTGCCGCCAAATACCAGGGCCAGCGTTTTTCATTCGGCTATCCGGCATGTCCGAACTTGGAAGATCAGGCGAAATTATTCGGCTTGATCAAACCGGAAGACATCGGCGTCCAATTGACGGAAGAATATATGATGGATCCGGAAGCTTCGGTGTCGGCGATTGTCTTTGCCCATCCGGATGCGCGGTATTTTGTGGTGGATTGAGTGGTGGAAAGAGGTTCGGACAGTATTAGGGGAGGAATGGACAGTACTTAGCTAGGAACGGACAGTATTTCGCAGTCAATAGACAGTATATCCAAATAAATGGAAAAAGGGCGGCTCAGAGATTCTGAGCCGCCCTTTTTATTGGGTTTATTCGCGTTCTTTGTAAATAAAATAATCGAAATCCGCCGCCAACTTTTGGCCGGACGTATCTTGGCATTGCATGCCGACAAATGCGCCGGTGAAGAATCCGCCGCCTTGGATGTAGTCATCGGAAAGTTTATGCGAACCGAAGCGGATCGGAATCAAGTGCCAGTCCTCCCCATCGAACGAATAGGAATACTGATAAATCTCCGCATCGACATCGACGCGCATGTGGACGTACTCGACTTCATCCGGCACGACGATTTCGTCGCCTTGCAGCGGCTGATCGTAGGCGAAATTATCGCAGACAGTCAAATCAAGGATGCGGCCTTTCTCTTCGTGCCACGTAATTTGAAGCGCCGTCCAGTTTTCCGTGTTGTAATAGTTTACAAGACCCGCTGCCTGCTGGAATGTATCCGGCTGGAAGGCAACTTTCGTTTCCGCAGTAAAGTGGAAATGCTGCCAGCGTCTCGCGACGAATGCTTGGGTGAATTTAGATGTCAACGACTCGCGTCCATGAATGCGCAAGTGGCCTGGATTTTCCTTCAAGGAAACGATTTCTTCGCCTAAAGGAATGCGCAGCGTCTGGAAATGCGGGTTCAATGTCTCCGAATCGAAATCGTCTTTTTCCGGATAATCGCGATCCCACACCACTTCTTCGATGGCTGGCCCTTCGATTTGAAGTGAGGGTGCATTTCCGCCGACGACATATGGCCAATCGTTTTTCCATTCCACTCGCTGGATGGCTGTTTCGCGTCCAAGCGGGCAGTAGCCGCGCGGTCAAGCAAAGCTTGTCCTTTTCGGGAAAGCGGACGCCCCGTCAAATGCACCAGGAACCATTCGTCCGTATGCGTTTGGACAATGGAAGCATGTCCCGATTTCTGCAGCGGATTTCTTGGCGAGAAGAAAGATGTGATCAACGGATTTTCCGGATGGACTTCATAAGGTCCGTGCAAATCTTTTGAACGGGCAATCGTAGCTTGGTGGTCATACTTCGTGCCGCCTTCAGCGGTCAATAAATAATAATATTCGCCGATTTTGTAAAGATGCGGCGCTTCAACTAATGCCACATCGGTTCCTTTGAAGATGATTTCGGATTTGCCGACTAATTTCTGTTCTTCAACGCTGTATTCCTGAAGCGCGATGCCGTAAAAATTATGATGGCCATGTCGGTGATCCCAATACATATTCACCAAGTATTTCTTGCCGGATTCATCGTGGAACAGGGAAGGGTCAAATCCAGAACTGTTCAAATAAATCGGTTCCGACCATTCGCCGTCAATCGTTTCGCAAGTGACGAGGTAGTTATGGCAATCTTTCCATTGGCCTTCTGTCACTTTTACATCCGTGAAAATCAGCCAGAACTTTCCGTCGCTGTATGAAAGGGCAGGTGCCCAGACGCCGCCGGAGTTCGGGTTGCCCATCATATTCAATTGGCTAAGGCGGTTAAGCGGACGAGAGATCAAACGCCAGTTTTTCAAGTCCTTGGAATGGTAGATGCCGACACCGGGGAACCATTCAAAAGTGGAAACCGCGATGTAATAATCTTCTCCCACACGGCAAATGCTTGGATCCGGATTGAATCCAGTCAAAATCGGATTTTGGATAATAGCCATTTTTTCGTCACCCTTTTATGTAAGATTTTGTGGATATGCTGTAGAGGCGAAATAATGTAAGTGCTTTCAAAAACACGTGCCCAAACAGCAAAAACACAAAGATTTTTAAAATGATTTAAACGAAAATTAAAAATCTTCGGTTGTTATAAACGATCATACACTACTTAGTACGATTGGTAAACTAAGTGTGATGAAAGTTTATAACAGCTTAAGAAAAAATGGCTTGCTGCGGCTGCATGCGGACACTCAAGAAATTCTCAATGGTAAAAGCAGCGACGCCAAGTGCCGTTGGCAGCGTATCAAGTTCCGAAAAGCCGATGATCAAATCGTTTTGCTGGAACCAAAGGGCTTGGTTTGCCACGCGTTCATTCAACGATTCGCTCAGCCAATTTTTGGCGGAAGCCATCCGGTTGCCGATCACTACTTGCTGCGGGTTAAAAGTGTTGACGATGTTGTTGATGCCGACGCCTAAATAATCGCCGCTTTTTTTGAAGAGGGCAATGGCTTCTTCGTTTCCGGATTCCGCAAGCTGGATCAAATGGGGCAAATCCAATTCTTCATCAGTGGAAGCGAATAAACCGGACTGCACCGCTGTATCAAGCAAAGCTTGTTCCGACGCGTATAATTCCCAGCATCCTTCATTTCCACAGCGGCATTTTGGGCCGTTTACTTGAATGGTCATGTGGCCAAGTTCGCCGGAAAATCCGTTCGATCCTTTATAGAGGGAACCGTTTAAGATCAAGCCGACGCCAATCCCGATGCCTGCGCTGACATAGATGATGTTTTCGCATTCCTGTCCCGCACCGAAACGCTTTTCGCCGTAAGCACCGGCATTCGCCTCGTTTTCGATAATGACGGGAAGTCCATACTTTTCTTCCAAGACCGATTTCAAGTCCAGGTTCCGCCACTTCAAGTTTGGCGCTAGCAAGATTTCTCCACTTTTATCAACGACTCCCGGTACACCGACGCCGATGCCAACTACGCCGTGAGGGCTTTCAGGTGCAGAAGCAATCAATGAATCAATGGTGGAAAACATTTTTTCTCTGATTTCTTCATATGAAAGATTTTTAAAACTGCATTCTTTCTTCAACTGGATATTGCCGCTGAGATCCGTCAATACGCCAAGCAGGTAATTGACGCCGATATCGATGCCAATTGCATAGCCGGCCAAATCGTTGAACAAGAGCATAACCGGTCGGCGGCCGCCGCTTGATTCGCCAGGGCCGGATTCGTAGATCAATTGATCGTCCAGCAAATCACTGACAAGGGAAGAAACGGTTCCTTTGTTTAGTCCGGTCTGGCTTGCGACAGCCGCCCGCGAAATCGGTGAATTGTTTTTGATCTTATCCAACACTAATGATTTATTGCCTTCTTTGACGACTTGATGGTTCCAGGTCTTGGTCACTTTTACATTCATCCTGCTCAGCTCTTTCTATCATTTTTAAGACTATTTTAACAGATACTTTGAAACGAAAGTAGTTTAATAAAAAACTTTGTTTAGCCACTAGACGAACATGAAAACCCTTGCTATAATGAAAACGCATACAACAATCTGAATATTGTTGTAATAGCACACAAAGTGGGGGGAAGAAAAAAATGAAAAGGAAGAAAACGCTTGCACTGCTATTGTCCGCTGCTATTTCATCGTTACTGCTAGTAGGGTGTTCAGATTCTGATGAGGCGTCATCGGGTTCAAGTAATGCAGACACTGAAATTAAATTTATGCACTTATGGCCAGAAGGTAGCTCCAAAAAGCATTATGACGTGGTAAACGATATTATTGCTGATTACGAAGCGGAAAACGAAGGCGTCAAAATAGATTTAGAAGTTTTAAGCAATGAGCAATACAAAGATAAATTGCGTGTCCTTTCAACATCAAAAGAATTGCCGGATGTAGGCCTTACATGGGCTGCTGGATTCCTTGAGCCTTATGTTGGCGGAAATATGTTCGCACCGTTGGATGATGTCATCGAGTCTGAACTATCAGATGCATTCGTACCAGGAACTGCTGAAGCCTATGCGCTTGACGGCACAACTTACGGATTGCCATTGGAATTGAACATTGTCAGCATTTATTACAATGAGAAGATGTTTAAGGATAACGGCATTGAAGTTCCAGAAACATATGAAGAATTGTTAGAAGCATCAAAAGCATTCCGTGACGAGGGCATTCAGCCGATTGCTCTAGGAAACAGAGATTCATGGACAGGTTCTATGTGGTATATGTACTTGGCTGACCGCATCGGCGGCGCTGATACATTGAACAAAGCAATCGACCGTTCAGGCAGCTTCGAAGATCCTGCCTTGATCGAAGCGGCTGCAGAAGTTCAAAACTTGGTAGACAGCGGGGCTTTTGTTGATGGATTCAACGGCCTTGCAGATGAAGAAGCGAAGAGCATGTTCATGAGCGAACAAGCGCCGATGTACATGATCGCAACTTGGGATCTTCCAAACTTCACGACAAATGAAGACGTACCACAAGAATTCAGAGATTCTGTAAAATACATGAACTTCCCAACAGTTGACGGCCAAGGCGATATGAACAGCTTTGTCGGCGGCCCTGGAGTTGGCTTGTTCGTAGCAGAAGATTCAGATGTAAAAGAAGAAGCAAAAGACTTTTCTGCCTACTTTGTGAAAGAGTGGGGCGAAAAAGCGGTTGAAGAAGCTGGCGTAATCCCAGCGACGAAAGTGGATGCTGCGTCAATGGATCTTCCACAAATGTATATCGATATCTTGGAAGAACTGAACCAAGCGAGCAACATCACAATGTTTGCGGATGTTCAATTGAGCCCGGAAGTGGCAACGGTCCACTTGGACGCAATTCAAGCGCTGTTCGGCAACGAAATGACGCCTGAAGAATTTGCGAAAGCCCACGAGGACGCTCTTTCGAAATAAAGAACGATAACAACGGTTTGCAAAGTTAGAGAAACAAGAAGGGGGCATATCCAGAATTCAGGATTGTCCCCTTCTACTTTATAAGATATGGGGTTGAATGTTATGAACAAAGTGATGTCCAATAAGCTTTATATCGCGTTCTATATTGCGCCCGCCTTTATATTGCTGATGGTCTTGATCTTTATCCCGCTGCTCCTGTCCGGCTACTACGGCTTGATGGACTGGGATGGAATCGGAGAAAAAACTTTTATCGGCCTGGACAATTATATAGAAGGAATCCAAGATAAACTATTTTGGAACAGTGCTCTGCATTCGTTCTTATTGGCCCTTTTCTCAGCATTAAGTTTAATCATCTATTTAGCTGTATCGATCATCCTGGCTTCAAAAATCAAAGGTGCGGACTTGCTTCGTAAAATCTACTTGATTCCGATGCTCTTGTCATCCGTTGCCATTGCCCAGTTGTGGGTAAAAGTCTACAACCCGTCAAACGGGATTTTGAATTCATTCCTTAGAACTATCGGAGTTGAAAATCCACCATCTTGGCTCGCAGATCCAAGCTTGGTTTTGTTTGCCATCTTCGTTCCGATCCTATGGCAATATGCAGGATTTTATATCCTGATTTACTATGCGGCATTGAAAAATATTCCGGAATCTTTGATTGAAGCTGCAAGAATTGATGGCGCGACGCCATTCCAGATCGCAATGCGCATCAAATTGCCATTGATCAAAGAAATCGTGAGTGTGACCATCGTCTTGGCGATTGTCGGTTCCTTGAAATACTTCGATTTGATTTATGTAATGACAGCCGGCGGACCGAACGGAGCCAGTGAAGTAATGGCTTCTTATATGTACAAATTGGCTTTCTCCAGCTATAACTTCGGCTACGGCAGTGCCATCGGATTCTTGTTGCTGATCATCACATTGATCGTTACGTTGATCATCCGCAAAGTAACCGAAACAAAAGAGAAGCTCGAATACTAAGAGGAGGTTTGTTTAATGAAACGCGTTGGATATTTCTTTCTTTACCTGGCTTTGATAGTAGTGGCATTATTTCAAATCCTCCCACTCATCTGGCTGTTCCTGTTCTCGTTGAAGAGCAACCAGGAAATCTTTGCAGGATCACCGTTTTCTTTGCCGTCGGAGTTCAGATGGGAAAACTACCAGAAAGTCTGGGACGGGGGAATCGGCACGTATTTCCTTAATAGTGTGTGGATTACCATTGCTGCGATCATCTTCACCGTATTATTCGCAAGCATGGCCGCATTTGCATTGACGCGCATGAAGTGGAAACTAAGCGGCCTTGTGCTCGGGCTTTTCATGATTGGCTTGATGATTCCGATCCACTCGGCATTGATCCCGCTCTACAGCATGTTCTTAAGCGTCGACATGATCGATAACCCGTGGTCAATCGTCATCACGTACACCGCGTATAACTTACCGATCACCTTAATGATTCTGCTCGGTTTCTATTACACCTTGCCGCACGAAGTCGAAGAAGCGGCAATCATCGATGGCTGTTCGATCCATCGCATGTTCTTCCGCATCATTTTGCCGATGACTACGCCGATCATGGCGACTACGGTCGTCATCAATATGATCTACAACTGGAATGAATTCGTTTTCGTCAACACCTTCATCAGCTCGGAGAAATACAAAACGCTGACAGTCGGTATCCAGAACTTCATCGGGCAATACATGACCGACTGGGGTGCAATCGGCGCCACGTTGATCATCAGCGTCTTTCCGATCATCATCGCCTTCATCTTCTTCAGCAATAAAGTCGTTGAAGGGATTTCATCAAGTGCGGTGAAGGGGTAATTGGAAAAGCGGAGATGGCCGTTTAGCTTCGACAGGCATAAGACGGGTCGGCTGTGCGGCGTTCTTTGCCGCATGGCCGGCAGGGCTTATGTCCCAAGAAGCTGGCCATCGGAGTCTGGACACAAGAAAAGCGGAAGCGCCTGTTCAGCTCCGAAAGGCTTAAGGCAGAACACGGAGGAAATCCTGATTTCCGTAGTGGGCTGACTTAAGATCCGAGGAGCTAGGCGCTGGAGTCTGGACACAAGAAAAGCTTCACCTCATCAGGAATTGTATCTGAGAGGTGAAGCTTTTTATTGTGGCAGTTCACTCGTGCTTTTCTCAGCTGTTTTATTGAAAGCGTTCAAAGAAATCCACATCGTGATGAAAGCATAGGAACTTGCACCGAAGATGAACGCGAGCGCCGGCAAAGCCTGCATGATCAGAAAAAGCGGTACTAAGCAAAGCAGGATCAGCAAACTGTGAAGCGGATGGATCAGCATGATCAAAAATGCGTTTTTAAGCACTTGGGTGGCTTTGATATCAAAATGCACAAATGTCGGGAATAGATAAAACAGGAACAATAAAACCAAAAGCATGAAAGCAAACAAAGGAATCGATATCCAGGTCAGATGGGCAGCGTCTAAGGCCAACAAATAGAAGACGTCAGCGGCGATTAACGCGCCAAGCAGCCAAACAAACAGGCCCATCACATTGCTTTTCACGAAATCTTTCCGGTAATAATCCCAGAACGTACGGAAAACGGGCACGTCCGTCTGGCCGCGCAGCCATTTTCGGCAAACGGAGAACATTGCGGTTGTCGCAGGGAACAGCCCCAAAATGACCGCACCTGCTAATGTGAAAACAATCCAGAGTAAATTCAAATAGGCAAAACGGGTAATCCATTCGGTAATCTGATAAACGGTATTTTTAGTGGAATTCATTTATGACCTTCCTTACATTCGATTTTAGACAAAGCGAAATCGACAAACAAAACTTACTTAAAAGCATACCTCAATTACTTGAATTGAACGAATAAATATCACTGAAAAACTTAATAGCTAAAAACTTTCCCTTTTATTT
The DNA here is from genome assembly GCF_021513255.1 of Planococcus sp. 107-1. Taxonomy (GTDB): domain Bacteria; phylum Bacillota; class Bacilli; order Bacillales_A; family Planococcaceae; genus Planococcus. The sequence continues at coordinate 540,159 of NZ_CP090977.1, forward strand.
TACCAAGGAAAGAGCGAAGCGATTTCATCATTGCCTGTAAATAGTCGAATCATTCTAAATAAAACTTTGTTTAACCAATAGACAAACTAATTGTAACTTGTTATAATATCAAATGAAAGCCTTTTCATTAAGGATAGACTCATTTAATTTTCAAACAAGCAGAACATCATACTTAGGAGGCAAAAATTATGGCATATTTCGAGAACATTAACAAAATTAAATTTGAAGGTGCATCTTCAAAAAATCCATTCGCATTTAAATTTTACAATCCGGAAGAAGTGATCGGCGGAAAGTCGATGGAAGAAATTCTTCGCTACGCGGTTTCTTACTGGCACACATTCACAATGGATGGCTCTGATCCATTCGGCGCCGGTACAATGAACCGCCCATGGGATAAATTCAGCGGAATGGATTTGGCTAAAGCACGTGTAGATGCAAGTTTCGAATTCTATGAAAAAATGGACGTGCCATTCTTCTGCTTCCATGATATCGACATTGCACCAGAAGGCAGCAACTTAAGAGAATCGAACCAAAACTTAGACGTCATCGTTGCGATGATCAAAGATTACATGAAAGACAGCAAAGCGAAATTGCTTTGGAACACAGCCAATAACTTCACGCACCCGCTTTATCCACGGTGCTGCAACATCCAACCATGCAGACGTTTTCGCTTATTCAGCAGCTAAAGTGAAAAAAGGCTTGGAAATCGGTAAAGAACTTGGCGCCGAGAACTACGTGTTCTGGGGCGGCCGCGAAGGCTACGAAACATTATTGAACACAAACATGAAGCTTGAGCTTGATAACTTGGGCCGCTTCTACCATATGGCTGTTGATTACGCGAAAGAAATCGGCTTTGACGCACAATTCCTGATCGAGCCAAAACCAAAAGAGCCGACAACTCACCAGTACGACTACGATGTAGCGACTGGCCATGCATTCTTGCAAAGCTACGGTTTGGAAAACCACTTCAAATTCAATATTGAAGCAAACCACGCGACGCTTGCAGGCCATACATTCGAACACGAATTGCATTATGCACGCATCAACAACATGCTTGGATCCGTTGATGCGAACCAAGGCGATCCGCTTCTTGGATGGGATACAGATGAATTCCCGACAGATCTTTGGTCAACGACGCTTGCGATGTACGAAATCCTTAAAAACGGCGGACTTGGCAAAGGCGGCTTGAACTTCGACGCGAAAGTACGCCGTGGTTCATTCGAGCCTGAAGATTTGTTCCACGCACATATCGCGGGAATGGATGCATTTGCTGTCGGCTTGAAAGTTGCTCAGCAATTGATCGACGACAAAGTATTGGATTCCATCATGGAAGACCGCTACCAAACATATACAGAAGGAATCGGCCTCGACATCGTCGAAGGCAAAACGGATTTCCACAAATTAGAAGAGCATGCACTTGGCTTAACTGAAATCAAACAAACATCTGGCCGTCTTGAGCAGATCAAATCTACAATCAACCAGTACTTGCTGCAAGCTTTCGCTAAATAATAAGAGTCTGCTAACGCTAGGAGAGCTGTCGCTATGAAATATGTTATTGGAGTCGATCTTGGAACGAGTGCCGTGAAAATCCTGCTGGTCAACCAGCAAGGGGAAGTGGTGCACAGCGTTTCGAAATCGTATGCATTGATTCAAGAAAAAACAGGATACAGTGAGCAGAATCCGCACGACTGGGTGACTCAAACAACTTCCGGGTTGCTTGAGCTCCTCTCCGGTTTTGATGGAACTGCAGAAGACATTGAAGGCATCAGCTTCTCGGGGCAGATGCATGGCCTTGTGCTGCTTGACGAAAACAATGAAGTCTTGCGCCAGGCTATTTTATGGAACGATACAAGAACGACGGCTGAATGCCAGCAAATATACGATGTCGTAGGCAATGAGCGTTTACTCGAAATTACAAAGAATCCGGCGCTTGAAGGCTTCACGCTGCCGAAAATTCTTTGGGTCCAAAAGCACGAACCGGAAATTTTTGCGAAAGCGAAATCGTTCGTTTTGCCAAAAGATTATTTGCGCTTCAAGATGACCGGCAATTTGGAGATGGAATTCTCGGATGCTGCCGGCACTTTATTGCTCGATATCAGCAAAAAACAGTGGAGTACAGAAATCTGTGAGCTTTTGAATATTGATCCAAACCTGTGCCCGCCGCTTGTCTACTCGCATGACGAAGTGGGTACGGTTACGGCTGAATATGCAGAAGCTTCAGGGCTTGCACCGACCACGCGTTTTTGCTGGCGGTGCGGATAACGCGTGCGGTGCAATCGGTTCCGGAATTCTGGAAGACGGCAAAACGCTTTGCAGTATCGGGACTTCCGGTGTTGTGTTATCTTATGAAGCAAGCAGCGACAAAGATTTTGGCGGCAAGGTCCATTACTTCAACCATTCGGCGCCGGACGTCTATTACACGATGGGTGTAACGCTTGCAGCCGGCTACAGTTTGACTTGGTTCAAGGAAACCTTTGCGGCGGATGAATCATTTGAAGATTTGCTTGCTGAAGTGGGTTCTGTTCCAGCTGGATCTAACGGTTTGCTGTTTACGCCGTATCTTGTCGGTGAACGCACACCTCATGCAGATGCGGCAATCCGTGCAAGTTTCATCGGGATGGATAGTTCCCATCGCCGAAAAGATTTTGCCCGGGCAGTACTGGAAGGCATTACATTTTCTTTAAATGAATCCATCGAGATTTTCCGCGAAAGCGGAAAGGAAATTGATACGATTGTGTCAATTGGCGGCGGTGCGCAGAACAAAGACTGGCTTCAAATGCAGGCAGATATTTTCAATGCGAAAATCGTACGCCTGACAAGCGAACAAGGTCCAGGAATGGGTGCAGCCATGCTTGCTGCTTTTGGCAGCGGGTGGTTTTCTTCATTAAAAGAATGTGCGGATGTCTTCTTAAAAGAAGATTCGCAGTATGAACCGAATCCGGCGAATGTAGAAAGCTATCAAAAACTTTTTTCTATTTATCAAGATATTTACGGACAAACAAAAGAGATGAACGAAAAGCTTTTGGCGTTCCGTAAATAGGCAATATAAATAAGAGTCTCAACTTTTGGGTTGGGGCTCTTCTTTGTAAGTATTTATAAAATAGAATGGGAGTGGCATAGATGGATTATCGGCAAATTGGCAAGACAGATTTAAAAGTGAGTGAACTTAGTTTTGGAACATGGGCGATTGGGGGTTCGTGGGGAAAGACGAATGACCAGGAATCGTTGAAAGCTTTGGAATATGCGATGGAGCAAGGCGTCAATTTCTTTGACACAGCTGACGTTTACGGCGATGGCCATAGCGAAGAGCTTCTTGCGAAAGCGACAAAAGGCAGACATGATGAAATCCACATCGCAACAAAATTCGGCCGCGCCGATGATTTTGCGGATCCAAAAAACTACACAATGGAAAGCGTCGCAGCATATTGCGAAAATAGCTTGAGACGTCTTGGGCGTGAACAAATTGACTTGTTCCAAATCCATTGTCCCGCTACCGACATTTTACGCGATGGCCATGTATTCGAAGTGCTGGACCGCTTAAAAGAACAAGGCAAAATCCGCTACTACGGCGTTAGTGTTGAAACGGTTGAAGAAGGGCTGATTTGTCTGCAAAACCCGAATGTCAGCAGTTTGCAGGTCATTTTTAATTTATTCCGCCAAAAGCCGATTGAGGAATTATTCCCGAAAGCGAAAGAGCAAGGTGTTGGAATTTTAGCGCGTGTGCCTTTAGCGAGCGGATTATTGACCGGAAAATTCAAAGTGGATGCCCAATTTGAACAAGATGACCACCGCAATTTCAACCGCAATGGCGATGCTTTCAATGTTGGAGAGACTTTTGCCGGACTGGAATTTGAAAAAGGGGTCGAATTGGCTGAAAATTTAAAATGGATTGCAGAAAATAGAGGAAATATGACGCAAGCCGCGTTAAAATGGATATTAGAGCACGATGCTATTTCTTCGGTGATTCCAGGCTTTAAATCAGTTGCACAAGTACAAGACAACTTGAAAGCAATCGAAGCTGCGCCTTATTCTGCAGAAGAAATGGACAAACTTGCAAGATTCTATAAAGAACAGGTGGCTTCTGAAATCAGAGGAGCATATTAAACGAAAGTAAGCGCTTTATCGGCTCGTACTGGAGCCTTTACACAATTTGGAGGGATGAAAATGGCTGGGTTAAACTTAGTGAATGTGAAAAAAATCTACGATAAAGGGGTAGTGTCGGTTCAAGACTTCAATTTGGAGATCCGCGACAAGGAATTCTTGGTGCTCGTCGGACCGTCCGGCTGCGGGAAGTCCACGACTTTGCGTATGATTGCCGGGCTTGAAGACATCACGGAAGGTGATTTGTTCATTGGCGACAAGCGCGTCAACGATGTCTCGCCAAAAGACCGCGACATTGCGATGGTGTTCCAGAACTATGCGTTGTACCCTCATATGAACGTTTACGATAACATGGCGTTCAGCTTGAAATTGCGCAAACTGAAAAAAGCGGAAATCAAAGAACGCGTTGAGAACGCAGCGAAAATCTTGAACTTGGAAGATTATTTATACCGCAAACCCAAAGCCTTATCAGGTGGTCAGCGCCAGCGGTAGCACTAGGCCGCGCAATCGTGCGCGACGCTGAAGTGTTCTTGATGGATGAGCCATTATCCAACTTGGATGCGAAGCTGCGTGTGCAAATGCGTGCGGAAATCCAGAAATTGCACCGCCGCTTGCAGACGACAACGGTTTACGTAACACACGACCAGACAGAAGCAATGACGATGGCGACTCGTCTTGTTGTCATGAAAGACGGTTTTATCCAGCAAGTCGGTACGCCAAAAGAAGTGTACGATTTGCCGAATAATATGTTCGTCGGCGGCTTTATCGGTTCTCCAGCAATGAACTTCTTCCACGGGAAATTGGAAGGCAACCAATTTGTCATGGGCGACCAGCGCTTATTGGTGCCAGAAGGCAAGCTTGCCGTATTGAAGGAAAACGGCTTTGGCGATAAAGAAGTGATCCTTGGCGTACGTCCGGAAGACATTCACGATGAGCCATTATTCCTTGACCACTCGCCGCACACGAAGATCAAAGCACCAATCGAAGTGGCGGAATTGATGGGCTCGGAAATCGTCTTGTATTCGCAAGTGAACGGCGAAAGCTTTGTGGCCCGCGTCGATGCACGCTTCAACGTGGAAGCTGGCCAGACGATCGAAATGGCGATGGACTTGAACAAAGCCCATTTCTTCGATCCTGCAACAGAACTACGCATCAAATAATAAGCGATAGGCAAGAAGCGCAAAGCTGTCTTGAAATCCAAAGCCGCTACGGGACAGTTTATGCGCCCCTTATCGGCTTTTTTAATGATTAAAAACCAAAGGAGATGATGGAATGGAAAAAATACGATGGGGCGTTTTAAGCACAGCGAATATTGGCAGAACCCAGGTCATACCGGCAATTTTTCGGGCGGAAAATGCGGAAATGTCCGCAATTTCGAGTAGAGGAGACCGTGTGTACGCTGCGGCAAGAGAGTTAGGGATTCCAAAAGCGTATGAGAGTTACGAAGCATTGTTGGATGATCCGGAAATTGACGCGGTGTATATCCCTCTGCCAAACAATCTACATAAAGAATGGGTCATCAAAGCGGCTGAAAAAGGCAAGCACGTGCTTTGCGAAAAACCGGCAGCGCTGTCGGCCCAAGAAGCGAAAGAAATGATTGAGGCATGTGAAGCGAATGGCGTGAAATTCATGGAAGCCTTCATGTATCAATTGCACCCGCAGCATGCCCGCGTAAAAGAAATTATCGCGTCCGGAGAAATCGGCGAGGTGAAGCTTATTAAATCGAGCCACTCGTTTTACTTGAACAACCGGGAAGGGGATATCCGGATGGATAAAACGATGGGGGGCGGAAGCATTTACGATGTCGGTTCTTATTGCGTTCAAGTTATTCGCCATTTGACGGATTCAGAGCCTGTGAAAGTCCAAGCGATTGCCGAATTGGATGAGGCGACCGGAATCGATTTGACGTCAACGGTCTATATGAAAATGGACAATGGCGTCAAGGCGATGTTCGATTGCAGCTTTGATATGATCAACCGCAACGAGTATGAAGTCATCGGTACTGAAGGGAAGATCAAAGTGCCATTCGCTTTTCGCCCGGATATTAACGGGGGAATTGGAAAAGTCGTTATCCAGAACAATGGCATGACCCGTGAAGAAAAGATTTACGGCGATATCTACCGGATGGAAATCGAGCAATTCTCACGGGCAATTCTAGACGGCGGGGAACCGGTTATCACGACGGAATCCACACTAAAGAATATGGCCGTGTTGGATAAATGCTACGAATCGATCCAGAATACCTGAAACAAGGTGTTTTGGATTGAAAGTTCCCGCATGCTAAACTGGGGAATCATTAATTTAAAAAAGGCGGGACTGGCATGCTGGCATTGAATATTCTGGACTACTCACCAATCGATGAAGGAAAAACGGCGCGGAAGCGCTTCTGGAGACAACAGAACTGGCACAGCTTGCAGAGCGCTCCGGCTTCAAACGGTTTTGGGTAGCGGAGCATCATAAAGTGGCATCGGTTGCCGGGAGTACACCGGAAATGCTGATGATGCATTTGGCGACTTCTACGTCGAAAATCCGGATCGGTTCGGGTGGTGTCATGCTTCCGCATTACAGCGCTTATAAAGTGGCCGAGAATTTTCGTATGCTTGAAGCACTGCATCCGAATCGAATCGATCTTGGCATCGGGCGTTCGCGCAGTTACCAGGCAGTCAATAAAGCGCTGAATAGCATGCGTGAAAGAGCGGAGCCTTATGAAGAACAGCTGGACCAATTGAAAAACTATTTGGCGGATAAGAGCGAGTTGCCTGCGATGCCGATCACTGAAACAGCGCCCGAGTTGTGGCTGCTCGGGACCGGTGAAGGCAGCGCAGCCCTTGCGGCTGAAAAAGGCATGGCGTACTCCTATGCCCATTTTGCCCGGCCTTCTATCGACGGAGTGGAAATCATCGGGAAATACCGTAGCGAATTTAAAGCTTCTCCGTTTTTAGAGCAGCCAAAAGTGATGATTGCGGTATTCGCAGTCGTTGCGGAAACGAAAGAACAAGCGGAAGAAATAGCGATGGCCTTTGACCTTTGGCTCCAATTCGTCGAATCGAATACGCCTCCGCCTTATTATCCTTCGATTGAAACTGCGAAATTGCGGGGCTTCAGCGCGAGGGAACAGCAAAAAGTATTGGAAAACCGCAAGCGTATGATCATCGGAGATGCCGATTTTGTGAAGGCGGAAATCGAAAGGATTGCGGAACTTTACAAGGCGGATGAAATTACCATTATCCCGAATGTGGCAGGAGCGGAAAATCGCATGAAGAGCATTCGTTTATTGGCAGAAGCTTTTGGAATGGCAATTGAATAGTTTTTAAAGTTCTTTGAATCGCTGCGAAACTTTTCTGAATTCTTTTCGTATAAATTGATAACTTATGAAAAGCGAGGAGAATTGCGGATGAAAAAGAAAAGGGAAAAGAAAGACCGAACATGGGCATGGGAATTGATCGATTTAGCGGAATTGCTTTACCATGTTGTGCTCTTTATTCCGCGCACGGTTTTAAAAATTGCAAAAGATCTTTAAACGAAAGCTTCTGCCATCGATTTGGCAGAAGCTTCTTTGTTTTATAAATATGTAGAAAGAGTTAAATTGGATTATCCTAGTTTTAGGATTTTATAGAAGGGTAAAGAGAAGAGTGGCGAAAAAATGTACGAAAGCAGCCAGCATTTTCATGGCTGAAGTATTAGAAGCTATTTTCAAAGATCCATCCAATACATTCTACCAATTGAAAAGAGGAGTGAAGAAAATGAAGACGGATTTTTCGAAAGTGTATATAAACGGTGAATGGCGCGACGGTTCAAGCGATCAGATGATGGCGAATACAAATCCTTTCACAGGCGAAGATTTGATCGCGACGAAAGCAGCCAATAAAGACGATTTGGATGCGGCTTACAAGGCGGCAGCGGAAGCGCAAATCGAATGGGCGAAGGAATTGCCGCAGAACAAACGGGCGATTCTGGAGAAAACAGTGGAAGTCATGCAGGAAAACAAACAATTGATCATCGACTGGCTCGTAAAAGAAGCGGGCAGCACGGTCATTAAAGCGACAGTCGAATTCGGCGCAGCTTTGGATGTGGTGAAGCAGTCGATGGCTTATCCATTCCAGATGGAAGGGAAAATTTTGCCTTCCCAGCAGCCTGGAAAAGAAAACCGCATTTACCGCAACCCGATCGGTGTTATCGGGGTCATCAGCCCTTGGAATTTCCCGTTCCATTTAGCGATGCGTTCCATTGCACCAGCTCTTGCAACCGGAAATGGAGTCGTGGTGAAACCGGCAACGGATACACCGATTACCGGCGGTTTGATTTTCGCCAGCATTTTTGAAGCAGCTGGATTGCCGAAAGGACTATTGAATATCGTTGTCGGACGCGGCTCAGAAATCGGTGATGACGTTGTTAAGCACCCAATTCCGCGACTGATTTCCTTTACCGGCTCAACGGAAGTCGGTATGGGCATCGGAAAACTGGCAGGCGGCAATTTGAAGAAAACCGCTTTAGAACTGGGAGGCAATAACGTCTTTGTCGTACTGGATGATGCAGATATCGACCAAGCAGTAGATTCGGCGCTATTCGGCAAATTCTATCACCAAGGCCAGATCTGTATGGCAATCAACCGGATATTTGTCCATAAAGACAAATACGATGAATTCGCTGAGCTCTTTATCAAACGTGCCGGAAAATTGAAATACGGCAATCCGGCAGAACTGGATACGAATGTCGGACCACTGATCAACCGCAAGCAAGTCGACCGCATCTTGGAAGACTTGGAAGAGAGCGTCAAGCAAGGCGCAGAAATCCGCTTAGGCGGCAAGGCTGACGGCAACGTCCTTGAGCCGACGGTTGTCACTAATGTCACGAACGAAATGCCGCTCGCAGTCAATGAAATCTTTGGGCCGGTGGCAATCTTGATTCCGTTCGAAGACGACGACGATGCAGCGGAAATGGCCAATGCGCTGCCATACGGATTGAGCGGAGCTGTCCATTCTTCTAATTTAGAACACGGCGCAGCATTTGCCCACAGAATCCATACGGGCATGATCCATGTCAATGACCAGCCGGTAAATGACGAATCGCATGTGCCGTTCGGGGGAGAAAAGAACTCCGGGCTTGGCCGTTTCAATGGCGAATGGATCCTCGAAGAATTCACGACTTTAAAATGGATCTCCTTGCAGCATCAACGCCGGGACTACGGTCCGTTCATCAATCAATTAAAAGAATAAATGACAGGGACCTTTGCTTCGGCAGAGGTCTTTTTTTAGTTTCAAAATAATATGACTAAATAGTCTGACAATAATATATACTAGGAGTGTATGAGATTCGAAAAGGGAGGAATTGGAATGGATTTGCAAGGGAAAGTGGCAGCAGTAACAGGCGGAGCATCGGGAATCGGTTTAGCAACAGCGAAAGCTTTTATCAGCAAAGGGGTGAAGGTGGTCATTGCTGATTTCAATGAAGAAGGAGGAGAAGCTGCGGCGAAAGAATTGAGCGGCAACGGGGCAGAAGCGGTATTTGTGAAGGTGGATACCTCTCAAGAAGATTCTGTGGAAAATCTGGTGGCGCAAACGGTCAGTCAATTCGGCCAAATCGACATCATGGTCAATAATGCAGGAATCGGCGCCTTGAGCGAAACGCATGAATTGTCTGATGAAGATTACCAAAAAGTGATTGGCGTCAATCAGGATGGTGTTTTTTACGGCATTAAATATGCGGTACGGGAAATGCTGAAGACAGGCGGAGGCGCAATTGTCAACACGTCTTCCATACTCGGCAGCGTCGGAGAGCCGCAAGCTTTCGCCTACAACGCTTCGAAAGGCGCGGTAAACTTGATGACCAAATCAGCTGCTCTCCAATACGGGGATAAAAATATCCGCGTCAATGCTGTGGCACCCGGCTATATCGAAACAGCCATGGTGAACCGTGAAGCGCTGGGCGAAGAATTTTATAATGGGTTGGTGGCGAAACATCCTGCAGGGCGCTTAGGAAAAGCGGATGAAGTTGCCCATGCCATTGTGTTCCTTTGCGAAAATGATTTTGTAACAGGTACAACTGTAATGGTTGACGGGGGATACACGGCTCAATAAAGCCAGGAATGTAAAATGCATTGCCTGCCGAGTTGAATTATAAATGAAAAGAGAGGCTTTCATCTGAAAGCCTCTCTTTTGCGTAAATCACCAATATAGCCGATTTCAAAGACGATGATTCAGCATGCGCAAACCGTTTAAAATCACAAGCAAAGTGCTGCCTTCATGGCCGATGACGCCAAAAGGAATGGAAAGGGATTGCATAAAATTCAAGAAAACAAGAATGACAATCACCCCTACGGAAAAATACATATTCTGCTTTACGATTTTCTCCATTTTTCGGGCGAGCCGAATCGAATAGACAATACGGGATAAATCATTTTTCATCAAGATCACATCAGCGGTTTCCAATGCGACATCCGTTCCTTCGCCCATTGCTATCCCAGTTGTGGCGGTTGCGAGGGCAGGGGCGTCATTGATGCCGTCGCCGGTCATCGCAATATAAGGGTAGTCATTCATCAGTTTCTTCAATTCTTTTACTTTATCCCCGGGCATGCAGCCGCCGACGTAATCATCCACCCCCGCTTTCTTCGGCAATCGCTTTGGCAGTTTTTACATTATCGCCTGTCAGCAAGATGCAAAAAACCCCTTCTTTTTGCAGTTCTTGAATAGTGCTTTTCGTATTCGGGCGGATGGTATCCTTTAATGCAATGGCTGCAGCGATTCCTTGGCTATCGCGCACAAATGTCACGGTTTTTCCTTCATTCGCCAAACGTTCCAGCAAGTTTCCGTAAAAAATTTCGGCTTCCGACTCACCGACAAATGCGGGCTTGCCGACTTTTATTTCCTCGCCGGAAATTACCGCTTTTAATCCATTGCCCGGCACATCGGTTATTTGCAGTCCGGAGAGCGGGGCAATGCCTTTGGATTGAATAAATTCCGTAATGGCTTTTGCAAGCGGGTGGTTGGACTGCATTTCAATGCCGGCAACCTTTTCCATCAGAGCGTCCTGTGAGATTCCTTCACGCAACACGAAGTCAGTCACTTGGGGCCGGCCCATGGTTAAGGTTCCCGTCTTATCAAATGCGATTGCCTGGACGGCGCTCAAGTTTTCCAGATGGACACCGCCTTTGAAGATAATGCCGCTTTTGGCTCCGTTGGAAATGGCCGCTAGTGTAGCGGGCATAATTGACGCCACGAGAGCACAAGGCGAAGCCACCACGAGCAGGAGGATGGCCCGGTAGAACGTAGTATTCCAATCCCAATCAAATAAGTAATGCGGCAGGAAAAGCATGAGAGAGAAGAGAATCAAGACGATATTGACATAGTTTCCTTCAAAGCGCTCGACAAATTGCTGGGAAGGGGGCTTTTCATTTTGGGCAGACTGGACGAGGTCGATAATTTTCTGTACAAGCGTTTCAGAATTCGGTTTCGTCATCTCCATCGTAATCGCCCCGCTTAAATTGACAGTAGAGGCAAATAGTTCGTCTCCGGAATCTTTGGAGACCGGAATGGACTCTCCGCTGATCGAGGATTCATCGACAACCGTATGCCCCGTCAAAAGGTTTCCGTCTGCAGGGATTCGTTCGCCAGGCTTCACGACAAGCGTATCTCCCGCTTGGAGAGAAGAAATGCTGACCCGAGACGTGGTCTCGCCTTGTAAAAGCCAGGCTTCTTCAGGCTGGATTTCCATTAAAGCGGAAACTTCTTTCCGGCTTTTGTTCATGGTATAAGTTTCTAATGCACCGCTAAGCGAAAAAATGAAAATCAGAATCGCGCCCTCTGTCCAGTAGCCGATCAGCGAAGCACCGACGGCAGCGAGCACCATTAACAGCTCGACATTGGGTTTTCGGTTTTCAATGGTTTTTTGGATGCCGTATTTCGCTTTGGCATAGCCGCCGATAAAAAAGGCCAGCAGGTAAACAGGCACTGAAAAACTTGCGAGCTCATTCTTTTCAAGGAGATAGGCTAGAAGAATTAATATTCCGGATAGAATAGCTGCGATCAATTCAATATGGGTTTTCCAGTTCTTCATTTGATATCCAGCTCCTTTGAACTTATATGGCTTGAGAAAATAGAGATTTCACAGCTGGAAGAAATATTCCAGCGAAAAAGAAAAGTCCAGTCCACTTGTTTTCAAGTTGACCAGACTTCTTTTTCGCTGTTAAGAGGGAAGACCAGTTGCTGCCGTCATTTTAATTTTGATTGGTCGGAAGTTCCCTGCGAACGACAAGAACGTCACAGGAACTATTGCTGACGATATGCTGAGAGACGCTGCCCATCAAATATTTTTCAAAAGCATTCAATCCTTGGGCTCCGCAAATAATCAAGTCTGCGTCCACCTGCTTGGCAAAATCGCGTGAAATGGCTTTTTTTGGAGAGCCTGAAGCTACAAATGCGTTTACATCAGACAATCCGGCACCAATGGCTTCATTCTTATACTTTTCGACAAGTGCTCTTCCTTCTTCGAAGATTGGATCATCTTCAGAAGGTACCCGCTTTGTCATAGCAGTAAAAGAGCGGGTATCCACTACATGGATTAAATTCAGTGAAGCCTTATGTTTCTTCGCCATCTCAATGGATTTCCTGAATGCCCACTCTGCTTCTTTCGAACCGTCAACTGCGACTAAAATATGATTGTATTCTAAAGCCATACGTATCCTCCTCTGCTTTTTTCTCTTCTTTGTTCTCATTCTCCATTAAAAATAAAACCCCTTCTTAAATTACGAATATTCTGAAAACTTTTATCTTATTTATACTCAATTCTTTCTTTCGGTTTCTTATTCTTGGGACCGGTTTGGCGAACGACTAAAACATCGCAAGGGCTGCTCCGAACGATGTGTTGGGAAACGCTGCCAAGGAGAAAATGTTCGAATGCATTTAAACCTTGGGCTCCGCAGACGATCAAGTCGGCGCTAAGCTGTTTTGCATAGTCCCGGGCAATCACTTTTTTAGGAGAGCCGGGAACAACGAATGTATGGGCTTCCTGGACTCCGGAATCCAGCGCTTTTGCTTTGTAGCCCTCAAGAAGTTCTCTTCCGTGCTTGAATGCTTCATCTTCTATATGCGGTTCGTGAAGCTTGATAGCTGTGTAAGAACGGCTATCCACTACGTAAATAATATTCAGTACAGCGGTATTTCTCTTCGCGATGCCGATTGCTTTTTCAAAAGCGCGCTCCGCTTCGCTGGATCCATCGACGGCCACCAGAATGCTTTTGTATGCAAAATACATATCAATTCCTCCCGTCATAATTTTGCTTAGCAAGTAGTTCTCTATACAAGGGGCAATCTCCTGCATAGGAAGAGAATCATTCAAGCAATTGCAGGGAAAGAAATTTCGTTATTTTTGTATAGAGGCCTTTTTGATTATATTTCAGAATTTACCCGCGATTGGTTGATTCTGAAAGCACTTTCATTTATAGTTTAACTAAACCGATTTACTAAACCGATTTATAAAATGAAAATAGCATACAAGAGAGGGGAAATACCTTGTCTAATCAATATAATGTTTTTACTTTAGGAGATGCATTGATCACGTTCAATCCTTCTGAAACTGGGCCGCTGCGTTATGTGCCTTCTTTCACCCGGAAAGTGGGCGGGGCTGAATTGAATTTTGCGATCGGCTGCGCACGCCTTGGGTTGAATATCAAATGGGCAAGCCGGCTGGGCGGAGACGAATTTGGGCGGGTCATCTATAATTTTGCCACGGAGGAAGGCGTCGATTTATCGGAAGTCGAGTTTGTGGAGAACTATCCAACTTCCTTGAATTTTAAAGAGATCCGGGAAGATGGTTCCGGCAAGACTTTTTACTATCGCTATCAATCTCCGATCTTAACAATGGAGCCAAGCGATATAACTGAAGATATGTTTGAAGGCGTTGATTTGATTCACCTGACCGGTGTTTTCCTGGCGATTGATCCGAAAAACTTGGCCATCGTAAAACGGGTTTTGGAAATCGCTGCTGAAAAGAATATCCGCATTTCATTTGACCCGAATATTCGATTGAAGCTTTGGACCTTGGACCAGGCAAAAGCTGCATATATGGAAATTTTGCCGTCAGTGGATATTCTACTGACAGGCTTGGATGAAATCGAGATGATCATCGGAGATTCTGCAGACCGAGCACTTGAACAATGTGCGAAAGACTTCAACATCGAACAACTTGTAATTAAAGATGGGGGCAATGGGGCGCGAGTTTACCAAAACGGCGCTTGGCATAAAAAAGAGGCGTTCCCGGTGAATCCGATTGATACAGTAGGCGCAGGGGACGGCTTTGACGCTGGCTATGTATACGCAACGCTTCATGGCTATTCGCCGGAAGAAGCGCTGGAGTTTGCAAACGGCGTCGGAGCATTGGTTACAACGGTGTCCGGCGACAACGAAGGGCTGCCTTATTTAGAAGAAGTGACGGCATTGATCCGTAAAGAAAAAGTTGTGGAACGTTAAATAGAAGAGGAGCTGAAAAAATGTTAAAACATGAAGTGTTAGCAAATTTGACCAAAACGAAAGTCGTCGCAGTGATTCGCGGGACTAGTGCAGAAGAAGCGATCGAGTTGTCAAAAGCGGCAATCCAAGGAGGCATTCCCGCAATCGAATTGACGTATACGACACCGCAAGTGCAGAACGTCTTTGAAGCATTGAAAGAAGAAGATGTACTGCTCGGTGCAGGGTCGGTCTTGGATCCGGAAACAGCGCGCCACGCCATTCTTGCCGGAGCAAAGTTCATCGTCAGCCCGCATTTCAATGAAGACATTGCGCCGGTCTGCAACCGCTACGGCGTTCCGTATTTGCCTGGCTGCATGACCATCCGTGAAATGGTCAAAGCACTTGAATCCGGCAGCGACATCATCAAGTTATTCCCGGCGAATAATTTCGAGCCGTCATTCATCAAATCAGTCAATGGCCCGCTTCCGCATGTACGGATCATGCCGACAGGCGGCATCAACTTAAACAACATCCAAGACTGGATTTCCGCTGGAGCAGTAGCAGTAGGAATCGGCAGCGATTTGAATAAAGCTTACGCAGCTGGCGGATTTGAAGCAGCTGTTGAGTTAAGCAAACAATACATGGAAAAAAGCGCACAATAGAGGAGGAACCCCCGAATGAACATGACATTCCGTTGGTACGGCAAAGATAACGATACGGTTACCCTTGAAAACATCAAACAAATTCCTGGCGTGAAAGGGATCGTCTGGGCATTGCACGATGTCCCGGCAGGAGAAGTTTGGACGAAAGAAGCGATCAAAGCGGAAGTGGATTATATCGAATCTTACGGTTTCCATACCGAAGTGGTGGAGAGCGTCAATGTCCACGAATCGATTAAACTCGGGAACGCAGACCGCGACCGCTATATTGAAAACTACAAAGAGTCGATCCGCAATTTGGCAGAAGCCGGCGTGAAAGTGATCTGCTATAACTTCATGCCGATCTTTGATTGGACGCGTACGGAAATGTTCCATCCTTTAGAAGACGGTTCGACGGCTTTATTCTTCGAGAAATCGAAAGTGGAGAACTTGGACCCGCAGGAATTGGTGCGTACCGTGAGCGAAGCGTCGGATCTGACATTGCCAGGCTGGGAGCCGGAAAAACTTGACCATTTGAGTGAATTGTTCGAAGCTTATAAAGAGATTGATGAGGCTCAGTTGTGGGAGAATTTGGCTTATTTCCTGAAAGCGATCTTGCCGACGGCTGAAGAAGCAGGGATTAAAATGGCCATCCATCCGGATGATCCGCCGTATTCGATTTTCGGATTGCCGCGCATCATCACGGGTGAACAAAGCTACGAGAAGTTGATTGAGATTTCCGATTCAGCATCCAATGCGTTTACGATGTGCACCGGATCCATGGGCGCAAGCTTATCCAATAATATGGTGGAAGTGGCGAGAAAATATGCGAAGCGTGCGCCATTTGCACACATCCGCAACGTCAAGGTTTATGACAACGGAGACTTTACGGAAACCTCGCATTATACGCAAGACGGATCGATTGATATTAAAGGCGTCGTAAAAGAATTGCATGAACAGGATTATGACGGTTATGTGCGTCCAGACCATGGCCGCCACATTTGGGGCGAAGTTTGCCGACCGGGATACGGATTGTATGACCGTGCACTCGGCATCATGTACTTGCTTGGTTTATGGGATGCTTACGAAACGAAAAGAACGGAGGATGCAAAATGATTCCAATCCATGAAAATTTAAAAGGCCGTACAGCGGTTATTACAGGTGGCAGCGGTGTACTCTGTTCAGAAATGGCACGCGAACTGGCTCGCCACGGCGTGAAAGTGGCGATTTTAAACCGGACAGCTGAAAAAGGAGCAGACGTGGCAGCGGAAATTAACGCTGCAGGCGGAGAAGCATTGGCTGTAGCGGCGAATGTCTTGGACCGTGCTTCTTTGGAAAAAGCAAAAACCGAAATTCTGGAAGCTTTCGGCAAAATTGATATTTTGATCAATGGCGCAGGAGGAAACCATCCGGACGCGATCACAGGACCGGAAACCTACGATGAATCGGCAGAAGGAAAATCGTTCTTCGACTTGGAAGAAGAAGGCTTCTCAAATGTTTTCTCGGTTAACTTCACCGGAACATTCCTTGCAAGCCAAGTATTCGGCAAAGAATTGTTGAAGAGCGAGTCGCCGGCAATCGTCAACTTGTCTTCGATGAGTTCGTATGCGCCGATGACCAAAGTGCCTGCTTACAGTGCAGCGAAAGCATCGATCAACAACTTCACAATGTGGATGGCGGTTCATTTTGCGGAAACGGGCTTGCGCGTCAACTCGATCGCACCGGGCTTCTTCTTGACAACGCAAAACCGCGATTTGCTGCTCGATCCAGAAGGCAATCCGACATCGCGTTCAAAGAAAATCCTGACAGCGACGCCGATGAAGAAATTCGGCCAGCCGGAAGATTTATTGGGGGCGCTGTTATTCTTAGTGGATGAATCGTATTCATCCTTTGTTACCGGTACGACTTTAGCGGTCGATGGCGGCTTCATGGCTTATTCAGGAGTTTGATGCGTCCATGAAAACCGTGACCATCGCAGAAGTGGCGGAACATGCAAAAGTATCCAAAAGCACCGTTTCGCAGTATTTGAATAAACGCTATGAATACATGAGCGAAAACACACGGAAACGGATTGAAGCGTCAATCGAAGAATTGAACTATCATCCGAATGTCATTGCGAGAAGCTTAAAGCAGAAGTCGACATTTACAGTCGGTGTGATCGTTGCAAATATCCTTCACAGTTTTTCAACGCAGATTCTCCGGACGATTGAAAATAATTTCAATGGGCAAGGATTCCATACAATTATTTGCAATGCGGATGACGAACCCGAAAAAGAGCGGAATTACATCGAAATGCTCTTAGCGAAGCAAGTCGACGGGTTGATTATCTTCCCGACCGGCGGGAATTTGGATCTCTATGAACAAATGAAGAAAAGAGACTTTCCGGTCGTCTTCATGGACCGGAAAATTGAAGGATTGGAAATTGAGACGGTCATGCTCGACAATCACCGGGCAGCTGAACTGGCGGTCCGCAAATTCGCCGAAAGCGGCTATTCAAAAGTTTCCATCGTGACAACTTCGATCATCCGAAATACGAGCCCTCGGGTCGAACGGATTGAAGGGTATCGAAAAGCGGTTGAAGAAGTTAACCTGACAGCCGACCCGGCTTATATCCAAACAGCTGATGCGGAAAAGATCCAGGAAGTGCTGAAAGATTTATTCGCCTTGCCAGAGCCGCCGGATGCGATTCTGGCCGGCAATGATATTGTCTTGATCGAAGTACTGAAATTCATGAAAGAGCAGCAGCTGCATATTCCAAAAGATGTCGCAGTCATCGGCATTGACGAAGTGCCGTTTGCAAGCTTCTATTCACCGCCGC
The DNA here is from genome assembly GCF_021513255.1 of Planococcus sp. 107-1. Lineage (GTDB taxonomy): Bacteria > Bacillota > Bacilli > Bacillales_A > Planococcaceae > Planococcus. The sequence continues at coordinate 558,158 of NZ_CP090977.1, forward strand.
TTACGATCGTTTCACAGCCGACGATTGAAATGGGGAACTTGGCAGCTGAGCTTTTGTTGAAGCAGATCAACGGAACTTCGGAAAAAGAAAGCCCGGTTGTGCACCGGCTTCAACCAAGCCTGATCGATCGGGATTCTTGTTGAAGAAAGAGATAGGCTGGAATCCAGTCGCATTAAAATAGCCTGCCGGCTTTTGCCGGCAGGCTATTTATGTGTTGAAGAAGCTACTAAGAAGCGCTCATAAATATCGTTTCAATTGTTTTGCGCCATATCTCTTTCGAATTTTCTAGCACCGGCGCTGTCCATAGCGCCGAAGTGCGATCATTAGAAACGGATGCTTTAATTCAGCCCGTTTTCAATAGACTGAGAGCAAGAGTGCAGGCTATTTTTCTTAACCCGTAAATACTTGGTCGTACGGATAGCGGAAATGGTCTTTCTTCGGTTTCATTAAGATGAAAAACAAAGTGAGCGGACCAATTCGGCCGACGAACATCACGAGGCTTAAAAGAATTTCGCCGAGATCGGATAATTGTGCCGTGATGCCCATCGAAAGCCCCACTGTCCCGAATGCCGATACAACTTCGAACACTAAAGGCAGAAAAGGGATTTTCTCTGTCACGGTCAGCAAGAATGAAAACAGCAGCACGAGCAGAAGGCTGATGGTTGTGATGGCAAGCGAGCGGACGATGGTTTCGATCCGGATCGTACGGCCGAATATCTCAGGTTCTTTTTGTGTGCGCAAAAAAGCATAAGTCGATAGCAGCACGACGATAAAAGTGGTCAGCTTGATCCCGGATGCCGTCGAAGCACTGCCGGCGCCGATGAACATTAATGCCATCGTGAATAACAAGGTCGGATCTTCCAATGTCCCGTAATCGAAAACGTTGAATCCTGCTGTTCTCGGCGTTACGGCTGCAAAATAGGAAGACAGGATTTTTTCTCCCCACGCCCTTCCGCCAAGCGATTCCGGATTGCCAAACTCCAAGGCGAGAATGATCAAGGTTGCGCCTAGATTCAAGGCGAGCGTCCCCCACACCATCAATTTCGTATGGAGCGACCAGGAGCGCAAAGATTTTTTTTGATAAATGTCGACGACGACGGTAAATCCTAAGCCCCCAAGGATAAACAAGCTGGACAACAGTACCAGGACAAAAGGGTCATTGCCGAAGCTCATCAAGTTGTCTGGGAACAAAGAAAAACCGGCATTGTTGAAAGCGGAAATAACGTGGAAGACGCTTAAATTCACTGCTTTTTGAAAGCCGTAGTCCGGCAGCCAATAAACCGTCAGCAGCACAATGGCGATTGCTTCCACGCTTAATGCGAAAGTGAGGATCATCTTGACCAGTTTGACAATTCCCCCAATGGAGTTTTGAGAGAAGGATTCTTGCAAGTAGATCCGGTTTTGGAGGCCGATTTTTCGCCGCAGCAAAATCAGGATCGCTACAGCAAACGTCATTAGCCCGATACCGCCGCACTGGATCAGCAACAGCAAGACAATCTCACCGAACAGCGTCAACGTGGTGCCAGGGTCAAATACGCTAAGTCCAGTGACAGTAGTGGCCGATGTGGCGGTAAACAATGCGTCCGTCCAGGAAATCGGTGCAGTTGTGGCAATTGGCAGTTTTAACAGCAGGGTCCCTAAGGTGATTAAAAACAAAAAGCTGCCGGCAATGACAATCGGCGGTGAGACTTTAACTTGCTTTTTTTTGGATGGCTTCACAATGGCACTTCCTAAAGATAAGAGTGAAATAATAGCTAACTGTATGCCTGTTTTTTGAAGCTGTCAACAGAAGTTTTTTGTCTCGAAAATTTAGGGACCTTCACCAGAAAAAAGAATTATTCCATTAAATAAAAAATAGTATTGAAAACGCATACATATAGGAATAGAATTGGTATAGACATCTATACATTTTCTCATCATAGAGACAGCTAAAAACCAATAAGAAGGGTGGAATTAATTTGTTCAGTTTTCTGCAAAAAATCGGGAAGTCGTTAATGTTCCCAATTGCCACATTGCCAGCAGCCGCTCTGCTTCTGCGTTTAGGGCAAGATGACCTCTTCGGCGTTCCGTTCTTGTCAGCGGCAGGAGCCGGGATTATCGACAACTTGGCCATCATTTTTGCGATTGGGATCGCTTTCGGCCTTGCCCATGACAGCAACGGGGGAGCCGCGCTTGCCGGTGCCGTTGCGTATCTTGTTTTAACATCAGCCATTGTCACGATTAATGAGTCCATCAATATGGGCGTTTTTGCCGGGATCCTCTCGGGGATTGTCGGCGGTCTCTTATACAATAAATTCTATAACGTGAAATTCCCGACCTGGCTCGCCTTCTTCGGCGGCCGGCGTTTCGTTCCGATTGTCACCGCGGCAACCATGACCGTACTTGCCGGGATTTTAGGCTATGCATGGCCGCCGGTACAAGATTTGATTGACGGCGCCGGCGACTGGATTTTGAATGCTGGCATGTTCGGTGTAGGGGCTTATGGTTTCTTGAACCGTTTGCTATTGCCGACAGGTTTGCACCATGTCATCAACACGATTGTCTGGTTTGACTTCGGTACATTTACAGATGCAACAGGCGAAGTCGTACGCGGTGAGATCAACCGTTTCCTAAAAGGGGACCCGACAGCGGGGCCATTCCTTTCCGGTTTCTTCCCGATCATGATGTTCGGCCTGCCAGCAGCTTGTCTCGCAATGTATGCAGCTGCTAAAAAAGAGCGCAAAGCCCTAATCGGCGGGATGCTCTTCAGTATCGGATTCACGTCCTTCCTAACAGGGATCACAGAGCCGATCGAATTCTCGTTCATGTTCTTATCTCCATTATTATATGTAGTCCATGCTTTATTGACCGGCGTATCAATGATGGTCGCTTATGCACTGGATGTCCATCATGGCTTCGGCTTCTCGGCCGGCGCCATCGATTATGTCCTGAACTACGGCCTTGCCCAGAACCCGCTTGTCTTACTTGTGATGGGCCTTGTCGTAGGTGTTATTTACTTCTTCATTTTCTATTTCTTGATCATCAAACTGGACTTGAAAACACCAGGGCGTGAAGATGAAGACGAAGAAAACGGCAATGCGGATACAGGCAATAACGGAATCGACATCCGCGCTTACCACACGATCAACGCACTTGGCGGCAGCGATAACATCCAAACCGTCGATTATTGCACGACGCGTTTGCGCCTGACAGTGAAAGACGCAGACAAAGTGAACGAAAAAGAATTGAAGCGCCACGGCGCAATGGGCTTGATGAAAGTCAATAAAACCAATGTCCAGGTAGTCATCGGAACAGCTGTTGAGTTCTTGGCGGATGCCATGAAGAGCCGTTTGGCAAAAGGAAATCCAACTCCGGAAAATCTGGATGCGCCGATTGAAAAATTACCGGCGGAAGCGGAACTTCCGAAAGTCATCATCGACAAAGATTTCTTTATGCCGATTGACGGGAAAATCATTCCATTGTCTGAAGTGCCGGACGATGTCTTTGCAAAAGAAATGATGGGACCAGGATTTGGGATCGTTCCTTCAGGAAACACGCTGCATTCACCGATTGACGGGAAAGTCGTTACGGTCTTCCCGACAAAACACGCCATCGGCATCCAAACGGATACAGGAGTCGAACTTCTTATTCATGTGGGGCTGGATACGGTAAAATTAAAAGGTGAAGGATTTGAAACTTTAGTCGAGCAAGGGCAGCTGGTCCAAGCGGGAGATGCGTTATTGAAACTGGATCTTGCTTATCTTGAAGCCAATGCACCGTCTATTGTCACGCCGGTCATCTTTACGAACTTAACCGGACAAAAATTACAGATGCTAAAAGACGGCAATCAGAAGCAGGGAACTGCGTCTATTCTAAAAGTCGAATAAATAAGAAACCGTCTAACCAGGAACTCGGATCTCGAGTTTCCTGGTTTTTCATAAGGAGCGGATAAAAATGAAGAAGACCATGAAAATTTCGCATGTATGGATTGCCGATGCCGTAAATGAAAGCTTTATGGGCGACATTTTTATAGAAGGACAAGAAATCACGGAAATGGCGCTTGAGATAGCGCGTCCTGCCGATATCGAAATCGATGGCAGCGGAAAGAATTGGACAGTGGCTCCCGGATTTATCGACGTACACATTCACGGATCTGCCGGGCATGATGTCATGGATGCAACGCCGGACGCGATCAACGGGCTTGCGGCATCGTTGCCAAAAGAAGGGACGACGAGTTTTCTGGCGACGACAATGACACAATCGGACGAAGCCATTTCAAAAGCGTTGGAAAATATCAGCAAGTTTGAAGCGGAGGAAAAGCAGGCAGAAATGCTCGGCGTCCATTTGGAAGGGCCGTTCATTTCGCCGAAGCAGCCAGGCGCGCAGCCTGCTGAATTCATCACGCTGCCATCCGCTTCGCTTTTCAATAAATGGCAAGTGCTCAGCGGAAAACGCATCAAAATGATTACAATGGCGCCGGAAATCGAAGGCGGCTTCGCTTTTGTCAAACAGTTGAAATCAGCTGGCATCATTGCCTCGATGGGCCATTCAGATGCGAGCTATGAGGAAATGCAGCAAGCGATTGGTGCAGGCGCGAGCCATATCACCCATTTGTATAATCAGATGAGTGCGTTTCACCACCGCGACCCCGGTGTTGTCGGAACAGCTTTACTAGAAGAAAAATTGACAGTGGAACTGATCGCAGATTTTATTCACAGCCATCCGAAATCAGTTGAAATGGCTTATCGGCTGAAAGGGGCGGACCGGCTCGTATTGATCACTGATGCGATGCGGGCAAAAGGCTTGCCGAATGGCGTCTATGACTTGGCTGGACAAGACGTCCACGTAACTGAAACCGGGGCGCGTCTTGAGAGCGGCGCTTTGGCTGGAAGCATCTTGACGATGGACACAGCTGTGCGCAATGTGCGTTCCGTGACGAATTGCAGCATTTCGGATCTGGTGGCGATGACTTCTGCAAATGCCGCAAAAGAGTTGGGGCTAACGCAAAAAGGGAAAATCGAAGCCGGAAGAGATGCGGATCTCGTCATTTTAGATGATGAGTTGAACGTGCACATGACAATTTGCAGGGGGACTATCGCTTTTGCAAAGGAGGAATTGTAATGAACACAATCGTAGTTGAAAATTACGCAGAAATGAGCAGGCGCGCTGCAGAAATCCTGGAACAGCAAATTGCTGAAAATCCGCATGCGGTATTGGGGCTTGCGACAGGTTCGACACCGCTCGGGCTGTACGAGCGAATGATTGAAGGCCATCAGCAGCGGGGCATTTCCTATGAACATGCCCAAACCTTCAACCTGGATGAATACAGAGGGCTGAACAAAAATCATCCGAACAGCTACCGGATTTTCATGATTGAAAACTTATTCAAGCATTTGGACATCCCGATGAGCCATACGTATATCCCGAACGGCCAGGCGCATTCCGTTGAAGAGGAATGCTTGCGCTATGAAGCATTGATTGAACGGATTGGGCCGATTGACTTGCAGGTTCTTGGGATGGGGACAAACGGACACATCGGTTTCAATGAGCCCGGAACGGCTGAAGAAAGCCGGACGCATATCATCGAACTGGATGAGTCGACCCGCAAGAACAATGCGCGCTTTTTCGAATCGCCCGAAGATGTACCGACCCATGCAATCACGATGGGCATCGCTTCGATTTTAAAAAGCAAGAAGATCCTGCTGCTCGCTTCCGGTGAGAAAAAGCCCAAGCGGTGAAAACCTTATTGGACAAAAACATCAGCGAAGATTTTCCGGCTTCATTTTTATGGAAGCATGCGGATGTTACGTTAATTGCAGATCGCGAAGCCTATCAGTTGGTTGAGGCAGAAGGGCTGTGAACGAATTGCTCGACAAGCAATCCCCTATTCCAATCTACATTCAAATCGAAGAACAGTTGAGGGCGCGTATTAAGGCCGGAGAATTCGAAGCCGGCACCGCAATCCCGTCAGAACGGGAGTTGACGGAAAGCTTCGGTGTCAGCCGTATGACTTTGCGTCAAGCCGTCACGAATCTAGTCAATGACGGCCTGCTCTACCGTGAAAAGGGCCGCGGCACCTTTGTGGCCATCCCGAAAGTGGAACAACCGCTGAACGGGCTTACGAGCTTCACAGAAGACATGAAAGCCCGCGGCATGACTCCGAGCAACCAACTTATCGAGTTCAGGGAAATCGATCCGGAAGCGGATATTGCCGGAGAACTTGAGCTCCAGAGTGGGGAAAAAGTATTTTCAGTCAAGCGGATCCGCTATGCAGATGACAAGCCGATGGCCATCGAACGGACATTTTTGCCCGTAAAACTTTTCCCGCATTTGACGGAAGAAGCGCTAAAAGGTTCACTTTATTCTATAATAGAAGAGCAGCAGTTAAGGATCAGCCATGCTTCCCAGCGAATGGAAGCCGCTTTGGTGAAAAAAAGATGCGGAGCTTTTGAAAATCAGCTTGTCTTCCCCGGTGCTGTGTATTGAGCGCCTCAGCTATTTAGGGGACGGAATACCATTCGAACTGGTGCGAAGCATTTACCGGGCAGATCGCTATAAATTCATCACCGACATTAAACGATAAAGAGGAGATTAGAAAATGATTGAAAAAAGTTACACGATTACAAGCGATGAAGGATTACACGCGCGTCCTGCAGCAAAATTAGTGGCAAGTGTTTCGTCATTTGCTTCAGACGTTAAATTGGAGTTCAAAGACAAGCAAGTGAACATGAAATCGATTATGGGCGTTATGTCATTAGGGATTTCAAAAGGGAAAGAAATCAAAGTCATTGCAGATGGAGCAGACGAGGAACGTGTCATCGAAACTGTCGATGAACTAATGAAAAATGAAAGCTTAGGAGCTTAAAAAATCTCCTTAGAAAATCAACAGAGCCAAGCAGCAGATCCAACCTTTGAAAAAGGTTAGGGGTCTGCTGCTTTTTTTTCGCTGGTAATTTCCAACGATGAGAAATCCTTACAGTCCAATTTTGCACAAACGGAAAGGGCGACATTTGGTCTCTACATAAACGGATGAAGAAGTTAAAATAGAAGTAATTAATAATTCTGAACAAAAAGCCCGGGATCGTTATTAAACCTTAAGGAAGGAGGTAAAATCATGGCCTTGGATCAGCGAAGCACGGCGATATTAGCATACTTGTCTCAAACGCCGAGTTATGTCACTCCTCAAGAATTAATGGAGAAGTTTAAAATTTCCAAGCGCACTGCCTACTACGATATCGAAAAAATCAACGGATGGCTTGAAGAAAATAAACTGCCGCGCATTGAACATATCCGTTCAGCCGGCTTCCATCTCAAGAAAGAAACGGCTGAGGAAATCCCCGAACGGTTGAACCACATGCCGAAATGGCATTATGAGTACTCGCCTAAAGAGCGGAAAGCGTGGCTGGCATTGTATTTGACGGCAAGGAGCGAAGCATTGTATCTCGAGAATTTAATGGAAAAGGTGAGGGTCAGCCGCAACACGGTGATTGAAGATCTGAAAGAGCTGAAGAAAGAATTGCAGAACTTTGAATTGGAATTGCAGTTTGAAAGAGCAGGAGGCTATCAGATCAAAGGAAAAGAAGAAGACAAACGAAAAGTGATTGTCTTCTACCTCCAGCAATTATTGCCAAAGCAAAGCTGGCAATCCTTGCTGCTTCAACTTCCGATTTTATTCAATGAACAGCATGAAGAAATGGATCCGTTCATTTTCGAGAAAATGAAAGCGATCAAAGAAATTGCGATAGAAAGCGAAAAAGAATTGAACATCCGCTACACCGATGATTTCTTGCATAGCCTTACGCTCAGGCTATTATTGTTCGGCAAAAGGCTGACAAGCGGCAAGAAAATTGTGGTGGATCCAATAGAAAAAGAGGTATTGCGCAAGACAAATGAATACCGGGCAGCGCAAGGGATTGCAGAAAAGTTATCAAAGCTGTTTGAAATCGCATTTCCGGAAGATGAAGTTTTCTACATCACGAAGCATTTGCTGAGTTCAAGAATCCAATTCGCAGACAGCCTTTTTGAAAACAGCAGCCGGCATTTGATGAAAGTGCTGGCGGAGACCGTTTCCCATATGGTTTCGGATTTTCAACGGTATGCCTGTATTTTCTTCGAAAATCGCGATGAAGTCGAGAATGGCCTTTTCTTGCATATAAAGTCCGCTTATTACCGCGTACTGTATGGATTAGAAGTCGATAGCCACTTAGCGAATTCCATCCAGGAAAAGTATCCGGATACATTCCGGATCACCAAAAAAATAATCGATCATCTTCAGAACATTACCGGCAAAAAGGTCAATGATGAAGAAATTGCGTTAATCGCAATCCATTTCGGGGGCTGGCTGGAAAAGATGGGGAAAAAGCCGGTCAGCCGGAAATCGGTTTTGCTCGTATGCAACAACGGAATTGGAACATCCCGATTGCTCCAGCATCAGCTGGAAGGGTTATTTTCAACAGTGGACGTCGTCGATTGTGTTTCGCTGCGGGATTTTGAAAACAATTCCTATGAAGTGGATTTTGTCATTTCGACCATTCCGCTTGAAGAAAAAGGAAAGCCGGTATTTGTGGTCAGTCCCATTCTGACAGAGATTGAAAAAGAGAAGCTGCTCAAAAAAGTAAATGCCTTTATTGGCGTAAAGCCGGTGAAGGCGCATTCGGTTGAAGCCTTGTTATCGATCATTGAGAGCCATGCAGATATCCGAGACCGGAAAAACCTGCAAAGGGAATTGCGCGAGTACTTGTATCAGAATCCGACATCTTCCCGCAAGGAAGAAAAGCCGAATTTGAGCAGCTTGCTGAAGATTCAGCACATCCAAACGCTGGAAAGTGTATCGGATTGGCGAAAAGCCATTCAAATCGCAGCCGCTCCTCTCGTTGAAAATCATTTCATCGAAACCGATTATGTCGAAGCCATGATTGACGTTCTGGATAAAACCGGACCGTACGTAGTTGTTTCTCCGCTGATTGCGATTCCGCATGCAAGACCGCAAGACGGGGTCAATGAGTTGGGTATGAGTCTCCTGCAGCTGAAAAACAGCATCTCTTTCTCGGAGAAAGGAACCCATCCTGTGAAATTGCTTATTGTGCTTGCAGCGGTAGATGGTGACAGCCATTTGAAAGCTCTCGGAGAACTGACAAAAATATTAAACGATAAAAAGTTGAAGGACCAGCTTATCGCTGCAGAATCAGCCGAAAAAATCTATGAATTGATCCAGATGCATGCGCAATGATGGATTGGATCTTACACAGAAAGGGTTATGGATATGAAATTCCTTGAAGAAAAACTAGTGGCGCTGGATATTCCTGCAGAAACGCCGGAAGCTGCCATTAAAGCTGCAGGCGACTTGTTGGTTGCAAGTGATTTGGTCGAATCGGGGTATGTGGAGGCGATGGTCGAATCGTACAGGGAAAACGGTCCGTATTTTGTCCTCGCGCCGCAAATCGCTTTGCCGCATGCAAGGCCGGAAGATGGAGTGAAAGAAGCATCGGTCGCTTTTGTCCGGCTAAAAGACCCGGTTGTTTTTGGCAGTGCAGCGAACGACCCCGTTTCCTTGGTCTTCGCTCTCGGGGCATCGACGAGTGATGAGCATTTACTGGTGATGAAGGAATTGGTCATGTTATTGAACAACCCGGAAAAAGTTGAGCGCTTAAAAAATATTAACAGCTACGAAGAACTTAAAATCGTGTTAGGGAGGAATTAAAAATGAAAATTTTATGTGTATGCGGATTGGGGCAAGGAACGAGTTTAATTTTAAGAATGAACGTCGAGCAAGCTTTGGGAGAAAAGGGCATCATGGCTGACGTGGAACACATTGATTTGTCGTCGGCGACCAGCATGAGCGCAGATTACATCATCACCAGCAACGAACTGGCAGAAAGCCTGCAAGACCACCCAGCGAAAGTGATTATCGTCAATAATTACTTTGACATGGACGAGATCAATGCAGCGATAGAAAACAACATACCTGCATAAAAAGAGAGCCACTTCTATTTTAATCAGATAAAGGGGATGAATGAGAATGGATGCTATTTTTTGGATTTCAAATAACGTGTTTGGCACACCGGCCATTTTGCTAGGCATTATCGTATTGATCGGGTTGCTGCTGCAGAAGAAAACGGCGAGCCAGCGAGTGAGCGGGACCTTTAAAGCCATCATCGGCTTTTTGATCATCAGTGCCGGAGCGAATATTATCGTCGGGGCTTTGACCGTCTTTGAGCCGCTTTGGAAAGAAGTGTTCAATTTATCCGGGGAAACTTTGGGAGAGTACATGGGGCAAGAACTTTTCAACTCCGAATACGGGAGTGCGGTCACGCTGGCGATGACCCTCGGTTTCTTGATCAATGTCTTGCTCGCCCGGTTCACTCGCCTGAAATACATTTATTTGACAGGGCATATGATGTTCTGGACAACCACGATTTTTGCAGGGATTGCGGTTCACGCTGCGCCGGACGTCTCTTTCTTTAAACTGGTCATTTTCCTTTCGGTGATCATGGGGATTTACTGGACCGTCCAGCCGGCTTTGGTTCAACCATTCGTCCGGAAAATTGTAGGCAACGACAATATCGCCCTTGGCCATACTTCGGCATCCGTCGGTTTGCTTGCAGCTTTCGGCGGAAAGCTTTGGGGCAATAAAGAAAATGATTCAGAAAAGATCAAACTGCCGAAAGGCCTTGAATTCTTAAGAGATTCAAACGTCATCACGGCACTTACCATGGGCTTATTGTTCTTGACGGGTGCCATTATCATTTCGTTCAAAGATACACCAGGAGCTGCAGAACTGGTAGCAAGTTCCGGCAATCAAAGCTTCATTGTCTATGCCATTATCCAGTCGTTCACGTTCACAGCCGGGATTGCGGTCGTATTGACGGGTGTCCGGATGTTTATCGGTGAAATTGTACCGGCATTTAAAGGGATTGCGACGAAAATCGTACCCGGTGCAAGACCGGCACTGGACAACCCGATCCTTTTCCCATATGCACCAAATGCGGTCATTTTAGGATTCCTTGGATCGTTCGTAGGGGCTTTGCTTTGGTTGGTAGTATTAGGAAATACGGTCGGCTACATTTTTGTGCCGACGATGATCGTGCTATTCTTCCACTCTGCTACTGCAGGTGTTTTCGGGAACTTAACAGGTGGCGTCAGAGGAGCGGTCATGGGCGGTTTCGTCACGGCAACAGTTGTCGCTTGGGGGCAATACATTACCGTGAAAATGCTTTTATCCGATACGATTCCGGATACAGCGATGTGGGCAGCCGATTCGGATATGTTCATCCTTGGGCCGATCATCCGACTGCTGGCGCAACTGCTATTATAGGAAAATCATGAATTGAGGGAATGGAGGGCGAAATATGAGTTTTATCCGTACGCTTCGCGGCGATATCACACCGGAAGAACTGGGTTTTACTTATTCCCATGAACATATTGTCTGCCGCCCGGCTTACTGGGCAGAACGGGAAGCCGATGATTTGCTATTGGATGACAAAGAAAAGTCCAAGCTGGATGTAGCAGATTTCAAGAACTACGGAGGACATTCAATCGTCGATGCAACCGCAATCGATTACGGCCGGGACGTTGAAGCGGTAAAAGAAATATCGGAGGAGCTGGATGTCCATATTGTGGGCACTGCCGGATTCAACAAAAGCTTTCTGTGGGATGCGTCTATCAAAAACAGCTTAAAGCCGATCCTTGGCGATTACCGGACATATAACGACTGGATTGAAGCAAAAAGCATCAATGAACTCACGGAGTTCGTCATCAGGGAAGTCGAGGAAGGACTGGAAGGCACGCCGTATAAAGCGGGGCAAGTGAAATTCGGCACCGGCTATAATCGGATCACGCCGCTTGAAGAAAAAACCTTGCGTGCTGTTGCAAGGGCGCATCTGGAAACAAAAGCGCCTTTGCATTCCCATACAGAAGCTGGAACGATGGGGCTTGAACAGATTGAATTGCTGAAATCAGAAGGCGTCGACTTGTCGTTTATGAGTTTTGGCCATATGGACCGGAACCCTGACCCTTATTACCATGAGCAAATTGCCAGCACGGGCGCATACCTCAGCTTTGACGGTATCGCGAAAATCAAATATGCGCCTGAAAGTACGCGGATTGCCTGTATATTGGAGCTTGTGAAAAAAGGCTATGAAAATCAAGTTTTAGTGAGCGGGGATACGGCACGGAAAAGCTATTATAAACATTACGATTACGGGCTTGGCCTGGAGTATATTATCGCGAAATGGGTGCCGCGATTTGTGGATGACGCAAACAAACAAGGCTACGACGGAGAAGCGCTTGTGAAAAAATTCTTTATTGAAAATCCTGCACGCTGTTTTACATTTAACCGGTAGGAGGCGGAAGGCTTTGAATTTCCAACAGGAAAATTCGTTTGAAGTGAAAGAAAAAATTGCAGCCAGTAAAGTCGCGATATTGCCGATTGGCGCAGTCGAAGCCCACGGCCCCCATTTGCCGCTGGGTACGGATAATTATTTGGCTGAACGCCTGGCAGCGCGTGGGCGGAAAGAACGGGTGCATTCGTTTTGCCGACGATGCCTTACGGGCAAGTTTGGAGCTTGAAGAATTTCCCCGGCAGCATCAATGTCAGCAACGAATCCTTGATTGGGCTGCTGGTCGATATCGGCACGAGCCTGCATCATCAAGGGTTTCAAGTGTTCGCAATGATCAATGGACATTTGGGAAATGCTGTGGCTTTAAAAGAAGCGGCAAGGAAACTGGCTGAAACTGTGCCGGGCTTGAAAGTTCTTTATCTATTTTATCCTGGCGTGAAAGAAGCGACAGAACGCGTCCGGGAAACACCGTCCTCGCATTCAAGCTATTTTCATGCGTGCGAAATTGAAACCTCGTACATGCTGTATTTAGCGGATGAATATGTGGACATGTCAAAAGCCATCACCGACATCCCGACAATTCCGATGATGGCAGATGTAACGCCGACTCCATGGGAAGAATTTACGAAGACGGCGGTCCTCGGGGATGCGAAACTCGCGACAAAAGAAAAAGGGCAACAGATTATTGAAGTGGCGATTTCAAATATGGTCCGGTTGATAGAAGAGGCGCAAGTGAATGCGAATGTGTAAGATTGAATGGAGAAGTTGAGGAGCTGATGTGAAATGTTAAGTGCTTATTTTGAACGCGCAAAAGAAAGGCTCGAGCTAGTCGAAAAAAATGAAAGCGAACGCTTAAAGCAAGCCGCGCAGAAAGTGGCGGATGTCATTCAAGCAGGCGGCATCATCCAATTATTCGGCTGTGGGCATTCGCATATTTTGACCGAAGAAGTTTTCTACCGGGCGGGCGGCCTTGTGCCGATTAAGCCGATTTTTGTCGAACCGCTCATGCTGCATGAAGGAGCTGTCCGGTCTTCGCAATTGGAACGGAAAAACGGATTTGCCGATACGTTTCTGGAGGATCAGGATTTCAGGCCGGAAGATATCGTCTTCGTCCTGTCTACTTCGGGGCGTAATCCCGTACCGGTGGATGTAGCAGAAGCCGCTCGCAAAAAAGGGGCGTTTGTCATTGGGATCACTTCCAAGGAATATTCGCAAAGCCAAACCTCGCGCCATGTGAGCGGAAATTACTTATTCGACTCGGTGGACCTTGTCATTGATAATTATTCAGTTGTGGGCGATGCCGTATTGAACTACAACAAAGTCAAAGTTCCATTCGGGCCGACTTCTACGGTTGTCGGTGCAGTCATCTTGAATGCCATCTTCGCTGAAGCAATCCAGATGATGGCAGATAACGGCTTTGAACCCCCGATTTTCCTCAGCGGAAATGTTGACGGAGCTGACAAGCACAACCAGCTGTTGATTGATCAGTACCGGGAACGGATTGAATTATTGAGATAAACTAAAACCCCGAACCTTTTGCAGGTTCGGGGTTTTGTAATGGATGCTTAGGCAACACTGCGGCAAGCTTCGGCGCATTCGAAGCAAGCTTCCGCACATTTTTGGCAATGGTCGTGGTCATGTTTCTGGCATTCTGTTCCGCATGCTTCGCAAATTGTCGCGCATACTGCCGCCAGTTCAGCAACGAAAGGCGAATTGCGGGTAATCGCATGCTCTAAGTATGCACAGATATCTGCGCATTCCCGGTCCAGCCGAATGCAAGGGGCCATCATTTTCACGTCGTCTTCTTGCAAGCAAGCATCGAAGCAATGGTTGCAAGCGGCGGCGCAGTCGTGCAGCGCCTTGATTAATTCTGCATGTTGTTCGTGTGCCATAGTGAAAACCTCCATTTTTGTATTTTGGGATTCAATGTTTGATTTCCCTTTTGAAGCGGCTTTAAACGAAAATAGGGTGAAATAGGCTGAACGCAAATAAAAAATCTCCCCCTTCAAGCTAAGCATTATGCTAAGATATAGAATAATCCAAAAAGGGGAGAGATTTTCCATGTTTATACATAAGATTGACGAAGACTTATCGTTGAAAGTAGTGGAAATGCGGGATGCGGAACGAATTTTCGAACTGACCGACAATTCACGGGAACATTTGAAAGCGTGGCTGCCATGGCTGGACTTCACTACGGAATTAAAGGATACCCAAGACTTCATTAAATCCGGCAGCAGCAATTTCATCGAAGGGAAGAGCTTAAACACCGCAATTCTCTTTAAAGGCGAAATTGTCGGAGTGGCGGGTTTCAATAATATCAACCCGGCGAATAAAACCGCTTATATCGGCTACTGGATCGGCAAAGACTACCAAGGGCACGGCATCATGACACGGACGGCAAAAGCATTGACGGATTATGCATTTACTGAATTGAAGCTTAACAAAGTGGAGATCCGTGCTGCTGTTGAAAATACGAAAAGCCGCGGCATCCCGGAACGCCTTGGCTATGTGCAGGAAGGGACTATCCGGCAGGCAGAACGGCTATATGACCATTACGTCGACCATGTCGTCTACGGAATACTGGCCGAAGAATGGAATAAGAAATAAAACAGAAACAGCGGCTTTCACACAGCCGTTGTTTTTTAGTTGAAAAAAGATACCGGAAAAATCTGAAAAGAGTAGAATGGAAGTACATAAACCATTCATCTTTAGAAATGGGGTGCTTCTGGTGTCCATTGAAATTGATGTAAAAGGAGTCAGCAAAAGCTACGGAAAAACGAAAGTGCTGCGAGACATTCATCTCCAAATTCAACGAGGCCAGATTTACGGGTTGATAGGGCCATCAGGTTCGGGAAAGACGACACTCGTCAAATTGATCGTCGGCATTGATTCTGCAGATGAAGGAGATGTAGAGGTATTCGGCATAAAGATGCCGAATCTGGACTTGCTGCAGGACATTGGCTATATGGCTCAATCAGATGCGCTGTATCTTGAACTCACGGGTTATGAAAATCTGGCTTTTTTTGCTTCGCTTTATCCAATGAAGAAAACAGAAATGAAAAAGCGGATCGCTTATGCCGCAGAACTCGTCAAACTGACAGGCGAGTTGAAAAAGAAAGTATCGGCTTATTCCGGCGGGATGAAGCGCCGCTTGTCGCTCGCCATTGCTCTTGTCCATGATCCGAAGATTTTGATTTTGGACGAACCGACTGTCGGCATCGATCCTGAACTAAGGCTATCCATCTGGAATGAATTGATGCATCTGAAAAATGAACACCAAAAAACCATCTTGATCACGACCCACGTAATGGACGAAGCGGAGAAATGCGATATTGTCGCAATGGTCCGGAACGGCGCACTCATCAAAAACGGTTCCCCTGACGATTTAAAAGCGGCATACGGCGCCAACCAATTGGAAGAAGTATTCTTGCAGGCGGGGAGGGAGCAGTCATGAGAGTTCAAGCGCTTATAAAACGCATCATCAAACAGATGCTGCGCGACAAAAGAACCTTGGCGCTATTGTTTTTTGCTCCTCTCATTGTTCTGACGCTGATGTATTTCTTCTTTAACGGGAATGGCAATGAAGCGGAAATTGGAATCGCCGATGTCGACAAGCGGCTGGTCGCATTGCTGGAAGAGCGCGACATTCACATAGAATATGTTGAAGCTGCAGATTCGCAAACTGTTATTGAGGCAGAGCTCGATGGGTTATTGACGGATGAAAACGGTGCGCTGAAACTGATTTTATTGAACGACGATCCGTCCGTTGCGAGATCGATTTTGGTACAAGTGAATCAGGCACTTCTCATGCAAAATGCTGCAGTTGGCGGGGATGCGCCGACCTTGGAAACCGACTATATTTATGGCAGCGGAGACACTGAATTTTTCGATGTCCTGAGCCCGGTGCTGATCGGATTTTTCGTCTTTTTCTTCGTGTTTCTGATCTCCGGAATCGGCCTTTTGAAAGAACGGACATCCGGAACCCTTGAACGGCTCATGGCGACACCCATCCGCAGGTGGGAACTGGTAGCCGCTTATTTAGCGGGATTCGGCTTATTCGCTGTTATCCAAACGGTTATTGTCGTCAGCTTTTCGGTCGTTGTACTGGATGTTGTTTTAGTAGGGTCTATCTGGCATGTTATATTGACCAACCTGCTATTGGCACTCGTCGCTTTATCGCTCGGAACCTTATTATCCTCTTTCGCTTCATCAGAGTTCCAAATGGTGCAATTCATCCCGATTATCGTCATTCCGCAAATTTTCTTCGCCGGCATTTTTCCGGTCGAAGGCATGGCGGAATGGCTCCAGGGAATCGGGCGGATCATGCCGATCTATTACGCAGCGGATGCGTTAAAGGGTGTGATGTACAAAGGGCTCGGTCTGGCTGACATTAGCCGCGACTTGTTGGCATTATGCATTTTCGCTCTTGTGTTCATCGTGTTAAATGTTTTCGCGCTGAAAAAGCACCGGAAATTATAAGCGAATAGGAAAAGGACTTGCGCCGCCTAAGAAATCGGGTGCTGCAAGTCCTTTGTTTTAAATTCCGAATAAAGTCAAGATAATCCAAGAAGAGGCATAGAACACCATGAACTGGACCCCGGCACCAATACCGAGTATGCGATTCAATAAACCGCCGACTGCAGCTACAGTGAAGGTCAGAACAATTCCGACAAGCTGGGCTTCATGGAAGGCAAGAAGGCAAGCAAGACCGATGAACATGGCTACGATTGCTTCTTGGCTGACAAACTTCAATACGATGACCGAAGCTTTTCGTGCATAGTTCATAGAGAACGGATAAGCGATCAACGAAGCGATGATCAATCCGATTGCTCCATACAAGAAAAAGTCCCAAGAAGTCAAATAAGTATGCAAGTTATTGATCGGATCTACCGTAAAGACCGGCGGTGCATTGAATAACGGCGAACCTGGACCCAATGCGACAGGGCTTAGCGGGATACCGAATGCAATCAAAGGAATGATGACTTCAGCGATATAAGTAGATTCCGTCACCCCGTTCATAACAGTCAAGCTGGTAGTGGATTTTTTATAGGCGCCTTTCGTCCGTGAACCGACGATTTCACCCATCAACGCCGTCATCCCGACCGGACTGAACACAAAAGTCAGCGATGAAATGAAAGTGGTAATGGAAGTGAAAATTTGCTGTCTGCCTGTCAAAATCTTAAACGGATTCGGGAAATAGCCCTTCCAGGATTTTGTTTCAGGCGCAAGATGGTATTCTTTCGGCCGATCTCGTTCGATCGACTTTTTCGCGCTTGAAGAAGTTGCGAACAGAAGATCCGCAAAGATCGGTCCGATTGCAATTCCCAGGAAGAAACTGATTGATAAGTGCTTATCTAAAACGGTAAAACTTAATAAGTCCAAACTTTTGATAAAGAACGCAAATGGAATGATCATCAATACGCTGACCCATTTCCCCTTAGAGAAATAAGCGATTAAAATAGCGGCTAATGTAAAGATGATGCCGGTAGAGGACTTGAAGAAATCAGCAAACTGACCTAAAAACTGGCCAAGCAGAACTGCTGTCGGCAATGCGATAAAAGCACCGATAATCCCGCCAGAGATCATTTTGCGAAGGGCGATATGCGGCATTCCCATTCTTCGAAGCGTCGTGGCATGATCCAGCAAAGGAACCGCTGTCGTATCCCCTGGAATTCCCATTAATGCTGTTGGAACAGCATGCGTTAAATGTTTAGCGAGAACTGCTGCCATGAAAAAGGAAAAGACGGCAGCCGGCGGAGCACCGAGCAAGATGACTAATAAGGTAAGTGGAACCATGATGGCCGTCTCGTCTGTACCGGATATAAGGCCAATCAATGAAAAAACGATTGCGCCAAGCAAGGCGAATAACATAGCTGTCAGTAGTAAGCTCATTTTTTCGATTCGCCTCCAATGCTTCGGAAGCTTTCCAGAACGCCTAATTCTTCGAGTTCCTTGCGTGTAATCGGATCATTTTCAATCAACGCCCATTCCTCTTCGGGATTTAGCTGCAGGTCTTCGAAAACTTCCCGCATGCTTTCAGAAGAAGTTTCTTCTTCCACTAGAATCCGTTTAGGCTTGAACAGTGCCGAACAGAGTAGAAGCGAGAGGACACTTCCGCCAATGCCAATTAATAGGGAATAGGAAGGCACCATACTTTCGCTGGCAAACGAAGGCAATAGCCAGAGACCAAGATTGTATCCGCCGAGGCTAATGGCAACGCTGATTATAATCGCAAACAATAACTGATTGGGCTTAATTGTATCGCCTAAAATTTCTAAATAGGATTTAGTTTCTTTTACAGGCTGTGCCAACTTATTCACCTCTTTGAATGGATTGCGTAATCTCCAGGATACGGTCATATCGTAAATCTTTTTCTTGGACCGCTTGAGCGACAATGCGGTCGATGTCAGCCGTATCGGCTCCTGCCATGACTGCTAAGTTTCTTGCATGAAGCGACATATGGCCGCGCTGAATTCCTTCAGCTGATAAGGCACGAAGACTTGCGGCATTTTCGGCAAGGCCGACTGCTGCAATGCAGCCCGCTAATTCTTCGGCTGAAGAGATATCCATGATTTTCAATGCAGCTTGCGCAACTGGATGTGTTTTAGTCGCTCCACCGATAATGCCGACAGCCATTGGCAATTCGATTGATCCAGAAAGGTTGCCATCTTTATCAATTTCCCATTTCGTCAATGATTTGTAGCGTCCTGAGACCGAAGCATATGCATGGGCACCAGCTTCAACGGCGCGTGTATCATTGCCGGAAGCAAGTACGACGGCAGAAATGCCATTCATTACACCTTTGTTATGAGTAGCTGCACGATATGGATCTGCATCCGCAAACTCGAAAGCGCTTACAATGTTTTCCACTACTTCTTTCCCTCCCATAGCTTCAGCCGAGAAGACAGCGCGGGCTCTTGCCAAGCGGCGATCTGCCAAATTTGAAATGATTTTGCAGACGACTCTTCCGCCCGTAATGCTTTCGATTGTCGGTGCGACAAATTCCGCCATCGTGTTGACTGCATTTGCGCCCATGGCGTCTTTTGTATCCACAATCAGGTGGATAACCAGCATCATGTGATTAGTTGTAGGAATAATATGGACTTCTAAATCGATGGCGCCGCCGCCAAATGAAACCAATGTTGGATCTTTTTCATTACATAAATTAAGAATTTCTTGTTTGTGCTCAAAGATTTTCGCGCGGGCTGCAAAAGGATCGGCAATATTCAGCACTTGAATCTGGCCACGCATAATTGTTCCGCTAAGCGATGTGAAAAAACCACCTTCGCTGTATGCTGCCCGGGCTGCATTGCTTGCTGCGGCTACTACAGAAGGCTCTTCTGTAGCCATTGGAATGAATTTATCTTGTCCATTTATTTTAAAGTTTGCTGCAATTCCCACTGGAATAGCAATTTGGCCGATTACATTTTCAATCATGGCATCTGCTAAATCCATGGACATCGCCTGTTCCCCGGATAGGTAGGAAAGTTCCTTTTCCGTTAATCCCCGTTCTTTCGTAACAATATCCCGTCTTTCTTCAACAGAAAGCTTATAAAAGCCAGAAATTCTGCTAGACATATGTTCCACCCCTTACTTTGTATATTCATATTCAACTAAGTTGAATATGAATATACAAAGGTTACATTAAAAACAAATGCTTGTAAATACTAAAAAACTTTATTTTCGGAAAACTAAATGGATGGTCTAAAAGAGAAAATAAAAAGCCAGCCCAGAAAATAAGGCTGGTAAAGCAGAGAGGTTATTTAGATAAAGACGCTTAGTACTTTGGCTTCCCCTTCTTCGTCGTTTAAGAAAATGTGCGGAACGCTCCCATCAAAATAAGCACTGTCGCCTTCAGCCAAAACGTGCAATTGGCCGTTATACGAAAGCTTAATAGAACCAGATAGTACATAGATGAATTCATCTTCCATATGGGTGAAAGGCTCGACATGTTCCGCTTCGGGCAGGACGGTAATGATTACAGGTTCGATTTTGCTGAAATGCGGACGGTTGGCTAACGCTTCATACATATAACCGATTTCAGCATTTCCCATTTTTAAAGAACGGCTGGATTTTTTTACGATAGACAACTGCTTTTCTGAATTGGATTCTAAAAACCAGGAAAGAGGGGCTTCCAGGACTTGAGCGATTTTGGATAATGTCGCAATCGCGGGAGAGGCTTGGCCATTTTCAATTTTGGAGATATGGCTTTTCGTCAAATTGCATAATTCTGCTAAGTCCTGCTGCGTATAAGATTTTGTTAAGCGGGCTTCTTTCACCCTTTTACCGAGTAACTCAAGATGAATGATAATCTCCTCCAGTAGTTGAAGTTTCATATGGATAAAAATAAGTCTGTTACGTCTCAGTATATCTAATTTTTTCCCTGAATTCCTGCTAAACTTACTTTACTAAGGAAATAGGAGGGGAAAGCAATGTTCGCATATTACAGCAGTTTATCTTCAGAAGTCTACGATTTGGATAAGCCGATTGGCCACTCATTCGGAGACGTGGAATATTATACAGAGCGGTTAAAAGGATGCAAAGGGCAGATCCTGGAGCCGGCAACGGGCACGGGAAGGATTCTAATTCCATTGCTTGAACAAGGATTTCAGGTCGAAGGTTTTGATATCTCAACGGAAATGCTTGAGCATTGCAAACGGAATTGCGCAGAGAGAGGGCTCGCGCCGAAACTTTCGATTGAACGGATGGAAACGTTCAAAACGGATACGCGCTATGAGGCCATCATTATTCCAACGGGCACTTTCCTCTTGCTTCATGAGCGGGAATCGTCTATCCGGGCGCTGCAGAATTTTTACGATCATTTACAAGATGGCGGCCGGCTGATCGTCGATTTGATTTTTGAAACGGATATGGAGCTTGGCAAAGTTTCCGAACGGTTTTGGGAAAGCCCGAACGGCGACGTACTGACAGTCGAGCATCGAAAAGTGAAAATCGACTGGATCCATCAATATTCTGTCGCGCATAACCGCTACGAACGATGGAGAGACGGGAAACTTGTGGAAAGTGAATTGGAACGGATGCCGATCCGCTGGTACGGGGTGGAAGAATTCAAGGCAGTTCTTGAAAAAATCGGATTCACGGACATCACCGTGTCAGCAAATTATCAATATGGTGAAAAACCGACAAACGGCGATCAACTAATAAGCTTTGAAGCGATAGCAAATAAATGAGAAAACAGGCTAGGAACAGAAGTTCCAGCCTGTTTTTTGTCGTATTTTGTAGAAAATAGGGGATTTTAACTTCTAAAAAATCACTTATTAATGGTAGTATAGGCTTATCTGCTCTGTTACAAATGAGCGGGATGTTATAAGATTTTTACACGAAATGATAAAAACTACAGCAGAGAAACGACAGATCAGTTTAATGGATTGGAGCATGAATCAATGCAGAGAGAACAGACGCGTTATTCGCGGCTTGCACATATAACGAAGATGATCAACACCAAATTAGAGCTCCGCGAATTGCTGGAGCATGTGGTCACGGCCATTTCAGAAGAAATCGTCCAATGCGATTCTGTCGGAATTTATTTGCCGGAAGAGAACGGGGATTTTAGAGGCTTCGTTGGAAAGCCGAAATACATCAACGGCATGACGCTGGATATGCACGTGGTGGATATGGAATATGACCGTTTGGCAAAAGAAGTGGTGGAAACGAAGAAATCGATTTACATACCGGATACATCTGTCGACAACCGGCCGGATCCGCGGGCCGTTGCTGGCTTCCAGATTAAATCGCTTTTGGGCCTTCCGATTATGTATGAAGAGGAATTATACGGCCTCGTGTTTTTATTTGACTACGGCATCCCGATGAATTTGACGCAAGAGGAAATCCAGTCTGTGGAAGCGTATGTCAATATGGCGGGAGTGGCCATTCGGAACGCCAAAAACATGAATCGCAAGGAAGACTTGTTAAATGAAAAACAGCTGCTGCTGGATTTTACGCGCGAATTGTCGATGTGCGCCACGATGCCGGAAGTGTTGGATAAATGCTTTTCTTATGTGGGCACGGTGCTGAACAATTCAAATGTCGGGGTGCATTTGCTGGATCCGTCCGTCGAAGAGAAAATCAAGCCGGCAAATCTCAGCAAGTACAGCGATTGGACAGAAGAAGAGTGGCTGGAAACGCATGAAAAAGCGAAAATGGATGCTTCGAGTGACCCTGTTTTCCTGGAAGTAGTCCGGACCAAAAAGCCCTTGCTTATCCCCAATGTCCATGAAGATGACCGGCCGAACCACGAAATTTGCCAGAACTTCGGCATTAAAGGCATGTTCATGATTCCCCTGGTTTCAATGGGGAAAGTGCTCGGGGCTTTGGCGATCGTAGAATTAGAAGCTGAGCGATTGTATTTTCGGGAAGCGGATATCCAGCTTGCCCAGTCAATTGCAGATGCAACAGCTGCTACCTTGTCCAATTTGATTTATATGGAAAAGCAGGAAATGCTTATTGAAACGAGAACATCTGAACTCACGTTGAAGAATTTGGAATTGGAGCGGGTAGTTGGAGAATTGGGGAATTTGAGCCGCGAAAAAGAATTGATTTTGAATTCTGCCGGAGAAGGGATTTTCGGTTTGGATCTTCACGGCCATATCACATTCTGCAACCCGGCAAGCGAATCGATGCTTGGCTACATGCCCGGAGAATTAATCGGAAAACGAGTCACAGCGATTTTCGGCCATTATGAAAAGACGCTTTCTGACGCTTCCTATTCCACTCAAAACGAACAATTCATTAAAAAGGACCAATCCAATTTAGCTGTGGAATATGTGATTTCCTCAATCAACGAAGGCGATAAGCGGATCGGGGAAGTCGTCACATTTAAAGACATTACAGAACGCCAGAAACTGGAAGAAGAGATCAAGCATCTAGCCTATTACGACAGTTTAACCGATTTGCCGAACCGTGTTTTATTGAACGATCAGTTGAAGAAATGGCTGTCGGAAGCGGAAGAAAGCGGCAAAAAACTGGCACTCATGTACTTGGATTTGGACCGTTTCAAAATGATCAACGACAGTCTTGGCCATAGCTACGGCGATATGTTGCTCAAGGAAACCGCAAAGCGCTTAAGAACCAATATCCCAGACTGTGCACTTGTGTCACGGCAAGGCGGAGATGAATTCATGATCATCTTGCCGGAAATGGCTGCTAAAAAAGACATCTACCCGATTTTAAAGCAAGTCATCGAGTCGTTTACTGCGCCTTTCTCATTGAAGGAAAACGAAATCTATATCAAGGCAAGCATCGGCATCAGCGTGTACCCGGAAGATGGGGAGACGGCAGAAGAGCTGATAAAGAATGCGGATTCTGCCATGTATAAATCGAAAGAGATGTCCGGATCGTATTTCCACTTTTTCAAGAGCGAAATGAACAATCGCAACTTGGAGAGCATCTATATAGAGAACTCTTTGTATAAAGCTTTGGACCTTGATGAAATGGCGATCTACTATCAGCCGCAAATCGATGGGCGCACTCAAACCATCACCGGAGCAGAAGCACTTCTCAGATGGAATCATTCGAAACTTGGCATGATTTCGCCGGTCGATTTTATTCCGCTTGCAGAAGAGACCGGTTTGATCATTCCAATCGGTAAATGGGTATTGGAAAATGCCTGCAAACAGCTGAAGCACTGGAAGAATGAGGGTTACGGCCAACTGACGATGTCCGTTAACTTGTCGGGACGCCAGTTTGAAGAAGAGGATCTTGTACCGATGATCAAAGAGATTTTGGAGGATTTGAAGCTGGATCCAAGCTGCCTGCACATCGAATTGACCGAGAACCAGATCGTCAAGAATACAAAAGTGGCGATTGAGAAGATGAAGCAATTGAAAGAGCTCGGCGTCAAAATTTCCATCGATGATTTTGGGACAGGCTATTCGTCCCTCGGCTATTTGAAGGATTTCCGCTGGACACGTTGAAAATCGACCGTTCGTTTATCATGGACGTAACGGAAAATGCAGCGGATGCGGCGATCACCAATACCATCATTACGCTGGCAAAAAACTTGAACTTGAACGTCGTTGCAGAAGGCGTGGAAACAGCTGAACAATTAGCTTTCCTGCTTTCAAAAGACTGCCACATCATGCAAGGTTTCTATTTCAGCCGGCCGATCGAAGCGGCAGCGCTTGAAGAAAAATACTTGATGAAGAATAAAAAATAAGAATTCATTCCGCTCACTGCCTTCAGTAATGATGGCGGTGAGTTTTTTATTTTCGCATCTATTTCTTCTTGGACTCTTTTGATTCTCTGCATTTTTCACAGCTTGAGAGGGTATGGAATCCGAAAGAGGAAAAGGAAATAAAGGAGTGGGAAACATATGGCGTTCGATTACGATTTGGATTACGAAAATTTAGACCTCCGCAAGCACCCGGAACTCTATCGCGTCGGAAAAGGCGAACAAGGAGTGCTGCTCGTCCAGCCTTATAAAAATGAAATTTTGCCGCATTGGCGATTCAAGACGCCGGCGATTGCCCAGGAATCATGCGACAAGATTTCGGAGATGTTCGAAGAGTACCGGGAAAAAGATGATTTTGTCGGCATGGACATGGCACGGAAATTCATCCAGATGGGCTATACGCGTGCACGCCGCTATACCAACTACAAAGGTGGCCGGAAATACAACGAAGACGGCAGCATCAAGGAACGGCAGATCGACCCGGAAAAAGCGGAATCGGCTGCGATTTTCAAAAAACGCTGGGATGAAATCCGGGAAGATGAAGATTACTTGAAACGCAAAAAAGAGCATCAAAAAAAGTATGGGTGATTAGGGTATAATAGGAATCATTAATACGGCAACTATCGTCTACTAAAGTAAGAAGATAATGGAAACGGGGTCATGGCATGGGAAAGAAAGTTGTATTAGCTGGAGGCACTGGATTTATTGGCCAATACCTGGAAAAACGGTTTAAAGAGCAGGGCTACGAAGTGCATATCATCTCGAGGCAATCGAACCAGATTTTATGGAACGACCACCGGGGAATCGTTGCAGCGCTTGAAGGGGCGGAATTGGTCGTCAATTTAGCTGGCAAGTCCGTCAATTGCCGCTACAATGCCAAAAACAAAAAACAGATCATGGATTCGCGCATCAAAACGACAAAGCTCCTCGGAAATGCGGTTGCAGCTTGTGAAAATCCGCCGCCGCTTTGGATCAATGCAAGTACGGCAACGATTTATCGCCATGCGGAAGATCGTCCAATGACAGAAGACGACGGCGAAATTGGCGAAGGGTTTTCGGTAGAAGTCGGCAAAGCATGGGAACAGGCTTTTTTTGATTTCCGTTTAAACCAAACCCGCCAAGTGGCGCTCCGGATTTCAATTGTCCTTGGAGCGGACGGGGGCGTGATGGGACCTTACAAGAACATGGTGCGTTTTGGACTGGGCGGCAAGCAAGGGCCGGGCAAGCAAATGTTCAGCTGGATCCATATCGAAGATTTATACCGGATGCTGGTTTTCCTTCAACAGCACGCGGAAATCGAAGGGCCGGTCAACGCGGCGACGCCGTATCCTGTAACGAACCGTGAATTGATGGAGCAAATGCGGAAATCGATGAACCGCCGAATCGGGCTGCCGGCGCCGAAGTTTATCTTAAGCACAGGCGCTGTGGTAATCGGCACGGAGACGGAACTGATTTTGAAGAGCCGCTGGGTGCTGCCGGAGAAACTCCAAAAAGCGGGCTTCGAATTCGAGTACGACACAATCGACAAAGCGTTGGCGGAGATCAACCAGAAAAAGAAAAAACTTGAACCGCAAACGAAATAAGTGAGAAGAGAGCATCCTGTGCCGGGATGCTTTTTTTCGTGGGATGAGTTGGGCGCAAAATAAAAACTCAGCGCAAGCGGCAGAACGCTTGCGCCAAGTCTTCGTCAAAGCTTCAACTTCATGCCTTCGTGCGTCGCGGAAAAACTGAGCTGTTCATAAAAATGCAGCGCTTCCGGACGTTTTTTATCGGTTGTCAGCTGGACAAGATGGCAGCCGCGCGTTTTAGCGCGTCTAATGGCGTAGCCGATCAATTGGCTGCCGATGCCTTGTCCCCGGACAGATGACGCCGTCCGGACGCCCTCGATCGTGGCGCGCCAACCGCCTTGATACGTGAGGTAAGGGGTGAACGTCACTTGCTGGACGCCGACAATTTCTTCGTCTAGACAAGCAAGGATCAATTCATTATTCGGATCGCTGTCAATCGCTGAAAATGCATCGTAGTAACTCTTAGGCAAAGGGGATTCAAAGCGCTCACGCTCGCTGCCAAGCTTGTCATCTGCGAGCATCTCAACAATCTTTTCCACATCCTCTAACCGTGCATTCCGAAACTCAATTTCCATTCCGATCGCCTCCTTTTCCATCATCCTACCTCTACCAATAAGATAAGTGAATTCGGAAGATAAGAAGGAAGTCTATAAGATTTTCTTATATCTCCAATGCACGCCTTTAGTTTCCCGTGGCAATTGCATAGAAGATTTTACCCCTTCAATTGCGCCACAATGATGATGGAGATGATCACCAGCAAGAACCACGAACTGATTTTGCCGATATGGACGAGCGACCAAGCGGCTTGTTGATCCGGATATTGCCAAGCACCGAGGAAAGTCGTAATGTTCTCAGCAATCCAAATGAAAAAGCCGATTAGCAGAAACGACAGAATCATCGGCATTTTATAGACGGTTTTATTCACCTGAAAAGTCACAAATGTCCGGAGGAATATGAAAAGCAGCAAAGCTTTCAAAACCCAACGGATATCGTAAGTGAAATGGTGGGTGAAGAAATTCAGATAGATCAACCCGCTGATGGTGACCGTATAGAAAGGCGTGGGCCAGCCGTATATATGGAGATCCATCCGCCGCCACGCTTGGCAAATATAGCTCGCGACGCTGGCGTACATGAATCCGCTGTAAAGGGGAACACCGAAAACCTTGCTGTAGGCCTCTTCCGGATACGCCCAGGAACCCATATGGACTTTGAAAATTTCCAGGGCGAGGCCGATCACGTGGAACACACAGATTACTTTGAATTCATCGATCGTCTCCAGTTTGGAAACGAGCATGAAAACTTGGGCGCCAATGCACACGAGCAGAATAAAATCATAGCGCGGCACATAGGGGATATCGATCCATTTGGACAGCGCCAGTGCACCGAAAATGATAACGGGAAACACACAGGACAGCGCCTGCAAATAACCGAAGCGCAGGAAATTCTTCATCACGGCACCTCTTTTCCAAGGAATGGCTTTGGAGTTAAAGACGAAAAAAATCATGCCGAGTTGCCTGTTTTTCGGGTATAGAACGTTAGATTGAAAAAGAGGAGGAAACAAGATGCCAAAAATTACAGTCAACGGCTTGGATTTGGTTTACGAAGAAACGGGGCAAGGCGAACCGCTCGTCTTGATCCACGGCCTCGGCTCAAGCCACGCCATGTTCAAAGAGGAAATGGAACAGTTCAACTCGTCGTTCCGCGTCATTGCCTACGACGCGAGAGGGCATGGCCAGTCGGGCAAGCCGGCAAAATATACCTTGAATGACCATGTTGAAGATCTGCGTGCCTTATTGGATGAGCTGAAAATCGACAAGGCGCTTATTCTCGGCGTCTCGATGGGCAGCTACATCGCCCAAGGATTTGTGCTTGCGCATCCGGAACGTGTCCAAAAACTCATCTTGGTCGTTTCCAAATCGAACGGCAAAACTTCTTCGACCCAGGAATTGATCGAGCGCTACCAAGACGAAATTGACGGCATGGATGAACTTGAAACGATGGCTCACTTATCGAAATACATGTTCCACAATTTAAAAGCGGTCGGCAGATGGCAAGCAGATCTTGCGAAACTGGAAAAGCCGCTGTCATTGACCGAACAAGCTGCCGCGAATAAAGCACTCGAAGGCTTTGATTTCCGGGCTTCGCTTCCCACTGTTGCAGCGGAAACCTTGATTATCAGCGGACGCTATGATGGTTTGAATCCGCCTGAGCGCGGGAAAGAAAATCGCTTCGTTTATTGCCAATTCGCGCTTTGTGGAGTTCGAGGAATCCGGCCATGCGCCAAGCGTTGAGGAACCGGAGCGGTTTGTGCAGGTCATCCGTGAGTTTTTGGGAGCTTAATGTAAGCGTGAAAAGCGTCATCAGCGGGCAAAAGGGGTATAGTAGAAGAACAACAAAAAAAGCCTCCTTTGGGCTTGAGAAAGAAAGGGAGATCTGATGACGAAGCGAACCGAACGGACTCGAACTGGCTGGAATTTTGACAATAGCTATGCTCGTCTGCCGCAAGCTTTTTTCACGAAACTGAAGCCGCATCCGGTCGCAGCGCCGGAACTGGTTTTGTTCAATACACCCTTGGCAGAAGAGCTTGGATTAGATGGAGAAATGCTGCAAACAGAAGAAGGAACCGCAATTTTCGCCGGCAATGAAATTCCGGAAGGCGCTGCGCCGCTTGCCCAGGCTTACGCAGGCCATCAATTCGGCAATTTGACGATGCTCGGCGACGGGCGTGCGGTACTGCTCGGGGAACAGCTTACACCGAACGGCCGCCGTTTTGATATCCAATTGAAAGGCGCAGGGCGTACGCCGTATTCAAGAGGCGGCGATGGCCGTGCCGCGCTCGGTCCGATGCTTCGTGAATACATCATCAGCGAATCGATGCATGCGCTTGGCATCCCGACAACACGGAGTCTCGCCGTCGTTTCAACAGGAGAAGAAATTCGCCGTGAAACCCGTTTGCCGGGTGCGATTTTGACGCGCATAGCAGCAAGCCATCTGCGTTTTGGAACGTTTCAATACGCGGCAAGCCGCGGCAACCTGGAAGAATTCAAGCAGCTTGCCGACTACGCTGTCGAGCGCCATTATCCGCATATTGAATCGGGCAAAGATCGGTATTTGACGTTTTTCAAAGAAGTGGCTGAACGCCATGCGAAGCTCGTTTCAAAATGGCAGCTTGTCGGATTTATCCACGGCGTCATGAACACCGACAATATGACGATCAGCGGCGAAACAATTGATTACGGGCCGTGTGCGTTCATGAACGAATACGATCCGGCAACGGTGTTCAGCTCGATCGACCAGCAAGCCCGCTACGCGTTCGGCAATCAGCCGCAAATCACCGGCTGGAATTTGGCGCGGTTTGCGGAAACGCTCGTGCCGTTCCTGCATGAAGACAAAGAGAAAGCGATCGAGTTGGCACAAGGCGTACTGAAAGATTTTATTGAATCCTATTATGCGCATTGGTTGAACGGCATGCGGGCAAAACTTGGAATGTTCGGAGAAGAAGCGGAAGATGAGGCGTTGATCGGGGAGCTATTATCCTGGATGCATGAAAACGGCGCCGATTACACGAACACTTTCCGTTCGCTCACGCTTGGCCAAACAAGCGGTGAGGGTTTATTCGGAGCACCTAAATTTAAAGCGTGGCATGCGAAATGGCAAGCGCGGCTGTCCTGCCAAGAAGAAGGGACGGATGCATCAGAAGCCTTGATGCGCCGCAGCAATCCGTCCATCATTCCGCGCAATCACCGCGTCGAAGAAGCGCTCGATGCCGCTGTACAAAACGGCGATTACAGCGTGTTGGAAAAGTTGCTGGACGTGCTCGCCGATCCTTACGCTTACAGCGAAGAGCAAGAGGAATACACGAAATTGCCGCCGGAAGACGATGCACCTTATCAGACCTTCTGCGGAACATGATGAAAATGGAAAGACCATTCGCGGCGATGCGAATGGTCTTTTTGTGTGGGTTTATTTGGAAGAAATAGCTGAACGCAAATAAACGATCTCACTTGAATCGCTGCACAATCGGACGCAAGCGGAAGCCGAAAATGCCGGCAAGCACAGCCAAGATGAGGTCTTTTGGCAGCGGCACGGCCATCCATGCCCAAGCAAGCTGATACGTAAAGCCTTCTGGAGCGGCGAACCACAATTTATAGGCTGCGTACATCCAGTTCGTGCCGATCAAATAATTCACCGCTGTGCCGACTAAGGCAGCAGCGATAAAGCCCGTGCGCGACGGGAATTTCTTCACGACCATGCCGGCAATATAGGCGACAAATACGAATGATACGATAAAGCCGAATGTCGGCGATATCAAGGTGTCCATGCCGCCGGAAAATCCAGCAAAGACAGGGACGCCGGCCAATCCGATAAATGCGTAGACGATCATTGAAATGGCGCCCATGCGGCTGCCGAGCAGAATGCCGGCGAGAATGGCGAAGAATGTCTGCAGCGTGATCGGCACCCCTCCGATAATTAGAAATGCTGAGATATTTGCCCCGATGGCCATCAGTGCTGAGAACATGGCGATATGGATTAATTGCAAAGTTTTCGAATGATTAGCCGTTCTCGATGTTGTCGTTGTCGTCATAATTTCTTTCCATCTCCCTTTGGCACTTGGTTTAATCCGGTAAATCTATTTTCAGTATAATCAAGCAAAATATTTGAGTCAACTAAATTTTTAATTAGGTTAACACATAAAAATGCTTCATCTATCTTTTTTCGCACTAAGCTTTTATTTCATCCTCCTGCAAAATTCGCAATTCCAAACTATTCGCGCATTATGATAGAATAACGAAAACTTAAGGGAAGAGGGATAGAATGGGAGAATGGTGGAAGAAATCAGTCGTGTATCAAATTTATCCGCGCAGTTTTATGGATTCAAACGGCGATGGAATCGGGGATTTACAGGGGATCAATCAGAAGCTGGATTATTTAGCGGGGCTGGGTGTCGACATTTTATGGCTGTCGCCGATCTACGATTCGCCGAATGACGACAACGGCTACGACATCCGCGACTACCAGAAAATCATGGAAGAGTTCGGAACGATGGAAGATTTCGAAGAGCTTCTTGCAGCTGTCCATCAGCGCGGCATGAAGCTCGTCATGGACTTGGTCGTCAACCACACGTCCGATGAACATGAATGGTTTACGAATCATCCCGAATATTACATATGGCGAGACGAACCGAATAATTGGCGGTCGATTTTCAGCGGGCCGGCGTGGGAATACGATGAGCGCCGCGAACAATATTACCTGCATTTATTCTCCAAAAAGCAGCCTGATTTGAACTGGGACAATCCGGTGGTCCGCGAAGAAGTGTACCGCATGATGCGCTGGTGGCTCGACAAAGGCATCGACGGTTTCCGCATGGACGTCATCAATATGATTTCAAAGGACCAAAGGTTTCCGGATGCGATTGACGGCAACAGCGAGCCGTATTTCCTCAACGGCCCGAATGTCCATAGCTATCTGAAGGAAATGAATGAACAAGTGCTGTCGCATTATGACATCGTCACGGTCGGCGAGACGCCAGGTGCCACGACGGAAGATGCCAAGCGCTACACCGCCGCGGACAATAAAGAATTGAATATGATTTTCACGTTTGAACACATGAACTTGGATCAGCATTCCGGCGAGAAATGGGATTTCAAGCCACTTGAACTGACGGACCTGAAAAAGAATCTGGAAAAATGGCAGCTAGCCCTGCATGAAGAAGGATGGAACAGCCTGTACTGGAATAACCACGACCAGCCGCGCGTCGTCTCGCGCTTTGGCAATGACAGAAAGTACCGCATCGAATCAGCGAAGATGCTCGCCACTTGCCTGCATTTCATGCAAGGGACGCCGTATATCTACCAAGGCGAAGAACTTGGCATGACCAATGTGCAATTTGAGTCGATCGGCGACTACCGCGATATCGAAACGCTGAACATGTACAAGGAAAAACGCGAACAAGGCGTGCCGGAAGAAGATATCTTGAAAAGCATCCACGTAAAAGGGCGCGACAATGCCCGTACCCCGATGCAATGGTCGGATGCACCAAATGCAGGATTCACAACAGGGACGCCGTGGCTTCAAGTAAATCCGAATTATCCGGAGATCAATGCGGACCATATCACCGATGAGGAGTCCATTTATGCTTATTACCGTTCGCTGATTTCATTCCGCAAAACGCTCGATATCATCACGGACGGCGATTTCACTTTGCTGCACCGGGAAGATCCGGAGCTGTTCGCCTACAACCGGAAAGCGGGCGAAGAAAAGCTCACCGTGTTCTGCAACTTCTCGGAAAGTACGAGGCGTGTTGGTTTACCGGAAGGCGAGCGTTTGATCGGCAACTACAAGCAGCTTGAAGAAAATGGCGAACTGGTTCTGCGTCCTTACGAAGCTTGTGCGTTTTTGAAAAAAGGATCGACGCTTTCCGAAAATCAGGTATGATGGAATTAATTCAGACGGAATTCAGGAGGAATTTATGAGAAAAGTATTGGGCGTAGATATCGGCGGAACGAAAATCCGCATGGGGGTCATTGATGAAACCGGGAAAGTCGAAGTGGACGAGCAAGTGCCGACGCTATTCCCGCTATACGAATACTTGGAGCAGCAAGTGCTCGGCATGCTGGCGCGGCATCCGGAAATCGATGCGATCGGCATCGGAACGCACGGCTTTGTCGATCCGAAAGCAGGCCGCATCATTTATTCCGCTGAAACTTTGCCTGGCTGGACCGGCACGAATTTAAAAGAGCAGATGGAAAAAGCGACAGGCAGACGGGTCGAAGTGGAAAATGACGCGAATAGTGCCGCGCTTGCTGAGGCGAAGTTCGGTGCTGCAAAAGGCTATAGCCGCGTTCTTTGCTTGACGCTCGGCACGGGGCTTGGCGGCGGCGTTATTTGGGACGGCAAGCTATTGAGCGGCGGGCCGCACGGAGGGGCAGCGGAAGTCGGCCATATGATCCTTCATCCGCACGGTGCGTTATGTGCTTGCGGACGCCACGGCTGCTTCGAGCAATACGTGTCCGGCACGGGGCTTCGCCGGCGCATCAAAGAAGCGGGGCTTGATATTGCACCTCAAGATCTATTCGTTGAAGCGGCAACCAATCCGGAGGCAGAGGCAGTCGTTGAAGGGTTTACGGAAGATTTGGCGCTCGTCATCAGTACGATGCAGGCGATGCTGGATATGGAAGTGGTCGTCATTGGCGGCGGCGTTTCAGAATCAGCCGGCCTTTGGTGGGATTCGTTGATGAAGCATATGGAACCGCTTCTTTTGAACTCCGCTGGAAGTGAAAGTGGCCCAGTTTGAAAACGAAGCCGGCATTTTAGGAGCGGCATTATTAGTGCTCGATCAAGCGTGAAATAAAATCGTAGCGCAATGAAAAATTTTTAAATTTGCATATTGTGCAAACGTTTTCATTGTGTTACGATTCTTTTAATCAATAACGGAAGCGCTCACAAAGTTCGTTTCCATTTTTTATTTGCCACTTTGTGCAATCGTTTGCACAAACCAAAACAAAGGGGGATTTACACATGAAGGAATTGAAGTTCAGCAAAGGGTTGCTTGCATCATTGCTTTTGACGACAGGGATTTTGGCAGCGTGCGGAAACGGGGAAGGCGCTTCCTCATCGGACGAAGATAAAGTCACGGTTGATATTTTCCAATTCAAAGTTGAGTTCAAAGACCAGTTTGAAGATGTGGTCGCTTTATACGAAAAAGAAAACCCGGACGTTAACATCGATATCACGACTGTCGGCGGCGGGGAAGATTACGGCGCAGCACTTCGTTCTCGCTTCGCTTCAGGCAACGAACCGGCAATCTTCAATATCGGGGGACCGCAGGACGTTGCGGATTGGAAAGACAATTTAACGGATCTGACAGACACAGATGCAGCTGGCGCAGCGCTTGATGGAACGCTTGACGGGGTTACGGTCGAATCCGAAGTTCTTGGCTTGCCTTATAACCAGGAAGGCTACGGTTTCATCTACAATACGCGTTTGTTTGAAGAAGCAGGAATCGATCCAGCTTCGATCACGGATTTTGCTAGTTTAGAAGAAGCAGTGAAGACGCTTGATTCGAAAAAAGACGAGCTTGGGCTTGATGCGGTATTCGCATTGCCAGGGAAAGAAGCTTGGGTGACAGGGCTTCACTTGTCCAATACATTCATCGCACCTGAATTTGACCACAATGTACTTGATGCATTCGATGCACCAAAAGTGGAATTCGAATACGGAGATGCATTCAAAAAGATTTTAGACCTGCAAAACGATTATTCAGCACAGCCGACAGTGAGCTTGGACTATTCGCAGCAAGTGGAAGAATTGTTCTCGCTTGAGCGTGTCGCGATTATCCAGCAAGGAAACTGGGTTTACGGTTCAATCGCTGGCATCGACCAGGAACTTGCAGACAGCGGCGTTGGCTTGATGCCGATTCCGGTTGATGGCTACGACGAAGGCGGACTTCCAGTCGGCGTTCCAATGTACTGGGGCGTAAACTCGAACCAGGACGACGAAGTTGTGGAAGCGTCTAAAGACTTCTTGAACTGGCTGTACACTTCAGATGCAGGGAAAAAAGCAGTACTCGAAGACTTTAAATTCATCCCGGCTTACGAAGGCTACGATACAACAAAAATCACAGATCCAATGTCTAAAGCAATCTATGAAGCAGCTGAATCCGGCAACACGATCGGCTGGGTATTCATGGGCTATCCAACTGGATGGGGCGAAGATGTTCTTGGCGCCAATATCCAGAAATACTTGAGCGATGAAGCGGACTGGGAAGAAGTCGTGGATTCTGCTAAAGAAGCTTGGGAAACTGAACGCAGCAAATAACTCAGTTGGCGCTTCTGCCCAACTGGCCAACCGAGCAAAGCAGCCTACGTGCTGCTTTGCTTTCTCTTTACCGGTTTTCTCCAATGAAAGGATGTGCTGACCAAAATGCGCACAAAAGATATTTCCTACTGGCTGTTCCTGGCTCCGGTGTTGATTGCTCTATTCTTAGTGGTTGTCGTGCCGATGCTATTGGGCGTCTATTATTCATTCACTTCTTGGAACGGCATTGTCACAGGTGATTTTGTCGGACTTCAGAATTACATCGATTTGTTCAAAGACGAGCGTTTCATGGATGCGCTCTGGTTTACAACGAAATTCTCGATTGTCTCCGTCATTTTGATCAATGTCATTGGCTTGTCGCTTGCGTTGCTTGTCACTTCATACTTAAAGACCAGCAAATTGCTGCGGACGATTTTCTTCATGCCGAACTTGATCGGCGGCTTGATCCTCGGATTCATCTGGCAGTTTATCTTCATTAAAGTATTTGCGAGCGTCGGTGAAATGATCGGCATGGAAAGCCTGCAAGGCTGGCTTTCAACAACCGAAACCGGATTTTGGGGACTGGTCATTTTGATGAGCTGGCAAATGGCCGGCTACATCATGGTCATCTACATCGC
The DNA here is from genome assembly GCF_021513255.1 of Planococcus sp. 107-1. Taxonomy (GTDB): domain Bacteria; phylum Bacillota; class Bacilli; order Bacillales_A; family Planococcaceae; genus Planococcus. The sequence goes on from NZ_CP090977.1 coordinate 593,667, forward strand.
TTACTTGGAAGGGATGCCAAAAGAATTGCTTGAGGCGTCAGAAATTGACGGAGCTTCGACAGTCCAGCGCTTCCGCTTTATCGTGTTCCCGCTGGTTGCACCGGGTTTTACTGTCAGCATGTTCCTGACCTTATCAAATGCGTTCAAGCTATACGACCAAAACTTGTCGCTGACTGGCGGCGGACCGTTCAACTCAACGGAAATGGTCGCAATGGAAATCTTCAAAACGGCGTTTACACAAAATGATTTTGCTTTTGCGCAAGCGAAAGCGGTCGTGTTCTTCATCATCGTCGCGATTATCGCTCTCCTGCAAGTTTATTTCAATAAACGCAAGGAGGTCGAAATGTAATGCGCAAAAAAAGAAATTACAAATTAGAGATCCTCGGGATTTTCCTCGCTTTGATTTGGCTGGCGCCATTTTACTTGATGATCGTCAACTCGTTCAAATCGAAACGGGAAATCTTCACCAATACGATCAGTTTGCCGGAATCGTGGAATCTGGACAATTACATAGAGGCGTTCCAGGAACTCGATTTTCTCCGGACTTTATTCAACTCCTTGCTTATCACGATTTCGAGTGTGGTCTTGATCATCATCTTTTCAGCAATGGCGGCATATGCACTGTCCGCGTGAAAAGCAAAATCAGCACCATTCTTTTCTTCACCTTTGTAGCAGCGATGCTGATTCCGTTCCAATCGGTGATGATTCCACTTGTGACGGTATTTGGACGATTTGAAATGCTGAACCAGGGCGGATTGATTTTCATGTATATTGGATTTGGGGCAAGTCTTTCAATCTTCCTTTATCACGGGGCATTGAACAATATCCCGAAATCATTGGATGAAGCAGCGACGATTGACGGAGCGAACCGCTTCCAGGTGTTCTGGTTTATCATCTTCCCGATTTTAAAGCCGATCACGGTAACGGTCGCAATCCTCAACATCATCTGGATTTGGAACGATTACCTCTTGCCTTCCCTGGTCATCAATACGCCAGGCAGCGAGACGATTCCGCTTAAGATGTTCTTCTTCTTCGGTGAATATACGAAGCAATGGCATTTGGCAATGGCTGGTTTGACCTTGGCAATCGTGCCTGTCATCATCTTCTATTTCTTCGCCCAGCGGTCGATCATCAAAGGGGTATCAGATGGAGCGGTGAAATAAGGAGGTGCGGTCATGGCGATTACGATTAAGGATGTAGCAAAGCGCGCGGCGGTGTCACCGGCCACGGTTTCACGGGTCATTGCGGACAATCCGCGCATCAGCGAAAAAACGAAAAAGAAAGTAAGGGAAGCGATGGAAGAGCTCGGATATTTTCCGAATTTCCAAGCCCGAAATTTAGTGGCCCAACGGAGTCAAACCCTTGGCGTTATTATGGCGAACTCTGCTACACTGGCTTTTCAGAATCCTTTTTTTCCGGAAGTTCTCCGAGGAATTTCGGTCAGCGCGCACAATAGCCAATTCGGCCTTTATCTGTCGACAGGCGCAACCGAACAGGAAGTTCTGGAAGAAGTGAAAGCGATGGCGCAAGGCAAAAAAGTGGATGGCATCATCTTGCTTTATTCGCGCATCGGCGACAAAGTCATGGAGTATTTGAACAATAGCGGCTTGCCTTTTTCCATGGTCGGCCGCCCTTATAAAAATGCGCATCAGATTTCATACGTTGATAACGACAACGTCAAAAACGCCAGCGATGTGGTCGAATATTTTATCGGACTCGGGCATAAGCGCATCGCTTTTGTCGCTGGCGAAAACGATTTTGTCGTTTCTATTGACCGTTTGGAAGGCTATAAACAAGCGCTAGCCGCACATGCATTGGAATTTGACTCTCAGTACATCGTCACACAGGAAATGATGCAAGGCCACGGACCAAAAGCGATTCTCCAGTTAATGAAGCTTTCCGAGCCGCCGACAGCAATCGTCACGCATGATGATTTGGTGGCCTACGAAGTGATCGGCTATTTGGAGGACCTTGAAATCAATGTGCCTGGCGATGTATCGATTATTGGGTTCAATAATCATACATTATCGGAACATTTAAAGCCGCCGCTCAGTTCCGTCGACATTTCCATTTACGACTTGGGGCTTGAAGCGGCGAATTTAGCCATAGAAAAAATAATGGACAAGACAGCACCTGCGAAACAAGTCGTCGTCTCGTCGCGGTTGATTGAACGCGGATCGTGCCAAAGTCTTTGAAAGGGATTTAATTATGAATAAGAAATGGTGGAAAGAAGCAGTCGCATACCAAGTGTATCCGCGGAGTTTTATGGACTCAAACGGCGATGGCATCGGAGATCTGAACGGCATCACAAGCAAATTGGATTATTTGAAAGACTTGGGCATCGATGTGATCTGGATTTGTCCGATGTACAAATCGCCGAACGACGATAACGGCTACGACATCAGCGACTACCAGGACGTTTTGGAAGAATTCGGGACGATGGAAGATTTCGACCGCTTGCTTGAAGAAGTGCATGCACGCGGCATGAAGCTGATCATCGATTTGGTCATCAACCATACGAGCGATGAGCATCCTTGGTTTACCGAATCGCGGTCGTCGAAAGACAATCCGAAACGCGACTGGTACATCTGGCGCGACGAACCGACAAACTGGGAAAGCATTTTTGGCGGTCCGGCCTGGGAATTTGATGAAGGGACAGGGCAATATTATTTGCACCTTTTCTCGAAAAAACAGCCGGATTTAAACTGGGAAAACCCGGAAGTCCGAAGAGCTTTATTCGATATGGTCAATTGGTGGCTCGATAAAGGTGTTGACGGGTATCGTGTAGATGCCATCAGCCACATCAAAAAAGACTTCACCAATATGCCGAATGCAGAAGGCAAAGAATATGTGCCGGCTTGGGAAAAGATGATGAATGTCAACGGCATCCAGCCGCTGCTTGCGGAACTCCGCGATGAGACTTTTGCAAAATACGACATCATGACCGTCGGGGAAGCGAATGGCGTACAAGCGAAGGATATCGAAGAATGGGTCAGCGAAGAAGACGGCAAATTCAATATGGTCTTCCAGTTTGAAGATATGGGCCTTTGGAACACCGAACTTGAAAATGGCATCAATGTGCGCGGCGTGAAAGAAGTGCTGACACGCTGGCAAAAAGGCGTAGAAGGCATCGGCTGGAATGCGCTGTTCATTGAAAACCACGACCGCCGGCGCATCGTCTCGACTTGGGGCAATGACAAGGACTACTGGCGCGAAAGTGCGACGGCTCTCGCGTGCATGTATTTCTTCATGCAAGGGACGCCGTTCATCTACCAAGGCCAGGAAATCGGCATGACCAATGCGCCGTTCAATGAAATCGAACATTATAACGATGTGAAAACCCATAATCTTTATTTCTATAACCGCGCAAACGGCATGGACCACGATTCTGTCATGACCTTGATCAAAGCGACAAGCCGCGATCATTCCCGCACACCGATGCAATGGAATGCAAGCGGCCATGCCGGATTCTCGACCGCTCTTCCGTGGATCGGCGTCAATCCGAACTACGATTGGCTGAACGTGGAAGCGCAGCAGCAAGATCCGCGCTCCATCCTTTCATTCTATAAACAGATGATCTGGATGCGCAAGCATATGGACGTGCTGGTATACGGCAGCTACGAGCTTGTCGAGCTCGGCCATGAATCGGTTTATGCGTATCTCCGGGAAGATGAGAACGATAAAGTGCTCGTCGTTTCAAACCTCGGCCAGCATGCTTGCCTATGGGATGAGCCGGAAGACGCAAACTTGCTGCTTGCGAACTATTCTCATATTGAACCGCAACAATTGCTCCCTTACGAAGCACGTGTCTATAAATTAGCGAAATGATACTTGCCCGACATCCTTTTTCAAAGGCTGTCGGGTTTTGTTTTCTTCTTATAGAAATATTGGTAATATAAAGAAAAGAATTTGTTAGGAGGTTCAATATGAAGAAAATCTTGTTCGGCTTCTTGGTTTTATTCCTCATAGCCGTGCTTGCGGGCTGCCAGGAAAAAACGACGCCGGAAGAGCGATTGGCCGAATACATAAGCCATTGGAACAAAGGCGAATTCGCCGATATGTATAACGATTATTTAAATGCCGGAACGAAAGAAGCTTTTCCAGCGGAAGAATTTGTCGGCCGGCAAGAAAAGCTCCAAGAGGACCTTGGCATAGATAAGATGGAAGTCACCTACGAAAAACCGGCAGAAGATGCCGAGTGGGATCCTGAAAAACCAGCGGACTTCCCGATCCATGTGAAAATGGAAACGATGGCGGGTCCAGTAGAATTTGATAAAACGATCACGCTGTTAAATGAAACACGGGGCGACGAAGAGGGGTGGTTCGTGGAATGGGACCAGTCGTTCATCTTTCCAGAGCTTGAGCCTGATGATGAAATCGGCTTTACCCGGATTCCGGCATACCGCGGTGAAATTGTGGACCGCGACGGCTTAGTGCTGGCGAAAAACGGTACCGGCTACAGCATCGGCATCGTGCCGGAGAAATTAACGGATCCGTCGAAGAAAACGGAAATCGCTAAACTGCTCGGAACAACCGTCGAAGCAATTGATGCGGAATTGAACCAGTCATGGGTCAAACCTGAATTATTCGTGCCAATCGGCAAAACCGCCGCAACGAATGGCGCTTTGATCGATAAATTGGTCGCGATTCCGGGAATAGGGGCGCGCACGATTGAAATGCGCGAATATCCATACGGTCCGGCAATGGCGCATCTTACCGGCTATACGGGCGCCATCTCAGCGGAGCAGTTAGAAGAGCTGAAAGACAAAGGCTATACCGAAACTGATCAGATCGGCCGCCGCGGCTTGGAAAGTTTGCTTGAAGATCGCCTGCGCGGAACGGACGGCATGCAGATTTACATCAAGAAACCGCAGGAAAACGCAGAGCCGGTCATTATTGCGGAACAGGAACCGGTAGAAGGCGAGACGGTGAAGCTGACGATTAACGCTTCGCTTCAAAAAGTGGCCTACGATTCCATGAAGGGCGAAACGGGCTCAGCCGCTTCAGTCGATCCAAAAACGGGAGAAGTGCTGGCACTTATCAGTTCGCCCGCCTATGACCCGAACGAATTTGTCACCGGCATAAGCGGCGCCCGCTATAAAGCATTAGAAGAGGATGCGAAAAACCGCTCTTCAACCGCTTTGCCCAAAGCTATGCACCGGGTTCGACGATGAAACCGATCACGGCGGCGATTGGCATGGAAGCGGGGAACGTTGAAGCCGGAAGAAGGCTTGACGATCAACGGCCAGACATGGCAAAAAGAAGAGTCATGGGGTTCTTACCGGGTTTCGCGCCTTCACCCGGATGTGCCAAACCCGATTGATTTGAATAAATCCTTGGTTTACTCGGACAATATTTACTACGCGCAGCAAGCCCTTAAAATGGGGCGTGAAACGTTTACTGAAGGCTTGAAGAAATTCGGCTTCGGGGAAACCGTGCCATTGGAAGCGATGGAATTGACACCTTCGCAAATTTCCAATGACGGCAGCATCGGTTCAGAAGGACAGCTAGCGGATACTTCGTTCGGGCAAGGCCAGATGCTCGCAAACATTCTGCATCTTGCAATGATGTATGAACCGTTCGTGACGGACGGCACCATGTTGAAGCCGACGCTCCTCTTCGATGAAGAAGATGCGCAAGTTTGGAAAAAAGATTTGATGAGTCCAGAGACGGCGGCAACGCTTCGCACAGCGATGCGCAATGTCGTAGTCGATGGCTACGCACAGTCAGCGAATCTCGACAACATCCCGCTTGCCGGCAAAACCGGCACCGCCGAATTGAAAGCGGCCGGCGAAGCACGCGGCAAAGAAAATGGATTCTTCGTTTCTTTCAACACGAAAGATCCGAAATTCATCTTAGCGATGATGGTTGAAAACGTCGAAGACAACGGCGGCAGCGATTACGTCGCAGCAATGGCTGCAGAAGTCTATAAATTGATGGCGACGAGCCGTTAAGCAAATAAATGAAGGAACTGCCACGCGGCGGTTCCTTTTTTTATGGGTGGAGGTTGATTTCAGAAGGGAATGGGTTGATTTCGCAGGGGGTGGGGGTGATTTTGAAGTGCTTCGGGGGTGATTTCGTCAGCAAGTTGGGTGAATTCATCAGTTCAGAAGATCAAAGTCAAAAGACGGCTGCCAAGCATCCGCTCTGCGGAATGCGATAAAGAAAAAGAGCTTTGCGGAGAACCCATGCAAATTTAGGGGAAACTCAAGAACTTTTGCGAGCAACTCAATCAAGTTTGCGAGCAACTCACCTCAAGCTCAATCCGTTGACTACCCGCAAATTTAGCAGTATATTAAATAAACCAAAACGAACAGTTCCGAAATGAACAGTTTAATTTCGAAGAGAAAGAGGCGGCGAAATGATTCAGCAAGATGAGAAATTTTTAAAATCGGCGCAGCTATTGCGCTCATTTTCGGGCATTCACCGGAACATGCTTCGCTTTGTCCAAAAGACGGCAGCGGACCACGGCTTGTCGATGCCGCAGTACACAATATTGATGACGCTCGCGCGAACGACCGAAATGACCCAGAAAAAGATCGGGAAAAAGACCATGCTTCCAAAAAGTACCTTGAGCCAAGCGGTTGACGGATTGGTACGGGATGGCTTGATCAACCGGGAACAAGTGGAAGGCAACCGGCGGGAAACGCTGTTGTCGCTAAGTCCGCTTGGCGCCGAATTAATCGAGAAAATTCATCAGCATGAAGGCGGCGTCCATCAAGTGTTTCAGGAAATCACAGAGTCGCTGTCAGAGGAGCAATACGAAAAATTGCTGGAAGCCCACCAGCACATCAATGAAAAATTAACGAATAAACAACAAGAGGAGCGGCATAAATGCTGAAAATATTAAAGAACTTAGCACCTTATAAATGGCTTGTCGCAGCCGTTGTGGTGTTGATATTCGGGCAGTCGATGGCGGATTTGTTCTTGCCGACCTTGATGGCTGATATCATCGACAACGGGGTAGTCAAAGGAAATATTCCTTATATTTGGGAAATCGGCGCATGGATGCTGCTTATCTCGGCTCTTGGAGCTGTCGCAGCGATAACCGCCAGTTTTTATTCATCCAAAGCAGCAATGGGCATGGGGCGCGATTTGCGCCGCAAAGTATTCAATCATGTAGAAAAATTCTCTTTGCAGGAATTTGACGAAGTCGGAACGGCATCGCTTATTACGCGGACGACGAACGACATCACGCAAATCCAGCAAGTGGTCATCATGCTCTTGCGGATGGTCATCAGTGCACCAATCATGCTGACAGGCGGATTGATCATGGCGATTTCAAAAGACGCGAAATTGTCGCTGGTCATCGTCGCCGCAATGCCGGTATTGGTCGGCGCAATTCTGCTCATCTTGAAAAAGGGGTGCCGCTTTTCCAGGAAGTCCAGAAACGCTTGGACCGTTTGAACTTGGTGCTCCGCGAGAACTTGACCGGCATCCGTGTGGTGCGCGCGTTCAACCGGGAAACGGAAGAAAAAGCCCGGCTCCAAAAAGCGAACCGCGATTTGACCGATGTGTCGATCCGGGTCAATAAAATCATGGCATTCATGATGCCGATCATGATGCTCGTCATGAACTTGACCGTTGTCGGCGTCATTTGGTTCGGCGGCATCCGCATCGACAACGGCGGCATGCAGATCGGTGATTTGATGGCGTATATCCAATACGTCATGATGATCATGTTCGCACTCGTCATGGCATCGATGATGTTCATGATGGTGCCGCGCGCAGCTGTTTCAGCGAAGCGGATCAATGAAGTATTGGACATGAAACCGGCGTTCCAGGATTTGGGCAATGAAAAAGCGGATCGCGAACGCGGTACGCTGGAATTCGACAACGTCACATTCAGCTACCCGGGTGCAGAAGAACCGGCACTCAGCAACATCAGTTTTAAAGCGAAACCGGGTGAAATCACGGCGATCATCGGCGGAACCGGCTCCGGCAAGTCAACGCTGATCAATTTGATTCCGCGCTTCTATGATATTTCAGAAGGGGCGATTCGCGTCAACGGTGTGGACATCCGCCAAGCGACGCAAGATGAAGTCCGTTCGAAACTCGGCTTTGTGCCGCAGAAAGCCATTCTGTTCACCGGCTCAATTGCGGACAATATCCGCTTTGGCAAGCCCGATGCAACACCAGCAGAACTCGAGCACGCGGCATCGATTGCGCAAGCGACCGAGTTCATCAGCGGTTTAAAAGAAGGATATGACACGGACATCGAACAAGGCGGCTCGAATTTATCAGGCGGCCAGAAACAGCGGCTCGCAATCGCGCGTGCGCTTGTACGGAAACCGGATATTTATATATTTGACGATAGCTTCTCTGCCCTTGATTTCAAGACCGACGCGAAACTCCGTGCGGCATTGAAAGACGAAACGAAAGATGCAACCGTGTTATTGGTTGCCCAGCGCGTTAGCACAGTCGTCGATGCTGACCGCATCATCGTCCTTGAAAAAGGGCGCATGGCCGGCATGGGCACTCACGAAGAATTGATGAAAAACAACGAAGTCTACCGAGAAATCGCGTATTCCCAGCTGTCAGAGGAGGAAATCGCATGAGTAATGGAAAACGGCCTCAAAGCGGGCGCCCCGGCGGCGGACATCCGGGCGGACCTCCCGGCATGTCGATGCCTGGGGAAAAACCGAAGAACTTCAAAGCGACATTCAAGCGTTTATTGCGCTACTTAAAACCGCGCCAAAACCGGCTCATCTCCGTTTTTATTGCGGCGATCCTATCGACGGTCTTCATGATCGTCGGTCCGAAAATCATGGGGATGGCCATCACGGAATTATTTGAAGGGGCATACAATAAGCTGACAGGATCCGGCACCGGCATCGATTTCGGCACCATCGGCCAGATTTTGCTGCTGCTCGCTGGGCTCTATGTATTCAGCAGTTTGTTCAACTACATCCAGCAATACATCATGTCGACGGTGGCACAAGATACGGTTTATGACCTCCGGCAAGATGTGAATAAAAAATTGGAAAAGCTGCCGCTCAATTATTTTGACAGCCGGCCGAACGGGGAAATCCTCAGCCGCATGACAAATGACATTGATACAATCGGCAGCACCTTGCAGCAAAGTTTGACGCAATTCATCACTTCCGTTGTGACGCTGGTCGGGATCATCATCATGATGCTGACGATCAGTCCATGGCTGACATTGATCGCCTTCGTTTCTTTGCCTTTATCGCTATTTGTCATCCAGCCGATTTTAAAACGGTCGCAAAAGCAATTCGCGAACCAGCAAAAATCGCTTGGTGAACTGAACGGCCATATCGAAGAAATGTACACCGGCCATTCGGTGGTGAAAGCTTTCGGCCATGAGAAAAAAGCGGTGGAACAATTTGATGAGGTCAATGAAGAATTGTATGAAGCGGGACGCAAAGCCCAGTTCATCTCCGGGATCATCCAGCCGTTGATGACCTTGATCGGGAACTTCAGCTACGTCGTCATCAGTGTAGTCGGCGGGATTCTCGTTACGCAGCGTGCGATTTCAATCGGGGATATCCAGGCTTTCATTACGTACTCGAAACAGTTCACACAGCCGATCATGCAGACAGCGAATATCGCGAACATCATTCAATCGACCGTTGCCGCAGCAGAACGCGTCTTCGAATTATTGGATGAACAAGAAGAACAGAAAGAAAGCACAGCGCTGCACTTGGAGCGTGCAAAAGGTGAAGTTGTTTTCGAAAACGTCGACTTCGGCTACGGCGAAGAGTTGCTGATCGAGAACATGAATATCCAAGTTGCACCCGGGCAGACGGTTGCCATTGTTGGTCCGACAGGCGCCGGCAAAACGACTTTGATCAATTTGCTGATGCGTTTCTACGAATTGAACGACGGCAAAATCGAAATCGACGGCCTCGATACACGGGACATGTCGCGCAATGAATTGCGGCAAAACTTCGGCATGGTGCTGCAGGATACGTGGCTCTTCAACGGCACGATCCGCGACAATATCGCTTACGGCAAAAACGGTGCAACCGAAGAAGAAATCGTTGCTGCAGCGGATGCTGCGCACGCCGATCATTTCATCCGAACCTTACCGGACGGCTACGATACCGTATTGAATGAAGAAGCATCGAATATCTCGCAAGGCCAAAAGCAATTATTGACGATTGCGAGAGCGATTCTTGCTGATCCACCAATCATGATTTTGGATGAGGCAACATCGAGCGTCGATACGCGGACGGAAATCTTCATCCAAAAAGCGATGAACCGCTTGATGGAAGGCCGCACAAGTTTCGTGATCGCCCACCGTCTGTCGACCATCAAAGACGCCGATCTGATCTTGGTCATGGACAAAGGGAATGTGATCGAACAAGGAACACATACCGAATTGCTCGAACAAGACGGCTTCTACGCTGATTTGTACAACAGCCAGTTTGCTGAGAAAGTGGCGATATAAGTGGAGAGACCCCTTGCGCAGTTGATGCGTGAGGGGTTTTTTGTGAGTGGGATGATTTCGAGGAGTAGGAGGGTGACTTCGCAAAGTTAGGGGGAACTCATCGTAGTTATAGAGCAACTCATCCACTTTTGAGGGAAACTCAAAAAAGTTTGCGAGCAACTCGCCCAAAAGACTAATTTGAAAAAGCCTTCACCAAGGTGACGGCTTCCTTAAGGGATGGGACATTTTTCGCGCGGCGAAAAATATCCGCTTTTACGCTCTTGATCGGGTTTTTGCAAACAAACTGGCGGATTCCGCAAACAAACTCCAATATTGCGCAAATAACCATGCGTATTACGCAAACAAAAGCAGTTATTCCGCAAACAAAGTCTAAAATCCCGCAAACAAGCCACACTCCGCTATCACTCAAAACGCTCTAAAACTAAAAAAGCATGAAGAGGATCCCATCCTCTCCATGCCTTATGTATCGCTTCTCAAACCAAGCTCCAATTTCCTTTTTTCAAGCGCCACTTGATCGCGCTTCAGTTCAATCTCAGCCAGCTTCACTTTCGCTTTTTTGTTCATTTCAAAACCGATTAAGAAAAGAAAGCCGAGGCCAAGAATGGTGCCCATCATCAATAATTCCATCAAATCGCCTCCGTAATTAAAATACGGACGAGCCCGTGAAAAGTTTCAAAAATTTAACAAATAGTCATTTCGCCCATTTCTATCTCACCGCTTTGATGGTTGACAAAGTCTTTGCCGGACGCGCAATTCGCTTCGTTTTCCCATTCGACGACATACCTGCCCTTGGTATGTTCAACAGAAACCAATTGAGCCTTGCCGGTAGGTCCTTCATGGTCATCAAGCACGATTTCCACTGCTTGTGTCTCGGTAATCTTCGCCTCTCCATAAAAGCAGCCTGATAAAACCAAAACCGCACCGCCCAATAAAACCAGCAAGCTCTTCATTGCCACCACTCCTTTTCCAGTAGACGGAAATGGTTTAAAAGAAGTTACATCAATGAAACGCCGCCAGCATTTCAGCTAGCAAGTAAGCAGCGAGTTTCGCAGTCTTGCCGTGTTCATCGAGTTCCGGATTGACTTCGCATAAATCGAAACTGATAATTTTTTCATTCGCGACGATATGCCAAAGCAATTGCCGCACGATTGCCGGCTCCAACCCGAAAGGCGACGGAGCCATGACGCCAGGTGCGTATAAGGAAGACAAGGCATTCATCGACAAGCTTAAGAAAACCGCGTCGTGTTCACTGCAGAACGCATCGATGACGGATTGGGCTTGCTGGATATTGCCCATCGCAAACTCTTCAGCCAAGACAAAGCGGGAGCCCAACGCTTCTGCTTTATTGAACATGGTGCGGGTATTTGCGAGCGGCTGGATGCCAAGCGCAAGCAAGCTGCTATTTTCATCAGTTTCAAGAATTTGGCGGAACATCGAGCTTGCAGTCGGCGGTTCCGCCTCGCGCAAATCGAAATGCGCATCGATGGTGATGATGCCGATTTTGGCATCAGGTCCAACAAATCGGCGAACGCCTTGGTAATGGCCGTATGCCGTTTCGTGTCCGCCTCCTAAAATGATCGGAATCGTTGATTTCAGCAGGCGTCCAACATGTTCGCCGAGTTCGCGCTGCGCCTTTTCCATCGCATCGCCTTTGCACATCACGGCACCGACATCGATTGTCTGGCGGTCGCCGAGGTGGTAAGGGAGATCTGCAAGGTGGCGGCGGATTTCGTTCGAAGCTTCTGCAGCCCCGGGTTTCCGCCGAGGCGCCGTACGCCTTCGTCGCATTCAAAACCGAGAATGGCAAAAGGCGAGCCTTCTGCCGGCACTTCATCCGTGCCAAGAAATTCGACGGCCTGGTGAAAATAAAAACTGTGGCGGTCAGTTTTGCTGTCGATGCGTCCATGCCAAAAATGTGATTTCGGTAATTTATACAAATCCAACACCCCCGGGTTAATGGAATTTTGTCATTTAGAAAAGCTTTTTCACTTCTTATTCTTTATTGTAATGAATTTTTGATTTCTTTGCTCAAAAAAATCCCCTCAGAAAGAGAAATCTGAAGGGACGACGCATTTTATTCTTTTTCTGTCACGAACGTTACGACCAAGAATAGGAAGAACGCGATCAGCAGCAAGCTGCCGCCGACGATAAAGTAAATCATGACAAAGGTTTCATTCCAGTTGAACGGGTTTAAATTATACAGCCACATGCCGCTTGTCAGCATGAATGCACCGGCCATAGCGAAGATGCTGTGGATGGTGACAAGCTTTTTAAAGCGCACTGTGTAGACGCGGTAGAAAATGCCCCACGCAAAAACCGATAGCCAGCCGACGAGTAGAATATGGGCGTGGATCGGACGAAGGGAATAGTCCATTTCCCCAGCCATCATCGAACCTAAAAACGTACCGAATAGCCCGAAGACTGCTGCAAATTGAATTAATCGTAAACTCCAAACTTTTTCCATCTTAAATTCCTCCTATCAAATTTCATCTAACGCGAAGCGGATCGTGAACGTGCTGCCGACACCGACTTCACTGTTAACGTCAACCACTCCATGATGCAAAGCGACAATCTGTTGGACAATGGATAGCCCAAGTCCCGTGCCGTCTTTTTTGCGGGCGGCATCGACCCGGTAAAAGCGGTCGAACAGCTGGCCGATTGCCGGTTCGCTGATTCCGATGCCGCTGTCTTTAAACTCCACAACCACTTCCTGCTCGAATGATTGCAGGGTGATTTCAATGCTGCCTCCGGGTTTATTGTACTTAATGGCATTGGTCAATAAATTCTCCCAGACGTTTTCGAGCAGTTCCGCATCCCCAAAGAACGAAAGGGGAGCGAGCTTATAGGAAATGTCGATGTCTTCTTCTTCCAGGCGCCAGCGGTATTTCTGGACGACGCGTTTCAATTGTTCATCGAGCGGGAACGCTTTTTGTTTCATCGGATACGCGCCTTGGTCAAGCGAAGTAAGCAGCAGCAATTGCCGCGTCAAACTCGATAGCCGCTTTGCTTCCTGGTCGATGATGGCCGTGTAGGCGAGCCGGTCGCTTTCAGGCAGGTTCGGCGACGCCAGCAGATCCGCATAGCCCTGGATATTCATGAGCGGCGACTGGAAATCGTGCGACACATTGCTGATAAAGGATTTGCGCGCAAGATCGTTATGCTTCAATTGCGTCTGCATCAAGTTAAAGCTCTCCGACAATTGGCCGATTTCATCGTTTCGCGGGATATCCAGCGGATAATTGTAGTTTTCCTGCGCGATGTGTTTGGTCGCTTCGGTCAATTGAACAATCGGGCGGTCAATTGCCGGGCGAGCCAAATCATGCCGGCAATGCTGACGATCGCAATGGCCAAGACAAAAGCGATCAACACCGAATGGATATCAGCGCCGACCAATTTCGTATCTGGACGGATAAAGAGCCCATACGCACCACCTTCAAAAGTGAAAGGCACCCCGACGGTATTATGAAGCTGGTTGGTAAAATGGGCAATCATGAAAATCCTGCTCGACAAATTGTCGAGACCCTTATAAATTTTGCCATCCGTCAAGACGCGCTCAGCTTCCTCCGGCAATGCATTATTGTCAAAAGCGTCTCCGTAAAAGGTCTTTTGCCCAGTACTGTCAACGATGGCTATTTGATAGCCGAGATTCGACACCGACTCCAGGTAGCTGTTAAAACTGTCTTGGGAATGCGGCGCCATATTCAGGCTGGAGACAATTTCTTCTGCAATATCAAGATTCTGTTCGGTTGCCTGTTCTTTCATGACCGTCAAATAGAAGGCGTTCGCCAATGTAAAGCCGATCACAACGGCAACGAGCAAAATGAACAAGGTTGCAACGATAAACTGGCGGTATAAAGTTTTCATTTCGGTGCCTCAAGCTTATAGCCGATGCCGCGAAGCGTATGGATTTCAACATCGGCCCCGTAGCGTTTCAGCCGGTCGCGGATACGGTTGATATGCGTATTCAAGGTCATTTCGTTGCCATCGTGGTCTTCGCCCCAGACGTATTCCATCAAAAGGGGACGCGGCGTCGCCTGATTGGCGCGCGACACGAGAAGCGACAGCAATTCGAATTCCTTCAGCGGCAAGATCAAGGTTTCATGGCCGATCGCCACTTCGAAATTGCGGCGGTTGATCGACACATTGCCGGCCTGCAAGTTTTCCTGCACCGCGCGTTCAGAACGCCGCAGCACGACCGCTACCCGGAACAGCAATTCCTTCGGTTCGAACGGTTTCACCATATAATCTTCGGTACCTGATAAAAAGCCTTTTTCTTTGTCTTCCAATTGGCCTTTCGCAGTCAATAAAATCACCGGTATTGCCAAGTCCTGTGTCAAAATACGGGTCAATTCAAAGCCGTCCATGCCGGGCATCATCACGTCGACAATCGCCAAATCGACTTGGACTTCCTCCAACAGCAATAAGGCTTCTGCCGCATCGTTGGCACGGAACACCATATAGCCTTCTTTTTCAAGGTGGATCACGACCAATTGCTGGATATATAAGTCGTCGTCAACGACCAGTATTTTCATTGAGAATCCTCCTGTCAGTAAAAAGTCCGGCGCATACGCCGGCCGGACTCTCTTATTATGAAGGGTTTACTTATCTTTTTCAAAAAACAATATCAATGCTGGAAGCAGCATGCCGCGCACCAAGAACGTATCGATCAAAATACCGATCGAAACCATGAAGCCGAAAACGAATAAGTCGGCGATTGGCATCGTCGTCAAAGCGGCGAATGTTGCAGCCAAGATGATGCCGGCAGAAGAAATGACGCCGCCAGTATTCCGAATGGCGATTTCAAGGGCATCTTTGACTTTGTGCATTTTGCGTTCTTCCATGAAGCGCGAGACCAAAATGATGTTGTAATCTATGCCAAGCGCGACCAGGAAGATGAACGCATATACCGGAACGCGGTACTGATCGCTTCAAAGCCGAACAACACATCGACAAGGAAAATCCCGAGCCCAAGTGCCGATACATAAGACAAGAGAATTGTTGCCATCATGTAAATCGGCATTTTCCACGAACGGGTCAAGGCGAACAACAGCACGAGGATCAATAAAGTCTCGAGTATGACAATCTTATAAATGTCGCTGTTATTGACGATGCGTTCATCCACGAGTTTCGGTGTGATGCCGCCGAAATACGTATCGCCGTCAATAGACGCGTCTTCAAGCAAGGCGTCGCTGTTGCCGCGCAATTGCTCAACGAAATCAAGCGCTTCGGTCGAATACGGGTTGAGTGACAATGCAACACTGTATTTTACAGCGGTGCCGTCTTCCGTCTGTCCGGACAAACGGGCCGACGCAATTTCGTCATAAGCCGTCAATTGTTCAGAAAGGGCAGCCGCCGCTTCTTCTGAAATCGGTTCATCGCTTTCAACAAGCAAAGTGGATGGCGCGATTTCGCCCTTATCAAAATTCTGTTCGACAATTTCATAGCCAACGCGGACGGCATGTCTTCAGGGAATGATTTCACCGTATCAAATTCAAAATCAAGGTTCAGCACATTCAAAGCTGAAATGATCATCAAGACAGCGACAAGCCCACCGGATAAAAGGGGTTTATTGACCACAAATTTTGCGACCGGCCCCCAGATGCCGTGCTTCACTTCTTTTGCTTGGCCGTATTTCGGCACTTTCGGCCAGAACGCCTTGCGGCCGAATAGCGTGAAGAGTGCCGGGATCAATGTAATAGACGCAATCATGATGATGAATACAGCGGTTCCGAAGATCGGTGCAAAGTTCGCGTAATCGCGGAAGTCTGCAAAGAACAAGATCAACATCGCTGCAAGAACGGTACCGCCGGCGAAGAACACCGGTTCACCTGTTGCGCGCATGGCGTGTTTCATCGCTTCATATTTACTTTCATAATGATTCAGTTCCTCGCGGAAGCGCGAGAAGACGAATAGCGAGTAGTCGATGACTGCCGCAAACAGCAGGATGCTCATGATCGACGTCGTTTGGCTCGTCAATTCAAGTCCGGCTGATCCCATAAACGCCAATGTCTGGTTCACGACCTGGTACACAATGATGGTTGCAAGCAGCGGGATGAACGCGAGTAATGGCGAACGGTAAATCACGATCAGCAGGACCAAAATGATCAACACCGTCGCGATCAATAAAACAAAATCCGCTTCTTCAAATAATTTCACCGTGTCGCCGGCAATTCCAGCCGGTCCGGTGATGTAGAATTCCATATTGTCATAGCCAGCAGCAATGTCGCTGCCGATGTCAGAAGCTTCGTCGTTGATTTCCGCGAAGTCCGCACTGCCGAGTCCGGCTTCAAGCGTCATCGGGATGATCATCGTCGATTTGTCTTCAGAGAAGAATCCTTCAAGAGCAGGCGGGGGCAATTGGCTAATGTCGACAATCGAGTCGACTCCTTCAAGATTTGCCTCGGTGATGCTCGCAAGGATTTCCGTAGTGGCTTCGAGATCCACTTCGCCTTCGCTATTATGGAAGACTAAAATTCCCGGCGTCCCTTGATCGTTCAGGAAGTATTCCTTCAGTTTGTTGTCGGCGATGATCGATTCCGCATCATCCGGCAGCGATTGGAAATTCGCCACTTTGTAGTCGTTGAGGCGGGCCCATGCTGAGTCCGAGCATCAAGACCACCCAGAAAATCAACGTGATCGTCATCCCTTTTTTCGTCGAGACCCAATCCGTGATCGGGTTCAAAAATTTGTTCATCTTATGACACTCCTTTTCCAGTTTCAGAATCATACCTTCCATAGCATAGCTGACCAATATAAATTGAATATCAATTTTTCGTGGCAAGAATTTGAATAATAAAAGAAAGAATATTGTGTATAATTACGTTTCGAAAGTGGTATAATTTGAATGAATTAGAAAGTATGTTCGGCTTTGTGGAATCGATTTTTGAAAGGGAGCGATAGGAGTGGAGAAAGTTTTATTCGTGGTGCTTGAAGAATATGCGGACTGGGAAGCGGCATCCGTTGCAGCGGCGTTGAACGAAAAGCCGGAACAAGGGGAAAAGAAGTATGAAGTGAAAACCGTATCGCTGACGAAAGAGCCGGTGACTTCCATCGGCGGCTTCCGGACATTGCCGGACTACACACTTGATGAATTAGAAGATGATTTTGCCGGATTGATTTTGATCGGCGGAAATTCGTGGCGGAAAGAAGAAAGCAAACCGGTCATCGAGCTGGTGCACAAAGCGTTGGATGCAGATAAAATCGTTGGGGCGATTTGCGACGGAACGGTCTTTCTCGGCATGAACGGCATTTTAAATAGCAACGACCACACGAGCAATTATTTGCCGGAGCTGCAGGAAGCAGCTGGTGAAAATTACACAGGCGAAGGCCGCTACCTTGAACAGCAGGCTGTGCGAGACGGCAACCTCATCACAGCGAACGGCTCCGCCTATCTGGAGTTTGGAAAAGAAGTTTTAACGGCACTCGAATCGGCGCCGCAAGAAGAAATCGACGAATGGTACGATTTCTTCAAAAAAGGCTATTACGAATTTTACGCAAGCAAATAAGGGTTTATTCGCATGCAAAAGCATCCTTTAAAGGGTGCTTTTACAGTGTGTTGAAAAAGACAGAAACTAACTTAAGTTTCATTAAAGAATCTGATATTCCGCAAAACAGCTACGCTTTCCAGCGGGCTCACGCCCAATCCTCCTCGTTCGCTGCGCTCTCTGCGGTGTATCGGTCGACTCGCTAAGCCGCAGGAGTCTACGCTGTTTTGCTCCATATCTCTAGCACCGGTGCGGTTCCGGACTGGGCGGAGCAATAAGACGAGTGGTCTTCTCGGCTTATTGTGGGAGCCTTGTCCATAGCGCCGAAGTGCGGTTTATAGAAGCAGAAGCTCTAATTCAACGAGTTTCTTGACAACCTGCAACAGCATCCTTTTGAAGGGTGCTTTTTTGTCTGTCTGGGGGAGTCGGGAGTATTCAGGTGAAAGTTGAGAGAATCACAATAGAAGTTGGGAGTATTCAAGCGAAAGTCGGGAGTATTTCAAAAGGAGTTGGGAGTAAATCAACTTCAAGATCCATCAAAAAAAAATAAGCGCGGTAAAAGCTTATTCTCACTAAGGATGTTTGAAATAATCTATATATGAGTATATACTAATATATACATATAGAAGAGTCACCCGACAGAAAGCGAGGCGAAAAAGATGAAAGAAACCAACGACACAGCAGCGCTCGAACCTCATAACGATTTGGACGAGGAGACTTTATTCGTCGTGTCCCAGACTTTTAAAGCACTCGGCGACCCGACGCGGATCCGCATTTTGAATCTGTTATTCCAGCGGGAATATGCGGTCAATGACATTGCTGAAACTTTGCAGCTTCGCCAGTCGACGGTCTCGCATCAGCTGCGCTTCCTGAAGAATTTGCGGCTCGTGAAATACCGGCGGGAAGGCACGACTTTGTATTACTCACAGGACGATGATCACGTCATGAGCCTGCTCAAGATGACGATCGATCACGCCAGCCATAATTGAGATGAAAAATAAACGACAGCGGGGGAGGTTTTTCAGTTGGCGCATAACCATGACCACGGGCATGACCATACGCACGGAGCAAATAAAAAAGCATTGGTCATCAGCTTTATCATCATCACCACCTATATGGTAGTTGAAGCCATTGGGGGTTATTTGACGAACAGTTTGGCCTTGCTTGCGGATGCAGGGCACATGCTGAGCGATTCGATTTCGATGGGCATCGCGATTCTTGCATTTACGCTGGGCGAGAAAGTGGCAGATTACAGCAAAACCTACGGCTACAAACGCTTTGAAATTCTGGCCGCGGTTTTTAACGGCGTCACACTCGTACTGATTGCGCTTTATATTTTCTACGAAGCGTACCACCGCTTTGCGGATCCGCCTGAAGTGGCTTCCGGCGGCATGCTCGCGATCGCTTTTGTCGGGCTGCTCGTGAATATCCTGGTTGCCTGGATCTTGATGCGCGGAGGCGATACCGAAGAAAATCTGAATGTGCGTGCCGCTTTCCTCCACGTCCTCGGCGATTTGCTTGGTTCAGTCGGAGCAGTAGCAGCGGCGCTTCTCATCATGTTCTTCGGTTGGGGCTGGGCGGATCCGCTTGCAAGCGTGATCGTCGCTGTTCTTGTGTTGATCAGCGGCTGGCGCGTGACAAAAGATGCGGTTCATATCTTGATGGAAGGCACGCCGAAAAACATCGATCTCGATGACATCATCCAGACGATGGAAGCTGTGCCGGGGGTGGAAAGCATCCATGACTTGCATGCCTGGTGTATCACGAGCGGACACAATGCTTTGTCTTGCCACGCGGTCGTCGACGGTGAGTTGTCGGTGCAGGACAGCCAGAAAATTCTCCGGACGATTGAACACGAACTCGCGCATAAAGGAATTGGCCATGTGACCATCCAAATGGAAAACCGAAGCCATCCGCATGAAAATGAATTATTGTGCAAAAGCGAAGGCGAATCTTCTGTCCATCATGCACATTAACTCCATCAGAAAAATAAAAAACGCGTGGACCAGGAAATCACCTGGTCCACGCGTTTTTGTGTTGTTCATCGGAGCGCTTGATGCGCCAAATGCTCGTCTTCTTTTTTTACGTAGAAATCGTATTGCGCATTATTGGTTTCGGCAGCACGGACAAAAGGAATATCGCTGCCAGTCGACCCTAAGGAACTTGCATTTATTTTTCGTACGGCATCAAATGATACGCCGTGCATCTGGAGCTGATCGGCGGCACGGAAATACATATCGTGCCCGAACGCAGTGTGAACCAAACATTTCTTTTCGAAAAAGAGAAATCGGACCAGTCCCATGATGGAAAACCCCTTCCTGAAACAGCTTTATCCATTATACGGCTGAACCTGGAAAAGGTTTCTCTTTAAATGAAGGTCTCTTCTTCCGGCTGGCCAAGCTTATCGGTCAATGTCCGGTAAATATCCTCGAAATGCTTGCCTTCATACCACATCTCGTTATACGCAGCGGAACGGATGAGCGCTTCTTTGTCGGCTTTCACGACTTCGATCTGGACGGTATTGCTGCGCCCTGTTTCGTCGATTTCCCGGCGTTTCTCTTCGATGAAAGCAGCAGAGTTCGGCTGCTCGTATTCTTTGAAAGCTTCTACCACTTCATTGAAAACCGTAATCGTGTCTTCCTCACTTCGAAACAGCCAGAAATAATCTTTCTTTTCCTGCGCTAACTGCAAGTTCAATTGATAATGCATATGCGTTCCTCCTCGGTTCATAAAATCTGCAATGTAGTCATTCTATACCCGAAACGCAAGCGGTGAACCCTTGTTCTTTAGAATAGAAGAAGGCCCATAAAAGCAATTCAATCCTCTATTTTCTGCTTGAGCAACAATTTTTACTGCTTAAGCAAGGAGCTGGAAAATCCGATTTAATGACATGATTTCATGAAAAGATGGTACTATGTCTGTAGATTATCGAAGCGGGCAAGGGATGGCAGCTTCGAGAGAAAAGTTTCAAATCAATCGCATGCAAAGGGGGCAAATTCATGGGGGAAGTGTGCAGAGTTCTCATTGTCGATGATGAAATGCTCATTAGGCAAGGAATCATCAATTACATTGATTGGGAGCAAGAGGGATTTCAAATTGTAGCGGAAGCATCTAACGGCAAAGAAGCGCTGCAGATGATGGCAGAGTTTTCTCCGCATATCGTCATCACGGACATCGTCATGCCGATCATGGACGGCATCGATTTAGTGCGGGGAAGGCAAGAACGCATTTCCGGATATCGAATTTATTGTTTTGAGCAGTTTTGAAAACTTCGATTATGTACGTTCCACGTTTCAGAACGGAGTTGCCGATTATATATTGAAGCCGAAGCTGAACGGAGAAGAGTTGCTGAAGAGCTTGAACAAAATCGTGGACCGGATTCCAGGCCTTCAGAATGGAGCCGCTTTGATAGAGCCGAGTCGATCTGTTGAAGAAATGTTAGAGCACCTCATCCTCGGATACGACTCGGCGGTGGATAAAGCGAGTTTGTCTGCCGTATTTACCAATAGCCAGTTTGCGTTGATCGAAATCCATGCAAAGAATGGAGATCAACCTAAATGGAAAGGCCAGCTCGAGCCGCTTCTTCCAGAAGGAACAGCCGTGTTTTTAGCAGCTTCCAATGAAGCGGATACAAAGATTTTGCTTAATTTCAGTCCGCATCAGTTCGGGGACATCAAAAAGGCCATTGCCGATGAAGCGGCCAAACGCAGCGGAGTGTCATGGTTGGTCTGTGAACCGTTCCAGGCGATTGATGAGTTGAAAAAAGTTCATGATGAAAGTTTAAAGAAAATGGAGAAATACCTTTTTTACCTGCCGGACCAGACCCTATTCCTCTACGATGAACTGCCGGCAGAAAAAGCGAAACAAGCGAATTTCGATTTGAACCATTTTATCGAGTTGGTGAAAGATCGTCTATTCAACGCAGCTTTCGACTATCTGAAAAGCCACATCGAGTATCTGGCGGGGCGATACAGCAACGACAGTTTTGAATTCAAATCGTTTTTAGGCAATATCATATTCAATATTATCGTCTTATTAGATAGCTTGAAATACGATACCCAAGAGCTCGAACGGAATAAATACAGTTATTTCACGAACATCAATGAAGCGGAAAATGTGGAAGAAGCGGTGGATGAATTCCACCGGTTTTTAGAAGAAGTGCGGAAAATCATGATGCTGCACGGAGGTTCTGATGAACAGGCCAATAACCTGGATAAGATTCTTTCGTATATTGAACAGCATTACACAGAGCCGCTCCGGCTGTCGGAAATCGCTGCCCATTTCCACTTTAATGCGTCGTATTTGTCCTCTTATTTCAGTACGCACCATAAAGAAGGGTTCAGCGAATACTTGAACCGCATCCGGATCAAGAAGTCGATGGAATTGCTGGAAAACAGTCCGGTGACCATCTCGAACATCAGCGGCATGGTGGGCTATTCGGATCATAGCTATTATTGCAAAGTGTTCAAGCGCATTACGGGGATGTCTCCGGGAGCTTACCGAAAGGAGTACCATGCCGACCATGAAAATGAAGCAAAAGGCCTCGCGCATCTTAAGAAATAACAGCCTGTTCATCAAGATGTTTCTAATCATGGTCGTCAGCATTGTGGCAGTTTCACTTTTGATCACTTTCAGTTCGATTCGCATGTCTTCCGATTTGTTCATGGACACTTTCAGCATCTCCAATACGAAAGCGCTGGAGCAGATCGAAACGCGTTTTGAAGATTACAGCTTTGCTATTGTCAGTGCAACAAACGAAGTCCAGAACAACGGCACCATCAAACGGGTGTTGACGCAAGAAAACGAGAGCGCCATCGAAACGTCGAAATCTTATCATGACATCAGCCGACAGATTGAACGCATTTACCCGACAGTGGAATCCTATGACACCAATATGATTGTGCTCGGTGAAAATGAGCGGCTCTACAATATGAATTATTCGAATTGGCCGGTTTCCTGGGAAGTGCTGCGCAACCATCCGATTACCAAACGGACGGTAGAAGAGCCCAACCGGCTGCTTTACCAGTTCATGCCGTCCACTTCCTTCAATGACAAGCCGATGATTGTCGCAACCAAAGCGCTGATGGAAAGGTCGACCGGCGAAATTTACGGTGTGCTTTACTTTCCCATCCGCGAAGAGGATTGGAAGCGGCTTTACGAAGGCTACACGAGCACGGAAAACGAAGTGCTGCTGGTCAACCAAGACGGGAAAATCGTTTCGAGTAATAAAGACGAAATGATCGGCGATCTGGAACCGGAGCTGTTAAAGCTTGCTCAAGAAGTCGAAACGGAAGAATTGGATTTAAAAGAAGTCGAGTTTCTTGAAACGAATTATTTGCTGATGTCGCAGTATTTGCCGACTTATGATCTGTATTTAGTCAACTTGGTCGACAAAGGTGCAGTCTTGGCCAATTTGATCAATACGAAAGAAATTCTGCTTATCAGCCTCGGGATTGTGCTCTTCGCCGTCGTCATCGTGTTCATCATTTCAAGGAGAATGACAAACTCGATCAGCCGCCTAGTCAAACAGATTTCATCCATGGCGAAACACGATTTTAATCGGCCAATCGCAGAAACCGGCGGCTACGAGGCGAAGAAAATCGCCAATGCTTTCAACTCGATGCTCAGCGAATTGCAGGAGTATGTCGACTTGGTAGTGCAAGCACAGCAAAAGCAGCGCAGTGCAGAACTCATGGCGCTTCAGCATCAGATCAATCCGCATTTTCTGTACAATACCTTGGCATCGGTGAAATTCATGGTCCAGCAAGGCAAAAAGGAAAAAGCGACAGACATGATCCATGCCTTGATTTCTTTATTGCAAAATGCCCTGAGCAATGTGGACCAGACCATTACGGTCGAGCAGGAAATAACGGATCTGAAAAATTACGTGCTCATCAATCAGGCCCGGTACGGCGACGGCATCAAAGTGAATTTCTTCGTTTCTCCTGATTGCCTGGACTGCCAGGTGCCGAAACTGATTCTTCAGCCCTTCATCGAAAATGCGTTCTTCCATGCGTTCAATGAGAAAAAAGAAGGATTCGTCCAAATTCTGATATCCCAAAAACGGGGCAGCCTGTTATGTGAAATTGTCGACAATGGCGATGGCATGGAATTGAAAGGCGACCACACAAAAGAAGATATGAAAGAGAAACGCCACCTGTTCAGCGGGATTGGCATCCGCAATGTCCATGAACGCATCCAGATGATTTATGGAGGACAATATGGCGTAGAAATATCGAGCGAAAAAGGCGAAGGCACAAAAGTCAAAGTGGAATTGCCGATTCAAAAGCTGGATACTTCCGTGAAATCCAATGAAATTACCAGTATCTAAGAATAGTCCAAGAAGTATTCAGTGAAGTTTGAACTATCTAAAAATTTTCGGATAAACATCTAAAGATTGTGCTAACAATCTTTTTTTTATGTCGTTATACTGTATGAAAGGTGCAAAGTTAAGCGCTTACAAAAAAGGGGGATATTAAATGAAGAAGGTTTATCTTATGCTCGTATTGCTCGTCGGATTGGCAGTTTTGGCAGCTTGTTCTTCAGGGGATGAAGAAGCAAACAGCGGAAGCGGATCAGAAGGTTCATCAGGTACAGACAGCATTACCGCTTGGGCTTGGGATCCAGCATTCAATATTGCAGCTCTTGAAAAAGCGAAAGAAGCTTACGACGGCGACGTTGAAGTGAAAATCATTGAAAATGCACAAGACGATATTATTCAAAAACTCAACACTGGGCTTAGCTCAGGTACGACAAAAGGGATGCCGAATATTGTCCTGATTGAAGATTACCGTGCACAAAGTTTCTTGCAGGCGTATCCGGATGCATTCCATCCGTTGACGGACGTGATCAACTCGGATGACTTTGCAGACTATAAAATTGCAACAACAAGCTTTGACGGCGAACAATACGGATTGCCATTCGATTCTGGCGTAGCTGGATTGTACGTCCGCACAGATTATCTTGAAGAAGCAGGCTATACACCAGAAGATCTTACGGACATCACGTGGGATGAATACATTGAAATCGGAAAAAAGGTAAAAGAAGCAACAGGCAAGAACATGCTGACATTGGATCCGAACGATTTGGGCCAAATCCGCATGATGATCCAGACAAACGGTTCATGGTACGTAGATGAAGACGGTTCTACACCAAACCTTGAAGGCAACGAATCACTTGCGAAAGCATTTGAAACGTATAAAAAGATGATGGATGCAGATATCGGCAAAATCGTTTCTGACTGGAGCCAGTTCGTCGGAGCATTCAACAGCGGCGATGTAGCCAGCGTTCCAACAGGAAACTGGATTACGCCAAGCATCAAGCAAGCTGAAGACCAATCAGGAAAATGGGCAGTCGTGCCGATGCCTCGCCTTGATATGGAAGGCGCAGTCAATGCCTCGAACTTAGGCGGCAGCTCATGGTATGTCTTGAACGTAGATGGCAAAGAAGAAGCGGCAGACTTCATGCTGCAAACATTCGGTTCAAATGCGGATCTTTACCAAACATTAGTAAAAGATATCGGTGCTCTTGGAACATACTCAGCAGCAGCTGAAGGCGATGCTTACGCAGTAGAAGATGAATTCTTCGGCGGACAGCAGCTCCTGACAGATCTATCGACATGGACAGATGAAATTCCAGGCGTTAACTACGGTCTTCACACATATGCGATCGAAGACATTTTAGTAACGGGAATGCAGGATTATTTGAACGGCACAGAGCTGGCAACCGTACTTGAAAACGTACAATCTCAAGCAGAAGCGCAGCTGAAATAAGCGAAGGAAAACAAACAAAGCCTTGAGTTGCCGCTAACGGATTGGTAGGAGTGCTTTCCCACTTGCCAGCCAATGCGCAGCTCAAGCTTTTTTTATAGGAGGAATGAGAAGTATGAACCAGCCATCATCAGATAAAAGCAAACTGGATCTCCCGGTAAGCTTGCGCTACAAAGAGACCAAACGCGAGAAAACAGGTGTGTTCTTCAAGAAAAAAGTCGGTTGGTTGTTTGTTATTGTCTCCGTCATCGCCATCACCATCTTCAACTTCTACCCTATGGTCCAAGCCTTTCTCTTATCATTCCAATCCGGAATGGGCGGCAATCTCGAATATACGGGGTTGGACAACTGGCAGCGATTATTCAGTGATCCAACATTTATCGCAGCGCTAACCAATACATCAATTTATCTATTGATCCAAGTTCCCTTGATGATTGTATTGGCGTTAATTTTCTCGGTTCTGTTAAATGATCCTAAATTGAAATTCAGAGGCTTTTTTAGAATCGCGATTTTCTTGCCGTGCGTCACTTCACTCGTGGCCTATTCGGTCATCTTCAAATACCTTTTCGGTGTAGATGGCATCATCAACCAGTTCTTGCTGAATTTCGGCTTCATCTCTGAAACCATCAACTTTCTGGCCGATCCTTTCTGGGCAAAAGTGGTCATCATCCTTGCGATTACGTGGAGATGGACAGGCTATAACATGATTTTCTATTTGGCGGCTTTGCAGAATGTCGACAAATCGATTTACGAAGCAGCAAGAATTGATGGAGCAAATGCGTTCCAGCAATTTTTCCAAATCACCATTCCGATGCTGAAGCCGATCATTTTGTTCACATCGATCACTTCGACGATCGGGACATTGCAGATTTTCGATGAAATCGTCAACATCACAAACGGCGGACCCGGAAATGCGACGATTTCCATTTCGCAGTACATCTACAACCTTTCCTTCGAATTTACGCCGGACTTCGGATACGCTTCAACCGTATCGTATGTCATCGTAATTCTCGTCGTGATTCTTTCCATTATTCAATTCAGAGTGGCAGGTGAGAAGAAATGAAAAATTTGAAAAGAATCTTTATCTACACATTCCTAAGCCTGGCAGCGCTCGTTTCAATTTTTCCGTTTCTTTGGATGCTCGTCAGCATCACCAATAAATCAGTCGATGTGACGCAAGGGCGTTTGATCCCTGGCACTCATTTGATCGAAAACATGAAGACTTTATTCGCCACGGTGGATATTGTACCGGCTTTGGCAAACTCCGCAATTATCGCCGTCATCACGACGGTATTGACGCTATTGCTGGCATCGCTTGCCGGCTACGGATTTGAAATCCACCGCAGCAAAGGAAAAGACATCGTCTTCAATATTTTGCTCTTGTCGATGATGATTCCGTTTGCAGCAATCATGGTTCCGCTTTACCGTATGTTCGGCAGCATCAGCGACACAGCGCCTCTGATCGGCATCGATTCGCTTGGGGCGGTCATTTTACCGACGGCGACCACCGCGTTCTTCATCTTTTTCTTCCGCCAGAACACCAAAATGTTCCCGAAAGATTTGGTGGAAGCAGGAAGAATCGACGGCTTGAGTGAAATCGGCGTGTTTTTCCGGATTTACATGCCGACAATGAAAACAACGTATGCGGCAGCGGCCATCATTACATTCATGAACAGCTGGAACAATTATTTATGGCCATTGGTCATTTTGCAGTCACCGGAAAAACGCACCATTCCATTGCTGATTTCCAAC
This sequence comes from Planococcus sp. 107-1, assembly GCF_021513255.1. Classification (GTDB taxonomy): domain Bacteria; phylum Bacillota; class Bacilli; order Bacillales_A; family Planococcaceae; genus Planococcus. The sequence goes on from NZ_CP090977.1 coordinate 621,086, forward strand.
TTAGGATCGAGCTATTCACCGGACTACGGCGTCATCATGTCCGCCATCGTCATCGCGACTTTGCCGACAGCGCTCGTATTCTTCCTCATGCAGAAGCATTTTGTTGCCGGCATGATGGGATCGGTAAAAGGTTAAGCTGCATTGTAACTACCGATATTTTTTAAGTTTTACAGCAAGGAAAATACACTCGCTTTTATTGACTGGTTTACTTAGCGCCGGAGCGGTCAATAAGCGAATGAATGATCAACGAGCAGGAGGTATATTGTGCCGATTTTATACAACGATGCCACGCGGGAGTTTCATCTGCAAACCGAAAAGACCAGTTATATCCTATCGATCCTGCAAAACGGCCAGCTTGGCCAACTTTACTACGGCAAAAAGCTGCGCCACCGGGAGTCGTTTGAGCGTTTGTTCCATATCGAAGAAATGCCGAATACTGCCTGCACCACTGAAGGGGATCCGGTATTTTCGCTGGATCTGCTCAAACAGGAATACCCGGCTTTCGGTACGACCGATTTCCGGGAACCCGCTTATCAAGTGCTGCAGGAAAACGGCAGCCGCATCACGGATTTTGTCTACAAGGAGCACGCGATTTTCAAAGGCAAAAAGAAACTCGATGGTTTGCCTGCAACGTATGCAGAAGACGATGCGGAAGCGACGACTTTGGAAATCACTTTATACGACGAGGGAATCGATGTAGAACTTTGCCTATCGTATACGGTTTTCGAACAACTGAACGCGATTGCAAGATCCGTAAAATTTACGAACCACGGGATGCTGAAAGTGAATCTGGCAAGAGCGTTGAGTGCCAGCCTGGATTTGCCGGATGCTAATTTTGAATTGGTGCAGCTATCGGGCGCTTGGGTGAGAGAGCGTCATGTGAAAATGCGCAAACTTGTGCCTGGCCTCCAAAGCATCGCGAGCACAAGAGGAACGAGCAGTGCCCAGCAAAATCCCTTCCTTGCATTGAAACGGCCGGAAACGACCGAACATCACGGCGAAGTTTACGGCGTGAGCCTCGTCTATAAGCGGGAATTTCCTGGCACAAGTGGAAGTGGACCATTACGGCGTGAGCCGCCTGATGATCGGCATCAACCCATTCGATTTCAACTGGCTGCTGGAAAGCGGCGAAACCTTCCAGACTCCGGAAGCGGTTCTGGTTTATTCGGCGGATGGTTTGAACGGCATGAGCCAGACCTACCACCGGCTTTACCGGACCCGGTTGGCGCGGGGAAATGGCGCGACCGGGAACGACCGGTGCTGATCAATAACTGGGAAGCGACTTATTGGGATTTTGAAGAGAAGAAAATTTTCGAACTTGCCCAGTCATCCAAGGAGTTGGGTGTGGAATTATTCGTTCTGGATGACGGCTGGTTTGGCAAACGCGATGACGATACGACGTCGCTCGGCGATTGGATGGAAGACAAGCGTAAATTGCCGAACGGCATCACCAAACTGGCGAAAGACATTACAAGTTTAGGCATGGAATTCGGCTTGTGGTTCGAGCCTGAAATGGTCTCAAAAGCGAGTGAGCTGTACCGGACACATCCGGACTGGGTGCTGCATGTACCCAATCGCCGGATGTCGCACGGACGCAATCAACTGGTCCTCGATTTTTCACGCCAGGAAGTGGTGGACCATATCTATGGCCTGATGGCAAAGGTGCTGCAGGAAGCGCCGATTTCGTATGTGAAATGGGACATGAACCGCTATATGACGGAAGTCGGTTCGTTGGAATTGCCGTCAGACCGCCAGCGGGAAGTCGCCCATCGCTACATCCTCGGAGTCTATTCTTTATATGAGCGCTTGACGTCGGAATTTCCGCATGTGCTGTTCGAATCTTGTGCAGGCGGCGGGAGCCGGTTCGACCCGGGCATGCTCCATTACGCGCCGCAGGGCTGGACGAGCGATGATACGGATGCGGTGGAACGCTTGAAGATCCAGTATGGAACATCCATGGTCTACCCGGTTTCTTCAATGGGGGCCCACGTTTCTGCCGTGCCTAACCATCAAGTGGGACGGGTGACAAGCCTGGAAACGCGGCGAATACCGCTTACTTTGGTGCATTCGGCTATGAACTCGACGTCACGAAAATGACAGGCGATGAAAAAGAACAAGTAAAGCAGCAAATCGTTTTCTATAAGGAAAACCGGAAGCTGATCCAGCAAGGGCAGTTTTACCGGATTGAAAGCCCTTTTGCAGAAGATGGCAATGAAACGAGCTGGATGGTCGTGTCAGACGACCAGCAGGAAGCGCTTCTCGGCTATTACCAAGTATTGGCCCGTCCGAATCCAGGCTATAGCCGCATTTTCTTCAAGGGCTTGAATCCGGAATTTGAGTACGCGATTGACGGGATTGAAGATACATTTTACGGCGATGAATTGATGGAAGCCGGTCTGCAGTTGAACCGCTACCGAAAACAAGCCCATCCAGCTGATTTTTCTTCCGCTCTCTTCAAGCTAAAGCGAATTTAACGAAAACGTACATAGGAGGCGTCGAATTGCTGACTGTTAAAAACGATTCTTTTTATCTGAATGAACAGCCGTTCCAGATCTTGTCCGGCGGCATCCATTATTTCCGGACAGTGCCGGAGCAATGGGAAGACCGGCTCCAGAAATTGAAAGCGCTCGGATTGAATACGGTCGAGACTTATATTCCATGGAATTTCCATGAACCGAAAAAAGGTGAATTCAATTTTGAGGGAATGGCGGATATCGAACGCTTTATCGAACTGGCCCACAAACTTGGCTTGTATGTCATCTTGAGGCCGGCGCCTTATATTTGCGCCGAATGGGAAATGGGCGGATTGCCTTCCTGGCTAATGAAAGAAAAGGGCCTCGTCATGAGAAGCAGCCATTTCGCATTTCTGAAGCATGTGGACGAGTACTTCGACGAGCTGCTGCCGAAATTCAAAAAGCATCTACTCCAAAACGGCGGACCGGTCATTGCGATGCAGATCGAAAACGAATACGGCGCTTACGGCAACGATCTGGAGTATTTGGCGTTTTACCGTGATCAATATGAAAAACACGGACTCGATACGTTTTTATTCACATCTGACGGACCGGATTTCATCACGCAAGGTTCGATCCCGGATGTTACGACGACGCTGAACTTCGGTTCGCGCGTGGATGAATCGTTCGAAGCGCTGGAAGCTTTCAAACCGGGATCGCCGAAAATGGTGGCCGAGTTTTGGATTGGCTGGTTCGATTATTGGACCGGCGAACATACCGTGCGGAGCGGCGACGATGTGGCGGCGGTATTCAAGGAAATCATGGAAAAGAACATTTCCGTCAATTTCTATATGTTCCACGGCGGCACCAACTTCGGCTTTATGAATGGCGCCAATCATTACGATATCTACTACCCGACGATTACAAGCTACGACTACGACAGCTTGCTGACAGAAGGCGGAGCAATTACTGAGAAATACAAGGTAGTGAAAAAGGTCTTGAGTGAGTTTACTGAAGTGCCGGAGGATATCGAAGAGGTAGTTTCTGCCAAAGAATACGGAACGGTGGTGTTAAGCGAAAGCGTCAGTTTGTTTGATGTCCTCGATTCCATCAGCGAAAAAGTGGAGCATATCGTACCGCTTCCGATGGAGGACATCGGCCAAGCATACGGCTATACGCTCTACCGCACAACGGTCAACCGCCAAGGGGAGTTGAAATTCAACTCGGGCAATATCCGCGACCGCAGTTCCATTTATGTCAACGGGCGCTTCGTCACGACAACCTATATCAACGATGAAGATAAAACAGTGGTTTTGGATTTCCCGGCAAAGGTGAATACACTCGAAATCTTCGTTGAGAATATGGGGCGCGCCAACTACGGCGAACACTTGACCGATCCGAAAGGCTTGATTAAAAACTTATGGCTCGGCGAACAGTATTTCTTCCACTGGGAAATGTTCAAAGTGGAAATGGACCGCTTGCCGGCAGATTACCAGCTGAGTGGCAGCGACCGCTACCCGAAATTCTTCCGCGGGTCGTTCGATGCGGCAGAAGGGTTGGATACATATGTCGATACGGCCGGCTTTACTAAAGGCAATGTCTTCATCAACGGCTTTAATCTCGGACGCTACTGGAACGAAGCAGGACCGCAGCAACGCCTGTATTTGCCAGGACCGCTGCTGAAAAAAGAAAACAATGAAATCGTCGTCTTGGAACTGGAAAACACGGCGACCGACATAATCCAATTGCTCGCTCAGCCGAAGCTTAGCTGACAGGATTGATCATAGAAGGGATGGAATTGAATGATTAACAGGAAATTACCGAAAATCTGGCACGGCGGGGATTACAACCCCGAACAATGGGACGGGAAAGAAATCTGGGATGAAGATGTACGCATGTTCAAACTGGCGGGAATCGACGTCGCAACCTTGAACGTCTTTTCATGGGCGCTCAATCAACCCGACGAAGAGACGTACAATTTCGACTGGCTCGATGACAAGATCAACCGTTTGTACGAAAATGGCATCTATACGTGTTTAGCGACGAGCACAGCGGCGCATCCTGCCTGGATGGCGAAGAAATATCCGGACGTGCTGCGTGTGGATTTCTACGGACGCAAACGGAAATTCGGAAGCCGCCACAATTCATGCCCGAACAGCCCGACTTATCGCGAATACTCAGAGAAAATTGCTGAGAAATTGGCCGAACGCTATAAAGACCACCCGGCTGTCCTCATTTGGCACGTATCGAACGAATACGGCGGCTATTGCTATTGCGATAATTGCCAAGACGCATTCCGCGGCTGGCTGAGCGATAAATACGGAACACTGGAGAAGTTGAACAAAGCCTGGAACACAGGTTTCTGGGGACATACGTTCTATGAGTGGGACGAAATTGTCGCACCGAATATCTTGAGCGAAGAACGCGAAAACAATGAATCCGATTTCCAAGGCATCTCGCTCGATTACCGCCGCTTCCAGTCGGACAGCTTATTGGATTGCTACAAACTGGAATACAACGCGATCCGCAAACACATTGCAGAGACGCCGATTACGACCAACTTGATGGGCACATATCCGATGCTCGATTATTTCAAATGGGCAAAAGAAATGGACGTGGTGTCGTGGGATAACTATCCGGCGATCGATACGCCGTTCAGCTATACAGCGATGACACATGATTTGATGCGCGGACTGAAAAGCGGGCAGCCCTTCATGCTGATGGAGCAGACGCCAAGCCAGCAAAACTGGCAGCCGTACAATTCGCTGAAGCGTCCAGGCGTCATGCGCTTATGGAGCTACCAGGCAATCGGCCGCGGTGCGGACACCATTCTTTACTTCCAATTGCGCCGTTCTGTCGGTGCTTGCGAGAAATACCACGGAGCGGTCATCGAGCACGTCGGCCACGAAAATACCCGTGTGTTCAATGAAGTCGCGCAATTAGGCCAGGAACTGAACCAATTAGGCGATACGCTGCTCGATGCACGCGTCAACGCCAAAGTGGCGATCGTCTTTGACTGGGAAAACCGCTGGGCGACGGAACTGTCAAGCGGACCTTCCGTTTCGCTCGACTACGTCAACGAAGTCCATAAATACTACGATGCGCTTTATAAACTCAATGTCCAAGTCGACATGATCGGCGTCGAAGAAGAATTAAGCCAGTACGATGTCGTCATTGCGCCGGTGCTTTACATGGTGAAAGAAGGCTATGCAGCGAAAGTGGAGCAATTCGTCCAAAACGGCGGCACGTTCCTGACGACGTTCTTCAGCGGCATCGTCAACGAAACGGATATTGTGACGCTTGGCGGATATCCGGGGGAACTTCGCAACGTGCTCGGCATTTGGGCAGAAGAAATCGATGCGCTGCATCCGGACGTCACCAACCAGATCGTCTTGAAAGATGCCCGCGGAAAATGAGCGGCAGCTATTCGTGCAACTTGCTGTTTGATTTGATCCATACGGAAGCCGCTGAAGCAGTCGCGGAATACGGCTCCGATTTCTATAAAGGCATGCCGGTCCTGACTGTCAACCAATTCGGAAAAGGAAAGGCATGGTACGTCGCATCCAGCCCGGATGCAGAATTCCTGGTCGACTTCCTGCAGACCGTCTGCGAAGAAGCAGGCGTCGAGCCGCTTCTTGCTGTACCGGAAGGCGTCGAAACGACTGAACGCGTGAAAGACGGCCAGACCTACTTGTTCGTGTTGAACCATAATAACGAAGAAGCAACGATCGAATTGAAAGACAGCCAGTACAAAGAAGTGCTGACAGATGAACAAGTGAGCGGCAACCTCGTACTGAAAGAAAAAGGCGTGCTCATTTTAGCGAAAGTGTGAAAAGATTCGTCCCAAAAATAATTTGGGACGACACAGACTGCAGACAAATTCGATTGAATCGAGTTTGTCTGCAGTTTTTTTAATGGCTTGAAGCCGTTAAACCGCTCCGGTCGCTTAGGGGACGGCTCCCGCAAGAAGCCAGAAAGAGAGCCTGTCTTCTTGCTTCGCCCACCCCATGGATGCGCCTTCGCTCAGTTTCTTGTTAAACGGAGAAAGCAAGGAACGTATTCGATTCTTTTGTCTGCTGTCTACGATCGAATTTGTCTGCAGCTTTTTTAATGGCTTGAAGCCGTTAAACCGCTCCGGTCGCTTAGGGGACGGCTCCCGCAAGAAGCCAGGAAGAGCGCCTGTCTTCTTGCTTCGCCCACCCCATGGACGCGACTTCGCTTAGTTTCTTGTTACACGAAGAAAGTAAGGAACGTATTCGATTCTTTTGTCTGCGGTCTACGATCGAGTTTGTCTGCAGTTCTTTAATAGCTTGAAGCCATTAAACCGCTCCGGTCGCTTAGGGGGACGGCTCCCGCAAGAAGCCAGGAAGAGCGCCTGTCTTCTTGCTTCGCCCACCCCATGGACGCGCCTTCGCTCAGTTTCTTGTTAAACAGAGAAAGCAAGGAACGTATTCGATTCATTTATCTACTGTCTCCTATCAAAATCTCTCCATACAAAAAACCGGACGAGGGGGGTTGTCCGGTTTTTATGTGCTGTGTCTATGAAATTGAATCGCTGCTTATTCTTGTTGCGATTATTTGATGCGCAGCTCGGATTCGATGTCGAAGAAATGCGCTTTGTTCATATCGAAGGCCATGTCGATTGTTTGCCCCGCTTGTACGTTAAAGCGGGCATCTACACGTGCCACAAAATCCTGTTCGTTCACTTTCGAGTAAAGGACGATTTCCGATCCCATCAATTCCGCCACTTCCACGTAAGCTTTGATTTTCGTATGCGGGGAATGCTCAAGGAACAACGGCTCATCGTGAATATCTTCCGGACGGATGCCGAGCACGATTTCTTTGCCGACGTAGCCTTGGTCACGCAGCATGGACAGTTTGCCTTCCGGCACCAGCACTTTGATGCCTTCCATTTCAAATGAATCCCCAACGATTTTTCCGCGCAGGAAGTTCATGGATGGCGAACCGATAAAGCCGCCGACGAACATATTGTCCGGCAAATCGTATACTTCTTTCGGTGTGCCGACTTGCTGGATAAAGCCGTCTTTCATAACGACAAGGCGCGTCGCCATCGTCATCGCTTCGGTTTGGTCATGCGTTACGTAGATCGTTGTCGTCTGCAAGCGGCGGTGAAGTTTTTGGATTTCCGTACGCATTTGCACACGCAGTTTCGCATCCAAGTTCGATAACGGCTCATCCATCAAGAACACTTCAGCGTCGCGCACAATGGCACGCCCAAGAGCAACACGCTGGCGCTGACCGCCGGACAAAGCTTTCGGTTTCCGGTTCAAGTAATCATCAAGACCGAGAATTTTCGAAGCGTTCGCTACGCGTGATTTGATTTCGTCTTTTTTCATCTTGCGGAGTTTCAAGCTGAACGCCATATTGTCGTAGACGCTCATATGCGGGTAAAGTGCGTAGTTCTGGAAAACCATCGCGATGTCGCGGTCTTTCGGCGATACGTCGTTGACGCGTCGGTCGCCGATGTACAAGTCGCCGTCTGTGATGTCTTCAAGGCCGGCGATCATGCGAAGCGTTGTGGATTTTCCGCAGCCGGAAGGGCCGACGAGCACGAGGAACTCTTTATCGCGGATCTCCAGATTAAAATCCTTTACAGAGACCACACCTTTTTCATATTCTTTTCGGATATTCACTAAATTCAAACCTGCCATTTGAGTCCCTCCAATTTTTGTAAGTGCTTTCATTTATTAAATAAAGCATACCGCAGGGGAGGGGAATGGTGAATGGCAAGGATGCACAAAATTCTGTGAAACCTTCGTGCACATTTGCCAGCGACCCGAAACCTGCGGCACCGATTTAGTTGTCCAAGGCATCAATAAAGCGCTTGAAAGCTCTTTCGTCTTTTAAGACACCAGCGTCTTCAAGAACCCGGACGAATTTCTTGCCGAGTTCTTCCCGCAGAACCGCATCCGCCTCTTCCGGACGTTGGAGTGTGCCGTACTGCGCTTTGAGCTGTTCCGCCCATTCGAGATGGGAAGGAGCGACCGCGTGCGTATTGCCAAGCAGAAACTGTTGGATTTCTGCGAGTTCTTCTTTCAAGCGAGGCGGCAGAACCGCAAGCCCCATCACTTCAATCAAGCCGATATTCTCTTTCTTGATGTGGTGGACATCCTCATGCGGGTGGAAGATGCCGGATGGATGGGCTTCCGACGTCCGGTTGTTACGCAGCACCAAATCGATTTCAAACAGCTCGCCGCGTTTTCTCGCAATCGGCGTGATTGTATTATGCGGAACGTCTCCTGAGAAAGCGAGGACGTCTGCTTGTTCATCCGAATAGGTCCGCCATGTCTGCAAGATCTGATCCGCTGCGTTCACAAGCGGATCAATCGCTGCCGCTTTCAACCGGATCACAGACAAGGGCCATTTCACCACCGAAGCGGTGATTTCAGGATAGGCAGCCAAGTTAAACTCAAAAGCATCTTCCGCCCGGGTCATGGCGAATTCATAGCGGCCTGCCTGATAATGGTCGTGGCTTAAAATCGAGCCGCCGACAATCGGCAGATCGGCGTTCGACCCGACAAAATAATGCGGAAAGCGTTCAGTAAAAGCAAGCAGCCGTTCAAAGCCGGAGCGGTCGATTTTCATATCGCGGTGTTCCTCGGAAAGCAGGATGCTGTGCTCGTTATAGTAGACATAAGGCGAATATTGCAAATACCAATTCTCACCCCGAAGCGGAATTTTCACAATCCGGTGGTTGGCGCGGGCCGGGTATCCGATTCGCCCGACATAGCCTTCGTTTTCCTTGCACAATAGGCATTTCGGATAGCTGAGCGTCTGCTTCATCTCGCGTTCCCGTTTGATTTGCATCGGATCTTTTTCAGGCTTGGACAAATTGATCGTAATATCCATTTGGCCGTAAGGCGTAGCCGTTTGATACGAAATGTTTTTCCGGATCCGGTTCATCTGGATGTAGTTGCTGTTCTGGCTCAATTCATAAAAATAATCAGTCGCAGCAATAGGGGATTCCGTGTATTTTTCATTGAACGCCGCATTGATGGCAGAAGGCCGCGCCACAAAGCAATTCATGATATTGGCCGACAGCATTTCCTTGTCGTCCAGCATATCCAGAATCACGCCTTGCTCGACTGCGTAAGCGACCAACCCTTCAAGAAGGTTCGGGATGGTGTCTTCTGCTGCTTCGAGCATCTCTTCCGGAAACGATTCGAGGCCGAGCAGATGCATCACCTGATTGCGGGCGTAATCCTGATCCGCCGGTTCGATTAACCCGGCTTCCGTCGTTTTCCGGATAAGCCCTGCGAGTGTTTCATAAACCATGTTTACACGTCCTTTTCGTAGCCGGCGGGATGCGTCGAATGCCAGTTCCACGCATCTCCAATGATTTTTTCGACGGAAGTATGGACCGGATTCCAGCCGAGCAAGCTGCGTGCTTTATCGGGACTCGCAATCAGCGTTCCCGGATCTCCAGCTCTGCGTGCGCCGATTTTCACCGGGATGTCTTTCCCGGTCACGGTCCGTGCAGCATCGATCATTTCCTTTACCGAAAAGCCTTTTCTGCTGCCAAGATTGAACACGTCGCTTTCGCCGCCGTTTCGCAAATACGAAAGTGCCAATAAATGCGCTTGGATCAAATCCTCAACGTGCACATAATCACGGATGCACGTTCCGTCCGCTGTATCGTAATCGTCGCCGAATACCGTGATGTCGCTTCTCTGGCCAAGCGCCGTCTGCAGAATAAGCGGCACGAGATGCGATTCGGGCCGGTGGTCTTCACCAATCTCCGCCGATTCGCGTGCGCCTGCTACATTGAAATAGCGCAAAGAAACAAATTTCAAGCCGTGGCCAAGTGCCGTCCATTTCATCATCTTCTCCATCGTCAGCTTTGTTTCACCGTACGTATTGCCAGGGTTCGTCGGCATCGATTCAGTAATCGGCACCGCTTCCGGTTCGCCGTACGTGGCAGCAGTGGAAGAAAAGACGATTTTCTTCACACCGTGGTCGACCATCGCCTTTAATAAAACCTGCGTGCCGTACACATTGTTATCAAAATACTTGAGCGGTTCTCCATAGATTCCCCGACAAGCGAGTTCGCCGCAAAATGCAGCACTTCATCAATCGCTTCTTTTTCAAATACCGAATTCAAAAACGCAGCGTTCCGGATATCGCCTTTATAAAAGACGGCTTTCGGATGGACCGCTTCCCAGTGGCCCGTCTCCAAATTATCCACCACAACAACTTCCATTCCTTCATCAATCAATTGATAGACGGCATGAGAACCGATATAGCCGGCTCCGCCCAATACTAGTATCCGCATCATCAAAACTCCTCTGTCAGTTCTTTTGCACCGTCGGAAATTTTCGCTTCATAAAATGAAGGGGCATAACCGAATGCTTCGGTATATTTTTGTGTGAGCTGTTCTTTGAAATTCTCCACTTGCGCTTGATGGACGATCGCGATGGCACATCCACCAAAACCGGCACCGGTCATGCGTGCCCCGATCACGCCAGGGAAATGCCAAGCCGTTTCGGCGATGGCGTCGAGTTCTGCACCCGTCACTTCGTAGTCGTCCCGAAGCGAGATGTGGGATTCGTTCATCAGCTTGCCGAACTTTTGCAGATTGCCGCGCTCGAGCTCTTCTAAGGCAAGCAAGGTCCGTTCATTTTCATAGACGGCATGCTTCGCGCGTTTCACATTCGTCTCGTCTTGGATCAAATGCTTCACTTTTTCAAATTGCTCTGACGTCAATTCGCCGAGGCTCGTGACCGAAACTTCGGTGCGGATATCTGCCAGTGCCTGCTCACATTCCGCCCGCCGTTCGTTGTATTTCGAGCCGGCCAATGTCCGCTGCTTGTTGGAATTGATGATGACAATTTCGTGTTCGCCCAAATCCACCGGGGCATAGCGGAAATCGAGCGTTTGGCAATCCAATAGCATGGCAAAGTCTTTTTTCCCTTTGCCGATCGCAAACTGGTCCATGATGCCGCTATTGACGCCAATATAGTCGTTCTCGACCTTTTGCCCCAGCTGAATCATCTTCAAGCGGTCGATTGTGATGTTGAATAAACCCTCGAGCACCACGCCCGTCGCCATTTCAATGGAAGCGGAAGAAGAGAGGCCGGCGCCATTTGGAATGTTTCCGGAAAACAGGATATCCATACCGCAGGGGAGAAGAAAGCCGTTTTCGCTGAAAAGATGAATCATGCCTTTCGGGAAGTTCGCCCAGCTGTGCTCCGGATTGTGGGACAAATCGGAAAGCTCGCATTCAATGACGCCTTCTTCCGGAAAGTTCAGCGAGTAGAACCGCAATTTTTGGTCGCTGCGTTTTTTTGCCGCGGCATAGGTACCAAAGGAGATAGCTGCGGGAAACACATTGCCGCCATTGTAATCCGTATGTTCGCCGATTAAATTGATGCGCCCGGGGGCAAAAAAGAAACGCGGCGGATCCGCCGTTTCGAAGACTTCGTTAAACGCCTGGGACAATTGCTGCTGATTCATCTTCTTCCACTCCAATACTTTATAAATTAATTTAATTAACATGAGTATAAAGGAATTTGGTAAACTATTCAATAAGAAGATTGAAAATTAAAAAACACAGGAAACGAACGATACGGAGGGACCTCTATGCGCCATGGCAGCTTTCAATGGATGAAGTCGATGAACAAATCGATCATCCTCAATAAAATCAGAAAAGACGGACCGATATCCCGAGCGCAAATTGCGCGGGAGACGAATTTGACGCCGCCGACCGTCAGCAGCAATGTCAAAGAATTGCTCGAACAGAAAATCGTTGAAGAGCGGGACATCGGCGAATCGCAAGGCGGCCGAAAACCGACAATGCTCGTCATCAACGACCAGGCTTTCTGCATCATCGGCGTGGATGCGGGACCGGAGAACATCAAGTGCATCGTCTCGGATCTGGCAGGCAAGATTTTAAAAAGAAGCGAAATCAAACTGGAATTGCCGGTCGACAACAGCCAATTCATCGACGCGTTGAAAAGAGGGATCTCCATGTGCCTGGACGGAATTCCGAAATCGGAAAACGAAGTGATCGGCATCGGAATCGCCATGCACGGCGTTGTCGATGTGGAAAAAGGCATGTCATTGTATGCCCCGAACCTTGGCTTGTCGGATATCCCGATCAAAGAAGAACTGGAAAAGGCATTCGGTTTGGAAGTGAAAGTGGAAAACGATGCACGGGCGATGGCGCTCGGCGAATTTTGGTTCGGCAATCCCGGCGACGTAAAAAGCATGCTTGCGGTGAATATCGGAAGAGGCGTCGGCGCGGCCTCATCATCGACGGCAAGCTGTATCACGGCTCTTCCGACATTGCCGGAGAAATCGGCCATATGACGATTGATTTGCACGGAGAAATCTGCGAATGCGGAAACCGGGGATGCCTGCAGACCTTTGTCACCGGACCCGCTATTGCGCGGAAAGTAAAAGCGCAGGCAAATCCGCTGACTGCGGAAACGATCTACGAACTGGCGGTCGGAGGAAATGAAGACTACGCGAACATCTTGGCTGAATCCGGTCGAGCAATGGGCATCGGACTGACAAATCTCATTCATATCATCAATCCGGAGAAAATCGTCTTAGGCGGCGGCGTTTCAAAAGCTGAGAAGTTTCTGCTGCCTGCCATCCGCGAAACGATTGAGAAATCTGCGCTCACTGCGTCAGCGAGCCGGACCCGGGTGGAAGTGACGAAACTCGGCGACGATGCGACGCTGATCGGAGCCATTACTTTATTGCTTGTGGATGTTTTTGAACTGGCGTGAAACCAGGCAGAAACGAAAATTCCGTCGAAGAAAGAGGTGTTTCCATGACTGATCAATTGAAGAAAATCTACTCTTCCTTGATTCGCTACGAAGAAAGAGGGCGTGAAGTGGACGGCGCCTATCACTGGTTCATGACAGCGGACAATGACATCATCGGCATTCACGAAAGCGAAGTGGACGATAAAAACCTGGCCGTGCTCACCGCTTTCTTGAAGCCTTACCATAACGAATTTCCGGAAATGACGGCAGAAGAAGTGAAGTGGAGACAGGCAATCGACGCTGGCTTCGCTGCAGAAGATTCGGAAACGGTCCATCCGTACCGCTTTGTTTACTTTTCCATTAAGGAAAACCAGATCAGTCCGGAAATCTTCAAAGAAGCGGTCCATGATTTATTTCCCGGAAGCGTTCCGATTTTATGGGAGAACGGCCACGAAGGCATTTTGATCGAGCATACGGAAATCGGCAGCGACAACATCATCTACGAAGAAATCATCGATGTGTTGATGAGCGATTTGTACATCAAGATCAATTTTCTGGTCGGCCCGTTTAAAGAAGGGATGGAGAAAGCCGCAAGCTACCACGCCTTTATGAAAACGGCGGCTGCCTCGATTTTTGCCCATTCCGATAAAGCGGTGGCGAATCTTAGCGACGCCGTGCCGTATATGCTGATCGAAGGGGCGGATAACAGCCAGCATCACATCATCCGCGAAATGATTTTGCAGGACTACGCAGAAGACGAAGAGACCTTGAAAATGATCGACGTGTTTACGCGTTACAATTTGAATGTCTCGGAAACCGCGAAAGCCTTGCATCTCCACCGCAACAGCCTGCAATACCGCTTGGACCGTTTTGCGGAAAATACAGGCATCGATATCCGGAAATTCCACCACGCCATGGCCGTCTATCTGGCGATGCTCGCAACCCCTTCCGAATAGCAGGAAATTCCGTTTAACTTGTAGAAATAAAAGCTAACTGAACAGCTTGCGTTAAGTTAAAAGGAGGGCAGGAGAAGTGAAGAAAGTTTTCTATTTGAGTGCTGTTTTACTGTTGCTGTCGGGATGCAGGGAGGAAGAAGACGGACCGTTCATGAACGCGAACAACCAAGCGACCGAAATCCCAGCTGCTGAAACGGAAGAGGAGGAAACCGATATGGATTCTGAACCGGCTCAAGAACCTTCAGCTTTGTCCGAGTATTCCACGGAACAAATTGAATACGCACGCGTCTGGCTGCAGCTCGGTGCGAACCAGGAAATCGACGGCTTGTATGTGAATAAAATTCCGGAAGGCACGCCGTTAAATCCAGACGATGAAACGAGCGCCGCTTATCCGGAAGACGTCATCCAACTGGAAGGGTCCCGCCTCGTGGATGGTTCCGTCACATATAGCGGCAACGGCGATGGCACGGTCAATCTATACAATGTGCCGCTCCGCTGGGACGGCGAGTACCCGGCAGGCGAAGCGTTTTATACGGAGATCATCGAAAATACGGAGCTTGTCGCAATCGACCGGGGAGAGGACGAAGAAGTCATCCGGTTGATCGAATTATTGCAGGATCAGCCGTGAGTATGGAAACGGAATCACGGTTTAAACGGCGCAGCGCCATTGCAGCTGGCTATCGCCATAGCGCTGCGTTGAAAGCAGATGGCACAGTGCTTGCGACAGGAGACAATAAACACGGCCAATGCGAAGTCGATGCTTGGTGCAATATCATTTCCGTTGCGGCAGGAAGCGCCCATACCGGAAGCTCGCATACCGTCGGTTTAACATCCGATGGCTCGGTTTTAGCAGTTGGATGGAATAAATACGGTCAGTGCGAAGCAGATGAATGGCGAGAAATGGCGTCCATAGCGGCAGGGTGGCGCCGGACAATTGGGATAAGAAAAGACGGCACGGTGCTTGCGATTGGAAGGAATAACGAAGGGCAGTGCGAAGTCGGCGATTGGCGAGAAACTGTTGCCGTTTCAGCAGGCGACTGGCATACCATCGGCCTTAGGAGAGACGGAACAGCCATCGCTGCCGGAAATAACCGCTACGGGCAAAGCAAGGTGTCCGACTGGCACGACTTGGTCGCGGTCTCTGCCGGCTACCTTCATACTGCCGGATTAAAGTCAGACGGAACGGTGCTTGCAACCGGATTGAACGGAGACGGCCAATGCGATGTGAGTGATTGGCGCGATATCGTCGCGATTTCTTCAGGGAGCTACCATACGCTTGGCTTGAAATCGGATGGCACAGTTGTAGCCACTGGCCGAAATAGAGATGGCCAATGCGACATTCTCGATTGGCAAGGCATTCGGGAAATTGCTGTCGGCAATGCCCATACGCTCGGATTGAAAGCGGACGGGACTGTAATCGCTGCGGGCCGGAATGATGAAGGGCAATGCAACGTGCATGGTTGGGTCATTCTGGCAGATGAGTAGGTAACTGAAAATGGGCTCCATAAAAAAGGAGGGCACTCAATGAAGATGTTTTTCCGCTACAACTGGATGGTCAGAGAAGATTGGTACCGCTGGTGCGAAGGGCTGACGGACGAAGAGCTCCTTCAAAGACGGACGGGCGGCCAAGGCAGCATCTTGAAAACACTGTTTCACATAGCGGACGTCGAATGGAGCTGGATTCGTCTGCTCGAAGGAAAAGACGATTTCCAGGAAGACTTTGAAGGCTACAACAGTTTACGGAAAGTCCGTGAACTCGATGCGAAATTCCGGCCGGAAGTCGAGAGTTTTGTCGCGAACTGGGATGACAGCATGGAACACCGGATCCTCAAATCGGAAGCGGGACGGCACAATCGATATCGATCAATGGGGAGAAGTGATACGGCATATCATCGCACACGAAATCCACCACATTGGGCAATTATCCATCTGGGCACGGGAGATGGGGAAAGAGCCGGTGAGTGCGAATCTGGTAGGGCGTGGGCTTGCGGAAACTAAATAAGAAGAAAGAAAGCCCGTCCGGATGAGTTGATCCGGACGGGCTTTCCTTATTAACTGAATAGATTGATCGAAGTAAGAATGATCGGCATTGCAAAGACGTCAATCAGGAACGCACCAACGATCGGCACGACGAGGTAGGCTTTTTGCGAATGGCCGTATTTCGAGACGATGGCGTCCATATTGGCCATGGCGTTCGGTGTCGCACCGAGTCCGTGTCCCGTGAATCCACCGACCATAACTGCTGCGTCGTAGTTTTTGCCGAGCAGACGGAACAGCACGAAAATGCCGAACAAGGCAATGAACACCACTTGCGCCAAAATGATGATGAAGAGCGGCAATGCCAAGTTTGCAACTTCCCATAGCTTGATGCTCATCAACGCCATCGATAGGAAAATACTCAACGTAATATCGCCGATGATGCCGATGGTCCGCATCTCGATCAAGTCGCCGTTCACCCGGTCCAGGATATTCCGGACAATGACTGCCACGAACATCGCACTGACGTAGTTTGGCAAGGCGAAATCGGTAAGGTTTGTGAATGCCGTTCCAACGTAAGATCCGGCAGCCATACAGAAACCGATGATGAACAACTGGATCATGAATGTTCTTGAAGTGATCGGAGCTAACACAGAAGAGACTGCCGATTTCTTCGGAGCTGCTTCCTCCAGTTCCGCATCTTCCGTCGACTTCAAATTGTATTTATTGATCAAGTATTTGACGACTGGGCCGCCGATCAAACCGCCGGCAACGAGGCCGACTGTCGCAGCGGCAAGGCCGATTGACAAGGCACCGTCAACACCGAGCTCTTCAATCGTCGTACCAAAGGCAGTCGCAGCCCCGTGGCCGCCTTCCATCGAAACCGCACCGACCATGACGCCGATCAACGGATCCAAGTTTAAGAGGGAAGCGAGCGAGATGCCGATAACGCTTTGCACCAACGCAAGGAATCCACATGCGAGCCAGTAGATGACGAGCAGCTTGCCGCCGAGTTTAATGAGGGCGAAGCTTGCGCCTAAGCCGACTGTCGTGAAGAACGTCAGCATGAACAAGCCTTGAAGCGATGTATCGAGCACGATTTCGACAAGTCCCGTACCGCGCAGCACTGTCAAAATGATAGCGAGAAGCAAACCGCCGACAACAGGCGCCGGAATACAGTATTTATCGAGAATCTTGATTTTTGAATTTAAATACGAGCCGACCATGAAGACGGCTAGGGCAAGAAAGATCGTGGTGACTTGGTCAAGTTCGAGAATCATCGTTCCACTCCTTTATGTCCGATTCGTGATGGAAGCTGTCCATGACTTCTGCCACGAAATAAGCCGCCAGTTTCACCGTCTTTTCCTGGATATCGAGATCCGGATTCACTTCCGAAATATCAAAGCTCAAGAGCTTTTGTTTGGAGGCCACATGCCGCAGTAATTGGCGTACGACGAGCGGGTCCAAGCCGAACGGCGAAGGGGCACTGACGCCAGGGGCAGCAGATGCCGCAAGCGAATCGGTGCACAAAGTCAGAAGTAAATAATCGTACTGGCTGCTGAAAGCATCGATGATTGCAGTCATTTCCGGTAGATTGTGAAGCGTTAGAATCTCGGCAAGTATGTAGGCGCAATTCAGTTCATCCGCTTTCTTGAACAAGGCCTTCGTATTGCCGAACGGCTGGATGCCGAGTACGAGATAGCCGGCATTGGCGTCGCTTTCAAGAATTTGCCGGAACATCGTGCCGGACGACGGCTGTTCCGATTCCCGCATATCAAAATGCGCATCGATATTGATCAGGCCGAGTTTTGCATCCGGTCCGATAAATTCCCGCACGCCGAGGTAATGGCCGTAAAGCGTTTCGTGGCCACCCCCTAAAATGATCGGGGTCAAGGATTTAGTCAATAAAACATTCACGTGGCTGCCGAGTTCCGCTTGTGCTTGTTCCAAGTTTTCCCCTTCACAGATAACGTTTCCGACATCAACAGTTGGAACCGAACATTGGATGTTGTACGGAATCGGCGCCAAGGCTTTGCGAATCGCATCCGGCGCTTTTTTTGCACCGAGACGGCCTTTGTTTCTACGGACGCCTTCTTCCGATTCAAAGCCGATCAGCGAAAAGCCGCTTTCTTTATCAGCCAATTCATCGACGCTTGAATGCTTGACGACTTGGTGGAAACGAAAGGTCGCAGGATCTGTTTCGCTGTCGACGCGGCCCGTCCATAAAGCTTTATTTGGTAGTGTATACATGCGAGCACCTCAAATTCCTTTATTAGTTTTTTCAGAACTATATGTATTTTTATTGTAAAAGAGTTATTCTATTATTACTAATACCAAAAATTGATGATTCCATAGTTTGAAACTATAAAGGAGAGCGCTTACATGAATATGACTCATTTGAAATACTATATTACGCTTGTTGAACAAGCATCATTCACAAAAGCGGCGAATGAACTGCTTATCGCGCAGCCGTCCCTCAGCATGGCGATTAAAAAGCTCGAAACTGAACTCGAATTAAAGCTGCTCGACCGCAGCAAACGCGATCTCTCATTAACGAAAGAAGGGGAGATCCTCTACGAAGAAGCGAAGAAATTGATGAACCACGTGAACTACGTCGAAGGTGAAATGAAGCGGCTGAAAGACCAAGGGCCGATGGAACTCGCCATCGGCATCATCGAATCCGCCAAGTTCTGGATCCCTAAAATCCTGAAAGCCATCAAAGACGAATACCCGGGCGTCCGCATCGAAATCGTCGAAGTGCTCGGGCTCGACGATGTCCATAAAGCCTTGAACAATTACGACATCCATTTCGCCATCACAAACCAGCTCGTGTCGAAGCAAGAAGTCAATGTCCTTCCTATATATAAGGAAAACTTTGTCGCACTGCTTCCGGCCGGCCATCCGCTCACCAAGAAAGCGCAGCTCGACGTCACCGACCTGATCAGCGAATCGTTCATCATCTTCAAAGAAGGCTTCCAAACCCGCCAAGACATCCTGAACGCATTCCGCCAAGCCGGCAGCAAGCCGAACATCCAGTTCGAAGTCGAACGCTTCGAGACCGCCATCAGTTTTGTCGAAGAAGGGCTAGGTGTCACACTCGTGCCGGAGAATTACATGAAATCGTTTCAGAACAACCAGTGTGAAGTACGGGAACTGAACGATCACAACGTCACGCGCACCGTTTTCCTCGCGCACGATACGAGAAGGTATTTGCCGCCACTGGTGAATCGGTCGATTGAGTTGATTCGGGGTTTTTTTGAGGAGAGGGAAGATAATAAAGAATGAAAAAGCAGCGTAATTCTTCTAAGGAAATGAAGAAACACGCTGCTTTATTGTATTTAAAGAATCGCTTCCGCAATCATTTTATCCAGCTTCCGGATA
Source organism: Planococcus sp. 107-1 (assembly GCF_021513255.1). Lineage (GTDB taxonomy): Bacteria > Bacillota > Bacilli > Bacillales_A > Planococcaceae > Planococcus. The sequence continues at coordinate 640,586 of NZ_CP090977.1, forward strand.
TCCACTTTCTTCGCCAAATTCAATTTGAACTTGCCAAGCGTCGTCCAAAGCTCGAGCTCCGTATTGAAATCGAAGGTTCCGGCATTCTCCGACGAATACATGATGATCGACTTGAATGGAATTGTATAGACTTCCACTTTTTTGCCCGTCAATCCTTGCTTGTCCGAAATGATGAATCGCTTATTTGTCACGACCGCTGTATCACGGACCGTTTTATAGGCGAGCTGCGCTACTTCTCCAGGAACCAGCAAATCCTTCACCGAATCCGGTACATCAATTTCTTGCGTGAACGTCCACGCTAACATTGCATTTAGAGCTGACATAAATATGTTCCTCCTTTATCTTTCTATTTTTATTATGACGCAAATTGGATTGGTAAAGAAGTCCATGATTAGTTCTACATATAGTTAATTCAAGTTGAGGGATTGAAGATTCGTAAGAACACAGGAAAAAGTAAAAATGTTGAAATGAAATGTAATAATAGTAATAATATGTTGCGCGTAGTATAATTGTCATAAATAAGATAGGATTTTGATATTGTTAATTGGAATGGAAATTGATTTCTATACTACTTAATAAACAACATAAGTTAGGAGGAGAGATAACATGAATAAAAAATGGTTTGCTCCAGTTATTATTGGCTCTATGCTTCTTGCAGGATGTGGTTCTGAAACAACGGATGTTAGCGAAGAATCTGAAAGTACGCCGAGCACTGAAAATCAAGAAGAAACGTCAGAAGAAACAGAGGTTGTTGAAGAAGTTGAGGAACCTGCTGAAGGTGAAGAAGACATTCAAGAAGATGACAGCCTGAAAGCAACTAACACATATACCAACAAAGAATTAGGCATCACTGGAGAAGTTGGTCCGATGAAGTATGAAATCCCAGGAATTCAACTAAAAATTATGGAGCCGAAAGATCAAGCGACTGCAGATTTATTTGAAGTAGAAATTGGAGAAGAAGTCCATGTTTTTACAATTCAATTTGCTGGCGAGAATACTTCAGATGAAGATATGAGTTTTTATCTGGGACAAGCTATGGCAATTACTAATACAAAAGAACAACTAGAGCCGGATATGCTCCTATCTGAACATATCGAAGGTGAGTACATGGGTCAAGTACGGCATGAAGGGTACAATGTTTATATCTTGAAAAATTCTACTGTAGATCAATTGGAAAGCATTGAACTAAGAATTACTGCTCCAACTGATAGTAATTTTGAAACTGTTGGAGAAGATGTATCTCACACAATTGAAGTTAATAACTAAAAAATAATGGCTTAAAAGTTTTAGAGGTTAATGAAAGCAAGAGTTTAAATAGGGTGCGCTACCTTGACAGGGTAGAGGTGTTTCAATAGCCAATTTAAAGAGAAAAAAGAATCTGCAAAGGTTCTTTTTTTTGCGTTAAATTAATTATGTCTTCAATTAAAGTAAGAGTATATCCTATATATGTGGTAAAATTATCTAAATGCATTGCGGAAATTTGAAAGGGGCATTTCCATGGTTTATCAATCCCGGACACAGTCCGAAGCACAGCTGGAGAACGAGATGATTGAGCAGCTTGTTCAATTGGGGTATGCAAAAGTCTCGATTCCTTCCATCAAAAACTTACAAGAAAATTTCCGGATCCAAATGGATCGATTAAACAAAGAAACCTGAACGGCACACCTTTGTCCGATAAAGAATTTGCGCGCCTCCTTTTGAAAATCGAAGGGAAAAGCGTTTATGAATCGGCGAAGCTGCTTCGTGAAAGTGGCAAACTCATTGGCAATATCAGCAATAATGACCAAAAAAGCATAAAAAATAGGTTCGATAAAGATGCAGTTCTATTTGGTAAACTACGTCCATATTTAAAAAAGTAATGGTATGCAAGTTTTGAGGGCCTATGTTCGACGGAGATATGGGTTTTAAACTCAAAGGACATGGATGTATATATTTCTTTATACAAGGAGCAGAGCTCTTAGAAGTAGCAAACAAATCTATTGGGTCAAAAATGCCTCGAGCTGATTGGAATTCAGTTTCAGAATTCCCATTTAAAATTCCGACAATAAAAGAACAGGAAAAAATAGTAGGCTATCTGAAAACCTTAGAAAATAAAATCGTTAAAGAAAAAGAGAAATTGATGTTTTTCGAGGAGCAGAAGAGAGGGTTTATGCAGAAGATGTTTGTATAAACTTTATTAATATAATTAATTAAAATTTATAATGTATTATGGTATATGATTAAAAACTAAAATTTTTATTCGGTTTTGTATGTAATGTAAAAGGGACCGCTCCTTAGAGCTGTTGTTAGTTATTAAGAAAAAAGAAATATTTAAGAGAGGAGGAGGCTTTTAGTGTCCTTTCAAGAAAAGACAAGCGCAGATAATAAATCTATAGGTTTTGACTACCAATATTATTATTTTCTTTATTTACTGTTAAATCTTAAACAAGGGGAAAGTATCGGTATAGAAGTGAAAGATGATGTACATCTAGATTTAAGGGATGGTAAACAAGTACTTCTTCAGCTAAAGCATTCGATACAAAAAAACTCAGCAGGAGAAATAAAAAATTTAACAGAATTAGATGGGGATGTTTGGAAAACCATTAGTAATTGGGTGAATATTGTAAATGATGCTGAAGAAGGTAGGACAACTTTAAAAAAACAACTAGACTATATTAAAATTACAAATTTTATTTTAGTATCGAACAAATCAAGTAGCGAAACCAATAATTTTTTAATAAGCATAAAGAAATTGAAAAATGGTGAAATTACTATAGAGAGCTTGCTAGATGATTTAGAGATCTTGTTTAATAAGTCAAAGGATATTGAGATAAAAGGCTGGATAGGTGAATTGAAAAAACAAAATAAAAAATGGATAAATCTATTTATACAACATTTAGATTTTGATTTGAATCAAGATGATTTAATAAGTAAAATACATGGCGTCATTAGGGAGAAACTAGTAAAAGAAAACAGGATTAAAAATGTGTTCGAGAGTTTAGATAGCAATATAAGAATGAATAACTATATTACTGTCAAGAAGAAAGAAAAGATTATTATTACATTTGAAGAATTTAGAAAAAGTGCAGAAATTTATTTTGAGAAAGCACGCGCTAGTAAGTTACCTATAAGAAAAAAAACTACTAAATTTTCTAAAGACTATTTCAATCAAACTTTCATTAAACAGTTGATAGATATTGAAGTTCTTGAAAAAGAGGATATAGAAGAATTATTAAGGTTAACCGGTTATAAAATGCAAGCGTATACAAATTTAGAAGCGTGGGAACAGGAAGGAGAGATTACGACTTTACAGAGAAAGCAGTTTGAAGATCAATGTATTCTTCAATGGAAAAATGCTTTTAACTCCACTCATACTCGCATAAGAAAAAAATGGGCAACGGATAAAGAGTCTATAAGCGAAGATGACATAATAGAGTATGCTCAAAAATGCTATTTCAAAGTTATAGATAGAATTCTAGAATTAGAGGAAACAAGGTTTGACATGGAATTTAGTAATGGGCAATTTTATTTATTATCTGATACACCTATGATAGGTTGGAAAATTGATTGGAAGGAGAAATACAGTTGATATGGATATTTCTAGGCAACTATATAACAATGAATTAATTGCGTCTATAGCCATCAGTTCTGTATTAAAACATCTTGAAAAAGCTACTATAGCACAATGCGTACTAATTCTACCAATAATTTCTCATAGAAATACTCTTAGCTTTTTAAAAAGAAAGTCAACTATTATAAGAAGTATGGAAGAATTTGTGTTAAAAAAACCAGGATGTTTCATTAATTTTCATGAAAGATATTTATCTTTGCTGCCAGTTTCTATTAATGCAATAACAATTCTAAAAGAACTTAAGGTGATATCTATAGAAAAAGGCGAAATACGGTACTTAAAAAATAATAATTTCGATATAGATAATAAACTTTTGGGAAAAAGAGCAGAAGACATTGTAAAAGGATCAGAGAAGCTGGCATTACTGTTGAATGACAATATAGCAAATTTATATTTGCAATTAAGGGTGAAATTATGAAGTTTGTGATTAATAAAATTCTTCTATGGTTAGAGAATGGTACTTGCCGTACTGTGAAATTTGAAAAAAACAAGGTAAATGTTATAACCGGAGACAGCGGAACGGGAAAGTCAGCTATTTTAGATATTATTGATTACTGTTTTTTCTCCAGTACTACTGAAATTCCGGACGAAGTGATTAACGAAAATGTTATGTGGTATGGAATTAACTTTGATATTAATGATAAAAATTTCACTATTGCTAGAAGTCGATTTCATACAATAAAGAAACTTTCTAAAGAATACTTTTTTTCTGGACTCGGAGTTATACCTGAATTACCCTATCCTAATATTAGCGAAAAAGAATGTAAATTAACTATCGAAAAGGAATTTTCAATCGATAAAAATGTTGTTATACCATATAGTGGTAATAATTTAAGAGCTGGAAGTAAGATATCTTTGAGATACTTTTTTATGTTTAATACCCAGTCAGAAGACATAATCACTAATAAACAAGTTTTTTTTGACAAGCAAAATGATGAAAAGTATAGAGAGGCTTTGGAAAGGATTTTCGATATTGCTACAGGGATTGAAACTGTGGAAAATATCTTGATTCTAGAAAAAATTAAAGACACAGAAAAAGAAATTAATAGAATTGAAAAAAAGAAAACACTTTTAGAAAATCAATCTTCTCTTTATGAGGAAAATCAAGCTGATTTGATAAAGAAAGCAAGAGAGTATGGCTTGATTTCTGGAGATATAATCGATTTTAAAACAGAGTTAAAAAAACTAAAGGAAGTAGTTTTAAATTACAAAGAAGAAAGTATGGTTACAGAACCGGATAATATATTAGCATTAAGGAATGAAAAGAATGATATTTTAAGAAAAATGAGAGCATATAAAAAATTTAAAAAGCAATATGAAGAATACAGAAAAGTTGAAGGTAATAACTATGAAAGCTTAAAACCGGTCATGTATATAAAGGAGAACTTTTACGAAGTTATAGAAGTACCAGAAATTAAAGGATTACTATTAGATTTTGAACAGGAACTACTTGATATTAAAAACACCCTAGACAAAAAACATCCTATAAATTTAGATATAGACAGTGAAATATCCAAACTAGAAGAAAAACTAGTACCTATAAATACAATGCTTAATCTAGTTCCTGAAGAGGAAAACACATTTTCGAATAAAATAGACAAGTATATATTTATCGGAGAGCTCAGACACCAACTATCATTTTTTGATAGGGAAATAGTTTTCGATGGAAATTATGAAGAGCAAATTCTAGATAAACAAGAAGAACTTGAAGAGTTATTATCGTTGTTAGATGACAATTCAAATAAAGAAACCATAATAAAATTATTGGAAGAGTTAATAGATGGATACTTAGATCAGTCAAAGGATGCACTTGGCACCTATGCAGGTTACAAAGCATTATTTGATTATAAGAAAAAACAATTAAAGTTAAGAAAGCCAGGAACAGCTAACCCTTCTACAGTAGGAAGTAGTTCAAATCATATGTTTTTGCATCTCTGTCTTTTCTTAGCTTTACATGAATTAATAATAAAACAAAAAAGTCCTTACGTGCCGCCATTCTTGATATTAGATCAACCAAGCAGACCATATTATGGAGAAGATTCTGGAGGCATGAGTCAAAAACAATGGGAAGAAGTAAATACGGGAGATAAAAAGAAAATTAACATTGCCATGAAAGTCATGAATGATTTTGTTGAATATGTAAATACTGAACTTAAAAGGGATTTTCAAATTATCATTCTCGAGCATATCCCGAAATCGATATGGGAAGATGCAAAATTAAATTCCTTCCATCTTGTTGAAGAATTTAAAGAAGGTGAGAATGCTTTGATAAACATCTGAAGCTCAATTCCGTCTCCCTGTGTAAAAAATAATTCTAAACGATTTTTAAAAATTTATAAATCGCTTCCTAGGGAAAGAAACAATTCTGAACGATTCTGACAATACATGACAATTTATATTATAAACATTGGGTAATCTATTAAATAACATTTCTAGCTGTTGCTCTAGCATTTTATTCTGGCTTATAAATTGTTTCTGAATTGTGCCGTTCTAAGGGAAACGAATTTAATGATGAAACACATATAGTCAGAAAACGGGAAGATAGAGACTTACAGGATTTGAAAAAATTAATTGATTTAACAGTTTACTATATAGCTATGGGAATATTAGTAAATCAATATGAAGCTGAGATAAGCTAGAATTTACCATTTAATCAAGGAGGTAATGGGCATGAAGGAGCAATTTAGAGGATTAATTGGATATGATGAGGAAGAAATTAAAGATTTATGGGAAAACGCTACTTTTGTAGTGGATACTAATATTTTAATCAATTTCTATAAGTACACTTCTAAATCATCAACACAGTCGTTGTTGAGTATTTTAAAAAAACTAAAAGACAAAGATAGATTGTGGATACCGCACCAAGTTGCTTTAGAGTATTTTTTTAATTATGAAGGGAATATGTCTAAGCAACATGAAGGTTTGAAATTTCTTAATACAGAGTTGTTAAAATTAAAGGAAAGTGCTGAAAAAGTTTTAAAGCGAGTAAATAGTGACCACCCATACATAGATACAAATAATTTTGAGTTTTATGTTAAAGAGATTGAAAAATCAAATGAAACTTTAGAAAATGCAGTGGAAAGGGAGATAAGCTTATTACCTGACACAAAAAAGATTAGTTCAGATTTATTGGATTTAATTTCGGGAATAATAGGTGAACCTTATGAACAACAAAGAATTAATGAGATTGAAAAAGAAGGAAAGTTAAGATATTCAAAGTTGATTCCTCCTGGCTTTGATGATTTGGGTAAAAAGGGTAAGGATGAATATAGAACGTATGGTCAGATGACTTATCAACAACATTATGGAGATTTAATTGTTTGGAAACAGATGCTAGACATAGCGAGTAGTGCTGAATCATCTAAACCATTAATTTTTCTTACAGAGGATAGAAAAAAGGATTGGTGGGAGTTGGATAGGAATGACAATATTAAAAGACCTCATCCTCAGCTAATTCAGGAATTTACTGATAAGGTAGGGAAAAGTTTTTATATCTACAAAACTGATAGATTTGTTGAATTAGCTAGGAAATATCTGGATGGCACTATAACTGTAGAACAAGTTCAAAATGTATCCGTTCAAGTTGAAAATATTAGAAAAGTTGAGGACCAGATTGAGAGAAGTGAGCCGATAGTAGGATTAGATTATCGCGAGTTAAAGAGGCTGTTAGGGTACTTACCAGTTTATTTAAGAAAAGAATTTGAGTATGAATTAGATATGTTAATTAAAGAGGGTTTAACTTCTAAAATTAACCTTGGTTTGCATAATAATTTGGTAAGTAAAGCAGCACAGTATGCCTTACCTCATATTGAAAGAGATCTTACTGAAAGAACAGATAAAATTGCTCATTACAATGCTGATGTTGCTAATCATGTTACTAAAGAATACAAAAGGGCAATGTATGATCTGAACCCTATAATTAAAGTTAGAACTTTATTTAATATGATTGATCATCTCAATGATGAATTAAACTTTTATAAAGATATGGAGGAGCAAATGAATAGAGAATGGGCAGAAGAACAAAATGCTCAAGAAAGAGATCATGATTGGTACAAGTAAAACCGCGTACATAGCATATTTAATGAATTCGTTCCCCTAATAAATAAATAGACAAACGGTAACACAACTAACCATGAATACTGATTACGGCCATGAATTTTTACCATGTCTGCCATCTTATTTACCACCGATTGCCATTTACTTTACCGCGATTTGTCACACTTTGGAACCGTCAAGTAGAAATGGTTCTTACGCTCTTTTGGGGAAAAGATTTGAAATCTTTCATGAAAAAACTCCTGCTATTTTAAGATAATCACCATTGATAAAGAATCCGGTTTCTTAATACTAGAAAACCGGCTCGTTTATACATCACGCGTTTGATGGTTTTTAATCGGTTCACTTGTCCTTCTACTGGTCCGTTGCTCCACGGCTCTTCGATGCTTAATTTTGCTGCACTTGGAAAATCGCGCCCCTGTCCTGAAGACAATTTAATTTATTCACGACAACTGCATGCCAAAAAAGCCGAGTCCAGGAACCATAAGGGTTTTGGACTTTGGTTTCAGTATTATTATCGGAATATTAAATTATTCATAAAAGAGCCGTTCACAGGGAGCATCTAGGACCTGCTGGAAAAATGTATAATGAAGTAAATTAGTTTGATATATGAGGTGTAATCCATGGATATTATCGCAGAGTTGGCACATGAATTTTTTTCTCAAGTTGAAGGTATGCGTGGCGTACTCAATCCTAAAACAGGTGAAGTTCTTGTCGACGCGCCAGAATCGTTTACAGGCGAACCTGGAATTGATTGGGAGGACGGATTGGCGGAAGTTTTGATGCTGGTCCCTGAGATGACTTCATCAGAAGCCCACCAGCTTAGAGAAGATTTTGCGAAACGATTAAGGGAATCGAAAGAGCGGACTAGCCTATTGCAGTCGTTAAAAAGAAATAAGCCGTTCAATCATTTCAGACTACAATTAGAATCCTTAGAAATGGAAGAGGACTGGTACAATCTTGAAGAAAAGTATGCGAAACAGCGAATCGTCGAATGGTTGAAAGAAGAAGGATTGTACTCGGAAATCGTGAGGTTTAATCAATCGCGGTTTAAAGAAAGAAATGATTCTCAATGATTTTAACCAGCACTACAATTTTTGGGTATCGCCTCCCAGGGAAAGAAACAATTCTAAACGATATTGACTATGAACTACAATTGCATATAAAAGATACTCTATCCTTTGAAGATATGATTCCGAGGGATAGAGTTTTATTATTTGTGCAGAAATTGGAGTTGTCAGGAGATGAGCCGCTCCTAGAGAGGCGTTTACAAGAATTTAGTAAACTCATGAAAAAAGAAAGATTATTATTTATTTTCAAATAATTATGATAACATTGTGATTAAATGGGTTTCATACTTTTAATGATGATATAGGATGTCTTAACCAATTTTTGATACTGAGTTTTAAGGGCTGCACTTTAATAGATATTCAGTTATACATATTAGAGAAAGGGAGGAAAAACAATGACGAAGGTTTCGTGGTCAAGGTTTTTATTCTTTTCAATGCTGATCTTTATATTGTCTTTGGCAGCATGTGGCAATGATGAAACTTCAACCGAAGAATCAACGGATGACTCGAATGCTGCAACAGAACAAAGCGCAGATGGAGAATCTGCAGAAACTGAACCGAAAGTTACTGAGTTTGAACCGGCATTTCCAGAACAAACAAGAGCACCTGCAGTAGTGACTGAAACAGAATATGATGTGGAAGTTATTGCTGAGGGTCTTGGCGTGTCTTGGGGGATGGAAGAGTTTGAACCAAACCGCTTGCTTGTTACGCAAAGAGATTCAGCAGAGCTTCTTATTGTAAACCTTAATGAGTTCGCTGTTTCAGAACCAATTGAAGGAACGCCAGAAGTAAATAGCGAAGGTCAGGGCGGTTTGCTTGATGTGGCTATTGCACCTGATTTTGACGAATCAAGATTGGTATTTCTGACGTTTTCTCAAGATGTCGAAGGGGGTACTTTAACGGCTCTCGGTAAAGGTGTTTTATCAGAAGATGAAGCCTCCCTTGAAGATTTCGAAGTCATCTTCCAAGCAGAACCAGCATATGATGGTGATTTGCACTATGGTGGACGTATTATCTTTGATGAAGAAGGCAACCTGTTCTTAACAACTGGTGAACGTTCAGATGATCCGATTCGCGAACGTGCACAAGACTTGGATGCTTACTTAGGTAAAGTCATTCACATTACACAAGACGGTGAAGCAGTGGATACGAATCCATTTATCGAAGATGAAGACGCACTGGATGGCATTTACAGCTATGGTCACCGTAATATTCAAGGTGTGGACTTCCACCCTGAAACAGGAGACTTATGGATTGTCGAATTCGGTCCACAAGCCGGGGATGAATTGAATATTGTTGAACCAGGCAATAATTATGGATGGCCGATTGTTTCTTATGGGATCGAGTATACCGGTGAATTGATCAATGATGGGATTTCAGAACACGAGGCGCAAGGCTTTATTGAACCAAGATATTATTGGGATCCAACAAGTGCGCCAAGTGGTAGTTCATTTTATGATAACGACGCAATTCCTGAATGGGAGAACAACTTGTTCATCGGTGGTTTAGTGTCGAGCTATATTGCACGTGTCGTTATTGAAGATGACACCATCGTTGGAGAAGAACGTCTATTAACCGACGAAGGCGAACGTTTCCGCGATATTCTTGTAACGGAGGATGGCGCGCTCATTGCAGCTACTGACGGCGGTAAGATTTATAAGATTTCTGCAGCAGGTGAATAAAAAACGCACCCCTGTATCAAAAAGGATTCAGTGTACTAACTAGAAATATATGAAGAAATAGCCGTATCTGCTAACCGCAATGGTTAATGGATACGGCTTTCGATTTTTATCAGCATCATTAGTTGTTCATGAATGTTTCGACACAGTGACGATCTGAAAATAGCTGGAAATGTAATCTTCCGGTTGTGCTTTGGAGATCACCTTCGTAAACACTTCCATAGTAAACATTCTGCAGCCCGGCTTTTGCAGTCGGGTTTTTTAGTAGCTATTTTTATTGATTATCGGCATGATGAAAGAAAAAGGGAGGCTGGAGCATGGGCAAACGGGTTTTGATCGTTGGAGCGGGAATCGGTGGATTGACGGCGGGTTCGCTGCTCGCGAAGCATGGCATGGAGGTGACGCTGCTCGAAGCATCAGCGGAACTGGGCGGATGCGCGAGCAAGTTCAAGCGTAAAAAGCTGCTGTTTCCGGTCGGCGCCACGCTTGGCATGGGGCTGGAGGCGGGCGGCATCCATGAGCCGGGTATTCCGTTTCCTGGACAAGCCAATGCCGCTCGAGCCGCTCGACCAAGTGATGGAAATGGTGCATCCCTATGCAACATTTGTATTTTTGAAAGACCGCAAACAGCACGTCGATCGCATTGTACAGGAATTCCCAAAATACGAACACAATATTCGCGCATTCTATAAAGAAATCTACCGGACCGCTTCAACTGTTCGGACGCTGATGGGACCGCTTCCTGCTCTGCCGCCTGCAACTCCCAAGGAATGGGCGTTTCTGTCCGCCTCCATCCGCCCTCGCCATGCGCGGCTTCTGCCACTTGCCAATCAAACCTTGGAGCAGCGCCTGCATAAGCATGGACTGGATCATCTGGCCGCTTTTCGTCACATGCTGGACGGCTTGCTGATCGACAGCATGCAAACCGGCAGCGAAGACGTCTCGTATCTGCTTGCAGCAGTGGCTCTCGATATCTACCATGAAGGCGCCTATTACGTGCCGGGCGGACTTTACCGTCTGGCGGAAGAGATGGCCGAAAGCATCAAGGAGCACGGCGGCACCATAAAAAAGCCGCGCACCGTCCAGAAACTCGAACGGCACGGCGGCGTGTGGCAAGCGTGGGATCATCGCGGCAATGTATATGAAGCGGAAGATGTGGTGCTCAACGTCCCGGTCCATCAGTTGCCGAAAATCCTGGCGCCGGATAAATTAAACCAAATGAAAAAGCCGTTGCGCGAAGCGACCGTAAAACCGATGTGGACGACGCTGACGCTGTATATTGCGGTGGATTCCACGAAGCTCAGCGAGCCGCTGCCGCCGTTCCGCCAAATTTCCACTGGCGAAAGTATGTCGGAAGGCGGCCACTTTTTCATGTCTGCATCACTTCCGGATGACCGACTGCGCGCCCCGGAAGGCATACAGACGATAACGATTTCCACTCATTCCGAAGCGCGGCATTGGAATACGAAAGAAAAATACGACGCCACCCGCAGCAGGCTGACGGAACGGATGCTGGAAGCTATTGAAGCAGTGGTTCCCGGTTTCCGAGATGCGATCGTCCACATGGAAACCGGCGCGCCGAAAGGCTGGGAACGTTTCACCGGACGGCCGAACGGCTTTGTCGGCGGATTTCCACAAACATTGGATGCCTCCCTCTTCAATGCCGTGTCCCACCACTCCGGGCTGCCAAATCTCTACATCTGCGGAGATCATGTGTTTCCGGGCGGCGGCACAATTGGCGCTGCAACCAGCGGCATCCATGCCGCGCGGTCGATTGCCGGACGCCGACTGATTTAATTTTGTTACTGCATACGTGCCAAAATGAATTGTATAACGGAGAAATCAGTATAATTTGAGTTCAAACCTCTTTAAGAGTAATCTTGAACTAAACCTGAGAGGAGTGAATATGGATGGAAAAAGCGATACCAGAAGTGACATTAAACGATGGAACAAAATTGCCGGTGACCGGACTCGGTACATATGGACTTTGGGGCAATGCCGGAGCGAATGCGGTGAGCAGCGGAATCAATGCCGGTTACCGGCTGATTGATACGGCTTATAATTATGAGAATGAGGGAGCTGTCGGGGAAGGCATCAAGCGCAGCGGCGTTTCGCGCGAAGAGCTATGGATTACTTCGAAGCTGCCAGGGCGTTATCATAATTACGAAAAAGCGTTGGTGGCGATTCAGGAATCGCTGTACCGTTCGAATCTCGATTACTTCGATCTATACGTGATTCATTGGCCGCTTCCGAAACAAGATCTCTACGTAGAAGCGTGGCAAGCCTTGATAGATGCGCAGAAATGGGGGCTGGTCCGCTCAATCGGCGTCAGCAATTTCTTGCCGGAACATTTAGAGCGCATTATTCAAGAAACAGGGGTTACGCCGAGCATCAATCAGGTGGAACTGCATCCGTTCTTTAATCAGGAAGAGCAGCGGCGCGTGCATGAACAGCTCGGGATTCAAACACAGTCCTGGAGCCCGATTGCGAGAGCGGCTGATATTATGTCAGATGAAACGGTTCGAAAGATTGCCGAAACCCACCATAAAACGATTGCGCAAGTCGTACTGCGCTGGCAATACCAGATCGGTTCGGTTTCGATTCCGCGTTCCACTTCGCCGCAGCGGCAGCGGAAAACATCAATATTTTTGATTTTGAGTTAAGCGAAGCGGAAATGACGGCGATTGCTGGAATGACCCGGCCGGACGGCAGATTGTTTGGTATGGATCCGGCGACGCATGAAGAGTTTTAAGGATTTTCAACTTATTTGGTATACAGAATATGCAGAACCAAAATCATAATTTGCAAGGAAGCGCTCGGTTATACTAGGCGCTTCTTTTTTTATGAACAGAACTAATAACAAAGTAAATCATAATTTCGAATTAGAGAATGAGATGATTAATTTAAGACTAATCGAATTAACCTTTGAGTAGAAACTTTGATATGAGATTAATTAATTTAGGAACAAATATGCTCCGCTCAATTTTTTCTGTCATTCCTTACTTTTTTATCCTTTTATTAAAAAATAAGGAGTTATTTTCTTGAACACCTGTTAAACTAAAATTCAATAAACTTAGTTTTATTTAGGAGGAATAGTGTGGCTGCAAATGAAGTTTCCATAGGTAAGATAGAAAAAATGTTGGATTGGGCATATGAGAAATCATTAGATGGGATTCCAGGGACGGACTCAGCTTATGAAATGGCCGAGAATTTTTTATCGAAACATGATACTGCTGATCAAGCTATCGACAGCTTAATTCGGTGGCAAAATACAAAAGCAGCCACTAGTGGCTTTCTTACGGGGTTAGGCGGGATAATTGTTCTGCCTGTTACATTACCCGCAAATATTGCTTCTGTAATGTATGTACAAGTTCGAATGATTGCAGCTATTGCACATATGAAAGGCTATGACTTAAAAGACGATCAAGTTAAAACTTTCGTTTTTGTATGTCTAACAGGAAAATCAGCTTCGGATATATTAAAAAAGACGGGCATCCAAGCAGGAAATGCCTTCGCTAAACAAGCCGTCCTGAGAATACCTGGTGAAGTCATTAAAGCAATAAATAAAAAAGTCGGTTTCAGACTGGTAACTAGGTTCGGGCAAAAAGGTGTAGTGAATTTAGGTAAAGCAATACCTATAGCTGGGGGAATTATCGGGGGGACAGTCGACGGAATAGGAACGGGGATAATTGGAAAGACAGCCAAGAAAGTGTTTGTCTGAACACCCTCATTTAAAGCGGTTTTTCCGGGAGAATACTTCCTAGTCTAACTATATAACGACTGCCACTTTCAAACGGCAAGAAATTTTACGAGTTAAATTAATCTAAGTATATTCATTCGTATTAAAAGCAGAGGAATCTTTTAACTCGCTATACTAATAAGTGCAATAATATGTGAGGAGCACATACAAATGAAAAAAAGATTAGTCGGAGTTATTCTTTCGATGTTGTTTATTGTAATTGTTGGTTTAGTTGTCATTATTCAATTCACTCCATTTGGAAATACTGCTAGCCAAAGTTCTCATACATCCATACTCCAAGAGAGAATCGTAGAGATATCAGAATTGGCAACATTGAAGTATGAATATAGCAAAGCAATGGTAAAGCGGGATGACAAGAAAATTTTGCTTACAGATATTAGCTTTGCAGAGACAATAAAGCTTGTAGAGTATACAGGATATATGAAAGCGGGTTCGGATCTTTCGAAAGTGGAAGTGGACTATGACGAAGCAGGTAAACAAGTAACAGTCAGAGTTCCTAAAGCGAAAATTCTCGATAATGTTGTGCAGACCGAGAATATGAAGATAGAAGATGTAAAAGGAAATATCTTCTCAGACCCTCCTACTCAGGAAATTATTGATGATATTAACGAAGAGAAAATGAAATTTGAAGAAGAGAAAATCGACCAAGGATTTTTGACGGAGGCAGATAAAAGAACAGCAGAAGTTTTGAAATCTTTCTTAAGAGTCGAAGAAGATGAGGAAATTGTCATTGAGTTTTATTGAAAATAGTGTTCTAGAAAAAGCTGAATTCTAAAAGAGTTTTATCATTAAGTTAAAAAATGAATAAGACCTGTCATCTGTTTTCCAGAGGTAGGTCTTATTTTCATCTTTGAGATGATTAATAATCATTGATGAACTTCCGTGACCTCTCTTATCAATTTAATCCAATCTTCCCGCTTAACCGCTCATTCAACTATGGAGCGGATTTTTTTATACCCGCTTGTGTAAGCCCACCCAAAATAGGGAACTCTTTTAATTAGCAGGGAAACCCCTGGTCGAATTTAAAGGAGGCTTTCAAAATGCCAGATAAAAGAGATGAAATCATTTTGCGGGGGCTCCGTGAAAATAATTTGAAGAATATTGATTTGAATATCCCGAAAGAAAAGATAAATGTATTTACCGGCCTGTCAGGTTCGGGAAAGAGCTCGGTTGTCTTTGATACGCTCGCGACGGAGAGCAGACGGCAGATGACGTTGAATTATCCGCTTTACGTCCGGCACCAGATGCCGCGGTATGAGCGGCCGGAAGCGGATTTGATGCAGAATTTAAGTCCGGTGGTCGTGGTGGAACAGAAACCGGTCCGGGGCAATTCGCGCTCGACGGTGGGCACGTATACAGACATTGATCCGCTCGTCCGGCTTCTGTTCTCACGGATCGGCAGCCCATCGATCGGTTCAGCTACTGAGTTTTCGAGTGACAGTTCGTTCGGGAAATGCCCGGAATGCAGCGGTTTCGGTGAAATCGTGGCGCCGGATGTCCACAAGCTCATCGACCACTCGAAGTCGTTGCGGGAGCGCGCGGTGAGATTCAAGCCGCTCGCACCTCCAGGCTGGCAAGGCCGGTGGATGGTGGACGGCGGGTTATTCGACCCCGATCTTCCCATCAAAGATTATCCGGAAGATAAATACAATCTGCTCGTCTATGGGCCGAAGGAAGGCGAGCAGGCATTTAGCAGGTATTATTACAAAGTGGGCAGCCGGAACATCGAATGGGACGGCATTCTTCCGCGGTTCATTCGTTTGTACATTAACCGGGACCTTACGAAGCTGAAAAACGTTTCTCAGGAAGATGTGCTCGCGGTGACATCGCATACCCCGTGTCCGACTTGCGAAGGTTCGGGATTGAATCCGAAAGTATTGGAATCCAAAATCAACGGCCTCAACATCGCCGATTATGCCCGGCTGGAATTGACGGAACTGCTCGGTGAACTGGAAAATATAAAAGATCCGATCGGCACGTCGATTGCTGAGCAAGCTTACCCAAGTGTCAAACAGCTGGTGGATCTCGGATTGGGCTATTTGAGTCTTTCGCGGAAAATGGGGACCTTGTCGGGCGGGGAAGCACAGCGCGTGAAAATTGCCCGTCACCTCGGCAGTAGCTTGAATAACATTACGTATATTTTCGACGAACCAAGTGCAGGGCTTCATTCGGAGGAGATTGATATGCTGACGCGTATGCTGGAAGATTTACGGGACAATTACAATACGGTCGTCGTGATCGAACACAATTTAGCGGTCATTAAAACGGCGGATGAAATCATCGAACTGGGTCCAAAAGCGGGCGTGGGCGGCGGCGAAGTGGTTTATCAAGGCACACAGGATGGCTTGAAGAAAGCTTCCGCCATCACCGATTTAGATCATAAAGTCATCATTAACGAAAATTCGCGAAAGGCGGAAGAGAGTTTCTCCATCAAAAATGCCTCGGCCAATAACTTGAAAAATGTCAGTGTGGAAATCCCGAAAAATGTATTGGTTTCGGTATGCGGCGTTTCCGGTTCCGGCAAGAGTTCTTTATTGTTCGGCGCATTTGCGGACAACTACCCCGAAACCATTGCGGTGAATCAAGGCAGCATCGGCACGTCGAGCCGTTCGACACTTGCAACCTATATGGGGATCATGGATGATATCCGGTCGATTCTGGCAAAAGAAACCGGACAACCGGTAGGATTGTTCAGTTTTAATTCGACTGGAGCCTGTCCGGTCTGCGAAGGAAAAGGCGTCACCACGCCGGATGTGGCGTTTGCGGATCCCGTGACGGTCACCTGTGAAGCCTGCAAAGGAACGCGGTATTCCGATGAAGCCTTGTCGCATCGTTACTTAGGAAAAAATATCGTGGAAATCTTAGAGTTGTCGATTGAAGAAACCAATCAGTATTTGAAAATGCCGAAAATCATCAAAAAAGTGGATACGCTAAAAGACGTTGGCTTAGGCTACCTGACACTCGGACAGACGACCAGTTCGCTCAGCGGGGGCGAAGTGCAGCGCCTCAAACTCGCCAGCCACTTGAAAAAAGAAGGACAGATCTATTTGCTGGATGAGCCGTCACTCGGTCTGCACACAAAGGATAATGCGCTTCTACTAGACGTTTTCCAAGGGCTCGTCGACAAAGGGAATTCGGTCATCCTCATTGAACACAACCTGAACTTTATCGCCGCGAGCGATTGGGTCATCGAAATGGGCCCAGGTGGCGGGAAAAGAGGCGGCGAAGTTCTATTTGAAGGCACGCCGGAAGCGATGTTGGAGGCGGGGACGTTGACGGCGAAGTGGTTGAAGAAGGGTTTAGAGGGGTAAAAGAGTTCTTCTGAGTGGGGAGGCATTAATAAACTTTCCGTTAAGTTTTATACAAATGAATTCTTGTTTAACTTTCTCTGGATAGAATCGTTTTTGGGCCATATAAAAAAACATCTCCAATATCGTTTTTACTTCAGGCGACATTGGAGATGGTTTTTTGTTTTGTTTAATTTAATTGGGGATTGTGTCGTTCCTAGGGAAATAAGGTTTCAAGTCATAAAGTACAAAAGTATGTAGGCCATTCTAAATTATCCCTTTAAGTATTTCGTTATCCAGGAAAGAAATTATCTACAGAAAGTCCTTTTTAATAACCTCAATATCCCTTCTGGTCTGCGCATGAATAAAGGCATACAGTTCTTTAGACGAATTACTCTCAATAATAATCTTGAATTTTTCTAAAAGCCGATCAAAGCCTTCAAAGTAATTACTCTGATATGCTGGATTGTTATATATTTTTAAATACTCCTGATAATCCAGTACAGCCAATTGATCTTCCGTTTGAACTAATAAGGAATTCCAGTTCTTAATTTTTTTAGAATAGAGGGGTTTTTTAACGATTAATTCTTGTTCTTCCTCTTTATGAATTTGGGAAATGAAATTTTCTACTTCATGCTTAAGTTTAATTAATTGGCTTCTATTTTGAGTATTTAAGTCTATGGTTTTGTAGCCTTTAAACTGCTTTTTTCGAATATGATCGGCAGTATTTTCTGCTTTCTTTTCTACTTTATTGTCCTTAAAATCCTTTATTTTTTTAGTTCCGGCTGCAATTAGAGGAGCTGCGGCCGTCGCAATATCTTTATTCTCTTTTACAAACTTGAGAACTTTTGGACCGTGCACCTTTGCAGTGTCCATAACCAGTTTGACCGGTATTTTAGCCATGTAAATCCTCCTAGTGGAAAATATAATAGAAATTCGTACGAAACCTGATGTTTGCACATTATTTTACTTTTCTTTTAGAACGCCTGCCGCAACCAAATTCTTTAAAGCACCTTTATTTTTGAACCGGAAGTATCCGCTTAACCTGTTTAAGTCTTTTTGTGTCACTGCAGATAAATCTGTAGCCAGCTCGTATTCGTTTTCAAGCTTTGTAAGCAATGTCTTCGCGAATTCTACTTGTTTTGGCGTTAATAGTTTATCTTCTTTATTTTCAACGTCTTCTCTCCTTACTGGATTTTTCTTTTCTTCAGCAGGGAAGATGGTTTGGTTAATTTCATCTGTATACTTTCCAGCTCTTATCCATGTCAGGTCTTCCTTGTTTAATGCAAACCATTCTCCTTCAAGTCTCTTGTCAGAAAAGTGTTTATGGAAAGCAACTTCTGTCTGATGATGGTTGCCAGTTTTAATGAGGAAAATAAGTTTGTTTTCGAAAGGCAATTTCACACCGAAGATATTCATTCTTTTTTCTAGATTTTTTGTCTTGCCAATTTTGAAAGAGCCGTTCATGTATTCTTGTACAAAGTAAATATAGCCGGGTGCTTTGCCTTGGAGGTCAGGCGAATCAATGATTTGTTCAAGTTCATAGCGATTTGATTCAAAAAGATAAATCTTTTGTGGCTGGATTCCAGGGGGAGTAACGAGTTGTTCAGGGGCAGTTTTAGAAGAGAAAAGTTTATTGAAAATGTTTTTTACCATGTGTGAACGTCCTCCGTCTCAGTTTTAATGTCTGATGCAATTATAACTTAAAAAAGGGAATTATTTCTTATGAATATCAAATTATGTAAATTGTAATCAGATTTTAAGATGATTTTATTTTCATTTTCTCAAATGTTTTCCTGAAGACTTAAGAGAAAATAACAACTTGTTTAGGTTAGGGAAAGTAGAGTTAAAAAAATAAGACCTGGCATCCGATTTCAGATGGCAGGTCTTTTTGGTGATTTGAAAGGTGATCATTAATTATTGATGAACTTCCGTAATCTCTCTCATCAACTCGATCCAATCTTCCCGCTTAAAGTCATACAGGTCCAGTTCGATTTTGCGCAGAACCAAATGGATGCTGTCGAACTGTTCATTTGACCGGAATCGCCACCAGCTTTTCACGGTCGGCGCTTTAACGCCTGGCGCGTAATACATCAATGTACGTTCAGGGTTGACGATATCTTCTACCCGGTCCGCGTCCAAGTAATCGTGCGGGAAATCGATATAGAGGCCAAGGGCTGCTTTATGGGGCGTGATGTACCCGATTTTATGCAGAGAATCCCGGTCCTTCTTTTCAAGAGAATCACTCCAAGGCACCGGTTTGCTGCTGGCAATCAAAAATCGGCCGTCCTCTTGCTGTTCAATCGTGCAATTTGGTAGGCTGTTAAATACTTCGAGCACTTCGCCCATTTGTTTCGTTACGGATTTATTCACGTTGCCACTCCTTCAATTAAACTATTCGTCCTATCATAATTCAAAACCCCATTGCTGTAAATAACCATAGGCTCTCTATCAAAAGAATCCGCTTGATCGAAATGAAAAATCGCCCCGCTTTCAAAAGAGGAAAGAGTAGACGATTTAAAAGGATTTATTAGCAGCCAGCTTTTGAAATGGTTCGTCCGCTTTTGCCGAGCGCATAGTAGATGCCGTGCTGCAGGCTTTTCAGGCATTCGAATTTGTTCAAGTCGTTGCCGGATTGGGCAATCACCATCGCCAGTTCCGGCGACACGCCGACCAATATCGTTTCGATGCCGAGCAGGCGGGCAGAAGCGCCGAGTTTATCGATCAGCCGCGCTGTGTGTTCAGAAATGTGTTTGTGCAGACCGGTCAGATCAAGCAAGAGGTAATGCGCCCGGTGTCTCGGCAATTCACTCAAAGTGTTGAGGATCAAATCTTCCGAACGGTCTTCATCGTAGTTGCCGATCATCGGCACGACCACGATGTTTTCCAATACCGGGATGATCGGCGACGAAATTTCTTTCACCAAATTCTGCAGCATCTTCGTTTTCTCATCAACCATTCGCTCGAGTTCTTGAATCTTTAGAGCTTCCTGTCTTCTGGACATCTCGTGGATGTTCGATTGCACGGTGATGTCGGAAGGATAGTATTCAACGATGCTGTAGGCATTTTCTTCATTCTGATATTGGACGGTTTTGTACCAGAAGTTCGTGCCGAAAAGGCCGGTGAATACGCCGGCGTAATGAGAAGGAACAAATATGCCATCGAGGCCTTTCTGTTTTTGCTGGTTCATTTTAAATTCCCAGTCATCTTGTATATGAAGTGTGAATTGTTTCGTCTCTTCGTTTATCTTCACAATTTTGGCTTTTCCCCAGCCGGCGGAAGCATATGTATTGGCTAACCATTCGACTACATTTGACGTGTTGATGTTTTTCATGTGCAAAAACCCTTCGCCAACGACGACGCCTTGGCGGAAACCGGTCGTTTCCAACACCAGTTTTGTTGCTTCCGTTCCTGCAATTTCCCGGATAGAGTCAAAGAAGGTTTCCATGGCTGAAATCCAAAAGAACACGACGTCTCCGCCATCGAATAATACTTCCGCTGTCTCTAAATCCCATTTCAAATCCACATCGCCGACTGTAATTTGTTTTTTCGTCATCTTAAGTATTCCTCCGATTCACTGGCTATTCTCATTAGTTAACTAACGTTGAACATAAGTTCCGTATGTTATTCCCCAAGCTGCAGAAAACTATGCACTCCAAAATAAAAATTTTTTGTCTATAGAGCGGAACCTACGCGGGTTATAATCAAACCAGGAGAATTCTCAGAAACTTAAACAATCGATAGATCTCTTGGAAGGTATGGCGTTTTCAAGGGGAAATCAACGGGGGTCAATATGAAAACACATTACTATTTAGGATGGTTCACTCAATTCTTCCCGGAACAACTTGGGAAGTGGATACAGAAGGATATTAAGGATAGGAAATCGCTTGTGATAATCAGCGGAAATCCGTGGGGTAATGAAGAGGACGGGACTTCGGAACTTTCGTGGCTTGCTCATGAAGGGATCCGGTTTGAAGAATATCACCGGATCCATTCACGAGTGCCGATAGATGAGGCTCATACTTTGCTTCAGAATGCTTCTGCTATTTTCCTGTTGGGCGGAAATACGCTTGAACAAAACCGCTTTTTGGCAGACTATGGTCTGGCGAAGGAGATCCGGAAAAGCGAGGCTGTTGTGCTCGGAGCAAGTGCGGGTGCCATTAACATGTCAGCCAAATGGTTCTGCTCAAGAAACTTTGGATATGAAGTAGAGGAGAGTTCCGTTTACGATGGCGTGGGTCTTGACGATTTTTCAGTGCTGTCCCATTTTGATCTGGAAAACAATATGGACATGGTTCAAAAAGAGCTGTCCCATTTATCGAAGGAAATGAACATCTATGCGTCGAACAAGGATTGCGGCATTCGCGTTAATGGAGAAAAAATCGATATCTTCGGCGATGTATATTTGATTTCCCATGCAGAGATTCGGAAACTGGATGAAACGTCTGTTTCGGAGCTAGTTTAATCCTTAATATATGCATATGACTTTCTTCTAAAGTGGTTGGTGGGAATGGAAGCGGCGACTCCTGCGGGAACAACACGAGCGGAAGACCTCTGACTGAGCACAGCGAAGGAAGGTCTGAAACCGTGCCCGCGGAAAGCGTCCGCTGGAATGGACACCAGCCACTTTTGGGACAACTCCGTTTTTAATCCATTAAACGCTTCCTGCTTTTATTCAAATTCCGAACGAGCCAAAGGATAAAAAGAAGCAGCAACGCCGAGCTGATAATTAGCGTAATAAGGTTTGGCACAGCTTTTGTATTCAAGTCGTTCATGCTCGTCACCACCAGCCATTCTGGAAAAGAAGGGTCGACGGCGTATTGGAAAACAGAGAGGACGTTGTTAAACAGGTGGAGCAGAATCGGTACCAGCAGCGTGCCAGTTTTTAAATACAGGAGGGAAGCCACTACTGCAAATAGGAAAGCACCGAAGATATTAATGTGAAACGCGCTGAAAATGAGGCTGGATAAGCCGACGCCTTTCCATAAACCAAGTGATGCAACGAGCCGGTGCATGAGCACGCCGCGGAAGACGAATTCTTCTGCAATCGGCGCGATGACCGCGATGATGAAACCGTTCGCGGCGAGATACCACAATTCACCCGGAAGCGGCTGCGGGGTGAGCGCGATTTCGACGGCAATTGGGGAGACGGATACGAGCCCCCGCAGCATCAGCCAGTAGATGCTGAGGGAAAATGCCATGACGAGCAAGGTGAGCCCGGCGATGGGCAGAAGCCAGCGTGCGGTGCCTTTGAAAAAGAAAATTTGGCGCACTTTGATGCCGTATTTCCGGAAATAGAAGCTGCAGATCCAAATGGGCAGGACGGTGTAAAAAGCCAGGAGAAAGACGGTCAATTGAAGATAGGTGCTGCCAGCAGCTTGCAGCAAGAGAGAAATCGATACAATGGCGGCGACTGTCATAATGCCGATTACATACCGGGAACGCATCTCTTCAAACATCCGCATCGCTTCCTTTTGGAGGTTTTTATTCAAGTTCATAGTTGTTTTCATCATATCATGTCAAGTTATTATAAACTAAAAATTCAGATAAATTATAGATTTTAATAGTGGGATGGCGTATAATGAGTACGAAAATAATTGCACCGGAGGATTTTATGTAAGGCTAAAGACACTCAAAAGGGAGGGCTGCGCATCAGAAATCAGAAAATCATCAAGTGACCTTATTAGCAACTGACACAGTATGCGGAAACCATTTTACTGACGACTTAACTGGAGAAGAGGAAAAAACGATGCTTTACAATATTGTGTTGTTTCTCCATATTGCGGGTGCAGTGATCATGTTTATGGCGATTGCGATTTTGGCTTTGTCGATGC
This sequence comes from Planococcus sp. 107-1, assembly GCF_021513255.1. Lineage (GTDB taxonomy): Bacteria > Bacillota > Bacilli > Bacillales_A > Planococcaceae > Planococcus. Next base: position 663,879 of record NZ_CP090977.1, read on the forward strand.
TTTCCATGCTGCAATCGAAAGACACGGAAAATGTGAAACGGTGGTCGGGCCTTGCGGTGAAAACGGATGTCTTGTTTCCGATGAGCACTTTGTTGATCATTGTGCCGGCTTTGTACCTTGTCTTTTCCACTTGGGGCTGGGGCACGGCTTGGATCAACGTCTCTTTGGCAGCACTTCTTGGCGCCAGCTTTTTAGGTCCGGTCATCAATCTTCGCCGGCTAAAAGGGATATTGGCTGCGGCTGAAGCGGAAACGGATGTGGTGCCTTCGATCAGCTTGATGAATAAAGTACGGGACCGGGTTCTGTGGAATTCCGTTTCGATTATGGCCATGCTGGCTGTAGGGATTCTGTTCTTGATGGCGGTGAAACTCGCCTTGTTCGGTTCACTCCTTACAATGGCGCTTGCTGTCGCCATCGGCTTTGGTTTGGCGCAGTTTGTCCTGAACAAAACGAGACCGGATACTACTGCGGATCCAGTATCATTTTAATAAAAAGCCGTATCCATTGAGGGATACGGCTTTTGTCTGTTCTATTAAAGTAAATGCTTCGCCAGCAACCGATGAATTTCCAACTGCTTTTTCTAGGAAGCGAAAGCAAGAATGATTTCGAATAAAAAACGGCTAAGTGCTCATAGAATCCCGATTCCTGCTCATAGAATGCTGAAAAGTGCTCATAGAACTCCCAAAAGTGATCATAGAACGTCGATAACTGCTCATAGAATTCCCGATCCCGCTCATAGAATTTCAGAAGCGCTCCAGCCCCGAATAAAATCGATGAATCAGCTTACTCTTCTATAATAAATGCTTCGCCAATAACCGGTAAGCATCCAAGCGCTTTTCCTGCGAATGCGGGATGCTGCAGATCATCGCTTCTTCAAAGCCGTATTGCTGCTGTTCTTGCTGCAATTGGTCCGCAACGTCTTTTGCAGAGCCGACTAAATGGATGTTGCGGCTCGCCTGGATTTGCATGCGGTCCATTTCCGTGAGTGCCGAATTCTGCGCTTCTTCTGGTGTCATGAGCGGCATGATGCGGCCTTTCATTAACATCAAACGCGAAATGTCCTGCGGCAAGGCTTCGTATTCCGCTTCTTCTGCGGTTTCAGCGGTTGTCACTAAATACGACACCGAGATTTCCGGTTTTTCCATGAAAGCGGAAGGGACGAAATTCGCCCGGTACGAGTCCAAGATGTCTTTCGTCATGCCACCGGTGAAGAACTGGGCAAACGAATAGCCGACGCCCATTCTTCCTGCTTCGTATGCGCTATTGCCGCTTGAACCCAGCAGCCATGCTTCCGGCAACTGGATATGCGTCGGCGAAGCGATCGCTTTATTGTAGATGCTGCTTTCCGGCACTTCGTCGTTGATCAGTTTCAGCGCCGTGTCGAATTTCCCGTACATATCATCGGTCATGGCCCGGCGTCCTTGGGACAAGGCATAAATCGAACTATGGTCGCCGCCCGGTGCGCGTCCGACGCCAAAATCGATGCGGCCTGGAGCGAGGGCGCTCAATGTTTTAAAGACTTCCGCCAGTTTTAAAGGCGAATAATGCATCATCATGACGCCGCCTGTGCCGATGCGGATCCGTTCCGTTTTCGCGCTTAAATAAGCGGCCGTGACTTCAGGGGCTGAGCTTGAAAACGCACCCGAGCCGTGGTGTTCCGCCATCCACATGCGTGTGTAACCTAATTCGTCAGCGAGAACCGCAAGTTCCACCGCTTTTTTCATCGCTGCTTCTGCTGTATTTCCAGCTGTGACAGGTGCTTGGTCCAATACACTTAATTTCATCTATCTAACTTCCTTCCTTATATGGCAAGTTTGCATAATAAGGAGTATAGCAGTCTGTCATGGTGAAATCACTTTATCTGTTTGAAGGAAAAAAGCCATCCCGCAAGCCGTCTTGATGACCCGTCGGAATGGCTTTTCGTTTTTTATTGAAACAGTAAATAGTCTTTATCGTTGATATAAGAAGGGCTGATATCGACGAATAGGAAATACTGGTCCGGCAGCGGATAGCTGAAGGTGCGGATCATTTCACCGGTTTCGATATCCGAATACGTATCGGATAGGATACCGTGGTGCAGCGTTCGCATGCGCATCGTATTCTCTAAGAAATACGGACGGAAAGCCCAATGGGAGCCTTTTTGGTGAGGTTCGACTTCCCAACGCTCTTCGCGTTTTCGGAAGTTGGAAGACACTTGCTGGCCTTCGCTGTCGCAAATGTACATCCGGAAACTTTCTTCATGGAAAGGCGCAGTGATGTTCTCGATAAAGCGGTCGGCTTCAGGTTCTCCATGCCACTCCGGAATCGCCTTTTTCACTTTGGCTTCGCAGAGGGAAGAAAACGTCAGCCGGGCTTCGATGAGCGATTTCTCACGTTTGACGAATTCCTGTATATGCGCCGCGTGTCGATGGCTAAGGAATCTGCCAACTCAAAATCCGGTTTCGCTAAATAAAACCCTTGGTAGAAGCGGCCGCCGTTTTTCCAGGCGAATTGCAGCTGGTGGCTGTCTTCGATAGTTTCATACAGGAACACCGACCCGATCCGGCGCGCCAAAACCGTCAGCGAATAAATGATGTCTTGAAAAACGGCGGGATTGTTGTTGCGGATCAGCCCCGTATCGATTTTGAAGATATGCGGCTTCAATTGGCGGATGCGGTCGATGTTGGAGCTTTTGGCCCCGACGTGATCGACGGCGATTTTGATACCGTAAGTTTTATAGTAGAGAAGCAAATGGTTCAGGACATCGAAATCCTCTTCAAAATCGTGCTCCGTGATTTCCAGCACAATCCGTTCCATCGAAAATCCCCTTTGTTCGAGCTGCCGCAACGTATGCAAGAAATCTTCTCCGCCGTTGACCAGCAGCTGCTTGGCGTTCCGGTTGATGAAGAGGAGACCGGAGTTGTCCGTCCTAAGCATCTCCGTTACCGCTTTTTGCAGAAGATCTTGATCGACTTCAATTTTAAATTCATCCGGAACATCCGGATCATGAAAGAAATCGCCCAGGCTTATCCAAGTGCCATCGTCTTCAAACCGGCCGAGCACCTCGTAGCCGATGACCTTGTGTTTCTCGGCACTCACAATCGGCTGGAAGGCAGGCTTCGCTTTATGCAGATTTTCAAGTATAAATAACGGATCCATTGCGGGACCTCCTTTGTGTCGTCGCGAATAAGGTAGATTTAAATAGTTTAGCGGAATTGAGGGGATTGTTCAAATACACTTCTCGGTTTCCAAAAACAAAACGGCAATGCCAGAAAAATTATATTTCTGGCATTGCCGTTTTTTTAAAAAATATTCCATTGATTTTATTCCGCTTCCGCCGCAGCTTTCACGGTGCCCGGATTGAAGAACTTATCCACCAAATCGTAAATCATGATGAGCTCATACAGGATCTTGAACTGGGGCGGGAATAGGACAGGCTGCAAGGCATCGCTGGTCGATGCGCTTTTGCTGTCGTCCCAGAAGAAATCGGTAATGATTTTTAATTGGTGCTGATGCTTTTCGTGATTGTAGCTGGTGGAATTTTGCAAGTCGTCCGCCAGTTCTGCTACGGCGTGCATAATGATATTCCGCTCCGCCGGGGTCCACTTCAAATTATCCAGTGGAATCCGAAGCAAAGCATCCAAATGGAATTCGAGATTATGCAAAAACAGCAATTGCCTTTCCGCCATCTGAAGCTTCGTTTCCCGGTTGCGGACTTTTGCGTACAAACTGAAATCATCCCGCTGGAACTGAATCAGCTTCTCCGCCTTTTGGATTTCCGTCGTCAGCCGCTTCACAAGCTCTTTGTCTTCCTGCAAGTTTGCATCGCCTTCAAAGAGGATGGTGTGGAAAGTGTGTTCGAGCATTCTTCCGGCCTGTGCACTGATTCGCTGAATACTTTTTAGAATGTCCCGCTGGTAATTCGGCGGGAAAATGAGCATATTCACCGCAGTAGATACTAGGAGACCGATCGTCGTGGTGCCCAGCCGAATGAAGAATGCGATTAGGACATGATCATGGATGACTTCGATCATCGCAACGGCTGTCAATGTGGCAACAAGCAGACCGTCATGCAACTTAAGTCTGGAGCAGACTAAAATCGTCGCAACTGCAGCGAGGGCATACGTAATCGGGGAATTCCCGAACAGGGTTATGAAAAGAACCGCAAAGGCAGAACCGATCGCAGAGGCAGGGAACCTGACCAGCCCCTTTTTAATCGAATCACTGACTGTCGGTTCGATCGTTACAATTGCCGTGATAACCGCAAAGACAGGCGGCCAGCCAAACCATTCGCAAATGATGGCTGTTAAAAAAATGGCGATTCCGGTTTTTAAAATCCGGCTGCCATTGAAATGAAAGGGGCGCATAAGATTTTGACCACCTCTCCTTTTCTAAGAAATTTTACCGAAGTATAGTATATCATCTATTACAAGTCGGACTCTACGAGAATTTTATCTGCGGGCTATTTTCTTCGAATTTAAAACTAACTCCCAATTTCAACCAGTTAAATGTTAGAATAAACACACAATTAATTTATGGGGTGTTTAAATGGAGGCAGGAAGCGAAAATGTATTATCGATCAAGAATTTAACGATGAGCTATGGCAGCAAGAACGTATTGAACGGCATCAATCTTGAAGTGAAGAAAGGCGAGATCATCGGATACATCGGACCAAATGGGGCTGGAAAAAGTTCCACCGTTAAAATCATGTTGGGGCTGATTGATGATTATGGGGGAGATGTGGTGATTTTCGGACACAATATTTCGACCGGCGATCCGTCGTATAAAAGGAAGATCGGCTACGTGCCGGAAAATGCGGAAGCATACGACAACCTGACAGCGATGGAGTATTTGATCTTTACCGGAGAGCTGTACGGCATGGAACGGGACGTCGCAGAGATGAAAGCGGAGCGGCTGCTCGAGCAATTCGAATTGCAGGATGCCCGCCATTCGAGGCTTTCTTCGTTTTCAAAAGGCATGAAGCAAAAAGTGCTGATTACGGCGAGCCTTCTGCACGATCCGGATTTACTGTTTTGGGATGAACCGCTCAGCGGACTGGATGCCAACAGCATGATGGTCATTCAGGAAATCTTGGCGCAGCTCGCAGCACAAGGGAAAACGATCTTTTATTCCTCGCATATTATGGACTTGGTGGAGAAGATCAGCAACCGCATTGTTCTCTTAGTCAAAGGGGAAGTGGTGGCGGATGCGACGTTTGAAGAGCTGAAGGAAATGAGCGAGGAAGGTTCGCTTTCCGGGATTTTCAATCAATTGACGGGCTTTACGGAGCACCGCAGCAAAGCCCGCGACTTTGTATCGATTGTGCAGGGAGGCCAAACGGATGCGTGAATTCCAGTCCTTGAAGGTCCTTGCGGTATTTAAAGGCATTTTCACAAGGCTCGGTGTGGATTACGCGATGATGGAGAAAATCCTGCAAATCAAATTGACGATGGACGAACGGCGCGTACCGACGATTTTCAACGATACCGGCAAGAAAAAAGAAGGCAATCAATTCCTGAAGTCGCTTTGGGTGTATGGCTTATACGGATTGATCCTCATTCCATTTTTGTTGATCGGAGAAAATTACATCTTTCAGATGAGCCTTGCTTTTGGCATGATTCTCTTCATTTTGATGACATCGATGATTTCCGATTTTTCGGCTGTGCTGTTAGATGTCCGGGATAAAAACATCATCCAGACAAAGCCGGTTACGAGAAGGACGATTGCTGCGGCGAAGATTGTCCATATCATGATTTACATAGCGTTTGTGACCGTAGCTTTTACAGCCATTCCGTTTGTTGTCGGATTGGTTAATCACGGCTTTTTCTTCGCGGTGATCTTCCTGGTTGAATTGATATTGACCGTATTGTTGGTCGTCGTCCTTACTTCGTTATTGTATTTGGTGATTTTGCGGTTCTTCGATGGAGACAAGCTCAAAGACATCATCAATTATGTGCAGATCTTGTTGTCGGTTGGGGTAGTGGTCGGCTATCAAGTATTGATCCGGGCGTTTGACTTTGTGGATTTGGATTTGGCGTATTCGTTTAGCTGGTGGCATTTGCTCATTCCGCCCATTTGGTACGGAGCACCTTTTGAAGTGTTTTTAAACGGCGGTTCTGCAAATTATTTGATCGTCTTTACGGTGCTTGCTGTACTGGTGCCGATCATTGCGATTTTAAGTTATGCGAAGCTGATGCCTTCGTTTGAACGCAATTTGGAGAAATTATTGAGCGATACGAAGAAGCGGAAAAAGAAAAGGAATTGGGTGGATGAAATGGGAGCCAAGCTCTTATGCCGCTCGAAAGAAGAACGGATTTTCTTCCGTTTTGCAGCGTCGATGATGAAAAAAGAACGGGAATTCAAATTGAAGGTGTTCCCGGCGCTTGGCATGTCGCTGTTCTTCCCGTTTCTTTTCGTTTTCACTTATCCGAGAGAAGGCGGATTGGAAGAAATTGCGGGCGGCAACATGTTTTTATTCATCTACTTCTGCAATTTCATGATTCCGAGCCTTGTTTACATGCTGCGGTTTTCGGAAGGCTATAAAGGGGGCTGGCTGTTCAGGGCGGCGCCGATTGAAAAAACGTCTCGTGCCTATAGTGGAGCATTGAAAGCTTTTTTCATGAAGTTGTATTCGCCAGTTTTTCTCGTAGTTGCGATTTTCTTTCTCTGGATTTTCACAGCGAGAATCCTGCCTGATCTTGCAGCGGTCTTCCTTGGCGGTCTTTTGCAAACCTTGATCACGCATAAAGTGGTGACTGAAGACGAGTTTCCGTTCTCTGCGTCGTTTGAGTTCGCCCAGGATGCTGGGACCGGGAAAATGCTCGCTCTTACCTTAATGACTTTCGGTTTTGTGGCTGCCCATTTCATCGCAACCGCAACAACTTGGGGAATATACGTGTACCTCGTTGTTTTACTCGTGGCATTGTGGATTGGCTGGAAACGGGTGTTTCCGGAAAATCGAAGGAGAGAGAAGGAAGACTCCGGTTTTGCCTTAAATCAAACGGATTAAAAAAATACAGAAGGAACACATCTATCAAATTGGATGTGTTCTTTTTTATTTTATTGATAAAAAATCTTTTAATTCTGTTAATTCGAGAGTATGATGTATCTAATAGATATATATCTTTTAGATAGGATGTGCCAATTGAAAACTTACAATCAAACGACTTATGCCATTCTTGGATTATTAACAACTGACTGCAGATCAGGCTATGCCATCAAACAGATGATTGACCGAAGCTTGAACCATTTCTGGAAAATCAGCTACGGCCAAATTTATCCGACTTTAAAGCTGATAGTCGACGAAGGCTTGGCGACTATCAATGCATCATCCGAGGATTCGAAACCGGGCAAGAATGAATATGAGCTGACGCCAAAAGGAAAAGAAGTGTTAAAAAGTTGGCTCGAGGAACCGATTGAGCAGATTCCGGTAGAGCGGAATGAGATTTTGCTGAAGCTTTTTTTCGGCAGCCATCAGTCAAAAGAAAAAACCATCGAGCAATTGGAAGAATATAAATTAAAATTGGAAACCGCTACGCTGCGTATTCCGGAATTGAACAGATGCTCACGAATGATTATGGGGAAGGAGAGGACACGAAATATTGGCTCTTCACATTGGACTACGGAAAACGGACTGCCAAAGCCGCAATCGAATGGTGCACGGTTACGCTTGAAGAGGTTTCGAAGGAGGAATAGAAATGGCTAAAGAAGTTTTCACCGGACGTTTCACGACTGAGAACCATGAGAACATCGTCGTTTTCCTTATCGGCATGCGAATCAATAAATGGCGCGCAGTGAATAAGTGGCTTCCCGTTTTTAACGCCATGCCCGGAATGATCAAAGAGCTCTATACCCATAAAGAAGAACTCGGCTTCATCTCAATGGAGAATTATTTTGGACTGCAAACCACCGTCATGATCCAGTATTGGCGGTCAACTGAAGACCTCATGGCTTATGCAAAAAATGAGAAGCACCTGGCTGCATGGAAAAACTTCAACCAAAAAATCGGCAATAACGACGCCGTCGGAATCTATCACGAGACCTATGAAGTGCCCGCAGGAAATTACGAATCTGTGTACGGGAATATGCCTCTTTACGGTTTAGGAAAAGCATTGAATCATATTCCGATTACGGCAGAGCGCGGTCGGCACGGAAGCGGCTCAGTAAAGAGGCGTTGAGACAGGCAGATGTTCAATAGAAGTTATAATGTTAAAGAATAAATGGAGAACAGCCATGGACAGATAATAAAGCCGAATTCCTTAAGTAAATTGAGGAATTCGGTTTTTGTTTATTGCAAGGAATTTTATTGTTTAAAAATGGAAATTAAAGCTTTTATAAATTATCATTTATGGTACTATTTACATAATGATTTAAAGTAGTTAAAAAGGTTCATTTGAAAAAGTTATACATTCTGTTTTATGTTGAAAGAAGTGATATGGATGATCAGTGAAATCAAAGGGAAAATTTCAAGCACGGGGAGCAACTTAAGTGATCGGCTCGAAGATAAACTAACCGGTGACTTTTTTGGCGCACTCCGTTATTTGCCTTTTGAGCAGGGACTTAAAGGGATATTAGAAGAAGTAGAATTTACGAATGCAGTTGAAAACGAAGAGTGGGTTCAATTTCTTAATAGACAGTCGGGGTTTGATTTGAATTATCGATTTTGGCCGCGTCATTCAAAAGGAGAAATTGATTTGCTTTTGGAGTTTGAAGATACCTTAGTAGGAATTGAAGTGAAATATCGGAGTGGGATTTCTTCGGAGGATAGCGGCGAGATTGTCAGCTACGACCAGAGTCTCCATCAACTTTCAAAATACTCGCATATGATGGAAAGCTTGGCGAATACGAAAAGAACGTACTTAATATTCCTAGCGCCATTTCCAATACAAAATCTTGTTCAACAGGGAATTGGAATTGACTTTAATATAGCTTCTTCTGTGCCAATGGGATTTATTAATTGGGAAGATATCCATACGAAGTTAGTGAAGATGGAAAGCGCCACTTTAGAAGGCACACCGAAATATATCTTTTCAGATGTAAGAGAATTACTAGAAGTAAAAGGGTTAAAAAGATTTAATGGATTTGAAAATCTTTTAGAAGAAGTTACCATTCACTATTCCCCGTATAAATATGAAGGGTTGAAAACAATTTCAAAATCATCATGGGCTTGGCCAGATTATCAATTTGAAGAGGAGAATAATGCATATGTCTATCACACAAACAAAGGGTGAAAGTATCATTCAAGCAACTAAGTTATTGAAAGAAACCTATAGAAATTTGAATATACTTTTTCAAGAGTTGGATCGAGTCGGAGAGGAAGAAGGCTATGTAGCCATCAATCCTAAATACATGCGTTATAAATCGGATACGGATACGACTGGATGGATGACGACTAACTTTATTAAATTGTATGTGAAGACTGATAAAATCCTTGAATCTATTGAAGATATCAGAGACTTGGATTGGTACGGGATCATGGTGGATTTAACAGATGATGATGAAAACGTGATCCCTATAGTCTCTGTTATTCGTTATCAATACGATCAATCACATTGGAGCCGGCTTCCTGCCGTATCAGACCACTGGATATTCTGGTCACCATTTTATGAAGGAGACTATACGATTATCCGAGAAGATAACAAATGGCATATTGACGCAAAAGGCAAAGCAAAGAAAAAGCACAACGGATTCGAAAAACTGGCAGCTATAGATGTACCGCTATTTGATTTGAAATCACCGGAAGATGTTCGCGAAAAGGTGTTTAAGAATTTTGAGGGATTGGAATTCTAAACTATTGTGGAAGGAGAAGATTAAGATGAAAGAAGTATTGTCAGTACCTGGAGGAAGAACAATAAAGATTGTGAAAAAATATTTGATTCATGCACATCCACATCCTCGATCATATAAGGCTGCTCAATATATGACGATTCGTGAACGTGGAGGTATCATGGATACACTTTACAGTGTTCAAAGTGAACTTATTCTTAGACCTTTAGAGAACAATTGGGAAAAAGAAATTAAAATATTTAATGAAGAAATTCAAAAAAGATTAAAAAGTTATATTGCTGACAGAGCAGCAGATTTTGGGTTTGGAGAAAAGGAAGAGTATAAATTTTATCTCTTAAATATTGAAAAAGAACTGAAGCATAAACCTCGAACTGATGGACCTCTTCAAACTCATTCATATTATACATTAGGTGAATTAACTAGTGGTAGAGAGATAGTTCTTAGCGAATCGAAACTAAATAAATAATTAAATCGTATTACAGCCATAAGGGGGGATAAATATGAATGAAGAGTTTCTTGAAGTGCGTTGTGTCGAGTGTGGAGATTTTTATAATAAAGCTGCAATGAAATGGAATCTTTGTTACTCATGTTCTGGAGAGGAAGAAGATGAATATAATGGAGATTTCGAAGAATAGATGATTGTCATATAAGTTTTAAAGAGCTTTTGATTAAGAAATTCAATGATAAAGATTAAAGGGGGAATTATTGAATGGGGAAAAATCAGCATGTGACACCTAAAGCGGACGAGTGGCAAGTTAAAGGTGCTGGCAACTCAAAAGCAACTAGTATTCATAAAACACAACAAGAAGCTATTGAAGCTGCAAAAGAAATTAGTAAAAATCAAGGAAGCGAACTTTTTATTCATTCTCGAAAGGGGAAAATTCGAGAGCGAAATACTTATGGTAAAGATCCATTTCCGCCAAAAGGATAAATAGAAAAGAGCTTCCGCATTTTCTGCGGAAGCTCTTTTTGTATAAATCAACTAGCTTGCGGAAACTCATTTTCCACTTTGTCAGCCACTTTCTTATTGATTGTTTCATTGTAAATCAGTTCTTCATCCAAAAGAATCAGGTAGCCTTCCTGCGGTGAAGGGGAGTCGATCAGTTCATAAGCTTCTAAGTAAGCGTCCAACTCGTACATATACTCACCATCTGCAGATTCTTCATCGGCTTGCTGGATCAATGCCAATGATTTCTCAGGATCGATCAGTACGTAAAATTCGGCAAGCGTCATCAAGTCATCAATCCGGTCTTCGGGGTCCCCGGTTTCCAGACGGTTTTCCATGAATGCAATCGCCTTATCGAATTGGCCCTGCATCAGGAAAAGGTCGGTTTGCATCCATGCCAGTTCGTCTAGATCTTCTGCCGCTGCAAGTGCCGTCAGCTCATCAATCAGCGCCTGGGCTTCTTCAAGATTGCCTTTTTCTAATGCTTCATAGGCGGCATCATATCTTTCCAACTCAGTTTTGCTTTTTGCAATGAGGTCATCGAGGAACGTTTCCTGGAAGTCAACGAGCGTCATGCCGGTTGTTTCTTCCAACATTTTGTAGAATTCGCTTGGCATTTTAGCAGCCAACAACAATTGTAATTCATCTTCTCCATAAGCATCGGCAAGCGACTCGACTGCTAAGAAACTTTGGACGTAAGGGTCGAAGTTCCGGGTATAGGTGTCATGGAAAGTGAAGTTGTGGTCCATGAGATGGAAATCAATGGTTTCGACTTCTTCCATCTCATACCAGTCACTGCTTTGGCCCGCGAGGTATTCAGCGGTTCCTTCTTCAAACCAAGCCGGCAAACGCGATTCGGACAAGACCTGTTCTTGGGAATACATATAGCTTTGATGGTGGCTGTATTCATGAAGCAAGGTGCTGTCCCAGGAATAATCGTCCGGCACCAAATGGATTTCCTGCGTATAGTATTCATAGTAGCCCATCGCGTCTTCCATCCCCGCAGCTTCTGACAATGTATCGAAATCATCATGGAACACAATCGTCAGTTCACCTGTACCTTCATTGCCAAAGAAATCATCAATTCTCACTTTTTCCTTTTCCAGAAACGCATCAATTTTATCGATTTCGTCTTTTGTGGAATTGGTATACGAATAGGAAATCCCGTTTTTCTCGATCGTGCCTGCTGCGTTTTGAGGGGCTGTGCTGTTAAAAAACGAGGAAGCCAAGGTTTGCGTTTTTTCTGCCGCTGTAAAATCCTTCGTCAGATCTTTCGCTTCTATCAACGTATTGGCGAGTGTAAAGAGACCAATAGCCGAGCTGAGGTAGACGGTCAAAATCAGCAAGCTTGCGATTTCCATCCGATTAACCAAACGCAGTTTTGCGAGCTGCCCGATATGGAGGCCGTAAAGGCTGAGGGCCACCACCGCCAAACAGAAAATCAGCAGGATAAAAGCAAGGAATAGTCCAAGGATCAACCCTTGGCTAAAGATGAGCCAATAACTGCCGATGCTGATCCCGGTAAATAAAATCAATAAAAGTAACGCTTTTCCCAGAAACTTCATGTTATTCTCTACTTTCTATTTGAAATTCAAACCGAATAGATACCGGATAAAAAGGGGAGGCTCTAGGAGCGGCGACCAGCTTTTTTTCGTTCTAGACATTGCCCGTGATTCTGATTAATTATCTTCTATTAAGTTTTCTATAGATTACCATTTATATGTGGTGGAACATATAAATTTCTCATAAGCATTTGGACCTTATTTGAAAGGATTGAAGGAACGGAGAGTAGGGAGAAACCAGCCTCTTTGTATAGAAAGGAAGCAAAAACATTCCAACTATAAGTTTACAAAGTTTCTATCGATTGCTATAGTGAGCTCTAATAAGGTGATTTTTTAGAATAATGGAAACATTCGAACGTGATTAATTCAGAATTCATACGATTATGAAAGGAGTTTTTCACATGGAAACAGTGACCGACATCATCCTCATCGTATTGCCCATCCTTATCGTAGGGGCGATTGCACTCTTTGTTATTCAACGCCTCAAATCCAAGCAAAAAAGAGGTACACTCGGCAAGAAAAAAACAGCAGAAGCCCAAACCTGGCTCGATAGTATGATTCCGCTCGGCATGGTCTGTGGGAGCGCTGGCGGTATGCTTTTCAGCCTTTTTTTACCGATATCCATGGCTACAGCCATTGCGTTAGGTTCAGGAATTGGTTTATTGGGCGGCTATTTTGCTTACAGTCATTACAGTAAAACAGAAGAGACCTCATCTTGAGTTAAACAGAAATAAGCCCGTCCGATTTTCCGGACGGGCTTATTTTATTGGCTCGTTATTTTCTAGTACTCTGCATAGAGCGCGGCCCATGTGTTGGTACCGACTACGCCATCGGCCTTCAATCCTTTGTCTGCCTGATACTTCCGGACGTTTTGTTTAGTCTTCGGTCCGAAAATGCCATCGACCGTTGTTTGCAGCCCATACTCGTTTAAGGTCCATTGGAGAAGTTTGACTTCGATGCGCTTGCTGCCTTCACGCAGGATAAATTGATGTTCGGGTGCAATGTTCATGAGATTTTTAAGCTTGGCCGGCAATTGCCCGCTTGGTTCTGCCGGTTTCTTGTGCTCGGCATAGAGCGCAGCCCATGTATTCATGCCGACCACGCCGTCGACTTTCAATCCTTTATCCGCCTGATAATTCCGCACATTTGCCAAAGTTTTATTGCCGAAAACGCCATCGACCGATGTTTTCAATCCGTATTCATTCAAGGTCCATTGGAGGAGTTTCACTTCAATTCGTGTGCTTCCTTTGCGCAGCGTAAACTGATGCTCCGGGGCAATATTCATGAGATTCGCAAGGTTCGCTGGCAGCTTGTTTTCCTGGGCGGCAGTCGTATGGCTCGTTGCTTCCGCTGGTTGAATAGCTAAAGGGGATGCGACCAATAATCCGAATGCCAGCAATGTTGGAACCCATTTTTTCTTCACGGTTGATTCCTCCTGGATTTTTATTTTGCCACCTCTATACCCTTTAGTTAAATAACTGAAACGATAAGTGATGGTGTTAATTTACTTATTTTTTATTTCCTTCATAATAAAATCAAACTTCTAAATGATTTTGATCAATTTTTAACTAGGCTAGTAAAGGAGGTACACCATGTACAAAAAGAAGCAATACGTCTTTCACGGCGAAAAACCCGTGGCAGCAACGATACGCAATTACAACGCATCTGATTTCCCGGAATTGATCGCGATCCAGCAGGAAAGTTTTCCGCCTCCGTTTCCATCGGATCTTTGGTGGAGTGAAGAACAATTGGCGAATCACGTGGAATTATATCCCGAAGGGGCGATCTGCCTGGAAATCGAAGGGGAACTTGCCGGTTCCATTACAGCGTTGCTGATGGATTTTGATCCTGATCATCCTGAACATACATGGGAAGAGGCGACGGATAGTGGCTATATCCGCAATCATAAGCCAGATGGCAAGACGCTCTACGTCGTCGATATTTGCATCCGCCCGAAATTCCGTTCGTTGAAGCTTGGCCACCTGTTGATGCAGGCTCTATATGAACGCGTCGTGCAGGACGGATTGGAGCGAGTGCTTGGCGGCGGACGGATGCCGGGATATCACAACTATTCCGATACATTCACTGCCGAACAATACGCAGAACAAGTGCTGGAAGGGAAATTGAAAGATCCTGTTATTTCGTTTTTGCTTCGCTGCGGAAGAACGCCGGTAAGTGTCGTGCCGAATTATTTGGAAGACGAGGAATCTAAAGGATATGCCCTGTTGATGGAGTGGAAAAATCCTTTTGGGACATAAATACAAAAAGAAAACCCGCAAGGTGCAAAACATTTCGCTGCACCTTGCGGGTTTCGCTTATTGATTTGGCAACTTGACGGTAACGGTCGTACCTTGGCTGAGTTCGCTGTCGATATGGAATTCGGCGCCGTGTCGCTGGATGATTTCAGCAACGATGGCGAGTCCCAATCCGCTGCTTTGGCTGGAACGGGAAGCATCCACCCGGTAAAAACGGTCTTTTACTTTTTCCAGTGCGTCTTCAGGGATCCCAATGCCGCGGTCTCGTATCGTTACGACAACGTTTTCGCCTTCGCGTGCACACGTCACAACAATTTTGCCTTTCGGTTCACTGTAGCGGATGGCATTTGTCAGGAGGTTGTCCCATACCTGTTCCATCAAATGCTGATCGGCATAAATGTCGATCGGCTCTAATTCGTAGATCAGTTCCATTTGCTTGTCGTCGAGTTTCCAACGCTTAGCGAATAGGAGTTCTTTCAATTGCTGATCGAGGGAGAAAGTTTTCTTTTCAATCGGCAAATTCTTTTGGTCGAGTGAACTTAGGAGCAGCAATTGCTTCGTCAATGCCGACAAGCGCTTCGTTTCCTGTTCGATGACTTCCAAATACTGAATCCGTTCTTCTTCGGTGTTATCCGCATCTTTCAATACCGTCGCATAGCCTTGGATATTGAGGAGC
Source organism: Planococcus sp. 107-1 (assembly GCF_021513255.1). Taxonomy (GTDB): domain Bacteria; phylum Bacillota; class Bacilli; order Bacillales_A; family Planococcaceae; genus Planococcus. Next base: position 679,083 of record NZ_CP090977.1, read on the forward strand.
GGCGATTGGAAATCGTGCGACACGTTGTTGATGAAGTCTTTTTTCAATTGATCGATTTCCGCAAGGCGCTGGGCCATTTCCTGAAAGGGTACCGAGTTGGCCGAGTTCATCATTCCGCTTGATATTGAGGTCGATATCGAAATTTTCTTGGGCAATTTGGTCGGTTGCTAGCTGCAATTGCTTGAGCGGCTTCTCAAGCTGGCGGGCCAAGATAAGCATGGCGAAGAAAATGATGATGGTACTGATCACGAGAAAGCCGACAATCAGATAGTGCATTTCGGTAAAGGAAGATTCGTTGTTAAGGCGCATAAACAAGGCATAATTCCCGTCGTCCATCTGAAGCGGCACGCCGATTGTATTTTGCACGTCATTGGCATAATGGTTCAAAATCGAGAATTGCTGTTTGTAATCCCGGATGCCATGATAGATGCCACTAGACACAGCAAGTGCCTCCATTTCGGAAGTCAGCTCACGATTCGTGAACGCGGCTCCGTATGCAGTCAATTGCTGGTTTTCATCGATGAGAACGATTTGGTATCCGAGTGCTGCAACAGATTGGAAATAATCCTCCATGCGCTCAGGGGGCAATGATTCTGCAAACGCGGCCACTTCTTGAGCGATTTCCACATTCATCTCATCGGTTTCCACGCGAACTTGGTTATTATAAAGCTGGCTAAGGAAAAACATGGAGATGCCCAGGCTTGCAACGATGACCACTAAAGTGACGACGATGTACTGTTTGTATAAAGTCTTCATGTAAGCGCCTCGATTTTGTAGCCGATTCCCCGGACCGTCTGAATCTTCACTTTGGCATGGACTTCTTCTAAGCGTGAACGCAGGCGTTTGATATGCGTCGTCAAGGTGAAATCATCCCCGTCGTAGTCATAGCCCCACACATGTTCCATTAGCTGATCCCGTGAAAAGACCACTTCCGGCCGGCTGCAAAGCATGCTCAGCAGTTCAAACTCCTTCAAAGGCAAAAGCAGCACTTGTTCGCCGACTTTCACTTCGAAAGTGAGCCGGTCAATTTGCATATTGCCGAGTGTCGTATGGGTCCGCTCGAGCTTCTGGTAGCGGCGCAAAATGGCCCGGACGCGAAACAGCAGTTCTTTCGGTTCGAAAGGTTTCACCAAATAATCGTCCGCCCCTGCAAGAAATCCTTTTTCTTTGTCTTCCAATGACATTTTTGCCGTCAGCATCAGCACCGGAATTTCCTGGTTCACTAAGCGCTTCGTCAGCGAGACGCCGTCCATTCGCGGCATCATCACATCGACGATCGCCAAATCCAAATCGCCTTCTTCGGCGATTTCGAGCGCTTCCACTCCGTCGCTTGCAAACAAGGCTTCATAACCTTCTTTTCTCAAATGGATTCCGATCAATTTCCGGATATACGGATCGTCATCCACTACTAAAATACGCATCCGTTCCCACCGCCTTTCTTTCGATAAAATTTTGATCCTGTATGTGAAAATGAACTTTTATTATCCCGCTATAACGTAAGGTTCCTTCTTGAATCGCTCGTTCATAAGTCAACACTCTAAGCTTCTGTTTTCCATCTGTCAATATGTCGGAAAATGTTTTGCATAGTTTATATAGAGTTCACATAGCGGTTTTATACTAGTAAAGGTAAAGGGAAGAAGAACGGATTTACCCATCATTGAAAAAGCTAGTTTCAAGTATTTACTGATTAAAACGTTGCTATTTGAAGATAGTTTTAAAGGCGGTTAAACTGTTTTTCATCTGCTGGGCACTTCTGGATGGAAGAAGCGTCCAAAAGTCGATTTAAATTATATGAAGGAGGAACATCGAATGTTTTTAGCAATAAAAGAAATGAAGCATTCAAAAACTCGCTTTGCAATGATTGGCGCAATCATCATGCTGATCGCTTGGCTTGTTTTTATTTTATCGGGACTGGGCAACGGGTTATCTACCTTGGCTGCTGCGACGATGAAAAATATAGACGGAGACTTGTTTGTTTATGAAGAAGGCTCTGAAGCTGCGATGATGAAAACGAAAGTGGCGGGTACGGTTGCCGATGATGTAGAAGGCCAATACGGCGTCGACAATGCTGCGAAATTTGGACAATCGACCATCATTGTTCAAAATGAAGTCGTTTCGGATTCAAAAGAAAAAAATGATGTGACTTTTGCCGGCATTGAGCCAGGCAAATTTATCGAACCGGAAGTGGTCGAAGGCAAACAGCTTGATGCAAACGATCCATTCGGTGTCATCATCGATGAGTCTTTGCACGAAAAAGGCTATGAGCTTGGCGATACCATCGTCGTCACTAGTTCAGACTTGAAACTCGAAGTCGTCGGTTTTACAAAAGGCGAAACGTTTAACCATTTGCCTACAATATTCGGCAATCTTGAAACTTGGCAATCTTATGCCTTTGCAGCACCAGGGTCAGACAACGGCCTTGAAAATCCGGTAACAATGATTGCTTTGCAAGGGGATTCAATCGACGGAGAACAAATCAACGCGAATTACGATGGCGTGGAAACATTCACGAAATCAGAAGCTGTAATGGGAATGCCAGGCTACAAAGAGGAAAGCGCGACAATCTACATGATGCTTGCGTTCTTGTTCGTCATCTCAGCAGTTATCATTGCGGTGTTCTTCTATGTATTCATCTTACAAAAAACACAGCAATTCGGTGTCATGAAAGCGATTGGCGCTTCTGACCGCTTTATCAAGAACTCGATCATTTCCCAAGTGTTCGTGTTGTCATTGGTGAGCATCATTGCCGGTATTGCATTGACCTATTTGACCGCTCTCGTGTTCCCGGCAGGCATGCCGTTCAGTTTGGACTTTAAAATGGTCTTGATCTACGGCGTGGTTCTATTGATTGTTTCTGTTCTGGGCTCTGTGATTTCAGCGCGTCAAGTGACGAAAATCGATCCATTAACAGCAATTGGGAGAGTGGAATAAATGACAGGTTTAGCTTTAAAAAATGTAACGAAATCATTTAAAGAAGGCGACTCCACAGTTGATGCGCTGAAAAATGTTTCATTGACTGTTGAGCCTGGCGATTTTATCGCCATCATCGGGCCATCGGGTTCAGGGAAAAGCACCTTGCTTTCCATTGCAGGTGCTTTGCTGCAGCCTTCATCAGGTGAAGTACTGGTGAACGGAACGAATATCGGTGAGATGAAAGAAACGGATCTTTCGTCATTCCGCTTAACCGACATCGGGTTCATCTTGCAGACAGCGAATTTGATCCCGTACTTGAACGCATTGGATCAGCTCTTATTAGTTCGCCGGATGAAAGGGAAAGTCACTTCTAAAGATATGGAGTTTGCGCGAACTTTGTTGAACGATTTAGGGCTTGGACAAAAGCTTGGGAAATTCCCGAACGAATTGTCCGGTGGGGAACGCCAGCGCGTCGCTATTGCCCGTGCGTTCGTCAACAACTCTAATATCATTCTTGCAGATGAACCTACGGCAAGTTTGGATTCAAACCGGGCATTTGAAGTCGTGAAACAAATCCGCAAAGAAGTGAAAGACCGCAACAAAGCAGCCGTCATGGTGACCCATGATGAGCGCATGCTTGAGTTCTGCGATAAAGTCTACCGCATGGAAGACGGCGTGTTAACGTTGCAAGCTTAATATAGAAGAAAGTTGTTCGCGGTGTTTCAAGAACATCGCAGCTAATAGGAAAAGATTGGACAGGAATACTGTCCAGTCTTTTTTTGTTTTTCTAACCCCAGTCTTGGAGAAAAAGGAGGGGAAGGAGCTCAGGGAAGTCTATTTGACAGAATAAATTGTCATTGTTACGATTATTATCGGAAAATAATGAAAATAAAAGAAGTCGGTGTACGGAATGCGGCAGGCAAAAATAACGCTGCCTGCTGGTATGAAAGGTATCGGTTTCCAAAGGAGACTAGAGGATGGAGAAGGTGAAGAAAAGAAGATTTGAAATGCCGGATGCGTTTGTCATCATCTTTGCGATTTTGTTGTTGGCGGTTCTATTGACGTATGTTGTGCCGGCAGGGGAATTTCAGCGTGAAGAGGTCGATGGACGAAGTCTGGTAATTGAAGGCACATACGAACGCATTGATAACGACCCAACGACGCTGCTGTCGATTTTTACATCGATTCAGCAAGGACTCGTCGATTCTGCGCCCATCATTTTCATGGTGTTGATCATCGGCGGTGCGGTGGGAGTTATTGACCATACGGGGGCTATCAATTCAGGAGTCAACGCTTTGATAGGCCGGGCGAAAAATCAAAAATACATATTGGTTGCTGTCTTTATCATGATTTTTGCCGTGATGGATTTTGTCGGCATTAGCGGAAATGCCATCATTGCATTTATTCCGATTGGGATTATTTTAGCAAGGGCGTTAAAGCTGGACCCGATCATCGGTGTGGCCATGGTGTATCTCGGGCAGTACGTCGGAGTGGCAACTGGGACGTTCGATCCCGTCATCACGGGGCTTGCTCAATCGATTGCTGAATTGCCGCTGTTCTCCGGATGGCATCTGCGGCTCATGGCATTCTTTATCTTGCTCGCGATTACGATGACTTACATCTTGCTTTATGTAAAACGCGTCAGTAAAGATCCATCGAAGAGCATCGTCAAGTTCTCAGAGACAGACGGCGTGGATGAGCAAAAAGCAGAAGAGTTTGGGCCATTCACGGGCCGGCATAAACTGGTGCTTTTGACGTCCTTGCTTTTTATGGCCTCGTTCATCTACGGCGTGTTCCAATTTGAATGGAGCACAAATGAACTGGCTGGAATATTCATCATGATGTCAATTGCCGCTGCGATTGTGGGCGGCCTCCGCATGAACGAATACGTGCAAGTATTCATCAAAGGTGCCCAAGGGATTGTTTATGGTGCACTGGTCATCGGATTGGCAAGATCAGTCGTCATCGTGCTCGAAAACGGCAAAGTGCTCGATACGATCGTCAACGCAGCATTTATCCCGATGGCAGAACTTCCGCTATTCTTGGCAGCCATTGCCATGTTCATCTTTAACCTATTGTTCAATCTGATCATCACATCAGGCACTGGTCAAGCGGCGATCGTTATGCCGTTTATGGTGCCGCTTGCGGATATGCTCGACATTACAAGACAGACGGCGGTACTCGCCTTTAAACTTGGCGACGGCACGACGAATATTATTGCCCCGACTTCCGGAATTTTAATGGCGGTTCTCGCTGTCGGAAAAATCCCGTACTTGAAATGGTTCAAGTTCGTCTTGCCGCTTATGCTCCTTTGGGTGCTCGTCGGCATCATCATGGTCGGGATTGCCGTCCTTACCGGCTATCAATAAACATTTCAGTGCGTGAGAAAATTAAACGAAAGAGGTGGCAATGATGGATCCAGTAATGAAGTATATGGAAGAACATCAAAAAGAAATACTTGAAGATATTCGCTATCTTGTAGAAAGTGATTCGCCTTCGCTCGATAAAGAACAAACCGACCGCTGCGGAATGCGCATCCAGGAATTGCTGGAGCGCCATATTGGCAAGCAAGCGAAAGTGATTCCGGAAAAAGAATACGGGGACCACTATAAACTTGAGTTCGGTGAAGGGGAAGAGAAAGTACTCATCCTCTCCCATTTTGATACAGTATGGGATCCAGGCGAACTGACCTACCGTGAGGAAGAGGGCATCGTTTATGGTCCGGGCATACTCGACATGAAAGGCGGGCTTGTCCAGGGAATCTGGGCGCTAAAGGCGATCAAAGAATTAGAGCTCCCGATGCAGAAGAAAATTGTCTACTTGTTTACAAGTGAAGAAGAAATCGGCAGTCCAGCTTCGAGAGAAGTTATCCGCCGCACAGCAGAAGGCTGCAGTGGAGTTCTGGTAACGGAGCCGCCGGTAGTCGGAACAGGCGCGTTGAAAACGGCGCGGAAAGGATCGGCCCGCTACACGATCCGCTTCACAGGAAAATCCGCTCATGCCGGGAACAACCATCATGAAGGCGCAAATGCGCTGCGTGCAGCAGCGCGTGCTATCGAATACTTGGAATCGCAGACGGATTACGAAAAAGGCACAACCATTAATATCGGGCTGGTTAAAGGCGGCGGCAAATTGAACGTTGTCCCGGACAGCGCAGAAATCGGTGTGGATGTCCGGGCGGCTTCGAGCAGCGAACAACAGCGCATCGATCAATTGATCCGCGGCTTAGAGCCGTTTTTGGAAGGCACGGAACTTACTGTTGATGGGGACATTTCTCGCCCGCCGATGGAGCGTACTGAACAAACTGCAGGGCTTTTTGAAATGGCGAAAGCAGCTGGTGCAGAACTTGGTTTAGAGCTTGACGAGGCATCGGTCGGCGGAGCAAGCGACGGCAATATCACCGCTGCTATGGGAATTCCAACAATTGATGGCTTAGGGGCACTTGGTGTCGGCATTCACGCGCGAAATGAACAAATCATCATTTCAGAACTGCCGAAGCGGGCCGCACTCATTACAAAACTGCTTTTAAAAATATAAAGATCGATTGAAGAGTGCAGTGGGATTATTTTCCGCTGTGCTTTTTCTTTTTACATTTTTAGGAGAAGCTGTTATTCGGTTTGATAACTCGTTATACTTGAACAAAGAACTTATTAGGAGGCGAATATCTTGGGTTTATTCGATAAATTAGGCCTTTTCAAAAAGCCGGAGCAAGAAGAAAAAATCAGCGGCATCTCGCTAAAGAAAAAAGCCGCAACGATTGTGTTGGAGAAGAAAAAACTGACGGATGTCTCGGCGAGAGTGGGGATTGTGCTGGATATTTCCGGATCGATGAGAAAACTTTACAACGAAGGCGTCGTCCAGGAAGTGGTCGAACGGGTGCTGGCGGTCGCAAGCCAGTTTGATGACGACGGCGAATTGGATGTCTGGGTCTACGACAACGAATTCTCCAGGCTGCCGAGTGCCACCGAAGCGACCTTCATGGGGTATGTGGAAAAGAACATTCTGTCGAATACAGGCGTCCATAAATTCGGCCGCAATGACGAGCCGAAAGTGATGGAAGACGTTATTCGCAAGTACACGAAACAAGAACCGGGCGATGAACCGGTATTTCTGGTATTCATCAATGACGGCGGGTGCAAACCCGGCATCAAGAAATTCATCGTGGAATCATCGGACAAGCTGATTTTTTGGCAGTTTGTCGGAATTGGCGATTCGAATTTCGATGTTTTGCGGAAACTCGATACCATGGGTGGCCGCGTGGTCGACAATGCGAACTTCTTCCATGTGGATGATATCAGCCAAGTATCGGACGAGGAATTATACAATCAGCTGTTGAATGAATTTCCGATGTGGCTGAAAGAAGCAAAAGATAAAGGGATTTTGAAATAAAAGAGTCCAGTTTACAAAATCTTGTCCCATTGGTATATTGAGCGTGAACCGAACGATGACAAATACACATATGGGAAAGAGGTTGGACAAATGGATGTAAGATTTCCGATTGGAAAATTAGAAGTTCCTGAACATGTGAAAGCTGAAAATCTTCAAGAATGGTTCAGCAAAATCGAAAGTTACACGACGCGCTTAAGAGAAGCGGTGGATTCGTTGGACGATGCAGAGCTTGGCAAACGGTACAGAGAAGGCAGCTGGACGGTCCGTCAACTCGTGCATCATATTGCGGATTCGCAGCTCAATATGTACCAGCGGCTGAGACTCGCGTTGACAGACGACAATCCGACAGTTCCTGCTTTTGACCAAGAAAAATGGGCAGAACTTCCGGACAACGCTTTGCCGGTGGAAAGTTCCATCCGGATGCTTGAAGGGCTGAACGAACGGATTGTGGCACTTGGGAAGCAAGTGACAGAAGAGCAATTGAAGCGCATATTCACTCACGAAACAAACGGTGAAATCAGTGTCGCGACGAAACTTGCGAAATTGTGCTGGCACGAAGAGCATCATTTGGCACATATAAAGATAGCTTTGGAAAACTGAATCAGCAGAAGTTCTAAAAGCACATTCCGCAGTTGTCGAATGTGCTTTTTTCAATGAAAAGACGGAAGAGCTGAAAATTAAGCCCTTCCGTCTTTTTACTTGCGATTCAGCTGTATGTATAAACTCAAATTTAACTAAGCCATAAAAAAGAAAAGAGCTGCAAGCGCGACAAATATCAAACCTGTCGCGAGAAACATGATTGGCAGGATCATCTGCTCTTTGGAATCATTCATCATCCAGCGGGTTGGTTTTGCGGGATCGTAATTGACGGTTACTTGTTGGCCGCGCTCGTAGCCATTGCTGACATGAATGCTGCCGAGCCTCTGTTTGGTAATGGAAGCAGAATTCCGCTTGCGGTACATTTTTCCGTTTGCTTGAAATTCCACCACCGGATACAGGCGGTCCGGACTGCCTGCTTGGTCTACGATTGTGCCAACCGTTTCAGCGGTGCATTTTTTCTTTTTTCCTATTTTGAAGTAGTAAAAAGTGTAGAAACCTACTGCCAGCATAATCAAACCGATGGGCAAGAGAATGTAAGCTGTTGCTAACAGTCCTTGTTGTTCTGTCATTGTAAATCCTCCTATTCATTAGTTGGTAATATTTTATTTAAATGGATAATAAAAGTATATCACAAAAGTACTAAACGATAAGACTCAGGAGAAGTTCATTTCCTGGGTAGCCTTTTTTCAGAAAAGCCGTTTTGCCGCAAAGCCAATTAGGGAAGAGAGAAGGAAGGAGGGGTTACGAATGGATTCTTTTAAAGCGATTGTCATTAACGAACAGGAAGGCGAACTGGCTTACGGAGTGGAACAAATCGGCGAAGACCGATTGGCGCAAGGTGAGGTCTTCATCAAAGTGGCGTTTTCTTCGATCAATTATAAAGACATGCTGGCGGTGCAGAAAAACGGCGGCGTGATCCGCAACTACCCGATGATTCCGGGGATCGATTTGAGCGGTACGGTGGTGCGTTCGGAGGATTCCCGTTTTAAAGAAGGGCAGGAAGTCATCGTCACCGGATTTGAAATGGGGATGAGCCATACCGGCGGATTCGCTGAATATGCGCGGATTCCGGCTGATTGGGTGGTGCCGCTGCCAGAACGTTTAAGCTTACGAGATGCGATGATTTTCGGTACTGCCGGATTCACAGCGGCTCTTTCGGTAGTGGCATTGGAAAAAGCGGGCATGGATCCGAAAAACAATCCAGCGGTTCTCGTGACGGGGTCAACGGGCGGAGTCGGAAGTATCGCCGTGCAGATGCTCGCAAAAATCGGCTACGAAAACATCACGGCATTGGTCCGCAAAGACCATCAAGTAGAGGTAGCTAAATCACTTGGTGCTCATACGGTCATATTCCCGGACGATTTGGGCGAACTGAAAAAGCCGCTGAATAAACAAAAGTTCGATTATGTACTGGATACCGTTGGAGGAGACGTGACGTCGGTCTTGATTCCACAGGTTTCCTATGGCGGCAGCATCAGTACATGTGGAATGGCAGCCGGTGTCGAACTGAAAACAACGGTCCTGCCGTTTATCTTGCGCGGCATCAATTTGCTGGGCATCGATTCCGTCAATGTGCCGATCCAAAAACGGCCGGCGATTTGGGAAAAGATCGCAACCGACTGGAATATTGCGGGAACAACATTGGTGGATGAAGTTGCGCTTGAAGAAGTGCCGACAACCATTGATGCCCTTAAAAATGGAGAACATTTAGGCCGTACGATTGTGAAATGCTAAGAGGAGTTAGAAAGGATGAGGACATTGTGACTGATCAAATGCTGAAAAAAACGCAGCTGTTCGCGATATTGAATCTGGTGTTTTATTTTTTGACGCTTGGCGTGAATTACCTCGGTTCGTCCGGGTTCTTTAATGGGCAGAGCCAAGGGGATATTTCCGACCAATACTTGACGCTCATTTCCCCGGCGCCTTTTACGTTTTCGATTTGGGGCGTCATTTATAGTTTGTTGTTCATTACCTTAGCCTATTTCTTCATCAAGAGAAAACAGAGAAATGTCAGTGAGCTGATCTTGCTGATTTCTCCTTGGTTTATCTTGAGTTCGGTGTTTAATATGGCTTGGATTGTGGCGTTTTCTTATGAGCGACTGGGCATCTCGACGATTTTAATCATCGGCCTGCTGTTTTCATTGCTCGTCATCATCGGGAAAATCTACACGCACCGTTTTGAAGTTCCGTCTACGCTTGCGGGGCTTAGTTTCACGCTTTACTGTGCATGGGTGACGATTGCGACAGTCGTTAACACTTCTTTGCTATTGGTGCAGCTGGAATGGAACGGTTTCGGCATTTCCTATTCGGTTTGGACATTGATCATCTTAGTGGTTGCGATCGCCTTTGTCCTTATTTACATCTCCCGGTACAAAAACGCGGCTTACCCGCTGCCTTTGGCCTGGGCGTTCTTCGGAATCTACGGTTCGTATAGAAGCGGGCGCGTCGATCCGGAACTGTCGACTGCTATTCAAGGGCTTCTGATTGCTGGCATCGTGATTTTCTTGATCGCAGCGATATGGAGATTCATCAAAAATGGAAATGCGCTGTTCTTGAAACATGCGCGTTAAAGGTTGTAAGCACGTCAAACAGGCTTAAGATTTTTCTTATGCCTGTTTTTTTATTGTCTGCCTTCCGAGAAAAAAAGAGTTCGTTTAGCTGAATTTGCAGCGGGTAAATAAAGGAATGTGTTTCATTTAAACAACTAACAAAAAGAGGTGTCTATCCATGAAAAACGAAGTGACGATAAAGAATAAACTTGGGCTCGGGACTGCGCCGCTTGGCAATATGTTCAGAGAAGTTCCGGAAGATGAAGCGATGGAGACCATCCGTTCTGCCTGGGATGAAGGAATCCGGTATTTTGATACAGCGCCGTTCTACGGGGCGGGGCTCGCTGAGTTGCGGCTAGGTGAAGTTTTATCTTCCTACAACCGAGATGAATTTCTCTTAAGTTCGAAAGTCGGCCGGATTATCCTCGATGAAAAAGAAGAAAAAGAAGGGCTGTTTGAAGATGGCCGGCAAAATAAAATCGAAACAGATTATACGGAAGACGGCACGCTGAAATCGATTGAAGACAGCTTGAAGCGCCTGAAAACGGACCGCCTCGATATGGTTTTCGTCCACGATCTGTCCCCGGACTTTTTAGGGGATGAATGGATTACGAAATTTGACGAAGCACGCCATGGAGCTTTTAAAGTACTGGACCGTCTTCGTGATGAAGGGGTCATTAAAGCGTGGGGGCTTGGCGTCAATACAACGACTCCAATTGAAGTGGCACTTGAACTGGAAGAAGCTCATCCCGATTTGAGTTTATCAGCGACCCAATACACCATTCTGCAGCATGAACGGGCTCTTGAACGCATGATGCCGCTGGCGCTTGAAAAAGACGGCGGACTTATCATCGGCGGTTCCTTCAATTCAGGTGCACTGTTTGGCGGAGATTATTTCGATTACAAAGAAATCACGCCCGAACAAAAAAGAAAGTCGAGCGCTTTACGGAAATCGCTAAAAATCACGGCGTTAACTTAAAAGATGCCGCGATCCAATTTTCAACAGCGCATCCTGCTGTCAAAGCCGTCGTGACGGGTTCGACAAGACCCGATCGCATCAAAGAAGACATGCAGGCATTGAAAGCGGTTATTCCATCAGCATTCTGGCAAGAGCTGCTTGAAGCGAAGCTGATTTCTGCAAAAGCCGTATTGCCGAAATAAGCACCAGCCACGGAAATAGTAGAAGAAATCCAAAATGGTGCCCGCCCATTTTGGATTTCTTTTGTTCATGCAGAATCTCCTGTTTCGCGAGCTAGAATTCTTGTAGTCCACATGAGCCTATGCTAATTTGGATAAATGAGCCAAAAGAAAAGGGGAATATAATAGATGAAACCAGAATTCAATGCTTTATTCGAAGAAATCAAATTGCCGAACGGCGTCGTTTTGAATGACCGCTTAGGCGTTGCACCAATGACAACATACTCAGGAAATCCGGATGGTACGGTATCGGACGAAGAATTGCTTTACTACCGCCGCCGCTCGAATATTGGCAGCCTGTTCATCACTGCCTGCATCGCCGTTTCAGAGAATGGCATCGCATTCCCAGGGCAATTCATCGCGTTTAAGGAAGACCTGATCATGCCGCGTCTGAAGCAATTGGCCGCTGAAATGAAAACTAACGGCAATAAAGCCATTCTGCAAATGCAGCACGGTGGACGCCAAGGGCAGCCGGAACTGATTGAAGCAAATGAAACGGTAGCACCAAGTTCAGTTGGGGGAACGCCTGAGAAAGCAGCACCCCGTGAATTGACAGCTGAAGAAATCACGAACATTATCCGTGACTTCGGCGAAACGACGCGCCGTGCAATCGAAGCCGGTTTTGACGGAGTGGAAATCCACGGAGCGAATACGTATTTGCTTCAGCAATTCGTCTCGGAAGCGACCAATCGCCGCGAAGACGAATGGGGCGGAAGCTTTGAGAACCGTTTGAAATTCCCGCTTGCAGTTCTATCGGAAGTAAAGCGCGTAGCGGCAGAATTCGCAAATGAAGAATTTATCGTCGGCTACCGGTTGTCTCCGGAAGAATACAGCGATTTGGGCGTTGGCTACACGATCGAAGAAACAAAAGTTCTGACTGAGAAGTTGATCGAAGGCGGCATCCACTACTTGCACGTATCATTGATGGATTATAAAAAACGTCCGCATAATGAAGCGATTGAAGGGACAATCGTTGAGATTCTGTCTAAGCAAATCGCAGGTCGCGTAGCGTTTGTCGTTGTCGGAAACGTAAGAAAACCGGAAGACGCCGTTGCAGCACTTAAAGAAGGCGCGGATATTGTCGTGATGGGCCGCCAAGCATTGGTCGATCCGGAATGGACGGAAAAAGTGAAACAAGGAAAAGAAGTTGAGATTTTCCACAATGTTCCAAAAGAGCGTCGCGGCAAGCTTGATATCCCAGGACCGCTTTGGCAGTTGATGTCGATGTACAAAATGGTCGAAATCGAAGAAGAAGTGAACGTTTAATTTTCGATATCTTTCAAAACAAGAGGCAAGCGCCATTTTTCAGCGCTTGCCTCTTTTATTTATTTTCCGAAAATCTCTTCAGATACTTCGACGATATAGCGAAGTTTATCCCATTGTTGCTGTTCAGTGAGGATATTGCCGTGGTGGGTTGAGGCAAATCCACATTGCGGGCTGATGCATAGCTGCTCAAGCGGGACGTATTTGGCTGCTTCTGCTACACGTGCTTTAATGATTTCTTTGTCTTCGAGTTCACCGTTTTTCGAGGTGAAGACACCGAGCACCACTCTTGGCCCGCCAGCGGAATATGTTCAAGCGGTTGGAAACTGCCGGAGCGGTCGTCATCGTATTCCAGGAAAAAGCCATCGACTTTTTCTTTAGCGAATAGGGTCGGTGCGATCAGCGCATAGCTTCCTTCGAATGCCCAGTCGGATTGGTAGTTGCCTCGGCACAGGTGGGTCGTTACGGTAAGGTCTTCCGGTTTGCCTTCAAGGACGCCGTTTGCGACGCGAAGTGCAAGGTCAATCAAGTATTCGCGGCTATACTGGCCGTCGTTGAACGGGATATCCGGAGATGATAAGCCGGCAATGTAAACATCGTCAATTTGAATATAGCGGGCGCCTAAATCATAGAACGTTTTAAAAGCATCGCGGTAAGCTTGGATTACGTCTGTCGCGTAGTCTTCAAGATCCGGATAAATTGCTTCGTCGCGGATGCCTTCATTGAAGAATTGGTTCGGACTTGGAATCGTCAGCTTCGGAACTGCACGGCCGCCGACAATTTCTTTGAACTCGGTAAAGTCTTTGGTAAAAGGATGATTGTCGTTAAAGGAAATTTTGCCGATATTCCGCACGTCATACGCTTCCGTTTCAACATTTTTGAATCGGTAGCCCGTTTCCGGCGTATAGCCTTCAAAACCGTTGATATGGGCCATGAAATCAGTGTGCCAGAATGTTCGGCGGAATTCGCCATCAGTCACAGCCTTTAAACCGACTTCAATTTGTTTGTCGACGATGCGTTTGATTTCAGTCGTTTCCACTTCCGCAGCTGTTCCGCTGTGATAATGCCTTCTTTAAATTCTTTTCGTGCTTGATGAATGCTATCCGGACGGAGAAGGCTGCCGACGTGATCTGCTTTGAACGGAGCATTAACTAAAGTTTTTGGTGTTTCGGTAATTGGGTTTACCATGTGGAATTCCTGCTTTCTGTTTTTAATTTGGGTCAAGCTCGTTTTGCAGGGCTCTCATTCAAATGAAAAAGAGCCCTCTTCAATAAAGAAGAAAGCTCCCGTCAGGAAATCTGTTCTTCTCATCTTCTAGGCTTTCGCCTATTGGAATTAGCACCTTGCCCGTGGGCGGTTGCTGAGACATCGTAGGGCCAAATCCCTCCGTCTCTCTTGATAAGAAATCGATTATTCAATTTGTTGTGATTCGATGTTTATAACCATAAGCCAGTTCCAAAGGAAATGCAAGGATATTCGGGAAATTTATTTTTCTAAACGGGTGAAGGGAACATCAGTAGAGCATGTGGCGTCTAAAAAATGCTGTCTAAAATCGTCCAGTTATACTACGATAAGTGAAGAGAAATAAGAAAAAAGAGGGAATTGAAGATGGGGAAAATAAATGCATTTGTCAAGACAAAATGGAAGTATCTATTGGCTGTCGTCATTGCGTTTGCAGTCGGCGGAGGCATCGGGTTCTTACAATCCCCAGCCCATAGTTCTACAATCGAAAATCAAAAAAAGCAGGAAAAGTTCGAAGCGACGACTAAAGATTTGGCAGAAAAAGTGGAAATGTTGGAAGCGGCGAACAGCGAGTCTAATGAAAGAATCGATGATTTGAAAGCGCAAATGAAAAAAATGGAGACACCTTCCCAGCAGCAGGCAGTCGCTCGCGCAAAGAATTTCTTGAAATACTCGCCTTTTTCAGAGAGCGGGCTGATTGACCAATTAGTGGTTGAAGGCCATGGCAAGGAAGATGCAACGTATGCGGTTCAAAACTTGGGAGTGGACTGGCGGGCCAATGCTGTAGAAGAGGCGGAGGGCTATGTGAAGTATGGCGCTTTTTCGCGTAAAGAGTTAATTGATCAATTGAAGTCTGGCGGCTACAGTGAAGAAGACGCCACATATGCAGTAGATTCCGTAGGGTTATAAAAAATAGACGCTGAGTCCCTCTAATTCTAGGGAGCTCAGCGTCTTTTATATGGGAAGGATTAATGGATATCCCGTTTCTTAAAGTTCCCGCCTCGGACTTCAGCAACGTCATAAACCACTACAAATGCATTTTTGTCGATTTCGTAGATGATTTCTTTCATTTTACTATCTTCCAGACGGTTGATGATGCAAGTGACTTCTTTGTATTGCTCATTTGTGTAAGCCCCTTTAACCAGACTGTACGTAGCGTTTCGGCCAAGGCGGTCGAAAATGGTTTGTACAAGAAGGTCGGGTTCTTGCGAAATGATTTTATACGTTTTCGAGCCGCTGAATCCTTCTTCAACCAAATGAATGACTTTAGAAGCGATGAAATAAGCGATTCCGGAAAGGAAAGCGCCTTGCAAGCCGAAAACGAACGAAACGACGATAAAGACAAATAAATTTAAGAATAAGATCATGTCACTTGTACCAAACGGCAATTTACGGGCTAGCAGCACAGCGAGCATGTCGATTCCATCTAAAGCGCCGCCGTTCCGCAAAGCAAGGCCCATTCCGAAACCGATGATGATTCCTCCGATAACTGTGACGAGCAGCGTATCGCCTTCGATGATCGTTGGAATGTGGTGCATGACAGTTGTCGCATAAGCTAAGGAAGCGATGCCGGTGATGGAGTAGATCGCAAAGCTTTTCCCGATCTGTTTATAGCCGAGATAGACAAATGGAATGTTGAGGACAGCGATCAGTAAGCCAAGCGGCAAACCGAATAATTGCGATCCAACGATGCTGAGGCCTGTGACGCCGCCATCTGAGACGTTATTTGGAATTAATACAGCTTCAAGTCCATAGGCTGTAATAAAGGCACCGATAATGATCGGCAATGCTTTTTTGATTATTTTCCCGATGCTTATTTTACGTTTTTCGGGTATTGCACTCATATACTATTCCTTCTTTCCAACAATTTCTTGAATATTTTTTTACTCTAACTATTAAATATAAACTTTTTTATCCTTTTTTAACAGGGTAAATGGAAAATAGCAGGGCTTGAAAAATCGCAATCTTTCGTATAATAAACAGAAAATTCTGTTTTATTTAAGGCGCTAGGCACGTATAATTGACCTAGGAAGTAGTTAGACTTTCTCCATACATAACACCTTGCTTCCTAAACTGAGGGAAATTCATGGGAAGGGCGGAATGTTGATGATTGAGAATTTGTTTTATTCACAAGAAAATCACGGGCCATTTGAGATTTATGAGTTAGGGGATTTTCAGCTGGAAGAAGGAGGGGTAATACCCAACTGCCAGTTGGCTTATACAACCCATGGCCAACTGAATGAAGCAAGAGATAATGTCATCCTGATTCCCACTTGGTTTTCAGGAACCAGCAAAGATTATGAAACTTACATCGGGGAAGGCAGAGCGCTTGATCCGACTGAATATTTTATCGTAGTCATTAACCAGATTGGAAATGGCTTGTCGAGTTCGCCGCATAATAGCCCGGATTCTGTCGGTATGAGCGCCTTCCCGAAAGTACGCATCGGAGACGATGTACGGGCGCAGCATCAATTGATTACGGAAAAATTCGGAATCGGGGAATTAGCTTTAGTGGTCGGCGGTTCGATGGGCGCGCAGCAAACTTACGAATGGGCAGTTCGTTTCCCGGATATGGTAAAGCGGGCGGCGCCGATTGCGGGCACTGCTAAAAATACGGTCCATGATTTTCTTTTCACCCAGACCTTGATGGATGCCATTACTTCTGATCCGGGTTGGAATGGCGGCAATTACACTTCCCATACAGAAGTCGCAGACGGCTTGAAGCGGCACGCCGATATTTGGGCCGTTATGGGCTTTTGTCTGGAGTTTTTCAATCAAGAAAAATGGGATTTGTTTGGTGTAGCGACTGTGGATGAATTGGTCGGAGGGTTTTTGGAACCGTTTTTCCAAGCGATGGACCCGAATGCGCTGCTTGCCATGGGTTGGAAGTGGCAGCGCGGCGATGTCAGCCGGTTAACGGATGGTGACTTGGAGAAAGCACTTGGGCGCATTAAAGCCGTCACTTACGTGATGCCAATCGATACCGATATGTTCTTTCCGCCAAGCGATTGCGAACGGGAACAGAAAATGATCCCGAATAGCGAGCTCCGGGTCGTTACGAGCATCGCCGGCCATTTCGGCTTATTCGGAGGAGAAGGGGAAGCGTATCACGGCCAAATCGACCGCCACTTGAAAGAGCTGCTTGCGGTGCCGGTTAAACAAGGTGTCCATGATTGATCAGACTATAAACGCATTTCGACCAACTCATCGAGGGGAACGATAAAAGAAAAATATACGGAAAAAAGCGGCCTTCAACATGAAGGCCGCTTTTTCATTTCGTTAACGGTGTTGGTGGTGTACGTGTTTGTGGCTTAATGCTTTTAAGCCGATTTTCGCGAGCTTTTCATGGCCGGCTTTAGTTGGGTGAATGTCTCCTTTGATCAAATATTTCGCTTGCTTATCGCCAAATGCCTGGTAGGAATCGGCCAATTTCACATTCTTATGCGAGTTAGCGACGTCTTTATACATGGCGTTAAGTTCCGGCAAGTACAGATCAGCGACATTATGGAATGGGCTGTTTAAGTGGAACGGATTGTATAAGTTGTACAGCACAACTTTCGCTTTCGTCAACGAGCGAATTTCTTTGACGATGGCATGGAGATTTTTAAACGCATCATTTCCAGCCAATTTTTTCTCAAGTAAACGATGGAACAATTTCGTATCGCCGCGGCTTTCTGCATAAGCAGCTCTCAAACTGGCAAGGAAATCGTTGCCGCCAATTTGGACAGTCACATAATCTGCTTTCTTCACTGACTGGCGGAAATGTTTATTTTTCTTGAGTGCAGCGAGCAGGTCATCGGTCTCTGCACCCGAAACCGCCAAATTTTTCACATGCACATCGGCTTTCTCTCCGATCAAATACGGATAGGCGTATTTTGCAGGCTGTTCGTTATTGCGCTCGGGGCTAAAGCCGAACGGGATGGAATCTCCTAAAGAAACTAAGGAATCGTGATGGCGGTCGTTATGGGCAAAAGCAGTCGTCAAAGGCAAAGAAAGAGCCATCACCAACAGGATGACAATTCGAAACAATTTGCTCATCAGGCGCACCTCCTTTCCTGTTTTTTTACTCAAAGTGTAATCCTCTGCAAAAAGAATGTCTGTAGTCAGAAAATACTGTTTTTTAATAAAACATCAGTTTATTAATACTGTACCTTTTGAAGAATAACGGATGAAACAATCTAACAAAGGGTATAGGGAAGAAAACTGGAAAGGGTGATGGGGAATGAAAGCAAGATTGAACTGGAACGGTGGAATGGCTTTTGATGGCTTGACGGAATCGGGCCACCGGGTGCTGCTCGATGCGGGGGAAGAAAGTGGGGGCGCGAATAGCGGACCTCGGCCGCCGGAAGTTTTATTGCATGCGGCGGCGGTTTGTACCGGAATGGACATTGTCTTAGTGCTCAATAAAATGCGCTTAAAAGTGGATGAATTTTATATGGATATCGAAGGCACTCGTGCTGAAGAGCATCCAAAGCGTTTCACTGAAATTGCCATCACGTATTATTTAAAAGGAGAGCTTCCGGAAGACAAAGTCATTCGAGCGATCAAATTATCGAGCGAAACTTACTGCACTGTCATCCATTCACTCAATGCCACGACCAGCTACCATTATGCGATCAATGATGAGCCTGTAAAAACCGTGGATTAAGGAAGGCAATTCAAAAAAACACCTCCGACAAAAATCGGAGGTGTTTTTGTATATCGCTTATTACGGGTTTGTTGACCAAAGGCCAGCTGATTTCAAGAGAACGCGTGGGTGAAGTTTCAATTGAGCCACCATCATTTCAGCCAAATCTTCCGGCTGCATGACTTTCTCCGGGTTGCCGTCTGTCAAGTTTCCTTCAATCGCAAGGTCGGTAGCGACGGTGCTTGGCGTCAAAGCCGTCACACGGATATTGTGTTTTCTGACTTCGAGCATCAACGATTCCGTTAATCCCATGACGCCGAATTTCGAAGCACTGTATGCGCTTGTTACTGGCGCGCCTTTTTGTCCAGCAGTTGATGAAATGTTGATGATTTCGCCGGATTGGCGCTCGATCATTTGCGGCAATACGGCACGGGTTACGTAATAGACACCCATTAAATTCGTATCGATCGTGTTTTTGAATTCTTCAGCCGATAATTCAAGGAATTTACCGAATTTGCCGATTCCAGCGTTGTTGATCAAAATGTCGATCGGTCCAAGTTCAGCCGTGATGTGCTCGACTGCTGCATTGACCGCGTCCATATCTGCTACGTCTGCGACAGCAAATACGGTTTTTACGCCGTATTGCTCAAGTTCTGCGGCTGTTTTTTCCAAATTGGCTGCCGTACGTCCGACAAGCCCTACATTGATGCCTTCTGCTGCAAAAGCAATCGCTGTTGCGCGTCCGATTCCTCGGCCAGCCCCTGTGATCAACGCCGTTTTTCCTGTTAAGTTTTGCATATATACCGCTCCTCTAGTGTGAAGAAATAAGTTCCATTCATCAGTGTAGCAAAATGCCGCGGAAAAACTAACTGAAGCGCTCAGGAAAAAGAAAAACAGCAGGAAAAATTCCTGCTGCGGGTGAAACGGGTTTATTCGGCTTCTGCAGCGACTTCGATGTGCCGGAAGCTTGCAACGTCGAACAAACCGCGGTCGGTCAATTTTAAATGGGGGATGACCGGCAATGACAAGAACGACAAAGTGAGAAAGGCATTGAAATGAGTGGGCGCACCGATTTGCAGCAAACTTTCATCCAAGGTTTTGAGCTGGCTATAAACGGCAGTAAAGGGTTCTTTGGACATGAGTCCGGCAATCGGAAGCGAGAGGCTCGCCAAAATTTTGCCATTTTGAACGACCACGAGGCCGCCTTGCAGTTGATGAAGGGCATCCGCTGCGCATTTGATGTCTTCATCATTCGTTCCGACGGCAATGATATTATGCGAATCATGTGCAACCGTTGTTGCAATCGCGCCGTTTTGAATGCCGAGCCCTTTGACGATGCCAAGCCCGATATTGCCGGTCGCCCGGTGGCGTTCAATGACTGCCATCTTCAAAAGGTCCTGATTGGCATCTGAAACAAAGAAGCCATTGGAAACAGAGGCTTTTTCAATGAGATGCTCTGTGATGAGATTGTTCGGGTTGATGCCGATGATATGGGCCGCCTTGCTTTCGCCTAAAGGGATCCGCAAGTCGCGAATCGACAGCTCCGCCATTTGAACCGTGTCTTGAACAGAAGAAGCATCGCTCTTTTCTTCGTTTGGCCCCGTGTAGCGGCCTTCTTTTGCAGCAAGCACACCGCCTTTATAGACTTCTGAAATCGTGAAATCCTCTAAGCTGTCGAGCAGCAGGAAATCTGCATCATAGCCTGGAGCAATCGCGCCTTTTTGAGTTAATCCAAAGCATTGCGCCGCATAAAAACTGCCCATTGAAATGGCTGTGATCGGCTGGATTCCTTGTTGGATGGCAACGCGTACGTTGTAATCGACGCTGCCTTCTTCCACTAAGTCATCCAGATGCTTATCGTCCGTACAGAACAAACAGCGATGCGCATTTTGTTCTGTGACGCCTTCAAGCAATGCATGAAGGTTTTTCGCGACGGACCCTTCACGCAGCATCACATATAAGCCGCGTTCAAGGCGTGACACCATTTCTTCTTTAGAGACGCATTCGTGGTCGGTTAAAATACCGGCAGTCCCGTATACATTGATGTCGTTTTCGGAAAGTCCCGCCGCATGGCCGTCGATTTGCGTGCTGAGCAAAAGCTTATCCAGCATTGCATCGTCTCCGCGCAAGACAGCAGGGAAATCCATTACTTCCGCTAAGCCGAGAACTTGGCCGCGCTGAAGAAAAGGGGCCAAGTCTTCTGCAGATAGCTTCGCTCCAGCGTTTTCAAAAGGAGTGGAAGGGACACACGAAGGAAGCATCACTTTGATGTCGAGCAACGTGGATTCTGCGTCTTTAAGCATGAATTCAATTCCTGCTATCCCGCTGACGTTGGCGATTTCATGTGGATCCGTTATCACGGTCGTAACTCCGTGCGGCAAGACGACTTGTGAAAATTGCCGTGGCGTCACCATCGACGATTCGATATGGACATGAGCATCGATCAAGCCAGGTGCGATAAATTTTCCAGCTGCGTCGATTTCAACTGCGCCTTCGTAATTGCCGATGCCGACGATCATGCCATCAGCAATGGCCACATCTCCAGTCGTTAAGCTTTTTGTAAAGACGTTGACGATGGACGCGTTTCGAATGACGAGGTCCGCCTTTTGTTGCTTGTTGGCGGCGTCGATTCTTTTTTTCAATTGGGCTTTATTCACAGTGCTCAGGCTCCTTTGAGTGGTTTCGGATAAAATAAACTATGCTTCATTTTACCTGAAAAAGAATGAAGGGACAGCAACAAATAAGAAAATAAAAAAGCGGCTGCATCTGCCTGCAGCCGCCTTTCAATTCGTTAAATAGATGCTTTCGCTGTATTTCGTTTCTTTTCGTTTTGATCGATTACAGCAGTTCCGACCAAATCGCCGGTCACGTTCAAGGCAGTACAGCCCATTCCGACAAGTGCATCGATAGCTGTCAGCAAGGCCACAGCTTCCATAGGCAAGCCGAGCTGGACAAATACGGTTGCAATCATGACGATACCGGCACCAGGAATCCCGGCTGTTCCGATGGAAGCAAGCGTTCCGACAAGCACGACCAATAACATATCCGTAAGGCTCAGTGGATCGCCGATTAGATTAGCGGCAAACACAGCCGACACAGCGATTCGGATTGCGGCGCCGTCCATATTGATTGTCGCACCGAGCGGAATGCTGAAGCCGTAGAGGCTTTTCGGTACGCCAAGATTTTTCGCCGCTGTTAAAGTCAGCGGCAATGTGCCTGAACTGCTTTGCGTAACGAAGGCCGTAAGCATCGGTGTACGCGCCTGTTTAAAGAATCGGCCAGGTTTGACTTTGAACAGGATCAAAATAAGGGTGTAGAGAACGATTTGAACAGCAAGTGCCGCATACAAGACAAGAATCATTTCCCCTAAAGAGAAGAGCGTATCCAAGCCTTGGCTGCCGACCGTTTTCGCCATGATGGCAAAGACGCCGATCGGCACGTATTGAAGGACGATTTTCAAAATCAGCAGCGTCGCTTCATTCAACGCTTCGATTGATTTATAAAGATGGCCGCCGAGTTCTCCGAGTTCGGAGGAACTGCGCATATAAGAAATGGCGATGCCGAATGCAAATGCTGTGAAAATGATGCCAAGCAAATTGAGTTCGCTGAACGCAGTGAAAATATTAGACGGTACAATATTCAACAGAACGCTGACGATGCCTGGATTATCCGGAACATCAAACGTTTCGCTGCCGTCCAGCTGCATGCCGGTTCCCGGCTGGAAAATGCTCGCCACTGCCAACCCGACTATGATGGCAAATGCGGAACTGAACGTGTAGTAAAGGAATACTTTTCCGCCCATGCGCCCGAGGTCGCCGATCTGGGTCTGGTTAACGCCGACAATAAGAGTGAATAAGATCAGCGGGATGATTAAGAACGTCAGCAAATTCAAAAGCAAATCGCCGAAAGGGGCAAGTACAACAGCGTCTTCTCCAAAAATGACGCCGACCACGATGCCGAGAATAAGTGCAACGGTAATTTTTAAAATTAACGAGGCATCTAAATATTTTTTCCAAATGGCTTTCATAGACTAAGGTCCTCCTGAAGGGATAATTAATTATCTAGTTAATACTGATAGATTTACTAGGAATTATATTTTAAGTTATAGCACAAAAGGAATCTTGTCAAAACCAATGCTCAAATTACAGGATTATCAGAAAGAAGCAAAAGAAAAAGATGCAAAACGGCCACCGCTTTGCATCTTTTCAATTCCTTATTGTTTATCATTTTTGTATTGCATATAGACGACTTGAGTGGCCAGAAAATCTTCCATCCCGTGTTTCCCATCAGCTCCGCCAAGTCCGGACTGGCGCATGCCGGCATGATAGCCTTGAATGGCTTCGAAATTCTCCCGGTTTACGTAAGTTTCACCGAATTTCATTTCATTGACGACGCGCATCGCTTCGTTTAGATCATCTGTGTAAACGGAAGACGATAAACCGTAGACGGTGTCATTCGCTTTTTCAATGGCTTCGTCCAAGGTTTTAAACGTAGTGATTGGAAGGACGGGCCCGAAAATCTCTTCCCGGATGATCGCTGAATCATGTTCTACATTCGTCAAAATGGTTGGCTTGTAGAAAAAGCCGTTGTCAAAATCAGGACGCTCTCCGCCAGTCGCGACTACAGCACCTGCAGCTACAGCTTCTTGAACCATTTCTTCAACCGTTTCAAGACGGTCTTCGCTGATTAGCGGACCTACTTCGACGTCTTTGTCCTGTCTCGGATTTCCGAGTTTTTTCGCTTCAAATGCTTTGATCAATTTCTCGGTCAATGCTTCCGCTACGCTTTCATGGACATAAACACGTTCTGCATTTGTGCAGGCCTGGCCGCCATTCGCTAACCGTGAAGCGGTGATGGCTTCGGCCGCAAGATCCAAATCGGCGTTCTGTGTCACGATGGCCGGTGCTTTGCCGCCCAGCTCCAAGTTTACTTTCGTGATGTTCTGCGCTGCCGCTTCCATCACTTTCGTTCCAGCCTGGACACTGCCTGTCATGGTGATCAATTGCACTTTTTTGTGGGAAGCAAGTGCGTTGCCGATTTCAGAACCGGTACCCATCACGACATTGTAAACACCAGCTGGAATTTCTTCCATTGCATCTACGATCTTGGTGAATTCCATGGTGGTATTTGGCGTCTGCTGGCTCGGTTTGATAACAATCGTACAGCCTGTCACTAAAGCCGTCGCAACTTTGCGCGCTAAAATGAAAACCGGGAAATTCCATGGAATGATTCCCGCTACAACGCCGATCGGCTTTTTGTAGACGAGGATATTTTCATTCGGGCGGTCGCTTGGCACGATTTCGCCTTCAATTCTTCTGGCCCATTCGGACATATAATGGAAATAATCAATGGCTAAATCCACTTCTCCGCTCGCTAATTCATAATCCTTTCCTTGTTCTTCCTGCAATAAATCAATGAACGTATCGCGTCTTTTCGCGATTTCGTCGCCTAGTTTCCGGACAATCTTCCCGCGTTCGATATTTGGGGTCAATTCCCAGGCTTGCTGAGCTTGAAAAGCAGCTTCGACGGCTTTATCTACATCTTCTGCCGTGCCTTTTGGGATTCTGGAGATGACTTCTTCAGTGGAAGGATTGAGGATATCAATCCATTCAGTGCCAGTGGATTCTACGTATTTGCCGTTCACGTACAGTTGGTGGTTTTGCAAATCAATTCCTCCTAATATTTTGAGTTTAGTGTATTTTTCCCTTAAACCAATTTACTAAACTGAGGACAATACACTAAAAATAGGATAAATTCGTTGTACAAGAAATTCTTTCCTTTGGAAAAGGGGTGAAGGAAGAAACAAATGGAATTCATGTATAATGGATAAAAGCAAGTGGCATTAGCAAATCGGGAACCAATCAATTTCCAAAAGGAGGCGGACCATGAATATTGGGATTATCGGAACGGGTAATATTGCTTCGTATCTATTGGAACAAATCAACCAGTATCAACAGGCAGATGGGCGGGTCATTGCCATTTTCGGACGCAACGAAGAAATGGGCCAGCAATTGAGCGAACGGTTTGAAGCTGATTTCTATACGGACCTTCAAGGCTTCTTGAATCTGCCGCTTGATATTGTAGTCGAAGCAGCAACGGTCGAAGCGGCGGGGATTTATGTGAAAGATGTCGTGGAGCATCAAAAGGACCTCGTCGTCGGCAGCATCGGCGTCTTCAAGGACATCGCCTTTCTGGAAGAATTGAAAAGCTTGGCGGAAGCAAAAGGGACGAATATTTATTTGCCTTCCGGAGCGATTGGCCGGGTTGGATGTGCTGCAATCGGCGAAAGCGGCTGGCGGCTTGGAACGTGTCCAAATCACGACCCGAAAATCTCCGGCATCACTCGGCGTAGAAGCAGAAGAAGAAAGAGTGATTTTCGAAGGCTCTGCGTTTGAAGCGGTTGAGAAATTCCCAAAGAATATCAATGTGGCTCTAGTGCTTGCGATTGCCGGCATCGGCGTCGATAAGACACGCGTCCGCATCATTGTCGATCCGGATATCGAGCGGAATACCCATACGATTGAAGCGGAAGGGACATTCGGCCGGATGAAACTGCAGGTTGAAAACAATCCGATGCCAAGCAATCCGAAAACAAGCTTGCTTGCGGCTTTGAGTATCCTTTCAGTACTGCAGAATCGAGGGAATGCGCTGCGGATCGGAAATTGATTTGGGAATAATAGACATAATTTTTTCTGCTGTATGTTACACTTGTACTAGCAAAACAAATGATAGAGTCATGCAATCGACATGATGGTTCTTCATTCCAACACTCTGCAAGGAGGGCTAAAATGAAAAAGACATTTGAAACAACTTACGAAGGACGCAGCATCGTAGTGGAAAATCGCTGGCTGGACGGCGAAAAGCTGTTCATCGACGGGGAGCTGCAGGATGAAAACCTGGGCCTCAGTTTTCGGGGGAATCTAACGGGGCAGTTGAAAGGCCTCGATGGCATGCAACAGGTGAAAGTAACGATTGGCGGTTTCTTCACAATTGAATGCAAAGTGTTCGTGGATAACGCTTTGGTTTATTCCAGCAGTTATTAAACTGAATAGAAACAGTGAAACCCCTGAATTCCAGGCCGTTATTAAAAGGCTCTGGATTCAGGGGTTTTTTTAATCGACCGAGGAAATTAAATCAGTTTTTCCGCTCTTCTCATTTGCCGCAGCAATTTGATGAAGAGGAAGATGTACAGGATGACGACAGCACTTACTAAAATCAGTGCGAATTTTGACAGCAAATTGCCATTCCATGTCAGCACGATGCCGATTTGGCTGACAAGCATGCAGATGAAAATAGCGACATAGAAAAGCAGCATCCGCTTGTACATGCTTTTAATGGAAGCGGGATCGGAATATATCCGTTCGTCTCCGATGGTATTTTTGTCGGCACGGAAATAATGGTATTGGCCAAGCTCGGTTTGCATATGCTCCCAGCCGGCTTCTGTGTAAAGCTCGAAATATTCTTCGCTCGATTCCTGAAAATCCGTTTGGTAAATATACGATTTCGATGGATCTTCTTCAAAATAATAAAATCCCCAACGGTATTTATAGAAATGGAATCCTTTCGCAGACATTTCCGTCAGCCAATTGGCTTCTTTTTCGATATCGTAGGCGAGCGTGAGTTTAAATTTCTTCATCGTCTTCATCTGTTTCAGCTCCCTTCAAGATTTCATCGCTGATGGCCAGCATCTTTTTAAAGCGCTCGTACTCCAGTTCGAAAACCGTTTGCCCTTCATCGGTCAGCCGGTATGTCTTTTTTTGGCGGCTTTCTTTTTCAGCGGTGACAAGTTCGATGAGTTTCTGTTTCTGCAAATTAGTTAAGACACCGTATAGTGTGCCCGGTGCGAGGACAATGTCCCCGTCGCTGTATTTCTCAATTTTCTTGATGATGCCGTAGCCGTGCAATGGTTTTTTCGATAACGCGAGTAAGACCAGATACGTGGATTCCGATAAAGCTTGCATGCCGTCACCTCTTTCATTAATACCTTGACACTCGATATATCGTTACTCATAGTATATTCGCTGATATATCGAGTGTCAAGGTATCAGAGATTTAATTCGAAAATTAAAGAGGCGAGATTTGTTTCTTGCCGCAAAGTTCTTGGTAAGATAGCATACAAATTAAGATGAAAAAGCACTGCACTAAGCGGGAGAAGCGATTGAATATCACGCCGGACATGATCGATAAAGAATTAAAGCTGCGGGGAAAACTTTTGGACCGCTTGGTCACCAAATCGACGGAAGAAGAGTTTATCGCATCCATGCATAACTCCAAAAAACAGATGGATAAAAGCAAAGGGAAAGATGTAAAGGGCCTGGATTGCAACGAAGTGCTGATCAGCCGAAAAGATGATTCCTTGATTCGTGTGCGGATCTATAAACCGCTTTATCCGGTGAAAGATGTTCCGGGGGTGCTATGGATGCATGGAGGCGGCTACGCGCAAGGGGTGCCTGAAATGAGCGGCAAGATGTATCAGCGTTTAATCGAAACGAAAGATTGTGTGATCATCGCACCGGATTACCGGCTATCGATTGAGGCACCGTATCCGGCGGCGCTTGAAGACTGCTACGAAGTTTTAATGTGGATGAAAAACCATGCAAACGAACTGGGCATCCGAGCCGATCAATTGATGGTCGGTGGGGAAAGCGCTGGCGGCGGATTGACGGCTGCTTTGGCCTTATATGCACGAGACCGGGGAGAAGTGAATCTCGCTTTTCAGATGCCCCTTTATCCGATGATAGACGACCGCATGGAAACAGAATCCGCACGTGAAAATAATGCGCCGGTCTGGAATTCGGACACGAATCGCTGGGCATGGAAATTGTACTTAGGGAAGCTGGAGGGACAAGATGTGCCTGCCTATGCAGCAGCAGCACGGGCAGCGGATTATCGCGAGTTGCCGCCGGCTGCGACCTTTGTCGGCGACATTGAGCCGTTTCGGGACGAAACTGTGCAATACGTCGAAAACTTGCGGAATGCAGGTGTGCCGGTAGATTTCAACATCTACAAAGGTGCTTACCACGGTTTTGATATCATCCATTCAAAAGCGGAAATCAGCCGCGCAGCGAGAAATTTCCTAATGGACTCTTTCAAATACGCTGCAGAAAATTACTTCGCACCGCAAACTTAAAAGAGCTCGGCAGATGAGTTGATCTGCCGAGCTCTTTTTTTAGGAGTTTCGAAGTGCAAGTGCGAGGTAGATGACAACCGCATCCTTGAATTCAGTTGGATCTAAACCTGTCAGCTCATGAATTTTTTTCAAGCGGTAAGTCAATGTGTGGCGGTGAATGTTCAAGCGTGCAGAAGTATCCGCATGGTTTTTATTGCACGACAGGAATTCGGTCAAGGTCTGGCATAAGGTATCGCTGAGTCCACTTAGGATCCGGTTTGTGAATTTCTCGAGTTCATCTTTTGGATTTCGCTTCAGGAGGGCCATCAGCTCAACGTCTTCAAAATAAATCAATTGCTGGCCAGGCTTGCCGAATTTCAAAGCATTTCGTGCAGCCAAATAGGAAGTGCGGATATCGAAAATGCTGTCGACTAGGATACCGACCCCAATTCTGCCAGGAGCGGTTTTCTGCAGAAAATGAAGCAAGCTATACAGTTCCTCTTCGAGTTTTGACGGGCCGGCACCTGCAATGAGCAGAAAGATTTCGTTCAGCTGTGAATGGCCGGCGATGACGGTTTGGCTGTCAAAATGCGATTCGAGCTGTTCAATGATCCGCTGCGAAGAAGAAGGCGGTTTTTTCAATTCAATCAAAAGGGTGGTAAAAGACATTTTCCCTTCGAGGCCCATTTGGAAAATCCGTTCATGGATGGCTGCGGATAAGGGTTTGCCGCTCGTCAATTCTTCGAAAATCAATTCGTTGCGCTTCCGGTTCCATTCGATATGGGAAGTGATGAGCGACTGGTGGACCATCATTTCCGTCGTCAGTTGAACGAGTGTCGAAATTTCTTTCAGCTCTTCAGGGTTGCCCGTAATGCCGATCACACCGACGAGATTTCCTTGAAAGTGGATCGGCATATTGATGCCGGGTTTGACGCCTTGCCATTCAGTAAGGTCTGCTTCTAATATCACTACGGTTTCACCGGTTCTTGCAACCTGTGCTGCACCTTCATGAATTTTTTCAATCCGCTCCGCTTCCCCTGATGCCAAAATCATGCCTTTTGTATCCATGACATTCAAATTGCGGTTTAGCCGGATCATCGTTTGTTCGACAATTTCTTCCGCTAGCTGTTTTGTAATCATGATTACTCCTCAATGTATATATATTCTCATTATTTTGTTAGTAAAGTTATACGTTAAGTATAATGTATCCGCTTTGCCTTTTCACTATAATTCATGTAAGCGCTTTATTTAAAAGCAAGGAGGTTTGGGCAGTGAAGATTTTAGTAGCACCGGATTCATTTAAAGGCAGCTTGTCTGCAATGGAAGCAGCTCAAGCGATGAAAGAAGCGATAGCAGAAATGGATCAAAATCCAGAAATCGTATTGCTGCCGGCAGCGGACGGTGGGGAAGGCACTATGGCAACCATGGTGGAAGCAACAGAAGGCAATTTGGTCAGCCATACTGTCGAAGATCCGCTCGGTCGCCAAGCAGCAGCCGCTTATGGCGTATTAGGTGACGGCAGCACCTGTGTCATCGAAATTGCGGAAGCATCGGGACTTATGCTTCTCGGTCAACATGAACGGAATCCTTATGCGGCATCGTCATACGGCACCGGGGAATTGATCCGCCATGCACTTGATGCAGGGTTCCGGAATTTTATCATCGGGCTCGGTGGAAGTGCCACAAATGATGGAGGTGCTGGAATGCTTGAAGCACTCGGCATGAAGTTTCTGGATGAGAAAGGGGAAGTGCTTCCACGCGGCGGCGGGCGTTAGGTGACCTTGCGAGGATTGATGATTCCGGTTTTGATAAGAGGATTTTAGAAAGCCGTTTTGTCATCGCCAGTGATGTGGAAAACCCGCTTGTCGGATCAAACGGTGCCTCCGCTGTATTCGGTCCGCAAAAAGGAGCTTCCAAAGAAGCGGTCGAGAAGCTTGACGCCAATCTTCGAAACTATGCAGATATTGTCGAGCGGCAGACGGGCATTGCTTTGCACGACCGCAAAGGAGCGGGAGCTGCAGGTGGTGCAGGCGGCGCCATGCAGGCCTTTTTCGGAGGGCAGATGCAGCGCGGCATTGATGTCGTACTGGATGCCATTCTTTTCCACCAGCATCTCGGGACAGTCGATCTCATTTTAACGGGAGAAGGAAAAACCGATAGCCAGACTTTATCCGGCAAGACGCCACTCGGCATCGCTGAAGCGGCACAAAAAGCAGGAAAGCCCGTTATTTTAGTTTCCGGTATGGTGGACGCAGCAAGCTTGCCACTTCTCAAGCCTTATTTTACAGAAATCCATTCGGTGGTCGGGGAAGATGTAACAGCTAAACAGTCAATCGCTGAACCCTATCATCAGTTGAAGTTGAAGACAAAAAAAATCATGACAGCGTATTTAAAAAACTAAAAGGGGTGTTGAGATGTTATTCGTGATTATTGCTTTAAGTGTTGTCCTGGTTGTGTTGTTGACGGCCGTATTCAAGCTTCATCCGTTCTTATCGCTATTGATTGGCGCGTTTTTCATGGGAATCGCTTCCGGTATGCCGCTTGCAGATGTGGTCTTAAGCGTCAACGAAGGCTTCGGCGGGTTGATGACCAGCATCGGGATCGTCATCGTTGCCGGAACCATTATCGGTGTCATTTTAGAAAAATCTGGCGCCGCTTACCGGATGGCGGAAGTGGTATTGCGCCTGATTGGGGAAAAGCGGCCGCAGCTTGCGATGTCAATCATCGGCTTTATCGTTTCGATTCCCGTTTTTTGTGATTCTGGATTCATTATTTTATCAAGCTTGAAAAAAGCTTTGGCGAAACGTGCAAAAGTCTCGATTGCCTCGATGTCTGTTGCACTTGCAACCGGTTTGTATGCAACGCATACTTTAGTGCCGCCGACGCCGGGCCCGATTGCAGCTGCCGGCAATATCGGCGCTGAAAATTACCTCGGCACAATCATTTTAATCGGTTTGATCGTCGCGATTCCTGCTGCAGTGGTCGGCTATTTCTGGGCAGTCAAAGTCGCTTCGAAAATTGAAGTCCCTGAAGATACCGTTAAAAGCGGGGATTTGAGCTATGAAGAAGTGATCAAGTCTTTTGGTGAAATGCCAACTACTTTTAAAGCTTTCTTGCCAATTGTTCTTCCGGTTATCTTGATCGGTGCGGGTTCTGTAGCAAGTGTGCTCGGTGGAGAGGATGGATTTACGAATGTCTTGAAATTCCTCGGTTCGCCGACTGTTGCCCTTTTAATCGGTGTTTTCGCAGCATTCTTCTTGCTGCCAAAATGGAATGAAGAAAGTTTGACCGGATTAATTGGGGAAGGGCTTGTCAGTGCGGCGCCGATCCTATTGATCACTGGCGCCGGCGGAGCTTTCGGCCGCGTCATAACTAATTCAGGTGTCGCAGATTTGATAGCGGAAATGGATTTGTCGGCACTTGCGGGCGGTTCGCTGTTCCTGCTGATTCCGTTCCTGATTGCTGCAGCTTTGAAAACAGCGCAAGGTTCTTCAACAGCGGCACTTGTCATCACTTCAACATTGATCGCACCGCTTCTGCCGTCGCTCGGCGTTGAAGGGGCTGTACCGTTAGCGTTGGTCGTTATGGCAATTGGTGCCGGCGCCATGACAGTGAGCCATGTAAACGATAGTTTCTTCTGGGTCATCACTCAGTTCAGCGGCATGAAAGTGACCGATGCGTACAAAGCGCAGACAATGGCCACTTTGCTGCAAGGAGTGACAACGATCGTCTTTACGATGATCTTATGGACGATACTCGTCTAAAGATAAAGTCATTTTCCTTCGGGAAGATGGTTTTATTTTTTATTAGTATTTAGTGAGTCGAAGTATTTAGTTGCATTAAACTTTTGATGCATGAATTTACAGGAGATTGGCTGGAAATAAAGACTAAAGAATTGAAAATTCAAAATAAATTTACTATTCGTTTTAGGCTTGTTATGCTGATTTCGGTAAAGTAAATAATTTGAAGAAAAAAGAGTCTAAGGGAGTGGATGTTTTTGAAGAGGAAGTTTGCGAGTACGCTTGGGGTATTGGGTTTATGTACGGCACTGGCGATGCCGGTATATGCGGTAGGCAATGATGTAAAGCCGGCCACGCATCATCACGACAACAGTATTTCTGGATTTATCGATTATCAGGAACTGCAAAAAAGTTTGCGGCAAATTGAATCGACAAGTAAAGGTGTTGTTCAAGTAGATGTAGCTGGGCAATCGCATGAAGGCTTGGACATTTATACGGCAAGAGTGGGTACTGGAGACAAAGTCTTGTTGATTCAAAGTGAAATTCACGGCAATGAAAAGACTGGAACGGTAGCGATTTTGAACTTGCTGAAAACTTTGTCCAGCAATTCGAAGCAGGCACGTGAAATTCGCGAAGAAGTCACGCTTGTATTCATGCCGATGATGAATCCAGACGCTTCTGAAGCCGACAAGCGCCGCAATAGCCTGACATGGACCGAAATGCTTGAGAGCTTCCCGCAATTAGAAGGTGCAGCAAAATCATGGAATTATCTCGACCGCGGCATTAGCCAGAATTATGACTACGGTGCGAATCCTGGATTTGATGTAAACCGCGACTTTAACCCGGATCTCAATTATGTGCCAGAAGCCCAAGATTTTCCGGGTGCATCCGATCAGCCGGGCTGGTTTATCACACCTGAATCGCAAACTTCCCGTGATGTCTACAAATCCTTGCAGGAAGAGTTTGGCAACGTTGATGTGTTCGTCGACTTGCATCACCAAGGGCTTTATTATGTCGACGGAACGGCTGATCCTGTAACGCTTTCCTTGTCTGCCGAATTTGTGCCGGATCCGACAACGCCTGATGGTTCGAAATACGCGGCCTATGCAGATAACTACAATTTCGATTTCTCGAGACAATTGAATTTATTGGCCTACAACGAACTTCAATCTTACGGCAACTCGAAATTCACGAATATCTCCCTGTATTCGCAAGACCTGGATCTGCCAGGGACGGCGCTCGGCTCGTATGCACTCAATGGCAGCGGAACTGTGCTTTTTGAAGTGCGGGGACAGACGCAGAGCTTAGGGCAGAAGGAAAAAGGGCAGCTGGTCAAATCGGTTGAGCGCGGACTTTCCGCTATTATCGAAGGAGTAGCCGATGATTCGGTTAACCAATTGAATCCAGAAGACTATGAAGATATTCCGCTTACTTCCTACAGCCCGGCTTTTTAAAACTTGTAAAACCTGCAATTCCTTTTACGGAGCTGCAGGTTTTTTTCTGTTTTAGAAAACTTATACAATCATTATATTTACTAGGTTTTTAAAAGCTCTAGGGAGGGAATAAAGAGGATTATGGCTATAGCTGAAGAATCTTTACGTTAAGGTTAAAGAGGCGGCTATAGAAGAATATCGGGGGGAAAGAAGGGCGGTACATATATGGTGAATCAGAAAAAATCCGTAATCGTAATTGGAGGAGGCCTTGGCGGTCTATCTGCTGCGATTTCTCTTGCACAAAAAGGCTACCAGGTTTCTTTATATGAAAAAAATGAACACATTGGCGGGAAAGTGAATCGGTTGGAACAAGACGGTTTTGGCTTTGATCTTGGCCCGTCCATTTTAACGATGCCGCATATTTTTGACCGATTGTTCCAAGGCAGCGGCAAGCGCTTGGAAGATTATGTACCGATCCAACGGCTTGAGCGGGAATGGCGTTCGTTCTTCCCGGACGGCACAGTGCTTGACCTTTTCCACGATCTTCGGTTGATGGAACGGGAAAACCCGTCACTGTCCAAAAAGGACATGAAAGAATACTATGCGCTGCTGAAGTACGCTCGCCGCATCTATAAAACCACCGAGCACAGTTATTTAAAAGAAGGCTTTGAATCGCCAAAAGAAGCGGTTGCCCAAAACGGCATCCTTGCGACTTTGACCGGCTTCGATTTGACTTCGACAATGTACAGCGCAATCTCTAAACGCATCAGCAATCCACATTTGCGCGATATGCTGTCTTATTACGTCAAATACGTCGGCTCATCGCCTTATAGCGCACCGGCCGTCCTTAATATGATGATTTACATGCAGCATGCACAAGGCTGCTGGTATGTAAAAGGCGGTACGCATAAACTGGCAGAAGGCTTAGAAAGATTGGCGCGGGAAGAAGGCGTACAAATCCATACGGGTATGGGCGTTGTTCGCGCACATACCAACCAGAACAAAGAAATTGCAGGCGTTGAACTGGAAGACGGCTCGTTCAAAACAGCTGACTACTATGTTTCCAATATGGAAGTCATTCCGTTCTATAAAAAAATGGTCAAAACGGATGAGAAGTTTGTCGAGAAGCTGGAGAAGAAATACGAACCGGCAAGCTCCGGGCTTGTGCTTCATCTGGGCGTAAACCGGCTATATCCACAGCTGAACCACCATAATTTCTTCTTTTCCGAGAATTTAAAAGAACAGATGGACAAAGTGTTCGAAAAGCACGAGCTGCCGGACGATCCGACAATTTACCTTGTCAATGTCAATAAAACCGATCCAACACAGGCACCGCCAGGACATGAGAACATTAAGATCCTGCCCCATATTCCGTATATCCAAGACAAGCCGTTCACACCGGAACAATACCGGGAATTTGAAGAGCGCGTGCTCATTAAATTGGAACGGATGGGACTTCATGGCCTGCGAAATCACATCGTAACGCGCGACGTCTGGACGCCGCATGACATTGAGCGGGTTTATGGCTCAGACCGCGGCGCAATTTACGGCACAGTTTCCGATAAAAACAAAAACGGAGGCTTCAAGCATAAAAAACAAAGCGACCTTTACGACAATCTGTATTTCGTCGGCGGCACCGTCAACCCGGGCGGAGGCATGCCAATGGTGACGCTCAGCGGCATGCAAGTAAGCGATAAGATTGTAAAGCGCGATCAATAAAGAATATAAAAAGGCACACTCAGTTTTAAAGAGTGTGCCTTTTAATTTGTTTACTTCGTACTTTTAACGATCGGGCAAGAAGGGTCGCTCGCCCATTCGTTCATCGATCCATCGTAGACCGCCACGTTCGGCTGGCCAAGCTTATTCAAAATCAAAGCATTCCAAGTGGCTGCAATACCGCCGCCGCAATAAGCAATGACTTTTTTGCCTGGATCCAGGGCGCCGGTATGTTCAAACAAAGCCCGGAGTTTGTCGTCGTCATAAAGCGCTTTTGTTTGCTCATCCGCATGAAGGCCGAAAAAGACGTTCTCACTTCCGGGGATATGGCCGCTTCTTGGGTCATCTGTTTGAGTGCCGGCATATTCTTCCGGTGACAAGCTGTTGATCAAAATGGTTTGTTCATCGTCCATCGCTTTTTGGACCTCTTCTTTAGTAGCGAGCATGCCATCATCACGCTGTCCGGAAAAGTTCGCTTTCGGGTAATCAGGCGTCTCCGTTGATAAGGGCCGTTCCTCTGCAAGCCATTTCTGCAAACCGCCTTCTAAAATCGCCACTTGGCCGAATCCCTCATAGCGCATCTGCCAAGAAAGCCGTGATGCCCAGTAGGAAGAGGCGATGGATTCACCGACTAACGCGTTTTGGTCATAAATTACGGTATAGAGGCCGTCTCCAATTCCAAGCTCCGTCATTTTTTCAATGAAGGTTTCACGGGAAGGCACGGTGAACGGAAGAGCGGAATCCGTGTCCGATAATTCACCGACAATGTCCGCATAAACTGCTCCTGGGATATGGCCATTCTCGTAAGAAGCTCTGCCGGACTCGACTTCAGGCGGCCCGCCGGCTTCCGGAAATTTCATGAAGACTGTTGCATCAACGATCCGCAATTTTGGATCGTCGAGATGTTCAGCAAGCCATTCGGTTGTTACAATCAATGGAATATCATTCATTTAAGTTCCTCCTTTGCCTCATTGCTTCCACTCTACGCTGTAGGAAAGAAAGGCGTCAAAAATTATGCATTCACTTTATGGGTGGAATAGTTTCCGAAAGAAATTTAACCCGTATTTAATCTTTGGAATTTAAAATTAACGCTAAACCAGTCGGAAAGGGTGAAAGCGTTGAAGAAAATCATTGAAGTCAGTGGCATCACTTCAATCAAGCACAACCATTTTACATTTATCGGCGAAAAAAGATTGATTGAGTCTTCTCCATTTGTCATTAAGAAAGCGCCAGACGGAAGCCGGTATCATTTCGACAAAGAAGATCTGGAAAAAATGAGTGAATACGAAAAGGACCTTGCGCCTCATGATGAAAAAGACCAGATGAGCAGAAAAGAATACATTGAAAGCATGAAAAAGGAATTTTACCATCAAATCCGTTCGGGAAATATGGATGAAATTTTAGCCAAATTCTATCGATTGGAAGAAGGAAGCCTCGAATTGAAGTGGGTGGGGCCAATTGATCCGAAATTTAAAATTTAAAGCGTTTTAAAGGAATAGAAAAAAAGCTTCCATTTCGGAAGCTTTTCTTTTATTCTCCTGGCCAAGCTTTGGCAATGTAATTCTCAAAAACTTGCCGGGAAGTGAAAGTAGGGGTGAAGCCGAATTCTTTTTTCAAGCGCGTGTTGTCCAATACTGGGCGGTAGCGGAGGAAGTTGAGCTGTTCTTCTCCGTATTGGGTCAAGTTCAAGCGCTTTAAGACGAATAATCCATTTTTAACGACTCCTGCAGGCAAGCGCATCGTCTTTTTGCCAAGCAGGCGGCTAAGGTCAGTAATTGTCACGGCGCCGTCGCCGGCGACATTGAAGATGCCGGTCTGTTCATTGGAAATGGCTTGGATGAGGCATGCGACGACATCCTGGTCCCAGATGAAAACGAACGGGCTTTCAGATCCACGGATGCCCAGCACTACAGGTTTTTCGAAAAGGGCCGTGATTTGATTGTTGACGTTCTTCCCAAGAATGGTCCCGATCCGGAAAATGATTTGTTCAAGTTCCGGATGGGCAATCCGGTAATCCGCCATCATCTTTTCAACGAGCCGTTTATGGTGGGAATAGGCGAATTCCTCGTTTCCGCGCAGCGGATCCGTTTCCACCAGCCATTCCGGATTATCCGGGCGGTAGCCGTATGCTGCCCCGCTCGAAGTCACAACAATCCGCTTAACGCCTGTTGCCACACAGGCATCCAACACATTTTGGGTGCCGAGGACATCTACAGAATACTCGAACTCCCGGTTGCTTTTCTTGCCAGGCGTCACAATGGTCGCTAAATGGACGACGGTATCGATCTGTTGGCTTTGCATGAAATCGGCAAACTCGGGTGCGCGAACGTCCATTTTATGATAATCCGTCATAACGTCTGGAATATAAGCAGGCTGGTCGCGGATATCGGTAGCTACAATCCGCCAGTCTTTTTCCTCTGTTGAAATCTTTTTTTCTAATTTCTGTACGAGCTGGCTGCCGATATAGCCGGCTGCTCCTGTGATTAAGATATTCATATAGTGACCTCCTCGACTTTCGGGGCCGGTCGTTTTGACCAATAGAGCGCAAGCGTCAACCCGCTGATGATATGCCAGACCGACCACCAAGCAGCAACGATGGCCATGCCGCCGAGCCCGTCAAAAAAGTTGAAGACGAGAATCAGGCAAAGCCCGGAGTTCTGGATGCCCACTTCGATGGCAATTGCCCGGCGGTCTTTTTCAGGAAGTTTGAACGCACGTGCTGAAAAATAACCGGTTAACAGAGCGACCAAGTTATGCAGGAAGACAGCAATAACGACCATGCCGACGTATTCCACGAAATAATTGAAGTTAGCGGCTAAAGCCCCGGCAACAAAGATCAAGAAGAAGACGATAGAGAATTTCTTCATCCAGCCACTTGCTTTTAAAGACCACCGGGGCGCTTTGTGATTGACATACATACCGAGCGCCAGCGGAATGCCGAGCAGGATTACGATTGATTGGACCAAGTCTCCCGGAGCAATGCTGAATGACTTCAAAATTTCATTAGTCGGTCCGTACAAAGAGCCCCAAAGTATCGTATTGAACGGCATCATGATAATTGATAGGGCAGTTGAAACGGCTGACATGCTGATGGACAGCGGTGTATTGCCTTTTGCCAAATGCGTCAGGAAATTTGATAGGTTTCCGCCAGGTGCTGCAGCGACTAAGAACATGCCGAGGGCAATGCTCGGTTGCGGCTGGAGGACCAAAACCAATAGGAAAGTCAGCGCCGGCATAATGAAAAATTGTGCGCTGAGCCCGATCAGGAACGGTTTCGGTGAACGCAATGTCCGTTTAAAATCTTCCGGCTTCAAGTCCAGGGCCACGCCGAACATAATGAAGCCGATTAAAATATTCATCAACAGCAAAGTCGTCGGATTGAAATTGAGTTGAATATCATCGATTCCCATAGTTTATTTCCCCTTTGGTTCGGCGTGTAGGTCTTTAAAATACTTAAGTCCCGGAGCCCACATATGCTGAACAGGGTTGACGTCGCAATGGATGACTGCACATTTTCCGCTGGCATAGGCTTGTTCAAGTGCAAAGCGCAAGTCTTTCGGATCGCTAACCCGTGCCCCGTGTGCGCCCATGCTTTGAGCCAGTTTGTCGAACTGGATTTCGCCAAGATCGGATTTGATGCTTTCTTCTGCGCTGAGCGATTTTTTAATCAAAGTTTTAACGGGTTTTAAGGCGAAATGCTGGTTCATCTTCACCATGCCCCATTGCTTATCGCAGAATACGATATAAATGACGCGTAGATTATTGCGCACAGCCGTTTCGATTTCTTGCGGATGGAAGCCCATCGCGCCGTCGCCGATCATGCAGACAACGGGTTTGCCAGGATTCGCTGCCGCAGCACCGAGTGCCTGAGCCGTTCCGGCACCGAGCATGCCGAATTTGAATGTCGAAAAGACAGTAGCCGGCTTTTCAATTTGATAATAGAAGTTCGACCAGATCACCGTATTGCCGCCATCGAAAACAACAGGTGTATCAGGCGGAAATACTTTTTGGACGGTTGCCGGAATGATCGCGGAATTCATCGGCACGGACGAATCGGATAACTTTTCATCCAGTTTTCTTCGGTCTTTTTGGCGTTCCTGATTAAAGCGGTCGATGTATTTTTGCATCGAAGCGCGATCGATTTGAACTTTTTTCATTTCTAATTTTGCCAGCAGCTTGGTCAGGAAACTTGCAATATCGCCTTGAATGGCAAGCTCT
This sequence comes from Planococcus sp. 107-1, assembly GCF_021513255.1. GTDB lineage: Bacteria > Bacillota > Bacilli > Bacillales_A > Planococcaceae > Planococcus. The sequence goes on from NZ_CP090977.1 coordinate 718,079, forward strand.
GCGGGTTTATTGCCGCCGAGAATGGCTGGGTCGATATCGACTTGGATCACTTTCTGCTCTTTGTTCCAGTAAGGCGCTTTGCCCCACCAGTCGGTTTCGCCAAGCCTTGAACCGAGCACAAGGACTAGATCGGATTCGTTATGGATGTTGTTCGTCGCTTCGATATGGACCATCGGCATCGTGTGCTGGCTGCTTTCAGGAATTGCGCCGCGGCCTGCCCAGCTCGTCGTCACAAGGGTATTAAGCAATTGCGCCACTTTTTCAAGCGGGGCAGAAGCTTTCGCATGAGTGACACCATAGCCCGCATGGATTGTCGGGAACTTCGCTTTCAGCAAAAGTTCGACGGTTTGGTCAATCTGAGCATCAGAAGGTTCAACTTGGGTGATGGAGCGATATTGATGAGGCTGCAAAAAAGCCGGTTCCTCTTTGAATTTGCCATTCATGATGTTTTCAGGAATGTCTAGATGGACGACACCTGGACGGCCTTCGTAGCATTTGCGCAAAGCCCGCCGCATCATTTCTGGAATCCGTTCGAATGATGGAACCGCTTCGCTCCATTTGGCGAGCTGTGAAATGACGCCGGATTGGTTGAAGCATTGGTAGGTGCCGACGCGGTCCGGATACATGATGCCGGTGCGGCGTGAACTCGTGATGACCAAAACCCGGTTGCCTTCTGCTTCTTCTACGACCAACCCAGGGAGGATGTTCGCTACCCCCGGTCCGTTGCTTGCCATACAGACACCCAGTTTCCCGGTAGAACGGGCATAAGCGCCGGCCATATGTGCAGCACTCGTTTCGTGGCGCGGTGTGATCAGTTCAATGCCGTGCGGCTTCAGTTTGGAATAAAAGCCGAAATACGTGCCATCGATGATGCCGAATAGATGTTGAACCCCTTCAATTTCCAACATTCTTGCTAAAACTTCTCCGCCTGTAATTTCTCCCATTTTTCATTCCCCCAATAAGTCAGTTGCTAGTTTTTGATAAATATCGATGATGTCTTGTTTTATAGGTGTTTTCCGGTTGGTTGCAATGCCGTTGCCGGCTAATGCATCTTCTGCCAATGTCGGAATGGCCGATTGGAATTGTTCCAGATCCAACCGTTTTTTCGCTGCTTCTTTTAACTGGAATGCATCATTTAAGCTCTCGATATATGCGGCTATATTTTCAGTCTGCAGTGCTTTTGCAATTTCCGCATACCGGGCGCTGGCCGCTTTTTCGCCGAATGAAATCACGTACGGATGCATTAAAGCGACACTCAAGCCATGCGGCAGCGAAAAGCTGGTGCCAAGCGGCCGGGCAGTGGCATGCGCCAGATTCGTTGAACTGTTCGAAAAGGCGAGTCCGGCAAAAAAACTGCCCCGAAGCATATCATCGCGCGCTTTTAAGTTTTCTGGTTCGTGATAAACAGTGCGGATGGAATTGCCGATCAAGCGGATTGCTTCAAGTGCAAAAGCATCGCTGATCGGGGTCGCCCGGGTCGAGACAAATGCTTCCATGGCATGGGTTAGGGCATCCAGGCCCGTTTCCGCAGTGATTTGCGGCGGCATACTGATCGTCAGTTCCGGATCTAAAATGACGGCATCCGGAATCAAGGCTGGATGCCCCGGATTCAATTTTCGGTTTTGGGCCGTATCGGTGATCACCGTGACTTTGGTGGCTTCACTGCCGGTTCCAGAAGTGGTTGGTACCGCGATCAACGGGATTTTCTCCAATCTTTTTTGCTGCGGTATATCGGCTAACCCGAGCTGTGGATTTGCAGCTAATACGGATAAAGCTTTGGCGAGATCAAGTGCTGTACCGCCGCCGATTGCCAGAATGCCGTTGGCTTGAGTTTCTTTGAAGTGCTTTAAAGCATCCTGCAAATGACCGGTCGTCGGTTCACTTTGGAAATCAGTGAAATAATGAAAATCGAAACCGTTTGAAGCGGCTTCCTCAAAACTCCTATTTAGCGTGGAGCGGTTCTTTCGCTCAGCAAAACGAAAATGGAATTCATATGTAAGTCTTTGCAGAGTGCCGGCAACTCCCTGATGCTTCCGGCCCCGTGGATGATTTGAGGTCCAAAGTAAAAATGCGAAACCAGCTGACTCACCGTCCTTGTTTGGTCATCTTGAGCCGGAATACATACATTTCCGGTTTTACGACACTCGTATAATATTCAATCGGTTGACCCGCAGCGTCTTTGATCAGGCGGTCGACCACCATGCCGTTAATGCCCGTTTCAAGTTGAAGATGTACGGCATCTTCTTTTTGTAAGGGCTTACAAGTTATCGCTTGCTCGGCTTCATGCAGCGTGACATTCAAGTCATTTTCCAACACTTCGTAGATGGTGATGCTTTGTAAATCATAGGTATCAAGTGCTGCTCCGAGTTCCGTCGAATAGTAATGGCTTTCGATGGCAATCGGTTCACCATCTGCTGTCCGGAGACGTTTGATCAAATGCAAACGGTCTTTTTTCATGTAATGAGCAATCGATTCCGGCGGTGCAACTTCACCGCTGAAAAGCAGTTTCGATCCTGGCTTCATGCCCATCTGTTTAACGGTATCCGTTAAGCTATGGATTGCATGGAGCCATTCGTGGACTTGTTTATTGCGTTTGATGAACGTTCCTTTTCCGTGAACTTTTTCCAATATCCCGTCATTGACAAGATGATTTACGGCTTCCCGAATCGTCGTCCGACTAACAGAAAATCGTTCCATCAATTCCCGTTCGCTCGGAACTTTTTCCTGATAAGCCCCATCGGCAATTTCTTGCTTAAGTAAATCCCTTATTTGAAAGTGATAGGGAACAGGGCTGTCTGTATCGAACATTAAAATCCTCCTTTATTCATCATGACGTCACTACCAGTTGGTCTAATTGCTATTATAAGGAGCTCTTGGAAGAATTACTAGAGTCAATGTTAAAAAATTCTAAACATTCTGTATTATATTATTTTAGAAAAATGAATTTGGAAGAAGGATTTTATAAGTGTAAGAATTGAATTGATAGTGAAACTTAAGTTTTATATTTATTCAAAAATTATAGGTATTTTGTTGTGGTGTAGAACGTATAATGGATAAGTAAGAATTTTAGAAAGTGGGGAAAGAGTTCGTATGAGAAAAGAAAACAGATTTAAGCGTTTCGTCTTAACTGGTCTTGCAGTAAGTTTAATCTTCACAGGTGGAGTGGGAAGTGCTTTCGCCAAAGGGGAAGCAGTGCATTCCAGTTCTTCTGTAATGCTGCAAGGGAAGCAGGAAGCCAAGTATTCAAAGCAAGTCATGCGCAAGTTGCGGGAGGAATTGGGTTTCGATAAGAAATCTACCGTGCACGATAGTAAAATCGAATCCATGCCGAAAGTAAAAGTGATGGATCTTTATCTCACTTCATTCGGTAAAAAAATTAAAGGCAAAGAAGTTCGAAAAGCAGTTGAAGAAGTGTTCTTTGTTGATTTAGATATTATTTCAAAAAACAATTACGGATCGCAAGTGAGTATCTATCCAGAACAGGTCATGAACAGTTTGCGTCTTTCATTCAACGAAAAGGCTGACTCGACAAAGCAAGATGCCCGCATCATGAAGCTGAAGAAAAGTGAAGTGATGGACCGTTACATCAAAGAACAAGGCGAACAGCTGACGGGTGCAGAAAGCCGCATCCTAATCAACCAAATTTTTGGCGTGAACTTGGACGGCATTTCGACGTTGGAATATTCACAGCTGGCCATTTCATCAAAAGGGCAGTGGATTTTGAAAAGCGATACGGATCTCTTTATCCTCGAATCGAGCCTGGACGATGTGGATGTTTCCGTCTATGCGACTCCATACTTCGAACAAGTGACCGGAAGCAACAAGTTGCCAGAGTCCTTGAAAACGAAATTGATGAGTCTTGGATTTAAATATAATGAGGAAAAGGAACTGCTTTACTATATAAATCCGACGGGCGAATCGGTCCCGGATGCATTCAAGGGGCAAGTGCTTGGCATTATTGTAGGGACGATTATGGGGGAGTACAAGTAAAGTTCAGGATAGATGATATGTTGTAATTCTGGCTTTTTTGTGGAACTTTCTAGGAAATATTTTCTTGATATCTTTTATTTATTTCAAGTAATCGGATTTACTATCCGTCTGTTCACAAATACTGTCCAAGTGCTTCAAAATACTGTCCAACAGGAGACAAATACTGTCCGTCAGGCCATAAATACTCGCCGGCCAGCGAATAAACCCAAAAAAGGGCGCACTCAATTTTAATGAGTGCGCCTTTTTGAGGTGTTTTGAATCAACCGACAATCCCTGCATCGACTTGCATTTCAGCTCGGTTTATAAATGGATTTTTTACTATTTCTACTGCTACTGAAGCGATATTTTCAGGTTTACCACCTTGTTTCGGGAACAATTGCATTGGAGCCCAAATTTCATCAGCTACACCCGTTGCAGCCGTTAATGGGGTTTTAATATATCCTGGTTTGATACTGTTCACTCGGATGCCATGATGGCTTAAAGTAACGGCCAAATCCCGGTTCAAACCAAGAATAGCCGCTTTAGAAGCTCCGTAGTCATAAGCAAATGCGGTGCTTGCTACTCGTTCATCGAACCAGTTCCAAACCTTGTCGGCAGCCATTGATGCTAAGAAGATGATATTCCCTTTCTCTCCGTTTTCATCTGGCTCGTTATTCTTCATATAGTTCGCTGCAATTTGCGCTGTGTTATAAGATCCATACAAGTTAACTTTGATGCCCGCATCCCAGTTTTTAAAACTTTGCTCAATCACATCTTCGTCATCAGAAAGGAAGACACCGCCAAAGCCGCGTCCTGCACAGTTAATCATAATATCCAAATGTCCCCATTTATCAACAGCCTGTTTTGCTGCATTTTTTAATTCTTCCCGATTCGTTACATCTGCTTTCACAAAAAGAGCGTCATCCCCGAATTGTTTCGCATATTCAATGCCTGCTTCTTCATTGATATCTGTCAATAATAGTTTTGCTCCTTGTTCATAGAAAGCGATTGAAGTTGCTCCCCCGATTCCAGAAATGCCCCCTGTAATCCATGCCACTTTATTCTCCATATTCATCCTAAATCCCCCTTGTTTTTTGAAAATTAATGCTATTAGAGCATAACAAAGTATTTTTAATAAAATCAATTATAAAGACCTACGTTAGAGAGGGCACTTAGAGCTATTTGTAAATAAGAGATTTAAACTTAGTAAGAGGCTATTACCGTTTATTTTCTTCAAAAGTAAGGTTTTCTGTCCAATTCGTAAACCCGATTTTCATCAGTTTTTCTGCAGCTTCAGACGGGCTTTTTTGAAAATCTGAATTGACCCAGGCACTCAAATAGCCAATGGTGCCATAGCTTGCGAAAATGGCATAATCCGGATCTTTATATACTTGATGCATATAGGCTGCGAGCTGATCAGACAGCTGATGGATGGCCACTGCATTTGAAAACTCCCGCTTATAGAAAGACTGATGAGTGTAAATGTGTTTGCAAATATGGTCAGTGACCGAATACGCCTCAGATTGGCCGGTGTAAAACTTTAAGAATTGGCCGTTCAGTTGATTCCTCACTTCATCGAGCAGCTCGAATTTATCGGTGAAATGCAGGTAAAAAGTAGAGCGTGATATTCGGGCTTCTGCAACAATGTCCTTCACATACAGCTCCTCAAAATGTTTATGGGTTAATAGCTTTAAAAAAGCTTCGATAATCTGTTCTTTAGCAGTCATTATCTGTGTCTCCTAACTGGACATTTTGGCTGAAAGTGTCGCGTGCATTTTCAGCGGATACGCTTACAATTAATTATAGTAAATGACAGGAGGAATAGCTCATGGCAAATGAAGTTTATGTAATTACAGGCGGTTCAGGCGGAATGGGAAAAGCGGCAGCTGAATTGGTCGGCAAAAAAGGAACAGTCCTGCTTGCGGACATTTCAGAAGAACGTTTAGCACAGACGAAAGAAGAACTTGCTGGAAAAGGTGTGACGGATGTCCACTACCAGACAGTCGATATCACGTCAAAAGAAGATGTGGCGCGCCTTGCAGAAAAAGCTGCAGAGCTTGGCACATTAAAAGGTTTGGTGCACACTGCGGGATTGTCGCCGACAATGGCGGACTCGAAACGCATCACAGCGGTGAATTTAGTAGGAACTGGATTAATATTGGACGCTTTCTTGCCGCTTGCAACAGAAGGTACAGCAGCAGTCATGGTTTCGTCGATGAGCGCCTACATGGTGCCGCGCCAAGGGCCGTTTATGGAAGTGCTGGTTCAGCCATTAGCTGAAAATGCAGTGGAAACAATGGAGCAATTCACACAAGGAAATCCAGGCGCAGCCTACAGCCTTTCAAAACTGGGAGTCATCCTGCTAGTTGAAGATCAGGCATGGGCATGGGGAGCAAAAGGCGCACGTCTGAACTCGCTTTCACCAGGAACGATCAACACACCAATGGGCCGCCAAGAAGCTTCGCAGCAAGCACAAATGAAAGTCATGCTGGATCACACACCGCTTCGCCGTGAAGGGGAGCCGTCTGAAATCGCATCGGCATTGGAATTCCTGCTGAGCGATGCAGCTTCATATATTTCAGGGATCGACCTCCGCGTAGACGGCGGTACGATTGCGAATATGCCAAGAATGAAAGATGCTTTATCGAAATAAATAATGAAACTGCAAAAGGCGCACTCGGTGATAGACGAGTGCGCCTTTTTGGGATGTTTTTTAGGGAATATTTTCTTGAATTCTTTTGTTTATTTTAAGTAATCAGATTTACATTCCTTCTGCGGAGGAATATGATCTGTCAGGCAATAAATACTTTTCAGCATCTAAAATAAAAGCCTCTGAGAAATTTGAGTAAACATTTCTCAGAGGCTTTTTAAAAAGTGATATGCACTTTATGAAGTTTGGAATGAAATTATGGGTTTTCTACTTTTACTTGTTGTTGCCCATAAGCCTGAAACTTTTGATTCATAAATTCCATTTCTTGTTTATCTAAAATGACAGGAGATCCAATAGATTTGGCCCGATAGTAAACTTCACAGCAAAGTTCAATTTCTTCAGCCACTGTAAAAGCGTTAACTAGCGAATCAGATCCAGCCAACAAGCCATGATTGGCTAAAAGGACAGCTCTTCTATCTTTCATTGCCTCGAAGGCATTCTCTGCTAATTCTGGAGTCCCGAAGCTTGCATAGTCAGCGCAGCGGACATTTTCACCCGCATGTGCTACTAAATAGGAAACTGCTGGCAGTTCCCATCTTAAAGAAGCTAAAGTTTTAGCAAAAGGGCTATGGGTATGCACAACTGCATTTATGTCTTCTCTTCTTTGATAAAATATTGCATGCATGGACCATTCGCTTGAAGGCTTGCATTCGCCTTCAATAATATTTCCGTTCAAGTCAGTTACTACAACATCCTGGGGCTTTAATTGGTTATATTCTATTCCGCTTGGACTAATAGCCATATAACCGGTTTCTCTGTTAAATACACTAATATTGCCGCCAGTGCCTTTTGTTAATCCACTCGATATCAATTTATTCAAATGAATCACTATTTCAGTTCTTTCTTTTTCTAATAACATATACTCACCCCTATTCGGCTATATAAACTTCTGTCCCGTTTGATCGGTATTGATTGATAAAGTCGAGCTGAGCCTCAGTTGGATATTTAGGTTGATCTGTGATAATTGCTTGAATAGCTGATGCGGAACATACTTGGAAAAAAGCGACTGTATCAAGTTTTGTATGGTCTGCTAATACGATAACCTGATTGGATTTTCGAATCATTGCTTGTTTTGCTTCACCCTCATCAATTGTGGCATCCGTTAATCCTTCTTCAAAGCTAATTGCTTTACTGGAAATGAAGCATTTATCGATGTTAATTGATTGAAGATATTGGGATAAAGATCCCCCGATAGTTGAGAGGGATTTACCTCTTACATACCCACCAAGTAAAATAACGGTAATTCCTTTGACGCTTGCAAGCTCTACTGCGATGGAAATATTATTAGTAACTACGGTTAAAGAATCGAAACCTTTAAGCCTTTTACTTACTTCAAGTGCAGAAGTACTGGCGTCAAAAGCAATTACATCCCCATTTTCAATTAAAGAAAGTGCTTTATCAGCAATCTTTTGTTTTTCTGCTAAATTGGTTGATGATCGTTCATCTATCGTACCTTCGTACACTTTCTTGGTACTCAATTTAGCGCCGCCCAAAACCCGAATGAGTTCTCCCTCTTTTTCAAGCTTTTCCAAATCGCGTCGGATAGTCATCTCGGAAACATTAAATTCTTGGCTTAAATAAGATACTTCTGCGTAATCTTTTTTTTCAAGAATAGTAAGTATTCTTTTTTGGCGTTGTAAAGGTACTGACATATACTTAACCGTCCTTTTTATATAAACAATTTTTTCAGATTCTCTTCGAAAGGAGCTTTTATAATTCCTTTTTCAGTGACGATTGCTGTAATTAAATTTGCAGGAGTTACATCAAAAGCAGGATTATAGGCTTGAATGTCTTTTGGTGCTGTCCATTTTCCAAGACCGTTTATAATTTCATCGATATGCCGTTCTTCAATCGGGATCAATGATCCGTCACTCGTGTTCATATCAATAGTTGGCGTCGGTGCTGCCACATAAAAAGGGATCCCGTAATGTTTTGCTAAAATCGCAACACCAAGAGTGCCAATTTTGTTTGCAGTATCTCCATTAGCTGCAACACGATCGCAGCCAACAATTGCAGCTTGGACCTTTCCTTGTGACATGACCATTGCTGCCATATTGTCAGTGATGACAGTTACGTCAATTCCTGCACGCTGCAGTTCTAAAGCGGTTAATGTAGATCCCTGTAAGCGAGGGCGAGTTTCATCTGCATAAACTTTTATATCCCAGCCTTTTTCTTTTGCAAGGTAGAAGGGGGCGGTGGCGGTTCCATATTTCGTTGTGGCCAGAGCGCCAGCGTTGCAATGGGTCAACACACCATTTCCATTTTGTAAAAGAGTAAGCAAATTCTCGCCAATTTGGCGATTGATTTCTTCATCTTCCCGGTGTATTGTTTTTGCCTCTTCAAGAAGCGCATCTTTGACCATTTCTATTTTATCACTATCTATAGAAGTTACGCACTTCACCATACGGTCAATTGCCCAAAAGAGATTGACTGCAGTAGGTCTTGAAGTAGCAAGATAATCTCTGTTCTTTTGAACTTGATTTCTCATTTTATCTATTGTGCCTTCGAAGTTTCTGATGCCTAGATACATACCGTAAGCAGCTGTTACTCCAATTGCCGGAGCACCTCGAACTTTCATGGTAACAATAGCATCCCAAACACTTTCAATTGTATGGTACTCATCGTAAGATATTTCATTCGGCAAAATCGTTTGATCTAACAGGATCAATGCATTATTTTCCCATTTAATTGATGTCAAAGCTTCTTTCAATGTATCATTCATTGGAAATCCTCCTTAACTTCTTGCAAAACTTGTACAAAGTCAATTCCTTTTGTATATTGATGCCGGTTTAAAATGAAACGATTGGCGATTGAAATGCATATTTTTTCAGCTTTAATTCGCTGGTGATGATCGAGTCCCGTTATATCTTTTACTTTTGCCAATCCGACGATTCTACGATTGAGCTCTAATCCGGCCATCCCAGCAGTATCATTCATAATGTCCTGAAGATAATATTCCATGAATTCGTCCGTTTTAGCTGCAAAAATCTCGCGGGCTTCGCGCTTCCAAACTTCTTTAAATTTCACTTGGAATAAATCCACTGTTTCTTGGATTGTATCTTCAATCCATTGAGAAAACTCTATCTTATTATTTGCTAATCCATTAACCCAAGAAAAGGTCAAGTTTGCAATTACATTTCCGACATCGTATCCGATGGGACCGTAAAAAGCGAATTCAGGATCGATGACCTTCGTTTCTTTCTCAGTAATGAAAATTGAACCGGTGTGCAAATCACCATGCAATAAACTTTGAGCTTTAGTCAAAAATAAATATTTTAGTTTTGCTACTTCTAATTTTAACGGTTCATTTTCATAAAGGCATTCTTTCACAAACTGAATATTTTCATCAAGAACTTCATTTCGATTATTTTGATCGAAGTAAGGTTCGGTGAAAACAAGGTCTTCTGAGATTTCGCAAAGTTCCGGGTTAATAAATGTTTCAACACATTTCTTTTTCTCTTTATGCTCCATGATTACATCAGAAGAAGGCAAGAGGTTCTCAGCCATATATGTAGAGATATGGTCTGCAAAGTTCGGGAAAATTTGATGATCCATTAGTGCAGTTCGCATAATGGTGAAATCACCTAAATCTTCCATTGCACAGCAGCTCATCACTTCATCAAAAAGATAAATTTTCGGAACAAAATGTGGTGTTCTTTCATAACTGAGCTGGAGCGCTCTAGTTTCGATTCTTATGCGATCAGTAGATAATTTTATATCCTCTGATATTCTCGCAGTATGGCCGGCCTGTTTAACAATAACAGATTTCTTGGTATCTAAATCTTTCACCCGAAAGACATAATTTAAATTCCCATCGCCAATCTCGATGGCTTCTAAATTATTTGAATCTCGCATAAAAGAAATATTTTTTTTACATAAGATTTAATTTCTTCCGTATCCATTAAAAAATATGTTGAAAATAATGCCATACTTTTTCCCTCCAATTAATTTTTACGCCGTGTGTAATAAGTAGATGCCAATGCTAAAGCAAGTACTGCACCTTTAATAATATTTAATGAATAGTAAGGGACTGACATCATGACTAATCCGTTTTCTAAAATACCAATCAATGTAGCGCCTACTAAAGTACCGATTGCATTCGGTTTGCCTTGGCCAGCAAAAGAAGAACCGATAAAAGCGGCAGCTACAGCTGGCATTAAATAACCACCGCCAGCATTAATTTGTGCAGAGCCGATTTGAGAAGCTAAAACAACTCCTCCTAGAGCAGCAAGTAAAGCAGAAATAACATAAGCTAATGTCCGATAACGATTAACTGGGATACCCGAGAGGCGAGAAGCTTCTATATTTCCTCCAATCATGTAAAGGTAGCGACCGTGCTTTGTATGTTTTAAGAAGAAATAAACAGATCCCACAACAATTAACATTAAAATGATGATATAAGGAGTTTGACTAATTAATGCAAATGCTGAAGGAATTGTTCCATTAGTAGGAGTGCCGTCTAATCTAGGCATTCCAACGCTGATAGAACCACCGCCTGTATAGGTCATGGCTACACCTTCGACAATAAACATAGTCGCAAGCGTAGCGAATAAGTCTGGGATCTTAATCTTAACAATTAAAAATGCGTTAAATAGTGCTACACTCAAGGCGAGAATCAAAGCAAGTGCAATTGATATGCCTGTTGGCAAGCTGTACCATACAAAAAAGGAAACTACGAGCGAATTTGCTAATGTAGCGGTAGATCCAATAGATAAGTCAAATCCATTAACAGTGAGTGAAACGGTCAGTCCAATCGCGATAATGGTAACGATTGAAATACTTCTCATAATATTAACGATATTTGACCCTGTCATAAATTGCGGAACGGCTACTGCAAAAAATACAATTAATACGACAATTGCAATTACAGTCCCCCAATTATTAATAAAGTTTAGGGGTTTTTGCCAAGGAGATTCTTTCTTTATAGGGTTGTCTATTTTGAGTGCTCTTTGTTCCATTTTCATTGACCTCCTGTTGAATAAAACAAGATTTCTTCTTCGTTAGTCTCGCTAGTCACTAGCTCCTTAACAATCTGACCATCGTACATCACATAAATACGGTCTGTTACATTTAAGATTTCATTAAGTTCACTGCTTGCGTAAATTATTCCTTTTCCTTCTTCCGCTAGTTTGGTAATGAGGTCGAAAATATCCCCTTTTGCTCCTACATCGACTCCTTTAGTAGGTTCGTCGAACATTAAGAGTTCCGCGTCAGTTAACAACCATTTTCCAACGGCTACTTTTTGCTGGTTCCCTCCGCTTAATAAAGATACTTTTTGATTTTCGTTAGGCGTTTTAATTCCTAAAGATTCAATAAGCTTACGAGCTTTTTCACGTTCTCGATCTGGCTTAAGGATAGAGAAGGGAAGAGTGAATCTTTTTAAACTGGCTGCAGTCAAATTCGTAAAAACAGGTTCATCTACGAGGACGCCTTCTTTTCTTCGTTCTTCTGGCACTAAAGCAAATCCATTTTTTACCGCTTGTGAAGGGTTTTGATTTACTACCAATTTATTTTTCAAATAAATTTCACCAGATGAATTGGCGTTTTCTCCGAAAATGGCTTTGCACAATTCTGTTTTCCCTGCCCCTACAAGCCCAGCGATACCAACAATTTCATGCTCTTTTACTACTACAGAAACATTTTTTAAAAAGTTTGCTTCATCGGTTAAATTCGTGACTTTTAATAGGGTGTTGCCGATAGGGATTTGGTGTTTTTGATGTGCTTCATTAAAGCTCTTGCCTAACATCAGTTCGATCACTTTTTTCTGGTTAATCGATTTTATTGCTTCAGTTGTAATCATTTTTCCATCTTTCATGATCGAAATTGCCTCGCAAATTTCAAACAGTTCTGGCAAGCGATGAGAGATGAAAATAATTCCTAAACCCTGATTTTTACTCAACTCACGTACGATTCTAAATAACTCAGCAGTTTCTCTGTTGCTGAGAGGAGCTGTAGGTTCATCTAAAATAAGGAACTTTCGTTCATGTACAATAGCTCTTGCGATAAGTACCAATTGCTTTTCGGCCAGCGACAGTTGGTTAACTCTTTTTTTGTATCAATGTTGACGTTGAGGCGTTCGAGTGTTGCTTTTGCCTTTTCATGCATATTCTTCCAAGAAACAAGGGCTTTGCCTTTCATTTCATTAACCATCTCATCGAGCATGATATTTTCTGCAACATCTAAATATGGAATTAACGCTGTATCCACTTCCTGGTAAACAATGTCGATCCCGTATTTTTTTGCATCACGGGGAGAATGAATCTCAAGCAATTGGCCATCAAGAAAAACTTGGCCAGTGTAGTGAGTATAAGCGCCTGATAAAACCTTCATTAAAGTCGATTTACCCGCACCATTCGCACCGATCAAGGCACGAATTTCTCCAGAATCCATCGAAAAATCGACATTTTGAAGAGCTTTTACTCCTGGGAATTCGATTGATATATCTTTCATTTCCAATACGGTCATCAAGTTGTTTCCCTCCAATTAAAAAGAGAGGGGAGGACCCTCTCTATATGGATTACTTTTTGAACTCTTTACGCAATTCATCCATCCAAGGCTCGTTATGATCGTCAGAAACGCCCCAACCTTCAATGATTTGATCCAGATTGAACATTGTTGTGTCTTCTTTTAAATCAGATTGCTTAATTAATCTAGCTTCTAAGTTGTAGCTTTCTGGCGTTTCATCACCAGCAAGTTTTTTCGCCAATAAACGCATATTCATTTGACCGATTAAAAATGGATCTACTGCAGCTGTGGCTATCCAATTGCTTCCTTCTTCACGCATTAAATTAATGTCTTGGTTGGAAACATCGATCGAAACCATTTTAATATCGTCGCGTTTATTATCTTTCATTGCTTTGTAAGCACCTTTAGCCATTTCATCCCAAGATCCCCAGACAGCATCAACTGTACCTTCAGGATATTTAGCTAAAATTGCATTCATTTTTGTAGCAACATCGCCTTGCACGTCTTGCATATTTGTTGGTCCCACAGTCTCAAGTGTTTCGAATTTGCCTTCTTCTTCATATTGCTTATAAATTTCTTGGCGACTGTCTAAAGGGGGAACCCCAGGACCAAACCAAACTTTAATCACTTTAGGTTTGTCGCCTAAGGCAGCGATTTCATCCAGTGATAGTTCAGCGAGCTTATGATCGTCTTGGAATGTTTCGGTTACACCTTCTAGTTTTTTCCCGTCTTTTTCTGCCACAGTATCAAAGGTTACAACTTTCATTCCTTTATCAATGGCAGGTTGAATCATATCGTAAGAATAGTCAGCTTTGCCGTGCGAAATAATAAGGCCATCGTAATCTTGTTGAATTGCTTGAGCTACTAATTCCTGGAATTTAGCATCATTGTTTTCAGCAATCATTGTGTCCACTTTAAAGCCGAAAGCTTCTCCTTCTTGCCGAGCTCCATCTAAAAATTGTTTAGTATGATCGTCAGCTGGCAAGTTGCGAATGATTGCAATCTTTATGCCGCCTTGAACACTTTCAGGTACGTTTTCTAATTTTGTTGCGGTAGCAGTAGTTGTATCCGAGGAGTTACAAGCACTTAATAATAGAACCAGCGACAATAATAAAAATAATAATTTTTTCACATAAATCCCCCTTGTTAATGTTTTTTTAAAACATAAGTTGTTCGAGATGAACATCTTATGTTTGATTATAAACAATGTGTAAGCGCTGTCAATATATTTTCTGAAAATTTTTTATTGTTTTTAAATAGAAATAACTTTAATGTTATTTTAAAATTATTCCGCTAGGAGAGGATTTTTAGAAGTATGCTAATTGATGAATTTGAAAGCTATAATTTAAAGTGAACTCGAGGGAAGAGATAGGATCATATTATTTAGAAAACAAAAGTACAGTTGATTTTTATTATTAGGATTTCGTTTAAGACATGATAGTTTGTTATATCTTTTTTGAAAGATCTCAAAAAGTATTTATTGGATTTCTTTCTACGCTTCAACTAATCGGATTTACTGTCCGCCTGTTCGCAAATACTGTCCAAATGCTTCGGAATACTGTCCAACAGGGGACAAATACTGTCCGTTCAACATGTAATACTTGCCGATCGTCGAATAAAATAAAAAAAGCGCACTCCATTTTCAGGAGTACGCTTTTAATCATTAATATTTATAAGATTGACCGCCGTCGATCGGAATGACGGTAGCGTTGATGAATTTCGCTGCATCGGAGAGAAGGAAAGCGACGAGGTTGCCGACTTCTTCCGGTTTGCCGAAGCGTTTCATCGGGTTGACGCTGACAAATTCTTTGCCTGCTGCTTCCCAATCATCGCCTGCCATTTGTTTCAAGGAGCCTTCGACCATTGGCGTCATGATGGCACCTGGTGCGATGGCATTGATGCTGACGCCGAATTGGCCGTATTCGATTCCGGAGTTGCGCGTCAAACCGACAACGCCGTGTTTGCTCGCTGCATAGCCAGACTGGTTGCCGACGCCGCGGATCCCGCCGACGGAAGCCGTGTTGACGATTGAGCCGTAGCCTTGTTCTTTCATCACTTTCAAGACATGCTTCATGCCGTAGAAAACACCGTTCAAGTTAACGCTCACGACTTTGTCGAATTCATCAGAGCCGAAGTCTTCTGTCAGATTCTGTTTGCCTTCGATGCCCGCATTGTTAAAGAATCCGTCGATCTTGCCGAATTTGTCGATGGTGAATTGAACATAGTTCTTCACTTCTTCTTCGTTCGTCACATTCGCTTCGACGATTTCAATTTGAGCTTCTGGAGCCGCTGCAAGGATTTCTTTTTTTGTGTCTTCCAAGCTGTTTTTGTTCATGTCGACAAGGACGAGTTTGCCGCCTTGTTGGGCGATGGAAAGTGCCGCTGCGCGTCCAAGACCGGAGCCGCCGCCTGTGATAATAACCACTTTATCTGTGTAATTAATCATCTGATATCTCTCCTTTTTAATGGGTATGCTAAACTGAATTTATTGGATCTATCGCTAGTGTAAGCCTTTGCACAAAGAGCTTCAATCAGTAAAAATAGCGAATGCGTTGAGTAATGCGACAGTTTCGTTGAAAGTGTCGATTTTGGAGGTAAAGATCATGGATGTGAAGAAAGAAAAGCTTTCTCCGCAAGCCGAGCGGACAAAGCATCAATTTAAGCAGGCGTTCACTGAGTTGATCAATGAAAAAGGATATAGCCATGTATCGGTGACGGACATCGTCCAGCGCGCGCAATATAACCGGGCAACTTTCTATCTTTATTATTTGGATAAGCCGGATATTACGGAAGAGCTGCGGAAAGAAATGTTCCAACAGATCAAGCGCACGAGCATGGAGCGCTACGAACCGGGCAAGGAAATTTCCACAGAATCGATGGACGCCAATTCTTTTGAGCTCGTCGCATTCATCTATGACAACCGTTCGTTTTTCAATCTCTATTTGATGGAAGATACAATTCCTGGCCTGTATCAGGACTTGCCGCGCGCTATCTTCGAGTTGTTCGAGGAACAATTCACGTTTACACCTATAGGCAACCATGATATCAATTCCTCTTCTTTTAAATTGTATATGGCGCATGGAACAGCGGGTCTGATTCTTGACTGGGCAAGAAATGGCTATCAGAAATCACCGCACGAGGTATCAAAGGATCTGATCGGAATTTTGCAGGCGATTGCTTCAGGTTTTAAAGTTGGGTAAATTTCATTGCATCAATCACACGTAAAATGACTACTTAGGACAAAGGGGTTTCTTATGGAAATAAATTTATTTGCAGAAAACGATTTCCAAAAATGCATCATCACTTTCATGGAAGTCTTCAACGCGGACCCATGGAACGACCAGTGGGAAGAAAGTAGAGCAGAACGCTACTTGATGGATTTTGTCCGCACCCCGGGATTCATGGGGATTGTCGCAACGGAAGGCGAAGAAGTTATCGGTTTCCTTTTGGGTGCAAAGCGTGCTTGGTGGAGCGGGGACGAATTTTTCATTTATGAGATGTGCGTTAAAGCAAGTGTGCAAAATCAAGGAGTCGGGAAAGCGCTGCTGAAGCGTCTGCTTGAAAAGCTGGAGTCAGAAAAAGTGGACAGTGTATCGCTCCTGACCGACCGCGGCATCCCGGCGGAAGCATTTTATAAGAACAATGGATTTGAGGAAATTGAACGGCTCGTGTATCTCAGTCGGGAAGTTCGGATGAATTTATCCTAATTGAAAAGGGAGTAGACCCAATTGATGGAAATAAATTACGACGTGACGGAAGAAGCATTTATTGATTTTAATTTATACCATTCGAAAAACTCGAAAACCTATAGAAAGTCGATGGCATTGCAGCGCTTTCTGATTCCCGTGATGTATGTGATGCTGGCCGGGATTTTCTCTCTTATTTTGGATATGCCTCTGCTGTTTTTATTGATCCCCTTTTTGATCCTTTCAATTGTATGGGTGATTTTTTCACCATCGCTGTATTATGGGATGATTAAAAGGACAGCCCGTAAGATGATTCGTGAAGGGGATAATGGAAGCATGCTGGGAGAGCATTCGATGGTATTTACAGAAGAAGGCCTCAAAGAAATCAGTAAGACTGGCGAAGCTTCGGTTTCATGGTCCGGGATTGTGGATTTCGGAGAAGATGATTCGAACTTCTATCTGTACAATAGCAGTTTGTCCGCATATATATTGCCGAAAAAAGATCTGCAGGACGCAGAAACGTTAAGAAAGCTGATCCATGAGAAAGTGAAAAAAACAGCTTGATACATAAACAAACCCGTTCCAGCAAAAGGCTGGAGCGGGTTTGTGCGTTTTATCCTTTCGGCAATACGAGCTTTCGGTAAAGATGGACGGTGAAGAAATAATAACTGCCGTAGATTGCCAGGAAAATGAGCAAGGAAATCCACAACCGGTAATACGGATCGATGATGACGAACGTGAACATCCGCATGCCGACGAATACGTGGAGCAGGCCGAGCAAGGCAGGAAATAAAAAGACGATGAAGATTTCTTTTGAGATTGATGCTTCCAAGGCTTTTTTCGGACCCCGAGTTTTCGGAGGCTGTCATAGCGGCGGAGATCGCTGTTTGCTCCTGAGAGGATTTTGAACATTAAGATGCTCGCCATCATGGTCAAGAAGGCAAGGCCGAGGAAGAAGCCCATGAAAAACGTGCCGCTTGCAAATGCATATTGGCTTTCGAAATTCGAATACTTGCTGGAAAGCGATTCGTACTCAAGGTCCAAGGGGATATACAGTCTCGATTCTTCCTGCAACTGCAGCCGGTCCAGTGTTTGCCATTCTTCAATATAGCGAGAAAACTCTTCACTTTTTGCAAGGACGATCGTTATTTCTTCTGCATCAACTCGTTCGAATGCTTCCGTTGAAACAAGCCGGTGCATCCCTAAAGTGGAAAAGGCGGGATTAATCGTCTCAAGGGCAGTTGTCCAATCATCTCCAAGATTTTGGTAGCCTCCTTCATCAATTTCAAGATTTTCAGGCAGCGGGTCAGGACGCTTTCTTCTATAGCTGATCCAATCGACGATCCAAGGCGGATTGGCCTCAAGCTCATCTTGGACATAATAAACAAATTCTTCGTCCATTTTAAAACGGTAAGAAAGCCGTTCTTCTAACGGAATCATCTTCAATACCTCTTCTTCTGCCTCCCCGGGATTGTAAAGGGCTGCATCGTATAGCCGCTCTTCGTCAACAGATAACAAAGCATTGTTCTTGAAAGCGAAACCGCCCGCAATGGCGCCAGCCGATAAAGCGATCAGCATAGCAATCGTTGCAAGCACCCATTTCAATTCATTTAGCCGGAAACTGAGCTGGGCGAATGTGAACGCGTTGAGCCCTTTGAAATTCAAGGCTTTATTGCGCTTCCACTTGCGGACGATGATTGGCATTAGTGAGATGAACAGCAGATACGTGCCGATCGTTGTCGCTGTCGGCGCAAGGAAGAGCCCGATAAACCGGAGGATTTCCATAAAGAAAAGAGCGATATAGCCGACCCCTAAAAAGACAATTCCAGCAAAGATCATCAAAGCCGAATGTTTAGGCTTTGACGGCAATAGGTCGTTTTTCACATCCGCTTTCAGCAAGTCATTGATCGATGCTTTCGCAAGCTTCCGGTTGTTAATGAAAGAAACCGCATAAGCGACAGTTAAAAAATAGACGATTGTCCAAAAGGCAGCCGGCCAGTAGAAAACCTTGAAAGCAGTGAATTCGACATTCAATTGGGCTGCTAAAAGACTGGATACAAGCCAGGAGAGCAGCGAGCCGAAGAGAATGCCAATCCCGAGAGTTGCTGCTGCAATCATCATTGTTTCAAGCAGGAAAACTTGCTTGATTTGCTTTTTCTTGGCGCCGATCAGTTCATACATGCCAAATTCTTTTTTCCTTAATGAAAGAAGGAATGCATTTGTGTAAAAGAGGTAGAAAAAAGTGATTACGGATAAGAGAACAATGCCGACGATGAACACCAACTGAATGTGGTTGATGACTGAATTGCCGGTGATGAATTCTTTGTTTAAACCTAAAGTCAGGAACATATAAAAAACCGCGATGGAGACAATGAGTCCGGTGAATAGGATGGAATAATCGCGTTGTTTCCGCTTTAAGCCTTCTAGCGATAATTTTAGGATCATCTTGCACCACCTGCGGCAGCACGCTGGTCCGAGCCAGCAAGAACTTCCAAGATTTCTTTGTAGAACTGTTCCCGGTTGCTTGCGGCATAGAGTTCCTTATCGATTTTTCCGTCCTTGATGAATAGCAGGCGGCTGCAATAGCTTGCGCTGAGCGGATCGTGCGTCACCATTAAGACGGAGACTTTTTGTTTTTTGTTCAAATCGCTTAAGGTTTCCATCAAAATTGCTGCATTTTTCGAATCCAAGGCGCCGGTCGGTTCATCAGCGAGAAGCAAGGCCGGGTTATGGATAAGCGCACGCGCGATAGCTGTCCGCTGTTTTTGCCCACCTGAAATTTCTGTAGGGAATTTCTCCAGAATGTCGTTAATTCCAAGGAGAGCCGAAACTTGTTGGACCGTGGCAGTTATTTTAGGAACCGCTGTATTCCGGAGAGAAAGCGGCAAGGCGATATTTTCAAAGACACTCATATTTTCGAGCAAATTGAAATCTTGGAAGATGAAGCCGAGCTGTTGGGACCGGAAATCGGACAGTTCTTCTTCGTTCATTGTGGACAAGGAAGTTCCGCCGATCGTGATTTCGCCTTCAGTGACAGGATCCAAAGTTGCAATCGTATTCAGCAAGGTCGTTTTGCCAGAACCGGAAGGGCCCATGATGCCGATGAATTCTCCTTTTTCCATGGTGAAAGATAGGTTGCGGATGGCGGTATAGGCATTTGCCCCTTTTTTTCCATATACTTTTGAAATGTTTTTAGCGGTTAAAATGGCCGTCATATGAATTCCTCCATTCATTGTTAACACTTACTATAACGAGGAAAAGTGAAGAAATTCCGTAGGGAAAAATGAAGGATTTCTTAAGAAACAGCTATGATTTTTAAAAAATTCATTTTTTGCCGTTACAATTGCCCTTGTTTGGGGAATATAAAATTTAAGTGCCATAAGCACCATAAAATTATTCAATCGTTAGTTGATCGAAGTTCAGACTCTAAAAAGCAAGGAGTACATAGGATGAAGAAAAAACAACAAGATATTGAGATACCGTTTCTATTAGCTCTTATTCCACTCGTTACCATGATAGCCATTATGGCGGTCACGATTATTTTATTTGAAGGCAGCCCGCATATTCCGCTGGCTGCGGGCAGTGTCGTTGCCGCATTTATCGCTTGGCGGCTTGGCTATAAATGGAAGACGATTGAACAAGGTGCTTATAAAGGCATTCGTTTGGCGCTTCCGGCAGTATTGATTATCATCGTGGTGGGAATGATCATTGCTTCATGGATTGGCGGCGGTGTGATTGCTACGATGATTTACTATGGACTTCGAATCATTACTCCATCCCTCTTTTTAGTGACAATCTGCCTTATTTGCGGTGTCGTCGCTTTTGCCATCGGGAGCTCATGGTCAACCATGGGCACGATCGGAGTTGCTGGCATGGGAATTGGCATGAGTATGGGAATCGCGCCTGCCATGGTAAGCGGGGGCGGTTATTTCGGGTGCTTATTTTGGCGATAAAATGTCGCCGTTGTCGGATACGACCAATATGGCGGCAGGTGTGACAGGGACGAATCTGTTTGAACATATTAAACATATGACGTATACGACGATTCCAGGACTTGTTCTGGCTTTGATCGTCTATTTTGTGCTTGGCCGGCAGTTCGGCGGAGCGGATGTGGATGAAGAAAATATTCAAGGCATCTTAACCGCGCTCAACAGCAATTTCATTATTTCGCCATGGCTAATGCTGGTGCCGGTCGCGATTGCTGTACTGGTTATCATGAAAGTGCCAGCACTTCCTGCGTTGATAGTTGGGGTAGTTTTAGGTTTTTTTTGTGAGATTTTCGTTCAAGGCGGAAATGTCGGAAATGCAATCAATGCGCTTCATGATGGTTATGTGATGTCATCCGGCAATGAAATGGTGGATGAACTGTTTAACCGCGGCGGCATCGAATCGATGATGTTCACCGTCTCATTGGTTATTTTCGCCATGGTATTTGGCGGCATATTGGAACATACGGGAATGCTGCAAGCAATTGTAAAACAGATATTGAAAGTCGCGAAGTCGGCAGGCAGCTTGATTGCGGCAACCATTGTTTCCGCGTTTTTCACGAACGCGACTGCATCTGAGCAGTACATATCTATTCTTTTACCCGGCAGAATGTATGCAAAAGCCTATCAGGATAAAGGGCTGCATCCAAAGAATCTTTCCCGTGCCCTTGAAGACGGAGGTACGGTAACCTCACCTTTTGTACCTTGGAATACATGCGGCGTCTTTATCATGGCGACGCTTGCTGTGCATCCGTTTGATTATGCCCCTTATGCCGTGCTCAATTATGCCGTGCCGATCATCGGAATTATACTGGCCTTTACCGGATTTAAAATTGAGCTATTAAGCGAACAAGATATGAAGCAAATGGAAAAAGAACAGGAAAAAACAAATCGCGAAACTGAATTAGAAGGTGTATAAACACTGAAAAATAGAGCCTCCCAAGAAAAAGTGGGAGGCTCTATTTAAGTTATAATAAAAGGAAAAAGGGGTTTTGGCTATGGTTGAAAAACAGCTGATTGACAAAAAGGCAACACAGGACTTTTTCGTTTATATGTCGAATCGGGGAATTGAAAGCACGTTTCCTTTAATTGGAGAAGACCCGTCTGCGCTTTTGAAGCGTGCCTACGAGGAGGTCGGCATGGGCTACACGGCTTTGTTCATATACAAACGGATGGCTATCGTTGAGTTGGACGAGTGGACGGATCTATCTTTAGCGGACGTCGGACAGCCTAAGTCCTTTCGGAATTTCCTCTTTGTCCAAGTGCATCCGCAGAGTGAACACATCGCTTTTTCAGCTTTTGAAAAATACGAAGATTTCTATTCGCTGAAGGAAGCAGTGGAAGCTGCTCAAGAATCCATAAAACAGAAGCAGCAGGTTTATCCCAGAAGGAAATTCACTGTTGTCTGTGCGGCTTTTGTCGATTCACATAACTGGCATTAAAGAAAGGAGAGTGGCTGTATGCAGCAATTAATGGATCAAATCAATAGAAAGCTTCGGCCTTATTTCGGTGAATTTTTAAACGGATCTGCAACCCTTGAGGAGATCAGTCAAGCTGAGGAAGAAATCGGCATCGGTTTTCCGGAAGATCTAAAAGGATTGTATCAATTACATAATGGAAATGCAGATGAAACGGCGGGGCTGTTCTTTGGGATGGCCTTCCTACCGCTTGAAGCCATGCTTTCCGAATGGCGGTTTTCAGCGGGTATAGTTGATGAGGATCTGAACGATGAAATTCCTTCCTACTCTGTCCCGGCAGGAGCGATCAAAGAGCTGTACTTCAATAAAAAATGGATACCGCTTGCCCATGATTCCGGAGGCAATTATTTAGGGCTCGACTTCGACCCTGGTGAAAAAGGGACAGTTGGGCAAGTCATCAACTACGGACGCGACGAAGAAGTGAAATATGTTGTTGCAAGGAGCCTCAAAGACTTTCTAGCTTTTATCCTGAAAACGCTGGAAGACGGATTTTACACCATCGATGAAGAAGAAAGCTGGAGCTATAGCAAGTTAGAAGACACCCATTTTTTTGACGCGCTGAAAAACCTGGCGCTGCCAGTCTTGCAAAGAGAGGCAAAAGGAACTGAAGTGGCCGCATCATTAGATGGATACGGAGAAGAATGGAAAGCACGGATTGAAAAAGAGTATGGCAGCTTTAAAGCGTTTATTGGAAAAAAGAACTTGTATCTCGGCGCAAAAGGAATGCGGGAGATTGCGCCTCTTGCTGCATGCAGTGATCTTCGGGAACTGGTCTTGAGCAGCAATGAAATCTCAGATCTTACTCCGCTGGAGAATTTGAAATCACTCAAGCGGCTTTACATTGGCGGAAACCCGGTAGAATCAGTGGAAGCTTTGAGAGGACTAGTGAATCTGGATTATTTGTACTTGGCCCATACTCCAATTGCAGACGGGAAGCCGCTAAAGTCTTTAGTAAAGTTGAAAGAACTGAATATGGCCAATACCCATATCGAAGATTTTGGCTTTTTAAGCCAGCTGCGAAACTTGAAAACCCTCTCGGTTTCGATTTACAGTCCAAAACAATTGAATGCTCTAAGCGAATTGCCGAAATTAAAACATTTGACGATTGAACAAATGGCAGGCGTAACACGCGGTGATTTGACTGCTTTTTATCGCTTAAAGAACTTGGAGTCATTGACGATTAAGCATGCAGCATTTCGGGAGCTTTCTTTTTTGACAGGCTGCAAGAAATTGAAGACTCTCCACTTGATCGATTGTTCAATAGAAGATGCCAAAGAGTTATTAAAAATACCGGTTGAAAATCTAGAGTGTGAGGGCACATTCATCAATAATTTAGAAGTAATCGCTGAATCAGCGTCGCTGCAGTTTTTTGCCGGCAATTTCCAGCAATTCTGGACCTTAAAACAAAAGGTCAGCCGGCCAATTGACTTCTCCAAAATCTCAGGACCTATGACCGAGGTTGAGGAAGAACTATGGCTCACTAGTCTGCGCGAGGGAAGAAAAGGCTGAAGAATAGAGAATCGAGCTGGGAGAGTGAATGTATGGGGTATCAAGAGTTGATTGGAAAAGAGGGGTATTATCTCTCTTTTCAAGGGTTTGAACAGACAAAGGGAGCAAACAAATCATTAACTGTTCGTTTCGATGGAAGCCCTAACGAAACGGATCTGCTCATCGGGAATCCGCAGACTTTGGAACGCTGGCAAATCAGTTTTTCTTCCTATGCATTCTATTCGGCAACGTTTGAAGACTTTACCGCAGCCAAGGAACATGAAGTGTATCAAGGATATGCGTTTCGGATCTATGAGAAGTCGGATTTGATGGATCGATTAAGAACAGATGCAAACTTAGAGGTGCAAGAGAAAAATAGAGGGAAAATCTACCGGCATTATTCATTCGCTTGTATGGAACACCAGGTTGATGTGGTGTCTTGTGATGAACCCAGTACAAAAATGCTCTGTTCTTATTCCAATTAAAACAGCCGAGCTCTCCGCTTTGATGGACGAGTTCGGCTGTTTTTATGAATTAAGCTCTTTTCAGCAAGACCTTTTGCAGAAATTTCTTTGTCCGTTCTTCTGTAGGGGCTGTGAAAATATCTTCGGGCTTTCCTTGTTCGACAATGTGCCCCTCTGCGATAAATACGACGCGATCCGAAACTTCTCGTGCAAAATCCATCTCATGCGTTACGATAACCATGGTTTGTCCTTCTAAGGCGAGCTCCTGGATGACCGTCAACACTTCGCCAACAAGTTCAGGATCTAGTGCAGAAGTCGGTTCATCAAATAATAGGAGATCCGGTTTCAGTGCGAGAATCCGGGCAATCGCCGCCCGTTGCTTTTGGCCGCCCGACAATTGTTCCGGATATTGGTTTTTATGTTCCAATAGTCCAACTTTTTCCAGCAATCCTTCTGCTTCACGCACCAATTCCTGCTTGTTCCGTTTCTGCACGACAAGCGGTGCTTCAATAATATTGTCAATCACGGTTTTATGCGGAAATAAATGAAAATGCTGAAAGACCATACCAGAAAATTGGCGAACATCAACTTTTTGCTTTTTACTTGGTGTTTTCCCAGTGAATGAAACATGGACATCATTGATTTGAAGTGAACCGCCTGAAGGCGTTTCTAAGAGATTCAGGCATCTCAGTAAGGTTGTTTTGCCAGAACCGGATGGGCCAATGATGCTGACAACTTCGCCTTTTTTTATTTCCAATGAAATGGATTTCAGGACTTCTACCTGTTTGAATTGCTTGCTTAAATTTTCAACTTTGATCAATTTGGGAACCTCCTATCAAGCAGTGACATAGCGGTTTGCTTTTTTCTCTAAATAATCTTGAAGCAAGGTGACAAGGATACAAATGGACCAGTAAATGAGTGCCACGAGAATATATAAGGTTAGGCTTTCATAAGTTTGCCCGACCACCACTTTGGCGCGGTAGAACATTTCAGAAACAGTGATGACCATCGCTAGCGAAGTTCCTTTGATGATATCCATGAAAGTGCTCGATAGCGGAGGCAAAGCAATACGAGTCGCCTGCGGCAGAATGATGCGCGTCATGGTTTGCCAATAGCTCATCCGAAGCGTCTCAGCAGCTTCCCATTGCCCTTTCGATACAGAAGAAATGGCAGAACGGATAATTTCGGCCGTATAGGCAGAAAAATGAATACTGATGCCGATAATGGCAGCAGTAAGCGGCTGCATTTCAATGCCGATCATGGGAAAGCCGAAATACAGGATAAACAGCATCACCAAAAGCGGAGTGCCCCGCATAAAGGAGATGAAAAGCCGGGCTGGGAGAGACAGTCCGATAAAGCGGTTCATTCGGGCAAGAGCTACAAATAAACCGAGGATCAAAGCAAATACTAGGCTGACAAGTGCAATCAAAATGGTTTGCCAAGCTCCTTCCAGAATAAAAGGAAGAGAATCAATTGCGATTTCTACATTAAAAAGATATTCCCATTTAAAGTCGGCCATTGGAAGACTCCTTTACTTAGTATCTAGAAAAGAGGAATCCGAGGATTCCTCAAAAAATTTTTATTCTTCTTCAAGCGGCTGTGTTACATCAGCACCAAGAAATTTAGTTGAAATTTCTTTCAATGTGCCATCAGCAAGAAGCTCCTCAATAGCACCGTCAAGTTTTTCTTTCAGCTCCGGGCTATCTTTCGGCATTACGATAGCACTGCTGCTGAATGAGAATCTAACATCTTCAGCCAGTTTCAATCCCGGTTTATCAAATTGTTCAAGTGAGCGCAACAAGACAAGATAGTCATTTAGCGTAGCATCGACGCGGCCGCTGACGATTTCTGGAAGCACCGTGTCAGAGCCTGTGTAGACAATCACTTCAGCCCCTTGTTCTTGAGCAAATTTTGAGTAATTGCTTGTCGCGGACCCCCCGACTTTTTTGCCTTTCAAATCTTCTACTGATTCAATGCCGGAGTTGTCACTTTCACGGACAATGGCTGAACCATATGAATGCTTGACTGGAATCGTGAAATCAAATATCTCTTTGCGTTCGTCGGTAATCGAAAAATCATTCGCGGCAATATCAATTTGGCCATTGCGAAGAGCTGGCAGCAATCCGTCAAATTCCATTTCTTTGAATTCAACTTCCAATCCAAGCTTTTCTCCTAAGGCACGAGCAAGTTCTACATCATATCCTGTTAATTCTTTTGTTTCTTCATCGTGATATGTAATCGGGTAGTAAAGCCCTTCTGTGCCGACAACGATTTTGCCTGCTTCTTCAATTCGATCCCAAGTGTTCTGTTCCTTGTTTTCTGTTGAAGCATTCACTTCATTTGAAGATTCATTGCTGCTGCATGCGGTTAGAAATAAACCGATTACTGTAATTGCGACGAGCCATAAAAGCTGTTTGGTCTTTTTCATGTCTTTGCACCTTCCTTTTCTATTGGTTTACTTGGTTTTAAGTTAATAGAATTGTCCAGATATGAGGGCAAACAAAAAGCCTCTTCTATAAGAAGAGGCAGGCATGCGAAATCACATTGATATTCTGCTCTTCTTATCTCTCAAGCTAATCAAAGCTTGTTGGATTTGGCACAGTGCTCTAAAGTGAGCCCGCTGCCGAGGTTTCGTAGGGCCAATCCCTCCACCTCTCATGATAAGAACAAATTGCTATTAAACTATGTTGACAACTGTATCATCATTATATTTTACCGTCAACACAAAATTCTGATAAATCTCATCTTATTTTTTATTAGAAGTTGTTAAACGTTCAACGATCCCCTGAATCCCCTAGCGGCATAATACGAATCCGCTCCGTTATGATACAGAAACACTTGCCCGTAGCGGAAATCACAGAAAAGAGCGCCGCCGCGATCTCTGATTTCAACAGGAGTCTGCACCCAGCTCGATGTCTTCATATCGAATTTGCCTAGCGACTGCAGCTTTCGATATTGTTCTTCTGTCAGCAATTCAATTCCCATGTCAGCCGCCATGCCGACGGCGTTGTTTTCGGGCTTGTTTTTCTTGCGCGATTCCAATGCTTCCGGGTCATAGCAGACGCTTCTTCGGCCAGTCGGGCTTTCTGCGGAGCAATCAAAGAAAATGAATTCATCTGCTGCAGCGTCATAATCCACGACATCCGGTTCGCCGCCAGTCCGTTCCATTTCATGGAGTGACCATAATTTGTCTTCTTTCGCTTCCAGTTTGTCCTGGATTTTGGCCCATTCGAAGTTTTCGTGGCGAGTGATGTTTTTCTCGAACCGCTCTTTTAACGTGCTGAGAAATGCTTCGCGTTGTTCGGGTGATAATTGCTTGCTCATGCCGATTCCTCCTTTAATGGATCTTGCTATTGTTGGTTTTAGTATATAAGAAAGCAGCAGGGTTTTGGAGAGGTGCATCTATTTTATTTTCAGTAGAGGATTGTCCGGAGCTTTTGCAGAATTAAAGAAGCAGGAAAGCAGATCGTTTTTCATTCAGTAAATTGTAGGAGGAGTGTATGTGAATATCTTGATCCTTGGAGGGACCCGTTTTTTGGGGAGATTTCTGACCGAGGCGGCTCTGAGCAGCGGCCATGAAGTGACCTTGTTCAATAGAGGAAAAGCGAATCCGGATTTGTTTCCAGAAGTGGAAAAGTTGACCGGCGACCGGTACGGGGATTTACAAGCGTTGAGAGGGCGGAGATGGGACGCCGTTATTGACACATCCGGCTATCTTCCATGGTCCGTTCAGGAATCTGCGGAACTGCTGGCAAAATCCGTAGGACATTACACATTCATTTCAAGCGCATCGGTTTACATCGATTTAGAATCTCCGGGGATAAATGAAGAACACGCAGTCGGCCAGATTTCAGCGGACAAGCTGGAAGAGTTGAAAACGAAAGAGGCGGAAGCTGCCATCAATGAACATTACGGTGAGTTGAAATTTTTGTGTGAGCAAGAAGTGGAACGTGCGTTTCCGGAAGGTGCCCTGAATATCCGGCCGGGACTTATCGTCGGGCCTTATGATTTTACGGATCGTTTTACGTACTGGGTCAATCGCGTGGATAAGGGCGGTGAAGTGTTGGCGCCGGGGCGGCGAGACAAGGAAATCCAGTTTATCGATGTCGGGGATTTGGCGGATTGGATTCTCCGGCTGGTCGAAGAACAACGGACAGGCACATTCAATGCGACCGGACCCGAATCCGCATTGACGATGGAAAAATTCCTGGAGGAATGCAAGGCCACTCTTAAGAGCGATGCAGATTTTGTTTGGGTGGATGAGCAATTTCTGTTGGGCCACAAAGTGGAAGGCTGGTCCGAATTGCCGCTTTGGATTCCGGACAGCATGTATATGAATGGCTTTCTCGGAGTAGATATCCGAAAAGCCGTGCAAACCGGACTAAGGTTCCGTCCGCTCAGTGACACTATTCGCGCCACTCGTGAATGGGAAATGACACGGGAAACGGCTGAACGAAAAGCGGGAATGGATCCGGAAAAAGAACAGGCTGTGCTGCAGGACTGGCAGCAGCGTGCACTTTAATAGGGAAAAAACGAGTTTCCGCGGGATGAAGTTTATCCAGGGGAAACTCGTTTTTAATTTATTACAGTTTAATCGGTATGCGTTTTGTCAGCATGCGGGTAGCTATGATCAATACGGCAATTAAAAGGAGCGAACCGATCACGGACATCAGCAAGCTTGCTTCAGTTGGAATGTACGGAATCCAAGGAATGATGGTGCTTAAGCCTGCTTCTCCCCAGAAGAATCCGTTCAAGCTGAGGGCCACGATCGCGAGTCCCACAAATCCGAGTCCAATCAGCCAATTAAAGCGGTAATAGCCGATGCCGATCAGCCAGCCGACCAAATAATAAGTGAACACGTTCAGGAAGAAGACCCCGATGGCAGAAAACCAGCCGCTTGTCCGTTCGAAAATGGTTAGGCTGTCTGATTTCACAGGCATGGAGATGAAGTTGGCGATAAGGTGTTCGATGGCATGGACAACAAGCGGCACCACAGTGACGGCAATTGCGAGTCCGAAAGCGCCGATGATCACTCCGAAGAACATATCTTTTCGGCTGATTCCGTGCTGGACGAAATACGCCATGAAGCCGAAAGCAGCGATGATTCCACAGACGAGCATGAAAATGGCGGCTGAGTAGCTGGAGAAGACGAAGAATCCTTCCACATTTGCGTCATTGCGATTGGCGATAAACATGCCGATGACATGGGCAAGTGTCAGGAATGAGAAAAACCAGATGCTCCATTTGAATTGTTCCAAGAAAGAATCCCTTGCGATTTTCGGATAGAGTTTGACCGATTTCATATCAGTGTGCCTCCTCTGTTAAGTGGATGAATAAATCTTGCAGGGAAACCGGGCCGATTTCTAAGCCGAGTTGCTGCGCTTTTTGTTGGTCTTCTTCACTTAAAGCGCCGTAGACCATTACGGATTTCGTACCGCCAAGCTTTTGTTCGTTCAAAACTTTTAATCCGGCGACAAATGCATCGACTTGATCCGCTGCACCTGTAATAGAAGCGCCGCGGAAGCGATTGTTTCGTAATCTTCGTTCAACACGAGGCGGCCTTGGTCGATGATGACGACTTGATCAAACAGATAATCCATTTCCGATACTAAATGAGTGGAAAGAATGAACGTACGAGGATGCTTCGCCTGATCAGCCAGAATTTCCTGGTAAAAGATTTCACGCGGGTGCGTCCATGCCTACATAAGCTTCATCAAAAATCGTAATCGGGGAACGGCTCGCCAGTCCGATGACGGCATTCAACGCGGACTGCATCCCTTTCGACAATTTGCTGATCGGTTTATCCAATGGGAGTTTAAATCGTTTCAGCAGATAGTCGGCATATTCTTTATCGTAATTTGGCCGGTAATATTCCGGAAATTCAAGATACTGCGGAATTTTCTCGTATTCTTCTTTGTAGTCTTTGTTGTAAATAAAAGATACTTGCAGCATTTTATCGGCGTTTTCAAATACCGGTTCACCGTCAATGAAAACTTGCCCTTCCGTTGTCTCACGAAAAGCGGCGATTAAAGACAGAAGGGAAGTTTTGCCTGCGCCGTTTCGTCCGATCAAGCCGTGGATCCGATTCGATTCGAGTGATAATGACAAATCTTTCAACGCTTCAAATTTACCGAATTTCAATGTCACGTTATCCAATTTGATATGAGCTTCCATCATGTGTCACTTCCTTTCGCATTTTTAATCAGTTCAATAATTTCTTCTTGGGAAATGCCGAGTTTCTTCGCTTCCTGTACTAAGCCAACAACGTAATTGTCGACAAAAGCTTTTTTGCGTTGATTTACCAATCTTTTTTTTGCTCCTTCTGCTACAAACATGCCAATCCCTCGCTTTTTGAATAGGATGCCTTCATCCACTAATTGATTGATGCCTTTAGAAACGGTCGCATGGTTAATTTTGTAGAAACTCACAAGTTGGTTGGTCGATGGCGCTTGATCGCCTTCTTTTAACTGGTCATTCACAATTTGGTCTTCGATCAATTCACGGACTTGAAGAAAAATGGGTTTGTTCGAATCGAATGGACTGCTCAATGGATGCACCTCCTTTTTTGTGTAGGATATATGGTTGTATACTTATGTGTATAACCATATATCCTTATGTTCGTTTTGTCAATCATTCTGATAAAAAATAATAGCGGTGTTTGAAAATGAAATAAGGGGAAAAGAGAAAGGAGGAAAGGGGAGAGTCAGATGAAAGCAATCGTAATTGAAGCGTACGGTGGAAAAGAACAACTGAAAGAAAAAGATATGCCCATGCCAAAAATGGCAGACAATCAAGTGCTGCTTGAAGTCCATGCGACTTCGATTAACCCGATCGACTGGAAACTGCGGGAGGGGTATCTGAAAGAGATGCAGCCTTTTGAGTTTCCCATCATCCTTGGGTGGGATGCAGCGGGAGTCATTGTTGAAATTGGAAAAGACGTGAAGGATTTCAAAGTCGGCGACCGCGTATTCGTGCGGCCTGAACTTACAAGAGAAGGGACTTATGCCGAATTTATTGCGGTGGAAGAGCATTTGCTTGCGAAAATGCCCGATGCGATGACATTCGAAGAAGGTGCAGCGATTCCGTTAGTAGGTTTGACTGCATGGGAATGCCTGGTTGAAGTGGCCGGCGTAAAAGAAGGCGATAAAGTATTGGTGCATGCAGGGGCAGGTGGTGTCGGGACGAACGCCATCCAAATCGCTAAAAGTTTTGGTGCCTATGTGGCAGCAACCGCCAGCAGCAAAAACAAAGAGCTGTTGGAATCATTGGGAGCAGACCAAGTTGTCGATTATAAAGAAGAAGCGTTTGAAGAGGTGATCCAGGATTTTGATATTGTCTTGGATACCTTGGGAGAGGACGTTCAAGAAAAAAGTTTCGATGTCTTGAAAAAAGGCGGAATGCTTGTGTCGATTGCGCAGCCGCCGGATGAAGAAACAGCCAAGAAGCACGGCGTCAAAACCGGCTATGTGTTCCTACAGCCGGAAGGTGAAAAGCTGCGGAAGTTGGCGGATCTTTACGAAGAAGGCAAGTTAAAGCCGGTCATTGGGGAGACTTACGGATTTTCTGCAAAAGATTTGCAGGATGCGCACGCTGCGAGTGAAACGCATCATGCGAAAGGGAAGATTGTCATTAAAGTGAAGTAATTGAGGAAGCAGGTCCAATCCAAATGGACCTGCTTTTTTGTATGGAATGCTCGTTAGTGAGTACGAGTTTCACCTAAAATGAGCACTAGGTTTATGCGAACTGCGTTTATTCAAAACAGCTGTTGCTTTCTAAAATAATTCACAAGATAAACAAGCAGAAATCTATCAATAAATGATATGATTAGAAGATGACCAACTCGTGCAGGCTGGAATTTTGATGAGCCGCAAGATTGGCGAATGGTGGATTTTTTTAGTTTTAAGAACAGGTGATTAAATGAGTCAGGCAAAAGCAAATGCATATAAAACTTCTATACGAATGACGAATACGGCTTCGGAAAAAATGAGAGGGTTCGGCATCAGCGAACGCTCGTTTTTTGTTGTGGACCGTCCTTTCAAGGTATTTCTGGAACGCTATCCGGCAGCGACGGACGGTTCTCTTTCGGTTGCGTTGATTTTTGACCAGGCGGAAAACGAACGGCTGTCGACAAAAGAATTGGGGCAATTGGTGGTGTTTCACTGCATTTTTGCGAATCATCGTTTGCTGGTGACGAATGTGACGCTGCGAAAAGTGTATCAAACGCTCGGGACGAACTGGCAGCGGGAAGCGTCTATCACTTTCCTTGATTCACGCGAACCGGCTCCGGTCGCTTTGATCAACATGATCAATCGCATGACGCCGGCGAAAGAAAGCTCGGAATACGTGAAAAAACGGATTTCGAGCTGGGAAGGCTATTTGAAGATCCAGGAACGCGGCATGGATATTCCGGATATCAAAACTTCTTATACAAAGCTTGCATTCAGCCATGATTTCAGCCGCATAACGCTGACAGGCTGCCAGATGAAAGACACGGAATGGAAGTCGCTGCGGAATTTAAGTGTAAGGCTGACGGGAATCGATGGCGATGTCGGTACCGTCATAAAAGCAGCGAACCGCACCGTAGAAATCGAACTTCAAAACTATGCGGTCAAACAAATGCGTGAAAAAGCCCATACATTGAATAAAAAAGAAGTGGTGTTCAGCAATTTTGCCGCGCTCAGCCAGATCAGAAGACTGCGCCAAGGATTTACGAATCTGGAAAAAGGCTTGGCAGTCAATCCGAATCTCGACCGTCTTTTATTTGAAGAAAAACCGCCCGTGAATCCGCTCCAGCAAATCGATAAGCTGCAATTTCACAACCGGCTGAATGAGTTCCAGCAGCGGGCAGTCTCCGGTGCTGTTGCGGCGGACGATTTGTATGTAATTCAAGGGCCGCCGGGAACCGGCAAGACCACGGTCATTGCGGAAATCTGTTTGCAGAATGCGAAAAAAGGCTTGAAAACGCTCGTCGCTTCGCAGTCGAATTTAGCGGTCGATAATGCACTGGGTCGACTGCTCGTGAATAAAGACATCCGGATTCTGCGTGTAGGCCGGACGGAAAGCATCGAAGAAGAAGGCAAGAAGTTTATCGAGGAAAACGTCGGACAGTATTGGAAAGACAATACGCTGAAAGAAGTATCAGCGCAGTATGAAATCCGGAAAAACCGGGAAGCGGTGCTGGAAAGCGAATTGGTAGCGAATGAACAGGCGTATTTGGAAACACAGCCGATTTATGAAAAACTGGCGATTCAAATCGAAGAAAAGAAAAAGGCGCAAGAACAGAATCGACAGCTTCAAAAAGAGCTTGAAGAGGCGCAAACAAAATGGCGGTCATTTGAAGGGCTCGGTGAAGGAGCCGGACAGCAAAAACAGGAAATCGAGCGGAAAATGCAAGCTCTTCAGGAAACGATAAATGAAAATCAGGCGTATATTGAACAAAAAACACCAGATTGGTTTGAGGAACAACAGCAGCGCATTGTGGATGAAATCAGCCAATTGGAGCGGGCGCGAAAGCATCAAGAGCTTGAACAGGAATTGGCGCAAAAGAAACAGGAAATCAGCCTGGTTTTCGATAAGCGAAATCAAGTAGGGGCGGTCATCAAGAAAAAGCAAGCCCTGATTGATGAAGTGGAAACCATCAAAAAAGTCGATGGGCTGAACCGGTTTATGATCGAACAGAAAATCGAAGAAACGCCAGCCATTACGTACGCGATCAATAAGCTCGAAGTCACACGTGAAAGAATTAATGAATGGCAAAAACTCAGCAAGTACAACGAAAGCATTGCTTCTGCGATTTCGTATGTGGAGAAGTTGTTGGCGTCTGCTTCAATGGATTTGGCAAAGCTGAAAGAAAATGCGTTAGCCTCTGTTGAAGTGTATACATCAGCGCAAGTCGATTCGTTTTTGGAAAAGCTCCGGGAGTTGTTGAAGGGTCCGCAGCGAACCGATTCAGCAGTTCTGTCAAAAGCGCTTGCCGGACTTTATAAACGCCAGAATAATTTGTGGCGAAGAGGGGCGAAGCTCAAGACGGCTGAAGCTTATATCGAGGAATCGAAACGGACTTTTCAGCAGCTGAAAACCGCTTTAGCTGCGGAATTGGTGAAGCAGCAGGAGCAATACACAGCAGTTGACCGCAAATGGCAGGAACAGCTGGAAAAGCTGCAGCAAGCGATGGCGCCTGTGGAGCAGCAATTCAAACAAATGCCGAATGCCGCTTATCTTCCTTCCGATATCGAAGGGGCGATCCAGGAGCGGAAAGCGGAACTGGGCGAGTTGAAAAATGAAAAATTGCGTATTGAAAAAGCGCAAGGACAATTGGCAGAGGCTAAACAGAAACTTATGGATGAAACAACTGCTTTGGAAAAAAATGATGCCCGGATTGTTGGAATTAGGGATGAGATGGCCCGATTGAAAGAGGCTATTTCTGAGAAAGAGCAAGAAATTGGTGCGCTGGCAGAAATTCTGTCGGCCAATCCTGAACAACTATACGAGGAAACAGCGAAAAAACTGGCCAGCTTGTCATTTGAGAAAGAATCGTTCAAACAGGAAATGAAGAATCTCCCGATGCTTCAATCGGTCCAGAAAAAATGGCTGGATTTATTGGAAGGGGCGAACGAGCACGATTTGGACGAGATCCGCAAATTGTACATCAAGCATGCCAACGTGATCGGCACGACTTGCGTGGCTTCAGCACGAAAAGATTTCATCGACAATTATCCGGTGTTTGATGTGGTCATTATCGATGAAGTGTCGAAAGCGACGCCGCCGGAATTACTGCTGCCGATGCTAAAAGGCAAAAAAGTTATCCTCGTCGGCGATCACCATCAATTGCCTCCGCTTCTCGGCAACGATACTTTGGAAGAAACGCTGGAAGAAATGATCAAAGAAAACAGCGGCTTCGAAGAAAAGCGCGAACTCGAGAAGTTGCTGGAAGAATCGTTATTTGAGCGTTTGTACAAAAACTTGCCGGAAGCCAATAAAACAATGCTTGCCATCCAGTACCGCATGCATGAAGACATCATGGAGACGATTGCGCCGTTTTACCGCTTGGAAAACAAACAATTGCAATGCGGGCTCCAAGATTCAGATCGCGAACGCGACCACTTGCTGGAATCCAAAACAGTGTCCCGCAGCAATCATTTGATGTGGCTTGATCTGCCGAATGAATCGGCGTACTTTGAAGAACGGATGAGCGGTGGAAAGAGTTTGTATAACCCTGCCGAACTTCAAGAGATCTCGGGGTTATTAGTGGAGATGGATCAAGCTGTGGCAGAAGCGAAGCAAGCAGGAAGACTGGATGCTGCCTATCAGAAAAGCGTCGGCGTCATCAGCTTCTACGGCGAGCAAGTCAAGCGCCTGCAGCGCATGATCGACCAGGAATTGCGGCTTCCGCATTTGACGATCCGCACAGGAACGGTCGACCGCTTCCAGGGAAGCGAGATGGAAGTCATCCTTCTCAGCATGGTGCGGAACAACCACAATCCGCATGGCGATATCGGTTTTGCAAAAGACTACCGCCGCTTGAACGTCGCGTTGTCACGCGCCAAGCAATTGCTTGTGTTGGTGGGAAGTTCCGACATGTTCACGAAGCGGGCAAAGAAAAATGAAACAAAACAGATGTACAAGCATGTACTTGAAACGGTTAAGCGAAAAAATGGCTTGAAAGTATTGGAAAGCAGCAGGGGGTGAGAATGTGGAGAGGTTGATGAAAGAACTTCGGACAAATCTCGAAGCGAATTCCGATGTTTCGGTTATCAAACAGCAGACGTGGAAATTGCCGATCGTTTTATACGACCTTGGTTTTAGCCGGGTGAAACGGCTGAAGATGGATGTCTTGATGAAGATGCTGTTGTTTGCTTTTCAGGAAACGGAGATTCACAGAGCTGCCAATCTTGCGGAGTTATTGCTTGTCGAAGAATTATTCATCCGCGATTTAATGGAAAAGATGCAGCGCACCGGACTGATCCAATTGGAGAAACGCGGATACCGCCTCACAGCAAAAGGCTTTGATTATCTTGAGAAAGGGATTTTTGATGAAGAAATGGAAGGGGACGACACGGTGATGTCGTTCAGTTCCGTTCATGACGAGTATGCCCTCGCTTCACAAAACGAACATCCGGAAGCGAGTGAGACAATGCCGCTTTATCGCTATTTCAAAAAAGCTGCCTTGAATAAAGAACGCGTGCAGCAATTGCTATTGAGTGAAATGGTCTTTCCGGAGGAAGAAGGCTTCCAAGTCATCGCGACCGATGTCACAAGCTGCATCGAACAAGAAACGGATTTTATTCCATGCATTGAATTTCAGCTTTATGATTCCAAGCAAGACTTATTTTATGCCCGCATCTGGAATACTTTGAGTGGGACATGGGATGAAATTCTTGCGAAGCAAATCGAAGAGCGTGAAGTCGTGAGATGGCGAAAAGCGATGGAAGAATCGAAGAAATGACAGCCGCACAGTGAAAGTGCGGCTGTTTTTTTTTTAGTAGTTAAGAAATATTGCTTCACATCGCAAAGATTTACTTTCCAATAGACAAAAAAGGCAAAGCCGATGCGTAAAACATCGGCTTTGCCTTTAAACGTTGTGATTATAATTTCGCAATTTCCGGATCGGCGACTTTTACTAATTGTTTTCCAAGATTGCTCCCTTCGAACAAACCGCGGAACGCTTCGAGTGTCTGGTCAAAGCCTTCAACGACGGTTTCTTCGTATTTCAACTTGCCTTCTTGGAACCATTTGGCCATCTCAACTGCGCCAGTCTTAAGTTCAGATGCGTAGTCGCCGAGCGTGAAGCCTTTCATCATCGAGCTGGTCGTGATGAATTTCCACTGGATGCGCGGTCCAAGGTCTTCTGCAGGATTATTGTAAGAAGAAATGGTTCCGCATAAGACAACACGCGAATTCCGGTTAAGTTCCAGAATGACGGCATCGGAAACGGGGCCGCCGACGTTATCGAAATAGACGTCTACGCCATCGGCAACCGCTTTTTTCAAATCGTCTTCAAAGCTGTCTTTCTTGTAATTGACGGCAGCATCGAAACCGAGTTCGTTGACGAGGTAATCCACTTTCTCATCAGACCCTGCAATCCCGACAGCACGCGCGCCTTTCAGTTTTGCAATTTGCCCAACGATGGAACCGACTGCTCCGGCAGCTCCGGAAACAACAACCGTTTCGCCGGCTTGCGGCTTGCCGATATCAAGCAGGCCGAAGTATGCAGTGAGGCCAGTCATGCCAAGTACACCGAGGCGAGTCGTGATCGGTGCGATGGATGGATCCACTTTTTGGACCGCATTCGCTTGGACGATATTGTATTCTCCCCAGTTCAGCGTACCAGTCACGATATCCCCTTTTTGGAAGCGATCTGATTTCGAATCCAGGACCTCTGCCAATACACCGCCGTTCATCGGCTCGTTTAATTTATAAGGTGCGACATACGATTTTACATCGCGCATCCGGCCGCGCATATAAGGATCGACGGAGAGATATAAAGTCTTCAATAATAATTCGTTTTCTTTTATGGAAGGAATGTCTTTCTCGACAAAGGCAAAATCCTGATCTGTCGGTGTTCCTTCCGGACGATTGATTAAATGGATTTCTCGGTACGTTTTAACTGTCATGAAAATTCCTCCTTCAATTCTATTCGAAGAAGAGCTTACCATTGCCTTGACAGTGAATCAAAAATTTTAGTCTCCTAAGTTTATATTCTTGCACCTGTCCAAATCCTATGTTAGTTCAGCGGAAAAAGAACACGCTTTCAAAAAAGTTGAAAGTAAAAACCCAGTGATACCAACGCTTAATAAAAAAACTGAAAAAAAAGTTAAAATTCCGAGTTTAAATAGTTTTAATTCGAGATAACATGGGGTATAAATAAGTTGTATATTAATTATACAAATACTATGCAGGAAAGAGGAGAGGTCAACATGAAGAAGATTTTTGTTTCAATGTCAGTCGCAATGGTATTGGTATTATCGTTGCTCGCATCGGGAGTTATGGCTGCCGGGGATATGGCGAAAGTTAGAGTGGTACACGCTTCACCGGATGCACCCGCAGTAGATGTCTATGTAAATGGCGATTTGACATTGGAAGATGTACCGTTTAAAGCGGATTCCGGCTACCTGGATGTTCCAGCTGGTACACATAATGTAGAAGTTTTTGCAGCAGGCAGTGAGTATGCAGAAGGTTCAGCAGTTCTACAAGCAGATTTGACAGTAGAAGCTGGAAAAGCTTATACAGTTGCAGCAGCAAACACAGTCGATTCACTTGAATTTGTTGTAGCGGAAGATTCAATGTCTGTTACTGAAGGCAAAACAAAAATTCGTGTCGGCCACCTTTCTCCAGATGCACCAGCTGTTGATGTAGGCTTGATCGGCGGAGACGCAGTATTCAGCGGAGCTGAATTCCCAGGAATCACAGACTACATGGAATTGGATGCAGGAACTTACGACTTGGAAATCCGTTTGCCGGATGGCACACAAGTATTGCCGCTTGAAGGAACTGAGTTAAAAGCGGATACAGTATACAGCGTATTTGCAGTAAACACAGCGGATTCACTTGAAGTCTTGGCTTTAGTTGATTACGAAGGCGCCGCTTCACCAGATGGCATGCCGACAACTGGCCTTGGAACACCTGAACAAAACCAAATGAACTGGGTTCTTGTAGCAGGAGCACTTGCAATCGCAGCAGCTGGCAGTGGTGTATTTTTAAGAAAACGGTTTCAAAACTAAATTCTTCTTGTTCTTAGTAGGTTCGTTCGTTTTCCTGTCAGGTTGCCAGGCGCAAGAAGATGAAGTCAGTGAACGCACGGAAGATGTGGGA
This sequence comes from Planococcus sp. 107-1, assembly GCF_021513255.1. GTDB lineage: Bacteria > Bacillota > Bacilli > Bacillales_A > Planococcaceae > Planococcus. Next base: position 757,136 of record NZ_CP090977.1, read on the forward strand.
TTTACTACAAAACAGCCGCAGCCTGCCAAAACGCTTGAAATGACCAAGACAACGCCAGCAGAAAATCCGATCAATGCCCTTTCATTGAATCAAGGCATTCAACCGGAAACGCTTTCCATTCCGGCAATCGGCATTGAGGCAGAGGTGCTGCCTCTTGGTACAGAAAAAGACGGCCGAATGGCAGTCCCGAAAACACCGGATGAAGTCAGCTGGTTTGAACCGGGATACCTGCCTGGGGAAAATGGACGGGCTGTGATAGCGGGGGCACGTAGATGCAGTGGATGGCCCAGCCATCTTCTGGGACTTGGCCGACCTTAAAGCTGGCGACGAAATTACGGTTGCCGGTGGCGAGAAAGAGCTGAAGTTCAAAGTATACGCAATGGAGTCCGTTGAGCTGGACTTAGCTGATGTAAAAGATATATTCGGCTACCGGTCCACTCCGGAACTGGTCTTGATTACTTGTTCAGGCGAATTCAATTATGAACGGGGGACGAGGGAAGAACGGCTCGTCGTTTATGCCGAACTGATCAACCCTTAAGAATCGAATAAAAGATGAACAATAAAAGCGCACTCTGCTGAATAGAGTGCGTTTTTTTTGCATTTCTTTTTTCGTCCTTCTCTCACTAGAAAGAATTTTGATATGCTAAGTTTAGAAGAAAAGAGAGGCGGGGGATGAGATGGAAATCGAAATTAAAAAACCGGAAGCCAGACATGCAGAAAAGATTTCGGAAATTTGTTCCATAGGATGGCGGCAAACAGTCGAAGGGAAACTAAGCGAAGAATATCAAAGGCAAAACATTGCATTTTGGTATAACCCCGAACGGATCAGAGAGGATCTGCGTGCAGGCGTTTATTCGCATATTGCACTGGTTGGAAAGGAAGTGGCGGGGGTCGTTGGCGGCGGTATGACAGCACCCGGTACAGGCGAAGTTTTCGTTTTGTATATGGATCAACGTTTCCGTTACCAAGGAATCGGCCGGCTGCTTTTGGAAGCTTTAACTCAAGTTCAATCGGCGCAAGGGGCAAGCGAACAATGGGTGTCGGTTCAAGAAGGCAATCAACTCGGCATTCCATTCTATGAAGCGAGAGGTTTTAAACTCCAAGGAAAGAAAACCGAAGAAACGAAAACGGGAGAACGGCAAGTGTCTCTCCGCTATTCGCGGCCAATTTAAAAACCCTGCCGGACACAAGCAAGTGTCCGGCAGGGTTTTTCTATGCTTTAGTTTAGTTGGTCACCCAATTTTTCTTTGCTCATCATAAAGGCTACGACGAGTGCAAGTGCAGCTGGGACAATCGCCCAGAGGAACGTGCTCGCAATCGAAGATGATAAAGCTTCGGTCAATTGGTTTGTCACTTCAGCAGGGATATTGCCGCGGGCTTCAGTGGAAAGGAGGGCGCGGGAATCTCCTGAAAAGTTAGCTGCGTCAGCACCAAAACGCTCGGTTAAGCGATTAGCAAATACATGGCTTTGGATGATGCCGAAAACCGTAATGCCGATGGTCATCCCGAAAGTACGCAAGAAGCTGACGGTAGAAGTGGCAGCTCCGCGCTGACGAACGGAAAATGGATGGATCGCTGCGGAAGGCAAGACAGAGAACGAAGCTCCGATGCCGACTCCGGCAATGATCATAAAGACGATGACCATGAAACGGGACGTATCGATTGATAAAGTGGCAAGCAAAATCATGCCCAAAGTCAGCAGCGCGAGTGTTGGGATTAAGAAATTGCGGTAAGCGAACTTCGCCATTAGTGCACCGCCGACAGACGCGCTGATTACAGAGCCCACCATCATTGGCAATAAGACAAGGCCGGAATTCGTAGCATTTCCTCCTTGCACTCCTTGGATGAAAAATGGAATGTAAACAGAGGCTGTGATAAAAGCAGCACCGCTGAAAATGGAGATAATGCCGCTAGTTGCAAATAAACGTTCTTTGAACATGGTGAAATCGATAACCGGTTCGTCTGCACGGCGCTCTGCAAAAACAAAGACCAGTGCCAGCACAGCAAATCCGGCAAATAGGCTGAAGCTTTGAGCGGATACCCAAGCGAATTCCTTGCCGCCAAGTTCAACTGCGAACATAAGGGAAACGATGGCACCCACCAAGGTGATGGCGCCAAGCCAATCGATTTTTTGTTTTTTGCGCTCAACGGATTCTTTATAAAAGAACGCGACCATGATAAAGGCAATAAGCCCAAGTGGAATGTTGATAAAGAATACCCATGTCCAATTGATGTATTCGGTAATGTAAGCGCCGAATAATGGACCGAAAACACTCGAAATCCCGAAAACGGCACCGAACATGCCGCTCATTTTGCCGCGTTGTTCAAGCGGCACGACATCGAACATGATGGTAAAGGCGATTGGCATCAATGCACCGCCGCCAATTCCTTGGATTGCCCGGTAGATGATCAATTCATTAATGGTATCGGCTGTCCCGCATAAAATCGAACCGATCATGAAGACCAAGAGACCGAAGATGAAAAATCGTTTCCGGCCGTACATATCTGAGAGCTTGCCGAAAATCGGCATCCCTGCCAGCGATGCCACAAGGTATGCAGAAGTGACCCAGACGAATTTGTCGACGCCGCCAAGCTCGCCGACAATCGATGGCAGTGCAGTTGTAACGATCGTATTGTCCATTGATGCAACAAGAATGGCTAATAAAAGACCGCCAATGACCACTTTAATATTGCTTTTTCCATTGTTATTCATGAACTTCACCCTGCCATTTCTTTCGATTTGTTTTTTGATGTTCATATCATAATCCCGCATATGAATAAAAAACAAATTTGAATGCTCGAATTTAGTTAGAAAACCGAAACTTTTTTCACTCGGTTAGTTTGAACGGCATTTTGTATAATTTTATATTGCTTTTGCTTTAGCCAATTTTTAGATTTGGCCATTCAATAGAAAACAAAAAAGCCTTCATTGCAGCGAAGGCTTTTAACATTGCTTTACTTTTGGCGTTATAAGTTTTTCAAATCGGGATGATTTTTTGTTTCTTGGTCGGACAAGATTTCCGGTTTGAAGCCATTTAAATCGATAATTTCGCGACCTTCGCCGCGATAGACAATTACATAGCCTTCGTAAGGCGTCGCTTCGAGCCGGTCGAATTCCAATTGTTGCTTGGCATAGAAATCGGTAATTTTTTGTTTGGCTGCTTCACTGACAACTGTTTCATCCGCTTGCCATAATGCCCGGTGCCCGCCAGATGGGACAGATATTTCACCATCGATTTTCGGCTCGCGCTGATTGAACAACCCTTGCATTAAACGGATGACTTCTCCGAAACCGAGAAGCAGCGATCCGTAAATGGCCCCTTGAAGGAAAATTTCAAAAGCGGCTTGTCCACCAAGCCATTCAACGGAATTTATCGCCCGGAATAGATTAATCACGATAATAAGCAAGCCGACGCCTTGCAGAATATAGGCCACGACATTTTTGGTGTTGGTCATTTTCTCTCCCCCAAATAATCTTTTTCTTCTATATATAGAGTTTCGCTGCCGGGAAAGAATTCCCTCTATATTCCTAAATAGGAAAGCCTTTAATAATAGGAACTTTAAACAAGTAATAGGTAAACTCTCTAAAGAATGGTAAAGTTTTACTGGAAATTAAAAAAGAGTGAAACGTTTTAAAGAGCTGCGGACTCTAATGAATAAAGAGAGGATGAGGCGGATGCAGCACGATGAGGAGATGGTTGCAGCGGCAATAAAAGGCGACCGGCTGGCACTCCAGCATTTATTGAAAGATGAAAAAGAAAAATTGTACCGCATGGCATTTACATATGTGCGAAATGAAGAAGATGCAATCGACATTTTCCAACAAACCGTTCTTCAAGCAATTGAATCGGTGCATCAAGTAAAAGAAGCGGCTTACTTTTCAACATGGCTGACACGCATTTGCATCAATAAAGCATTGGCGCTATTAAAGAAGAATAAAAAGCTGATTGTCCTGGATGAATTGGAAGAGAGAAAAGCCCCCACTGATTCCATGGATATTGCCCAGCAATTGGATATGGAAAAGGCGCTTGGGTTATTGCCGGAAAAATACAAAACGGTTTTAATGCTTCGTTTCTATCAGGATTTCACGGTAAAGCAAATTGCTGAATTTATGGAATGCCCGGAAGGTACAGTGAAAACCCTGATTCACCGGGGACTTGCGATGCTGAAAAGAGATTTGAAGGGAGTGTATGCAGATGAATGGCAAAGAGAATTCAATTAAACAAGCTTTAGAGAAAATCGAAGTTCCAGAAGCGCGTCTGGATGCAATCATCGAAGAATCATTTTGGGAAACAGCAGCCGCTCCGGTTAAAGTGAAACGCCGGAATCGCTGGATGCCAGCGGTGGCAACCGTCGTTCTTGTAGCCGGTATTTCGGCAGCCACATTGTCAGCCGCTCCGGCACTTGCCAATTACATGGCTCAGTTGCCTGTCATCGGAAATGTCTTTTCGATATTCGCAGAAAATAAACATGGCGTTGCAGCATTTGACCAATTTAGTGAAGATGTCGGACTCATACAGACAAGTAATGGCATCACCATTAGCATTGATGAAGCGATTTATGATGGCACCAAATTGACTTTTACGTATCAAGTCGCTTCTGAAGCGCCATTAGACAGCTCGGCTTATCTGTCCAGTTTCCCGGAGCTGCTCGAAGCTGACGGACCGACTGGCGGAATGCAGTCGGAAGTGATTGACGGAGTCATTGCAGGGATTGCAGAAATCACCCATCTCGATGAAGATGCCGAAGTTGTAAATGTCGTTTGGGAGCCGCAAGTTCTTTTCACGGAAGAAAAAGCGATTGCCGGAGATTGGAAATTTGAATTTGCGGTGAAGCAATTGGCTCAAAAACCGATTACCCTGGATGAAAAAGTATCATCGGACGGAGTGACTGTCCACCTGCAGGAATTGACCATTACGGACATTGCTGTCAATATCGCTTATCAGCAATTAGTGGATCCGGCAATTGTTGAAGCGGGCAATTTCGTTGAAGCCGAATTGATCGCAGGAGACGATTTAGGAAATGTTTATCGAATGCCGTTCAATGGCGGCAGTACCCCGGGAGATGCCCTGACCGCGGAAGATTTTGAGTGGACCGCATCGCTCAGAGGCTTGGACCCGAATGCATCGATACTGACTTTTTATCCTTTCGGCCATATTAGTGGGCCGGCCATCGATCCGAAACGCGTGGAATTCGATGCCTTGGAATTTAATTTGAAAGAGGGGACGCATCGGCTCATCCAAGATCCGGACATTCCGGAACCTCCGCCATTTGAATAGATAAGAGGAATCCGCTCGGGCAATTTGCAGGGCGGTTTTTTTCATCTTGAGAAATCTCGCCGGATTTGAAACTTTCCATGGTGTGGTTACGTCTTTTTAGTAGTGGACCCATTGTGAGAAGAATCTTTAAACTGTCATTCTTACCCAAAGTTTAGTAGAATAGAATATGTCATTCTTTGTAAAACTACAAGAGACATTTTTCAACTGGAATGGTTCATTGCCATTACAATAATCCTCAACAACGAGAAGGTGCAATATGAATAAATTCAAAAAAATTGATAGAGAAACGTTCAATAAGTTTATCCCGTTTTATATACTCGCGGTGGTCATGCTTTGGATGAAAACGTATATTTCGCAAAAAACGCAGTTTAAATTGGACGTCGATGGATTTTTGCAGGAATTCCTGCTGTTTATCAATCCACTCGGTTCCGCTTTATTGCTTTTGAGCTTATCGTTCTTTTTCAAAGGGACACGGAAGTATTTCTCGCTATTGGTCATTTATACGCTGATGACGATTCTTCTGTACGCAAATGCGGTTTATTACCGATTCTTCAGTGATTTCATCACGCTTCCGACTTTATTCCAAACACAGAACTTCGGTGATTTGGGCGGCAGTGTCATGACACTCATTCAACCATGGGATGTTTTGTTCTTTGTGGATGTCGTTTTCTTGGCCGTTTTGGTCTTTTCGAAACGCTTCAAGAAAGACAAAACCAATTTCAGAACCAAAGTGGTCCTTCCGATGATCACCGCTGCATTAGCCATTTCATTCTTGAACTTGGCGATGGCAGAAGGCGACCGCCCGCAATTATTGACGCGCGGTTTTGATAGAAGCTATATCGTGAAATATTTGGGGATGTACAACTACGCCCTGTATGACACGGTAGAAAGCTTGAAATCCTCTTCGCAGCGCGTTATGGCGGACAGCGACGATGTAACGGAAATCTTGAACTATACAAAATCCAATTATGCTTCGCCGAATGAAGAGTATTTCGGGGCAGCTGAAGGAATGAACGTAGTTTACTTGCATCTGGAATCATTCCAGACATTCCTGATGAATTATGAATTGAACGGCGAAGAAGTGACGCCTTTCCTGAATTCGATGATTGAAGAGAAGAACACGCTTTACTTCGATAACTTCTTCCATCAAACAGCGCAGGGGAAAACTTCAGACGCGGAATTCATGTTAGAGAATTCTTTGTTCGGTTTGCCTAAGGGCTCGGCTTATATTACAAAAGGCCAGAATACCTACCAGGCGGCACCGGCAATCTTGAAAGACAAAGGCTATGAATCGGCCGTTTTCCATGGCAATAATGCAACATTCTGGAATCGTTCCGAAGTCTACAAATCTTTCGGATTCGACAACTTCTTTGATATCGAATCTTACACAGACCTTGAAGAAGGGGATATGGCAGAATACGGTGTAATGGATAAGCCGTTCTTTGACCAATCCATGGATATCCTAAAAACCTTGCCAGAGCCGTTCTATACGAAATTCATCACGGTTGCGCATCATTTCCCTTATGATATCGACCAGGAATTGACGACAATCGGCAAAGGCACAACAGGCGATGCAAGCGTGGATAATTATTTCCAGACAGCGCGCTACGCAGATGAAGCGATTGAACAATTCTTCACAGACCTTGAAGAATCAGGTTTGGCTGATAACACGATGATCGTCATGTACGGCGACCATTACGGAATTTCAGACAATCACAACAAAGCGATGGAACAGGTGCTAGGGAAAGAAATCACACCTGTAGAAAATACGAACTTGCAGCGTGTGCCGCTCTTTATCCACATTCCAGGAATGGAAGGCGGAATCGATCACACATTCAGCGGCCAGATCGACTTGCTTCCGACCTTGATGCATTTGCTGGGAATCGACACCCAAGACTACCTGCATTTCGGCACCGACATATTATCGGACGAGCATAAAGAACTGGTGACCTTCCGAAATGGCGACTATGCAAGTCCAGAAATCTACTCGATCGGTGATGTGTTCTATGATCCGAAAACCGGCTTGCCGATTGATGAAAGCAAGCAGGTACAAGCAGAAGAACTCCAAAACCAGGGCAATCTCAAATTACAATTATCTGACGAAATCGTCAATGGCGATTTGTTGAGATTCTATGCTCCAGAAGGATTCACGCCTATCGACCCTTCTGAATACAATTACCAAACTGATTTAAATGAAGAAACGGAATAACAAACAAAAAACGGACCCCTTAAGGGGTCCGTTTTTTCGTATAAGAAACTACTTGCGCCTCGCATACTGCCTAAAGCCTATCGGGGCTAAACAGCTGCCTGCGCTTTTCTTATTGCAATAATAATGTGATGAAAATGCCGCATGCGGTGATGAATCCGACAATCGGGCCTGCTTTCTCATATGCTTCCGGCATCATCGTGGAGCAAATCATGGCGATGATGGCACCAGCTGCAAAGGATGAGAGAATGGCTTGGCTGTCTTCTGACATTTGATCAAGCAAGGAATAGCCGGCCAAAGAGCTGAGCGCGGATGCGACAAGGACGAATGTCCACATCGCTATTACTTTGGCTGTGCTGAATCCGCTTTTCTTTAAGCCGGAGGTGCTTGAAATGCCTTCGGGCAAATTGCTGATGAAAATGGCCGCGATCAAAGCGACGCTGACGCCGTTTCCGCTAGCTAGTGCAAGGCCGATCATGGCTGTTTCCGGAATAGCATCCATGATGGTCCCAATAAAAATTGCGATGCCTGAGTTGGGTCCATCCGGGGAATCTTTCCCATGGCCCGAACGCTTGCGATGACGGGCGCCTCGATTGTTGATAATGATATCAAAAATAGTGAAAATTGCAGCTCCGCCTAAAAATCCTAAAGCGATTTGGGTCAATCCGCTGATTTCCATTGCTTCTCCTAATAGTTCATATGCGACGGCCCCGATTAAAGCACCCGTTCCGAGCGCCATTATGTATGCGATCAAGCGCTGTGGAAGCGAGACCAGCAAAACAATGATCGCGCCCAGCAAATTGGCAGCCCCTGCAATGCCTCCCCATAACAATGCTTCTCCCATATCGATTCACCTTCCTATTGTAGCTATAAGAGCTTTCTACCCTTTTTGCTGTTTTTCAAGCCTCTTCTCATCTGAAATCATTTATTTCCCGGAACTGTATATGAAAGATGAAAATTCAGCGTATAATTAAATGTGAAGAAAGACACCGTAAATCTTGTTGGACGTATTATGAAACCGACAGAAGAAAAGATTTAACTAAGAGGGAAGAGTTGATAAGGCATGAAAGCATTTATGATGTATGCAATGGCTATTTTAGGCGGCTATGCGTTTAGTGAACTGTCCCAGCTTTGGTTCGGGGGCGAATGGATTTTCGGTATTTTGATCGTGGCATGGTTTGCGCTATTTCTGCAAGTATGGGAACGGCTAAAACCAGGTGGGGCTGGCCTCATCTTAGTTACCTTAATTACGCTGCTTAATATCGGGTACGTTTTTTTCGTGCAATATAGCATGAAAGCGATTTTTAGTTTCCTTATCGGTTTATTGCTTCTCCGTTTCTATAAGGGCAACAAGGATGTCGTATTGACGTCTCTGGCCATTACTTTGAGCTATATCGCAATCAATGCCGCACCAGGAAATCAGTCGATCATGTGGTCGCTGTTCCTAATCGGCGGCGTGTCGACATTAATCGGTTTCCGTTATCATTTTCAATGGTTGAAGCGCTGCTTTATCGCTGTTTTTGGAATTGCAGCTTTGTTTTTGCTGGTTCTGAACTTCACCGTTTTATCGGATGTTCTCGTTTTTGCTTTGCTCCTTGGAGTAATCGGGTTGTCTTATAAATACTCAAGATACAGAGTGAAAACTGCTAAATGATTTAAGCTGGGCTCTCCAATAGTGGAGATGGCCCGGCTTATTTTTATTTTAAGAAAGTTAAAGACGGATGGTTTTTCCAAAGAACGGGTAGAGGTAAAGAGAGGAGTGGTTTATATGGTAATTAAAGAATTGATGAGGAGATTAGACCAGAAAGAACAGCGGATTATCGAAATTCGTCGCTATCTTCATGCACATCCTGAGCTGTCTTTTGAAGAAGAGGAGACTGCTGCCTATATTGAAGACTTTTATCAAGAGGTACCCGTCGATTCAGTGGAAACGAATGTTGGTGGATACCGGGGAATTGTGGCAACCGTCCAAGGCGGAAAACCTGGGAAGACAATTGCTATCCGGGCTGATTTCGATGCGTTGCCGATATCCGAGGAAACCGATCTGCCCTTCGCTTCGAAAAATAAAGGCGTTATGCATGCTTGCGGCCACGATGGGCACACGGCCTATATGCTCGTACTTGCTGAAACTTTGGCAGAACTAAAAAAGGACTTATCGGGGGCCATTAAAATTATTCATCAGCCGGCAGAAGAGATGCCGCCTGGAGGTGCAATCGGCATGATCGAAGCGGGAGTGCTAAAAGGCGTCGACGCAGTGTTTGGAATTCATGTGATGTCAACGATGGAGACGGGGAAAATTTTCTATAGAAGCGGCAATGCCCAAACCGGGAGAGCACGTTTCAAGCTCACCGTGAAAGGGAAAGGCGGACATGGCTCATCTCCGCATATGGCGAATGATGCAATTGTGGCTGCGAGCTCATTTGTGATGAACTGCCAAACCATCATCAGCCGACGGATGGATCCTTTTGATACCGCAGTGGTGACCATCGGTTCATTTGACGGCAAAGGCCAGTTCAATGTCATCAAAGACACGGTGACATTGGAGGGAGATGTGCGGACGATGTCGCATGCTTCCCGGGGATTGGTCGAAGCGGAAATACAGCGTTTTGCTGAAGGGCTTGAAGCTTCGTTCGGAGTGGAGACAACTTTGGAATACAATAATGATTATCCCGTTTTGTATAATGATCCGGAAGTGACCGAACGGGTACGGCAAGCATTGATAAAAGCCGCAATTCCGGAAGTGGAAGCGGTAGAGGAAACGTTGCCGCAGCCGCCATCTGAGGATTTTGCCTATTATCTTCAAGAAAAGCCCGGCTGCTTTTTCTATGTAGGTGCGAAGCCAGCAGGCAAAGAGTGGTATCCGCACCACCATCCGAAATTTGAAATCGATGAAAAAAGCTTGTTGATCAGTGCAAAAGCCATGGCATCGGTAGTCGCTGCTTATTGCGGAAGAGAATCGTGAAGCAGGAATTTTCGATAAGTGTTTTTAGTTTTCTATAATCACTTATCGCATTGAAAGATACATGAGAATATGGTTTATGCATAAATTCGATGAAGTATGGTTGCAAACGGTTAATAGATTGGAGAAATGACAATGGATATTGCAGTAATAGGATCGAATATGGTCGACTTGATCACTTATTTAGAGCGGATGCCAGAAGAAGGCGAAACAATTGAAGCACCGGAGTTCGAGATGGGATGCGGCGGAAAAGGCGCCAATCAGGCGGTGGCAGCAAGCCGCTTAGGTTCCGACGTGTTAATGGTGACAAAAGTCGGAAACGATTTATTCGGCCAAAACACAATCGAAAATTTCAAGAAGAACAGCGTCCGTGTAGAAGCCGTCGAAGTCGGAACGAAAACGAGCGGCACGGCCCCGATTTTTGTAGATCCAAAGGCAAAAAATCGCATCATTATCATACAAGGTGCCAATAGTGAACTGCTCCCGGAAACGCTTGAGAAGCACCGAGACCGTATCGGCCAAGCAAAACTGATGGTGCTTCAATTGGAAATCCCGCTGGAGACGGTCTATCATGCGATTGAAATGGGCGAGGAACTCGGGATTCCTGTGCTTTTAAACCCAGCTCCAGCCAATCCGGCACTGGATATCGAATATGTAAAGAAATGCACGTATTTCGCTCCTAATGAGTCGGAACTTGGCATCTTAACAGACATGCCCGTAGAAACCGCAGATGAAATCAAATCAGCGGCAGCTTCCCTAGTGGAAAAAGGCGTACGAAATTTAATCGTTACAATGGGCGATAAAGGCGTCTTATGGATGAATGCAGAAAAAGAATTATTCATAGAAGGCGAAAAAGTCGCAGCTGTGGATACAACCGGTGCCGGAGATTCCTTCATCGGCTGCTTTGCGCATTTTGTCACTAAGGGGAGCCCAATCGAAGAAGCGCTCCAAAAAGCCAATCAATATGCAGCGCAGGCGGTCCAAAAACGCGGACTCAAACCTCTTATCCAACACGCCAGGAATTCACTGCCTATTAAATGCGTACAACCCTTCAAGGATTATTTTTCAAACAATGGGGTAAAGGTTAAAATAACGTATTTTAACAGGAGGGATTTCTATGACGAGAAAAGGCACAGCTGGACGTACACCGCAGCAGCATAACGGCGCTCCCGATTCTGCCATCGACCAAGCCATCAAAAAAACAAAAGAAGTATTTGACGGCGAAAATGATGCAGTAAATTACGAAGACCTTAAAGGCCAGGATGAAAAAGAAGCGGCAAAAGAATATTCCAAAAAAGCAGCGAACGATCCGTCCCATGAGTCCAATAAAGAATAGCCGATAAAATTTAACTGAAGAATGAATCACAAATGCCGCATCCAGTGTAAGACACGGTCTGGATGCGGTATTTTTTTAGTGGGAATTAAAATTGAAATTTCAGATAAAATATTTTACGATTCAAACAAGAACAGAATTGAAGGAGGAGAAAATATGATAGCTCGGGTAGGCCAGATTATGCTTTATGTCAATAACCAGGATGAAGCTGTGCAGTTTTGGACAGAAATTGCTGGTTTTAAGGTCAAGGCTGATGAAGGCAACGGCGAAATGCGCTGGATCGAAATCATGCCGGATGGTGCAGCAGAAACCAGCATTGTCCTTCATAATCGCGAGGCAGTCGCCCAGTTGTCTCCTGGCTTGAACTTGGACACGCCATCTCTGATGTTTTTCACAGAAGACCTGGAGCAATTCCGCCAAAAATTAACAGAGAACCATCTCATAGTCGGTGAAATTGTTGATATGCCGGGTGGCCGCGTTTTCAACTTTGCAGATTACGAAGCGAATTATTTTGCGGTCATGGAACAGAAGAAAACACAATAACATGTTTTAAGTGACGGTAAGAAGTGAATAAGTAATTAGGATGTATGGAACGCCGGTAAAGTAGATACATGCTTTGCGGGCGTTTTTTCAGCATGCAAAAACCCGGTTTTGCTAGATATGTTACCATAGTAAAAATATACGGTTTAACAAATCCGATTAATTCTAATGAGAGGTGAAGCATGAAAAACGCCACACAAGTCTTTTATTATTCAGTAATCATTTCAGCTATTGTCGTTGTATGGGGAGCATTTGCTCCAAGAAATCTTGAATCTGTCACTGCTTCAGTGACGAGTGAAATAACCAGTAAGTTCGGTTGGTTTTACTTGCTCTTAGTAGTTGCCATCTTGGTATTCTGCGTCTATATGATGTTTTCGCGTTTCGGCAATATCAAGCTCGGCAAGAAAGACGATGTCCCGGAATTCAGCCGGGCCTCTTGGTTCGCCATGCTGTTTAGCGCTGGGATGGGAATGGGGCTGGTTTTTTGGACCACCGCAGAACCGATTTCCCATGCGTTCATCAGCAGCCCTTCTGCAGAGTTAGGCTCTGATCAAGCTGTTCAAGATGCCTTGAAGTATTCGTTCTTCCATTGGGGAATCCATGCTTGGGCCGTTTATGGAATCGTTGGGCTCGTTCTCGCTTATTTTAAATTTCATCGGGGAACGCCAGGATTGATCAGTGCTACATTAACGCCGTTATTCGGCGAAAAACTGATGCAAGGGGCTTTAGGAAAAGCTATCGATATTTTGGCCGTATTTGCGACCATCGTTGGTGTGGCAGCCACGCTCGGCTTCGGTTCCGCACAAATTACCGGAGGTTTGTCTTTCCTCTTTGGCACGCCGAATAATTTCACTGTCCAATTGATTGTGCTGATCATTGCAACGGTGCTGTTCATTTGGTCAGCTTGGTCAGGAATCGGCCGTGGAATCAAATACTTAAGCAATATCAATATGGTGTTAGCTGCTGTTTTGCTTATTTTGCTATTCATTGTCGGACCCACGATGTACATCGTCAATATGTTCACGCACACGCTTGGAAGCTACGTCACCGATTTCTTTAGAATGAGTTTGCGATTAGCTCCCTTAAATGAAGAGAATAGAACATGGATTAATGGTTGGACCATTTTCTATTGGGCTTGGTGGGTTTCATGGGCGCCATTTGTCGGCATTTTTATCGCCCGCGATTTCAAAAGGCCGGACCATTAAGGAATTCATGTTCAGCGTCTTATTGCTGCCGGCGCTTGTTTGTTTCATTTTCTTCTCTGTGTTCGGAGTATCTGCTTTGAATTTGGAGCAAAAAGGGATTTCTGCAATTTCCAGCTTTTCGCTTGAAACCTCGACTTTCGGTGTGCTGGCAGAATATCCGCTCGGGACTTTGTTGTCGTTCATCACGATTTTCGTCATTGCGATTTTCTTCATCACTTCGGCGGATTCGGCTACGTTCGTCCTTGGCATGCTTAGCACCAATGGTCTATTGAATCCATCAAATTCCGTTAAGATCACGTGGGGATTGATTCAATCAGCTGTCGCTGCTGTCGTCGTCTATTTCGGCGGGACGCAAGGGCTGCAAAATATGCTCATCATTGCGGCCTTGCCGTTTGCCATCGTCATCATCCTGATGGGCGCTTCGTTCCTGAAGGATATTCAAAAAGAAGTGCGGCCAAGAAGGAAATAAAAAGAAAATTTTAAAAATAAGCTTGTCCCATTTCATCCAGTTATGGGAAAATACATGGAGAGAGCGCTGCTGAACACCTATAGGTTGTCGGCAGCGCTCCCTTTCTTTTAAGGATTAACGCTGTACGTTATAGGGTAATCTTTGCTTATAAGAAGACAGTTTGCCAAGCAGGAAAAAATCACTTTAAAAGGAGAATGATGATGGAAATTTTAAAACGGTTCAGAGATATTATGACGAGCAATATTCATGCGCTATTGGACAAAGCGGAAGATCCGGAAAAAATGATCGATCAATATTTGCGCGACCTTAACAGTGATCTTGGAAAAGTGAAATCGGAAACCGCTGCAATCATGGCGGCTGAAAAGCGTGAACGCCGTGAACTTGCGGAACTGCAAAAAGAAATTGAAGATATGCAGCGTTACGCTGTAAAAGCAGTAGAAGCTGGAAATGACGACGATGCGCGGAAATTCCTTCAGCGCAAAGCTGAGCTTTCAGAACGTGAAAAAACGATGCAGACATCTGTTGAACTGGCAGCAGCGAACACGCAGCAAATGCGCCAAATGCACGAGAAGCTGGATTCCGATATCGCGGAACTTGAATCCCGCCGCCAAGAATTGAAAGGGAAAGCGGCGGTGGCGAAAACGCAAAAACGCATGAATGAGTTTAATTCATCCATGGGCAGTGCTGGAGACCGTTTGTCTGCATTTGATCAAATGGAGCAAAAAATCAATCAGGAACTGGATGAGGCAATGGCGATGCAGGAGCTCAATAAAGGTTCAGGTACGGATATTAAAGACCTTGCCGCAAAATACGAGACAAAAGCTGATGTAGAAAGTGAGCTTGAATCACTGAAATCTGGCATTAATGTAGACGATGAACTGGCCGCATTGAAGCAGGAGGTAAACAAAAGCGAGTGATGGCATTGATGAAGGCCATTTCCTTTAAAGGGAAAGGGGGGACACGGAGTGGTCACTCAGTATAAATGCCCAAACTGCGGATCGGATATGGCATTTGATGCCGAGTCAGGAAAGCTGTCCTGCCCGAACTGCGGCCGCCAAGACGATATTGAAACGTTTCCCGAGGAAAATATCCTGCAGGAATTCGATACAGAAGAGGCAAAGGAATACCATTGTGAAAATTGCGGTGCCGTAATTCTCACAGAAGCGAATACGACCGCGACGCATTGCAGCTTTTGCGGTGCGCCGGTGGTATTGGCTGAACGCTTAAGCGGTGAATTTGCACCGGCTAAAGTGATTCCATTCACCATCAGCAAAGACGAAGCCGTGGCTGCATTCAAGAAATGGACGCGAAATGGAAGGCTGACGCCTAGAGGGTTCATGAGCGGCGACCGGATCAAAAAGATGACAGGCATGTATGTGCCATTTTGGCTTTATGACATCGACGGAACGGCGGAAGTGGCTGCCATCGGCACTCGGGTCCGAAGCTACACAAGAGGCGATACGATTTATACGGAAACCGATTTCTACGATGTTTACCGTGGAATTGACCTCAGCTATTTAAAAGTGCCGGCCGATGCTTCGGAAAAGATGGATGATGAATTGATGGATAAGCTTGAGCCTTATGACTATTCGGAGTTGAAAGATTTCAAAATGCCTTATTTGGCAGGTTACCTAGCGGAAAAATACGATTATGACGATGAAGCCCTTTTCTCGCGGGTGGAATCCAAAATCGTTCCTTATATCGATTCGTATATCCAATCGACCATTGCAGGTTATTCGACTGTCAGCTACACGAACAAACAGATCCAGGCGAATAAAAGCAAAGTCTACTACACTTTGTTTCCTGTTTGGATGGTTTATTATGATTTTGAAAATAAAGAGCATACTTTTGCGATGAACGGGCAAACCGGCAAAGTGGTCGGGAAACCGCCAATCAGTTCAGGAAAAGTAGCAGCGTGGTTCGCTGGCATTGCCGTTTCAGGCTTTGTCGTGTTAAAAGGCATCTCTTATGCAATGGGAGGTGTGCTATGGTGAACCGGTTAAATTGGAAAGCGCCATTCCTGTTTTTGGTGCTGTGTCTGGCTGTTTTTGCAGGCAGCACGGCTGTTTTTGCTGCCGATTCGCATATCTATGACAATGCAGGACTCTTAACGGAAAGCGAAATCGGAGAACTGGAAGCGCTCGCTGAAGAGCATAGCGAAAAACATGGAGCAGATTTTTTATTTCTGACGACAACCACTACAAACGGCCAGCCTGTCATGACCTATATGGGTGATTTCTTTGATGAATGGGCAGATGAAAACAACCAGGAAAATGCCGTGCTGCTGACGATTGATATGGGCAGCCGGGAAGTGTACCTGGCAGGTTTCGGTACAGCTGAAACGAAGCTCGACAATAACCGAGTCCAGCAAGTGCTGGACCGCATCATGCCTTATATGGGCGCCGGCGATTATGGTGGTGCTTTCCGGGAAACTGTCTTAACGGCCAGCCGCTATATGGAATTCCGGCCGGGAGCCAATCCAGAAAGCATCTTCCATAAGCTTTGGTTCCAGCTAGGCGTTCCGCTGTTGATTGCCGCTGCGGTGGTCGGTTCGATGGTCATGAATGCAGGCGGACGGATCACGACCACTGCACGTACGTATGTTGACGGCACGAATACGAGAGTCAGAAGCCAGCAAGACCGGTTCCGAAACAAGACGGTTTCCAGGCGCCGTGTACCGAAAAACAATGGCGGAGGCGGCGGTTTCGGCGGCGGTGGTGGAATGACTGGCGGCGGACGCTCCTTTAGCGGAGGCGGACGCAGTTTCTAAAACCAAAGGCAATAAAGGAAGGAATGAACAATATGGCTTTTTTCGGAAATCAATTTTCAGATGTTGTCGAATGGAATGAATTTAGGGACGACATGATATTTTGGAAATGGAACAACGATGAAATTAAAAAAGGCAGTAAGCTGATTATCCGTCCAGGACAAGATGCCATCTTTTTAAACAACGGGAAAATCGAAGGGATTTTTGAAGATGACGGCGAGTATGACATCGAATCGCAGATCGTACCGTTCCTTTCTACCTTGAAAGGGTTCCGTTTCGGCTTTAACAGCGGCATGCGTGTTGAAGTCCTGTTCGTCAATACGAAAGAATTCACGGTCCGATGGGGGACACAAAACCCGATCAATATTCCGGCACCGCAAATGCCGGGCGGTATGCCAATCCGGGCGAATGGCACGTTCCAGTTTACCGTAAATGACTACACGACATTGATCGATAAAATTGCTGGAGTCCGTGACAGCTATCTGGTTGAAGATGTGAAAATACGGATTACAGCGATTCTCGATCAGCTGCTCATGAAATGGGTCACCAAAGAAGGCAAGGATATGTTCAATCTGCAGGCCAATGCGCATGAAATCGGAAAAGGAATTTCAGATGACCTTAATATGGAGCTTATGGATGATGGCATGAAAATCACCGGTTTCCAAGTCATGAGCTTTAACTATCCGAAAGAAATCCAGGATATGATTAATAAGAACGCTTCTATCGGCATGGTCGGCGACGTAGGCAAATACCAGCAAATTTCAGTTGCGGATGCTATGGCGAAAGGCGGCTCGTCCGGTTCAAGCAGTGCAGCCGATATGGCTGGCATGATGGTCGGGATGAATATTGCTAAAGACATGGTGGAGACGATGAAGGAATCGAATTCCGGCAATCAGCAAACGGCAGGCAGCCAGGGGCCGAATTTCTGCCCGAACTGCGGCCAGAAAAACGAAGGGGCTAAGTTCTGTCCGAACTGTGGACAAAAGCTGGCTTAGATTTGTTAAGGAAAAGACTTTGCACTTGATAAAAAAGGCTTTTTAAAAGAGGGAAAGAGGAAACCTGTTGGAACATTTAATCGAAAGCATGAAAATCATTGGGGATGATACGATTCAACGCACCCAATTGAAACATCGGATGTCTTTAGTAGAAACTTTTTCGATTCAAAAAGGGATGTCCGTCATTGAAATCGGCTGTGGCCAGGGAGATACGACTGTCGTTTTGGCAGATGCAGTAGGCGAAACAGGACGGGTGCTTGCTGTGGATATTGCCTCTCCGGATTATGGTGCACCAATTACGCTTGGCGAGGCAACAGCGGCCATTGCGGCATCCAAACTTGGAAAGCAAGTTGAATTCTTGCTGGAGACCGATTTGCTGGAGCTTCCGGAAATGAAGTTTGACGTGGCTATTTTGTCGCATAGTTCCTGGTATTTCCGGAATCCGGATCAATTGCTCGCGTATTTGACAAAATTGCGGAGCATGGCTGAACGCCTTTATCTGGCAGAGTGGGATCTTGACTTTAGCCGGCTTTCTCAGCGCAGCCATTTTGCGGCAACGGCGATTCTTGCTTTATACAGTGAGTTTGTCGAAAACGAAGGGAACATCCAATATGTCTTCGATCGTGCGCAGTTCCAAAATTTATTGGAAAAAGCCGGGTGGAAGGTTCAAAAGACTGAAGTCGTAGATGCCCATTATTTGCAAGATGGAAGTTGGGAAACGGCTTATGCAAAATCCATCCAGCAGGAATTTGCCCAGACTCCGCCGCGCATCCAAACACTTGTGAACAGTTTATATTCTTTGTTGGAGATTGAAGATGCAGACAGTCTCGACAGTTTAGTGATATTTGCTGAATGATTTTTGTTTGAGAAGGACCAAGCTGATTTAAAGTTGAGGAATAAAACTTGCATTTTAACCGTACAATACCTATAATTTGATACATTGTGTCTGAGCTTCGAAAAGGCTGAAAGAATTGTCCAGCCTTTTTTTGCTGCATTTTTATAGGTACTGAGTATAGTATGAATGGAGATTTTTTAATGGATAAGCTTTACAATTGGCTCATAATTTTCGCAGGATCGATTTTACTTGGTTTCGCTTTTAATATGTTTTTATTGCCGCATGAGATTTTATCTGGTGGGGTTACAGGGATTGCAATGATTTTCAGTTTAATGCTGCCGATCAACGCAGGGATCTGGCTTTTTGTTTTGAACATCCCGATTTTGATAATAGGGTGGATGAAACTTGGCAAAATGTTTATCATCAATAGCATTTACTCGGTAGCTGTAACATCTATTTCCATGTTGTATATCCCGGTCATGAAAGTAACGGAAGACGTATTGCTTTCATCTGTATTCGGTGGCGTACTCGTCGGCATCGGCGTCGGATTCATCATCCGTTCATATGGGTCGACAGGCGGTTTTGATGTAATCGGTCTGCTCTTGACGATGAAACGGGATATTCCTCTTGGATTTATGGTTTTTGGCTTGAATAGTCTTGTCGTGTTCGTTTCCGGTTTTATCTTTACATGGGAACTGGCCATGTATACGATGGCTTCAATCTACATTACAGGGCTCGTTGTTGACCGTATCCACACACGCCATATCAAATTGAATATGCAAGTGGTGACAAGCAAAGGCGACGAAGTCAAAAAGCAATTGCTCGAAAATCTTTACCGAGGCATCACGGTTACAGAAGGCGAAGGAGCCTATTCGGGCAATAAAGTTAAAATATTGCACAGTGTCATTACACGATATGAGTTGGCATATGTCCGTCCGCTTATTAAAGAAGTCGATCCTGATGCATTTGTAAGCATCAGTGAGACAATGGAAGTCATGGGGAATTTCCGCAGAGACGATAACTTTAAGAAAGTCCCGGGACATCCTCAATCGATGTAAAACGTTTCCTATTAAATGCTGCTCCGGTCCAAAAGGGTCGGAGCTATTATTCCTCTTTATAAAAAACAGAATATTTAAAATATAATGGTTTTAACTTTAGCCCTTAGGAGTTATGATAGAAGAAAAAGGAGGGGAACGAAAATGGATGCCACCTTCGGCCTTGTGCCGATGCTTGTCATTTCCATCATCGTGGTCGCTCTCATTTTGGCCTATTTCGTCTTCCACAACTGGGCTAAATGAAGAAGCAGAAAAACCGCAGTGAGCAACTGCGGTTTTTCTATTTCAAAGCTCTTGGTAAATGAATTCTATACATAAAAAATGATCCGTTTTCTTAAGAAGAAAATGGATCATTTTATTTAGACGAATAAATGAGCGAACAACACAAGAATCGGTAAAGTGATGATCGTCCGCAAGATGAAGATTACCCCAAGTTCCCAAAACTTAACCGGAATATTCGAACGCAAGATCAAAATGCCGATTTCAGACATATAAATGATTTGAGTCAAAGAAACACCAGCAAGAACAAAGCGCGTCAATTCACTTTCAATTCCGCTGCCAAGCACTGCTGGCAGGAACATATCAGCGAATCCGACAAGTAAAGTAGGGGCAGCTTCCGCTGCTTCAGGCAAGCCGAACAATGTCAGCACAGGAATCAGTGGGTACGAGATAATTTTAAAAAGCGGTGTATATTCCGCTACCATCAATGCTGCCGTTCCGAGTGCCATGACAAGCGGGATTAACGCAAGCCAGATATCCAAAACGGTTTCAACTCCGGTTTGCACCAGCTTTTTCGGGCTTGCTGCACGGCTCGCTTTTATGCGGGCTTCGTCAAATCCCCATTTCACGAGTGATACACCTTCCGGAATCGTATCATCCACTTGTTTGCCCACCGGCTCGTAGTAACTGTCTTTTTTACGGGACAAAGGTGGTATTCTTGGCATGATGACAGCAGCCACTATGCAAGCAACAGAAACAGCCAAGTAAAAGGGCAGGAATAAATGGCCGATGCCGACGACATTCGCCACAACCAAACTGAAAGCGACAGAAGCGATTGAGAACGTGGTAGCAATAACCGCGGCTTCGCGTTGCGTATAATTGCCTTCATCGTATTGCTTCATCGTCACCAGTACGCCAACCGGGGCAGCGCCCATCCATGAAGCCATGGCATCGATAGAAGACCGTCCTGGCAGAGTAAAAACAGGGCGCATGAATTTATTGAGCAAAGCTCCGACAAATTCCATCAAGCCGAATTCGACCAGCAGAGGCAATAAGATTCCAGCGAACAAGAACCAGGTAAGCAAGACCGGTGCTAGATCATAAAGCACCACGCCGCCAGTCGCCCGGGAAGAAATCACTTCCGGACCGATTTCGTAAAAAGTCATCAGCCCAAAAGCAAAAGCAAGCACGCGGACGATCAAACCAAAAGGCCCGTTAATAAAAGTAGCGCGAAGGAAAGGCGAGTTTTTCACAAACTCAGGTTTTAATGCAGTTGCTGCCAAACTCGCAATCGCTGAGAACCCAAGTAAGAATACGATGAATGCCGGAATCACTTCACCGAAAGTGGATTGGAGAAAAGATGCCAGAATGCCGACGCCGATGGTCACTTCGCCGTTATAGGAAATCGGGCATAAGAACAGCAAGGCACCTATAAGGGAAGGAATTAAAAATTTCCATGTGTCAGAAGGAGAAATCGTTTTTTTATTGTTTTGAATGAGAGCCATATGTCTTCCTCCTAGATGTCAGTTAAATCAGATGTATATAATATACGACTAAATGCGTAATTATACAATAGCTTATTTGTTTAGAATACCTTGGGAGAGTTTAGGTTGTTGTAAGAAGGGAAAATAAGGTGTATTGGAAACTCATTTAAATCTGGAAAATCTCAAGGAGGAATTTAATCAATGGAAAATGTTTCAACACATGAAGAAGCAGTGAAAACAGTGAATGATTTAATCAAAGATGTGGAAGTCGCGATGCTGACAACGATTACAGATGGTAAAGCTGTATCGAGACCGATGCAGACCCAAGAGGCAGAATTTAACGGAGAGCTCTGGTTCTTAACTTTAAAAGATACAGCGAAGTATTTGGAAATCATCGCTAACCCTTCTGTAAACCTTGCTTATGCTGGAAAATCCTATGTTTCGATCAGCGGAACTGCCGAATTTTCAGAAGACCTTGAACGGAAAAAGGAATACTGGAATCCGATATTTGAAAAAATGCTGGAGACAACTTATGACGATCCGAATGTTGTGCTCATCAAAGTCACAGCTGATACGGCAGAGTATTGGGAATCCGGCAATAAATTAAAAGCGGTGAAAAAATTCGCCAAGAAGCTTACTAGCAATGAAAAAGTGGGCGATGATGAAGAAATGAATGAAACGGTGAAATTCAATAATTAAACAGGCAAATGACCGCATCTCCTAGAAGAAAAGGAGATGCGGTTTTTGTGTGAATTCCTAGAATGGTAAATTATTATTATTTAATTATCAAAAAAATGATATAATTGATTTGTTGAAAATTAAATCAAATTAATGCATGAAAGGAAAGGAGGCATGGAAATAAGAAAGGACGGATATGTCATGGAAAAGAATACAAACTTTTGGAGGGCATTATATGGCTGTTTATCGAACAAAGTCAAAAGATCCAAACGAAAAACCGTTCATTGCATCCTACCCATTATTCTTGTTTTTCTTTCTCATCGGGCTCATATCCACCGTAACTACAATCTTTATCAGCCGAGATATTAAAATTCCAGTGCCGACTATTATAGCTGTTTACACGGCAACAATCGTAATTTTGTTTTTAATCAATAGAAGCCAAAAGAGAAAATGATGCATAGAGAATGAATGAGTATATCGATCGGAAAAATTAGTATGAGCTGCTGGAGAATAGCGAAAGAGGCTGTTTTCTGCAGCTTTTATCGTTTTTTTATTCGGAATTTGATTTGCTTCCTCTTCTGGCAATTTGTATAATGGGATTTAATATTGTTTTTTCCGAATAATTACTCATGTCTGTCAGATCAATTAGTATGCAATCGAGGGGGAAAATACATTGAAAGCAGTAACTGAAAGCATCCAGACAAAAGAGCAATCTGCTCATGAATACATAAAAGCTATCCATAAAAAAGTAAAAGACCGTAATCCAGGCGAAACAGAGTTTCTGCAAGCGACATGGGAAGTTTTTTCTTCGCTGCAGCCAGTGTTTGAACAGCATCCAGAATATGTAGAAGAAGGGATTCTAGAACGTATTTCTGAACCGGAACGATTTATTGCATTTCGTGTGACATGGGAAGATGATCATGGAAATGTACATGTGAATCGCGGCTACCGTGTGCAATTTAACAGTACGCTTGGGCCATTTAAAGGCGGACTTCGTTTCCATCCTACCCTTACCGGAAGCGTTGTGAAATTTCTTGGATTTGAACAGATTTTCAAAAATGCTTTGACTGGTCTGCCAATAGGAGGCGGTAAAGGCGGCTCTGATTTTGATCCGAAAGGGCGGTCAGACCGTGAGATTATGCGCTTTTGCCAAAGTTTCATGACAGAACTGAGCCGCCATATCGGACCGGATATTGACGTGCCGGCTGGGGATATCGGTGTTGGAAAACGCGAAATCGGTTATTTGTTTGGCCAGTACAAGCGAATCCGCAATGCATTCGAAGCGGGTGTTTTCACAGGGAAAAACCCCGACAATGGGGGAAGCCTGATCCGGAAAGAAGCCACCGGCTATGGGACAGTCTATTTCGTGGAAGAAATGCTGAAAGGTGAAGGGCTTTCCTTTGAAGGCAGCAAAGTCATTGTTTCAGGGTCTGGGAATGTCTCTATTTATGCGATGGAAAAAGCGATCGAGTTTGGTGCAACCGTAGTCGCCTGTAGTGATTCGGAAGGATATATATATGATCCCGAAGGAATTGATGTAGATACAGTCAAGCAGCTGAAAGAAGTGGAACGCAAACGAATCTACCACTATTTAGAACATCATCCGAAAGCGCGCTTTGGAAAGGATAAATCAGATATTTGGAAAATTCCTTGTGACATCGCACTTCCGTGTGCAACCCAAAATGAAATTGGCCGAGAAGGGGCAGAGGCGTTGGTCGAGAATGGGGTGAAAGCCATTGGGGAAGGAGCCAATATGCCATGCAATGAAGAAGCTGTTCGCGTTCTGACGAATAACCAAGTATTGTTTGCTCCTGCAAAAGCTGCGAATGCAGGTGGAGTTGCCGTATCCGCTATGGAAATGTCCCAAAACAGCATGCGTTATTCTTGGACTTCTGAAGAAGTGGATGAAAAGTTGCATCAAGTGATGAAAAATATTTATAAAAACTGCATCGAAACTGCAGGGAAATATGGTGCCCCCGGGAATTTGATTGCCGGCGCCAATATTGCCGGATTTAAAAAAGTGGCGGATGCTATGCTCGAACATGGATTAAACTAATTTAAACTTCATATTGCTGGAAACAAAAAACGCTTAGACAGTTTTCTGTCTAGGCGTTTTTTTTATTGCAAATTTTGTCTTCACTTCTCCAATTGTTTTGTCTTCGATAATACCCATTTTTTAAGAAAGTTTGTAAAAAAGCGGAATTCATATATTTTTAGTATAAAACATTCTAAATATCAAGAAAATTTAACTCAATTTTAACCTTAGCACTATATTGTAACCTCTATGACTCAGAAAATA
Organism: Planococcus sp. 107-1; assembly: GCF_021513255.1. Classification (GTDB taxonomy): domain Bacteria; phylum Bacillota; class Bacilli; order Bacillales_A; family Planococcaceae; genus Planococcus. The sequence goes on from NZ_CP090977.1 coordinate 781,459, forward strand.
AGGTTTAAATAGTCATATAGTATTAGTTGTCAAAAATAAACAAGTTTTTTATTACTTTTAGGCAGGGTGATGGAATGAACGTTTTGAGCGGCACAATTTGTGCATCAATGGCGCTATTTTGTTTAGCAGGAGGAGGAACTTATATGGATTATTTGCCGCCGCCATCATCAGAATCTCCATTAGTGAATAACGAGGGTGTGTTGGAAGATCACAATACTATGCCTTGGAAAATCGTTTGGAACGAAGAGTTTGATCAGGCACCGCTCGATCCAGCTCGTTGGAATGTGTTGGACGATCCTTATGGATACGGAAACAGAAGCCAGCATTACAAGCCCGAAAATGTAGAGGTGAGTGAGGGCAATTTGAAAATCCATACTAAAAAGGAGATGTCTCAAGGATTTCCATATACGTCAGGAGCGGTCACCACAAAAGGAAAAGTCGTATTCAAATACGGGAAACTCGAGGTGAGAGCGAAATTTCCGGCGGGGACGGGATTGTTGCCTGCCATATGGCTTTGGAACAACGCAGGAAAAGCATTTCCGGAAATCGATATCGTAGAAATACTTGGCCAACAGCCAGGACAAGTTTGGAGCACGATCCATTATGAAGTGAACCGGATATACGGAAAGGATTATAACCTTTCGGATTTGCCGAATTTGACGACAGATTATCATACGTTCGGCATTGAATGGTATCCCGAAAAGATTACATTTTTCGTTGATGGGACGCCTATGTATACAAGCACGACTTTTGTGCCTGATGAAGAAATGTACTTATTCATCAACACAGGGGTGGGTGGCGATTGGGTCGGAGAACCGGATGGAACTACACAATTTCCAACACAGCTGCTTGTCGACTGGATTCGTTACTATCAAAAATAAAAATAGAATTAAGGGGATGGAATTATGAGTGTGTTTTTGATTATTTGTTTAGTACCATGGGCCGTATTCTTCACGATTCAATTATTGTATTTGGTGTTAGCGTTGAAAATGACGAAAAAAGATACGACTATCAGGAAAGATTTAGAGGAGTCGAAAATGTCGATTCTTGTTCCCGCATATAACGAAGCAAAAGTTTTAGCAAGTTGTTTTACCGGATTTCAAAATTTGGATTATAAAAATTTTGAATTGATTTTAATTAATGACGGATCAGATGATGAAACAATGAAATTATTGGTGGATTTGCTGGATTTGAAGGAAGAAGTGCTCCAGGCAAAAGATAAATTGGCTTATAATCCAGTCATCCGTACCTTTGTTTCTGCCGCTTACCCCCATGTGAAAGTGCTTGATAAGGTGAATGGAGGAAAAGCTGATGCCTTGAATGCAGGAGCAGACTACGCTTCTGGCGATATCATCATTACTTTGGATGCGGACAGTATTCTACAGAAAAATGCCTTGACCCATATAAATGAAGCGCTGCAAGACCCGAATGTAATCGCTGGGGGCGGCATGGTGCATGTCGGGCAAATGTATAAGAAATCGAAGCCGTCTTTTAAAGGGAACGGACTGACTCGCTATCAATTGTCTGATTATATGCTGTCGTTTTACGTTAAGCGATTTGTGCAATCGAAATTCGGAGTTGTTTCTGTCGTATCCGGAGCTTTTGGTGCATTTAAGGCTTATGCTTTATATGAAGCGGGAGGATATAAAAAGACAATTGGAGAAGACATGGAAATTACGCTCAGAATGCAGCAATTAATCAAAAACACCTATACAAAAGGCAAGCTGGTTTTTGTGCCGAAAGCCGAGTGCTATACAGAAGTGCCAGGCGACTTTAAAAGTTTATCAAAACAGAGAGTTAGGTGGCAGAAAGGATTTATCGATGCTTTGAAGATATATCATAAGGGTAAAGTGGAAAAGCTCGGTTTTAAACTTGTCTTTTTCATCTTTATCGATTCATTGCTGCCTGGAGTGGCAGGCATTTTTACCACGGCATTTCTTGCCTACGGTTTCATAACAGCAACAGTGTCGGATTTGACGCTGTTGTTATTGGCCATGACCGCAGTGCTTCAAATTACGCAGCGCGTCGGATCATATGTGGTTTCAAACAGATACGGACATGCCTATCCAAAATTGGATTACCTCAAAATCACTTTATTTTCCGCTATGGAATTGGTTAGTTACCGTCTTTTAGATGCTTATTATTTCTTATATGGTTCCATCGCATACGCACTTGAACGGGAACATACGTGGAACAAGCTGGAGCGGACAGGAATCGTTTCCATCTATCCAACTGAACCTACTATCTCTACGCCGCTTCCGCTAGTTGGGGCTTTGCCGATTAAAGAAGTGGCGATGGAAATAGCGGCCGCTATTACTCCGACGCCTGATTTCCAAGAAGAGCCAGAAACGGTGCCAGAGTTGCTTCAAGAACTTGTCGCGAAAACTGTGCTAGATCCAATCGAAGATTTAGTGGCAGAGGTAAGCCAAGAAAGTTTCCGTGCGGCCCAAGGAGAAGAACATCGTATGAATTTGCACTAAAATATCTGAAATTTCAGTTATATTATATTCTTTTCTTCTATTCAATATAAAAACTCCCGGACTTTTAAAGTCCGGGAGTTTTTCTTATCCTGCAATTGAAGCGAGCGCTTTTTTATCTTGTGCGTCATGCATTTTCACCATTACGAAACGGGCAATCGGCTGAATGACTAAGCTTTCAGCAGCAAGGACAATCAGAAAATTGCGTGGCCAATACTGAAGCCAGTTGTGGAAGATTTCAGCATGGAATCCGTTTCCGACAAGATCGCCAATGAACGTCATAGCTGCCGACATCCCAAGGACTGTAAAAAGGATGCGGAAAAGAATTTTTGAATTGAAGCTATCAGTGGGCTTAGTGAATTTAGCTGTCAACGCTTCAGCAAGGCGTCCAAAAATAGCAGGTTCGATAATCATTACGATGATCCACATGATGGGCACCATTTTTAAAATTGAAAAGGCGATATCTCCATTGAAAGTTCCGGCAAAATAGATCGTGCTAAATGAGGTCATGAACAACACCGTCATCGTGGAAATCAAGGTACCGTATAGTAAGCCTTCTTTCGGATTTCTTGGCAGTCTTTTTTCTTGTTGCATGTTTTACTTCCTTTCAAAACTCAATTTTGACTGCATATACCAGTAAGTCTTATCTAAATGAAGCATTCATTTCGGCAATGAAAAAAGTTCGAAGTGCATCAAAGATAAAAATGAATTGGATGGAAAGGGAAATATTGCTTCTTTTCATCCGCTATTTTCATCATTGTCAACATACACTTTTGTGAACCTGGCAATCAGGAGCACACTCAATTTAAAGACGTTAATTGGTTCAGTCTGTTTACTACGATACCAATATGGCTAGTTTTGAGGTAAGTGTCCATTTTGTGTCTTTTTAAGTTCCTGAAGAAAAATGAAGAGATTGCTGAAACTGTTCCTGTAATTCATGTATAGTTAATTAGATAATTTAGTGAGAGGTGTTTTATACATGCTGCATAATCCAAAAGGAAGAAAAAGATTGGGGCTCGCTTTGCTTCTCAGCATGCTCGGGGTATTGGCTCCATTGAATATTGATATGTATTTGCCTGGTTTTCCTTTAATCGCACAAGATTTGGACGCTCATATATCATTAGTCCAGCTTAGTTTGACTGCTTGTTTGATTGGACTGGCGGCGGGGCAGATTGTGGTCGGGCCTTTGAGTGACGCCCACGGCAGAAGGAAACCGTTGATCATTTCGGTCATTCTCTTTGCGTTGTCATCGCTTCTCTGTGCTGTAGCCCCGACGATTGAGTTATTGATTGCCGCTCGTTTTCTGCAAGGTTTTACAGCTGCAGGAGGAGTGGTCTTATCAAGAGCTGTAGTCAGTGACGTTTTTACGGGAAGGGAAATGACGAAGTTCTTCGCTTTACTGATGGTCATCAACGCCGTTGCACCTATGGTGGCACCGATTGCTGGGGGCGGCATTCTTGCATTGCCCTTCGGAGGCTGGGAAAGCATTTTCTACTTTTTAAGTTTGCTTGGATTGATCATGGTTGTGATTGTCATGGTGCGGCTGCCCGAAACCTTGCCGCCTGAGAAGAGGATGCCAAGTTCGATTGGAACTTCCATTCGGACAATGGGGAGCTTGTTCAAGGCGCGTCCTTTTATCGGCTATGCGCTTGTCGTCGGCCTGATTCATGGAGGAAGTTTTGCTTATGTGGCAGGGACGCCTTTTGTTTATCAGGAAATATACGGCGTTTCACCGCAAGTGTTCAGCGTGCTCTTCGGCATCAATGGAATTGCGATGATTCTAGGCAGCACCATCATCGGGAAGTTTGGCGGAATCGTCTCTGAACACCGCTTGCTGCAAGGTGCAGCATGGGTCGCTGCTGCTGCGACATTGGTATTATTCATTATGACGATTATCGAAGGTCCGCTCGCAGCACTTGTCATTTCAATTTTCATCTATATGATTGCAGTCGGTATGACGTTCACGAGTTCGTTTACACTCGCCATGCGAGACCAAGGCCACCGGGCAGGGAGTGCCAGTGCCGTTGTCGGCATGCTGCCGCTCGTTATCGGTTCGATTGTGTCACCGCTAGTCGGCATTAACGAATTATCGGCAGTTCCGATGGGGGCGATTCTATTTGGATCATCTGTTCTTGGATTGCTTGCATTTGCCACTTTGACTGGAAAGGCTAAAGGGTAGTGGAGCCGCATTTATTGCGGTTCTTTTTTATGGTTTATTTCTTTGGCGTGCTCGATTAAAGTAAGAGAAAGAAGTATTTACAGAGGATGAGAATTGTGAAGTTTTTTGCAGACCATGATGAACAAATACAGATTTTGCGCGAACGGGGATTGATCGTAAAAGATGTGGTTCAGGCGAAACGGATTTTGTCCCGTGAGAATTATTACGCTTTGATCGACGGCTATAAAGAACCGTTCATGGAACACGATGAGCGTTTAAATCCGTATGGCCAGGAGCGTTACCGGAAAGGAACGGAGTTCGGCCATATTTATGCACTCTACCGTTTCGACCGGGAATTGCGCATCTTGCTGCTGAACGAACTCCTGAAATTTGAAAAGAATATGAAATCAAAGATCGCTTATCGTTTCTCTGAGAAATTCCAGGGCAAGGATAGCTTTTTAGAGCCTGAAAATTATAGCGAAAACAGGGAGCATCACCACGAACGCGACCGCATCATTTCGACGCTCGCTAACTTGATCAAAAGCCATAAAAAGCGCGACCGCGTGAGGTATCCCGCTATCCGTGATTTTTTCGACAAGCATCGCAATGTGCCGCTTTGGGTGCTCGTCAATTTTTTATCGCTCGGACAGATCATTAACTTTTATCAAGTGATTGATGAGGAACTGCGGGAAAGGATTGCCCAGAACTTTGCAGAAGAATTCAGTGAAGAATACACAAACTTGCAGCTGAGCGCCCACGAGCTTGATGCCATCTTAGAAGTGGCATTTCCTTACCGCAATAAATCTGCGCATGAAGAAGTGATTTACCGTTTTCGGCTGCCGCATCCAGTTGACCTTAAGGAATTGGAAATCCGTCTGCAAAACGAAGCCGGCAGTTTAAGCCAAGGCACTGTGTACTCAGTTGCCGCTTTACTAAAGCTTGTGCTGGCAAAGGAAGAGTACGACGTTTTTTCCGCTGAATTGGCTCGATTAATAGATGAATTGAAAGAAAATGTCCAAAGCCGGGCTTTCGGCATCATTATGAAAGACGCAGGGTTTTATTCACTTTAATGGAATGGGAGAGTGGAGTAATGGGCAATACTTACGTAGCGCTGCTCAGAGGAATTAATGTTGGCGGCAATAATAAAATCGATATGAAAGCCTTAAAACAAGCATTTGAACAAGCAGGGTTGGAAGCAGTAAAGACTTATATCAATTCGGGGAATATCCTTTTTAAAAGTGATCATGCATCAAAAAAGGAACTGGGGCCAATCACGGAAAAAGCCATCTATGAGCAATTCGGTTTGAAGATCAAAGTCCTGATTTATGCGGCAGAAGAATTCATCTCCATCGCCAAAGCACTTCCGGAAAATTGGTTGAATGATAAAGAGATGAAAAGCGATGTCTTATTCCTTTGGGAAGAAGTGGATCATGAAAACGTAAGGGAACTGCTTCATCTGAAACCGGAAATTGACCAAGTCATTTATGTCCCCGGCGCTATTCTGTGGTCGGTTGCGAGAGAAAATGTCACTAAAAGCGGTATGGTGAAAATTGTCGGAACGGATATTTACCGCAAAGTCACCATACGCAATGTCAATACAGTCCGTAAACTCGTGAGTCTAATAGAGAATTTAACCTAATAAAAATGGCCATCCTTTCGGTGAAAGGATGGCCATTTTTATTGTGAAGCGTATTTTAAGAATTACTGGGCGTATTTTAGCATCAATGGGGCGTATTTTTCACTCAACTGGGCGTATTTCACAAAAACTGAATAAATCCGGTTAAAATGAACATCGCCAGAAAACCTCTAGATAATTAGACGTAGCGTTTTAAGTCCTCGTAGATTTGGACGATTTCATCGAATTTCATGCGCACAAGGCCGGATGAGGAAGGGGCGACGTATTCGATGATTCCTGGAAGTACCGGCTCTTCCTGCAGGCCCCATGGAATCTGCCGCTTTTTGCTGTATTCCTGGTAGACGCCTTTGCCGACAAAGCAGACAGCGGTCGGTTTGAATTTCAGGATTTTTTCTTGGAGCGATGCTGCGCCTTCCTTGTATTCAGCTTTCGTTATCTCGGCCGCTTCTTTTGTGGGACGGGCGACAATATTCGTTAAGCCGAATCCTAAATCGAGAAGCTTGCTGTTTTCTTCTGGGGCAAACTTCCAAGGGGTTAGGCCAGCTTGATACAAGATCTTCCAAAACCGATTCGTTGGGTTGGCATAGTGATAACCGGTTTCTGAAGAGCGGATGCTCGGATTAAAGCCGACGAAAAGGATTTTCAAATTTTCTTTTAGGTGATCGGAAATCGGTTCGAGTTGCAAAAACGGATGCCTCCTTTATTGAATAATTCATAGTAATTCACTTTACCGTATTGTAGCATCCTTTCACGTACAGAAAAAACTGTCGGGTACTGCATGGTTTAATTTGAGGCAGAGCAAGGAATAGGAGAAGCAAGCGAATAATGAAACGAGGAGAGCTTGCAATGATCATTTACACCATCGGGCATTCCAGCCATTCAAAAGAATTTTTCCATAAAATGCTGAAAGAACAGGAAATCGAATTATTGGCCGATGTCCGGGCATTCCCTGGCAGCAAAAAATGGCCGCAGTTTTCGAAAGGCGTTTTTCCGGACTGGCTTTCAGCGGAAGGCATCACTTATGAACACTTCGGCAAACTTGGCGGCAGGCGAAGAAAATCGAAAGAAGTGGACGAGGAAGTGAACGGGCTGGCGCAACCGTTCTTTCCAGAATTATGCGGACTATACTTTGAGTGAAGAATTTCAGCAAGGAATTGAGGAATTGCTGGAAAAAGCTTCTCAAAAACGCGTGGCCTATTGTTGTTCAGAACGCCACCCATCCCGCTGCCATCGTTTGTTGATCAGCAATTGGCTCGTGGCAAACGGACACGAAGTCCAGCATATTATTGATGGCAAGGATGAAGCAGTAGAGCTAGTCCTGCATGAAGTAGGGATATGGGGAGCGCAAGCTGAAGTCAAAGAAGACGGCTCTGTCGTTTATCCGAAAGGAGAGCCGCCTGCATAAAAAAGGCAAACCTCTCAAAGAAGGAGGTTTGCCTTTTTCGCCATTTCTTATTTTACGTTCGTGAACCCGCCATCGATGCTGATGACTTCGCCGTTGATGTATTGTGCTTTAGACGTTAATAGGAAAGCGACCAGTTCAGCCACTTCTTCCGCTGTCCCTAAACGTTTTTGTGGAATGCCGGCTGTTGCATTGGCTTTCATTTCCGGGTTCGCTTCGTAGAAAGCTTTAACCATTGGCGTTTCGGTTGGACCTGGAGCGATTGCATTGACGCGCAACCCGTCTTTCGCATATTCCGCTACCATGCTTTTCGTCAAACCGACGATACCGTGCTTCGTTGCAGAATAAGTGACAACTGAATCCTGCCCAATGACGCCAGCGCTAGATGCCGTATTGACGATAGAGCCTCCGCCGTTTTTCAGCATAGCTTCCGCTACATAGCGAACGCCGTACAATGCGCCCATTAAGTTAATGCCGACGATTTGTTCGATTTCTTTGATTTCTGTTTCCATAAAGTATTTTCCGCTGCCGGAAATGCCGGCGTTGTTGAAGAAATACTCAATGGAACCAAAATGCGCTATTGTTTGATCCACGTAGTTTTTAACATCTTCCGATTTTGAAACATCCGCTTTGATGAAAATAGCGTCTGCTCCAAGCTCTTTTACCATCTCAACCGTTTCGTTGCCGCCTTTTTCGTTCACGTCAACAATTGCGATGTTAATGCCATCTTTTGCTAAACGAAGGGCAGTAGCTTGTCCTAAGCCACTTCCGCCTCCGGTAATAATTGCTGCTCCACTCATGAAAATCATCCTCCGTTTTTTGTTAAAAAGATTTGTTCGTCCTATACCTTTTTAACTATACCCCTTAAAAAATTTAAAAAACAATGATGTGCTCACGCTTCGAAAATCCGAAATTATCAATAAAATAAAGGGATTTCCGATACAATGAAGAAAAGATTACAAAAGTCTTGAAAGGCGGAGAGTCATGAAAAAAGAAGAAATAAAAGCGTTGGCAAATAAGTACGGCTTTGATCTGGAAGCGGGGAGAATGGCAAGTGAACGAATCCGGCCTTGATTTCTTAGTAGTCCTTTTTAAAGACGCAGCACATATTTCTTGGGTTCTGCGAATTCCGAGAAGAACAGATGTGCAAAAGGAAATTGAAAAAGAACAGAAGATACTGAGACTGGTGCAGCCGAATCTCAGCGTACAATCGCCAAAATGGAAAGTAGCTTCAAATGATCTGATTGTTTACCGGGCATTGGATGGGGTGCCTGCCGGGACGATCAATAAGGAAGAACAGCGCTATGATTGGGTAATTGACCCGGAAAAGTTGCCAACGATTTATATCGAATCGCTGGCAAAAGGGCTGGTGTCGCTTCACTCCATTCCTTTAGAGAAAATTCGAGACCATGGATTGAGCGCACCAACTATAGATAAAATCAAAGAAACACTGCAAAAGCGAATGGACAAAGTAAATTGTGAAATGGGCGTTAGCGAAAAATTGTGGGCACGCTGGCAGAAGTGGATGAATGAGGAATCTATGTGGCCAAAGCATACAGGATTTATCCACGGAGACTTGCATCCAGGCCATATTTTAATCGGTGCTAACGAAGAAGTGACCGGGTTTATAGACTGGACTGAAGGGAAAGTGGCAGACGTTTCTACTGATTTTATCGGTCATTTGCGCACCCATGGCGAGCGTGAATTGAGCAGGCTGATTCAAGCGTATGAGCAGGCAGGCGGCATCGTTTGGCCAAAGATGAATGAGCATGTTATGGAGCTTGCGGCCACTTATCCAATTGATATTGCTGAATTTGCCATTAAGTCAGAGAGCGAAGAATATATGGAGATGGCCAGAGCGGCACTGAATGAAGCGTAAGGCGCCATATATGTCTTGAGCCAGTCAGCTGATCAGTTGGATGGCTTTTAAGATGCATATCTCTTTTGAATAAACTTCGAATTAACTAATTGACTCTAAATAAAGCAGTTCGTAAGAACCAAAAATGTTGGGAAATGAAACTTCCGCCAGCGAAAGGCGTAAATGACTCATCACATAAGCAAAATGGAGGAAGCAAAATGAAAAATGCTAGATGGCTATTGGCAATTGGGTTAGTGTTCGCATTTCTTCTTGTTGGCTGTTCTGAAGAAAAGAATACCCGTGCGGAAGAAAAGCCAGCCGCTGAAAAAGAAGCAGCCGAGCCGAACGAAGAAAAAGACACAGAATTAGACATACCGGAAGCGGCTATACATAATGTTGAGAAAATCGTAAAAGAAAAAGGAAAGTATAATACCCAAGAGTTAACCGAAGAAAATCAACAAGAAATTTTGCAAGAGCTTGAAATGTTGCCGGACAATTTAACGGGAGAGGAAGCTTATTCAATCGCCGTTTCTTTGTTTGCAGCGAATATTGAAGAGGAAGCCCGGAAATTCGAGGAGTTGGATCCGACCATTCAAATCGATTCTTCGACGCCTGAAGATGAAATTGAGATTCCGGAACAAGAAACGGTCAATGTCGCGATCTTACTGGATGCAAGCGGCAGCATGGCAGGGGAAGTAGCCGGCGGGCAAAAGATGAAGCTGGCCAAGCAGGCGATTCAGCAATATGCATCTGATCTGCCGGAGGGGTCCAATGTGATGCTTCGTGTTTATGGCCATAAAGGGACAGGAACGGAAGAAGCAAAAGAAATGTCGTGCAAGAGCAACGAAGTGGTGTATGAATTATCGCCTTATGAAGAATCAGGGTTCACTGCGGCATTGGAAAAGTTCGATCCGGCCGGTTGGACTCCTTTGGCAGGAGCTATCCAAGCGGCTGAGCAAGATCTGAAGCAGCAGACCGGCGAAAATGTGCGCAATGTCATTTATGTCGTCAGTGACGGCATTGAAACGTGCGGAGGCGACCCGGTAGCAGCAGCGTCGTCATTGGCAAAATCCAACATCCAAGCTGAAGTGAACATCATTGGCTTTGATGTGGACAATGAAGGGCAAGAGCAATTAGAAGCTGTGGCAAAGGCGGGCAATGGCCAATACAAATCGGTTTATTCTGAAAGTGAATTGAATGACTATTTAAAGCAGGAATACAGCCGGCTTTACTGGGAATGGCTCGCTTGGGGAAATGACCGTTCTTTCGATATCCTGGCCCAAAGCAATGACATCTATTTCGAGCTGTTGGCGCTCAATAATGACATTTCGTTTAAAATCCTGTCAGCCAAAAATGAAATGCATAGTTTGCGCTACGATTTAAAGGAACTGGATAAGTTCAAGGATGAAGAAGCGGTCAAGCGATATCTCGAGCTGATTAATATTCGCCACGATACGGTCAATCATTACTTCGACCAGGAAAAAGAACGGAAAGACAGCATCCGAAAAGAAATGAAAGCAGCCCTCGAGAAGAAAGTGGATGAAATGAAAGAAGAAAAGCAAGAGACGTATAAACAATAAAGAAGTTTTAAAAAAGGGGGTTGTCCCAAAAGTAATTTTGGACAACTCCCTTTTTCTATGAGGTCATTCGGTATTGGCATCCACTGAGATCTGCCATTCAATGCCGTATTTATCTGTCAGGCTGCCGTATAATGGACTCCAGAACGTTTCCTGCAAATCCATCATGACAACTCCGCCATCAGCCAGTTTGCCGAACATTCGCCGGGCTTCTTCCATATCGTCCATAGTGACAGTCAATGAAACATTATTGCCTTTCCGAAAAGACATGCCCATTCCTGGCGGGACATCGGAAATCATTAAAGTATCCCCATTTTTCAAATCCAGCTGCGCGTTCATCACCAAATCCCTTGCTTCTTCCGGGATGCCTTCCATACTGCCTTCGTTGGCTTCGCCATACGTCGTTATTCCGGCCAATTCGGCATCCAATACGTCGACATAAAAATGGGTTGCTTCTTGGCCGTTGCCGTCAAAATTCAAGTAAGGGAACAATTTCGTAATCATCCTAACCCTTCTTTCCATATTTTTTTGCTCGAAAACATCGTATGCGGGAGAATCTGAAAACTTTCCAACACGCCGCAAGATTTATTATGATTAGATTATAGCAGTTTTGAACGGATAAATGATTTAATTTACTGAATTTTAACTCTTTTCATGATCGATATTTTGCGTAAAGAAAACATCGGATAGCAGGGAGTTCAGTCCATTACAATGAAGGCAGAAGGAAGGTGAGGGCATGGGTGCATTGAAAGGGATGAATGAAGCGTTGTCGTACATTGAAAGCCAACTGGACGGGCAAATCGATTTTGGCAAAGTCGCCAGAATTTCAGGCGTTTCAGAATTTCATTTCCGGAGGATGTTTTCCTATTTGTCCGGAATGAGTTTAGGGGTCTATATCCGAAATCGGCGCCTGTCAAAAGCGGCAATGGAGCTCCAGCAAGGAAAAGAGCGAATCATGGATTTGGCGGTAAAATACGGGTATGAGTCAGCGGATGGCTTTAGCCGGGCTTTTCGCGATTGGTCAGGCATGAGTCCTTCTGATGTGAAAAACAGTTCCTCTTTCAAGGTGTTTCCGCGCCTGACTTTCCAATTAACGATTCAAGGAGGAATGGACATGGAATATCGCATTGAAGAAAAAGAAAGTTTTAAATTGGTCGGCTTGAAAAAACGGGTGCCGATTGTCTTTGAAGGCCAGAATCCGGAAATTATGAAAATGGTCCAATCGCTTACTGCCAAGCAGCGGGAGATGCTCGGGGCTTTTCGAAATATGGAAGTGAAAACGGTCGTCAACGCATCTTTCCATTTTGATGAAGGTCGATTTGAAGAGAAAGGGGAGCTCGACTATCTGATCGGCTCGATGACAACACTCGATGGCGATTTCGGTGAATTTGATGTGGTAGAAGTGCCAGCTGGTGAGTGGGCGATCTTTAAGGTCTCTGGACCATTTCCGCATACGCTGCAAGATGCATGGGGAAAGATTTTCTCGGAATGGCTGCCGTCGTCAAATTTTGAGCTGGTCGAAGGGCCTGAAATTTCCTTTAACAGCAACTTTGAAGACATGCAGAAGGTAGAAAGCGAAATCTGGATTCCGGTTAAGAGAATGGAAAACTAAAAAAAGCCGCATTCGAAAAAAACGAATGCGGCTTTCCTATTTCTATAGACGTTTATTGGATTTTGTATTCGGTTTTCGCTTCAAATGCAGGTCCTTCTTCAGGCGTCAACCAAGCTTCAAGCGTATACGTGCCAGGTTCTAAATCAAGTTCAGGCACTTCTAAATCGTAGCTCAGTTTATCGCCTGCTGCGACGGTTTCTTCACCTAGTGCTTGAGTGAACATGCTGACAGAAGAAAAAAGGAATACTTGATCACCGGTTTCATTTGACAAGGCAAAGTCAAAACGCTGCCCACTTGTGAAATCGAACTTTACATCTTCGCTTGTTTGATTGTCGAGTATATACCGGAAAGTTCCATCTTCTTCTTTTACGGCGGGTTTCATCTCTCCAGCCTCCTCATTTTCTGTGTTTTCGTTATTGCTTTCTGAGCCTGATCCTGCGTCACTGGTGCCGCATGCAGTCAAGATGAAGCAGAACGCGATGAATGCCAGAAAAAGCAGACCTTTTTTTAATTTCATCGGAATTTCCTCCTTTATGCCATTTCGGGTAGATGGAAATGTGCTTATACATGAGAACGTTCACGTTCATGAAAAGTTACAAAGTTTATCGGCAAAGACAGCCAAAAAATTGTGGAACGTGATACAGTGGAAGCAAGAGAATCAAAGAGATAGGTTGTGGAAAAATGGGAAGTTCGCTAATTGTCGTCGGAATTGTTTTAGCCATCATGATATCCGTTCCGCTTGTACTGGTATTCCTCGTTTGGAAAAATACGAAAAAAGGATAAGGGATCTAAAGGGCCGGCATCGCTGAAGATGCGGCTCTTTTTATTTCAACTATATTGTTTTTGTGACTATTTAATGTTTTTTTACGATAAAGTCTTTCCAATCGTTTTCTATAGGTAGATAATGGGGGAATAGAAGAATTGTAAAGGATGAACAGATTGACGAAAAAGATTTCCCGCAAATTGATCGCTGCCGCGCTTTTGTCTTTGGTTTTATTTACTAGTTTTTCAGCTTTCAGCATCTGGACTTACGCTGCTGAAAATGAAACGACGCATGCTGATGCTGCAATCGTATTAGGCACAAAAGTTATTGACGGCGAACCTTCGCCTGCTCTCAGGGAACGGATCCGCCATGCGGTTTCTCTTTATGAAGAAGGTTTTGTAGAAAAGCTAATTTTCACGGGCGGCAAAACGGACGGTTCGGATGTTGCGGAATCGGAAGTCTCGAGAGATTATGCGATGCAGCTGAATGTGCCGGAAGAAGCGATCTTGATCGAGACGGAATCGATGGTGACCGAAGAAAATTTCCTGTATGCCCATGAAATAGCGGATGAATATGGAATGGATGATTTTTTGGTGGTCAGTGATCCCTTACATATGAAACGCGCATTGCTGATGGCTAAGCTGGCAGGCATCGAAGCGCATTCGTCGCCTACTGAAACCTCTATATTCAATGACATCAAAAGCAAATTGCCATTTTTCGCTAGAGAAACGGTCTGTTATGTCGGCTATGTGCTGTCTAAAGCGATTCAATTTTAATTATACAAAAGGCATTTCCACTCCTAGGTGGAAATGCCTTTTTAATTTTTTTGGAAGTCAAAAACGACGCTTGTCAGTCTTTCGGAAACGGCCCATAACCTTTGGGAAACGGCTGCATTTTGTGCAATCGCATGGGGTGTATCAAGCGCGGATAGCCGCGTATCCGGCCAGGACCATCGGGGCCGATGTATTCACCGCCCTTAAGCGATTCTTCAGTAGCTGCATAGATGGTCGGCAAGGCACCGAGTTCCGGAGGCTGAAGAAAGCGGTTTGCTAAGTTTCGGACTGCTGGCGGTGCAGATCGATTGCCGAATTTAAAGATATTGGTCACTGAAATTCCAGGATGGCAAGCGATGCTTCGAACCGGCAATCCATTTTGTTTCAAGCGTTTATCAAGTTCGAGTGCAAAATAAAGGTTGGCTAATTTGCTTTGATTGTAAAACTTCTTTGCTTTATAGCCTTTTGCACCATCCAAGTTTTCGAAATGGATCTGGCCTCTGTCATGGGCGCGGCTGCTCACGGTAATGATGCGCGATCCAGGCGTGTTTATGAGAATCGGCAATAAGAGGCCGGATAAAGCGAAATGCCCCAAATGATTGCTGCCGAATTGAAGTTCGAAGCCGTCTTTTGTATAAGACAAAGGCGGCATCATAATGCCCGCATTATTGATCAGTAAATCCAATTGGTTAAAGCGCTTCTGAAAACCGGCAGAAAATGCATGGATACTCGCTAAATCCGCCAAATCAAGCGGCATCACATCGATTACCGCCTCGGGAGTCCCGTGAAGAATCGCTTCTCTTGCGATGCTCCCTTTTTCTAAATTTCTCACTGCCAGCACAATGGATGCGCCGCAACTGGCAAGGATTTTAGCAGTCTCTAATCCGATTCCGCTGTTGGCACCTGTAATCACAACAGTCTTTCCTGATAAGTTTGGCGTTTCCATGGCATCAGCTCCTATGGCTTCTATTATGCTCGATGTAAAAAAGGTTCTCAATGCTTTTGGCGTTTCTCATCCTGCCAATCGGGAAGACTGTAATAAAAGCTGCTGCGGCACGAAACCGAGCTGCGGTTATTAGGGGAATGTCCAATGGTGATTGAAATCAAGGAATTGACGAAAAAATTCAACGGTGAGCTGGCAGTTGACCGTTTATCACTGACAATTGAACAAGGCGAGTTTTTCGCGCTGCTAGGAGAAAATGGGGCGGGGAAAACGACTACGATTAAAATGTTGAGCTGTTTACTAGCCCCTACAAGCGGAGATGCATTGATGCTAGGCGACAGCATTGTTGAAAATTCACTTGCAGTGAAGAAGAAGATGAATCTGTCGCCGCAGGAAACAGCCATTGCACGCAATCTTTCCGTCAAAGAGAATTTGGAATTTATTGCGAAAATCTATGGCAGCAGCAAGCAAGAAACGAAGCGGAAAACAGAGGAACTGATCAGAAAGTTTGGCCTTGAAGACTATGCAGGCAAAAAAGCGAAAAACCTGTCAGGCGGCTGGCAGCGCCGGCTCAGCATTGCCATGGCGATGATATCAGAACCGGAGATCATCTTTTTGGATGAACCGACAGTCGGCTTGGATGTCCGGGCGCGAATCGATTTATGGGAGATTTTGCTGAAATTAAAGGGGGACATCACCATCATTTTAACAACGCATTATTTAGAGGAAGTGGAAGCGCTCGCCGACCGTATCGGCATTATGCAAGGCGGGCGGCTGCGTGCACTAGGGACACTCGAGGATCTGCAAGAGAGAACCGGCCTCAAGAAACTTCAGGATATTTTCATCAAATTGACTGAAGAGGAGGAGCGCACATGAAAGCTTTGGCATTTGCGGGACGAAACCGCAAAGAGATTCTGCGGGATCCGTTGACTCTTCTTCTTGGTGTGGTCATGCCCGTTGCGATGCTGTGGCTGTTTTCCTCTTTGGAAGGGATTATGCCGCTTGACCTTTTCACGATTGAGAAATTAACGCCTGGTATGATAGTGTTCAGTTTCTCATTTATCACCTTATTTTCCGGAATGCTGCTTGGGCGGATAAAACCACGTCGTTTCTTATGCGGATATTCGCTTCCCCGATGAAGGCAGGCGAATACTTAATCGGCTATGCCATACCGCTGCTGCCGGTTGCCCTTTTTCAGATTGTGGTTTGTTACGGAGCCGGTGTATTATTAGGATTTCCAGTCGATAGCCACGCCATATCGGGATTCGGTATACTGCTCGTGGTTTCACTTCTTTACATCGGTTCTGGGCTGGCGCTCGGTACCTATTTTACAGATCGCCAAGTGGGCGGCATATTCGCTATTTTCGTCAATATCACCACTTGGCTTAGCGGCATCTGGTTTTCGCCTTCCATGATTGGCGGCGGCTTTGAACAGGTCGCGGGTTTCTTGCCTTTTGTTCATGCTGTTGATGCAGCAAGAGCTGCGTTTTCAGGCGACTATACGCAATTGCTGGAACCGCTTCTTTGGGTAATCGGCTATACCATCGTCATTTTTGTGTTGGCGATTGTCGGATTTAGAAAGAAAATGAAAGGCAGCAAATAATAGAAGCAGGCTATGGATTGAAACCCATAGCCTGCTTTTATTATTTTACACAATGGTGGTTGATCCGATTTTCCAGCGTTTTTCTTGAGCCTGCTCAGTGAATTGGCGCTGATTGCCGTAAAGGCGAATCACATCTTTAATTTCTTCCGCCCGGTATTTCGCATTCCGGTTGTGGGCAAGAGAAGGGTAGCCGGAGCCGCGCTGCAAATAATCGGAGCTTGCAACCGAATACCACCGTTCAAGTTCCAATGCTTCGCCTTGAATTCGTATTTCTTCGATGCGGCTTCCATCATGAAGGACTTCTGCGCCCGAAAGGTGGAGGCTGCCGACGAATTTCCCTCTGAATCCTGGACCTCTTCCATCGGCTAGGCAACTTTGTGCATCCAGTGATTGTTCGACTGCCGCCAGTAAATCGCTGCCTTTGATTTCAAACGAAGTTGGATTTAATGGAGAAGGGCAAATCTCGATTAATTTTTTTCTGGAAAGGTGGCCGAAAGCGCCTGCATTTACAATGCCGCTATTGATCAATCCGATTTCGCAGCCCATCATATCGCGCAAGCCATCGGCAATCAGGTTGCTGATCGGATTTTCCTCGATGACATCGTGCCATAAAGGGTACTCAAGTTGATAAAGAGGTTCACTCAACACAGCAACCGCTTTTGCTTTATTGGCTTTCAGTAAATCCAGGATTTCGGGATCTGGTTCAACATCAGCTGTTGGCAAAGTTTCGGAATGGAGCAACCGGATGCAGCCATCGATCACTTCTATTTCGACAATACCGACATGTTCGCCGTAATTTCCGGCGCTATTGATAATCGTGCCTTCAATGATTTTCGCTTCTTTGAACAGTTTGTGGTCGTGCGCAGAAATAATCAGGTCGATTTCCGGTATTTTAGCAGCTAGCGGCTCATCGGCAAACGTACCGACATGGCTAAGGAGAAGACAAAGGTCATACTGGCCCTTGTTCCGCTCGATTTCTTCTTTGATACTGTCTTCGTAGGATGAAATCTTTACGCCCAGTCCGTCATTAAATTCTCCAAGGTCAGGAGAAGAGCCGGTGATGAGAATGCGCAAGCCGTTCTTTTCTAAAATCACGCTTTTATGGACGCCTTGGATTTTCGGACCTTCTTTTTTCATTAAATTATTGCTGATGAACGGAATGGGGCTTGATGAAGCCATATACTCAAGTGTTTCAATGCCGTTGAACATTTCATTGTTTCCGATTGTCAGCGCATCGTACCCGACATTTTGCAGAAGCTCAATCGCTGCAAGTCCACGCGTTCCTTGAAGTTCGATGCTTTTGAAATCGGCAAAATCGCCGCCATCAAGCATAAGGCTGTTTTCATCTTTCAGTTGCTTCATGACCGTTGCCGCTTTCGCGAAATTTTCGTAATGACTATGAACGTCGTTTGTGTGGATAATTTTTAATCGCATGTAAATTTCCCCCAATGATTCCTTTGTTTGTTTCCCTTCTTATTTTAACGAATAAATTTACAGAATGCTTAATAAATTTCAATGCGGTAGAATGAAATAAAAGAATCGAGAATGCCGGGTTTATTGCAGAAAGGATGAAGACAATGAAATCAAAAATCCCTTATTCCAAAGAAATTCAGCTCGCATTAAAAAACGATCCGCCGGGACAGTGGATGGCGGCATTTCCTTCCGGTGCTATCCGGTTAAATTCAGGATATCCGGACCCAAGTTTAGTGCCTTCAGTGGAAATCAAACAAGCGGCGGCGCGTTTGCTGGATGAGGAAAAAGATTTGCCGCTCCATTACATTGGCAGCCCAAGAATTCCGCAGCTCGAAGAATTCATCTGTCAGCGCATGTCAAAGAGAGGGGCTGCGACTTCTAATGAAGAGCTATTGATCACTTCTGGAGCTTGCCAAGCCATTGATTTGGTCGCACGCGTTCTGTTGGATAGGGAAGCAGTTGTAGCGATTGAATCGCCGACTTATATGGAAGCGTTGGAAATCTTCCAAAACTATACCGATAAATACATAAGCATCCCAGTAGATGATGAGGGTTTGAGAACAACGGAACTTGAACAAATTTTATCTGAACGGAAAGAAAAGGGAGAGGCGCTTCCGCGTATCCTCTATACCATTCCGACTTTCCAAAACCCGACAGGGACCACTTTATCGCTTGAACGGCGAAAGCATCTTTTAGAGCTCGCTGAACAATTTGATTTTCTCATAGTGGAAGACGATGCATACGGCGAACTGGGTTTTGAAGAAAGCCCACAATTATTAAAGGCATTGGACCAAAGAGAACGGGTCATCTATATCGGATCATTTTCGAAAGTGGTGGCACCCGGCATGAGAATTGGCTGGGTGACGGGACCGAAAGAGTTGATCGAAGTAGTTGGCTGGTTTAAAAAAGATTTGGGCCATCCATTCGCACAAGCGACCTTGTTCGCTTATTTGGAAACAATCGACTTTGACAGCCATCTAAAAAAACTGGTGGCTGTCTATCAAGCGAAAGCTCGGGTGATGGTGGAAGCGCTTGAAGAATTTATGCCAAAATCAGCTGTCTGGTTTTTGCCGAATGGAGGATACTTCCTTTGGCTTCGAGTTCCGGGAGTCGACACAGCTGAACTTTTGGCCAAAGCGCATGAAGCGGGGCTTGCCTACGTCCCTGGCCGTTTTTTCTTCCTGGATCAGCAAGAAGGGCTCGAGTTTCTTCGCCTGTCCTTTAGCTATACAAGCGAAGAAAAGATTCGCGAAGGCATCCGTTTACTTGGCAAAGTGCTAGAAGAGAATTAAAAAAAGGAGTTCCCATCAACCGGTAAGGTTGACGGGAACTCCTTTTTTAATTAGCTCATGTAATGGATGCTTCGTAAATTGTTTTAATGGAATCTGCAATCGATTCGTTGAACTCTTCATCTGATTGGCTCGCGCTGACGCCTTCAGACAATCCTCTTGAGAAGCTTGCGATCAACCCGTTATTAGCTGCTAGTTTTTCATTGGCTTCACTCCGCGTATATCCTCCAGAAAGAGCCACAACTCGCAAGACTTTCGGATGGTCGATCAATTCTTTATAAAAATTATTGACAGTTGGAATGGTCAATTTCAACATCACCGGTTCGTTTTCCGGCAAGCTTTCCAATTGCTTTAAGATCTCATCTTTTAAAATACGCTCAATTTCTTCTTTGTCGCTGCTGTGGATGTCCACTTCAGGTTCGATAATCGGCATCAGGCCGGCACCGATAATCTGTTTGCCGACTTCAAATTGCTGCTCGACCACTTTACGGATGCCTTCTGGATTTGCTTCTTTGATGACAGAACGCATCTTTGTGCCAAAGATATTCCGTTCAGTTGCACGCTGCAGCAAAGCATCAAGCTCCGGCATTGGTTTCATCAACTGGACGCCGTCTTCCAGTTCAGCTAAACCTTTATCAACTTTCAGGAAAGGCACAACGCCTTTTTGTTCCCATAGATAGTCAGGGGTATACTGGCCTTCAACTTCCCGGTCCATCGTCTGCTCAAACAGAATGGCACCAAGAATCGAATCCGAATTGAATGCAGGAGCCGTCATGACACGTGTCCGCATTTTATGGATCAGGTCGTACATTTCGTCTTCACCTGAATATGAATCTTCTGGCACTCCATACAAAGCCAGTGCTTTTGGCGTACTGCCGCCGCTTTGATC
This sequence comes from Planococcus sp. 107-1, assembly GCF_021513255.1. GTDB lineage: Bacteria > Bacillota > Bacilli > Bacillales_A > Planococcaceae > Planococcus. The sequence continues at coordinate 801,912 of NZ_CP090977.1, forward strand.
AAGCGCTGCGATAAATCCTTTTCCATTCTTCACCAGTTCGAATTGCTGTTGTTTAGACATTGCTCCAGCTCCTTAGATAAATTTTTTGTAAATGATGCGATAAAAAAATTTAAGCTAAAAGTAACCCTTACACAGAATAGTTTAACAATAAAAGATTTAAACTACAAAAGAATTATGGAGATGGGTTAACTTTTCTCCTTATCCTTTCCCTCTTTTGGACTATATTAATCTTCTGAAATAATAGTTCAATTGTATAAAATGACGAAAAAGTTTGTCTATTGAATGTACAAAGTTTGAAAATGCTGATATTATGTATGATAACGTTTACAAAAAGAAAGGAGGATAGAGTAGGAAAGTTATTCTGCTCTAATATTCATATGAACAATAACAAAATCCTGTACATAACGGCCATCACTTTAGTAGCCACTCTCGGGGGTCTTTTATTCGGTTATGATACCGCTGTCATTTCTGGTGCAGAAGGATCCTTGCAGACTTATTTCACAGATAGTCTTGGTTTGAGCTCATTTGTTCACGGTTTAACGGTATCAAGCGCTTTGATTGGCTGTATCATCGGGGGCTTGCTGTCCGGAATCATTTCTTCCCGAATCGGCAGAAAATATTCATTGATTGCTGCAGCTTTCCTATTCATCTTTTCAGCATTAGGGTCTGCGTATCCTGAAATGTTCTTTTTCACGGTTGGTGAACCAACCATGTCGTTATTAATAACTTTCAATATTTATCGTATTATTGGCGGAATCGGAGTTGGGCTAGCTTCGGCTGTCGCACCGATGTATATTGGAGAAATTGCACCTCCTCATTTGAGGGGGCGCCTTGTATCGCTTAACCAGTTCGCCATCATCTTCGGGATGCTCGTCGTCTATTTCGTCAACTGGGGAATTGCGCGAGGCGAAACGCTGGAATGGATCAACGATGTGGGCTGGAGATATATGTTCGCTTCAGAATTGATTCCAGCTGTATTATTCTTAATCCTGCTTTTCTTTGTGCCGGAAACGCCGCGCTACCTCATTTCCAGAAACCAGGAAGCGAAAGCGATGGCTATCTTAGAGAAAACATACGACACCACAATGGCAAAAGCGACATTGTATGAAATCAAACAATCATTTGACCATCGCAAGGAAAAATTATTCACTTACGGAAAAACGATTGTCATCGTTGGAATCGTGCTCTCGATCTTCCAACAATTTGTCGGCATCAACGTTGCGCTTTACTATGCCCCGCGTATTTTTGAAAGTATGGGTGCCGCACGCGATGCCTCATTCCTTCAAACGATTATCATGGGCTTAGTGAATGTCATCTTTACCATTATTGCAATTGTCACAGTCGATAAATTTGGACGGAAGCCTTTGTTGATCATTGGTTCTATCGGGATGACAGTGGGAATGTTCGGCGTCGCTGGCCTTGCATATTTTGAACAGATCGGCGTTGCGACTTTAGTGTTCATCATCGTTTACACAGCTTCGTTCATGATGTCCTGGGGCCCAGTCGTTTGGGTTCTGCTTTCTGAAATCTTCCCGAATAAAATTCGGGGGCAGGCATTGGCAATTGCCGTTGCAGCACAATGGGCGGCTAACTATTTCATCTCTTCGACTTATCCAATGATGATGGAAGTAAGCGGAGCGATGACTTACTCATTCTACGGCATCATGAGTTTGTTGTCGGCGCTCTTTGTTTGGAAATTCATCCCTGAAACAAAAGGAAAGTCGTTGGAAGAGCTTGAAATCCTTTTGAAAAAGTCACAAGCAACTAAAAAAGCAGAAAGCCTTAAAAACCGTTCTGCAATCAACAAAGCTTAATAAAACAAGCCTGTGGGAAGCAATTCTCACAGGCTTGTTTTTGCTTGAAATTAATTGAAAGAATAGTTGAATAAATAGAACATAAGTTCTATAATAGTGGTAATGGAAAGATGGATACATAGATTCCCTTGTCTTAGGTTTCTGAAGCCATGGCAAATCTTTTTGGAAAGGAAGAGGACCATGAATAAGAAAATCCAGAAGATCACCACTAATTTTTGGTTTGACCAGAATGCAGAAGAGGCTGTAAATTACTATGTTTCCATTTTCAATGATTCAAAGATCGGACGCGTAACCCATTACACTTCAATTGGAAAAGAAGAGCATGGCATGGAAGAAGGGCAGGTTATGACCATTGAGTTTCAATTGGAAGGCCAGCAATTTCTTGCATTGAATGGCGGTCCCCATTTCAAATTTACTGAAGCTATTTCATTTATCATCAATTGCGAATCCCAAGAAGAAATCGATTATTATTGGGGCAAGTTGACGGACGGCGGCGATGAAAAAGCGCAAATCTGCGGATGGCTTAAAGACAAATTCGGTGTTTCCTGGCAAGTCTCTCCTATGGAATTGGATGACATGCTGGCCACTGGAAGCAAAGACCAGGTTGAACGCGTCATGCAGGAACTCTTCAAAATGAAGAAGTTGGATTTGGAAGTGTTCCGAAAAGCTTTTAACGAAGTGTAAAAGAAGGGCAAGCTAATGGGAAAAGGCGCAATCAGACATCCGTTCGGATACTGATTGCGCTTTTAATTATAGTTGGGAATGCCTGTCTATAGATTCTAAACGGACGCTTCCGCTTTTCTTTGTCCAGACTCCAGCAGCCAGATTCTCGGGACATAAGCCAGCCCATTGTCCAGTCTTCAACACCTAGCTCTTCGGGGCATAAGCCAGCCCAGCTGTGTGGCAAAGAACGCCACTTGGCTATTCCGTCTTATGCCCGTCAGAGCTGGACAGGCGTTTCCGCATTTCGGGGTTGCGCGGCAAAGAACGCCACTTCGCTGTTCCGTCTTATGCCTGTCGAATCTAGATGGCTGCTTCCGCTTTTCTTGCTACCAAGCGGCGTCTTTTGGCTTGCTGCCTGGAGCAGGCTGCGGCATTCTTTTGACGACTACGTACGGGATCCAGATGAACGCCGGGAGGAGCAGCGAAGCCGATCCTATTCCTAAGGCTAGTGCACCTTCTGTCTCGGCCGCGATAAAGCTGACGAAACCAAGAAACAGGACCATTGCATAATAGATAAGCATGTAATGCCAGCGAAGATAATTTTTCAATAGAAAGAAGAAAAGAAATCCGCCAAACAGGAAGATAGCAATTCCGGGCAATACATTGGCTGATTGAACATTATAGGATTGGCCAAGCTGCGTAACCATGAACATTAAAATCCCCATTAGCTGCAGAGGGAGCACGATGGAAATGATCCATTTCCGGAACGAATGTTTTTGGCGGGCTACTTTTAAAGCAGGATCTTTTGCTTCTGCTCTTTCCAGGTTTTGTGTTTCGACTTTTCGCCAGGCCGTTAATGCGAAAGGTTCGTCTTTCAGCCAAGAAGTTTGAAATGGAAACGCTACATTTTCATCAGTTGACAGCAAATATTCTAGGCGCTTTTCATCGCTTAAGATAGGTGTGTCGGTCCTGAACATCTGCCGCGCATTATATAGAAGGGGAATTTGGTTTTCTGTGCAATGCTTGAACCATAGATTGATTCCTTCGTCGCCGTGATTTGGAAAAAGCACATTTTGTATTTGCTTGCCTTCATCAGTCGTATAGATGATGTAAAACATCGGGGCATTTTCAATGCTGCCGTCGTTTATCAGTCCTTGGGGAAGAATTTCCCTTACGATGTAATAAGAGGCAACCACTGAAACGATATTTTCAAAATGAATCGTTCGCTGCTTTGGCACCGATTTGAAAAGATCTGGCCACTCCAAGGTTTCAATTTGATTTTCGTAGAGGACATAGCGTGCACGGTGCCGTTGTTTCCATAGAGTGGTTTTCCATAAACGCAATAGGCTCCCATTCAATAAGATTCCTGCGATGAAAAATGGAATTGTAAATAGCACCCACCATGTCTGGTACTCTAATAGAATAAGAAACGGCACAACGACCATTGAAAGGCCGAGCAGCAGCATGAACCCTGTGATGAACCAAAATACGATCCGCCAGAATCCTTTCATTTTCGGTTCGGTATATGTATGGATTAATTTACTGGTCATAGGGCCTCCTCGACGGCGTGAAATAATGTAGAGAAAGTGATCTCATCTTTTATTGTACGATAAGGACTGGGAATTGTTTCAATTTTTTCTCTAGCTGTTCAGGCATATAAGAAAACGCCTCCCAATAAGGAAGGCGTTAAAGATTATTCAGAAGTTGAAAATGAAAACGTAACGCCGGTGAGTTGTTCCGAGACTTCCCAAAGTTTAGCTGAGACGGCTTCATCGTTCGCAGAAGCATGGGGTGTATCAATCGCCGGGGAGCCTTTTCGCTGCCCTTTGCCGTCTGGACCGATATATTCTCCGCCTTTTAGATCCGGATTGATCGCTGCATAGACGGTGGGAAGTGCGCCCATTGCAGGTGGCTGCAAGAAACGGTGCATCAAGGTCTTCATCCAGCCCGGCGCATCCGATTTTCCGAATTTAAAAAGGTTTGTGGCAGATATCCCGGGATGGCAAGCAAGGCTGATAGTGGGCAAGCCATGCTGTTTCAGGCGCTTATCCAATTCTTGTGCGAACAAAAGGTTAGCGAGCTTGCTTTGGCCGTAAAACTTCATGGCTTTATAGCCTTTCGAGCCGTCTAAATTGTCGAAGTCAATCGCTGCTCCTTTATGCGCCAAGCTGCTCAAACTCACCACACGAGAGCCTTCTGTCTGAATTAGTAAGGGCAAAAGAAGTCCGGTCAACGCAAAATGGCCGAGATGATTGCCGCCAAATTGCATTTCAAATCCATCTTTCGTTTTTGAATAAGGAGGCGTCATCACTCCGGCATTATTAATAAGAAGATCTACTGTTGGAAGCTTTGCTTTCACTTCTTCAGCAAATGTCCGGACGCTTGATAAGTCAGCCAAGTCTAAATGCATAATATCGATTTTCGCTTCCGGATGCCGAACTAAGATTGTGTTTTTTTCTGCTTGGGCTTTTTCTTCGTTTCGGACAGCCATGATTACTGCTGCACCTTCATTTATAAAAACTTTCATCGCTTCTAATCCAATGCCGCTATTGGCACCGGTGATGATGGCCGTTTTTCCTTTTAAATGCTTTAAAGCCATTTTCTCCAACTCCCTTTTAGAAATATCTTTTCTGTCTCATTTTCTATTCCCAAAATAACATAACTCAACCTTAGTACTAACTATTCAGATTGGCATAAGACTTTGTGAGCAGATAAATAGCATTCTATAAAAAATCGGCGTAAACTACAAAAATGTAGGGAAGTTATTTATTAATACGAGGAATAGAGGAGAATGGATATGAATTACAAAAACGTAACCGTAGCAGGAAGCGGTGTACTTGGAAGCCAGATCGCTTATCAAACAGCTTTTAAAGGCTTCAACGTAACCGTCTATGATATTAATGATGCCGCAATCGAAGCTTCGAAAGAAAGAATTGCTAAGCTTCAGGAAAATTATAAAAAAGATTTGAATGCAAGCGACGAAGAAGTGAAAGCTGCTTTTGAGCGCATGGCTTTCCATACGGATTTGGCAACAGCCGTGGCGGATGCAGATCTTGTCATCGAAGCAATTCCGGAAGTGGTTGCCATCAAAACCGAATTCTATACAAATTTAGGCAAAGTGGCACCGGAAAAAACGATTTTTGCCACAAACTCATCAACTTTATTGCCTAGCCAGTTCGCGGATGCAACTGGACGCCCTGAAAAATTCTTGGCGCTTCACTTCGCCAATACGATCTGGTTGAACAATACGGCTGAAATCATGAAGCATGCGAAAACCGATATGCAGGTATTTGATGATGTGGTTGAATTTGCAAAAGCGATCGGCATGGTGGCATTGCCATTGCATAAAGAACAGCCAGGCTATATTTTGAATTCTTTGTTGGTGCCGCTGCTTGACGCGGCTGAATTGCTCTTAGTGAATGAAGTATCAGATGCTGAAACAATCGATAAAACGTGGATGATTGCAACTAAAGCACCGATGGGTCCTTTTGCGATATTAGACATAGTTGGCATCAATACAGCTTACAATATTGTATCAGCGAAAGCTGAGGCAACTGGCCGTGAAGACTACAAGAAGCTCGCTGCCATGCTGAAAACCGACTATATCGACCAAGGAAAATTAGGGAAAGCAACAGGGGAAGGGTTCTATAAATATCCGAAGCCGAATTATTTGAATCCTGATTTTTTGAATAATTAAGAGTGATACTTTAAAGCCATCCGCAGCAGCTGCTGCGGTGGCATTTTTATTAGCGTTTTGTTCAAGTGGGAATTAGGGTATTCTGTACTACTGGCAATATGCCTGGAATGTTCAATGGACACCATCTTCGAAGGAGTGAAAATAGATGCCATATGCCAAAATCGATGAATCTTTATCGCTTTATTATTATACGCAAGGACAAGGGCTTCCGATTGTTTTTATCCATCCTTTTGTTATGGGACATAATGTTTTCATGCACCAGGAAAGCCTCGCTGAAAATTATCGGCTGATTTTCTACGATTTGGCTGGCCATGGACAAAGCACAAGCGGCAATACTTCTCTGACTATCGAACTCCTCGCGAATCATTTGAAAAAATTATTGGATCATCTAAAGGTGGAGAAAGCAGTAATCTGCGGCTATTCCCATGGAGGGTTGATAGCCCAGGAATTCGCGTTGCAGTATCCTGAAAGGACGTCTGCTTTGATTTTAGCCGGTGGCTATTCGGAATTGAATAATTTCACACCGAAATTTTTTATCAAATCCGTCATGTATATGGCGAAATTCCGCCAAATTCCTTTAGCTGCCAAACTGCAGGCAAAACTGAATAAATATTTTCCAGAAGATGAACAAAAGATATATGAGTATGCCAAGCATACGGATGCGGAACGGGCTTATGAATTCTGCAAGACGGGCCTTCACTACAAATCCACATATTCCCTTTATCGCTTAAAAATGCCGATCCTGCTTGTCTATGGGGAGTTGGAAAAACCGATGCACCATTACCGCTTCCCGTTTGAAAAGGCAGCTCCCCAAACGCAAGTGGTGTTTGTCGAAAAAGGAACCCATCAAGTACCGCCTCAATTTTTCATGGAATTCAATGCAGCGGTTAATGGATTTTTAGAACCATTAACTGATGTAAGGAGGGACACACGATGAAAAATGCCATCCGCTTGATTGGACCAACGATCATGATCTTTATCGGGCTGTGGTTTTTTGAAAACGTCGTTATCACATTTCTTCTTTTCTATAGCTGGCTCCTGTTTGTACCGATGATCGACAAAGCGTTTCCAAAAGAGCAGTTAAAGTTAACGAAGAAATCAGCTATATTAGGGATCATCAGCGGCCTGATTTTCTTCCTTTTCATTTATGGAGGCTTGGAATGGCTTCATGTGTATTTACTGGATATTGACAGTTTGAGGGTTCTATTATTGGAGTGGGGATTTTCTGGAGCTGGTGAAATCGGGCTTGTTTTAGTTCTGCTGCTCGCCAACCCAATCTTAGAAGAAGTTTATTGGCGGGGCTATATGTTCAATCGGCTCCGGCAGAAAGGGACAGCATTTTCAGCCATCGCGCTGACCGCTCTTTTTTATACCTTATATCACCTCCTGTCGATCATTCCTATATTTGCAGCAGGATACAGCTTTGCCGCTGTCATTCCTGTCTTGATTGCCGGTTTGTTCTGGGGCTTTATCCGTGAAAGGACCGGTTCTATTTCAGCAACAATGATTGGCCATGTCCTGGCAGATTTTGGGATTATGTGTGTCTATTGGTTTATCATTAGAGGATAAACTGATCCGTACAAAAAATGGGGATTTCAACCGTTTTTTTTATGATGTATATCGTTCGGCCTATATTATTCTTTGGAAATTAAAGGGTATATTAGAGAGAGAGTTTACGAGAAATCATCGCGCAGGAAAATGCGAATAGGGGGTAGGCCGTTCATGAGAGAAGCAAGTGTCGAATTGGCAAAGCAAATTGGCCAAACTAAAGGTGCCCATGTTTTTTATAGTTACAACCAATTGGAATCGTATATTGAAAATGCGGTATCGTTTATTGTCCAAGGGCTGGCACAAGGAGAGCGTGTGCTGTTTGTCGAAAATAGACGCATTTCTCCAATGGTCTTTAAAGAGCTGCAAAATTCATTATCTGAAAAAGAGATGGAAGGCATCCATTTTATCAATAACTTTGATTTCTATTGGCGCAACGGGAATTTCCATCCTCCGACTATTTTAGCCCATTTTAAAAAAGCGACCGATGTTTTTGTTGAGAATGACTTAGCCTTCCGGACATGGGGGCATATTGAGTGGGGACACGAGCAAGACATTCTCAATGAAATTGAACTTTATGAAAAAAATGTAGCCAGCGAAGTGGAAGAGCGAAACGCGATTTCTGTGTGTGCTTACGATGCTTCCCATGTCTCTGATGATTTAAGGCGGCGGCTGATTGCTTGCCACGGCTATTTAATGACAGACGACTCGATTACTTCTTTGACTGCGAAATAATAAAGGCGTTTCAGGAAATTCATTTCCTGGAACGCTTTTTGCTGTCTGCAAGAACTTCGGCTAAACTAGAAGGAGCATTTGGAATCTACTAAATGATTGGACTGAGAGCATGTTTAAAATCATGATTGTTGAAGATGATTTAACGATTGCAGGCGTTTTGAATGAAGAATTGAAGAAATGGAATTATGAAGCTTTCATTGTGGAGGATTTCGGCAAAGTGATGGAGGAATTTGCAGAAAAGAACCCTCAGCTTGTGCTGATGGATATCCAATTGCCGAGTTTCAATGGCTATTATTGGTGCCAGGAAATCCGCAAAGTTTCCCAAGTCCCGATCATTTTCATTTCTTCGCGCAATGAAAACATGGATATTGTCATGGCGATCCAGATGGGGGCAGATGATTTTATCAGTAAGCCTTTTGATCTGACGGTCGCGATTGCCAAAACCCAAGCGCTTCTCAGAAGGACTTATGATTTCAATGAAAGTGATAATTTCCTGAACTTCAATCGCGCGGTGTTAAAACCTTCGGAATCGAAATTGTATTATGCCGAACAAGAAGTGGATTTGACCCGGACTGAACTCAGAATTTTGGAATTGCTGTTTTTACATAAAGGCGATTACGTCGCAAGAGAAGAAATCATGGTTAAATTATGGGAAGATGAGTCGTTTATCGATGACAATACCCTGGCTGTGAATGTGGCCAGACTGCGGAAAAAATTGACGCAAGTCGGACTGTCGGATTTAATTGTCACGAAAAAAGGAGTGGGCTATGCGCTCAATAAAGAGGCCGCCCATGCGTAGTTCTTTTAATCGGACCATCGCACGGAATTTTCTCTCGGCGATACGCGGACAACTTCTGGTCTTTTTTGGCATGCTATTCATTTTTGGACTCATTTATATATTAGGGAAATTGCCAATCGGCCTTTTTCTTTATAGCGTGGAACTCTCGGCTTTTCTTTTTGGCATTTATTTAATCATTCGTTATATCCAGTATGCTGAGCGATACAAAACGATTGAAGCTTTTCATACAGCTGACATCTCAAGAGTGGTTGAGCTTTCAGAAGCGGTGCATTCCACGGATCGATTGTATCTGCAGAAAATCGCTTTTTTGCTGGAAGAACTGAAAGAGAAAGAACAGACCCATCTCGTGCGGCAAGCCGATCAGCTCGATTATTTCACCCTTTGGCTCCACCAGATTAAAACGCCGATTTCAGCGATCAGTTTGTTGACGCAAAGTTCAATGGCGAAAGAAGCCAAGCAAATTTCGCAGGAATTGCTGCGGCTTGAAGATTATACCCATATGGCGCTGAATTATGTGAAATTGGAAGAAACCGGTGCAGAGATGGATTTGGCTTTAGTGGATTTAGACGAAGTGATTAAGAGAGCCGTTAAGAAATATTCCATCCTCTTTATCTACAATGGCATCAAACTCAATTACGAGCCGCTTCAGTTGAAAGTGCTGTCCGATGGAAAATGGCTGCAGAACTTAATCGAGCAAATCTTGTCGAACAGCTTAAAATACACGGCGAGCGGCTCCATCTCCATTTATGTGGATCCGTCCCATCCGCAAACCCTGCTCATTGAAGATACAGGCATCGGCATCCGGCCGGAAGATTTGCCGAAAGTTTTCAAGAAAGGCTATTCGGGATTTAATGGCCGCCTTCACGAAAAATCAACAGGGCTCGGGCTATTTCTCGGCCAGAAAATTGCTGAGCGTCTTGGCCACACGCTCAGCATCCAGTCTGAGCTTGGCAAAGGAACGCGTGTGGCGATCCAGATGGCGAGAGAAGAATACACGGATTTTGACTGACGGCGCTTTCGCTTTCCTCGTTGTCCAGACTTCAACAGCCAGGTTCTCGGGTCATAAGCCAGCCCAGCTGTGCGGCAAAGAACACCGCTTCGCTGTTCCGTCTTATGCCTGTCGAACCTAAGCGGCTGTTTCCGCTTTTCTCAATCATTCTTACGAAATCGTAAGATACGTTTTGTCTTTGTAAGAATAGGTACAGGCACCCCGTTTTCGAATGGCCTATGATTAAATGCAAGGAGGGGTTCGCAATGGCCTTATTGGAAATCAAAAACCTTAAAAAAATATATACAGCCCGTTTTTCTGCTCAGCAGACAGAGGCGTTATCAACAGTCAATTTTTCAGTGGAAAAAGGGGAATTCGTTTCCATTATGGGGGAATCGGGTTCCGGGAAAACCACTTTATTGAATATCATCTCGACTTTGGACGATGCCACATCAGGGGAAGTTTACCTTGACGGCAATCCTTTATCCAAAATTAAAGACAAAGAGGTTTCAGCATTCCGCCGCAACACGTTAGGATTTGTGTTCCAGGATTTTAATTTGCTCGATAACTTCTCGATCAAGGACAATATTTTATTGCCTTTAGTGTTATCGAAAACGCCAATTGATGAAATGGAGGCCCGGTTGACGCCGATTGTCCGGAATCTTGGAATCGAAGCGCATATCGATAAATATCCGTACGAAATTTCAGGCGGCCAAAAGCAGCGGGTAGCGGTGGCACGCGCTTTGATTACACAGCCCAAAATAATTCTGGCGGATGAACCAACAGGAGCCCTCGATTCGAAAGCTTCTCAAAACTTGATGGAAATCTTAAAAGGCATCAATGAGGAAGGGCAGACGATTTTAATGGTGACTCACAGTACGCGTGCTGCGAGCTTTTCAAAACGGGTGCTGTTTATCCGGGACGGATCGGTTTACCACGAAATTTACCGGGGAGACCAAACGGCAGATGAATTCATGGATCGCATTTCGCAATCATTGACGGTGTTATCGAGCCGGGGTGAAGGGCATGAATAACCGTTTCTTTTCATCGTTAGCGCTGCGGAATATCAAGTCGAATAAAACCTTATACATTCCGTATTTGCTATCATCCATCGCAATCATCATGATGTTTTATTTGATGGCATCGTTGTTGGCGAATCAATTTGTGCAGCAACGTTCTTCTGCTTTGCCTACTCTGTTTTCGCTTGGTGTCATCGTCATCGCGATTTTTTCAGTCATTTTCATTCTTTATACGAATAGCTTCGTCATCAAGAAAAGAAAAAAGAAATCGGCCTTTACGGAATCTTGGGTCTGGAGAAAAGGCATGTCGCGAAAATCTTATTGTTCGAAACAATGTTTACAAGCTTGACCAGCATTTTGACAGGACTGGTGGCAGGACTTGTTTTTGGCCGCCTTTTCTTCATGCTGTTGAATTATTTACTGAAGCTGCCAACGGATATCGCCTATGTCGTAGCCATCAATCCGATGCTTTGGACCATCCTGCTGTTTTTGGCAATCTTTGCGATTACTTATATTTATAACGTGAGCCAATTCACTTTCTCGAATCCGATTAAGTTATTGAAAGGCAAGACGGAAGGGGAAAAGGAACCGAAAGGATCAATCATCCTCTTTATTTTGGCACTTGTGTTCCTTGGCTGGGGATATGGAATTTCGTTGACGATTCCTGACCCGATCAGCGCCATTTCAAAATTCTTCTTGGCCGTATTTCTTGTGATTATCGGCACCTATCTGTTATTCATCTCGGGATCGATTTTCATTTTAAAAGCGCTGAAGAAAAACAAGCGAATTTATTATCGTCCAGGTGCATTCATCTCCATTTCCGGGATGCTGTACCGAATGAAACAGAATGCAGTAGGCTTAGCGAATATTTGTATTTTAGCTTCCATGGTCATCATTGCGCTGTCGACGACTTTGACGATTTTTATCGGCAGCGAAGAAACTCTGGAAAATCGTTATCCCTTTGAAAACAATATGAGTTTATTCGGTGATCCGGAACAGCCGGAACTTATCCAGCAGCAATTCACTGAGCTGCAAGCGCATTACTTGCAGGAAACGGAAAAGTTGGGGCTTGAAGTGACAGAGATGGAGGCGCTGCGTTTCCAGTCCATCTACGGCTCGCTTGACAATAATCGCTTTAATTTTACAGGGGCCTTTGATGGCTTGGAGCTCAATGTGTTTGGGCAAGTTATCCCGTTGGAAGATTACAATGGAATGACTGGAAAAACCATTGAACTGGCAGAAGATGAAGCCTTGTTTTACCATTCAACTGGAAAGTATACAAAGGAAGAACTGGTCATCGGCGACCGTCTTTACCAATTGGCGCCGATTGAAAATGACTTCAGCTCTGAAACGGGATTGACGGAAACCATCGTCCTGGTTGTCCCTGATATGTCTCATATTGAGGGGATGATGGCGGCTTATCAAGAGCAATTCCCGGATGCGCCGGTTGTCGGTCTTTCTGCAGACATCGGCTGGAATACGACAGGTACGGAAGAAGAAAAGATGGCCTACGGCGATCATATCCGCATGCAATCTTACTCGGTCGAAAGTGCAAACTATGAATCGCGGGGCCTTCAGCGTGAAGATTGGTACAGCACAAATGGCGGATTCCTGTTTCTTGGCATTTTCCTCGGATTGCTGTTTACCATCGGAACGGTATTGATCACGTACTTCAAACAAGTTTCGGAAGGATTCGATGACCGGGAGAAATTCCAAATCATGCAGAAAGTCGGATTGGATAAAGAAATGATCCAGGACTCGACCAAATCCCAGATTATTTGGATGTTCCTGTTGCCGATTGTGGTTGCTACGATCCATGTCATCTTCGCATATCCCATCGTCAGCAAATTATTGACGCTCTTTGGCATTACGAACGAAAAAACGTGGCTGCTATCCTTTATCGGCGTCGTTATCGCTTTTGCTGCCATCTATTGGATCATTTACCGCGTTACGTCAAAAGTCTATTACAGCATCGTGAAATAAAAAACAGCCGCTCTACCGAATGGAAATCCCGGTAGAGCGGCTATTTTTGTTTTAAAGTTTTCCTTCTAGGTAGCCGTAGCCTTTTTCAGCCATGTCTTCCTGTGGAATAAAGAGGATGGATGCACTATTGATGCAATAGCGGAGTCCGCCTTTGTCTTTTGGACCGTCATTGAAGACGTGGCCTAGGTGGCTGTCGCCTGCCCGGCTCCGTACTTCGATGCGGACCATATTGTAGCTGGTATCTTCATGTTCCGTTACAACTTCCGGTTCAATCGGCTTGGTGAAGCTCGGCCAGCCGCATTTGGAATCGTATTTGTCAGCAGAAGAGAAAAGCGGTTCACCGGTCGCCACATCCACGTAGATGCCGGGCTCGTAATTGTCCCAGTATTCATTGGAATAAGCCGTTTCCGTATCGTTTTCCTGTGTCACTTTGTACTGGGCTTCGGTCAATGTCGCTTTCAATTCTTCGTCGCTCGGCTTCGGGTAAAGGGAAGCGTCGATAAGCGACGGAACGTCTTGATCTTCAAGTGAATCGAATTCCACATGGCAATAGCCGTTCGGATTTTTCTCGAGGTAATCTTGGTGGTACTCTTCCGCCAAATAATAATGCTCGAGCGGTTCCACTTCGGTCACGATTGGATCATCGTATTTGGATTCTTCCGCAGCCATCACGTTTTCAATCACAGCACGGTCCGCTTCGTTTTCATAATAGATGCCGGTGCGGTATTGTTCTCCGCGGTCGTTGCCTTGCTGGTTCAGCAGTGTAGGATCGATGATCATGAAATAATGGCCGAGCAGCTTTTCGAGGTCGACACGTTCCGGATCGTAGCGAACATGAACGGTTTCAGCGTGCCCGCTATTTTCTTTTGTCACGTCCTCGTAAGTCGGATTTTCCGTATTGCCGTTTGCGTAGCCGGAAGTCACATCATAGACACCGTAAACGCGTGCCATATAAGCCTCGACTCCCCAGAAACAGCCGCCCGCAAGCCAGATGTCTTCCAGTTGATCTTCATTAAATTGCAATCCTTCATTCGGGTTGTCCGGAAATTTGGATTCTGCCTCAGCTGAACTTGAGCCTGCCGCATTCAAATTCAATTGCGAACATCCTGCTGCGAGGAGAAGCAATAATAGCCCAAGCAGTAAACCCACTTTTTTCGTTGCCATCATTGTAAGCCGCCTTTCTTTTAGTTGATCGATTCGAAGGTTTCTTTAATTTCTGCGTTGCTGAAATGCCCGGGAGAGCTTTTCACAAGAGTTCCGTCAGAGCCGATATAGGCAGAAGTCGGGTAGGCAAGAACTCCATATTCATCGAAGAACGTACCGCCTTCGTCCAATAACACTTGGATATTCTCGGTGTTTTCGACGCCTTTAAACCATTTCTTAAACGACTCGCTGTCTTTCTCTGCATTTGAGCTTGGTGAAACGATGGACAACACGACAAAATCATTTTCTTCTCCAGCAAGCGTATTCAACTCTTCCATGCCGGCCAGGCAAATCGAACACCAGGAAGCCCAGAATTTCACGTATACTTTTTTGCCTGCGTATTCGGACAAATCATGGGTCTTGCCTTCTAAATCGGTAAGTTCGAAAACAGGAGCCGGTTTGCCCGGATTGGATTGCTCGGCATTTGCTACAGACTCTTCATTAGAACAAGCGCTTACTATTAAAATGAGCGACATCAGCAAGATTAGGGGGACCATCGCTTTCATTCGGATCATCCTTTCCTGTGTAGTTTTCTTAGTTAGTTTGGCAAATCTCTCTCTTTCCATCATATAGCGCTTTTCAAGGAAATGATAACGAATGGACTTGATAGAAAACAAGAAAATGACAGATAAGTCAATAAAACAGTAAAAGGGTTTATTTCGTATAACGCGCTTCTATCTTTTGGTAGGGAAATTGGAAAAAAGTTCTTTCATTTGAAAAAACACTTTCCGGTTCAGCCAAAAGACTGAATTATCATGAGATGAAAGCATTTATCTACAATTTCGATTTTCTATCCTTTAAGATGAGTAAGGAGACAACCGTTTTAGAATATCCTTGAAGGGTATTTAACATACAACGAGTAATCATCGACTTGAGGAGGAATAGGGATGGCGATAAAGATTGATAGCATATTCGAACCATATACATTTACGGCAGGATTAAAAGTGAAGAATCGCGTCATGATGGCACCGATGACGACTTCTTCATCGGATGCAAACGGAGACGTGACAGAAGATGAATTGAAATATTATCGTCGCCGCGCGAAAAGCGGACTGGGTGCTATCATTACGGCATGTGCACATGTTGAGCCGCTTGGAATCGGCTTTCCGAATGCGTTCGGTGCCGATTCCGATGACCGGATTGGCAGCCTGACGCGATTGGCAGACGCCATTCACGAAGGCGGAGCAAAAGCGATTTTACAGATTTACCATGCTGGCCGCATGTCGAACTCGAAATTATTGAATGGCGAACAGCCGATTTCAGCGAGCGACATTCCGTCTGTCCGCCCGAATGCTGAAACACCGCGTGAAATGTCGGAAGCCGAAATCCAAGAGTCCATCAAAGCTTTCGGAGAAGCGACGCGGCGCGCTATCGAAGCAGGCTTCGACGGCGTGGAAATCCACGGCGCCAATACGTATTTGATCCAGCAATTTTTCTCCCCACATTCCAATCGCCGGACGGATAAATGGGGCGGGGGCGTGATGGAACGCATGGCATTCCCGCTCGCAGTAGTGGAATCGATTCAAGAAGCGGTAGCGAAATATGCTGAAAAGCCGTTTGTCGTCGGTTACCGGGTCAGCCCGGAAGAACGTGAAGAGCCGGGTATCACGATGGATGATACCTTAAAATTTGCTTCGGCTTTAGCCGATAAAGGAATCGATTATGTGCACGCTTCCGTCGGCAAATTCTTCGGCGGTTCCATCCGCGAAGAAGATAACCGTTCACGTGTCGCAATGCTCCAGGAGCATGTCGGCGACCGTGTTCCGGTCATTGGAGTTGGCGGTTTGCAGACGATCGACCAAGTGAAAGAAGCATTGGACGTCACTCCATTTGTTTCACTTGGACACGCGTTGATCATGGATCCCGATTGGCTGCTAAAAGTGAAGAAAAGCCAGGAACACGAGATTTACCAAGCGCTCTATTTGAGCAAAAAAGACGAATTGGATATTCCGGAAGACCTTTGGAATACCATCGTCAACATTCCAGGCTGGTTCAAGATCGAAGATTGAGAAAAGCTGCTCTAAAAGAGGCATCTATTGGCGGATGCCTCTTTATTTGCGTTCAGAGAAATTTATAAGCGCTCAGCGAGATAACTATTCAAAAAAGCCGGTTGCACACATGCGCAGCCGGCTTTATCTTATAGGAGAAATAAAAACTGGGCAGCGACTAATGCTGCACCCCCGACAGCAGGGAGGACTTTTAAGGAAATGATGCCCGATTTTGTCGCAACAAACGGTTCAAATGGATCCTGCGCAGGAGAACCTAAATAGTGAAGGAACCGGTTCCACTTGCTTGCTTTCATGGGGAAGTCCGGAACTTCCACCAAGTCTTCCTGCAGCTGTGCCAGCAAAAGCAGGTCTTTATCGGATGGCTTTTGATTCATCGTAAAATCCCTCCAAATCGTTTTTTAGTCGTTTCGTCGCCCGGTGCAGCCGCGATTTCACGGTGCCTTTTGGAATGCCGAGAATCTGTGCCATTTCTTCTTGGGATAAATCATGGAAATAAAATAAGAGAATGACTGCGCGTTCCGTTTCAGGAAGATTGGCCACAGCGTTCCTCACCGTCATCTGTTCCGGCGGAGACAACTCTTCTTTAGAGCGGGGCACCAAAAACGGCAGAAGAGACGACAGTTTTTTGCGCCGGTTTAATTTATTGACCATTAACCGGTACGCAATTTGAAAAAGGAAGCTTTTGAGCGTCCCTTTCTGTGGATCGAACTTTTGTTTATGGTCCTGCAGCTTCATGAACGTATCCTGAACAATATCAATGCTCAGCTGCTCAGCTGCTCATCTCGGGTATAACGGAAAATGAACGAATACAGCGGCTTTTGCATCAAGCGATAAATGCTGTCTAAAGCATTGGCATCACCTTGTTGGTAAGCCGTCATCAACTGCTCCTCAGATTTCTCCACTTCCGTCTCCCCACCGTTCTTTAATGGTTTTCAATGTAATGGAAACGCGGCTGATCAAGTAGATGATGGTGACGAGCGACCAGACTTGGGATTGATTCGTAAAAAATTGCACATAAGGGTTTTCGACAGATTGCCCGGTGGAAATCAGCAAATTCAATGCTTGTATACAAATGATCGTATAAATCGCCAGTGCCAAAGTCAAGCTATCAAAAACATTCCAGCGTAAATAAATCGTTGTTTTTTTATAATTGATCTTTCGGTTCTCCCTCACAATATACTTTCTATCCATCGGTATGGCGATGCCTAAAATGACCGTCATCATCACAGCGACTACGATTAATGAAACAATCCATCCTGTTCCCATTGTTTCCACTTCCTTTTTGTATGATTACTTACTATACAAATGAGAAGAGGAAAAGGTTCATCTAGATTGCTTTTTTTAACGATGCGCGCGTTTATCCGAAAATGCGCGCGTTCAAATCGATTTGTGCGCGCTCATATGAAAATGCGCGCGCCTGCAACAAGATACGCGCGTTCAGAGAAAATTAAGCGCGTTCAGCAAATTTATTCCATAAAAAAAGCCATTTGCAAATTGCAAATGACTTTTTCTACCAGATTAAGCCGAAGATTCAGCAGCTTGATCCGAAAGGCGCCGCTGTTTTTCTTGCCGCTTTCCGAGGAAATTGACAATGAGTACACCGCTGATGGCGATGACGCCGCCGATAAGCGAAAGTGCAGATGGAAGTTCATGCAGCCACATCCAGGCGACGACTATCGCAACCGCAGGTTCCAGGTAAATCAAGCTGGAAACGGAGCTCGCATTCGCAAGCGATAAAGCGGTTGCCCATGTGACGTAAGCGATCGCGGCAGGGAAGATGCCGACATAAAGCGTAGACAGATGAGCTTCGATGGTGGCATTTTGTAAAGCTGAGAAAATGCCGGATGAAAAAATTAGGAAAGGCAACGTGCCGGCCCACGTAAAGTAAGCGGTCAGCTCAATAGCAGAATAACGTGTCAACAGCGGTTTCTGGAAAACGAAAAACACGGCGGAAGCGCATGCTGCAATCAAGACCAGGACAGCACCGTTCGTCAACGTCAAGGAAGCATCGGCAGAACCGAATGCAATGAATAGAATTCCGACAAACCCGATTCCGAGTCCGATCCAGCCGATTCTGGTCAATCGCTCTTTCAAAAAGAAAGCCGCGATGAGTGCCGTGAATATCGGTCCGGATCCGACGAGCATACCGGCGGTTCCTGCAGAAATGGTTTCCATGCCGAACGTAACGAAAATATGGTAGAGGCTGATGCCGATCCAGCCAAGCAGCAAGATTCTTAAAAGATCGCTTTTTTGCGGCAGGCGGAATTTCGTTCCCGGCCATAAAGCATAAATCAGAAAAAGAATGGAAGCGACCATGAAGCGGACAAGGACATTTTGGCCGGCATCATAGCCGCCTTGTAAACTGACCCGGATGGCAGCAAATGAAGAGCCCCAAATCAGGACAGAAAATAAGGCTAATGAAAAAGCTTTCGAATTCAAAAAATCTCCTCCGGTACCGATCAATTACTGTATTTTCCTTTTGATAAAAAAGAGGAATGTTTTTACAGACAGCTTCTATTATATTCGCTATTAGGAGAAATGTCTTTGGTTTTACATTAAGGCTACAAGCAATATGGGAATTGTAATCAAGCTCGCGACTGTGCTGATGAACATCGCACTGGATACCATATCCGGATTCATCTTAAAGTTAATGGCTAGCAGTGTGGTGGTAGCAGCGGCTGGAGTGGCAGCAGAAAGCAAAAGCACCCGTGTTTCAAGGGAAGCAGCCGGATAAAGCAATAACAGCAGAAGATAGGCAATCAATGGAAAAATCGCAAGTTTCAAAACAGTTGCAGTCGCAATGAACTTGATGACATTTTTGATTTGGATGGAAGCCAATGTCACGCCGAGCAGCGTCAGCATCGTTGGAATCGCCGCTTGACCCAATAAGCCTGAAGCATTTTCAATCGATTGCGGCACAGGAATCTGAACCAGTTTCAAGAAAAGCGCTGTTAAAATGGCGATAAAGCCCGGCATCCGGATGATGGTCCGGAAAATATCTTTTTGAGAAGTTTTGCCGTTGCTTGAAGCATAGTAAATACCGGCGGAATTCATCAGAAAAGATTGCGTGACAACATAAATGATCGCGATGGCCACACCTTCATCCCCGAAGGCGAAGAGCACAATCGGCAGCCCGTAATTTCCGGTATTGGGAAATCCGCTCGCCAGCATCATGGTATTTTTATAAGCCAGTTCCCATTTGAAGACAAATGCTGCAATTTGGATGAATACCGCATAACAGGCAAATAAAAGCAGTGCGAAACCGGCAATTTTGGCTAAGTCGTTCAATTCCAAAGAAGAAACCGTCACGGAGTGGAAGAAAAGTGCCGGACTGAAAACATAAATGCAAAGGTCCGAAATGGATTTGGAATGAAGCGTCATATATTTCCCGATAAAAAAGCCGATGCCCAGCAAAAGAAAAACAGGAAGGATTACATTGAGGATTTCTGCAATTACCAAAACAATCATCTCCAATAACACATCAATCAAATTTATTTGTATGTTTATTATCATAACGTAAATTTCTAGGCACAAACGGATAATCGAGATGATTATCCAATTGAAAAATAAAACAAGCTTCAGGAAAAATGGAGTCCTGAAGCTTGTTTTATTAAGGGCGGCTGGACTGCCGCAATTCATCCAAAGCGTTTTCTTGGATGATCATATCCGAAACTTGCAGCTGTTTAGCCGCCTTGCTGATTTGTGGTTCACAGCGGTCAAACGGAATTTCCTCTTCCGTTTCAATGGAATAACAGGTGCCAGATCCAACCGGCTCTGTGAGATCGGGCAAATAATAGACATCTTCATAGCGGAAAGAACCGTCGCGGAAGACCGTTAGATTTTCTTCCTCGTCCATCAAAGACTGCCCGAGCACATAAGGTTGGCTGATGCCAAGAATGGCTAAAATGGTCGGTGTGATATCGATTTGGCCACCGCTTTTATCGATGGTCTCACCTTGAACAAGCTTTGGCGGCTTGATGAATAATGGCACTTGCCGGTTGAGTTCAAACTGGTCGACCCTAGACTCGACTTCTAATTCCTTGGCCATTTCGCTGCCGTCTTTTTGAAGGCCGCTGTCATGGTCGCCATAGAAGACAACGAGCGCATCATCCCAGATGCCTTTGTCTTTCAGCTCTTGGACCATGGCCCCAACAGATCCATCCACATAATGGATGGTCTGGTAATAGCCTTTTAAGAGCGGATCCTCGTAGCTGGATAAATCAAGGCCCCGGTCTTCTTCCGGAATTTCATACGGGATATGGCTCGTCAATGCGACAAGAAAAGCAAAAAACGGCTGTTCCAACCTTTCCATATGGCTAATGGAAGTCGTAAAGAATTCCGTATCATTCACCGCCATCCCAATTTTCTTTTCTTCCGGGTAATCTTCTTTGCTGAAAAACTGATCAAAACCGATATTTTGATAGAAGCTGTCCCGGTTCCAGAAATCTTTTTCGTAAGCGTGCATGGCGGCAGTGGTATAGCCATTTTCTTCTAAAGCTGCCGGCAGCGAATCGAATTCATTTTCTTCGTACTGCGTATAGACAGAGCCCGAACGCAGAGGCTGCAGCGAAGTATTCACGATGAATTCGGCATCGGATGTTCTTCCTTCATGTGTCTGGTGATAGAAGGACGGGAAGTACAGCATTTCTTCAGTGAGCTTATTTAAATTCGGCGTCAATTCCTGGCCGTCCACTTCGTGGTGAATGACACTGCTTTGGAAAGACTCAAGCTGCACGAGGATGACATTCGGCTGCTCTTCGGCAGCTTCGGTATTTTCTCCGCCTTTATTGGCTTTTCGAATGAGTGATTCTTCCTCAGCTGTTACGCGATTTTCTTTGCTGACGAGATCAATTCCGCCTTTGGCGAGATCAAGTCCATGATAGCCCCAAAACCCGAATTGATAATAATCCTGCATATCGGCGATAGTGGGATCGAGTGGGGAAGCGCCTTTTACAAAATAATCCGTCAGCATCGGCATAGCATATAACCCAATTCCGGCAGCTAACACAATGCCGGCATATTTCTTCCGATTTACATTTTGGATAGAAGCATGGCGTTTCCTTGAAAACCAAATGACTGCGCCAAATAAGAGCAAGTCTGCAAAAAAGAAAAAGTCAGTGGCTTGGATCAACGTTAAAAATCCACCGCCGACATCATTGATTTGAGTGATATCAGACAGCAAGGAGATGGAAAGGAAATCTTCAAAATAGCGGTAATACCATAAGTCGGAAATCAATAAGGTGCTGTGGAGAAAGAGCAGAAACAGAAGGATCCATTGCCTTGTTTTTGCTTTTAATAGCAAGGTCCAGCAGGAGAGAATCAGGACAGTGGCGAGATTCAAGAGGAAAAAGCCAAATTCGAATTCAGTTCCGCTTAAAGAGCTGAATAAAAAGATTTTGGAAATGGACATTATAATGTAAATGATGTAATCAAAAAAAAACATGAAAATCCCTCCGCAGCATTAACTTTCAAATCATCTGTTGTCTTCCTCCTTACCTCTTTTAAAGAAGACAAAAACCTTTTCGACAGAGAGATTTAGTTTTAGAGCTTCAAGGATAAGGTATAAAGAAGGGAAGAACTCTTAAAGAAACAGAGTCGCCGTGGAAAAAACGATATCACATTGAATTTTCTCCATTGGAAAATAAGCTTTAAACCATAATCCAGAAAGGACCGGTGTGAAAATGGCATCGCAACACTTTGTAGATTCCGACATCAAAGAAAAAATTGAAGAACAGCTAGGGAAAATCGATCATTTTACAGCGGTGCGCTGGGCAGCTGATTGTGCGGAGCATGTGCTTTCCTATTATGAGAATTTATTTCCGAAAGATCAGCGTCTGCATAAAGCCATAGAAGCAGCTCATTTATGGACAAAAGGCGAAGTGAAAGTAAGGGAAGCACGCAAAGCAGCATTCGAAGCCCATGCTGCAGCAAGAGAGACGGAAGATGAGGCGGCCGCGTCAGCAGCGAGAGCTGCCGGACAAGCAGTGTCAACTGCCCATATGGCCGAGCACGCCATCCATGCTTCCACCTATGCGGTCAAATCAGTCGCTTTTGCAAAAGATTTCAGCGAAGATGCAGTGGCAGAAGAACGGAAATGGCAATACCAGCGGCTCCTGGAAATGGAGTGAAAACAGATTCAGCGTAAAACCGAGAGGAAACTCTCGGTTTTTTTTATTTTTCTGGACTATTTCTTCATTATGTTTTTCGAACATTGAAAAAGTATAGATGAAATTAAAAGAGTGCTAGTGATAGCGCTTACATCGTTTTGTTTCCTAGCTATACTGAAAAAGAAGACGAACAAAAGATTGAAAGGGGAATGGCAATGAAAACTAAGGGGAAAAAGTTTACATTATTTCTTGTCTTAATGATATTTGCATTGATTACTGCAGCTTGCAGTGATGAAGGCGGAGATTCAGGCAGCGGTGGAAGCAGCAACGGACAAGTAGACGTTGGGATCGTCTTGCCGACAAAAGATGAACCAAGATGGGTTCAGGATGAGCAGCGTTTCAAAGATGCATTGGCAGAAACAGATTATTCAACTGAAATTCTCTTCAGCCAAGGATCGTCTGCAAAAGAAAAAGAGAATGTTGATATTTTATTGAATAAAGGGATTAAGGTATTGATCATCAGCCCGCACGACGGGGCAGCGGCTGCAGCAGCGGTTGAATCGGCTAAAAAAGACGATGTGACAGTCATCGCTTATGACCGATTGATCACAGATACAGATGCAGTAGATTATTATGTAACATTCGACAGCTTGGCAGTAGGTGCTGCACAAGGGCAGTACTTGATCGACAACGCTGAAGGCTCAGGTGTTCCTTTGTACCTGTATGCAGGAGCTTCTTCTGATAACAATGCTTTCTTATTCTTCCAAGGCGCTTGGAGCGTATTGCAGCCGAAAATTGCAGATGGCACATTTAAGATTGCCAACTCAAGCGAAGCGGAAGCATTAAAAGATACAGCGGAATTATCGCGCGACCAATTGAGCAAAATTCTTGGACAAGTGACGACAAACTGGGATCCAAATGAAGCGAAGAACAAAGCACAAACTCATTTAACGGGTGTAGCTGCTGATATGAAAGGCGATGTATCCATCTTAGCGCCGAACGATGGAACAGCACGTTCGATTGCGGATGTTTTCTCTTCTGATGGAGACATCACAAATTACACGATTACGGGACAGGATGCAGAAAAAGCGTCTATTCAATACGTAATTGATGAAAAGCAATCGATGACCGTTTTCAAAGACGTCCGCACACTTGTAAAAGATGCAATCGACATGGCTGTTACAGTTCTTGACGATGGAACTCCAGAAACAACGGGTTCTTATAATAACGGAACAGCTGATATTAAAGCGAAGCAAACAGATGTTATCGTTGTCGATAAAGAAAATGTGAAACAAGAACTGATCGATTCCGAGTACTACGAAGCAAGCGAATTCACGGGGCTTGAATAGAATTGAAAAGGCAACAGCGAAATAGTGATAGAGCCATCTATCACTATTTCGCCTTTCTGCTAATTGTTTGCTTAAAGGAGGATTATCAATGAGCGAATATATTTTGGAAATGAAAGGGATTTCCAAGGAGTTTACAGGAGTTAAAGCACTCAGCAACGTAAATTTCAAAGTGAAAAAAGGAGAAATCCATTGCTTGATCGGTGAGAACGGAGCCGGCAAATCGACGCTTATGAAAGTACTCAGCGGGGTCTATCCTCACGGGAATTATGATGGGGATATTATCTACGAAGGAGAAGTCCAGAAGTTCAGCAATATCAGCGATAGTGTAAAAGCGGGCATTTCCATTATCCATCAGGAACTGGCTTTATTCCCGGATTTGACAGTATATGAAAATATATTTGCTGGGAACGAAGTAAAGCGAGGGGCGTTCGTAGATTGGAACCAAACTGTCGTTGAAGCCCAAAAAATGTTGAAAAAAGTAAATTTAAAAGTGAATCCAGAAACTTTGGTAAAGGATTTAAGCGTCGGCAGACAGCAATTGGTTGAAATTGCAAAAGCCTTGAGCAAAGAGGTTAAATTGCTGATCTTGGATGAACCGACTGCCGCTTTGAATGAAGACGATAGTGAGAATTTATTGGAATTATTAAAAGGCCTGAAACAGGAAGGCATCACGTGCATCATGATTTCGCATAAGCTGAAAGAAGTCATCTCTATTGCCGATAAAGCGACCGTCCTGCGAGATGGACAAACAATTTGTACGCTGGATGCTGCAGACGGACCGATTTCAGAAAGCATCATTATTCAAAACATGGTAGGACGCGAGATTAAAGACATTTATCCGAAACGGCCGAATAAGAATATCGGCGATAAGATTTTGGAATTGCACAATTGGAGCGCTTTTGATGTGGAATTGGGCCGCGAAGTGGTAAAAGATGTGGATTTCCATATTAAAAAAGGGGAAATTGTCGGCATTGCCGGGTTAATGGGTGCGGGGCGAACTGAACTAGCCTTGAGCATTTTCGGCAATCCGAAATCGTATAAAGTTCAAGGCGACCTTTTGCTGAATGGGAAGAAGCGCAAGTTTACCCACACAAAAGATGCGATTAAGGCAGGCATTGCTTACGTCACCGAAGACCGTAAAGGCAACGGGCTTTTCCTGCTCCAGGATATTAAGAGCAATGTATCAGCAGCAAACTTAAAAGGCATTTCTTCAAACGGTATTTTAAACGGCAACGAAGAAATCAAAGTAGCGACAGAATACAAAAAATCCATCAATATCAAAGCTTCTTCTGTCGAACAAAATGTCGGGAATTTAAGCGGCGGAAACCAGCAGAAAGTATCACTTGGAAAATGGCTGTTTGTCGGCCCGAAATTATTGATCCTGGATGAACCGACGCGCGGAATCGATGTCGGCGCGAAGTTTGAAATATACACCATCATGAATCAGATGATCAATGAAGGCTTGAGCATCATCATGATTTCTTCAGAACTTGGAGAAGTGCTTGGCATGAGCGACCGGGTTTATGTAATGGGCGAAGGGCGGATCAAAGGCGAAATGGCCATTGAAGAAGCGAGCCAAGAAAAAATAATGCAACTTGCAACGCATTAGGAGGTAGAGCCAGTGGGGTTTATTACAGAAGTTAAAACATTAATTAAAGATAATATCCGTGATTATGGAATGTATATCGCACTTGTGGTCATTTTGCTGACCTTTACCATCATGACGGATGGTCTCTTCATGTCGTCGCGGAATATCAGTAACTTATTGGATTCTGCTGGATACATTGCCGTACTGGCAGTCGGGATGACATTGGTCATCGTTATCCGGCATATCGATTTATCTGTCGGTTTTGCCGCCGGATTTCTCGGCGCAATCGCAGCCATTTTCCTGACGCAGATGGGGGTATCGGTTTATATCACGGTACCGGCCATTTTGATCTTCGGAATCGTTGCCGGATTGTTCAATGGATTTCTCATCGCCCAGCTCGGCATTCCGGCTTTTGTTGCGACTTTAGCTGCGATGCTCATTTTCCGAGGCGCTTTGCTGCGGGTTACAGAGCAGACGGGAACAATCATTGTCAACGATGATAAATTCAATGCCCTCGGGAACGGATTTATCCCTTCACTTATGGAAGTGAATGGACTGCATCTTCTTTCGCTGATCGTCGGATTAATCGGTGTTTTGCTGTATGTATACAGCGAATTCTCCAATCGGCGCAATAAAGTGAAATATAAATTTGATGTGCCGTCGAAAGGCATCTTCGCTTTAAAACTCATTTTAGTTTCAGCGGTCATCGCTTATATCACCTGGATCTTAGCAGGATATAATGGCTTCTCATGGACGGTCGTGATCATGCTGGTCGTTGTAATCATCTACCATTTCATGACGACGAAGACAGTGCTTGGCCGCCATATTTATGCGGTCGGAAGCAATCCTGAAGCAGCGCATTTAAGCGGGATCAATGTAAAGAAAATTACGTACATCGTCTTCGGTTCGATGGGGATGCTCGCTGCTTTGTCCGGAATCCTGTTTACATCAAGGCTTCAATCGGCTACAACTACAGCTGGTACGCTATTTGAACTTGATGCCATCGCGGCAGCTTATGTCGGCGGTGTTTCCTCAGCCGGGGGTGTCGGGAAAGTCACCGGTGCGATCATCGGTGCCATCGTTATGGCTTCTCTGACTAACGGCATGAACTTGCTCGGTGTCGGTATTTCGTATCAATACATTATCCGCGGCGGTGTTTTAGCAGCTGCCGTCATCTTCGATGTCATGACGCGCAGAAAACGAGGTTAACTTTTAAGAGGGGCTTTAAAAGCCCCTCTTTTTGCCATCTATCGCCCCGTCCATTTAGAAGAAAACCGAGTATTGTGCATCATTTCTTATGTGGTATGATAAAAAATATTGACTATTCAAAAAAGGGGATATTTCCCGTGCGAAAATTCGGCTTGGCTTTAATCGGTCTCTTATGCATCGTCCTATGTTATTTCACCTTGTTGTCAGCGGAAAAAGTTTTTCGTACAAACGGGCAATTGCCGGCCGCCGCTGGGTCGGCGGAAGGCAAACCGCGCCTCATTTTAATCACTAAAAATTTGGATACACCATTCTGGGATCAAATTGCAAAAGGCGCTCTCGAACAAGCGGAAAAAGAAGGGGCAGACCTGGAGGTATGGGGAAGCTACGGCAATAACCAGGAAGATTTTTTAGAGAAAATTGAAGTGGCTCTTTATTCAAAAGTGGATGGAATTATTGTGCAAGGATCGGATTCCGAAGAATTCAATGACTTGACGAAAGTCAAAGCGTCTTTCCATGGAATCCCCATTATTACGGTCGCAAACGATGTGCCGAAGGAAAAAAGCCTGCGGAAAACCTATGTGGGGTCCGATCAGTTCTTGGCCGGCAAAATGATTGCAGAGCAATTGGTATCAGATATGGGCGCTGCGGGCAAGGTAGTGGTGATGGCCAATATGCGCCATGAATACTATCAAGACCAGCGGCTTGAAGGGCTTCGTTCTGTGCTCGATGCTTATGTTGGTATCGATTTGATCTTTTCTGAAACAACGGAAGTGCGAAAAGATATACTTGCAAAAACACAGCAAATTTTAAATGAGTCCCCAGATTTAGATGGGTTTATCGCTTTAAACGCCGATTTTGCATCGCCGATGATCCAGGAAATAAGCAAGCGTTCTCAAGTGGAGCCTTATTATATTTACTCGTTTGATGACGGACCGGAGTCTTTGGCGTTATTCGAACAAGAAAAATTGGACGGCATCATTAAGCAAGCACCGGATACTATGGGGCGAACCAGTGTCAGTTTAATGATGAACTGGCTAAAGGATGAAGCCTTGCCGCTTGATATGGACGGCTACCTTACCGATATCCGCATGTTGAAAGTGAAGGATCAGCGATGAATAAAATACAGAAAAAAGTATGGATGCTCGCACTCGTCGTTTTGTTTATCATGTCGGCTATCTGGATCACTTTGACTTACTACAACCAAAAGACGCAAAGCCAATACAATGATGTGCTTCAGCGCTATTTAAGTTTGAATGAAGTGACGGTTATCAGCCAACAGCTGGTGACCGATTTAAATAATTATTTGATCAAGCCAACACCTGACAATCTGGAAAAGCTGGATGCCAGCAAAAAACAGATCCATGAAGCGAAAGATGAAATTTTTGATTTGCGCAACGAAGAAAATGAATTTGCGCTGACAAATTATACAAATCTTTTAGAGAGTTTAGTTGAAACGACAGACCGCTCCATGATGCTGCAATCCGAGCAAGAAGCAGAAGGATCAAACGAGGAATTTTCGGAAGCCACCCGCATTTCCACATATATCTCAGAGATGACTTTGACAATCATTGATACGGAGCTAAAAACTTACGAACGCTTTTATCGAAGCATTATTGAACAATCCGAAGAGTTGAAGCAGCTCGGCATTTGGCTGCTTTTGCTGATTACGTTCGTGCTCCTGCTTTTGACTTATTGGTTTTCCATCAGCATCACGAAGCCGGTTCAAATGCTGACTCAATCAGCAAACGAATTATCGAAAGGCCGATTTGATCTGGAGATTAAAGTGGATTCCAATGATGAGATATCTTTCTTGGCCCAAACGTTTGACCGTATGCGCATCAATATCAATAATCTCATCATCGAAATTCAAGAAAAAGCGCAATTGGAGCGGGAATTACAGCAAAATAAGCTTTTATTGCAGGAAAGCCAGCTATTGGGGCTGCAAAGCCAGATCAACCCTCATTTCCTATTTAATACCTTGAATATCTTATCGAAAAAAGCGTATTTGGAAGGAGCCGAAGAAACCAGCGATTTGCTTGTGAGTGTTGCAGGGCTGCTTCGCTACAATTTAAAGCGCTTAGACCGGCCAGTAACGCTTTACGAAGAGCTGATTGTGTTAAAGCAATACATCGAAATTCAGCAAGCCCGCTTCACCGATCGTTTAAATGTCCATATGGAAGTGGATGAATCTTGTTTGAATGTGAAGATTCCAGGGCTTACTTTGCAGCCGATTATTGAAAACGCTGTCATCCATGCCATTGAACCCGAAGAAGACGGGGGACATATATGGTTCCGGGTCATTGATAAAGGAAATGCAGTCATTATTGAAATTGAAGACGATGGAAAGGGCATGTCGCATGAAAAGATCAATCAGCTGTTAGGTGGACAAAAAGTGCCGGCTGAAGGGCATTCTACAGGAATTGGCTTTGCCAATGTCGTTCAGCGTCTGCGGATTTTCTATCGTGCTGAAAACGTTCTGGGCATCGAAAGTGAAGAGGGCAAGGGGACGAAAGTAATCATGACTTTGCCAAAAATGGGGGAGGAAAAACAGTATGGCTAAGCTTTTGATTGTCGACGATGAGCAGATTGAACGAGAAGGACTTGAAGCGATTTTGTCGAGGGCTTATCCGGAATTGGCGATTGAACAAGCGAAAAATGGCAGCGAAGCGGTTCGGTTGGCAGAAGAGTTTCATCCGGATTTGATCTTAATGGACATTAAGATGCCGGGAATGGGTGGATTGGAAGCCATTGAAATCATCAGCGGAAAATATCCTTCCATGAAGTTTGTCATGGTTACAGCTTTTGATACCTTCGATTATGCACGTCAAGCCATCAAACTGGGCGTCAAAGACTATCTTTTAAAACCGAGCAAAGCCAGTGAAATTGTAGCAACGGTCGGAAAAGTGCTTGCCCAAACAGAAGAAGAGCGAAAAGTCATGGCCACGAGCGAATTTCAACAAAATGCCATGCAGCAAGCTTTGACACTGGTTGAAACGGATGTAGTTACGCAATTATTATTTGACCATGTCCATGAAGTGCATTTGGATATGCTTGTTGAAATGCTCGATATACGGTCAACTAATGAAAAATTTGTCATGAGTGTTTTATTGCCTGCTGGATCGGGAGATCAATATTCAGCAATTAAAGAAAAAGTGAGAATGACGAAAAGCGGATGGGTTGGGGCATTATACGGCAGGCAGCTTCCGATTATCGTATTTAGGGAACCGGAGAAATCGTACCGTTCTCAAGCAATTTCATTGGCTCAGGAAATCCTGTCTTTGCGGAAAACAGAAGCAGAAGCCGGGTGGTTTATCGGAATTGGACAAGTTTGCGGTTCGCTGGACCAAATACGCCAATCCTATCAGGAGTCGCTGATTGCGACCATGGATTCCACATTGCCGGTCAAATACCGGTTTTATTCGGATGTGCCGATTCTAAGTGATGGGTTTAGCCCTCAATTGGCGAAACACGGCGAGAAGAAGCTGTTTGACCATATCCGTTTAGGGCAATGGGAAGATGTCAGCTATTATGCACTCGATCTCATTCAAGTCTACGAGAACGGGGGAGCGGACCTTCTGCAAATTCAACAGCGGGTGTTGGAACTGATGTGGGTCATTTCGCGGTCATGAGCGAAGTGGGAGTTGAGACAGACACGCCGCTGTATTCTTTCCAGGCGCAAGATTGCCGGCAACTGCGGTCAGAAACCAGCTATTTGCTAGGCCGCATGAAAGAATCCTATACAAAACATTATGGGAAGTTGGAAGCGGATGCCATTCAGCAGATCAAGGTCTACATCAGCGAGCATTCGAATGAAGACATTTCTTTGGACGTCTTAGGCCAAAGAGTAGGATTGAGCCCAATTTACATCAGTAAAATGTTCAAAGAAAAATTAGGCATCAATTATATCGATTTTTTGACGGAATGCCGGATTGATAAAGCGAAGAAACTTTTGGCGGATCCCGAGAAAAGCATCAAGGAAATCACTTTTGAAGTGGGGTACCACGAACCGAATTATTTCAGTAAGGTGTTTAAGAAAAACACAGCCGTTTCACCGAAAGAATACCGTAAATCATTATTCGGGAAAAAAGGGTTAGCGGCAACAAAGAGCTGATCTTAAGGAGAGAAATCGATGAAGCTGTCCATTTATCAAGTGCTGTCCCTTTTTCTCTTGTCGGTTTTGTGTATGGTGTGCGTTTCTGCTTGTGTGGAAGAGACGCCGGAAGAAGAGCTCTTGGCAGAAAAGGAAATGCCGGTGGAAGAATCTGATCAGATAAAGCCGGTTGAACAGCCGATTAAAATCGGATTTTCGATGGATACGCTGCTAGAAGAGCGTTGGTTGAAGGACCGGGATCTGTTTAAGGAATCTGTAGAAGAGCTCGGAGCAGAAGTGGAAATCTTAGCAGCAAACGGCAATGATGCCCTGCAGATCTTACAGGCTGAAAAACTGATCAGCGAAGGGGTCGACTTGCTGGTTATTGTTCCACATAATGCGGAGGCAACAGCAGCAGTGGTCAATAAAGCACACCAAGCGGGCATCAAAGTCGTTGCCTATGACCGGCTCGTAAAAAATGCTGAAATTGATCTGTATATTTCTTTTGATAATGAAAAAGTGGGAGAGCTCCAAGCGAAAGCCATGCTAGAAAAGGCGCCGAAAGGAAATTACGTCTATCTAGGCGGAGCAGAGACAGATAACAACGCCCATTTGATGAAAAAAGGGGTTTATAATGTATTGCAGCCATTGATAGATAAAGGCGATATAAAAATTGTCTATGATCAATGGACTCAGGACTGGGCTCCGGAAAATGCAAAGGAAAATATGGCGGCGGCTTTATCCGCTAACGGCGGAAAGGTCGATGCCGTCATCGCTGCAAATGATGCAACGGCAGGCGGTGCCATCGAAGCGCTGGAAGCCTATGGCCTGGCTGGAGAAATTCCGGTTGCGGGGCAAGATGCAGAACTTGCGGGGATTCAACGGCTCGTACAAGGCACCCAGATAATGACCGTCTACAAACCGATCAAGACATTGGCGAAAGAAACGGCTGAATTGGTCGTAGCACTCGCAAAAGGAGAGGAAGTGGCGGTCAATCGGAAAGTCCATAACGGGAAAGCAGAAGTGCCGGCAGTGTTTTTATACCCTTTAAGAGTAGATGAAACCAATTTGGAAGATACCGTTATCGCTGACGGCTTCCATTCAGAAAAAGATATTTACGGACCGTAATAATAAATTAAAACCCCTCGCATTATCCAGGAATAATGGATAATGCGAGGGGTTTCTGTTTCTATATCGCTGCGCTGGCTTCGAAACATGAAAAAGAATTGCCCTAAAAGTAATTTTGGGCACCTCTTTTTTCAGGCTGTCGAGAAACTTTTGGCAGCTTTTTCATTCCGCTTCAGCCGGACGCTTTCCGCGGGCTTGCGCCGAGCCGCTTCGTCGCTGCGCTCCTGCAGGGTCTCGGCCCTTCGCTTTCCCCGCAGGAGTCGCCGGCTTCCGCTACGCAAGACGCCGAGGGCGTCCGTCTGTCCAAGAACAGGCTTTCCTGACAGCCGCCACGCAAAATATCAAAAAATGGCCCTCCTTCTAGCCAGGAGGGCTTAAAAAATCAGCAGCTTTCATTTTTTGATAACCTGCCAAGTTCTTTTCTAATAGCAAAGAGTTACTCAATACTCTTTTTTGCTTAGTTCAACGCTGCGATTTTCTCAAGCGCTTCTTCTGCTGATGTGTAATCGTAGCCTAAGTCTTTAGCAACAGCTTCATACGTGATGCTGCCATTTGCTGTGTTAAGGCCAAGTTTCAAAGCTGGGTTTGAAAGGATGGCGTTTTTAACGCCTTTGTTAGCGATCTGCAAAGCGTAAGTCATTGTAACGTTTGTCAAAGCGATCGTCGATGTTCTTGGAACAGCTCCCGGCATGTTCGCTACCGCATAATGCACCACTCCGTGTTTTACGTAAGTCGGGTCATCATGAGTCGTAATGCGGTCGGAAGTTTCAAAAATTCCGCCTTGGTCAATAGCGATATCTACCACGACAGCTCCAGGCTTCATCGATTTGACCATTTCTTCTGTCACTAATTTAGGCGCTTTTGCACCCGGGATTAAAACAGCGCCGATGACCAAATCAGCTTCGCGTACGGATTCTGCAATATTGAACGGATTCGAGATTAATGTAGTTACATCGTTTCCGAAGATATCATCCAATTGGCGAAGGCGTTCCGGATTCAAGTCAAGGACTGTTACTTGTGCACCAAGGCCCACAGCCATTTTCGCCGCATTCGTACCAGCCACACCGCCGCCGACGATTGTTACTTTGCCGCGTTGGACACCTGGAACTCCAGACAATAGGATGCCTTGTCCGCCGTAGATTTTCTCAAGAAATTGAGCGCCGACTTGTGCAGCCATGCGTCCAGCCACTTCACTCATCGGTGTCAATAGAGGAAGAGTCCGGTTTACAGAAACGGTTTCATATGCGATTGCAATCACATGCTTGTCAGCCAATTCTTTCGTCAATTCCGGTTCTGCAGCAAGGTGAAGATAAGTAAATAAGATCAAGCCTTCACGGAAGTATACGAATTCAGAAGCAATCGGCTCTTTTACTTTCATGACCATTTCCGCCGCCCAAGCTTCTTTAGCAGTGGCAACGATTTTTGCTCCAGCATCGATGTAATCCTGGTCTGTAAATGAGCTTCCCATTCCTGCTTGTGTTTCAACTAGGACCGTATGTCCATCTCTAAGGAAAGCGTCCACTCCTGCAGGCGTGATCGCTACTCGGTTTTCGTTATTTTTGATTTCTTTTGGAATGCCAATAATCATTTCTTGTTCCCCCTTGAAATAATGTTGTGCGTGTAAAATCCATTATAGGGGGTAAAAAGGAGTTTTACTTTGTGTTAAATGAAAAAACCAAAAGCTCTGATTTGTGAAAAATCACAAACGATTTTGCTTCTCCCATTGGCGAATTTTCAAATCCAAGAATACCGCCATTTTTTCATGTGTACTTTTAAGATTCAATTGGCTGATTTCAGCTATTCTTTTTAATCGGTAGCTCATCGTATTCGTGTGGATAAACATCTTTTTCGCGGCTTCATGGACATTGCTGTCCTGCTGGATAAAAATCTCCAGGGAAGCGAGCAGATTTGTTTTATTGTGCTTGTCGTATTGTTCGAGCAGCGCGATAGCCGGATGTTCGTAATGGCTGGACCTTTTTTCTTC
This sequence comes from Planococcus sp. 107-1, assembly GCF_021513255.1. Lineage (GTDB taxonomy): Bacteria > Bacillota > Bacilli > Bacillales_A > Planococcaceae > Planococcus. The sequence goes on from NZ_CP090977.1 coordinate 835,825, forward strand.
GATAAGGGCATCGAAGTATTTGAATATGCCGAGTTGATGGTAATGGGTGGCTTCTGCCAAATCATCAGGGAAGTAGGCCCTCAACTGAAGGACTTTTAACGCTTCCTGGTAACTGGTTTCTGCTTTCTCAAAGTCTTTATAGACGGTTCCTGAGCTGCCCTTGATGCCATTGACCGCAAAACGGTTATTCATCGCTGAGATGAAAAAAGAAATGAAATCGTTGAATACTTTTTCATCCGGCTGCGTGGGGTGGGGCGAGGCGATTAAAATGACCTCATTTCGCATCACTACCATGAAATGGTTCGTAATCTTTTGGCTTGTCGTAATCAAATACGAGATGTTCTCCTCGATCTTGCGGCTGATTTCTTCTTCAAATTGAAAGACAAGAACCGCGTATTGAGCCGGCATCTTCAAATGCAGTTGGGCGAATTTCTTTTGGATATCTTCGCCTGACTTGAATTGCCCCGTCAACAATTGCCAAAAGAAATCCTGGTAGTTTTCCTCTTTCTCTTTCCGCTGGCGGTGGAGCTTCAATAGGAGCGGCAAAGCGGCAGCGGCTGCATCTTTTAAAAGCGCTAATTCTTCATCGGATAACCGGTCATTTTTCTCGAGTGCCCAAATATAGCCGAGCACTTCTGTATTTCTGCGAATTGCAATCGCGACTCGATCACGCAATCCGATTTCTGCAATTTCAGGAATCCGCAAAGCGGCATCCATATTCATCAACTTAGGAATAATCCGTTCTTTCCATAAACGGTTAATAACTATTTCCGGGACACGCTGGCTCATGATAGTGCCGATTCTGGCAGAATCCGTGGCGTCTTCATGCGAGCTATAAGCCAGTAAACGATGATTGGCGTCTTCAATTGTAGCGGGGCAATCCAATACCTCTTTCACGCTGTCGGCTAACTCTTGAAGGGTGCTGAATGGTTTTTTAAACGGGTTGTCCAGATGGGTTTCTTTCATAATACAGCTCCTTGCATCACGTGCGATTCTATAAGATAAGTATAGCGAAAGTGAGTAGGCTGTGCTAGACAAGCAATGGACATAAATTAGGCAGTCCGCCTCGTTTGCTGTAAATGGCTGTTGGGTACTGTAGAAAGAACGGTCGCACAAAACTTTGCAGATACAAAGAAGGAGGGCCAGTATGGATACGAGTAAATACTTAGTAAAAAAAGAGGAACGTGTAAAACTTGAAAATTACGGCACAGCCGAGGACCATAAAGTCATTGGGGATGAATCAATAAATGAAAAGATGCCTGAACGCGTAGAACGGCTAAAACAATTGCACACGAAACTCCTTGCCGAAGAGGAAAAAGGGATTGTCGTGGTGCTTCAAGCGATGGATGCTGCAGGGAAAGATGAAGCCATCACTTATCTTTTTTCAAATTTGACTGCTCAGGGGCTTAAGACAACATCCTTTAAAAAGCCGAGTGAAGCCGAACTGAAAATGGATTATTTGCGCAGGTTTCAAAAAGGGCTCCCGGAAAGAGGGCAAATCGGCATTTTCAACCGTTCCTATTATGAAGAGGTCATTGCGCCTCGCGTCCATGACTTATTAGGGGAAACACCACTGCCGGATGAGTTGATTGATGAACAGATCTGGGATGTGCGTTATCGCCAAATAAATAACTTCGAACAATATTTGGTGGAGAATGGATTCCCGGTCGTCAAATTCTTTTTTAATGTCTCCAAAGACGAGCAAAAGAAAAGATTATTGAAGCGGATGAAAGATCCGGAAAAGAACTGGGAATTCTCATTCAATGATGTGAAAGAACGGCAACATTGGGATGGCTATCAGGAGATATTCGAAGACTTATTAAATAAGACATCGACTGAATTTGCTCCTTGGTACATCCTGCCAGCGGATAATGAAGAATTTTCAAGATACATCATTACGGAAGTCATGATCGAACTTCTGGAAAAAATAAACCCTCAATTCCCTGAAATTTCAGGGGAAGAAAAAGAGGAATTAGAAGAAGCGGTCAAAATGCTGGAAAACGAATAAGACAAAACAGAAGAAAAGCTTCTAGGGGATGGATCCCTTAGAAGCTTTTCGGTTTATAGGAAAATTAAGTTGATCAAAACCGTCAAAATGATGGATAGGATAATCGAAACGATAAGGCTCCCCATACAAGACATGCGTATATTCATATTCATCCCACCTTTATCAATCTTAGTCATTCTTTACCTATATGAAAGATTTTCAAACCTGATCTTTCTGTCTGGCGCAAAGTTTGAGCAAGGTTGAAAAAGGAAAAAGAGGAGCAAAAGCAAAATGAAGGAGGCAGCCTATGAGTATTTTTTCTAATGAAGCGTTAGCGCATAAACATATTCTCATAACTGGAGCAACAGGAGGAATTGGATACGAAACTGCAAAAATCGCTGCATCGATGGGAGCGAAAATTACGGCAACGGGAAGAAACGAAGAAAAGCTGCAGAAATTGAAAGAAGAGCTGCTGCAGCTGACAGATGAAAAGAATCTTTTTTTCATGCCCGCAGATTTAGCAGATTCCAAAAGCCGTGAAGAATTGGTGGCAGCGGCAGAAGAAAAGCTCGGGTTTATCAATGGGCTGGTAAATTCTGCAGGAGTCGGGGGCGGGAATGTTGTAGAAGCGCTCGATGAAGAAACTTTAGAGCAGGTGATGAATTTGAACTTTAAATCGACCTTGCTTCTGACTCAATTGGTATATAAGCGCATGCTCGAGCGGAAAGAAGGAGATATCGTCAATCTTGCTTCTTTATCCGGACTGCGCGGGACCCATGGCAATTCCGCATATGCTGCCAGTAAATTTGGGGTAGTTGGATGGACCCAATCCATGGCGGTGGAAGCGATTGAACATAATATTCGCGTCAATGCAGTATGTCCCGGATATGTCGATACCGAAATGGCTTGGAACAGCATCCGGAAAAAAGCAGATAAGAAAGGGATCTCTTTTGAAGAAGGGATGGAGGAAGCGAAAAAAAGCATTCCTTCCGGACAGCTTTCGACGCCGCAGGAAGTCGCGAATGTCATCGTCTTTCTTTTAACAGACGCCGCACCGAATATAGTCGGTGAATCGCTCAAGATTTCCGGGGGCAGCGTTATGAGGTAAAAGAGGTATCAGTTCACTTTAAATAGGCATTAGAGAAAGATTCATTCTTTCTCTAATGCCTATTTGTTTTCTCAGTTTAAGCCCACCACATTTGCCCGACGGACTCTTTGACCAAAACAGGCTTTAAATTTTCCACCGCTTTTGTGAAACCTTCATCGATGGACATCAAGCCGTCTTCGTGTTCGATGCTGACCACATAGTCATAGCCGTATAAGCGCAGTGCACTGATGATGTCTGCCCATGTTTTTTGGTCATGGCCAAATCCCACCGTTCTGAAATACCACGATCGGTCCTGCATATTGGCATAATCGGTCATATCTGTCACACCGTTGCGATTCGTATTCGGCTGATCAATCATGGTGTCTTTCGCATGGAAGTGATGGATGGCATTTTCTTTGCCTAAAATCTTGATCGCTTCAACGGGATCAATTCCTTGCCACCATAAATGGCTCGGATCTAAGTTTGCGCCGATTGCTGGACCGCAAGCTTCCCTTAAGCGAAGCAATGTAGCTGGAGTATGGACTGAAAATCCGCCATGGAGTTCCAAGCCGATTTTCACATCGAGCGATTCAGCCAGATCATTTTTTTCCTTCCAATAAGGAATCAGTTTTTCTTCCCATTGCCATTTTAATACTTCTTGGAAATCATGCGGCCAAGCCGCTACAGGCCAGTTCGGATAAAGTGCGTGTTCATGGTCTCCTGGGCAGCCAGAGAAGGTATTGACTACTGGAACGCCCAATTTGGAAGCAAGCTTCAATGTTTTTGTGAGCGTCTCATCTGCTTCGGCAGCAATCGGTTTTTGAGGATGAAGCGGGTTTGAATGGCAGCTTAACGCACTGATCATCAACCCATGGTCAGCGATTGTCCGTTTGAAATCCTGCAGCTTGCTTTCATCTCTGAGCAGTTCATCCACTTTGCAATGCACATCCCCGGGATACCCGCCAGTTCCGAGTTCGATTGCTTTGACTCCTTTTGAAGCGACGTAGCTGAGCATTTCATCAAAATTTTTATCCGCAAATAATACAGTAAAAACTCCTAAATCCACTAGAAAGCCCTCCTTTTAACTAAAGTCAGAAAATACAGAAATGTAATCCGTTACATTCAAAATATAGCGATAAATCTGAAGGAAATCAAGGGAATTGAAGAAATAAAATAGTTATTGACAGATAATTCTGAATAATTTAAGATGAAAATGTAATCGATTTCATTGATAGTGATCGAATGGGAAGTGGGAATGCCTATGGCGAATATTCAGCAAGTAGCTAAACATGCAGGGGTTTCGGCAGCTACAGTTTCAAGAGTATTGAACGGGCAGAATAGTGTATCGCAAAAAACACGCATTAAAGTTGAAGAAGCCATTTCACTATTAAGATATGAGCCCAGTATGCTTGGCAGAAATCTGCGTAATTCAGAAAGCAGAATTATTTTAATCTTAATTCCAACCATTTCGAATCCTTTTTATTTGGAAATTATTAAAGGAATCGAAAATACAGCGCTGGATCATCAATACAATATTCTTTTATGCGAGACTGATTCAAATCCGGACAAAGAAAATATTTACTTTGACCTTGTCCGCAAGAGAATGGCAGATGGCATCATTTCGATGGACCCGGCAGTCAATGTCGAAACTTTAAAGCAATTGGCCGAAAAATACGCCATTATTCAATGCAGCGAGTACGGAGGAGGGATAGGAATTCCCTATGTAACGATCAACAATGAAATGGCTTCCTACCAGGCAGTCAGACATCTTATCCACATGGGGCATGAAAAAATTGCTTTGATGAATTCAGATGAGAAATTTCTTTATGCGAGAGAAAGGAGGGCGGGATATGAACGAGCTTTAACGGAATACGGCATTCCGGTCCGAAAAGAATATATCCACTATACACAACATCTTGGATTTGAATACGGCCAACAGGCGATGAAAAAAATTTTAACGCTGGAGGAACGGCCGACCGCTGTTTTCGCGGTCTCCGATTTATTGGCGATCGGTGCTTTAAAGGAGATAAACGCATCGGGCCTCTCTGTGCCAGGAGATCTTGCTGTTATCGGATTCGATAAAATCGATTTTTCCAATATGACCAATCCTACACTTACGACGATTGCACAGCCCATGTACAAGATGGGGATCGCTGCCGCTCAAATGTTGATTGATAAGATTCAAGGCAAGCCAATTGACAGTATCATTTTTGACCATGAATTGATCATCAGAGAATCGACATCAGGATGAAAGCCAAGCCTAGCGCTCTATCGGTACATTGGATTGGGGATAGAGCGCTGGCCTTGGTTATGAAATGTAACCGTTTACAAGAAAGGGAGCATGAGAAAAAATGAAGGGGTGGATGATGTTGAAGAAATTCCTGCTTTTATTGTTGATGTTCGTAACTGTTTTCGGATTAGCTGCCTGTGGCGATGAACCAGCTTCGGGAAGTGGAGAGGGAGCAGAAAATGATGGAGAAGAAACCTTGAAAATCGGGATTTCATTGCCTTCTGCAACACATGGATGGATGGGGGCTTTGATCGACAGTGCTGAAAAACAAGCAAAAGCGTTGCAGGAAAGCGATGGCATTGAATACGTGATGACCAATGCTGCAGATCCGAATAAGCAAGCGAACGATGTAGACGATCTCATTGCTCAAGATGTAGACGTCATTGTCATGCTGCCTATTGAATCAGCCGCACTCACACCTGTTGGACAAAAAATCAAAGATGCTGGAATTCCTTTGGTCATTGTCGACCGGGAACTTGAAAACGATGCCGCTACTGTTGTTGTAAAAGGTGATAATGAAGGAATTGGGGTTAATGCAGGTAAATTCTTTGTGGAACAATTGAATGGAAAAGGAAAAGTAGTCGAAATATCCGGGCCTCCTAGTTCGGTGACCGAACAGCGCGGTTCAGGATTCAAAGAAGCTGTTGAAGCAGCTGACGGAATGGAAATCATCGCATCACAGAGCGGGGATTTCTCGACAGAAAAATCATTGGAGGTCATGCAGAATATTCTCCAGGCAAATCCGGAAATCGATGCTGTCTTCACCCAAGATGATGGAATGGCATTAGGCGTTCTGCAAGCCATTAAAGAAGCTGGACGGACCGATATCCAATTTGTTACAGGGGCTGGCGGTGCTAAGGAAGTGTTTGAAGATATTCAAAATGACGGCTTGATGAAGGCGACTTTCCTCTACTCTCCAACTATGGTGGAAGATGCAGTTTCCATTGCAGCTGACATTGCAAAAGGAAATGATCCGGCAGAAGCGATGGTTGTGAAAGAAGCGACCCAAGTAACAAAAGAAAATGTCGAAGAATTCTACGATCCAGAATCGAAATTTTAATTGAAATCCAGGAAATGCGCTGGACGGTGCAGCACCCGGCGCATTTCTTCTTTTCTGATGAAGAGGGGGAATTGGAGCAATGACGGCTGAGCCTTTTTTAACAATGCAAACTATCGATAAATCATTTAATGGAGTCCGCGTGTTGAAAAATGTTTCGTTGAATATTGAAAAAGGAGAAATTCATGCGCTGCTTGGCGAAAACGGAGCCGGAAAATCTACCTTAATGAACATCCTTGGCGGTGTGCATCAACCGGATCAAGGGATTATTCAGTTAAACGGAAAAATGGTGAAAATGACAAATCCGCGAGTCTCCCAGGAACAAGGAATCAGTTTTATACATCAGGAGTTAAACGTGGTATCCGATTTAAAGGTCTATGAAAATATGTTTTTAGGATCGGAAATCAGGAATCGTGCAGGTTTTTTGAATGTAGAGAAAATGCTCAGAGAAACGCATGATATTATGGCGCAATTGGATGTAGACATAAATCCCAAAGAGTATGTGCGGAATTTGGACACTTCTTACAAACAATTGATTGAAATCGCCAAAGCATTGCTGCATAACTCGAACCTGATTATTATGGATGAACCGACTACTTCACTGGCTGAACATGAAGTCCATCGTTTATTTGAATTGATGAGGAATTTAAAAAAGAAAGGCGTTTCCATCATTTATATTTCCCATAAATTGAAGGAAATCAAAGAAGTATGCGACTGCTATACGGTATTGAGGGACGGACAAGTTGTCGGAACGGGCAGCATGAAAGAAGAAGATTTAGAGACGATTACTCGAATGATGGTCGGAAAATCAATTTCACAGGAGCGTTTCCTTCATCTTCATCCTTTTGGGGAAACCGCTTTACAAGTAGAAAATCTATCCAGTGAAGGACTTTTCAGGAATGTCAGTTTCTCTGTTCGCAAAGGAGAAATTGCAGGGTTTACTGGGCTTGCGGGAGATGGAAGAACGGAATTATTTGAGAGCTTATTCGGATACCGCAAAAAGTATCGGGGAGAAATTAAAATCCACGGCCGCTCTGTTAAGCTTAACCATCCAAGAAAGGCGTTAAAAGCGGGTCTAGGTTTTGTGCCGAAAGACCGAAAGGAAAATGGCATTATCAAGGATTTGAGCGTCATCCACAATATGAGCTTGTCCGCCATGGGGAATTTTGAACGAGTGGGTTTTGTTCAAGAGCAGACTGAAAGGAAGAAATTTCAGCATTATAAAGAGATGTTAAATATCAAAGTCCATAATCCGCGCGTGACAATCGATAAATTGAGTGGGGGCAATCAACAGAAAGTGATTATCGCTAAATGGTTGGAAGCGCAAACCGATATCCTTATTTTTGATAATCCGACTCAAGGGATTGATATCGGTGCAAAACAAGAAATCTACCAGGAAATTATTGCACTTTCGAAACAGGGGAAAGCAATTATCATTCTTTCTTCAGAAGCTCCGGAAGTCATGAGGATCTGCCACTCCATTCACGTTATGTACCAAGGTGAAATTACAGCCAGTTTTAAAGGGGAAGAGGCGGAGGAAGAGGAAATCATGCAATATGCCACTGGTTCAAAAAGGGAGGCTGTGAAAATTGACTAACGCTAACATTAAAGAATACGAACCCCAACCTTCGACGATGAAGAGCCGACTAGCCTGGTTATGGTCAGAGTATAGCGTCATCATCGCTTTTGTCCTTATTTTCATCGCATCGTCTATTCTGAACCCACGATTTTTGGATATGAACAATCAGCTTAATATCTTGATGCAAGTATCCATCATCGGCATTATTGCAATGGGGATGACTGTGGTAATGCTCTCTGGCGGCATTGACTTATCAGTCGGTTCTGTCTTGGCATTGGTTGGGGTTATTTCGGTTTTGTCTTTAAATGCTTCCGGCAGTATCCTGATTGCGGTATTCACGGCTCTTTTAGTGGGAGCATTCGTAGGATTTCTTAATGGATTGATGGTAGCAAAAGGGAGAATTGCCTCTTTTATTGCAACCCTCGGCATGATGGCTGCAGCAAGGTCGATTGCTTTATACATTGCTGAAGGCGGCAGTGTCTCAGGGGAAGTTTCCGGATTTACTGCAATTGCTAACAATAATTTATGGATTTTCGATTATCCAGTCATTATTTTCTTGGCTATGACGGCATTGGTTTATGTATTGATGCATAAAATGCGCTTCGGCCGCTATGTCTATGCATTAGGAAGCAATGAAAAAGCTGCCTTGCTGTCAGCGATCCGTGTAGACCGCATCAAGATCGGCGTCTATACACTTACGGGTTTGCTGGTCGGCGTCGCAGCGATCATTGAAACTTCCCGGCTCAATTCCATTTCTTCGTCCAGTTCAGGCGTGCAATATGAACTGGATGCCATCGCCGCGGTTATTATCGGGGGCACGCGGATGACTGGCGGCCGGGGGAAAATCATCGGTACTTTATTTGGTGTTCTGATCCTCGGCATCTTGAATAATATGATGAATTTGATGAACGTCTCTCCGCATCTTCAAGGTTTTGTGAAAGGCCTGATCATCATTATCGCTGTAGTGTTCCAAAAAAGGGAATAGGGGGCAGTTTTATGGGAATGAAAGTCGGAATTATCGGCTGCGGCTCGATTACGAAGATGCGCCATGCACCTGAATATCAAGCAAATCCGTTTGTAGAAGAAATCATTTTTTACGACCGCAATATTGAACGTGCAGAAATTTTGGCTGCTCAATTTTCAGGGCGGGTTGCAAAGACGGTTGAAGAATTGTTCGAAGATCCGGAAATCCAAGCCATCAGTGATTGCTCATCGAATGAGCACCATCATCTTTTTTCAACAAAAGCTTTATTAAGCGGCAAACACGTCCTTTGTGAAAAACCGATCTCATTAACTGTTGAAAATGCGGCAGAAATTCTTGCAGCCCAACAGATGTCCGGAAAAAAATTGATGATTGACCATAACCAGCGATTTACTCAAGCCCATAAAAAAGCCAGGGAGATTATCGCTTCCGGGGATTATGGGAAAGTGCTGACTTTCCGGACGACTTTTGGCCATGCAGGGCCGGAAACTTGGGGCATCAATAAAACCAATTCGACCTGGTTTTTTAAGAAAGAGCGCTCCGGTTTAGGAGTAGGCGGTGATTTGGGCATCCATAAAATCGACTTGCTGCATTTTCTTTTGGATGATGAAATTGAACAGGTGAGCGCCTTTCAAGGATCTTTGCATAAAATCAATGAGAATGGACATGTAATTGAAGTTGCTGATAATATTGTCTGCAGTTTAAAAACAGCCAAAGGATGTTTAGGGACGGCTTCATTTTCGTGGACCCATTACGGAGAAGAAGACAATAGCACCATTATCTATTGTGAAGGAGGCATTATTAAAATTTATAGCGACGATGAATACCAACTGGAAATTTTGGCAAAAGACCATACGAAAATAAGGTACCAGCTAGAAGACATGCAAACCAATGAGAAACAGACGAATTCCGGGGTCATTGACGCGTTTATCGAAAGCATACGCCTTGACCAAAAGCCGCCTGTCACTGGCCAAGATGCTTTAAATGCCCTTAAAGTGATTTTAGCAATCGCAGAAGCAGCAGAAACACAAAAAGTGGTAATCATTGAAAAAGAGTCTCTCCAATTTTTATAGGAGAGACTCTTTTTTTGCAGGTATTCCGTATAACATCCAGGGAGAAGAAAGCGTGAAAGAGTGATTTTTAGGAAGTGAATGGGCTGCTTGTTTCGTTAAATCCATCCAAACAAAGCATTCTCCCTCTGCTTCTTCTGCTAGTTTCCGGTAATCAGCTGAAATGGTTTCCCATAAACCGGGCTGTTCCATAATATCGTCCCACGGGTAAATGGCCTGCAGGAAATCATGTTTTTTAAAGTCTTTTTTCGTAATAAGGATTCGTGTCCTTTCTTCATTTTCATAGAACCCCCATTGCGCAAGCTCTTCGTCTGTAAAAAGGTCACGAGTTGCCGGGAAAGGATAATAGCATTCATACGGAAATACAGCACCGGTCTCAATATAAAGGCGCTCCACCCAGGATTTTTTAAGGGAAAGTTCTTTTATTTCCGTCCAAATTCCGTTGTTGTTTTCAAGCATGGATAGATCTTGGGCTGTAGCTCCGTAATCAGCTGAATAAACAGTTAAACCGAGCTTTTCCAAGACGCGGCGAGCCGGGAGATTTTCTTCTTGTGTATTTGCTCCGACCCATCGGATTGTTTCATCATTTTTCGCTATGTTGAGTACGTATTTTGTTAATTGTGTCGCTAAGTCTTTTCCGCGGTAGCGCACATCGCTGCGGATCCGCCCAATCATCGCATGGCTTTTGCCGAAAAGCGTGTAGCCGCAAACGCTTGCCAGATGCTCTCCTATAAATAAACCATATAGATGGTTCTGCCCTGCTACAAGCCGTTCGAAGATCCGCACCACATAATCATCTTCAATTCCGGTTTCCATCGCTTTTAAGTAAGGATAATCTTCTAGCTTCAAAGGCCGGATCACCTGTTCCATTCTGTTCCACTCCCTGTTTAATTGATGCTTTTATTATAAACAATAGAGGGCAGACTTTCTTGTGAAAAGAAAATCCGGAAATTACAGGGGAGAAGACCTTATGATTTTTTAATGGAATAAGGCGTTATGGTATATAGTTCTTTAGGATTGCTCATTGAGATTTTATATAAATCCTTAAAAACTGCTTCTGAAATTGCGTAACGGAATATTTGATCGGGCAGTTCTTTCAATTTTTCCGGGGCATCTTCATATTTCAATTCATCAATATCAACCCAAAACGTATCTGTTTTGCTATATGTATGCAGCAAGTCAGAATAAGTTGTTTCACGGGAAAGGCGGCAAAAGAGAGTGATGGTAGGAGAATCGTCTTCATCATTAAAATCCTTGGACTTTAAAAAGTAGTAATGGACAGCTTCTTGGACGATTATTTGTTTTTGGGGCATATTATTTGAACTCCTTTTCATTTGAATTCGATGAAGACCCGTGAAAAAGCAACAAATGATATAGAGGATGGTAAGCATAAAATACTATGAAATGTTTTCTTTTATAGTTTATATGGTTCATAAATAATTAGTCAAGTGTAAATACTCACAAAATTCTAAAAATAAAAATAACTAAAAGGCCTACCAATTATTCAAAAGAAGGCACCGCGCAAAAAAATGCACTTCCTTCAAGAGGAAGCGCATGTGAAATGAGATCTATTTATTTCATTCAAAAATTAAAAAACCTTAAGCAACCAAATATTCTTTCAATGCTTGTTGGAGTGTTCCGAGCGTTTTCGTTTTTTGATCGAATTTTAAATCGAGGTTAATCATTTTTCGGACGACTTCAGCCCGCAGGCCAGTTATTACTGATCTGCAGCCCATCATAGCTGTCCCGTCAATAATCTTCATCAAATGGTGGATGACTTCGACTTCCATGTCTGCAATTCCCGACATATCGATGATCAAGGTCTGGATGCGGGAACGTCCGATTTCTGTAAGGACTTTTTCTTCTAAAATATTGGTGCGGAAAAAGTCAATGGTTCCAATAAGCGGCAAGATGCAAACTGAAGAGTTGATCGGGATGATCGGAACTGAAAGGTTTTCAACTAATTGCCGGTGGGCAAGAATCAAGGAATCTTTGTATGTAGAGTAATTGATGAAAAATGTATTTAAAAATGAATCAAGCCCTGTATTGACGGCTTTTTCTAACTGAAAGAAATCTGACGCCAGTTCTTTGTCTGTTTCTTCATCGAATTTCTCGATAAACGTCCAAAGTGTTCTGCGGATAGCCTGGATCCATTCGAGTTTAAAGGCAAGGTCGATAGAATGGGTGGCCCAGGCGATGCCTTCTTGTTTTGCGAATAGACGCAGATCTTCTTCTTGCCCATCGACGATATAGCCGACCAGTTTGTGAGCATTCGTAATTAAATCTATATTTCCGATAGTAAGTATTTCATTAATTTTGTCTTTTACATTTACTGCTTCTGAAAGAAGTTTATTTTCAAATTCGGATTTATAACCCTGGAAAAATTCTTTTAGTTCAACTGAATTTTGCAACGTATCTGCCATTTAAATTTCTCCTTTAATTTTGATGTACAACATTTACCTGTACCTCAAGGTGTATGTCTTTAAACCTAATAAGTTAAAAAAAGTGAAAAATGAGTCCAAAATCAAGAAAATATTGAATTTTGTATAACTAAATTTCTGTTGAATAATTATATTAGCACACGGCCAAAAGAAATAAATAGGTATTTTTACTTTAATTTAATTTATGGAGAATTCAAAAAATTTGTATGAAATTTCCGATTATTTGTCTTCTTCTATTATTTGGATTTCAAATTAATCCTTGTTATACTAATTTTATCAAAAAAACATTATAAAAAGGAGAGGTAATATGGCTGCATTCTTTAAAAGAAATAAAGTAGTTTATCCACTGAGCGTTTTGGTGCTGGCCTTTGTTTTGGTTTTTTCGGCTTTTTCAAGTGAAGTTCAAGCAGCTTCGAAGTTTAAAGACGTCTCTGAAAATTATTGGGCTTACCCAGCGATAAAGGAGTTAACTGATGAACAAATCATTCTTGGCTATACAGATGGAACATTTAAACCGCATGCTGCGGTTACGCGAGCTCAAAGTGCCATGTTTATAGTCCGTGCACTTGATATTCCAACAACAGAGTATGCAAATCCTGGATTTTCTGATGTTTCTACAAAAACTTCCGGTTATGCAGAAATTGCAGCTTTAGTGGATATGGGTGTGTTAAGCAAGGCGAAGAAGTTCAATCCATCTGAACCGGCGACGCGCGGCCAAATGGCTAAAATGCTGGCCCTTGCTTTTGAATTGAAAGGAACCAGCAATAAAACAAATAACTTTAAAGATGTGTCCGTTAACAATTCCTTCTATCCTTTTATCAATGCATTGGTAGCTAATGGGGTTACAGAAGGGACAGCTATTGATCGTTTTGGAACATACGATAACGTGACGCGTGTTCAAATGGCGGTATTTATCAAAAAAATACTGGATTTAAACGAAGCTCCTCCAGCTAATGGGTTGCCGGGGGTTCCAACTGTTTCAGCAGCCAACGAAAAAATTATGGATGAAATTGTTGTGTTGATCAATAAAGAAAGAGCAAAGGTCGGTGCTAAAGCTTTGAAAGTTCATGAAGGCGTGGAAGACATTGCACTGATTAAATCGAAAGATATGGTCGACAATAATTATTTTGCGCATGAGTCTCCAACTTTAGGGTTGTATTCCGATTTGCTGAAGAAAGCGGGAATCTCTTACCGGGCTGCGGGAGAAAACTTAGTGGCAGGCTATACGACTGCAGAAAGTGCTGTGGATGCTTGGATGAGTAGCCCGGGCCATAAGAAAAATCTTTTGAACCCCGTTTATACGCATACAGGTGTCGGTACCTATACAGGTGGCTCTTATCGTATGTACCATACACAAATCTTTATCACACAATAAAAGTAGAAGCGAATGCGATCGCTTTTACGGCAAAAAATCGCCGCCAAATTATTTTGGGGCGATTTTTTGTGTTACTATTCCGGCAATTTATTTGGAATTAAACGGCCGATGTTTTATGATGAGGGAGAAGAAAGAAATCCGGATGTGGCCAAAGGAAATCCTTTATAGCGATAAAAGGAGTGGTGAAGATGGCTGGTAGAAACGATGGTGAAGAAAAAAAGCCATTTATTGGGGCAGGCGTTGCGTTAGGTGTAGCAATTGGAGCAGCTCTTGGGCAATTATTTGGAAATTTGGCAGTGGGCGTCGGTGTGGGTATTGCTGTGGGGGTAGCTATCGGTGCTGCAGTTGAACAAAAGCGCATTCAATAATAATAGCCGCTCTATTAAAATGTGACAGATGAGTCCCGTGGTCTAAGCGGTAGGTAAAATTACAGTCTAATATCCTGGAATTGATTGACTATTTTGATTTTAAGATTTATAATGCGGGTAGAAAGCAATAAGCTGGGTAATGAACATCACGTTTTATCGAACAGTCCTGTAGGGTCTCGGAATAAAACGTATATATTTTTTTATTTTACAAAAACGTTTTCGTAAAAAATGATACCGCTTACATAAAGGGGGCATCTCGATGCTGGATTATTCAAGGGGAGAAGGGGAACTTGAGAATTGGATAATTTCTGAAACCGGGTTCTCTGAAAGTGAATTAGGCAAGTGCGAGGCAATCATGTCTTTGGGCAATGGGTATATGGGACTTCGGTCATCAACGGAAGAACCGTATTTGCAGGAGCAAAGAAATTTTTTTATAAATGGAACTTTCAATCGCTCAGAGCAAAATGAAGTAACAGAATTGCCGAATCTTGCGGACATCGTTCGACTGGATATCCGGGTGGATGGAGAACGTTTTAGTTTAGAAGTGGGAAAGACAAGCGATTATGTTAGGCAATTAAATTTAAAGGCGGCGGAATTAAGCCGATCCTTCGTTTGGATTTCCCCGAAAGGCAAAACTTTATCCTTCAAATTTAGGCGGTTTGTTTCATTGGAACATCATCATCTAATTGCCTTTAAAATGGAAGTGAAAAGTTTATCAGGGGATGTTCAGTTCGCCTTTGATTCCGGCATCAATGCCCAAATGACGAATTCGGGATCCCAGCATTTTCTTGAAGGGGAACGGCGCGTTTTCGATAACCGTTTTCTTCAGTTAACACAAACGACCAACGAATCCGGGATCGATGTAATCCATCAAGCGACTCATCGAGTGAATTGGAACGGCAAAGAAATCGACATTGAACCTGAGATGGACATGGAACGCCGGAGGGTCTGGCTGAACTATGCATTCGATTTGCAGGAACAAGACGTCTTGACGATTGAAAAATTGGCAACAGTACATACAAGCCGCGATAAAGAAAACTTACGTGGCGGCTATGAATTAACAAAAATGCAAAATGGCGCAATGGAAGAATTAAAACAGTTTGCTTTAAAAGGATATGAAAAGCTGTTCGAATTGCATCAGCAAGCTTGGCAAGAAAAAGTTTGGAATTTATATGGCTTTAAAGTGGATAGTGAAAAGGGCATTGACGAATTAGCCATCCGTTTTGCAATCTATCACTTGACGATTATGGCCCCTGCACACGATGAGCGAATGGGGATTGCGGCAAAAGCGTTAAGTGGCGAAGGATACAAAGGCCATGCTTTTTGGGATACCGAAATCTTTATTTTGCCTTTTTTCATCTTCTCCAACCCCGAAATAGCCAAGTCGCTTTTGGTTTATCGGTATCTCGGATTAGAAGGAGCCCGGAAAAAAGCGGCTGTACATGGTTATAAAGGGGCAATGTACCCGTGGGAAATGGCCTGGCCAGAAGACGGGGAAGTGACCCCGGAATGGGGAGATATTGATGTCGTCACAGGCAAACAATCAAAAATATGGTCCGGTTTGATTGAACACCATATTTCTGCAGACATCGCTTTTGCAGTTTACCAGTATGAACAGGCGACCGGAGACCAGGAATTTATGGATGCCTACGGCTACGAAATGGTTTTCGATACTGCAACATTTTGGACAAGCCGCTTGGAATGGAGCCGCCTAAAAGAGCGCTACGAAATAAACGATGTAATCGGGCCGGATGAGTATAAAGAACATGTCAATAATAATGCGTTTACCAACCATATGGCGCATTTCAACTTGAAATTGGCGATTCGCTATTACGTGGAGTCTAAAGAATCCAATCCGGAATTATTCAAAAAGCTATCGGAGAAGTTGGATTTGGAAGTGGCCTATAGTGAATGGCAAGAAAAAGCGGATAAGGTATATTTGCCAGAGCCGCGAAAAGAAGATTTAGTCATTCCACAGGACGATGCATATTTTGGGCTCGAGCAAATCGATTTATCGAAGTATAGGAACCAGGCGAAGGTCAGGACCATCTACCGCGATTATAATTCGGAGCAAATCAATGAGCTTCAAGTAACCAAACAAGCGGATGTCCTCGTTTTGCTGTATTTGTTGGAGCAACTTTCCATTAGTGGAATCCGGCAATTCCCTGAAGAAATCAAAAAAGCGAATTTTGATTTTTATGAGCCAAGAACTTTGCACGATTCTTCTCTTAGCACCGCCACCCATGCCATTTTAGCCAATGATATAGGCTACAGCAATCTCGCTTATTCCTTATTCCAGAAAAGCATCGAAATCGATTTGGGTGAGCGGATGGACACGTCCAACGATGGAATCCATGCTGCTGCGATCGGCGGCCTTTGGAAAACAGCCGTATTTGGCTTTGCAGGGATTCGCATCAGGCAAGGGCAATTGAGCATCAATCCTAAAATTCCTCGCAATTGGCGTTTTATGGAATTCAATATATTGTGGCAAGGGCAGATTCTTCACTTGGCCATTGGAAAAGATTTGTTTACGGTAACCGTAGAAGGGCCGGGGAAAGTCGCTTTTGAAGCATTCGGTCAGATGTTCGAATGTGAAAATAGTATCCAGATTCCAGTACAAGCTAATTTAAATCGGTAGTTATAAAATGATCCATCATTTTATTTACTATAGTAATCCAAACTTTTAGAAGGGGGAGTTTACATTGACAAACCAGAAAAAAGTATTGCGTACACTTTTTTTGGCGATGGTCATGCTGGTTTTAGCAGCGTGCAGCGGAGGAGGGGACGATGACGGCGGAAGCTCAGAAGATTCAGGCGGAGACTCGTCAGGGGAAAAAATCACAATTTTCCAAAGTAAAGTTGAAATTTCTGATCAGTTGGAAGCATTGGCCCAGGAATACACGGATGAAACAGGCGTAGAAGTAGAGGTCTTAGGAACAACCGGAGACGATTATTTCCAACAGCTTCAAATCCGGATGAACAGCAACCAAGGGCCCTCTATTTTCAGTATCCAAAATATTACAGAAGCGGAACGGTTGGAATCTTATCTTTATGATTTAAGTTCAGAAGAATACGTAGCCGATATTGCACCTGATATGGAATTGAAAGTGGGCGACAAAGTTGTGGGCGTTCCTTATGGTGTAGAAGGATTCGGTTTGATTTACAACAAAGATCTGGTCAAGCCGGAAGATGTACAAGATTATGAGTCATTTGCCAGCACACTTGAGAAATTCAAAGGCGAGGACATTACAGGCCTTGGCTTAGCGCAAGACGCTTATTTCTTGATTGGGCATATGAGCAACTATCCATTTTCTGTGCAGGAAGATCCATATGCATTCATTGAGCAGTTGAATGCAGGAGAAGTAACAATGGCTGAAACACCGGAATTCCAGGAATTCGGTAAGTTTATGGAAACGATCAAAGAAAATACACCAACGCCTCTAAGCGTAACGTATGACCAGCAAATCGGGGACTTTGCTTCAGGCAAATCAGCCATGATCCATCAAGGAAACTGGGCCTGGGGAATGCTGTCTGAATTCGATATGGATTTCGAAGTCGGCATGCTGCCGTTCCCGCTTGATGGCAACGATAAGCTTGCAGTCGGCGTCGGCAGCAACTGGGCTGTCAACGGTGAAAAAGATGAAGCTGAAATCCAGGCTGCCAATGATTTCTTGAATTGGATGTTTACGAGTGATACAGGCCAACGCTATATTGTTGAAGAATTTGGCTTTGTCCCAGCGATGACGAACATTGAAGCGGGAGATCTTGATCCATTATCGCAAGCGGTATTGGAAGCTAGTAACAGCGGGGAAACAATTCCATGGTCGCAAGGTGCATATCCTGCAAACATCGTACCAAACGACTTGACGCCAGTCGCTCAACAATTCTTTACAGATGATATGTCCGGTGAAGAATTCATTGAAGCGATGGATGCGGCATGGCAAGGCGCACAGTAAATAGGCATTGAATAGCTGGGCACGCCTCTTCGGCGTGTCCACTATTCCTTATTTTCCTCTTTATATTCCAGAGATTAGAAAGAAGGGAAAGACGTGGCAAATAAAAACAAAAGAAAATGGTTCGTCTTGTTCGTCGTGCCGTTGCTATTTATTTTTACGACCGTAGTCATCATTCCTTTTATTATCGGCATCTATTATGCCTTCTTCGAGTGGGATGGAATTGCAGCCAATCCGATGGAGTTTGTGGGATTGGACAACTTCGGGAAATTGTTTGACGATGATCAATTCTTACGGTCAGCTTGGCTGACTACGCTCTTTACAGTTTTGTCGGTCATCACCATCAATGCGGTAGGCCTCGCATTTGCGTTGCTGGTTACGTCAAAGATCCGGACAGCGAACGCAGCGAGAACTCTTTTATTTATGCCTTATTTAATCGGCGGGTTGATTCTCGGGTATATTTGGCAGTTCGTGTTCCTGGACGTTTTTGAGTTTCTGGGGGAATTGACCGGACTGACAGATGTTTTCTTCAACTGGCTGATTGATCCTGAATTTGCTTTATATGCGCTTGTGTTTGTCTTTACGTGGCAGATGGCAGGCTATGTCATGATTGTCTATATTGCAGGAATCCAGGCGATTCCAAATGATGTAGTAGAAGCAGCTAAAATCGATGGGGCCACTCCTTGGCAGCGCTTTATGCGGATTACATTGCCGCTTTTGATGCCCGCCCTGACGATCAGCTTGTTCTTAACTTTATCATCCGCTTTTAAAATCTATGACGTCAACCTTTCGCTGACAGGCGGGGGGCCGGCAAATGCTACCGAATTGTTCGCGATGAATATTTACAACGAAATTTTCGGCAGCGGCAATTATGGATTTGGTCAGGCAAAAGCCATTATTTTCTTTGTCATTGTAGCTGCGATTACGTTAACACAAGTTTATTTGACGAAGAAACGTGAGGTGGAGATGTAATGAAGCAAGCTTCCGGATGGGTTAAATCTATTTTATTGATCTTGTTGGCGCTGTTTTTCCTTTCTCCGATTTACATCATCTTCGTCAACTCATTTAAAGACCGGCAGGAGCTGTATGAAAATGCTTTGTCTTTGCCTGAGAATTTCAGTTTTCAATATTATATAGAAGCGATGGAAAAGATGAATTTCATGAGCGCGTTGTTGAATTCGCTTTATGTCACGATCGTTTCCGTCATCTTCATTGTTATTTTGTCTTCCATGACTGCCTGGATGCTCGTGCGCACAAACAATAAATTAAGCACATTTATCTTTATGGCTTTTATTGCAACGATGCTCATTCCATTCCAGACCTTAATGATGCCGCTGATGCAATTTATCAGTACCATCACTCAGGACTTGAATATCCCGATGTACAACACGCATGAAGGGTTAATCTATATGAACATCGGATTCCATTCGGCATTATCGGTATTTCTCTATCATGGCTTTATCAAATCAATCCCCATTACGCTGGAGGAAGCTGCGACGATTGATGGCGCCTCAAAATTCGGTGTGTTTTGGCGCATCATTTTTCCAATGCTGAAACCGATTACGGCAACGGTCATGATTTTGAATGTCATCAGCATCTGGAATGACTTCCTCTTGCCGTCCTTGACCTTGATCGATAAAGACCTGCGGACGATTCCATTATCGACATTCTACTTCTTTGGTGAATTTACGATTCAATGGAATTTAGCTATGGCTGGATTGACTTTGACTATCATTCCGGTCATCATTTTCTACGCTTTGGCGCAAAAGCACATTATCAAGGGGATTGGCGAAGGGGCCGTGAAATAATACGCTGAAAAGGAGGGATAGAAATGCGTGATTTCAATGGATTTACTGGAATTTTATATGCAGCAGCCGAATGGATCATGCGCTTTTCAGTGGTGAATATTTTGTGGTTTCTGTTCAATCTGCCAGTATTATTGATCATTTCCAGTATTTATTTAAATGGTTTTGAGGCAGGATTCGTCTGGTATTTGTTGCCGCTCCTGCTGTTCATTCCGCTATTGTCTGTACCAAGCACGATTGCCGTCTTTTCGATGGTGCGCGATTGGATAATGCAGACAGGGCAGAGTTCACTTGTGAAATCGTATTTTTCTTATCTGAAAAAAGGCTACCGGAAAAGCCTTATCGCTGGAGTTATTCTGCAGTGCTTTTGGGCCGTTTGGATAATTGATTTTTATTTTTTCAAAGCAGAGAGCAGTTTGCTGGAAATTGTGTTTATCGTCATCGGAGTAGGGTTGTTTGTTTACACCATCAATTTCTTTTCGTTGGCTGCACATTATCAGATGCGTATCCGTGACATCATGAAAAACGCTTTTTTCATTACGGTCGGCAATCCTTTAATGAGCGGATTCATCGTGATTTGCAACTTGTCGCTCCTCTATACAGGAATGACTGAATTGCTGTTTTTATTCCCATTTTTCATCTGCAGCTTAAGCGCTTATCTCTCTTTCCTTGCTTTTTACCGGTTTAGCCTTAAAGTCCAAACGAAAGCACAGCTCGATAAAACAGGGAATCTTTTGCAAAAGAGTGGCTGAAAACAGCTTTAGAAGATGATTACTAGAAACGATTGGGATGTGAGAAAATCATTGACGACCATTAAAGATGTGGCAAAAAAAGCGGGCGTTTCGATCAGTGTGGTTTCCAAAACCTTTAATAATTATGCAGATGTCAGTGAAGAAACTCGCCAGCGCATACTAGAGATAGCCAAAGAGCTGGATTATTCGCCTAATATTGTCGCGAAGAATTTATCGTCGAAAAAACAGCTGACGTTCGGGCTGATTTCTTCAGGTGTTTTGAACAATAACGAAAAAGACAATAATGCCTTTGATATTTTTAAAGGCGTGTATAAAGCTGTTTCTGAGAGTCCTTATGAATTATCGATTTACTTGATCGATTCACTTAGCCAGAAACAGCAGAGCTATCTCCAATATTGCCGGGAACGGAATATTGGAGGGGCGATTCTGCAAGGAATCCGGACGGATGATCCCTATTATAAAGAATTGATCAATACCAATATCCCATGTGTTGTGCTTGATATCATGACCGAAACTGAAAATGGATTAATCGGAAGTGTATCGATTAATAATGCACAAGCGGGCCGGGATATAGCGGGCCATCTATTAAAGAATGGCCACCGCGATATCGTAGTCGTAAGCGTGGACACGCGAAACCTACGTCAACAGCGAAAGGTTAAAAGGCGTTCAGCAGGCTTACCGGGAATCCGGTTTAGCATTAGAAGAAAACCACATCGTCTATGCGGATTTTTCTGAACAAGAAGCTTTCAATGCAGCGAAAACACGGCTGGAATCGAAGATGCCTAAGCCTACTGCCTTTCTCTGTTTCAGCGATCTGATGGCATTCGGTGTGATGAAAGCGATTGCGGAAGCCGGGTTTTCGGTACCGGAGGACATTTCAGTGACAGGCTTTGATGATTTGGTTTTCAGCAGCTACACGCAGCCGGCATTGACAACCATTCAGCAAGATTTCGTTGAAATTGGCAGCAAGTCGGCAAAGTTGCTGCAAGAGTTGAAGGAAGGAAAGCAAAAAGGCCAGCATCTGTATGTAGCGCATCAATTAGCCGATCGGAAAAGCGTAAGAAAGCTGAATTGACTCGCCGACTTCTAGCGACTAACAGATAGAAAGGACAGGATGGCATGACATTTTATCCGAAAGCTTTTATCTATGATCTTGACGGTGTCATTACAGATACCGCAGAATATCATTTTCTTGCTTGGCAAAAGATTGCAGAAGAACTAGGCATTCAAATCGACCGGAAATTCAATGAACGGTTGAAAGGGATAGGGAGGATGGAATCGCTTTATTTAATTCTTTCGCTTGATCCTTCTACGTCTAATTTATCTGCTGAAGAAAAAGAGAAACTGGCGCTAAAGAAAAATGAGTATTATTTAGAGATGATTGAAAGGATGGGGCCAAAAGACATTTTGCCTGGCATTAAAGAATTATTGCAAGCCAATAAGCAGCATGGAATTTTAACTGCCCTTGGCTCAGCAAGCAAAAATGCAAAACATGTCCTGGATCTGCTCGGCTTAACGGCTGAATTCGACTATATTGTGGATGCGTCCAAAGTGAAAAAAGGAAAACCGGATCCTGAAACGTTCACGGCTGCAGCAGATGCCTTAAACGTGCCTTACGGTGAATGCATCGGAATTGAAGATTCGGCAGCCGGACTAGAAGCAATCAATGGAGCCAATATGTTTTCGGTGGCGGTAGGGGATCAAGCGCATCTTCCGAATGCCGACTATTTGGTCGCAGCCACAAATGAATTGAAGTTCGAGAAAATCATTGAGCAATACAATCAAAAGAAGGCATTGCATTAATTTGTTCGATGTCTTTTTAATGAGTTGCTGCAGAGGGAAGCAATTGAGGAGTGAAACGTGATGGTTTGGAAACTGACAAAGACTGAAGTGGATAATCATAATCTTCTGCTTGATGAAAGCATCTTGTCTCTAGGAAATGGTTATTTGGGGGTGAGAGGAAATTTTGAGGAAGGATATCCGGATGCATTCAGCTCGATTCGAGGGACCTACATCAATGCATTTCATGATGAAACGGAAATCACATATGGGGAAAAATTATATGGATATCCGGTCATGCAGCAAAAAATCCTGAATGTCATCGATTCGCAAGGCATTGAGATTTACTTGGATGATGAAAGGTTCTCTGTTTTTGAAGGTGAATTGCTTCATTTTGAACGGAATTTGCATATGGATAAAGGATTTGCTGAACGGATTATCCATTGGAAGTCGCCGAAAGGAAAAGAAGTGAAGCTCCATTTCAAACGCATCGTTTCTTTTATTACCCGTGAATTATTTGCGCAGGAAGTGACAATCGAAGCTATCCGGGGCATTCAGGAAGTGAAAATCGTTTCAAGTGTGGAAGGAGAAGTCTCCAACTTTGTGGATCTCAATGATCCGAGAGTTGCATCCGGACATGCGAAGCGGCTTCATGTTATCGAAGTGCGAAGAGAACCTGAGTACAGTGTCATCAGGAATCTGACTTACGTTACAGAACTGGAAGTGGCTTGCATCAGTTCTTCCCGTATTCAAGCTGGCGATTACCACTATACTCAATCTGTCGGAGAATCGAGAATTGAAGAAGTGTATACTTGTGTTTCTTCGAAGGAACCGGTCCGATTTACCAAATACAATATTTATACCGACTCGCTGCGGCATGGAGATGAGTTGATCGAGGTGGCGCTTCCTTTGCACGAAAAAGTGAAGCTTCAGGAATTCGACGAATTGATAGCGGAACAAAACGAATACATGGCCCGTTTTTGGAAGAATTCCGATGTGATTATTGAGGGAGACGAAAAACTTCAAGAAGGCATTCGCTTTAACCTCTACCAGCTCCTTCAATCGGTCGGGAAAGATCCATACAGCAATATTGCGGCAAAAGGGCTTTCTGGAGAGGGCTATGAAGGGCATTATTTCTGGGATACGGAAATCTTCATGTTCCCGGTATTTTTGATGACCAATCCGGAAATCGCGAAAAATTTATTGCTGCACCGCTATTCGATTTTAGACAGCGCACGGGCGAGAGCGAAAGTGATGGGCCATGAAAAAGGGGCGCTGTTTCCTTGGCGGACGATTAACGGACCGGAAAGTTCAGCTTTCTTTCCAGCCGGCACGGCTCAATATCATATAAGTGCGGATATTGCCTATAGTTACATCCAATATTACCTCGTGACAAAAGACGAGGATTTCCTGCAGGAATACATGGCTGAAATGTTGTTTGAAACAGCCCGGTTATGGGTGGATACCGGACATTTCCACAACAATCAATTTAAAATCGATAGTGTGACGGGGCCAGACGAATATACATGTGTCGTCAACAATAACTATTATACAAATAAGATGGCTCAGCATAATCTCTTATGGGCTGAAAAAGTCTATCAGCTATTGAAAGAAAAAGCGCCTTCACGATTTGAGGAGTTGGCAGAGCAGCTCGAAGTGACGGAAGCGGAAGCAGAACAATGGCGGGAAGCTGGAGAAAGAATGTATCTTCCTTATCACGAAGAACTGAAAATCCATGCACAGGATGATAGCTTTTTACAGAAATCGAGATGGGATCTGGAGAATACCCCGGCTGATAAATTCCCGCTCCTGCTCCATTATCATCCATTGACGCTTTATCGCTATCAAGTGTGTAAACAAGCGGATACGGTCCTTGCCCATTTCTTATTGGAAGACGATGTCGATGAAGAGACACTTAAGAATTCATACGATTATTACGAAGAAATTACGACGCATGATTCTTCTCTTTCTTATAGTGTTTTCAGCATCATGGCTTCTAAACTCGGCTACCGGAGAAAAGCGTATGATTATTTTCAGGAAACCGCCAGATTGGATTTAGACAATACTCATGGCAATACAAAAGATGGTTTGCACATGGCGAATATGGGTGGAACATGGCTAGCGATCGTTTATGGATTTGCTGGACTTCGTGTGAAAGAAACAGGGCTCCATTTAAATCCGTCGCTTCCTGACCAGTGGCAGTCGTTTAATTTTCATTTCCACTATTTGGGGCGTCTGATCAACATCCACATTGAAAAAGATGCCGTTTCTTATGAGCTGTTGGAAGGCGAGGATTTGAGCATTTGGCATCGCAGGGAAGCGATAACATTAAAACAAAACCGCCAACTTCAAGTAACATGATGTGAAAATGAAAAAGAAATCGACTGATACTATTGAGATAGAAAATTTTATAAAAATGCTTAAAACCGGAAATAATCATTTCCGGTTTTTTAATTTTTATGAAATAATTTACAATAACTTTAACTTATTTTAAAATGAGTACTATTGACCGTAGCCAACTTGAAGTTTCATTCCTATAATCATGATAAGAATTTGAGTCGTAAAAGAAAGGTGGGTCGAAAAACTTAGTTTATTTAATCATTATTTCCTGCATTTTGATTTATTTTTCATGGTTCAAGACTTTAATGAAATATAAATTATCAAAAAGTCAAAAAAATATCTTTTGAAATATAGCGTTAAAAAGTTATCAAATATATAATAAAGCTATGAGTAACCTAGAACAGGAGAACTGCTGTGGATGTATTGAAAGATTTTGGCAAACGTATAAAAGAGCTTCGTATAAATGCCGGGATGACACAAGAAGCGTTAGCCATACGAGCTGAATTGGACCGTTCCTATGTTGGGGCTATTGAAAGAGGAGAGAAGAATGTTTCCTTAGTCAATATCGAAAAATTGGCAAATGCAATGGGGATTGATTTGTTTTATCTTTTTGAGGATGAGCGTTTTGCTACACGTCTAGCGTTAGTGAAAAAAGAGCTTAAAAAGCCGCTGGATTCGAGATTTACCTGTCTCGTAAGTTTGGAACATCATTTTATTTGGCTGCGAATTACTGGGCCTCTAAGTAAAAATGACGTTGAACTTATCTCCAAAAACATTAAAAGCCAAACTTTGCTGTTAACTAAAGGCGAGATTAGGATGCTAATCGACAATCGGTCTATGGTAAAGGAAGGGCAATCATTTGTTTTCACGCCAGAAGCCTACGACGTTTGGGAAGACCTCCAAATCTGGCTGCTGCCTTACCTCAAGAAGGTTGCGGTTCTTTGCAATTCGAAATTCATGAAAAATCAGCTGGAACGCATGGCCAATAGGAGCGGCGTGTCCAATATTTCAACACGCATTTATAACGAAGATCTTGAAACGGGAGACAAAGAAGCTTTCTCTTTTCTTGACATAACAGAAAATCAATTAGCTCAAATAAGAAGCAACAGCATGAAAACGTAAAGATTCAATCGGCTTATACAACTTTGAAAATTACATATGCCATTATCTGAAAGGCTGATAATCTCAATTTCATAGTGAAAAAGGAGATGTGTATATATGACTTGTCATCAATCCGTAAGCGCAGAAACCGTAAGATTTCTATTCACGCGTGTTAAAGATACGCATGAGGAAGACAATATTAAATACATTACCTTATTTGCTCGGTTAACGATGAAAAATGCCTATAAGTCAAAAAGTGTATGGGTAGAAATTGATGAAGTGAAATGGGATCAAGCATCTCAAAAGTTAAAGGAAATGCCCGATGCGATGCACTTTTACACAGTAGAAGAGCCTATCTTTAAAGAGTTGTACCAGATTTCGAAAGAGCGATATGAAGAGCTTTATTTTTTGACTCCTTTTTATAAAGCAAGTGAAATGAAAAGACTCGGCTGATTCATTTGGCCAAGCCCTGTTCGCCTGTCGATGGCGAGCAGGGCTTTTAATTTGGTTATCTGTTGAAATTTCCCTTACCATAAGAAAGAGAAGGTGTAAAAAGGAGGCGGGATGATGGAATACGCAATTGGTGTAGATATTGGCGGAACGAAAATAGCGGTTGCAGTGGTTGGCCAGTCTGGTGAAATTGCGAGTAAAATAGCTTTTCCAATGGACCATGCGAAATCGCCTGATCAAGTGATTGACGAAATTATCCAAGCCATTAAGCATGTTGTCGAAGGACAAATTAGGAAGGAACAAAATATTTTAGGGATTGGTGTAGGTGCGCCTGGACCTCTTGATGCGTGGACGGGTGTTATCCACCGCCCTCCGAATTTGCCGTCTTGGATCGATGTACCGATTAAGGGGAAGTTAGCGGCGGCTTTTGCTGTTCCGGTCTTGATCGAAAACGATGCGAATGCAGCTGCTCTTGCTGAAAAATGGATCGGAGCTGGAAAAGGAAGTGAGAATTTCACTTATTTGACGATAAGCACTGGAATAGGGGCCGGCATCATTGCCAACGGCCAATTACTTAGCGGAAGCCGCGGCAATGCCGGTGAAATCGGCCATACGGTGATCGACCCCGGCTACGGACGCTGTTCTTGCGGTCAGATTGGCTGTTTGGATTTGATTGCCTCCGGCCGTGCGATTGCAAAAAACGGCTCGGAAATCATGGGAGAAGAGCTGTCGACAAAAGCAGTATTCGATTTATACGGCAAAGGACATAAAGGATTGGATGAATACATAGATCATGTCTTTTGGGCATTAGGGGCCAGCAGTGTTTCCTTAGTGAATATTCTCGATACAGAAAAGATCATTGTCGGAGGAGGCGTTTCCCAAATTGGGGAGCCTTTGTTTCAACGGATGGAAGCTTATATAAGAATTCATGCGCTGAATCCGGCTGGGAGAAGCACAAAAGTAGTGCCTGCAGAGCTAAATGAACATGCAGGTGTTATCGGAGCAGCAGCGCTCTGCTTTTCTTCTCTTGTATTGGAAACGAATAAGTAAGCGGGATTTGCCAGTTTTGTTTTAGAAGAAAAAGAATAGGCAATAGAAAAATAGAAGCTTAAGTTAATGGAAAGGAGGCCTGCGATATGGAGATCCGCATTGAATGGAGCTATAAAACGGCAAAAGGCACAGAAGCTTTCTTTCGATCTGAAGAATTCCCAGCTGCCCATGCGCTGTTAATTGCGGAAGATATCCAAAAGACCGGACGGGTAAAAAGTTTGGAATTTGTGGATCGGTTTGACTCCAGTTGGACATTAAAAGAATTGAAAGCCTATTTAAAAGGAATCGAAACAGAACCCCATAATGTCAATGTGTATTTTGATGGCGGATTCGATAAAGAAACCGGGCGAGCAGGGCTTGGCTGTGTAATTTACTATGAACAGAGTGGCAAAGCCTATCGTCTCCGGAAAAATGTCGAAGTGGCAGAGCTTTCTTCCAATAACGAAGCGGAATATGCAGCTCTCCACATGAGTGTACAGGAACTTGAACGGTTAGAGGTCCATCACCTACCCGTTGTTTTCCGGGGAGATTCCAATGTAGTGGCCAATCAGATGAGCGGAGAATGGCCGGTGTATGAAAATGATTTATCCCGTTGGGCAGACCGGATTGAACAGAGCTTGAATAGATTAGGTATCCAAGCACAATACGAACTGATCCCTAGAAAAGCGAATGCAGAAGCGGACCGCTTAGCTGCGCAAGCTTTAAGAGGAATCGAAATCAGTGGGACGATGGAATTGGAAAAATCATAATAACAGAACCGTAGAGGAGCGATTGGATGAAGTTTTCAGTATTGCAAAAAACGGATATGCAAATTTCTGCACTGGGATTAGGAACAAATGCGGTAGGAGGACACAATCTTTATAAGAATTTAAATGAAGAAACAGGTAAAGATTTTGTCCGTGCGGCATTGGATAATGGCATCACCTTCATTGACACTGCTGATGTCTACGGCAAAGGGCGTTCTGAAGAATTGGTGGGGGAAGTATTGAAAGAATACGACCGCAGCCGCTTTATCATCGCTACGAAAGGCGGCAGCGACTGGCGGAATGGCACAAAGAACAATGCACCTGCTTATTTGCGCCGTGCATTGGAAGAAAGTTTAGAACGGCTTCAGCTCGATTACGTGGATCTTTACTATATCCACTGGCCGGACGGTGAAACGCCAATAAGCGAAGCGGTCGCTGAGTTGTCCCAATTGAAAAAAGAAGGCAAGATAAAAGCGATCGGGGTATCGAATGTTTCCTTGGAGCAGTTGAAGGAAGCCAATTCAACAGATGAAATCTCTGCTGTCCAATTGGCTTATAATATGCTCAACCGCGAAATTGAACAAGAGATATTGCCTTATTGCGTAGAAAATAAGATTTCGGTCGTTGCTTATGGTCCGCTTGCTTTCGGGATTCTAGGGGGTACGTATACAGAAGACTTTGTGCTGGAAGACGGCGATTGGCGCAATAGTGTGCCGCTTTTCCAGGAAGGGAACTTCGAAAAAAACATCAGGATTGTAGAACAGCTTAAAAGAGTGGCGGATACAAAAGGCACGGATGTATCAAATCTGGCTTTAGCGTGGCTTCTTGAACAGCCCGGAGTCGATGCGGTGATTCCAGGCGGCAAAAAGCCGGAACAAGTTCTTTCCAATATCGCAGCTTCGGACATCCGTCTGGAGGCGGAAGTTTTGAATGAAATCGATCAGATTCTCAAAGGGCAATAAAATAGTGAAAACCGGTCCAATGCAGATAACGTGCAATGGACCGGTTTTATTTATTTCTTCGCTAATTCAAGCGCGATATCCGCTTTTTTCAGATCGTGCTCGACTTGTTCCTCAATGTCATATGCATGATACATTTCTTTTTTTATCATGTATTGGGCGATTTTATCGTGCGTATCGATAGCGATATCCAACTCCCGGCGCAATAGCTTTTTCACTTCCGGAGTGGCCGTTTCAGTAATTGCAACAGCCAGGTTCCGGACAGCAGCTTTAGCCGTTACAAGAAAATCGGTAGCAATTGCCAAGTCGTCGAGCATGGAAGCAGGGAGTGCCAAAGCATCTTTGCTGATAGCTCCGCTTTCCTGCGTTTCTGTGATCGCTGCTGTTTCGGTTTTAGCGATTTTCTTTTTATCGTCTTTCTTAGCCGTCTTTTTCACATCTTTTTTAGTGGTGTTTTTTTCATCTTTTTTTGCCATAGCCAAATTCCTCCTTTAGTCCGTATAGGGATTATTTGCTTGAATCTGCTAACACTTTGCGTAGATCTTTGATCGCTTTCGTCGATAATTTAATGTCTTCTTCTAATAATTGCCTCAATTCATCGTCTTTGACAAGACCGCTGAATACCTTGCTTTTAGCGACACAGCTAGTCTTGAAAATTAATACTTCATGGACTTCCAGCTTTTCATGCATTGCCAATTTTTTTGCCATTACGAATCCCTCCAATGAAATAAATAATCAATCTTAACACTAGTTAGGGTTTACCCAGAGTACTGCTTTTTAATCCTGGTTCTCTCTTTTAAAAGGATATAATAGTGGTTCAAGAAAATTAAAGAATTTTCAAATTTCCAGTAGCTGCTATTAGACTTCTCAGGAAAAAACGTGTTTTATTTAAAGAGACATTGATGAAAAGGGGCTGCACTCATGAAAATTACTGAAACGGCTTTTCCGATAACTGAAGTGCGGGCAATTTCCAGCGCTGAAAAGAACATATAAAGATCGGCCGGTTGCATACTTTGACGGACCGGGCGGATCGCAAGTGGTGAAATCCGCAATCGAAGCCATTACTGAATACATGGAAAAAGGCGGGGCCAACCTCCATGGAACGTTTCCTAGCAGTTGGGAAACAGAAGAGGTGATTGCAGGTGCGAGGGGTGCAATTGCTGATTTTCTGAATGTAAAAGCGAGTGAAGTAGCATTCGGCGCGAATATGACCACATTGACGTTTGCCATTGCGGCAGCACTGGGCAAACAATTCCAAGCGGGCGATGAAATCGTCGTAACCGAAATGGACCACCGGGCAAATGTCGACCCTTGGATTATGATGGCCAAAGACCACGGACTGACCGTGAAATGGATTCCGGTCGATACGAACACGATGGAACTTGATTTAAGCAATTTAACAGAAATCATTAATGAAAAGACAAAGCTTGTAGCTGTCGGCCTGGCATCCAATGCGATTGGCACCATTGTCGATATTGCGCCGATCGTGGAACGGACAAAAGAAGTCGGGGCATTATTTGCAGCGGATGCGGTCCATGCGGCTCCGCATATCGTGATTGACCGTGACCGCTACGGCATCGATATCCTCTTGTGCTCAGCTTATAAATTCTTTGGGCCGCATATCGGCATCGCTGCCATTAAAGAATCCGTTTTTGAAAGCCTTGAGTTGTATAAATTGACTACATCTCCAAGCTATTATCCGGATAAATTGGAGACCGGTACGCAAAACCATGAAGGGATTGCCGGAATCAAGCCTGCTATCGAATTTTTTGAGCAGTTTGGTGAAGGCGAATCGAGACGGGAGCGGCTCGTTTCGGGAATGGAAAAACTGGAGCATTATGAAAATCATCTTGCGGGTCGATTGCGCCAAGGGCTGGCCAAAATAGAGAAAGTCCGCCTATGGCAAGCGTCGGAAGATGTTCCGAAAACCCCGACAATCGCTTTCCAAGTGGAGGGCATTGAACCGTTGGAAGTCTGTAAATTATTAGCTGAGCAGCACAGCATCTTTACCGCATCCGGACATTTTTATGCCTCTACCTTAGGCGACCGTTTGGACGTCAATGGAAGCGGCGGTTGGATTCGTGCAGGTCTTGCTCCATATAATACAGAAGAGGAAGTAGACAGGCTGGTTGAGGCAGTTGCTTCTCTCTAAGAAATTTGCTAAAAAAAGGTAAATGTGTTATGATTAGCATCAATTCAATTTATGGATTCTATCAGACTTTATTTAGTCAATTTCCATCAGGAAATGGGGAATTCTTAATGACGTACGATGCGATTCAAGATTTATTGAAAACAGTCAGTTTTTACAACACGGTAAATATCACTCAAACTTTTGCAAGAGACGGGGAACCGTATATCACGGTGAAAGCGGGCAAGGATAAAAATATATTTGAGCTGACTTTTTTGGAAAGTGGAGAAATTGTCCATTACCAAGACATCCCAACAGCAGCAAAAGCGATTGAAGAAATGTTGAATGCCGATCCAGTTCTGTAAGCTCCCGTAACGGGGAGCTTTTTCTTTTTGGGCCGGATGATGGTACAATACAGAAACAAGCCTATCATAGGCATACTTTCGTTTTCCGTACAGGAAAATGATCAAAGGAGAATGAATTTTTTGAGTCAAGAAAAAAACACGAATAACTTGCCGCCAAATTACGACGAATTGAAGAAAGCTGCGAACCGGACAGCGAATTGGAAAGAACGGTTAGCTGCGGTTGAAGAACTGGGCAAATGGAAAAACAACCAGACAATTGATATTTTAACTCACCGGATGAACCATGATCCCGTTTATAAAGTGCAGCAGGCTGCGTACAATCAACTTGTGGATTTGGGTGAAGATGTAGAAATGCCTGAACAAAAGCAAACTGATTTGATCAAAGACACGAGCAAAGTATTGGTTCGCATCAAGAAAAGTTTGCCGAAAGACCATAGCTATGAAGACTTCAAAGTGAAGTTGCAGAAAATGCGCGTCGACATCTACGATACGTATAAAGGCGAAAAAGGCGAAGAGTTTGACCAGTGGTTGGAAAGCCAATGGAAATCCATGCCGACAAGAAGATAGAACAAAAAAGCGATGCCCGTATAGAAATGCGGGCATCGCTTTTTTTGCATTCAAGTGGGCAATTGCAATTGCCCGGTTCCGACATTTGCTACATTTCCACTGATTTTAATGGAAGAAATGGCCCCTTTGGATTTGTCGACAATGATATCGATAAAGCTGGGGCGTTCCATTTCAAAACCTTGTTCACTGCGGATATAGTAGAACTGGTTTTTGGATGGAGCAATAACTCCATTTTCGACAAGATAAGCACCGAGCGGCCCGGAAGCTGCACCTGTCGCCGGGTCTTCCGGAATTCCCATAAGCGGGTGCGAACATCCGACTATGGACAGTGGATGATTTTTGGACAGTTTCAAAAGTGAAGACGAATATATGCTGGGTATGCGGATTTGTACTGAAATGCTTTTCCCAAATATCCGAACGGAATTTGATTTTCTTCATTGCCGACAAGGTACGGACGGGAACATATAAGAAAGGGACGCCAGAAGAAACGGATTGAAGCGGCAAGCGCTGGTCAAAATCCTTTACTGACAGGGACAGCAAATCGGCAACAAGGCCCGGTTTACTATAGACGCTGCCGAAAGCAGGCAACGGCTGGGTCATTTCGACTTTCTCGATTTGTCCGTCTTTTTCATATACGCTGATTGGAATTTCACCGACATGCTCTTCGAACACCCAATCGTTTTTGCCAGCTGTCACTGGGATTTTCTTTGCAGCTGCCAGAACATAAGCAGCGCCAATTGTGGGATGTCCAGCCATCGGCAACTCGACTTTCGGTGTGAAAATACGCAAGCTTTTTTGATTGTTGGAATCCGCAGGGGGCTGGATGAAGACCGTTTCTGACAAATTAAGTTCACGTGCGATTTTTTGCATGGTTTCCGATGGCAAAGGCCGTTCGTCATGAAAAACAGCCAATTGGTTGCCGCCGAAAGCCGTAGAAGTGAATACGTCGACTAAGGAATAATTTAAGTTGGTCATAGCGTCCCTCCATTAGTTGTCTTCTGTCATTCGATTTATGTATTCAGTATATATAATTTATCTTCAGATTGTTAATTAATTGTTCGAGTTTTCTGGAAATAAAGGAATTTAGAGGGAACGGAGCGAATTAGGCTGGGGAGAAGATCTTATCAAGCTTAAAAAGTTTCGGAGGAGGCGCATATGAAGTATCGGAATCTCGGAAAAACAGGTTTGCGGGTATCGAATTTAAGCCTTGGCACTATGGCTTTTGGAAGATGGATAGATGAAAAGGCTTCTGCTGAAATTTTAGCCCAATCTTTTGACGCAGGCATCAATTTAATCGATACCGCTAATTTTTATGGAAAAGGACAAGATGAATCCTTCAAGTATGGAACAGGTGAAGCGGAAGAAATCAT
This sequence comes from Planococcus sp. 107-1, assembly GCF_021513255.1. GTDB lineage: Bacteria > Bacillota > Bacilli > Bacillales_A > Planococcaceae > Planococcus. Next base: position 869,426 of record NZ_CP090977.1, read on the forward strand.
TGGCAAGCATTTAAAAGGCAAGCGGGACAAAGTGGTGCTGGCGACTAAAGTCGGGCTTCCGATGGGGCAGTATGTCAATGACGCAGGGTTGTCAAAATTCCATATCATGCGGGAAGTGGAAGGGTCTCTGGAACGGCTTCAAACGGATTACATCGATTTGTATCAAGTCCACCGTTTCGATAAACGCACTCCTTTGGAAGAAACCTTGTCGGCTTTGACGGATTTGGTGAGGCAAGGAAAAGTACGTTATATCGGCTGTTCAAATTTTGCAGCATGGCAGATGGCGAAAGCAAATGGCCTCAGTGCATTCTATAATTTAGAGCATTTTGTCAGCTCACAATCCCAATACAATCTCTTATCCAGGGAACTCGAAAATGAAGTTATTCCTTTTTGCCAATCTGAAAAAATGGGATTGTTGGTGTACAGCCCGATGGCCCGGGGGATGTTATCCGGAAAATATGCATCGAAAGAAAGCGTGCCGGAAGACAGCCGGGCAGCTAAAGGAGAGGAATTGATCCAGCCCTATTTTACAGAAGAGAATTTCAAGCGGATCGATCACTACAAAGATATTGCAAAAGAACAGGAAGTGAGTTTGTCGCAGCTTTCGCTTGCTTGGCTATTGAATCAACCTGCAGTTACTTCCGCCATATTGGGTGCGAGTAAACCAGAACATGTGTTAGAAGCTGTCCGGATCAGTGATTGGAAATGGCGGGAAGAGTTAAAAGAACAACTGTCGCTCGTTCCGTAATGACTCCTCAGCATTGGAGGCTAAATTGATGAAGCAAAAATGGTGGAAAGAAGCAGTCGTCTATCAAGTTTATCCAAGAAGCTTCAAAGACTCGAATGGAGACGGCGTCGGTGATTTGAATGGCATGATTGAGAAGCTGGATTATTTGCAAGAACTCGGAATTGATGTGATCTGGATTTGTCCAATGTATAAATCTCCGAACATCGACAATGGATACGACATCAGTGATTATCATGAAATCATGGAAGAGATGGGCACGATGGAGGATTTCGATCGCTTGCTTGAAAACATACACGAACGGGGCATGAAGATGGTGTTGGATCTGGTCCTTAACCATACAAGCGATGAGCATCCATGGTTTATTGAATCACGCTCGTCAAAAGACAATCCTAAGAGGGATTGGTATGTTTGGCGAGATGAACCGACCAACTGGGAAAGTATTTTTAGCGGTCCCGCTTGGACATTTGATGAAAAAAACCCGCCAATACTATCTTCATCTATACGCAGAAAAACAGCCGGATCTGGAATGGGAAAACCCCGAAGTCCGGAAAGAACTGTACCGGATGGTTAACTGGTGGCTAGAAAAAGGAATTGACGGTTTTCGCTTGGATGCCATCAGCCATATCAAAAAAGACTACTCCGATATGCCGAATCCTGATCATGCACCGTATGTACCGGCTTGGGAGAAAATGACCGACGTCGAGGGAATCCAAGATTTCTTAGCTGAATTATACAAGGAAACCTTCTCCAACTACGACATCATGACAGTCGGTGAAGCCAATGGAGTGACTGTTGAAGAAATCGATGAATGGATCAGTGAAGAAAACGGCAAAATGGATATGGTCTTTCAGTTTGAGACTTGGTATTTAAGGAAACCGAATGAAGATTGCGGTGTGAATTTGACCTCACTCAAACAAATTTTAACGAATTGGCAGAAAGGAGCCGAAGGCATTGGATGGAATGCCCTCTACGTAGAAAATCATGATCGGTCGCGCATCGTTTCGACATGGGGAGACGACCGGAACTATTGGCGTGAAAGCGCAACTTCCATTGCCTGCATGTATTTTCTGATGCAAGGCACGCCTTTTATCTATCAAGGGCAAGAACTCGGTATGACCAATGCGCCGTTTGATGGAATCGATCTATATGACGATGTGAAAACATTGAATTTTTATCGCTACAAGCGGGCAGAAGGAATGCCGCCTGAAGAAATCATGAAAACCATTAAAATGAGCAGCCGGGATCATGCCCGTACTCCGATGCAATGGACTAGTGGATGCTATAGCGGGTTTTCAACAAATGAGCCATGGATTCAAGTCAATCCGAATTATCGGTGGCTGAATGCAGAAGCCCAACAGAAAGATCCGCTGTCTGTGTATCATTTTTATAAGAAGATGATTTCACTGAGAAAAAAGTCAGCCGTTTTGATTTATGGAATCTATAATTTATTTGAAACCGGCAACCCTTGTATCTATGCTTACACACGTGAAAACGAAGACGAAAAAATGTTGATCCTGGCCAACTTAAAAGGCCAGTCTTGCCGCTGGAAAGTGCCGGAAGGAGCAGAATTGCTTCTTGGGAATTACAGCATGGAAGACCAGGAAAAAGTCCATCCATTTGAAGCGAGAGTCTATCGCTTAGCCGAATGAAACCATGCTTTTGTGCATGGTTTTTTTTTTGAACAAATAATTACATGAAAAAGAAAAATATATAAAGTAAAATATTTCCAAAGAATACAAAGACCTAATACTAATGTCGTGTATTCCTAATTTTATACAGATACGCCTGATTTTTTTCCCAATTACGCTTTCCTAAGAGTTCTGTTAACTTTAAGTTGTGGCAGGCAAGCAGCCTAAGCGGGACGCCGTAAAAGCTCAAATGCCCAACAAATTGAATGGTAAAGGGGATTGGACGATGAAGAAATCAGGTAAGTTATTGACGAGTATCATGTTATCAGCAACATTGCTTGTACCCGCAATGGGCGTAAGCGCGAACGGAGATGCAGTGGATCAAAAAGGCAATGATACATTCCGTGTCTTAATTGATTCGCAAAACAACAAGGACCTTCAAAATGCAAAATCGAAATACGGTGTTAAGTGGGATTTTGCAAGTGAAGGATTCACCGTCGACATGAACCAAAAACAATATGAAGCGCTGCAAAAGAACAAAAACATAGAAATTGAAAAGGTGCCGGAATTTACGATTGAGAAAAGCTCCTCTAAACCAGAAGCGGTTTATCAAGCAATGGCTGCTTCGCAATCAACGCCTTGGGGCATAAAAGCCATCTATAATGACAGTTCATTGACCCGTTCTTCGGGCGGTGCCGGGATTAATGTAGCGGTCTTGGATACAGGCGTAAACGTTAATCACCCGGACCTGAAAAACAACGTGGAGCAATGCAAAGACTTTACGACAAGCGCAAGCATTGTCAATGGTTCATGCACCGATCGCCAAGGTCATGGTACACATGTAGCAGGTTCAGCACTTGCTGATGGCGGTACTGGTTCAGGCGTATACGGAGTTGCACCGGATGCGGACCTGTGGGCTTATAAAGTATTAGGCGATAACGGTTCTGGCTCGTCTGATGACATTGCAGCAGCTATCCGCCACGCAGCTGACCAAGCATCTTCATTGAAAACGAAAGTGGTCATCAATATGTCACTGGGATCTTCAGGTGAAAGCAGCCTGATCACAAATGCAGTGAACTATGCATACAGTAAAGGTGTATTGATCATAGCAGCTGCAGGAAATTCTGGTCCGTCTCAAGGTTCAATCGGCTACCCAGGTGCATTGCCAAATGCGGTAGCAGTAGCAGCGTTAGAAAATGTCATCCAAAACGGTTCTTACCGGGTAGCTGATTTTTCTTCTAGAGGCTACAGCTCGACTGATGGCGACTACGTCATCCAAAAAGGCGATGTTGAAGTATCAGCTCCCGGAGCTTCGATTTACTCGACTTGGTATAACGGCGGCTACTCAACTATTTCTGGAACGTCAATGGCTTCACCGCATGTAGCAGGACTGGCAGCGAAAATTTGGGCAAGCAATCCTTCTGCAAGCAATGCAACGATTCGCAAAGATCTTCAGAACCGTGCAAGAAATTATGACATCCTTTCTGGTTCAGGGGCTGGCTACGGAGACGACTATGCATCCGGCTTCGGATTTGCACGCGTTCGCTAAAGGCTAAAAAGAATAACAAGGGGTTCCAGTTTATGCTGGAGCCCCTTTTTTATGTTACTATTTTATTATTCTGACAAAAAAGGGTGGAATTATGAACATTGGATCTGTCATCAAATATTACCGGACAAAATATCAATTAACACAAGCCCAATTGGCTGATGGCATTTGCTCAATTTCGCATTTAAGCAAAATAGAATCAAATACATACGTCCCTCATGAATCGACGATTGAAGCGCTGATGGCAAAGATGGGCGTTCAATGGGAAAAAGAAATGCACCGGCATAAGCGCTTGGAGCGCCAAATTGGGGAATTCATCGATTGTTCCCTATTTTATGATCTGGAGCATATGCGGAAACAGTATAAACAGCTTGAAAAGGAGAATGATTACATTCAGTCTTCTGAACTCGTGAACCAATATGAATTGTATAAATTCCGTTTTTATATTTATGAAAATGACCATGTACAAGCTGAACAGCAAAAAGAATTGATTGACCGCATGAAAGGGTCCTTTACTGCGCCTGAAAAATGGCTGCATCAATTTTTCCTTTCTATCTATTACACCATGCTCAATAAAACAGAGAAAGCGCTCGGGTTTCTTGAACAGCTGGAACAGGGGATCCAGAGCATTCCGCAGAAATTTGAAGGCGAGTACTATTACCAGAAAGCGCGTCTTCTAATTTTGTTCGACCGGTTTGAACTGTCGGCATATTATGCGGAAATGGCGGTCCAATATTATCAGCTTCACCACAACTATATTCGGCTGCTGCATGCACAGCTCTTGCTGGCTATCAATTACACACGCAGAAATTTGCTCGTTCAGGCGAGCGGATTGTACGAAGTGTTAAAACGCAATGCCCATTTAATGGGGCAAAAAGATCTTTATTACCAAACCCTTTATAATTTAGCCGAGTTATTTAAGCAGAAAAAAGACTATGACCAAGCATTTGAATTGCTGGCAGAATTGAAAGTGAGTTTGCCGGATGATTCCTATATTTATAAAGCTGTGTTGATCAGCATGATTGAGGCGACAGTAGAGATGAATCAAAAAGACGAAAGCCTTTTAAGGGAATTAAAATTGCTTACGCGTGAAACAGAAGATGAATACTTCCTTATTTACGAAAACTATTTCGAGAAGCGAATGTTTTCCCAACCAGACCTTATTGCCTATTGTGAAGAAAAAATGTTCCCATTTTTCAGAAAAAATGGTTATATAAAAGAAGGTAAAAAAGTAGCAACTGAATTGAAAATTTTCTACGAGCAAAAGAAAGATTGGGAAAAAGCCAATTTCTACCGCTCCTATGAAGAACGAAAGGCTGGTGAAGTTTAATGAAGTTTACAAAAAAACTTATAACGGCAATTGCAGTTGCGGGATTTATCGGTGCCTTGGCCGTGTCGCCTGCATTTGGAGAAGCTCTCACGGCAGCTCCACAAGCCGATGTACAAGTTAATCCGCTTTCGGCGCCGCATATCTTGCCGCCGCTTTAAAAAGAAAAATAAGGCTCCCGCCAATTATGGTGGGAGCCTTATTTTTTTGTAGAAGTTTTAAAAGCCTAATTACCTAATTTAATGGGTATAGCATTAATATCTATAATTTTTAAGGTATAATTATCAAGATTCATAAGAAACATGTAGGAGCTGGGAAATTTTAATGGCATCGTTTAGTCCGTTTTTGATTATATTATCTGTATTTATAGCAATTTTTTCTTCCTATATTTTGCTTGTTTTAATTGGGAAACTGGCCGATGTTGCGAAAGGAAAGCGCCAAATTTTTGTTTCCGCTGCCAGTGTATTTATGGGCCTCGGCATCTTCACCATGCATTTAATCGGGATGTCGGCTTTCCATTTCTACGGAGAAGCGGGCATCTCTTACCATGCGCTGTTATTATTGGCGTCATTAGCAATATCCATTTTGGCGTCGTTCATCGCTTTTCAAGTTTTGTATAACGGCAAGACTACAAAAGTTAATATGATTTTCAGTGGCTTAATGTTAGGGATCGGCATCATTTTAGGCCATTACATCGCAATGGCTGCCGTACAAGGTGACGAAACCAGCCGGTTGAATTTGGGATTTTTCGTCTTATCCGTTGCCGTCGCCTTTCTTTTTTCAACAGCGGCGATTAAAATTTTCATGAATTTCAAGCGGCTGAATAAATCGCTCAGCCGAAAAGTGATGAGCGCGGTTTTACTTGGCTTGGCTATTTCCTTCATGCATTACACAGCGATGAATGCCAATATCGTTGGTGTGCATTTTTCTGCAGCGGGGCCTTTCTGGATTTCAGAAATGGAGATAATGAACTCGATTTTTGCTCTATCCGCTGCGCTGGTTGTGCTGGCGATGCTGTTTGCGTATGCCGATTACCGGAAGATCGTGGTAGAGAACCGTTTGATCGAGGAAAATAAGGAAAGCGAAAACCGGTTCCGGAAACTGGTTGAATTGTCTCCAGAACCTATTATTGTGCATAGCCAAGGGAAATTGATTTTTGTGAATGAAGCTTGCTTGAAGATGGTCGGTGTGGAAAACAAAGAGCTTGTTTTAGGGAAGTCGATTTTAGATTTTGTACCGGCTTCTTTTCAACCGATTGTCAAAGAACGGATCCATCATATGATGCAGGGAGGCAATGCTGCACCCATCGAGCAGCAATTCATTAAGCCTGATGGCTCGTTGATCGATGTCGAAGTGACAGGCGCCCAAATGAAATTCGAAGGTAAGCCGGCCATCCAATTGATTCTCCGAGATATTACGTTGGAAAAGAAAATCCGTTTGGAGCTTGAAGCAAGTGAACAGCGCTATCAATCGTTGTTTGCATACAATCCTGACGGCGTTTTTTCAATGGATCCTGAGGGCCGAATGTTGAATGTCAATAACGCCATAATGGATCTTACCGGCTATACAAAAGAAGAGTTTATCGGCGCTACTTTTCATCCGATTGTAGCTCCGCCTTATCTAGAGGAAACCAAAATGCATTTTGAACAAGCTTTGCTGGGGATACCGCAGAATTACGAATTGCAATGCATCCGGAAAAATGGGGAATGGGTATATCTCCACATTACAAATTTACCTATTAAAATTGACGGCGAAATTATTGGCGTCTACGGCATTGCCAAAAATATCACGAAAGAAAAAGAAGCGCTGCGATTGATGGAGGAGAACGAAGAGAAATACCGCTCTCTATTTGAAAATAATTTAGATGCAGTTTTTGAAATCGCTCTCGACGGTTCGTTTAAAAATGTCAACAAGCGAGGGGAAGAGCTTACCGGTTTTACCCAGAAAGAATTACGGGATATGCCTTTCACCGAGTTGATCGTCGAAAAGACTGCACGTGTAAAAGAAGTTTTTGAATTAGCCAAACAAGGCAAAGCCCTTCAAGCTGAACAAAAATTGATAGATAAAGAAAAAAATGAACTGCAAGTGGATTTAAATGTTGTGCCGATCCGTAAACAAGGACAGGTGGACGGAATGTTTTCAATTACCCGAAACGTTTCCGAAAAAAAGCAGCTTGAAATGAGAATGAATGACTTGGCTTTTACCGATCAATTAACCGGTTTGCCGAATCGCCATTGGTTTTATGAAAATCTGTCGGCCATCGCTGCAAGAGCCAGACAGTACGATCGTTCTCTGGCGGTTATGCTGATCGACTTTGATGACTTTAAAGGCGTGAATGACCTTTTGGGGCACCAGGGGGGCGATCTTTTCCTGAAAAAAGTGTCTGAGCGGATTAAATCCTGCTTGCGTCCGACTGACCGCTTATCGCGCCACGGCGGGGATGAGTTTATCATCGCTTTTGAAAATGTGACAGAAGCCTACATGATCCGCTTGGCGAAGAAAATCTTTCAAGTCATGGAACAGCCGGTAGAATTGTTAGACCATGAAATGATCGTGACGATCAGTGTTGGCATCAGCATGCAGGACAAATGCACGAACAATGAAGAAACCCTAATCCGTGAAGCGGATTTTGCGTTGTATTCAGCAAAAGAAAAAGGCAAGAACAATTATCAGTTTTTCACGGAAGATCTAAACCAAAAGGTCAGCCGGAAATTCGAGGTGGAAAATGCGCTGCGAAAAGCCATTGAAAAAAATGAATTCCAGCTTTATTATCAGCCGCAAGTCGATTTGCGGACGGAGAAGATGGTGGGGCTTGAGGCCTTGCTGCGCTGGAATCCATCCATTGGTACGGTGTCTCCTGCTGAGTTCATCCCCATTGCGGAAGAAACAGGGCTGATTCTGCCGATTGGGGAGTGGGTTTTAGAAGAGGCCTGCCGTCAAATCTGCGAATGGGAAAAGAGCGGAAAACCAAAAGTGAAAGTGTCTGTGAATGTCTCTGCACGCCAATTCCGGGACTCTCAATTTAATCGGAAAGTGGAAGCGATTTTAGCAGCCTACCAAATCGATCCAGCGTATTTGGAAATTGAAATCACCGAAAGTGTCATGATGAATATCGAAGAATCATCCAAAGTTATTAGAGGGCTGCGGGGATTGGGCATAAAAATCGCAATTGATGATTTTGGCGCCGGCTATTCTTCTTTGACAGTCATCAAAAATATTGAAATCGATACTTTAAAGATCGATAAATCATTGATTGATGATATACTCGTCAATCCAAGAAACCTTTCAATTCTTAAAGCTATTATTGAGGTAGGAAAAGGGCTCCATACGCTTGTGGTTGTGGAAGGAATCGAAAAAGAAGATCAAGTGGAGTTGCTGCGGAATTTTGATGTAATCGGGCAAGGCTACTACTATAGCCGTCCGTGCCCGCCGCTCGCACTAGAAAATATGTGGGAAAACGTGGCCCACTAAAGAAAGTCCCAGCATTTGCTGGGGCTTTTTTTACTGACGAAAGTTTGAATATTCTATGACAAAATATTCATTTAACTGAATAAAAATTTTTAATTCATTGAATTGTTTAAAAATTGATCTATAATGAGTAAAAAGAAAGGATAGATGTTCTATGAAAAAAGATTTGCGCATCAAGAGTAAAGTATTCAGCGAGGGCGCTATGAAAGCGCCAAACCGGGCCATGCTTCGTTCTGTCGGAGTGACCGATGAAGATTTCCAAAAACCGATGATCGGGATTGCAAGTACGTGGAGTGAAGTGACTCCGTGCAATATACATATTCATGATTTAGCAGTGAGTGCGAAAAAAGGGGCGAGAGAAGCAGGCGGTGTTCCGTTTATCTTTAATACCATCACCGTTTCAGATGGCATTTCCATGGGAACAGATGGGATGCGCTATTCATTGCCAAGCCGCGACGTTATCGCGGATTCGATTGAAACAGTGGTTGGAGCAGAAAACTTGGATGGCTTAGTGGCAATCGGCGGATGCGATAAAAACATTCCCGGCTGCTTGATTGCCATTGCCAATTCTGAAGTGCCGGCCGTATTTGTCTACGGAGGCACCATTGCACCAGGCAAACATAACGGTGGAGACATTGATATCGTATCTGTGTTCGAAGGCGTCGGCCAGCATAATAATGGCGACATTTCGGATGATACTTTGCGCGGCATCGAATGTGCGGCGTGCCCAGGCGCTGGTTCATGCGGCGGCATGTATACGGCCAACACGATGGCATCGGCTGCGGAAGCAATGGGGATGAGCTTGCCAGGAAGCTCTTCGAATCCAGCTGAAAATGATTTGAAAGCAGCAGACTGTGAAGCGGCAGGAAAAGCCGTCTACAATTTGCTGGAACTTGGTGTTTATCCGAAAGACATCATGACAAAAGAAGCATTTGAAAATGCGATTACCGTTGTTATGGCCCTTGGGGGATCGACCAATGCCATCCTTCATTTATTGGCGATTGCCCATGCGATTGAAGTGGATCTGACGATTGATGACTTCAACCGATTGCAAAAGCAAGTGCCGCATATTGCAGATTTGAAGCCGAGCGGACGATTTGTCATGGAAGATCTGCATAAAGTCGGCGGGGTCCAAGCGGTTATGAAACTATTGCTGGAAAAAGGTTATTTGCACGGAGATTGTATGACAGTGACTGGAAAGACCTTGGCAGAAAACTTAGCTGAAGCTCCGGGCTTGATCGAGGGGCAGGAAGTCATTGTACCGTTTGAGAAGCCGAAGCGTGCTGACGGTCCATTGGTCGTATTAAAAGGAAATCTTTCCCCAAGAGGCGCAGTTGCTAAACTGTCTGGCGTTAAAGTGAAAGTGCATACCGGTCCTGCTCGCGTTTTTGATACAGAAAAAGAAGCGACGGCTGCCGTAATGGCAAACGAAATCAATGAAGGAGATGTACTCGTTATCCGTTATGTAGGGCCAAAAGGCGGTCCGGGGATGCCGGAAATGTTATCAATATCCGCTATTCTTGTCGGAAAAGGCATGGATGAATCGGTTGCTTTATTGACGGACGGACGCTTTTCTGGAGGAACGCACGGATTGGTCGTTGGGCATATTGCGCCAGAAGCCCAAGTGGGTGGACCGATTGCGTTGTTGAAAGAAGGAGATATCGTGACAGTCGACTCCATCAAGCAGGAGATTACCATGGCTGTGTCAGACGAAGAGCTGGAAGCGCGCCGCAAAGCATGGGTAGCACCGCCGCTCTATAAAAAAGGCGTTCTTGGAAAATATGCGCACAATGTTTCGTGTTCTTCACGAGGCGCAGTGACGGATTATTTAAACCGCCAGGAAGATTCGTATGTACTGGAGTCAGCCGGCAAAAACAAGTAAATGCAAGCATTGGAAAAGGGATGTCCTCGTTAGAGGACATCCCTTTGATTTTTAAAGGTAACATTAACTAATATTTGATTTCAATTTTTCAACCCGATAAACGGGGAATCATTTCCATTGAAAGGATTAACTTTCTGTGCCGCGGTCATTGTTCCACTGGTGGCTTTCTAACTTAAGCAACGTAAACCCTACCTTCTTTTACGTCCTTGCGATCCTTAAATCGCGCCAGTGTGAATAAGTATTATCAAAAACATTACTGTAGAATGCCAGATTATCAAAATTTTTCAGTTACCTCGCTGTTAACTGATTAAGTATCTCATAAGCTATGACTAATGTCAATTAAATCGATTATTTATGTTTTTCTTATTTGAAATGAGTCTATTAGGGTATAATTATAGAAATTAACTTGAAACTAATGACTTGCGGAAGAAGGAGATTCAAATGGAAAGAAAATATTCAGATGACAGTTTAACGCTACATACAGATTTATACCAGATCAATATGTCCGAAGCTTATTGGGCAGATGGCATGCATGAACGGAAAGCGGTATTTGAATTGTTTTTCCGGAAGCTGCCTTTTGGCAATGGCTACGCGATCTTTGCTGGGTTAGAGCGTATTCTTGATTATTTGAAAGAATTCCGTTTTACAGACAGCGACCTTGCCTATTTAAAAGAAGAGGTTGGCTATGGAGACGATTTCTTGGCTTATTTGAAGACAGTCCGGTTTACAGGAGACATCTATTCCGTAGTAGAAGGGGAATTGGTCTTCCAAAACGAACCGCTTCTTCGCATCGAAGCGCCTTTAGTTGAAGCTCAACTGATTGAAACGGCTCTGTTAAATATTGTGAACTATCAAACTTTGATTGCGACAAAAGCGAGCCGCATTAAGCAAATTGTCAAAGATGAGCGGTCATGGAGTTTGGAACAAGACGTGCACAAGAGATGGATGCGGCTGTATGGGGAACACGGGCTGCCTATATCGGCGGCCTTGAAGCCACAAGCAATGTCCGTGCTGGGAAAATGTTCGGCATCCCTGTAGCCGGCACGCATGCGCACTCTCTTGTTCAAGCTTATAAAGATGAATATGAAGCTTTCCATTCTTACGCGAAACGGCACAAAGACTGTGTTTTCCTAGTCGACACATACGATACATTGAAATCGGGTCTTCCGACAGCTATCCGCGTAGCAAAAGAATTGGGCGATAAGATTAATTTCCAAGGAATCCGACTGGACAGTGGAGATATTGCTTTCTTGTCGAAAGAAGCCCGGAAAATGCTGGATGAAGCAGGTTTCACGGATGCCCAAATTGTCGTGTCTAATGACCTGGATGAATACACGATCCTTAACTTAAAAGCGCAAGGCGCGCGTAGATGCATGGGGAATCGGGACCAAGCTGATTACGGCATACGACCAGCCGGCTCTTGGAGCTGTCTACAAATTGGTCGCAATTGAAAACGACCATGGCGAGATGGAAGACACCATTAAAATTTCCGGGAACGCTGAAAAAGTGACAACTCCAGGCCTCAAAAACGTTTACCGCATCATCGATAGGGAAAATGGTAAATCAGAAGGGGATTACATCACGATGCAGGATGAAAATCCGGCTGCTGAAGATCATTTGAAAATGTTCCATCCTGTCCATACGTATGTATCCAAATTTGTCAGCAATTTTGATGCCATCAATATCCATCAACAAGTCATCAAAGACGGAGAACTTATTTACAAAAATCCTCCATTAGAAGAAATCCAGGCGTATGCAATCCGCAATATGGATTTATTATGGGATGAATACAAGCGTTCATTGAATCCGGAAGAATATCCGGTCGATCTCAGCCAGAAGTGTTGGGACAATAAAATACGCAATATCCAAGAAGTAAAAGACTCTATCCAACAAATGACCAGCAAATAAGGGGGATTTCAAATGTCGACATTACAGCAAACGATAATTGAAGAACTTAAAGTTCAGCCAAGCATTGATCCGAAAGAAGAAATTAGCCGGACCATTGCTTTTCTGAAAGAATACTTGGTGAAGCATCCATTTTTGAAGGGATATGTACTCGGTATTTCTGGAGGGCAAGACTCGACGTTAGCCGGCAAATTGGCCCAAATGGCTGTAGATGAATTGAACGCTGAAAGCGGAGAAGAAAAATATGGCTTTTATGCGGTCCGTCTTCCGTACGGCGAACAATTTGATGAACACGATGCAAAAGATGCAATCGATTTTATCAAACCGACAAAAGTATACACAGTGAATATTAAAGCAGCAGTAGATGCCAGTAGAAAAGCGTTGGAGGATGCCGGCATCCTCCTGACGGATTTTGCTAAAGGCAATGAAAAAGCCCGCGAGCGAATGAAAGTGCAATTTTCAGTGGCAGCTATGCAAAATGCGGTTGTTCTTGGAACCGATCATGCAGCAGAAGCGATAACTGGGTTCTATACGAAGTTCGGGGACGGGGCGGCGGACGTGACGCCATTATTCCGTTTGAATAAGCGCCAAGGCCGTGCGTTATTAAAAGAGCTGGATGCTCCTGAGCATTTGTACACGAAAATTCCGACTGCCGATTTGGAAGAAGACAAACCGGCTATACCGGATGAAGTGGCTCTTGGCCTCACTTATGAGATGATTGATGATTATTTGGAAGGCAAAAAGATTCCGGAAGATGCGCGTGAAAAACTGGAAGGCTACTACCTTCGCACGCAACATAAGCGCCATTTGCCGATTACAGTATTCGACGATTTCTGGAAATAAACCGAAATGAACAGAGCCTGTTAAAAGGCTCTGTTTTTATTTGCGGAAAAAGACCTGAGTGAGAGGAAGCAGAGTTGAGAATTTCCTATAAATTCGTTATGCTTATGATAAGTTTTAGATAATTTTAAATTTTATTTATTATACATTGGGGGCAATGAGCATGGATGCTAAGGATCGATTAAATGCAGTGATTGATAACATAGAAAAAGTAATAATCGGTAAACGGAATATTGCCGAACTCAGCATCGTTGCTATGCTTTCACACGGACATGTCCTGTTAGAAGATGTCCCAGGAGTCGGAAAAACCATGTTGGTAAGAGCGCTTGCTAAATCAGTCGGCGCAGATTTTAAACGAATTCAATTTACACCGGACCTTCTGCCGTCAGATGTAATCGGTGTTTCCATTTATAATCCGAAAGATATGGAGTTCCATTTCCGGCCAGGGCCGATTATGGGCAATATTGTTCTTGCGGATGAGATTAACCGAACTTCCCCGAAGACACAATCCTCTTTGCTGGAAGCGATGGAAGAAGCTTCTGTCACAATTGATGGTGTTACGATGACAATTCCCAAACCCTTTTTCGTCATGGCGACTCAAAACCCGATTGAATACGAAGGAACCTATCCGTTGCCGGAAGCTCAGCTTGACCGCTTTTTGCTGAAAGTGAAAATGGGCTACCCAAGTTCGAAAGAAGAAGTGGAAGTGTTGAGCCGCTCGCAATTATCGGTGCCGATAGACGAACTTGAAGCTGTCATTTCATTGGAAGAATTATTGCAACTTCAAGAAGAAGCGAAAAAAATCAAAGTGGAAGATTCGATTAAAAGCTATATTGTGGATCTTTCGCGCCAGACCCGCATTGATCCTTATGTCTATTTAGGGGTAAGCCCGCGAGGGTCGATTGCGTTGATGAAAGCTTCCCAAGCTTATGCCATGCTGAAGGGGAGAAATTACGTGACTCCGGACGATGTGCAATATTTAGCGAAATCTGTTTTTGGCCATCGCATCATGCTCCGCTCTGAAGCACGGTACGACGGCATTACTGCCGAAGAAATTACCGACCGGATATTAGCGAAAACCAGAGTGCCTGTGCAAAGGCTTGTTGGCCAATGAAGCGCTTGCCGAGCTTCGTGAATTTATGGGGAAGACTGCTTTTCATTATTCTGATCCTGATTTTCACTTTTTCGTTTGCGATGTTCCAAGGCGGTTTTGTCAGCTGGTTCATTTTTTATATGACATTGCCGTTCTTATTGTATTCCTTATTGATGAGCTTTTATCCGATCCAGGATATCCAGCTTTCGAGAGAAATCCATACGGCTCAAATCAGGAAAGGCGGAAACTTCTCAGCGACGATCCATGTCCAAAGAAAATTCCGCTTTCCTTTACTCTATATGGTCATGTCTGAGAAGACCGATTCACCTTTATTGAAAGATCGGGCAGATGGAAGCTATCAGAAAATGCTTGTGCCTGGTTTTAGGAAATCGTATTCATGGTCGTATGAAATTTCAGATATGCCGCGTGGTGAACACGTATTGGAAGGCATTCAAGTCGAGATCGCCGATTTTTTTGGCTGGGTCAGGAAAACCCGGCTCCTGCCGTTGCAGCAGAAAGTGCTTGTGTATCCAAATACTGTGGAACTCGCTTACCGGCCAATGGAGGCTAAATACGATCACGGAAGCATGGCAGCTCCTTTTACGCTAGTGAAGGATACGACGATGGCGACCGGGATCAGGGATTATCATCCGGGGGACCGGGTCTCCTGGATTCATTGGAAATCTTTTGCCCGGACGCAGACGATGCGGACGAAAGAGTTTGAAGACCGCCAGTCGCAGGACCTGTTTTTAATGGATGACCGTGCGCCTTCAGATAAATTTGAAATCCAAGTAGAATTGATCGCTTCTATCATCAAATCAATTATTGGAGCCAATTCAAGTTTGGCTTACCTATCTATAGGAGAAACGAAAAACTATTTCCCGGTTATCCAAACCGAAGAGCAGCTGCAGCGGGTGATGTATCATTTGGCAAAAGTTCAGCCGGATCTTGAAATTCCTGTTGAACAAGCGGTGAACCGGGAATTGCAGGAAATCCATGCATCCAGTCTGCTGTACGTAACAAGCCAGTTAACGATGGAAATGGTAAAAACAATTCAGCGCAATGTCAAACAGCTGAATACCTGCATGTTTTTGGTGGTGGCTGTAAAAGGCGAGAAGTTCACATCAGAAGATGAAATGACTTATCAATATGCGAGATCAAAAGGATTTCTCGTCAAACGGTTAAGTCCAGAAAACTTTACTTCCGTATTTACAGGAGGGAGCGAAAAATGAGCGCCATTCGTAAAAACACTTGGTTTATGGCTTGTTTATATGTGCTGGTCTTTTTTCTTCTTGCAGAATGGCTGACTCCGGTAATGACATTGACATCGACGGGACATAAAACGCTGTTTCTGGTGTTTATTGTGTTAGGTCTGTTAATGGCATTGTTTAAAGTGCCGTGGATAATATCCGGGCCTGTTAAATTGCTTTATATTCTTTGGTTTATTGTCCATGTCTACACGGATTCGTTCTTCTTTTCGAAAGATGCAATGGTTTTTGTCTGGGCGGACCTGCAAGTGAATATGGAAGCCTTATTTTCACAGAACTGGGCACAGACTACAGATATCTTTAGGACCGTCCTGTTTTTCGCGTTGCTGTGGATGGCTGTCTATTTGATTCATTATTGGGTCAGCTTCCGTCTAAGCATTTTCTTGTTTTATTTTTTGACGGTTCTGTTCATCGCAGTATTGGATACGTTCAGCCCTTATACAGGGAATACCGCCATTATCCGCATTATGGTGATCGGCTTGCTTCTTGCGGGCTTGCTGCATTTAGCAAGATGGACTGAACGCCATCATATTGAGTTGAGCGGCGATAAGATTGCCGCTTCTGTCATTCCGTTATTTTTAGCGATTGCTGGAACGACAGCTGTTGCCTTGTACTTGCCGAAATCCGGTCCGGTTTGGCCGGATCCCGTTCCGTATATTACGTCATTTTCAAATCAGGCCGGCAGTGGGACTGGCGGTAATTCTGTTGGCCGGATCGGCTATGGAGTAGACGATTCCCAGTTAGGTGGATCATTCATCGGCGACAGCTCACCTGTATTTACAGCAGAGGTGGATGACGGCCAATATTGGAAAGTCGAATCCAAAGACATTTATACGTCGAAAGGATGGGAATTGACTGAAAATGTTGGAGAGGTCGCAGTTTATGAAAATGGGGAATTTATTAAAACGGATTTTATCCCAGGCGAATCGGAAGAAGAGGATAATGCTTTAATATCAATGGACCAAGATTTTCCTTTCGTTTTATATCCATATGGAACTGAATCGATTTTAATGGACGCTGCACCGAATTATCAATACGATGCAGCTGATCAGCGAATCGAAACATTTCAACAGGGCAATGTCTTTGAACCTCAAGTTTATGAAATCAGCTATAGCGAGCCTACCTTCAGTTTAACGGCGCTCCGGGCCACGGCACCAGAGAAACTGGCGGAATTGCCAGCTGCATTTGATCGCTTTTTGCAATTGCCGGATGAATTGCCGCAGCGAGTCCGGGATTTGGCTCTTGAAATCACTTCAACTTCAACGACTGTGTACGATAAAACAAGAGCAGTTGAGCGGTATTTTTCCAATGGAAGCTTTGAATACAGCCAACAGGATATCCCGGTCCCTGAAGATGGCCAGGACTATGTAGACCAATTCCTATTTGAGACACAGAGAGGTTATTGCGATAACTTTTCAACTTCCATGGTAGTGCTTTTACGCTCTCTTGATATTCCTGCAAGATGGGTAAAAGGATTTAACGAAGGTGAATTGCTGGAAACGGAAGGGACGCGAGACATCTATCAAATCACTAATAATAATGCCCATTCCTGGGTGGAAGCTTATATGCCGGGAGTAGGCTGGATGCTCTTTGAACCGACTATCGGATTTACAGGTTCTTCTGAAGTTGAATTCGATGTTGAGGTGGATGCTTCGGATCCAGTTGAACGCGAACAGCCTGAACGTCCAAATCCGATTGAAGAAGAGGATGACAGCACTGCAGGAGCAGGAGAAGAAGCTAATGGTCCGGACTTTTGGGATCGCGCTTCTGATATCTGGGATGAAAATAAGGCGAAAATTTTATGGGCTCTTGGCGGACTTCTAGTTTTAGCGGGTATCCTCTATAAGATTCGCCAAAAATGGCTCCCGAAAGTGTTGATCCCTTATTACCGCAATCGCGGTGAAAGCGCATCAACGTTTGAAAAAGCATATTTGCGTTTGTTGAAACAATTGGAATTATATGGAATTAAGAGAAGGGAAGGCCAGACCTTAAAATCCTATGCTTCCTATATCGATTCATTTTTCGGTACAAGTGATATGACGCGTTTAACGCGTGCTTATGAGCAAGCTGTTTACGGCGGAAATCCAGAATCCGTTGACTGGAACGAGCTAAAAGAAAGTTGGGAAAATTTAATCAATCGCACAAGCGGTTGATTTTGGGGGCGCTAGCTTGTACAATTGAGAAAATTATAATTTACAAGTGCCCTCATATATGTCCGGTGATATGGATCGGATGTCTCTACCAAGTCTCCGGAAATGACTTGACTATGAAGGTGGATGACGCATGCTTTCAGACATGTGCATTCGCCTTTTTGATGTAGAGCAAAAGAACGCGAGGAGTCCATTTTCGCGTTCTTTTGTCATTTTGAGGCCCTGAAAAGAATAGAAGAGGTGAAGAGTGTGCCAGCAAGTCCGATGTTGAAAGAGCAAAAGAAAATAGTGGTTTTGGATTTTGGAAGCCAGTACAACCAATTGATTACACGGCGTATTCGTGAAATTGGCGTTTACAGCGAGTTGCATCCGCATACAATTACAGCTGAAGAAATCAAAGAAATGAATGCTACAGGCATCATTTTCTCAGGTGGACCGAATTCAGTTTACGATAAGAATGCTTTTTCAATTGATGAAGCGATTTTTGAAATGGGTCTTCCGATTTTAGGAATTTGCTATGGTATGCAATTAATGGCATTGAAATTGGACGGAAAAGTCGAGAAAGCGCAAAACCGTGAATATGGCAAAGCCGAACTTAAATTGATCAAGGAAAGCAAAGTCTTCGAAGGTTTGCCGGAAGAGCAAATTGTATGGATGAGCCATGGCGACTTGGTAACTGCTGCGCCTCCAGGGTTTGAAGTTATCGGTACTAGTGCAAGCTGCCCAATCGCTTCGATGGCAGACGAATCACGTAAATTCTACGGCGTACAATTCCACCCGGAAGTTCGCCACTCTGTATATGGCAATGAATTGCTGCGTCAATTCGTCTTCGGTGTTTGCGGATGGCAGCTGACTGGTCGATGGAAAACTACATCGAATTGGAAATCGAAAAAATCCGCGAAGAAGTAGGGGACAAAAAAGTTCTTTGTGCACTGAGCGGCGGCGTCGATTCATCTGTAGTAGCAGTTCTGATCCATAAAGCGATTGGCGATCAGTTGACTTGTATGTTTGTTGACCATGGTTTGCTGCGCAAAGGCGAAGCAGAAAGCGTCATGAAAACTTTCGCAGACGGCTTTAATATGAATGTCATCAAAATCGATGCGCGCGAACGCTTCATGAAAAAGCTCGAAGGCGTTTCAGATCCAGAGAAAAAACGCAAAATCATCGGCAATGAATTCATCTATGTATTCGATGACGAAGCTTCAAAACTTGAAGGCATGGATTTCCTAGCTCAAGGCACACTCTATACCGATATTATCGAAAGCGGCACAACAACTGCCCAGACGATCAAATCCCATCACAATGTGGGCGGTCTGCCAGAAGATATGCAGTTTAAATTGATCGAACCATTGAACACATTGTTCAAAGACGAAGTCCGTGTTCTAGGGACGGAACTTGGCATGCCTGACGAAATCGTATGGCGCCAACCTTTCCCAGGACCTGGTCTTGGAATTCGGATCATGGGAGCAGTCACTGAAGAAAAGCTGGAAATTGTCCGTGAATCTGATTGGATTTTACGCGATGAAATCAGCAAGGCTGGCCTTGACCGCGACGTTTGGCAATACTTTACGGTGCTTCCGGATATCCGCAGCGTAGGCGTTATGGGTGATGCCCGTACGTATGATTACGCAATCGGCATCCGTGCGGTAACATCAATTGACGGCATGACTTCAGACTGGGCACGCATCCCTTGGGATGTACTTGAGAAAATCAGTGTCCGCCTAGTCAACGAAGTTTCGCATATCAACCGCGTTCTCTATGACATTACCTCTAAGCCACCAGCAACTATTGAGTGGGAATAAAAACAAAAACCGGAGTGCCAGTAGGCATTTCGGTTTTTTTACGAACTATACTTATCTATTCTTATTAAATGTTCGTGTTTGGTATTGTTTTGAACGTTCAATCATGATATATTACAAAAGTAATTAAATAACGTTGTCGTATAATGTCGGGGATATGGCCCGAAAGTTTCTACCGAGTTACCGTAAATGACTCGACTACGATTTTGTCCTTTAAATGGTAAGGGACCTTTTTAAGGAAGTTTTACGCTTAAAAAGATAAATCGAACACATACGGCAAGTTGCTGTATGTGTTTTTTTGCATTATCGCGGCGACAAGCGGAGGAAAAATGATGAAGAGTTATTTTCAATTTGATGAACTGGGGACAAATTACCGTAAAGAAATAATTGGCGGATTGACCACTTTCTTGGCAATGGCATATATTTTGGTGGTCAACCCATTAACGCTCACATTAAGTTCGGTACCTGATCTTCCTGAAGAAATGTATATGGATTATGGGTCTGTATTTATGGCGACCGCTCTGGCTGCGGCAGTTGGCTGCTTTATGATGGGAATTTTAGCACGTTACCCAATCGCTCTAGCACCGGGTATGGGCTTAAATGCATTTTTTGCCTATACAGTTATTCTGACTTATGGAATTCCGTGGCAAACAGCTTTAACCGGTGTTTTATTTTCTGGACTCATCTTTATTGTTCTATCCCTTTCCGGTTTGCGTGAAATGATTATCAATGCAATACCTGCTGAATTGAAATATGCAGTGGGCGCAGGAATCGGGCTTTACATTACATTTATCGGGTTTCAAAATGCCGGAATTATTGTCGGCAATCCGGATACTTTGGTCGGATTAGGCGATTTAACACAGCCTTCAACTTTGTTGGCCATCTTCGGTCTAGTAATCACAGTCATCTTCATGGTACGCGGCATTAACGGCGGAATATTTTTCGGAATGTTAATTGCAGCTGTAATCGGGATGATTTTCAGCATCGTGGAATTGCCAAGTGCGATTATTGGAGAAATTCCAAGTATGGCGCCGACGTTCGGAGTCGCATTGGAACCGATTTTCAATGATCCAGGTTCATTGATGACAGTTCAATTCCTGGTAATTGTTCTTACTTTCTTGTTTGTCGACTTTTTCGATACAGCCGGAACGCTAGTGGCAGTTGCCAACCAAGCAGGATTAATGAAAGATAATAAATTGCCTCGTGCAGGTAAAGCTTTAATGGCAGATGCGGTAGCGACAGTAAGCGGCGCTATTTTTGGAACTTCCACGACCACTTCATATATCGAATCGACTTCCGGTGTTGCTGCAGGAGGCCGTTCAGGATTTTCTGCTGTAGTGACAGGGGTATTGTTTTTAATTTCGATTTTATTCTATCCCCTCTTAGAAGTTATTACGAGTGCTGTCACGGCTCCTGCTTTAATTATCGTAGGGGTTTTAATGGTTTCAGCTTTAGGTAAAATCGATTGGACAAGATTTGAAATTGCGGTGCCGGCATTTTTGACGATGATTTCCATGCCTCTCGGCTATAGCATTGCCACAGGAATTGCAATTGGATTTATCTTCTACCCGATCACAATGATTTTTGCAGGAAAAGCCAAACAGATCCATCCGATTATGTATGGGTTGTTCGTTATCTTTATTCTTTACTTCATTTTCCTAGCTTAAACTCAACCCGCCGAATTCAATCGGCGGGTTTTTATTATTATAGAAGGAAGTTGTTCAAGAGAAGTAGAAAAGCAGAATTAGTTATTACTATAGAAGAGATTCATTTCAATAGGAGCCGGGTCAACTACAATTGAACGTCTCTTCGCACTGAAGATTTATAAGATGAAGGCGGGAATGGAAGTGAAGGTACATAAAGAGAATAAAGCGCAGGAAGATAAGCATAAGGATACGTTAAAAGATTCTATGTAAAGGGGAATATCCCATTCATTTTTGTAACAGTTTTGTAATTTTTATTTATAGAATTTTCTGTTATAATAAGAAGTGTAATCGGTTTATTATTTTTTTGTCGGTTACCCAAAGTTTGTTGACAAAGACAATCAGCCTTGGTATATTAATAAGCGTCCTCAAAACAACTTGATTGAAACGGAATTATAAAATTTATAAAACTGTTGACATCGAAATTGAATTGAGCTATACTAATAAAGTTGCTGAGAAAAAGCAGTGACAACATGAACCTTGAAAACTGAACAGCAAAACGTCAACAATATCGGCAACGGACCTTCGGGTCCCGCGCCACAACTTACTGATCAGGCTTAGCCAGATCAAAGCGAATCGCGCGTCTTTTCGGAGACGGCGATGCGCCAGCATTGAGCAATCAATACTACTCTATAATGGAGAGTTTGATCCTGGCTCAGGACGAACGCTGGCGGCGTGCCTAATACATGCAAGTCGAGCGGAACACTTGGAGCTTGCTCCAAGCGTTTAGCGGCGGACGGGTGAGTAACACGTGGGCAACCTGCCCTGCAGATCGGGATAACTCCGGGAAACCGGTGCTAATACCGAATAGTTTGAAGACTCACCTGAGGCTTCACGGAAAGACGGTTTCGGCTGTCACTGCAGGATGGCCGCGGCGCATTAGCTAGTTGGTGGGGTAACGGCCCACCAAGGCCACGATGCGTAGCCGACCTGAGAGGGTGACCGGCCACACTGGGACTGAGACACGGCCCAGACTCCTACGGGAGGCAGCAGTAGGGAATCTTCCGCAATGGACGCAAGTCTGACGGAGCAACGCCGCGTGAGTGACGAAGGTTTTCGGATCGTAAAACTCTGTTGTGAGGGAAGAACACGTACCAACTAACTATTGGTACCTTGACGGTACCTCACCAGAAAGCCACGGCTAACTACGTGCCAGCAGCCGCGGTAATACGTAGGTGGCAAGCGTTGTCCGGAATTATTGGGCGTAAAGCGCGCGCAGGCGGTTCCTTAAGTCTGATGTGAAAGCCCACGGCTCAACCGTGGAGGGTCATTGGAAACTGGGGAACTTGAGTGCAGAAGAGGAAAGTGGAATTCCACGTGTAGCGGTGAAATGCGTAGAGATGTGGAGGAACACCAGTGGCGAAGGCGACTTTCTGGTCTGTAACTGACGCTGAGGCGCGAAAGCGTGGGGAGCAAACAGGATTAGATACCCTGGTAGTCCACGCCGTAAACGATGAGTGCTAAGTGTTAGGGGGTTTCCGCCCCTTAGTGCTGCAGCTAACGCATTAAGCACTCCGCCTGGGGAGTACGGCCGCAAGGCTGAAACTCAAAGGAATTGACGGGGGCCGCACAAGCGGTGGAGCATGTGGTTTAATTCGAAGCAACGCGAAGAACCTTACCAGGTCTTGACATCCCGCTGCCCGCCTTGGAGACAAGGCTTTCCCTTCGGGGACAGCGGTGACAGGTGGTGCATGGTTGTCGTCAGCTCGTGTCGTGAGATGTTGGGTTAAGTCCCGCAACGAGCGCAACCCTTGATCTTAGTTGCCAGCATTCAGTTGGGCACTCTAAGGTGACTGCCGGTGACAAACCGGAGGAAGGTGGGGATGACGTCAAATCATCATGCCCCTTATGACCTGGGCTACACACGTGCTACAATGGACGGTACAAAGGGCAGCCAACCCGCGAGGGGGAGCCAATCCCAGAAAACCGTTCTCAGTTCGGATTGCAGGCTGCAACTCGCCTGCATGAAGCCGGAATCGCTAGTAATCGTGGATCAGCATGCCACGGTGAATACGTTCCCGGGCCTTGTACACACCGCCCGTCACACCACGAGAGTTTGTAACACCCGAAGTCGGTGGGGTAACCCTTACGGGAGCCAGCCGCCGAAGGTGGGACAGATGATTGGGGTGAAGTCGTAACAAGGTAGCCGTATCGGAAGGTGCGGCTGGATCACCTCCTTTCTAAGGATTTATTCGGAAACAAGATCTTAGATCTTGTGTTGACGTTTTGCGTTCAGTTTTGAAGGTTCACCCTTCAGGCGTGAGCCTGTTTTGTGACTTCAAACTTGTTCTTTGAAAACTGGATAAAACGACATTGAAACAAATGAAAACAAGCAATTCATGTAAGCACGATCCCAATTGGGATCCACTTTTTAACAAACCACTTGGTTAAGTTAGAAAGGGCGCACGGTGAATGCCTTGGCACTAGGAGCCGAAGAAGGACGGCACTAACACCGATATGCTTCGGGGAGCTGTAAGTGAGCGATGATCCGGAGATTTCCGAATGGGGGAACCCACCGCCTTTAATGGGGCGGTATCCATGTGTGAATACATAGCACATGAGAAGGCAGACCCAGGGAACTGAAACATCTAAGTACCTGGAGGAAGAGAAAGCAAATGCGATTCCCTGAGTAGCGGCGAGCGAAACGGGAACAGCCCAAACCAAGAGGCTTGCCTCTTGGGGTTGTAGGACACTCATTGCGGAGTTACAAAATCCGAATTTAAGCGAAGCGACCTGGAACGGTCCGCGAGACAAGGTAACAGCCCTGTAGCTGAAAGGTTCGGATCTCCCGAGTGGATCCTGAGTACGGCGGAACACGTGAAATTCCGTCGGAATCCGGGAGGACCATCTCCCAAGGCTAAATACTCCCTAGTGACCGATAGTGAACCAGTACCGTGAGGGAAAGGTGAAAAGCACCCCGGAAGGGGAGTGAAACAGATCCTGAAACCGTGTGCCTACAAGTAGTCAAAGCCCGTTAATGGGTGATGGCGTGCCTTTTGTAGAATGAACCGGCGAGTTACGATTGCATGCAAGGTTAAGCTGAGAAGGCGGAGCCGCAGCGAAAGCGAGTCTGAATAGGGCGAATGAGTATGCAGTTGTAGACCCGAAACCAGGTGATCTACCCATGTCCAGGGTGAAGGTAAGGTAACACTTACTGGAGGCCCGAACCCACGCACGTTGAAAAGTGCGGGGATGAGGTGTGGGTAGCGGAGAAATTCCAATCGAACCTGGAGATAGCTGGTTCTCTCCGAAATAGCTTTAGGGCTAGCCTCAATCGTTTAGAATCCTGGAGGTAGAGCACTGTTTGGACTAGGGGCCCATCCCGGGTTACCGAATTCAGACAAACTCCGAATGCCAGTGATTTATGATTGGGAGTCAGACTGCGAGTGATAAGATCCGTAGTCAAGAGGGAAACAGCCCAGACCACCAGCTAAGGTCCCCAAATATCCGTTAAGTGGAAAAGGATGTGGCGTTGCTTAGACAACCAGGATGTTGGCTTAGAAGCAGCCATCATTTAAAGAGTGCGTAATAGCTCACTGGTCGAGTGACACTGCGCCGAAAATGTACCGGGGCTAAACGGATTACCGAAGCTGTGGATGGACCTCGTCTGAGGTCCGTGGTAGGAGAGCGTTCTAAGGGCGTTGAAGTCAGACCGGAAGGACTGGTGGAGCGCTTAGAAGTGAGAATGCCGGTATGAGTAACGAAAGACGGGTGAGAATCCCGTCCACCGAATGCCTAAGGTTTCCTGAGGAAGGCTCGTCCGCTCAGGGTCAGTCGGGACCTAAGTCGAGGCCGATAGGCGTAGACGATGGACAACAGGTTGATATTCCTGTACCACCTCCCCGCCGTTTGAGCAATGGGGGGACGCAGAAGGATAAGGTGAGCGCGCCGTTGGTTGTGCGCGTCCAAGCAGTGAGGCGTGGAATGAGGCAAATCCCATTCCTGATACGTTAAGCTGTGACGGCAAGAGGATTCATCCTCGAGTCCCTGATTTCACACTGCCAAGAAAAGCCTCTAGCGAGGCGGGGAGGTGCCCGTACCGCAAACCGACACAGGTAGGCGAGAAGAGAATTCTAAGGTGAGCGAGTGAACTCTCGTTAAGGAACTCGGCAAAATGACCCCGTAACTTCGGGAGAAGGGGTGCTCTGGTAGGGTGTTACAGCCCGAGAGAGCCGCAGTGAATAGGCCCAGGCGACTGTTTAGCAAAAACACAGGTCTCTGCAAAACCGTAAGGTGACGTATAGGGGCTGACGCCTGCCCGGTGCTGGAAGGTTAAGGGGAGTGCTTAGCGCAAGCGAAGGTGCGAACTGAAGCCCCAGTAAACGGCGGCCGTAACTATAACGGTCCTAAGGTAGCGAAATTCCTTGTCGGGTAAGTTCCGACCCGCACGAAAGGCGTAACGATCTGGGCACTGTCTCAACGAGAGACTCGGTGAAATTATAGTACCTGTGAAGATGCAGGTTACCCGCGACAGGACGGAAAGACCCCGTGGAGCTTTACTGTAGCCTGATATTGAATTTTGGTGCAACTTGTACAGGATAGGTAGGAGCCTTTGAGCCCGGAGCGCCAGCTTCGGAGGAGGCGTCGGTGGGATACTACCCTGGTTGTATTGAAATTCTAACCCACACCCCTGATCGGGGTGGGAGACAGTGTCAGGCGGGCAGTTTGACTGGGGCGGTCGCCTCCTAAAGAGTAACGGAGGCGCCCAAAGGTTCCCTCAGAATGGTTGGAAATCATTCGCAGAGTGTAAAGGCACAAGGGAGCTTGACTGCGAGACGTACAGGTCGAGCAGGGTCGAAAGACGGGCTTAGTGATCCGGTGGTTCCGCATGGAAGGGCCATCGCTCAACGGATAAAAGCTACCCCGGGGATAACAGGCTTATCTCCCCCAAGAGTCCACATCGACGGGGAGGTTTGGCACCTCGATGTCGGCTCATCGCATCCTGGGGCTGTAGTCGGTCCCAAGGGTTGGGCTGTTCGCCCATTAAAGCGGTACGCGAGCTGGGTTCAGAACGTCGTGAGACAGTTCGGTCCCTATCCGTCGCGGGCGCAGGAAATTTGAGAGGAGCTGTCCTTAGTACGAGAGGACCGGGATGGACACACCGCTGGTGTACCAGTTGTTCTGCCAAGGGCATCGCTGGGTAGCTATGTGTGGCCGGGATAAGTGCTGAAAGCATCTAAGCACGAAGCCCCCCTCAAGATGAGATTTCCCATTGCGCAAGCAAGTAAGATCCCTCAAAGACGATGAGGTAGATAGGTTCGAGGTGGAAGCGTGGCGACACGTGCAGCTGACGAATACTAATCGATCGAGGACTTAACCAAAATGCTTTCTGAAGAGCGCGTTTCCTGTATTCAATGTCGAATATCCAGTTTTGAGTGAACAAGTCACTCTGAAAAAAATAGTCCAGTGATGATGGCAAAGAGGCCACACCCGTTCCCATCCCGAACACGGAAGTTAAGCTCTTTTGCGCCGATGGTAGTTGGGGGTCTCCCCCTGTGAGAGTAGGACGTCGCTGGGCACGTGGAAAGTCGTTACCGTAGCCGGTAACGGCTTTTTTTTGTGATTTTTCTTGTATGTATCTATTTTAAAAATATAGTTGAATTTCAATCGTTGCCTCAGGCGTACATCATTAGATTTATCCAATTTCAAAATGATTCGAGCTAGCTGTTAAATATTCAGTATGCGCAAATTTTCTGCTAAAAGGAACAATCCAATTTCGGGATATTGATTTTCATGAGAATTTTTTGTTCATCATAGTAAATTTATCTAATGTTCCTTGCAATTGCTTACTAACTCTACTAGTATGAAACATGAATCTTTATAGGAAAGAAAGGGTGCAAAAAGTGGATATTAATCCGTGGTTAATGGTCTTGATTATTTTTTCCATCAATATCGTCTATGTTTCGTTCTTTACCATCCGAATGATTATGACGCTAAAGGGGTACCGGTATTTAGCGGCAGCTGTAAGCATGGTGGAGACGGTTATTTATATAGTAGGTTTAGGATTAGTATTGGATAATTTAGATCAAATTCAAAATTTGATAGCCTATGCGATTGGTTATGGTTCGGGTGTCATTGTCGGATCCAAAATTGAAGAGAAAATGGCATTGGGTTATATTACTGTAAATGTTATTACAAGTGATGAAGATCCACTTCTTCCTAAGAAATTGCGGGAGAAAGGCTATGGAGTAACGGATTGGGTAGCAAATGGCATGGAAGGTGGACGCCACTCTATGCAAATCCTGACACCACGGAAAATGGAACTCCAGTTATACGCTACTATTAAAGAATTGGATCCAAAAGCATTTATCATTGCGTATGAGCCTAAAACGATCCATGGCGGATTCTGGGTGAAACAAGTAAAGAGAGGAAAATTATTTAAATGAGTAAGAAAAACAGTCTGGTTTGAAGTGGGCGAAAACGAAACAATGGATGCCTGCTTAGAACGAATGAAGCGAGAAGGCTATGCGGCCGTTGGTCGAAAAGATGAGCCGTTGTTTGAAGAAATTGATGGTAAGCCTGTTCCTATACGCCAAATAGTGAAGTTTAAAGGCATGAAATTAAATGAATAAGTAAATATTTGTTATAAAGACGAACGATTAAGAAGTAAGGTGTTTAATTGTTCGACTTTATCGTTGACTCCTCAGTTGTCTCTTGTTATGATGATTGTGGATACCCCATATATGCAGAAGGATTGGCTTCTGCGTTTCTACCAAGACACCGGAATGTCTGGACTATGCGGGAAAGCAACTTATGGATACTTGGCGAAAATGTGCTTATTTACGGCATTATTTATAAATCGTCTAATGAGAAAGTCCTTAAGTAAACTGCTTTTCACGTTATGTGAGCAGTTTATTTAAGGGCTTTTATTTGTTTTAAAGGAGAGGTATTGTGATGAATCCACGGATTGGCGTCATTATGGGAAGTTCAAGCGATTGGGAAACAATGAAACATACATGTGATATTTTGGATGAACTCAACATAAGCTATGAAAAAAAGTGATTTCGGCTCACCGTACTCCTGATTTAATGTTTAGCTATGCAGAACAGGCAAGAGAAAGAGGGCTGCATGTAATTATCGCTGGAGCTGGCGGAGCGGCTCACTTGCCGGGAATGGTTGCAGCAAAAACGACTTTACCGGTTATTGGCGTTCCTGTTCAATCGAAAGCTTTAAATGGTTTGGATTCTCTTCTATCCATTGTACAAATGCCAGGGGGCGTTCCGGTAGCAACAGTAGCAATCGGAAAAGCAGGAGCTGTAAATGCAGGCTTACTAGCTGCACAAATCCTTGGAACTACTGATACAGCAGCGGCAGAAGCGTTAGAAGATAGAAGAAAACGGACCCATGAAGAAGTCTTAAAAAGCACAGGTGATTTAAAATGACTAAAATTATTCTTCCAGGGCAAACAATCGGCATCATCGGCGGTGGACAGCTTGGACGTATGATGGCCATGGCTGCCAAAGAAGCAGGGTTTAAAATTGCGGTCTTAGATCCGGCCATGGATTCTCCGACTGGGCAAATTGCGGATATTCAAATCGTAGCTCCTTATAATGATTTGCACGCGCTTGAAGAATTAGCCGAAGCAAGTGACGTGATCACCTACGAGTTCGAAAATATAGATGTGGCGGGCTTGGAAAAGTTGAGTGAAATCGCTTATGTTCCCCAAGGATCGGAACTGATCCGGATAACGCAAAATCGCATATTTGAAAAACAAGCGATTTCTGAGGCTGGTGTTCCGATTGCTGATTATATCACTGCCTCCACATACAGCGAATTAGAAGAGAAAAGTGCTGGCCTCACTTTTCCGTTTGTGGTTAAAACGGCGAAGGGCGGATATGACGGCAAAGGGCAGCAAACCATCCATTCAAAAGAGGAATTGCCATTGGCTGAGCCGTTGTTCCAGAACGGGGATTGTGTGGCCGAATCCTTTATCGATTTTACGAAAGAGATTTCCGTGATTATTCAGCGGAATGTCCATGGGGCAATGGAAATTTTGCCAATCGGGGAGAATATCCATAAAGACCATATTCTT
The DNA here is from genome assembly GCF_021513255.1 of Planococcus sp. 107-1. GTDB lineage: Bacteria > Bacillota > Bacilli > Bacillales_A > Planococcaceae > Planococcus. The sequence continues at coordinate 898,815 of NZ_CP090977.1, forward strand.
CACCAAACGATTGTGCCAGCTCCTGTCGCGGATGCAACGATCGAACAGGCCAAAGATGCTGCGAATAAAATCGCGAGCCATCTGGAGATGATTGGCACTCTCGCGGTTGAAATGTTTGTTTTGGAGAATGGAGACATTCTTGTGAACGAGCTGGCGCCGCGCCCTCATAATTCTGGCCATTACTCCATTGAAGGCACGAATATCTCACAGTTCCATCAGCATATCCGGGCCATTTGTGGTTGGCCGCTCAGAGAACCGAAATTATGGGCAGATACCATTATGGTGAATATTCTTGGCGAGCATGTCGCACCTTTGACTTCTAAGATTTCGCAGTATCCCAACTGGTCAGTACATCTATACGGCAAAGATGAAGCGAAGTATAAGCGCAAAATGGGCCATGTTACAATATTAACGGAAGACCTGAAAGGGACTTTAAAAGAAATCAACGAATCCGGTATTTGGCCGGAATAATTGGAGGAAATTGTTTATGATCGCACGTTACACAAGACCCGAAATGGGCGCAATTTGGACAGACGAAAACCGCTACAACGCTTGGCTGGAAGTGGAGATTTTAGCTTGTGAAGCATGGGCTGAAATTGGTGATATTCCAAAAGAAGATGTTGTGAAAATCCGCCAGAACGCTTCGTTTTCAGTAGACCGGATTTTGGAGATCGAAGAAGAGACGCGCCATGATGTTGTCGCATTTACGCGTGCCGTGTCTGAAACTTTGGGCGAAGAGCGCAAATGGGTGCATTACGGACTGACTTCTACAGATGTAGTTGATACAGCCCTATCTTATTTGATCAAACAGGCAAATACGATCATCCGTAAAGATTTGACAAATTTCATTGAGGTTTTAGCAAATAAAGCCAAAGAACATAAAATGACCGTTATGATGGGCCGTACGCACGGTGTGCATGCAGAACCGACAACTTTCGGTTTGAAACTGGCATTGTGGCATGAGGAAATGAAACGCAATTTAGAACGCTTTGAAGCGGCAGCGAAGACGATCGAAACAGGGAAAATGTCAGGTGCAGTCGGAACTTATGCCAATATTGATCCGTTCGTTGAAGAGTATGTCTGCAAACAATTAGGCTTAGCCGCTTCTCCGATTTCAACACAGACTTTGCAGCGCGACCGCCATGCGCAGTATATGAGCACACTGGCTTTAATTGCAACGTCTATTGAGAAGTTCGCGACAGAAATTCGCGGCCTTCAAAAATCGGAAACGCGTGAAGTGGAAGAATTTTTCGCGAAAGGGCAAAAAGGATCTTCAGCGATGCCGCATAAACGCAATCCGATCGGTTCAGAAAACATGACGGGCCTTGCGCGCTTAATCCGCGGCTATATGGTCACTTCTTACGAAAACGTCTCACTTTGGCATGAACGCGATATTTCCCATTCGTCAGCAGAGCGTGTGATTTTACCGGATGCAACGATTGCGCTGAACTATATGTTGAACCGCTTCTCGAATATCGTGAAGAATTTGACGGTATTCCCTGAGAATATGAAGCGCAATATGGATTCAACGCTTGGCTTAATTTATTCGCAGCGGTGCTGTTGGCGTTGATCGATAAAGGCATGGCTCGCGAAGCGGCTTATGACACGGTTCAGCCTTGTGCGATGGAAGCGTGGGAAAACCAGACGCATTTCCGCAAAATCGTGGAAGCGAATGAAACGATTACATCTCAATTGTCTAAAGAAGAATTGGACGATTGCTTTGACTATAACCATCACTTACAGCAAGTGGACATGATTTTCAACCGGCTTGGATTAAACTAAACGGAGGCTTCTCACATGGAAAAAGGTCAGCTATTGTACGAAGGCAAGGCAAAACGCTTATATGCAACGGACGAACAAGCTATTTTATGGGTGGAATACAAAGATTCAGCAACAGCTTTTAATGGGGAAAAGAAAGCGGAAATTGCCGGTAAAGGCATGTTGAACAATAAAATCACATCATTGATTTTCGAAAGATTGCAGAAGGCGGGCATTGCTTCGCATTTTGTTAAACAATTGTCTGACCATGAGCAGCTCGTGCGGCAAGTGGCGATCATTCCGGTCGAAGTGGTGACACGGAATATCGTTGCCGGCAGCATGGCGAAGCGCTTCGGTTTAGAAGAAGGAACCGTTTTGAAAAAGCCGATCGTCGAATTTTATTACAAAGATGATGAGCTTGGCGATCCGATTATGACAGAAGACCATATTGAAATGCTGGAACTCGCAACAACTGATGAAGTTCAGGAATTGCGGGAAAAAGCGCTAGCGGTCAATGAAATCTTAATCGGCTTCTTTAAAGAAGTCGGTGTGGATTTAGTGGACTTTAAAATCGAATTTGGCCGTGGCCAAGACGGCCGTATTTTATTGGCAGATGAAATTTCACCGGATACATGCCGTTTGTGGGATGCCAAAACGAAACAAAAACTTGATAAAGATGTATTTCGCCGGGATCTGGGCAATTTAACGGAAGCGTATGAACTCATTTTAGCTAAACTGGGAGGACAACATTCATGAAAAAGGTAAAAATCTACGTCACTTTGCGCGAAAGCGTATTGGATCCACAAGGGTCTGCAGTAATGGGATCTCTTCATAAAATGGGCTACGCGGAAGTTGAAGACGTCCGGATCGGCAAATACTTGGAATTGATGATCTCGGATGACGCACAGGATGTTGATGCGTTAGTAAATGAAATGTGCCAGAAGTTATTGACGAATACGGTAATTGAAGATTACCGTTTCGAAATTGAGGAGGCTGTCTCGCAATGAAATTCGCAGTAATCGTATTTCCTGGGTCCAATTGTGATTTGGACATGTACCATGCGGTCAAGGATGAACTGGGTGAAGAAGCAGAGTATGTATGGCATGATTCAACAGATTTAAACGGTTATGACGGGATTTTATTGCCAGGCGGGTTTTCGTATGGCGATTACTTGCGCTGCGGTGCCATTGCACAGTCATCAGCAGTGATGGATGAAGTGAAAAAAGCGGTTGAAGCCGGCAAGCCGGTTCTCGGCATTTGCAACGGATTCCAGATTTTGACGGAGGCGGGCTTGCTTCCAGGCGTTTTGCTCCGCAATAAAAACTTGAAATTCATGTGCAAGACAGTCGGTTTGAAAGTGGAGAATGCCAATACGCTGTTCACGAACGAATACGCAGAAGGCCAGGAAATCCAAATTCCGATCGCTCACGGCGAAGGAAATTATTATTGCGACGATGCAACATACGAGCAGTTGAAAAAGAACAATCAAATCGTCTTTTCCTATGCAGACGATTTTAACGGCAGCCGGAACAACATCGCAGGGATTGTCAATGAACGCGGGAATGTCCTTGGCATGATGCCGCATCCGGAACGTGCTGTATCCGATTTGATCGGCGGCAGCGACGGCTTGGCCCTATTTAAATCAATTGTGAAACAGTGGAGGGAAGCAAATGTCAGTCATGCTTGAGCCAAATACTGAGCAGATCAAAGAACAGAAAATCTATCAGCAAATGGGATTATCCGATTCAGAATTTGCCATGGTGGAGAAGATTTTAGGAAGAACGCCGAATTACACAGAAACCGGTTTGTTTTCGGTCATGTGGTCAGAACATTGTTCGTATAAAAATTCAAAACCGGTTTTGGCAAAATTTCCGACAAAAGCGCCGCGTGTACTTCAAGGGCCGGGCGAAGGCGCCGGGATTGTGGATATCGGAGACGGCCAGGCAGTGGTCTTTAAAATGGAATCCCATAACCACCCTTCAGCAATTGAACCGTATCAAGGAGCGGCAACCGGAGTGGGCGGCATCATCCGTGACGTCTTCTCAATGGGAGCGCGCCCGATTGCAATGTTGAATTCGCTTCGTTTCGGTGAATTGACAACGCCGCGCGTTAAATACCTGTTTGAAGAAGTAGTCGCTGGAATCGCAGGATATGGCAATTGCATCGGCATTCCGACTGTCGGCGGAGAAGTCCAGTTCGATGATTCTTATGACGGCAATCCGCTTGTGAACGCGATGTGTGTAGGCTTGATCAATCATGAAGACATCCAAAAAGGCGTAGCATCAGGCGTCGGAAACCCGGTGATGTATGTGGGAGCAAAAACTGGGCGCGACGGGATCCACGGTGCAACTTTTGCTTCGGAAGAATTGACGGAATCATCGGGCGATAACCGCCCAGCTGTGCAAGTGGGGGATCCATTTATGGAAAAACTCTTGCTTGAAGCATGCCTGGAACTCGTGAAATCCGATGCACTTGTCGGCATTCAAGACATGGGCGCAGCTGGCCTTACTTCTTCGTCGGCTGAAATGGCTTCAAAAGCGGGATCCGGCATTGAAATGGATCTTGACCATGTGCCGCAGCGCGAAACAGGAATGACGGCTTATGAAATGATGCTGTCGGAATCGCAGGAACGCATGCTGATTGTCGTGAAAAAAGGTCGTGAACCTGAGATTGTGGAATTGTTTGAGAAATACGGATTGGATGCAGTTACAGTTGGTACCGTAACGGACGATTCGACTTTGCGTTTAGTGCATAAAGGGGAAGTTGTAGCAGAAGTGCCGGTTGATGCCTTGGCGGAAGATGCGCCCGTTTACCATAAACCATCAAGTGTGCCTACTTACTTTAAAGAGTATCAGCAAATGGACAACGCAGAACCGAAAGTGGAAAACTACAGCGAAACATTGAAGGCGCTATTGCAGCAGCCGACAATCGCTTCAAAAGAATGGGTCTACGATCAATACGATCATCAAGTCCGGACAAGTACAGTCGTCAGCCCAGGATCGGATGCAGCGGTTATCCGTGTTCGCGGGACGAACAAAGGCTTAGCGATGACAACAGATTGCAACTCCGCTATATCTATTTGGATCCGGAAACCGGCGGCAAAATTGCGGTCGCGGAAGCTGCACGGAACGTAGTCGTTTCAGGTGCAAAACCGCTGGCTATCACGGACTGCCTGAACTTCGGGAATCCTGAAAAGCCGGAAATCTTCTGGCAGCTGGAAAAAGCGGCAGATGGCATGTCTGAAGCTTGCACCATTCTTGATGCACCGGTTATTGGCGGGAACGTTTCTTTATACAATGAAACAAACGGCACGGCAATTTATCCGACGCCGACCATCGGTTTGGTCGGTTTAGTGGAAGACCTGTCGCATGTTACGACTCAAGATGCGAAGCGTGCAGGAGACTTCGTTTACTTGATTGGCGAAAGCTTGACGGAATTCGGCGGCAGTGAACTTCAAAAAATGGTAGAAGGCCGGATTTTCGGCAAAGCGCCGGCAATCGATTTGAAGGTTGAAGCACAGCGGCAACAGCAGATTTTAGAAGCTATCAAAGGCGGCTTCGTTGCATCTGCTCATGACGTAGCAGAAGGCGGCGTTGCGGTCGCACTGGCAGAAAAAGCGTTCGGCAAGGGACTTGGAATTGAAGCTTCGCTTTCAGGTTCAGCCACTACGGCTTTATTCAGCGAATCGCAATCGCGCTTTGTTTTGACCGTTTCTCCGGACAAGGCACAAGCGTTCGAACAAGTTGTTGCAGATGCCAAGCGAATCGGAACAGTCACAGATACCGGGACATTGACGATCAAAAGCGAAGACGGCACCATTTGGATCCAAGATTCAGTCGAAGCCCTTCGCACAGCTTGGAAAGGAGCTATCCCATGCTTGCTGAAATCAGAAGCTTAAATGAAGAATGCGGCGTCTTTGGAATATGGGGCCATACGAATGCAGCGCAGCTATCGTATTACGGGCTGCATGCTTTGCAGCATCGCGGCCAAGAAGGCGCAGGGATTGTCTCAACAGATAAAAACTATTTAAAAGCGCTAAAAGGCGAAGGCATGGTCAGTGAAGTGTTTACGCCAGAGAAGATTGAAGGCATTGCCGGGACAGGGGCGATTGCCCATGTCCGCTATGCAACAGCTGGGGGCAGCGGGATTGAAAACGTCCAGCCGCTGCTCTTCAACTCGACTACCGGCAGCTTAGCTATTTCCCATAACGGCAACTTAGTCAATGCGACAGAACTAAAAAGCCATTTGGAACGCCAAGGCAGCATCTTCCAAACCACTTCTGATACCGAAGTGCTGGCGCATCTCATTAAACGCAGCGGCTATGCGACATTTGAAGAGCAAGCTAAAAATGCATTATCTCTATTAAAAGGAGCATTTGCCTGTGTGATTTTAAAGGAAGAGGCGATGTATGTCGCACTTGATCCGAACGGTTTGCGTCCGCTTTCTCTTGGGAAGCTGGGCAACGCTTGGGTAGTGGCTTCTGAAACTTGTGCTTTTGATATCATCGGTGCGGAATTTGTCCGTTCGGTGGAGCCGGGGGAATTTTTGGTCATTACAGATGACGGCTTGCGGGCTGAACGTTTTGCTTATCCCCAGGAACGGTCTATTTGTACGATGGAATATGTTTATTTCTCACGACCGGATTCAGATATCGATGGCATCAATGTGCATGCAGCGAGAAAGCGCCTCGGCAAACAGTTGGCAAAAGAAGTTCAGATCGATGCAGATGTCGTAACCGGTGTTCCGGATTCGAGCATTTCCGCTGCCATCGGATTCTCGGAAGAAAGCGGCATTCCATATGAGCTTGGTTTGATCAAGAACCGCTATGTCGGCCGGACATTTATCCAGCCTTCTCAAGACTTGCGCGAGCAAGGGGTCAAAATGAAGCTGTCGCCAGTGCGCCAAGTCGTAAAAGGCAAACGCGTCATCATGGTGGATGATTCGATCGTGCGCGGAACGACTTCGCGGAGAATTGTGAACTTGCTGAAAGATGCGGGAGCGACGGAAGTGCATGTGGTCATCAGTTCACCGCCGATCAAAAGCCCTTGTTTTTACGGCATCGACATTTCCACTTCGGGTGAGTTGATCGCAGCAAATAATACGATAGAAGAAATGCGGGAAATCATTGGCGCAGACTCACTCACATTCTTGTCAGTGGACGGAATGGTGCAAAATATTGGACGTACCGACCCTGGAGCAAAATGCGGCCATTGCTTAGCGTGCTTTACAGGGGAGTATCCGACAAACATTTTCCCGGATACAGTGCTTCCGCATGAAAAAGAGAAAGTGAAATAAGGGGGAACCGGCATGTCAAAAGCATATGAACAGGCAGGCGTAAATATCGAAGCAGGCTATGAAGCAGTCAATCGAATGAAATCCCATGTGGAGCGTACAGCGCGTAAAGGGATGCTTGGTGCATTCGGCGGTTTTGGCGGCATGTTCGATTTGTCTGAGCTGAATTTGAAAGAACCGGTTCTTGTTTCTGGAACGGATGGAGTCGGCACAAAATTGAAGCTGGCATTCATGGCAGACCGCCACGATACGATCGGCATCGACTGTGTGGCGATGTGTGTCAATGACATCGTTGCACAAGGGGCGGAACCGTTATTTTTCCTCGACTATATTGCCGTTGGAAAAGCGGTTCCTGAAAAGATTGAGCAAATTGTCAAAGGGGTAGCGGATGGCTGTGTACAGGCAGGCGCTGCATTGATTGGCGGCGAAACAGCCGAGATGCCGGGACTTTATGAAGCAGATGAATACGACATCGCCGGATTTGCAGTAGGGGCAGCGGAGAAATCCAAGATCGTTACAGGCGAAAAAATCCAGCAGGGAGATGTGTTGATCGGGTTAGCTTCGAGCGGGATCCATTCAAACGGCTATTCGCTCGTACGCAATATCGTCTTTGATCAGCATCATTATCAGCTGGATCAAATTATCGAGGGTTTTGAAGATTTAGGGCCGCTTGGCAATGAATTGCTGACACCGACAAAAATTTATGCGAAAACGGTCGCAGCCATCGCGAACGATGTTGAAATTCATGGGATGGCGCACGTAACTGGCGGAGGGTTTATTGAAAACTTGCCGCGCATGATGCCTGAAAGCTTAGGTGCTGAGATTGAACTCGGCAGTTGGCCGGTTCTCCGCATTTTCGACATGCTTCAGGAAAAAGGTTCACTGACTGACCGCGATTTGTTCTCTGTTTTCAATGCAGGCATCGGTTTTGTACTGGCTGTTGCAGCAAAAGATGCTGATCAGGTAGTGGCATCAGCCCTAGCAAGCGGTGAACAGGCATATATCATTGGCCAGGTTTCCGGCAAGTCCGGCGTGCAATTTATAGGGGAACAGGATGGAACCCTCGATGAACAATAAACCAAAGATTGCCGTTTTCGCTTCTGGAAACGGCTCTAATTTTCAAGCGATTGCCGATGCGATTCAAAAAGGCGAGCTGCAGGCGGAATTGGCATTGGTTGTGACTGACCGCCCAACTGCTTTTGTCTTAGAACGCGCCGAAAAGCTTGGAGTGGCATCTTTTGCATTTATCCCGTCTCAATACGATTCAAAACAGTTATATGAAGAGATGTTAAAGGAAAAGCTCCAGAGTTTAAGTGTAGAATGGATTGTATTGGCAGGATATATGAGATTGATTGGACCGGTTCTGCTTGCGGCTTATGAAAATCGCATCATCAATATTCATCCTTCAGTGCTGCCCGCTTTTCCCGGGAAAGATGCCATCGGCCAAACGCTTGCATCAGGTGCTGAATTCGCTGGTGTGACTGTCCACTACGTCGATGCGGGAATGGACACCGGCAAAATCATTGCCCAGCAATCGTTTTCTGTTGACGGACGTACACGCGAAGCGATCGAAAAAGAAATCCATGAAATTGAACACCAGTTATATCCTGCAACATTGCAGCAATTATTCAATCAGTAACACCCATCTGCAGTATTTATAGGAGGACGTATCGTGAAAAAAAGAGCTTTGCTAAGTGTATCGGATAAATCAGGAATCCTGGAGTTTGCGCAGGAACTGGAAAAAATGGATTATGAAATCCTGTCAACAGGCGGAACAAAACGCTTTTTAGAAGAAAACGGCGTGGCGATTACAGCAGTTGATGAAATCACTAAATTCCCCGAAATTCTGGGCGGACGCGTCAAAACCTTGCATCCATTAATCCACGGCGGTCTTTTGGCTAAACATGACGATGCCACGCATCAACATGAAATGGCTGAAAACGGCATATCCCCAATTGATATTGTATGCGTTAATTTATACCCATTCCGTGAAACTATTTCAAAGCCAGGCGTAGCGGTTGATGATGCGATTGAAAATATCGATATCGGCGGCCCGACAATGCTCCGTTCTGCAGCGAAAAACCATGCCTATTTGACGGTTATTGTTGATTCCGAAGACTACGCGATTGTGGCTAGCGAGTTGCAAAACGGAAATGAGACAACTTCAGAAACGAGACGGCGCTTAGCTGCTAAAGTTTTCCGCCACACAGCTGCATATGATTCGTATATCTCCAATTATTTAACAGAATTGACAGGTGAGGAATATCCGGATCAGCTGACGCTTACATATGAATTGCAGCAGCCGCTCCGCTATGGAGAAAATCCGCATCAAAAAGCGGCATTTTACCGCAGCCCGCTAGGCTCGGATTTTTCAATTGCCCATGCCGATCAATTGCATGGCAAGGAATTATCTTACAACAATATCCAAGATGCCAATGCGGCACTTCAAATCATCAAGGAATTCACGAAACCCGCTGCCGTAGCAGTCAAACATATGAACCCTTGCGGTGTTGGAACAGGTGAAACGATTTCCGAGGCGTTCAATAAAGCTTATGAAGCCGATTCAACTTCCATTTTTGGTGGCATCGTTGCGTTGAACCAGGAAGTGGATGCGGAAACGGCTCAACAATTAGCCGGAATTTTCCTAGAAATCATCATAGCGCCATCTTTCTCGGAAGAGGCGATTGAATTATTGACGCAGAAGAAAAACATCCGTTTGTTGACGATTCCTTTTAGCCGTACAAAACAAGACAAATGGAATACTGTGACAGTGGAGGGTGGACTTTTGGTCCAGCAACCGGATGCTTTCGGCTATGATGAGGCGGAAATTTCAGTGGCGACGGACCGGGAACCAACTGCTGAAGAATTAGAAGCGCTGAAGCTTGGCTGGAGCGTTGTCAAACATGTAAAATCCAATGCGATTGTCGTCTGCAACTCCGCTATGACTTTAGGCATTGGAGCCGGCCAAATGAACCGGGTAGGCTCTGCGAAAATCGCTTTGGAACAGGCAGGAGAAAAAGCGCAAGGGGCAGTTATGGCTTCGGATGCCTTCTTCCCGATGGCCGATACGGTAGAAGCTGCTGCAAAAGCAGGCATTAAAGCAATTATTCAACCAGGCGGTTCGAAAAAAGACCAGGATTCAATTGATAAAGCGAATGAATATGGCATTGCGATGATCTTTACCGGCGTTCGCCATTTCAAACACTAAGCCAGGGGGTGATCAGATGAACGTTTTAGTCATCGGAAGAGGCGGAAGAGAACACGCCATTGTTCGCCAGTTTTCTCGTTCGGCATCTGTCGAACAAGTTTATGCCGCACCCGGAAATGATGGGATGCGCACGGATGCAGAATTAGTAGGAATTGACGAAATGGACTTCGCAGCATTGGCAGATTTTGCGGCAGCGAAGAACATCGATTTTACGTTTGTCGGACCGGAACAGCCGTTAGCTGCTGGAATCGTCGACTTTTTCAAAGACCGCGGGCTGCGTATTTTCGGACCGTCAAAAGAAGCTGCGAAAATCGAAGGCAGCAAAGCGTTTGCCAAGGAATTAATGAAAAAATACGGCATTCCGACAGCTGCATATGAAACGTTCACGGAAGTTCAGCCTGCAATTGAATTCATTCGAACGACAGGAGCTCCGATTGTCATTAAAGCGGACGGGCTTGCGGCAGGGAAAGGCGTCGTCGTAGCCACTTCTGAAGAAGAAGCCATCGCTGCCGTGAAAGATATGCTCGAAGGCCAAAAGTTCGGCGAATCGGGTTCCGCGTCGTAATCGAAGAGTTTCTTGCTGGCGAAGAGTTTTCGTTCATGTCGTTTGTCCAGGATGGCGAAATCTATCCGATGCCGATTTCCCAAGACCATAAACGTGCTTTTGACGGCGATAGAGGTCCGAATACGGGCGGAATGGGTGCCTACTCACCGGTACCCCAAATTTCTGAAACTGTTATAGAAGAGACATTCGGCACCATTGTCGATCCGGCGATCGGTGCAATGGCAGCAGAAGGAACATCGTTCAACGGCATTTTATATGCTGGCGTCATCTTGACGGAAGAAGGTCCGAAAGTCATCGAATTCAATGCGCGTTTTGGAGATCCTGAAACGCAAGTGGTCCTTCCGAAGATGAAATCCGATTTCGGCGCCTTCATGGATGCAATTTTAGACGGTCGGAAATTTGATCTGGAATGGGACGGCCAGGCCATGCTTGGCGTTGTCATTGCTGCTGACGGATACCCTGGTGAAATCGAAAAAGGCATCTTATTGCCAAGTTTTGAGGAGCTTCAAGGGGTTGAAGTGGTGCATGCCGGGACACGGGAAACCGATAAAGGTTTTGTCGGCAACGGAGGGCGTGTCCTGCTAGTGTCAGCTAAAGGCGAGTCGCTATTAGCTGCACAGGAAAAAGTCTATAAGGAGTTGGACAAGCTCGAATGGCTTGGCTACTTCTACCGGACAGACATCGGATGGCGTGCAATGCAAAATTGAATATGTTAAACTTATAAATGACACAAATTCGTATCGGAGATGTGTCATTTTTTGTTTAATTCCCCGCCCTTGGGGTATTAAAAATTGAGTTGAGGATTTTCAACTGCCCACTTTTACCTCTTAATTACACTCCATAACGACTAGTTAGCAAGACTCCAGAAACAAAATCAGCAGGGCACCCAAATTTGAAAGGAGCACAAACTATGAATTGGTATGAAAAACTAAATCAGTATTTCCCAGTAGAAGAAATGAAATCAAAAGAGCATATGGATACGTTGCTGAAAGAAAAAGGCAGTGTCTATTATAAAGACGAAGGACCATACCATGTCTTGATGTACGCAGAGTTCCCGACTTTCTCGTTTGTCGATTATTTATTCGTTTCTAAAGAATCGCGCGGCATGGGCTTAGGGAAGAAAACTTTGCAAATGCTGAAAGACAAGAACAAGCCGATCATCCTTGAAGTGGAACCTGTAAACTACGAAGACACGGATACTGAAAAACGCTTGCGCTTTTATGCTAGAGAAGGTTTTCAACACGCTGCATCCATCGGCTATTGCCGCCGTTCGCTAGCGACTGGTGAAGAGAATTCGATGGAAATCCTTTACTGGGCGCCGAACAACGAATCGGAAGAAGAAATTTTCGAGGCGATGAAGAAAATGTATGAGGACATCCATACGTATAAAGACGAGCATTTTTACGGCGAATCGTACGAACCGACTTCAAAGGTCCTGTCATTCAAGAAAGATGAAAAAGAGAATGTCTTGGATCCCTTCAATTCAACAACTGCAAAATAAGTGAAATCCACGCTCCCGGCGTGGATTTTTTGTGTCTGATTATGGTCAGAATGTTCTAGTATTATCCAGTCCTCTCTGTATTTTCATGCATTATTATGCTACGATATTATGCATAGAGATAGAGGAAGAAGGTGCCGGATATGGGAAACCCATTATGGAGAAATACTGAAATCAGACAACAACTTAAGATTATCGATAAAGAATTAGCACCGGATCTCTTATTGGTCAATGCTACTTATTTGCATGGCATTTTCAAAAAATGGATGACCGGAAATATATGGATAAAAGGGGATCGCATCGTTTATGCAGGACCGGATATGGCGAAAGTCGATGCATCCACAGAAGTGATTGAGATGGAAGGGAAATATATCGTGCCGGGTTATATTGAACCCCATGTCCACCCTTATCAGCTCTATAACCCCCAAACATTTGCGAATTATGCAGCTCAAGGCGGAACTACCACGTTCCTATCCGACAACTTGACTTTGTTTTTATCATTGGAAAATGAGAAAGCGTTTTCATTATTGGATGAAATGGCAGAGCTGCCTTTTAACTTTTATTGGTGGACGAGATTTGACTCGCAGACGGAGCTGAGCGAAGAAGACCGGTTGTTCACTTCAAAATCAGTCGGAGAGTGGCTGGAGCGGACCGACGTCTGGCTAGGCGGCGAATTGACCGGATGGCCGAAGCTTTTGGCTGGCGACGATCAAATGCTTTACTGGATTCAAAAAGCGAAAATGAGCTTGAAAAAAATTGAAGGGCATTTCCCAGGTGCTTCCGAGAAAACCCTTGCGCGCATGCGTTTGCTAGGGGCAGACGGAGACCATGAAGCGATGACTGTGGAAGAAGTGGAAATGCGCCTCCTCCACGGTTATGGCGTCACGCTTCGCCATTCCTCCATCCGGCCGGATTTGCCGGAATTGTTGAAAGGCATTGTGGAAAAAGAGCTGAATGTCTTTGATAAATTAATGATGACGACGGATGGTTCAACTCCCGGCTTCCACTTGGACGGCGTGATGGACCTTTGCATCAAAATCGCTTTAGAAGCGGGAGTGCCGGCAATTGATGCGTACATGATGGCGTCTTATAATGTAGCCCGGTATTACAATGTGACAAGTTTGCACGGTTTGATTGCGACTGGGCGTTTTGCCAACTTGAACATTTTGGATTCGCTGGAGAACCCTGTGCCATCCGGTGTTATTTCAAAAGGGGTTTGGCTAAAACGGGACGGCAAGAAAGTCTTTGACTTGCCGAAAATCGATTGGTCCGTGATGCCGGACTTGGAACTCGACTTTGACTTAACAGAAGATGACTTCCAATTTTCGATGCCATTCGGGATTGAAATGATCAATGATGTGATTACAAAACCTTATTCAGTGAGTGTCGATACGCATGATGGAACGCTTTCGCAAGATCATGAAGAAAGCTTTCTGATGCTTCTCGATAAACATGGAAAATGGCGCGTAAACACATTGATTAAAGGTTTTGCAGCCGGCGTGAGTGGATTTGCTTCGTCCTATTCCAATACAGGAGATATCATTCTGATCGGCAAGAGCCGAAAAGACATGTGGCGCGCTTTCGATGAACTGAAGCGTTTGAAAGGCGGGATTGTTCTTGTTGAAGAAGGAGAAACCGTTTGTTCGCTTCCGCTACCGATCGGCGGGGTGATGTCAGAGCTGCCGATGGAAGAATTGATTCCGCAGGAAATGGTATTGAAAAAAGCGCTGAAAGACCGCGGCTATACAAAAGGAGATGCCGTCTACACGCTACTATTCCTACAGGCGACCCATTTGCCTTACGTCCGCATCACCCAAAGAGGGATTTACGATGTGATGAATAAAAAAATCTTATTTCCAGCGTTTATGAGGTAAACAGACAATGAAAAAAAGTCATGGCTTATATGGATCATCTTGCTTTGGGCGGCAGCGGCAGCTGCTGTCTTTTGGATGATGAGCGAGAAAAAAGAAGAGCCGGCTGAGCCGGAAGCAATACTAGAACCAGAAATGCCTGACGAAGAACCAGGAGAGACTACCGCTCCGTTTACAGGGATGGAAAGGGAACAGGAATTGAACCAGCGGCCTGTCATGGCAGTTATTAACAACCATCCGCATGCACGGCCACAAACAGGGCTGACACAAGCGGATATGGTTTTTGAATTGTTGGCGGAAGGAAATGTTACGAGATTTCTCGCGCTCTATCAAAGTGACATCCCGAACCAAATCGGGCCGATTCGCAGTGCGCGAGATTATTTTGTTCAGTTAGCAGCAAATTACGATGCTTTTTTCGTAGCGCATGGCTACAGCCCGGATGCGAAAATGCTGTTGGACAGAAGAGTTGTCGAACACATCAATGGCATGGCTTATGACGGCAGCTTGTTTCAGCGTTCAACTGACCGGATAGCTCCGCATAATTCCTATATCAGTTTTGATAATATAAAAACAGGAATGGAGATGGTGGATGCCGAACCTTCTTTTGGCGGGGAGTCAGCATATCATTTCTATGAAAACTCTGAAAGTGCTAAACTGATGGAACAGGCTTCTTTAATAGAAGTCGCGTACGGTTCAGATCCCATGTTTCAAAATGTCTATACATATGATGAAACGACCCACAAATACAGCCGATCTTCTGGCGGGGTTTTGACAGGCGATAAAGAGTCGCTTGAAATCATGGAGATCGCCAATGTTGTATTTTTTGAAACTGCTCATGACGTGATTGACGAAAAGGGACGGTTGGCGATTGATCTGGAAAGCGGTGGAGATGCGCTTGTGTTCCACGGAGGCGGCCGGCTTGAAGCCGAGTGGACCGTTGAAAATGGAATGCTGGTCCCGGTTCAGAATGGCGAACCTGTAAAATTGGCGCCAGGCAAAACATGGATCCATCTCATTCCGGAAAATCCAGGACTGGATGGAATGGTCAGTGCCACGCCATAATACTTTGAAATGAAAGGACGGTGAAACTGTATGCAGGTAGATAAAATCCGAGGCGCACAGACAGACCAATTAATTGAAGCGATTCTTGCGCTGAAAGACAAAGAAGAAGCTTATCGCTTTTTTGATGATTTGTGCACCATCAGTGAAATTCAATCACTTTCGCAGCGCCTAGAAGTTGCTCATATGCTGCGGATGAAAAAGACCTACGAAAAGATCAAAAACGAAACAGGTGCCAGCACTGCTACGATTTCGCGAGTCCGTCGATGCTTGAATTATGGCAATGATGGCTATGATGAAATGCTGGGCAGATTGTATCCAGACGAAAAGCCATTTGAGCTGCCGAAAGGCTGAAAAATGGGAAGGCATAAAGTCGTCTGAATGGGCTCGGTTTAAGCGGAGTTTTCCGCTTGGCCTGCTAGAAGCACTGTTCCTATCGGGCTTTGGCATGAGAAAAAGAAGAGGGTTGTCCAGTGAGTCTGCTATTCGGCTTAATGGACAGCCCTTTTTTTGCTATAATGAAAGAGCGAATAGAGAAGCGAAGTTAGGTGGACGATGATGGACTTTCAAACATGGCGGCATGTATTTAAATTAGACCCGGCAAAGTCAATTTCAGATGGACAGTTGGAACGAATTTGCGAATCTGGGACTGATGCCATCTTGATTGGCGGCAGTGATAATGTCACACTCGACAATGTCTTGGATTTAATGGCGCGAGTCCGCCGGTTTACAGTTCCGGTCGTACTCGAAGTTTCGACAATTGAATCGGTGACTCCGGGATTCGATTATTATTTTATTCCCACAGTGTTGAATAGCGACAATCCGCTTTGGATTAAAGGGCTTCATCATGAAGCAATCCGGGAATACGGAGAAATTATGGATTGGGAAGAACTCATTCCGGAAGCGTATTGCATTTTGAATCCAGCTTGCAAAGCTGCGGAATTGACTGGGGCAAAAACGGATTTATCGGCGGAAGATGTACTCGCTTATGCGAGAATGGCGGAGCATTTTTTCCGGCTGCCGATTTTTTATATGGAATACAGTGGAGCCTACGGCGACCGTGAATTGGTAGGGCAAGTTAAGAACGTCCTTGACCAGACGCGGTTATTTTACGGAGGCGGCATCGATTCGGTGCAGAAAGCGCAGGAAATGGCGCATATTGCGGACACAGTGGTGGTCGGCAACATCCTCTATGAAGACTTGGAACAGGCATTAGCGACTGTCCAGGCAGTTGCGGAACTAGACAACAACTCGCTATAATAGAAAGAACAGATGTTCGAGGTGGTGCGAAATGGAAATCATTACAAAGAATTTACTTAGAGGAATGAACCCGGAACAAGAACAAGCAGTAAAAACGACAGAAGGGCCGCTCTTGATCATGGCAGGTGCCGGATCCGGGAAGACACGCGTGCTCACTCACCGTATCGCTTATTTGGTATTGGAAAAAGAGGTTTATCCTTCCAATATTTTAGCGATCACTTTTACAAACAAGGCAGCGCGTGAAATGCGCAGCCGGATCGATGGACTCCTTGGCCACGGAACAGGGGAGCGGATGTGGGTTTCTACATTCCACTCGATGTGCGTGCGGATTTTACGCCGGAACATCGACCAGCTTGGATTTTCGAAAAAACTTTTCGATCTTGGATACGACAGACCAACTGACGGTTATTAAAAACGTATTGAAGCAGCAAAACCTGGATCCGAAAAAGTATGAGCCGCGGACGATGCTGAATGCCATTTCTTCGGCGAAAAACGAATGCATCGATGCCAGTGAATTTGCAGCGAATATGAATGCGCATAATCCATATGAAAAAACCGTGTCGGAAGTTTATGTGGCTTATGAAAAACGTTTGAAGAAAAACCAATCACTCGATTTCGATGATTTGATCATGACGACATTGAAATTGTTCAATACCGTACCGGACGTATTGGAATTCTACCAGAACAAATTCCAGTACATCCATGTGGATGAATACCAGGATACAAATAATGCCCAATACCAGTTGGTGCAGAAACTGGCAAGCAAATTCAAGAATATCTGCGTAGTAGGGGATTCTGACCAGTCGATATACCGCTGGCCGCGGCGGATATCACGAATATCCTTTCGTTTGAAAAAGATTATCCGAATGCCAAAGTCATCATGCTTGAGCAGAATTACCGTTCGACGAAACGGATTTTACAGGCAGCGAATGATGTCATTAAAAAGAATACAAGCCGCTACCCGAAAGAACTGCGCACAGATAACGATGAAGGCCCTTCAATCATTCTCCATAAAGCGGGAGATGAACGGCAGGAAGCGCAATTTGTCGTACAGACTATCCAGAAATTGATGGAAGAAGAAGGCTATAAAACATCTGACTTTGCCATTCTTTACCGGACGAATGCCCAGTCGCGTGTCATGGAGGAAATGTTCGTCAAATCGAATATGTCCTACAGCATCGTCGGCGGCACCAAGTTCTATGACCGCAAAGAAATCAAGGATTTACTCGCTTATTTAAGGTTGATTGCGAATAACGACGATGATTTATCGCTTGCTCGGATCATCAATGAGCCGAAGCGCGGCATCGGGGCAACGTCTTTTGAACGCATGGCCCGTTTCGCGATCGACCAAGACCGCACCATCATGGATGCCTTGCAAGAAGCTGATTTTATGGGACTGACAGCGAAAACGGCACAGACAGTCCTTGAATTCCGTTCCATGATTGATGGCTTCACCCAAATGCAGGAATTTTTATCTGTAACGGAATTGGTCGAAGAAGTGCTGAAGAAATCAGGCTACCGCCAAATGCTGCAAAACGATAAAACCATTGAAGGCGAAAGCCGCCTGGAAAACTTGGAAGAGTTCTTATCGGTGACAAAAGCATTTGAGAAGCAAAGCGATGATAAATCCTTAGTGGCGTTTTTGACGGACTTGGCGTTGATTTCCGACATCGATTCGTTGGATGACGAGGAAGATGCCGATGGACCGATCATCTTAATGACGATGCACGCGGCAAAAGGGCTTGAATTCCCGGTTGTTTTCATCATCGGCTTAGAAGAAAACGTCTTTCCGCATTCCCGTTCAAATCTGGATGATGATGAATTGGAAGAAGAACGGCGCTTGGCCTATGTCGGAATTACGCGGGCAGAGCATCGCCTTTATTTAACGCATGCGACTTCGCGTACCCTCTTCGGCAAAAGCAATTACAATATGCCTTCCCGGTTTATCAGCGAGATTTCAGAAGAGTTGATTGAACAGACGATGGCGAATTACCGGGCAGGCGCTCCGACGAGCTACAGACAAGCTCCGAAACGCGCCGCAGTGACCCCGCCCGGCTTACCAGCAATCGGGTGGAGATAAACTTGGATGGCAGCCTGGAAACCGCGCCAAACATAAAAAATGGGGTACGGGTACAGTTGTCAGTGTGAAAGGCGAAGGGGAGCAGATGGAGCTCGATATCGCTTTCCCAAGCCCGGTAGGCATCAAACGCCTGCTGGCAAAATTCGCACCAATTGAAAAAGAATAGCCGGGAGGAACCTTTATGGACCGTTTAAAAGCAGAGCAGCGCGTTATTGAATTGAACGAACAGCTTCGTGGGTATGGCCACGCTTATTATGTATTGGATAAGCCGGCAGTCCCGGACTCTGTTTATGATCAATTGCTGCATGAATTGATTGAACTTGAAACGCTTTATCCTGATTTGATCTTCCCGGATTCGCCAACGCAGCGCGTCGGCGGGACACCGATTTCAGGATTCGAAAAAGTGACGCATGACCAGCCGATGCTCAGCCTGTCAAACGTCTTTAACGAGCAGGACATCCGGGATTTCGATAAGCGTGTCAGAAATGGTGCAGGCGAGAACATTCAGTATGTCTGTGAGTTGAAAATTGATGGATTGGCCGTTTCGCTTATTTATGAAAACGGACAATTTCTTAGAGGTGCCACCGCGGAGACGGACGGATTGGAGAAGACATTACTGCCAACCTTCGGACGGTGCGGACGATTCCATTGAAGATCAAAGAATCGGTTTCCCTTGAAGTGCGCGGCGAAGTATTCATGCCGAAGAAATCTTTCCATAATTTAAACGGGGAACGCGGCGAGCGTGGGGAAGAACTTTTTGCCAATCCTCGAAACGCAGCAGCCGGATCGCTTCGTCAGCTTGACCCGAAAATTGCGGCTAGCCGCAATTTGGATGTTTTCATTTATGCACTTGGAGGCGACGGGCAAAACTACGGTTTGAGTGAACACGAAGAAACGCTTCAATACATCGAGGCGCTTGGTTTTAAAACGAATAATGAACGGGAAGTCTGCAATAGCGTAGAAGAGGTGCTGGCTTATATAGAGAAATGGAGTGCGGAGCGTTCAAGCTTGGCGTATGAAATTGATGGGATTGTCATCAAAGTGAACAGCTATCTTCATCAGCAGGAACTTGGATTTACTGCCAAAAGTCCGAAATGGGCAACGGCCTATAAGTTCCCGGCAGAAGAAGTGATGACGACTGTCCGTGATATTGAATTGAGTGTTGGCCGTACCGGCGTTGTGACACCGACCGCCATCCTGGATCCCGTTTCCGTAGCAGGAACAACTGTACAGCGGGCTTCGCTTCACAATGAAGATTTGATTAAAGAAAAAGATATCCGCATCGGTGACCGCGTGATTATCCGCAAAGCGGGCGATATCATTCCTGAAGTGGTGTCTGCTTTGATCGAGCAGCGCACTGGTGAGGAAGAGCCTTTCAGCATGCCTGAAAATTGTCCGGCTTGCGACAGTGAACTGATCCGCATTGAAGGGGAAGTGGCGCTTCGCTGCGTCAATCCGCAATGCCCTGCACAGATCACAGAAGGCATCATCCATTTCGTTTCGCGCAATGCAATGAATATCGATGGCTTAGGCGAAAAAGTGGTGGAGCAATTATACCGCGAAGGCCTGATTGCCGATATTTCCGATTTGTACAAATTGACGAAAGAGCAATTGCTGACGCTTGACCGCATGGGCGAAAAATCGGCCGGCAATTTGATTGCGGCGATCGACGCTTCCCGCAGCAACTCGATGGAAAAGCTATTATTCGGCCTTGGAATCCGCCATGTCGGCGAAAGGGGCGCACGCATCTTATCCGAGCATTACGGTTCAATGGAAAAATTGATGAAAGCTTCGAAAGAAGAATTGATCGAAATACACGAGATCGGCGAAAAAATGGCGGATTCGATTGTTTCCTATTTTGAAACAGAAGAAGTTCAGCAATTGATGGAACGTTTAGCTGCAGCTGACGTCAATTTAACGTATACCGGAACACGTATCCGCGTCGAAGCGGTGCGAACAGCTTCGCCGGCAAGAAAATTGTATTGACGGGGAAATTGGAACAATTGACGCGCGGAGAGGCGCAAGCCCGTATTGAAGCGCTGGGTGGAACCGTTTCAGGCTCTGTCAGCAAGAAGACGGACCTGGTTATCGCTGGAGAAGAGGCCGGTTCAAAACTGGCGAAAGCGATGGAACTCAAAGTCGATGTTTGGGACGAGGAACGTCTTCTGGAAGAATTGAATAAATGAGGAGATTTAACATGAAACGCATTTGGTGGATCCCGGTCAGTTTATTGTTGCTTACGGGATGTGTGCCTTCTGTGTCAGATGATACAGAAGTGCTTAATACAGAGGAAGAAGTGGAAACGGCAATCATTCCGAGCATCCAGCTGGATGCAGCGTATTATCGGACGCTGCTGCCTTATAAAGAAAGTGCCACGCGCGGAAAAATCATTAACCGGATTTATTCACGCTATGATATCAAAGAAGCGGAAAGCGGGCTTCTCCGCATATCGCAGCACCAATTTTCTCCGGATGATTATTATTTCCAAGAAGGCCAGAAAATAACAGAAGAAGACGCGACAAACTGGTTAGGACGCAAGACGGAAGAGAATCCGCTTGGGTTAAATCCGGCTGATGGACGGACAGCGGCACAAAAAGAAGCGGGGGAACATCCTTCTGCGGAAATTTTAGCGCATATCATTGAACAGAATTACTTAGTCAAAACGGACAATGAAACGATTCGGCTCGGCGGTGTGTCGATCGGAC
Organism: Planococcus sp. 107-1; assembly: GCF_021513255.1. Lineage (GTDB taxonomy): Bacteria > Bacillota > Bacilli > Bacillales_A > Planococcaceae > Planococcus. The sequence continues at coordinate 920,111 of NZ_CP090977.1, forward strand.
TTGCACTGAATTCGGTTTACTATAACACTTCTGACGGTGCTACCTACGAAGAGTCAGTGCCGCAAGCTCAATTGGATAAAGAAGGAAAGCGGATGGCGGATGAAATCGTGAAGCGCCTCCGTGAAAAGGAAGGCATGAAAGACGTGCCGATCATGGTTGGCTTGTTTAAGCAGAATACCCGTGGCGCGATTGCCCCTGGAACTTATTTTTCTTATGGTGTAGCTCCGGGTGGACAAGGCGCAGTCGCAAATTGGAATTCAGTCAATGAAGAATACGTCATTTTCCCTTCTTCGAATACAGAAGAAAAGTACCGGGCCATTGATACGAAATTCCGCAATTTCAAGCAAGATGTGGAAGAGTATTTTTCAAACTTCACAAGTGTAATCGGCACTGGATTTTATCAGGAAGACCAGATCCGCAAAATGCAGATTGACATTCCCATCCAGTTCTACGGATCCGCTGAAGTCATTGGGTTTACCCAATACTTGACCGGATTGGTATTAGAGCATTTTCCGGAGAACATCCAAGTTGAAATCAGTGTAACTTCAACGAATGGGCCAGAAGCGCTGATTCTACGGAAAATCGATCAAACAGAACCAGTTGTTCATATTTATGACTAATCTGTGAGAGAAACAGGGGCAGCCATCCGGCTGTCCCTGTTCATTTTTTCTGGCCGGGCTTCAGCGCCTAGCTATCCGGCCAAAGCCTCTTATGCCTGTCGAATCTACCCGGGCGCTTCCGCTTTTCGGATTGTCCAGACTCCAGCGGCTAGCTCTTCGGGTCATAAGCCAGCCCAGCTATGCGGCAAAGAGCGCCGCTTCGCTGTTCCGTCTTATGCCCGTCAGAGCTGGATAGCCGCTTTCGCTTTTCGGATTGTCCAGACTCCAGCGCCCAGATTCTCGGGGTCATAAGCCACTCCGGCTGTGCGGCTGAAGAACGCCGCTTCGCCAAAGCGTCTTATGCCTGTCGAATCTACCCGGGCGCTTCCGCTTTTCGTAAAAAAATGATATGATAGAGCGTATGTTTACTGAATCCGGAGGTGTAGAGAAATGGCGAAAATGACAAAAGAAGAAGTAATTGAAGTAGCACATTTGGCGCGCTTGGCCATTACTGATGAGGAAGCAGTACATTTTGCGGATCAATTGGAAGCAATTACGAATGCAATGGAATTGCTTAATGAATTGGATACGGAAAATGTAGAGCCGACAACGCATGTATTGCAAATGGTCAATGTATTGCGTGAAGACAAATCCGTCCCTGGATTAGACCGGGAACTGGTTTTGAAAAACGTGAAAGAACACGAAGCGGGACAAGTAAAAGTTCCAACGATTTTAGAATAATTGTGAGGAGGGAAATAAATGAACTTAGTTGATAAGACAGCAGCAGAATTGCAGGACTTGATACATAAAAAAGAAGTCAGCATTGCTGAAATCACGAAACAGGCATTTGACCGTATTGAAAAACTGGATCCAAAAGTGGATGCATTTTTGGCGATGAATAAAGAACAGGCAACAAAGCAGGCAGAAGAAATGGATAAAACGCCTTTAGCTGAACGTGGGCCATTATTCGGGCTGCCAATCGGAGTAAAAGACAATATCGTAACCGAAGGCATTGAAACTACAGCTTCTAGCCGAATCCTTCAAGGATTCAATCCAATCTACAACGCAACTGTTGTAGAAAAACTAAAAGCTGCTGGAATGATCACAGTCGGTAAATTGAATATGGACGAGTTTGCGATGGGTTCTTCCAATGAAAACTCGTACTATAAAAATACGAAAAATCCGTGGAACTTAGAAACGGTTCCGGGCGGATCTTCAGGCGGTTCGGCAGCAGCGGTTGCTGCAGGGGAAGTGCCTTTTACATTAGGTTCTGATACAGGCGGTTCGATCCGCCAGCCGGCAGCATTCTGCGGCGTTGTCGGAATGAAGCCGACATACGGACGGGTTTCCCGTTTCGGTTTGATCGCTTATGCGTCTTCTTTAGACCAAATCGGACCGATTACAAGAACCGTAAAAGACAACGCGTTATTGCTTGAAGCGATTTCCGGGCACGACGAACGCGATTCGACTTCTGCAAATATCGAAGTGCCGAATTTCGCGGCAGCATTGACTGGCGATATTAAAGGGCTGCGCATTGGCGTTCCTACAGAATATTTTGCTGAAGGCGTTGGCGAAGCTGCGAAACAAGCGGTTCGTGAAGCCCTTGCAGTTCTTGAAGAAAAAGGGGCGACGTGGGAAGAGATTTCGTTGCCGCATTCAAAATATGCGCTTGCCACTTATTATTTGCTCGCTTCTTCAGAAGCTTCCTCCAACTTGTCCCGCTTCGACGGAATCCGCTACGGATACCGCACAGAAAAAGCAGGCAATTTGCTGGAGTTCTATATGAATACACGTTCTGAAGGCTTCGGTGATGAAGTAAAACGCCGCATCATGCTTGGAACCTATGCATTAAGTTCAGGCTACTACGACGCTTATTACAAAAAAGCGCAAAAAGTCCGGACTTTGATCAAAAAAGATTTCGACGATGCTTTCGAAAAATTCGATGTCATCATCGGACCAACAACGCCAACACCGGCATTTAAAATCGGTGAAAAGATTGATGATCCATTAACGATGTATGCCAATGATATTTTGACGATTCCAGTCAACTTGGCAGGCGTACCGGCAATTTCGATTCCATGTGGATTTGAAAACGGGTTGCCGCTTGGCTTACAAATCATCGGCAAGTATTTTGATGAGGAAACGATTTATCGTGTTGCGGATGTTTTTGAAAAAGCAACCGATTTCCATAAACAAACTCCTCAGATTTGGGAGGGAGCAGCACAATGAACTTTGAAACGATCATTGGACTTGAAGTCCACGTAGAACTTAAAACAGAATCGAAAATGTTCTCTCCTGCACCGGCCCATTTTGGTGCGGAACCGAACACGAACACAAACGTCATCGATCTTGGCTATCCAGGTGTTTTACCGGTCGTCAACAAAACGGCAGTGGACTGGGCAATGAAAGCGGCGCTAGCATTAAACTGTGAAATTACCCGCCACACGAAATTCGACCGCAAAAACTATTTCTATCCGGATAACCCGAAAGCTTACCAAATCTCTCAATTTGATCAGCCAATCGGCGAACACGGCTGGGTAGAAATTGAAGTCAATGGTGAGAAAAAACGCATCGGCATTACCCGCCTTCATATGGAAGAAGATGCTGGGAAACTGACGCATACAGGCAACGGCCACTCGCTAGTCGACTTTAACCGCCAAGGCACACCGTTGATCGAAATCGTTTCTGAGCCGGACATCCGGACTGCAGACGAAGCGTATGCGTATCTTGAAAAAATCAAAGCCATCATCCAATATACAGGCGTATCGGATGTGCGGATGGAAGAAGGCTCACTTCGCTGTGATGCCAATATTTCGCTTCGTCCATACGGCCAAGAGCAATTTGGTACAAAAACGGAATTGAAGAACTTGAACTCATTCAACTATGTCCGCAAAGGCATTGAACATGAACAAGTTCGCCAAGAACAAGTGCTTTTGTCAGGCGGCATCATCGAGCAGGAAACAAGACGCTACGATGAAACAACAGGCAAAACACTATTGATGCGCGTAAAAGAAGGATCGGATGATTACCGCTACTTCCCAGAGCCGGACCTTGTGGACATTGTCATCGATGACGCTTGGCTTGAACGTGTCCGCGCGGAAATTCCTGAACTTCCGGATGCTCGCAAAGCTCGCTATGTAGCTGAACTTGGCTTGTCTTCCTACGATGCTATGGTATTGACACTTGCAAAGCCAATCTCTGATTTCTTCGAGGCAACAGTTGAAGCTGGCGCTGATGCGAAACTCGCATCGAACTGGTTGATGGGTGAAGTTTCGGCTTATATGAATGCTGAACAAAAAGAATTAAGTGAAACGGCACTGACTCCAGAAGGACTCGCTGGTATGATCAAATTGATTTCCGACGGCACGATTTCTTCGAAAATCGCGAAGAAAGTCTTCAAGGAATTGATTGAAAAAGGCGGCGACGCAAACGACATCGTCAAAGCAAAAGGGCTTGTCCAAATCTCGGATGAAAATACATTGCGTGAATTTGTTACTGCAGCACTCGACAATAACCCGCAATCGATTGAAGACTTTAAAAACGGCAAAGACCGCGCAATCGGTTTCTTAGTCGGCCAAATTATGAAGCAGACGAAAGGGCAGGCAAACCCGCCATTGCTCAATAAAATCTTGCTTGAAGAAATTGCTAAACGTTAATTGAGGTCTATAAAAGGTGGAACGGGAATCGCTCATTGCGATTCCGGTTCCTTTTTTTGTCTTATTTTGCTTCAAGAACCCGCTAAAACGGATAAAACATTTGAAGCTTTATCTTTCAACAAGTAAACTAGGGATGAAGAAGAATAATTTATTTCAGATTTGAGGTCCTAAAAGGATCTACTGCTTGCCAGGAAAAGGAGAAGTGATGACCAAATGACAACGGAGCAACAATACTTTGAGAATGCCATCACCTTAGAAAAATACATGACATTGATGGAGTCGAACCAGGAGAAATCCTATTCGATTTATGAAAAGTTCAATCTTCCGGAAGACACGGAATTTATGGAGCTATTGAAAGAGAAGCAGCCTCACGTTTTAGTAATTACCGAGGATTGGTGCGGCGATGCCATGATGAATAATGCGATCCTGCGTAAGATTGCAGAAGCTTCGGGTATTGAAGTCCACTGTGTCTACCGCGACGAAAATCTGGAATTGATGGATCGCTATTTAACAAACGGCGGACGTTCGATTCCAAAGTATATTTTCTTGTCCAAAGAAGGCGAAGTTTTAGGAGATTGGGGTCCACGTGCACCAAAAGTCCAAGAATTCGTCATGGAGAAAAAATCCCGTTTGCCTGAAAAAGACGATCCGCAATTCGAGTTGCACCAAAAGACTGTGCACGGCGAAATTTCGGACGGCTTTGTATGGAATGAAGAATTTTGGAGTGCGGTCTACCAAGATATCCGCAAAACTTTCTTCGAAATTTTGAAGTAATAAGGGAAAGAAGAAAAAGCCGGCGTGACGTCGGTTTTTTTCTTGGAATTTATCTTCTATCTTAATGGGAACTTCTTTTGTCTGAAACAGGTCTTATTTTATATTGAACGCAGAACGTCGAGAAAGGCTGAATCGTATGAAACGTGCACGAATTATTTATAATCCAACTTCCGGGAGAGAATTATTCCGCAAACATTTGCCTGAAGTGCTGGAGAAAATGGAACAGGCAGGGTATGAAACGTCTTGCCATGCTACAACGGGAGAAGGGGATGCCATCCATGCAGCTTCTTTGGCAGTTGAACGGAATTACGATCTGATTGTCGCAGTAGGCGGTGATGGCACTTTAAACGAAGTGGTTTCCGGCGTCTCTAAATTTGAGGACCGGCCGAAAATCGGCTTGATCCCGATGGGGACGACGAATGATTTTGCCCGTGCCGTCCATATCCCGAGAGATATCAATAAAGCAGTGGATATCATTTTGCAGGGAGACTCGATCCCAGTGGATGTCGGGCTGATGGGAGATCGCCATTTTATCAATATTGCCGGGGGCGGAAGGCTGACCGAATTAACCTACGAAGTTCCAAGTAAATTGAAAACGGTTCTTGGCCAGATGGCGTATTATTTAAAAGGGATTGAAATGCTGCCATCTATCCGTTCATCACGTGTCCGCATCGAATACGATGGCAACGTTTTTGAAGACCAAGCGATGATGTTCTTGATCGGTTTAACCAACTCGGTAGGCGGTTTTGAAAAATTGGCGCCGGATGCCAGCATCAACGACGGCAAGTTCACCTTATTGATTTTAAAAGAAGTCAATATGGCGGAATTCATTCGCTTAGCGACGTTGGCGCTGCGGGGAGAGCATTTATCCGATCCGCATGTCATTTATGCAAAGGCAAGCAAGATTGCTGTCACTTCCGACGAACGGGTGTTGTTGAATCTGGACGGAGAATACGGCGGCTTATTGCCAGCCACTTTTGAAAACCTGGCCCGGCACATTGAAGTCATGGTGCCGATCGATTCAATCAGTGAAAAAGACCGTAAATAAGAAAAGCGGAAACGGCCGTTCAGCTCCGGCAGACTTAAGCTGAGCTTCCGAAGCGGCATGTTTGCCGCACAGGAGGAGCAGCTTAAGACCGAGGAGTTGGCCGTTGAAGTCTGGACAAAGAAAAGCGGAAGCGCCTATCCAGCTCCGACGGGCATAAGAAGGAACAGCGAAGTGGCGTTCCTTGCCACACAGCTGGGTCGGCTTATGACCTGAGGAGCTAGGCGCTGAAGTCTGGACAAAGAAAAGCGGAAACCTGGACAATAAAAAAAGCAAAAGCGCATGGATGAAAATCCATGCGCTTTTTAAAATGATCATCTAAAAAAATAGCTAATGCGTTTACAGCAATTCAATCGCTTTATCTTGTTCTGCAGCCAGTTTCGGCAAATGGTCGACGGGTTCCCAATGGAATTGGAAAGTCCGGCCGTTGTCTTGTCCATCGCTGATAACGACATGTTCCCACGAATCGACGGGTTCTCCTGTATATTCAAAATGGAAGATGTTGCGTTCATACACTTTATCTTTATGGTTTGGGTAATAATTATATTTATGCACTTTCCCGACAAACTCTAAAACGACACGCGGCAAGCCGGTTTCTTCAAGCACTTCCCGGTAAAGGGCATCGATCAACATTTCGTCGTCTTCAATGGTGCCGCCCGGAACTTGAAGTCCTGCTTCTGGCTCACCTTTATGTTCAAATACTAATAATTCCCGATTCTCTTCTGGCCCTCTTGTAATGTAAGCAAATACTTTTCGTCTAGTTTCCATGATGTTTCACCCTTTTTTTTATTCTAATTAGAATACTAAATATTTAGATATTTTACAATCTATATATACCCCCTTTTGTCACAAGTTATTCATAGCTGAGGGAAAAAGTCGAGATTTTGGATGGTTTAAGAAAGAGAAGAGAAGGAGAGATAAGGTACAATAGGGGTATATAAGGGGCACGGGGGTACAGGGTTATTTTGAAAGGAGAAAACGTAAATGGTATTTGAAGATACTGCTTTACTGAGTCGAATCTTAACTTTATTGACGCTTTCTTTCCACATTATTTATGCGACGATCGGGGTCGGCGTTCCACTCATGATCATGATTGCGCAATGGGTCGGCATTAAAAAGAATGACGACCATTATATCTTAATGGCTCGCCGCTGGGCGCGTGGATTTGTCATCACCGTAGCGGTCGGAGTCGTGACAGGTACGGCCATCGGTCTGCAATTATCGCTTCTTTGGCCGAATTTTATGCAAGTGGCAGGGAACGTCATTGCACTGCCGCTGTTCATGGAAGTTTTCGCTTTCTTCTTTGAAGCCATCTTCCTAGGAATCTATCTTTATACATGGGACCGCTTTGAAGACCAGCGCAAACATTTGCTATTGCTGATTCCAGTAGCACTTGGAGCAGCAGCGTCCTCTGTTTTCATCACGATCGTCAATGCGTTCATGAATTCACCGCAAGGTTTTGAAGTGTTGAATGGCGAACTGGTCAATGTCAGTCCGTTCTTAGCTATTTTCAACCCGGCCATGCCGACGAAAGTAGCGCACGTTGTGGCAACAGCTTTCTTAACATGTGCATTCTTGCTTGCATCGATTGCTGCACTGCGCATGATCAGAGGCTCAAACCATATCTATCATAAAAAAGCCTTGCATTTAACGATGAAGCTCGGATTGGTTTTTGCGATTGCAACTGCCATTATCGGAGATTTCTCGGGTAAATATTTGGCTGAATACCAGCCGGAGAAATTAGCGGCTGCAGAGTGGCATTTTGAAACCGAAGAAGGGGCAGATCTCGTCTTATTCGGTGTATTGGATGGAGAAGAACCGAAATATGCGATTCGAATTCCTTATGCGTTGAGCATCTTGGCGCACGGTTTGCCGGATTCAGAAGTTACCGGGCTCAATGAATTTCCGAAAGATGAAGTTCCGCCGCTATGGATCCATTATCTATTTGATACCATGGTTTCCATCGGCATGTGGCTCGCTTTCATCTCTTTTGTGTATTTCGTCGCTTCTTGGCGAGGCTGGAAATTCATCAAGCAGAAATGGTTCCTATGGCTGACCTTGATCAGCGGGCCGCTCGCATTAGTCGCGATTGAAGCGGGCTGGTGGTTTACAGAAGTCGGACGGCAGCCATGGATTTTACGGGGCTATATGACCGTTGAAGAAGCCGCGACGACAAGTGGTCAAGTCGATTTGATGATCATCTTGTTTGCTGGCTTGTACTTTATTCTCGGAATCGGAACAATTGTCGTTCTGCTGCGCATGTACAAACGCAATCCGATCGAAAAAGAATTGGCTGACCGCGAAGCTCAAAGGGACGGTGGAAAAGAATGACTTTAACTTTAGAAATCATCGGGATTTCAGTTCTCTGGCTGTTTCTATTTTTGTACGTCATTGTGGCGTCGATTGATTTCGGCGCCGGTTTCTTCAACGCCTATAGTGCCTTTACAAACAAACAGCATATTTTGACGAATATTATCCAGCGTTATTTATCGCCGGTATGGGAAGTGACGAACGTTTTCTTCGTTTTCTTCTTTGTCGGCATTATCGGGTTCTTCCCGCAAACCGCCTTTTATTATGGAACCACTTTACTGGTGCCGGCGAGCATCGCACTTGTCTTGCTCGCGATCCGCGGCTCGTATTACGCATTTGCGACATACGGTGCGAAGATCAACCATAGAGGCTATATCTACATGTATGGCCTTTCCGGACTTTTGCTGCCGGCAGCGTTATCGCCGGTGCTCGCCATATCAGAAGGCGGCTTCATCAATATGGTTGATGGAAATCCGCAGCTCGATTATTGGGCCCTGTTTACAAGTCCGCTCATGTGGAGCATTGTTGTATTGAGTTTGACGGCTGTGCTCTACATCTCAGCTGTATTCCTGACGTGGTACGCCAATAAAGCCGGTGATGTGAAAGCGACGGATCTCATGCGCAAATACGCGTTGATCTGGGCAGGGCCTGCTATTATTACAGCAACCGGCATCATTTACGAACTGCGCGGCCACAGCCCTGAACATTACGAAAACTTAATCGGTCTTTGGTGGGTATTCGCAATTTCATTCCTGTTATTCGCTGGAACGGTCTACTTGATCTGGAAGAGAAGAAATTACGGCCTGGCCTTTATTCTATTGGTCGGACAGTTCTTCACCGCATTTTTCGCTTACGGATTCTCGCATTTCCCGTATTTGCTGTATCCGTATTTAACGATTTATGACAGCTTCACGAATGAGACCATGGCGATTGCTTTGATCGTGGCGTTTATTGCAGGGCTAGGGCTATTGCTGCCTTCCTTGTATCTCTTGTTCCGCCTATTCCTATTCGATAAAGAATATGTTAAAGGAAAATCGGATTATCATGCATAAAGGAGGAAACTGATATGCAGGATTTCTTAATATTTTATGCACCATTCATCGTACTGATTGCGTCCATCGTCGTAGGTTTCTGGATTTCCCTGAAAGACGGAGCGGTGACGAAAGACGAACAAAAATAAACCTTCTGTTGAAGAAGGCAGAAGAGCTGCTGATGGTTTGGCAGCGTGAAGCGCGCGCAGGTTTTGCCTGCCGCGTTTTTTTATTGTATGATAAAGCAATGTGAAATGGAGTGAACACTTTGAAACCAGTACAAAAAAATGATCGGCTGTCTGTCCATGTCGAAGATTTGACCCATGATGGAGCAGGCGTTGCCAAAGTGGAAGGCTATCCGCTTTTCATCCAAGGCGCGCTGCCCGGAGAAGACGTCCAAGTCCATGTTTTGAAAACTTTAAAATCCTATGGTTTTGCCAAATTGATCCAAATAGAACAAGCTTCACCATTCCGCGTAACGGCGCCTTGCCCGGTATTTGATACGTGCGGCGGCTGCCAAATCCAGCATCTTTCCTATGAAGGGCAGATGACTTTCAAACGAAAATTGGTGCGCGATGCCATTACCCGCATCGGGAAATTGCCGGATGTACCCGTGCATCCAGTCAAAGGCATGGAACATCCGTGGCGCTACCGAAACAAATCACAGATTCCGTTCGGCACCGATAACGGACGGGTAGTAGCTGGTTTTTACCAGACGCGGTCGCATAATATTGCAGATACGGATATCTGCCTGATCCAGACGCCTGAAGCGGACGCCATCATGACAGGCTTGAAAAAAAGCCTGCATGAACTGGGCATTGAACCTTACGAGGAAGCGACGCACCGCGGCATGCTGCGCCACGTCGTGGTCCGTAAAGCGCGGCAACCGGAGAAATCATGGTCGTCCTCGTGACGAAGAAAAAGAAATTCAAGCAAGCGGAGCAGGCAATTGAAAAAATTCGTTCGCTGGTTCCGGAAGTGACATCGATCATCCAAAACGTCAATCCTGAAAAAACAAATGTCATTTTCGGCGATGAAACCTTGACGCTTTGGGGCAAAGATGCGATTGAAGACCGGATTGGCGACGTCCGTTTTGAAATTTCCGCGCGTTCGTTCTATCAGATCAATCCGGAACAAACAGAAGTTCTTTACGGCCAAGCACTTGAATACGCCAATTTAACGGGAAGTGAAACCGTCATCGATGCGTATTGCGGCATCGGGACGATTTCATTGTTCCTCGCTAAACAGGCAAAATTCGTCATGGGTGTAGAAATTGTTCCCCAAGCCATTGAAGACGCCAAGCGAAACGCCGAACTGAACGGCTTTTCCAATACATTATTTGAAGCGGGTCCAGCTGAACAAGTGATCCCCCGCTGGTATAAAGAAGGGCGAACGGCAGATGTTTTAATGGTCGACCCGCCGAGAAAAGGCTGCGACGAGCAATTGCTTCGTACGATTTTGAAGCAACGGCCGAATCGCGTCGTATACGTTTCGTGTAACCCAGCGACACTAGCGCGCGACTTGCGCATACTCGAAGACGGCGGCTATCGCACAAAAGAAGTGCAGCCGGTCGATATGTTCCCGCAATCCACGCACTGTGAAGCTGTTGCGTGGCTCGAACTTGCCGAGTAAGCAAGCTGGAGATAAATGAAAAGCAGACGGTCTAGTCAGGATATCCTGCGCTTTCGATGGCCGTCTGCTTTCCTTCTGAATTAGTAAGAGAATGAAAGGAATGAAATTCAACATGACAACTAATTTTTGGCGCGACTTGCCGCGTCCATTTTTTGTGCTAGCGCCAATGGAAGATGTGACGGATGTCGTATTCCGCCACGTCGTCAGCCATGCCGGCAGACCCGATGTGTTTTTCACGGAATTTACGAACACAGAAAGCTATTGCCATCCGGAAGGGATGAAAAGCGTGCGGGGCCGATTGCTGTTTACGGAAGACGAGCAGCCGATGGTCGCGCATATCTGGGGCGATAAGCCGGAATTCTTCCGCCAGATGAGCATCGGCATGGCAGAAATGGGATTCAAAGGAATTGATATTAACATGGGGTGCCCGGTGCCGAATGTTGCCTCTAGAGGTAAAGGCAGCGGCTTGATCCTTCGCTCGGAAGCGGCTGCAGAAATTATCCAGGCAGCTAAAGCGGGCGGATTGCCAGTCAGCGTGAAAACTCGCCTTGGCTATTCCGAGCTTGAAGAATGGCGCGACTGGCTGACACATGTCTTCGAGCAAGACATTGCCAACTTGTCCATCCATTTGCGGACGCGAAAAGAAATGAGCCAAGCGGATGCGCATTGGGAACTAATTCCGGAAATTAAGAAATTGCGGGATGAAATTGCACCCAATACGTTATTGACCATCAACGGAGACATTCCCGATCGCGAAACCGGCTTGAAACTTGTCGAGCAGTACGGAGTGGACGGCGTCATGATCGGCCGCGGGATTTTCAAAAATCCATTCGCTTTTGAAAAAGAGCCAAGAGAGCATGGCAGTGAAGAATTGCTCGATCTATTAAAACTGCATTTGGACCTTCATGATAAATACCTGGAAGAATTGCCGCGTTCGATGTCAGGACTTCACCGTTTCTTCAAGATTTACGTCAAAGGGTTCCGCGGAGCGGAGAACTGAGAAACCAACTGATGAACACAAAATCGACAGCTGAAGTGCGCGAATTGCTAAAACAAGCGGAGTTGGCTCCGGTTGAGTGATCGCAGTTAAATCATAAGAGAGAAGCTATCCATTTGCCGAGCGGCAAGGATAGCTTTTCTTTTTGAAAATAGGGATAAGGCTGAATAAACATAGATGGCGACATTGTAAAAGTTGTCACAAATTCTCTTGCTTATAGGTTTTAAATCTCTTTTAGGAAGGGTAAAGAAAAGGGAAGACTTAACAAGGAGAGAATGGACAACATGGAACAAATACCTGAATCAAAATTTGAAGATAAACGTTCGAATGTGATTGAAGAGTTGGTGGCTCAAAACGTGTTCAAGATCAACGGCAGACAGCTTTATGAATTATCTCTTTATGAACTGATGAAAACATATACAGAAAAAGACCAAGTCGGTTAATCCCGGCTTTTTTCATTTGCCAAACGGGTGGACAATGCGGGTGAAGATGGGAGGAAATAAGATGCATGATAAAAAATTGGAAGCCTACCGGAACGAGCGGCTGGATGAAATGACGCTCGCTGAAATGCAGAAAGAGCTAAAAGAAGGAAAAGTCACTTCCGAAGAGCTCGTTTTAATGTATAAAGAAAATATTTCAATCCGCGATTCTCAAACCAACGCCATATTGGAAATAAACCCGGATGCCTTGCAGATTGCCCAGGCGCTGGATTTCGAAAGACAGACTAAAGGCGAGCGCTCGCCTTTGCATGGCATTCCGATTCTGATCAAAGACAATATGGATACGGCCGATAAAATGCATACGAGTGCAGGATCGCTGGCCATGAAAAATCATTATGCCCTTGAAGACGCATTCGTCGTTAAAAAATTACGGGAAGCGGGGGGCGGTCATCTTAGGAAAAACGAATATGACCGAATGGGCCAATTTCATGTCGGATAAAATGCCCAATGGCTACAGTTCCGCGGCGGCCAAGTGGAAAATCCATATGGCCCTTTTGATGTGGGGGGATCCAGTTCCGGTTCGGCGGCTGCGGTAGCGCTCAATCTGGCAGCAGCTGCTATCGGCACAGAAACATCTGGATCTATTATCAACCCTGCAGCCCAGAACAGTTTAGTCGGCATTAAACCGAGCATTGGCCTGATTAGCCGGAGCGGTGTTATTCCTCTCTCCCACACACAGGATATCCCGGGCACATTCGGCCGGACAGTAGAGGATGCGGTGTCGGTGTTTGCTGCGTTAATAGGCAAAGACGCAGAAGATTCCATTACAGCATTTGCTGAAAAGTTTGCTGGCTATGACTGGTCGGCTCATTATAAAGAAGATGGATTAAAAGGAGTGAAACTGGCCGTGCCGCGAGCGCTTTTCGAAGAAGCGATTCCGGATGGCCAAACAAAGCTTTTTGAAAAAGCGATGGACGCGCTGCGAACGTGCGGAGCGGAAATCATCGACCCGATTGATTTGGGCGCTGACCAGGACGATCTTGGGTTTGCAGTTCTTCTGCATGAATTTAAAGCGGATTTAAATGCCTATTTGGCAAAATCCAATCCAGAGAATCCGATTCGTTCGATGGATGATGTAATTGCTTATAACAATAAGCATGCTGAAACGATGCTGAAATTCGGGCAGAACCTGCTGGAACAGGCGAATGGCATGAGCGGAGAACTGACTGAGCGCGAGTACGTGGAAGCGTTGGAGCGAAATCGGTATTTAGCGGCTGAAAACGGAATCAGTGCCACTTTGAAAAGAGCTGGTGCTGATGCCCTCCTATTGCCGCAAGATTTCGGCTGTAATGTAGGGGCGGCTGCAGGTGCGCCTTCTATAACGGTTCCTTTCATTTTCACGGAAGACAACGAACCTTTCGGGATCACCTTTACAGGAAATGCGTTTTCCGAACCGGCATTGATCGAGTATGCCTATGCGTTCGAAAAAGCCGTAAATGGAAGGAAGAAACCATAAAAAAGAGGCAAAGCTGCTATCGCTTTGCCTCTTTTTTATGTTCTTGAAGAATAGTCCATATTTTTTCAAGGGCCACCACCAAGTCATGTTCATAAGAATGGCTGTTGGAAAGTGTAGCTAGTACGCTTTCCATTAAGGCATGTCTCGGCTCGTCTGCTACGAGTTCATCGGCAAGGAAAAGGACCAGCTCTTTTGCATCCGGCTCGTCTTCTTGCTGAATGAGAGTTTTTAAATTCTCGCTCAGTTCAGGGATCGTCATTTCTGGCACCGGGGTAGAAAGCGGCAAGCTCGTTTGTTGGATAAAGCGATCATTTTCTTTCACTTGATCGGCAATGGAGGTCTTCAATCTTCTCAAAACAAAAGAAGACAGTTCCTGGGTCGGCAATTCATCCCCCGAGGTGATTTTCCAAAGATTGATCAGCTGCTGAATGGAACCGTGAACCGCTGCCGCATTATCCAAGGCATAAGGCTTAGCCTCCTCGCCGAAGACATCGATGATCCGTGTGGCAATCCAATTCAATTCGGTGATATAAACTTCACGCGCAAATTTCTTTAACTCCTCGTCTTGTGAGTAGAAAATGCTTTCATATAAAGCGAAAAGATTTTTTTCGCGGTTCATTTGGATGCGGATATACAATTGCTCAGCGAGAACATTCAAGTCGTCAAGCGGCCTTCCAACCGATGCCGCTATCCGTTTCTGGCGAATTTCACTGCCGACAGATTCCATGATGGCAATCAGGCATTCCGTTTTGGAAGTAAAGTAATTATAGAAAGTGCCTTTCGAAACGCCCGCTTCGTCCAAAATATCCTGGATCGAAGAGGAATTATAGCCTTGATTGATGAAAAGCTTGTAAGCCGCGTTTGTGATTTTCTGTTTTTTTGAATTCATTTTATTCACCTTTATACTCTTAGTCTAGTATCATCATAGCCTGTAAACACTTACAAATCAATGTTTTTGGACTATCGGTATATTTTTCTTGATTATATTGGACGAGCGGTATAGAATGGTGCAATGGAGAAATAAAGAACTATAATCACGCAAGAAATTACGGAGGAATAAAAGAATGAAAGAACAGAAAAAACCGCCTTATGGCATTATTGCCATCCTCTTTACCGGAGCATTTGTGGCAATTTTTAACCAGACTTTATTGAACGTAGCTTTGCCGTCGATCATGGCAGATTTTGAAATCGATGCTTCGACCGCGCAATGGCTCGTGACCGCTTATATGCTGGTCAACGGGATTTTAATCCCTGCCAGTGCTTATTTGATCCAACGCTATTCAAACCGCTCGATTTTCATCGTAGCGATGTCGTTATTTGCAGCAGGTACTTTATTGGCAGCAATAGCACCAGCATTTAGCATCCTTTTAATAGGGCGCATGATCCAAGCGTCAGGTGCAGCCTTGATGATGCCGTTATTGATGAACGTTATGCTTGCAGCGTTTCCAGTTGAAAAGCGCGGACAGGCGATGGGTGTCTTTGGGCTTGTTATGGTCGTAGCTCCGGCTATCGGGCCAACACTTTCCGGATTTATCGTTGAACATTATTCATGGCGCGTATTGTTCTGGATCGTCTTACCTGTGGCAGTCATTCCACTCGCATTAGGTATCTTTAAACTGAAGAACTTGACGTTCCAAGACCGCAATATCTCGCTTGACACCGGATCCTTGATTCTTTCTACATTAGGCTTCGGCGGCATTCTTTACGGATTCAGTTCTGCCGGAACGCTTGGCTGGACCGATCCAGTCGTCATGACGACGATTGCCGTAGGGATTGTATCGTTAGTCATTTTCATATTCCGCCAATTGAAATTGGATGAACCTTTATTGCAAATCCGCATATACAAATATCCGATGTTTGCCTTGTCTTCAGCGATTTCCGTCGTGGTATCGATGTCGATGTTCTCGGCGATGATTTTGATGCCAATCTACATCCAAAGCATCAAAGGGATCTCTCCGATCAATTCCGGCTTGCTGATGTTGCCGGGTGCTTTAGTCATGGGCATCATGTCGCCGGTAACGGGCCGATTATTTGATCGTTTCGGCGCAAAAGTCCTTGCTGTTCCTGGTCTGTTGATTGTCGTTTTGACGACTTATATGTTCAGTCAGCTGAGCATCGACTCCAGCTTTGTGAATATCATGCTCATCTATACGCTGCGGATGTTCGGGATTTCAATGGTCATGATGCCGGTTATGACAAACGGTTTGAATACTTTGCCGATGAAATCGTATCCGCACGGTACAGCAATCAACAATACGCTGCAGCAAGTCGCTGGAGCTGTCGGTTCTGCATTCTTGATCTCCATTATGAATGCGCGCACAGAATCCGCAGCAAAAGATTTAGCTTTAAGCGGGACGCCGCCGGAAGAAATTTTGAATATGGCGATGCTTGAAGGCATCAACTTCTCCTTCTTTGTTTCCACATTCATTGCATTAGTGGCATTGCTGTTGGCCTTGTTTATTAAAAAGCCGACGCGCCCAGCAACGGAAGCGGAAAAAGAAATTGTCTACAAGCAAAAGCAAGTAACCGAATAATCTTTGCCAGCCTGAAAAATGGGCTGGCTTTTTTAATGGCTATGAAACACTCGCGAGCGTTCTTCAAAATGTCCAGCTAGGGCGCCAAATATGGTACACTATTAGCATCGAAAAGAAGGTGGAATAAGAGATGAATTTTATAAACGAACTGGATCCAATTTGGCAAGAAAAATGGAAAAATGCAGGATTTGAACAAGCAATGCCGATACAAGAGCAGATGATTCCTGAAATGCTTGCGGGCAATGACATCGTAGCCGAGTCTCCGACAGGTTCCGGAAAAACTTTGGCTTACGTACTGCCGATTTTACAACGCATCAATCCGGAGAAAAAATCGATCCAGGCGATGATTGTCGCCCCATCCCAAGAGTTGTCGATGCAAATCGTCAACGTATTGCGCGAATGGACTGAAGGGACGGACGTCACCGTCACCCAATTAATCGGCGGTGCGAACATGCAGCGGCAGCTGGAAAAGCTCAAGAAAAAACCGGCAATTGTCGTCGGAACTCCGGGCCGTTTGAGCGAATTGGTGAAAACAAAAAAACTGAAAATGCATGAAATCCGGATATTGGTGCTGGATGAAGGCGACCAGTTGATGGCACGCGAACATCGCAACTTGATGAAGGACTTGATTGAAAAAACACAGCACGACCGCCAACTTGTATTGGTTTCAGCGACGATTACGGAAGAAGTCGAATTAGTGGCCGACCGTTTGATGAACCACCCGACACGCCTTCGCGTTACAGCGGAAGACATGCCGATGCAAGGGAAAGTCACTCATTCATTCATCAAAGTGGACGAACGCGATAAAACGGATCTGCTACGCAGAATTTCGCATATTGAAGGAATGAAAGGCCTAGCTTTCGTCAATAACTTGGATCAATTGCTGATGAAAGAAAATAAATTGAAATTCCGCGATGCTAAAATTGTGACTTTGCATTCTGAAATGAACAAAGACCAACGGAAAAAAGCGCTGGATTCGTTCCGCAAAGGAGAAGTTTCCATTTTGATCGCAACGGAAGTGGCGGCAAGAGGTTTGGATATTGACGCCGTAACGCATGTTATCCATGTCGATGTGCCGCAATCGGTTGAACAATACATGCACCGTTCAGGCCGGACAGGCCGTGCAGGTGCAGATGGTGAAGTCTTGACGCTGCTCGCTTATGCAGATGAACGGCATTACAAGAAATTCACCAAGGAATTGCCGTCAAAACCGGTCCAAAAAATTCTTCATGGCGGTCAATTGGTAGCAGGCAACAGCAAAACAATTTCTGAAAAGGGGAAAAAATAATGACTTTTCAAGAGAAAATGGAACAATACGCAGAACTGACAGTCCATGTCGGTTTAAACGTTCAAAAAGGGCAAATCATTTTGATCAATACAACGACGGATACGGTCGAGTTTACTCGCTTAGTTGTTAAAAAGGCGTATGAAGCTGGAGCTAAACGCGTCCACGTCAATTACGCTGATCCTGTCCACACGCGCGACCATTACGAATTGGCGCCGGACGAAGCGTTTAACGAATATCCGGAATGGTCAGTCGTCCAGCGGGATGAAATCATTAAAACCGGCGGTTCGTTCTTATGGATTGATGCAGAAGATCCGGATTTATTGACCGGGATTCCAACAAAACGGTTGTCGGATTCACAGAAATCAGCAGGCAAGGCGCTTGAGAATTACCGCCAGGCTGTCGGATCGGATAAAATTGCATGGTCAATCATTGCCATTCCTTCAAAGAAATGGGCTGAAAAAGTATTTCCGAATCTTGAAGGCGATCAGCAAATTGAAGCTCTTTGGGATGCCATCTTTAAAACAGTGCGCATTGGCGAAGGCGATGCCGTCCAAAAATGGACAGGCCATGTAGAACATTTAGAAACCCGTGCTGCACAATTGAATGAAAAACGTTTCGCGAAATTGCATTACACAGCACCAGGCACGGATTTGACGATTTCACTTCCAGAAAAGCATTTATGGCTGACAGGTGCAGCGAAAACGCCGCAAGGCAATTCGTTCATCGCCAATATGCCGACTGAAGAAGTCTATACAGTCCCGACTAAATACGGGGTGGAAGGTTTTGTCCGCAATACAAAACCGCTTGTATACCAAGGGAATATCATTGATGATTTCACGCTGACTTTTGAAAAAGGGAAAATTGTAAAAGCAGTAGCTGGTGTCGGCCAAGAACTGTTGGACGAGATGATCCAGTCGGATGAAGGGGCAGCTTATTTAGGGGAAGTGGCATTAGTGCCGCATGAATCACCGATTTCAGACGCCAATATTCTTTTCTATAATACTTTGTTCGATGAAAATGCTTCGAACCATTTGGCAATCGGCGATTCGTATCCGACTTGCTACGAAGGAGCGCGTGATTTGGAACGTACGCAATTGGAATCGATCGGATTAAATACATCGATTGTCCACGAAGACTTCATGATCGGCAGCGGCGAAATGTCGATTGACGGAATTCATGAAGATGGTTCAAGCGAACCGGTTTTCCGGAATGGAAACTGGGCATTTTAAGAGGTGAGCAAATTGAAGAAAATAGGAATTGCGTTGATGCTGATTTTGATGTTTTTCGGTTCTTCGGTGCAAGCACAAGCAGCTATTAAAATACCAGCGGTCTATGTGGCGTTGGGGGATTCCTTGGCTGCCGGGCAAACACCCAATTCCCAAATTGATGCGGGGTATGCCGACATGATTGCCGGGGAGCTCGCTCGCCATCAGCCGGTTGCTTTATTCACAAAAGACCTGGCATTTCCGGGATTTACAACAGAAGATGTTTTGGAAAGAATCAAGTCTCCGGAAGCAAAAGAAGTATTGGCTTCGGCCAATGTCATCACATTATCTGCCGGGGCAAATGACTTACTGCGCTTAGTGCAAGTAAACCCAACAGAGGGGTCGCTGACTTTCCAGCAAATCCAGGCGGACTTTGCATTGAACCAAGCGCGGCAGAACATGGAATCTATTTTAGCCGAATTGAAAACAAGAGCTCCGAAAGCGGATGTCTATGTCATGGGCTATTATTTTGCTTATCCGCATGTCCGGGATTCGCAAAAAGAAGGCACTGGCAAGCAATTGGACCGCTTGAATGCGATTTTAAAACAATCTGCTGCGAAAGCAGGCGCCCAGTTTATTTCGGTTGACGCCGCTTTTGGCGCATCGCCAACCGATAAAGTGCCGAACCCTGCAGATGTTCATCCGAATTTCACAGGTTATCAAGCGATGGCCAATGCTTTTTTAGATCGTTACCAAAAAGGGTGGAAAGTTGAAAAAAACGAACTGCCTGCACCGAATCCGTTAAGCTTTGAACAAATCCTTCAAGCGCAGGAACAAGATGGCGCACAAGAAGCAGAAGAGTCCGCGCTTGAAAATACATCCGCTATGCGTCCGTCTGAAGACATGGATGTGGATTATTTAGCTTTGCGTGAAGCCCTTCCTTATATTTGATCCAAAAGCAAAGCCGCAGCGATTCTAATCGCTGCGGCTTTCTTTTTATCGTTTGGAGTTTGGTGTCTTATAAGGTGTCGTATTTCCAGCTTTTCTGCTGTTCATTACTTTTTTAATAATTGGATAGGCAATAGGTGCAATTTTAATTGCCGTCTTCACGATACGTCCGATTCCCATATTCATCGCTCCCATCATAGATTCGCTAGTAAATGATTTCCCTTATTTCGTGAAACGCAAACCTCTTTCATTTTGTTAAGGCATGGGCTAAGAGAATATCTTTGTATTCATGGACGCTGGAAATTAAAACATATTCGGCATTGCCGTGCCAATCATCGCCGCTCGGACCAAATTCAATCGCGCCTTCACCTCCGGTAACCGCCGCATAGTAGCGGGTATCCGCAGCCCCGTGCTGGCCGAACAGGATCGCTTCCTGATCTGTCACCGTTTTAATCGCCTGCTGTAAAGTTTGGATATAAGGATTTGCTTGAGTGGTCGTTAAAGCTGGTGTAGAGCCGCTTGCTTTATACTCCATATCCACGTTTAACGTATCAGCGAGATCAGCCATCTGCCGGATGATTTCTTCTTTGTCTTGGCCCGGCATAAAGCGGATATCATAAGACATCTGGCAAATTTCCGGAACCACATTATAGCGGTCGCCAGCGTTGATGATCGGCAAGTTGACGGAAGGCTGCTCGTAGTATTCAGTAGATTCTTTTCGGAAAGGCAATTCGCCCATAGCCATATGGTATTTCATCGCAGACTCGATGGCGTTGACACCTTCCCATGGACGGCTGCCGTGCGCCGGCTTTCCTTTAAAGGTCAAATCCATTCGTAAGATGCCTTTAGATTGAAGCCCGACTTTTAAGCCGGTCGGTTCACCGCAAATGACGAAATCGCCATGGTAGCCTTGATCAACCAACCATTTCGATGTGTTGCGGCCGCCAATTTCTTCGTCAGTGACAATATGTAGTTGAACCGTTTTCTCCAAGGATGCAGCATCGAGTTCGACAAATGCCTGCATCATCGCCGCTACGCCTGCTTTCATATCAGCGGCTCCGCGGCCGTATAAACGTCCAAGTTCTTCAAACGGCGTAAATTGTTCATTGTGGCCAGGTACGACATCCACATGGCCATTCCATATCAAAGTCTCATCGCCAGAGCCCTTGATTGCGGTAAGCATCATGAAGCCGTTGTTTTCGTGGACTGTGACGGTTTCCCCTTTTTCTTTCAACCAATTGGCACAAAATACTAATGCTTCATTGGCACCTTCTTGGTCATCGCTTTTGATTTTAATCAAATCCTTTAGTAAATCGATCATGTCCTGAGCAGCAAAATGGATTCTTGCTGCTTTCACCACCCTTCAAAATGATTCATCATTAAAAGTGTACCCTAAGAACAGCGCTTAAAACGAATTGCTTTCACTTTCGACCTTGTGTACAATGAAAGTTGAAAGAATAGTTATTGTATACACCACAAGGGGAGCTTTTGCTGAGAGTGAACACTTTTGTTCTTACCCTTCGAACCTGTAAGTTAACGCTTGCGCAGGGATGTGGATAGAAACCTGCCCTTTATGCGGCGTCAGGATCTGTCCTGGCGCCGCTTTTTATGGTTTTTTTCTGCGGCCCTTCTGGTGATGTGCACAACACAAGGAGGAAGTCATGAGAAATTTACGTGTTTTGTTAATGGTGGAAATTGCGATATTCGGAGCACTCGGGTACGTGCTGGATTTTGTCGCTTTTAAAATGCCGCAAGGCGGATCAGTCAGCTTGGTCATGATCCCTATTGTATTGATGGCGTTTAGAAGAGGCATGGCAGCTGGAATTTTAACAGGGCTGTTAGTCGGGCTGCTGCAAATAGTAACCGGCGTCATTTCTGTTACGCCTTTGTCATTCGGTTTTGTCGTGATGCAAGTGATTTTAGATTACCTGGTGGCTTACGGAGTAGTCGGTTTTGCAGGGCTTCTGCGCGGTAATTATTTGAAAGCCCATCAGCAAGGAAAATCAGGCGGCATGATTGCCGCTGTAGTAATCGGCGTATTGATTGCTTCTCTCTTGCGCTATCTGATGCATGTAGTCACGGGTGTATTATTCTTCGGAATGTTTGCTGAAGGGAATGTGTTTGTTTATTCGGCTGTCTACAATGCCACGTATATGATTCCCGTGTTCTTATTGGCCGCTGCAGTTTGCTCAGCACTTTTCACCGCTGCACCGAAACTGGTGGATGCGGAAGTCCAATGAAATAGTTAAAAGGATAAAAAAGAACAGCCGCTGGAGGCAAAATTTCTCCAGCGGCTGTTTTCGTTGTCGGAGGCCCGCAGGATGCGGTCATGTAAGCGTTGCGACACGATGTCGCGCTTTTAGCTTATCCTCTCGAAATGGGCGTTTGCGCTTTTCGTATTGTTCGGTCTTCAGTGCCCAGTGCCTCGAGGTCGCTTCAACTTTTCCCGCCATGGCCAAGAACGCCATGACCGGAAAAGCTTCCAGCGCTTGTTGGCACTAAACGGGCGCTTGCGCTTTTCGTATGCTATAATTTTCAGTAGACAATTTGAAAGAAGGGTATTAAATGATTGCAACGAATGAAAAAGATATCGAAATGCTGAAGAAAGCGGGGCGCATGGTAGCTGAGATTCGCGAAGCGATGAAAGCAGCGACGAAACCAGGCGTTACGACAAAAGAATTAGATGAATTGGGCGGCAAAATGTTCAAGGAACTTGGCGGCGTGTCCGGCCCGAAAGCGGAATATGATTTCCCGGGCTTTACATGCATCAGCGTAAATGAAGAAGTGGCCCATGGCATGCCAGGCAAACGCGTTATCAATGATGGCGACATCGTGAATATTGATGTTTCGGGTTCTTATGAAGGCTATTTTGCAGATACGGGCATTTCTTTTGTGGTTGGCGAAGGCCATCCGGAAAAAGAAAAATTATGCCAAGTAGCAGAATCTGCATTTGACCGGGCAATGAGCAAAGTCAAAGCAGGCGCAAAGCTGAACCAAATCGGGAAAGCGGTAGAGCGTGAAGCGAAGCAGCAAGGCCTTTTCGTCATCAAGAATTTGACAGGGCATGGCATTGGAAAATCATTGCACGAAGCACCGCAGCATGTCTTGAATTATTATGATGCGTGGGAAACGACGATCTTAAAAGAAGGCATGGTTTTGGCTGTTGAGCCATTCATTTCCCAAAAAGCAGAGCATATTGTGGAATCTGGCGACGGCTGGACATTCATTACACCTGACCAATCGTTGGTCGCACAGATTGAGCATACGGTCCTTGTCACTAAAGGGGAACCGATCTTGCTGACAAAACTAAATTAACGCAAAAAAAAGATCCTGTCTCTCAGGATCTTTTTTTGATGAGCAAAATGCCTGTTAAGATAACGCCGCTTAAAAATAAGGAAGCGGTTGTGACCAGCAGTTCGTTGGTTCCATGTTTCACGGCAATGCCGATAAATGCCCAAACGAAAACGAGCGCGTACGGAATGTCAGAATGATGGAAGCGAATATGAAGTGCTAACGCAGTTGCTACCGTAAGCATGATGACTGTCCATAACTGATCGCTTAATCCCCAGCCGCTCCAGTTGTAAGAAGTTAAAACAAAGCTCGTGTTGGCAATCGCGGCGACGCTGAGCCACCCCATATTAATAGAAATCGGGAGGCGTTCTGTCAGTTTGCGCTCAGAATTGCTGTATTGCAAATACAAGGCGATCAAGGAAACCAAGTAGGCAAAGATCGCTAAAACGGACCAAGCAAAAAACTCATAATGCCATAGGTACAGCCAGGCAATATTAAATACAGCGCTTAAGGTGAAGAATAACGTGATTTTGAGTGACGGGACTTCTCCTTTTTTATAACGGAGCCAAAACCCGACAATCCAGATAGCCAATAATATGTAAATAACGGACCAAATTGAAAATACATAGCCAGCTGGAGTAAAGAGAACCGGAAGACGATTGGAAATCTCACCAGTGGTCTGTCCATTAAGCGGCAAAATATTCGCTAGTGAATTTATTACGATGATGCCGATATATGCGATTGTCATCAGCAGTATCCTAGCCATAAGAGATCCCTCCTCATATTTTAGTATACCTGTCAGGAAGCGCTTCAACAAACATCACTTCCAAGAATATTCATAAAAAGGAAGGTTTGTGAATATCGTGTGAGAGTTTCTTCAAAAAGCCCTCCACTCGAAAGTTCGAGTTGTTCCGACATTTTGCAGGAAATGGTATACTTATAAGTGTTTTTAGAAAATTAAGTTTACCAGGGGGTAAAACAATGACGGTTAAATTTCCGGAAGTATGGGATTTGGATGTGTTGTTCCAGGGGGGCAGCGATTCAAAAGAATTGCGGTTACATATGGACGAGGCAACACCAAAGTTAAATGAATTTGAAAAAACAGCTCAGCGTTTTAAAGCGCCGACATCAAGCGGCGATGCTGAAATGGTGGCAAACCTTTTAGAAGAAGTAAATGCATTGATGCAGCATCTCAGCCAATCGGGTTCATTCATCGGTTGTTTGATGGCACAAAATACGGAAGATAAGAAAGCGGCAATTCTGCAAAGTGAATCTTCTTCGCTGCATGCGCGTTTTGATGCTTCTCTCCAGAAAATCCAACAGGATTTGACGAAAACGGATGATGCGGTATGGAAAGAATTGCTTTCGCACGATTTATTGAAAGAATTCAGTTTCTTCTTGAACGAATGGCGGGAAGAAGCGAAAATGCAGCTTTCCGAAAAAGAGGAGAATTTGATCACAGCCCTCAGTATGGATGGCTATCATGGCTGGAGCCAGCTCTATGATATGTTAGTGGGCGAAATTAAAATCAAAATGACCATTGATGGCGAAGAAAAGACGATGTCTGTCGGACAAGCCAATAACTTGAGCTCCCATAAAGATGCTGAAATTCGGAAAGAATCTTATGAGAAGTTAGAAGAAGCTTGGACAGATAAAGAGGACTTTTTCGCCAAGACCTTAAACTCGATTGCGGGATTCCGTTTGGAAGTGTATAAAAAGCGTGGTTGGGACAATGTCTTGCAAGAGCCTTTGCATATGAACCGGATGAAACAGGAAACATTGGATGCGATGTGGGGCGCAATCAGCAAGAATAAACAGCCATTTGTAGCATATTTAAATCAAAAAGCAGAAATTCTCGGGAAAGATGGCTTGGATTGGTACGATGTGGATGCGCCTGTAACGGAAAGCACGCAGCAATTTACCTACCAAGAAGGCGCTGATTTCATATTGGAGCATTTCGGCAAGTTCGGTCCGGAGCTGCAAAAATTTGCACTTCAAGCATTTGAAAAGGGCTGGATTGAGGCGGAAGACCGTCCGAACAAACGACCGGGCGGTTTCTGCACTGAATTGCCGATGGCAGAAGAATCCCGGATCTTCATGACGTATAAGCGGGTCCATGTCGAACGTGGCCACTTTAGCACATGAATTGGGCCATGCTTTCCATTCGTACGCGATGCACCCAGTCCATGGACTTAACCGTTCCTATGCGATGAACGTAGCAGAAACAGCTTCGACTTTCGCTGAAATGATTGTCGCAGATGCAGCTGTAAAAAATGCCCAATCGAAGGAAGAGAAAATTGCTTTATTAGAAGATAAAGTACAGCGAAGTGTCGCGTTCTTTATGAATATTCATTCACGCTTCTTATTTGAAACCCGTTTTTATGAAGAACGCAAAAATGGAGTCGTGCCAGCAGCCCGTCTGAACGAGTTGATGGAACAGGCGCAAACTGAAGGATTTGCAGGCGGATTGAAATCAACGCACCCGCATTTCTGGGCGTCAAAACTGCATTTCTATATTACGGATGTACCATTTTACAATTTCCCGTACACTTTCGGCTATTTGTTCTCGCTGAGCATCTACGCAAAGGCATTGGAAGAAGGCGCCGATTTCGAAGGCAAGTATATGGCATTGTTGAGAGATACCGCTATTATGACAGCCGAAGATTTGGCGCTTAAGCATCTAGGGGAAGATATCACAAAAGAAGCCTTCTGGGAAAAAGGCATCGTCCTTTGTGTGAAAGATGCAGAAGAGTTTAATGCGCTAACATCTTCTATCGAATGATATGAATCTATTATTCAACGGAAAGACTTGCTACCTTCGGACGCTTACTGTAGATGATGCGGAAGAGATGGTCCAATTATTAGTGCGAAACCGTGATTACTGGGCCATCTATGAACCGCGCCATCAAGACAGTTATTTTACGGCATTGGTGCAGCGTGAAAAAATACGGGAATCGATTTACCAGGCACGTGAAAATCGGGAATACAGTTTTGGAATTTTTGAACACGGAACGGATAAAATGATCGGCCACATCTCCATGTACAGCATCAAACGTTTGCCGTTCCTCAGTGCGTTGGTCGGCTATTCAATCGATGAGGCTTATATCGGCAAAGGCATTGCGACAGAAGCGGTTCGGCTGGTCAATACGTTCGGCTTCGAGCAATTGCGGCTGCACCGGATCGAGGCATATGTGTCGCCGAGGAATATGGGATCAATCCGAGTTCTGCAAAAGACCGGCTTCCTGAATGAAGGCTTATTGCGCGAATTCTTGTACATCAACGGTGTCTGGGAAGACCATTACCAATTTGCTTTGCTTGAAAGCGAATTTTGAAAGGGCAAGGCCGCCTATAAAAGATGGTGGAAAGATGTTGTCCGATGGTTTTCAGAATAACGGCATCAGTGAAAGGAAGAGGAGAGATGGATAGAAAAGATTTGTTTTCTTATCATCAATGGGCGACTTTGGCATGTCTTCGGCATGTCCAGTCAATAGGGGAGGACCTCTATACCAAAATTGGCGATAACTCTTTTGAGTCGATCGAAAAAACCGTAGAGCATGTGATTGGTGTGGAAAAACTATGGCTGTTGCGGATGAATGGCATAGAAAGTCCGGCATTTGAACGTTACGAGGTCTCAACGACGGAAAAAGCGATTGAGGCGTTTATGCTCTTGCATGCTGAAATGGAATTGTATTTCGCATCTCTTGGAGAAGAACAATGGCAGGAAATGCTTTTCTTTAAAAACTTGCGCGGCGATGAATTTCACAATACGAGAGAAGAAATGCTCTTTACGGTCATCAATCATGCTTCCTATCATCGAGGGCAAATCACTTCTTTTCTTCGCCAGTTTGGCAAAGCGGGCATTCCATTGGATTATCTCTATTACAAAAAGCAAAACAAAAACCGCTGAGAAAGTCTCAGCGGTTTTCATTTCCATCAACCACAACATCGAGTTTGCCGGTTGTAGGATCTATTACAAGGCCGTGTACAGGAACCTTGCTATCAAGCAACGGATGGTTTCTCACCATCTGAACACTATGTGTAACGCTTTCTGTTACGTCTTCAAAGCCGCGAAGCCATCCTTCCAAGTCGACCCCGGAATATTGCATCATTTCAATGGTTTTGCGTTCAATTCCTCTTGCTTCCATTTTGGATAGAATGGATTGAGGATCGATTGCTGACATTCCGCAATCATGATGGCCGATAATATAAATTTCGTCTGCTTTCAGTTCATAAACAGCTACGATCAAACTGCGCATTATGCCGCCAAACGGATGATTGATCACCGCACCGGCACTTTTCACAATTTTAACGTCGCCGTTTTTTAAATTCATCGCTTTCGGCAGCATTTCAATAAGGCAGGTATCCATACACGTCAAGATGACTACTTTCTTGTCTGGAAACTTCGTCGTTATGTATTGCTCGTATTTCTTCTCTTTCACAAACTCATCGTTATAAGCTAAGATATCTTCCAACATCGACATAGTGAATCCTCCTTAAAGTTACTTCCTTTATTTTAAAACAAATTTTCCGATAACACGACTGTAAACCTTCAATATTCAAAAAAACAGTTTGGAAGCGCCGGCTTCCAAACTGTTTGTTCAAACAAATTAGCGAGAGATTTTTTCAATTTTGTTCAGCATAACAAGCGAGCGGCCAGTACCGATTGCGACGGATTCAAGCGGTTGGGGAGCAGTATGGACAGGTACGGAAATTTCTTCCGATAGCCATTGCTGCATGCCTTTCAACAAAGCGCCTCCTCCGGAAATCACAACGCCTTGGTCGACGATATCACCGGATAGTTCAGCGGGACAGTTTTCAAGAGTAGCCCGGATGCATTCCAAAATAGAAAGCAAGGATTCTTTTAAGGTTTCCTGAATTTCCGTAGATGTTAACGTGACGGTTTTTGGCAGGCCAGTCATGATATCGCGGCCGCGGATTTCCATTGATTCGGATTTATGCGGAATTAGCGCATAGCCGATTTCTTTTTTGATATTTTCAGCCGTCCGTTCGCCGATCAATACATTATAATGTTTGCGGACATATTGGACAATGTCTTCATCCATACGGTCTCCGGCAACTTTTACCGTATTTGCAGAAACGACCCCACCGAATGAAATAATGCCGACTTCGGTAGTGCCGCCCCCGATATCAACAATTACGCTCGCGATAGGTTCGCTGACAGGCAAGTCAGCACCGATTGCAGCGGCAACAGGTTCTTCGATCAAGTGTACACTTTTAGCTCCACTTTGTTTGACAGCATCATGAATGGCACGGCGTTCAACAGATGTAGCGCCACAAGGGGTGCATACCATGACGTTGGGTTTGCGTAGAGATCCGCCCATTTGCTTGGCTGCTTTTTGCATAACCATTTTCAGCAACTCGGTTGTTACTTCAAAGTCAGCGATGACGCCTTCTTTTAATGGACGTACAACCCGGATCGATCCGGGGTTTTTCCAATCATTGCTTTTGCGTCTTCGCCGATTGCGATGACTTTATTCGTCTTCGTGTCTAATGCAACAACTGAAGGTTCATTTAAAATAATACCTTTTGCTTTTGTGTATACTAAAATATTTGCTGTTCCTAAGTCGATTCCGATATCCGTTGAAGAAAACATGCCTAAACTCCTCCTATTATAAAACAATTACCATTCTGCATTTTACCATGTATAAGAGGGGTTCAAAAGCACGCAAAAATAAAATGATACATAAGAAAGGTCTATTGTTGCGGAAAATTACAAAAAGGCAGGTCTATAGATAGAGAATGTAATGCGTATGTAAAATAAATGATTTAAGAATGTAAAGAGAAAGTCTTACAGAATTGAAAAAAGCCGCTTTCTCCGAGGAGAGCGGCTTTTTCTTAAAATCTCTTTTTAGGCATCGGGTCTACTTTTTCTGCATCATGAGAGTGAAGTTCTTTCCCAAGGAAATGCAAAAGGGTGAAGAAAAACAAGAAAATAACGACCATAAAACCAAGTGTGATTGTTACACCTTCTAACATAATGATAACTCCTCTCTGAACTGTAATCATCATTACTCAGTATACATGATATAACGGAAAAAATTAAGTGTCCAATTATTGATGATTAAAAGGCCCAGTTGCCGTTGCGGAAAACGGGTTCGCGAGTGCCATCTTCCAAGATGCCATCGATATCCATTTCTTCTGAACCGACCATGAAGTCAACATGGGTAATGCTTTGGTTCAATCCATGAGTCAGCAATTCTTCTTGGGACATGGTTTTGCCGCCTTCTAAGCAGAATGCATAAGCACTGCCGATCGCGAAGTGATTTGAAGCATTTTCATCGAATAGCGTGTTGTAGAACAAAATATTCGAATTTGAAATTGGCGAGTGATGCGGCACGAGTGCAACTTCTCCTAAGAAATGCGATCCTTCATCCGTAGCGATCAAATTCTTTAATACATCTTCGCCTTGTGCTGCAGATGCATCAACAATTTTACCGCTTTCAAAAGTGATTTTAAAATCATCGATGATATTGCCGCCGTAGCTTAATGGTTTTGTGCTGGAGACAAAACCGTTGACGCCTGTTTTATCCGGCACCGTGAAGACTTCTTCAGTCGGCATATTCGCCATGAAAGTTTTTCCTTTTTCATTGACTGATCCAGCTCCACACCATAAATGGCCTTTTGGAAGTGCTACTTCCAAATCGGTTTTTGGTGAAGTGTAATGAAGCTTCGCATATTTTTTGTTATTCAAATAATCCACTTTTGTGTGAAGGGTGTCATTATGCTTTTCCCATTCTTCAATCGGTTCAGGCAAATCGGCCCGGACTGCTTTGAAAATGGCATCCCATAATGCATCCACTTGCTGGTCTTCCGGCAAGTCTGCAAATACTTTTGCCGCCCAAGCTTTTGAAGGCGCTGCCAAAACAGTCCAACTGATTTTATCGGACTGGACGTATTGGCGGTATTTCTTCAATCCGGTTCCCACTGCCTTTTGATTGGCTGCAATCTTCTTCGGATCAATGCCGTTTAATAGATCAGGGCTTTGCGAAATGATGCTGATAAATGCAGCACCTTGTTCTGCAAGCTGTTCGCGTTCTTGAATTTTCCACTCTGGGTATTCAGAGAATGAATCTTCAGGAGCCAGTTCATAACGAAGGCGAGAGATTTCATCGTCGTTCCAATCTACATGGACTTGCTTAGCGCCAGCCTCATAAGCTTGTTTTGTGATAAGTCGGACTAGCGGTGCGGCATCAAGGGAGGCAGCGATATACAATTGTTGTCCAGATTGAATATTTACCCCCACTTTTACAGCCAATTCTGCGTACTTTACTAATTTTTCATTAAAAGATGTCACGTAAATCTCTCCTTTCATCATTATTATATTAGCAATCTTCAGTCATACACTGCAAGGTTTAACGTCACTTTGCCTTTTTAAGCTTGCAATTTTAAAAACAAAAGTTTATGATATAAACAAATGTTTAAAAAGGAGGCGAGGAATTGAATCAAAAAGAAGCAGAACTCTTAGCTTTGATTCGCCGGGATCCT
This sequence comes from Planococcus sp. 107-1, assembly GCF_021513255.1. GTDB lineage: Bacteria > Bacillota > Bacilli > Bacillales_A > Planococcaceae > Planococcus. Next base: position 950,883 of record NZ_CP090977.1, read on the forward strand.
TATTTATCACAGCAGGAAATGGCTGATGCGATGAAACTTTCCAGGCCGTCCATCGCGAATTTAATATCGGGATTGATCCGGGAAGGGAAGATTCTAGGACGAGCCTATGTACTGCCTGAAGAAGGAACGGTCATTTGCATCGGTGGAGCAAATGTCGACCGTAAATTCAAGATGAAGAAAAAGGCGCTCATGGGGACTTCGAATCCGGCTTCAGCTACGGGAAGTGTCGGAGGTGTGGCCCGCAATATTGCTGAAAACCTGGGCAGGCTTGGCCACGAGGTGAAATTATTATCGATTGCTGGAAATGATTCCGAGTGGAAATTGATCGAAGAAGTCTCATCGCCCTTCATGTCAACGGATTTGACCAAGTCTTTTGATGAATTTTCGACAGGCACGTATACAGCTGTTTTAGAGCCGGACGGGGAAATGCTGCTAGCCATGGCGAATATGGACATATATGAAAAAATGACGCCAGCTTATGTTGCGCGCAATGAAAATGCTTTGCTTGCAGCTTCATGCATCATCATCGATTTGAACTGTCCAAAAGAGACGATCGAGTATGTTCGCAAGCTCGCAAAATCACGAGATATCCCACTTGCAGTCATTCCGGTTTCCGGACCGAAAATGGATCGCCTTTCCGAAGATTTGACGGGAATCACCTGGCTTGTTTTGAACCGAGATGAAGCGGAACAATACTTGGGGAAATCGATTGAGACGTCAGCAGATTGGCAAGACAGCGCAAAGAAACTGCGTGAATTGGGAGCAGAAAATGTCTTGATTACCGGAGGCAAGAGAGGCGTCATTGCCGCAAACCATTCGTCAGTCCAGCATTTTGATGCCTTTCAGGCAGAAACGCTGCAAGATGTAACCGGTGCGGGCGATGCATTTTCAAGTGGCGTTATCCACAGTTTCCTGAATGGCAGGGAATTTGATGCGACGATCCGTTCCGGCTTAATGAATGCGACAAAAACTTTGCAAAGTGAAACAACTGTTAGAACAGAACTTACTGCTGAGCAGTTAAAAAAAGAATTGGAGGAATTACAATGACAACAATGATTTCATATTCAAAAGAAGTACAAGAAGCAATGGAACAAAAAAACCGGTGGTAGCACTTGAGTCGACGATTATTTCACATGGTATGCCTTATCCGCAAAATGTGGAAACTGCGCGCATCGTTGAACAGATTATCCGCGACAACGGAGCAGTTCCGGCTACAATCGCTATCATGGACGGCCAGATTAAAATCGGTTTGTCTGATGAAGAACTTGAACTTCTAGGAAATAGCCCGGATGTTGCAAAAGTTTCGCGCCGCGATCTTGGCCAATTGATTGCAACGAAAAAGATTGGCGCAACAACGGTTGCTGCTACAATGATTTGTGCGGAATTGGCAGGCATCCGCGTCTTCGCTACTGGCGGCATCGGCGGTGTGCACCGCGGAGCTGAAACGACGATGGATATTTCGGCAGACTTGGAAGAATTGGCGACAACTGGAGTAGCGGTCGTTTGTGCCGGTGCGAAATCGATTCTTGATATCGGCCTGACGTTGGAGTACCTAGAAACTAAGGGCGTACCGGTCATCGGCTATCAAACAGATGAAATGCCTGCTTTCTATACACGTTCAAGCGGCTTCGGCTTGACGTTCAGTGCAGAAAACCCGGAAATCTTGGCACAAGTCTTGAAAGCGAAATGGGATCTTGGCTTGAAAGGCGGCGCAGTTGTTGCGAATCCGATTCCTGCAGAGCACGCGCTCGAAGATGAATTCATCAATGGCATTATCGACCGCGCAATGGTTGAAGCTGAAGAGAACGGCATCAAAGGAAAAGACACGACGCCATTCTTGCTTGGCAAAGTAAAAGAATTGACTGAAGGAACAAGCCTTGTTGCCAATATTGAATTGGTAAAACACAATGCAGAAGTTGGCGCTAAACTGGCTGTTGCATACAACCAACTATAAGAAAAAAGAAACGTTCAATGACGAAAGCCCGGGAGGAAAAGCAATGCTTTTCCTCCCGGGCTTTTTTATTTTGGAGATGTTTTCAAGTGACGAGGAAAAGGGTAGTTAAAAATAAGGAGCTGAAGAAGATGAAAACGGATGTATTCATTAGCGGAGGCGGCATCGGCGGATTGACATTAGCCTTGAAGTTGGTACAGCGCGGAGTCGATGTTGTGCTGGCTGAAAGGCTTTCGAAAAAACCTCCTACCTATAAAGGGGAATTGCTGCAGCCTAAAAGCATGCAAATATTCGATAGTATCGGAATTTATGAGGAAATTTGCGATCGATCTAATGAAATAAAAGTACTGGATATGCTTGAATTGTCCAGTGCCTTAAAAGTCCAGGACCAATCGTTCATGGATTATAGTGTACTGCCTGGGAAATACGATGCCGCTTATATGGTCCACCATGAAGAACTGAAATCCATCATCTTAGAAGCGGCTTTAATGTTTTCAAACTTCCATTACTTTAATGGGACAACCTGTAAAAGCTTAACCGAAAATACAGCCCTTCTGCAAAAGGGCAAAGAAACATTTGAAGTGGAAGCCCGCTTTTTCTTTGGAGCGGAAGGACGGGCATCTGTTACTCGGAAGTCAATGGGAATCGAAGTAAAGCAAACGACTTATAACCATCATTTCCTGACTGTAACTTTTCCAAGGGCCGAAAATTTCAAAGACGGAAAAATCATCTCTACATACAATCGATTCCTTGGGCTATTCCCATTGCCGGATAATATGGTGAGAAGTGTTTATTTGATTCCGGAAGGGGACTATAAAGAGCTGAAAGAAAAACCGATCAGTCATTTCCATAAATTGTATACAGATTTGGCGCCAGTAGTAGACGGATATGTGCAGCAACTGACCGATTGGAAGAAAATACAGTTGATGATTCCCATCATGTATCACGTCTCTTCTTATGTTAAAGACAATAAAGCGATTATTGGAGATGCTGCCCATGCCGTTCATCCGATGGCCGGGGAAGGAATGAACATGGCCATTCAAGATGCTGACATTCTAGGTGAATTGGTAGCGGATATGAAAGAGACCGGTAAATTAGATCCTTCCAATCTGAGTTGGTATGAAAAGGTCCGCTATAAGCGGGCAGACCATGTAATCCAATTGAGCCATTTGGCGGCCTTAGCTTACTCATTTCCTTTTAAACCCGTCAGTTATTTACGGAAAAGAACGTTTGAGCGCATGGAAGAAGACCCCATCCTTCACTTTAAGCAAATGTTGAACGTTTCTGGCCTTGGCATGTGGAAAGAAAATGTCCGTGACCGTTTTATCCAAGGCGGCATCATGCCGATCCGCATAAGAGACTTGCCGCCAAGCACAAAAGAATTAAAGTATTTCACCCGAGAAGACGATTACCCATGGAAAGTGGAGGGACTCCTATGATAGACGTAATGAACATGTTCAAAGCAAGAATGTATATGAAGCGGAATGAGCCATTTCTCTATAGCTGGCATGCGTATGTCGGCTACGAATTGGATTTATTTAAAGCCTTCGAACGGCCAATGTCAAAATTCGATGTCGCGGACGCCTATCAATTAGATGAAAACTTATTGGACCAATGGGTCAGCGTAGGCTTATCGATCGGCCATCTGAAAGAGGCAGGCAGAGGACGCTATAAGATCAGCAATGTTTGGAAGCTGCCAAAGCCGAAAGGGAATTATTCTTCGGGCGTTTTGTTGAAAGAAATGATGGAACTTCATATTCCCACTCTTTTAAGCTATCCCGAAATGATGCGCAAGCAAAGCCGCAACCATTTTGACGAAGAAAAGCATGCACCGACAGTTGCAGAAACAAGCCGTCTCCTTGAAGTGTTAGCCTTGCCTAAAATGTCCAAGAAAATCAGGGAGAATGATTGCAAGACGGTATTGGATATCGGATGCGGAGAAGCAGGCTATATCCAAAAGCTCGCGGAACGCTTTCCGAATACCGAATTTACCGGAATCGAAATCAGCCCGGCAGTAACTGAAAAAGCTCAAGAAAACACGAAAGAAAATGAAAACATCACCATTGAAAATGCGGATTTATGGAATTACCATCCAAAAAAGCAGCAGGATATGGTCATGATGAACAATGTCATCCACTATATCGATTTGGAAAAACGGCAAGAGCTCTTTGCCGAACTCGCTCGCTGGCTAAATGACGGCGGCATCCTTTCAGTCGTGACACCGATTGCTGGAAGTGTAGAAGATCCCCCTTTCGCAAATGTCTTCAATAGTTTCTTTTCCTCCTTCGACAATCTCTACCGTTTGCCGACAAGAGAAGAACTGGCAGAATGGGGAGAACAAGCTGGCCTTCAGATGCTCGGCATCAAAACCGTCATCAAAGAAGGCAGCTGGTATATTGCACAATACAAAAAGCGGAGCTGAGAGACCTGTTAGATTCGCTAAGGAACAGCGCCATAATAAAAACAAACCCCCGAACCTTGGCAGATGCCTAGTTCGGGGGTTTTGAAATTATTTGCGCAAAGAGCCAAGTTCTTTAGCGATGGCTTGCATTTCATTTGGGGTAATATTGTCGCGGCTTTTGACCATTTCATATAAATCGAGCAGATCTTCGTACTGGGAATCATTGAAATGCTCAGATTTCATCGCATCCACATTGACCATGCGCAATTTAGTTTTGATCTCTTCGATCATAAAAGTAATATTTTCATTTGAAGGTTTTGATAGATCCATGATGGGTTCCTGCCTTTCGAAGGGTATAACCCATCATTTCACTGTTCAAAAAAAAGTCAATTGCCAGCCCGGGCTTCTGCTTTTTCTTCTTTTACTTTTTTGACAATGCGTCTTGTTTCGAAAGCGATGACTCCGGATAATCCAAGCAATCCGATCAAGTTCGGGATCGCCATAAGTCCGTTCATGATATCCGAGAACATCCAGATCAAATCAAGTGAAACCGTAGCTCCTACAAATACCATTGCAATGAAAGCAATGCGGTAGACAATAAGAAGAGCAGGGTTCTTGAATAAATATTGGAAACATTTCTCGCCGTAATACGACCATCCAATGATGGTAGAAGAAGCAAAGAAAATTAATCCGATGGCCACAACAATCGGTCCAATCGGTCCTAAGAATTGTTCGAAAGCAGCAGTTGTCAATGCCGAACCTTCCAGGGATTTATCCGTGTACATCCCTGACATAACAATCGTAATACCTGTGATTGAACAGATGATCAATGTATCGATAAATACTTGTGTCATGGAAACGAGTGCCTGGCGTCCAGGCATATCCGTTTTGGCAGCAGCAGCTGCGATAGGCGCAGATCCGAGACCTGCTTCGTTCGAGAATACTCCGCGAGCAACACCGTAGCGGATCGCTGCACCGATCGCACCGCCGACAGCCGCTTCGCCCGTAAAGGCAGAACTGAAGATAGTCGTGATGGCTGGCCAAATGAGCTCAAGATTCGTAAGCATGATGGCAGCTCCTGCAATGATATAGAACAATGCCATGACTGGAACAAAATAAGATGTAACTTTCCCGATCATCTTAACGCCGCCCAAAATAACTGCTCCAGCAAATAATGTTAGAATAATGCCTGTGACCCAAGTCGGCACGCTGAACGTGTCGCGTACGATGGCAGCTACTGAGTTTGATTGGGTGCCGTTTCCGATGCCGAAAGCTGCAATCGCTCCGAAAATCGCGAATAACACACCAAGCCATTTTTGTTTCAACCCATGTTCAAGATAATACATCGGTCCGCCGGCCATTTGCCCGTTAGCATCTGTGATCCGATACTTAACGGCCAAAACCGCTTCACCGTATTTCGTCGCCATACCGAAGAATGCAGAGAACCACATCCAAAATACAGCCCCTGGTCCACCTAGTACAACAGCTGTTGCCACTCCGACAATATTACCGGTACCAACAGTGGCTGCAAGAGCAGTGGATAAAGCTTGAAAGTGGCTGATATCCCCTTCAGAAGTCTTATCCTGATTTTTAGTGAAGACCAGCTTTAATGCATATGGCAGCATCCGAAGCTGAAGGAGGCCTAAGCGGACTGTCAAGTAAATACCTGTCCCGACAATCAGGACCAGTAAAGCTGGGCCCCATATAAATCCACTTATCTCGCCCAAAATATTTTCCAATTGCGTCATGCTCTCATCCCCTTTAGGTATCTAATCTAATTTGGCAGTTAAAATATTACCTCCTAAGATTTAATATTCCGAAAAATTAAACCGAGAGTCAAGACTTTTTTTAAAAAATAAAAACGGATGAAAGTTTAAAATTATGAAATAGAGGGAATTTCCATAAGAGATGTAAGTATCATATTCGATTGGGAGGAATTTAGGATGAGCCAAAACAAATTATTAACAGGATTATTAGTAGGGGCAGCAATGGGGATTATTGTATCCCTCTTCGACAAAAATACACGAAACGATGTAATGGACAAATCTAAGAAATTATCAAGCAATGCAAAATACTATGCATCAAACAGAGATGAACTAGTGTCAGCTGTCCAACAGCAGACGGAAAGAGTTCAAAATCTATATGCCCGCATTTCCGATGACGCCTCTTATGTGGGAGAAAAAGTTAACGAACTTAAAGAATTGACACCGCATGTGAAAGATATGGCTTTAGAAACAAAAGAAGCATTTGTTGATACGAAAGATGCAGTTCTTGATTCAAAAGATGATGTCTTAACTGCTTTGAAAGAAGATAACCCTTCTGCTTCTTCGTCATTAACAGATGACAGCAGTTCATCCTCTAACTCAAGCTCTGCAAAAAACGGGTAATTCCAATTAATAAGGAATCCCGGCAATCCGAAGAGCGTTCGAACAATTTGCAAGTAAGCCATGACGTAACTACGGTCAAAGGCTTCTTGAAAGAACTTGGCAAACGGATTAAAGTTATAGATGTTCAAGGACTGGGAGCGCAATTAGCGTTCTTTTTCCTGTTGTCTATTTTTCCTTTGCTTATTTTCTTAGTTACATTACTGCCGTATCTAAATCTTTCGTCAGACCAAATCTATGGCTTTTTGCAGGAAGTAGCTCCAGCTGAAGTCTACGCCATCATTGAAGAAACATTGCAGGATATTATGACCAATCAAAATGGCGGCCTGTTGTCATTTGGAATCATCGCAACGATCTGGTCAGCCAGTTTAGGGATGGATGCACTCATCAAATCTTTGAACTATTCTTACGGAGTAGAAGAGAACCGGCCATTTGTTATTGCTCGCGCTATGTCGATCCTTTCGACGATCCTCATGATTTTTATCATGATTGTGGCACTTGTCTTGCCGATTTTCGGCCAGCAAACCGGGCTCTTCCTTTCCTCGTTTTTAGGTTTGGAAGATAGTTTTCTGGAAGTATGGAGCCAATTGCGCTTCACGATACCGCCTTTGATCATCTTTGCAGTGTGTTCGGTCATCTATTGGGTAGCGCCGAATATCCGGCTGGATGTGCGAAGCGTGATGGTGGGAGCTGCTTTTACATCCATTGGGTGGATCACAGTTTCCTATATTTTTTCCCTTTACATCAATAATTTTGCTACTTTCTCTGCCACTTACGGCAGTATCGGGGGCATTATCATGCTGATGATCTGGCTTTACTTATCGGCGATGCTGTTGCTGGTCGGCGGCCAGATCAATGCCGTGATGCAGGGCAGGCGAAACAGCCTGGATCAGAAGCAAAAAGAAAAGCATTCATAAAAACGGTACCGATTAAAAAAGCTTCTCCGCCATCAAGATGTGATGGCGGAGAAGCTTTTTTACGGGATGTTCTTATTTTTCATCTTCTGGACGTGATTTAAATTGCTGCATTTTCTCATCAAGATCATCAACCATAGCAATTAAGCGATCGATATCTTCGAGTTCAGTGTTTTCTGGTTCAATGGCATCAAGGACTTCTAAAAACATATTCAATCGCTGTTTCATATAAGATACTTGCTGCTCTTTATTCGTAATGGATTTCCCCATTGGATACACCTCGTTTCGCTTGTTAATAGTAGCTGAAAAAGAGCGGAATTTCAACAATATATAGGCAAAATTAATTATTTATCAATTTTATCTATTTAGAATATTTACTTAATTTATTTTTTGTGTTAAGCTCATGTTAATTAAATGAGAGGGGAGGCCGAAGTGAATCGTCGAAACCAATCATTGTAGAGGGCAAAGGAGGGGGTTCGAACATTTCACCGGCAGCTTAGCCGAAGAAATTAATTATGGGTATAACAAAATTGGATATTATGAAAACATAAAGGTTCAGCCGCATTCTGTCATGCAGATACGGACTGAACCTTTTGTGGTTTAATATTCAAGTGGAGGGAACCAATTCATACGTTTCAATGATTTCGATTGAATCTTTTACACTTTGAACCATCGAGCAATTCTTCCGGGTCAATTCCATGACTCGCTCCATCTTGTTTTCATCGATATTTCCTTTTAAGGTAAAGTGAATATGCACTTTTGAAACCCGATCGGCTTCTTCCTCGACGCGTACCACTTCTTTCACTTCAATTTGAATATCTTCTGCCGGCATCCGCATTTTCTCCAACACTTTCCGCATCACCCCACCGCTGCACACAGCGAGCGACGAAACCAGCAATTGATATGGGCGGAAGCCATATTGTTCGTTGCCGGATATCGCCATTTCTCCAAAAGGCAATTTTCCAGTAAATCCATTTTCGTTCATTGAATAATTCATTTAGTTAACGCCTCCTTATGGTAAAATTGTAACTGAATTCTTACCGAAGTTAAACGAACCCGCTTTATCAAGGAGGCATCCATGAAAACATTTGTAAAAAGCGACCGCGCCAGGTTCTGGATATTGGTCGCCATTGTATCGATTTCAGGTTTTTCCCAGGGCATGCTCTTGCCGCTGATTGCGGTTATTTTTGAGCAGGACGGCATATCGTCAACCCTGAATGGCCTCAGTGCTACAGGCTTGTACATAGGAACATTGATCATCGCGCCTTTCATGGAACCGCAATTGCGGCGCTTCGGCTATAAGCCGTTGATTCTCCTTGGCGGAGGCCTGGTTATTGCCTCGCTGCTCTTATTTCCTTTATGGAAAAGCGTATTGTTCTGGTTTATTTTGCGTGTATTGATTGGAATTGGAGACCAAGCTTTGCATTTCTCTACACAAACGTGGATTACGAGTTTTTCGCCTCAGCACCGTTTGGGAAGAAATATTGCCATTTACGGCATGTCCTTTAGCGTAGGGTTTGGAGCAGGGCCATTGTTTGTTCCTTTAGTGAATATTTTTGAAGCGCTGCCCTTTATCATTTCAGGCATCCTTTGTCTGGTTGCCTGGTCATTAGTGTTCTTTTTAAGAAATGATTTTCCGGAAGTTTCAGGCGGCAGCATGGCAAGTACTGGAACTTTAGGCCGTTTTAAAGCGGCAATCATTATCGCTTGGGTCGCATTTTTGCCGCCGCTCGGATACGGTTTTTTGGAAGCATCTTTAAATTCCATCTACCCCGTGTATGCGTTGAGGCAGTCGATTGATGTTGGAATGGTTTCGATTATGCTTGCTGCGTTTTCATTGGGGGCTATTGCCACTCAATTGCCGCTCGGAAATTTAAGCGACCGGTATGGCAGAAGAAACGTTTTGATTGTCGCTTTATCCGGTGGAGCAATCGTATTTGGAATCGGCAGCTTTTTTGAAGAATATGCCTGGATCACTGTCGGATTTTTCGCCTTGGCAGGAATGTTTGTCGGCTCCACTTTTTCGTTGGGCATTTCTTTCATGGCCGATCTGATGCCAAAAGACTTGCTTCCGACAGGAAATTTGCTTTGCGGCATCGCTTTCAGCATCGGCAGCTTGACCGGGCCGTTTTTAGGCGGACTTTTCGTCCAACATTCGGGTGGGCTCAGTTTCTTATTGCTGATCGCAGCCATGCTGCTCGTCATTTTCTTGGTTATCTTCCTTTTCGGCGGAAAGAAAAAGAAGCGGCAGCGGAATACAGTTAAATGGAAAAAGGCACGGAAGCTTGGATGGCTTCCGTGCCTTTTCTTATTGTTTAGACTCCGGCAGCCAGATTCTTGGGTCATAAGCCGCCTCGCCTGTGCGGCAAATAGCGCCGCTTCGGCAATTCGTCTAATGTCCGGCGAATCTACACGGCTGCCTCCGCTTTTCTTATTTCAATACCAGTTTTGTCACCGATTCCACTTGCGCGGTTTGCGGGAACATGTCGACCGGTTGAATGTATTCAATCTTGTAGATCTTCGTCAATTGCTGCAAATCCTTCGCTAATGTAGAAGGGTTGCAGGAGGTGTAGACGAAACGCTTCGGCTTCACTTTCAAGATAGTCTGGATCAACGAGTCACCAAGGCCGGTACGCGGTGGATCTACCGTCAATACGTCAGGCGTGTAGCCATCCGTACGCCAGATTTCCAGCCATTTTTCGGCACTGCCGGTAACGTATTTCGCCGTATAGCCCAACTTTTTCGCATTGGCTTTCGCATCCACAACACTTTCATGGATCAAGTCCATGCCGCGTATTTCCTTCGCACGATCAGCGAGCCACATACCGATAGTCCCTACACCGCAATAAGCGTCAACGACGGATTCTGTACCTGTCAAATCTGCTGCACGTTTAATTTCATTGTAGAGGGTCACGGTCTGTGTCGGATTCAACTGGAAGAAAGCCCGGGCAGATAAATCGAAAGACAGTTCGCCAAGTTTTTCGTGAATCGTATCTTTCCCGTAAAGGGTGAAAGTCTCTTCGCCAAAAATTAAAGATGTTTTTTCTTTATTGACATTTTGGACGATGGACACGATTTTCGGATCCAAGTTTTTTAGAAGTTCCACCAGGAATTCTTTTTGTGGAATTTTAGCGCGCGTCGTAATCAGGACAATTTGGATTTCTCCTGTTTCCACTCCCGTACGGACAACAATTGTGCGGATGATGCCTTTCATCGTTTTGCCGTCGTAGATCGGAATCTTTAAATCTTCCAATACGCGTTTTACGTCATTCGTAATGCGGGTCGTGTTCGGATGTTGGACGATGCATTGTTCAATGTCCAATAATTGATGGGATCCTTCTGCAAACAGCCCGGCAATTACGCGATTTCCTTTCAAGCGTGTTTGGAACTGGCTTTTGTTGCGGTAATACCACGGGTCTTCCATGCCAATCGTTTTTTCGACTTGGACATTGACCCCTTTCAAATAGCGCTCCAACGCTTGAACAACCAAATCTCTTTTTTCAACCAATTGCTGGCCATACGTCATATGCTGCAACTGGCAGCCGCCGCATGAATCATAGATCGGACAAGGCGGCGTCTGGCGGTGTGGAGAAGGTTTGCGCAATTTTAAAATGCGGGCTTCGGCAAAATTCCGTTTGATGTTCGTGACTTGGGCAGTGATTTCTTCGCCAGGCAATGCGCCTTGAACAAAAATGACATTGCGTTTAAAGAAACCGATGCCTTCACCGTTGATTCCTAGCCGTTTAATCGTTAAAGGGAACTTTTGGCCTTCCTCGATTATGGGTTTATCGTTCATTTTTTCACGTCCTTTTTGTAATCATCCCTCCATTATAGTCTTATTTATAGATATCAGCCAGTGCCGATTGCAGACTGGGATAGTCGAATTGAAATCCGTGCCGCTCGAGTGCTTTCGGAAGAACACGCTGGCCTTCAAGGACGAGCCTGCTCTTATCCCCGAGTACCGCCTTTAGTGCAAATCCCGGAACTGGAATCCAATGGGGTTTATTCAGCGTTTTGCCAATCTGCTTGCCGAAATCTTTCATCGTTTTCGGGTTCGGGGCGGCGACATTAAAGGGACCGGAAAGCCCGGGAGTTTCGATAGCGAATTGGATGGCCCTTGCCGCGTCTTTGACATGGACCCATGACAGCCACTGCCTGCCGCTGCCCACAGTGCCGCCAACAAATAATTTATAAGGCAAAGCCATTAAAGGGAGGGCCCCATCTTTTTCACCAAGAATGATGCCAAACCTTGCAAATGCTACTCTTACGCCATAAACGGAAGCGTGGTCCGCGAGTTTTTCCCAATCGATTACGGTTTTTGCCAAGAAATCATTTCCTCTGTCGCCTGAAGCTTCTGTGTAGGTGACAGTCGTGGAAGCAGGGTAAATTCCAATCGCGCTTGCATTGATCAATACTTGCGGCTTTTTCTTCAGCTGATCGATGATGCGGATTAGCTCATGCGTCGATTCAATGCGGCTGCTGTAAATCTCTTTTTTCTGTTCGTCGCTCCACCGGCCGTCATTGATCGAACTGCCGGCAAGGTTAATGATGGCATCGATTCCTTCAAGTTCCCGTTCAGGCGCACTTCCGGCTTTTAGCCATTCCACATACTTCGTATTTGGTGTAGAAGGTTTCGGGTTTCGGGTCAAAATGTAGACGATGTGTCCGCCCACATGGAAAAGCCTTGTCAATTCTTTGCCGACAAAGCCCGAACCGCCTGTAATTGCTATCTTCATCATCATCCCTCCTGTTTCTACTATAGTACCCACAATCCATGCAATTAAGCTCTCAAAAGGGTATAATAATGGAGGAAGAGAGGTGCCGGTAAATGCCGATTATTTCGAAAATCACACAAGGCAAAAAGAATCCTGAAAGGTACAATATTTTCTTTGAGGATAAGTTTGCATTCAGTGTCGATGAAGCGGTACTTGTTAGGTATCAGCTCACCAAAGGAAAAGAACTGGACCAATGGACAATTGAAGAAATGGCTTTCGAAGACCAAATTCGCAAAGCCTACAATAAAGCCCTTCATTACCTTGGCTTTCGGATGCGAAGCGAAGGGGAAGTGCGGACGAAACTGAAAGAAAAAGAGTTTGGGGAAGCTGTCATCGATGAAGCCATCAAAAAGCTCTATGAGCACAAGTTTCTCGACGATCGGGCTTTTTCAGAAGCATTGATGCGGACCCAAATGAATTCAGGCAAAAAGGGACCGCGAGCCATCCAGCAGGATATGCAAAAGAAGGGGATTGATAAACAGATGCAAAAAGAAGTTTTAGATTCCTATACCGAAGAAGAGCAGCTGGAGATTGCCAGAGGACTCGCCGAAAAGATTGCCGCTAAAGAAAAAATGAAAACCCCGAGCCAGGTAAAACAGAAAATCAGTGATTTCCTGATGAGAAAAGGGTATTCCTATACTTTAATCAGCCAAGCTATCGAGGGGTTGGAACTTGAAAAAGACGAAGACCAGTGGACCGATATTGTCACTGAACAAGGCGATAAATTGTGGCGGAAGCACAGCCATAAATTGACGGGCTACGATTTGAAATCAAAAGTTAAGCAAGGCCTTTATCAAAAAGGCTTTCCTGCAGAAGTGATCAATGACTACTTGGATAAAAAGGAGCAAGAAAATGACGGATGACAAACGCTATAGCCAAATGGATGAAAATGAATTGCGCAATGAAATTGCCAGACTGAAAGAAAAAGCAAGAAAAGCGGAGCAATTGGGCATCATTAATGAATTTGCCGTACTTGAGCGAAAAGCTGTAATGGCTGCTGCTTATTTGATGGATCCGAAAGACTTCAAAAAAGGCGAAGTCTATCGCATCGAAGGAGATCCGAATGTCTATTTCCAAATCGACTATTTAAAAGGCCGATTTGCATGGGGATACCGGATGGGTGGAGAAAAGCATACAGAAGCGCTGCCAATTTCCATGCTGCGGCCGTTAAAGGAAGGGAAGTAAACCGATGAATGAAACGATTGATCAGCTAGTAACGGAATTGCTTGAAAAAAACGCGAATCTCTCAGAAGAAAAGGCACGGACTTGGATTGAACTGCTCGTCTCAGATTTTGAAGCCTCTTATGCCAAAGCAGGCTACGATTACCAAGGCACAGCTGTTGTAGAAAAAGTCATTCGCCAATGGATTTCAAGCTACGGCGATAAAATCCATGAATTTGCCGGGACCAATCCCAAATACGCACATCTTCTAGAAGAGTAAAAAAACGCACACAATGCTGTGTGCGTTTTTCTATGGTTCACTAGTTGTGGCTAAAGTCGAGTTTTTTTCTTAACTTATCTTCGCTGAAGATCCAGCCCGTATAGGAATTGAGGACTTTGCATTTTTCATCTAGATGGGCAACTGCCACAAATGGATAGTAATCGTTGCTCCGGTAGCGAAGGTCGATCAGGCGCACTTCATAGATGGCATCGTATTTTGTGATTTCCCAGCGGTAGAGCGGAGAAAAAGAGACGAAAGCCGCCAGATTCTTGTCTTTCATCGCTGCCTGGAATAAATTCGAATCAGGCAGCGGCTTTTTCATGAACTTGTCGTAAATATTGATCGAACGTCCGTAAGCACGGCCGACGTAATGGTGGGTGGCCGTATCAGCAGCGATGCGCCATTGGAAAAAGCGCATCGTCGGTGCGACAATGATATTTGTCGTACCCGGAATGGTATGCTGTACCGCTTTTTTAACCGCATGTTGGACCGCAAATCGGGCTACATAATAGAAAAACAGGATGATGTATAAAATCGCCATGGTCCATACAGGATTTGCACCAAAGGCCCAACACATCAAAGCGAGTAAATGCGCACCGAATATGATGGGATCAAAAGTATTGATTACGCCTAAAGCAACCCATTTATTGGAAATCGGCCGCAATGCCTGCGTTCCATATGAATTGAAAATGTCGACAAATACATGCAAAAATACCGCTAAAAATGTCCAAAGCCATAAATGGAGAAGATTGGCTTCCGGGAAAATCAGCCATAAAGCGCCCGAAATTAAAATCGGCCACAGCAAAACGGCCGGTATGGAATGAGTCACTCCACGGTGATGGCGGATATAGACCGCGTTGTCTCTAAGTTTAAGAACCGTATCGATGTCCGGCGCCTGTGAACCGATGATGGTTCCAGCAATGACTGCTGTTGTGGTAATTGTGCTTCCGGCGACTGCCGAGTCTGCCATGGCAAGGCCGCCAAGGGCTATTCCCATGACGATATGCGTTCCAGTGTCCATAGGCGCGCCCCCTCTCTAATCATATAAAAGCGTCGTCTTAATTTTGTTTCTGACTTACACTCGTTAACGCACTTTATTACAATATATACCCGCTATGAAAGGCGGATAATCAAAACGAACGGAGGCAATCCCCATAGAATTCAATAAAAGTTTATTTCAACAGGATTTAATTCAATGGTTTTCAGCAGAGAAGCGAGATTTGCCATGGCGTCGAACAGCCGATCCCTACCAAATTTGGATTTCTGAAATTATGCTGCAGCAAACACGGGTCGATACCGTCATCCCATACTATAAACGCTTTGTCGAAAAATTTCCCACGTTATATGATTTGGCAGCAGCAGATGAAGAAATTCTGCTGAAACAATGGGAAGGGCTCGGCTATTATTCACGCGCCCGGAATCTCCAGGCTGGAGTAAAAGAAGTGGCGGAGAAATATGGCGGAATTGTTCCGTCAAACCGGCAGGACATTTCTGCCTTAAAAGGTGTCGGCCCTTATACGGCTGGAGCCGTTCTGAGCATTGCTTACGGTATCCCGGAGCATGCAGTGGACGGGAACGTGATGCGTGTCTTGTCAAGGATCCTCTTGATCGAAGAAGATATCGCTAAACCGAAAACCCGGAAAATTTTCGAAGAGTCGGTAACTGACATCATCAGCCATGAAGACCCTTCTTCTTTTAACCAGGGGCTAATGGAATTGGGTGCGCTGATTTGTACACCGACTACCCCGAAATGTTTGCTTTGCCCGGTGCGGGAACATTGCGCAGCTTTTCATGAAGGAAAACAGCAAGAGCTGCCGATCAAGACAAAAGCGAAAAAGACGAAAGCGTATCAATTCGCTATGCTCGCCATCGAAAAAGACGATAAAGTTTTAATGGAGAAACGCCCATCAACAGGATTGCTTGCAAATATGTGGCAATTCCCGATGTTGGAAGTGACTGCAGAAACACTTCCGCTTGAAATTGAAGAGCAGCTTTCTGAAAGTTTCGCGGGTGAAATACAGTCGGCAGAAAAATTTACTTCTTTTAAACATGTGTTTTCTCATTTAACATGGAATGTGGATGCTTACACAGCAAAAGCAGGGGATTTAACATTGCCTGCCCATATGAGATGGGTGACAGCTGAAGAATTGGAATTGCTGCCGATTGCAGGCCCAGCCCAGAAAATGAAAACAGCTTTATTACAAAAAGGAGATGTTTGAACATGGCAGAACAAAAAGTGGCATTAGTAACAGGGAGCAGCCGAGGTCTAGGAAAAGCTTTGGCGATTGCACTCGCTGAACAAGGCTATGATATTGTGGTCAACTACGCGCGAAGCAAAAGTGCAGCGCTTGATACGGTGAAAGAAATTGAAGCAAGAGGACAAAAAGCATTATTAGTCCGTGCGAATGTCGGAGATGTCGATAAATTGCGTGCCATGTTCGAAACCATCAAAGAAGAATTTGGCCGCTTGGATGTATTCGTATCGAATGCAGCATCCGGCGTTTTGCGCCCAATTATGGAACTCGAAGAAACTCATTGGGACTGGACGATGAACATTAATGCAAAAGCAATGCTATTCGGTGCGCAGGAAGCAGCGAAATTAATGGACAAAGGCGGAAAAATCGTTGGTGTCAGTTCTCTTGGGTCGATCCGCTATTTGGAAAATTATACGACAATCGGCGTGTCAAAAGCTGCCGTGGAATCGATTACGCGTTATTTGGCCGTAGAACTTGCACCAAAAGGAATTTCGGTCAATACAGTTTCTGGCGGCGCATTGGATACGGAAGCATTAAAACATTTTCCGAACCGCGAAGAATTGTTGAATGATGCGCGCGTCAACACGCCTGCTGGCCGCATGGTGGAAATTGATGACATGGTGAAAACCGCTTTATTCTTGATTTCGGACCAGGCCGATATGATCCGCGGACAGACGATTATTGTCGATGGCGGACGCTCAGTCATGTTGTAAGCCTTTAGCTTAGCCGGCTTTTTACTGTATGTTTTCAGAATTGATTGATATAATGATGAAATAGCAGAAAATATATAAACGGCTTAGACGAAAAGGTGTGATAGACATGGCGGTTCCCACTGAGGGAGAAACGATACAGATCCACAGCTACAAACACAACGGCCGAATCCACCGTGTCTGGCAAGAAACAACGGTATTGAAAGGAACGAACAACATCGTAATTGGTGCAAATGAGCGGACGATGGTAACCGAATCCGATGGAAGAACATGGATTACGCGGGAACCTTCCATCTGCTATTTCCATGCGGAGCATTGGTTCAATATCATTTGCATGCTTCGTGACGACGGCGTTTATTATTATTGCAATGTCAGTTCTCCATTTGTTTATAATAACGGATCATTGAAGTATATCGACTATGATTTGGATGTTAAAGTGTTTCCTGATATGTCGTACACCTTGCTGGACGAAGATGAATATGAAGATCATAAAAGGCAGATGGGCTATCCAGAAGTGATCGACCAAATCCTCCACCGGAACGTGGAGAAATTGATCGGCTGGATTAAACAGCGAAGAGGCCCCTTTGCCCCTGACTTCATTGAAGTTTGGACGAGCCGCTATGAATTCCATAGGCAGTACCGGCTCACTGAGTGAAATGAAAACCTGTTGCCAGCCAACAGGTTTTTCATTTTGAAGAGATTGGAGTGAACAGATTGAGCCCGACAAAACGCTATATGCAATTTGTAAAACCGTATTATTGGCAAATTGCATTAACCATCGTGATTGGGATTTTTAAATTCGCGATTCCCTTATTCATTCCGCTGCTGATCAAAATCGTGATTGACGACATTATTGGGGCAGAAGGATTATCAAGTGATGAAAAACTGACCCAGCTGTATTTATGGCTGGGGGGAACGGCGATTTTATTCTTTCTATTGCGTCCGCCGATTGAATATTACCGGCAGTATTATGCCCAATATGTCAGCAATAAAATCCTGTACGACATCCGGCAGCATCTTTACGGACATCTGCAGCGCTTAAGTCTGCGCTACTACGCCAACACACGTGCAGGTGAAATCATCTCACGCGTCATCAATGATGTAGAGCAAACGAAGAACTTTGTGATGATCGGCTTAATGAATTTATGGCTGGACCTTGCTACGATTTTAATCGCAATCGGCATCATGCTGACAATGGATGTGCCGCTGACACTCGTGGCGCTCTTGGCATTCCCGTTCTATGCATTCAGCGTCAAATACTTCTTTGGAAGATTAAGAGATCTTACCCGGGAACGTTCGCAGGCACTTGCCAATGTGCAGAGTTATTTGCATGAACGGGTCCAAGGGATGAGTATCATTAAAAGCTTTGCCTTAGAAAAGCATGAACAAAAGATTTTTGATGAAACGAACGACGGATTTTTAGAAAAAGCGATCGACCATACAAAATGGAACGCGAAAGCATTTGCGGTCGTTAATACGATTACCGATATCGCCCCATTATTGGTCATCGGTTATGCAGGATACCAAGTCATCCAAGGAAACCTGACCCTAGGTACGATGGTTGCCTTTATCGCCTATATCGAACGCCTTTACAATCCGCTTCGCCGTCTCGTCAACTCATCGACGACATTGACGCAATCTTTTGCTTCGATGGACCGCGTCTTTGAACTGGTCGACGAAGAATACGAAGTGACGGATAAGGAAGGGGCGAAGGATTTAGGGATTGTGGATGGAAAGCTTGAGTTCAGAGGGGTTTCCTTCCATTACAATAATGGAGAGACCGAAGTGCTCTCGAATTTGAATTTCACGGTGAAACCTGGTGAAACCGTAGCCTTTGTCGGAATGAGCGGCGGCGGAAAGTCGACGATTGTTTCGCTTATCCCGCTTTTACGATGTGACGGAAGGCGCCATTTTAATGGATGACCATGACTTGAAAGATGTCACCATCCATACGCTGCGCGACCAGATCGGTTTGGTTTTGCAAGATTCCATCCTTTTCAGCGATTCGGTTAAATCCAATATTTTAATGGGGAAACCAGGAGCCAGTGATGAAGAAGTGGTTGCAGCTGCTAGGGCAGCGAATGCGCATGACTTTATCGAAATGCTTCCAAACGGCTACGGTACAAAAGTCGGTGAACGCGGCGTGAAATTATCAGGCGGCCAAAAGCAGCGTATCGCGATTGCACGCGTCTTCCTAAAAAATCCGCCGATTTTAATTTTGGATGAAGCAACTTCTGCCTTGGATTTAGAAAGTGAAGCGCTGATCCAGGATTCCTTGGAGCGCCTAGCCCACGACCGGACGACATTGATTGTCGCCCACCGTTTATCAACGATTACCCATGCAGACCAAATTCTCGTGATTGACCACGGGAAATTAGAAGAGAGAGGCACTCACGATGAACTGATGAAAAAACAGGGAGTGTACTATAATTTATTCCAAGTTCAACATTTTAATTGATAGTTCTTTAGACCCTCGGACATTTCGAGGGTCTTTTTTTGATATGTATCATAAAAAGAGCTTTATATCTAAAAAAGCTATTGCAATAATACTAATCTTACGTATAATAAAAACACATAGAATTTTCTGATTTAATCAGCGATTATAAGGGGTGACACCATGAGAGAACGGAAAACCATACTGGACGTTAAAGGATTGAAGACATCTTTTTTCACAGATGATGGAGAGATTCCAGCTGTAGACAATATTGATTTTCATATACGTGAAGGCGAAGTTCTAGGCATCGTCGGCGAGTCAGGGTGCGGGAAGAGTGTTACATCTTTATCAATTATGGGCCTTGTGCCAAGCCCTCCTGGAAAAATTACAGGGGGAGAAATTTTATTTCAAGATAAAGATTTGACGAAATTGAGCGAGAAAAAAATGCGTGCAATCCGTGGGAATGATATCGCAATGATTTTCCAGGAGCCGATGACATCGCTTAATCCTTTGTTTACCATCGGTGATCAGTTACGCGAAGCGATTAAAATCCACAAACGCGACTGGTCAAAGAAACAGATTCAGGAACGGGCAGTCGAAATGATGAAATTAGTCGGCCTTCCCCGTGCGGAAGACTTGATGAAAGAATATCCTCACCAATTGTCTGGCGGCATGAGGCAGCGTGTCATGATTGCCATGGCTTTGCTGTGTGATCCGAAAGTCTTGATTGCCGATGAACCGACAACTGCACTTGACGTAACCATCCAAGCCCAAATTTTAAAATTGATCAAAAACTTGAACGAAACCTTAAATACGGCCGTGTTGTTGATCACCCATGATTTAGGGGTTGTGGCAGAGACTTGCGAACGGGTCATTGTCATGTACGCAGGAAAAGTAGTGGAAGAAGGGCCAGTACATACCATTTTCAAAGATCCGCAGCATCCATATACAAGAGGGCTGTTAGAGTCTGTTCCGGATATGCGTTTTAAAAAGGAACGCTTGTATTCTATTCCAGGAAATGTGCCGAAGCCGGGATCGATTCGGACCGGCTGCAAGTTTGCTGCCAGATGTGAATTTGCATTTGACCGCTGCATAAACGAAAATCCTGACCTCTATCAGACAGCGGATGACCATCAAACCCGCTGCTTCCTATTTGATCCGAAGGAGGTTCAGGCTCATGACCGAACCGTTGTTAAAAGTTGAAGGCTTAAAAAAATATTTTCCGATTAAATCAGGGATCCTTGGGCAAGTGAAAAATCACGTTAAAGCTGTCGATGATGTTTCCTTCGTGGTCCATGAAGGCGAAACGCTTGGGATCGTTGGAGAATCGGGCTGTGGGAAATCTACTACTGGCCGCATGTTGATGCGTTTGCTTGAGCCGACAGAAGGCAAAGTGTTTTTCGATGGCCAAGAGCTGACGAATCTTTCAAACCATGAAATGCGAAAAGCGCGAAGAGACATCCAAATGGTTTTCCAGGATCCGTACGCGTCATTAAATCCGCGTCATACGATTGAGAAAATCTTGATGGAGCCGTTGAATGTCCACGAAATCGGCGATCCGAAAGAACGCAAAAAGAAAGTCCATGAATTTTTGGAGATTGTTGGTTTGAGCAGTTACCATGCAAAACGCTATCCACACCAATTTAGTGGAGGGCAGCGCCAACGCATCGGAATTGCCCGGGCATTGATGACAAATCCTAAATTGATCATTGCCGATGAGCCGGTTTCAGCTCTGGATGTATCCATTCAAGCGCAAGTTCTCAACTTAATGCAGGATCTGCAAAAAGAGTTGAAACTTACTTATATCTTCATTGCCCACGACCTAGGAGTTGTTCGCCACATTAGTGACCGGGTAGGCGTTATGTATTTAGGGCAGATGGCGGAATTGGCTGATAGCGAATCGCTGTATGAGAAGCCGCTTCATCCTTATACGCAAGCCTTATTGTCTGCAGTTCCGGTGCCAGATCCAGATTTTGTCCGTGAGCAAGTGGTCATCAAAGGAGACGTGCCGAGTCCGGCAAATCCGCCGAGCGGCTGCAGATTCCATACTCGCTGTCCATTCAAGATGGATATTTGTGAATCCACGGTGCCAATTTTTGCGGAAGTTGAGAAAGGTCATTCTGTAGCCTGCCATCTTTATAAAGAGTCCAGGCCGCAATGATAATATATAACACAAAATGGAGGGGTAGATTTGAGAAAGAAAAAGCTCGTATCACTGGCAATTTTGATGCTTCTGTTGATTTCCACGGCATTGTTTGGCTGTAGTTCAAACGATTCTTCTGGCGATAACGGCGGGGATAGTGGAGATAGCGGCGACAGCGGAGATTCTGCTGAAGAAAAAGTATTAATTTTCGGCCGAGGCGGAGATTCCGTATCACTTGATCCGATTGCAGTAACAGACGGTGAATCTTTTAAAGTTACGAAAAACATTTTTGATACATTAGTGAACTTCGGTGAGCAAGATACAGAAATCCATCCTGCCCTAGCGACAGAATGGGAAGCTGCTGAAGACGGTTTGACTTACACGTTCCAATTGGAAGAAGGCGTTAAATTCCATGACGACACTGACTTCAATGCGGAAGCGGTTGTAAAGAACTTTGAGCGTTGGGCTGCGGGAGATGCAGATAAATTCCCTTACTACGCTTCAATGTTCGGCGGTTTTGGAGATGAAGAAGGCCACGTAATCGAATCAGTTACTGCAACTGGAGATTACGAAGTTGAATTCAAATTAAAACGTCCACAGGCACCATTCTTGAAAAACTTGGCAATGAGCCCTTTCGGAATTGCTTCACCTACAGCTTTTGAAGCTGCTGGAGACAAATTCGGAGACCAGCCAGTAGGGACAGGTCCATTCAAATTTGTTGAATGGAAACGCAATGACTCCGTAACAATCGAAAAATTCGATGGTTATTGGGTTGAAGGCGAACCGAAGCTTGACCAAGTCATCTTCCGTTCAATTCCTGATAACTCAGCTCGTTTGAATGCATTATTGTCAGGTGAAATCGATTTGGCAGACGGCATCACGCCATCTGATTCCGAAACAATCGAAAGCGATGAGAACCTGCAATTATTCGAGCGTCCATCTATGAACGTCGGCTACCTTGGGTTGACAGTTACACGCGAACCTTTCGATGATCCTAAAGTTCGTCAAGCAATGAACTATGCAATTGATAAGCAAGCGATTGTTGATGCATTCTTCGAAGGCCGTGCTGATGTAGCGGCTAACCCGATGCCATCAGTAATCAGCGGATACAATGAAGAAATCGATCCATACCCATATGATCCAGAAAAAGCAAAAGAATTACTAGCTGAAGCAGGTCTTCCAGACGGTTTCGAAATGGAACTTTACGCAATGCCGGTTCCACGTCCGTATATGCCGGATGGCCAAAAAGTCGCTGAAGCAATTCAAAAGAATTTGGCTGATATTAACGTAAAAGCTGAAATCGTTTCATTCGAATGGGCTACTTACCTTGAAAAAGCTGCAAATGGAGAAGCGGATGCTTTCCTATTAGGTTGGACTGGGGATAACGGCGATGCCGACAACTTCCTATATGTATTGCTTGACCAAGACAATATCGGTTCAAACAACTACACATACTACGAAAACCAGGAATTGCATGATCTGTTTATCCAAGCACAAACTGAAGTGGATGAAGAAGTACGAAATGACTTGTACAAACAAGCTCAGGAAATCATCCATGAAGACGCTCCATGGGTACCGCTTGCACACTCTACACCGTTGTTAGCTGGCGGCAAGAATGTTGTGAACTTCAAAGCGCATCCAACTGGCTCTGATAAATTGGCTTCTGTAGATTTAGAGTAGGCTTTTTAAGAGGAGAGGTCGTCATGATTTCTCCTCTTTTTTCTTAGTTTAGATACATACTGCAAGAGATGGAGAGGTGAAGAAAGTGCTTCACTATATAGGGAGACGCATTTTACAATTGATTCCTGTACTTTTAGGGATGACTTTTATCGTATTTTTGATCATCCGGGCAATTCCGGGCGATCCGGCTCAAGTCATCTTAGGGCAACAAGCATCTGAAGAAGCGATTAAGGCTCTAAGAACAACATTAGGTTTAGATAATCCATGGTATATTCAATATTTTGATTATCTAAAAGGGTTGGTTACAGGAGATTTAGGTGAATCGCTAAGAACTCGTACTCCAGTAATGGATGAAGTTTGGCCGTATTTAGCTGCCACAATCGAGCTATCCGTTTTCGCCATCATTATTGCAGTTGTCATTGGCATCAATGCTGGCATCATTTCTGCATGGTTCCAGAACTCTTGGTTCGATTATTTAGCCATGATCATTGCATTGGTCGGGGTTTCTATGCCGATTTTCTGGCTTGGCCTGATGAACCAATGGATTTTCTCCATTGAATTAGGGATTCTTCCGACAACTGGCCGGGAAAATGTTCGGGATCCGGTAGAAGTCATTACGAATTTCTACGTTATTGATACGATCCTGACTGGGCAGTTTGATCAATTGTCTACTGTATTGAAGCATTTGGTTTTACCAGGAACAGCTTTAGCGACGATCCCAATGGCGATCATTGCCAGAATGACCCGTTCAAGCATGCTTGAGGTTATGCGTTCAGACTATGTGCGAACAGCTCGCGCAAAAGGCTTGAAAATGTTCTTCGTCGTTTACAAACATGCATTGAAAAATGCGATCATTCCGGTTTTGACCATTATCGGTCTTCAAATGGGCTTGCTACTGGGCGGCGCTATTTTAACAGAAACGATTTTCGGCTGGCCGGGAATCGGACGCTATATTTATGAAGCAATCGGCTTCCGGGACTATCCAGTCATCCAATCCGGGATTTTGATTGTTGCGTTTATCTTTGTCATGATCAACTTATTCGTAGATCTTCTATATAGCTTAGTTGATCCGCGCATCAAATACGATTAAGGAAGGAGGAGTTCTTAATGGCTAATGCTGTAGCAAATAAAAACGACGTACAGATCGAAAAAGTGGCTGGCCCCTGGAAAGAGGCTTGGCGCGGATTCAGAAAAAGCAAAGTAGCGGTAGTCGGGATGGGCATTGTTATTTTCTTCATTTTGCTCGCTATTTTCGGTCCGCTATTTACACCGCAAGGCATCAATGAACAAAATCTAGGCAATCGCCTTTTACCTCCTTCCAGTGATCATTGGATGGGAACGGATGATTTTGGCCGCGATATTTTATCGAGAATCGTTTACGGTGCAAGAATTTCCCTTTGGGTAGGGTTCCTAGCGGTTATCGGCTCTGTCGTGATTGGAAGTATCTTAGGGATCTTGGCAGGATATTACGGAAAATGGGTAGATACCATCATTTCACGCATTTTCGATATCATGTTGGCATTCCCAAGTATCCTTCTTGCGATTGCTGTCGTATCTGTACTTGGACCATCACTCCGCAACGCGCTTATTGCGATTGCGATTATCAACGTACCGAACTTCGGGCGTTTGATCCGTTCGAAAGTGCTGAGCATCAAGGAAGACGAATACATCATGTCGGCTAAAGCGATCGGCATGAAAGACAATCGGATTCTGTTTTCTCATATTTTGCCGAATTCCATGGCACCGGTAATCGTTCAAGGCACATTGGCGATTGCAACAGCTATTATCGAAGCTGCTGCTCTCGGGTTTCTTGGGCTTGGTGCGCAGGCGCCAGATCCGGAATGGGGAAAAATGCTGGCAGATTCCAGATCGTATTTGACGAATGCTCCTTGGACCATGATTTTCCCAGGGGTGGCCATCATGTTAACGGTTCTTGGATTTAACTTAATGGGAGACGGGCTGCGCGATGCACTCGATCCTCGAATGAAATCATAATAAAAAGAGTGGCCACGGGAGATCCCCCCTGGCCACTCTTTTTGATTGCCTTTAGATGACATCTTCTAAATCGCTCTCTATTTCGTCCGCATGGAAATTATGATAGGAAACAATCAACAAGTCCAAATGTTCAAGCTGTTCTTCATAATCCAGAATGGCAGAAAGCACATGCATTAAATGATAAATGGAGAATTCATTATCCTCTTCTTCTAGAGCGAGGTTGATTTCTTTTACAAATATTGACATTACTTCATTTCGTTTAATAGCAGCTTCCGGTCCGAGAGCCAAATTATGTTCCGGCTTCAACTTGCCAACATACTTCATATAAAGCTGTTCGTGATACCCGGCAAGCCTTTCTAACTGCTCCTGGACCATCATATGAAAATGTTCCGGAAGCTCGGTCAGTTTGTTTTCAAAGCGGTGAAGCCTTTTAAGTACTTCCAAACTTTTTTTCGATGTTAGGATCATTTGCCGGTACATCACCAATTTACGGGCTTTAACATATTGCTGTTTTTTGGTATAGCTGCGTTCTTCTTTGTAAAACGTATACCACTGGTCAACTTTCGATAATTTATCTTCTAATTTGTCGATATCGTCTTTTATCGACGTATAGTCTGAAGTATGAAGAATTGAAACCCGAATCCAGCGGATCACTTCTTCGCTCACATCATGAATCGAGGCAAAAAGGCGATTCTCATATTTAGGAGGCAAAAAGATCAGGTTGACCACAAAAGCAGCTAATATTCCAAGCAATATCGTAAGGAAGCGCAGCGTTGCCAGTTCCAAGAAATTTTGGTCATGGGCTTCCATGATGATGATCAGCGTAACCAACGTTAAAGGAACCGGTTTATCCAACTTCAACTTTAACATGATGACAATAGCCAAAACTGCTGCTAATCCAATGGTCAAGTAATTGGTGCCGATCGTCAGAACGAATACAAAAGCAATGACAGCGCCGATCAAGTTTCCGTAAATTTGGTCAAGCACGGTCAAGAATGACCGGTAAATGGAAGGCTGTATAGCGAAAATAGCAGCGATTCCGGCGAAAAGCGGGGGAAGGCAATTGCAAAATATCTGCAAGAAATAAGGCGAATGAAATCGCGATTCCTGTTTTAAATATACGAGCACCCAATTTCATAAAATCACCCACCCCTTTCCTTAATTATTCAGATGCGGTTTAAAGCTGGCGGAAAGCTTCGCGCACCGCTTTAATGGAAGTTTTCACATCTTCTTCAGTGTGTTCAGTCGTTAAGAACCAAGCTTCATATTTTGAAGGCGCCAAGTTAATGCCTTGTGCAAGCATCAGTTTAAAGAAGCGGCCAAAAATCTCGCCGTCACTCGCTTCTGCTTGTTCGTAATTTTCCACTTTTTGATCGGTAAAGTAAATAGTCAAAGCACCTTTTAACCGGTTGATGGTAATCGTAACACCGAATTCTGCTGCGGCTGAAAGGATGCCTTCTTCCAATTGGCGGCCAAGTTCATCCATCTTCTCGTAGACGCCTTCTTCACGAAGAACTTCAAGACATGCAATGCCTGCTTGAATTGACGCCGGGTTGCCGGCCATAGTTCCTGCCTGATATGCAGGTCCAAGAGGAGCGACAGTTTCCATAATTTCTTTCTTGCCGCCGTATGCTCCGATTGGCAAGCCGCCGCCGATGATTTTGCCTAAAGCTGTTAAATCAGGTGTTAAACCAAGAAGATCCTGGGCGCCGCCGTAATGGAAGCGGAAAGCTGTGATGACTTCATCATAAACGATCAATGCACCTTTTTCTTTGGCAATGCGGTGCACTTCTTCCAAGAAGCCTTTATTCGGCTCGACGATTCCAAAATTCCCGACGATTGGTTCTACTAAGATACACGCGATTTGTTCTCCCCATGTATCCATAGCTTCAGCGAAAGCTGATGGATCATTGAAAGGAATCGTAATCACTTCTTCGGCAATCGTCTTCGGAACTCCTGCAGAATCAGGGGTGCCAAGCGTAGCAGGGCCAGAACCGGCAGCGACTAATACCAAGTCAGAATGCCCATGGTAGCAGCCAGCGAATTTCATGATTTTTGTCCGGCCCGTATAAGCGCGGAAACACGGATTGTCGTCATAACGGCTTCAGTACCGCTATTCACAAAACGGACTTTGTCCATTTTCGGCATTGCTTCTTTCAGCATTTTCGCAAAAGTGATTTCATGGCGTGTCGGGGTTCCGTATAATAAGCCGGTTTCCGCTGCATGGGTAATGGCTTTTGTGATATGCGGATGTGCGTGGCCCGTGATGATCGGACCGTAGGCAGCAAGGTAATCGATGTATTTATTGCCATCGACGTCCCAGAAATAAGCGCCTTTTGCACGCTCCATTGCCACCGGCGAACCTCCGCCTACCGCTTTATAAGAGCGCGACGGGCTATTGACTCCGCCAACGATATGTAATAATGCTTCTTCATGCAATTTTTCAGATGTAGAATGGTTCATTTTTTACAGCCTCCTAATATTGTCTACTCTTCATTGTAGACAATATTAGGGAAGAACGCCAAAGAAATTGAATATAGCGCTGCCGTCCGTTACGATAGATAGTAGAAAAGGAGTGGTAAAGATGACAACATTAGAAGGTTTGCAAGCACCGGATTTCTCATTGAAAAATGAAGCAGGCAATACAGTCGCTTTAACTGATTTTGCAGGAGATAAGTATGTGGTCCTTTATTTTTATCCAAAAGACATGACTCCGGGCTGTACAACGCAAGCCTGTGATTTCCGGGATGCCGAGAAAGATTTCTCCGAACTGAACGGGGTGATTTTAGGCGTTAGTGCAGATTCGGAAAAACAGCACGGGAAATTCATTGAAAAGCACGGATTGCCATTTTCTTTATTAGTGGATGAAGACCATGCGGTTTCAGAAAAATACGGTGTCTGGGTGCAAAAGAAAATGTACGGCAAAGAATTCATGGGCATTGAACGTTCAACTTTCCTGATCGATCCAACCGGAACGATTGTCAAAGAATGGCGGAAAGTGAAAGTGGACGGCCATATCGAAGAAGTACTCAATACCTTGAAATCTTTGACGAATCAATAAAGGGGCGGAAATTATGGAAGTGCTTTTTACTTTTGTGCCAAAAGAGCATCAGCAGGAAATGCTGAAAGAAGAGTTTCCGGAAGTGGAGTTCCACTTTACTTACCATGATAAATCACGTCTTTCCGATGCGGATGTCATCGTGACATACGGGGAAGATTTAGCTGCTGAAGACATCGAAGAAGCGGCAAATTTAAAATGGATCATGGTGGCAAGTGCCGGAGTAGAAAAAATGCCGCATGAGGCCATTCTCGAAAAGGGAATTACCGTGTCGAATGTGCGAGGCATCCATAAAACACCGATGGCTGAATCGGTGTTGGCGCATTTGCTTGCGATTAAACGCTCGCTTCCGGCCATTTACGAAAGGCAGCAACAGAAAAAATGGGACCGAAAAATCCGTTCAAGCGAATTAGCTGGATCCGCGGCATTGATTATCGGGCCGGGTGCTATTGGCGGTGAAATCGGCCGTTTGCTGCAAGCTTTTGGTGTTTCTACCATAGGCTGCAACCGTTCGGGAAAACAAGCCGATTATATGGATGAAATGGTGTCATTTGACAATATCCTGGATGCGCTGCCAAAAGCGGATACGGTTATTTCCGTAGTGCCTAGCACTGAAGAGACAAGAGGGATGCTTGGCAGTGCGCATTTCAAAGCGATGAAACAGGATGCAATTTTTATGAACTTCGGAAGAGGGGATCTTGTATCGGATGACGTTTTGGTAGAGGCATTGAAGAATGAAGAAGTCGCTTATGCTGTATTGGATGTTTTTGAGCAAGAACCGCTGCCTGAAGACCATCCTTTATGGGAGATGGAAAATGTGGTGGTTTCACCGCATGTATCCAGCCATTCCGGCCGCTATGTTGAACGGGCATTAGAGATTTTTGCACCTAACCTGAAAAAATGGTTGGAAAATAATTCGGATCTTACAAACCTAGTCAATATGGAAAAGGGGTATTGAAAGTGAAAATCTATACGAAAACAGGCGATAAAGGTACAACTTCCCTCGTATATGGCACTCGGGTTGCGAAAAATGACGCACTTGTTGAAGCATATGGCACCTGTGATGAAGCCAATTCAATGATTGGCCTTGCAATTGGGCATATGAACAATGAATTCTTTGAGGAAAAAGAACAGTTGGAATCCATTTTTCATGAAATCCAGACTACTCTATTCCATGTGGGAGCTGAACTTGCCACGCCTGCTGGAAAAGAAGTGAAGTGGAAGCTCAAAGAGGAAGACATAACAAAGCTCGAGCAGTGGATCGATCAATACGATGCAGAAGTGCCAGCACTCAAAAACTTCATTTTGCCTGGGGGCCATCCGACAGGAGCTGCACTCCATGTCGCGCGCACAGTGGTCAGAAGAGCGGAAAGAGCAGCGATTTCCATCGGGGATTCAGTGTCGCCGAATGTATTGGCCTATTTGAACCGGTTATCCGATTTCCTGTTTGTTGCAGCACGCTTAATCAACCAGCGTCTTGGCAAAATCGAAAAAGGCCTTCATCAGTCTTAAACGACTGATAAAGCCTGCAAAGCTTGATAATATAGTGATTTCTTGACATGCACCCTCTTATTTAAGTACACTAATTATAACGATTATAATATAAGAATATTTATGAAGTGAGGTGCACAGCGATGTCTGACGGACAACTAAAGGACGCGCTTGATGCTTTGAAGTCTACAGGTGTGAGAATCACTCCACAACGCCATGCGATTTTGGAGTATATGATTCATTCTACAATGCACCCAACAGCGGATGACATTTATCGCGCGCTTGAGAAAACTTTTCCTAATATGAGCGTTGCAACTGTTTATAATAATTTACGGGTATTCAGAAAAGCCGGTTTGGTGAAAGAATTGACTTACGGCGATTCTTCCAGCCGTTTCGATTTTGTAACCAACGACCACTATCATATGATCTGCAATGATTGCGGAAAAATAGTGGATTTCCATTACCCAGGACTGGATGAAGTGGAGCATCTTGCTTCGCATGTAACAGGATTCCAAGTAGACTATCATCGTCTTGAAATTTATGGAACCTGCCAGGAATGCTCGGAAAAAACTGCAAAAGCCCAATAATCGACGAGCATGTTTCTCATGCTCGTTTTTATTTTGACGGTTTGCTGCAAAAAAATCGCCGGAGCAAGTGAATAGCTCCAGCGATTAGCAGTCTTTATAGTTTAGAATTTTTCTTATTGTAATCGACATCGAATTCTTTTCCTTCAAGTGCAGGATCCATAGTCAATGGTTCACGGCAATGCATACACATGTCTACACGGCCAAGCATTTTTGTATGTCTTCCGCAATTCGGGCATTCAACGGGGATGGTTTTCATCGAGAGCAATCCGATCCATGCATAGACAGCTGTACTGCCGACGATGGCAATAAGGCCGAGCAGCATGAAGATTACCATTACAACCGGATGGTTTCTAAAATAGATCCCGACGTACATAATGACAATACCGATGAAGATCAACGACAAGGCAAAAGTCCGAATGCGATTGATTTTATTTTTATAAGGTTTCATTATTTATTTCCTCCTTGCATCCATCATACTATATCATAAATGCATCGAAAAAGTGATAATGATTCATAGATGCAGGAATCTAAAAGAAATATGTCGAAATAAAGAATACAAGAGCCGGTTTGGATTAAAATGAACGGGCTAATATATCCGCATGTCCGATAGAACGCAAGGAGTGAAATTCAATGGAGCAGATTCTTAGACCGATTTACCAGGAACGTGCCAGCCAGGAAAGTACGCTGGGTGTAATAGTAGTTGAAAAAAGAGAAAAGGTCAGCCCGATTACGGATACATTCGATACAATTCTTTTAATTATTACAAAAGAAAATGAAACTTCGGTATTCACCAAACATTATACGTATCTCGATAAAAAGGCTGCTATGCACATTATTACGGAAAGGCAATTGCATAAATGGCTGTTGCTGGGAACCAACCGGAAAATCGTAGACTGGCTATTCCATGGAAAGATTATCTATGATCGCAATGAATTCATGGAAAAGCTGAAACGGGAATTGAAAGATTATCCGTTCTACGGAAGAAAGATTAAAATGGGAATGGAGTTCGCAAAATTAATCCGCCGTTATTTAGAAGGTAAAGTGTTTTTTGAAGAGAAAAATTATTTGGATGCTTATCATCATATTGTGGAATCGCTGCATCATTTAGCTCGATTAGCTGTACTTGAAAATGGTTTGCCGCCGGAAGTGACTGTGTGGACTCAAGTGAAACAAATGGAGCCCGCAATTTACAAATTATACGAAGAACTTGTAACAAGCGATGAATCCATTGAAAAAAGATTGGAACTTTTATTCTTAGCAAGTGAATTTTATATCCATTCACGGACAAATGATGGCGCCCAACACATCCAAGAAATAATGGCAGGCAAAGAACAGTGGACGATCCAGGAACTGCATGAACAAGAAGAGCTTCGGAATTATTCATCGGACTTAGAGGTGTTTATCGAATACTTGGTCGATAAAGAATTGATTTTTGTAAAAAGTATAAACACGAAAAGCGATGGAATCTTCCATAGATATTATTACTTGAAAAGTTAATTGCGAGAAAAGATTTAAAAAGAGCCAGTTTTTCCGAGAAGGGGAACTGCTCTTTTTTATTTTAATTAATGAAGCATATATAGAAGGAAAATGATTTAAGAATGCTTTCAGAATAAGGGGATTTAAGTATTTTCATTTTTTTCGTAGAATCTGTTGACAAAGAAGCAGGATCCATATTATGATAATACACGTCGCTAAGAGATAAACGATTTCACAAGAAAAAATTATTGTGAAAAAGTGCTTGACTCTTTTGAGAAGCGATGATAAATTAGAGAAGTCGCTTTTACAGGACGGCAAAACATGAACCTTGAAAACTGAACAGCAAAACGTCAACAATATCGGCAACGGACCTCCGGGTCCCGCGCCACAAACTTACTGATCAGGCTCAGCCAGATCAAAGCGAATCGCGCGTCTTTTCGGAGACGGCGATGCGCCAGCATTGAGCAATCAATACTACTCTATAATGGAGAGTTTGATCCTGGCTCAGGACGAACGCTGGCGGCGTGCCTAATACATGCAAGTCGAGCGGAACACTTGGAGCTTGCTCCAAGCGTTTAGCGGCGGACGGGTGAGTAACACGTGGGCAACCTGCCCTGCAGATCGGGATAACTCCGGGAAACCGGTGCTAATACCGAATAGTTTGAAGCCTCACCTGAGGCTTCACGGAAAGACGGTTTCGGCTGTCACTGCAGGATGGGCCGCGGCGCATTAGCTAGTTGGTGGGGTAACGGCCCACCAAGGCCACGATGCGTAGCCGACCTGAGAGGGTGACCGGCCACACTGGGACTGAGACACGGCCCAGACTCCTACGGGAGGCAGCAGTAGGGAATCTTCCGCAATGGACGCAAGTCTGACGGAGCAACGCCGCGTGAGTGACGAAGGTTTTCGGATCGTAAAACTCTGTTGTGAGGGAAGAACACGTACCAACTAACTATTGGTACCTTGACGGTACCTCACCAGAAAGCCACGGCTAACTACGTGCCAGCAGCCGCGGTAATACGTAGGTGGCAAGCGTTGTCCGGAATTATTGGGCGTAAAGCGCGCGCAGGCGGTTCCTTAAGTCTGATGTGAAAGCCCACGGCTCAACCGTGGAGGGTCATTGGAAACTGGGGAACTTGAGTGCAGAAGAGGAAAGTGGAATTCCACGTGTAGCGGTGAAATGCGTAGAGATGTGGAGGAACACCAGTGGCGAAGGCGACTTTCTGGTCTGTAACTGACGCTGAGGCGCGAAAGCGTGGGGAGCAAACAGGATTAGATACCCTGGTAGTCCACGCCGTAAACGATGAGTGCTAAGTGTTAGGGGGTTTCCGCCCCTTAGTGCTGCAGCTAACGCATTAAGCACTCCGCCTGGGGAGTACGGCCTCAAGGCTGAAACTCAAAGGAATTGACGGGGGCCCGCACAAGCGGTGGAGCATGTGGTTTAATTCGAAGCAACGCGAAGAACCTTACCAGGTCTTGACATCCCGCTGCCCGCCTTGG
The DNA here is from genome assembly GCF_021513255.1 of Planococcus sp. 107-1. Taxonomy (GTDB): domain Bacteria; phylum Bacillota; class Bacilli; order Bacillales_A; family Planococcaceae; genus Planococcus. Next base: position 984,078 of record NZ_CP090977.1, read on the forward strand.
AGACAAGGCTTTCCCTTCGGGGACAGCGGTGACAGGTGGTGCATGGTTGTCGTCAGCTCGTGTCGTGAGATGTTGGGTTAAGTCCCGCAACGAGCGCAACCCTTGATCTTAGTTGCCAGCATTCAGTTGGGCACTCTAAGGTGACTGCCGGTGACAAACCGGAGGAAGGTGGGGATGACGTCAAATCATCATGCCCCTTATGACCTGGGCTACACACGTGCTACAATGGACGGTACAAAGGGCAGCCAACCCGCGAGGGGGAGCCAATCCCAGAAAACCGTTCTCAGTTCGGATTGCAGGCTGCAACTCGCCTGCATGAAGCCGGAATCGCTAGTAATCGTGGATCAGCATGCCACGGTGAATACGTTCCCGGGCCTTGTACACACCGCCCGTCACACCACGAGAGTTTGTAACACCCGAAGTCGGTGGGGTAACCCTTACGGGAGCCAGCCGCCGAAGGTGGGACAGATGATTGGGGTGAAGTCGTAACAAGGTAGCCGTATCGGAAGGTGCGGCTGGATCACCTCCTTTCTAAGGATTTATTCGGAAACAAGATCTCCGGATCTTGTGTTGACGTTTTGCGTTCAGTTTTGAAGGATTCATGTGAATTTTTCAATTTTGATATTCCCAAGAGGGCCTATAGCTCAGCTGGTTAGAGCGCACGCCTGATAAGCGTGAGGTCGATGGTTCGAGTCCATTTAGGCCCACCATAATTTTTCTTCTTGGGGCCTTAGCTCAGCTGGGAGAGCGCCTGCCTTGCACGCAGGAGGTCAGCGGTTCGATCCCGCTAGGCTCCACCAATCATTTTTTATAAATGAACTTGTTCTTTGAAAACTGGATAAAACGACATTGAAACAAATGAAAACAAGCAATTCATGCAAGCACGATCCCAATTGGGATCCACTTTTTAACAAACCACTTGGTTAAGTTAGAAAGGGCGCACGGTGAATGCCTTGGCACTAGGAGCCGAAGAAGGACGGCACTAACACCGATATGCTTCGGGGAGCTGTAAGTGAGCGATGATCCGGAGATTTCCGAATGGGGGAACCCACCGCCTTTAATGGGGCGGTATCCATGTGTGAATACATAGCACATGAGAAGGCAGACCCAGGGAACTGAAACATCTAAGTACCTGGAGGAAGAGAAAGCAAATGCGATTCCCTGAGTAGCGGCGAGCGAAACGGGAACAGCCCAAACCAAGAGGCTTGCCTCTTGGGGTTGTAGGACACTCATTGCGGAGTTACAAAATCCGAATTTAAGCGAAGCGACCTGGAACGGTCCGCGAGACAAGGTAACAGCCCTGTAGCTGAAAGGTTCGGATCTCCCGAGTGGATCCTGAGTACGGCGGAACACGTGAAATTCCGTCGGAATCCGGGAGGACCATCTCCCAAGGCTAAATACTCCCTAGTGACCGATAGTGAACCAGTACCGTGAGGGAAAGGTGAAAAGCACCCCGGAAGGGGAGTGAAACAGATCCTGAAACCGTGTGCCTACAAGTAGTCAAAGCCCAGTTAATGGGTGATGGCGTGCCTTTTGTAGAATGAACCGGCGAGTTACGATTGCATGCAAGGTTAAGCTGAGAAGGCGGAGCCGCAGCGAAAGCGAGTCTGAATAGGGCGAATGAGTATGCAGTTGTAGACCCGAAACCAGGTGATCTACCCATGTCCAGGGTGAAGGTAAGGTAACACTTACTGGAGGCCCGAACCCACGCACGTTGAAAAGTGCTGGGATGAGGTGTGGGTAGCGGAGAAATTCCAATCGAACCTGGAGATAGCTGGTTCTCTCCGAAATAGCTTTAGGGCTAGCGCTCAAATCGTTTAGAATCCTGGAGGTAGAGCACTGTTTGGAGCTAGGGGCCCATCCCGGGTTACCGAATTCCAGACAAACTCCGAATGCCAGTGATTTATGATTGAGGAGTCAGACTGCGAGTGATAAGATCCGTAGTCCAAGAGGGAAACAGCCCAGACCACCAGCTAAGGTCCCCAAATCTATCCGTTAAGTGGAAAAGGATGTGGCGTTGCTTAGACAACCAGGATGTTGGCTTAGAAGCAGCCATCATTTAAAGAGTGCGTAATAGCTCACTGGTCGAGGGTGACACTGCGCCGAAAATGTACCGGGGCTAAACGGATGTACCGAAGCTGTGGATGGACCTCTTTTGAGTGTCCGTGGTAGGAGAGCGTTCTAAGGGCGTTGAAGTCAGACCGGAAGGACTGGTGGAGCGCTTAGAAGTGAGAATGCCGGTATGAGTAACGAAAAGACGGGTGAGAATCCCGTCCACCGAATGCCTAAGGTTTCCTGAGGAAGGCTCGTCCGCTGAGGGTCAGTCGGGACCTAAGTCGAGGCCGATAGGCGTAGACGATGGACAACAGGTTGATATTCCTGTACCACCTCCCCGCCGTTTGAGCAATGGGGGGACGCAGAAGGATAAGGTGAGCGCGCCGTTGGTTGTGCGCGTCCAAGCAGTGAGGCGTGGAATGAGGCAAATCCCATTCCTGATACGTTAAGCTGTGACGGCAAGAGGATTCATCCTCGAGTCCCTGATTTCACACTGCCAAGAAAAGCCTCTAGCGAGGCGGAGGTGCCCGTACCGCAAACCGACACAGGTAGGCGAGAAGAGAATCCTAAGGTGAGCGAGTGAACTCTCGTTAAGGAACTCGGCAAAATGACCCCGTAACTTCGGGAGAAGGGGTGCTCTGGTAGGGTGTTACAGCCCGAGAGAGCCGCAGTGAATAGGCCCAGGCGACTGTTTAGCAAAAACACAGGTCTCTGCAAAACCGTAAGGTGACGTATAGGGGCTGACGCCTGCCCGGTGCTGGAAGGTTAAGGAAGGAGTGCTTAGCGCAAGCGAAGGTGCGAACTGAAGCCCCAGTAAACGGCGGCCGTAACTATAACGGTCCTAAGGTAGCGAAATTCCTTGTCGGGTAAGTTCCGACCTGCACGAAAGGCGTAACGATCTGGGCACTGTCTCAACGATGAGACTCGGTGAAATTATAGTACCTCGGTGAAGATGCAGGTTACCCGCGATAGGACGGAAAGACCCCGTGGAGCTTTACTGTAGCCTGATATTGAATTTTGGTGCAACATTGTACAGGATAGGTAGGAGCCTTTGAGCCTGGAGCGCCAGCTTCGGAGGAGGCGTCGGTGGGATACTACCCTGGTTGTATTGAAATTCGAACCCACACCCCTGATCGGGGTGGGAGACAGTGTCAGGTGGGTAGTTTGACTGGGGCGGTCGCCTCCTAAAGAGTAACGGAGGCGCCCAAAGGTTCCCTCAGAATGGTTGGAAATCATTCGCAGAGTGTAAAGGCACAAGGGAGCTTGACTGTGAGACGTACAGGTCGAGCAGGGTCGAAAGACGGGCTTAGTGATCCGGTGGTTCCGCATGGAAGGGCCATCGCTCAACGGATAAAAGCTACCCCGGGGATAACAGGCTTATCTCCCCCAAGAGTCCACATCGACGGGGAGGTTTGGCACCTCGATGTCGGCTCATCGCATCCTGGGGCTGTAGTCGGTCCCAAGGGTTGGGCTGTTCGCCCATTAAAGCGGTACGCGAGCTGGGTTCAGAACGTCGTGAGACAGTTCGGTCCCTATCCGTCGCGGGCGAGGAAATTTGAGAGGAGCTTGATCCTTAGTACGAGAGGACCGGGATGGACACACCGCTGGTGTACCAGTTGTTCTGCCAAGGGCATCGCTGGGTAGCTATGTGTGGCCGGGATAAGTGCTGAAAGCATCTAAGCACGAAGCCCCCCTCAAGATGAGATTTCCCATTGCGCAAGCAAGTAAGATCCCTCAAAGACGATGAGGTAGATAGGTTCGAGGTGGAAGCGTGGCGACACGTGCAGCTGACGAATACTAATCGATCGAGGACTTAACCAAAATGGCTTTCTGAAGAGCGCGTTGCGTTTGTTTCATGTCGAATATCCAGTTTTGAAAGAATAAGGCAAAAGTTTTTTCAAAAAAAGCTTGAAATACCGGTCAGAATTGGTATAATAAAACTTGTCTTTCAAAATAAATATTAGTCTGGTAGTGATGGCAAAGAGGCCACACCCGTTCCCATCCCGAACACGGAAGTTAAGCTCTTTTGCGCCGATGGTAGTTGGGGGTCTCCCCCTGTGAGAGTAGGACGTTGCCAGGCTGATAATATTATTCCGAAGTAGCTCAGTGGTAGAGCACCGCACTGTTAATGCGATGGTCGTAGGTTCGAATCCTACCTTCGGAGCCATTCTTTTGGAGAGCTGTCCGAGTGGCCGAAGGAGCATGATTGGAAATCATGTAGGCGGGCAACCGTCTCAAGGGTTCGAATCCCTTGCTCTCCGCCAGTAGCAATATCCAAATGAACATACAAATTAATGGCCCCTTGGTCAAGCGGTTAAGACACCGCCCTTTCACGGCGGTAACACGGGTTCGAATCCCGTAGGGGTCACCATTATATAATTGGAGGATTAGCTCAGCTGGGAGAGCATCTGCCTTACAAGCAGAGGGTCGGCGGTTCGATCCCGTCATCCTCCACCATTTACAATACATAAGTAAAACTTGTAAATATGAGTTTCTTCTATAATATAGGAAATAAACTCAATTATTATTATCGCGGGGTAGAGCAGTTCGGTAGCTCGTCGGGCTCATAACCCGGAGGTCGCAGGTTCAAATCCTGCCCCCGCAACCAAATGGTCCCGTGGTGTAGCGGTTAACATGCCTGCCTGTCACGCAGGAGATCGCCGGTTCGATCCCGGTCGGGACCGCCATTTTTATCTTTCAAATGTGGGTCAGTAGCTCAGTTGGTAGAGCATTAGATTGAAGCTCTAAGTGTCGGCGGTTCGATTCCGTCCTGACCCACCATATTTTTAATTTTCATCTCCATGCCGGAGTAGCTCAACTGGTAGAGCAACTGACTTGTAATCAGTAGGTTGAGGGTTCAAGTCCTTTCTCCGGCACCATTTTTGGTGGGGTAGCGAAGTGGCTAAACGCGGCGGACTGTAAATCCGCTCCTTCGGGTTCGGCAGTTCGAATCTGCCCCCCACCACCAGTTTTTAGGGGCATAGTTTAACGGTAGAACAGAGGTCTCCAAAACCTCCGATGTGGGTTCGATTCCTACTGCCCCTGCCAATTTTAAAATTATATGATGGCGGTCGTGGCGAAGTGGTTAACGCACCGGATTGTGATTCCGGCACTCGGGGGTTCAATTCCCCTCGTCCGCCCCATGTTTTAATTTCAATTAAATGCACTTATAAAAATAGTAAAGTGGCGGTCGTGGCGAAGTGGTTAACGCACCGGATTGTGATTCCGGCATTCGGGGGTTCAATTCCCCTCGTCCGCCCCATCTTATTATTGGGGTATAGCCAAGCGGTAAGGCAACGGGTTTTGATCCCGTCATGCCCTGGTTCGAATCCAGGTACCCCAGCTTTTGCGGAAGTAGTTCAGTGGTAGAACGCCACCTTGCCAAGGTGGAGGTCGCGGGTTCGACCCCCGTCTTCCGCTCCATAAAATTGGCGGCATAGCCAAGTGGTAAGGCATGGGTCTGCAACACCCTTATCACCGGTTCGAGTCCGGTTGCCGCCTCCATTTATATTATGCCGGCGTGGCGGAATTGGCAGACGCGCGGGACTCAAAATCCCGTTCCTTCACGGGAGTGTCGGTTCGACCCCGACCGCCGGTATCTTGCAAAGGACCTGCCTGTCCTTTCAAAAAAACCTTCAACATCTTCGGATGCTGAAGGTTTTTTTGTGCTTTAAATAAGAGAGGAGGAAATGGTTTTGAAAAAAGATGTTTAAACAGCAATGAGCGAAATAAAAGTGCGCATCTGCAGTTTTTCATAGGATGAATTTGTATAGAACAGAACCGTTTATCAGGACCCAGGGATGAGGTTAAAAGGTTTAAATTGAGTTACGGACGTTCTCCTCAATGAATTCTCTTATGAAAGATCTCCATCTAAGGGAAGGAAGAAAATATCAGGAAGATTTTAAAAAAGAAACAAACCGGTTTCCAGCTGTATGCAGGCTAGGACGTAGGAGATAAAAGTCTTTCTAATTTCTATGGAATGTTTTATACTAAATTAGCTAATTTGAGAAGTTCTCTTTAACAGAGATCAGATTAAATGGCGAAGGAGAACAGCAGCCGTTACGTTATTACAGAAATGGAGATTAAAGAAAATCGAATAGATTAAACAGGAAATTCATAATCGTTTGTTTTATTAAGGTTTTGTAAAGTTGGGGTTAAAGTTCTATTAAAAAAGATTAAAAAGAGCTATCATAATCTAGCTTTGAATTTATTTTAGAAATTAGCGGAGGTAAGAAAATGGCTTTCAAGAAAAAAGATAAGTTTGCAGTTCTACTAGGGGATATCGCTTTGAATTTAAAAGAGAGTGCAGCTTATTTTGCTGACTATAAATTGCGGAAATCAGTGATTTGAAGATTTTCTCCAATACGATGAAAGATTATGAAACAAAAGGCGATAATTATGTCCATACAGTCATCCAGGACTTGAACAACGCTTTTATCACGCCTATTGAAAGAGAAGACATTCTCGCACTGGCTATGAGTATGGATGATGTGCTAGATGGTTTAGATCATACTGCCTCAATGTTTGAAATGTATTCAATCGTCAATGCGGATGAATTCATGTTGGAGTTTGTAGAAGCGATCCGCCTCAGCACGATTGAAATCGAAACGGCTGTGGATTTGATGTCTTCTAAGAAATTGCCGGCTATGAGAGAGCACGCTATTAAAATAAAAGATTACGAGTCCCAATGTGATGTGACGAGACGCCATGCGATCAAACATCTCTTCCAGACGGAAAAAGATCCGATCCGCATTATTCAATATAAAGAAATCTATGAAGAGCTTGAAGAAATTGCAGACCATTGCCAAAAGGTAGCAAATACATTTGAGTCTATTATCATGAAAAACGCTTAAGGAGCAAGATGACCGATGGATATGGTTCTGCTAATAACAGTTTTAATTGTCGTTTTTGCTGTAATATTCGACTTTATCAATGGCTTTCACGATACAGCCAATTCAATAGCTACTGCAGTCTCTACAAAAGCTTTAAAGCCGCGTCATGCAATTATGCTTGCTGCGGTAATGAACTTTGTCGGAGCTATGGCATTTACAGGAGTAGCAAAAACAATCACGAAGGATATTGTTGATCCATTTACATTGACGAATGGGTCGGTGGTGATTTTAGCCGCTTTGCTTGCTGCAATCACTTGGAACTTGGTTACCTGGTATTACGGAATTCCGAGTAGTTCTTCTCATGCTTTAATCGGTTCTATCGCCGGTGCTGCCATTGCAGCGGCAGGATTCGCAGCATTGAATTACGGAGGGTTTATAAAAATTCTCCAAGCGTTGATTTTATCGCCTATTCTGGCATTCGCTGTGGGGTATCTTGTATATAGTATCTTTAAAGTAGTATTCAAAAATAATAATTTAACGAAAACGAATCGAAATTTCCGCTTGATTCAAATTGCGACAGCGGCTTTGCAATCATTTTCGCATGGTACGAATGACGCACAAAAAGCGATGGGGATTATCACAATGGCGTTGATCGTCAACAACTACCAATCTTCAGATGATATTCAGTTATGGGTACAAGCTACTTGTGCTGCCGCAATGGCATTGGGGACGTCTGTTGGTGGATGGCGAATCATTAAGACCGTTGGCGGCAAGATTATGAAAATTCGTCCTGTCAATGGCGTAGCTGCTGATTTGACTGGAGCAGCCGTTATCTTCGGAGCGACATTCATTCATTTACCGGTTAGTACAACGCACGTCATTTCCTCTTCCATTATGGGGGTAGGAGCTTCACATCGGCTTAAAGGCGTGAAATGGGGAACCGGTAAAACGATGCTGATTACATGGGTGATTACGATGCCGATATCGGCAGCATTAGCCGCAGCCATCTATTTCATCCTTAATATTTTCCTTTAAAAGAAAGACAGGGACTTTGATATTCAAAGCCCTGTTTTTCTTTGGACTTTGGCAGCGGCTTTCATAGCTTATGGATTTAGACGGATGATGAGACTTTTCGCAAAAAAGGCTTGTGCAATTTATAAAAGCTATGTTAAGATAAATCTTGTCCAATTCGATTAAGCCGGCGTGGCGGAATTGGCAGACGCGCGGGACTCAAAATCCCGTTCCTTCACGGGAGTGTCGGTTCGACCCCGACCGCCGGTATACTTTGCACCGCTTAGCGGATGCTGAAACACTTCTTGCTTCATGCAAGAAGTGTTTTTTTATGCTCTTTTATTGAAGAAGAAGAGGGTTATTGCTGAAAAGCTTTGGAGCTTGCTGTAGAAACACTTTTAAATCAATAGGAAGAGTTTCCACTAAAGTATTTCTGCAGCTGTTAAGTATCTTAAAAGAAGAATTAGAGGCATATATGCTCTACGAGTCTATTAAAGAAACTGGCAAAAAGCACAATTCCTGTCTTTATCCATTATTTGCTTGATATAATGACGGGAGAAAATGTGTTTAAAAGCAGAAGGAGGAGCCTATGAAGCAGATACATAGCGATATTTTTCAATTCCGTGGCAGCCATTATGAGTTTGGAAAGATGCAAGGAGAACGTTTAAGAGATTCCATTATTTTGGATAACCGCAGAAAGCAATGGAAAGCGAAACGCCCGAGATTTAAAATTGATGTAAATGAAACGAAAACCGCCTTTTTGAAATTTGCGCCAGGAATTTGGGAAGAGCTGCTTGGCCTTCAAGAAAGCTTATCGCTGCCGATGGAGGAAGTGCTAAGGGATTTCGGAGGCTACCGCATCGATGCGATGCCGTCTGGCTGTTCGATTGTGACAGGAGACGACTTCTTGGTCCGCAATTATGACTTCCATCCTCAGACTTATGAAGGGCGTTTTTTGCTGTTTCAGCCAACGGATGGCGGCTATGCCTTTATCGGGCCGTCTTCCGCATAACGGGGCGCATGGATGGCATGAATGAGAAGGGATTTGCGATGGGGTATAATTTCACGCACCGGAAACAGCCGGGAGATGGATTTGTCTGTTATATGATTGGCCGGATCCTGCTTGAGACTTGTTCGACGGTCCAGGAAGCAGTTGCGCTTTTAGAAGAAATTCCGCATCGCGGTTCGTTCAGCTACGTTGTACAAGATAAGAGCGGCGAGTCTGCCATCATTGAAGCAAGCCCGAGAGCAGTCGATGTCAGGAAGGATGCGGCGTGCACCAACCATTTTGAAATTCAACAATATGAAAACCGGAATTACTTAAACGATTCGTATGAACGTTTGGATGCGATCCGGCAGCAGCCGGATGCAACAAAGGATGCTTATCAGGCTTTTCGCCTCTTCAATGATGTGGATAAAGGGGTGTTCTCGAAGTTGTATAAGAGCTGGGCAGGAACAATCCACACATCTGCTTATTTGCCGAAAGAATTGGCGGTATGGTTTGCGCTAGGCGGCAATCAGGAACCAGAAATTTTTGATTTCAAAAAATGGCTCACGGGAGAAAATCTTACCGAACAGCAAATCTACGGGGAGATCGATACAGATATCGGTTTTGCCCATCTGGATAAGCAGTTTGTTTAATGACATGAAAAAAGCGCCCAGTGGGGGCGCTTTTTTACATTTCTGCCATATGCGGGAATGGCAGTTTCGTATCGATTTTTCCGTTGATGCGTTTAGCAAGCAGTCGTTCGCCTTGCAGCCATTTATCAAAATCAAACAGGAGCGGCAAGCGATTCGGACCGAGGGCAAAACCGACTTCCAAGCTTTCCGGGAAGTAAAAAGCGGTATGGAGCGTTCCGGAAGCCGTGCTGTATTTCTCCGAAAAGACGCCTTGTTCCAAATCGTTCAATCTGCGAAAGGCGCTGTAGGCATCTGTTGCTTCGTTTAAATGGGTGCGAATGGTTTCTTCACGGCGAAGCGAATCGTTCATCTGGTAGCGGTTTTCTTCTGTCAGCAATTCAAAATGATTGGTGGAAACGTTTGAAGTACGTGCAACGACAGAGCGTGGAGAAGCTTCAACGACTACGGATTTCCGCTTCGGTCGAGCAGCACATAGCTGAAAGAGCGGCGGTGCGGAATTTCTTCCAGCAATTCAATCGCTTCTTCAACAGTTGCACAATTCTCTAAGATCAACCGGCCGATCATATTGCAAATAAAACCGTCTTCAGAATTGCGCCGATTGATGAAGTTATAACCCATTACGAGCCCTTTTTCATTTAACCCGTCGGTTCTGCCGGTAATTTGCATGGTCGGTCCGATGGTGGCATAGCCGCCGTCTGTCGGCTGATACAGGGCAAACCGTCCTTCGTAGCCTTCGGGTGAGCTGTCGTAATTGCGGACCATGTATGCGCTGCTTGTAAAAATTGAACAACCGCTTCTCGTATATTCCAAATAATAGCCGCCGAATTCGCGGATGGCGTCTTGCATGCTCCATTCGAGTGCATCGGCCAAGCCGGTGATTTCCTCCCAAATTCTTGGAGCAAACGCAAGCAGCGTGTTGGTTGCCTGTGTTTCATCTATTAGAAAATTTTTGTTTTTGGAGCCCCATTGTTTTTTGCGGTTGGGGAGGATAAAGGAATCCCTTAACAACTCGCCTTGTTTAAAACCGAAATCATAATGGCTGCCGCGAAATTGAATAATATCACTGTGGACTTTTTTCACTGGCGATCCCTCATTTATTGGAAATTAGCGAATTTCTATGAGTCTGTGAAAAACTCTCGAATTCGAGCTACTCCGAGTTTACTGCATTTTTTTCGGAAAGAAAAAGAATCTGCCTAGCACTCGGAAAGGAGGCGGGGCAAATTCCAAATTAGAGAATATAAAATTCAGCGTCGCCGCCGTTGATGCCGGTGAACATATTGGATGCAGCAGTCAACAGTTCAAGCGCCGTATCGCGGTCCATAGACGGACGCAAATAAAAGATGTGGAGCGCATTTTTGGTTTCTTCTGTGACAGCGGTCCGGATGGAATCGACATACGGGCTGCCGAACGGCCCTTGGCTGTCTTTTGCCACAATGATATTGGCAAGTGTATTCAAGCGGTTATTGATGCCTTCGTACTGGTCTTGGTCCGTACCTAATGTAATTTCCACATCGCCACTGATTTTGTCTTCATCGTAAAGGCCAAGTGGAATTTCGTATTGCAGGGACAGGAAGTTGTTCATGTCGACGCCTGAATGCACGGGCTTCAAGTAATTCTGCTTTTTGATCCGGCGGAACAGGGCTTCTGCGGAATGGCGGTAGCGGTTCGGGTCTGCACCTAGCGCTTTCCATGCCAGTTTCCATTCCAACAGGCCGGGAAAATCCGTCAGCTCTTTTTCATCCAAGTCGAAATACAATTGCTCCTGGAAAAGCTGAAGGCGGCCTTTTAACATTTGAGGTGAATCGGAAACGGTGATATTGTTATAATGAATGATGCCTATTTTAAAATCAGGAAGGATTTCTTTGATATGAGAGTCGATGGAAGCTTTCATGGCACTCTTCCTTTCAGGTAATAGTAGTTAATCATTATAGTATCATAGAATAGAATTGAGGGGTTACAGCATGAATCTCGATCAATTTCAAGAAGAGCTTGTTGCGTATGCCTCGGAGATCGGAATTGATAAAATCGGTTTTGCTTCGGCAGAACCTTTTTATAATTTAAAGCATCGGCTGATCCGCCAGCAGCAATTGAAATACCAATCCGGCTTTGAAGAACCGGATATTGAAAAGCGGATCCGCCCTGATTTACTGCTGGATGAAGCAGTGAGCATCATCGCCATCGCGATTGCCTATCCGTCAAAAATGAAAGATGCGCCTCAAGGCGTCAAAGGTGCACGCCGCGGAATCTTTTCCCGGTCTTCCTGGGGGAAAGATTACCACGCAGCGTTAAGAGAGCGTTTGGTCCTGCTTGAGGCATTTATTGCAGCCCATTATCCGGAAGCGCGCATGCGCTCAATGGTGGACACTGGCGAGCTATCTGACCGTGCCGTGGCCGAACGCGCGGAATCGGCTGGAGTGCGAAAAACACGTCAATCATTACAACGGAATTCGGTTCTTACGTCTATTTGGGGGAAATGATCACCAATATCCCGTTCCGTTACGATGAGCCGATGGAAGACCAATGCGGAGATTGCCGGTTATGCATCGATGTCTGTCCGACAGGGGCGATTGTGGAAGGCGGACAATTGAATGCAACGCGCTGCATTTCATTCTTAACCCAGACGAAAGGCTTTTTGCCGGACGAGTTCCGGGGCGTCATCGGCAACCGGTTATATGGATGCGATACATGCCAAACGGTCTGTCCGAAGAATAAGCGCAAGGCAAATCAAATCCATGCGGAATTCGAACCGGATCCGGAAATTGCGAAACCGCTTTTAGAGCCTTTGCTTAAGATTTCCAATAAAGAATTCAAAGCGAAGTTCGGTTATGTGTCGGGTTCTTGGAGAGGCAAAAAGCCGATTCAGCGGAATGCGATTCTGGCATTGGCCCATTTTAAAGAAAAATCGGCTGTACCTGCACTGATCGAGCTGTTGAAAAGCGATGAACGACCGGTTATTCGCGGAACGGCCGCATGGGCTATCGGAAAAATCGGCACCGAATCTGGGCTTGAAGCATTGAAACAAGCCCAGCTCGTCGAACAGGATGCGGAAGTGGCAGAAGAAATTCAAAAAGGATTGGCGTTCTACGCCGAAGAATTGAAAGGATAAGTGAAAGAACTTGGCTATACACATTGTTTTATATCAACCGCTGATCCCGGCAAATACAGGAAATATTGCACGTTCGTGCGCAGGTACAGGAGTAAAATTGCATTTGATTCGCCCGCTTGGCTTTTCAACGGATGATAAAATGCTGAAACGGGCTGGACTCGATTATTGGGAGCACGTCGATATCCATTACCACGATTCGCTTCAAGAGTTATTCGATCGTTATGCAGACGGCGAATTTTATTACATTACGAAATTTGGAACGAAAACGTATACGACTTTCGATTTCTCGGATGTTGAAAAAGACCATTTCTTCGTCTTCGGACAGGAAACGAAAGGCTTGCCAAGAGAGTTGATCGATGCGAACCTTGATCATTGCCTGCGCATCCCGATGAATGAAAATATCCGTTCGCTCAATTTGTCGAATACAGCTGCCATTTTAATGTATGAAGCGCTGCGCCAACAGGATTATCCAGGATTGAAATAGGAAAAAGGGTTGTCCCAAAAGCAATTTGGGACAACCCTTTTTTCGACGAAGCTAGCGCAGCGATGGAGAAACAGTATGATCAAACGCTTTATTAAAAACAAAAGGGCTGTCCAGTAAGTCTTTATTTGACTTACTGCACAGCCTTTTCATTATTTGTCTTCTGGAGTACCTGGTTTGTCGTCATAGCCTGCAGTGAAAATAGCAGCTAGGAACGCTACACAAATACCTAAAATAAGGATTAAGTTCATAAGTAACGACCTCCTTGAAATTTGCATCTTTGTTTAGTATAGCGTAAAGGCGGGAAAAATGAAATATAACTCTCCAGCCAAATATGGAGAAGTTTTGTCGGAGGCTGTTTGATTTGCTGAAGAAAACGAAACTTATCGCTTGGCCAAACGTATATAAAGAAAGGCATTAAAAGAAGGGATGATTCAATAATGAGAATGAAAATATCTGTAGCGCTGTTATGGATTACCGGATTAGCCGAAGCTTTCCTTGCAATTCCATTCATCGGCGGTTCTGTTGTCTTAAGCACAGGATATGGTGTTTTAGGCGTCATGTTTGTCCTTCACGCCATTACGCTATTCTTCTGTTTCCGTGAATTCTCGCCGAAATCAGGCTCGATTCTTGGGATTATCACAAGTCTCATTTCTTGGTTCCCGCTTATCGGCTGGGCTATGCACTTGCTTAGCGCCATCGTCTTGTTGATCAGCGCAGCTGTTTCAAACCGGACCGCTAGAATTTAATCAATCAAAAAAACGCCCATGAAGGGCGTTTTTTTGTGTCCAGACTCCAGCGCCCGTGTAGATTTGACGGGCGCTTCCGTTTTTCTTAATGCGGTGCAATAAAAAGTTGAATGGCGAAAAGGACAGCGAATACATAAAGAATCGGGTGCACCGTTTTCCATTTTCCTTTAAAGATTTTCATAAGCGGATAAGAGATAAAGCCGAGTGCGATTCCGGTTGCAATGCTCGATGTCAATGGCATTGCTAGAACAATCAAGAATGCAGGGAAAGCTTCGTCGAATTTTTCCCACTCGATGTTTTTCACTGAGCCGATCATCAAACTGCCGACGATGATCAAAGCAGGCGCAGTGATGGCTGCGACATTTGATAAGGCAGCGACAAGCGGGCTAAAGAATGCAGCCAGGATAAACAAGATGGCTACCGTTAACGTCGTTAAGCCGGTGCGCCCGCCAGCAGCAACTCCTGATGAAGATTCCACAAAAGCGGTAGTCGGGCTGGTGCCGACCATGGCACCGGCTGTACCGGCGATTGAGTCGGCAAGCAAGGCTTGTCTCATTCGCGGCATGTTATTGTTTTTCATCAATCCAGCCTGTTTTGCGACACCGACCATGGTGCCAGTCGTATCAAACAAGGTAACTAAAAGGAAAGAGAAAACAACGCCGTATAAGCCGAAATCGATAACCATTTGGAAGGCTTCAATCGGATTCCAGACGATGATGCCGTCCGGCAGCGAGGGAAGTTCCAAAAGTTTTCCTTCAAATTTCAGTTGGCCGGTGAAAAAGGCGATGATTCCAGTAACGATCATTCCGAAGAAAATTCCGCCATGAATATTCAGCGACATGAAGATCAAGGTGATGAATAAGCCGATTAAGGTCAAGATGACTGGCGCTGAAGTCAAATCCCCTAGACCGACAAGATTGGCATCATTAGCGACGATAAGTCCGCTCATGCGCATACCGATAAAAGCGATGAATAGCCCGATGCCTGCTGTAATGGCATGCTTCAGGTTTTCGGGAATCGCTTGGATCAATACTTTACGCAAAGGCGTCAACGATAAAATAACAAAAAGAAGTCCAGCCACAAATACAGAGCTGAAAGCAGTGATGTAATCGATGACTCCATCCGATCCAAGAACCATAGAAGTGAAATAAGCATTCAACCCCATACCGGGAGCGATGGCAATTGGATAATTGGCCATTAACGCCATCCATAAAGTACCGATCACGGAGGCAATGATGGTTGCAAGGAAAACTTGGTCAAAAGGCACGCCTGCAGCGCTGAGAATAACGGGGTTGACGATGACGATATAAGCCATCGTCAAGAAAGTGGTCATTCCAGCTAAAACTTCTGTTTTGGCAGTCGTTCCATTTTCTTTTAAGTGAAACATTGAATTACTTCCTTTCAAACACGAACGATTTAAACAACATTCATTATATTATTCGCTTTTATAATGAAATGCAACCCTTTTTAAGAAATCGTAATAGTCGAAATAAGTGGAAGTTATTTGTACAATAAAAGAGAGAAAGGATGATTGACATGGAATTAACGATTAAATCAACAAAAACCTTACATAATGGCGTGGAAATGCCTCGTTTCGGCCTCGGCGTGTATAAAATGAAAGAGCCGGATGAAGCGCTAAAAGCGATGGAGGCTGCGATTGGAGCGGGATATCCTGCGATTGACACGGCCACGGTTTATGAGAACGAACGGGAAGTCGGAGAAGCAGTTCGGGCGTCCGGGGTTAAACGCGAGGAATTATTCATCACTTCGAAAGTTTGGAACACCGACCAAGGATACGATCAAACACTCCGCGCTTTTGAGGCGTCGCTTGAGCGCCTTGGCTTTGATTATTTGGATTTGTATTTGACACACTGGGCCATACCGGAAACTTATGTTGAAACTTACCGCGCAATTCAGCGTCTTTACGATGAAAAACTGGTGCGGTCGATCGGAGTTTCTAACCACCAGATCCACCACTTGGAAAAGATTTTCGCAACTGCGAACACGAAGCCGATGGTCAACCAGATTGAGCTCCACCCTCAATTGACGCAAGAACCGCTGCGCCAATTCTGTGAAGAGCATAATATTGCTATCACTTCCTGGTCACCGCTAGCGCGTGGCAGATTGCTGGAAGATCCGGTCTTGGAAAAAATTGCCGAAGCCCACGGAAAATCGATTGCGCAAGTAGTCATCCGCTGGCATTTACAAAGTAATCTCATCGTCATTCCGAAATCCGTGACGCCTTCGCGCATAGTTGAAAATGCGGATGTCTATAACTTCTCCTTATCGGAAGAGGAAATGAAAATGATCGACGGGTTGAATCAGGATTGGCGTTCAGGAACGCATCCGGATCAAATCAGCCTATAAGAAAAGTCGCCAAATTTGGCGGCTTTTTTTAACGCGCAGAATCTTCTACGATAATCTTTTCATGGGTGAAGGGATGGATGAACGACATGCGGAATGCATGAAGATGGTAGGCACCGTCTTGTGTCGCTGGTCCGTCGTACATTTCGTCGCCGATGATCGGATGGCCGATATGGGACAAATGCGCCCGGATCTGGTGCGTGCGGCCCGTTTCCAAAGTCAAATGCAGCAATGATTTTCCTTCCATTTGCTTTAGCACTTTATAATGCGTGACAGCACTTTGCCCGGTAGGCGAGACACGGCGGCGGGTTGGGTGATGGCGGTCTTTGCCAAGCGGAAAATCAATCGTGCCGGATTTGTTGTGGACTTTGCCTTTTACTACCGCTTCGTAGTCGCGCACCAGCTGTTTTTGTTCAAGCATGCGGTCCAATACATTTTTTGCGACAGGATGTTTTGCGACCATTAACAGGCCGGATGTGCCTTGGTCAAGGCGATGGACATGCTCGCCGTAAGAACCGCCGTTGCGGATGATATGGCCGAGAATAGCATTGATGAATGTATCAATCTGACCGACTTCATTCGGATGAGTAGCCATGCCTTTTGGTTTGCGCGCCACGATGAAATGATCATCTTCGAAAAGGATCGGCAATTCCACGTCATGCTTTGGCTCGTAGGGAGATGCGGCAGGAGGCAGCTCGAATTGAAGCACAGTTCCTTTTGCAAGCGGTTCTTTCCAAATCACTTCCTGGAACTTATCATTCTTCACACTTTTGGCCATTCGCATTTCATGCACCACTTTTTTCCCAAGGCCCCATTCTTTCCTTAATAATTCTTCGACGGTCATGCCGTCGTCTTGTATAGTATAGCTCCACGCCATAACGATTCCTCCAAATGAAAGGGCCATGCGCACCGCACATGACCCTTTATATCTTATTATTTTAGAACGACTTGATTAAAGAATTCTTCTATATTTTCTTTCGGTTGTGCTCCGACCCAACGCGCGACTTCTTCGCCGTCTTCATAATGGACGAGTGTAGGCGTTGCTTCGATGAAATAATCTTCCCAGCCTTGCTCATACTCCAATAGGTTATATTGGAGAACTTCCACATCCATATCTTCTGCTGTTGGCATTAGAATAGGAGTTGTTGCTTGGCAATGCGGACAAGTTGGGCTAAAGAAGTAAACCGTAGTCGGTTCCCCGCTTTGGATTTGCTCATTGACTTCATCCGGCAACGCGATGTTCTGGTAGTTCTCGTCATCCAGCTGGTCAATCGTCGCTTGGTTCAAATCTTCTTTGTCGTATGGATTATCGGCTAATTTGCTTTTATTGGACTGATTGGTCAAAAAGATGATAAGTCCAAAGATGATAACTACGGCTGCAGCAATCCAAATTAATTTTGAAATACCGCTTTTCTTTGTTTTCGTATTCACTTTACGCTTCCTCCTTAAGGGTTTTCAGTAAGTACATGCTCATTCCGGCAATTAAGATGAATGCAGTCAGCGCTAAAAACGGAATGGTGATAAATCCTAGCCAGTTAATGTATTCCCCAGTGCATGGAACTTGTCCGCAAGAAGGAGCGGAATCAGACAGGAAGTCCAGCTTTTGCAGCCCATAATGGTAAAGCGAAATGCATCCGCCGATAAGTGAAAATACCAGGGCAGTCAAAGCAATCCGTACATTTTTCTGAGCGTAGGCAATGCCGATGATGAGAACCAGCGGATACATGAAAATGCGTTGGATCCAGCATAGCGTACAAGGAACGTAGCCTCTGATTTCAGAAAAATAAAGGGAGCCGGCTGTAGCAACAAGTGCTACGACCCACATGGAGAGCAAAATATTGTCTTGACGTTTCGTCACGAAAGTCCCTCTTTTCTATAGTAACATCCTTGAAATTATAAATGTTCTGGCGCAGCAAGTAAAATAATATCAACCTGGACAGCGTTCCTATATAATAAAGTTTGAAACTTTTGTGAAGGAGTGGCTGCAGTGCCAAGAACAATTCGATTTATCCCATTTTGAAAAAAGCATGATCATCCGGGAAATGACCTATTCAGATATTAGCGCGATTTTGGAAATGCAGCGCCTCTGTTTTCCTGGAATGGATCCATGGAAAGAAGAACAATTACGAAGCCATTTAGGGGTTTTCCCACAGGGGCAATTAGTGGCAGAGCTTGACGGCAAAGTGATCGGTTCTTGTTCCAGCCTCTTAATAAATTTTGATGAATACGATGACCGCCATACATGGGACGATGTAACCGACGGCGGCTATATCACGAACCACAATCCGGACGGCTACAATATGTACGGAATTGAAGTGATGGTCCATCCGGATTACCGCCGTATGCAAGTTGGCCAGCGCCTGTATGAAGCAAGAAAAGAATTGGCGCGCGAATTGAATTTGAAGTCGATCATTCTTGGCGGACGCATTCCGAATTACCATAAACATTCAGATGAAATGTCTCCTAGAGAATATGTGGACGCTGTTTCACGCCATAAAATCTACGATCCGGTCTTGACGTTCCAGTTGATGAATGGATTCCAATTGATGCGCATCAACCCGAATTATTTGCAGGATGATATTGCATCCGGTAAATACGCGACATTGATGGAATGGAATAACGTGGATTATAAGCCGATTTCGAAACGCCATTTTAAAACGAGTCTGCCAGTGCGCATTTGCGTCGTTCAATATTTGATGCGCGCAATCGAATCATTCGATGATTTAGCGAACCAAGTGGAATACTTTGTGGACGTTGCATCAGATGCCCATTCAGATTTCGTGGTTTTCCCTGAGATTTTCACGACGCAATTGATGTCTTTCCTAAACGAACCGTCTCCGAGCCAAGCGGTACGGAAATTAACGGAATATACACCTCAGTATATTGAATTGTTTACGGATCTTGCGGTGCGCTACAATATCAACATTATCGGGGGCTCGCATTTCGTCAAAGAAGAAGATGACGAGATCTACAACATTGCGTATTTATTCCGCCGTGATGGATCGATCGATAAACAATACAAAATCCATATCACGCCGAATGAACGCAAATGGTGGGGGATTTCTGCCGGAGATTCCGTGCGCGTATTTGATACGGATTGCGGGAAGATCGCGATTCAAATCTGCTACGACATCGAATTCCCGGAACTTGCCCGCATTGCAACGGATATGGGCGCAAACATCATCTTTACGCCATTCTGTACAGAAGATCGCCAAGGTTACCTGCGCGTCCGCTATTGTGCACAGGCTCGTGCTGTGGAAAACCAGATCTACACGGTCATCTCGGGAACAGTCGGCAATTTGCCACAAACGGAAAATATGGATATCCAATATGCCCAGTCCGGCATTTTTGCACCATCTGATTTCGAGTTTGCCCGCGACGGCATCGTCGGTGAAACCAATCCGAACCTGGAAATGGTGTTAATCGGGGATGTAGATCTTGAGATTCTTCGCCGCCAGCGCCAAAACGGGACGGTCAAGCAATTGAAAGACCGCCGCCACGACGTCTACAACGTAGAATACAAAAAAGATTAATTCTGAACCGCTTCTTACAAAGAAGCGGTTTTTCAGTATATTAAAAATAAAATTTACTAAGTTGCATTCAGAAACCGTTACTCCGCAGCTGTTTTGCGCAAGAGTAGGAGTTTAAAACCGTGATGGTACAGTAATAGCCTATCTGCTGCCTTGCATCCTCGGCTTATTGTGGGATTTCTGTCCATAGCGCCGAAGCGGTCTATAAAAATGGATGCTTTAATTCGACTGATTTCTTGATGCTCTACACAATCGCTTCTCACAAAGAAGCGGTTTTTTTCTGGATTATTTGGTAAACTGAATGGTAAAGACTCATAGAAATGGTGGGATGGATATGACATGGCAGGAACGGATCAAACGTTGGCTTGAACATGACCGGCTGGATGAAGTGACACGGGAAGCTTTGACGCTCTTGAAAGACGATGAAAAAATGGCGGAAGACGCATTTTATCAGGATTTAACATTTGGCACAGGGGGCATGCGGGGAAATTGGCCCGGGTACGAACCGGATGAATGTGTATACTGTCAGAAAAGCATCCCAAGGAATCGCTGATTACATAACTGACAATGGTGAAGAAGCAAAAGCCCGCGGCATCGTCATTGCATATGACAGCAGAAGAATGTCGCCGGAATTCGCCGAAGAAGCGGCTCGGACATTCGCTGCAAACGGCATCCATACGTATCTTTATAATGGGCCGCGGACAACTCCGCAATTATCATTCAGTGTGCGGTATCTAAATGCCTTTATGGGCGTTGTCATCACTGCAAGCCATAACCCGCCAGAATATAACGGCTATAAAGTCTACGGCGAAGATGGAGCACAATTGAACTTGGAGGATGCAGACCGAGTCATCAGCTTTGTCGGAAAAGTAGAAGACGAATTGAAGATTGAAAATGAACACTTCGAACCGGAATTGCTGGTCCGAATTGATGAAAAGATCGATAAAGTATATATCGACCATGCCCTTACAGTACAGGAACACACGGCAGCGCCGATCAAAGCGGTCTTTACGCCGCTCCACGGAGCATCAGGGGCAACCGTTAAACGGCTGCTTGATACAGCCGGCTATATCGATATCGTCTATGTGGACGAGCAAATGCAGCCGGACGGAGAATTCCCGACGGTGAAATCGCCGAATCCGGAAGAAGGCTCCGCTTTTGAAATCGCGATGAAATACGGAGAAAAAAGCGGTGCCGACGTGTTGATCGCTGTCGACCCCGATGGAGACCGCGTAGGTCTTGCTGTCTGGACAGGCACGCATTACGAATTATTGACGGGCAACCAAACCGGCGCCATTTTAATTGAGTATTTACTCAGCCAGAAAAAAGAAAAAGGCACGATGCCCGAAAAAGGCCGTATCTTTAAAACCATCGTCACGTCGGAATTCGGCCGTGTGATTGCTGAATCTTACGGAGCGGATTGCGAAGATGTATTGACAGGCTTTAAATTCATTGGTGAAAAACTCAAGCATAACGATGAAAATCCGACTTTTGATTTTCTTTTCGGATACGAAGAAAGCTATGGCTATCTGATCCGCGACTTTGCACGTGATAAGGATGCTGTCCAATCGGTCTTGCTCGTCATCGAAGCGGCTGCGTTCTATAAGTCACAAGGCAAGAGCCTTCACGATGTATTGGTCGAATTATACGGACGTTTTGGCTGGTACCGCGAATCGCTCGTGTCGATCACGAAAAAAGGCGTCGATGGCGCACGCGAAATCAGCGCATTGCTTGAAGGGCTTCGAAATGAACCGCTGCAAGCCATTGCGGGAATTCCTGTAGCTTCGATTGAAGATTACGAAACCCAGAACCGGATTTTTGTCGACCTCGGCACGAATGAAAAAATTGAATTGCCGCAGTCGAATGTTTTGAAATACTTCTTGGAAGACGGGTCGTGGGTTTGTGTGCGGCCAAGCGGCACGGAACCGAAAGTGAAATACTATTTCGGAGTAACGGCTGAGACCGAGCAGGAAAGCGACGAAAAACTGGAATTCATCAAAGAATCCTTCGTCAACGAATTGAATAACCGCTAATTTAGAAGCTCCCTTAGCCAAGGGGGCTTTTTCATTCGAAAGTACGAGGCATAGAAACTGTAAAAACGTGTAAAGTAAGAGTATTGGCAAAGAGGTGAAGAAAATGGTCATGGACGAACATTCAAATGTGACATTGCTAAAAGAGATCGCCGAATTATTGAACGAAGAAACCGATATGAAACGGATGCTAGACGGAGCGGTCTGGAAACTATTGAATGGCTCGAATTTTGAAAGCGCATGGATCTTTTTTATCAACGAAAAAGGCAAGCATCAATTAGTGACTCATGCAAACCTTCCGCCAGCCCTTCAGCGAAATGAATGCCGGCATTTGCAAAAAGGCGGCTGCTGGTGTGTCAAACGGTACCATGACGGGGATTTGGAAAAAGCTTCAAACATCATTGCTTGCCAGCGCATTGAAAACTCGATTGCAGCTAATGCCGTGGACCACGGAGGAATTACGCATCACGCCACGGTTCCGCTGCAATCGGGCGAAGAAAAATTCGGTTTGTTGAATATTGCAGCTCCGGACACGGTCCGCTTCTCAAAAGATGAACTGGCTTTATTGGAGTCGGTAGCTTTTCAGATTGGTTCAGCGATTAAACGCATCGGCTTGACGAAACAGGAACAGGAAATGGCGCTGGTCAAAGAGCGCAACCGGCTGGCTCGCGATCTGCATGATTCGGTCAATCAATTGCTGTTTTCGGTGACGTTGACGGCACGCGGCGGCATCGAAATGTCTGAAGAGGAAAATGTCCAAGGCACTTTCCGAGACATCCAGCACTTGACGCAAGAAGCGCTCAATGAAATGCGTGCACTTATATGGCAGCTGCGTCCAAAGGGACTCGAAAGCGGCTTGCTTGAAGCGATACAAGCTTACGGGGAAATGCTCGGATTGACGTTGGAAATGAAAGTGACCGGCGTGATCCAATTGCCTTCTCGTACAGAAGAAACCTTGTTCCGCATCGCACAAGAAGCGTTGAATAATATCCGCAAGCATTCTGGGATCAACAACGCGCAATTATTTTTGACGGTGACTTCTTCGGATGTGTTAATGGTCATCAAAGACGAGGGCCGAGGATTTATCGTGGATGAACGGCTGCAGCTGCCGTCTATCGGCGTCCAAAGCATGCGGGACCGGGCGAAAGCAGAAGGCGGGACTGTCGATTGGTCAAGTGAAATCGGCAAAGGAACTGAGATTCTTGTAAGAATTCCTTATTAGGGGAAAGGGGGAGACCCGATGAAAGTATTGATTGCAGACGATCACCACGTCGTACGGCGTGGGTTATTATTTTTCCTGAAAACCCAAAAAGACATTGAGGTTGTGGGAGAAGCCGTCAACGGCAGAGAAGCAGTTGAAATGGCCGTTCAACTTCAGCCAGATATCGTCTTGATGGATTTAGTGATGCCGGAAATGGACGGCATCCAGGCAACACGAAAAATCAAAGAACAGCTTCCGGACATAATTGTCTTGATGCTTACGAGTTTTTCAGACCGCGATCATGTCGTACCAGCGATGGAAGCAGGGGCGGCTGGGTATCAATTAAAAGATATCGAGCCGGATGAGCTGGTGGCCTCGCTTCGCAGTTTAATGCGGGGAGAACACGTTGCATCCGAAAGCGACTTCCGAGCTTGCCAAGGGACCGGTAGCCCCGGCTCCCCACACCATCAATTTATTGACGCCTCGTGAACAGGAAGTGCTCGCTGAACTGACGAAAGGGAAAAGCAATCGGGAGATCGCTTCGGCACTTTTTGTAACCGAGAAAACGGTGAAAACCCATATTTCCAATATCTTTGCGAAACTGGAAGTACAGGACCGGACGCAAGCGGCCTTGTATGCAGTGAAACATGGCTTAACTGAACCAGGCAAATGAAAAAGAAGCAACTTCTCCATTTAAGGGGAAGTTGCTTCTTTTTGGCATGGGTTTCCGATTCAACGCTTTTGGACAGGGCGTTTTCGACTGTCTTTCGTGATTTGTTTCCATTTATTGCGGGCTGCTTTTTGAGCGGCCAAATTGCTTTTCCGCTCCATATGGGCGAGTTCCCGTTTAAGCTTAAGGTAGCTTTGGTAGCGGTCATATTTCAATTCACCGCTCGCTAATGCTTCCTGTACCCGGCATCCCGGCTCGTTATTGTGTTCGCAATCCCGGAAACGGCATAGTTCTGCCAAATCTTCGACATCAGAGAAGCCGGATTCAACGCCTTCTTCATAATCGCCCAACTGGAATTCCCGCATTCCTGGAGTGTCGATCAATAACCCGCCTCCCGGAAGCAGAACCAATTCACGGTGTGTGGTGGTGTGGCGGCCTTTGCTGTCGTCTTCACGGATGTCTTGGACAGCCATTAATTCTTTGCCGGATAAGGCATTGATCAAGCTGGATTTTCCGACTCCGGACGAGCCTAAAAGCGCGCCGGTCTTGTGGTCTTCGAGCAATTTCTGCAATTGGTCGATTCCGCGCCGGTCACACTGGAAACGGCATAGACCGGAACGCCGAATGCGACGCTTTCCACTTCGGTGATGAAAGGTGCGAGATCTTCGCACTCATCGCTTTTCGTCAAGACGACGACTGGATTTGCTCCGGAATCCCAAGCGGCCAGTAGATAGCGTTCCAAACGCCGCACGTTGAAATCATGATTCAACGACATGACGAGAAATACGTAGTCCACATTAACAGCGATAATTTGGATATCCGAAGTTTCTCCGGCTGCTTTTCTTGAAAACTGCGAAGAACGCGGAAGGATGCTGTGGATGATTCCTTTTTGTTCTCCGGGCATCTGTTCGACCATTACCCAGTCGCCGACTGCCGGAAATTCACCGTGAACGTGCTCATGGCGGTATTTTCCGGATAAAGTAGACAGCCACTCCCCGTTATCGGTAACGACGCGATACATATTCTTATGTTCCAAAACGACGCGGCCCGGAATCCCGACAGCCCCTCTATTTTCTTGCCATTTATCATTCCAGCCAAAATGTTCGATTAAATTCAATGTAATTTCCTCCTATTATGCAAAATAAAAAACCATGGATGCGCGCAAATCGCAATCCATGGTTCCCGGGCATAATGGAAGAAGCGTATCGTCAGCGATACACAGAGCGGGACATTATGGATTGGATTTGCGGTTTAAAAAACAATGAAATAGCCATAATGCCTCACCTCTTTCTTCAAGTTAATTTAAAGATACTGGATAAGCCTGAAATGGTCAAGCCTTTTTCAGAAAAATTATTATTGTCTATTTTTCTTGATTTTGTTAAAACGGAAGTAAAAAGGGGTATGAACTAAAATAAGCAAGGATTACGGAAAGAGGAGGAAGTTGGATGGCACATTCGAAATGGCTGAAACTCGGAGCAGCTGCATTTCTATCTGTTGGCATGCTTGCAGCATGCGGCGACGGAGATGGAGATGGCGACGACGATACGATAGAAGTGGATGACCCAGTTACTGGAGATGAAGATCCGGAAGGCGAAGGGCCTCAAGGTGAAGATCAGACCGATGATGATTTGGAAGAAGATAACCAAGACGGGGACGAAGCAGAATAATCCGCTGAAAGGCCACTCATAGAGTGGTCTTTTTTTTTCAAAAATAAGGAAATAGGATGAGCTTTTTCTTAGACTCATTGGGTATAGATAACAAAAAGGAGGGGAATCGATGGCTTCATCTCATTCAGAAAATGTGGAATTGTTTTCGCCCGAGTTTACACGCAATCCGTATCCGGTTTATTCCAAGCTCCGCAGTATGGACCCGATCCATCAAGTAAGGTTTCCGGATGGACAACGCGGCTGGCTTGTTACCAGTTATGAAGACGGGACAGCGGTATTGAAAGACCCCCGTTTTATCAAAGATTTCTCCAAGCTTTATGGCAGCAGTATGGACCAAATGTCAGTTTTTACACAAAACATGCTGTTTTCAGATCCGCCGGACCATAAACGGCTCCGAGGGCTTGCCCAAAAAGCGTTCACGCCGAAAATGATTTCAGGGATGCGTGAACGGATCGAGGAAATCACAGACGAATTATTGGAACAGATGGGGGACAAAGAACAAGTGGATTTAATCGATGAATTTGCTTTTCCGTTGCCCATCATCGTCATCTGCGAAATTCTTGGCGTGCCTTCGGAAGACCGGGACAAGTTTCGCCGGTGGTCGAACTCGTTGATTGAAGGGACCAGCGGTGAAGCCGGAGTCAGCGTTTACGAACACATGACGCAATTTGTGCAGTATTTAGGGCAGTGGTTTACAAAAGTGCGTGAACAGCCTGGAGAAGACTTGATCAGCAAACTCATCATTGCAGAAGAAGAAGGCGACCGGCTGACCGAAAAAGAACTGTATGGAGTCGTATCGCTGCTGATTATCGCGGGGCATGAAACAACCGTTAATTTGATTGGAAATACAGTCTTGTCTCTATTGGCCTATCCGGAACAGCAGCGGCTTTTAAAAGAAAATCCGGAATTGATCACTCAAGCGCTTGAGGAATCACTGCGTTTTAACGGACCCGTCGAGTTCAGTACATCGAGATGGGCAAATGAAGACATGGAATTCCAAGGGAAGCAATTTCATCGCGGCGATCTTGTCGTGGTGTCTTTAAATGCAGCAAACCATGATCCAAAAAGGTTTACGGATCCGGAAACTTTTGATCTTACCCGTGAAAAAAGTCCACACCTGGCGTTTGGAATGGGCATCCATTTTTGTTTAGGCGCGCCTCTGGCCAGGCTGGAAGGCGAAATCGCCCTTTCAAAATTGCTCGAAAAATTTCCTGATTTGGCATTAGCTGTGGACGAAAGCGAATTGGACTGGCGGCCTGGAATGATTGTCCGCGGAGTAAAAAAGATCCCACTTCGCATCCAGTAAAGGTTGGAGCATGCTTCCAGCCTTTTTGGTTTGCATTCTTTTTGAAAAGGGAAATTACGGGCTAACTCGCTATAGAAAGTTGGGATGATAAATGAAGCCCATTTCTTATGTATTCAAAGAAAAAATCTGGATTACGCCCGCCTTATACAGCATCGGTGCGATTCTATTGTCACTGGCTGCATTTTATCTCGACTTGCTCGTAATCGGCAAAATCACCGATTACATTCCTTCCATCTTTTTGACGAAAGTGGATGAAGGGCAAACCATCCTGGGGATTTTAACAGCGGCAATGCTGACAATGACGACGTTTACGTTTTCGACTGTGCTGGTCGTGCTGACTATGTATTCTTCCCAATTCTCTCCGCGTGCCCCTGAAAATTTCATCCGAAGCGCTACGACTCGCCACGTACTCGGCATTTTCCTTGGAGGCTTTTTATACAATATGCTGTCGCTTCTTTATATGCAGGAAGGGGTCTTCGACCATGAAGTGTTGTCGACATGGATCGGAATCGTCATTGTCTTTCTTTGCATTGCGACATTTGCCTACTATATCCATTTTGTCGCTACCAATATCCAAATTAGTACATTGATCAATAAACTAATCAAAGATGCTGAAAAAGTCATTGCTTATTACAAAGGGTTGTACGATCAAAAACACGCAACCTTGGAAAATTGGAAGCCGCAAACTTTGCAGGGAAAGGTGAAGGCGGAAAAAGCGGGCTATGTGCAATTTATCAATCTCGCGGAACTTGTGGAGAGTGCTGAAAAAGAACAAGCCGAGATTGAAGTTTTGGTGAAAATCGGGGACTATGTTTTTGAAGGGAAGCCAATCATGAAAATCCATTCGAACGGGTCCAATAAACTCGATTTGAAAGAAAGATTATTGATAGGAGATGAACGGACAGCTGAGCAGGATTTAGGGTATGCTGTGCAAAAAATCGTCGAAGTGGCGATTCGGGCGACTTCCCCGGGAAGACAAGACCCAAACACGGCCAACGACATTTTGGTACGGCTCGGCCATGTGCTTGGCGAGATGGGCCATTTGATGACGGACGGTTTGGTGTTGACGGATGAAACCGGCCATAACCGGCTGCTATACCGGTTTTCTTCTTATAGCGATATTCTTTACAAAGCTTTTTATCAAATTGTCTATCATAGCAAAAAAGACATCTCGGTATTTATTGCCATGGCCAATTCGTTGATTGTGGCGGCATCGATAGCACCTGAGATGAGGCACGATGCAATTTGGAAAATCATGCTTTATATTCTGGAAAGCATCAGCGAAGGGGAATTGAAATCATTGGACCGGGAATTTCTCCAGCAGAAAGTCGATGAGCTGGCAGAGCTGACCGGACATGAGAAAGTGATAATTGTGTAAGAAGATAGAACGAAATAATTAGAAAACAGGATTAAGGAGAAGAAAAGCGGGAAAAAAGCAATAACAACCAAGAAGGAGGAGAGAGCATGAATCATGTAAAAGCATTGGCCATGAAGTTTGTCATGATTGCTGCGGTCTTATTGGTTATTTTGACGTTATTCTTTGATGTGCCTTTTGTCGATACTTTATGGATCAGCTTGGTTCTGACTTTAGTGGCTTACGTGATGGGTGATTTGATGATCTTCCGCAAAGCGGGCGATCGCTCAGATCAAAACAAACGCAACGCAATTGCGACGGTTTCAGATATTGTCGTAGCGTTTCTAGTAATTTGGCTAATGGGTGAAGCGCTAGTGAGCAATGATGTGAACATCATTACCCCAGCGATTATTTCTGCCATTGTCATTGGCGGGGGTGAATGGTTCTTCCACAAATACTTGGATCGAAGCGTCTTCCCGGAAAAACAGAATCATCCTCATTCAACTGTACATTGACGAACAAAAAAAGGCCTTTTGAAAGGGCCTTTTTTTACGTCTATTTCGAAGTCACATCAATGCGTTCATGTGAACCGCCTGCTTGTTCGATTTTGTTGATCAGTGAACCGCTCATTTCAAAAATTCTGCCTGACGACATCTCGATGGAATCGCCGTTCTTAAAGTACAACGCAATGGATTCAACGGTATTGGTATTGTCTTTTTTCCCGATCCGCTCTTCTACTTTCTCAAAGTCCTCCCAAATATAGCTTTCTTCGGAGAAAGACAGCGGAGAGTTATAAAAGAATTCGTCCTCGGTCATATAATAATAATCGCTCAGCGACAACGAAACTCCAACAATTCCTAGAGCAAAAAGAATGCCGCTTATCAAGTATCTCTTTAAGCGATTTTCAAAAACTGCCAAGGCAATCAATCCGCACGCAACTAAAGCGATGCCAATGCCGCCTGTGATCAAAGAAAGATAGGAAGTGCCGACATAAAGAGCTGCTGGCGTAATAAAAACCGTTTTTAGCGGATAGAAAACGGCGGTTGGTGCAATAAGCGATGAAATAAAAAGGATAATCGCAAACGTGATGTAGACAATTCTCCTTTGGTCAACAAAATCATACATGGTACATATCCCCCTAACTGGTCCAATCTGGATGTTGATAGTCCGGTTCTATATGTACGTGTATGACGCAATTCGGTTTCACTTTTTGGATTTTTCTTTCAATTTCCTCGGTAATCCAATGGCTTTCGATGACGTTCAGCTCCGGATTGACGGCGACGGTCAAATCGATAAACATGACATTACCGTGATTTCGTCCTTTAAAGTCGCGCAGCACACTAACGCCTGGAACTTTGCGGACAAGAACGGACATGGTTTCCACTTCCTCTTCATCGAACCCGTCGGTCAAGGTCAGCACTGATTCTTTGAAGATGTCCAAGGCTGTTTTAATAATGATAACGCCAACGACGAAAGCCGTAATCACATCAAGAATCGGTGCACCGAGAACAGCCCCGGTAATCCCGATCCCTGCACCTATGCTGACTAAAGCATCTGAACGGTTATCATAGGCCGCAGCGCGTACTGCCGAGCTTTTGATTTCCTTGCTGAGTTTCAGGTTATAGCGGTAAACCAAGTACATGACCACTGCACTGAAAGCCGCAATGCCCGCTGTATAAAGTGAAGGGGTCTCCGCTGCGGGTTCGAAAAAGCTGCGGACGGCACCGCTAAGCACTTGAAGCCCGATCACCGCCATGATGAAGGAAGCAAGCAGCGAGGCAATCGTTTCTGCCCGCAAATGGCCGTAATGATGATTTTCATCCGGCGGCTTTTGAGAAATGCGAAGCCCGATTAATACGGCTAATGAAGCAATAATATCCGTTAAATTGTTTAATCCGTCTGCTGTCAAAGCTTCCGAGGAGCCGGCATATCCGAAAAAGAGCTTGATCGCGCTTAGGAAAACATATGCCCCGATGCTGATCCATGCGCCTTTTTCCCCTTTGCGCAAATTTGTATAAAGCTCCATAAAGTTTCCTGCCTCCAAGTCTTCTAAACAAAGGGAAACGACTCTCGAATGAGAGCCGTTTCGTTTGATTGTCCAATTATAGGGGTTCTGACTTTTGCACTTCCAAATAGAGGATATGATGTCCATCTACATCTTTAGCTAAAAATTCATAGCCCTGTTCAATAATTTTTTGTCCTCTTATTGTATCAAAACTCTCCGACATAAACCAGCCTCCGATAGTATCAATATCGTCGTCGGCAATATGGATGCCTAATAATTCATTGATATGGCCAATCAGAATTTTAGCATCCACAAGGTAATGGCCGTCGCCAAGCTTTCTGATTTCCGGAATTTCATCCCCGTCAAATTCATCTTGAATTTCACCGACGATTTCTTCCAGAATGTCTTCAATGGTCACCAGGCCGGAAGTGCCGCCGTATTCATCTTGGAGAATCGCTAAATGAATGCGTTCTTGCTGGATTTTTAATAAAAGTTCGTTGATTTTGATCGTTTCGATGACTTGGATAACAGGTTTGATGAAATGTTCCACCGTTAACTCTCCAGCAGAAGGATCGTGGATAAAAGCGGCCATTAAATTCTTCATATTGACGACGCCTAAAACATGGTCTCTATCACCGTCGATGACAGGATAGCGTGTGTATTGCTGAACGCCGACGGTTTTGAAAACTTCCAGGAGAGTCGAATCTTTTTCCAAAGTGCACATGGCCGTCCGCGGAACTTTGATTTCTCTCGCGATGCGTTCATCAAATTCGAAAATCTTATGGACATACTCAAATTCCGATACATTGATTTCACCGTTTTTCAAACTGTCGCTTAAAATGGTTTTGATGTCTTCTTCCGTATGTGACCATTCTTTTTGGCTCATCGTAGAAAAACCGAATAACGATGAGAACAAGCGCGCAGCAGCTTTGAAAATGGCAATTGGTATATAGAGAATACGGTATGTCCAAATGAGAAGGGGAGCATTTGCCAGTAAAATGTTTTCAGCTTTCTGCGTAGCGATTGTTTTCGGTATCAGTTCACTGATGATGACGAGTGCGAAAATAAGAAGCGAAAATAAGATGAAAATCGCAATTGTACTAGGCTCATTATCGGCTATTTCGGAAATTGCCAACATTGCAGGGAAGAAGTGGTCAGCAATCGAGTAGCTTAGCCAGCCGCTTCCAAGAATGGAAATCACGATGCCAAGTTGACAAGCAAATAAATAATCATCGGCATTGGCTATAATGCTTTTTACAGATTTGGGTTTTGGCTGTCCATTTGCAAGCAATTGGTCGATTCGGGAGATCCGGACTTTCACTATCGCAAACTCACTGGCTGAAAAAAAAGCCAAGGCTGCGATTAAGACAGCAAAAGCTGCCAATTGTATGGGGATGTCCAAATAGCTCCTCTGCTCCATTTCCTGAGAAGAAAAAGAAGCAGAGTTTTCACCTCCTGATTTAAAAAAGCTTGAGTTTAATTAATGATAAAATAGTTCGGTTAAAAAAACAAATTATTCTGAAAACAAATTTACAAAGTTGTAATATGATTTCATATAAGTAATCAGTTATGCTTTTAGAAACAACGTAGATAAGGAGAGGCTTATGAAAAAATCGACTTATGCAGAAATCTTAAAAGCATCCACAAAACTGGGGCTCACTTCTTTTGGGGGTCCGACAGCCCATCTTGGGTATTTCAGGGAAGAATATGTCGTGAAAAGAAAATGGCTGGATGACAAAGCTTACGCAGACTTAGTGGCTTTATGCCAATTTCTTCCTGGCCCTGCGAGTTCCCAAGTCGGGATTTCAATCGGAATGCTGCGAGGCGGATTATTCGGAGGATTCTTGTCTTGGTTCGGCTTTACGATGCCGTCCGTTATTCTTCTCGTTCTTTTTGCCATATTGGTGACGAACGGCTCTTTTGACAGCGGCTGGATTCAGGGATTAAAGATTGTCGCAGTTGCTGTAGTTGCGCATGCTTTACTTGGCATGGGGAAGTCTCTAGCGCCGGATAAACCAAGAATTGCTTTGGCGGTGGGCGCTGCTGCAGCGATTTTATTGATGCCGACAGCCTGGGCACAAATTGGCGTTATACTGATTGCCGGAGTAATCGGTTACCTGATTTACCGGAAGGAAGAGGCACCAGAAGCGGTGAAACTCGTGCTGACTTTCGGAAAAAAGACAGGACTGGCGGCCTGGATGATTTTTGCCGGTTTACTAATCGGATTGCCGCTGCTCCGTCCAATCATTGAATCGAGTTATTATGCCATCTTTGATATTTTCTACCGGGTTGGTTCGATTGTTTTCGGAGGCGGGCATGTCGTACTTCCTATGCTTGAGCGGGAAGTGGTCCCGAATTGGATGACTGCGGACCTATTCATTTCAGGTTACGGAGCGGCCCAAGCGGTACCAGGTCCGTTATTTACATTAGCCGGTTATTTAGGGCAGCTGATGGACGGCGGAATGGGGGCAGCGCTTGCCGTGATTGCGATGTTCTTGCCTTCGTTTTTATTGGTGGTCGGAACTTTGCCGTTCTGGAGCATCATCCGCACAAAATCTTCTGTCCAAGCTGCCTTGAAAGGGGTCAATGCAGCTGTCGTCGGAATCTTGCTTGCTGCCTTGTATGATCCGGTTTTCACTTCATCTATCCGGGTGCCGGCAGACTTCGCCATTGCAGTGTTTGCCTTTGCAATGTTAGTCTATTTTAAACTGGCACCGTGGATTGTTGTTTTGATAACGGCATTGCTTGGTGCAGGAGCATATGCAGTTCTATAACAAGGAGGAAGCAAGATGTCTGTGCAGAAAGATCCAATGGATTTGTTCGCTCTTTATAAAGAAGAATTTTATCAAAGTAAAAATCAGCTATACATGGACGGGAATTCACTCGGATTAATGTCGAAACGATCCGAACGAAAGTTGATCGAACTAGCGGATAGCTGGAAAGTTTACGGAATTGAAGGCTGGACTGAAGGAACTCATCCTTGGTTCTCTTTAGCGGAAAACTTGAGTGCAAGAATAGCACCGCTTGTCGGCGCCAAGCCGAACGAAGTGATGGTTACAGGTTCGATCACGGCGAATATCCACCAAATGCTGTCGACCGTTTTTCAGCCGACGGAAGAGCGGTTTGCAATTGTCGTCGATGAATTGAATTTTCCATCTGATATTTATGCAGTGGAGAGCCATCTGCGCCTCCGCGGTTTAGACCCAGAAACGGCTATGAGAAAAGTGAAGAGCCGGGATGGCTACACATTAAAAATGGAAGATATCGAAGAACAATTGACGGATGATGTTGCCGTTTTGCTATTGCCATCCGTCTTATACCGGAGCGGCCAATTATTGCCGATGGAAGAGATTACAAAAGCTGCACATGAAAAAGGCATACTCGCCGGTTTTGATTTGGCTCATTCAATTGGGGCACTTCCGCATGCCTTACACGGCATTGGGGCAGATTTTGCTGTCTGGTGCCATTATAAATACATGAACTCCGGACCAGGAGGCACGGGTGGGCTCTACATCCATGAACGTCACCATCACTTGCTTCCGGGAAATGCCGGCTGGTTTGGGTCAGACAAAGCGAAACAATTCGATATGGACCATCAGTTTTCCAAAGCGGAAGGGGCTGGTGCCTATCAGATCGGCACGCCGAATATTTTCAGCATGGCGCCGCTTCTTGGAAGCATAGAAATTTTCGAAGAACTGGGCATCGATAAAATTCGAGAGCGCTCTCTGCAATTGACGAACTATCTGCGTGAATTGATTGCAGAAAAACTGCCGGAATTTCAAGACGTGACCCCAACAGCGGCCGAAGAGCGGGGCGGGCATATTGCGCTTGCCCATAAAGAAGCGGCACGAATCTGCAAAGCGTTAAAAGAAGCGGGAGTGGTTCCGGATTTTCGCGCCCCGGATATTATCCGCCTCGCACCTGTAGCATTGTACATTTCTTTCAAAGATGTAGAGGAAATGGTAGAACGCTTGGAAAAGATCATGAAACAGGAACTTTATAAAAACTATTCCAATGAAAGAAATGTGGTGGCATAAATGAAGAACACAGAAATCATTGATATCACGATGGAGTTAAGCAGCCAGACGCCCGAATGGCCGGGAGATGTCGCGTTTGACTATAAACTATCGGTCACGAAAGAAGAAAGCGGTTCAGTGAATGTGGGCCAGTTCAAAACAAGTACCCATATCGGCACCCATGTGGATGCGCCTTTCCATTATAATGACGATGGCATCAAAATAGATGAATTGCCTTTAGATGTTTACCGTTCAGCTGCTCAAGTTGCAGATGTACGGGGACTAACTAAAATCACGCCGGAAGATCTGCCAGAGCTGGAAGAAGGCGTAACGACACTCTTATTAAAATCAGATACATGGAAAGACCGTACGCAATTTCCGGACTTTTGGCCGCTGTTTGATCCGCGCATAGCTGAATGGATGGTTGAAAAGGGAATTAGGCTGCTAGGAGTCGATGTTCCTTCAGTGGACGCCGAAACGAGCAAGGAATTGCCGACGCATATGTCCATGAACCGAAATGGCCGATTTATCCTTGAAGGCATTGTCTTAGATGATGTGGCAGCAGGGGTCTATGAACTGATTGCTCTGCCATTAAAAATCAAAGGGGCGGAAGGCAGTCCGGTGCGTGCTGTTCTATACCGTTAAAAAATTTCACACAATAAAACCCTCCACTTAGCCATCAAGTGGAGGGTTTTACATATAGTTAGACCGGAAATACGGTTCTAAGCCTTTTATATTCATAGCGATTTCATCGCATACTTCCTGGTAGATCGCCCATTGCTCCGATTCATCTGCCGCACGCAATTCAGGATTGCGGATATTCCAGCGAACTAACTTTTGTGCTGGCAAATCGGCTGGAATGTCAGCAAATTCAAAATCCCCATCATGCAAGGCAATGATCAAGTCCGCTTCGCTCACTTCTTTGGAATCATAGGAGCGCGGCTCTACATCTGGTACATCCAGAACAATTTCTTTCATGATTTCATAGGGGGTATCCGACTGTAATGGCTGGCCCCAAGCGGCACTCCGAATATCCCAATCTGGGAGATTTAAGCGGTTGGCCCAAATTTCAGCCATAAGCCCGCGATGCTGTTGCGGAGACAGGAAATAGACCGTATGTTTAGTCATAGCTGTGCCCTTCTTCCTTTATACAAATTCCTTTTTTCTCTTAGTAATGTTTACCCATCTGTAATATTTGTAAACTAATATTTTTATGTGGTTTTATTGAAAGTTTTGGAGCAATAAGGAAGCCTGGCCAGCAAAGCTTATTTCTAAGCTCGTGGACCAGGCTGTCTTACTTGACCACTAGCACGGAACAAGGTGCTTCTTTCAATAATTTCTTGCTAACAGATCCGACGAAGAATTTTTGAAGCCCTGATTTTCCGCTATTGCCGATAATCAGCAAATCAATCTGCTGCTCCTCGATAAAAGCGGGGATCATTTTTGAAGCATTGCCTTCAAGCGCTAACACATTGCCTTCTATTTGATGGGCATCGAGCTGCTGTTGAATGGCGTTATGCATATGCTTAGAAAATTCAATCGAGTCATCTGCATAATCACTCGGAACACGGTAGCCATCATCGCCGATTTCCGGCGGCATGAACTGGGCATAATTGCTGTCCACGTTTGCCGATACCACTGGGGCGGAAGCGCCTCCGGCTTCCATGAAACCGATGTTTTCTTTGACTTGCTCGTTAACGTAAATGACGTTCAATTTGCTTTCAGGAAAGGACTTTTTAATTTCAAGTGCTTTATCCAACGCAATTTTGCTGCCGTCAGATCCATCGTATGCCACTGCCAGATTCTGATACATGTGAAATTCCTCCCAACCTGCTTCTTTACTAGTAAACTACCCTTCATTCAAATTCTAGAAACATCCGGCAAATGCGGCCTTAAAAAATAAATTCAAAAAATCTTGACAATTCAAAATTGTTGGTGGTAATCTTAAAGTACTAAATCGGAGAAAAGGGAGGTTATGACAATGAAAAAAATAGCATTTGTACATTCATCAAAGTTAATAGCATTGTCAGGTCTGCCTAAATTTTCCCGTTGAATTAATTCGGTAACTGGATATCCAGGGGCAGGTCTGCAAACCTGCCTTTTTTTCATGCGCGTGCGCCTAAAAATAGGTGCGCGCTTTTTTGGGTTTAATCAGCGAATGCTGTTTAAATAAATAAGAAAATCGAAGGAGAGAATGAAGATGAAAAGACTTCAGCAACGGAAAATCATGATCAAGGAATCGCTAGAAGGCGATTAGTTAAAATCGAAGCAGAGAGAAGGAATAAGAAATGTTTAGTGTTTTATGGAAATTAAGATGGTTTTTTAAAGAAAATTGGCTGCGCTACACCATTGCAGTTGGACTATTATTCATTGCGAATATCCTTGAAATCATCCCGCCTTGGCTAATCGGAGTTGCCATCGATTCGATTGCCCAGGAACAATTAACGGTTCAATTGCTATGGCAATATGTCGGCGTTTTGGCCATTTCGATGGTTCTCGCTTATTTGATCAATTTTGTCTGGCAATATCAGCTGTTCGGAGGCGCCTATGTCATCGAGCGGCAGCTCCGGTCCAGTTTAATGGGTCATTTCTTGAAGATGACGCCGACGTTCTTTGAAAAAAACCGGACGGGCGATTTGATGGCGCGAGCCACCAACGACTTGCGGGCAATTTCAGAAACGGCGGGATTTGGTATTTTGACGCTGGTCGATTCGACGCTTTATATGGCAACCATCATTGTGGCCATGGGCTTCTTGGTATCATGGGAATTGACTTTGTTTGCGTTGATTCCGCTGCCGATTTTAGCGATTATCGTACAAATATTGGGCAAAAAAATCCATGTGCGCTATATGGCGGCGCAAGATGCATTTGGTGATATGAATGACAGCGTATTGGAATCGGTGGGAGGCGTCCGGGTCGTACGCGCTTATGTACAAGAGCGGTCATCCGAAAAAGATTTCGCACATATGACTGAAGATGTCTACGAAAAGAACATGGCCGTTGAACGGATCGATGCCCTATTTGCACCGGTTACAAAAGTGTTGACGACGATCAGCTACATGATCGGCCTCGGCTACGGTGCCTTCTTAGTAGCCGAAGGAAGCATGACGCTCGGTGATTTGGTTGCATTCAACGTCTATTTAGGAATGATCGTTTGGCCGATGTTTGCCATTGGCGAATTGATCAATACCTTGCAGCGAGGCAATGCGTCGCTCGACCGGGTCAATGAAACTTTGGATTACAAAGAAGATGTCGTTGATCCGGAGCATCCGAAATTCACGGAAAAACCTGAGCATATCGGTTTCCGGAATTTCAACTTTACGTATCCGCAATCGAGTTCGATCAACTTGCAAGGCATCAATTTGTCGATGAACAGTGGGCAGACGCTCGGAATCGTCGGGAAAACGGGGAGCGGAAAAACGACTTTCGTCAAACAGTTGATGCGGGAGTATCCGCTCGGTGATGGCTCGATTTCGATGAACGGCATCGATTTGAGCGATTTATCGAAAGACCAGCTTCGCGGCTGGATCGGCTACGTGCCGCAAGATCATGTGTTATTCTCCCGTACCATCCGCGCCAATATCCTTTTCGGAAAATCGGATGCGACAGAGGAAGATATCGAAAATGCCATTCGCTTGTCTCATTTTGAAAAAGATTTGGCAATGCTGCCGAATGGTTTGGAAACTTTGGTCGGAGAAAAAGGGGTGGCTTTATCGGGCGGACAGAAGCAGCGCATTTCCATTGCCCGTGCACTCATCAAAAATCCGGAAATCCTTATTTTGGATGATTCGCTGTCTGCTGTCGATGCGAAGACGGAAGCGAAGATTATCGAAAATATCCAAGCAGAACGAGCCGGAAAAACGACCATTATTACGACGCATCGTTTATCAGCTGTGCATCATGCAGACTGGATCGTCGTACTCGATGATGGAAAAGTCATCGAAGAAGGAACCCATGAAGATTTGCTGAAAGCTAAAGGTTGGTACAATGAGCAATACCTCCGTCAGCAGATCGAGGAGGTGTAAAAATGGGGACAGGAAAACGTTTAGTTAAATACGCAATGCAATTTAAAAAGATTTTACTCGGGGGCTTGATGCTTTTAGCCGTGGCAGTGGCAGCCGATCTGGCAGCGCCGCTCATTGCGAAAGAAATCATCGATAACCACATCGCACCAGCAAACGGAACTGTGAATTTTGAACCGATCGCCTATCTATTGGCCATTTTCCTTGGGCTTGGTGTAGTGGCTTCCATCTTCCGGTACCTGGAATATATCTTCCTGCAAAAAGGGGCGAACAGCATCATCAAAAAGATGCGGAACGATGTCTTCGAACATGTTCAGACCTTGCCGATCCGCTATTTTGATAGTTTGCCTGCAGGTAAAGTAGTTTCCCGAATCACTAACGACACAGAAGCCATCCGGGAACTGTTCGTGACCGTGTTGTCTCAATTTGCTACTAGCTTCATGTATATGGCGGGGATTTATGCAGCTTTGTTCTATTTGGACTGGCAGCTCGCGGCGATGATGCTCGTATTGATTCCGCTATTATACGGCTGGATGCTGGTATACCGGAAATTCGCAGCGAAATACAATCATGTCGTACGTGAAAAATTGAGCGATATGAATGCGATCATCAACGAATCGATTCAAGGAATGACCATTATTCAGGCTTTCCGACGCGAAAAACAGATGAAAAATGAATTCGAGGAATTGAATGATAAGCATTACAAATTCCAGCAAAAATTATTGATATTGGAAGCGGCTGCTTCCCATAACATGGTTGGAGTTTTGCG
The DNA here is from genome assembly GCF_021513255.1 of Planococcus sp. 107-1. Classification (GTDB taxonomy): domain Bacteria; phylum Bacillota; class Bacilli; order Bacillales_A; family Planococcaceae; genus Planococcus. The sequence continues at coordinate 1,022,887 of NZ_CP090977.1, forward strand.
CTCGCTCATCTTCATTTTATTCATTTGGTATTTCGGAACGGCTTCAATGAGCGTCAATTCAGCTGTCACTGTCGGTGTTTTGTATGCGTTTGTCGATTACATTATCCGCTTGTTCAACCCAATCAGCGGAATCGTCAATCAGTTCGCGAAATTGGAACAGGCCTTAGTTGCGGCAGAACGGGTTTTCCGTTTGCTTGACCGCACCGGCGAACCGGTCAGCGATGAGAAAATTGCCCGTTACCGGGGAAATGTACGGTTTGAAAAGGTCTGGTTTGCTTATGAGGAAGATGAATATGTATTGAAGGATATTTCATTTGAGGCAAAGCAGGGCGAAACAGTGGCATTAGTGGGGCATACGGGATCTGGAAAAAGTTCCATTATGAACTTATTGTTCCGCTTCTATGACGTCACGGAAGGTGCCATTAAAATTGACGGCATGAATATCAATGATATGACACGCCAAGCGGTCCGGGAACATATGGGCATTGTTTTGCAAGATCCTTATTTGTTCACCGGTACGATTGAATCCAATATTACACTCGGCGATTCGCGGATTTCGCGGAAACGGGTGGAAGATGCGCTGGCTGCGGTCGGCGGCGAGCGGGTGTTGAAGCATTTGCCGAAAGGCATCGACGAACCGGTTGTCGAAAAAGGAAGCACCTTATCTTCCGGGCAGCGTCAATTGGTATCATTTGCCCGTGCACTCGCATTCGACCCGGCCATCCTCATTTTGGATGAAGCCACTTCGAATATCGATACAGAAACGGAAGAAATCATCCAGCATGCGATGGAAGTGCTGAAAAAAGGGAGAACAACCTTTATAATTGCGCACCGTCTGTCGACCATTAAAAATGCGGACCGCATTTTGGTGCTCGACCATGGCCGGATTGCCGAATCGGGTTCACATGATGAATTAATGAAACTCGGCGGCCAATATTACCAGATGTATCAAATTCAATCAGGGATGTCTCCTACCCAAATTGTTGGGTAAGGGGCATTCCCTTTTTTATTGTTGGGGAGTTTAAGAAGGGGGAAGAAATCGCTCCAGGCGGACGCCTTCCGCTCTTTCTTTTAGAATGTATGTAGGAATATACAGTTAACAGTACTAACCTTATTGAAGGAAAACCATCCAATTATAAAGTGTTTATTTAAGATGTGGAGCAAAATAGCGGAGACTCCGCAGGACAGTGAAGTGTCGAAATCCACTTTGGCATTTAGCTAAAGTTAGTTCGGCGCAAGCCCGCAGGAAAGACAAAGGCCGCAGCTTGCAAGGCCTTTGTCTTTGCGACGAAGCTAGCGTAGCGATGCAGGAGCATATCTTTTTAGCGAAGCTGTTTTGCGGAATATCAGTTAGAAACTAAATCAATAGTAATTACTGTTAAATTTTCTTGAGGTTACATATAATGAAAAAGCGCCGGAACTTTCCAGCGCATTAATCGTATACATGAAAGAGCATCAATTCGTGGATCATCGTTTTAACTTGTTCTTCGTCTTGAGGTTCCTTGGAGACCCAGACAATCGATCCGTCCGGATGATATTCTCCTGTAATGCGTTCGTTCTTATAGAAAAAAGAAACAATCCAGCCAGGCAACTGGCGGTTTTCAAACATGGGTTTAAATTTAAAGTGCTGAAGCATGTAAATCCTCCTTTAGGTTCTTCTTTTCATTATAGGGGATTGAAAGCGATTCACAAAGACAAAAAGAAATGAGTGAAGGTCTTGAGTATTTTATTGACGATTACGATTATGGCAGTCTTAGGTGCATTGATCGGGGGGATTACCAACTTCATCGCCATTAAGATGCTTTTCCGTCCGTATAAAGCGGTCTATATCGGAAAATGGCGCTTGCCGTTTACACCGGGGCTGATTCCGAAGCGGCGTGATGAATTATCGACTCAGTTGGGGCGCACCATTGTCCAGCACTTATTGACGCCGGAAACATTTAAAAAGCGTTTCTTTAATGATGAAATGCGGGGTAAAGCTGAAAGATGGATTCGGAAACAATTGGAAATGCACGTTTTTCATTCGCCAAAAACTTTGAATGAATGGTTGGAAGGCGCAGGCCAAGGCGGCTTGGATCTGAAAATTGAAGCGAAGCTCGATGAATTGGTAGACCGCCAGACGGTATCAATCCGCAACTACGTAGAAGGCAAAACCATTAAAGAATTGATGCCTGAGAATTGGCGTGATGAAACAGAGCAAAAGATGATCCAAGGCGTCAAATATGCTATTGATCAAGGTTCAGATTATTTTGCTTCATTGGAAGGGCGTCAGACGATCAAGACGTTCATCGATGAGTTTTTATCTTCACGAGGAAGATTCGGCAATATGCTGCATTCCTTGCTTGGCGAGTCAAAAAGCATTGTCGACCGCATCCAGCCGGAAATCATCAAATTCCTGAATTCGCCGCGAACTTTTGAACTGGTCATTACCTTAGCTTACGGGGAATGGGAAAAGTTGCAAAACCGCAAAGCGGATGACTTTTTGAAGGAATTTGACTTTGAACCGGCAATCGGTGCAGTGAAAGAGTATGTAAGAGAAACGGCAGACATTAAAGGCCGTCTGGATGCGACACTTGCAGAGACTTGGCCGAACGGGTTAGAATGGACAAGTGCAAACATCATCCCGCTTGTTGTGGATTTCGGATTCCAGCAAGGGGAAGAGAAATTGGAAGAAGCCTTGCAGAAGATTAACATGGAAGGCATGGTAAAAGAGCAAGTCGATTCTCTGCCGTTAAGCCGCCTCGAAGAACTCGTTCTTGGGATTTCGCAAAGGGAATTGAAAATGATTACAGCGCTAGGATTTTTGCTTGGAGGAGTCATCGGGATCGTCCAAGGGTTCTTAAGCTTAGCACTGAATACAATGTAGAGGAGAATCATAATGGCAGTAAACATTTATGACGACATCAACAAATTGGAAAGTACATTCCGCAACACGGAGGAATTCACGAAATTGCAAGCAGCAGTTGAAGCTGTAACAGCGGATGCAGAAGCAAATGATTTGTTCAAGGGCTTCCGTGATCTTCAAATGACGCTTCAGCAAAAGCAAGCGCAAGGCGAAGAAATCACGGAAGAAGAAATGATGAGCGCACAAGCGACAGCTCAAGCTGCTCAAGGCAATCCGAAAATCCTGGCAATGCTTGAAGCAGAAATGGGATTAAGCCAAATCATCGATGAAGTGAACCGCGTCTTGATCAAACCAGTTCAGTCTTTATACGAATCAATGTAATTTAAAAAAATAAAGGGTTTTCTCTTATAGACACCGAATACGTAAAGATGAATGACAATTCATTTTACGGAAGGGTGTCTTTTTTTATGTATGAAACAATCGAATTAACGAAGCAAGGACGCACGGGCTATTTAAAATTAAACCGGCCGAAATCGATGAACGCGATGAATGGCACGATGATGAAAGAGTTGGCCGACTGTTTCGAGTCGCTATTGGATGAGAAGAGCTTGCAGGTGCTGATTATCCACGGCGAAGGAAGAGCGTTTTCTGCAGGTGGAGACATTAAAGAAATGATGGATCCTGAAAATCCGATGGATATCGATCTTGTCATGAAAGAAGTGACGAAGCTTGCCAAGTCGCTTTATACCTTGCCGCAAATTACCATTGCTGCAATCCATGGAGCTTCAGCTGGCCTTGGTTTCAGCATGGCACTGGCCTGCGATCATGTGATTGCAGAAGAAAACAGTAAACTTGCAATGAACTTTATCGGCATCGGCCTTGTGCCGGATGGCGGCGGACATTTCTTCATGAAAGAACGCGTCGGCGTTCCAAAAGCGAAACAATTGATCTGGGCCGGGCAGACGTTAAAAGCGCATGATGCGCTTGCAAAAGGGCTGATCGAAGAAGTGACGGCAGAAGGCCGGGCGATGGAACATGCAGAAGCCTATGCTTTAGATGTGCTGAGTTCACCTGTCCAGGCGAAACTCGCGTCCAAAGAAATTCTTCACCAATTGAAAGTCCTTGAGCTGGAAAAAGTATTAGAGATGGAAGCGAAAGCCCAGTCAGCGATGCGCAAAAGTGCAGACCACCTGGAAGGGATCCAAGCTTTTGTCGAAAAAAGAAAACCCGAATTTAAAGGGCAATGATCCAAAAAAGCATGGCCTTGCGCCATGCTTTTTTCTTTATGGGAGTTTTATGCGCGTATAGAGTGGAATGCGCGCGTTCGTGAGGAAATACGCGCGCTCACCGAAGAATGCGTGCGTTCAAAAGGAAATACGCGCATTCACAGAACAATGCGCGCGTTTAGTCAAATCCAATAAGAAGTCGACAAAAATACCATCCGCAGTTTCACAGATGGCATTCACTATTTTCTATGAATGGAAAAGCAGCAATTTGCCAGCTGGCGAAGCCAGGCGGTGCGTTTGGTTGGTCAATTCTTTTTCTTCTAGTAATGCGCGCCCTTTATCTTTTGCCTGCTCGTCATTTTCTGCAGTGAAAGTTTCTTCTGTGATCAGTTTGCCTGTTTGTTCATAGGCCGTCAGTTTATAGGTTCTCATGCTAGACAACTCCTTCTGAATGGTTATTCATTTTAAGTATATCGGGTTTTGCGGAAAAAGTCCTCCGCTTTTGAAACATTTCGAAACTTGCGGCGTATTAAAGAAAGAGGAGGAATGAGGATGACGTTATCAATACAACATGCTACGAAAAGATTCGGTGATTTTAAAGCGGTAGACGATTTGTCTTTGACGGTTGAACAAGGGCAGATGCATGGATTTTTGGGGGCAAATGGGGCTGGTAAAACGACTTCTTTCCGCATGATTCTTGGTTTGTTGAATCCCAATGCGGGTGTGATTACGTGGAAAGGAAAGCCTATTACGTATGCAGCAAGTCCGGAAATCGGCTATTTGCCCGAAGAACGGGGCTTGTATCCGAAAATGAAAGTCTTGGATCAATTGGTGTATTTGGCGCAGTTGCGTCAAATGCCTGCTTCAAAAGCGAAACAAGAAGCGATGGTCTGGCTCGAACGGTTTCAAGTACCTCATTACGCAGCGAAGAAAGTGGAAGAATTATCAAAAGGAAATCAACAGAAGATCCAGTTGATTGCATCGCTGCTCCATAATCCGTCGCTGCTTATATTAGATGAGCCTTTCTCGGGTTTGGATCCGGTGAATGTGGAAATGCTGAAAAAAGCCATTCTGGATTTTCAAAAACAAGGCGCTACGATCGTATTTTCCAGCCATCGCATGGACCATGTGGAAGAGCTCTGCGACAATATGACAATCATGGACCAAGGGAAAGTGGTGGTCGACGGTTCAATCCGGGAAGTCAAACGGTCATTTGGGAAACAGAATGTCCGAATTAAAATGGATGTGGATCTGTCCTCCTTAAAAAATACAGTGGGGGTCGTCCAGTTTACGAAAACCCATGACGGTGCCTTATTCCAAATTAACGATGAAGCTACGGCTGAGCGCTTGTTAGAAAGTTCGATGAAGCTTGGCAAACTCCGCCACTTTGCGATCGAAGAACCTTCCTTGGAAGAAATCTTTATTTCGAAAGTAGGGAAAGCGTATGCATAGTTTCTGGATTATTTTTAAGCAATCATTTTTAACGAAAGCCAAAACCAAATCGTTTATCATCACCACGGTAATCGTCGTGGCTGCCTTTTTCCTGCTGGCGAATTTATCGAATATCATTGAAATTTTTCAAGGTTCGGATGAAGAAGGGAACGTTCTCCACGTGATTGATGAAAGCGGGGAATTGGCACCGATTCTGCAAGCTCAATTGGATCAGCAAAACAGTGATGTCCAAGCGATGCCGACAGATATGACAGAAGCAGAACTGAAAGAAGGCATTGGAGAAGGGACAATCGATGCTTATCTTGTGCTCGAACAGGAAGGGACGCTCAACGCTCGCTATGTGTCGGAATCCGCAAATGAACTGGGAAGCGCCAATGATGTTGAGCAGGCAGTCCAATCACTCCAAACCGTTGTGACAGCGGAAAGCCTGGGCTTGAGTGAAAGCGAAGTCGGACAACTTTTCACACCGGTTGCGTTTGAACGGGAAGCGATTTCGGAATCCTCCAAATCCCAGGAAGAGTTAAGCCAAGCGCGGGCTCGTCTACATTTTGATCTTGCTCATTTATATCGCGGTTATTTACTATCCAAATATGATTGCGATGGAAGTGGCAAACGAGAAATCTTCCGCGTCATGGAAATTTTAATTTCCAGTGTTTCGCCCGTTAAGCATATGTTTGCAAAGATTGCAGGCATCGGAACGCTCGGTATTTTACAGATGTTGATTTTCGGGCTTTCGGGCTATCTGGCCATGAAAACAGCCGGCACGGCATTGACGGAAGGTGCATTTAGCGTTTTCGGCTTTTCCGATGTTAAAATCAGTACATTCCTTTTTGCCGTCTTGTTCTTTTTATTGGGCTATTTCCTTTATGCGGTCCTTGCAGCTTTACTCGGTTCGCTTGTCAGCCGAACGGAAGATGTCCAGCAATTGATGCTGCCGATGATGATGCTGATTGTGGTCGCTTCGTTAATCGCGTTTTCAGGAATTTCCGTTCCGGAAGCCACTTTTGTAACCGTCGCTTCCTACATTCCGTTTTTTGCTCCGCTCGTCATGTTCTTGCGGGTTGGGATGTTGGACATTCCATTATGGGAACCGCTCTTATCGATCGGGATCATGTTAGTGACCATCGGCTTGCTTGGGTGGTTCGGCGCACGCGTTTACCGCGGCGGTGTATTGATGTACGGTTCTTCCCAATCATTGAAAGACATAAAGAAAGCAATTCGCTTAGGCAATCAAAAATAAGCCTTCAAGCTGTTTACCGGAAGTTTCCGGTAAACAGTTTTTTTTCGTTGTTTGTCATGGTAAAATAAGAACAAATATTCGGTTTCCGAAGGAGTAGAATTATGGGCAATATCCGATTTATTCATACGGCTGATTTGCATTTAGGCAGCCCTTTCAGTGGCATGAAAGGTTTGAAAAAGGACCAGTGGCAATGGGTGAAAGACAGTACGTATGCCGCGTTTGACCGTTTAATCGATTACGCAATAAAGGAAATGCCTGATTTTGTTTTGATTGCAGGCGATATTTACGATGGCGAAGACCGCAGCATCCGAGCGCAGCATCGATTCCAGCAAGGAATGGAGCGCTTAGCGGATGCAGGAGTGCCGGTCGTGCTTGGATACGGCAACCATGACCATTTGAGCGGCCAATGGGTGCGTTTTGAATTGCCGGGAAATGTCCATGTTTTTGGACCCGAAGTTTCACAGAAAAGATTGGCAACGCCGAACGGCGAAGTCATCATTTCCGGTTTCAGCTACGGGGAACGGCATGTGAAACGAGCGATGATCCATGATTTTCCGCCTGCTGAAGAATCGGGAGCATTTCATATCGGCATGCTCCATGGCAGCATGGACGGAGAAACAGCCCACGCGGTCTACGCGCCTTTTACGAAACAGCAATTGCTCGAGAAAAATTATGATTATTGGGCGCTTGGCCATATCCACATGAGGGAAGAACTGAATCAAAATCCTTCAATTGTCTATCCAGGAAATATTCAGGGACGCCATAAAAATGAGGCAGGAGCGAAAGGATTTTACGATGTTTCGCTGTCCAAATCAGGCACAAGCCTTCAATTTATATCGGTTTCGGCGGTTCAATTTGACCGCCTTTCGATTGGATGTGAAGGCATCATGCATATGAACGAACTAATTGATGCCTGCAGAAACGGTATTGAGCACCAATTGATGGAATATGGCCCTTCGATTCTCCAATTGCATTTGACTCATTTAGATGCAGGGGCAAAAGAACTTTTTGAAGAAGTCACAGAAAAAGAATTGATGGAAACGCTCCAGGAAGCGTTGGAAGAACTGGAGGATTTTGTCTGGATCTCCTCGATAGAGACTGAGTTGGGGACTGATGCTTTTGAAATCTCGCCGTTGGCAGAGAAAATCATAGGCGTAATGGATTCCTGGCAATTGGCCGATTGGAAAAATGTATTAAAGGATTTGTATCGGCATCCAAAAGGCAGCCGTTTTCTTGACTCGTTGAACGATCATGAAACCGCGGCTATTCAAGCAGCCGCGATTCAGAAAATCCGCCGAAATGTCCGGATGGAGGAATAGCTGATGAAAATTGAAAAAGCCATCATTTACGGATTTGGCAAACACCAGGATGTAAGCATTGAATTGAACGGCCGGATGAACCTCTTTTACGGAGCCAATGAAGCCGGCAAAACGACCATTCAGCAATTTATTGTCCAGACTTTATTCGGCTATCCGCTTCGTACACAGAACCTGCAGCGGTATGAACCGAAAGCAGGAGGGAAATACGGCGGGCAATTGCATATCACCGACCCCATCTACGGCAAAGTCGTTATTGAAAGAGTAAAAGGCAAAGCGGCTGGAGAAGTCACCGTCTATTTTGAAGACGGCACGCGCGGATCAGATGCTGAATTGAAAATGCTTTTGAGAGATTACGACCGGTCGGCTTTTGAATCGGTATTTTCTTTTTCCATCCACGAACTGCAAGGCTTGGAAAAAATGACGGAAGACGAATTGAGCCGAACTTTACTGGCTTCCGGGACTACCGGCATCGATGCCATTAGCAAACTTGAAGACCGCGTGGAAAAAGAAATGGCCGGCATTTTTAAGAAAACAGGGCGCAACCCTGAAATCAATCAATTGGTTGAAGAACTCCGTGTGATGGAGGCGGAGCTGAAAGAGCTTCGAAGCCGTTCCGAACTTTACAGTCCTTATCTAGAACGCCTTCGTGAAATAGAGCAGCGCCTCCTTCTGATCAATGAAGAAGAAGATCAAGCAAGCGAGGAAATGAAGAAAATCGAAAAGCAGCGGCAGGCTGCACCGTTGATTGAAAAAGAAAGAATGCTTCAAAGCGAATTGGACTCGATGACTGTAACCGCATTCCCTTCCGATGGACAGCGGCGGATGGACCGGTTAATGGACCGTTTGTCTGAAGCACAGGCGCGAAAAGCGTTTCTTGAAAAAGAAGCGGAACGTACGACGGTCCAAGAAAACGGACACGCAGATATCGGACCTTTGAATGCCTTGCTAGCGCGAGAATCGGAATGGCATCAATTGCGTTCCGTACTTCGCCAAAAGCAGGAAGAAGCCATTCGTTTGGAAGATGACCGGAGACGCCTTCTTTCCTTAATCGGAATAGAGGAAGCTATAGCGCTTCAAGCAGACGTTTCCTTGAGCCGGGAGGAAGAATTGATCCTGCTCGTGCAGCAAGCCGAAAGGGAAGAAGAAGAAAATCGCTACGCGGACCGGAAAGTGGCAGAAGAAAAAACGAAGCTTGCCGAAACCGAAAAAGAGCTGAAAATTTTCCTCGCGAATGAACCTAGTGAAAGCGATCGAAGAATGGCTGAAGAATGGCAAGCGATTGCCCATAAAGTGGCTGAAGCGAAAGCAGCAAAAAACGCACAAAAATCCGCCAGCAGCCAGACAGTGAATTACGCGATGACGGGAATTGGAGTGCTTACACTCATCATCGGTTTAGGGCAATCGAATTACCTTGTGGCGGTTATCGGCTTTTTAGCAGCCATAGGAGGGCTTTGGCTGATGCTGAAAAACCGGAAGCCCGAAACGCTTGAATCCGAACAGGAGGCTTTAATAAGCCGTTATGGCGGCAAAGAAACGGAATATGCGGCTTTGATTGCTAAATTGGACAGCTATGACCGCAAATTGGATGGCTATATAGAGCAACTAGAAGCGGCGAAGCGCTCTATCGGCAAACTTTCCAATGAAAGCCGCAGTGAACAGGCGCGCTTAGCGTATGAACATTTCTTGCGAAACTTAGGCCTGCCGCAAAATGCAAGCCGGTCGACGGTCTTGGGCCTTTTTGAGAAACTGCGGGAAATCCATGCTGTTTCGCTAAAAGAGAAGCGGTTGAAGGCGGAAATCGCAGCGCTTGAAAAGGAGCAGGCAGATTGGCTCGCTCATGTGGAAACCGTGCTTGATCAGCCTGTGCCAGCCGATGAATTGTATGCCGTGTTGCGCGCAGAAATGAACAAACGGCAGGAGCAGCGTGCGGCTGTAGAAAAAATGCAGGAAAAGGCGGCAGCTGTCCAAGAAGAACTCGAACAACTCCATGCCCTCAACCGGCAAATTGATGGAGAACAACAGGCCTTGCTGGCAGAAGCCAATGCACAGAACGTGGATGAGTTTTATTTACTGGGTGATGAGTGGCTGAAGAAAGAGCAAATTGAAAAAGAAATGGCACCGATTCAATCGCAGCTGCAAGCGCTTGGAAATTTCTCGAAAGCAGATGAAGAGCGTTGGGGCGAGTCGAATATCCAGAAGCTTGAATCAGATCTGCAGCGGCTGAAAGAAGAGCGGCGAGCTCTTTTGGGTGAACAGGCTGAAAAACAACAATTCACGAAGCAGTTGTTGACCGATGAAGCTTACGAAACTCAATTGCAGCTATTCAATGAAAAGAAAGAAGAATTGGCGGACATGGCGAAAAGATGGTCTGCAGGAAAAGCGATTACAGAAGCGATTAAACAGACGATGGATGAATTAAAAGAAAAGAGTTTGCCCGCTGCCATTCAAAAAGCACAAGCTTATTTTGAGAAATTGACTTCCGGTTCCTATACGGGAATGGAAATGACGCAAGAAGGGTATTTCGAAGCGGTGCGAAAAGACGGCATGCGATTCCACATAGCAGAGCTGAGCCAAGCAACAAAAGAACAGGCGTATCTGTCCTTGCGGCTGTCACTGGCTGTATCGATGGCCAAAAGCCATCCGTTCCCGATCATCATGGATGATCCGTTTGTTCATTTTGATCGCCGGCGGCTCCAGCAAATGATAAACTTAATAACAGAGCTGCAAGAAGACCACCAGTTCGTCTACTTTACGTGTCATGAAATGATGCAGCAGGTTTGGCCTGATGCTTATGTAATAGACGTGGCTACTATCGAAAGGAGTGTATATTCATGAGCAAAGGAATCACACAGCGAGCGGTTGGCGAAACCATCGATGAGTTTTTGCTGATCAAGCAATCGGTCAAAGGCGTTACGACCACCGGAAATCCCTTTATGTCTTTAGTGCTGCAAGATAAAAGCGGAGACATTGAAGCGAAATTATGGGATACAAAAGATGAACATGAAAAGCTATTTGCAGCAGAGACGATTGTCCGAGTAGGAGGGGAAATCCACAACTACCGCGGCAAAAACCAATTGCGGATTAAGAGCATCCGTCCGGCAAAGCCGGAAGAAAACCAGTCCATAGCGGATTTGATGCCGTCTTCCGAGAAAAGCACGGATGAATTATTCGAAGAAGTGATGCAGTATTTATTTGAAATGGAAAACCCGCAGATTCAGCGGATTACACGCCATATCTTAAAGAAATACCAGCAGCCGTTTTTGACATTTCCTGCCGCTACGAGAAATCACCATGATTATGCGTCCGGTTTAGCGGATCATGTGGTTTCCATGCTGAAACTGGGGAAAGCACTTTGCGAAATTTACCCATCCCTGAACAAAGATCTTTTATATGCAGGAATCATTTTGCATGATGTCGGCAAGGTATTTGAGTTGTCTGGCCCGATTGCAACGACTTATACACTTGAAGGCAATTTGCTTGGCCATATCTCAATCATGGTTACGGAAATTTCCAAAACAGCAGATGAGTTGGAAATCAGCAGCGAAGAAGTTCTATTGCTTCAGCATATGATCCTTTCCCATCACGGCAAAGAAGAGTGGGGGAGCCCGAAAAAACCGATGATCAAAGAAGCGGAGATGCTGCATTATATCGATAATATCGACGCGAAAATGATGATGCTCGACCGGGCGCTCGGCAAGACAAAAGCAGGCGAGTTTACAGAACGCCTTTTTCCGCTCGATAACCGTTCGTTCTATAAACCGACGATTGAATAAAAAAGAAGCCCTTTGCCGACTAGGCAAAGGGCTTTCTTCATAGGCTTATTCAGCCGGTGTTTCTTCAGTTGGAGCCTCTTCAGTTGGAGCTTCAGCGTTCATAATATCATCGAAGGCACCTTTAAGGTCTTCATCTTTGATATCAATGTCTGCATCTTCCATCATTTTTGCAATTTTAGGGATCAACGCTTCTTGGTCTGCTTTTCCAACAGCCAATTCTTTGCGGATTTGGTCTTTTTGGTCTTCAAGAGCAGGCTGATCTTCCACTTGGCGTTTTTCCATTACTTGAATGATGTGGAAACCATGCTGTGATTGAACAGGTGCACTGATTTCTTCCACTTCTAAAGCATAAGCCGCATCTTCAAATTCAGGAACCATCGCGCCAGTTCCGAACCAGTCAAGGCTGCCGCCGTTTGCTGCAGATCCTGGATCTGTTGAGTACTCTTCAGCTAATTTAGCGAAGTCGCCGCCTTCATCCAATTCTTTTTTCACTTTGTTCGCTGTTTCTTCATCTGCTACAAGGATATGGCGCGCATTCAGTTCAGTTCCTTGGCGCTCATATTGTGCTTGGATTTCTTCGTCTGTCACGTCTACACCGTCAGTCAATGCTTTTTCCTGCAATAGGTTCAAACGAATGACTTTGCGGTAGCTGTCTTCTGTTTGATTGTTTTGCTGAAGGAACTGTTCAAAGCTTTCGCCTAGCTGCTCTTCAGATTTTTTGTATTCTGCGTCGACTTCTTTGTCCGTCACTTCGTACTTGTCAGAAAGTACTTTTTCGATCATGAGGACTTGAACTGCTTGATCGCCGACAGAAGTTTTCATTTCATTGTATAACTCGTTTTCTGTGATATCGCCAACTTTAGAAGAGACAACAACTTCTCCTTCAGAACCGTTATCGCTGCATGCGCCTAATACTAAAACGGATGCGGCTAAAGACAATGTTAATAGTGATTTCTTCATAATTATTCGCTCCCAACTTTCTATCTTGATGCCGTTAGTTACTATAACATAAACGTTTTAAAAATCAAAAAGTTTCTATATCAAAAGAAAAAGCCCAAATGCCTAGGGCAAATGAACTTATGGAGTAAATTCTACGCCTACATATAATGATACCAATAAGATGGTAATTAATATATTGATTGTACGGAAAATTTTCTGATGGTTTTCTTCAGGAATTTCCCTAGACGTAACAAGAGCTAAGGTCATTCGGTTGATCTGGAACAAGTAAAATACGGAAAACATTACTACAAATGCGACTATCATGGATTTCCTCCCCTCTATACTTAGCTATTAGTATAACAAAGACGAGAGGAAAAAACAGGATTAGACTATTGCTTCCGGAACCAAGATTTCATATCCGGTTTCCGTTTCCTCGATTAAAGCGTCTTTTGGTGAATGCGCCAGATTCCGGAGATAGATCAAGTCCGTTAAGCACAAGCCGCAATGATAAGCGAGCAGCATGGCAAAATAATGGCTGTATACAGGCATTGAGATACTAAGAATAATAATGATCGCATTGATCAATAAGAACGGGCTCAGCAAAGTGAATAAAAAACGTTTCTTGGAAACAGGTTCTTTAATATGCAAGGAAAACATCGGGAAAACCTTAAAGCTTTTTTTCACAACCAATTTGATGCATTTACGGCAGCCGACCAAAGGCAAAAAGTGAAATGCCTTATGAAGCGGATAAACGGCTAAAATCGCCAAGATGAAAAAGAAGAAATTCTGGTCGGACAAAGGATCAGAATACAAGATGTTCAACACAATGTAAAAGCTCATGAAAACACCGAGCCCCATAAGTGCAGAAAGCATATAAACACGATCGAGTCCGTATTGTTTTTTTAAATTGATGGTTTTCCAGCAATGCATTATTTGCATCTCCTAAAAGTAGATTGCTCTTTTGAGTCGATACATACAATACAATGATTTAGCGATAAAAGCAAGACAGATTCATATTAAATTTTAGACAGCGTTTTCACTGCTTTTCAATTGCTTCAATCACATGATTTTCTTCGTTGAATTTGTTCTCGATATTTTTAAAGGAAGCTTCAAAAATCTCCATGAAATCATCGCCGTAAATATTGCGGATTAAGGCCATGATATCCAAAAACTCCGGGAATTTCCCGTAAAGATTCCGAATCGGCAAGGAACCATCAATAACGGAGTGGGGAGTGTCATGGTATCGTTCGATCATCTCCTGCATCAGTTCTTCGCCTTTTGGCGTCAATTCGACATATGTATTGCGTTTGTCGGTATCGCGTTTTGAAAAAGCGAGAAGCTCACGTTCTTCTAATTTCTTTGAAAAGTTAAAGGCGGTGGACACATGCATAACCCCAAATTTAGCAACGTCCGAAATAGAAGCCCCTTTTAAATGGTAAGAAATCCATAAAATGTGGTGTTCATTAATATTCAAGTCATAAGGTTTTATCCACAATTGCCAATCTTTTTCAACAGCTTTCCATAAGGCTTTCGATAATTGCCCGATGCGCTGGCTAAACAACATAGCCTCTTTCATCGTGTATTCGCGTTCATTCATTTCAGCACCAACTTTCCCCCAGAAAGATTTTTCTTTATTATAGCAATAAAGCAAACCTTATTAAAGTGTGAATAATAAAAAAATTTCCAAATAGAAAAGTGGAAGTGCCCGTCAAGCTCTGACAGGCATAAGACAGGCAGCCAAAGCGGCGTTCTTTGCCGCACAGGCTGATTGGCTTATGACCCGAAGAGCTGGGCACTGGAACTGGACAATAGAAAAGTAGAAGTGCCTGTCAAGCTCTGACAGGCATAAGACAGGCTGATTGGCTTATGACCCGAAGAGCTGGGCACTGGAACTGAACAATAAAAAAGTGGAAGTGCCCGCTAAGCTCTGAAGGCATAAGATAGCCAGCCGAAGCGACGTTCTTTACCGAACAGGGGAATGGGAGTTTCAAAAGCTTATAGGAAGTCGAGGCCTTCAGACAACCAATGTCCGGATAAAAAAAAAACTGCCAAATGGCAGTTTCACTTGTCGTCCCTATCATCTGAATCGTGATCAGAGCTGTCGTTTTTTCCTTTATTGTCTTTTTTATCTTTTGTAATAGCATTCTGCAATTCCTCAATCGAATTTTGAATAGCCAAAATTTCTAGTTGTAAATGTTCTTTGGCAGGAGCTGTTCCTTCTTGCCAGTTTTCCATTGAAGCTTTTAAGCCATCCGCTGCTGCTGGAAATTGCGTTTTGGCTTCCGCCGATAATGTGGCGATGGATTCTTTCAGCCCGTTCACTTTTTCTTTAACATCTGCAAGTTTCTCTTTCCAATCGGAAGATGTTGTTTTTACAGAAGTGCGAAGTTCTTTCCCCGATTGTGGTGTTGAAAATAATGTGGCTGCAGCTCCGGCTGCTAACCCTGTTGCAAGCCCTAAAAAAAATGTCGATGCTTTCATCGGCAAACGCCCCTTTCATCTATACCGTTCTTTTCCTCTATTTTACTTAATTAAAACATAAAGGTGAATGGGGATTCAATGAAAAAAGCTTTTCAAGGAGAATGTCCTTGAAAAGCTTTGGATTATGCTGATTGAGTGACAGCTGTTTCGAATTTCGAACGTCTTACTAAAGTAAGGACAATCGGATAAATAAATGCGAAAGCGACACCGTTCAGCAGCATTGCAGGCAGCACCACTGTAGTGAAGAGAATCCCGAAAGGAATATCTGCACCGATGATGAAGATGGCAGATGACAGGAAAACGGTTCCTGACAATACCGTGCCTCCCGCACAAAGGGCGATGGCTACCGGCAATTTTTGCACGATTTTCTTTAAGATTAGAACAAATGCCAAAAAGACAAAGGCCGTAATGAATTTATCAAGGATATTTGGAACAAATCCTCCTGGGAAAGTTGAAAACAGTCCTGAAATCACGCCAGTAGTTACGGCAAGCAAAAATACAGATTTAACATTTGGGAATAACAAGATTCCGATAAACATCATCGTCAACATGAAATCGGGTTTCATGCCTCCGCTAAACCCTGGGATGATCACATATAGCGCAGCCCCAACACTGACCAATAAGGCCATTAAAACTAAATTCTTCGTATTCATTTCTCATCTCTCCTCAGCTCGACTCTTTTTTTGCTTTTTCCCGCACGTGCCCTCGTGGCCGCCGGCGAAAAAACTTATTCTGATTCTATCCTTTATAAGGTGCGAAAGCAAGCATTTAAGCCAATTTTTCCTTTACCTGTTCCGCTAGTTCCTGAATCCGTTCAGTTGTGAATTCTTTTTCTTTTGTCATCCATTTTGCGCCGAAGCCGTCCGTCTCGCCGTAAGCGGGGAATGAAGTGGAGGTGGAAATGGAAAACGCTTTGGCCTGCTTTAGCGCCGTTATTGTTTAATAAGTTCATGCCTTCCGGTTCAAATGTCTCTTTGATGGCTGCGGCAATTTTCGGTGCGACACTGAAGAGGTTCGAAGCTTCTTCCGGCGTCATGTCGTATACAAATTCACGATGCGTTTTTGGAATTAAGAGCGTGTGGCCTTTAGATAGCGGCATGATGTCCATAAAAGCATAAACATGCTCGTCTTCATAAACCTTCACACTCGGGATTTCTCCGGCAATAATTTTGCAGAAAATACAATTTGTCATTGTCATCATCCTTTCCATTTTAATCAGTTTAACATATTTCATTTCTCTCAAAAGAAATCATTCAGGAGATTTGATACAATAGTGGAAAGAAAGAGGTGTTGAGATTGGCAATTTTGGAAGTCCAGTCGCTGACCGGGGGCTATACACGCAAACCCGTTTTGCAAGATGTGACATTTTCGATTAATAAAGGGGAATTGGTCGGCTTGATCGGCTTAAATGGAGCCGGGAAAAGTACGACGATCAAGCATATCATCGGCTTGATGGAACCAAAATCAGGAGAAATCCGTTTGAACGGCAAAAAGTTTGAAGAAGATATGGATGCTTATCGTTCATCCTTTTCCTATATCCCAGAAACGCCGGTTCTATACGAAGAGTTGACGCTGCGCGAACATTTGGAACTGACGGCCATGGCCTATAATATCGAACCGGCCCGTTTTGAAAAACGTTCAGCTGAACTATTGAAGGAATTCCGGATGGAGAAACGCTTGAAATGGTTTCCTTCCCATTTCTCGAAAGGGATGCGCCAGAAAGTCATGATCATGAGCGCGTTCTTAGTGGACCCGGCCTTATACATTATTGACGAACCGTTTGTCGGGCTTGACCCGCTCGGCATCAAATCATTGCTCGACCAAATGGAGAAGCAAAAGAAAAAAGGGGCTTCTGTACTCATGTCGACGCATATCCTATCTACGGCTGAACGCTATTGCGACCGCATCATTCTCTTGCACAATGGCCGCATTCGGGCGGTTGGAACCATGAAGGATCTGCGGAAAGCATTTGATATGCCGGATGCTTCACTAGATGATTTATATATTGCGATGACTGAGGATGCTGTCAATGAAGAACTTGCATGAGGTATGGGATAACCGGCTTCAAAAATACATGCGGGAAGTCCAAAATTATTTAAAATATATTTTCACGGGCCATATCGCAGTTGTGCTTCTTTTTGCCATCGGCGCGGCTGGCTACGCCTATAGCGAATGGGTGCAGAACGTGCCGCCGGATTTCCCCGGTGCATGGCTCATGGCATTTGTTTTTGCCTTATTACTGGCATTCAGTGCACCTTCGACTCTATTGAAGGAAGCGGATATGGTGTACTTTTTGCCGCTTGAAAGCAAACTGGACGAATTTTTAAAACCGGCGCTGAAATGGTCGTTTTTCTCGCAATTGTATTTGCCGGTGATTGCGTTTATCGTGTCATTGCCGATGGTCAATGCGTTATACGGTTTGCCGTCGTCTTTATTGATCGGATTGCCGATATTGCTTTTGCTGATAAAATGGTGGAACATCCAAACTGAATTTTCGTTCCGTAAAGCAAAAGCGGGAAGAGACGCCTGGCTTGACCGGCTGGTCCGTTTTGTTTTCGTGCTGTTCTTTGTCTATTTTTACGTAATCGGCAATTTGCTGATTGCCGTATTATTTTTGTTTGCCATGATTGTCTACGGCAGATGGGTGAAGGGGCAAGCGACTCGAAAAGCTTTTCCTTACGAGCATTTCATCCGGCTTGAAGAAAACCGGATGCTGCGGTTCTATCAATTTGCGAATTACTTTACGGACGTCCCACATATCAAAGGAAAAGTGAAAGAGCGGGCTTGGCTAAACTGGATTTACCGTTTGGTTAAAAATGGTCCGCAAAACGCGCATTTCTATTTGATTTTACGGACTTTTATCCGGTCGGATGAATTGTTCTATTTATGGCTTCGCTTGACGGCCATTTCGATGGCAGGGGCTTGGCTGATCCCGTTTCCAACGGCCATTGCCATTTTTATCGCTGCCTTAGCCTTTGCTTCCAGTATCCAAATTTGGCAGGGCTTAAATCAGAAACAGCATTTCCGCATGGATAATTTATTCCCATTGACGGCATTCAGCCGAGAGCAGGCGGTCGGAAAACTGGTGTTGATTCTTCAAAGCATCCAAGCGGTGGTTGTAGCTGTCGTTTTGCTGATAGCAGGAGAATTTATCGTAGCGTTGATCGCATTTGCTGCAGTTCTAGTTGTTTCCTCTATCACTTTAGCTTTTGCGAAGAAGAAAAAATGAAAAAAAGGGTTGTCCCAGAATTTTTGGGACAACCCTTTTTTATTCGTGGAAATTCAACGCGGCTGACCTAACGTTTTAGCAGCCAAAAGCATTGCTTCTTCTTTAAAATCGAATTTCGGATGATGATGCGGGTAGACAGCGCCGTCCGGCATCGCGCCGGTAAAGAAAAAGGTGCCGGGAATTTCCTGCAGGTAATAAGCGAAATCTTCGCCTCCCATTTGCGGAGGGCAATTATAGACTTCATTGACTCCTGGAACGGCTTCAGCGATTTTCTTTACATACATCGTCTCTGCTTCGTGGTTGACGACAGCAGGATAGCCTCTAGAAAAAGTGAAATCACTATGGCTATCGGTGGCGATATTCGTTCCATCCACCACGCGCTGCATCTCTTTTTCCATCAGCAATCGTGTTTCTTCCGTAAAGGTCCGCACCGTTCCGGAAAGGACAGCATGGTCTGCGATGATATTATAAGGATTTTCCGCTACAAATGAAGTGACGGATAAGACTGCCGACTCAAGCGGATCCACACGGCGAGCCACAAGCTGTTGGAGGTTGTTGACGATTTGTGAGCCAATGACCACGGCATCTTTTGTTTCATGCGGCATCGCGCCATGGCCGCCGCGGCCTTGTACTTTTATCGTGAAGCTATCCGCTGCTGCCATAACGGGCCCGATTCGGTAGTCGATTCGGCCGTACGGGGTCGTTGACCAGAGATGTGTACCAAAAATGACATCGACGCCTTCTAAAACACCCGCTTCAATCATCGGTTTCGCGCCTCCTGGAGCGAGCTCTTCCGCATGCTGATGAATTAATCGATAAGTGCCTTTCAGTTCGTTGCGCATTTCATGGAGTGTTTTTCCAAGAACCAATAAAGTTGCCGTATGGCCATCGTGGCCGCAGGCATGCATTACACCCGGCACTTGTGATTTATAAGGGACGTTTTCTTTCAAATCCTGAATGGGCAGGGCATCAAAATCTGCGCGCAAAGCCACAGTTTTTCCAGGTTTTGCACCTCGAATGGTGGCTACTACGCCGTTGCCGCCAACTCCGTGTTTTACTTCGATCCCTAATTGTTCATAATAATTGCGGATATAGGCAGCGGTTTTGGATTCGTGGAAGGAAGGTTCCGGATTCATATGCAAATAGCGGCGGATCTCCACCATTTCTGGATAGCGTTCTTCTAGTTGTTTATATAGTTTTTCAAGCATTTCTGGATCTCCCTTCAATAGTCGAAATTGTTCTACTATAATCATAGCATATTAAATCAGACAGAATGGATGGGAATATAAGGAAGACCGGCAATCTAAAGTTGTACTGAACGGAAAAAGAGAGAGCATAAGGCTCTCTCTTTAATAGTTGAAATTCAGGAAGGTGGCCACAAAGTAAATGATCACCATTAAGATAGAAGGAACCGAATAAACCGTGCTGGACAATGTTTTCTTCTGAGTCAAAGCGTAAATGGTCAAAAGTGACATAGCCAATACACCGAGTGCGATAATCATATGCGCCCCGGAAACTGCTGATAGGATAGGGCCTGCTGTATACACGGGATCGGAAATCGCTAAAATAATCATGTTGAAAATATTGCTTCCCAAAATTGCGCCGACTGCCATATTGACATTATTCAACCGCAACGCGACGAATACAGAAATGGCTTCCGGCAATGAAGTGGTGGCGGCAATCAGAAAACTGCCGATAAAGCTGGAGCCGATTCCGGTAATGACCGCAATTTCATCTCCTGTGATTGAAAGGGCAGTACCGGTTCCAAGAACGACCAAGGCGGCAAGGATGAATCGGATAACAGCGGCTTTTGCCGATAAGTCGCCGCTTGGGTTATTCGGCTCTTGTTCTGAAACTGCCGCTTCTTCTATAGAAGCATCTTGTGATTGAAGCTTATTGATGACGACCATACCGACAATATAAGCGATGGCGATAATTAATGCATCCAACCCGATTCCGAGGAAGGAAATATCGATTCGCAGCCATAAAGAAAGAATGACGAGTACAGTCAGTAACAAGCCGAGAAATGCCGTATACAAATGGTCTTTGCTGGCTCGTTCCAAAATCCGTCTGCGGCGCAGCAGGAAATCAAAAGATGCCAGGATAAATAAATTAAATAAATTGGAGCCGATCATATTGCCGACTGCGATGTCGGCATTGCCGATGGCTGCAGCAGAAAAGCTTGTCGAAACTTCAGGAAGGGAAGTCGCTCCTGCAAGAAGCAAAGTACCTACCATCATTCCGCCCATCGCAGTTTTCTCGCTGATGACATCTGCGTATTGCGATAATTTGATCGAAGCGATTACGGTCACAATTGCAGCTAAGACAAAGTAAACAAAAACCATTTAGTTTCCTCCAGTCATGTATGTATGTGGAGAGCCTCAAAAAATGAGGCTCACTTGATTAATCGTCTTGTGGCTTTGCTTTGTAGGTTTTGATATAGGAAGAGCCCGAAAAGATATTCTGCCGTTTTTCAGCCGGAGCATCCGCCGGTTTATCATGCGCTTTTGAAAAAGCTTGGGATTCTTTCCATTTTTCAAAGAAAGCAGGAGACTCCCATTCCGTCAACACGACGTACGTATCCGAATCGGTAGGACGCAGCACGCGGAATGCGACATAGCCGGGTTCATTTTCGATTGCGCCAGCCCGGTTTTTAAAACGATGTTCAAAAATTGGACGGCCTTCATCCGTTACCGGAATATGGTTCATAACGAAAAAGCCTTTTTCTTTAAATGTACCGGTTCCATCGACTACTTCATAACGCCGCGGCGTCTGGAAAATAGTTCTCCCTTCCGTTTCATGGAGCAGCAAAGTCGTATTCTCCCCTTGCATCAGCACCATTGTTTCCTGCGGGTGCTTTTCTCTCATGTTCTTCATGAATTCATACGTTCCTGTGGTCATAAATAAATTCATCCAAAATACCTCCTCATTCTATATTCTAATCTTATTCTTCCCTTATCTAAAAACATAAAACGCTTTATGTACAAGCTGTGAAGCGAGAAGAGTCTAATTTATGACATTTCCTTAAGGAATCTATACAATAGGAAGCGGAGCGTCTATAGTAAATACGGATAATGAAATAGAACGCAGTGGAAGATAAGATTGAAGGGATGAATAAAAACATGACAGCATTTAACGACACGTACTTAAGAGCTGCCCGCGGAGAAAAAACGGAACATACACCGGTATGGTATATGCGCCAAGCTGGCCGTTCACAGCCGGAATACCGCAAGATTAAAGAGAAATACTCACTTGAACAAATTACGCATCAGCCAGAGCTTTGCGCTTATGTGACAAAGCTTCCTGTCGATCAATACAATGTGGATGCAGCGATTCTTTATAAAGACATCGTGACGCCGCTGCCGGCAATCGGCGTAGACGTTGAAATCAAAGCTGGAGTTGGTCCGGTTATCGATAACCCGATCCGTACAATGGCAGATATTCAGCGCCTCGGCGAAATTAACCCGGAGCAGGACGTCGATTTCGTTCTTGAGACCATCCGTATTTTGACGCAAGAACAATTGAATGTACCGCTTATCGGCTTTTCAGGCGCACCATTTACTTTAGCGAGCTATATGATTGAAGGCGGACCATCGAAAAGCTATAACAAAACAAAAGCGATGATGGCATCTGAGCCTGAAATGTGGTTTGCGTTAATGGATAAATTGGCAGATACCATCATCCCTTACGTAAAAGCGCAAGTAAAAGCAGGAGCAAAAGCTGTTCAAATTTTCGATTCATGGGTAGGGGCTTTGAATGTAGAAGATTACCGCATTTTCATTAAGCCGGTCATGGATCGGATTTTTGCAGAACTTCGGACAGAAGGCGTACCTTTGACGATTTTTGGCGTTGGTGCGAGCCACTTGGCGAAAGAATGGCACGACCTGCCAGTAGATGTGGTCGGCCTCGATTGGAGATTGCCGATTTCTGAAGCACGTGCAATGGGATTGACGAAAACTTTGCAAGGAAACTTCGACCCTTCATTCTTGCTGGCTGATTGGCCGGTAATTGAAGAGCGCGCTAAAAAGATTTTGGATATGGGCTTGCAGCAAGACGGCCATATCTTCAACCTAGGCCACGGCGTATTCCCGGAAGTACAGCCGGATACTTTGAAACGTTTAACAGCATTTGTGCATGAGTACAGTGCTGCCTATAAAGCAAATAATTAATTGAAGCAAAAATTTCTTATGAGGTGATTAAATTGAAAAAGACAATGGGATTATTGGTTATGGCTTATGGTACACCATACGAAGAAGCGGATATTGAGCGTTATTACACGCATATTCGCCATGGCCGCAAACCAAGCGAAGAAAGCTTGGAAGATTTGCGCAGCCGCTATAAAGCAATCGGAGGATTGTCTCCGCTTGCGAAAATCACACAAGACCAAGCAGATGCTTTAGGCGCACGCTTGAACGAAGTGCAGGATGAAATCGACTTTAAAGTATACCTTGGATTAAAACATATTGAACCATTCGTGGAAGATGGAGTAGCGGCAATGGCACGCGACGGCATCAAAGAAGCGGTATCGATTGTACTCGCACCTCATTTCTCAACATTCTCTGTCAAGTCGTATAATGGCCGTGCAGCAGAAGCTGCTGAAAAAGCGGGAATTGAGTTAGTGTCAGTGGAAAGCTGGTACACGGAACCGAAATTCATCCAATACTGGAGCGAAAAAGTAAGTGCAACTTTCGCTGAAATGTCAGAAGAAGAACGTGCAAAATCTTGCTTGATCGTTTCTGCGCATTCATTGCCTGAGAAAATTATTGCAAATGGCGATCCTTATCCGGATCAATTGAAAGAAACAGCAGCTTTGATTTCTGAAGCGGCAGGCGTGGAAAATGTGGAAGTGGGTTGGCAAAGTGCCGGCCAAACACCAGAACCTTGGATCGGACCGGATGTACAGGATCTGACTCGCGAATTATACGAACAAAAAGGCTATACATCGTTTGTTTACACGCCAGTAGGGTTTGTAGCGGACCATTTAGAAGTATTGTTCGACAATGATTATGAATGCAAAGTGGTATGCGATGAAATCGGCGCAACTTACCATCGTCCAGAAATGCCGAATGTCCAGCCATTGTTCATCGATGGCCTTACAGATGTGGTCTTGAAAAAACTGGCAGAATAATAATTGAATCGGGAGTGAATATGAAACGTGACAGAGCGGACGCTGAAAGCAGCAGTCGTGGGCGGAGGAATTTCGGGCCTGTCTGCTGCATACTATTTACAAAAACAAGCGAAAGAGCAAGGCATTTCGTTGGATCTCACAATTATTGAAGCGGTGCATCGCTTAGGCGGGGAAAATCCAGACGCTTCATAGAGACGGTTTTGTAATTGAGCGTGGGCCAGACTCGTTTCTTTCCCGCACAGAAAATATCAATGATTTGGCTAAAGAGTTAGGAATTGAACATAAGTTGATAGCCAGTGGAGCAGGCGAAAGCTTTGTCGTGGTGGAAGATCAATTGCATCCTATTCCGAAAGGGTCCATTATGGGTGTGCCTACGGAATGGGGACCGTTTATCGCTTCGCATTTATCTTCATGGAGGCGGGAAATTTCGGGCAGCGGCTGACTTAGTCATGCCGAGATCTGCCGAATCCGCTGACCAGCCGCTTGGCAAATTCATGCGCCGCCGTTTCGGAAAAGAATTGGTGGAGAATTTAATCGAACCGATTTTCTCCGGCCTGTACGGCGGAGACATTGACCGCATGAGCTTAGCTTCCACGTTTCCGGCTTTCTATCAAATCGAACAAAAGCATCGCAGTCTGATTGCGGGAGTGAAAAAAGACGATTCACTAAATGCAGACTCTTTTACAACAACGAGTGAAGGAATCTTTCAAACATTCGAGAATGGCATGCAAACATTGATTGATGCTTTAGAAAAGGCTTTAGCCGATTGCACCATCCTCAAAGGCGTGAAAGTCGATAAGATTCGGCGTGAGCAGGACAAAGCGCTTCTCCATTTGAATAATGATTCGGATCTTTTAGTAGATGAAGTGATTTTTGCACTTCCGCATGAAAAAATCCAGCCCTTATTTGAATCGTCCGGGCTATTGGGAAATCTAAAAGAAATGCCATCGACTTCAGTGGCTACTGTTTCAGTGGCCTTTTCGGGGGATGCCATCGATTCTTCTGCTGCAAACGGCATGGGATTTGTGGTTTCCAGAAACAGTGATTTTACCATCACGAAATGTTTGGCCATGCATACAAAATGGCCAGTCCATGTTCCGGCTGGCAAGATGCTTTTCAAAGCATTTGTCGGACGGACAGGGGATGAAGCAGTAGTCGACTTGTCAGACCGGGAAATAGAAAGAATGGTGCTGGAAGATTTGCGGAAAGCGATTCCGATTTCCGGGGAACCTGACTTTACAATTGTCACTCCGCTGGAATAATGCAATGCCGCAATATCAGGTAGGGCATGAGGCCCGTACCCAGGCAGCAAAGGAAGACTTGAAAAAAGCATTCCCGATGGTTCAATTGATTGGCAGTTCTTTTGAAGGAGGCGGCATGCCCGCTTGCGCCCAGCAAGGGCAGGCAGCAGCGCTGGAAGCCATCAAGCGATTCCAGTCGAAGAAATGAATGCGGAGGTAAGAGCATGAAGAAATTATTATGGCTCGGCATGCCGATATTGTTATTGGCAGCTTGTGGATCGAATGACGATTCAGCTGGTGCCGGAGATTCGACCCAAATTGTAGAAGTGGAAATCACGACACCACAGGAAGTGGAAGTGGCGGAAGAGGTTACATTATCTGTGACTGTTACACAAGGAAGCGAAACGGTAGAAGACGCAGACGAAGTCGTCTATGAAGTTTGGCAATCCGGTGACCGCGACAACAGTGAAATGATTGAAGCTGAACATACAGAAGACGGGATCTATGAAGCAGAAACCGTTTTTGAAGAAGAAGGCCTGTATTATATGCAAGCCCATACTACAGCCCGTCGCCTTCACGTGATGCCGAAACAGGAAATCACGGTCGGCGATCCGGATCCAGCTTCTATCGTTCCGGATAGCAGCGATGATTCTGAGGGAATGGACAAGATGGACATGGATGAACATTCCGGCCATTGATCCAGCAAAAGGCAAGCACCCGATATGGGCGCTTGCCTTTTTTGTGTATTCATTATTACATTCGCTGTTCTGTCTTATGCCTGTCGGAGCTGACCAGCCGCTTCCGCTTTTCTGTACTATAACTCTTTGCAGGAATCACATTTGCTTCCGTAGCATTCGTGCTGTTCTTCAATCTTTTCTCCACATGTTACGCATTGTTTCGGCGGCAAGTTCTTGAAAAATTCGACTACGTTCTCAATCATTCATTCCAGCTCCTTTGTTATAGTACTGTTATGGTTTATTGAATTGTATTATAACAGTTTTGATTCGTCAACCCTAAACCATGAAATTTTTTAAATTATCCGTTAAACTAAACAAAGTAGAGAAGTTAAAGGAGAGAGATTATGTATTTCGTAGACAATAAAGGCATTACAGACCCGCGCATTAACTTGGCAATTGAAGAATATCTATTAAAGACGATGGACGTGGAAAAAGATTCGTTCTTGCTGTTCTACATTAACGAGCCTTCAATCATCATCGGGAAAAACCAGAACACTTCTGAGGAGATCAATACCGATTACGTCGATTCGAATGGCATCCATGTAGTTCGCCGCTTGTCCGGCGGTGGCGCTGTTTACCACGATCTTGGCAACTTGAACTATAGTTTCATTACAGTGGATGACGGCAATAGCTTCCGCAACTTCCGCAAGTTCACGGAGCCGGTTGTGCAAGCGCTTCAGTCGCTTGGGGTGGATGCAGAGCTTTCAGGGCGCAATGATTTGATGGTGGCAGGGCGCAAAATTTCCGGAAATGCCCAGTTTTCCACAAGAGGCCGCATGTTCAGCCACGGAACATTGATGTTCGATACGGAAGTGGATGCTGTCGTATCGGCTTTAAAAGTCAGCAAAGAAAAAATCGAATCAAAAGGCATCAAATCGATCCGCAGCCGTGTAGCGAACATTTCCGAATTCCTGCAAGAGCCGATGTCTGTCACGGAATTCCGGGCTGCTATCTTAAATTCCCTTTTTGAAGGCGAAGAAAATGTGAAGTACTGGGAATTGACAGAGGAAGATTGGGAAAACATCCGTGCCTTATCTGCAGAACGCTACGGCAACTGGGATTGGAACTACGGAAAATCGCCAAAATTCAATATGAAGCATTCTCACCGGTTCCCGGTTGGCGGAATCGATGTTCGTTTGCAAGTTGAAAACGGGGCGGTCCAAGCTGCCAATATTTATGGCGACTTTTTCGGTGTCGGTGATGTCGAGGAAATCGAACAAGCGATTACTGGCGTTAAATACGAACGGGCTTCATTAGACGAAGCCATCAGTGGATTTGATATTCCAAAATATCTAGGCGGCATTACGAAAGAAGAGTTTTTGAAATTAATTTATTAAGAATTCATGAAGAGCCTGCTTTTAAGCAGGCTCTTTTGTTAAAATGGAAATAAAACGGAAAGGGGGAATCAGAATGGCAGCCCAACGAATTTTAATTGTAGAAGACGATTTGAAAATTGCGGCGTTATTAGCGGAGACACTTCGCAAATATCATTATGAAGTGGAAACTGCGAAAGATTTTGACCGCATCTTGGAAGAGTTCGAAGCATTTGATCCCCATATGGTTTTGTTGGATATCAATCTGCCTTCTTATGACGGCTATTATTGGTGCCGTCAACTTCGCCAAAAATCCACATGCCCCATCCTCTTCATCTCCGCACGTTCTGGAGAAATGGATCAAGTATTTGCTTTGGAAAATGGCGGCGACGATTTCATCACGAAACCTTTTCATTATGAAATCGTCCTTGCAAAAATAAGAAGCCATTTGCGCAGAGCTTATGGTGAATATGCACCAAAACAAGAAGAGCGTTCCGTTAAAGCCGGGCGCATTGAATTGTTTTTAGAGCGGATGGAATTGCATGTGAAATCGATTGTGATTCCGCTTCAGAAAAAAGAATGTACGATTATGGAATTGTTGATTGCGCAGTTTCCGAAAGTGGTTACGGGAGCAATTGCTTGAAGAGCTCTGGGATGACCAGGCTTTTGTAGATGAAAACACATTGAACGTCAATATGACGCGTGTCCGCAAGAAACTGGCGGATTATGAAGTGAAATCTTCAATTGAAACGGTGCGGGGATCCGGCTACCGCCTGCTGTTGAATGAGGAGGAGCTGTAATGTTCCGTCTGTTCTTTAAAGAGCATGCAGCTTTTATCGTGTTCCAGGCAGTGCTTGTTGCCTTCATCATGGCCCTTTATTGGCTCGATGGTTTTCGGAACGTGGATACCGCCATTTATTCGTTTGTTATCAGTACCTTGTTGGTCATCACTTTTTTAGCGGCCCGTTTTGCGAAACGATATCGCTTCTATCACAAGATTCTCTCCATGCCGGATAAAATGGAGCACGCCATCCAGCGCGAAGGCCGGTCGCCTGAACAGCTGCAAAGCGAAAAATACATGCATGAACTATACCGCGTGTATCAGCACGAAGCCCAAGCTTTATATGCAGCTGAAAAACGCCATCTTCAATTCATGAACCAATGGGTGCATCAGATGAAAACTCCGTTATCCGTCATGCAGCTTCTCTTGCAGGAAGAAAAGGAATTGGATAAAAGCAGTGTCCAGGAAGAGATGGACCGTTTAAAGGCAGGATTAGATACGGTGCTCATGAATGCCCGCCTTGATACATTTGAAGACGATATGCAAATTGAACAAGTTCATTTGCGCGGCTTGTCTCCGAAATCGTCACCGAAAACAAACGGTTGTTCATTTCAAAGGGGTATACCCGGAAATCGATGTGAATGACAGCTATACCGTAACGACCGACCGGAAATGGATGAAGTTCATTTTGGGCCAGTTTTTAACGAATGCGATCAAATATACATTTGAACCGAACAAAAAAGTTTATATTCAAGCTAAATGCCAGGAAGGGCATCTTCTTTTGACCATCCGCGATGAAGGGATTGGAATTCCATCATCGGACTTGCCGCGCATTACAAAAGCATTCTTTACAGGAGAGAATGGCCGGAAAACAGGAGAATCTACAGGCATGGGCCTGTACTTGGCAAAAGAAGTTTGTGGAAAGCTTGGCCACCAGTTCTCCATTTCCTCGGTAAAAGGAGAAGGTACGACGGTATCTGTCTTATTTGACAACGAAGATACAGCAACAGGAGGAGAAGGCAATGCCGCTATTGAAAATCGACGAAGTGACGAAAGTCTATGAAGGAAAAGTGACGCATAGAGCCCTCAATCAGCTAAGCTTCGAAGTGGAAAAAGGCGAATTTCTAGCTGTGATGGGGCCATCCGGTAGCGGGGAAAACCACCTTGCTGAATTTGATCTCTACGATTGATTCCTTAACGGCGGGGAAATCCTGATCGATGGCATCAATCCCCACCGATTGGATAAAAATGAATTGGCTTTATTTCGCAGACGGAAATTGGGCTTTATCTTTCAAGACTTTAACTTGCTGCAGATGCTGACTGTGGAAGAAAACCTGGTGCTGCCGTTGACTCTCGACTATGTTCCGGTCAATGATATGGCCACACGGGTTCTGGAATTGGCGAAGCGCCTGGATCTGACGCCGATCTTGCATAAACGGCCGAACGAAATTTCAGGCGGGGAAGCTCAGCGTACGGCAATTGGGCGCGCTTTGATCCATAAGCCAGCAATCATCTTAGCGGATGAGCCGACGGGGAATTTGGATTCCAAAGCTTCCAAAGACGTCCTGGATCTTTTGTCGAGAGTCAGTGCCAATGAAGGCGCCACGATTGTCATGGTGACACATGATCCGATTGCTGCAAGCTATTGCGACCGGGTGCTGTTTATCAAAGACGGTGAATTTTTCAATGAAATTTACGGCGATGAACGGCGCCAGACATTCTATCAAAGGATTTTGAACGTGCTATCCTTGCTTGGAGGAAATGTCAATGACCTTTCGGCAACTCGCCTACCATAATGTTTTCCGCAACCGCAGAAGCTACGCTGCTTTTTTCCTCGCAAGCGTTGTTTCGGTGATGGTGTTCTTCGTCTATTCGATGTTTATTTTCCATCCATTATTTGAAGAAGATGGCTTGCAGGTGCTGGCTGTCCGGGGAATGTTCATAGCGGAAGTTGTACTTTATATTTTCACGCTGTTTTTCCTGTTTTATTCGATGAGTGCTTTTTTGCAGGCACGGTCGAAGGAGTTCGGAATTCTTATGCATTTAGGGATGACCAAAAAGCAGCTGAATAAGTTGATCTTCTTTGAAACGATGATTCTCGGCTCGGTTTCAACCGTGGCCGGAATCGCTTTCGGTTTTGCGTTTTCAAAGTTTTTCTTTATGATCGGCCGTGAAATCATGGAACTTGAATCGCTGCCGCTGTATGTATCATGGCAGCCATTTGCCCTAACCATTGGGGCATTTGCGAGCCTTTTCATCATCATTTCGGTGATCAGTGTAGCGTTTATCCGGACGAAAGGGATTTTGGATTTGCTGCAAGGCTACTGGAAAGTGGATGAAATCACGAATGCATCACGCTGGCTGTCTTTTTTAGGATTTTTGCTGCTGGGGATTTCATACGTGCTTGCTTCTGTCGTGACGGACGAGACCGTCTATACAATGGTGCTAATCATTCCGCCGCTGGCCACTTTAGGGACGTATCTCTTCTTTACGCATTCCGTCCATTCGCTGCTGAATTTTTATAAACGGCGAAAAGGGGTTTACTGGCATAAGACCCGGCTGGTTTCACTTGCAGAAGCTTCTGTCAAACTGAAAGACAGTGCACAGATGTTTTTCATCGTGACCATCGTTTCGACTGTGGCTTTTCTAACCGTCGGGACACTCGCTTCATTTATGTCTTATACAGGCGATTACCGGGAATCAAATCCGCTCGGGCTGGTTTATATCTCGTTTGACGGCAATAGCAAAGAACTGCAACATATTGAGGGATTGACCGCTGAACTGGAAGAAAAGGAACTGGCTTACGATCTTGTTCCTTTGGTGGTCAAAAGGCAGACTTCTACATTTACCGGCAATGACGTGGACATCATCCGCATGTCCGAATTTAATCGTCTGGCGGCAGCACTTGGTTTTGAACCTGCGTATCCGGACCGGGGCGAAGCGCTTTTTATCCCTTATTCGAAAGAATCCTTGAAAGAATTGGGGAAAAGCCAAGTCCAAACGGAATTGATGGAAAGCGGAGTTGAGCTGTCGATCGATCAAGTCTATCCGCATATTCTTTTTCCGGTCCATACGGTCAACTTTAATAGCATTGTCGTGAATGACCTCGACTATGCAGCGATCGACGAACCGCTTCAAGGCTATGCCGACGGGGAATCGACGTTTACTTATTACGCATTCGACATTCCATCGTGGGAAGAAACGGTAGCCATCGGTTCAGATTTAACTGCTCAAATTGAAAGAGCGGTGGAACAGGAAGATTTCAGTGGACTGAATTTCTTTTTTGAGAATCCGGGAGAAGATTACCGCTGGTTCAAATCCTCTTTTGCTATATTGCTATTTATCGGAGTGATGGTTGCTGCGGTTTTCTTATTGGCAGCAGGCAGTTTCATTTACTTCAAATTGTATACAGGGCTCGAGCGGGACCGGAAGCAATATCTCCTATTGGTCCGTTTGGGAATGACGGAGAAAGAGCTCGGGAGAATCGTCAACCGCCAGCTCATTCCGCAGTTTTTCCTGCCATGGGTCGTCGCTTTATTGCACAGCACTTTCGCGTTCATCTCGCTTCAAGTTGTCTGGGATGAATTTGCTGAGCTTTCGATTCTAGGAGAAATGATTCTAGTGCTTACAGGATTCACAATTGCTCAAGTCCTTTATTTCTATTTAATACGGTGGCGCTATATCGCCCATTTACAAGCATCGTGAAATACGATGCTTGTTGTATTGTCAGAAGATTTATTCTATAATGATATAGTGTAAATAATGAATGACTGTTCATTCAACACGAAAGAGGGATGGAAAATGAATTTAAGCAAACGTGTTCATGAAATTTCACTGCAAGATCCAAACAAAGCGGCGTATCATTTTATGGGGAAAGATACATCGTACGGGGAATTCGATCAATCGGTTTCTAAATTCGCCGGCGCCCTTAAAGAACTGGGAGTAGAAAAAGGGGACCATGTCGCATTTTTGCTGGGCAACTCTCCGCATTTCCTCATCTCTTTATATGCGACGATGCGACTCGGGGCAACAGCAGTGCCAATCAATCCGATTTACGCTCCTGATGAAATCGCTTACATAGTGAAAGACAGTGATGCGAAAGTGGTTATTGCACTGGATGCCTTATTGCCGCTTGTTGAAAAAGCACATATGGCGCTTCCGAAGGTGGAGACCTTCGTCATTTGCGAGACCGATGCTGCAACAGCTGCAAAATTGGCAGAATTGCCGAACGAAGTTGGCCAAAAAGTGGCGGCTTTCTCGGAAATTCTCTCCAAAGCCAATTCGATTGAACAGTCGGCTGATGTGCAAACAGATGATAACGCTGTCATTTTGTATACGTCTGGAACAACTGGCAAACCAAAAGGTGCAATGCTGACGCACGGCAATTTGTATTCCAATGCCCGTGATACCGGCGCTTACCTGCAAATCGGACAGGAAGACCGGATTATTGCTACTTTGCCAGTATTCCATGTCTTTGCTTTGACAGTTGTGGTCAATGCACCGTTGATCCAAGGCGCGACCATTATTCTCATTCCGCGCTTCAATCCGAAAGATGTATTTGACGCGATCAAATCCCAGAAAGCGACCATTTTTGCCGGGGTACCGACGATGTTCAATTTCATGTATCAATTCCCGGAAGCGCAAACGGCTGATTTTGAAACTGTCCGTCTCGCGATTTCAGGAGGATCTGCATTGCCGGTAGCATTGCTCCATAATTTCGAAGAGAAATTCAATGTCCGTGTATCGGAAGGCTACGGCTTATCAGAAGCTTCGCCGGTTACGTGCTTCAATCCGGTTGACCGCGAACGTAAAGCCGGTTCAATCGGAACGTCCATTGTTAATGTAGAAAACAAAGTGGTCGATGAATTGGGAGAAGAAGTCGCTGTAGGCGAAGTCGGCGAATTGATTGTCCGCGGCCCTAACGTCATGAAAGGCTATTACAAAATGCCGGAAGAGACGAATGCTGCCCTTCGGGATGGTTGGCTGTACACTGGCGACTTAGCTAAAGTCGACGAAGAAGGCTATTTCTATATTGTTGACCGCAAAAAAGACATGATTATCGTTGGAGGCTATAACGTCTACGCGTGAAGTCGAAGAAGTGCTATTTGCACATCCAGGCATTTCAGAAGCGGCAGTCGTCGGTTTGCCGGATCCGAATTTCGGTGAAGAAGTGAATGCCTACGTCGTGTTAAAAGATTCTTCGGTGACGATAGAAGAGCTGCGTGCGTATTGTGCAGAGCACTTAGCGAAATACAAAGTGCCAAAGCATTTTGAAGTCCTTGAAGATCTACCGAAAAATACGACAGGAAAAATTCTTCGCCGTTCCTTAAAAGATCAAGCGTTGAATAAATCATAAAACAGTTGCAAAATATCCGGTCTTACCAGCCGGAAGGGGGAAAAGCTCAGGCAGCGAGACTGCCTGAGCTTTTTTGATGCATTTGATTGAAAAAACTGACATTTTTCATTATAGTAAGAGAAGTAATATTGCGAGTTTCGAAATAATCAACCAAGGAGGATTTCAAGTGGCCAAAAAAGCTGTAGAAATAAAAGACCTGACTAAATTAATATCGGTGACAGATCCTCATATTTCGCCGGATGGAACGCAAGCCGTATTTATCCGGACACATATGGATGAAGAAGAAAATACATATATTGCCCATCTGTACCATAGTGATTTGGCAAGCGGAGGAGTGACGCAATGGACGCACGGAAAAGAACGGGTTTCTTCGCCGTCATGGTCCGCGGATGGTTCAAAAATCGCATTTTTATCCACGCGCGATGAGAAAAACCAATTATACGTTATCCCGGCATCTGGAGGGGAAGCGAAGGCATTAACGGATTTTGAAAAAGGCGTGAACAGTTTTGTCTGGTCCCCTTGCAACAAGAAAATCTGGATCAATGCCATGGCAAAAGACGGCAAAACATTTACGGATAAAGAAGACAAAGAAGAAAAGAAAAAGCCGGAGCCGGTCTTCGTGACGACGATGAAATACAAAATGGACGGCGCGGTCTTGTGCCGCAAGATGTCCATCGCCATATCGGGATCGTCGACATCGAGACAAAAGAAGTGGAGCAAATTACAGAAGGCGATTACCATTACAGCTTGGAAACGGTATCGCATGACGGCAGCCGTCTGGTTTATAGCGTTGTCCGTGAGGAAAATGTGGATCACCTTTTCCAAGAGCCTTTGTATTTATACGAAGTGGAAACCCAAAAAGAAACCTTGATCATCGATGAAGGAGGCTATTTCGGCGGCGCGGCGTTTTCGTTCGATGATTCGAAAATTGCATTTGCTGGAAGTACCCGTTATTTCGAAAACGCAACGCATACAGAAATTTATGTATACGATGTGGCAGCAGGAGGCTATTTCTGCCTGACAGAAAGCATGGATTTCCCGATTGGGGATTATACAGTAGCCGACCATCAGCAAGGCGCCGTCGCACCGGCGGTAGTATGGACAAAAGATGACCATCTGTATTTCCAAGTTTCCACAATGGGCGATGTCCGTTTGTACTTCGCTTCGCTTGACGGGGCCATCTACCCGGCATCGCCTGAGATGGAACATATCTACGGATACGATATTTCGCGTGACGGCGTATTTGCAGTAGCTGCCATCAGCAACCCCGTAAACCCGGGAGAATTGTATAAATTGACGATTGCCACCGGTGAACGTTCAGCCCTTACAGCGTTCAATAAAACCTATTTGGAAGAAACGGAATTGATTCAGCCGGCTTCCATCATCGCAAAAGGGGCAAATGATTGGGCCATCCATGGCTGGTTGATGAAACCGCGCGGCTATGCAGAAGGGGAGAAATATCCCCTGGTCGTGAATATCCACGGTGGTCCGCATGCCATGTACGGCAATACATTCGTCCATGAAATGCAATTGCTTGCAGCGAGAGGCTTCGGCGTCCTATACGTCAATCCGAGAGGAAGCCATGGCTACAGCCAGGAGTTTGTGGATGCCGTACGCGGCGACTACGGCGGGGCGGACTATGAAGATATCATCAAATCGCTTGAAGAGATGATGGCGGATCATGACTGGATCGATCAAAATCGCTTAGGTGTCACCGGCGGAAGCTACGGCGGGTTCATGACCAACTGGATCGTCGGCCATACTGACCTGTTCAAAGCGGCTGTGACGCAGCGTTCCATTTCCAACTGGATTTCATTCTTCGGGGTGTCGGATATCGGCTATTATTTCAGCGATTGGCAAATCGGCACTGATATGACGGATGTCGAGAAACTATGGAAGCATTCGCCGCTGAAATATGCAGCCAATGTGAAAACGCCGTTATTGATCCTGCATTCGGAAAATGACTACCGCTGCCCGATCGAACAATCGGAGCAATTCTACATTACGCTGAAAAGTATGGGCAAAGAAACCGAATTCGTCCGTTTCCCGGAAGCCGACCATAATTTGTCGCGCACCGGAAAACCGAATCTCCGCTTTGTCCGCCTCGAGCAGATTACCGGCTGGATGGAAAAATACCTGTAAGAGTTAAAAGTGAGCGGTGCCTGATTGCCAGGCGCCGCTTTTTTATGGGATGTTGAGGTTTGTTTGCGGGATCCTGGGGTTTGTTTGCAGGAAATCAACAATTGTTTGCAGAAACGCAAAATCCATCAAAAAAGCCGTGCGGGCTGCACGGCTTTTTTTAATCCATAATTATTTCCCTTTAAACACCGGTTTTCGTTTTTCGCCAAATGCCATCAACGCTTCGATGCGGTCTTCGGTCGGAATGGTCAGCTCGTAAGCTTTCCGTTCAATATTTAAGCCAGTCTGCAAATCAGCATTCATGCCGTTCTTGATAGCATATTTTGCTTGCTGCAGCGCGATTGGCCCGTTGGCAAGCATCATATCGGCAAATTGAGCGGTAGCTTCAATCAACTCATCGCGCGGCACCACTTTCGTGACGAGGCCGTAATCAAGCGCTTCCGGAGATTTCAAGCGGCGCGCCGTTAAGATCAATTCCATCGCTTTCGATTCGCCGATCAGCCGCGGCAGACGCTGTGTGCCCCCAGCACCCGGAATAATGGCGA
Organism: Planococcus sp. 107-1; assembly: GCF_021513255.1. Lineage (GTDB taxonomy): Bacteria > Bacillota > Bacilli > Bacillales_A > Planococcaceae > Planococcus. The sequence goes on from NZ_CP090977.1 coordinate 1,058,631, forward strand.
GGCTCGTTTCAGTCAAGCCGAGCAGTGTATCATCCGCAATGATGCGGAAATCACAGGCTAGTGCGAGTTCCATGCCTCCACCGAATGCAAAACCGTTCATCATGGCGATGGTCGGCTGCGGCAAGTTTTCAATTGTTGTAAAAACTTCACCGATTTTGAAGATGTTGCGCTTCACATGCTGGTCGGTCAAAGTTTTGCGTTCTTTCAAATCAGCCCCTACGCTAAACGCCTTTTCGCCAGCCCCTGTAAATACCACTACCCGGATGTCCGGATTGATGCGGATCGCCTCAACGACTTGCCCAAGTTCCGTCAGCATATCGTAGTTGAAGGCATTCATGGCTTCAGGCCGGTTTAGCGTAATAAACGCGAGATTCCCTTGTTGTTCGTAATGAATTGTATTCATTTCCATCCCCCTTTAAAATCTTGCCATCCTTAAAAAACATACCACTTTTTGGACTATTGCGCTAACAAACTCTATAATGAAAGCCAGGGAAGGGGGCTCACTAATGACGCGTATTGCATTCATCCGCATTTTCCGCATTGTCTTCATGGCAATCAAATTCTATACGCAAGCGATGCTCTTCCAGCGCCGCCACCGGGGCAACTGGAATCCGCTTGTACAGGAAAAATGGGAAAAGCTCGTAACCAAACAAGCAAAAGAGTATAAAATTCTCGCTCTGAAATTAAGCGGGTTAATGATTAAACTAGGGCAATTCCTGTCTACGCGAGCCGACATCATGCCGCCTTCTTTTTTAGTGGAACTGGAAGGCCTGACAGACCGCGTACCATCCGTGTCTCGCCAAAAAATCGTCTCTGTGCTGGAACAAGAGTGGAATTCGCCTCACACAAGCTATTTGACGAGCTTATCCAATGAGTCGGTTGCCTCTGCTTCGATCGGAGAAGTCTATAAAGGCGTTTTAAAAGATGGAACGGAAGTGGCGATCAAAGTCCAGCGCCCTGGAACAGATCGTATCCTGCGAGCTGATTTTCAGGCGATCCGAATCGTTATCTGGTTCTTGCGGACATTTACGCCGCTTTCAAAACAAATGGATTTCAAGCAACTGTACAACGAAATGACCGAAACAATCGGAGCCGAATTGAATTTCCTTCAAGAGCTTCAAAGCGGCCGCGCATTTGCAGAACGCTTTGATGGAATGGAAGGCGTTCGTTTTCCTGTTTATTTTGATGAATACACCACCCGCCGCGTTCTTGTGATGGAATGGATTGAAGGGGCGCGCATTACGGATCTGGCATTTATCGAAAAACACAATTTGGACCGCCATGAACTTTCAGAGCGGCTGTTCATCCTGTTTCTTGAACAAGTGCTCTACGGGGGACAATTCCACGCGGACCCGCACGGCGGCAATATTTTACTCAAGCCTGACGGCACGATTGTGTTGATTGACTTTGGCATGACCGGAACAATTTCAAAAGCCGATTCACAAGCGGTCCTAAGGATTGCAGAAGGCATCATCTTTAAAAATTACGATGAAGTGCTGGATGCATTGGAAGAGCTGCGTTTCCTGTTGCCGCAAGCTGACCGGGCTTTGCTGGCCGATACGATTGCCCGGCTCGTCACCGCTTATGAGTCGAATGAATTGATGCAGATGGACAGCTTTGTGGTCGAGCGCTTGTTGAAAGATTTGCAAGGCATTGTCCGGACACAGCCTGTTCAACTTCCTGCAGAATTCGCTTTTTTCGGAAGAGCAGCTTCGATTTTTGTCGGCGTGCTCCATGTCCTGGATCCTGGCATTGATTTGCTTGCCCTTGCCCGTCCGCGAATACTGGAATGGGCTTCCTCCCAAAAAGAAGGGAAGCGGATGTTCGGCAAAGAAGATGTATTGCGCTGGGTAATCCAAGCATCAACTCCTCTGCGGGTTTTCCCGCAGAAAGTGATCAATTACTTGGAAGAGCCGGAACGCATGCGCCATTACTTGGAGAACCGGGATGGCCGCGTACGGGAACATCAAAGAGACTTGCAGAGCCGTATGTTCGCGGGGATTTTTACAATCCTTTCTTTTCTCGGCATCTCGATTGCGGTCTGGTTTTCCCATGAAGCATTAATTTGGGTGTCTTCCGCATTTTTCGTCGGATCTTTATGGACCTATCGATCAATTAAATAACCATCAAAAAACTGCGCCGGCTAAGGCGCAGTTTTTTTTTTACATGCGAGCTATTGCATTCTGCCATTTTAGCTGTAAAATAAAAACAAGAACAAATGTTCTCTTTTTGGGGAGGTGGACAAGATGCCGTTGATCTCACAAGAGGAAGTAGCCCATTTTGAAAACATGATTTATTTGCCGATGGTGTTGATCATTTTGGAACGCGACCGCGCCTTGATCGAAAAGGGATCTTTTAAGTTGAAACGGCCTTATTTGGAGCTGATAGAAGGCGCAAGCAAGCATGCGCAAAGAGAACTGACAGATACAAAAATCCAGATGCGGAAGCGCCATATGAAAGTGATGAGAGGAAAAAGAGATGATACTTTCACTGAATATGTCTTTTATCATGGGGGGTTTGAAGATCATCGCCGCTATTTGAATGTCCGGCTGCGCAATCGGGTAGAAGAATTATTGAGGGTGTATTTAGCGATGGCATACAATGAAACCTAATGGAACAAAGACCCTTAAAAGAGATCGGCCTTATAGAAAAGAGGCTGACGAATCGTCGAGGTATGAATCTCTGCCTCTTTGCTTAAAAGAAAGGCAATCAATCGAGCGGGTGTTCTTTGCGCGGTGTATAGCGGCGCTTTGTTAAATAGACCATCTGGTGTTTATGGACCTGTTGGGCGTTTTTGAAATAGCGGCGAAGCGAACCGGCGAAAGAATGCTGGTTTCTGAGTGCGATGGGCGAGACATCGAGCGGTACTGTCACTCCATTGCTCAAATGGACGATGCTTCCTTTTCCGCTTTCATCCGTATCTACGAGTTCCACGGCATCGAAGTTAAACCAAACGGAATCTTTATTCTTCGGAGAATGGGTTGGGAAGAACAATAAGGGATTGCCGTAATATTCACCGATGATGACAGGCGGTTTATGCTTCACGCGGATCGCCTTCTGGGAATACAAAGTCGCGCTTTCCAATGAGCCGCGATAAAACGAACAAGAAGAAGTGACCGTTTTGTAAACCGACTCGTCGACCACGAACTCACTGCGGTCTTCAATCACACGTGTGCCCTCCCGGTGGCCGTCCATATACGGCATAAGTGCATAAGTGTTGCTGCACACAGTATATGATAAGGGATTTTGATTCCTTTTACCCATGATTAAACACCCCTTTAATTTACTATACATATAACATTATAATAAAATATGGAAATTAATCAACGTCTTTAATCGGAATATAAAATTTTTTCTATTTCATTAGAATTTTCAAAAAAGTTATTGATTATTCCTATCGCTTTCATGTATACTAATGAAAAGCATTCGGGGTGAAGAAGAATGGAAAACTATTATTCTTATGCTGATTTCATGAAAGCGATGGCTCAAACAAAAAAGATCACTGAAGCGGAAAAACTGCTTAATGACATTTACCTGGATTTATTTTTAAAGCATGTTCACCGCTCACAGCAAGAAGCACAGCTCATGACATTAATCGATGAAGCCCTGGACAATAATGACCGTCAATCATTCGCCACTTATACTGCACAGTTGCAGAGCCTGCAATGTGATGAAGATTAAATGAGAAAACCGCTCCTGGTGAGCGGTTTTTTTATTGCGCAAAAAGAAAAAAATGATAAAAAACATACGTTCGCTTTTTGTTAGGGGATTTTTAGGGCATATGATAAAATAGAGAGAGCGATATAACGGGAGGACGTTGACTATGAAACAGGAATTTAAACTCCAGGCCCCTTATGAACCGGCTGGAGACCAACCGCAAGCCATAGCGGAACTGACGGAAGGCATCATCAATGGCAAGCGCTGCCAGACATTGCTCGGGGCTACAGGAACGGGCAAGACTTATACGATGTCAAATGTCATTCAGCAAGTGAAGAAGCCGACTTTGATCATGGCGCATAACAAAACATTGGCTGGCCAGCTTTACAGCGAATTCAAAGAATTTTTCCCTGATAATGCGGTTGAATACTTTGTCAGCTATTACGATTACTATCAGCCAGAAGCTTATGTTCCACAATCGGATACTTATATAGAAAAAGATGCCAGCATCAACGATGAAATCGATAAATTGCGGCATTCAGCAACAAGCTCATTGTTTGAACGCGACGATGTCATCGTCGTTGCTTCAGTTTCATGCATTTACGGACTTGGATCCCCAAAAGAATACCGGGAACTTGTGGTATCCCTTCGGAAAGGGATGGAAATCGAACGCAATCAGCTGCTCCGGAAATTGGTTGATGTCCAATATGAACGAAACGACATCAACTTTATTCGCGGAACTTTTCGCGTGCGCGGAGATGTCGTGGAAATTTTCCCGGCCTCCCGTGACGAACATTGCTTGCGCGTTGAGTTTTTTGGAGATGAAATCGATCGGATCCGTGAAGTGGATGCGTTGACTGGCGAAATCATCGGGGAACGTGAACACGTCGCCATCTACCCGGCATCCCACTTTGTTACCGGTGAAGAAAAGATGACAAAAGCCATCGAGAATATCGAAGCGGAACTGGAAGAGCGTTTAAAGGAAATGCGTGCAGAAGATAAATTGCTTGAAGCCCAGCGGCTGGAGCAGCGGACACGCTATGACTTGGAAATGATGCGCGAGATGGGGTTCTGTTCAGGAATCGAAAACTATTCCCGCCATTTGACTTTGCGTCCTCCAGGTGCGCAGCCTTATACATTGATTGATTATTTCCCGGAAGATTTCTTGTTGGTTGTCGATGAAAGCCACGTGACACTGCCGCAGGTAAGAGGCATGTTCAATGGTGACCAAGCACGCAAAAAAGTGCTGGTCGACCATGGTTTCCGTTTGCCGTCTGCCATGGATAACCGCCCTTTGACATTTGATGAATTTGAAAAGCATATCCATCAGGCGGTATTCGTATCAGCGACGCCAGGCCCTTATGAACTGGAACATACACCGGAAATGGTCGAACAGATCATCCGTCCGACAGGATTGCTCGATCCAACGATCGAAGTGCGGCCGATCGAAGGGCAAATCGATGATTTAATGGATGAAATCCGCCAGCGCGTGGAACGGGATGAGCGGGTACTCGTAACGACATTGACCAAAAAAATGTCTGAAGACTTAACGGCTTATTTGAAAGAGGCAGGCGTGAAAGTAAACTACCTGCATTCCGAGATTAAAACCTTGGAACGCATTGAAATCATCCGGGAGCTGCGAATGGGTGTCTACGATGTCCTTGTCGGCATCAACTTGCTTCGTGAAGGGCTCGATATTCCGGAAGTCTCGCTTGTAACCATCTTGGATGCGGATAAGGAAGGCTTCCTCCGTTCCGAACGGTCATTGATCCAGACAATGGGACGGGCTGCCCGGAACTCGAATGGCCACGTTATCATGTATGCGGACAGAATGACCGATTCGATGACAAAAGCGATTGAGGAAACGACTCGGCGCCGGACCATCCAAGCAGAATACAATGAAAAACACGGCATCACACCGATTACCATCCAAAAGAAAATCCGCGATGTTATCCGTGCTACTACGGCAGCGGAAGACACCGAAGAATATGTTACAAAAGCAGCAGCAGGCAAAAAGCTCAACAAAGAAGATCGCCTGAAGCTGATTTCGTTATTGGAAAAAGAAATGAAAGAAGCGGCAAAAGCGCTCGATTTCGAACGGGCTGCCGAACTTCGCGATACTGTGCTTGAATTGAAAGCGGAAGGGTGATGGAACTTGAAAAACCAGGAAATACGTATAAAAGGGGCAAGAGCCCACAATCTGAAAAACATTGATGTCACCATCCCGCGCGACCAGCTTGTGGTGATGACGGGCCTTTCCGGTTCCGGAAAATCTTCGTTGGCTTTTGATACGATTTATGCAGAAGGGCAGCGGCGATACGTCGAATCGCTGTCTTCTTATGCACGCCAATTTTTAGGGCAGATGGATAAGCCGGATGTCGATTTGATCGAAGGGCTGTCGCCAGCCATTTCAATCGATCAGAAAACAACGAGCAAAAATCCGCGTTCTACCGTGGCGACAGTAACTGAGATCTATGATTATATGCGCTTAATGTATGCACGGATCGGCAAACCGATCTGTCCGAATCATGGCATTGAGATTTCTTCACAGACGATTGAACAAATGGTCGATCGTTTGCTTGAGTACCCGGAGCGGACAAAAATGCAGATTTTAGCACCGGTTGTCTCAGGGCGAAAAGGTACGCATGTGAAGATGCTGGAAGATATTAAAAAACAAGGATATGTACGAGTTCGCATTGACGGTGTTTTAACGGATCTTGACGATGACATCAATCTGGATAAGAACAAGAAACATTCGATTGAAGTGGTAATTGACCGCGTCATCATGAAAGAAGGCATTGCACCACGCCTCAGCGATTCTTTGGAAGCGGCATTGCGGTTAGGGGAAGGGCGCGTGCTAGTTGATGTCATGGAACAGGAAGAACTTTTGTTCAGTGAACATCATGCGTGCCCGATCTGCGGATTTTCAATCGGTGAATTGGAGCCGCGGATGTTTTCATTCAACTCGCCTTTTGGCGCTTGTCCGGAATGTGACGGCCTTGGACATAAGCTGGAAGTGGATCCTGATTTAGTTATTCCAGACTGGAATTTGTCGCTCGAGCAAGATGCCATCGCTCCTTGGAAACCGACGAGTTCGCAATACTATCCGCAAATGCTGAAAGCGGTATGCAAGCATTATAAGATCGACATGACGGTCCCGATGAACGAATTGCCAGAAGAGCATATCCAAATTCTGCTTCACGGTTCTGGACACGACAAAATCCGTTTCCGCTATGAGAATGACTATGGCCAAATCCGGGACAACCACATTCATTTTGAAGGGGTCCTGACGAACGTCGACCGGAGATTCAGAGAAACGTCTTCTGACTGGACGCGGGAACAAATGGAGAAATACATGGGTGAACAGCCTTGCCCGACTTGTAAAGGGTATCGCTTGAAACCGGAGTCGCTCGCAGTTAAAGTGAATGATCTGCATATCGGATCGGTTTCCGAATTCTCGATTGTCGAAGCGGATCAATTTTTCGAGAAGCTTGTCCTTTCGGAAAAAGATGCTCAAATTGCAGACGCCATTGTGCGCGAGATCCGGGAACGGGTCAGTTTCCTGATCAATGTCGGTTTGGATTATTTGACGCTTAACCGTGCATCCGGCACTTTATCGGGCGGGGAAGCTCAGCGGATCCGCCTTGCTACTCAAATCGGTTCACGATTGACCGGCGTCTTGTATATACTGGATGAACCGTCGATCGGGTTGCATCAACGAGACAATGACCGCTTGATCGGGGCATTAAAAGACATGCGGGATCTCGGAAATACGCTCATCGTCGTAGAACACGATGAAGACACGATGCTCGCAGCCGATTATTTAATTGATATCGGACCAGGGGCAGGCGTGCACGGCGGAGAAGTCATCGCGGCCGGTACCCCTGAAAAAGTAATGAAAAATAAAAAATCGTTGACTGGCCAGTATCTGAAAGGGACGAAGTTCATCCCGATTCCGGCAGAGCGCCGGCAATCTGATGGCCGCAAAATTTCAATTCGCGGAGCCAGTGAAAATAATCTGAAGAATGTGGACATTGATATTCCACTTGGTTTGTTTGTGGCGGTTACCGGTGTATCGGGTTCTGGGAAAAGTACCTTGGTCAATGAAATTCTTTATAAATCATTGGCAAGCCGCTTGAACCGGGCACGCATCAAACCAGGCAAACACAAATCATTGGAAGGCATTGATGAGTTGGAAAAAGTCATCGATATCGACCAATCGCCAATCGGCCGTACCCCAAGATCGAATCCGGCAACTTATACCGGGGTGTTCGACGATATTCGCGATGTGTATGCATCGACAAACGAAGCGAAAGTACGCGGCTATAAAAAAGGGCGATTCAGTTTTAACATCAAGGGCGGACGCTGTGAAGCCTGCCGCGGAGATGGTATTATAAAAATAGAAATGCATTTCCTTCCGGATGTCTATGTGCCTTGTGAAATCTGCCATGGAAAACGCTATAACCGGGAAACATTGGAAGTGAAGTATAAAGACAAGAGCATCTCCGATGTATTGGAAATGACGGTTGAAGCGGCGTCGCAATTTTTCGAGCACCATCCGAAAATTCATCGCAAGCTGAAAACCATCGTCGATGTAGGATTGGGCTATATCACTTTGGGCCAACCGGCGACTACGCTGTCCGGAGGAGAGGCGCAGCGTGTGAAATTGGCTTCAGAGCTGCATAAACGCTCAAACGGCAAATCCTTCTATATATTGGACGAGCCGACAACCGGGCTTCACGCTGACGACATTTCGAGGCTCCTTCTCGTGCTCCAGCGTTTGGTGGATAACGGCGATACAGTCTTGACCATTGAACATAATCTCGATGTCATCAAGACCGCTGACCACATTATCGATTTAGGGCCAGAAGGCGGCGATAAAGGCGGTACGATTATTGCGACAGGGACACCGGAAGATATAGCTGCTGTAAAGAAATCCTATACAGGCAAATACCTTGGACCCATTTTGGAACGGGATCGTGCCCGTACCGATGCGAAAGTCAAAAAGGCGTCAAGTAAGAAAAAAGTTGCAAAATGAAACTTTTCCAGTCAGTAAACGTATGATTAAGTAGAACATTCAGCTTGGATTTTGTTCAGCCGGAAGGAGCAAGGTTCCGGCTGTTCAAGAGTTCGGCGAAGAGGAGGCCGCAATACATGCAAAGTGAAAAAGAACGCATATTGGATATGGTCGAAAATGGTACGATTACGGCAAGAGAAGCTGTCGAATTATTAAGAGCGATTGATGGTGGCGGCGGAAACCAGGAATCATCGCGTGATTCTTCTTATGGCCGCAACGAATACCGTGAAAAGCGCGGAAAGCGTGGACTATTCAGACCAGAAGATATGATCAAAAGATTTTCGAAAGACATTTCAAAAAACGTTTCCAAAGATTTTTCAAAAAACGTTTCGAAGGATTTCAATCAATTAGGCGACCGCATGATGACGTTTATGCAAAGTTCGGTCAGCAAATTGAAAACAATGGATTTTGATTCGCCTTTCGGTGAAGCTATCCAATTTAGCCATACTTTCCGCGAAGAAAATCTGGCAATCGATAACATCATTGCAGATTTAGCGAATGGGCAGCTTGAAATTTTTGCTTCACAGGACGAAACAATCCGTGCTGAATGTACCGTTAAAGCCTTCCGTGCAGAATCGGAAACGCAAGCGAGAGAAGATTTCCTGGATAAATTCGTCTTTATCGCAGACAACCAAAAGCTGCGGATTATCAGCGATATGAAAACCACTCAAGTGAACATTGTTCTTTACGTTCCTGCGAAAACGTACGACCACATTACAGCACGCCTGTTCAACGGTGGGTTTACAATGAAGCGCATTGATGCGGCTTTGGTCAAAGTCAAAACAGCGAACGGTAAAATCGATTTGAAAAACAGCAATTTCGATGATGCAGAACTGGAAACAGCGAATGGAGCCATCCAAGTCCAGGAAGTGACAGGTAAATTCCTTGAAACGGAAACGCTCAATGGCCGCATCTATGTAGACGGCGATATTCAAGCCGTTGAAGCAAAGTCGTTAAACGGCAATGTAGTCGTGACGTCAAGATGCAAAGAAGCACGCAAAGTGGAAGCGAAAACCATTGCAGGCAATTTGGAAATCTACATCCCGTCCCATTTGCCGCTAAGAGGCGAAGTTTCTTCTAACTTAGGGAAAATGGATGTCTTATTGGCTGATGTGGAAAACACCCATGAGCAAGGGCAGTTTATGCAGAAATCCATCCGCTTCTCGAAAGACAGCGGGGAAGCTGTTGCAGCTCCGTTATTGATTCATGGTGAAACAAAAACAGGTACGGTTCTAGTACGCTACCTGACAATCGAATAATAAACAAAAAAGCCGGCATGCAGCATGCCGGCTTTTTTTATGGAGTTGGAGGATAAAGTTTTTGCAGAAATGCGATGGACTGGGTGATCAGTTGTTTCAAAACGCTTATGTCAACATCATCTATTTTATTGATATAGACACAGCCTTTTCCGCTTGTGTGCTTTCCTAGCTTTTCGAGCAATTGGATGCGTTCGTCGTCGCCGGTTGCGAAATAGAGCGTGGTTTTTGCTTTGCGGGGCGAAAAGCCCACGAGCGGTGCATCGCCTTCGTGCCCGGAAGCATAGACATAATGATAGGAGCCGAAACCGATAATGCTCGGTCCCCACATTTTAGCCGGATATCCGCTTGTTTCTTCGAAAATCTCCAGCAATCGATAAGCGTCTTGCCGTTTTTTTGGATTCTCTACCGATTCGATGAATTCGATGACACTTTCATCGGTTTCTTTCGTCTTCTGTTCGTACATCATCTTCGCCCTCATTTCTAATAGAGTTTATAAGAGGTGCATGGCAGCTTCCGCTTCATCCCATGGCACTTTATAGCTTTGGCCTTTGGCGCAAAAAATGGATGTAGAAGTATAGGCAGGATCGGCTTCTTTATTGTACTGAATCTGTTGAATGATCTCTTCTTCATTATGGCAGAAATCGTAGCCTCCGAATAGTAGATTTAAACTTCCTTTGCCGTGGGTGAACGATGCAAATTCGGTGCTGTAATTCATAAAAGTGGCGACAGGGACGGTGCCTTCAATGAAAACTTTGCCATCTGCAGTGTGCGGCGCTTCAAACTTTCCATGGGCTTGCTGGATATCAGACAGCACTTTGCCCATGAAATCGATGCTCGTGCTTATTTTAAAGCGGTACATCGGTTCTAAAAGGCGGTTTTGGGCTTTCTCGAGACCTTGCCGAAGTGCTCGGTAAGCGGCTTCCCGGAAGTCTCCGCCGGAAGTATGTTCTTTGTGGCCGCGGCCAGTCAGCAAGGTGATCTGCACATCCGTCAATGGCGACCCGGTCAATAAACCATGATGGTCCCGTTCGCTTAAATGATGGAGGACCAAGTTCTGGTTGCCTGTGGATAAATCATCCGCATGGCAAAGGTTGGTCAAGGCCACGCCGCTTCCGCGTTCCGCAGCTTCGATTTTCAGATGGACTTCTGCATAATGGCGCAAAGGTTCAAAATGGCCATAGCCGGTAACTGTGTCCGTAATCGTTTCTTTATATAGAATTTCCGGATTGCCAAACGCTACAGTGAAACCGAAGCGGTCTTTGACGATTTGTTCTAACACTTCCAATTGGATTACCCCCATCACATGGATATGGAGTTCCTGGAAATGCTCATCCCACTTGATTTGAAGCGAAGGATCTTCAGCATCGAGCAATTGGAACGCCTTCAATCCTTCTTTTATCAAAACGGAATCTTCAAAAAGCACTTTCGATTTCAAGGCGAGAATCGTTTCAGGGGAAGGGGAATTGATCAAAGCTCCTAATCCGCCGCCGATCCTGGTTTCACTTAAACCGGTTGCGGCAATCAATTGGCCAGCTTGCGCTATTTCGGAGGGCTGGAATTTAGCTCCGTTGTAAACCCGAAGCTGCGTCGCTTTTTCAATCTTCCTTGAATCAGGTTCCCCGTATTCGATTTCATCGCGTACGCGCAAAGTGCCGCTCAGTACTTTAAAAAAGGTCAGACGGGTGCCATTAGATTCATGGCGAATTTTATAGACTTTTGCAGAAAATGGTTGTTCTTTGTCATAGGAAGTTTCCGTTAACGCATCCAGTTTTTCGAAAAACGGCAGTACGCCAATATCTTTTAGCGCCGATCCACTGCCGCAGAGGAAAATCCGGCGATCGTGGATCATGGCGATTAAGGTTTGCCGCCATAAATGCGCATCGTAGCCCGACTCCATATAATGCTCCAACAAATCTTCATCTCGTTCTGCAATGAATTCAATCAATTCCTCGGAAAGCTCGCCTTCTTGGAATTCCTCGGTTATATCGAAAATATCAGGCGTCAATTCCTGTTTCATTTCTTGTAAAACCGTTTTCGGGTCTGCGCCTTCACGGTCAGTTTTATTGAGAAAAAAGAAAACCGGTACTTTGTATTTATCCAACAGCTGCCAGACGGTTTCCGTGTGTCCTTCAATGCCGTCAGCCGCATTCACAAGTACAATGGCATAATCCATGACTTGGATGGCCCGTTCCATCTCCGGTGAAAAATCGACATGGCCCGGGGTATCGATTAAATAATAAGTCGAATCACCATGCTGAAATAGGGCTTGGTCGGCAAAAATGGTGATGCCCCGATTTTTTTCGATTTCGTGGCTGTCGAGAAACGTATCTTGATGATCAACGCGCCCACGCTGCCGAATGCTATGTGTATGAAAGAGCAGCTGTTCTGAAAATGTGGTTTTTCCAGAATCAACATGCGCCAAAATCCCAATTGTTTTGTACATCTTGCACCTCTTTATGTTCAGCTTCTTAAAACAAGTGTAGCAGAAAGAGGAGAAAATAAAAAAACCCGAAGGAAGCGGTTAGGCTTTCCTTCGGGCATTCTTAGCAGTCTGATAGCAGTTGATGCCGAAAACAATCGCATTGGCACAAGAATTCTGGTAGCTTTCGGACTTTAATAACTCCAGTTCAATCCGATTTGTCATAAACCCGCATTCAATCAAAACAGCTGGCATATTTGTATCGCGAAGAACAGCGAAATCAGCTTTTTTCACTCCGCGATCCGGGCGTCCGGTTGCAAGAACTAAAGCGGTCTGGAGGGAGGCGGCCAATGTTTTGGCAGCTGCGGAAGGATTCGTATACGTAAAGCACTCAATTCCGCAACTCGGATTGAAAGTAGAGCCGTATGCATTGGCATGAATGGAGATGAACAATTCCACTTTTAGCCGGTTGGCTAGATTTGTTCTTTCATGCAACGGGACATCTGCATCTTTTTGGTGGCTGAAGAGGACCAAATGGTCATCTAACCCCAATCGTTTTTTGACCGCATCCGCAACAGCAGAATTAAAATGAAATTCCCGCAGCCTGCCGTCCGGAGAGCGCTTGCCTGGCGTCTCTGGACCATGTCCAGCATCAATCATTATTTTCATATTTTCTCCTCCTTTCCTCTATATATAGAAGGAAGTGGACAGAAAGGAGACATCAAAAACTTCAATTTCATTGTTTCCATGTTAAAATAGGAGCAAACCGCTTGAAAGAAGAAAGAACTTTGAAAAAGTTCTTTGTTTCTGAGTGTAAAAGGAATGAGGGTAAAGATGGGACAAGTTACAACAAAACAAGTAATGGAAACATTTGATTTAAAATTGATCAGCGGACAAGAAGGATTGGGCCGTCATATCCCGATTAGCGATATTTCCCGTCCAGGACTTGAAATGGCGGGCTACTTTACGCATTATCCGGCAAACCGGATGCAATTGCTCGGCAAGACAGAATTGTCATTTTTCGCTTTACTAGAAGCGGATGAGCGCCGAAATCGCATGATGAAGCTTTGTACGGAAGAAACGCCGGCAATCATTGTATCCCACGGTATGGATGTGCCAGCGGAATTAGTGGATGCCTCCAGTAAAACGCATGTACCGGTTCTCAGCACGCAAATGCCAACCACACGTTTTTCCAGTTTGTTGACGAATTATTTGGAAAGCCAGCTGGCACCGACGACAGCCGTCCATGGTGTGTTAGTAGATATTTACGGTGTAGGCGTTTTGATCACGGGCAAAAGCGGCGTCGGGAAGAGTGAGACTGCGCTCGAACTTGTGAAAAAAGGGCATCGCTTAGTGGCCGATGATTGCGTAGAAATCCACCAGGAAGGTGAGAATACCTTGGTCGGCCATCCGCCGAAATTGATTGAGCATTTGCTTGAAATACGAGGCGTCGGCATCATCGATATCATGACACTTTTCGGGGCAAGCGCCGTCCGGATGTTCAAACGGATTTCGCTGGTCATTGATTTGGAAATCTGGGACCAAGAAAAAACTTACGACCGGTTAGGATTGGAAGAAGAGAAGATGAGAATCATTGATACGGATTTAACGAAATTAACGATTCCTGTCCGGCCAGGACGAAACTTATCTGTCATCATCGAAGTGGCCGCTATGAATTACCGCTTGAAGCGCATGGGCGTCAACGCAGCGGAAGAGTTTTCAAAACGTCTGGACGACGTCATTGCGCAAGATACAAACTAAGTGGACGGGAAGGTGCAAGTCATGTATTCGTTTTTAGCTGCAATCGATCCGATCGCGTTTTCACTCGGTCCGATCGATGTCCGTTGGTACGGTGTCATCATCGCTACGGGCATAGTCATTGCATTTTTAGTAGGGCAGCGTGAAATGGTCAAACGGGGGCTGCATCCGGATTTTTTGACGGATCTCTTGATTTGGGCGGTGCCGCTGGCCATTGTAGGGGCACGAATTTACTACGTCACGTTCCAGTGGGAGCATTATAAAGACCATCCTGCTGATATCATCGCCATATGGAATGGCGGAATTGCGATTCACGGGGCATTAATTGCTTCGGTCATCGTTGCTTATATTTTTACGAAACGCCGCAATACCTCATTTTTGAAAGTGGCGGATATTTTAGCGCCAAGCATCCTGATCGGCCAGGCAGTTGGCCGGTGGGGGAATTTCATCAACCAGGAAGCACACGGCGGAGAGGTTTCCCGAAACTTCCTGGAAAATTTGTTCTTGCCTGATTGGATCATTAACCAAATGTACATAGACGGATCGTATTACCACCCGACTTTCCTATACGAATCGTTATGGAGCCTTATCGGCATTATCATTTTGTTGTTGCTGCGCCGGGTCAACCTGGTCCGCGGCGAAATGTTCTTCTTCTATGCCATCTGGTATTCAATTGGCCGTTTCGTCATAGAAGGGATGCGTACAGACAGCCTATATGTCATCGGAGAACTTCGTGCGGCGCAAGTCGTGTCGATTCTTGCGATTTTGATCAGTGCTGTGTTCATCATTTACCGGAGAGTGAGCTTGAAAAACCCTCCCCGCTATTTGGATAAATAATAGAGAAAGAAGCGATGGAATGTCTACTTTGAAAAATGGATTAAAAGCAGGCCTTAAGACGACATGGACATTAGGAAAAGTGATTTTCCCGATTACCTTAATCGTGACCATGCTCCAGTTCACGCCTGTTTTGCCTTTTATAATTGATTTAGTTGCGCCGCTCATGGGATTGTTCGGGCTTAGCGGAGATGCCGCCATTCCATTGGTTCTCGGAAACGCCTTAAACCTTTATGCCGGAATTGCCGGAATCTTGTCTTTGGAGTTGACCGTCAAAGAAGTCTTCATCCTCGCGGTCATGCTGTCATTTTCGCATAATATCTTTATTGAAACCGGCGTCGCGTTGAAAGTTGGCGTCAAGCTTTGGGTCGTTTTAGTTGTCCGCTTTGGACTCGCGGCTCTCTCGGGAATCATCATCAACTTGGTGTGGAAAGGCGGCGGGGAAATTGCCCAGTACGGTTTTGCACCGGAAGCGGCAGCAGATCCGCAGAGTTGGATAGGAATTTTCCTTTTAGGCCTTGAAAAAGCGACATTCGGCGTTTTGCAATTAGCGATGATTGTCATTCCGCTTATGCTTATGATCCAAATATTGAAAGACAAAGGCTATTTGCAGCGCATTTCCGATGGAATGGGGCCCTTAACCCGCCTGCTGGGAATTAAGAAAAATGCTTCTCTCACTTTAGCCTCAGGCTTGATTTTCGGATTGGCGATGGGGGCAGGAGTGATGATCCAAGCCGTCCAGGAAGACGGAGTCAGCAAAAAAGATGCGACCTTGGCTTTTATTTTCTTAGTGGCCTGCCATGCCATCGTAGAAGATACGCTGATCTTCATTCCGCTTGGCATCCCGATCTGGCCTTTGTTCTTGATCCGGCTGATCACGGCACTTGTTTTGACGATTTTCGTCTCGTATGTCTGGCGGAAATCAGAAGCTAACCGGAAGGAAGTGTATTCGACATGACGAAAGAAATCAATGCGCTGCTGTTCGATTTTGACGGCACGCTGCTGGATACAAATGAATTGATCATCCAGACTTTTATCGCCGTTCTTGGAGAGCATTTCCCAGGACGCTATGAAAGGGATGACATTCTGCATTTTATCGGTCCGTCGCTTGAACAGACTTTCGAATCGATTGATGCGGAGCGTGCTGTTGAGTTGACAGCACAATACCGGGCGATCAATAAACAATTGCATGACGAACTTATCACGGAATACGATGGCGTCACGGAAACGCTGCGCTTATTGAAAGCGCGCGGATAAAAATGGCGATCGTGTCGACGAAAAGAAGTGCGAATATTAAACGCGGCTTGGCATTGATGGGCATTGATGAAGTGTTTGAATACATCATCAGCTTAGACGAAGTCAAAAATCCGAAGCCGGATCCGGAGCCGATTTTATTGGCCTTGGAAAAGCTCGGAGCTTCAAAAGAAGAAGCATTGATGATCGGGGATAATTACCACGACATCGAAGGCGGCAAAAATGCAGGAGTCCGGACAGCGGAGTCGCTTGGTCCATCAAAGGGGAAGCCTTTTTAGCGAGCTACGAACCGGATTTCATGCTGCAGCACATTAGCGATTTGCTGGAATTGACGAAAGAAGCGGTCCAATGAGAAAGACAGAGCGCCATTTTGTCACCGGCCCCAACTCACTTTGGCATATCTACAAAACGGTTCCGTTCTGGAAAGTTGCAAAGAATTTTGCGGTTATTCAAACGGCTCGCTATACCCCGTTTTTGCCCATGAAAAATTGGCTCTATAAAACGTTTCTCGGCATGGAAATCGGTAAGCAATCTTCATTCGCTTTGATGGTGATGCTCGATGTGATGTTTCCGGAGAAAATTAAAGTCGGGAAAAACTCGGTGATCGGCTACAACACCACGATTCTCGCCCATGAATATTTGATCGAAGAATACCGGCTCGGGGAAGTGGTGATTGGGGACCGGGTTATGATCGGTGCAAATAGCACCATTTTACCCGGCATCACCATTGGTGACGGCGCCATCGTTTCCGCTGCCACATTGGTCCATAAGGATGTTCCCCCGGGCGCTTTTGTCGGCGGCAATCCGATGCGAATCATTTATACAGCTGAACAAATGGCGGAACGCCAATTAGAAAGCGCTGCTGAACAAGCAGCAAAAGAAAGCCTGTGAAGAAAAACAACCCTTTTCTTCACGGGCTTTTTTTCTAATTCCTTGACGGTTGATAGAAAGATAAGTTAAAATTAAAAAATACTTCACCACTCTAACTAACTAAAGTAAAATAACCAAATTTAGGAAGTGAATCCAATGACGATCCAAATGTTCGAAAAACCGCTCGGCATGCGGGATGATTTCCCTTTCATCGCAAAAAAGAAAGCTGAATTGCGCTCCAAAGGGACATCGATTATGGAAAAAGCAGGCTATGATTTGCTGCAGACGCCGACGCTTGAATATTACGAAACGATCGGGAAAATCAGCGCAATCGCAGATAACGCCCTCTTTAAATTGCTGGACAGCCAAGGCGAAACATTAGTGCTGCGTCCGGATATGACTTCGCCGATTGCACGTGTTGCCGCTTCAAAACTTTTAAAAGAGAAAATGCCGGTTCGGCTCGCTTATTACTCGAATGTATTTCGGGCACAAAAACGCGAAGGGGGACGTCCAGCTGAATTTGAACAGATGGGCGTTGAATTGATCGGAGATGATTCTCTTTATGCGGATGCGGAAGTGATCATTCTCGCTTCTTCGATTCTGAAAGAACTGCAAGTGGAATCGGTTCGGATTGTCATTGGGCATACCCAATTGCTGCAGTTGATCCTAAAAGATTTCGGTTTATCGGATGAACAAATCGATTTGGTAAGGGAAGCACTGGTTTCCAAAAACAGTGTAGGCTTTGAACAGCTGGCTTTATCTTTGCCCATCAAAGAAGAAGCGTTAGAAAGCTTTAATCGATTGATCACGACTTCGACATTGGCCGAATGGAAGCAATGGATCGATCCCTCAAATACGGAGCAAAATGAATTATATGAAGAAATGCTGAAATTGCACAAAATTATGGAACGCAATGGCCTGGTGGATTCGGTTACATTCGATTTAACTTTCATTAGCCATATGACCTATTACACGGGGCTCGTTTTTGAATTCTACGGAGCTGGAAGCGGATTTCCGCTCGGCAACGGCGGACGCTACGATGGATTGATGAAGCAATTCAATCTTCAAGTCGGTGCAACCGGATTTGGTTTACGGGTGGATCGGCTATTGGAAGCTATGGCCCCAAACCGTGAAAAAGAATTGCAGACGCTTGTTTTATTCACAGAAGAGACGGAGCAGGAAGCACATGAATTGGCGCAGAAGCTCCGTTCAGAAGGACAGCGGACGACTTTGCAATATGCTCCGGCTGTGCAAGCATTAGATGAATTTACGGCATTGTTCAGCGATGTCAGACGATTGGACGGTGGTACGAATGGATGAATTGACGATTGCGATGCCAAAAGGTCGCATTTTCGAGGAAGCTTATGAGTTATTGGTGAAAGCGGGCTATGATTTGCCGAAAGAACTGGATGATTCCCGCAAGTTGATCGTGGAAGCGCCAAATGAACGTTTCCGCTTTATCCTGGCAAAACCGATGGATGTGCCCGTTTACGTTGAGCACGGAGTTGCAGACGTCGGGATAGCCGGTAAAGACGTGATGCTTGAACATGACCGCTCTGTCCACGAATTGCTGGATCTTGGCATCAGCAGCTGCTATATCGCTACAGCCGGATTGCCGAATACAACCATGAACGAAGTGACGCCGCGCATCGCGACAAAATATCCGGAAGTGGCTTCCCGTTTTTACCGCAGCAAAGGCGAACAAGTGGAAATTATCGAATTGAACGGTTCGATTGAATTGGCGCCGATGATCGGGCTAGCGGACCGGATTGTCGATATCGTTTCGACAGGAAAGACTTTAAAAGAAAATGGCTTAGTGGAGTACGAAAAAATTGTCGATATCACTTCAAGATTAATCGCGAATCCCGTGAGCTACCGGTTGAAACAGCAGCGCATCTCGGAAATGGTTGAAAAGCTGAGAAAGCAGGCGCTGAAATGAGACAAACGAAATTAGCAGCCGGCATTTCCCTCAGAAGAAATGTGGCGGAAGGAAACGCGGCGCAAGTGGCGGCCGTCAAGGAAATCATCCAAAATGTCCGTTCTAACGGAGATCAGGCATTGCGTGAGTATACAGCAAAATGGGACGGCGTTGAACTTGGCAGCATTCGCGTTGAGCAATCCGAAATCGACGAGGCAGCTTTCCGTTTTGACCCGCAATTGCTGGAAGATTTAAAAGAAGCGGCAGCGAATATCCGAAATTACCACGAAAGCCAAAAGCAGGAAGGCTATAAAAACGAGAAAGCGGATGGTTCTTATGTAGCGCAGCGGGTATCTGCGATTGGCTCGGCTGGACTTTATGTTCCGGGCGGCACAGCCGCTTACCCATCTTCGGTATTGATGAACGTCATCCCTGCCCAAGTGGCAGGAGTGCGGCGCATCGTGTTAACGTCGCCTCCAGGAAAAGACGGGGCTTTATCTGACGGAGTTTTAGCAGCTGCCCATATTCTAGGGATTACGGAAGTTTATAAAGTGGGCGGAGCGCAAGCGATTGCCGCACTTGCTTATGGAACGGAAACGATTCAAGCAGTGGATAAAATAACGGGGCCGGGCAATGTATTTGTGGCGCTCGCTAAACGCGAAGTAAACGGCGATGTGGCCATCGATATGATCGCGGACCAAGTGAAATCGCGGTTATTGCAGACGACACGGCGTATGCCGATGAAGTGGCAGCGGATTTATTGTCCCAGGCAGAGCATGATCCGATGGCGAGTGCCGTTTTGTTGACAGCAAGCGAACAATTGGCCGACGCGGTTTCAAAAGAAATAGACCGCCAACTGGAAACTTTGCCGCGGCATTCCATTGCTGCACAAGCCATCCAGGATTACGGCATGATTTATATCGGCGAATCGATGGATGAATTGATTAAGGCAGCCAATGAACTGGCTCCGGAACACCTGGAAATTATTGCGGCCGATGCAGAAGCGGCAGCAGACAAAATTGAAAATGCCGGTGCCATTTTTATTGGCCGCTATTCTTCGGAGCCGGTCGGCGATTATTTTGCCGGCACGAACCACGTGTTGCCGACAAACAGCACTGCCCGTTTTTCAAGCGCATTGTCGGTCTATGATTTCATTAAACGGACAAGTGTCATCTATTACAGCGAACAGGCATGGCAAGAGAACGAAGCGAAGATTGCGAGGCTCGCGCGTCTAGAAGGGCTGGAAGGCCACGCAAGGGCAATAGAATCGCGTTCATGGGAAAAGGGGAATTGATGATGAGAAAAGCGGAATTGAAACGGGATACGAATGAAACCAAAATCGCGGTGGCGTTTTCGTTAGACGGTGAAGGAAAAGCCGATATCCAGACAGGCGTCCCGTTTATGGACCATATGCTTGATTTATTTATCAAGCACGGATTGTTCGACGGCGATATCAAAGCAGATGGCGATACGCATATTGACGATCACCACACGACAGAAGATATTGGCATTGTACTTGGCCAGGCAGTCAAAGAAGCATTGGGTGATAAAAAAGGGATTCGCCGCTACGGCAACGCGTTTGTCCCAATGGATGATGCGCTTGCTCAAGTGGTCATCGATTGTTCAAACCGCCCGCACCTCGAAATGAGAGGCGAGATTCCAAATGCGAAAGTCGGGACATTTGATACGGAATTGGTGCAGGAGTTCTTATGGAAATTTGCGCTTGAATCACGCATGAACGTTCACGTCATCATTCATTACGGCAAAAACACACACCACATCATCGAAGCGGTTTTCAAAGCGTTGGCGCGTGCGCTCGACGAAGCGACAAGCATCGATCCAAGGGTGAAAGGCGTGCCTTCGACAAAGGGGCTGTTGACATGATCATCGGCATTATCGATTACGGCATGGGCAATCTCTTCAGTGTGGAACAAGCGCTGAAGAAATTGGATTGCACCGTCATTCTCTCGGATGATCCCGAAATCCTCAAAGAAGCGGAAGGAATTTTGCTTCCGGGCGTCGGAGCTTTTCCGGACGCGATGGAATTATTGAATGAGAAAGGCTTGTCTTCTTTTATCCGGTCGTTGCCGGAACGGAAAATTCCGCTTCTCGGCATCTGCCTCGGCATGCAATTATTGTATGAAGACAGTTCAGAAGTAAAACCGGCAAAAGGGCTCGGCTTATTAAAAGGGCAAATCCGCCGTTTTGAAAAAGGCACACACCGGATCCCGCACATGGGATGGAACCGTCTGGAATTTGCTCGGATGCCTTATTGGCTGGATGATCTGCAAATCGATACGCATGTTTATTTTGTGCATTCTTTCTTAGCGGTTGATACCGATGGACAAGAAGTGTTCGGCACAGCAAGCTACGGAGAAGTTCAAGTGCCGGGAGTCGTCGGCTCAGGATTGATTACCGGAATGCAGTTCCACCCGGAAAAATCCGGTGATTTCGGCCATTATTTATTGGAGCAATGGATTGCAAATGTCAGGAGGAATCTCGATGAGCAAGTTTCAAATCTACCGCAATTGATTTGCGCGGAGGCAAATGTGTGCGCCTTTTCCAAGGGGATTATGCACAGGAAACGGTTTACGGCGATTCGCCGGTGGAAATGGCGAAGCAATTTGCAGCATCAGGAGCGGAATGGATTCATATGGTGGATTTGGACGGCGCGAAAGACGGCGTCCGCATCAATGATCAAGTGGTGATCGAAGCGGCGAAATTGCCCGTCAAGGTCCAAATTGGCGGCGGCATCCGGACGCGTGAAGACATTGAACATTATTTATCGAACGGCGTCAGCCGGGTCATTATCGGAAGTTTGGCCATCCGCAATCCTGAACTCGCAGTTTCGTTCATAGAAGAATTTGGCGCAGAGAAAATCGTTATCGGAATCGATGCAAAAGACGGCATGGCGGCGACCGAAGGCTGGATTGAAACATCGAGCCAGTCGGCAACAGATGTAGCCAAATTTTTTGCTTCCAAAGGCGCGAAGCATTTTATCTATACGGACATCGCAACGGATGGTACGCTGCAAGGCCCGAATATCGATGCCAATAAAAAATTGGTGTCGGCTGGCCAGGCGGAAGTGATCGTTTCTGGCGGCATCGGCACACTGGATGACATCCGCAGCGTCAAGAAAGCGGCAGCAGGCAGCCCGATTGCCGGCGTCATCATCGGTAAAGCGTTGTATGAAAAACGCTTTACCCTTGAGGAGGCGCTGTCATGCTAACAAAACGCATTATTCCTTGTCTGGACGTAAAAGAAGGGCGTGTCGTAAAAGGCGTCAGTTTCGTGTCGCTTCGGGATGCCGGAGATCCGGTTGAACTGGCCCGTTTCTACGATAAGCAAGGGGCGGATGAATTGGTGTTTCTTGATATCTCCGCTTCGCACGAAGGCAAAGAGACAATGGTCGAAGTCGTTAAAACCGTCGCGACCGAATTGTCGATTCCATTTACCGTGGGCGGCGGCATCCGGACGCTTGAAGACATCAAGCGGATGCTGCGGGCAGGAGCGGATAAAGTGTCGTTGAACACGGCTGCTTTAGATCGGCCGGAGCTGATCAAAGAAGGCGCCGATTATTTCGGTTCCCAGTGCATCGTGGTAGCGATAGATGCCAAGAAAAACGGCAATAGCTGGGACGTCTATACTCACGGTGGGCGCAATAAAACCGACTGGGACGCCGTGGAATGGGCGAAACGGAGCGTTGAACTTGGCGCTGGTGAATTGCTGCTAACGAGCATGGATAAAGACGGACAGAAAGACGGGTTTGACTTGGAGATGATCCAAGCAGTCCGGGAAGCGGTCGAAGTTCCTGTCATTGCGAGCGGCGGTGCAGGAAACCGCGAACATTTTGCCGAAGTCTTTGAAAAAGTGGACGCAGATGCGGCGCTTGCTGCTTCGATTTTCCACTATAAAGAAACAAGTATCGCTGAAGTAAAAGATTATTTAAAAACAATGGGAGTGAATGTCCGATGAGCAAAATCCAATACGATGAAAACGGGCTGATTCCCGTGATTATTCAAAATGCTGAAACAAAAGAAGTGTTGACATTAGCGTATGCCAATGAAGAAGCGGTCAACAAAACCATCAAACTAGGCGAAACTTGGCTGTATTCGAGAAGCCGCAAGGAACTGTGGAACAAAGGGGCAACGAGCGGCAATACGCAGCAAGTAACAGCTGTCCGCTTGGATTGCGACGGCGATGCGTTGATTTATGAAGTGATTCCAAACGGTCCTGCGTGCCACACAGGCGAAAACAGTTGCTTCAATGAAACGATTTCGGGAACACCGAATCCGTCGAAAGCGGATATGTTCAAGGAATTGACCGAATTGATCCGGAACCGTGAACAGGAAATGCCGGAAGGGGCTTATACGACTTACCTCTTTACCGAAGGCGTAGATAAAATCTGCAAGAAAGTCGGAGAAGAAGCGGCGGAAGTCATCATTGCCGCTAAAAATCGGGATCCGCAGGAATTGTCGATGGAAGCAGCGGATTTGTTCTATCACGTATTGGTTCTTCTTCAAGAACAAAAAGTGGATTTAGATCAAGTGATCGGCGTGCTTCAAGAGCGGCACGCAGTAAAAACTTCAAGTAAATAACAGGGAAATATGCTATAATGACAGCATATTTAAGTGAAGGAGCGATGACTATCGTTCCTTTTACTTTTGCGGAGGCATATTTTGGAGAATAAAAAACAGCAAACCTATAAGAATGTCCTGTCGTTTATTCCGACAGGCGAATACTATTTTAAAAAAGGGCTAAAAGAGTTACAGAAAGAACATTATCCAAAAGCGCATAAATACTTGCAGCGGGCAACCGAATTAAGCCCTGAATCGGCAAGCATTTGGACACAATTCGGCATCGTCCTTATGGAAATGCAGGAATTTGAACAAGCGATGGAAGCGCTGCGGACAGCACATGATCTCGATCCGCTTCAAGCTGAAGTCTTCTTTTTCCTCGCAGAAGTCCATGCGCACATGGGCATGTTCATGGAAGCGCGAAACTATGCCAAGAAGTATACAGAAAGTATGCCTCAAGGCGAATACATCGCAGAGGCGCTCGAAATCATCGATTTTGCAGAACAGGAAGACTGGCAGCTTTTTGATGATGAAGGGGAAGCGCAAGACAGCGAAGATTTCTATCAACAGGAAAAAGCGCGGCGCCTCATGGAACAAGGGGATTTTGCGAAGGCGATCACGCTCCTTGAAAATCTGATTGAGGAAAAGCCGGATTTCTGGGGAGCCCATAACAACTTGGCTTTGGCTTATTTCTATATCGGCGAAACGGAAATGGCAAAAGCGTTATTGCATGATGTGTTAAGACGCAATACCGGCAATCTTCATGCTTTGTGCAATCTTGCGGTATTCCATTACTACGAGAAAAACGACGAACTTGAGGATGTCTTGGCGCTTTTGAAAAAGATCCAGCCTTATGTTTTTGAACATCGCTATAAACTGGGCGCCACTTTTGCGCTTGTCGGCAAATACAAAGAGGCTTATCGCTGGCTTAGAAGCCTTCAAAAGCGTGGATTTGATGGAGATCCGGCTTTTTATTTCTGGTTGTCGCATGCGGCTTACCATTCTGGCCACGAAGATATTGCGAGACAGGCATGGAAGCAGTTGACGAAAATGGATCCCGGAAAAGACGGCTATGAACCGTGGTACGAAAATGAGAAAATGCCCCATGAAGATGCATTGGAGCATAACCGCGATTACTTGATCGGCAAGCTTGACCATGAGCATCGAAGCGAGCGGTTATTCGGCTTGTTCCTGCTCGGGAAATCGTCCCATAAACAAGAAATCATTTCGCATCCGAAATGGCTGAAAGCGGAACAGCCGACAGTTCTTGAAACGTATTTGCTCGGCTACGCGCTCGGCCATTCCTTTAACGAGTCGGTGCTTGAAGAAAAAGCGTTTTTGCGGGCGATGGAAGCGACTGAAATTCTATATGCAGAAGAAAAAATGGTTACGGAGAAAGGCTCCTATGCGTTTCAAATGTGGTTCATGCTAGTAGAAAAAGCGTTTGACCGAGGCTATGAATTCAAAAATCCACGGGCGCTTGCAGCGGCAGTGGATTATATGGTCAAGTCTTCGAGAGACCATGCCATTACGAAAAAAGGGATTGCCGCGCGTTTCGGTGTATCGGCCGCCACATTGACGAAGTACGTCAATCAATTGATCCATTATTTGCCGATTTTCGAGTCCTAGGCAAAAACCTTGCTGTAACAGAAAATATCTTATACGATTTACTTATTGAGACCGAGGAGGGCCTATTATGACTGAAACAACGAATATCTATGACGTGATTATTATCGGAGCCGGACCAGCAGGCATGACCGCTGCTGTTTACACTTCAAGAGCCAATCTTTCAACATTGATGCTTGAACGTGGAATTCCGGGCGGACAAATGGCCAACACAGAAGAAATCGAAAACTATCCAGGCTTTGAACATATCCTAGGGCCGGATCTTTCCAACAAAATGTTCGAACATGCGAAAAAATTTGGCGCAGAATATGCGTATGGTGATGTAAAAGAAATCATTGATGGTGAAGAGTACAAAACGATCAAAGCGGGCTCGAAAGAATACAAAGCACGTGCGATCATCATTACAACCGGAGCCGAATACAAAAAAATGGGCATCCCGGGCGAAAACGAACTGGGCGGACGCGGAGTCAGCTATTGCGCAGTTTGTGACGGGGCGTTCTTTAAACAAAAAAATCTTGTCGTAGTGGGTGGAGGAGACTCTGCAGTTGAAGAAGGCGTCTACTTGACGCGCTTTGCTGACAAAGTGACAATTGTTCACCGCCGCGATGAACTAAGAGCCCAAAAGATCCTTCAAGACCGTGCATTTGCCAATGATAAAATTGATTTTATCTGGAGCCATACGGTGAAAGAGATCAATGATGAAAACGGCAAAGTCGGAAGTGTGACTCTTGTGTCGACAAAAGACGGAGCAGAGCAGGAATTTAAAGCAGACGGCGTATTCATCTATATCGGTATGCTTCCATTGACTAAACCATTCGCTGAATTAGGCATTTTAAATGATGAAGGCTATATCGTGACGAATGAAAAAATGGAGACTTCCGTACCGGGAATCTACGCTGCAGGGGACGTACGCGAGAAAATGCTTCGCCAAGTAGTTACAGCAACTGGCGACGGAAGCATCGCTGCCCAAGCCGCTCAGCATTATATTGAAGAATTGCTTGAAAAAACGGGTATCAAAGCTTAATTTAACGCGTTCTTAACGCCTTTGTAACATGTTTGACATGAAGAGGTGGTATAGTAAGGATAGTAAATTGACCCCCTTTTTATAAAGTAATTTGACAGGCCGTTTTCCGGAAATTCCGGGAGGCGGCCTCTTTTTGTTTGTCTTGCATCTATTAAATCCAAATCGGCGTTTCTACTTTTCTTTTATCTCGTTCCAGCGCCCAGCCTCTCGAGGTCGCTTCGGACTTACTGCAAATGGAATCTACTTTTCTTTCTTTGCATGACACGCCAGGATAGTTGTATAATGGAGAGAGTTTACAAAGATACGGAGTGTCGAATGTGCAGAGAATTGCGAATTTATTAGTGGTCCGTGATGGACAAGTACTGTTATTAAGAAAACCTCGGCGCAATTGGTATGTCGCTCCGGGCGGCAAAATGGAATCAGGCGAGTCGATTTACGAAGCAGGAATCCGGGAATTCACAGAAGAAACCGGGGCAAAACCTGTTGGAACTCATTTAAAAGGCGTTTACACCATGATGATTTATGAGAATGATCAAGTAGTCGATGAATGGATGCTTTATACATTCATCGCGAGAGATTTAGAAGGCCAGTTATTTGAAGAAACACGAGAAGGATTGCTTGAATGGCATCCGGTCGAGAGTTTGGCGTTTTTGCCGATGGCAGAAGGGGACCGCAGTAACCTGCTTTTTGCGGTAAACGAGCCAGGCATGCAATACGGAACTTTCCATTACACATCTGAGTTTGAATTGATCAAGGAAAGTTTACAAACATCGGTCGAAGAGGAGAATCCCCAAAATGGATAAACATGTAGACGAGACGGAGTTAATCATTATTACCGGCATGTCTGGAGCCGGCAAAACGGTCGCCATCCAAAGCTTTGAGGATCTCGGATTTTTCACGATTGATAATTTGCCGCCGGCGCTTTTGCTGACGTTCATTCAATTGATGAGAGATTCCGGAAAATCGATGAAGAGAGTCGCAGCTGTTATGGATCTTCGGGGAGGAGACTTTTTCGATAGCCTTGTAGATGCGATCGACAATATTTCAAAAGAGCCGAAAGTTTCGACGACCTTGCTGTTCCTGGACGCTGACAATCAAACGCTAGTGAGCCGCTATAAAGAGTCAAGACGTTCACATCCCTTATCTCCAGGAGGCTTAGTGCTCGGCGGGATCAAAAAAGAGCGCGATATGCTGATGGACCTTCAAGGAAGAGCCAAATACATCTACAATACTTCCACTATGACCCCACGGCAATTAAAAGAAAAAATTGTTGGCGATTTTGCTTCAACTTCAAGCAATGTCTTTACCGTTAACGTGATGTCATTTGGATTCAAACACGGCATGCCGATTGATGCCGATTTAGTGTTTGATATCCGTTTCCTGCCGAATCCCTATTATATAGAAGAATTAAAACCGTTATCGGGCTTGGATGCTCCAGTTTCTGATTATGTTCTTCAATGGACAGAAACGCAGACCTTGATCGAAAAGCTGACCGATCTGTTTGAATTCATGATTCCCCAGTACAAAAATGAAGGAAAAGCACAGCTTGTGATCGCTTTTGGCTGCACGGGCGGACAACATCGATCCGTTACGTTTGCCGAATACTACGGAAAACTGCTGGCAGAAGAAAACAAAACCATTATTACGCATCGCGATGTCAAAACAAGAAAGGGCTGAGTACATGACAGGTGCTTTACGCCGTAAGCGTGTTGTCATTATAGGTGGGGGCACGGGGCTTTCCACCTTGTTAAGAGGGTTAAAGAAATTCCGCTCGATTTAACGGCCATCGTCACGGTAGCCGATGACGGTGGAAGCTCAGGACGCTTGCGCAACGATTTGGACATTCCGCCGCCTGGCGACATCCGGAATGTCATGGCGGCTTTGTCTGACGCAGAACCGCTCGTTGCTGAAATGTTTCAGTACCGTTTTAAACAGTCACTTGACTTAGATGGGCATTCATTAGGAAATCTGATGCTTGCTGCATTAACTGAAATCACAGGAGATTTCTCCCATGCGGTGCGTGAAATGAGCCGGGTTCTGAATGTCAACGGAACCGTATTGCCGGCTGCCAACCAATTGGTCACGCTTCATGCTGAATTTGAAGATGGCACCATTGTCAGCGGAGAATCCAAAATTCCAGCTTATTTACAGCCCATTAAACGGGTTTTTTTAGAACCGAATGATGTGAAAACCTTGCCGGATACCATCGCAGCTATCAACAAAGCCGATGTGATCGTGGTCGGACCGGGTTCGCTGTATACAAGCATTTTGCCGAACCTGCTCGTGAAAGACATCAAGAAAGCCTTAATGGCATCCCAAGCGAAAAAAATCTATATTTGCAACTTGATGACGCAAGCGGGCGAAACCTACCACTATACAGCTTCAGACCATGTCCAAGCCTTGTATGACCATGTAGGAGAAGATTTTTTAGATGCTATCCTTGTCGGGAAAATCCAATTTCCGCCGTCGGTAGTGGAGCGCTATAAGAAAGAACGGGCTTGGCCAGTAGAATATGACGAAGAACATCTGCGGAAAATGGGGCTTGAAGTCTACAAAGAAGAAATCACGAACATCTTTGGAGAAGCCGTACGCCATGAACCGATGAAAGTTGCAGAATGGTTATTTGGATATGCCGGTGGCCTTGCTAAAGAAGATTCAAAGCATCTTTACTTTTAATGCTTTGAAGAGGGGGGACTAGGTTTGTCTTTTGCATCGGAAACAAAAAAAGAAATGACTCAAATAGAGGTCGATGATTGCTGTGGAAAAGCGGAATTATCCGCATTGATCCGGATGAATGGGACTTTGTCTTTTTCAAATCGGCAATTGAGCCTGGACATACAGACTGAAAACGCGGCTATCGCCCGCCGGATTTATACCTTGTTGAAAAGATTTTACAAAGTTTATCCGGTTGAATTGCTGGTCCGCAAAAAAATGCGTTTGAAAAAGAACAATGTTTACATTTGCCGCCTCCGCGAAGGAGCGAAAATGATTCTGGAAGATTTAGCGATCATCTCGGAAGGTTTCCAGTTCCATCATGATATTGACAAAAAATTAATTGAGAAGAATTGCTGCAAACGTTCTTATTTAAGAGGCGCTTTTTTAGCTGGAGGATCGGTCAACAATCCCGAAACTTCTTCTTATCATTTGGAAATCTACTCGTCTTATAAAGACCATGCTGATTCCTTGGTGGAGCTTATGAACGAATTCCATTTGAACAGCAAAACCATTGAGCGGAAAAAAGGCTTCATCACGTATTTGAAAGAAGCTGAAAAGATTGCAGATTTTCTTAGTCTGACCGGCGCACATTCCGCTTTGCTGAAATTCGAAGATGTCCGGATCATCCGTGATATGCGAAACAGCGTAAATCGCCTGGTCAACTGCGAAACAGCCAATCTGAACAAAACCATTGATGCTGCATTGCGGCAAGTTGAAAATATCCGTTTTATCGACAATATGATCGGCATCGACCAGCTGCCTGAACGGCTCCGGGAAATTGCGCGCTTGCGCGTTGAATACCAGGATGTTACCTTGAAGGAACTAGGGGAAATGGTATCGACCGGAAATGTCAGTAAATCGGGCGTTAATCATCGTCTGCGCAAAATCGATGAAATTGCTGAATCGCTGAGAAAAGGAGAAATGATCGGCCGGTAGCACCGTCCGTTCTTTCATATAATTTTTTAAAGAGTCTAGTCAGTTTTAGAGGAGGATCAGCATGGTTGAAAAACAAGTGGAAGTTCAATTGAAATCCGGTTTGCAAGCAAGACAAGCAGCTTTGTTTGTTCAGGAAGCAAATCGCTACAGTTCAGATGTGTATCTTGAAAAAGATGATAAAAAAGTAAATGCGAAAAGCATCATGGGCATCATGAGTTTAGCAATCAGCAAAGGCACAACAGTGAAAATTTCGGCTGATGGCAATGATGAGCAAAATGCAGTGGAGTCATTAGCAGGCTTAATTGAAAAAGAAGGATAATGAAAAAAGCTTGCAGCCGGTATGGGCTGCAAGCTTTTATTCGTTTAACGCTTATTTTTCTTCCAACATTTTGTTGCGCGTGATGATTTGGTCAACGAGGCCGTATTCAAGCGCGCGTTCAGCAGTCATGAAGTTATCGCGGTCCGTATCTTTTGAAATCACTTCGAGCGGCTGTCCAGTACGTTCAGCTAAAATTTGGTTCAATTTTTCGCGAAGGTGCAAGATGCGTTTTGCAGCGATTTCAATTTCTGTTGCTTGTCCTTGAGCACCGCCAAGTGGCTGGTGAATCATGACTTCAGCGTTCGGAAGCGCATAGCGTTTGCCTTTTGTTCCAGCTGCTAGCAAGAAAGCTCCCATTGAAGCCGCCATACCGATGCAGACTGTTTGAACATCCGGTTTGATGAATTGCATAACATCGTAGATTGCCATACCGGCAGTGATGCTTCCGCCTGGGCTATTGATGTAGATGGAAATATCTTTTTCTGGATCTTCCGCTTCAAGGAATAGAAGTTGAGCGACGATTGAGTTTGCAACGTTATCATCGATTCCGCTTCCCAACATGATGACGCGGTCTTTCAAAAGGCGAGAGTAAATGTCATATGCACGTTCGCCTCTGCTTGTTTGTTCAATTACTGTAGGAATTAAGTTCATAAGATAGTTCCTCCTCATAATAGATAGTATCTAGCTATGCTGAAAAATTCATTTCAGCTGTATTAATATCATACACATCTTGGTCAATGAAGGTCAAATCTAACGAATTGCAAAAATCAACTTGAAATGTTTTTTTGTTATGGTTATAATAGAAAAGTCGTTAACGACCATTTGCCCTCGTAGTGTAATGGATCACACGCAAGATTCCGGTTCTTGAAATGGGGGTTCGATTCCCTCCGAGGGTATCCGTTGCCGCTCGTCCCACTTATTATTGTGGGACGAGCGGCTTTTTTCTATTTCCTGAATGAATGCAAGGGCTAGTCCAGCAGAGAATTTCGAGGAGCCTCAATAAAGATGTTCGCCAAACAAGTTACTTAAATATATTATGGGTGAATAGTATAATAGCTTCACTTGAGAATTTAAAATGAGAAGAGGGAAAGCGATGATTACTTTATACACCCGTCCAAATTGTGAACTATGCGAAGAAGCGAAATTGATGTTGGAGCTTGTCAAAGAAGACTTTCCGCTAGAGTACCAGGAAGTCGATATTGAAAGCGACGAACAGCTGCATGAAAAATATATGGTGATGATTCCGGTTCTTGAAAAAGAAGGCGAGCTCCTTATTTACGGAAGAATCGGCTACGTTGAACTATTGGAAGCGTTAGAATTTTAACGCTTCTTTTTATTTGCATTTTTTTAATGGGTTCGGTAGAATGTAACTAGTGGGACAGAAAAATATTGAGCGGGACGAAAATTGTCCAGCTTGAAATGGAGTGAATCAATGGATCCATTAACGGAAGCGAAGAAAAAGCTGATGCCGGAAATGACCGATCTCCTAAAAAAACGTTATCAAATTCTTCAAACCATCCAGATGGAAGAGCCGATTGGCAGGCGTACGCTAAGTGAACTTGCGGGAATGACAGAACGCGACATCCGGAAAGAAACGGATCTTCTGCGAAGCCAGCAATTAATAGAAGCGAAAACTGCCGGTATGGCGATATCGCCGCAAGGATTGGAAGTGCTGGAGGCATTAAAAGAATTCATGCGTGAAATGTCCGGCTTATCCAATATGGAAAAGCAGCTAAAAGTAATTTTAGGGATTTCACAGGTACTGATATTGCCCCAGGATAGCGACGATATTCCAGCAGTTAAAACAAAAATCGGCAAAGAGGCCGCAAGGCTATTAGAAATGAAGTTCCCACTTCATAAAAAAATTGCAGTGACTGGCGGCAGTACGATGGCTGCAATCTCAAAAGAGATATCTTCCGAAAAGCGGGATCGTTCGCTGCAATTCATTGCAGCACGAGGCGGCCTTGGGGAAGACGTACTTCATCAGGCAAATACCATTGCTTCTCTTTTTGCGGAGAAGACAGGCGGAGCGGTCAAAACGCTTTACTTGCCGGACCATCTCAGCGCAGAAGCTTATGAAATGATGATGCGTGAACCGGTCATCAAAGAAATGATGGAGTTGTATGATGAGACGGACGTCGTAGTGCATGGAATCGGCAATGCCGAGGAAATTGCGCTGCATCGGAAATCATCGCCGGAAGAAGTGGAAATGATCCGAAGCGGCGGAGCGGTCAGCGAAGCATTTGGCTATTACTTCGACAATGAAGGAAATGTTGTTTATCGCATCCGAACTGCGGGAATCCAAATGGAACAGGTCCAAAAAGCGAGAGCCATCTTGGCTGTTGCGGGAGGACGATCAAAAGCGAAAGCGATTCTTTCTTATTTCAACATTGCACCGAGACAAACCGTGCTTATAACGGATGAAGGTGCAGCACGGAAAATAATCGAATTAACTACAAAACAGGAGGAATTTTAAATGACTTTAAAATTAGCGATTAACGGATTTGGACGTATTGGACGTATTGTATTCCGCCAAGCATTGGCAAACGAAGAAGTGGAAGTTGTTGCAGTAAACGATTTAACAGATGCTAAAATGTTGGCACACTTGCTTAAATACGATTCAATCCACGGCACATTGGATGCAGAAATTTCATCTGAAGGCAACGACTTGATCGTAAACGGCAAGAAAATCCATGTTTACTCTGAAAAAGATCCAGCGAACTTGCCATGGGCAGAAAACAACATCGATATCGTCATCGAATCTACTGGATTCTTTACAAATGCTGACGATGCGAAAAAACACATCCAAGCAGGCGCTAAAAAAGTTATCGTTTCAGCTCCAGGCAAAAACATGAAGACGCTTGTAATGGGCGTTAACCATGAAAGCTACAACCCGCAGGAAGACGATGTGATTTCAAATGCTTCTTGTACAACAAACGGCTTAGCTGGAATTTCTAAAATCTTGAACGACAAATTCGGCATCAAAAAAGCGATGATGACAACAATCCACTCGTACACAAACGACCAGATTTTGTTGGATTCTCCGCATAAAGACTACCGCCGTGCACGTTCTGCAGCAGAATCGATGATTCCGACAACTACAGGCGCTGCAGTAGCCGTAACAAAAGTATTGCCAGAACTTGAAGGCAAATTAGACGGAATGGCAATCCGCGTTCCAACTCCAAACGTTTCATTGATCGACTTAGTGGCTGAATTGGAAACAGACGTAACAGTAGAAGACGTAAACAACGCGTTAAAAGAAGCAATCGACAAAGACGAAAATGCTTTCTTGAGCTACAGCGAACTTCCACTAGTTTCACGCGACTACAACGGAGTAACAGCTTCGTCTACTGTCGACCTATTATCTACAATGGAACTTGGCGGCAACATGGTAAAAGTTCTTGCATGGTATGACAACGAATCAGGCTATTCTGCTCGATGCATCGACATCGCGTTGCACATGTACAAAACAGGGCTGTAATCCCAAAATCATAGCTTAATTTCCGATGAACCTCTATAATGAAAGAGGGTAAAAGGGGTGGGGATTTACCCCACCCCTTCTTTTTATTTAAACGAACGGGAGGTAATTTCATGTTGAAGAAGATGACCATGAAAGACGTGGACTTAAAGGGGAAACGTGTATTTTGCCGAGTAGATTTCAACGTACCAATGTCTGAAGGAAAAGTAACAGACGACACACGCATCCGTGCAGCATTGCCGACTATCGAATATTTGGTGGAGAACGGGGCGAAAGTGATACTGGCGAGCCATTTAGGCAGACCAAAAGGCCAAGTGAGCGAAGACTTGAGACTGGCTCCTGCCGGTGCAAGACTGGCCGAATTATTACATAAAGAAGTAAAGAGCCTCGATGAGTCAATTGGGGAAAAGGTTGAACAGGCAATAGCAGCTATGGAAGAAGGCGACATTGTCCTATTAGAAAATGTACGCTTCCATCCAGGCGAAGAAAAAAATGATCCGGAATTGGCAAAAGCTTTCGCTGGCTTAGCGGATGTCTTTGTTAATGATGCATTTGGAGCAGCGCACCGAGCGCATGCAACAACTGCGGGCATTGCCGAGCATCTTCCAGCGGTATCCGGTTTGCTGTTAGAAAAGGAACTGGATGTGTTAGGGAAAGCATTGTCTGAACCTGACCGCCCATTCACTGCCATCATCGGCGGTGCAAAAGTAAAAGACAAAATCGGCGTTATCGACCACCTGCTGGACAAAGTCGATAATCTGATCATCGGCGGGGGCTTATCTTATACATTCATCAAAGCGCAAGGCTATGAAATCGGAACTTCTCTATTAGAAGAAGATAAAATCGATTTGGCACTTTCTTTCATTAAAAAAGCGGAAGAAAAAGGCGTGAAAATGTATCTTCCAGTGGATGTCGTGACGACAAAGGATTTTTCAAATGACGGCGAAACGAAAGTAGCGAGCATCAAGGAAATCCCAAGCGACTGGATGGGGCTGGACATCGGACCGGAAACAGTGGAACTCTACGCTGATGTGATCAAGAACTCGAAATTGGTCATCTGGAACGGGCCTATGGGCGTTTTTGAGATGAGTTCTTTCGAAAACGGCACGAAATCAGTAGCGCAAGCGATGGCTGAAACAGATGCCTACACAATCATTGGCGGCGGCGATTCAGCAGCGGCAGTAGAGCAATTCCATGTAGCCGATCAAATGGACCATATTTCAACAGGCGGCGGTGCATCCCTTGAATTCATGGAAGGCAAGGATCTTCCAGGAGTCAGCGCACTGACGGACAAATAAACAATAAAATTAACAATGTTTAAGAAAACGGATAAGAGGAGTGGATTTCTTTGAGAAAACCGATTATTGCAGGTAACTGGAAAATGTATAAAACATTTTCAGAAGCTAAACAATTCATCGAAGAAGTAAAAGGATTGGCACCGGATGCTGATAAAGTCGATTCA
Source organism: Planococcus sp. 107-1 (assembly GCF_021513255.1). Lineage (GTDB taxonomy): Bacteria > Bacillota > Bacilli > Bacillales_A > Planococcaceae > Planococcus. Next base: position 1,093,814 of record NZ_CP090977.1, read on the forward strand.
ATCATCTGTGCACCGTCCCTATTCCTTCAACCATTAGTACAGGCAACTGAAGGCAGTACACTTCAAATCGGCGCGCAAACAATGCATGATGCAAAAGAAGGCGCGTATACAGGTGAAGTGAGTCCGGTTCAATTGAAAGACATCGGCATCAATTATGTCATCCTTGGCCATTCAGAACGCCGCCAGTATTTCAATGAAAGCGACGTATCGGTCAATAAAAAAGTAAAAGCAGCATATGAACACAGCATTACGCCAATCATGTGCGTAGGTGAAACATTAGAGCAGCGTGAAAGCGGCGCAACAGCTTCTATCGTTGAAAACCAAGTAGCAGCTGGTGTTGCTGGATTGGCTGAAGAGCAAATCAACCAATTAGTCATTGCCTATGAGCCGATTTGGGCAATTGGAACTGGTAAAACAGCAACTGCAGAAGATGCGAATGAAGTTTGCGGCGTCATCCGCAAGAAAATTGCGGGCCTTTACAGCCAAGAAGCTGCCGATCAAGTGCGTATCCAATACGGCGGCAGTGTAAAACCGGCGAATATTGAAGAATTGTTAGGCATGGAGCACATCGACGGCGCATTGGTCGGCGGTGCAAGTTTAGAGGCAGATTCTTTTGTCAAATTACTAGAGGCGGGATTGCATGCGTAATACAGAAAATCCAGTAGCGCTTATCATTTTAGATGGTTTCGGCTGCCGCCAAGAAACATTCGGCAATGCAGTCGCTCAAGCAAAAAAACCTAATTTTGATAAACTATGGGAAACTTATCCACATAATCTTTTAACGGCATCTGGGGAAGCTGTCGGCCTTCCAGATGGCCAAATGGGCAACTCGGAAGTCGGGCATTTGAATATTGGTGCAGGGCGCATCGTTTATCAAAACTTGACCCGCATCCATAAATCGATCCGCGACGGCGATTTCTATCAAAACCCTGCTTTTTTAGAAGCAATAGCGAATGTAAAAGCGAAAGGCACAGCGCTTCACCTGATGGGCTTATTATCAGATGGCGGCGTCCATAGCCATTACGAGCATTTGTTTGCACTTTTGGAGCTGGCGAAACAGCAAGGATTGACGGAAGTCTACGTGCACGGTTTCTTAGACGGCCGCGACGTCGGTCCACAAACTGCACTCGGCTATATTGAAAAAACAGAAGAAAAGATGGCGGAAATCGGCATTGGCCGGTTTGCATCCATCAGCGGACGCTATTACGCGATGGACCGCGACAAACGTTGGGACCGTGCGGAAACAGCTTACCGCGTCTTGGTTGATGGTGTGGGCCTTACCGCAGCATCAGCAACAGAAGGGTTAGTCGAATCTTATGACCAAGGCGTCATGGACGAATTCGTTGTGCCATATGCAATTGTCGATGAAGGCGAACCGGTAGCAACGATCAAATCGGACGATTCGATCATCTTCTTTAACTTCCGTCCAGACCGGGCAATCCAATTGACTTCCGCTTTGATTACGGAGGATTTCAATAGCTTCCCGTTAAGCGTCAATCAGCCGAAGAACCTGACTTTTGTGTCTTTCACTTCTTATAGTGATCTTCTGCCAACGCGCATCGCTTTTGAAACGATGAACTTGGAAAATACAATTGGTGAAGTGATTTCGGCAAATGGATTGACGCAGCTGCGCATTGCGGAAACAGAGAAATATCCGCATGTCACGTTCTTTATGAGCGGCGGCCGCGAAAATGTTTTCCCTGGCGAAGATCGCATTTTAGTCGATTCACCGAAAGTGGCGACTTATGACCTTCAGCCGGAAATGAGCGCTTACGAAGTGACTGAGAAATTGGTTGCTCAAATCGAAGCGGATGCACACGATGCCATCATCTTGAACTTTGCAAATCCCGATATGGTCGGCCATAGCGGAATGATCGAACCGACGATCAAAGCAATTGAAACAGTTGATGAATGCTTAGGCAAAATCATCGATGCTTTGCATGCAAAAGGCGGCTCGGCCATCATTACAGCGGACCACGGAAACGCTGATGAAGTCGTAACGATAGAAGGCTTGCCAATGACGGCGCATACGACAAACCAAGTGCCGGTCATCGTAACGAAACCAGGTGCAGAATTGCGAAACGATGGCATCCTGGCTGATTTGGCGCCAACTGTATTAAAACTCTTGAACATTGAACAACCGAAAGAAATGACAGGAAGACCATTATTCTAAACTAAGGGAGCTGTTTTAAATGCCAATCATTACTGACATTCTTGCACGCGAGGTACTGGATTCACGAGGAAACCCAACAATCGAAGTTGAAGTATTCACAGAAAGCGGCGCATTTGGCCGCGCAATCGTCCCATCTGGAGCATCTACAGGAGAGCACGAAGCTGTAGAACTTCGCGATGGCGATAAGAGCCGCTACCTTGGAAAAGGCGTGCTTAAAGCAGTAGAACACGTAAACAGCGAAATCGCTAACGAATTAGAAGGCAATTTTGACGTAATGGACCAAGTTTCAATCGATAAAGCGTTGATCGAATTAGATGGTACTGAAAACAAAGGCCGTCTTGGCGCAAACGCAATTTTGGGTGTTTCGATGGCTGTAGCTCATGCAGCTGCAGATTATCTTGACCTTCCGCTTTACCAGTACTTGGGCGGATTCAACGCTAAGCAATTGCCGGTTCCAATGATGAACATCTTGAATGGCGGCGAGCACGCGGATAATAACGTCGACATCCAAGAATTCATGGTTATGCCTGTAGGCGCTGAATCTTTCCGCCATGCTGTCCGCATGGGCGCTGAAATCTTCCATAACTTGAAGAGCGTGTTGAAAGAAAAAGGCTATAATACTTCTGTTGGAGACGAGGGCGGATTTGCTCCGAACTTAGGATCAAACGAAGAAGCGCTTCAAACAATTATGGAAGCGATCGAAAAAGCCGGCTACAAACCAGGCGAAGATGTCTTGCTTGCAATGGATGTTGCGTCTTCTGAAATCTACGATAAAGAAAAAGGCGTTTATAACTTGCCAGGCGATAACACTGTAAAAACTTCTGCTGAAATGGTTGACTGGTACGAAGAGCTTTCAAACAAATACCCGATCGTTTCAATCGAAGATGGATTGGATGAAAACGACTGGGAAGGCCACAAACTATTGACTGACCGCATCGGCGATCGCGTTCAATTAGTAGGAGACGACCTATTCGTAACAAACACGAAGAAATTGGCTCAAGGGATTGAACAAGGCGTAGGCAACTCGATCTTGATCAAAGTAAACCAAATCGGTACATTGACAGAAACATTCGATGCAATCGAAATGGCAAAACGTGCAGGCTACACTGCTGTAATCAGCCACCGTTCTGGTGAATCTGAAGACGTAACGATTGCGGATATCGCAGTAGCGACAAACGCTGGGCAAATCAAAACGGGTGCACCTTCCCGTACAGACCGCGTTGCGAAATACAACCAATTACTTCGCATCGAAGATCAGTTGAACGAAACTTCACAATATCTTGGTGTTAAAACTTTCTACAACTTGAAAAAATAAAGCTTAAATCATGACTTTTTAACGATGCTATTGTCATAGTTCTAAGTTTTTGGTAAACTTAGTCTTGTTGTGAAAGTTCTTTTCCAGGAGGTGGAATTTATGCATACGTTGTTAATGACGCTTCTTGTCATCGTATCGCTCGCATTAATCGTTGTCGTTTTATTGCAATCAGGAAAAAGTGCAGGTCTTTCGGGAGCCATCTCCGGTGGAGCAGAGCAACTTTTTGGCAAGCAAAAAGCACGTGGGCTGGACTTAGTCCTGCACCGGGTAACGATAGTGCTTGCTGCCTTATTCTTTATTCTGGCTATCGCCGTTACAAAAGTTTAATGTAGAGATTAAATCGCCTGACCAATACACTGGTTAGGCGTTTTCTTTTAGGGTGGAAAATTTTATTTTTTCTCTGATATTTCGCAAAACAGCTGCGCTGAAAAGATTTGCTCCTGCATCGCTTCGCTAGCTTCGTCGCAAAGACTTGGCCTTGCAGGCTGCAGCCAATGTCTTTCCTGCGGGCGAGCGCCAAGCCTCCTCGGACTGCGTCCTGTGGGGTCTCGGCTTTCTCGCTTTCCGCTGGAGTCTTCGCTGTTTTGCTCCATATCTGGGTGTGTAAATAAAAATTCTAATCTTTTATGTTGTTAGCAGACATTTGGAAGAATTATAGTTAAATTTTTAAGTTATATGTAAAATGAATGGAGGATTTTTATGCGGATTTCGCAGCCAAAACCATTTTTCTTTAAATCAGGGCCGAGAGCGGTCTTGTTGTTGCACGGATTTACCGGGAATTCGGCAGATGTACGGATGCTCGGCCGTTTTCTGGAAAAGCATAATTACACATCCATCGCTCCTCATTACGCAGGGCATGGAGTTGAACCGGAAAAGTTGATTCCGACAGGACCGGAAGATTGGTGGAAAGATGTTGAAGCCGCTTATCATCAATTGCGTGATGAAGGCTATACCGAAATTGCAGTGGCTGGATTGTCGCTTGGCGGCGTATTCACATTGAAATTAGGGTATACATTCCCTGTGAAGGGTTTGGTGACGATGTGTGCACCGATGTATATGAAAACAACCGACTTGATGTATGAAGGCGTTGTAAAATATGCACAGGAGTACAAGAAATATGAAGGAAAAAGCGATGAACTTATCGAAGAAGAGATGGAAGAGTTCAAAAAGCATCCGATGGAATCTTTAGCTGATCTGCAGGCATTAATCGCGGATGTAAAAGACCATGTAGACCATGTCTATGCACCGCTATTTGTCGTCCAAGGCAGATTAGATGATGTCATCAATACGGATTCTGCCAATGTCATTTATGAAAACGCGGAATCCTTTGAGAAAAATATAAAGTGGTACGAGGAATCCGGGCATGTCATTACGCTCGATAAAGAAAAAGAACAATTGCACGAAGATATTTTAGCATTTCTCGAATCGCTCGATTGGAGTGTGTGAGAACGTCTAAAGGAGGAAATATACATGGGAAAAAATGAAACGTCGCTGGACCAGCGGTTATTGTCGTTTATGCGCGAAGACGCGTATAAGCCTTTGACTGTACAAGAAATAGAAGAGCAATTCGGCTTTGATGATGCCGATGAATTTAAAGAATTGGTGAAGACCCTAGTGAAACTGGAAGAAAAGGGGCTGCTTGTCCGTTCACGTGTAAATCGTTACGGCGTACCGGAACGCATGAATTTGATGCGCGGAAGTTTATTGGACATCCAAGAGGTTTCGGCTTCGTAGCACCTGAAGAAGCGGGGAATGGATGATGTATTTATTCCCCCGACGGAAGTTAATGGGGCCATCAATGGCGATACGGTGCTGATCCGGATTTCTGAGAATTCTTCCGGCGACCGTCGTGAAGGGGCCATTATTCGAATCGTTGAACGCGGAACGACGAAAGTGGTCGGTACGTTCCAGGATAACCGCGGCTTCGGCTTTGTGGTATCCGATGATAAGAAAATGAATATGGATATCTTTATCGCAAAAGAAGATACATTGGGAGCTGTGGATGGCCATAAAGTCGTCGTGGAAATTACGGGCTGGCCGGAAGGCAGAAAATCTGCGACCGGTATGGTGACACAGATTCTTGGACATAAGAACGACCCAGGCGTCGACATTTTGTCGATTATCCATAAATACGGCATTGAAACCGAATTTCCAGCGGATGTCTTGGAAATGGCGAATAATGTGCCGGAAGAAATCGATCCATCGGATTTGAACGATCGCCGCGATTTGCGCAATGAGCAGATTGTGACGATTGACGGAGCGGATGCGAAAGACTTGGATGATGCAGTTCAAGTAGTGAAACTGGAAGACGGTACGTATAAACTGGGCGTCCATATTGCCGACGTCAGCCATTACGTAACGGAAGATTCACCGATTGACCGGGAAGCTTATGACCGCGCAACAAGCATTTATTTGACGGACCGCGTTATTCCGATGATTCCCCACCGTTTATCAAACGGAATCTGCTCGTTGAATCCGCAAGTGGACCGCCTGACTTTATCCTGTGAAATGATTTTCAATGATAAAGGGGAAGTTTTATCGCATGACATTTTCCAAAGTGTCATCAACACTTCTGCCCGTATGACGTATACGGATGTATACGAAATCTTGGAACAGGACAATCAGGAACTAAAAGAAAAATACGCAGATCTAGTGCCGATGTTCGAATTAATGAAGGAATTGGCAGCTGTTTTACGCGACCGCCGTATGCGCCGTGGAGCTATCGATTTCGATTTCAAGGAATCGAAAGTGTTAGTAGATGAAGATGGCTATCCTGTTGATGTGGTTGTCCGTGAACGCACAGTTTCTGAACGTTTAATTGAAGAATTCATGTTGGCAGCGAACGAAACAGTCGCGGAGCATTTTCACCGCATGGAAGTTCCAGCCATCTACCGGATCCATGAAGATCCAAAGCCTGAGAAATTGCAGCGCTTCTTTGAATTCGTGACTAATTTCGGGATTGTCGTCAAAGGTACCGGAAACCAGATCCATCCGAAAGCTTTGCAGGAAATCATTGAGTCCATCGAAGGCACACCGGAAGAACCCGTGATTTCGACGATGATGCTGCGTTCGATGCAGCAGGCGAAATACTCTTCTGAAAGCCTTGGGCATTTCGGTCTTTCGACAGAATTCTATACGCATTTCACGTCGCCAATCCGCCGTTATCCCGATTTGATCGTACACCGATTGATCCGAACGTATTTGATCAATAAAGACTTGTCAAAAGCGACGATCATGCACTGGGAAGCGAATATGGACGAAATCGCTGAGCATACTTCCGAGCGTGAGCGCCGGGCAGTAGAAGCAGAACGCGATACCGATGCTTTGAAGAAATCGCAGTACATGGCAGATAAAATCGGCGAGGAATTTGATGGCATCATCAGTTCCGTTACGAATTTCGGTCTTTTCATCGAATTGCCGAATACGATCGAAGGATTGGTACATGTTTCCAATATGACCGATGATTTTTACCGTTTTGACGATCGCCAAATGATGATGATCGGCGAACGCAGCAGCCGCCAATTCCGCATCGGCGACGAGATCCGCATCAAAGTCATTGGCGTGAAGCCGGAAGAATCCGCGATCGACTTTGAAATCGTCGGCATGCCGGAAGTAAAGCGCCGCACACGCAAAGACGCACCGAAAGTCATTCGTGCGACGAAAAAAGAAGGCGCTGGGAAACCAGGGCGTGGAGGCAAGCCGAGCCGCGACGGAAAACCGGGCGAAGGCGGCGGACCGACTCGCAAACCGAAAAACAAAAAGAAAAAGTTCTATGAAGGCGTTGCACGAAACCAGAAAAACAAGAAGAAAAAATAAGGGAGCGGCTTAACTGCCGCTTTTAAAGAAATGAGAGTTGCGCGTTCAAGGTGTAAACTCCGGCGTCCATCTGTCTCGAGAGGCAAGATGGGCGCTCGCGCTTTTCTTAATCCAGTTGAGGTGAACAGCATGGCAAAAGGTGAAGGCAAAGTAATTGCCCAGAACAAAAAAGCCGGCTTCGATTATTTCATCGAAGAAACGATTGAAGCGGGCATCGTATTGCAAGGAACAGAAATTAAATCTGCGCGAAACGGCAAAGTCCAATTGGTCGATGCGTTCGTCCGGATCCGGGGCGGCGAAGCTTGGATCTCGAATATGCATATTGCCCCGTACGAGCAAGGCAATATCTTCAATCACGATCCGACCCGTGTACGGAAATTATTGCTGCATAAAAAGCAGATCAATGAACTGATCGGCGTATCGAAAGTACAAGGATCGGCTATCATTCCATTGAAGATGTATTTGAAAGACGGCTATGCCAAAGTGCTTCTCGGCATCGGTAAAGGGAAGAAGAACTACGACAAGCGCCAGGACTTGAAGAAAAAAGATGCGAAGCGTGAAATCGACCGGGCCATCAAGGACCGGGGCCGCTACTGATCGCTTTTCTTGATATTTAGTCCCTATTGCTCTATAATTAATTTATAACACCGAAGCTAACATCTTCCGTGTTCCCTTTTAAACGAGGGGACGTTACGGATTCGACAGGGATGATCTGGGCTTGGGTCGCGCGTCGGAGGATCGGCTCCGTCACCAACGTAACTATAGTAACTGGCAAAACAAACCAAAACCTAGCATTCGCAGCGTAAGCTCGGATCTGCTCTTAGCATCCATCACCCATGTGGCTGTGTAGAGCTCAACTTTAGTGGGATACGGTCGGCAGTGCAACTTGAGCTGCCGGCAAGAGATTTTCAAGTTAGCGCACACGACGCCTGCTTATCGGCATAGTGCTGCGCGAAACTTAAATGGATAAGCTACACGCGTAGACGCTCAAGTAGCGGAGTTTCTGGACGCGTTCGACTCCGCCGTCTCCATAGATTAATTTCATGGAGTTTCATAGAACGTCAAAATCCTTGATATACCAAGGGTTTTGGCGTTTTTTGATGTCATGGAGTTTCATAGAATATCAAATAAACCTAGTCAAAAACCTAGTCAACCTAGTCAAAAACCTCGTCACGTTTTGGACTATCCTCTAAATAATTTTCGAACTTTTCAATGGTTCCTGCCTTCGCTTTTTCTGTTACATGAGTATAGATATCCATCGTCGTTTTAACGTCTGTATGACCTAGCCGTACTTGCACTTCTTTTAAGGTTGCTCCCGCTTCAAAAAGCAGGGAACAGTGGGTATGGCGTAAGCCGTGAGTAGTAATCATTTTTAGATTGTATTTTTTAATCACATGCATGAGCCATTTTCGAGTTTTCGTCGGCTGGAGAAAGTCGTTGAATTCGTTGCTGAATACAAGTTGTTTAGATTGCATTGTATTATAGCCGAGACGAAAATAATCTTTCTTCTGTTGCTTTTTCCAGTTTTTAAGAAGATCCATTGTTTTTTGATCCATCTTTATAGTACGAACAACTCCAGTCTTCGTTGGTTTTACATAGAGTTTGTTATCTTTTCCTCGCGAAAGTGCCTTGTTGATACGAATCTCATTATTAACGAAATTTATATCCTTCCATGTAAGAGCCAATGCTTCTCCTTTACGCATACCTGAAAAAGCGAGTAGACGGAAAAGGGTATAAACCTTGAAGTAATCTTCTTTCTCCAAGCATGCAAGCAATTTAACAAGCTGTTCACGATCGTAAAAGTTTTCTTCCGTGTCCTCATCTATACTGACTTTTTGTAGCTTATTAGGGGCCTCTACTAATGAAAAAGGATTGACTTGAAGGTAACCGCGCTTAATTGCAAAGTCGAGTACTTTTGCAGCATACGCTTTTACCATTCGAAAACGTTGAAGCTTCTTAGCCCACTCATCAACGTGCTTTTGACAAACGGCCACATCGATTTTTTCAATCTTATATGCGCCCATAGCTGGAAGAATATGATTTTTGAAAATGCAAGTTGTTTTGACAAACGTACTTTCTTCAACCGTATTTTCATAGTGATTAACCCAGAGATCATAAATATCTTGATATGTTTCCAGCTGTTTTTTGCGGAACGTACCTTTACTAATTTCAACTTTTAATGCTGCCAAAGCATCCTTTGCTTCTTTTTTAGTTAGAAATCCTCGACGTGTTGTACTTAGCTCTTTACCAGTTAATGGGTCAACACCAATATAAAGATGAAACATATACCTTGTTGAATTGCTCTTGAGTTTATAGCTTTTAATTGTTGTTTGCTTACTCATTCTGTTCCTCCTGAATGCTTACGGAGATAAGATTGGGAGGGGTAGTTAAACTAACTACTCTTTTATTTTATATTGAAGCCTAGCAGTACACAAATAGCACTTCGATAAATTAGAAATGAAAAAAATATAATTGATTGAGGGGTATAAAAAAAAGAGAAGTTAGTGTGTTGGAAAGTAAAATAAGACCATCTACATTTGAGATTCCAAATGTTGATGGTCTTATGGTTTTTCTTCATCAGACGGGGTCTTTATTAATAATTCATATATTCAACAAATAGATTTAATGTATCATCCATGATTTTATCGGTATGATGAATGTACGTTTTTGTTGTAGTATCTCTACCGGAATGTCCTAATCGTTGTTGAATACCTACCAAGCTTGCTCCTGCTTCAGTTAATAAAGTGGGATGTGTATGTCTAAACCCATGAGGTGACAGGTAAGGTAAACTATATTTTTCTTGAATGTTTCGTCCCCATTTCCATGTAAGAGAGGGCTGAATAAGGTGATTTTTTGTGTTTGGGAAAACGAGTTGATTGCTGTTGTCCTTCTCAACATTGTTGGGAATTTTTACTTGTTCTTTTTGCCAAACTTTTAAAAGTTCTAATGTATTTGAATCTATTTTAATGGCACGAGTTTCTCCGGTTTTTGTTTCACTAAAACTCAATTTCATATTCTCGTCTGTAGAAATTGCCTTGTATACATAAATTTCTTTTTCTTCAAAGTCTACATCACACCAATGAAGAGCTAAACACTCGCTTTTTCGCATACCTGTATATGCTAAAAGACGATAAAAAGCATGAATCATGGTATTTCCTTCATTTTTTACAGCTTCTAAAAAATGAATTAATTCGCCACGTGAGTAGTATTTATTCCCATTTGATGATTTTTTTTGTTTAGGAGTTTCTACTAATTTGAAAGGGTTAGTTTGAATATAACCTAGTTTAATTGCATAAGTCATTACACTTGAAGCGTATGAAATTACGCTTTTAAAGCGTTCAAACTTTTCAACCCAGTAGTATGAATAATTTTCGCAGATAGCAAAATTAATTTTATCAATTCTAAGGTTTCCTATGGCAGGTAATATGTGATTTTGAAACAGTCTTGTAGTTTTAAAAAAAGTCGATGGCTTTACTTTTTTTCTATAGTTTACTTTCCATGCCTCATAGACCTCTTCATAAGTTATATATTGCTGCTTTTTATATGTGCCTTCTCTATAAGCATTCTTTAAGCGATCATATATAGTTTGGGCTTCTCTTGTGGTTTTAAATGTCCGTCGAGTTGTGCTTACTTCTTTTCCGGTAAGAGGATCCACCCCAAGATATATTTTGAACATGTAACGAATATCTCCGTTTTTGAGTTTGTATGGTTTAATTGCTGGGTTAGTGTGCATTATTCTTTCTCCTTCTAATTAATAACTATATTCTTTTAAAAAATTATCAATATCGGTTTTTGAAACTCTTTTTTACGCCATTGATTTCGGAAATCTTCAATCCGCAATCACGGAACTTAATGAACGTGTTGTAACAAACATTGGCATAATCTGCGCCTTCTTTAAGTGACATCCATTCTCTAAACGGTGCTTTTTTAAGAATTTCCTTTAAAACCTCTTCTAACATTTCTTTTACTTCGGTTTGTTGCATTGTTTTCTCTCCTTTGTAGTATTAAGTTTTTTGTTTTGGATAAAGTTGATTACTTCAAGGCGTTATACATCATAGACTATAAATCCTAGTATTTTAAGAGCAAAATTAATTTTTTTATTCATAATTCAATTTGTATATAAAATAATTTGGTAATGCCCTATAAAAAAATTTGCCTGTAAGTTAAAGTCTGATTTGCACTCTTTTTGTTTTTCTTGAAGTAAGCATAGATACTATAGCAGTGGATATTAGCCGTTCGAATACTTTTTCGTTTTTTGATTGAAATAATTTTTTTGATTTTGTCTGATGCTTAATAAACGCTTGATTTTAGTGGAATTAGAAGAGGAAGAAAAGATATGTCGTTTCAGAATGAGAATAGAATTAGGATAGATGCTACCTAGCTCGTATTTCAGAGAATTGATTAAGAAGAGGAATTTAAAGAAAGCGGGAGCTGGAGGAGATAATTAATAGAATTCTTAGAGCTACAGTTCGTTGTATTGTCATTCAAAGAATTTAGATAGGATTTGATGTTAAATATTCTGGATTTTTAATGAAGTGTGGTTCTAAATTATAATTCTCTTCGGAGAATGCATGTAATAGGAGGGTTATGAAAAAGTTCGATAAGAGTGATTAGAAACAGTGTATTTTGTATTTGAGAAATGGGTCAGTGATCATTATTATGTCTGTAAGCGATTAAATTTTTGTGGGCTTTGCATGAGTCATGAGTCTCTGCAGCTCTACAGGCATGATTTCTATGTAACCGGGCGCAGTGGTAAGCGTTTCACACCCTACAAGGATTATCATGGTCGCTACTCCTAATAAGATCGAAGAGTCGAATTTAATCAGAAGATTTATCTTTTTTTGAGTTGACTAGTGACTAATATTTCAATTGCTGTAAGCAAAATAGAAAAAAGCATCAATTAATGATGCTTTTTAATGTACAAATATTGTGCCGAGTTGCATTGGTCCGAAACTTAAATAACCAGCTAAAAGAATTGCGATAATAATAGTGAAATTAATAAATAGTTTGTTCAATCTGCCAAAGAGTATATAGCAAATAATAATTAGAGTAACGGCCATCCCTCCGAAAATCAATATAGGAGATATAGCCATTAAGATTTCACTTTCTTGTCCTTCTAAAAAATTCAAAATTGTAATCCTCCATGGTTTTGGTTTTTATTCAGCTGATAACCATACTGAACAAGAAATGTTATTCTAATTTCTTATAGGTATTGGTCTTAGCGCTTTGTGTAATGTAAGTGAAAGGGAGTTTTAGAACTGTTGGTAGTAACTGTGTTGTAAATGTAGTTATAACTGCTTAGATTAAGGATTCATTTTATATCTTCAATTAAAAAATACATAATTTATGCTTGTTTAAAATCTTTTAGGTAATGCTTATTGATTTTTAAAAGAACTTTACTGAGATCACCTTTGGACTCGATGGATATAAGTTCAGAATTAATCTCAGGAAACTTACTGAAGAATTTTGATTCTTTCTTAGATTCAAAAACTATTGTTGCTTCTTTAGTAATCTTCATAAAAGCTTCATTTCTTAAATTAGTAAGTAAAGTCTTCCACTTTTTGTGATTTTGAGTTAAACGCTGATAATTAACAAGGTAGGCTGGGTTCACTTTATTAAGCGCGGTTAAATCATATTGATAATAGTTGACCATATTTGAAGCTTCCTCAATTCCAATACTGAAGCTCTCAAGATCTGAAGAAGTTGTTATGAGTATTTTACGTGTGTTCTCATATTTAAGTTCCAATTCTTTTTTATTGCTAAGTGCTTTTCTAGATGAATCTATTACGTAGTTTTCAGCACCCCTAGCGCCTTTCAATGCAAGAGTAGCAGCCACTTCTTTTACGACTTTTTCTCCTAATTTTTTTGTTGTATCATTTTTAATTATATTGATACCTTGTTGTGTGGCTTTAGCAATAAAACTCATCTTACTTCCCCCTTATAAAAAATGAATAGTATGTGTAGGACTATTAAGAAAATAATATCATTGTGAGTATTTTAATGTAAGTAGTTGGAAAGGAAAATATAAAGTTGGAAATGATAGAAAAGTATCGAAAGTTTAATAGTCATTATTTTAAGACTCCTGGCTGGTCAGAGAAGTTATTAAGAGTGCGGAAATTACGATTATCGCGCTCTTTTTTTATCTGGTTAAATTACGAGTGTAAAGATATGCATCTTTAATTTATTCTGAAATTTCTCAACAAAAAATGGTTATTTCTTGATAAAATAATAAATGAAGGAAAATGGAAATGAGGGCTATATATGTGGGCAGATAATGAAACAGCAGTTGATTTTTTAGGATTTAAAGTTCACTCCGATTTAATAAGATCTGTTGTAACAGATCAAAATCTATTACCTACTACGATTGGTTTATTTGGAGATTGGGGCAGTGGCAAGACTAGTATTATGAAAATGCTCGAACATGATTTAGATTCTGAAAATTATGATGAACAATCGGATAAAGAAAAATATGAAAAGATTTTATGTATCTATTTTAATGGATGGTTATTTGAAGGATATGACGATGCTAAAGCAGCAATTTTAACTTCAATATTAACGCAAATTGCTGAGAAAAAAAGTTAAGCGCAAAAATGCGTGAGAAAATAAGCGGTCTTATACAGTCGGTGAATTGGATGAGACTTGCAAAAAGCAGTATGAAAGAAATTGGTATACCAGCATTATCAGCTTATTTAACTGGCGGTGCTAGCTTACTTCCAACTGCAATTTCGAAAGCAAAATCAATGCTACCTAGTGAAAATGAAGAAGGCAATATAGGAGAAGATATTCAAACCGAACCAGAATTACTTACAGATCGACTATTAAACGAGAGGTCACCTGATTCTATTCATATGGATGTTCGAACTTTTAGAGAACGTTTTTCTGAGTTATTAGACGAATGTAAAATCGATTCTTTAGTTGTGTTGATTGATGATTTAGATAGATGCTCACCTGAAAGAATAATCGAAAATTTAGAGGCAATTAAATTATTTTTGAATGTACCTAATACTTCATTTGTTATTGGAGCAGATCCACGGATTGTAAGACACGCAATTCAAGTTCGATATAACTCTGTTGAATTTGAAAAAAATGAAAGTAATAGATTTTCTTCTGAAGCACTGATTAATGATTATTTAGAAAAATTAATACAAATTCCATACTATATTCCTCGTTTATCTCCAGCTGAAGTAGAATCGTACATGGCACTATTGTTCTGTAATAAAGACATTGTAGATACGGAAATGTTTAACTCCGTGTTTACACATTGCAATGAGCAAAGATTAAAGAATAGATATGCTACATTCGGATATTCTTCAGTAAATGCCGTTTTCGAAAAACAAGGTTTAACAGTGCCTGAAGTATTATCTAATAGTCTTAATTTTTGTTCATCAATTTCTCAATTAATTACCGAGGGGTTAAATGGTAATCCACGTCAAATAAAAAGATTTTTAAATGCCTATACACTTAGAAAAAAATTGGCAGAAGTCGCATCTTTAGAGGAAGTTAAAGATGACATATTAGTAAAATTAATGGTATTGGAATATTCGCATCCGAGAGAATTCAGGCAATTATTCGAGTGGCAAGCATCACAGGAAGGATTGCCTGAACAAATAAAATTACTAGAAACAGCTTTGTTACAAAATCCTGAGAAAGCAGAGGAAGTAGAAAAAATAGATCAGAACTGGTCGACTTCATTTATGAAAAAATGGATATCAATGGAACCATTTCTTACGGATATAGATTTACGGGATTATTTCTGGGTTGCACGCGATAAATTAGCTTCTACATTTAGCGGGCTATCCATGGTTTCACCTATAGTAAGAATAACTCTTAAAGATCTTACATCTGGCATATCTGGAAAGCAAAATCAAGCTGTATCTGCTATCAAGGAATTTTCTGAACAAGAAAGGGTTTCGTTACTAGATATTTTATCCACTAATGTACTAAGAAATCCTGATCAAACAACCTTATATAAAGGTTTAAGATCGCTAGTTGAAAATGATATTGAAGGAAGTGCGTCTACTTATTTTAGAGTAATGGAAGAGTGCAATCACGAATTAGCACCAGCTAGCGAAGGTATCGAAATTCTAACATTAATGAATAAAAAACCAAATTTAAAATCTGAACTTGAAGCGTTAGTTGTTGTTATAAAAGAAAAGCTAGATACTCGTATTGGTCAAGCTCTTATAGCTGCTGAAGGGAGAAAAAAATAAAGTGGGTACTTCGACAGGATATGATGCTCCAACAACTCCGCAGTGGAGTGACTTGAAAAGTGATATTACAAGGTTAGCTCGCGACGGGAAACCTAATACCGAACAATCTCGGGAAGTTATTAGAAAATATATTAATTCGAACGGCGGTAGTAAAAATATAAGTCAAGGGAAAGGAGTAGTAAGCAGCAATTCTGCTCAAAGGACCGCGAGCAAAATATCCGGATTCCTTTTTGATGTAAGGCAATACGGTTTCGAAGAAGCTCTGCATCGATTAAATGTAAAATCTTATAAAGGAATGAATACATTAGAGTTCACATTAACTTTGACTGACTTTCTTAGCGAATCAGCAACATCTTTAGACGATGCTGATTCGAGAAATGCCCTTTCAAGGTTAATGGAGGAATTATTTAATGAAGCTGCTGATGTAGAAGAATTGAATAGCGTATTGGAGCAGAAGTTAGAGGAGTTTGATATAGAAGGAATTCTTATCAAATTTTTCAGCTACTATTTATACGAGCAATTTTGTCGCGTTTTTTATGAAAGACTGGTAACAAGAGTTGGAGACATCAAAGCTGAATCCTTCCTTTCAGGTATTTATGATTATATTATATCTGAAGTGCATTTATTAAATTCTGAAGATTCTCTAACCTCAACTGATTGGGGATCAATTGATCTTAATGAAACTAGTAGTGATATCTTGAATAGGACTTTAACGATTTATGGAGGATAAAATGGAATTTAAAATTCAAGTAACCTCAAGTGAAAATCAGAGAAATGGAATAAAGGATGTTAAAATTACTAATGACAAATTAAGTAACGAGGTAGAATTAGATATTAACTTCACTAAGTTACTAAAATTTAATAATACTGTTTCTCCGGTTCTTAAAGACTTTTTATTTTTTTCTGCGATTATCTATTCGATTGATAAATCTATAAGCAGAAGAAAGTTTAAAGACAATTGGACTAGAGATTTAAACGTTGAAATACCCTTAATAAATTTTGAAATATATAATTCAGTAAAAATGGAAATCGAAAATGCAGTGTCTTTTTTAACAGGTGATAATTGGAGTTTTAACTTTATTGAATTAGAGGAAGATGTTTTTATCGAGGTTAAAGGGATTGAACTAGACAGCTCCTACCCAAAACACACAAGTTTATTTTCTGGTGGACTTGATTCATTGATTGGAGTAATTAATTGGTTAGAAGAAAATCAAGGAGAAAGCCTAGCTTTAGTAGGTCATTATGATAGGCACATAACTCAACCGAAAACAGATCAAGACTTACTATTTGATTTAATAAAACAGGAATATGGAAATAGGATTGATTTGGTACAAGTTAGAGTAGGGCAATTTCATGGAGGCGAGGAAACTTCACTAAGAAGTCGATCTCTTTTGTTTATCGCTTTGGGACTGTTTGTTAGTAATAGTGTTTCTAAAACTGGTTCTTTAATGATTCCGGAAAATGGAGTTATTGCACTTAATGTACCGTTAACACCTTCTAGAAGAGGCTCTTGCAGTACTAGGACAGCACATCCTTTCTTTTTATTGAGCATCCAAGATATATTGATTAAGCTGAACGTAGAAAATAAATTAGAAAATCCTTTAAGATTTAATACTAAAGGTGAAGCGGTAGCTAACTGTGTGAACCAACGTTTACTAAACGAGTGTATTCAATATAGTGTGTCTTGCGGTAAACGTGGACATACTGCAACATGGCAAAATAGAACTGCAAAAGGATGTGGCAGGTGCGTGCCTTGTATTTATAGACGCGCGGCACTTCATACTATAAATGCAGATAATGAATTATATGGTGTTGATATATGTTCAGATAGAATAGATATTGATTCACACGGTGAATCAGAACAAGACTTAAGAGCATTTCTTTCATTTTTAAGAAAAAAATATACGGCGGATGATATTTCTAAGATTCTACTATCGAACGGAAAAATAGCATTCGATGAACTATTCGTTTATTCGAAAATGGTCCATAGAGCAATGGAAGAATTGAAAATTTTACTCAAAGATAAAGGAAATCAAAAAATAAATGAAAAATCAGGAATATTCTAAAAAGAGTTTAATTGTTGATTCTCATTGTCACATTGATTTATATAAAAACCCTCATAAAACTTGTGAAGCAATTGTTCGGGACAATATCAAGACTATAGCCGTCACAAATTTACCGAGCCATTTTGAAATTGGTTACCCACATATATTGAAATATAAAAATATACGGCTAGCTTTAGGATTTCATCCATTGCATATACAAGATTTAGAAAATGAAATTAAAATTTTTGAAAGAAGTTTAGATAAAACTTCTTATATTGGAGAAATTGGCTTAGATTTCACAAAAAAAGGACAAGAAAGTAAGGAACTACAAATTAATGTTTTTGACTTTATATTAAATAAGATGAGTTCAAATCCAAAGTTTATCACCATTCATTCTAGAAGAGCAGAACGAGTAGTGTTAGAAATGTTAGATAAATATAAAATGTATCCATGTATCTTCCATTGGTATACAGGTCCACTGAGTCTTATTGATGAAATTATTAAATCTGGTCATTATTTTTCAATAAATCCTTCTATGGTTGTAAGTATAAATGGTATTAAAATAATTAATAGAATTCCTAAAGAAAGGATATTAACAGAAACAGACGGCCCATTTGGAAAAGTTAATGATGAAGTAATTCTTCCAAGAGATGTAAGAATTGTGATAAAGTACTTGTCGGAAATATGGGGAACTCCCTTTGAAGAAACGGAAAGAATAATATACTCGAATTTTAGTGAATTATTAAAACCAATCAAAAAGATGAGAAGTCTTTAAAAAGTTTTTTATTGAATTTAAAATTTATTTAATATGGGGTATCTAAAAGGGAGTGTGAAAATAGCCATTATCACACTCCTTTTGTTAGGGAATAGCAAAGTCTACATAAGGGCGAATGGTGTTTTCGAAGATACTGTTATAGATTTAAGAAAGACTTATAAGTATAGTTGCGGTTAAAATGAATATTTCTAAAAAATTAGCCGCATTATAAATAAAGAAGAAGGCAACGTAACAAACGTTGCTTTTTTTATATGCTCAAACAGCAGAACAATAAAATATCACATACTATATATTAATCATTAGATATTCAATACAGTGATAAGCATGGGATTTGAAAAAGAATTTCCTTTGCATGGTTCATCTCTTGCTCCAGTGAAAAAGAATTAAGGTGATTTAGATATAAACCCAAACGAATTATTGAAACCTAATTAGAAATTGAGATCGAAATTAATAAGATAGTTCATTGTCTCACTAAAGTCACGTGTCCGAAACGTTGATATAACAGAGATTTCTATAAAAAAATCTTTGAATTGTGACAAAAGTTGAAAAAGGATATATTGTTTCATACAGTCATTTATATAGATAGTAAGCTTGAATAAGAAAACTTTTATATACCTCTGAAAAGATGTCAAAAAGTCACATAACAGAAGAAAAAGCCAGTCATACCAAGCGATAGCAACCTAAGAAGCTTGTGACAGAGCCAACTTTTCTTAAAATATATTTTTTGTTTGTCACAAAAAAAGCCAGATTGACCGCTTTGAGCGGAGTCAATCTGGACTTATCATTTTTCAGCGAATATTTTCATTTCCATTGGTAGATCTGGATGATTCAAATCGAAAGTCCAGCATCTGTATTGAGTAGTGTTTATGCGTGTACGTTCAGAACCCATGTAATAACTTTGAGACTTTAAATCTTCAGTGACTGCTTTATAGCCGCTATAGTGTTTTTCATTTCCTTTCCACTTTGAGTAAACTCCCCATGTCATGGCCGGAGCGATGTATAATATATTTTCCTCAATTCGATAATGCGACTGGTTTAGCCCTCCAGTTTGCTCGTTTACTAAGACAGCTAAATCTTCTAAAAACGTAGATAAGTGATTTGTGCCATCTGCATGTTTCTGTGATTTAATCATTTCGATTTTTACATCAGCAACCAATTTTTCAAATTGATCTTGGTTGCAGAAATTCGTCTGCAGGTTTTCATCTAACCATTCTGTAAAGGTTAATGCTCCAGCCAGAAGTATGGCATAATTTTTCTGTATCCGACTTGTAATATCAGGTGTATCCTCCAACTGAGTAAGCACCTGATCATAATTTTGAAGCAAATTACTTCTCCATTGATGTGAAGTTCTCATGAAATATTGTCCAATCCAATGGAGGATATGCTGATTCTTTTCGAGTGATTTAAAGGCAGCTCGGTCATGGTGGATATGCAGGGAATTCATTTGAATAAGGCGTGTTGTGATTGCTCCATCAGTTGTTCTATTTTCTCCGCCAAATACCAAAGTGCCACGCACTAAATAATGAATTATTTTGTCGATATCGACTGCACCACGTTCGAGTGCTGTCCTCATGAAAATTGTATTCAGGATTTCACGAAACTTGGTGAAAAAATCATTTGCAGCCCGGCTACCAGGTTTCTGTTCCGCTTCGTCATATCCAATCGGCAGATGAGAATACCAGCTAATCATTTTGCGTAAACCATCTAAACTTGGTGGTGGAGGCAATTTGGAATCAATGCCGGCAAAAGCAAACAAACTTCTCATAATTTCTGTTTTCCCCGTATTTCGCCATCCATAAGCATTAATAAATGGAAATTGCTTTGTTTTCTCAGCTATATACGAGACTTGAAAAGTAGAAGTAACGAACCCAATATTGAGCCAACCATAAACGCCGTATAATTTAATATAGTTCTGGATTAATGTAGTAATTTTCTCAGTAGTAGGTTTTGTACTAATATGATTGACGGGTAATTCGAAAGCAGCGTTTTTTTTAATTAAGTAGCTTTTATAAGGAGTCTTTATAATACCCGCTTCATTAGGAAAATATACTTCACCTTTAAGATAAGCATGAGTCTGAAAAAACCATCCTTCTTCGGAAGTATTCCATCCGATATAGTCAATTTCAACGATGGTTTCTGTTTTATATCCCATTAATAATTCTGTTAGTTCTTCTAAGTCACGAGGTGATCCTTTCCAAATGAAATCGCCTGAACTTAGTAAAAGCTCTTTAAATAAACGAGGATTCGATCTTGTTGCAGCGTCCATTATTATAGTTTGGTTTTCCTTCTTATTCACAATTTTCACTACTAACTTAATCTCTTTATTGTCAGCTATAATGCGATAAAGCGGAAGAATAAGAAAATTGGAGATGCGAACTTGGGATCTTTTCGGACCTTTAAGGACATAGTAATACTTATTAATAACATTTATAAAGACTTGCTGTTCCGAGGGGAATTCCAAATTATAATCCAAAAGCAAGTCGCTTAGTTCCTTCTCCTCCTCAGCTTCTTTTAAAGTTTCCATAACTTCAATAAGTAATGGGTGATTCTCATCGGCTTCGGACAATCTGCTTTTATTATTTACTTTCTCCTCATCGGAAAGAGCGTTAGTACTTTCTGTATTCGTAATCATTATTTAACTTTCCTTTCTCTTTGAAATCTTGTATCGCCTTAAGTAAAGAACAATCAATAATAAATAGATTTATTCGATGAAATTATAAATTTAAGTGAGACATAGAAAATTAAATCCCTTTTGTAGAGAATAAAAGAATAATTTCTTAGTAAGGCGAAAATCATTATATATATTGATTTCTATATTTCTACCTTATTAGAATTATTTTTAATAAAAAGAAGTAATATTAAAAATTTATGAAATCAAGGGTTAAGTTAAATGTATTGAAGAATAATAAAGAATTTTATGCAGCCGAAACTATATGCTGTATCTATAAATGACAATACAAGAATCATTAACTCCTAACCTAACTACCGGTGGAAGTGGTTTGATATGGTACCTTTCAAAGGTAACCCTTAATGGTAACGAATATAAAAAAAGCTTAAAATATATGGATTTATAAACCACATTATTTACAGATTGCTAACAATATCCCCTTTAATGGTTACTATAAAAATACCTTTCATCTAAAGCTTTTGAGATAATTACTAGTCTTAAAAGAATAATCTTCCTAGAGGGTTCTACTACGAGGTTCCGTTGTAGGTTCCATTATTGGTAACCATAAGAAATATTGTTTTTTCGAAAAATGAAATGTCTAGTTTTAATTTTTTCTTAAAAGATCCAAAGGGTTCGAAAGAGATAACTTAGCAAGTAAAATAAAGATATATAAATTTATTTTTATCTTTTTATAAGCAGACTATGAATTTCTGCAGTGTATCCCAATAATAGAGTGTCTTTTGGACATAGTTTTCAACTAAAAATATTTGAACAGTAGTGAACGAATTTTACTTATAAAATAATCAAGCCCACGGGCCAGGGAGAGTAAGTGTATAAAACATACACCTCACTTAATTCTGGATCGTGGGCTTTTTATATAGATTTTTAAAAATATATGGGAGGAAAAAAAGGTTAGAATCTGCATTAACTTTTTATAACAATAGCAGACGGAAAGTAGGCATCCGAAAAAGCCAATCGCTAAGGATAAGCGGTTTAAAAACATATCCTAATTAACTCTGAAAAATGTTTGCTCATGGAAGTCTGAGCGAACGACTGTACCCAAGGACGATAATGGTCAGTATAAAATGCAATACCAGCAGAGGCTAAATTGCTTGCCTCTTTAAATATAGAGTGGACTTCTAGAGGGAGTTTTAATTTTTATGTCACACCTTATGAGAGACATAAGGTTAAGGGGCAGTCCAAATACGTTTATTAAGTTATTAAGAAAGGATAAGGGTATGAGCAGAAAAACAAGAAGTAGTATCGTATTTCAAATATCACAAGCAATTACAGAAATAAATCAGATAGGAATCTCAAAGAAAGAGGCCAGGAGAAAAGGCGAGGAGGGCATACATTCCATTAAACAAATTAAGGAAACGTTATCAGCCGCTCAAAACTTTGGAAAATGGATACGGGATGAGTATGGAGTACGGAGTATTTACAACTTAACGGAAGAGCATTACCGCTCCTATTTAATACATTTAATTGAATTAAAAAGGTCAGCTGGACATCGGCAAAATGTAGAAACGGCTTTACGACATCTGCAAAAAGGTATGGCAATCAGAAGTGACCGCTTAGGACTGAAACAAACAATCTTTGTGCCAACCGCTCGACTAACAGATTGGAGGCAATTGAAGAAAGCAGAGGACCGTAGTTATACACAGGAAGAGTTTGAAATGATTCTTTCGCATGTATCTGATAATGTAGGCGATGCAATTCTCTTGCAGCGTTACATTGGATTAAGAGTGCGGGGAAGCATGTAACGTATGCGTAAAACATTTTATTTTAGACGAAGAAGGAAATTATTCGCTGAGAATTAAGAATGAAGAGGCTAAAGGGATTACAAAAGGGGGAAGATACAGAAACGCATCAGTACCTTTATTTTTTCAAATTGAACTGAAAAGAATGTTAGTAAGTAAAGCAGCCGATGATCCCTTAATAGATGTCAAAGTCTCTACAGTACGTAAAGGCGTTAACAGAGCATGTCAAAAAGCTGGGATTAATCAACGCGGAAGGGGAACTCATGGGTTTAGGCATTTGTTTTGTCGAGATCGATTAATGCTTATGCTTGAAGAGAATCAGATACTAAAGCAGGGAATTGCCATGCTCGAAAGAATTATGGCTAATCGAGATAAAGGTCGAAAAGCTGATTATGGGATTTTAAGTAATACTGATAAAAAGATTTACAGTCAGTTGAAAGGAGCAATTGACTCGATCCATGAAGAGATTGGCCATGGTGAAGATCGCTGGGATCTCGCTGAAAGGTATTTAAGAATATAGAAATAGTATAAAAGGAGAAGTTTCAATATGAATGAAGAAAAATTAACGATAGAAATTAAAAGACTGCAAAAACAGGTGCAAGAGCTGCAAGGAAAGGTTGGAAAATGGAGGCGTATGGCTCAGGAAAAGGCCCCATATAATGAATTCTTCAAGGAGCGGCATGACAATAATGTTCATTACATCTATATAAGTGTGCGTGATATTCCCAAAGATTATCCTCTCCATGATGCACAGAGACACATGTTTTCTACAATTATTCCAGCCTACCCTGAATATCGATATTACGGATGCTATAAAACGACAAAACAAGGCTGGGTTTGTATTTTATCAAGATATGACGATGATGTTGAGTTATTCTACGAAGCCGCTCTCTACAGATAATTAAATATTATTAGCAATTACAATGAGGTAGTAACTAATTTAGAAAAAAATCTAATCATAGCGACTTTAAAGAATTAGTCACTCATTTCCAGCTCTTCAACTTCTTTAATAAGCTCATTAGGCAGAACTTCTAATGTTTTAGCTAAAGTGAAAATCGTGCTGATAGTTGGTTGTCGCAGGCCCCTCTCTAACATACTGATATACGTTCGATCTAAATTCGCTTTGAGAGCCAGCTGTTCTTGAGATAGTAATTTCAATTTACGATGACGCTTTAAAACAATTCCAAAAGCAACTTCTAATTTCATAAACAGACTCCTTTTTAAACGTCGACTCTTTTAGGTTACCTATAATGGTAACCAATAGCCGTAACTAATGGTCTAAAAAAAGAGACATATAGTCTACGGACTATAGTCGTCAAAAAGAGAGCGATATGGTATTATGAATACTATAGTCATAGTTGTTTAGAAAGAAACAATTTACTGTTGCCTTCTGTACAACTAAATTAAGAAGTGGAGGAAGCAGCAATTGTGCAAAGAAGTTAAATATAAAGTTGTTCAATCATTTGTAGTGAGTCATTTCCAAAATGAACTTATTGAAACAAGGTATATAAAAAGAATTATCGAAGAAAATGAGAACGAAACGTTAGTAACTAAAACACAAATTTTAAAATCCAATATTAAAAGGGTTGGCTTAGCTGAAATTCCTGTAAAAAATCATGACCGATATTTTCATAATGAATTTAAATCATTCGAAGTGTTTATTAAGAAAGACGATTTTGAAACATATATGCAATCTTCATTTGATTTATTCAAACTTGCACTGCAGTGATAATTTCTACTTGGAAGATAAAATGAAAACAGCAAAAAGCACCTCCATCGTCGTTTGAACAAAAACGACAGACGGAAGGTGCTTTTTGCTTAACCTTTAGGTTTGAATAGTGTTTTATAGCTTTTCAAAGAATGAGCTGATTAACTGATCATATTCTTTAGCGTTGTAAGGATTTAATAAAAGAATCTTTAGTTCTTCGATTATATAGTTACCACTTACTTTTGTCGGTTCAATTAGCTCTAACCCGACCAGTTTATTTATTGATGCTTTGATTTCAGTTTTACGAATCTTAGTTTTATCATAGATTTCTCCAATGTTTAATTTGAAAGAACCATCTTTAGATTTGCAAGCTAATAATGACAAGTATGCGTAAACTACTGTATCAATTCCTCTAACTTCGCCTATACTTTCTGCGCTGAAAATTACAGCTGGAACATAAAATTTTTCAACTTCCTTGTCTAATTTTACTGAATCCACACTGTACCATTTTCCATCTACCTCAAATCCTTCCTCTTTCAAACTTTTCACGTGATACTTATATAAATCGATATATAATTCCTTGTCGTTTAATTGTTTTTCGAAAAAATTAATAGGTAAAGCTGTATAAGTTATCATGTTAATTCTCTCCTTCTTGTATACTATGGTCATCAAAACTATATCACTTATCTTCTTTGTTGACTATAGTATTCGAAAAAGTTCTAACTTATTCTCGTCCTAACTTTTTGGGCTGCCATGTCTTTTTATACACGCTTCTACTATAATGAGGATATGTAAGATTTTAACTCAAAGGAGAAAACTAATGATTAACTTTCAAGATAAAGTAAGTTTCATCTGGTCGATTGCAGAAGTGTTGCGAGGATCTTATAAACCGGAAGATTACGGGAAAGTGGTACTGCCTTTTGCAGTATTACGCCGCTTTGACAGCGTGCTAGCAGATACAAAAGAAGAAGTGTTAACAAGCTATGAAAAATATAAAACAATGAATGAGGACGCACGTGAGCCGATTTTAAACCGGGTTGCCAAGCAAACTTTCCATAATACAAGCCAGTATGATTTTGCGAAGCTGTTGACCGACTCGGATAATATTGCCGAAAACTTGCGTGACTACATAAATGGTTTTTCGAAAACAGCTCGGGACATTATGCAGCATTTCGATTTTGACCGCCAGATTGACAAGATGGAACAAAACGATCTGCTGTACTTAACGATTAAACGCTTCAGTGAGCTTGACCTTCATCCGAAGACTGTATCGAATGTGGAAATGGGTTATGTATTCGAGGAATTGATCCGTCGGTTCAATGAGAATGCGGAAGCAGGGGATCACTATACGCCTCGTGAGGTTGTGCGATTGATGGTCGGCTTGCTGTTTAATGAAACTGAAGATTTAACTAAGCCGGGCATTACCCAGACATTATATGACTGTGCAGCGGGAACGGGCGGCATGGGTTCAGTGGGCCAGGACTATTTGAAAGAGCTGAACCCTACTGCAGATTTGGAGTTTTTTGCACAGGAAATCAATGCGGAGTCGTATGCTATCTGTAAAGCTGACATCTTGATCAAGGGGGAAGATGCCCGTAACATCCGCAGAGGCAATACACTGACAGATGACCAGTTTAAAGGACAAGCCTTTGACTATCTGATTTCAAATCCGCCGTATGGGGTGGACTGGAAGCAATGGGAGAAGAAAATAAAGGGCGAGCATGAAGATCAAGGGTTTGATGGCAGATATGGCCCCGGAACTCCACGAACAAGCGATGGCCAGCTGCTGTTCCTGTTGCATCTGATTTCAAAAATGAAGCCTGTGACAGCAGAAAACTCACAAGGTTCTCGTTTAGCAATCATTATGAACGGGTCTCCTCTTTTCACAGGAGATGCGGGTTCGGGTGAAAGTGAAATCCGCCGCTATGTATTGGAAAACGATTTAGTTGAAGGAATTGTCGCTATGCCGAACGATCTTTTCTATAACACCGGCATTTCAACGTATATCTGGATCTTGACGAACAATAAAGCACCAATTCGCCGCGGCAAAGTAGCTTTGGTGAACGCAGTCGACTTCTCGAAAAAGATGAAAAAAAGCCTAGGCAATAAACGCAACGAGATTACACAAGAACAAATTGATGAAATTATGCGTCTTTATGGAAACTTCCAGGAAAGCGAGTTTGTAAAAATCTTTGACAATGAAGATTTCGGCTATCAGAAAATAACTGTGGAGCGCCCGCTCCGTTTGAACTTCCAATTCAGTGAAGAACGCATTGCTCGCGTAATAGAAGAAAAGGGCTTTACGAATTTGGCGGTTTCAAAGAAAAAAGGCGACAACGGCTTAGCCGAAATTGAA
Source organism: Planococcus sp. 107-1 (assembly GCF_021513255.1). Classification (GTDB taxonomy): domain Bacteria; phylum Bacillota; class Bacilli; order Bacillales_A; family Planococcaceae; genus Planococcus. Next base: position 1,120,640 of record NZ_CP090977.1, read on the forward strand.
GCCGGGAAAGAGCTGCAAACACAAATTATTGAAGTACTGCGCAGTTTCTCAAGTGGAGAACTTTATAAAAATCGTGAAGAGGTAACCAAATTGCTGAAAGATGCCTTTAAAACAGCAAGCATTACAATCGGCGCGCCAACCTTAAAAGCGGTACTTGCAGGTTTGGCTGAAAAAGATGAAACAGCAGATATATGCATGAAAAATAAAATAGAAGCAGAGCCGGATGCAGATTTGAGGGATACGGAAAGTGTGCCGCTTAAAGAAAAGATTGAAGAATATGTTGCCCGAGAAGTATTGCCTCATGTACCGGATGCTTGGATTGACGATTCAAAAACAAAAATCGGCTATGAAATACCGTTTACGCGTCAATTCTATAAATACACTACTCTGCGCAGCTCTTCAGAAATAATGGAAGAAATCAAAGCGTTGGAAGCGGAGATTGCAGAGCAATTGGAGAAGGTGATGGGATGACGGAAACTAACTCTAAATGTAAAGACAGTAAAAGCGAGTGGATAGGCAAGATTCCTATTACGTGGAGTATGGCTACCGTCCGTAATGGTTATGAGGTTACTTTGGGTAAAATGGTGCAGCCTGAACCAAAAAGCTCCACAGATGTATTAGTGCCTTACTTAAAGGCGATGAACGTTCAAGATGGTTATATTAAAATAGAGAAAATAGAAAAAATGTATGCAAGCAAAAATGAACTTGAGGTTTACAAAATAAGCAAGGGTGATTTGTTAGTATGCGAAGGCGGCGAAGTTGCGCGTTCAACAATAGTTGAAGATGAATATGATGGTTATGTTTTTCAAAACTCGATACATAGAGTTAAAGCAAAAAAGGACAATAATATAGAATATCTTCATTATTTATTAATTGCATTAAGGAACAGTGGATTTATTAACATTTTGGTGAATAAAGCAACTATCGCTCATTTTACAAAAGATAAATTTAACTCTTTAATAATACCTTTGCCCACATCAGAAGAACAAAAAGAAATTGTACTGTATGTTGAGGCAAAAGAGAAAGAGATCTCGAGATTAATAAAGCAAAAGCATCAATTAATCACTTTATTAGAAGAAAAACGCCAATCCATTATCACAGAAGCTGTAACAAAAGGATTAAATCCAAATGTGAAAATGAAACATTCAGGTGTGGAATGGATTGGAGAAATCCCTGAGGATTGGCAAGTTAAGAAGGTTAAACATTTTTCTGAATTCGTCGGAAGTGGTAAAACGCCTTCGGGAGGTTCTGAAGTATACTTAGAAGAAGGTATACCTTTTTTGAGAAGTTTAAATGTACACTTTGACGGTATAAGATTAAAAAATTTAGCATTTATTTCTGAAGAAACTGATGCCGAAATGAGAAGTAGTAGAATTCAACCTTTGGATAACTTATTAAATATAACAGGAGCTTCTATAGGAAGAAGTTGTATAGTACCCAAAGATTTTGGTCAAGGAAACGTGAACCAACATGTGTGTATTATTAGGGTGGATCAGAATAAAATCAATCCATACTATTTCAATTCAATTTTAAATTCTAAGTTGGCTATGGAACAAGTAATGACAGCTCAAACTGGAAGTTCAAGAGAAGGATTAAATTTTCAACAAGTAAAAAATCTAATGTTCCCTGTGGCGCCACTTGAAGAACAAGAAAAATTAAATCAATTTATTTTTGATCACTAGTGTTGCATAAATAATGACGAAATATTCAGTCACAACGTTTCAATTATTTTTGCCAAAAAGGGAAGCACCCGAATAAAGGTAGCACTGTCCATTTGGTAAATTTATACATTTCGGCAGAGGCGACAATGACAGAACAGCTTGTTACGGAACCTTTTCACTTCCGATTTTCCGAAGCCAGTACTGGGGATTTTTCCAAAGGTTGGCGACCAGTACACGCGAAATTCGTAAGATCGACACTCTACTGTTCGTGTCCATTTGAACAAGCACGTTCAAGCAGTAGGCAATCAAAGCAAGGTACACCTGGTTTTTCACGGCGTTTTCGCTTTGACCATAAAAATGCTTGATTTTCACGTGCTGCTTAAGCCATTTGAAGAACAGTTCGATGGCCCAACGGTTCCGGTAAATATCACTGATTTCCTCTACGGAAATATCGAAGCGGTTGGTGATCAGACGCAACACATCGCCTTTTCCATCTGGGAGAACGATAATTCGGAAGACATTTTCTGTACAATTGGTGGCGTTTCCCACGAATGCCATCGAATCGGAAACAGCATCGCTTTCTTCCGGAAGTTCAAATGTTTCGACTGAATGGATGACGGCTTTGTTTTTCAATCGGGAAACGAAAAAGATGCCGTCATCTGTGAAGGTATCAAAGCGTTCATAGTCGATATAGCCGCGGTCAAAAACATACATGGCTTCCTTGTCGTCCACCAGCACTTCCAGCTGATTGCGATCGGATTCCTTGGCATGGGTCATGACTTCTTTGTCCGGATAATGCGTTCCGTATTCATCGTAAACCAGTCGCAGATGCAGTTTGATCCCCGCTTTGGTTTTTCGGAATTCCGCCCAGTTGAAATGGTTCACATTCAAAGGAAGTGTCGTGGAATCAATGATTTTTAACAACATGCCCTTTTTCGGCGCTCGCTTTTGCGCGGCAATCTGGCTGACCAGCTGCTGGAAAAGATTCGACAGAATCGCTGGATCCAACTTGTTGTTTTTACGGGAAAGCTGCGACACACTGATGGACTTCACGCCAACCGCCCGCTGAAAATCGGCGTTCGTTAACGCTGCTTCAAGCGCATGAAGACTATCCGCCTCGGTCAATTGCGCGTGCAGCATCAGCAGCGTATACGCCTGTGTCGTCAGTTTTTTCGTGTACCGGTCTTGCCCGTGAATTTTCACGTTTTCGTTGAATTTCTCAAAATTAATGGCGTGAAGCCATTTACCAAATGAAGTTTTTCGTGTATTCTTGTCCATGCGTGAGTCCTTTTTATTGGATTTGGACAGGAACTACCTGACCTTTCCATTATAAAGGACTTTTTCTTTTGGTTTTCATCGGTTTTTGAATGTTTTATGAATTCCTAATCTTCAAAATCAATTAATGCAACACTAGTGATTAGCTTTTCACTATATTAAATCGTTTGATACAATTTGCAAAAAAGTTTTTGATTGCTTAAAGCCTGGGGGTTCATTTGTTTTTTCGGTGGAACATCCAATTTTTACTTCTCGAAATGAACAAGATTGGTATTATGATAGCCAAGGAAATCGTCTTCATTGGCCTGTTGACAATTATCAGTCAGAAGGTGTGCGTAATACAACCTTCCTAACTGAAAACGTAATTAAATATCACCGTACAGTTTCAACTTACATAAATGATTTAATTTATACTAGTTTTAAAATAAATGCAGTTATGGAACCTATGGCTACTGAAGAAATGGTAAAGAATGTTCCAGGGATGAAAGATGAAAACAGAAGACCCATGTTTTTAATCATTTCAGTAGAAAAGTAATAGTAATAGTTTACTAAATAAAAAGTACACCAATAGAAATCTCAGAACAGTAATTTTCTGAAATTTCTTCGTATACGGCACATAAACTACTATTCAACAAATTGGAGGATTAATACAATGAGAACCGAACGAGAAATGATGAATACGCTTATAGATTTTGCTAAAAATGATGCAAGAATCCGACTTGTAACGCTGGAAGGCTCTCGAACTAATAAAAACATTCCCCGTGATACATTCCAAGATTATGATATTTCTTATTTTATAACAGATATGGATTCCTTCAAAAAGGATGATGTATGGTTGAATGTTTTTGGGAAGCGTTTGATCATGCAAAAACCAGAGGACATGGAGCTTTTTCCACCAGAGTTAGGGAATTGGTTTTCCTACCTTATGCTATTTGAAGATGGCAATAGAATTGACGTAACACTTATTCCAATAAACGAAGTGGATGATTACTTTTCTAATAGTGATGGGCTAGTAGAAGTCCTACTTGATAAGGATGATCTTGTCAAAAGTGAAGTGGTCGCAAATGATCAAAAGTATTGGATTAAAAAGCCAACTGCAAGAGAATTTGATGATTGCTGTAATGAATTTTGGTGGGTTACAACCTATGTTGTAAAAGGACTAGCAAGAAAAGAAATCCTTTTTGCCATTGACCATTTGAGCGAGATAGCAAGACCAAACTTATTAAGAATGATGTCTTGGCAAATTGGATTAGAGAGAGGCTTTGACTTCAGTGCAGGAAAAAACTACAAATTTATTAATCATTATCTCCCTAAAGAAGATTGGGAAACATTAATTTCAACCTATTCTCAAGGTAGCTACACAAACATGTGGGAGGCTTTATTTACATGTTATGAGTTATTTAGAAAATACTCTAAATCTGTGGTAGAAGGTCTTGGATATAAGTATCCAGATTATGACGAAGCCATCACGAAGTATACTCAAAACATTTATCAGTCATTGAATGAGTAATAAGGGTCAAATATAGGTGAGCTAATCAGAACTAGGTAAAGATGGGGTTTGAGTATAATTAAGAAAAGGAGTCACCAAAGCAACTCCTTAACTAAATTTATTAAGCTACATCATCAATACTTATGGGAGCCAATCAAGGCAGTTATTAGAAAGTTGCTGTAGTTCCTCTATAAAAATACTAGCATGAAATCCATCACAAACCGCATGATGTACCTGTAAAGAAATAGGCAATAATATTTTATCTTCCTGATTAAAGTATTTCCCGCCAGTAATTATTGGTAATAAGTAGTCATGATTATTATTTACGTTTAGGTTGAAGCCAGTAAAATTAACCCATGGAATACTAGATATAGGAAAGGAATTCTCTGGTACATTTTCTTTTGTGAAAAATCCTTTAACCTCTGCATATTGTTTCATATCGTCTTGATAGTTTTTATAGAAGACACGAAATTCATCAGAGAATTCGGTCCATATGCTTGAGAATGATTTGTTATCATTATGGAAGATTGTATAGCTTGGCAACATACTTTCCCAATAACCCAGAGTACCATCATCTTTAAAGCAAGTTCTAAATTCTTTATGAGAATTTACTATTCTAGTGACCATGTAAATAAAGGATGGATATAGCTTTATCCCTTTGTTACGGAGCTGTTCCAATAACGTTGTAATATCTATATTTGCTGTAATACTAAATGTGCACTTCTGATTTAAGTAATGCTCGAAATACGGCAATCTATCCCATTTTTCTTTTTCAATTAGATTTAATTTCATTTGATTAGCCTCCTAAAAATGTATTTTTGATTTTTAGGAGGCTAACTTGTCTGCTCTCACCAATACCCTCACCTCATAAATAGTGCTTTAAATAAGATACTAAATCATTTGAAATTCATATTCAACCATTACAATACGCATAAGTATGGCTTTTCATAATAATTAAAGGGCAACCTCGAATTGTGTTATACTTTTTCCGAGTTGATAGTTTTTACTGGAGGGACTAGGATGAATCAAGTAAAAAGTATATTAAAAGACTTTTATGACATAGAGATTAATGATGTGTTGCCTCAGCAGGGTGGTTGGGCATCACTCGCTTATAAAGTGTTTAACAAAAATCAAAGTTATTTTTTGAAGGTATATGAAAAAGGCAGAGCTTCCACTCCGAAGTTGACTGCTCTGATTGATCAATATGTTCCTATCTTGGTTTGGCTTATAAACAATAGCAACTTAAATGGGAAAATCACCGTTCCTTTAATAACAAGTAGTGGGGAATATAAATGCGAGGATGAGAATGCCATCTATTTGCTTTATGAATATATTGAGGGGGAAACGATTGGGGATCAAGATTTAACAGACGATCAGGTTCGACAGCTTTCGAAAATGATAACGGAGATACATTCATTTGGGAAAGACATTCCAGTTGAAACTGCTGCTATAAAAGAAGATTTTGAGGTTCCATTTTTACAGATGTTGAGACAACTATTGCAAAAAGGGAGAGAAGATTTACCATCGGATGTATGGGAATTGGTCCAATCCTACATGCCACAATTAAATGATCTGATTCAAGCTGTTGAGGAGCTTTCACTGAACTTGAAAAATGTCAATTTGAGTATGGCTTTATGTCATACAGATTTGCACTATTGGAATATGATTCAGTCTGAACAACAGTTAATATTGATTGACTGGGAAGGGTTAAAATTAGCCCCAGTAGAAGCTGACTTGATGTTCTTAGTTGATAAACCCTACTTTAATGAATTTTTAAGTATCTATCAGAAAACCCATCAAAACTTTTCAATTAATCCAGAAGCAATGACCTTTTATGAGGGAAAGAGACGATTAGAAGATATATGGGAGTTTTTGGAACAACTTTTGTATGATAAACAAGAGGAGCAAGAAAGATTTGTGATAATGAACTATTTACAGGAAGAGCTGCATGGATTAAGTGAAAATTTGTATTAGAACAGGAGCTATGAGATGAACATAATAATTAAGCAAGAACAGGTCGAGGACTATAAAGTAACTGAAGAAGTGGTAAAGTGTGCATTTGCTAATGCAGAACACAGTGATAAAAATGAACATAATTTGGTGTCTCGAATTAGAAACTCTAATGTATTTATTCCAGAATTATCTTTAGTGGCGATGGATAAAGATAATAACAAACAAGTGGGACATATTCTATTATCCAAGATAAAAATTATGAATGACAATCAAATTCTAGAGTCACTTGCTCTTGCACCTGTATCTGTCTTACCAGAGTATCAAAATAAAGGTGTAGGAAGATGTTTAATTCTTGAAGCATTGAGAGAAGCAAAAGAGCTTGAATATAATTCGGTTGTCGTCTTGGGGCATCCAGAATATTATCCGAAGTTCGGGTTCAAAAAAGCATCTACTTGGGGGATAAAGGCACCTTTCGAAGTCCCAGATGAAGCATTCATGGCAATTGAATTACATGCAAATGTTCTTGATAAAGTTTCAGGAGTTGTAGAATATCCTAGCGTATATTTTGAATGATTAGCCAAAAGTTGCAAATGGGAAATTTGACAATATTTAAGGAGCTGAAAGTTTATGATCGCGCAAAACATTATGAATGATATAAGTAAAGAGTTAAAAGATGTGCTTGGCATTGTTGGTGTAGTCTTAGGAGGTTCAAGAGCAAGGGGTACAAATCACTCAACTTCTGATATTGATATTGGAATTTATTATGATGTAGCGGCAGGCTTCGATGTTGAAAAGATTAGCAAAATAGCAACTAAATTGGATGATGACCATAGAGAAAATTTAGTTACATCATTAGGTGAATGGGGTGAATGGATAAATGGTGGGGCTTGGATTGTTGTCCAAGGGTACCATGTTGATTTGGTCTTTCGTGATATTAAAAGAGTATCACAGGTAGTCGATGAATGTTTATCAGGTAAAGTGTCCACCCACTATCATACTGGACATCCACATGCCTATCTAAATGTTATGTATATGGGGGAAATCTCCATTTGCAAAATATTGTTTGAACGTACCAATCAAATTTCAGATTTAAAAGCTAAGACTAGCCCTTATCCAAAACCATTAAAGGATGCCTTAATTGGCTATTTTATGTTTGAAGCATCTTTTTCTTTGATGTTTGCGAAAGACAATGTGGATAAGGATGATATTTCATATGTTATGGGACACTGCTTCCGAACTATTTCATGTTTAAATCAAGTCTTATTTGCTTTGAATGAAGAATATTGTATCAATGAGAAAAAAGCAGTTCGGATGATAAAGAGTTTTAATAGGAAACCCAAAGAATATAAGGATAGAATTGACCAGATTTTTTCGTTGATTTCTTCAAATATAGAAAGTACAAAGCAAGGGGTGGAAATGCTCCACGGTCTTGTTTCCGAAACAGAAATACTGCTTAAATAAATTTTGGGTATTCGGATTATCGTGAGGAAAAACATTATAGCACTAAATAGTAGGTGTAATGGTTTTTCAATTAGTATCCAATAGTGGTGTTCAATCTCAAATCTATACGAATCCAGGCTGGATCCAATGAGGGTTTAGTCTTTTTTTTGTCCAATACTATTTTAGTCTCTTGTCCAATAAGGATTTGGGTTGTCTCCACTTACAAATCTCTTCCATGATATGGCCCTGCAATAACATACTATATGCTAATTGATTTTAAGATGTATATTATATGATAATAACTTGAATCATTTACCTAGTGATAAAAAGAAGGTGTAGAGTAATCATGGAATTTGATACCAAAATAAAAATTGTTTTAAGGGATGACCTTGAAATGTGGCAAAAATTAAACGTAACAGCATTCCTAATGAGTGGAATTGCTGAAACTCAAAATATTATTGGACAGCCCTATATAGATAAGGATAATGCTCAATATTTACCCATGTCACAGCAACCAATTATGATACATTCTTCTACTGGCGAACGCATGAATGAGCTATTACAAAAGGCCTTAACAAAAGACGTAGTTATTACAATATACACCGAAGAATTGTTCACTACCTATAATGACGAGGATAATCGTGCAATGGTGGCAAAATTCAAAACGGATGAACTAAACCTTGTTGGAATAGGCATACGGGGTAAGAAAAATCATGTAGATAAATTACTAAAGGGCTTTGAATTGCATAAATAAAGGCAACTATTGACACGGCAATAACAGCACTGTCGCTTTCAATTAACCTGCAATAATATACTATATCCCATTAAATTTTTAGATGTATATTTATATGATAACACAGAAAGGAGTTTTCATCATGGATATTACATCTTTTATCATATACTGTTTTATTGTGACTTTTACTCCAGGACCAACGAATATCGTCATTTTGTCCACAGTGCATAATTATGGGGCCAAAAAGGCAATGGAATATACGTATGGAGCAACGATTGCTTTTGGTTTATTACTTGGTCTATCTGCGATGTTAAATACGGTACTGATAACTGTCATTCCCAAAATTTTAATTGGTATGCAGATTATTGGAACCATTTATATGCTCTACCTTTCTTATCAAATCTATAAAATGGATACATCAGAATCAACATCAAATAAAACGGGAACATTTATCTCAGGATTCCTTATGCAGTTTTTAAATCCAAAAGTCGTCTTATTTACTCTGACTGTCATACCTAGCTTTGTTTTACCATACTATACCGATTTACCTGCTGTGTCATTAAATGTTATTGTTATAACGATGATTGGATTTTTAGCATTTATTGCTTGGGTTTTTTTCGGTGCACTCTTTAAGAAGTTTTTACAAAGGCATACAAGGGTTGTTAATGTCATCATGTCCCTATGTTTAGTGTATGCTACAATCATGATATGGATGTAGGGCAGATTTTTAAAGAGGTGAGTAAAGTGGATAAATTTAGCTATAAGAAAGTAGCGGGTATTACAGCGTTGTCAGCTAGTCTCTCTGATTTTAAGTATAAAAAGCACTATCATCAGGAGTATGCAATTGGTGTAACATTGCGTGGTATTCAACATTACTATTTGGATGGTAGTTTACAATTATCCTATCCAAAAGGTGTGATGCTTTTTAATCCAGAACAGCCACATGACGGAATGGCTCATGATGAGTCGGGCCTGGATTATATGATGCTGTATATTGATCCACAGTTGCTTTTAGATGCTTCTCATAAAAAGGATATTGTATTGTTTAGGGAACCTGTTGTATATGATGATCAACTAGGACAAGAAGTGCTAAGTCTAGCTAGTGCAATATTCAATGAAAAGGATGAGGCGTTATGTAGTGAATTACTTTTATCCCTCACAGATAGTCTTATCCAAACAAATCCTTCAGAAGTTCAAAAAGACATTACGCTAATTAGAAAAGCAAAAGAAATGCTTCATTCTGACTTAGGAAATGTACTGAAACTTGACGAAATAAGTAAAGAGCTTAATCTATCAAAATTTCAGTTTATTAGAATGTTTAAATCTCATACTGGAATTACACCATACCAATACTTCCTTACCTGCAAGATTGAACGTGCTAAGGAATTATTAGATAAAAATCGAGATATTTATGCAACGGTAGCTGAATGTGATTTTGTTGATTTAACCCATTTAAACAAACATTTTAAAAAAATATATGGGATAACAGCATATGAATATATGTTACAGTTGAATTGAGGCTATGGTTGGTATCCAATCGGAAAAGGAATCAGGAAGAGCAGCAACCAAACCGTTAATCGTTATTCAATCGTAAAATCAATATCAATTTGAGGGTGGATTCAATAGTGAACCAGTCTTTTTGTTTTGCTCAATATCCCTTCAATTCCTTGTCCAATAAGGGTTTCAGTCGTCTCCCCAATTCATAAATCCGTAGGATTTCTAATCTCTTTTCAGTTAGCTTCCTAACTGTAAACACCACCCCAGAATTGCTGCATTTCCTTCTTTTCTCCAAATTCTTTCCTCCATTATCGGTACCAACTCTTTAACATTGACGGAATATTCGACACAATTCAGAAGGGAAAAAAGAGTGCGGAATCGGGGGTTTTGGGGAAGAACTTAATAACAGATTGGAAAGAAGAGAAAAGAAGTTGCCCCTTAGATCAGCATGGGTTTGAGGGTGATTTGGGCAGGGAAGGACTTTTTAACAGGGGAATAATAATACTAGTAAATACATTGTGTTGACATTGTAAACACAAGGATGTTATGATTAGTTTATTATTTTAAGGAGGCAAAATTTTAATGGATACGAATTTGCACATACGTATATCAAAAGAACTAAAGGAGAATTTCCAACAGATTGCTAAAGAAAATAATAAAGATACCTCATCCCTTGTACGTGACTGGATTTCCAACTATGTAGCTGAACATCAGAAATCGGATGAAGATATAGCTGCTGAACTATATAAGGCAGGGTACCAATTACAACAATCACTAGGGGGAAGGGAGGAAGTTAGTAAGGAGTTTGTAAAACAATTGCAGGAATACGCCTTAACGAATCAAAAAGAATTCACCCAGTTAATCCTAACCACTTACTTGGACCTTGATTTAACAATTCCTTCAGTTGTCTCAAAAGCGTACAATAAGTATGCATTTTCTCAGATGTTTTTATTTGGATTAATAGGAGATAAACCAAAGGAGAAAGTCTGAATTAAAGAAAGTGTTTGTGATTGATGGACTCATTGATACAAGTCCACTTAAAAGGTTAGATTTCCAGCTATATACGATAGAAAATTATTGTTTGTCCAATTTTTGTTCCTTAATACTGAAATAATAACAGAAATAAAATCATCTATTTTAAAAATAGAATGAGGGAGTAAAAAAATATGAAAGATACATCCACAATTGGTATGGGTTTCTTGGAAAAGCTCTTTGTAGTTTTATTTCCTGTTGTGTTAGGAACGATAGGCTGGTTCCTCCCAAGATTGATTGACTTAGTAAAAAAAGTACCATTATTTACTGATTCAAAGGTCATTGAACTATTCGATTCATTTAACCCTTTTTGGGTGTCTATTGTCTTGATGATTACAGGTGTAATTATAGGGGTGCTTTTGTCATTAACAGTCTATAGCGAAGCATTGAAAATGAGTATTAGAGATACTGAAATTTTGATTAATAAAGATGATAAAGAAAATAAAATTACAAAATCAGATGTTAAAGAAGTTTTTATGGAGGATCATATAGTTGTAATAACTGGAAAAAGGGGACAAGAACTTTTAAGAGAAAAGACAGATATAAAAAAGGCGAAAGTACGAGAGGGCTTTCTATATCATCAATATCCGTGGAGTGAACAAGATCCCTATGCTGATGACTACAAACTCTGGACTCTTGAAGATTGTACGGTTGGCGAGAACGTCAATGCCATATTATATGAACGTAGGAAAGCAATTAGAGAAGGAGACAAGAGAAAAATAAAACATTTAAGAATGGACTTAAATGAGCTTGGATTTGTTGTGAAAGATAAAGGTGCGGATCAATATATACGCAATATTCATAACTAATATTGTCTCTATTATTTCAAAAAAGTGATTTGGATGTGATGAGTAATGAGTAAAACAAAAATAGAAGTATTGAAAATTGCAGAAAAACATGGTCTCCAATTGTTAGAGGATACTTTGGTTTTTAATGAATCTGGATTAGACTTTCAGGTTGTATTTGCTAAGGATCAGGAAGGAAAGGAATGGGCACTAAGGATTCCGAGGCGGTCAGATGTATTTCCTAGAACGAAGGCAGAAAAAACCGCACTGGATCTTATCAACAAATACGTAGATTTTGAAGCTCCTAATTGGGAAGTTTACACAGAAGAGCTGATTGCATATGAAAAGTTACGTGGTGTTCCGGCAGGAACCATCGACCCTGAAGCACAAGCCTATGTTTTTGAAATTGATGAAAATAATATTCCGGAAGGATTTTATCAGACACTAGGAAAAACATTGGCGATGATTCATCGTATTCCACAAAAACAAGCAGCAGAAGCGGGAATTGTCGTTCAAACACCAGAGGAAGTAAAACAAATCATGCGAGACCGAATGGATGCTGTTAAGGAGAAATTTGGGGTGGGAGAAGAGTTATGGAATAGATGGCAGTCGTGGCTGAACGATGAAGAAATGTGGCCAAAAGAAACAGGGATGATTCATGGAGATTTGCACCCAGGACATATCCTCATTGAAAAGTCAGGAAATGTAACAGGTTTAATTGATTGGACGGAAGCAAAGGTAGCTGATATATCAACTGATTTCGTTGGCCACTATAGAGTATTTGGTGAAGAAGGTCTTGATGAACTCATCAAAGCGTACAAAGAAGCGGGAGGATACCATTGGTCGAAGATGAAGGAACATATCATTGAATTAAACGCAGCTTATCCAGTTGGAATTGCTGAATTCGCCTTAATATCTGGTATGGATGAATATGTACAGATGGCCAAAAAAGAATTAGGTTTAACTGGAGTGTAACTTTCTCCCTGCTAAATAGTTGGTTTCCGAACGGTAAAGGAACCTAGAAGAGCAGCGAGCAGTCCGTTATGCATTATTCAATTGGTTTTTTCAATCGTAAAATCAATAAATAATTCGATGCTGGATCCAATAGTGGTCCAGTCTTTTTCTTTTGGTTCAATATCCCCAAAATCCCTTTCCTAATAAGGGTTCAAACATCTTTTCTCTATTATCTCCCACTAGTGTTGCATTAATTTATTTTGAAGATTAGGAATTCATAAAACATTCAAAAACCGATGAAAACCAAAAGAAAAAGTCCTTTATAATGGAAAGGTCAGGTAGTTCCTGTCCAAATCCAATAAAAAGGACTCACGCATGGACAAGAATACACGAAAAACTTCATTTGGTAAATGGCTTCACGCCATTAATTTTGAGAAATTCAACGAAAACGTGAAAATTCACGGGCAAGACCGGTACACGAAAAAACTGACGACACAGGCGTATACGCTGCTGATGCTGCACGCGCAATTGACCGAGGCGGATAGTCTTCATGCGCTTGAAGCAGCGTTAACGAACGCCGATTTTCAGCGGGCGGTTGGCGTGAAGTCCATCAGTGTGTCGCAGCTTTCCCGTAAAAACAACAAGTTGGATCCAGCGATTCTGTCGAATCTTTTCCAGCAGCTGGTCAGCCAGATTGCCGCGCAAAAGCGAGCGCCGAAAAAGGGCATGTTGTTAAAAATCATTGATTCCACGACACTTCCTTTGAATGTGAACCATTTCAACTGGACGGAATTCCGAAAAACCAAAGCGGGGATCAAACTGCATCTGCGACTGGTTTACGATGAATACGGAACGCATTATCCGGACAAAGAAGTCATGACCCATGCCAAGGAATCCGATCGCAATCAGCTGGAAGTGCTGGTGGACGACAAGGAAGCCATGTATGTTTTTGACCGCGGCTATATCGACTATGAACGCTTTGATACCTTCACAGATGACGGCATCTTTTTCGTTTCCCGATTGAAAAACAAAGCCGTCATCCATTCAGTCGAAACATTTGAACTTCCGGAAGAAAGCGATGCTGTTTCCGATTCGATGGCATTCGTGGGAAACGCCACCAATTGTACAGAAAATGTCTTCCGAATTATCGTTCTCCCAGATGGAAAAGGCGATGTGTTGCGTCTGATCACCAACCGCTTCGATATTTCCGTAGAGGAAATCAGTGATATTTACCGGAACCGTTGGGCCATCGAACTGTTCTTCAAATGGCTTAAGCAGCACGTGAAAATCAAGCATTTTTATGGTCAAAGCGAAAACGCCGTGAAAAACCAGGTGTACCTTGCTTTGATTGCCTACTGCTTGAACGTGCTTGTTCAAATGGACACGAACAGTAGAGTGTCGATCTTACGAATTTCGCGTGTACTGGTCGCCAACCTTTGGAAAAATCCCCAGTACTGGCTTCGGAAAATCGGAAGTGAAAAGGTTCCGTAACAAGCTGTTCTGTCAGTGTCGCCTCTGCCGAAATGTATAAATTTACCAAATGGACAGTGCTACCTTTATTCGGGTGCTTCCCTTTTTGGCAAAAATAATTGAAACGTTGTGACTGAATATTTTGTCATTATTTATGCAACACTAGTGATTTTTGATAAACAAAAAGAAATTTACAGAGTGATAGATCGTATTGAATCTCAAATCCAAAAACTAAAAGAATACCGCCAATCTCTAATCTATGAAGCAGTAACTGGGAAAATCGATGTACGTGAGTTAGTAGCCGAAAAATAATGGGGTGAGTGAATGAGGATAGATGTGTCAGAGAAGGGGTTTGAAACCAATATTGAGGCATCTTTGATTGGTGCGGGCTATCATAAGCGGGTACTGGAAGGTGAGGACAGCCATTTATTTAAGGAGCATGCCATTGACATAGAAGAGCTTTTTGCGTTTTTGGAAGATACGCAGCCGCAGCGGATGCGCACATTGAAGAAAACATATGGAGCGGATTATCAGAAAAAAGTATTTGTCCGTATTGTTGACCAGATAAAAAAGCACGGGTTGCTCGAATGCATCCGTAAAGGTATTAAAGACCGCGGAGTTTCGCTGGATTTAGCCTATAATAAGCCGCCGACGACGATGAACCGTACGCTTATAGAAAAGTATGAGAAAAACCGCTTTAACGTCAGCCGCCAGGTGTATTATTCAAAAGATAATCAGAATTCACTCGATATGGTGCTGTTTTTAAACGGTTTGCCGCTTGTTGTGATGGAACTGAAAAATCCGCTTACGGGGCAAACCGTCGAGCATGCAAAAAAACAGTTGATTCATGACCGCAATCCGAAAGAGCAGCTGTTCCAATCTAATTCTCGTGCTATTGTGTATTTTGCGGTGGATCCGGATGAAGTGTATATGACGACGGAATTAAAAGGAAATGCAACTTATTTTCTACCGTTTAATAAAGGGAACAACGGTGGAAAAGGAAATCCGACCGCCTACCATTCGTATCGTACAAATTATTTATGGGAAGACATTTTAACGCCCGATAGCCTGCTTGATCTCGTGTATCGTTTTGTATTCTTGAAAAAAGACGATATTTTGGATTCAAATGGTGAAGTGATTGCAGAGCGTGAAATGCTCATTTTCCCACGTTATCACCAGCTGGATGTTGTGCGTGAAATAGAAAACGATGTACAGGAAAAATCCGTTGGTACTAATTATTTAATTCAGCATAGCGCCGGCTCCGGCAAAACCAACTCGATTTCCTGGCTGTCTCATCGTTTGGCGAAACTACATGATGAAAATAATGAAGCGGTTTTTAGCAGCGTAATCGTCATTACCGACCGCCGTGTGCTGGATAAGCAATTGCAGGATGCCGTATATCAGCTTGAGCATAAAGCAGGGATGGTAGAGCGTATTGATAAGGATTCAAGTCAATTAGCGGATGCTATTAATAGTGAGACACGGATCATTATTACGACGCTGCAAAAATTCCCGTTTATTATGGAAAAAGTTTCTGGATTAAACCGTAAAAAGTATGCCGTTATCATTGATGAAGCGCATTCTTCACAAGGCGGAAAGCATCGGCTGCACTCACAAATATTTTATCAGACAAGACCTTAGAAGATGCTTATGAGGAAGACCGGATTGCGGAAGAAAACATGGATGACACCGAAGAAAAGATCATCGAAACGATCTTAAAAAGCGGTAAGCAGGACAATGTTTCATTCTTTGCGTTTACAGCTACGCCAAAGCCGAAGACCCTTGAGAGATTTGGCACTTTGGGAACTGATGGAAAGCCACGAGCATTCCATCTATATTCTATGCGTCAGGCAATAGAAGAAGGTTTTATTTTAGACGTGTTGGAGAACTATACAGCCTATAAAACGTTCTATAAAATCGCTAAAGAAGTTGATGATGATCCGCTAGTATCCAAAAAGCAGGCGACGAAAAAACTTGCGCAATACGTGTCGTTGCATCCGCATAATATTTCACAAAAGACTGAAATTATCATTGAACATTACCGCAATTTTACTCGACAGAAAATTGGTGGACGAGCTAAAGCGATGGTCGTGACAGCGAGCCGCCTTCATGCGGTGCGTTATAAGATCGCTTTTGATAAATACATCAGAGATAAGGGTTATGATGATTTAAAAACTATCGTCGCGTTTTCCGGAACGGTGAACGACGGAGAAATCCCTTACACCGAACCAGGGATGAACGGTTTTGCTGAAAGAGAACTGCCTGATAAATTCCACTCCGATGACTATAAAGTGTTGTTGGTGGCTGAGAAGTATCAGACAGGTTTTGATGAACCGCTCCTGCATACAATGTATGTAGATAAACCATTGAGTGGTATTAAAGCGGTGCAGACATTATCACGTTTGAATCGCACCTGCCCTGGGAAGCACGACACATTCATATTGGACTTTGTGAATGATCCGGAAGAAATTCAAGCATCTTTCCAGCCGTATTATGAAGCAACGATTTTGTCGGAAACAACGGATCCAAACCTATTGTATGATCTGCAGTCGGATTTAAATCCGTTCCAAGTGTATACAGAAGAAGAAGTAGAAGCTGTCAATGAGCTTGAAGTGAACGCTGGCATTAAGAAATCTGCAAAAGCGCAGTCTGAATTGAATGCTTGGCTGGATAAAGGAGTTGAACGATTTAAGAAACTATCGGATGAAGAGCAGGAAACCTTTAAAAGTACAGCCACTAAGTTTATCCGTACATATGGATTCGTATTGCAGATTGTCACCTTTGTAGATGTCGAGCTTCACAAACTCTATATTTACCTAACTTATTTATTGCGTAAGCTTCCACGTAAAGGCACGGATAAAGATCTGTTTATAGCTGATAATGTTGCACTGCAATACTATCGTAATCAGAAGGTATTTGAAGGCAGCATCGAGCTGGAAAAGACGGGTGAGGAAGAACTCGATCCACAAATGCATGGAGCGGGTGGTTTAGCTGAAGACGAAAAAGTAAACCTTTCTTCCATTCTTGATAAATTGAATGAGCTTTTTGGAACAGATTTCACAGAAACAGATTTTCTATCACGTGAACAAGTGAAAGAAGATATGTTGGCCAGTGAAGACATTCAGCGAAAAGCGAAAAATAACACGAAAGACAATTTCAAATTCGCATTTGAAAAATCCTTCATGGACTTTGTCATCGATCGTATCGGCAGCAACGAGAAGTTCTTTATGAAGATTTTGGAGAATGATGAGTTCAAGTCATTCATCATGGAAGATATGATGGATGAGATTTATAGTGAAGTGAATAGTTAAATAAAACCTTCAGATTAATCAGATTTAAAAATGACCCAAGACTGTAAAATACAGCTGGGTCATTTTTTAATATCGCTAAGCTAAAGTAATCTTATAGTAGGCTCAGTATCAATTCGATTAAGGGTACCTTTTTCTAAATTGCAAAGTTGCTCGATTTGATCTTGAGGTAATGAAAGCTCGAGAATAATCTCTTCTGAACTCTTAACACCATGTTTAAGAATTGTTTTAATTGCTTTATTCATAACAGTTGGTTGTGGTACAGCGTACATATCATCCATTGGTTCTGATTTACGCATCTTTTTCATAGAAATTTGCTTTTGAATAGACGTATATCTACTTTCATCCATTAAGCCAATTTCTTTTGCGCGATGAATCATGGCACCTGCCGATACACGCCAATATGTTTTTAATTCTATAAAGTGACTTAAACTTAGAGAGGTAACAGTTTTTGTAAAAGCTTCTTCTGGTAGTAAGAAACACGAGGCGAAATAAAATGCCTGCTCCTCTATTAATTTTTGTTCTTCTTTGTTCAATGAATCCCATTCTTCAACATGTGGATGCATCAATGCATGTCCTAATTCGTGAGCAACATCTAGTTGTCTTCTAAAAGCAGAAGGCTTATCGTTCCCTAAAAAAATAAATGGTCTATCACTTCTATGTTGATAAAAAGCGTCAACAACAGATTTTGACTCTGTATCAACAGAAAAAACAACAATTCCATTTTTCTCGAGTAAATTAACCATGTTAGGAATCGGTTTTGTACCCAGTCCCCAATTTTCTCTTAGTGATCGAGCTAAGTGTTCTATACTTCGCTTGTTCCAACCTAAATCATAATGGTATTTAGGTAAATTTAAAGTTGGAAATTCAACGAATTGTGAAAGGTAAGTATAAATTTCGTAGCCATAAATAGATTTTTGAAACTGTAGGTCTTTAATTTTTTTAGTTAATTTTGATGATGCTCTAAAGAATGTATTTCCAATAAATTGCTCGCTATTCGGTTTGAAAAAATAAGATCTTGGAAAATTTAGTACGCTCATTAAATTTAATACTGTTTCTAATTTAGGAATAGTATCTCCTAATTCAAATTGAGAGATTGCCTGTCTTGTTATGTTTAATTCTGCTGCTAATTCGGTAATTGAATAGCCTCTTAATAATCTTGCTTCTTTGAGTCTTGCAGGATTAAATTCACTTTCAAATACTTTCTTCATAATATATTCCCCATTCAATAAATAAGAATTATTTTAACGGGATATCAATTTCCTCATCTTCATCATTAAATGCTTTTAGTGGTAAATCAATATCTCCAAGAGGTAAAGGAGTGAATGGAATAATATTTTTATTTTGGTCAATTTCAGAAATGTCATCTAAATAAATCCAATTTTCTTGAGAAGGTGTTTGAGCGCCTTCAAAAATTCGTTTATTAATAGAGTCATAGTAAACAATTATTCCAAAAGGAGAGCTGAGACCTTCAAATTTTAAGTTTGTTTGAAATGCTTCGGTTATGACACTCTCAAATTCAACAGATTCTTCTTCGAGTCTATTAAAATTATTATGAGCATGTTCGCCTCTATACAAACTATGATCAAAATTATCTTGGCTAAGAGGTAATCTGCAAATAATAATATTTATATCTCTAGAAGTATCGAAAAGCTTTACATATTCATGAGAAGCAACTTTTCCTAATGCAATTTCTAATTTACTATTATGATGATACTGCTTATCTTTCATAACAGCCTGGTGAATTTCCTCATTTACTAAATCGTATTCAAGTGGACGATGGTGCTTATTTGTAAAAAGACTTTCTTTTTTAGTCTTGCTTATATCGATACCTTTAAAAATAGCGTTTGCGAGTAATTGCTTTTGATAAAAAGATAACTTTAAGTACGATGGTGTATTTATAGAGCGATTTAAACGTGTTTGACCTTTCAATTCCATAATTTCACTCCTCTACTTAATGATAAACTAATTATTTACTTTTATATATTTTTTGTCAAGTGAATAACGGAATCGGGGTTTCGTGTAAAGTTTCTAGGTTTGAAATATTAGCAGAGTAATTCATGAAAACTAAGTATAAAAGCAGTAAAAGAAAATTAGTAGATTGAATTCTTTATCAAGATAAGTTTTTCCTATAAATACTTATACTTCTACTTCTTTTAAATTTATTAGAAGTGCATAAGTTTATAAAATAACATGTTGCTTCTATAGTGGTTCTTTTTATGATTCTTTAATTGATTCATAAGAGTGATAAAAAGGGAGCTTTACAAATAAATTTCAAAAATATTAAAGTGAAGATTTGATTAAGACGTGGAAGCTATTGTTATAATATAAAGGTGCCTATTAAACAGAAAATTTAAACGGAATTCATACAAAATAAACTGATTTAAATATTACATAATCGAGATTTTTATCTAAAATGTTTAGAAAAACTCTGGCCTATCCCTGGATATAGATCTTTAAACTAGCAGCGGTTCGTGGATTAAATTATAAGCAAAAGTAATAAAACTATTATTAAAAGGATTGAAAGCTCTAGAAGTATTTAAATATATGAAAGTGGAACAAAATTCACAATTGGAAAGCTGAGGTAAATAAATGAACGACGCAAAAAAGGATATATATTTTCAAGCTACTTTGGATGCTAGTTCTACTAAAATATGGAACGAGCTAAAAACTATGAAAGAATCGTCACCACATAAAAAAGAGAAGGCTCGAAGAAGATGGATATGGGAACTAATCCAAAATGCATCGGACTGTACGCCAGATGGTGGAAAAATTGATATAACTCTAGAGTTATCTAATAACCAAGTTACATTTGAGCATAATGGTGTGCCTTTTTCTTATGAAAACTTATTTTCTCTAATTACACAGATTTCAACCAAGCAAAGGGCTGAAGGAAAAAAGACCGGCAAATTCGGCACTGGATTTATGTCAACTCATTTACTATCTGAGGTTGTAAAGGTTGAAGGTGCATTCATCCGTTCAGATGGTGAATATACGAGCTTAGAATTTTTTATCGATAGGTCCTCGAAAGATCCTTTAGATATTATGGAAAAAATACAGACAATGTTAGAAGAACTAGAAGCTTTAAATGATACACAAAATCAACTTGAAGAATATTCAAAGACCACAAAGTTTATTTATAATATAGATCACGCTGAGATTAAAGCATCTGTAAAACAAGGAATTAATGACTTGATAGAAACGTTACCATATGTGCTAACTTTTAATGAGAACATTAGATCGATAACATGTAATGGAGTAATTTATAAAAGAGGAGAAGATATTTTTTCAAAAAAACAACCGAAATTAAAGGTTATAGATATTAAAAGTTCAAATGGGAATGAACAGAGGCTGCTATGCTTAAAAGAAAATGACATCACTATTGCATGTCCCATTAAAACTGATAATAATCAAATATACTTCCTTCCCATATCTAATAGAATTCCGAAATTATTTTGCGAATTTCCGTTGATAGGGACAGAAAAAAATTCATTCCCTATAATATTAAATTCCGAAAAATTTGATGTTGAAATAGATCGTGATGCGATTAGAGATGATAATCCAACAAATAGAAAGTTGATTGATGAAGCTGTCTCATTATATAAAGAGTTCATAGATTATTGTGTTGAAAAAGAAAATATTAACGATACATTTAATGTGTGCATTTTAAATTATCACGATGAATATCTCCTTCAAAAAATTTGTTATCAAGAAATTCGAAAATATATTCAAAAAAAGAAATAATTCCAATTTCCCATACTTCTAAAGTAAGAAAGAGAAAAGCATTCAAAGATGATAGCGGCGTAGATCAAGTAATTATTCCAGTAACAAGGGAAGAATCAAACGATGATTCTTTTTGGGAGCTACTATCTAGTATTAATGCTTGGGATTTACCTACTAAAGACAGCAGTGGAGGATGGAGAAAAGTATTCAGCAGTAACTTTAATTTTTATAAATTAAATGATGAGTTAAAAGAAGTAAATATAAGTAAATTAAATGAATTCTTTAACGAAAAAGACCAAACACTGGAGTGGATAAATAAATTTTATAATTTATGGATACAAGATGAAGGTCTTGAAAAAGTAATAAAATTTGTTTTTGTTCCAACACAGCAGGGAGAATTTATCGAAATTAAAGAGGTCTATTTTGATGATAATATTCACGAGGGACTAAAAGAAATCTTAACTTTACTAGGGATAAGTATAAAAAAGAATTTATTGAGTAGAGAAATTACAGCTTTTAATGAATATTTTGATGATCACCATGATAAAAAGAGAAATACCGAAAAAATTTCTAGAAGCATTGAAGCTGAAGTGTCGAAAATTCTTTATAACGAATCTCTTAACCAGGCAGAGAGACCAAAAAGTATTCAAGACATATTTAATAAATTGACAGACTTTTTCTTGCAAGAACCTGAAATAACCAAAGAACTATTTCCAAATTTATATTCTAAGAGGATGATGTTATCCACCACTGAAGAAAATTTAAGAAGACTGAGAATAGCAGAAAAAGTAGAGGAAAACGGTATTACGTATGAAGAGTTAGGTGATCTTATTGAAAGTCACAAAAGCATAAGGGATATTATAAATAATCCCGAATTAAGTGAAGATGAAATACGGCGTCTATTGAACCACGTTGTAACATCTACAAAAGACATGAAAGAATACTTTGATTTGATTTTAATTAGAAGTATTGAGAATGTATATGACTATTTAAAAAGTTCCAAACACTACACTCTGCCACAAACATTAGAAGAATGGAAAGAACAAAAATACTCTGAGACTGTATTTTCTGCTGTTAAAGATGGAAAAGAAAAAAGAATTATTATTCGTCCAAGTGATTCTCAACAAATTATTTTTTATTATGATGAAGAATATGAAGCTTTGGATGATACAGAATATGAATTATGGACCGATGATGGAGAAAGGCAACAAATTGTAACACTAGGTGACCTACTCAAAACCACAGGAATAACAAGAATCCCTTTAAGAAAATTAATAAATACGTGAGGAGTATCATTATTGAGAACAAAAAAGGAAATAATAGCAAGCATTTATGAAAAGGATAGAATAAATACAACATACATTCATCCAACTATAAATAGTATTGAGATAGCCCGGTATATATCTGCCTATGCAAATGGTAACGGTGGAGATTTAATTTTTGGAATCAAAGATGATGGAAGAACATTGATTATAAAAAATTTTGTGTTTAAGCTAAAAATAGAAGAAGTTTTAGAGCTGCTAAATGGAAATGTGAAAATAGAATATGATTATATTTATATCGAGGATCATAAGCTTTTTTATATTTCTATTGATAAAGCAGATGAATTAATAAAAGTTAAAGATATACCTTACACAGTTAACAAGGACGGAGATATAGAAGAAATGAAAATAAAAAAGGTGTTTATTTCATATTCTCATAAAGATAGTGATCTTGTGAATATTATAGAAGATCAATTAAGCGAATATGAAGACATAGAAATAGGCCGTGATATAAAAATTACAGAATACAGAGATAGCTTAGATGAGTTTATGAAAACTATTAGAAATTATGATTTTGTCATATCGGTAGTGACGAGCGAATACATAAAATCATTAAATTGCATGTATGAAATTACACAATTAATGAAAGATAGGGATTATCAGAAAAAACTTTTCTTTATAGTAGTTGGTAAAGGTGATGTAACTTATTACAAAGAAGAAAATGTATACGAAGGCTTTGAAGCGAATATTTATAACGCTAGAGATAGACTGAAATATATTACTTATTGGAGAAATGAAGAAAAGGTATTGGATAGAGAAATTCGTGAAGCGGACCTTCCTTTAGAGTTAATGGTAAATATTACAGAGGACAAACGAAAACTAAATTCTATAATGTCGTCGATGGATGATTTTATTAAATTGTTAAGCGATAAAGTAGGAAGATCATTCAAAGATATGTATAAAAATGACTTTAAAGAGATATTAGATGTAATTAATGAATAATTCATTATTAAGCAATTCTATATAAGAGCCAGTTTAGATAAGTTTATAAAACTTGTTGATAGATTGCTACATTACTTCTTATTGATAATTATGGAAATAGCAAAATGAAGGCGGTAATTGAGGGGCATATTAGAAGCAGAGGAGGATGACTATGGGGAGCATAGATGAAAAATTTAAAAGCCTCAATGATGATAAGGAAAAACTCCGTCTAACAGAATTGAAAAATAAACATCTTTCCGATATAAATACAAACCTTGAAGGTGCAAAAAAAGAAGGCTACAAAATAGCGACGGAAAAAGCTATTATAAACATTTTTAATAAAATGCCAGATATGACAGTGGAAAGTATTGCTGAATTACTGGAAGTCGATATTAACCAAGTAGAAAGAGTTAAAAATGAACAAACGAATTTAAAGGAAAACTAAAGGTATTAAGAGTATTCCAGGTAGAATCGTCTCTTGACCTCTAGTTTTCCGCTGTTCTACGCACAACTATTTCATTAATAAAGTGATTCGAGTTTCTTCTATAAAAAATATAGAACAAATTAAGCTCTTATTATAGAAGGAACTCTTGTAATTGAAATACTAAAATGCAGTTAATATGATTAAGTTAAAGCACTTCTTTGAATAGATATTTCTTATCTCCGTAAGCAATTTTAATAAACCTAGTCAAAACCGTGGTCAGTGATTTTAAAAGGTATGTCAAAACCCTTGAAAACACTGGTATAATTGCACTTTTAACGGGAGTGGGTCCGACTCCCGCCGTCTCCATAGTGAGATAAACAATGAAAAACGCCAAAACCTTTTCGAAGGTTTTGGCGTTTTTCTTATGCAGGTTTTTATTGCGTTAAACTCATTCTAGTTATCTTTTTCAAGAAGAGTGAATTCCTGAAGAAAGTCTAATAAACTCTTCTGCATCTTTCACACAGAGTGCCATTCCTTTTTCCCAAAAGCTTTCTTCGGTAATATCTTCTCCGAGATGCTTCTGTGCCAATTCTTCAACGGTCATGCGTCCGGTGTCCCGCAGCAACGCTAAGTAACGTTGTTCGAATTCTTTTCCTTCTTCCCGTGCTTTGGCATAAATACTGATCGAGAACAGGTAGCCAAAAGTATAAGGGAAGTTATAGAAAGGTGTAGATGTGATATAGAAGTGGGGCACAGCGATCCAGGAATGAATCGGCAGGTGGCTCATAGAACCGGCATAGCCTTCAGTTAGGGCATTCTGCATCATTTCATTTAATTGTTTTGCGAACACCATGCCTGCTTTACGCGCTTCATAGAGCCTTTCTTCAAACAGAAAACGGGAATGGATGTTCATGAAATTCATGACACTTCGTTTTATTTCTTCGTCTAAAAGAAACAATTTCTGTTCCGTACTTTCTGACGTTTTGATGGCGGCATCTAAGACAATCATTTCGGTGAATGTAGAAGCTGTTTCAGCCGTGGATATGCTATAAGTTTGATTTAGTCCATCGACCGATTTCATCGCGTGATTGTGGAAGGCATGTCCCAGTTCATGAGCCAATGTCAATAAACTCGTCATACTCCCATCATAAGTAAGAAAAATTCTGGATTCCCCAGTAAGAGGAAAGCCGGCACAAAAGGCAATGGCTGATTTTCCTTTCCGGTTTTCTGCTTCCACCCATCCTTCTTTAAAAGCAGTCTGGGCAAAGCTTTCCAATTCAGGTCCAAATTGACGGAAATGCTGGAGTATAAATGAAACAGCCTCCTCATAATTTATTGATGTGCTGCTTTCATTGAAGGGAGCCCAAAAATCATAAGAGGGCATTTGAGTGTTCTGGGCTAATTTTGCTTTATGATCCAATTAATTGGCAAAAGGCTTTTTGTTCCGGTTTATGACCTGCCACATAGCTTGCAAGGTTTCTGCTTTTATCCGGTTGTCTTTTAACGGCTTCTCCAATCCATTCATTATCCCTTGTTTTTTATCTGCTTGGATCCGAAAACCTGTTATGTGGTTTAAGATGTGTGCCATAATATCTTCTAGCGCCGTCCACGTATTTTCTAAGGCGATAAATGCTTCAAGACGAACTTTTTCATCGCTATGTGAACGTAAATTAGTAGCTTGTCCAATTGAATATTCTTTTTCGCTTCCACTAATGGTGATGGGTATTTGTAAGTTATTCACAATCGAACGATATAAACCGCCCCAGGAATGGTAGCCATCTACTGATAAAGCAGCAAGGAGGGTTTCTTCTTCCGCTGATAGCGATGAAGCTGCGTTTTCACGCCATTCCGTTAAAATAAAAACTTGATCACTTAGGCTTTCATTTTCTAGCAGAGTGTCCCATATTTCTTGATCAACTATCGAAAGGAGTCGTTGGAAATCCAAAAGGATAGAAGTGGATTCTGTTTTGAGTGACGCAACTTTCCCTTGAAGTGCGGCGGCTGATTGATTTTTAGGATCTTCCGCAAGCAGGCAAGTGGCAAAAGATGCGACATGAGCTATAGACTTATGTATGCCTGAAATTGTCGCTAAAATATTGTTGATGACTATTTCATTGAGAGCTTCGTTAGTGATAGATAAAGCTGTTGTACTTTCGGCAAGCTCTTTTAATTCTGTTTCTATCCGGGTGATTAATTCAACGAGTTTCATCGAATGATCACCGCCTTTGAAAAGGGTATCTAATTTCCACTTCTCAGAATAACTTTCTACTTTCACTAGAAATCCTCCTCAACATTGCTTTTATTACAACGGGAACTAACGTTCTTGTTTAGTATATAGTTACTAAGAGAGTTTATCTATTTAATTTTTCTAATAATCAAAAGTTAATGATGTGATTTATAGATTGAATGTATAGTTAGAATAAAAGGGAAGACGGGGATGGAATAATGATTTCATTTAAATTCTCTAATGCTTTTGCAGTTCCTCCTTTTACAGGAACCTATTTCAATTCTTTCAGTCCAATAATCAAAGAGATTTTTAAATTACAAAACGCACTTTAGCAATTTCCATCAAAAAAACCTTCTCCATTTTCGGTATGATCATTTTGAGGTGAACAGGATGCAGTACAGTGAAGTGACGCAAAGGACGATTTCTTATATTGAAAGCCAGCTGCAGGAAGAACTTCCGCTCGATTCGTTTCCGCGAGCCGTCGGGTATTCAAAATACCATTTGCTGCGGGTGTTCAAAGAAGAGACAGGCAGGACGATTGGCGAATACATCCGGATGCGCCGGTTAGCGATGGCTTCGATGCTTCTCTTGTACAGTGATGAATCGATTATCGCGATTGCTTTTCAATTTCATTTTCAGTCACAGGAAGCTTTTACGCGGGCATTCAAAGAAGTGTATGCTGTGCCGCCTGGGAAATACCGAAAACTGATGCGAGCTGTCAGAATGATGGAGGAGGAAGAAATGATGACGACAAGTGAACAAGTAAAAGGGTGGAGTTTGAGCGGATCGAATCCAGAGTTGTATGAATTGATGACGGATTCAGCGGTGTGCCATACGGGAACGAAATCTGGATTATTGTATGCCAAAGCAGAGGCAAATGAGCAGCAATTTGCGACGATGATGCAAGGGTTTCAGGCGCGTGAATTTATTGGCAAACGGATTAAGCTTTCCTGTTTTTTGAAAACGGAACAGGCAGATAAATGCGGGGCTTGGCTTCGAATCGATAACGCTTCGGGGGATACGGTCCAGTTCGATAATATGGACAATCGGTCGATTCAAGGTACAACCGATTGGAATCATTACTCGATCGTGCTCGATGTTCCGGAAGACAGCGCTTCTATCCATTTCGGTGTTTTGCTGATTGGCGGCGGCAAAGTGTGGGCGGACGGCTTCCGCTTTGAAGAAGTGGGGCAGAACGTGCCGACGACCAATATGCTTTCGAAAGCACTATTGGCAGCGCAGCCGGTCAATTTAGACTTTAGCGAATGACGGGGAAATGAGGGGATTGGATGAAGCAATTTTGGAAGCTGAATGCAGTAAGCATGCTGTATGCGCTTATGATCGTTATCCCCATTGAATTGATGGTGAATGTTTACAGAATCAGCCGGGTCGCGGACTTGGAAATCGGGACGGTAAATAGCTTGACTGGAATCATCTTGCTTCTTGAAGTGACGTTGGGTACGCTGCTCTTCTATAAACTCATCCAGAAGTGGTTGGGACGGAAGAATTCAAATTACTGGACCGTTATTTTGTGGCTGCCTTATTTTGTTCTGTACCTTTACGGGTTTGCGACGCTTTTCCCCATCAGCTATGGGGGCGATATGCCAAATCCTGCTTCGGGTCTTATGATAATAGCGGGACTGTTCATATACCCATTTTATATCCTCATCCTCACATCAGCCGCATTGCCGATTGACTATGAAAAGAAAGACGGAAAACATTCAACTCCTAATTGAAAATTTTTTGGAGGACAACCCAGTTTGATGAAACTGGGTTGGATTTTTAGCGCTCTATATAAAAACTGATTTATTCTGCTTATAGATAAGCCATGACTTCCGGCAAATATTCTTCGATTGGAAGCGTCGTATTGACCGTCAAGGTTTCAATGTCTATAGGCTTTTTGCTGTTGCCGATTATGTAGTCAAAAAAATATCTTAAATATTTTAGAGGTGAAGCATGAAAGAAAAAATCATTGAAAACTTTAATCGCCTTGCCGGTGCTTATGAAAAAACAGTGGATACCCATAATTTATACAATGCGGAATATGAACGACCGGCGATGCTTGCGGAAATAGCAGAAACCTTAGAAGGAAAAAACATCTTGGATGCAGGATGCGCAGCGGGTTGGTACACGCAGAAATTAAATGGGCGAGGAGCACAGGTTACCGCTATTGATGTAAGCCCAGAAATGGTGGAAGCGGCTCGCCGGCGGATGGGTAATCAGGCAGAAGTATCCTGTATGGATTTAGAAAAGCCATTGCCTTTTCCGGACAGCTCTTTTGATTATGTTATCAGTTCACTGACCCTCCATTACTTAAAAGAGTGGGAACCGACCTTTACGGAATTCCAGCGCATTTTAAAACCGGATGGCGTCTTTTTATTTTCAGTCCATCATCCCTTTACGGATATTAAGCTGTCGCAGAATGCGGATTATTTTGCCGTCGAGCTCTTAAAAGACCAGTGGGAAAAAGAAGGACAGCTGTACGATGTCGTATTTTACAGACGGTCGCTTAGTGAAATCATGGCGGCTACATTGAACCACTTTGAAATTGAAAAAGTCATTGAACCAAAACCGACTTCGAGATTTAAAGAATTGGATCCGGCAGGCTATGCGAAGTTAATGAAAGCGCCCAATTTCCTTATTATAAAAGCCCGTTCAAAATTAGTTAGTTAAAGATGAGCGTTCACTCATGGAATATTATGTTATTCTTAGCTATAAAAGGGGGCTTTCGAATGAAAAAATTAGGACTGGCATTAGCTGCAACGTTATTTGTTTCAAGTATTTCGGCGATGCCATCTTCAGCAGCCGGATTTCCCGATGTGAGCGATGCCAATCGCTTCCATAAAGAAATCCAGTATCTTTCGGATGAAGGCGTCATCACCGGTTTTACGGATGGAAAATTCCAGCCGAAAGCGGGGGGTGACGCGCGGCAAGCGGCGATTATGATCGGCAAAGCGCTCGGTTATTCCGCTGAGGAGCAAAATACGCAGTTTAAAGACGTGGACGACACAATCGTTTCGAGCGGCTATATTGCCAAACTTGTAAAAGAAGGCGTCATCAGCGGCTACCCGGACGGCACATTCAAACCGGCTAAAACAGTGACGCGTGCAGAAATGGCCATTTTCATTTCCCGTGCGTTTGATTGGGGCTATGAAGGCGAGCCGGAATATTTCTTGGATGTCCAAAAAGGGATGAAAGCTTATGATGCAATCCAGAAGTTATCCGCTTGGGGCGTTGCTGCGGGATATGAACGGAGTAACTTCCGGCCAGCGGAAACGCTGACGCGGGAACAATTCGCGGCGTTCACTGCACGGGCCATGAATTTGAATGAATTCTCGGTAAAACCGGATGCAGTAGAAATTGCGTTCCTGGATGTCGGACGGGGCGATGCCACATATGTGGAATATGCAGACGGGCGAGCCGTACTGATCGATGCCGGACCGAATGCGGAACAAATCAGCCGTGCATTAAAAGAAATTGGCGCCCGTCCGATCACTTCCTTAATCTTGACGCATCCAGACCCTGAACATATGGGCGGAGCCGCGTGGGTGATTGAAAACAATGAGGTGGAAACGATTTATGAAAGCGGGCTGCCAACCGACCCGGCCATTCACAGCGATTATTTCAAAGCAGTCGAAGCGAATGAAGTCACAGTGAAGACGGTGAAAACCGGCGATAACCTGTCACCGGATGCTTCAGTCGCGATCCAAGTCTTACATGCAGATCCAAAAGCGGAAAATGCAGATGACGGTGGAATGGTCTTGAAAGTGACTCGCGGCACTGAAGATTTCCTTCTTGCCGGAGATGCTACGCCGAAAGTCCAGCAGCAATTGGTGGACAAGTATGACTTGAAAGCGGAAGTATTGAAAGTGCCGCATCACGGAGAGGAAGAATATTATACCTATCCCTTTATTGATGAAGTGAAAGCGCGCATGGCGATCCTGTCCTATTCCGGTGAACCGGATAAAAGCGTCGTGAATGACCTTCGGGCAAGCGGATCGGATATTTATGATACGCATATCCAAGGCAATGTCATTTATGTCATTGCGGATGAATTTACACAAATGAATGTGGACTATCATTTATTCGGATACGGCCAGTTGATTCCGGATATCCGCATTGTGAAAAAAGATCTGAAAGCGGAAGTGGTCACGCTGACGAACTACGATCGGGTAAATGCCAACATGACCGGATTTACTTTAGTCAGTGTGAAAGGCAACGAAACCTTCAAATTCCCAGATGGCTTTATTCTCCGCTCGGGCCAGAGCGTTAATATCACTTCGGGACCGAATGCCCTCCATCAGCCGCCGCAAAGCTTGAAATGGACGAATGCGAATGTATGGGATGATCGCGGAGATGCTGCGAAACTTTTTGAATTCCCAAGTTCGATGTTGGATGAAACGCCTTAATCGAATAAAAGAACAAACCGTTTTCTTGAGTTTTTTCACTCGAGAAAACGGTTTTTTAGTTGGATTGGACGGCAACTGTTTTAGTGGAGAGGCGGCAGGGTATTCTACTAAGGTCAAATAGAATAACCAAAATTCATCCATTAGGAGGAGCTTATGGAAACCATTTATCTAGGAAAATCAGGCTTGCGCGTTCCGAAATACATACTGGGGACGGTCCCATTCAGCGGGACAAACGGATTTGAAGCAGCGGGCGACGTCAAGGAAGATTTGGCTCGGCGCATGGTCGACATGTCGCTGGAAGCAGGCATCAATATGTTCGATACCGCAAATTTATATTCAAAAGGCGATGCAGAGCGTGTGCTGGGTGCGGCAATCAAAGGACGCCGCGACCAAGTATTGCTCACTTCAAAAACCGGGTTTCCGTTGAGCGACGATCCGAATGTGCGCGGGGCTTCCCGCAATAACATCCTGTCGTCGATCGATCAAACTTTGGAGCGACTTGGAACAGATTACCTGGACCTGTATTTTGTCCATCTATGGGACGGGCAGACGCCTGTCGAAGAAACGGTGGAAACGATGACGCAATTGGTGAAGTCCGGCAAGATCCGCCATTGGGGCGTTTCGAATTACAGCGGCTGGGCACTCGCAAGAACCGTTACGATTGCGGAGCAAAATGGTTTTATTCCGCCGATCACCCAGCAGATTTACTACACGCCGGAAGCGCGGAAGCGGAGTATGAACTGTTGCCGGCAGGGAAAGAGCTTGGGGTCAGTTCAATGATCTGGAGCCCGCTTGGTGAAGGCTTGTTGAACGGGAAAATCGGGCGCAACAAAACTGCGCCTGAAAACACACGGCAAGGTGCCGGATGGCCGGAGCCTTGGGTTCAGGATCAGGAACGCCTGTACCAAGTCATCGACGCTTTAGAGGAAGTGGCGGCGAACCACAACGCCTCGGTTCCACAAATCGCCTACGCATGGGTCCGTGATCGTCCGAATGTCGGGCCGATTGTCATTGCTGCGCGAAACGAAGAACAATTGAAAGAAAACATCGCTTCTTTTGACATTCAATTGACGAAAGAAGAGCAGGGCAAAATCGAAGCCGTTGCACGTCCTGTGCCGATTTATCCGCTTTGGCACCGTGCGATGAGCGCACCCGAAATGGGCAGCCCTTCTGAAATCACGTACTTGAATGGTTACCGCAAATCGATGGGAATCGACGAATAAAAATCGGCACTGCCTTAAGACCGAGATCCGGTTTTTGAGGCGGTGTTTTTTTCTGTAAAACCTTTCTTCTGAATAGTCAGAATTTTAGTGATGCAGTAGACTAATAAAACAAGGAAGGGGATTTCTGGAAATCCGCTGGGAATCATCATTACGCGGCGAGAGGAAGAGGCTTTTGAAAACAGAAGAATTATTGAATCTAATTAAAATAAAAACGATCCAAGGCATAGTGCCTGATTTTATAGAAGGAATTCAAATGGATTCCCGAAATGTCGGACCTGGAGATATTTTTGTCTGCATTACCGGCTATACCGTAGATGGCCACGAATTTGTCGAAGATGCGGTGCGCCGAGGCGCATCAATGATTATTGCGGAAAAAGAAATCAGCCATGTACCGGATGGGCTTTGCGTTGTCCGGGTAAAAGATTCGGCTAAAGTGCTTGCTCGCCTTGCCGCCCATCTTTACGGGTATCCTGCAGCCAAACTCTCGACTATAGGGGTTACTGGAACAAACGGCAAAACAACGGTTTCGCATATGATCCATGAATTGATGGGGAAAGCCGGTCAAAAATCAGCTGTTGCCGGAACGCTTGGCTTTCGTTCAGCTGATACGTGGGCACCGACCCCAAACACCACGAGTGATATCCTTTCCAATTTGAAGATGCTTGAGAAAGCAGCTGAAAGCGATTGTTCCGCGATGATTTTTGAAACGTCTTCACAAGGGCTCGTTAACGGAAGAATGTGGGGAATTGAGTTGGATATTGCGGTATTCACCAATTTAAGCCACGATCATCTGGATTTCCATAAATCGATGGAAAGCTACGGACATGCCAAAGGACTGTTGTTCTCGCAGCTTGGACAAGACGTTCGGAAAACCAAATTCGCCGTTTTGAACCAGGATGATTCATGGTCTGCTTCATTCTCACGGATGACGCCTTTTGAAACGATCAGCTACGGGTTATCGGCGGGCGCTGATTTTCAGGCAAGCCAAATTAGCTATGATGAACAAGGGACGGAATTTATGCTCGAGTCTCCTGAAGGAACCTTTGCTGTGAAAACCGCTTTCATCGGAAAATTCAATGTGTACAATGTGCTCGCAGCCCTTGCTGCATTGTATGCATATGGCATGGAAATCGAAACGATGCTTGAACATTTGCCGGAAATCTATCCGGTGGAAGGGCGGATGGAGAAATTGGCATCTTCAGACGGGCCGACGGTCTATATCGATTATGCGCATACACCGGATGCCATTGAAAAAGCGATCGACAGTCTGTTGCCATTTAAAAAAGGCCGTCTGATTGTCCTCATTGCCGGGGGGAATTACCGCGATCAACTCAAACGGCCGATCATGGCAGAAAAAGCATCGATAGCGGATTACGTCATCATCACAACTAACAATCCAGGGCAAGAGCCGAGCCGTGAAATTCTTCAAGCCTATGAAAAAGGCATGCTTCATAGCCGATATACGTTAATAGCAGAAAGAGCGGAAGCGGTCCGGCATGCTATTCGTATCGCGGAGAAAGAAGATATTGTGCTGTTAACGGATAAAGGGCATGAAACGACTTTGCTCGTGGGCGACAGGTATCTGCCTTACAACGAGAAAGAAATCGTTTTAGAACAGCTTAATTTTCAGGCGATGAATAAAGAACAAGTAAATTAAGCGGAAATAAAAGATCACGAAAAGGCATCGATGCTGCTCTGGAATAGAGCAAAGAAACGATGCCTTTTTAAGTTGGTTAAATAGCTTTTTAGCAATTTCACATTTTTTCCAACTTTAGCTGTTGAATTAAAAGAATTATTGATAAAATTAGAGAAATAAAATTTTTAACATCTTTTTGAAACTTTGGGAGCTGTTCTCTCATTTACTTTTAAGGTAGAGGTGCAATTATGAAAAACATATTCATCATCATCGCGACTGCCGCGGTTGAAACAGCGGTGCTTTGGTCTATATCCTTATTTTTTGACTGGAACTTCATCGATATCATGTTGCTTGGCGGCTTATTGATCTTCGGAGCTATTTGGCTCCTGCAGCTTTACTCCAATCAAACCACTAACCAATACAACGCATTTTCAATGATCGATAACAGGCAGGAAACGCCGCAAGCCATACCGTTCTATTTTAAGATCTCACCTTTGGTCTACGGATTGTTGCTATTTAACTTGATGAGTTTCGTAATTACAGTAGTGAAGTTTTATCCATATTTTATTGATTGAATTCACCTTTCTAAAGCAAAAGGAGCGTCCGCTATGGCTAATTTTAAAGTTGCAGCCCTTGTCTTTTTGATTTTAATTTCTTTAACGGGTTGTTCGCAAAAGAACGAGGAAATTGAGAAGCAAGAAGTGGAACCGAGCTTATCGTTCGAACAGAAAGAGCAGGAGTTTACAGTCGTGAATTATTTGCCGGCTATGGAGGAGTTTATCAAAGCGGCAGAGGCGGATCCAAATAATAAAGACGAACTCTACAAAAAAATCGTTCATGGCAGCCTTCGTGATCATGGATTGGGCTATAGCATTTTAGAGGAATGGATATTCGCCGTGCCGTTTGATTTAGCCAAATTGGAAGCGGCTGTGGCGGAATTAGCGGAGCAAAAAGAACAGTATGAAGCAGCTATAAAAGAAGCGCTCGTGTCATCGGCTGAGCTTTTGCCAGGTGAAAATAAAACGATACATGTTTTTCCTTCATTGCCTGAGTTTGCGAGATCGATGGAAGAGGTGGATTACGTAACCGGTTTTGTCTGGGAAAAAGGCGACATGGTCCTTTTACTTGACCGCGTTTTGATGAAGATTCGCTGAGGCAAACGGTAGCCCATGAATACCACCATATGGTTTACGAAGAAATGCAAAAAAACCTTTTATTTACGGTAGCTGAAAGAACGGTGATGGAAGGGAAAGCAGATGTATTTGCGAAAATGATATACCCGGAAGCCAGTCCGAAATGGGCGAACTTTTCATCAGAATCTGAAAAAGCGCATGCAGTTGAAAATTTCAAAGCATTTAACCAATCGGCAGATCCGGAAATAATTATGGAGTTCCATAACGGCAATCCCGCAAAGCAAATCCCGCAATGGGCTCACTACAAAATTGGAAACGACATGGTCCAGACTTATTTGAGTGAGCATCCAGAAATGTCCATTCCAGAATGGACCGCACTGGAGACAGAGGCGTTTTTAAAGAATAGCGGATACCAGGATGCAGAACAATAAAGAAAAGGCGGCGATTTGTATCGATATCAAAGTGGACTACCCATTCATTTATTTTCTAGGAGATCACCGAATCGTCTTCGTTTATGAAATCACTTCAAAAAAAGCCGTCAATGCTGAAGTGCTGTTCAATAGCGACCGGTTCAGAGCAATTGAGATGTGCGAAGAGGAAGCGTTTGAAACGTTTAGACATGGAGGCAGGACGACGCCGGAAGAAACCAGCTTCTTTATGAAAGAGAATGAGTTAGCGGAGCTCGTGAAGCAGATTAATCGGGTGATTCAGGAAAATTAATTTAAAGAAAAGAAGTGACAAAATGGCAGAAAAAATTGCGGTGTTGGCAGATATACATGGCAATTACTCAGCGCTTCAGGCAGTGCTGAAAGAAATTGACCAGGATCCGGATATTGTCCGGATTTATTGCGTAGGTGATATGGTCGGCATCGGCTATGAAACCGACGAAGTATTGGAAGCTCTTTGTTCACGGGATGATGTGACGATGATTCTGGGGAATCATGAAGAGGAAATGCTGGACCTTTTAAACGGTGAAGAAGGCGAAAGCCAGGGCGGCGAAAGAGTGCACCGTGAGTGGCTGCTCGACCGGATGGATAAAAAGTTCATTCCGGAACTCAAGGCTCTTCCAAAAGAGCTGACGGTCCGGCATGGCGGCAAAAACCTCCTGTTGACCCATTATCATTTGGATCCAGCGAAAAAATACTTGCCAATCGATGCGGATCCGACATGGGAAAAATTCGAAATTCTTTATAAGGATTCCGCTGTGGATCTCGTGTGTTTCGGCCATCATCATCCTGTCCATTATTTCTCGACTAACTCGAGAACCTATTTGAATCCAGGCTCTCTTGGCTGCAGCAAATGGCCATATGCCCGGTATGCCATCGTGTCATTTAACGGAACGATCGAAGTGGAATTGAAAGAAGCAGCCTATGACAATAAAGAATTTCTAGCAGGCTATGAAAAGTTGAAAGTTCCTGAAAGAGATTTCATCTTAAGCGTTTTTCACGGCAATCAGCATTTGCTTTAAAGGAAATCTATTTTCACTATTTGCCTGTAGAGAGGATATAAACATGAAAACAATCTATAGTTTTGAGTCTGTGAAAGCCTATGAAAAGTATCAAGGTATAACAGAAAGCTTTAATAAGCGCTTATTAGATTACCAGAAAGTAATGGAAAAAGACTTTGCTTTGACCGAACTTCCAAAAGCCTTTGTTTGGACTTCAGCAGAACTGGCGACGACGGTTTTTTCAGAAGTGCCAATTCCGCGTTTACAAATAAGGATGTTATTTATATGTCACCGGATCTTGCAGAATGGCGGCAGCTTTTTCTGAAGCAATTAGACGGCAAAGACCTGCCCCATATCGAGCAGTTCTATGCGAACTACTCGGAAAATCAGCTGTTCACCATCGCAGCACATGAGCTGACGCATCACTCCGATTTATTTGAGGATGAATTTGACGTTGAGCGGGATGACAGCATTTGGTTTGAAGAAGGCATGTGCGAGTATTTGCCGAGAAAGCTCCTATTGAGCCCGTCAGAGTTTAATGAAATTACAGCCATTGAAAGTGAATTGGTGAAGGTTTTTACAGAAGACTATGGCATGCGTTCTCTCGATGAATTTGGAAGCGCTTCTTATCTTGGCAGTTTGTCGAGCATCATGTTCGATTATTGGCGGAGTTTTTTAGTAGTAAAAGAACTTGTAGAGGACCAATTTGATAATGATATCCAGGCGGTATTTGAACAATACAAACGTTGGCATGGCGATGGACGGAAAATGCCATTGACCGTGTTCTTCGGAGTAGCCGAACAATAAAACAGAATGGGAAGGTAAAACATGATCAATCCATTAAAATTACAAGCAGCAACCAGACACGCGGAAGTGGATACTCCCGTATTTCTCGGAGAAGGGGCTTGGCATTATGCCTGGAAAGTACGTAAAAATGGAAGCGATTGGGTGCTGCGGATTCCGAAAGAAGTAGCGTATGACCAACCGGCTCTGTATGATGAGGCCGTTTTAAAAGCAGAATACGGGGGAACCGAACTCTATTATGCGGCCGTCAATCAAGCGGTAAAGGGTGCAGCGCCTATGCATTATTCCTTTTTCGTGACGGAAGAGCTGACATACACGCTGGAATCTTTTGCCGGAACCGCCATCGAGCTTGCGGAAATAAATAGGGAAGCTGCTTTTCAATTAGGCCAAGACATTGGAGAAATCTACCGGGAAACGGAAAAAATTCCTCATGGATTATCCGGCTACGGTTTTCTTGCGTGGTCTACAGAAGAGGGGCTTCGGGGCAGCATCGCGGGAGATGCGCATCAAGGGTTGAAAGAAGAAAGTGAAGAGCAATTGGCGGATTATGAAACTTTGTGCCAGAGTCACTCGGAATTAAAGAGTGAAGTGGTCGAGAAGGCAATCCATTGGGCAGCAGCGCTCAGGCAGCGAAGATTTACCATGCCGCTCCTAACCAACCAGGATGCTTCACCTGAAAATATATTGATGAACGGCACTCAAGTTTGCCTGATTGATCCTTATCCGATCGTCTATTATCCAAGAGGAATGGCTGGCAATTTCATGAACTTATACGAAAACTATTTTGTTTCCCTCTCTGCTACCGAACGATACAGAAAACATCGATTTGACGTACACGAAGCGAAGATGAAAGCGATCGCTGAAGGTTTTTTAGCTGGCTATAGCGAAGGCAATACAGAAATCGTCCGTGAAGTCAGAGGGGAACAGCTGCTGCAAGTGCTCGAATCGGCCTTTAGTCACCTCCAATTACTGGAAGGGGAGCTGAGAAAAGAAACTGAAATCCGTTTTGGCACGAAGAAAGAAATAGCTGCCCGGTTGCCGCTATTCTTAACGGAGCTCGAACGACTGGCGGCTATCAATATTAATAATGAATCTATAGTTTGAAGGGGGAACCTTATGGGTTCAAGAATCATGCATTTGATTATTGCAGATAAAGTTTCAAAAGGTTTAGATATGAGCGATACCCGGGAAGTTTTATTAGGCGGCATTGCACCAGACGCTGCTTTTGGACGTGCGCGAAAAGACGCGTCGCATTTCTTTGGAGGGGATTTAGATGACGGCACACGATTTGTGGACTATCACGCTTTCAAAGAAAAATACCCGCAAGCTGTGGAAGAGGCATTCGGGCTTGGCTATTTCATTCATTTGATTGCGGATGATGTCTGGCTCAAACGCATCTATTTCGAGAATGATTTGAAGCGGCGTGTGGATAGAGACCCGACTTTATTGGCGCGATGGCACAGTGATTTCCGGAAGATGAATGGCCGCTTGCTTGAACAATACGGCGCAAACGATTTACAAGAGATTTTGGCGGGAGCAGAACTCTCCAAAAGCCCTGTTGAAGAAATCCAAAAGGACGACTTGCGGCTATTCAAAGAAGAAACGCTTGGTGACTTTATTTATTCGAAAGACGAGCTTGTAAGGGAACTGGAAGTATACTCCTGGGAAGAGGTTCTGTCATACATAGAAGAAGCAGCGAACAAAGCGGCAGAAGAATGTGCGCTCCTTCTAAAAGATTCTGCACGTCGGTAAATTGAAAAACCAGGTGGAGGCAAAACAATGGAGAAGTTCGTTTTTTTATTTGGTCCGCAAGCTGTCGGAAAAATGACAGTTGGACAAGAGCTCGCGGCACTGACAAATTTAAGGTTATTCCATAACCATATGACGATTGATTTGTTGGAGCCTTTGTACGGATTTACAGAGGAAATGTGGCGGCTCAACACCCTGTTTCGCCGGCAGATTTTCGAAAGCTTTGCGGGAAGCGAAGCGTATGGAATGATTTTCACGAAGCTCTGGTATTTCGACAAGAAAGAGGACTGGGACGAAGTGGAATGGATGTGCACGCTTTTTAAAACGCAAGGCGTCGAGATTTATTTCGTGGAGTTGGAAGCAGATACGGAGGAGCGCCTCATCCGCAATAAAACCGCGCACCGGCTAGAACACAAGCCGACCAAACGCAATATTGAACAGTCCGAACAGCATCTGCTCCATACGATGCAGCATAACCGGGTGAATTCTGTCGAAGGGGAAATCACGGAAGCGAATTATCTGCGGATCAATAATACCGCTTTGAGTGCAAAAGAAACAGCGGCTTTAATCAAGAGGAAGTTTTCTTTATAAGGGGGACGATCATGCCATTGGCTGTTTGGAAAGGTGCCGCTGCAGTAGTGATGGAAAATGGGCGATTGCTGATGATCAAATCTACAGAAACGAATGCGTGGAGCATTCCATCAGGCGGTTTAGAAGAAGGCGAAACACCAGAACAGGCTTGCATCCGTGAAGTTTGGGAAGAAACAGGATTTAAAGTTGCTATTCATGAGGAGTTGCCGGTTAAAAGAACGCAGATTGGAGATTACGATGTTACGACCCATTATTTCCTTTGTGAAAAGATGGCGGGTTTTATTTCGTATCAGGACCCTGACGCAGAAGTGGAAGAAATCGGGTGGAAAACAGCTGAAGAAATCAGCGAGGTTGGTCCATAATTATCCGGAAGACGTGGAGATGCTTGTGTCACTTGTTCAAAAATCGGTAGGGGAAGAAGTTTAAATGAGAGACCGCGGTGCAGTGGTCATCATTCAAAACAATCGGGTC
This sequence comes from Planococcus sp. 107-1, assembly GCF_021513255.1. Taxonomy (GTDB): domain Bacteria; phylum Bacillota; class Bacilli; order Bacillales_A; family Planococcaceae; genus Planococcus. The sequence continues at coordinate 1,160,317 of NZ_CP090977.1, forward strand.
GCATTAATCAAACGCGTGCGGACCGATTCAATCTACTACGTCTTTCCTGGCGGCGGGATCGAGGCCGGGGAAACCCCGGAAGCGCCAGCAGAACGGGAAGCGTGGGAAGAACTTGGAGTAAAAGTCGAAATCCAGGAATGCCTGGCAACAGTTGAGTTTAACGGCAAGCAGTATTTTTTTCAGGCAACCATACGGGAAGGCGAATTTGGTACGGGCATCGGCGAAGAATTCAATGACCTTCAAAGAGGCGCATACGTGCCTTTATAGATCGAGTTGAATGAACTGGACCATTTAGACGTAAGACCGAGAAAAGTGGCAGACATCGTAAAAGACAGACAGAAGAGAAACGGAAATTAAGTTTCTCTTCTTTTTTTACATTTCTTTTAGTAAAACTGTAACAATATAGAAAGCAAGACGTGTTACATAGAGAAAAGATAAAGGGGGAGCGAATGAAAAAGCAGCAGCTGGAAACTCTTTATGAAAACTATTCAAAACCCCTTTATTATTTTTTATGGAAAATGTCCGGTTCGTCTCATTTAGCTGAGGACCTGACACAGGAAACCTTCGTTCGCGCGACGATTTCCCTCCATACTTATGAAGGGGAAGAAGCGCGTGCCTGGCTGTTCAAAGTGGCGAGGAATATTTACATTGACGAATGGCGGAAACGGAAACGCAGACAAGCGATTCCGTTCCTGAACTTGTTTTATTCAAACGAAGAAATGATCAGCCCTTACGGATTGCCTGAAGAATCCATGTTGTCTCAAGAGGCAGCAGGGGATTTAAACGAATTGTTGAGCTTTTTGCCGGAGCATTACCGGACGATCCTGTATTTGCGGGAAGTTGAACAATTTACATACGCCGAGATTCAGGAAGCGATGGAGCTGTCGGAAGACCAAGTAAAGGTCAATTTGTACCGGGCACGGAAAAAGCTGGAGGCTATCGGGAAAAAGAGAGGGTGGCATGATGGGCGAATGGAATAAAGAATTGGAAAAGAAAATATTAAAAAAATCCCCTTCACCTTGACGATGCGGATTCTGCGGGTTTTGTCTTGGGAATGCTGGTATATGGGATTTATAGTATTTTGTTGAGTGTGGTTTCGGATCGTTTTCAATTCGCTGAAGAAAATGATTTTAATACGAAGCTCGCTTTGGAATGGAAGACACCGAATGTTAGAGGAACATTTGACTACACAGCAGATGGAATTTCTTTTTTCGGAACAACAGAAGTCACATATCCGATTGTCAAAAAGGTGGGGAAAGAAGACCTGGTCATCGGTGAAGCAAAAGCCGTCAAGCGTTTAAGCGACACCAACTCGTATATTGAATACCAAACACCTGGAAAGGATCAGCTTAACTTTTTCCCTTTCTTTTATCCGGAAGACCCAAGAACTGGGGATAAACTAGATGCCAATCCTGAACCGGACGTGTGGAAGACTTTAGACATGCTGCATGAAGGGATCGTCGGAGAATTGGCATTCTCGACGGACCGCTTCATGGAGCCGGAAGAATTGATTGAAAGCCTGGAACCTTACGATGTGGATATTCTCTGGATGCAGCTGCATGCGGGGGAATACACGGAGTTCAGTCCGGGAAGCTCCGGTGGCAGTGCGACAGAAGTAACTGTATATGATGGTATCGGGCTTCCGCCTGCACGGACGATGGCCGAAGATTATTTGTCGAGCACGATGGCTTTTGAACTGGACGCATCATCGGTCGAAGAAAGCAAAGTTGCGATGCTCGATAATATGGAAAAGCTGATTTCGGACAAATCCACTGATTATCTTGAGTTTTATCTTGGACTTAGCCATTTTAAAACTCGCTATGATTATCTAAAAGAAAACGGATTTACCGTTTACGGTGCTGTTGTGACTGGGCCTGTGAAAGAATTATTGAAGCTGCAGGATGAGGAATGGTTTCGGGGTGAACAATTAGGCGAAGTGGAATTATGGAACTGGAGTGAAGAATAGCTTAGCCACTGTATTTTAAAACAGCAGATCGAAGAACCTTTAGAGGCGAAAGCGCGTCTTTCTAATTAAACGGGGACTAAAGGAGAATTGGATGAAACACGCATGTATTTTTGATATGGACGGAACTCTTTTTCAAACAAATCGAATTTTAGAAGCCGGGGCTCGAAGATGCGTTTTCGCATTTGAGAAGCAAAGGGTTATGGGATGCGGCAACGCCGATCGGACAGTACCGCGACATCATGGGGGTACCGCTGCCCAAAGTTTGGGCGGTCCTATTGCCTGATCATTCCCAAGATGTACGGGATGAAACGAATGGCTATTTCCACGAATGCTTGATAGAGAATATCCAAAAGGGCAATGGAGCTCTCTATCCGAACGTCGAGAAGTTATTCAGCCACTTAAAGAACCTGGGCTATCCAATTTTCATCGCAAGCAACGGGCAGACCGAATATCTCAAAGCGATCGTGGATTTTTATGGATTGGATCAATGGGTGACTGAAACCTTCAGCATTGAACAAATCCCGACCTTGGATAAAAGGGATCTCGTAAAATCGATTGTTGAAAAATATTCTCTTTTGGAAGGTACAGTTATCGGCGACCGGCTTTCTGACATCCAAGCCGCAAAAGCCAATGGGCTGACAGCTATCGGCTGCCGTTTTGATTTTGCGCAGGAATCGGAACTGAGAGAAGCAGATTTTATCATTGAAGACCTTCAGGAAATCAAAGGGCTTCTTCCGGCAATTGGAAGAAATCATGCTATGAATATCAAAGTCTGACAGTTGTTCTCTCCTGGAACAACTAATTGCTAAAACACCGTCTTTCTCAAGAAAAACGGTGTTTTTCTATTTCCATTTTCCGCTAGCTTATTTTAATTTAAAACAGGGTATGGATTACATAGTTCTTCATGGGCGGATTTCTTAATACATAGCACACCGTTTGACATAGGCTTTGAACTTCCGTAACATGAACAATTGTGATAAAAAAACAGGGAGGTACTATATGAAGAAAGTAACCAATGTTTTCTGGATTTCGATTGTCCTTGTGTTATTGGCAGTCGGATACGGCGCTTTTGCACCAGATAATTTTGCAGAAGTTACAGGCAATATAGAAGGATTCCTGACAACTTCGTTCGGGTGGTATTATTTATTGATCGTATCGGTCATGGTTCTGTTCTGCCTATTTTTCCTCATCAGTCCGATGGGGCAAATTCGATTGGGGAAAGACAATGACAAGCCGGAATTTTCTTTCGGCACATGGATTGCGATGTTATTCTCAGCTGGGATGGGCATTGGGCTTGTATTCTGGGGAGCGGCTGAGCCGCTGTCCCACTTTGCAATCGACCCGGCCACCGCTGAGCCAGGAACAGCAGAAGCGTTCAAGGAATCGATGCGCTTCACGTTTTTCCATTGGGGAATTCATGCTTGGGCGATTTATGCAGTAGTGGCATTGCCGCTCGCTTATTTCCAATTCCGTAAAGGAGAGCCAGGTCTGATTTCAGCTACGTTAAAGCCGATTTTTGGCGACAAGATGAATGGACCATGGGGGATTTTGGTTGATGTCGTCGCGGTATTTGCTACAGCTGTAGGTGTAGCAACCACTCTCGGGTTCGGAACCATTCAAATCAATGAAGGATTGGCTTTTTTGTTTGATGGCATTCCGGGAGACAATTTCACGGTTCAATTGATCATCATTGCAGTAGTAACGGTCTTATTCATGATTTCAGCTTGGAGCGGATTAAGCAAGGGGATCAAGTATTTGTCGAATACCAATATGGTATTGGCAATCGCATTATTGGTCTTGGTCCTTATCCTAGGCCCGACCTTATTGATCCTCAATATGTTCACAGAAAGTGTTGGGGGTTATTTCCAAAACTTGATCCAAATGAGTTTCCGTTCGGCTCCGGTAAACGGAGAGAACCGGGCTTGGATTGACGGCTGGACGATTTTCTATTGGGCTTGGTGGATTTCGTGGGCGCCATTTGTCGGCATCTTTATCGCCGCGTTTCAAAAGGGCGGACGATCCGCCAATTCCTATTTGGGGTATTGATGATTCCAACTTTCCTAAGTTTCATCTGGTTTGCTGCTTTCGGTTCAACGGCGATTGATGTTCAAAACAGCGGCGTCGATTTAACCGGATTGTTGACATCGGAAACGCTGTTCGGGGTATTCAATGAAGTGCCATTAGGTGTGGTTCTATCGATCATCGCCATTCTATTGGTCACTACATTCTTTATCACATCCGCCGATTCAGCAACTTTCGTTCTCGGCATGCAATCGACAAATGGGTCATTGCATCCGGCAAATGCGGTTAAACTGACTTGGGGAGTTGCGCAATCATTGATTGCGGTTATCCTGTTATCGGCAGGGGGGCTGGATGCGCTTCAAACGGCGCTGATCATTTCAGCATTCCCATTCTCATTCATTATGCTGATGATGATGGGCTCCTTCTACAAGGCAATTAATCTGGAATACAAAGCCATTAAACGCAAACGATAAAACCGCCGCTTCGGCGGTTTTTTTGTGCAACAAGCGGTATAATGGAATGAGTGTTTGATGAAGGTGAGGAATTAAAATGAATGAAAAACCACATGTTTTATTAGTAGACGGGATGGCGTTATTGTTCCGTTCGTTCTTTGCGACTTCTGCGGTCGGCCAGTATTTCCGGACTGCGGAAGGGCTTGCGACAAATGGAGTCCAAGGATTTGCGCGCCATGTACTGGCTGCGAAAGTCATGATGAAACCCACACACATCGCTGTTTGCTGGGATATGGGCGCGACGACATTCCGTACGGAAATGTTCGATGGCTATAAGGCGAACCGCCCAGCGCCGCCGGAAGATATGCTGCACCAATTCGATCTGGCGAAAAAGGTATCGGAGCAATTGGGCTGGAAAAACTACGGTGAAGTTGGAATCGAAGCGGATGATTTTATCGGCTCTTTCACTAAGCAATGGGAAGGCGAAGCGAATTTCACGATTATCACAGGGGATAAAGACATGCTCCAATTATTGAATCCTTCGGTAAAGATTGCTTTTATGAAAAAAGGATTTCATGTTTACGATGTATACGATGAAGACCGCTTTAAGGCAGAGTACGGCATAATGCCTGTTCAATTTGCAGATGTTAAAGCGTTTATGGGCGACCCGAGTGATGGATATCCGGGCGTTAAAGGAATCGGGCCGAAGACGGCGCTGCAGCTCATTCAGAATTACGGTTCAACTGACGGTGTGTTGGAAGCGATCGATGAGTTAAAGCCGGCGCAAAAGAAAAAGATAGAAGAGCATAAAGATATGCTGCTTCTATCTAAAGAACTTGCGGTCATAAAATGCGACATTCCGCTCCAAGTTTCGCTGGATGAAATTTTGGTACCGAATTACACAAACGATATGGTCCAATTATTCGATGACCAGGAATTGAAATTGCTGGCTCGGCAATTGGAGAAAAGTTTAGCACCGGTCAATCCGTTTGAGTAGGAATGATTTTTAGGAACGTCAGAACTTTTCGGTTCTGTTGATAAGAAACCGCCTGGATTTTACTTGGGCGGTTTCTTTTTCCGTTGTCATGAATGTACAGGATCAAATCGTCCGGCCGTTCTTCAAAACCGATCAGTGGAACCCAATGATATTTGTAGGAAGAAGGAAAGTGCCAGCGAAATGAAAAATAACGGTCGAACTTCATCGCCATCGGCCGGCCTTGCAGCAATTCTTCTTTCACTTGATCAATGGAGCGGGTTTTCACTACCCGGTACCTTTTTTGGCCAAAGCGGTTCAGTTTTCTTTTGAATCTCCAGGTGAAGAGCCCGATGCGCGTCGTACCAAGTGCCCGGTAAAGTTCATTGACATCATATTCCTGCTTTTCATGATGCTTTAAAATCGCAGCGGCGGTTGTCGGCTCGCAAGCGGAACCCTGCAGCTCGGCGGCAATCGACTGATCGTATTGGGACATGCCTTGAAATGGAATAAGCACTTTCATCAGGGACACCTCCTGAAGATTCATGGATTAGTATCAGATCGAGTAAAGCGATTGGTCGCCTTCATTCAGCAAACTCTTCAATGCAGCACGGAATGTGTTGAATACTTCGAGTTCCACTTGAATTCCAGCGTGGACGATTTCGCGTACGAAACGAGGGTTGAATCCTACGTAGATTGGGCGAAGGCCCATCAATTTCAAAGCGCTGTTCAATTGTGAAAGCTCATTGGCCAATTCGTTATAGTCAAAAGACTCCACATCTTCCATGCGGACGCCGGTGAAATCGAAGACGACACAATGGATTTCACGGTTATCGGCCGCGTGCTGAAGCACTTTTGTACGGATTGTTTCAAACCGTTCACTGAAAATATATCCGGCAATCGGCACTAGAATCGTATTGGGAACGATAGAAGGGATGATTGGAGCTGACATATTGCGGATCACTTTTTCGTAATGCTTGATCAATTCTTTTAATTCCTGAATTTCATTGGTTGAATCCATAAGTACACCTCAATTTAATTTGTTTCCCTAGCAATTTTACCAGACTCCTGATCATAAGGAAGTTAAAAATTTTTAGGGAATGGAGAATCTTTACAATGACATCTATTATAGCGTAAAAAAAAGAAATAGACGAATGTCTATTTCTCTTGAGAAGCTAAAAAGTCAGTCACTGATTCAGGCGATTTTGCGTTTGCGCTATGCAAGTGAGCTGTTTTTTCACCGTTTTTGAAAATCAATAGGCTCGGGATGCCCATCACTTCATATTTTTCCGCTAGTTCAGGCAGTTCATCGCGGTTTACGTCATACCATGTGTATTGGTTATACTCTTCGATAATCGGGTCGATGAACATATCCATGCGCGTGCAATCCGGGCACCATCCTGCTTGGAATTTCACGATGACAGGATCCGTTCCTTCTATTACTGTATTGAATTGTTCAGTAGATGTAATTGGCTTCATAATTTCTCCTCCTTAACTGGTTCTTCTTCAGTGTACCTTGTCATCCGTTTTTCGAAAAGAAAACAAACTTGAAAGTAATGGATATTTTTAAGGATTAAATATTGCGAAAAAAGGAAAAATAATTTACACTAAGGACATAGAGAACGTTCTATTTTTTTTACAATAAAAATGAATGAGGATTCATTCAAAAACTCAAGGAGGGTTTGCTCGTGGCATACCAAATCAAAAAAGCGGCGGTGCTCGGTTCAGGCGTTATGGGTTCAGGAATTGCAGCACACCTTGCAAACATAGGGATTCCCGTATTATTGCTGGACATCGTACCGCGTGAATTGACAGAAGCGGAGCAGGGAAAAGGTTTGTCTCTTGAAGACAAAGCAGTGCGCAACCGAATTGCATCAACTTCTATCCAGAAGCTATTGAAACAAAAACCGGCTCCACTTACTGCAAAGAAAAATCTTCAATTGATTACTCCAGGAAACTTAGAAGACGATTTAGAGAAACTTAAAGACGTAGATTGGATCATCGAAGTGATTGTTGAAAACTTGGATGTGAAAAAATCTTTATATGAAAAAATTGACGCGGTTAGAAAACCAGGGACGATTATTACCTCCAATACTTCAGGCATCAGCATCAACGCAATGGCTGAAGGCCGCTCAGAAGATTTCGGCAAGCATTTCCTTGGAACGCATTTCTTCAACCCGCCGCGCTACCTGAAATTGCTAGAAGTGATCCCGGCAAATACGACAGCGCCGGAAGTGGTCGAGTTCATGACGAAATTCGGTGAAGACCGTTTAGGAAAAGGCGTCGTTATTGCAAAAGACACGCCAAACTTTATTGCAAACCGCATCGGTACATACGGCTTATTGGTGACGCTTCGTGAAATGCAGAGCCGCGGTTATTCAATCGGTGAGGTGGATTCAGTAACGGGTCCGTTGATCGGCCGTCCGAAATCTGCGACTTTCCGTACATTGGATGTAGTCGGACTTGACACGTTCATGCACGTTGCCAAAAACGTCTATGACCAAACCTCAGGAGACGAACAGAAAGTGTTCGAAGCTCCGGAGTTTATGAAGAAAATGGTTGAAAACGGCTGGCTTGGAGCAAAATCCGGCCAAGGGTTCTTTTTGAAAAAAGACAAGGAAATCCAGGAACTTGATCCGGAAACCTTGGAATACCGTCCAGCTGGAAAATTGAAAACGCCTTCACAAGAAATGGCGAAGCAGCAAAAAGGCCTATCTTCGAAAATGAAGACGCTTGTCTATGCAGAAGACCGTACAGGTGAATTGCTTTGGAGCATTCTTTCGCCAACACTTCGCTACTCGGCTGAGTTGAACGGCGAAATCGCGGATGACATTGTCGCAATTGATAACGCGATGAAATGGGGCTTCGGCTGGCAGCAAGGCCCATTTGAAACATGGGATGCCATCGGCGTTCAAAAGTCAGTCGAGAAAATGAAGCAAGAAGGCCATGACACGCCGGCATTTGTGCAGCGTTTATTGGATTCAGGCAACGAAAGCTTCTATAAAGAAGAAAACGGAGATTTATACTTCTTCGACGGAACGGATTACAAGCCGGTGCCGGTCAATGAAAAAGTCATCGATCTTAAACGATATAAGAAAAAACATGGCGTGATCAAATCGAATTCAGGCGCAAGCCTGATCGATCTTGGAGACGGTATCGCATTACTGGAATTCCATTCCCGCTCGAACGCAATCGGTTTGGATATTATGCAGATGATCAATTTTGCAGTAGATGAAGTTGAAAAGAACTTTAAAGGTCTCGTTATCGGGAACCAAGGAAAGAACTTCTGCGTAGGTGCGAACTTAGGCATGATTTTGATGGAAGCTCAAGATGACAACATCTTCGAACTCGATTTCACGATTAAAACTTTCCAAAATGCCATGATGAAGATTAAATACAGTTCGAAACCGGTTGTAGCAGCACCATTCGGCATGTCGCTCGGCGGCGGAGCTGAAGTGGCATTGCCTGCAGCACACATTCAAGCTTCGATGGAAACATATATGGGGCTTGTCGAAGCAGGAGTTGGCCTGATTCCAGGCGGCGGCGGAAACAAAGAGCTTTACATCAAGCATTTGAAAGGCTTGCCAAACGGTATCAACGTGGATCTGCAGAATATCGCAAGCAATGTTTTTGAGTCGATCGCGATGGCGAAAGTTTCAACTTCGGCAGAAGAAGCGCGTGAAAATAACTTCTTGAACTTTGTAGATGGAATTTCTGTGAATAGCGATCATTTGATTTATGATGCAAAACAAGCCGCTTTAGCCTTGTACGAAAATGGCTACCAAGCACCGCTTCGCGAAAAGATTCCAGTAACTGGCGAACCGGGCTACGCTACGCTCCTGTTGGGTGCGGAAGGCATGTTCAGTTCAGGCTACATCAGTGAATACGATTTGAAATTAGCGAAAAAACTTGCTTTCGTCTTGTCAGGCGGCAAACTTCCTTATGGCACAAAAGTGGATGAACAATATTTATTGGATTTAGAGCGGGAAGCGTTCTTAAGTCTCGTAGCAGAACCGAAAACGCAGCAGCGGATGCAGCATATGCTGGTTAAAGGCAAACCGCTCCGCAACTGAGAGCTCGATATTAAAGGAGGAAACAACTTATGCGTGAAGCAGTAATCGTGGCCGGGGCGCGTACCCCGGTCGGAAAAGCGAAAAAAGGCTCTCTCGCAACAGTGCGCCCGGATGATTTCGGGGCACTTGTTGTCAGAGAAGCAATGAACCGGGCTGGATACGATGGCCCGATCGATGATTTAATCATGGGCTGCGCCATGCCGGAAGCAGAGCAAGGCATGAACATTGCCCGCAATATCGGAGCACTGGCCGGCCTTCCGGATACGACTCCTGCGGTAACGATCAATCGCTTCTGTTCTTCAGGCCTTCAGTCTATCGCTTATGCGGCAGAACGGATTATGGTTGGATCTGCTGAAGCGATTATTGCAGGCGGCGTCGAGTCAATGAGCATGGTGCCGATGATGGGCAATGTCTTGCGCCCGAATGCGAAGCTTGCTGAAACCGCTCCTCAATACTATATGAGCATGGGGCATACAGCTGAGCAAGTAGCAACACAATACGGCGTGAGCCGTGCTGATCAGGATGCTTTTGCGGTCCGTTCCCACGAAAAAGCTGCAGCTGCTATTGAAAAAGGCCATTTCGTAGAAGAAATCGTGCCGGTCGAAGTGACAAAGCGATTCGTGGATGAAAACAATAAATACCAGGAAAAATCCTTTATGTTCGAAATGGATGAAGGTGTTCGCCACGGCACGACCGTGCAGACACTCGATAAATTGCGCGCAGCCTTTTTCTGCACGCGGCACCGTAACGGCTGGGAACTCTTCCCAAACATCAGACGGTGCAGGCGCACTTTTGGTAATGGACCGCGAAAAAGCGGAATCTTTAGGATTGAAACCGATTGCGAAATTCCGTTCCTTTGCAACAGGCGGTGTACCGCCGGAAGTCATGGGGATCGGCCCAGTTGTCGCGATTCCAAAGGCTTTGAAACTGGCAGGACTATCCATCGAAGATATCGATGTATGGGAATTAAACGAAGCATTCGCTTCCCAATCACTTGGTGTAATCCGTGAGCTTGGGCTTGATATCGACAAAGTGAACTTTAACGGCGGGGCGATTGCACTTGGCCATCCGCTCGGCGCCACAGGATCCATTTTGACTTTGCGCATGATGAGTGAACTCAAGCGCCAAGGAAAACAGTTCGGCGTCGTCACCATGTGCATCGGCGGCGGAATGGGCGCAGCAGGCGTCTTTGAAATGCTATAAAAATTTTCCGTTCAATATAGATAACTAAAACTTAGGAGGAATAAAAAATGGCAGAGTCAAAAACCTTAATTAAAGGCGGCAGTTTTTTAATCGAAGATGCAGATTTATCACGGGTATTCACACCGGAAGATTTTACAGAAGAGCATAAAATGATCGCGAAAACGACTGAGGATTATGTGAACAACGAAGTCATGCCAGTGGTCGAAAAATTGGAAAACCACGAATTTGAGCATTCGGTGCGTTTATTGAAATCAGCAGGCGACCTTGGGTTGCTTGGAGCCGATGTTCCGGAACAATACGGTGGACTGGGCCTCGATAAAATCGCATCTGCATTGATCGCAGAGAAAATGTCGAAAGCCGGCGGATTCTCGATCACTCACGGTGCCCACGTAGGGATCGGCTCATTGCCGATCGTTCTTTTCGGCAACGAAGAACAAAAACAGAAATACTTGCCGCGCCTTGCGACGGGTGAAATGATCGCAGCTTATGCCTTGACTGAGCCGAGCTCAGGATCCGACGCTTTAGGTGCAAAAACGGTAGCAAAACTTAACGAAGCAGGCACGCATTTCGTCTTGAACGGCGAGAAGCAATGGATCACAAACGCAGGGTTTGCCGATGTATTCGTGGTTTATGCGAAAATTGACGGAGATAAATTCTCTGCATTCATCGTAGAGCGCGAATTCCCAGGCGTATCGGTTGGACCGGAAGAAAAGAAAATGGGGATTAAATCTTCTTCCACTCGTACATTGATCTTAGAAGACGCAGAAGTGCCGGTTGAAAACTTGCTGGGCGAGGCAGGCCGCGGACACATCATCGCTTTCAACATCTTGAACATCGGCCGCTACAAATTGGGAGTCGGCACGATCGGAGCTTCAAAACGTGCAATGGAATTAACCATTCCTTATACAAACCAGCGCCAACAATTCAAAACGCCGATTTCTTCATTCAACTTAACGCGTGAAAAATTGGCAACAATGGCTTCTCATCTGTATGCGGTGGAAAGTTCCGTTTACCGCACAGTTGGATTGTTCGAAGACCGCATGAGCGGATTCACGGATGAAGAGCATGCGGACGGGAAATTGGTTGCAAATGCAATTGCCGAATTTGCAGTAGAATGCTCAATGAATAAATTCTTCGGTACAGAGACATTGGATTACATCGTCGATGAAGGCGTGCAATTGCATGGCGGTTACGGCTTCATGCAGGAATACGAAATTGAGCGCATCTACCGCGATTCACGCATCAACCGTATTTTCGAAGGAACAAACGAAATCAACCGCTTGCTTGTACCGGGAACATTGATCCGTAAAGCGGTCAAAGGCGAACTTCCATTGCTTCAGCATGCACAGCAATTACAGGAAGAACTATTGATGATGATGCCGGAAGAAATCGGCACGGAAGCTTTGGCTCAAGAAAAATACTTGGTGAAAAATGCGAAGAAAATCGCTTTGCTTGCAGCAGGTCTTGCAGCACAGACTTACGGCACGAAACTTGAAAGCGAGCAGGAAGTGCTTGTCAATATCGCTGACATCGTGAGCAATGTCTTCGCGATGGAATCCGTAGTGCTTCGTACAGAAAAAGCGATTGCTGCTTCAGGCGAAGAAAAAGCCAAGCAAAAATTGCTTTACACACAAATCTATTGCCAAGAAGCATTTGATAAAATTGAAAAAGACGCAAAAGAAACATTATTGGCTGCGATTGACGGAGACAACCAGCGCATGATGCTGTCAGCGCTCCGCAAACTGACGCGTTCAACTCCTTACAATGTAATCGAGAAAAAACGCCAAGCAGCGGTTAAATTGATCGAAGTTGAAAAATACGTAGTGTGATTTTGAAAAGCGCGGCTTCCGAGCCGCGCTTTTTTTACGTCGACCAGCAGCCTTTATTTTGGTAAGCTTGTGGAAAAGGAGGTTTCTGCATGATTACTTATTACGCTTATCCGAAATGTACGACGTGCCGCAAAGCCAAGAAATGGCTGGACCAGAATGAAGTGGAATTCAACGAAATTCACATCGCTGAACATCCGCCATCAAAAGAAGAACTAAGAAAAATTTATGAAAGCAGTGGCATGGAATTGAAGAAATTCTTTAATACAAGCGGCATGATTTACCGTTCGCTTGGATTGAAAGATAAGCTGTCTTCAATGTCCGAAGATGAACAGTTGGAACTGCTTGCATCTGACGGCATGTTGATCAAACGTCCGCTCGCTTTTGACGGGCAGAAAACAACGCTCGGATTCAAAGAAGCGGATTATCAAAATGCTTGGCTATAAAGCATTTGAAATCTTGTATTTCAATGGGGTTTATGTCAAACTGAAATTGAGTTAATTACATATCTGGAGGGATTTCGATGAGTACACCACAAGAACTTCGTTATTCAAAAGAACATGAATGGGTAAAAGTAGAAGGCGGCACTGCCCGCATTGGCATTACGCATTTTGCACAAGCTGAACTTGGCGATATCGTTTTTGTTGAGCTTCCGCAAGTCGGCGACGAAATTAAAAAAGACGAGCCATTTGGCAGCGTTGAATCAGTTAAGACGGTATCGGAGCTATATGCACCAATCAGCGGCCGTGTAATCGAAGTGAATGCTGAACTCGAGGACAACCCTGAACATGTGAACGAGTCTCCATACGAACAAGCATGGATGGTGGTAATCGAATCCCCGAACGAAGCTGAAATTGGCGAATTGATGACTGCAGACCAATACAAAGAAATGACAAACGAGTAAAATCAAAGCGCCTTTTTGGGCGCTTTTTTCATCTCCAGATTTTCCGCTATAAGCAGGATTCTAGAACAAATCGAGCAATCGTTTTATAATAAGAGTATTAACTCTTGCTTAAAAGGCTCTAACTAGTTGAGGCAGCTATCTATTTCCAGTGAGGTGTAGTCTTATGGAAAAGGTGATTGTGGTAGAAGGGCGCAGTGATAAAACCAGAATTGCACCGCTCATTGCAGAACCCGTGACGATTCTTTGCACAAATGGTACAGTAAGTGCGTCAAGGCTTGAAGAGTTGCTGCTGCCTTATGAGGATCTGGATATCATCATTTTGGTGGATGCGGATAAATCCGGTGAGCAGCTGCGGAAATTGGTCAAAAGGGAATTCCCTGAAGCGCGGCATTTCTATATCAATCGAAGCTATAAGGAAGTGGCGGCGACGCCGATCCGGATTTTGCTTGATGTGCTGATCTCAGCGAATGTTCAAGTCAATAAGCTAGTAACTGAGGGATGAACAAGATGAATGAATGGACACATAAAGAGTGGCTGAAAGAAAAAAATACGCATGAATCAGCCGCTTATTATTTATATACGCCCATGTGCGGCACCTGCCAGGTTGCTTCTAAGATGATGGATGTCGTCAAAGAACTGGTCCCGAGTGTCCGCTTGGGCAAAGCGAATTTAAATTATGTACAGGAAATTGCTTCTTTGTATCAAGTCGAAAGCGTGCCATGCCTGCTGATTACAGAGAACGGCCAGTTGAAAGAAAAGATCTATGCTTTTCATTCAGTGCCTTTTTTGTATGAAAAGTTAAAAACTGTTGACGAATAAATCCCTGCATGGTAAATTGAATTTCTGAATACTAATTAAATATCGTAACTCTTATTAAGAGTGGTGGAGGGAAGTGCCCTATGAAGCCCGGCAACCGTCATGAAAATGAAATGGTGCCAAATCACACAAAGTCTGACTTTGGAAGATGAGAGAACGGTTATCGTGTCATTACACGTTCACCCTTCTGCTCAATTCTGCGCAGAAGGGTTTTTTATTTTGGGGTAGGAGTTGTAAATAATGATTGAATTGAAAAAATTATCGAAGGTCTTCGATACAGGAAAAGGTTCTCTTACCGCCGTTGATCATGTGGACTTGTCCATTGGAGCCGGTGAAATTTTCGGCATTATCGGCTATAGCGGCGCCGGAAAAAGTACCTTGATCCGGTTATTGAACGGTTTGGAAAAACCGTCCGATGGATCGGTTGTCATCAATGGCCAAAACATTACGGCAATAAAAGGCAATGATCTTCGCAAAGCACGGCAGAAAGTCAGTATGATTTTCCAGCATTTTAACTTGCTATGGTCGCGTACCGTCAAGGAGAATATCGAATTTCCGCTTGAAATTGCCGGTGTGCCTAAAAGCAAGCGAGATGCGCGCGTATTGGAACTGGTCGAATTGGTTGGCTTAAAAGGAAGAGAAAATGCATATCCTTCACAGCTATCAGGCGGCCAGAAACAGCGGGTTGGCATCGCACGGGCATTGGCAAACGAACCGGAAGTGCTGCTTTGCGATGAAGCGACATCGGCACTTGATCCGCAGACGACAGACTCGATTCTTGAATTGCTGGTCGATATCAATAAACGGCTCGGGCTAACGATTGTGTTGATTACCCATGAGATGCACGTCATCCGGAAAATCTGCCACCGGGTTGCCGTCATGGAAGGCGGACGCGTAGTAGAGCTTGGCGATGTGCTGAACGTCTTCCAATCTCCGAAAGAAGAAATCACGAAGCGTTTTGTAGCTCAAGTAACCGACACGGAAGATTCCCAGGAAACGATCAAGAATTTGCGGAAGCTATATCCGACTGGGGAATTGGTGAAATTGGTCTTTGTAGGCGACCAAACCGAACAGCCGATTTTGACACAGCTGATCCGCAAGTATCCAGTGGATGTCAATATTGTGCAAGGGAATATCGCGCATACGCAACGCGGAGCCTATGGAACCTTAATCTTACAGATGAAAGGTTCTGCCCAGGAAATCAGTGAGGCGCTCACTTATTTGAATGCAGAAAGCGTTCAAACGGAGGTGATGTCAAATGATTGAGTCCTTATTCCCGAACGTTGATTGGGAGAACATGTGGGAAGCGACACTTGAAACGCTCTACATGACAGCGATGTCTACGTTTTTCACTTTTGTCATTGGGCTGGTTCTCGGAATTGTATTATTTTTGACAGCGCCTAAACAATTATGGGCAAATAGCATCGTCAATTGGTTGACTGGAGCTTTCGTCAATATTTTCCGCTCTATTCCTTTTATCATCTTAATCATCTTATTGATCCCGTTCACGAAATTCCTGATCGGTACAATCCGTGGGCCGAACGCAGCTCTGCCTGCCTTGATCATCGGGGCAGCGCCGTTTTATGCGCGGATGGTGTTGATCGCGTTAAAAGAAATTGATAAAGGCGTTATCGAAGCTGCACGTTCAATGGGAGCGACCACTTGGACGATTATCCGCAAAGTGCTTTTGCCGGAGTCTAAGCCGGCGTTGCTATCAGGAATTACGGTAACAGCCATTGCCCTTGTCGGGTATACGGCAATGGCTGGAATTATTGGTGCAGGCGGACTGGGAACTTTGGCTTTTCTTGATGGATTCCAGCGAAGCCGCGAAGACGTCACGTTAATGGCGACGATTTTAATATTGGTCATTGTATTTGCGATTCAATTTATCGGCGACTGGATGACCACTCGCTCAGATAAGCGTTAATAGAAAAACATTATAGAAAAAAGGGAGATCACACACATGAAGAAACTTGTAGCAGGAACATTATTATCCGTATTGGCACTGTCTGGGTGCGGGAGCGACAACGGCGGGTCAAGCGAAGAAGAGTCAAGCACATTAAAAGTCGGAGCGTCTAACGTGCCACACGCGGAGATTTTAGAAAAAGCCAAACCGCTTCTTGAAGAGCAAGGCATTGAATTGGAAATTGAAACTTATCAAGATTATATCTTGCCGAACCAGGATTTGGATTCAGAAGAAATCGATGCGAACTATTTCCAGCACATTCCGTACCTGGAATCTCAAATCGAAGAATTCGGTTATGATTTTGAAAATGCAGGCGGCATCCACATCGAACCGATCGGCGTTTATTCCCAAAAATATGCATCATTAGATGAATTGCCGGACGGCGCAACGATTTTAATGAGCAACTCGGTAGCCGACCACGGACGAATTCTTTCGCTTCTTGAAGCGGAAGGTTTAATCACTTTAGCGGAAGGCGTCGACAAGACGGTTGCAGAAGTGAGCGACGTTGTGGAAAACCCGAAAAATCTTGAGTTTGATGCAAACTATGAAGCTGCTTTGATGGTTCAGCTATATGAATCAGGGGAAGGCGATGCTTTATTGATCAACTCGAACTATGCAATCGATGCAGGCTTGAATCCGTTAGAAGATTCAATTGCACTTGAAAGCTCTGAGTCGCCTTACGTAAACGTAATTGCCGTAAGAGCTGGCGATGAAGACAGTGAAAACGTCAAAGCGCTGGTTGAAGTATTGAAATCAGAAGAAATCCAAGATTTCATCCTTGAAGAGTGGGGCGGTTCAGTCGTACCGGTCGACTGATAAATGACAAAGAGAAGGTCCAAGTAAAATTGGGCCTTCTTTTTTTATTGCATAAAATTTAGATGTTAAATCAATTGAAACTTGTTTGTGGAATAATGAAAATATTACGAGAATACACTAATGGGTTACAATTATTTGCTTCCTGTGCTATTTTTAAATAATAAAATATACATTTGTTCATCTAGGGAGGACAATCGCATGAAGTTCAAATTCGGCTTATTGCCCCGGATTATTCTGGCAATTGCATTAGGCGTTCTAATCGGCTCTTTTGCGCCTGAATGGATGGCGCGCATTTTTGCGACATTCACTACGGTGTTCGGAAATTTTCTTAACTTTGTCGTGCCGTTAATTATTCTTGGTTTTATCGCACCTGGAATTGCTAAGCTTGGGAAAGGATCTGGGAAACTGCTGGGCCTTGCGACGGGTTTTGCCTATGCTTCGACTATTGTGGCAGGAATTTTGGCCTTCTTTGCGGCAACTGCCATTTTGCCGAACTTTATGGATAAAGGTTCGATGAATGGCATTGACGATCCTGCAAAATCCTTGGCCACTTCTTTCATTGATATGCCAATGGAACCGGTATTCGGCGTCATGACTGCTTTGATTTTGGCATTCTTGCTTGGAATCGGAATGGCTTCGACGGGCAGCAAAACGATGCTTTCGTTTTTTGAAGAATTTCAATCGATTATTGAAAAAGTCATTTCTTATGTCATTATTCCATTGCTGCCATTCCACATCTTCGGCATCTTTGCGAATATGGCATACGGGGGAGCGGTAGCGAAGATTCTTTCGCTCTTTGCTGTCGTATTCGTTATGATTATCATTCTGCACTGGGTGATGCTGTCAGTTCAGTATTCAGCAGCTGGTGCATTAACTAAGAAAAACCCTTTGTTCCTATTGAAAACTATGCTTCCTGCCTATTTTACGGCACTTGGCACACAGTCTTCTGCAGCAACGATTCCGGTTACAGTGAAGCAAGCACGAAAGACTGGTGCAAATGAACGGGTAGTTGATTTCGCTGTGCCCTTGTTTGCAACAATCCATTTGTCTGGGAGCACGATCACGCTTGTTTCTTGTGCAATCGGCGTTCTATTTATCACGGGGCAAGATCCCTCGTTCTCTGATTTCTTGCCATTCATCTTCATGCTTGGCGTTACCATGATTGCTGCTCCCGGCGTACCTGGGGGAGCTGTTATGGCCGCGCTCGGTTTGCTTGAAGTGATGCTTGGTTTCGATCCAACAATGATTGCATTGATGATTGCGCTGTATATGGCGCAGGATAGTTTTGGAACTGCAACGAATGTGACGGGCGACGGCGCTTTAGCGATTATCGTAGACCGTTTTGCCAATGGCAAAAAAGTTTAGAATACATGCGTAATTCGATCTATTCCGGCTATTCCCCCAACTATATACTCCTTCATATCGCTTATGCTATTATATGGAAGGATTATTATACTAAGGGGGAAACAACATGAAGAAATTACTTGCAATCGGATTCTCAGCTGCTTTATTTTTAGGGGCGTGCAGCGATGATACAGCATCAGATGAAAAAGCTTCAACTGATAAAGAAACAGAAGAAACAGCTCAACAAAATACAGATGTAAAACAAGATATGATGAAATTCTATCTTTCCATTTCAAAAACGATCAATGCTGTTGATGCGGACTTAAATGCTTACGAAACAGCTCAAGCGGAAGAAACACTTCCAGAAGGTGCAGATCTTCAAACAATGAAAGATGCAGCGAAAACTTCAGCAGAAGAAGCGGCGAAAGCTGTGGAAGGAATCGAAATTCCAGCTGAACTAGAAGAGCAGCAAGCAGACATTGAAACATCATTTGCATCAATTAAAGAAGCATATGATATGAAAGCGGAAGAATTGACAAAAGAAGCGCCTTCTTTTGAAGCGGCTAACGCAAAATTCATGGAAGCTGATGAAAAACTTAACGCTTTATTAGAAGAGCAAGGGCTAATTCCTTCAAGCCTTCTTAATGAAGTATCTCAATAATAACTTTGAAGACCCAGCTTTGGCTGGGTCTTTTGTTTTACGTATTTTTTATCCGACAATGGGGCTAATTTCAGGAAACTTCGTTTAAATGGGTTTTTACTGGAAAGCAATGGGTATAATAAGAGTGAAACAAAATCAGAGAGGAATGGTTCATTATCGATTCACACGGAATTGAACATACCGAAAAGATGGAACAGGCGTTTAGAGATGTACACGGATTTGGTATCGACGAATATCAAAACGACACTGACAAGATTGTAAAAGTGGAACAACGGAGAGAACGAGATTATCAGCAAGGCCAGCAAGTGGCTGCTCGTTTAGAGCGTCTAGTACACCGTGACTAATAGAAAACCAGAGCCAGCGCGATTGAGCGCTGGTTTTTTTATTGATATGTATTCTCATTTAGTTATGCGGTATTGAAAATAAAACCAATGGAGCTCGTACAGGAGTATTCGTTAAAAACCTTTATAAAATCAGTGTTGTAAATTGTTTTTTATGCAATTTCGGTTTCGGTTTAAAGATTTGCTACTCAAGTGAATTTCGGTTAAGATTAGAATGATACTAATTAAGAATGGTTTCCATTCAAAATTCACTTTATGGAGGTATTTACATGTCAACTTTGGTCATTACAGATTTACACGTTAAAATCGAAGACAAAGAGATTTTAAAAGGTGTGAACTTAACAATTAATACAGGTGAGATCCACGCAATCATGGGACCTAACGGAACTGGAAAATCTACATTGGCTTCAGCAATTATGGGCCATCCAAAATATGAAGTAACGCAGGGAAGCATTACGCTAGACGGCGAAGACGTTCTTGAGATGGAAGTCGATGAACGCGCTCGCGCTGGCCTTTTCCTTGGAATGCAGTACCCAAGTGAAATTTCAGGCGTTACGAATGCAGATTTTATGCGTTCATCTATGAATGCCCGCCGCGAAGAAGGGGATGAAATTTCGTTGATGAAATTCATCCGTGAATTGGATAAAAAAATGGAAGTTCTTGATATGGACCAGGATATGGCTCAACGCTACTTGAACGAAGGTTTCTCCGGCGGTGAAAAGAAACGCAACGAAATTCTTCAAATGATGATGATCAAACCGAAAATCGCTGTTCTTGATGAAATCGACTCCGGTTTGGATATCGATGCATTGAAAGTCGTGTCTGAAGGCGTTAACCAAATGAGAGGCGAAGACTTCGGCTGCTTGATTATCACTCACTATCAGCGTTTGCTGAACTACATCACTCCGGACCATGTCCATGTGATGATGCAGGGACGTGTCGTGAAATCAGGCGGAGAAGAACTTTCTCAAAAATTGGAAGCAGAAGGCTACGACTGGATTAAAGCTGAACTTGGAATCGAAGACGAGACTGTAGGACAGGAAGCATAATTGGAAGGGGAGACTAACGTGACGGTTGAAACGAATATCAAAATGACCGAGCAGGACGTGCGCTCCTTCTCGGCTTCTAAAAGAGAACCAGAAGAGTTTACAAACTTGCGCATCCAGGCGCTAGCAGCCGCAGAAGCGTTGCCGCTGCCAAAACCGGATAAAACCAAAATCGATAAATGGAATTTCACTGAATTCCCGGTTCACGCTGTTGAGAGCTCAACTTACAGCTCTTTAGAAGAATTGCCGGAAGAAGTGAAATCCGTTGTAGACTTAAAACAAAAAAATATTTATATCCAGCACAATAACACTCCAGCTTATTCGGCTCTTTCAGAAGACTTGAAAGCAAAAGGCGTTATTTTGACGGATATTTTTACGGCAATCCGCGAACATAGCGATCTTGTCGGGAAATACTTCATGAAAGAAGCGGTTCGTGCTGAAGAGCATAAATTGACTTCTCTGCATGCAGCTCTTTTAAATGGCGGCGTATTCCTATACGTTCCAAAAAATGTTGAAATTGAAGAGCCGGTACAAGTGGTTTTCATCCACGATGACGAGCAGGCATCTCTTTTCAACCACGTATTGGTCGTAGCTGATACAAGCAGTAAAGTAACTTATGTCGAAAACTATTTCTCGACAATTCCGCATTCGAATGGATTGGCGAATATTGTTTCTGAAGTTATTGCTGAAGACAACGCAAGCATCACTTACGGGGCTGTAGACGTTTTGGCAGAAGGCTTCACAACTTACGTGAACCGCCGCGGGATCGCAAAACGTGATGCACGCATTGAGTGGGCGATCGGCATGATGAACGATAGCGATACGATTTCTGAAAACACAACTCACTTGATCGGCGATAACTCAATCGGCGATACAAAAATGGTGGTTGTCGGCCGCGGAACGCAAAAACAGAACTTTACAACTCAAGTGATTCATTGGGGCAAAAACTCTGATGGACAAATCTTGAAGCACGGTGTGATGAAAGATTCTGCTTCATCTATCTTTAATGGCATCGGTAAAATCGAGCATGGTGCAACAAAAGCCAACGCGGAGCAAGAATCGCGTGTCTTGATGCTAAGCCCTCAAGCCAGAGGAGACGCTAACCCAATTCTTCTGATCGATGAAGACGATGTAACAGCAGGCCACGCAGCATCTGTCGGCCGCGTTGATCCTCTTCAATTGTATTACTTAATGAGCCGCGGGATTACAAAACAAGAAGCTGAACGTCTTGTTATTCACGGTTTCTTGGCACCAGTCGTAAATGTGCTGCCAATCGAAGGCGTTAAAAAGCAATTGACGGAGGTTATCGAAAGGAAAGTCCGCTAATGATTAACCAAGAGATAAAAAGCTATTTCCCAATATTAAATCAGGAAATAAATGGCCATCCGCTTGTTTATCTGGATAGCGCTGCTACTTCCCAAAAACCGGTTCAAGTGATCGAAGCATTAAAGTCTTATTATGAATTCGATAACTCCAATGTCCACCGAGGGGTACATACCCTCGGGAATCGGGCTACGGAAAAGTATGAAGGCGCTCGTGAAAAAGTCCGGAATTTCATCAATGCCAATTCAACAGAAGAAATTGTCTTCCTTCGCGGAACGACAACGGCAATTAATTTAGTAGCCCAAAGCTACGGCAGAGCCAATGTTGAAGAAGGCGATGAAATCGTCATTACTTACATGGAACACCATTCCAATATCATTCCATGGCAGCAATTGGCAAAAGAACGCGGAGCCATCTTGAAATACGTCGAGCTTGAAGAAGATGGAACCATTTCATTGGAGCAAGTTCGTGCCGCAGTAACTGAACGTACGAAAATCGTTTCAATGGTTTATGTATCCAATGTTCTTGGAACGATGAATCCTGTGAAGGAAGTTGCTGAGATTGCCCATGAAAATGGAGCAATTATGGTAGTGGACGGAGCACAAGCTGCGCCGCATCTGAAAATTGATGTACAGCAGCTGGATTGTGATTTCTTCGCTTTTTCCGGACATAAGATGTGTGGTCCGACAGGCATCGGCGTTTTATATGGCAAAAAAGCTTTATTGAATGACATGGAACCTGTCGAATTTGGCGGAGAAATGATTGATTTCGTTGGATTATACGACTCCACATGGAAAGAACTGCCTTGGAAATTTGAAGGCGGAACTCCGATTATCGCTGGAGCGGTTGCACTCGGTGCAGCTATCGACTTCCTGAACGAAATCGGATTGAACGAAATTGAAAAACATGAACATCAAATGGCTGCCTATGCAATGGACAAAATGAGTGGGATCGAAGGCCTTTCAATTTACGGACCGAAAGATCCTGCGAAACGTGCGGGCATTGTGACGTTCAACTTGGATGATGTTCATCCTCATGATGTGGCAACCGTCCTTGATATGAACGGCATTGCTGTTCGTGCCGGACACCATTGTGCTCAGCCTCTTATGAAATGGCTGGAGGTATCAGCTACAGCACGCGCAAGCTTCTACCTATATAATAGCGAGTCGGATGTCGACCGTTTAGTAGAAGGATTGCGTTCGGCAAAGGAGTATTTCAACGATGTCTACTAATAATTTAGATCAATTATACCGACGCGTAATCATGGATCATTATAAAACGCCGCGCAATAAAGGCACGCTTGAAAACGAAAACGTGAAAATCGACATGAATAACCCGACTTGCGGCGACCGTATTCATTTGACTTTGCAAGTTGAAGATGGCATCGTTAAAGATGCGAAATTCGATGGAGAAGGATGCTCGATTTCAATGGCATCAGCTTCAATGATGACGCAAGCTGTCAAAGGGAAAGATGTCGATACAGCGATGAAACTTTCAAGCATCTTTTCAGACATGATGCTCGGAAAAGATTATGATGATTCTATTGACCTTGGTGATATAGAAGCCTTGCAAGGCGTTTCACAATTCCCAGCGCGGATCAAATGTGCAACTCTTGCTTGGAAAGCTATGGAAAAAGGCGTGCAAAACGAAGACAAATCGTAACAAAGAACGGAGGAACGATGATGGCTAAAAAAATGCCGGAAATCGGTGATTATAAATATGGGTTCCACGATAAAGACGTTTCAGTTTTCCGCTCTAAACGTGGATTGACTGAAGATATCGTTCGTGAAATTTCGAATATCAAAAGTGAACCTGAATGGATGCTGGAATCACGCTTAAAAGCATTGAAATTATTCTATTCAATGCCGATGCCGCAATGGGGCGGAGATTTAGGTTCGTTGAACTTCGATGAAATTACGTATTACGTAAAACCATCTGAAGCGAGCCAAACTTCTTGGGACGAAGTTCCAGAAGAAATCAAAGCGACATTCGACAAACTTGGGATTCCTGAAGCAGAACAAAAATACCTTGCGGTGTTTCTGCACAGTACGAATCAGAAGTTGTTTACCACAACATGAAAGTGGAACTTGAGGACATGGGCATCGTCTTTAAAGACACAGATGCTGCGCTTCGTGAAAACGAAGACTTGTTCAGAGAATACTGGCAGACGGTTATTCCGGCTGCTGACAATAAATTTGCTGCGTTGAACACAGCTGTATGGTCTGGTGGATCTTTCATCTATGTACCAAAAGGCATCAAAGTGGAATCTCCGCTACAAGCTTATTTCCGCATCAACTCGGAAAATATGGGGCAATTTGAACGTACGCTGATCATTGTTGATGAAGGCGCAAGCGTTCACTATGTAGAAGGGTGTACAGCACCGGTTTATACAACCAACTCACTTCACTCAGCAGTAGTTGAGATTATCGTGAAAAAAGATGCATATTGCCGTTATACAACGATCCAGAACTGGGCAAACAACGTCTATAACCTTGTAACGAAACGCGCATTCGTTGATGCGAACGGAACAATGGAATGGATTGATGGCAACATCGGTTCTAAATTGACAATGAAATACCCAGCAGTTTACCTGCGCGGCGAAGGCGCTCGCGGAATGACGCTTTCGATTGCAATTGCAGGGAAAGGTCAGCACCAGGATGCTGGAGCTAAAATGATTCACTTGGCTCCGAATACTTCATCATCGATTGTTTCGAAATCCATTTCGAAACAAGGCGGTAAAGTATCGTACCGAGGAATTGTCCGTTTCGGACGTAAGGCGGATGGCGCACGTTCAAACATTGAATGTGATACGTTGATCATGGATAACCAGTCAACTTCTGATACGATTCCTTACAATGAAATCTTGAACGACAATGTTTCATTAGAGCACGAAGCGAAAGTTTCGAAAGTATCTGAAGAGCAATTGTTCTACTTGATGAGCCGCGGCGTTTCTGAGCAAGAAGCGACAGAAATGATCGTTATGGGCTTCATCGAACCATTCACGAAAGAACTTCCAATGGAATATGCGGTAGAAATGAACCGTTTAATCAAGTTCGAAATGGAAGGCTCGATCGGTTAATTTTTTCAATACGAAAAGCCCGGTGCCAATATGGCATCGGGCTTTTTATATTTATTGGAAATTAAGAAGCGCCTCTATTATTTTTCGATATTCTTCAAGGCTTCCCGCCTGCTGAGCGGCATGAGCGAGTGATGTGCAGTAAAAGACCGTACCCATTCCGCATCCGTTTTGGCATATTCCCGCAATGCCCAACCAATTGCTTTTTGGATGAAAAACTCTTTAGAAGCTGCATGTTGCCGAATAATTGAAGTTAACAATTCGGTATCGGTTTCCCGTTTGTATTTTAATTGATGCAAAATGGCAGAGCGATTTGTCCATAGATTATCGGCATAGGACCATTCAAGCATGATAGGTGCCCCGTTAAGGCATTCCTCACTAATGACATGGCCAACTATCCTCGGAGCGATTGAATCGACACTATCCCACCAGGACTTGCTTTCAATGAGCTGCCTCAAATTGGGCAGGTCTTGAAGCGTCAAATGATGTTTCGTTTTTTCGAGCAAGGCGATAGCGGCATATTGGTATTCCCGCTCCGGCAAGTTGTAGAGTTTCCATACCTCTTCGAAAAGCTGTGGTGGATGCGGCAATTCGCATTCTAAAAAATGCTGCTTTAATAACGCGTTTCTTAGGGGTGTTTTGATGCCGAGAAAAAGGGAATTGGTTCCGCATGTAAGCGGCCATCGGCACAGCTAATTGTTCATTGCGGTTGGCTTCGAATTTCTCAATGAGTGTTTCGCGGTTCCATTGTTTTTTCAAAGGGATCGGCTCCTCTTCTCCATGGAGGTGTATTTTTTTAGGGAACTGGGAAAAAAGAGATAAGGCAAGCTTTCAACTAAGAGGGCAGCTTTCCCTCTAAAGGCACTCTTAAAAGACGTCTTATTTTTTCTATGCTATCATAAAATAACAACGAATATTGGAGGCGGACTCATGATATATGTAGGATTGACTGGATGGGGCGACCATCCGGATGTCTATAGCCCAGGTTCTAAAAAAACAGAAAAGCTGATTGACTATAGCGCACATTTTCCAATCGTGGAATTGGATTCTTCTTTCTATGCGGTCCAACCTGAACGGAATATCCGGAAATGGATCGATGAAACGCCCGAAGGGTTCCAATTTGTCGTCAAAGCCTATCAAGGGATGACCGGGCATCAGCGGGGGGAGAACCCTTTTGAAAGCCGCGATCAAATGTTTGAAGCTTTTATCTTATCCATTCGCCCCTTAAAAGAGGCAGGGAAACTGGCCATGGTCTTATTGCAATTCCCGCCTTGGTTCGATTGCCAAAAAGAAAATGTCGAGCAGATCCGGGAAATCACCGGTCGCCTGAAAGAATTTGACTTAGCGGTGGAATTTCGACACCAATCTTGGTATGCACCGGAGCTTCGCGAGAAGACGCTTGAATTTTTTAGGGAAAAACAACCTGATCCATTCGGTCTGCGATGAACCACAAGCAGGCGAGGGATCAATTCCATTGGTTCCTGTATCTACCCGCGAAGATAAAGTGCTGATCAGGCTCCACGGGCGCAACGTCCACGGCTGGCTGAATCCTGGCCATGGCCAAAAATGGCGGGAAGTTCGCTATCTTTACGATTACAATGAAAAAGAATTAAATGAAATCAGCGAAGCAGCCAAACTTCTGGAGAAATCAACAGATCGGGTGTATGTTGTTTTCAACAACAATTCAGGAGGCCATGCCGCTGGTGATGCAAAGCAATTCCAGCAAATGAACGGCTTGGAATTCAACGGCTTATCACCGAAGCAGCTCGATTTATTTGACGGAGGGTTTTAATGGTCTTCTTGCTGATTGCGCTTGTCGGTTTGCTTTCAGGCATCGTTGGCGCATTAATCGGACTCGGCGGCGGTGTGATCTTAGTGCCAGCTATGCTTTTTCTTGGCACTTCTTTCGTCTTTTTTCCTGAACTTCCGCCTCAACAAATCGTTGGGCTTTCCGTGGTCATGATGATTTTCACGGGGCTATCCTCGACACTTTCCTATATGAAAGTCAAAACGGTGGATTACCGGAGGCGGGCTGATTTTCTTCGCTGGCAGCGTACCGGGAACCATCATTGGTGCTTTTGTCAATAAAGGCCTGGATCTTCCTTCGTTTCAATTGTATTTTGGGTTTTTATTAGTTTTTCTGGCTTTGTTATTATTGGTCAAAGACCGCTTAAAAGCAGTGCGGTGGTTTGTACAAAATGGCCGCAATTTCACGTTCCGGGATTCGATGAATAAGGAGTACGTATACGGCTATCCGGTATGGTTTGCGCTTCTTCTGACATTTTCCGTCGGATTTGCATCCGGCTTATTTGGCATCGGTGGAGGATCAATCATGGTGCCGGCAATGATTCTTCTTTTTCTATTTCCTCCACATGTAGCGGTCGGGACTTCGATGTTCATGGTGTTTTTATCGGCTATTGTAAATTCCATCACCCATATTTCACTCGGCAATGTGCCTTGGCTTTACACATTAGCAGTTGTTCCCAGTGCCTATATCGGTGCAAAAATAGGGGCCGCATTAAATAAAAAATTGAATTCCGATACACTCGTCGTTATTTTGCGGATTGCTTTATTGGTTCTCGGACTGCGGTCTATTTACGAAGGAATATTTAGTTCTTAAAGAGGTGTAAGTCATGGGTGAAACCCTTCACATTTATCATACAAACGATGTGCATAGCCATTTTTCAAATTGGCCGCGCATCCGGGCGCTGCTAAAAGAGCGAAAGCGTTGGCACGAAGAAGCGGGGGGATATGTGCCTCATTCTCGATATTGGTGACCATGTTGACCGCTCGCATCCTTTCACTGAAGGAACTTCAGGGAAAGGAAATATCGAATTATTGAACGATGCAGGCTACGATGCGGTGACCATCGGCAATAATGAAGGCATCACCTTGGCTAAGGAAGAGCTTGACACGCTTTATCTGCAAGCCGATTTTGACGTCATCGTCTCCAATTTGTTCGAATTGGACGGCAGCCGGCCGAATTGGGCAAAACCCTTTCAACTAATGGAAGCGAAGAGCGGCTTGAAAATTGCGTTGGTTGGGGCTACTGCAGAGTTTACGCCGTTTTACCGGCGACTGGGCTGGTCCGTTACCGACGCAAAAGATTCCATAGTCCAAGCGGTTGAGGCCATAAAAGATCAAGCCGATCTCATTATCTGTCTGTCGCATCTCGGCATTAAAGAAGATGAGCAATTGGTGGACTTGTGTCCGGAGATCGATGTATTGCTCGGAGCCCATACGCATCATATTTTCCATGATGGCAAAATGATCGGAAATACGATGCTTGGAGCAGCCGGTAAATTCGGCATCTATATCGGACACATTACGGTTGATCTTCAAAGCGGCAAGAAACAAGCGGAATTGATTGAAACCGCTATGCTTCAAAGTGTCGAAGAAGATTTTGATGAGTTGCTGATCGCACAAGGAAAAGAACAATTAAATGATCCGATTTTCTATAATGAGCAAGTACTTGATGCGGAATGGTTCAAAGACTCGAAACTCGCAGAATTGTTCGGGGAAGCGATGCTTGATTTTTCAGGAGCGGACTGCGCCATTTTCAATGCCGGGTTATTTATGGAAAATATGCCGCTTGGAACAGCGACGCGCTATGATTTCCATAAGATGCTTCCGCATCCGATCAATCCTTGCCTGATCGAATTGACAGGCGCCGAACTGAAAGAAATCTTTCTCCAATCCTTGAACGCCGAATGGCCGACTATTGAATTGAAAGGGATGGGTTTCCGTGGGGCGGTGTTCGGCAAAATGATCCGCATCAACTTATCGATGGAGAATCACCAATTATTCATTGGCGGCATTCCGGCAAATCCGGAAGAAACTTATAAATTGATTACTTTGGATATGTTCACTTTTGGTTATTTCTTCCCTTCGTTAAAAAGGGCGCCTAAGAAATACTTCATGCCTGAATTCCTGCGGGACGTCTTTAGCCAGTATTTTAGAAGCAAAGCGCTTAAATGAGTGAATATTCAAAGTATAAACTTATTTGATTTTCAAAAAAATATCGGCTATGCTAACTAAGAAATGAATTATATCGATGGGTAGAGGCTGCGGAATTTATCAGTACAATGCGCGAGTTTGACAACGTTGAACGCATTCGAAAGGAAATTTTGCCGAAGTTCTTTTTTCAGAGTCAATGGAAAAAGTGCTGGGGTCATTCTGAAGAAGAATGGCACTGTCATTTGTGCTTTGCACAAATGAAGAGCTACAGGGATGTTTGATGTATTATCACACAGACGAATTGTAGAAGGCTGATTGTACCCTAACGGTGACAATCAGCCTTTTTTCTCTTCCATCCTACAAAAAAGGAGGATTTTTCATGGAGAACACGATTTATTCAATCTTGCCGCCAATCATCGCCATTGCGATGGTGCTATTAACGCGGCGCGTGTTGCTGTCCCTTGGAGCCGGGATTGTCGCTGCAGCATTTATCTATACCTCATTTGCTCCGGTAGCCGCTTTAAAAGAGCTTTATACGTCTTTTGCAGTTATTTTTTGGGATGAAGGCTTTAATGCTTATAATTTTTTCATTATTCTTTTCCTACTGCTTTTAGGAATCATTACCGCTTTCGTCAGCTTATCAGGAGGAAGCCATGCTTTTGCTGAGTGGGCATCGACTCGGATCAAGTCGAGAAGAGGGGCAAAAGTTGTTACAGTCGCATTAGGTATTGTCATTTTCATTGACGATTACTTTAATGCACTTGCTGTCGGGCAAGTCGCACGCCCGATTACAGACCGTTATAAAGTCTCTCGTGCGAAACTGGCTTACTTTATCGATTCTACAGCCGCGCCTGTCTGCGTTATTTCGCCGGTATCAAGCTGGGGCGCAGCCATTATCGGAATTGTAGCCACCATTTTGGCAGGGCAGACTTATGTCGAGTCGTCAGCTTTGGAAGCGTTCATTTGGATGGCACCGATGAACTTTTATGTGGTTGCTTCTCTTGCAATCGTCTTTTTTGTCGCAATTCGAGATGTGGATTTTGGCGAGATGAAAAAGCATGAAACCCTAGCTCTTACAAAAGGCCAATTATTCGATCCGGATAAAACGATTCCAGGTGAAATGAAAGAAGAATTTCCAAGCCATTCACATGGCCGGGTTCTGGATTTATTATTGCCGATCTTCGTATTGGTCGTAGGAACTGTCAGTGCAATGATGTGGACCGGCTATCAAAATGCGGAACAAGTTTTTGATATTTGGCTGATTTTCGAAAATACGGATGTACCTGCTTCTCTTCTAGTGGGCGGCGTATTGGGGGCATTAACTTCCGTCATTCTTTACTTGCTGCAAATGCGCAAAAACGAAACAGCCAATGCCGGTTGGGTAGCAAAAGGAATTTTGGCTGGAGTTAGATCGATGTTGGGTGCAGTGATGATTCTTATCTTCGCTTGGTCATTGACTTATCTGATCGATAGTCTTGAGACCGGAAAATATTTAGCAGATGTTGTTACCGAAGCTAATATGCCGACTTCAATTCTTCCAGTTTTGCTGTTTTTGCTAGCAGGCATCATGGCATTTTCTACAGGAACATCTTGGGGTTCATTCGGGATCTTGCTGCCAATTGCTGGGCAGATTATGTCTCAAGCTGAACCGGAATTATTATTGCCGACGCTTTCAGCCGTTTTAGCAGGAGCTGTATTCGGCGATCATTGTTCGCCGATTTCAGATACGACAATCCTTTCCTCTACAGGAGCAGGAAGCAATCATATGGACCATGTGATTACCCAGTTGCCTTATGCTATTACAGCCGCGTTAATTGCTGCGGTAGGGTATATTGTCATAGGGTTCACAAACTCACTTTTGCTGTCTTTAGGCGTAGTGATTGTTATTTTGGCGATATTATTCATCGTTTGGTCAAGACGCACGACTATTGCTGAAAAACACAATAAACTAGTATAAATTTGAAAGCAGAGAAGTGACTTCTCTGCTTTTTTATTATTTCGCAAATAGTTTTAATTAAAAAAAACGAGAAATTATCTTTACTTTGCCAAACTCCCTCGTTATACTATTTTTAGATTAGCAATAATCTGAAAATAAACAAACTTCCTATTTTTCTGTAAGAAAAATGGAAGAACACTAAGGGGGAAGAGAGATGGAACGTTCGCAATGGGGTACGCGAGCCGGATTTATTATGGCGGCTGTCGGCTCAGCGGTAGGTTTAGGGAACATTTGGCGTTTTCCATATGTTGCCTATGAAAATGGTGGAGGAGCATTCTTTATACCGTACTTATTCGCTCTGTTAACCGCAGGGATACCAATTCTTATTTTGGAATTCACCATTGGACATAAGTACCGCGGATCGGCACCGTTATCATTCTTCAGAATGAGCGGCAAGAAATTGGAATGGATGGGCTGGTGGGCCGTCTTCGTGTCATTCGTCATATCCGTCTATTATGCGGTCATTATCGCATGGGCAATGCGATACACGATTTTCTCCTTCAATCAAGCTTGGGGAGACGATACAGAAGGATTCCTATTCAATGATTTCTTGCAATTGACTGTACAGCCAGGCGAAACTGGTGGAATAGTATGGGGTGTATTTATTCCGCTCGCACTTGTCTGGATCATTACACTCGGCATCTTGCTTGCCGGAGTTAAAAAAGGAATTGAAATGGCTAACCGCATTTTCATTCCAACTTTAGTCGTGATTTTCTTGATTGTTGTTATTCGCGCTGTCACGTTGGACGGAGCGGCTATGGGATTAGATGCATTCTTCAAACCGAATTTTGATGCCATAATGGATCCTTCGGTCTGGGTAGCAGCTTATGGCCATATTTTCTTCAGTTTATCGGTAGCATTTGCGATTATGATCACTTATGCAAGTTATCTTCCGAAAAAATCGGATATTACCAATAACGCCTTTATCACTGGATTTGCCAACTCGGCTTTCGAATTATTGGCAGGGATTGGCGTTTTCGCAGCACTTGGGTTCATGGCTAGCCAACAAGGGGTGGCCGTGGCGGACGTAGCATCAGCTGGCGTCGGGCTGGCATTTGTTGTATTCCCGCAAATCATCAATGAATTCCCAGGATTCAATGGCCTGTTCGGTGCATTGTTCTTCCTGTCATTGACGCTTGCTGGATTGACTTCCTTGATTTCCATCACTGAAACTTATGTAGCTGGTTTTTCTGAGAAATTCGGCATTTCGCGTAAGAAAGCAGTTCTGTTTGGCGGCGGACTTGCTGCTTTGATTTCTATCCTATTTGCAACTCAGGGCGGCTTGTTCTTCTTGGATCTTGCCGATTACTACATCAACCAATTCGGTGTTGCATTCATCGGACTTGTAGAAGTTGTCCTAGTGGTTTGGGTATTCCGCAAAGCAGGAATGCTTCAAGAACATGCCAATGCCATTTCGGATATTCGACTTGGCGGCTGGTGGAAATTCAGCTTAGGCATCATTACCCCAATCGTCTTAGGCTACATGATGTTCGGCCTTTTGAAGCTGAATATTCTTCAGGAG
This sequence comes from Planococcus sp. 107-1, assembly GCF_021513255.1. Taxonomy (GTDB): domain Bacteria; phylum Bacillota; class Bacilli; order Bacillales_A; family Planococcaceae; genus Planococcus. The sequence continues at coordinate 1,192,600 of NZ_CP090977.1, forward strand.
TTTGATAATGAGACTGGGAACTATGAAGGCTACTCCAATATGTTTACACTGACTGGAGGCGTCGCAGTAGCGGCAGGCGCACTTGTTCTTGGAATCCTCTTCTCAATTGGCAAATGGCATAAAGACCATGCGCAGTATGACGAAAACAAATAAGGGAGGTTCACCATATGTCAACTAGTGCAATAGTCGTAATGATCATCGGAATGGTTATCATCTGGGGCGGTCTTGCTGCAAGTATCGGGAATGCCGTCAGCAAAAGCAGAGCCAACCGAAACGCATAATTTCAAACTTTTATTGGTTTACTATCATGGGCCCGGAAGCTATTCGCTTCCGGGTTTTTCGTTTTACAGAAGATGGCAGAGCTTATTGTAGGCGGTGATATATTATGGTACATTTGGAAGGGACCATGAGCGAATACATAAAACCAAGCACCGAAGGGATGATGTAGCAATGCCAGAAAAGCAAGAACATCTTAGAAAACCCGATTGGTTGAAAATTAAGCTTAATACAAATGAAAATTACACAGATTTAAAGAAAATGATGCGTGAAAACAACTTGAATACTGTTTGTGAAGAAGCGAAATGTCCGAACATCCATGAATGCTGGGGAAGCCGGCGGACAGCCACTTTCATGATTTTAGGTGCGGTCTGTACACGCGCTTGCCGGTTTTGTGCAGTTCAGACCGGCCTTCCAAATGAGCTGGACCTTCAAGAACCTGAGCGGGTCGCAGATTCCGTTAAGCTGATGAATTTAAAGCATACGGTCATTACAGCGGTTGCCCGCGACGATCTTAGAGACGGCGGTTCTGAAGTGTTTGCAGAAACGGTGCGTGCGATTAAAAGGAAAAATCCGTTTACGACAGTGGAAGTGCTTCCTTCGGATATGGGCGGAAGCGAAGAGAACTTAAGGACTTTGATGGACGCACAACCGGATATTTTAAACCATAATATTGAAACGGTGAGGCGTTTGACGCCAAGAGTAAGAGCGCGTGCCAAATACGACCGTTCGCTTGAACTGCTTCGGCGTTCTAAAGAAATGTATCCGGAAATTCCGACGAAATCTTCTTTGATGATCGGTTTAGGGGAGACAAAAGAGGAAATAATTGAAGTGATGGATGATTTGCGTGCGAATGACGTAGACATCATGACAATCGGCCAATATTTACAGCCTTCGAAAAAACATTTAAAAGTGCAGAAATACTATTCGCCGAAAGAATTTAAGGAATTATGGGAAATTGCGATGACAAAAGGCTTCTCGCATTGCCAAGCAGGGCCATTGGTTCGGAGCAGCTACCATGCGGATGAGCAAGTTAATGCCGCTGCAAAAGAACGTCAACGTCTCGGGGATCAGCAAGTTGCAGGAGTTAACAGTTAAGAGGTGAAGACGAACATGGTTACGATTGATAAATGGGAATACGAAGTGATCATCGATTACCGGGAAGGCTTCCAGGAAGAAGCTTTGAATAATCGGTACAGCGAAATCCTTTCCAAATACGATTACATTCTGGGCGATTGGGGATATGGCCAATTGCGCCTGAAAGGCTTTTTTGAAGACACGAACCATAAAGCCACATACGATACGAAAATCAGCACACTGCAGGATTATCTGTATGAATACTGCAATTTTGGCTGCGCTTATTTTGTCATAAAGAAAGTCGGAAAAGCGCCTGAGCCAGCACCGGAAACGAAAGAAATTCCAGAACCAGCCACGGAAACCCTCGAAGCGGATGCATGATCCGCCGAGGGTTTTTCTTTGCGCCTGTGATATGATAGAAGGTGGAAATACCATGAAAAGAACAGATCATCAGGAGGGTATAAGATGTACTTTATTGACCGAAACAAAATTACAGAAACGGTAACTTATATGGGGAAACTAATCGCATTGTACGAAGAGAAGGGAGACTGGGCTTCTCTGACAGATGAGCTTGCGCTGGAACGGGTGGCTAGCAATGTCATTGAATCGATTATTGATGTAGGCAACTCGATGATTGATGGATTTATCATGCGCGATCCGGGAAGCTATGAGGACATTATCGATATTCTGACGGATGAAAAAGTGGTGACGCCTGAAATGGATGAGCCGTTAAAACAAGTCATCGGTTTGCGGAAAATGCTGGTGCGCGAATTTGCAGCTGTCGATCATCAAGAATTGCAGGAAGTGTTAAACCAAAATCTCGAAGAGCTTAAGAATTTCGGACCTAAAGTGGAGTATTACCTGGAGCACGAGCTTGGGCCGGTTTCAGCATTTTTGCCGGAGAATAAAAATGAAAAATTATAAAGCGTATTGCCTTGATTTAGATGGAACGGTTTATCGGGGAAAAGAAGCCGTACCGGAAGCGCCAAATTTTGTGGCTCGGCTCCAAGCAAAAGGCATCGAGCCTTTTTTTGTGACCAATAATGCATCAATGACGCAAACGCAGTTGAATTCGAAACTGGCGAAGTTCGGTGTAGTGACAGAAAATCAGCAAATCATGTCCTCGGCAATTGCCGCAGCGAAATACATCAGCCGCTGGTATCCGAACAAAAGCGTTTATATGATCGGGTCAGATGGTTTGAAAGATGCGCTTCAGCAAGAAGGCATTGTGCAAGTGGAGGAAAATGCAGACGTCGTGGTGATGGGGATCGACCCTGGCATCAATTACGAAAAATTAGCCGTTGCCTGCCTGGAAATTCGGAAAGGGGCCGTTTTCTTATCGACGAACCGTGATCTTGCTTTTCCATCCGAACGGGGGCTTGTGCCTGGTAACGGAGCATTTACAACTTTAGTGGCCGCTTCGACAGGAGTGGAGCCGGTCTATATCGGAAAACCGGAAGGGCATATGCTGGATGCCATTCTTTATGAACATGGATTCGAAAAAGAGGAAATGGTGATGATCGGTGATAATTACGAGACGGATATTTTAGCCGGCATCCATTTTGGAATTGATACGGTTCATGTCAATACTGGGGTCACACCGATGGAAGACGTGCTTAAGAAAGACATTCAACCTACCCATGCACTAGAGAGTCTGGCTTTATGGGAAGTTTAGGCGTGGAGAATTTCGGGTAAAAAAATAAGCCGCAGGAAGCGGCTCAGAATAAAGGGTTTTCTTCTATAAATTCATAGACTTTCTTTGTCAATTCTTCAGGTGTATCGGCTTCGACGATTTCACCGTTAACCAACGCATATAAGGATTCTGCACATTGGGTGCAGTAACTTAAACAGCCATATTCCAATACATCCAAATTTGAATCGCTTTCCAATTTCTCAAACGATTCTTGTGATCCGTTTGCCATGTTGCTAATACAAAATTCAACAATCGGTTTCATTTTGGTCACCTCGCTACTACGAAATCCTACCTTTTTTTATAGCGATAGTCAATTATTTGATTTCTTTGGAATGTATTGTGAAAGTTATCACAATCAGCTATACTCATATTTGAGAAATTAAGCAGACAGATGAAATAAAAGGAGATTTTTATGCGAAAACTAGTCTTACTTGGCGGAGGATACGGCAATATGCGGATATTGCTTCGTTTATTGCCAAACAATTTACCCCTGGATACAGAAATCATCTTGATCGACCGTACACCTTTCCACAGTATGAAAACAGAATTCTATGCACTTGCAGCGGGAACGGCATCCGACCATGAGGTGCGGGTAGCTTTTCCGGAAAGCGACCGCTTATCGCTCGTCCATGGAGAAATTCTTGAAATCGACTTGGAAGATAAATGTGTGCTAATGGAAAATGGAGACCGCGTTCAATACGATGACCTGGTGATCGGATTAGGCTGTGAAGACAAATACCATAGCGTGCCGGGAGCGGATGAATTCACTTACAGCATCCAGACAATCGGCAAGTCACGCGAAACCTTCAAAACACTTTTAGGCCTGCCATCTGGCGCAGTTGTCGGAATTGTCGGAGCGGGTCTTAGCGGAATCGAACTTGCAAGTGAATTGCGCGAAAGCAGACGCGATTTGAACATCAAATTATTTGACCGCAGTCCGCGTATTTTGCGTGATTTTCCGGAGCGTTTGAGTAATTTCGTAAAAAAATGGTTTGATAATCACAATGTTGATGTGGTTTCCAATTCGAATATTACAAAAGTCGAACCGAATCTTCTTTATAACCACGAAGAAACGATTCCGGTCGATGCCGTTGTATGGACAGCCGGCATTCAGCCGGTCAAACCGGTTCGCGACCTTGCGCTTGAAAGTGACAGCAGCGGGCGCGTCGTCATCAACCAATACCATCAATTGCCGAACGACGAACATGTCTATGTGGTTGGCGACTGTGCAGCTGTGCCAATGGCTCCATCGGCACAGCTTGCTGAAGAGCAGGCAGAACAGATCGTTGAAGTATTGAAGTTGACTTGGAGAGACAAGCCGCTTCCTGAAACAATGCCTGAAATTAAATTAAAAGGCTTCCTTGGCTCCCTTGGGAAAAAGCAAGGGTTTGCTTATCTCGCAGATCGGACGGTTACCGGGCGCATTGCGCGCCTCATGAAATCCGGTGTGCTTTGGATGTACAAATGGCATAATGGCTGATTCATACAAAAAGCGCGCTCATTTTAGGATGAGCGCGCTTTTTGTATGGAATCGTTTATTCTGCAGGAGAAAAGCCGTGCTTTTCGAGTTCTTTGTAGACCGGTTTCAATTGGACATAGCCTTCGCCGACCACTTCGCCTTCCACTAATACAAGCGGATAGAAAAATTCATCTTCCAAGATGCGCTCGGCGTAGTCTTTCTGATGTGCTTCCGTCTGTGGTTTCTCAATATCGATATACGTAATTGAAAATGGCTGGCCTTTGTATTTTCTAGAAATTGCCGCTTGCAGCCATTCATACGTATCAATGGAAGAAGGGGCATTCACGCAACTTGCACAGATTACTTCGGTTCCGTACACTTCGATGGAAATTTCTTTTGTCATTTTCTAGACCTCCTGGAAATTCAATAGTGGCTTTTTCTACTCAATCACATTATAATGATTATAATGAAAGGAGTCGATATAAATGACTGAAGCTTTGATGGAAGATCAAGTAATGGAAGTCTTAGATAAATTACGTCCATTCCTTTTGCGTGACGGCGGGGACTGTGAATTAGTGGATGTAGAAGATGGGATCGTAAAACTTCGTCTTCTTGGTGCATGCGGAAGCTGCCCAAGTTCGACCATTACCTTAAAAGCAGGGATTGAACGTGCGTTAATGGAAGAAGTTCCTGGCGTTGTAGAAGTAGAACAAGTATTTTAATGCCAAGGGACCTTTCATAGGTCCCTTTTTTGTTACATATTCAAACTTGCAGAGCGGGTTGCTTGAATGGCTTTGGGCAATATTGCTATGATGGGTATAAGGAGGCGATAACATGGCACAAGTAGTTGAGATTACAGAAGCAGCTTCTTTTCAAGTAAAAGAAATGATGCGCCATAACGAAGAAGAAGGCTCGTATCTTCGTGTCGCTGTAAAAGGCGGAGGCTGCAGCGGATTGACTTACGGCATGGGGTTTGAGAAAGAACATGGACCAGAAGATGATGTGCTGGAACAGTTCGGGCTTCAAATCCTCGTGGCAAAAGAAGATGCCCCTATTTTAAATGGGACTGTCGTTGATTATAAGCAATCGTTAATGGGCGGCGGGTTCACCATTGAAAATCCGAATGCAATCGCTTCATGCGGATGCGGAACTTCATTCCGGACAGCTAAAAAAGCAGGGACACCGGAAAACTGCTAATACGTTAAGAACACCTTCCTTTTAAATGGAAGGTGTTTTATTTTGCCTATAAAGGGAGGATAGGAAGGGAATCGAATATTAATAATGGCTAACTGGTGAATGCATTTGCCGTTCAGTATGCACGCTATTGGAAGAGGGAGAATCCAGTTGAAATCAACTGGTAAAAGGGCTAATATAGAGGGTAGGAGTTTATTGGCACTACTATGATTTATAATTAAACTTTTTCTGTTTAAAAAAATGACTTGAAGGTGGTTGCGATTGTGTTGAAAAGACCGTCAATATTAGTATTAGGAGCAGGTTACGGTGGATTGATGACTGTAGTTAACTTGCAAAAAGTTCTTGGCACTGATGCCGCAGATATTACGTTGATCAATAAAAACGAATACCATTACGAAAGCACTTGGTTGCATGAAGCAGCAGCTGGTACATTATTGCCAGAGCAAGTTCGCTATGATATCAAAGATGTTATTGACAGCGTAAAAACAAAATTCGTCCAAGCGACAGTTGAAGCAATTGATGTTGCAGGCAAAAAAGTGACAACTGACAATGGTGTGTTTACATACGATTATCTAGTTATCGGTTTAGGCTTCGAAGGAGAAACTTTCGGAATTCCTGGATTGGACAAATACGCACTTTCAATTGCGAACGTCAAAGCTGCCCGTTATATCCGTGAGCATATTGAATTCCAATTTGCGACGTGGTCTACAGAAGATGTAAAAGACGACAGCCGTTTGACAATCGTTGTAGGCGGAGCCGGATTTACAGGAATCGAGTTCTTAGGAGAACTGGGTAACCGTGTACCGGAATTATGCAAAGAGTATGACGTTCCTCGCGAAAAAGTTCGCGTAGTTTGTGTAGAGGCGGCCCCAATGGTATTGCCTGGATTTGATCCTGAACTTGTCAGCTATGCAGTTGGCCATTTAGAATCTAAAGGCATCGAGTTCTCAATTGGCACTCCAGTCGTTGAAGCTACTCCAGAAGGCGTTAACATCAAAAAAGGCGATGATGAGTTTGAATTCATCAAAGCAGGTACAGTTGTTTGGGCTGCTGGAGTTCGCGGAAGCAAGCTAATCGAAGAATCAGGCATCGAAAACATGCGCGCTCGCGTAAAAGTGGATGCAGACCTTCGTGCTCCTGGACATTCAGATGTATTCGTGATCGGTGACTGTGCATTGATGATCAACGAAGAAACGAACCGTCCATACCCACCGACAGCCCAAATTGCAATGCAGCAAGGGCAAGCAGTGGCAAACAATATCAACGCTTTGATCAAAGGCGAAGAAACTCACCCATTCGTTCCTGACTTAAAAGGAACAGTTTGCTCATTAGGTGAAAATGACGCAATCGGTGTGGTGTTCGGCAAGAAAATTACTGGTAAACGCGCTTCATTCATGAAAAAAATGATCGATAACCGTGCACTTCTAATGGTTGGCGGACCAGGATTAGTTATGAAAAAAGGTAAATTCAACGTTCTATAAGAGAAGCAAAATCTCCCATCTTGAACTGCACCGAAATTGTTAGAGCGATCTAACAACGGAAGCGCAGTTCAACTGGGAGTTTTTTTGGTTAAAGGAGCTGACGGGATGAAAAAGAGCAAACGGGGCAATGTCTGGTTAGGCGCAGCCGGTTTAGTGGTGAATTCGAAAAATGAATGGCTCGTTGTCAAGAAGAGGTACGGCGGTCTGCATGGCAAGTGGTCATTGCCTGCAGGATTTGTGAATGCCGATGAAACAATCGATCAGGCCGCTATGCGAGAAGTGAAAGAAGAAACCGGAATCGACTGCACGCTGTTTGGGCTGGTTGGCTTTCGTTCGGGAGTCATACGAGAAGAAGTGAGCGATAATATGGGGATTTTCCTGTTGAAACCGGTAGATGAGCAACAAAGAATCAAAGCGCAACTGGATGAACTGTACGAAGCGGCGTGGCGATCTCCTGAAGAGCTGTCGGCAGATCCGGATGCTTCGGTCATGCTTCATGAAATGGCGGATTTTCTGCTTGATGAAGGGTTTGAAGCCATTGAAGACGTAGATCCGGGGGATGTATTCGGGTATTCTTCCTATAAACTATTCTTTAAAAAATAGAGGATAAATGAGCAGAATAGCGAATGAACGAGATAAAGGTTAATGTATCCGTTTACAATTCATTGAATTTTCTTGCAAGTATTAAACAGCCGTGTTATATTATCAGAATATTAAAACGATAACAGGAGGAGGTGTTTCGAATGACTATCTTCAAAAAAGCAAAGTCTGCGAATCAATGCCCATATTGTGCAGGCAAAGGCTATTTCCAATTGCGTTTGGGCGGTTCGGAAACGTGCTCCTGCTGTTCTGGATCCGGCAAAAAGTAAAGGCATCACCAATGCAAGCGTTCATGGGAGAAGACTCCCATGAACGCTTTTTTCAATGCTTATAAAACAGATAAAATGAATAAAGCGAACCAAATTTAAGGCTTTACCCAAATACATGCCGTAAGATCGGTTTTAATGTGACAAAGCAATGAACTCGGGATTGTGTGATTGAAAGGGGCAGGACTTTCGGGTAAACTGATGAAAGGAATAACGGAGGTTAGAATTCATGAATACTTCATTTAGCATTGTCCAATTGATCATTTCGGTTTTACTGTTTTACGTAATGTTTTTCGGCATCGGTTTTTTATTGAATATGCTGCTTCGGATGACATGGCTGATGGCAATCGTCTATCCGATCGTCATCTTGCTGGTCATTGATGATGTCGGCTTTTTCAGCTATTTCACAGATCCAGGCGAGTCCTTCTCGATGCTTGGCGATACCATCACTTCGCTTACAGGAAGCGATATTGCCGTATTGCTTGCAGGCTGGGCTGGAGCAATTACTTCCGGATTCGTCATGAAAATCTTGCGTAAAAGCGGTTATCAAATGTTCTAAATTTCAACATAGAAAATCCGCCAGGCCGATTCAAAGGCTTGGCGGATTTTTTCGGTTTTGAGAAGAAAAGTCCATTTTTAACGCAGGATCCCATAGAAAACAAAAGCAAGGGCGATACCGGTAAGGGCGCCTATAAACACTTCGCTCGGTTTATGGCCGAGAAGCGTTTTGAGTTCTGCTATTCTCTCTTCCTCTTTTTTCTGCGGCCATTTTCTGGTTTCGTCCATGAAAAGATAGAAATCGTTGCGCATCTTGTTGATGGTCAAAGCTTGCTGTCCAGCTTGGAATCTGACGCCAGTGGCATCATACATCGTGATGACAGCGAACACCGCGGCCACTGCAAAAATGGTGGAATCGACCCCGTGTTCAAACGCTACGGCCGTAGTTAAGGAAGTCACAGCAGCCGAATGTGAACTGGGCATTCCTCCGGTTGAAGAAAATAATTTCCAATCCAGTTCACGGGTAACGGCATATTGAATAGGAATTTTAACAAATTGGGCAAAGAGAATAGCGAAAAGTGCAATCATCAGCGGCAAATTAGAAAATAGTTCCATCCCGTAAACAACCTTTCCATAGAAGATATTGCTTTAGTATAACATATGGGATTTATTGATTTATCAAAAATCATTTCGGACTCCGAACTACCCCGTATACTGAATAAATGCTAAACTAGAAGTGGAAGTCAATTTAAGGGGGAAATAATATGGAATTAGTCGTACAATCGGATGCAGCTCAAGCGGAAGCGGATATTTTAATCGTAGGTTTAAGCCGCCACCCAGAAAACAGCAAAGGGTGGGAAGCGTTTTCTGAGCGCTTTAACGGTATGCTGGAAGAATGGGTCAAAGGCGACTTGCCGTTTGATTTGAATTCAATCATTACATATCCGGCGCTATCCGGTTCTATTCCGCGCGTTCTTTTTATCGGTCTGAATGACCGTAAAAAATTGACGGAAGACACTATTCGGACAGCTTTCGGCCATGTCGGAAAAGAGCTGGCTAAGAAAAAAATTAAAAAGGCAGCCGTCTATTTGGATTCATTCCTGAATGATGAGATCTCTTCAGAAGATGCAGCTTATTTAGCCGTTGAGGGCATTACAATGGGCACTTATAAATTCGATGATTATAAAACTTCTTCAAATGAAGCGGATGTGGCCTTGGAAACATTAGCGGTTTTATCGGAAGACGATGCAGAAGAATTGCAGGCTTCCGCTTTTATCGGACATGTATTTGGCCAATCAGTCAATGAAGCCCGTACGCTGGTCAATATGCCTGCGAATTTATTGACGGCGACAGCTATGGCAGACTATGCAAAGGAATTAGGCGAAACATACGGATTTGAAACAGAGATTCTCGGCAAAGCTGAAATGGAAGAGCTCGGAATGGGTGCGATTTTAGCAGTTAACCAAGGATCTGTCGAAGAACCTCGCCTGATCGTATTGAAGTACAAAGCAACTGAGAACTTTGAAGAGCCGCTTGCGCTGGTCGGCAAAGGGATTACGTTTGATACGGGCGGCTACTCCTTGAAGCCGAAAGATGGCATCGTCGGCATGAAAGGCGATATGGGCGGAGCGGCAGCAGTTCTCGGTGCGATGAAAGTCATCGGTGAGTTGAAGCCGGAGAAAAACGTTATCGCGGTCATCGCATCGACAGATAATATGGTGTCAGGCAATGCTTTCAAGCCGGATGATGTGATTACGTCTTTAAGCGGCAAAACAATCGAAATCCTGAACACTGATGCTGAAGGGCGTTTGGTGCTGGCGGATTCTGTGACCTATGCAAAACAGATGGGCGCTACTCATATCATAGATGTGGCGACGTTAACCGGCGGTGTCATCGTAGCATTAGGAAATGATAAAACGGGTGCTTTGACGAACGATGAAGCATTTTTTGAAACTTTCCTTGAAGCTTCGGAGGAAACCGGGGAATTCGTTTGGAGACTTCCTTTGACGGAGAATGACAAAAAGCGGATCCGTAAAAGCGATGTAGCGGATTTAAACAACTCACCGGGACGCGATGGCCATATGATTTTCGGCGGCGGATTTGTCGGTGAATTTGTAGACAATACGCCTTGGATCCATTTGGATATTGCAGGCACGTCCCATGCAGCGTCTGCCCATGATCTTGGACCACAAGGCGGAACAGGTGCGATGGTTCGGACGCTTGCCATGATGGTTGAGAAAATGGCAGAAGAAGCGTAAATGATAAAAAAACAAGCGGGTATGCGATTGGCGCATACCCGCTTGTTTTTATTGTTGCCGCTTTTTCTTTGCGACTGCTTCTTTCATATCATCACGTACCGTTTCTTCAGCCAGTTTGATGCCGGATATATAAGATGCGCGTCCGATCAAATGGCCAGCTACCGGCGAAGTGATGAACAGGAAAATGATCGCAATGATCAGCTGGGAGTTAAAATGATCTTCAATCAACCAGAAGTGGATAAACGTTCCACCAAGTATACACATGACACCGAGTGTAGAGCTTTTAGAAGCTGCGTGAGTCCGTGTATACACATCGGGAAGACGCACAAGCCCAAGTGCCGTGACGGCACTGAAAATGACGCCTGTGCTGATCAGAATAATTATGAGGATATTAGCGATTGTCGTTTCGATCGAAAATCTCTCCTCTCTCAATGAATTTCGCAAAAGCCGTCGTGCCGATAAACGACAAGATGCTTAACAGCAAGATGATTTCCAAAAAGAATTCGGTGCCGATGATGAGCGACAGCAATCCAATGATGGAGACCAAGGCTACACCAAGGGCGTCCAGTGCGACGACACGGTCTGCCACTGTCGGGCCTTTGACAAGCCGGTATAAGAGTCCAACAAAAGCGCAACTGATAACGATCAAGGCAATCCAGTAAAACATCATCATGGCCGGCTCACCTCCATAATCGCTCTTTCAAATGTGTTCTTGATCGAGGAAACAGCATCATCGATGTCTTCAAAATCAATGGCATGGATGTATAATTTTTTCTGATCATCGGAAATGCCGACGACCAGAGTGCCGGGCGTCAATGTGATCAATGCTGAAAGCAAGGTAACTTCCCAGTCTTCTTTCAATTCAGTTTCAAGTTCGAAAATAGCTGGCCGGATATTCATGCGTGGCCGGATTACTAACCTGAAAACGGAAATACTGGACATCAATAACTCTTTCAAGAAAAGGAAGAAAAGCGAGATCACTGCCCAAATTCTTAAAAGATACAAGCGATGGCTGAAGAACCGCCGCATTAATATCACGAGAAGCAGGCCGACCAAAAAGCCGATTGCGAATCCCGTAGGCGAAAAGGAGTTCGTCATGAACATCCAAACGCCTGCCAGGAAGAAATTAAGTAAAATTTGCAAAGCCATCGTCATCTACTCCTTTAATACCGCATCTATATAGATGGATGGATTTAGTAGAACTTCTCCTGCTCCTTTGATGAAGGGCATGAACATTTCCGCACCCACTCCGAGAATGACGGTTAATCCTACAAGGATGACAGCAGGGATGAACATTTGGTAATAGCTGCGTTTTTTTAGCGGGACAGTTTCCACGGGCTCGCCCCAGAAGGCATAAATGAAAATACGGATCACACTCAACAGCACAAGCAAGCTTGTCGCAAGCACGACAATGCTGCCCCAGAACTGCGGGCCTTCAAATCCGCCTTGGACAATCAATAGTTTCCCAGGGAATCCGCTAAGCGGGGAATGCCGGCAAGTCCAAAAGCGGCGATGAGATAGACCCAGCCCAGGACAGGGTAAGTCTTTATCAATCCGCCCATTTCCCGCAGGTTGGAAGTGCCGAATAAGACAGCAACAATTCCAATCAGGAAGAATAGCGCTGCTTTGATCAGCATGTCATGGATGAGGTAGAAGAGAGATCCTTCAATCCCTGCTTCGTTCATCTGCGCTACACCGAACAAAATAACCCCTACAGCGATGATGATGTTATAAATGATGATTTTTTTGACATCGAAATAGGCAAGGGCGCCAACGCATCCTGCAAGAATCGTCAAGATGGCGATGATGCCGAGCAATTCATGCGTAAACGCTATGTTCATGGTGAAGAACAACGTATATGTACGGATGATCGCATATACACCGACCTTTGTCAGCAAAGCTCCAAACAACGCAAGTACAGGAATCGGCGGCGCATAATATGCACCTGGAAGCCAGAAATAAAGCGGGAAGATAGCTGCTTTAAATCCGAAGACCACAAGGAACATTACAGCAATTACCGTCAAGATACCGGTAGCCTCAATTTGAGGAATCTTTACAGCCAAGTCAGCCATATTAAGAGTGCCGGTCACCGAATACAGATAAGCAACTCCAGCAACAAAAAATGCAGATGAAATGATGTTTACCAAAAGGTATTTAATGGATTCACGCAATTGCGGTTTTTCGCCGCCATGAACGATCAACATATAGGACGCCATGAGCAGCACTTCGAAGAATACGAACAAGTTAAAAATATCCCCTGTTGTAAATGCTCCGTTGACTCCAACCAATAAAAACAGGACAGCTGGATAATAGAAAGATTTTTCCCGTTCAATTCCAATTGTCGGCATGCTGTAAAAAATGACGAACAATGTGATGATTGTCGCACTCAGTACAAGGAGTACAGACAGCAAATCTGATACCATCGTTATGCCGAACGGCGCATCCCAACTACCTAGAGTGACCGCTTGGATACCATCAGCTTTCACTTTGAAAAGGAGGAACAGCACCGAAATCAAAGTAGCAGCGGCAGCGGCAGCTGCAATGATGCGCTGCAGGCTAATGTTTTTAGGAAAGAATAACAAGATGGCAGCAAATAACAAGGGAATTAAAATCGGAAACAGAAGTAAATTAATCATTGTCTTCAGTTCCTCTCATTAAATTCATGTTATCGGTGCCTAGTTCCTGATATGCCCGGTAAGCAAGCACCAGGAAAAACGAAGTTACAGCAAAAGAAATAACGATTGCTGTCAATATCAAAGCTTGAGGCAACGGATCTGCATAGTCGCTCACGCTGACACCGTCAGCAACGACTGGCAGGGCAGTTCCGCCAAGCCCGCCCATCGTTAAAATCAAGAGGTGGGCGCCGTGGCTAAGAAGGCCAGTTCCGATAATGATGCGAATCAAACTTTTAGAAAGCATCAAGTAAACCGCGGCCATAAAAAGAAAGCCGATGACAAAAGACATAATAATTTCCATTATTCATCCTCTCCAATCGTTTGAATAATGGTCATCGTAACTCCAACAACAACCAGATAGACACCGAGATCGAATAATGCAGCTGAATGCAGAGACGTTTTGCCGAACAATGGCAAGTCAAAATAGTCATAAGCATGGGTAAAGAAAGGCACGTTAAAGAAAATAGAAGCGCCTGCTGTTGCGACCGCAATCAGTAAACCGATCGCAGTCAGCATCACGTAATTGACCGGGATGATTTTCTTCACCGTTTCAATATCGAAGGCCAGCATCAAAAGGACAATGGCGCTGGCTGTCAGCAAGCCGCCGACAAACCCGCCGCCCGGTGTATAGTGGCCAGCAAAAAAGATGTGGACCGCAAACATCAAGATGATGAATGTCACAACTTTTGTTACGGTTTTTAACATCACATCATTTGTTCTCATGTTGGCCCTCCTTTTTCGTTAAACGGAGTTTGATCATCGTAATAATCCCAATACCGGCGATGCCAAGAACAGTAATTTCAAATAGCGTATCAAACCCACGGTAATCGACAAGGATGACGTTGACGATATTTCCGCCGCCAGCTTCCGAATAGACAGTTTCCTTATAATATTCGGAAATGGAAGGCAGGATTTTCTGCGAGTGGGCGGATAAAGCAACGAGAGTCATGGTGACCCCGACTCCTAAAGCGATTAAACCATTGCCCACTTTAAAGCGTATGCGCTCTTCTTTTTTGCTTGATTTCGGCAAATGGTAGAACGCTAACAGGAACAATGCCACTGAAATTGTTTCAATAACCAATTGCGTCAATGCTAAATCCGGTGCCCGGAAAATAACGAAGAACAAAGCGACGGAATAACCGACAGCGCCCAGTGCAATGATGGCCGTCAGTCTTGATTTGGCGGCCAAAATCGTAATGGTCCCACCAACTAAAGCGAGCACAATGACGATTTCATAAAATCCGATCGGAGCTAAATCCGAAAGATCGAATGCGAAAGCTTCATTCAACACCAAAGTGCTGAGAACAATCAAGATGAAGAATCCGAACATATAAACAAGGTAAGAGCGGATGAACCCCGTCATATAAACGGCTGAAAAGCGATTGGCCCCGCCGTCGCTCAAATACATAAGATTATCGTATAGGCGGTTAAGCGAGACTTTATCCGGGAAGGCATCGTAGGAGCGCTGCCATTTGCGGAGCGTCCAGAACATCAACCCGCCGATGATGAAGATTCCAATAGTCATTGCCAGTTCCGGCGTGATGCTTCCGTGCCATGCAGCTACATGGACATGGACATCAGACGGTGAATCATATAAGAATGGTTGAATCGCCGCAACCGCGGGATTCACGATCCATTTACCGACAAAGTTCGGGATGAAGAAAATCGTGATGACCAAAACAGCTAAAATAGCAGGGGAAATCAACATGCCGATTGGCGCTTCATGCGCTTTTTTCGGCAATTCTTCCGGCTTATGTTTACCAGCGAACGTGTGGAAAACAAAATAAAAACTATAGATGAACGTAAATACGCTCGCAATCCATGCCACTACTGGGAATAACAATCCCCAAACATCCATCGAGAATAAATCAAATTCAGTAATGGCGAGCATCGCTGTTAAGAACATTTCCTTACTGAGGAATCCGCCGAATAGTGGAATTCCGGCCATCGAAAATGAACCAATCATCGCGATCGTAAAGCTGATCGGCATCAAACTCATCAAACCGCCGAGCTTACGTATATCGCGTGTACCTGTTTCATGGTCGACAATTCCAGCAATCATAAAGAGGCTTCCTTTAAAGACAGCATGGTTGACCAAATGGAAAATGGCAGCAAAGCCGGCATATTTAAAGACAGTCTCAGCTGCATTATCCACATGGAAGCCCATAGCGGAAGCACCGAGAAGGCTCATGATTAACCCGAGCTGTGAAACAGTGGAAAACGCTAAGATTCCTTTTAAGTCTTTTTGTTTCAGTGCAAAGAACGATCCCCAGAACAGCGTAAACAATCCGACGCCGGTAACCAGCCAAATCCAAGTTCCGGAAACAGCGAAAATCGGGGTAAAGCGGGCGACCAGATAAAGGCCGGCTTTAACCATGGTTGCTGAGTGGAGATAGGCACTGACAGGAGTCGGCGCTTCCATCGCATCCGGCAGCCAAATATAGAATGGGAATTGAGCGGATTTCGTAAAGGCTCCAAGTAAAATCAAGACCAAAGCCCAAACAAAGAACTCATGAGTTGCAAGTTCCGGAGCTTGGGAAATGAGCTCCCGTATCGAATAAGTATTGCCCATAATACTCAGCAGCACAAACCCTCCGAGCATCATCAAGCCGCCAAATACCGTGATCATCATCGATTTTAACGCCCCAAAACGCGAACGGTCCCGGGTATACCAGTAACCGATCAATAAGAATGAGGAAATCGAAGTAAGTTCCCAGAAAAGGTAAAGGGAAATCATATGATCTGATTGGACAACGCCAAGCATTGCTGTCATGAACATCAGCAAATAGACGTAAAAATTATGTAACTGTTCGCGCTTCTTATCCAAATAAAAAATGGAATACAAAACGACAAGAGCTCCTATTCCGCTGATCAAAAGCGAGAACAGAAGGCTTAACCCATCTATATAGGCCACAATGGCAAGATCAATCGAAGGGATCCAACTCAACTCTGAAACAAGCGTACCGCCTTCAAGCGTCGTCGGCAGCAGCGTTAAATAATAGATGAACAGAACCACTGGAACAATCAAGACAAACCAACCCGTATGGATGCGTCCGAGTTTTTTAAATAACAGCGGGATGAACAATGCTGCAATCAATGGTAAAAAAATCAAAAACACAAGTGACAAATGAATCCTCCTTTCAAGCGCATTCATGATGAGTTTCTAGAGAAATTATAACGTACATAGCCAGATTTTGCACCGTTGCACATTTGTGCGCCTGTAAAAGAAGCAGAAATTCCAAAGCTTTAGAAATAGGAAGAAACTCAATTAAGAAAAATTTGTGAAAACGTATAGAAAACAAAAAAGCAGCGATTTCCTGAGAGAAATCACTGCTTTATTTTATTGAATTTTGTTTATGTGGATTTTAGTTCTTGCTCAAGCAAAACGTCTTCGAAATCCTGTTCCGGTTTGGAAGTCGTATATTTCAAGAAGAAGAACGACACGAGGAACAAAACGCCGGTGACCACAAAGACAGCCGGAATGCCGATGAACCCGCTGACAATGCCGCCAAACATCGGACCGACGATATTGCCGAGGAATCGGAAGCTCGTGTTATAGCCCATGACTTCCCCTTGAATCTCAATGGGCGCTTCACGCCGCATCAAGGCCGTGGTTGTCGGAATCATGCCGCCGACAGCAATACCGAACAACAGACGCAAGATCATCAATTGCCAAAGCTCAGTGACGAATGCTTGCGGGACGATAAAGACAAAAGCAAGAATCAGCAAGAAAGTCAAAACGCGTTCGTAGCCGATCTGATCTCCGAGCCGCCCCCAGCGCCGCGCAAAAAGCAAATTCCCGACGCCGGTCGCACTAAAGGTGATCCCGGCAAGCAAAGCGACATTCGTACTGTCCGTCAAATGGGAAACGTATAAAGACAATAAAGGCTGAATACTAAAGTTTCCGATTTGGATAAGGGAAGTGATGATCATTACGTTCAAAAGCAGCCGGTGATTTAAAATCCCCTGAACAATGGTTTTTCTGGCATAGACATGGGCATTCTTTTTCTTCACTTTTTTAACTTCCTTCAACCCGACTGCGACGATCAATGCAGCAAGCCCAATTACGCCGGAAGTGATAACGAAAGTGTAGATAAAGCCGAATGTATCAGCCATCAGCCCGCCGATAACCGGACCGAAAAGTGTTCCGGAAACACTGCCCATCTGAAGAGTGCCGAGCGTTTTGCCGGCAGTTTCCTTCGCTGTCTGCGAACTCACAAAGGCGAGGGAAGTCGGGATAAATCCGGTAACCAATCCCATAAATAGACGGATAAAAAACAATTGCGGCACTGAATCAGCCGTACCCATGAGGAAAATGCTGATTGCAATACCGAACCCGTTGATGATCAATATAGGTTTGTAGCCGTATTTATCAGCAATCCGGCCCCAAATGGGCGACATGATCAAAGCGGCGACAAAGGTCACACCGAAGACTAGCCCAGCCCATCTCTGCACATACTCTTCGGTGAAATTGCCCATCGATTCAATATAGAGGGAAAGGAAAGGCATAATCATAGTGGTGCTTCCCCGCTACAAGGAAATTGGAAAACATAATAATGAAAAAGTTCTTTTTTTGTGTATCCATTCAGTGAACCCCTTCTTTCTGAACCACTCATCTACCTCTTATTATATATTATTTCGCCTTACGAAAAAAGTAAGGTGAACTGTGGATGAATTCGGAAAAATCTTGTGATAAACTAGAGCGGGGGTGAATCGAGATGAAAATGAAAATCGCATTATTGATTTTATTGGCCGCCGTATTAACGGCTTGTTCGAGCGGAGAAGAAACGGCCAATCAAAAGGAAGAACCAAAAGAAGCTGAGACGTCTTCTGACACCGCTTCTGAATCGCAAGAAGAAGTGGAATTGCCGCAGCTTTCCAATGAAGTGGCTGAAGGCGAAGCATTGGTGGAAATGAAAACATCGATGGGAACTATGAAAATCAAACTTTTCCCGGAACATGCACCAAAAGCGGTCGAGAACTTTTTGACGCATGCTGAAGAAGGCTACTACGAAGGCATCACGTTCCATCGTGTCATGAATGAATTCATGATCCAAGGCGGTGACCCGACTGGCACTGGCGGCGGGGGTGAAAGCATTTACGGAGAGAGCTTTGAAGATGAATTCAGTAAAAACCTTTATAATTTCAGAGGAGCTTTGTCTATGGCAAACGCTGGACCTGGCACAAATGGCAGCCAGTTCTTCATTGTTCAAGCCTCTGCTGCTGACCCGAATGCCTTCAACGAAATCCATACGGATCAAATCAGGGAAGCGTACGAAGAATTGGGTGGCACACCTTGGCTTGACGGAAAGCATACTGTCTTTGGCCAAGTGATTGAAGGATTGGAAACCGTGGATGCGATAGCGGCAGTTGAAACCGCAGAAGCAGACAAACCGGTTGTTGATGTCATTATCGAGTCTATCGAAGTTCTAGAGCAGTGAGTGGAAAGGGAGCTGGATTGGCCAGCTTCCTTTTCTTTTTTGGGCATTGTGCTATTATAGCTTGTAATACTATAGAAATGTCAGGTGAAAACGATGGGTATGAGTGAAATGAACCGAAAAGCTGTGAGAGTCTTGGAAGAATGGGATCCTTTTGCAATCGGGGAAGAGCGGTACGGAGTAGAGATCGGCAATGTTGTGGACCAATTGCAAGTATTGGACCATCCTTCCGATTTAGCCAAGCAAATCCAAAGCATCTATGAAGTCTCTTATGAGAAATGGATTCCTTTGGAAAAATGCGTGGAGATTTCATACAAGCTCTTGGCGTTGAAATACGAAGCGAAATGCATCATCTAAAGAAAAAAGCTTTCGGCACAATTTGCCGAAAGCTTTTTTTATTTTGCTGTTGTTAAACCGTCTGTCAAATTGGAAGACGGAACTTCAAGCGCGTTTGAGAGTTTCAAAATTGTTTGGAGCGAAGGCACTTCTTCCCCGGATTCATAAGCTTGGAGGCGAGCAACGCCGACTCTTGCTTTTAAAGCCAGTTCATCAAGTGTTAAATTACGCTCTTCACGCAAAAATGTTAATTGAGCAGCTAAATCTTTTTTCATAGTGAAACACTCCTTTGCATGGTGATACTTTCCTATATGGAAATAATACCATATTCTTTTTATTTCGCTAGGCGAATATTATGGCATTTTACAGACAATTCGTTTAGAAAGCGTCGATAATCCCTTGGATAAAGACAATTACGATGGCAATTGGGGCTACGTATCTGACAAGTACCGTCCAGACACTCACCCATGTTGACGCTCCGCCGAGTTCTGCTTGGACATCGTTTTTTTTCAGAACATAGCCGGCGAATAACGAAATGAACAGGGCTCCGAGCGGCAAGCCGATTTTACTTGTCAGCACATCGACAAAGTCAAAGAAAGTATAGCCGAATAGAAACGGATCGGACATGACCCCGAATGATAAGGCACTTGGAATCCCGACTAGGAAAATCATCAATCCGTAAAGCCAAGCAATTTTCCGGCGGCGTTCGTATTTATTTTTCACACCGATCGATACGACAATCTCAAGCATCGAGATGGAAGAAGTCAAAGTAGCAAATAGCATCAAGATAAAGAAGATGATGATTAAGAATTCACCCATGAACAGCTGATCGAAAATCGCTGGCAAGATGATGAACACAAGTCCTGGACCTTGGTCAGGAGAATAGCCTAATGCGAAGACTGCCGGGAAAATGATCAATCCCGCCATGATGGAAATAATGATGTTCAACGAAACCACGCTCATCGCTGAACGCGTTAAATTTTCCGATTTCGATAAATAAGATGCATACGTGATCATACCAGCCACACCGACGCTAAGCGAGAAAAAAGCTTGGCCTAAAGCCGTCAAAGCGGTATCAAAAGTAAAGAAGGACCAGTCCGGGACAAACATGAATTCGACGCCGGCCATAGCTCCGTCCAACGTCAGGGAGCGGACCATCAATACAACGAAGAAAATCAATAGAGCCGGCATCATCACTTTGCTGGCACGTTCAATTCCCGCTTGGATGCCGCCTTGGACAATCCAGATCGTCAATAACATAAACGCGGCTTGTGCGAGGAGAACTTCAAGTGGATTGCCGATAATGCCATTAAACAAGTCGGCAAATGCATTGTCTCCAAGATTGGATAATTGCAATAATAGCGCGCGGCCGAGATAAGACAGAATCCATCCGCCAACCACACTGTAGAACGACAAGATCATGAAAGAGAAGAAAAAGCCGGACCAGCCGATCAAAAACCACTTTTTGCCGGGAGCCTGTTTTTTAAGCCCCGTCACGGCATCCGCTTGTCCGCGTCGGCCAATCACAAATTCTGCAAGCAGGATGGGGAGGCCGATGGCAATTGTACTGACGATAAACATTAAAATAAAGACACTGCCGCCGTTCGATCCGGTTTCATAAGGGAATTTCCAGATAGCTCCTAAACCGATCGCACTGCCGGCAGCAGCTAAAATAAAGCCGAGCTTTGAAGTCCATTGTTCGCGTTTTTCCATTTCTTCACTCCTATAATGTATAGATTTTTTCATTCTACACGAGGTCCATTGAAAAAAATAGAACTATTTCAAATCACAGGTTATTTATCGTGTATAATAAACAGAAAAAGGAAAAGATTGAATATTCCTTTAATGCAAGGGGCGGAATTACTTGAGAGAGGAAGAATTATTTCGAGAAGCGCAGGCGGGCGATAGGACGTCTTTTGGGGAATGGTGCAGGAATCAGGGATCCGTTATTGGGCAATTCGGCTATCAAAACGGTGTGCCGTCAGATAGACTGGCTCTCTACCAGGAAGCGGCCTATCGAGCATTTGGAAAACAACTTTCCAAAATCGATATTGAACAAGCCGAAATGGCCATTTATGAACAGGCTATGGCTCTTTTAAACGAATATTCAGAGGAGCAGCCGGCAGGTGAAACAGAAAAGCTGCTGCGTTTTGAAGAAGATTTGGAAACGCATCATGCGATCCAACAATTGCCGAAAAACAGAAGAGTGATTTTCACTTTATTTTATTTTCATCAAAAGAATAAAGAAGAACTGGCGTTATTGACGGGCCGCGACTCGGAGGAAATCGAGGATGAACTGGCTATAGCGGTAGAAAGTTTGGCAACTGCTTTACAGTTGGAAAGCAACGGCCAAACAGAGAAAAGAATTGAGTTCGTGGGAAAATCGTATAGCCGCATCCAGACCATGGTAGAAGAGGAGGATTTACTGAGTGGCGAGCCGGAAGAAAAACCCGAGCTTTCAAAAAAGACAAGTGTCCGGAACACAGCCCCAAACAAGAAAGTAGCTGCGCTGCTCGTTGCAGCGGGCTTGTTTCTAACGGGAGTAATCGGTGCCTCATTTATGTTGAATGATGAAAATCCAAAAGTCACCGCTTCAGCAGATGAAGAAGGTGAGAAAATCACAAGAGAATTGATTGAGGACTGGCGTGCCAAGTATAAAGAAGTGCGGAAAACGGCGCCTGAGCGAATGGGCATCCAGCAGAAAGTCTTCGACCAATTCAGCTATGTCAAAGAGGCCGATGCAAAATTGAAGCGCATTTTAAGTGATAAGAACATCAAGAAGATGGAGAATGACCCCAAAATATTGGAGAAGGAAATGAAAAAGGCTTTAATAAGCATCGAGACTCCTCGGGGAATGGTTGACAGTTTAAGCGGGATTGCTTTGCCGTCGGAAGAATCCCAGGAATTCCTGCATGAGTATGCGCTGAAAACGAAAGAAATCATGGGCGTCATTGATATGGCCCTTCTTGTCCATCAGAAAGAATTGGCGAAAATGAAATTCGAAGGTGAACTTTCTCCTGAAAAATTGATGGCTAACCAGAAAAAGCTGCCTGAAGATATCCAGCTATTGCTGGGTGGAATGAATGAACAAGGCTTGATGATTTTCACGCATCCGTATGAAGAGCAGTTTATTTCGCGGCGCAATATGGAGACCCTTTTCTCGAATGAAGTGCTGAATATGGATTTCTACACGAATGAGTATTCGCGTTTATTGCAAAATGAACCGTATTTTGATGAACAAGGTTTGTTGGTCGAGGCCGAATTTATGCCCTATGTATTGAATACAATGGAATTAGCTTTAATTGAATCGGAAAATTATTCGCGCTTGTATTTGGAGTTTGAATACATTTTCCAGCACAGTTTTTGGCTGATGGTGAAAGGGTCGGATGCAGATCCGATATTCGACAGCAAAGGCGTCGTCCATGAAAAATACCAGACGGCTTGGAAAGAAATGATGATTCAGTCCGGAAATCCGCTGATTTATACGCTTTTGCCGATTGTCGAAGAGATGGAAGCGAGCGGCTGGACCAAATCTGAAAGTTACGACGCTTTGGCTTATACCGATATCGTTCAGGCACTTTACTTGGAGAAAGAACAGAAACTGGCTGAGAAAATGCCGAACGGGGATGTAAAAGTAGATCATCGGATGGTGGATCTAGCGAATTTTGATTTTTCCGAGACCGAAAAACGGTATAAGGCATTTTCAAAAAAACATGATGCGGCCTTATTGGAAAATGTGGAGCCGCTCGATATTTTATTCCTCTATTATTATGCGAATAAACTTGAAGACAAAGAAACAATGTGGCATTTGACCGCTGAGAATGGATTGAAGCCTGGAAAAGAACAATTCTTGTCCCAATGGAGAAAGCAGCCCGATATTTTTGAAAATGTGAGATGGGTGGAAACGGCGAAAGACGGTGTAGGCCGAGAAGGACGCAAACTATTTTTGTATCCGAGTATGAGTTATGGCATGCAAGGCATGATCAGTGAGCCTACGCCAAAATTGATCATGGAAGAAAATCATACGTGGCTGGTTGAAAACCAGATGATTGAATCCTATGTACTTGAAGAAGAGCCGGAATATCGAGCGAGAGTAAAAGCTCTGTATGAAAAATTCGCAAGTGGCTTTGACCAGGATATGCTCGAGACGCTGACAGCAGGGGAGATTTCCGGAATGTTCTTCTATGCAAGAGAAGTGGAAGACTATGCAGCGATGCAACAGCTATCGGAAGAAGATGTGGTAGCGATGGACAGTGATTATTTCATGGAACAGTTAAAAACGAGAGCCGTCCCGAAATTATCGGAGATTAGCCGATTGCTGTTCTCAAGCGAAACTTTGCATTACGATCTCAATTTGCGGCCTTCCGGCAGAATTCAATATGAATTGAAAGAAACAGGTGCAGAATACATGATGGGCAATGGCCACGCCTTGTTCAAAACAGACAAAGGATGGCGTATCGGCAACATGGATATGTACTGATTTTACTCTACCGCCTATGTTGTGCTATAATATACAGATGCCAATAGGTGTATAGGATAATTTAGATAAGACTAGGAGCGGGTAGAACATGACAAAAACATATCAAACAGGAGACACAGTCTCAGGAAAAGTAACAGGAATCCAGCCATACGGTGCATTTGTAGCGCTTGACGAGCAAACACAAGGCTTGGTTCACATTTCAGAAATTACTCACGGCTACGTAAAAGAAGTCAGCGAATATCTTTCAGTCGGCCAAGAAGTAGACGTAAAAGTTTTGGAAGTTGATGAAAAATCTAAAAAAATCAGCTTGTCAATCCGCGCATTGCAAGAGCAGCCACCAGCAGCTCAACGCAGCGAAAAACCAAAGCAATCTCTTCAGTCGCACGTGAATGAAAATGATTCAGAAGGATTCAACTCATTGAAAGACAAAATGCAAGAGTGGATCAAACGTTCTGGACAATAATTAAAATGAAGCCGGCTGTAAAGCCGACACAAAAAAACGAAGCACAAGGTTATCCTTGCGCTTCGTTTTTTTTGATTTTCCGCAGCCGATATTGTAGGTTTTGCCGGCTCATGCCGAGTGCAGCCGCCGCTTTCGTGACATTGCCTCGATGCAAGTCCATCGCTTTTTGAAGGTAGTAGATCTCCGCTTCCAGCAAATAATCATCCAGCGGCAGCAACTCTTTTCCAGAATGGAGGATGAAATCCTCAGGAGTGGCAGAGCCGCTTCGCTGGGCCTTCACTTTGAAATGCTGCGGCAGCAGCTGGTACGTAATTTTTTCTTGAGTGGTCAACAGGGAAGTCGCTTCATCCATTATCAGTTCGAGCTCTTTTAAATTGCCTGGCCAGTCGTACGATAAAAACAATTCTTCCACTTCATCGTCAAGACCGGACACGATCGACCCAAAATGCATCCGGTGGCGTGATAGATAGTCTTCAACGAAGGGCACGATGTCTTCTTTCCGATTGCGCAGCGGCTGCAATTGAATCGTCATTGCGGAAAAGAAATAATACAGCTCTTTCAGCAATTTTTCCGAGCTGATAAGTTCTACCGGATCTTCACCGACACTGGCAATGAAATAAGTGTCCTTAGCAGAGTGGGATTTGGCCATTTTCAATAAATGCTCTTGGAGAGAGAGGGAAAGAAGGTCGATCCGTTCACAGTAAATTGTGCCGCTGGAATGTTCCGCTAAATCGGATCCAAGGCGGTCAATCTTTTCCAGGTCTGTGCCGTGGCAATACAGAGTGTGCAGCTGCCATTCAGAAGATGAGGCGAAATGGATAGCTTCTGCAATCAACTCTTTCCCGGTTCCCGCTTCGCCGATTAACAATACCGGCAATTTGATCATCGCCGCTTTTTCGGCCGTGTCAATGACTTGCTGCATACTGTCTGATATGGCTGAAATGCTATTGAAGGTAATCGGCTCTTCGTATTTTTTCAATGGCTGATAAACCGCTTTTTCAAGCGTAGTTACGTCTTGGGAAATCTCAATCGCACCAACCAATTGATCTTGTTCAAATACCGGATACGTATCATTGATGGTCGTGATTTCCTGTCCTTTTCGATTCCAGTAGGTCTGTTTTCGATTGAAAACCGGCATGCCGCTTTGCAGAACTTGGAGCAGCGTACTCTCATGCTGGTCAAAACGGAACATTTCAAGCAACGAACGATCCGCTAACTCTTCAAAATCAAACCCTTCAATTTCTTTCATTTTATCGTTGTACAAGATGGTTTTTCCTTTGGTGTCAATGGCGTGAATGCCCACGGCCACACGTTCAACTGCGAATTGATAAAACAAGGAAAGATCCTTTTCAGACGCACTCAAGTTCTTCACTCCAAAATTATTTTGACTTTATTCGTTAAAATACTTGAAAAATGCAATTATCTTTTGCATTATTATAAGTATAAACTGTTTGTAAGTGCAAATTTTTTTGCACTTAAACAAATTTCAAGGAGGATTCACATGATTCCCTATAAACACGAACCATTTACTGATTTTTCACAAGAAGAAAACCGCAACGCGTACCTGGAAGGGTTAAAGACAGTTGAAGCTTATCTTGGGCAAGACTATCCATTAATCATCGGCGGCGAACGTGTTACGACTGAAGATAAAATCGTTTCATTCAATCCTGCGGACAAAGAAGAAATCATTGGCCGTGTTTCTAAATCAAATAAAGAGTTAGCTGAAAAAGCGATGCAAAGTGCGCTTGAAGCTTTTAAATCATGGAAAAAAGTGAAGCCTGAAGTGCGTGCAGATGTACTATTCAAAGCCGCAGCGATCATTCGCCGCCGCAAGCATGAATTCTCTGCACTTTTGACAAAAGAAGCCGGAAAGCCTTGGAACGAAGCAGATGCCGATACAGCTGAAGCCATCGACTTCTTGGAATACTACGGCCGTCAAATGCTCCGTCTAAAAGACGGCATGCCAGTGGAAAGCCGTCCGGGTGAATACAACCGCTATGACTACATTCCACTAGGAGTCGGCGTTGTCATTTCACCATGGAACTTTGCATTTGCGATCATGGCAGGGACAACGGTTGCGGCTATGGTTACAGGAAATACAGTTCTATTAAAACCTGCTTCAACAACTCCAATCGTTGCGTATAAATTCATCGAAGTCCTTGAAGAAGCAGGCATGCCTGCAGGCGTAGTCAACTACATCCCGGGACCAGGCGGAGAAGTTGGAGATTACTTGGTTGATCATCCAAAAACTCGCTTTATCTCATTCACAGGATCACGTGCAGTCGGTCTTCGCATCGCTGAACGTTCAGCTAAAGTGAATGAAGGGCAAATCTGGATTAAGCGATTAATCGCTGAAATGGGCGGTAAAGATACAATGGTTGTTGATAAAGAAGCAGATCTTGAATTGGCTGCTCAAACGATTGTAAAATCAGCCTTCGGATTCAGTGGACAAAAATGTTCAGCAGCTTCACGTGCAGTGATCGTCGAGGACGTTTACGATACAGTGCTTGAGCGCGTTATCGAATTGACGAAAGAATTGACGATCGGTAATCCAGTTGAACAATCGAACTTCATGGGACCGGTTATCGACGCAGCGGCATTCAAAAAAATTACGGATTACATCGAAATCGGAAAAGAAGAAGGACGTTTAGTGGTCGGAGGAACTGGCGATGATTCGACAGGTTACTTCGTGAACCCGACGGTCTTTGCAGATTTAGACCCGAATTCACGCATTATGCAAGAAGAAATCTTCGGGCCAGTCATCGGAATTTCAAAAGCGAAAGATTTTGATCATGCGCTTGAAATTGCCAACAACACGGAATACGGCTTGACTGGAGCGGTCATCACGAACAACCGCGAACACTTGGAGCAAGCGCGTGAAGAATTCCATGTCGGAAACCTTTACTTCAACCGCGGCTGTACAGGCGCGATCGTTGGATACCAGCCATTCGGTGGATTCAATATGTCAGGGACTGACTCTAAAGCAGGCGGACCGGATTATTTAACACTTCATTTGCAAGCAAAAACTACATCTGAAATGTTATAATCATTCCGTTAATGTTATAATTATTCATTGAAAAGGCAGACTGATCGTCTGCCTTTTTTAAAAATAAGGAGGAATTGACATGACTAAGACGCAAACAATCATTGAAACTACTGAAAAATACGGTGCCAACAACTATCATCCACTGCCAATCGTCATCACAGAAGCAGAAGGTGTATGGGTAAAAGATCCAGAAGGCAATAAATTCATGGATATGCTTTCTGCATACTCTGCAGTAAACCAAGGCCATCGCCATCCGAAAATCATTCAGGCATTGAAAGACCAAGCGGATCGTGTAACGTTGACTTCACGTGCTTTCCACAATGACATGCTGGCTCCTTGGTATGAAATGATCTGCAAGATTTCTGGAAAAGAAATGGCATTGCCGATGAACACAGGAGCAGAAGCGGTCGAAACAGCATTTAAAGCTGCTCGTCGCTGGGCTTATGATGTTAAAGGGGTAGAAGAGGGACAAGCAGAGATCATTGCGTGCAACGGAAATTTCCATGGACGTACAATGACAGCGGTATCATTATCTTCTGATCCTGAATACCGCAGAGGGTTCGGGCCAATGTTGCCAGGCATCAATTTGATTCCTTTCGGAGATCTTGAAGCCTTAAAAGCTGCTATTACGCCAAATACAGCTGCATTCTTGATTGAACCGATTCAAGGCGAAGCAGGAATCATTATGCCGGAAGAAGGCTTTTTGAAGGCAGCAAGAGAACTTTGCCGCGAGAATAACGTCCTATTCATTGCCGATGAAATTCAATGCGGCCTTGCACGTACAGGCAAAATGTTCGCGTGTGAATGGGAAGACGTAAACCCGGACATGTACATACTTGGAAAAGCACTTGGCGGCGGTGTCTTCCCGATCTCGTGTGTAGTCGCTGACAGCGATATTCTAGGTGTATTCAACCCGGGCTCGCATGGCTCTACATTCGGCGGCAACCCGCTTGCTTGTGCCGTATCGATTGCGTCAATGGAAGTACTGCAAGAAGAAAATTTGGCACAGCGTTCTCTTGAACTTGGAGAATATTTCATGGGAAGACTTCGCGAAATCGAACATCCTTCTATTAAAGAAGTGCGCGGCCGCGGATTGTTCATCGGCATGGAATTGACAGAAGAAGCTCGCCCTTATTGTGAGCAGCTGAAAGAGCTAGGTTTATTATGCAAAGAAACGCATGATACGGTTATCCGTTTTGCGCCCCCTTTGGTTATCTCAAAAGAGGATTTGGATTGGGCGATTGAACGTATTCAAAAAGTATTTGCAAAATAACAACTACCTAGCAAATGCAAAGTCAATTATGTTACACTAGTGGCGGAGTAATTACTATAAATATAAAGAGGCGAATTAAAACAATGGCTGAAAACCTGAACTTGTTGACGTCAACGCAGAACGTTATTAAAACTGCATTGGATAAACTCGGATACGAAGAATCGATGTACGAACTTCTTAAGGAACCGATGCGAATTATGGAAGTGCGTATTCCGGTTCGAATGGATGACGGAAATGTAAAAGTGTTCACTGGATTCCGTGCGCAGCATAATGACGCAGTAGGGCCGACAAAAGGCGGAGTGCGTTTCCACCCGGAAGTGAACCGTGAAGAAGTTATGGCATTGTCTATGTGGATGACGCTTAAATGCGGCATTGTAGATTTACCTTACGGCGGCGGTAAAGGCGGTATCATCTGTGACCCGCGTGAAATGTCAATGTACGAAATCGAAAAATTGAGCCGCGGCTATGTAAGAGCGATCAGTCAGATTGTTGGACCGAACAAAGATATTCCAGCGCCGGATGTATTTACAAATTCTCAAATCATGGCATGGATGTTTGATGAGTACAGCAAAATCGATGAATTCAATTCACCTGGTTTCATTACCGGTAAACCGATTGTCCTAGGTGGTTCTCAAGGCCGGGATAAAGCGACTGCTCAAGGTGTAACCATTGTTATTAATGAAGCTGCTAAAAAACGCGGTTTGAATATGAAAGGCGCTCGTGTCGTTATCCAAGGTTTCGGAAACGCAGGAAGCTTCCTTGCAAAATTCTTGCACGATGCAGGAGCGAAAGTAGTCGGCATTTCGGATGCCTACGGCGCATTGCATGATCCAGACGGTTTGGATATCGACTATCTGCTGGATCGCCGCGATAGCTTCGGTACCGTAACTACATTATTTGACAACACCATTACAAACAAAGAATTGTTTGAGTTGGATTGCGATATCATCGTTCCGGCTGCAATCTCTAATCAGATTACAGCTGAAAACGCACCGAACATCAAAGCTTCCATTGTAGTTGAAGCGGCTAATGGTCCGACAACTGCAGAAGCTACGAAGATTTTAACGGATAAAGGTATTCTTTTAGTTCCGGATGTATTAGCAAGTGCTGGTGGAGTTACGGTTTCTTACTTCGAATGGGTACAGAATAATCAAGGTTATTACTGGACTCAAGAAGAAGTGGATGAAAAGCTCAACAAAAAGCTGGTTGATGCATTTGAAAACGTCTATAACGTTGCAACTACGCGAAATATCGATATGCGACTTGCCGCTTATATGGTAGGTGCCCGCAGAACTGCAGAAGCTGCACGCTTCCGTGGTTGGGTTTAAGAGAAAAAAGCCGCTCCTGGAATTTCCAGGAGCGGCTTTTTGGTGCATAATTTTTGCGTTTTCCTTTTCCTATCGACATAATAGTAATGGAAAAGGAGGTTAAAAAAATGAATTCATTTTCTTTCTATAACCCAGTAAAACTAATATTCGGTAAAGGCCAACTCGAAGCACTTAAAACAGAGTTACCAAATTATGGTAAAAAAGTTTTAGTAGTTTACGGTGGTGGCAGCATCAAAAAGAATGGTCTTTATGATGAAGTGATTGATACCTTAAACCAAGCAGGTCTTGAAATCTTCGAATTAAGCGGGGTAGAGCCAAACCGCGTATTACAACGGCTCGTAAAGGCATTGAAATCTGCAAAAAAGAGAACATCGATGTCCTGTTGGCAGTCGGAGGCGGTTCAGTTATTGACTGCACGAAGTTGATTGCGTGCGGAGCTACATACGATGGGGATGCATGGGACTTTGTTTCCCGTAAAGCCCAGCCAGAAGGCGCTTTGCCTTTCGGAACGGTATTGACGATTGCTGCAACAGGTTCCGAAATGAACGCAGGATCTGTTATTACCAATGAAGAAACACAAGAAAAATACGGCTGGGGAAGCCCGTTTTCATTCCCGAAATTTTCAATACTGGATCCAACTTATACATTATCGGTTCCAGAAAACCACACAGTCTACGGAATTGTTGACATGATGTCGCATATTTTCGAGCAGTATTTCAATAATGCCTCGAATATACCGGTTCAGGACCGTATGTGTGAAGGGGTATTGAAGGCGGTTGTTGAAACGGCACCGAAACTGATGGAAGACCTTCAAAGCTATGAACACCGTGAAACGATTATGTTCGCAGGTACGATCGCATTGAACAAATTCCTTGAAATGGGTTACCGGGGAGACTGGGGATCGCATAATATCGAACATGCGGTATCTGCAGTTTATGACATTCCGCATGCAGGTGGGCTTGCAATCCTATTCCCACAATGGATGCGCCATAATGCAAAAGGAAATCCAAGCAAATTTGCACAATTGGCAGTCCGTGTATTTGAGGTAGATCCTGAAGGGAAGACGGAAGAAGCGATCGCTTTCGAAGGAATCGACCGTCTCCAGGAATTCTGGACTTCATTAGGAGCTCCGACAAAACTGGATTATTACGGCATAGACGATTCGAAAATCGACTTAATGGCCGAAAAAGCAATGATCTATGGTGAATTCGGCAACTTCGCTAAACTAAACGGCGAAGACGTCAAACAAATTCTCCAAGCTTCACTATAAGCATAGAAAAAGACCAGGCAATGAGCGCCTGGTCTTTTTCTATGCTTTTGGTTCTCTGAGCGGCGGCAATGATTCAGGGCGTGTGCTCAAGTGTTTCCAATGCGTTTCTCCATCGTCTGCATCGAATGTTATGAGCACATCATCAACGCTTGGTTGGCTCAATATGAGCTGTGCTAATAAATCCTGCAATTCGTCGGCTTCTTTAACAGATAATTCAGGGTCAATTTCGATTTTCGTTTCAACATGCAAAAATTCGCCTTCTTTTACAACTTCGAGTTCTTTGATATCGCGAACGCCTGAATGGTCAGATAACATATGAGCAATGTGATTGACCATCTGCTCATCTGTTTCCCCAATCGCACCGCGCATTTTCAAGGAATACCGTCATTACGACATAAAACATCATAAGCCCGATTGCGATGGATGCAGCACCTTCAATTGCAAGGAAACCGGTAAAATGTGCAATCAGTACTGCGATTAATGCGAGAACGCCGCCGCCTGTTGCAACCAAATCTTCCATAAATACAAGTTTAGTAGCAGGTTTTGCCCGGTTTAAATGAGCAAAGCTTGTAGTGATCGGCGCCATAATGCCGCCTTTAACTCCAGATTCATGCAAAACTTCTTTGCCTGCTTTATATAAAACTGCAAATTCAAGAATAACAGCTATTGATAAGACCACAACACTTATGATAAACCCTTCAGCTTCAACAGGATGGGTCAATTGATGCCAACCTTCCACAATCGTTTCATAAGCCATGATTCCAACAATCAACACCGCTCCAAGCAGTACCAGGTTTAAAAGTCTGCCAAATCCATTAGGAAATCTTTTAGTCGGCGCTTTTTTAGATAAAGCGGAGCCGATGAAAACGAAATATTGGTTAGCGGCGTCTCCGATCGAATGCATTGTTTCAGCAAACATCGCAACATTCCCTGTGAAGAAAAACGCGACACCTTTCATGATGGCGATTAATGTATTCATCACCGCAGCAAGTAAGGACGGCCTATTGCCTCCTTTTAATAACTTAAAAAATTCACCCATTCAAATTCCTCCTCAGCTAATCAATTCAATTTCTACTTTTTCAACGTGTTTAATTTTCAAGATTCTTTCATATAAAGCGATTGTCTCAGTCTCTTGGAGAAAAGAAGCGCGTATCGCCACTTCATGGCAAGGGAAATCTGCTTCCCTATGTTGGAAGAGAGACATTGCTTCTATAATAACACCTTCTGATGTTATTTCTTTGACCGCCTCATCGATATGAGACGAATCTGAAATGAAAATTTTGATATTCGCTTCAATCAACCGCAGTCGCTTTGGCCCGAATTTAAAGAGAAGGGGAGGGACTATCTCGATACCGATTAGAATAATCAGTACCGAAAATGCAGCTTCGACATAAAAACCCGCAGCAACAGCGATGCCAATGCCACCAGCACCCCAGATCATCGCAGCAGTTGTTAAACCGGAAATGGAATCATTGCCGCGTTTTAAAATAACACCAGCTCCAAGAAAACCGATTCCTGAAACAATTTGAGCAGCCAGACGAAGCGGATCCATCGTAATATTTACATTAGCATACTCGCTTCCTTCTGCAAGATATGCAGATTCAATTGAAATGATGGTCAGCAAACAACTGAATGTTGCAATGACGATACTTGTCTTTAACCCAACAGGTTTTCTTTTCAACTCTCGCTCGAGTCCTATTACTAAACTAAGGAGTGCGGCTACCAGAAGTTTGATGAAAGTTTCAAGGGAAGCGATAGGCAGGAAGGTGAAAAAATCCATAACAGCACTCCTTTCAAATGATGGTTGATAAAGAAAGGGGGACATGTCACACTATTTAAAGTGTGAAAACCTTGCATAAGCAACTTAGAGAAGAGGCGTCTATATGGAAAAACCAGTTGTTCATCCTTTTATCCCGATTATCATTGGTGTATTCTCTGTCGCATTATCAGCAATTTTTGTAAAAATGACTTCTGCCGATTCTGGAGTTACTGCTTTTTATCGAATGCTTTTCTCAATTCTTATAATGAGTCCAGTGTTCTTTATGAAATATACCCAAGAAATCAAGAAGCTAAGCAAAAGAGATTGGGCATTCACTTCGATAGCAGGTATTTTTTTAGCCTTTCATTTCATTTTATGGTTTGAATCGTTGAATTATACATCTGTCGCGAGTTCAACAGTGCTTGTAACATTGCAGCCATTATTCGCATTTGCAGGAACCTATTTCTTTTTTAAAGAGAAACTTTCTATTAAAACACTTGTTTCAGGACTAATTGCCGTACTCGGAAGTGTTTTAATCGGCTATGGTGATTTTAAAATTAGCGGTTCTGCTTTATATGGAGATATCTTAGCTTTAATTGCCTGTGCGTTAATTACAGGTTATCTGCTGTTTGGTCAAGATGTACGCCAAAGATTGTCATTGATTACTTATACTTTTGTTGTTTATAGCTTTAGTACAATAACATTGTTCTTCTATATAATTGTAAAAGGTGAATCTTTTGGTCCTTATCCTGCTTCAGAATGGATGTGGTTTTTACTTTTAGCGATCATTCCTAATCTACTTGGCCACACGTTATTCAATTGGTCTTTAAGATGGGTAAGTACAAATGTCATTTCAATCGCAATTCTTTTTGAGCCTGTAGGAGCTGCTATATTAGCTTATTTCATACTTGGAGAGCTGTTAAGTTCCTCTCAGATCATAGGAGGAACAGTTGTGTTATGCGGCATAATCCTGTTCGTTGCAGACTATGGGAAAATAAAATCATTCTTTTTTAGAAAAAGGGGTTGATTTTCTGCGCTCGGCGGTTTATATTTATATATGTCCTTAAGACGACCGAAAAAATATTTTAAAATAGTATTGACAGCAAGTCGTACCTAAGGTATATTAATAAAGTCGCCAATGAGTGCGGCAACATGAACCTTGAAAACTGAACAGCAAAACGTCAACAATATCGGCAACGGACCTTCGGGTCCGCGCCACAACTTACTGATCAGGCTTTGCCAGATCAAAGCGAATCGCGCGTCTTTTCGGAGACGGCGATGCGCCAGCATTGAGCAATCAATACTACTCTATAATGGAGAGTTTGATCCTGGCTCAGGACGAACGCTGGCGGCGTGCCTAATACATGCAAGTCGAGCGGAACACTTGGAGCTTGCTCCAAGTGTTTAGCGGCGGACGGGTGAGTAACACGTGGGCAACCTGCCCTGCAGATCGGGATAACTCCGGGAAACCGGTGCTAATACCGAATAGTTTGAAGCCTCACCTGAGGCTTCACGGAAAGACGGTTTCGGCTGTCACTGCAGGATGGGCCGCGGCGCATTAGCTAGTTGGTGGGGTAACGGCCCACCAAGGCCACGATGCGTAGCCGACCTGAGAGGGTGACCGGCCACACTGGGACTGAGACACGGCCCAGACTCCTACGGGAGGCAGCAGTAGGGAATCTTCCGCAATGGACGCAAGTCTGACGGAGCAACGCCGCGTGAGTGACGAAGGTTTTCGGATCGTAAAACTCTGTTGTGAGGGAAGAACACGTACCAACTAACTATTGGTACCTTGACGGTACCTCACCAGAAAGCCACGGCTAACTACGTGCCAGCAGCCGCGGTAATACGTAGGTGGCAAGCGTTGTCCGGAATTATTGGGCGTAAAGCGCGCGCAGGCGGTTCCTTAAGTCTGATGTGAAAGCCCACGGCTCAACCGTGGAGGGTCATTGGAAACTGGGGAACTTGAGTGCAGAAGAGGAAAGTGGAATTCCACGTGTAGCGGTGAAATGCGTAGAGATGTGGAGGAACACCAGTGGCGAAGGCGACTTTCTGGTCTGTAACTGACGCTGAGGCGCGAAAGCGTGGGGAGCAAACAGGATTAGATACCCTGGTAGTCCACGCCGTAAACGATGAGTGCTAAGTGTTAGGGGGTTTCCGCCCCTTAGTGCTGCAGCTAACGCATTAAGCACTCCGCCTGGGGAGTACGGCCGCAAGGCTGAAACTCAAAGGAATTGACGGGGGCCCGCACAAGCGGTGGAGCATGTGGTTTAATTCGAAGCAACGCGAAGAACCTTACCAGGTCTTGACATCCCGCTGCCCGCCTTGGAGACAAGGCTTTCCCTTCGGGGACAGCGGTGACAGGTGGTGCATGGTTGTCGTCAGCTCGTGTCGTGAGATGTTGGGTTAAGTCCCGCAACGAGCGCAACCCTTGATCTTAGTTGCCAGCATTCAGTTGGGCACTCTAAGGTGACTGCCGGTGACAAACCGGAGGAAGGTGGGGATGACGTCAAATCATCATGCCCCTTATGACCTGGGCTACACACGTGCTACAATGGACGGTACAAAGGGCAGCCAACCCGCGAGGGGGAGCCAATCCCAGAAAACCGTTCTCAGTTCGGATTGCAGGCTGCAACTCGCCTGCATGAAGCCGGAATCGCTAGTAATCGTGGATCAGCATGCCACGGTGAATACGTTCCCGGGCCTTGTACACACCGCCCGTCACACCACGAGAGTTTGTAACACCCGAAGTCGGTGGGGTAACCCTTACGGGAGCCAGCCGCCGAAGGTGGGACAGATGATTGGGGTGAAGTCGTAACAAGGTAGCCGTATCGGAAGGTGCGGCTGGATCACCTCCTTTCTAAGGATTTATTCGGAAACAAGATCTTAGATCTTGTGTTGACGTTTTGCGTTCAGTTTTGAAGGTTCACCCTTCAGGCGTGAGCCTGTTTTGTGACTTCAAACTTGTTCTTTGAAAACTGGATAAAACGACATTGAAACAAATGAAAACAAGCAATTCATGCAAGCATGATCCCAATTGGGATCCACTTTTTAACAAACCACTTGGTTAAGTTAGAAAGGGCGCACGGTGAATGCCTTGGCACTAGGAGCCGAAGAAGGACGGCACTAACACCGATATGCTTCGGGGAGCTGTAAGTGAGCGATGATCCGGAGATTTCCGAATGGGGGAACCCACCGCCTTTAATGGGGCGGTATCCATGTGTGAATACATAGCACATGAGAAGGCAGACCCAGGGAACTGAAACATCTAAGTACCTGGAGGAAGAGAAAGCAAATGCGATTCCCTGAGTAGCGGCGAGCGAAACGGGAACAGCCCAAACCAAGAGGCTTGCCTCTTGGGGTTGTAGGACACTCATTGCGGAGTTACAAAATCCGAATTTAAGCGAAGCGACCTGGAACGGTCCGCGAGACAAGGTAACAGCCCTGTAGCTGAAAGGTTCGGATCTCCCGAGTGGATCCTGAGTACGGCGGAACACGTGAAATTCCGTCGGAATCCGGGAGGACCATCTCCCAAGGCTAAATACTCCCTAGTGACCGATAGTGAACCAGTACCGTGAGGGAAAGGTGAAAAGCACCCCCGGAAGGGGAGTGAAACAGATCCTGAAACCGTGTGCCTACAAGTAGTCAAAGCCCGTTAATGGGTGATGGCGTGCCTTTTGTAGAATGAACCGGCGAGTTACGATTGCATGCAAGGTTAAGCTGAGAAGGCGGAGCCGCAGCGAAAGCGAGTCTGAATAGGGCGAATGAGTATGCAGTTGTAGACCCGAAACCAGGTGATCTACCCATGTCCAGGGTGAAGGTAAGGTAACACTTACTGGAGGCCCGAACCCACGCACGTTGAAAAGTGCGGGGATGAGGTGTGGGTAGCGGAGAAATTCCAATCGAACCTGGAGATAGCTGGTTCTCTCCGAAATAGCTTTAGGGCTAGCCTCAATCGTTTAGAATCCTGGAGGTAGAGCACTGTTTGGACTAGGGGCCCATCCCGGGTTACCGAATTCAGACAAACTCCGAATGCCAGTGATTTATGATTGGGAGTCAGACTGCGAGTGATAAGATCCGTAGTCAAGAGGGAAACAGCCCAGACCACCAGCTAAGGTCCCCAAATATCCGTTAAGTGGAAAAGGATGTGGCGTTGCTTAGACAACCAGGATGTTGGCTTAGAAGCAGCCATCATTTAAAGAGTGCGTAATAGCTCACTGGTCGAGTGACACTGCGCCGAAAATGTACCGGGGCTAAACGGATTACCGAAGCTGTGGATGGACCTCGTCTGAGGTCCGTGGTAGGAGAGCGTTCTAAGGGCGTTGAAGTCAGACCGGAAGGACTGGTGGAGCGCTTAGAAGTGAGAATGCCGGTATGAGTAACGAAAGACGGGTGAGAATCCCGTCCACCGAATGCCTAAGGTTTCCTGAGGAAGGCTCGTCCGCTCAGGGTCAGTCGGGACCTAAGTCGAGGCCGATAGGCGTAGACGATGGACAACAGGTTGATATTCCTGTACCACCTCCCCCGCCGTTTGAGCAATGGGGGGACGCAGAAGGATAAGGTGAGCGCGCCGTTGGTTGTGCGCGTCCAAGCAGTGAGGCGTGGAATGAGGCAAATCCCATTCCTGATACGTTAAGCTGTGACGGCAAGAGGGTTTACCCTCGAGTCCCTGATTTCACACTGCCAAGAAAAGCCTCTAGCGAGGCGGGAGGTGCCCGTACCGCAAACCGACACAGGTAGGCGAGAAGAGAATTCTAAGGTGAGCGAGTGAACTCTCGTTAAGGAACTCGGCAAAATGACCCCGTAACTTCGGGAGAAGGGGTGCTCTGGTAGGGTGTTACAGCCCGAGAGAGCCGCAGTGAATAGGCCCAGGCGACTGTTTAGCAAAAACACAGGTCTCTGCAAAACCGTAAGGTGACGTATAGGGGCTGACGCCTGCCCGGTGCTGGAAGGTTAAGGGGAGTGCTTAGCGCAAGCGAAGGTGCGAACTGAAGCCCCAGTAAACGGCGGCCGTAACTATAACGGTCCTAAGGTAGCGAAATTCCTTGTCGGGTAAGTTCCGACCCGCACGAAAGGCGTAACGATCTGGGCACTGTCTCAACGAGAGACTCGGTGAAATTATAGTACCTGTGAAGATGCAGGTTACCCGCGACAGGACGGAAAGACCCCGTGGAGCTTTACTGTAGCCTGATATTGAATTTTGGTGCAACTTGTACAGGATAGGTAGGAGCCTTTGAGCCCGGAGCGCCAGCTTCGGAGGAGGCGTCGGTGGGATACTACCCTGGTTGTATTGAAATTCTAACCCACACCCCTGATCGGGGTGGGAGACAGTGTCAGGCGGGCAGTTTGACTGGGGCGGTCGCCTCCTAAAGAGTAACGGAGGCGCCCAAAGGTTCCCTCAGAATGGTTGGAAATCATTCGCAGAGTGTAAAGGCACAAGGGAGCTTGACTGCGAGACGTACAGGTCGAGCAGGGTCGAAAGACGGGCTTAGTGATCCGGTGGTTCCGCATGGAAGGGCCATCGCTCAACGGATAAAAGCTACCCCGGGGATAACAGGCTTATCTCCCCCAAGAGTCCACATCGACGGGGAGGTTTGGCACCTCGATGTCGGCTCATCGCATCCTGGGGCTGTAGTCGGTCCCAAGGGTTGGGCTGTTCGCCCATTAAAGCGGTACGCGAGCTGGGTTCAGAACGTCGTGAGACAGTTCGGTCCCTATCCGTCGCGGGCGCAGGAAATTTGAGAGGAGCTGTCCTTAGTACGAGAGGACCGGGATGGACACACCGCTGGTGTACCAGTTGTTCTGCCAAGGGCATCGCTGGGTAGCTATGTGTGGCCGGGATAAGTGCTGAAAGCATCTAAGCACGAAGCCCCCCTCAAGATGAGATTTCCCATTGCGCAAGCAAGTAAGATCCCTCAAAGACGATGAGGTAGATAGGTTCGAGGTGGAAGCGTGGCGACACGTGCAGCTGACGAATACTAATCGATCGAGGACTTAACCAAATTGCTTTCTGAAGAGCGCGTTTCCTGTATTCAATGTCGAATATCCAGTTTTGAAAGAATAAGGCAAAAGTTTTTTTAAAAAAAGCTTGAAATACCGGTCAGAATTGGTATAATAAAACTTGTCTTTCAAAAATCAAATAGTCCAGTGATGATGGCAAAGAGGCCACACCCGTTCCCATCCCGAACACGGAAGTTAAGCTCTTTTGCGCCGATGGTAGTTGGGGGTCTCCCCCTGTGAGAGTAGGACGTCGCTGGGCATACATACTGGAGGATTAGCTCAGCTGGGAGAGCATCTGCCTTACAAGCAGAGGGTCGGCGGTTCGATCCCGTCATCCTCCACCATTTTTTCTCTTTCGCCGGAGTAGCTCAACTGGTAGAGCAACTGACTTGTAATCAGTAGGTTGAGGGTTCAAGTCCTTTCTCCGGCACCACTTTTCATGAGAGCCATTAGCTCAGTTGGTAGAGCATCTGACTTTTAATCAGAGGGTCGAAGGTTCGAATCCTTCATGGCTCACCATTTTAATTTCATTATTGCCACGCGAGTGTGGCGGAACTGGCAGACGCACTAGACTTAGGATCTAGCGCCTTCGGGCGTGGGGGTTCGACTCCCTTCACCCGCACCATTTTTGCGGAAGTAGTTCAGTGGTAGAACGCCACCTTGCCAAGGTGGAGGTCGCGGGTTCGACCCCCGTCTTCCGCTCCAATTTTTTGCAGCAATTCAAAGCCGACCCATGCCGGGGTGGCGGAACTGGCAGACGCACAGGACTTAAAATCCTGCGGTAGGTGACTACCGTACCGGTTCGATTCCGGTCCTCGGCACCATCTTTGTTTGCAGAAAAAAACCGTCAGGTTTTATCATGAATAAGCGCCCGTAGCTCAATTGGATAGAGTACTTGACTACGAATCAAGCGGTTAGAGGTTCGAGTCCTCTCGGGCGCGCCATATTTTTACACTCAGCATTTAAGTTCGGGAAGTAGCTCAGCTTGGTAGAGCACTTGGTTTGGGACCAAGGGGTCGCAGGTTCGAATCCTGTCTTCCCGACCATTCAATGGGGCCTTAGCTCAGCTGGGAGAGCGCCTGCCTTGCACGCAGGAGGTCAGCGGTTCGATCCCGCTAGGCTCCACCAACTATATATCATAAAGATCCTGGCGGCGTAGCTCAGCTGGCTAGAGCGTACGGTTCATACCCGTAAGGTCGGGGGTTCGATCCCCTCTGCCGCCACTTTTTTAGGACCTTTAGCTCAGTTGGTTAGAGCAGACGGCTCATAACCGTCCGGTCGCAGGTTCGAGTCCTGCAAGGTCCACCATTTATCTATTATCACGGAGGAATACCCAAGTTTGGCTGAAGGGATCGGTCTTGAAAACCGACAGGGGAGTCAAATCCGCGGGGGGTTCGAATCCCTCTTCCTCCTCCATCTTTATAAAAAATGTGTGGACTATCCTTTTTAAAACTTCTATATAATAGAAGAAACTAATATCAATATTATTATCGCGGGGTAGAGCAGTTCGGTAGCTCGTCGGGCTCATAACCCGGAGGTCGCAGGTTCAAATCCTGCCCCCGCAACCAAATGGTCCCGTGGTGTAGCGGTTAACATGCCTGCCTGTCACGCAGGAGATCGCCGGTTCGATCCCGGTCGGGACCGCCATTTTTTATCTTTCAAATGTGGGTCAGTAGCTCAGTCGGTAGAGCATTAGATTGAAGCTCTAAGTGTCGGCGGTTCGATTCCGTCCTGACCCACCATTTATGCGGGTGTAGTTTAGTGGTAAAACCTCAGCCTTCCAAGCTGATGATGAGGGTTCGATTCCCTTCACCCGCTCCATTATACATATGGGCCTATAGCTCAGCTGGTTAGAGCGCACGCCTGATAAGCGTGAGGTCGATGGTTCGAGTCCATTTAGGCCCACCATTCCGAAGTAGCTCAGTGGTAGAGCACCGCACTGTTAATGCGATGGTCGTAGGTTCGAGTCCTACCTTCGGAGCCATACTGGGGAAGTACTCAAGTGGCTGAAGAGGCGCCCCTGCTAAGGGTGTAGGTCGGGAAACCGGCGCGAGGGTTCAAATCCCTCCTTCTCCGCCAGTAATTGGCCCCTTGGTCAAGCGGTTAAGACACCGCCCTTTCACGGCGGTAACACGGGTTCGAATCCCGTAGGGGTCATATAAAAATGTCATGCATTCATTTGCATGGCATTTTTTTGCGTAAAAAAAGCAGCTGCTTATTTTAAAGCGGCTGCTTTTTGGTTAAAATCTCTATGTTTGTGTTCCGGGTTGATTTGATTGCAGAGAGCTGGCTATGGATAATCATGCCAGCCATGACGATGGCAATGCCAACCCAGGAAAGTGGTGTAGGCAAAGCGATCGATAAGATAAGAATTTCGCCAAATAACGCAAAAAGCACTTCTAGTGACTGTGTCGCTTCTACTGCCGCTAGTTTTTTCATATCTTTTCGAACCAAATCGGTAGCTTTAAAAAACAGAACTGTAGCTATGACACCAGAACTCACTGCTACTATTAGCGATTGCAAGCTTTGGTTTATACTTGGGGGTCCTTCAGTTGCTAGTGCGAAGAAAGATAACACCAACCAAAAAGGAAGACTTGCTAAAGTCATTCCAAGAACGCGCTGGTAAGCGTCTAGCTGGTCATTGCAAAGCGCCATCATTTTCCGGTTGCCCAATGGGAAGGCGAAGGAGGCGACTAAAACGGGCAAAAATCCCATTAAAAACGTTTGAAGAGGGATTTCTTGTGCATGTTCTAGTTGCATGATAATAACTCCTAGCAAAATAAGAAAAGAAAAAGCTAATCCTTTATAAGGAATTTTTTCTCTCAATTGGATTTGGCCTTTTGCTGTTTGTATTGTATAGAAAAAAAGAGGGGCAAGCAATGAGCCCGAAATGATCGTTATCTGCCAAGTTCCAGCAATAAGCCAGCCGGGTGAATAGGCTGCGGCAAAGCATAATGGCGCATAGAAAAGTACGAACCCGATAAAACTCCATAGCAGCCAGCTCATGGGGGCCTTTCTCATTTGCTTAAAGAGAGGAATTAAGTTTCTGCGTGCCAGTACTATCACTAAAAGAAATGGGATCATAAAGATGTAGCGTAAAGATGCGCTCCAGAGCCAGCTTCCACCTGTTGCTTCCATACTGGCATTGAAAACGAATGTGAAAGCGAAAAAGAAGGCAGCGATTACTCCGATTATTATTGGTCTCATTGGTTCACCTCACTTTAGCTATATATAAATTTATTCTAATATATCGTTTTTGAAAATTTCGGTCAACAAGGTCAAGTAACAAAAAGGGCCTTTCCAATAAGTTGAGTGAAAACTTGTTGGAAAGCCCCATGGCTTCTAATAAAACTTAATTATTGATTTTGTCACTGCAGCGCTGAATAGATCCGGTGCTGTTTTAAAGAAGATGATGAATAAGAAGCCCAATGCCCAGCAAGAAGGCGAATAAGGTATTTGTAATGCCTGTCGCTTTCATTGCAGGCATGACTTCTAATGGTTTTGTGTAGCGTCTAAAAGTTTTTACTACATTAAACGCTTTAGGAGCGCTAAGGAATACTAAAAGGGTCCATGGCGTTAAATCATTGAAAATCGCTAATGCTAAGATCCATAGATAAGAAATGGCAAAGAACGATGCTAATATCGCGACTCCGGCTGGTCTGCCTGTCAGGATCACTAGAGTTTTACGGCCGCTTGCAGCGTCTCCGACCATATCACGGATATTATTGGTCATCATGATAGCTGCAACTAGTAAGGTGCTTGGTACAGCTAGCAATGAAGCTTCTACTGTTACAGACATCGTTTGGATATAGAACGCAATGATTACGATCAAATAGCCCATAACGACTCCAGAGAATAATTCACCAAATGGCGTGTAAGCGATTGGGTAAGGTCCGCCTGTATACAAATAGCCAATAGCCATTGCAGCACCGCCTACCACAAGCAGCCACCAGCTGGTTTGAGCGCAAATCCAAATGCCGATGACAGCAGCGATTAAATAGAGAAACAAGGCAAGTGATAAAACAGTTTTTGGTTTAACACCGTTTCGGACAATGGCACCGCCGATACCGACCGATTTTTCATTATCCAATCCTCGAGCAAAATCATAATACTCATTGAACATATTGGTTGCTGCCTGGATCAATAAACTCGCAATGAGCATAGCCAGAAATAATCCCCAATGGATATCCGTATAGTTGATGGCAATCATGGTGCCTAAAAAAACGGGAGCAAACGATGCGGTTAAAGTATGGGGACGGGTTAATTGCCACCATACGCGCCAGCCGCTGTCTGCCTGAATGGAATGTGTCATGTTGTGTACCTCTCCTTTAATTCTTTCCACCCTTTATTGTACTTCAAATTCAGGCTAAATACAGCATATGGTGTGCTGAAATTAGAAGAAAAGAGTATGATAGAGGGTAGAGATTTAAAAAGTGAACTTTCACGTATATAGTGTACTTAAATGAAAAACGGAGGTAATTTGATGAATTCACAGCAGTATTCATCGCCGGAAAATTTTACGGATACGCGCTACTTAGCCTATCGATTTTATACGGAAACGATTGAAGTATCCAGAATGTCGGCTTTGGCTTTTTTTGAAGCAGGCGAGCAGCAGTTTAAAGGAAGACGGATGTTTTGGCAAAATCGTGAAAAGACGTTCACCTGGGTTGGTCTTGGCCACGCACATGTGATCACAGCACATAGCCCTCATGGACGTTTTGAGCATGTTAAAAAAGAATGGCAGACTTTGTGCAAGCAAATTGTCAATGAAGAACGGGAAGTTCAGCCGATTCTATTCGGTGGTTTCTCTTTTGATCCGTTAAATGAGAAACAGAGTGTATGGACAAAATTTCCAGAAGCTTATTTTGCAGTACCAACTTTTCAATTGATTATTAAAGGCGAAAGAGCATTTGTAAGCATTCATTTAATTACAAAGGAAAAAGAAACGTTTGCTGCATTTGATGCTTTGCGCAAAGAGCGGGATCGGTTAATTCATGCAGCTCAAGTATCAGAACTCAAAAAATACCGTAAACCGCTAGTCGTTAAGCGGACAGAACTTAAGAAAAAAGAATACCTGGATTCGATTAAAAAAGTGACCGCTGTTATTAAAGCGCAACAGGCGGAAAAAGTAGTAATTGCTCGAGCCTTAAAGCTGAATTTTGATCAGCCCTTGGAACCGGCGGCGGCTCTTTACCAAGTTTCAGAAGAACAGCCGGAAAGCTTTCTATTTGGAATGGAAGCAGAAAATCAGTTTTTCTTTGGGGCGACCCCGGAACGATTGGTTAAAGTGCAAGATCGGCAAGCACTGTCTACTTGTTTAGCTGGGTCGACTCCACGCGGCAAGACTGTGGAAATCGATACAGCACTTGGAAATGAATTATTGAATGATAAGAAAAACCGTTCGGAGCATCAATTTGTCGTGAAGATGATCAGCCAAGTATTTAATGCACATAGTTCGAAGATGTTTGTGCCAAAAATGCCGAAATTGATGAAAATACGGGATATCCAACACCTTTATACGCCGGTTGAAGGAGAGTTGAAAGAAGGGTCCAATTTGTTGGATCTTGTGCAAGATTTACATCCGACACCTGCTCTTGGCGGCGAACC
Source organism: Planococcus sp. 107-1 (assembly GCF_021513255.1). Taxonomy (GTDB): domain Bacteria; phylum Bacillota; class Bacilli; order Bacillales_A; family Planococcaceae; genus Planococcus. The sequence goes on from NZ_CP090977.1 coordinate 1,237,077, forward strand.
GAAACAGGAAGCGATGAGTTTGATTCGCCAGTATGAAACGATGAGCCGCGGCTATTATGCTGCCCCTGTCGGCTGGATTGATGCAAATGGCGATGGTGAATTTGCTGTCGCTATACGTTCCGCTTTGCTTGATGGAAAAGAAGCTTATTTATATGCAGGAGGGGGAATTGTTGAAGATTCTCACCCTGAAGCAGAATATGACGAAACATGGGTTAAATTTAGACCGATGCTCCGTGTCCTTGGAGGTCAAATGAGTGACTAATCGCAAATCGTTAACAGAATATGTATCAGCTTTTACCCACTCTCTCGTACATTTGGGAGTGGAAAATGTGGTCATCAGTCCAGGTTCGCGTTCCACACCGCTTGCCTATGCCTGCATGAAGCAAGAGGGATTGACGGTTTATCGCCAAATCGATGAACGTTCCGCTGCTTATTTTGCTTTAGGGCTGGCGAAAGCATCCGGCAATCCAGTCATGCTGCTCTGTACATCTGGAACGGCAGCAGCCAATTATTTCCCAGCGATTGTAGAAGCGTATTATGCGCGTGTTCCTTTACTCGTAGTGACAGCTGACCGGCCACATGAATTGCGTGAAGTGGGTGCGCCTCAAGCGATCAATCAAATCAACCTTTTTGGTTCTCATGTGAAATGGTCGGCAGATTTGCCGATGCCGGAGCCGGAAAATCAATTGAGTTTCCTATCCCGGCATTTGCATCGGTCGATTGCGACTGCCAAAACTGCGCCGAAGGGTCCTGTGCATTTGAATGTGCCTTTCCGTGAGCCGCTGCGGATCGATTTTGAACAAAGCTACGAAAGTTCTGGAGAAATGATGCATTTTACAGGAGATTTTGTGTTAACTAATGAAACAAAATCTTTTCTGCAGGATTTATTGGCTAAAGAACGGGGATTATTGGTAGTCGGTGAAATGACGGAACGGATGCCCATAGAATTCTGGGAGTTTGCTCGGAAATTAAATTGGCCGATTCTAGCGGATCCTTTATCCAATCTCCGTTCAGGGGTGAAAGAAGAGCTTCAGCATTTAATTATTGATTCGTATGATGCGCTATTGAAAAATGGTGAGTTTAAGGAAGCGATGGCGCCTGATGCAGTGATTCGGATTGGACCTCAGCCGGTTTCGAAGCCGTTGACTTTGTTCTTGGCCAGCGTTAAGCCGGAAACTTATGCTGTTTTCGATGAAAGTCCGATGATGCGTGATGCACAGTCCGTTGTGACGCATCATATCCAAGCGCCTCCAAAAGAATTATGGAAGCTTGAAATAGAGACAAAGCAGCATAATGCATTTACTGAGAAATGGCGGACAGCTTCTGCGTTGTACTGGGAAATTCTCGAGCAGCATTGCCAAGATGAAATGGATGAAGGCGTTCTTGCTAAAGTGCTGTTCGAAGAATTGGACGCTTGCGATTTGATCGTCGGCAGCAGTATGCCAATTCGGGATGTGGACACGTTCTTCCATACGAACGGACGGCAAGCCATGTTGTATGCAAATCGGGGAGCGAATGGAATCGACGGTGTCGTTTCTACTGCATTCGGCGTACAGGCGGCTTCCAAACGCCCTGCTTATTTATTAATCGGTGATTTGTCGTTCTTGCATGATATGAATGGATTGATCGCTTCTAAAATGCAGGAAACGGATTTAACAGTGGTTGTGATGAATAATGACGGCGGCGGAATTTTTTCTTATTTGCCGCAATCGGAAGAAGAGCGGCATTTTGAAGCGCTGTTCGGTACACCGACCGGCTTGAAATTTGAAGATGCGGCGCGCATGTACGATGCGGAATATGCTGCCGTTGAAACGAAAGAGCAATTGATCGAGGCTTTGCGTCTACCGAAAGAAAAACAAGTCAGAATCATTGAAGTCTTTACCGATAGACAGCAAAATGTCCGCAGCCACCGGAAACTATGGGATCGATTCAACGAGGAGCTGGCAAAGCAATGACTGTGAAAGTTAACGGCTTGGATTACCATGTAGAAATTTGGAATGATGACAAATCTCCGACGATCGTTTTTTTACATGGATTTACTGGCAGTACTAAAACATGGCAAAGAATAGCCGGTTCGCTGTCCGACTACAAAGTGGTCTTGGTCGATCTCCTCGGCCACGGCAAAACGGCTGTGCCGGAAGATGCCTCCCGCTACGTCATGGAACTTCAAGTGCGTGACTTGCATGATTTATTTTCTGAGCTCGGCTTTACGGAATTTGTCCTTGCGGGCTATTCAATGGGCGGCCGAACTGCTCTAGCTTATGCTATTGCCCATCCGGAACGCTTGCAGGGACTTATCCTGGAAAGTGCATCGCCGGGGCTTAAAACCGCAGCTGAGCAGGTAGAACGCCAGCAACGCGACAGTGAACTTGCCTTAACGATTTTAGCAAATGGAATCCAGTCTTTTGTTGATAAGTGGGAAAACATCCCGCTTTTTGACAGCCAGAAAAAATTGCCGTTTGAAATTAGAGATGAAATAAAGCAAGAGCGCCTAAGCCAGCAGCCGCAAGGGCTCGCAAACAGCTTAATCGGCATGGGAACAGGCTCGCAGCCTTCTTATTGGAACCATTTAAAAGACATCCATGTTCCGGTATTGCTGATAACAGGCAGCATGGATTTGAAATTCGAGGCTATTGCCGGTGAGATGAAAACGGCTTTTTTACAGGTGCAGCACCAAATAGTCGAAGCAGGACATGCAATTCATGTGGAAAAACCGGCTGAGTTTGCTACAATAGTAGATGAGTATTTGAGATTGAACATCCAAGGAGGAAAATCATGACACGCGAATGGGTAACAGAACGTACATATGAAGACATCAAATATGAGACGTATAACGGCATTGCCAAAATTACCATCAACCGTCCGGAAGTGCGCAATGCATTCCGTCCGAAAACAGTCCATGAAATGATCGATGCATTTTCACGTGCACGCGATGATTCAAAAGTAGGCGTAATCGTCTTAACAGGTGAAGGCGAAAAAGCATTCTGCTCAGGAGGAGACCAAAGCGTCCGCGGCACGGGGGCTATGTAGGAGAAGATGAAATTCCACGTTTGAACGTATTGGACCTTCAACGTCTAATCCGTGTAATTCCAAAACCGGTAGTAGCGATGGTTGCAGGATATGCAATTGGCGGCGGACATGTCTTGCACGTAGTCTGCGATTTGACGATTGCAGCTGACAATGCACGTTTCGGCCAGACAGGACCACGCGTCGGTTCTTTTGACGCTGGATACGGTTCAGGCTATTTAGCACGTATCATCGGCCATAAGAAAGCGCGTGAAATTTGGTACCTATGCCGTCAATACGACGCGCAAGAAGCACTTGATATGGGCTTAGTCAACACGGTAGTGCCATATGAGCAGCTTGAAGATGAAACGGTTAAATGGTGCGAGGAAATGCTCGAAATGAGCCCGACAGCCCTTCGTTTTGTAAAAGCGGCAATGAACGCAGACACAGATGGCCTTGCTGGACTTCAGCAAATGGCGGGAGACGCTACATTGCTTTACTACACAACAGACGAAGCGAAAGAAGGACGCGATGCGTTTAAAGAAAAACGCAAACCGGATTTCGGCCAATTCCCACGTTTCCCTTGATCAATGAATAATCGAAAGCTGTCCTCTTAGGGGGACAGCTTTTTTTAGAAAATAAAATGCTGTAAAAACTGGAATTGCGTATTCGATAGCTAGACGCGCATTTGCGCTTTTCTGAAAAGGAAGGGTTTTATAATGACTTATCCAAACTGGCTGACTCAACGCAGCCACTTAAGCGGCAGTCGAATGGCGCTGTCTTTCCAAGATCAACAATGGACATTCACCGAAATCAATAGTTTAGCGCTGGAATATGCTGGGAAATTAGCTAGTCTAGGCATCCAGCCAGATTCCCGTCGCCATTCTCGCCAAGTCAAATCCGGATTTCATTTTTATCATGTATGGCTGCCTGCACCTTGGCTGTGAAATGGTCATGCTGAATGAACGATTGGCTCCGGCAGAACTCGCTTATCAAATTGATGATTCAGCAGCGGATTTTGTATTGGCGGATGATCTCCTGAAAGATAAAGTAGAAGAACGGAATCCCGTCCTGTTCAGCCGGATTAAAGATGAGCGAGCTTCAGAAATCACGCAGGCGACAGAGTGGGAGCAAAGCCGCACGATTTCCATTATGTATACTTCCGGAACAACCGGCCATCCGAAAGGCGTCCGGCAGACGGCTGAAAATCATTTTTCAAGCGCTGTTTCTTCAGCGCTGAACATCGGAGTTGCACCAGAAGATGTCTGGCTTTGTTCAGTGCCCTTGTTTCATATCAGTGGATTTTCAATTTTGATGCGTTCGCTGATTTACGGCATGGGCGTCCGGCTGTATGAGAAGTTTGATGCGGAGCATACTGCAAGGGAAATTTGCGAAGGTTCAGTCACGCATGTGTCGCTTGTGGGCGTGATGTTGGAACGTGTACTCAGCAACGTAGAAGAAGCTGGAATGAAAGCATCTCCGCGGTTTAAAGCGATTCTTGCAGGCGGCGGCCAGTTCCTGTTGCTTACATGAAACGGGCTGACAAGTTGGAGATTCCTGTTCTCCAGACATATGGGATGACGGAGACTTCGTCACAAACGACGACGCTGCAGCCGGCAGATGCGGAACGCAAAATCGGTTCTTCCGGCAAGCCTTTGTTTTTGTACCAAGTGAAAATAGAAGGAACCGATAAAGCCGGTGAAAAAGGAGAGATTCTCATTCATGGGCCCCAAGTGACGCCAGGATATATCGGCCGATTCTCGGATCGGCAAGTTCAGCCAGACGGCTGGCTGCATACGGGAGATATCGGCTACTTGGATGACGAAGGTTTTCTATTTGTCGTAGACCGCCGTTCGGACTTGATCGTATCTGGCGGTGAGAATGTCTATCCTGCGGAAATCGAGAAAGTGCTGCTTGCGCATCCGGCTGTACGGGAAGCCGGTGTCTGCGGTGCGGTACATGAGAAATGGGGAGAAGTGCCGGTCGCTTTTGTGGTCTTGAATAAACCGGTTGAAGCCGAAGAATTGCTTACGTATTGCAAACAGCAAATCGCTTCCTATAAAGTGCCGAAGCAATTGACCTTTGTGGATGCCTTGCCGCGAAACGCTTCGAATAAACTCTTGAGAAGAGAGCTGAAAGCATGGACGTGACTATTTCCGAAATCCTTTTGACGCCGATCAAGCAGCCTCTGAAGCTGCCTTTCAAAACCTCCCTGCAGCATGTAAAAGAGCGGGAAGCGATTTTAGTGACAGTGATTTCAAATGAAGGGTTAAAAGGCTACGGAGAATGCGTGGCCTTCTCAACGCCTTGGTATACGGAAGAAACGATAACCGGTTGCCGATTTGTGATAGAAAATGTACTTATCCCTTTATTAAACGGTGAAACGCTCGATGGCCCCGAGGAAGTCACGGGGCGATTTAGCCAGGTGAAAGGCAATCACATGGCAAAAGCGGCAATCGAAATGGCGGTGTGGGACCTTTTTGCGAAGAAGAGAAAGTCGCCGCTTTGGCAAATGGTCGGCGGCAGCGGAGAAGCAGTCGAGGCAGGTGTCGTTGTGGCTGCAGATGAAGCTGAAATTGCTGGTCGTGTAGAGGCGGCAGTTGCTAAAGGGTATAGCCGCATCAAAATAAAAATTAATCCTGCAACAAATAAGGAATTGCTGAAAAACATCGTTTCAAGCTATCCCGACACCCTGTTTTTTGCAGATGCGAATGGCGCGTTCGATGAAACAAATTTCAATCAGCTTAAACAGTTCGACTCGATTGGACTTGCGTTGATCGAACAGCCTTTTGGGGAACAAGAGTGGCAGCTGCATGCACGAGCTAAACGGGAAATGAAGACAGCCATCTGTTTGGACGAAAGCATCAAGAGTTTTGAAGATGTGGAACGGATGATTTTTGAACAGGCTGGAGATATTATCGTCTTGAAAATGGGCAGACTTGGCGGCTGGAGCGAAACATTGCGCATCGTGGAGATATGCCAGAAGCATTCGATTGGAATGTGGGTCGGCGGCATGATCGAGTTCGGTGTATCGAAAGCTCACAACTTAGCCTTGGCATCTCTTCCTGGTATCACTTTGCCGGGCGATTTTTCGGATTCGGGGCATTTCTGGGAACGGGACATCATCGTTCCTGAAATAAAAGTCGCGGATGGGAACATTGAACTGAGCAAAAAGCATGGCATTGGCTATGATATACAATTGTAAAAGAAAGTTTGGGTTGATGAGTCAATCCAAGCTTTTTCTTTATAGAATGGAACTAATCCCTTTTTGATACGTATATACATATAACAGAAAGGGGCCAGAGAGATGAGTTTTTGGAAGATGTTTTTCGCAATTTTATTCACCCGATTAGTTGCGGACCTTACTTATTTGAGGCTGGCTTTTTTTGAATATGACTTGAATCTATTTGCCGGTGAATATTCCTTCGTCTCATTATTGAAGTTTTTTATCGAGTTGGGCCTATTCGGTGTGCTGTTTATCGGAACCTACTATTTGTTGGACTATATCCCAAAAAGGCGCATGCGCACCAGATATGAAGCTGCCGAACAGGAACGGAACCGAAATTAAATAAATCATAGACCTATAAGGAAGTGAAAAAATGTTCCTAAAAAGAATCACGCTGCTGAAAGAAGAAGTGGAAGATACATCGCAATATCCTTTTACGATTCCATCGATCAAAGAACTCGAACAATTGGAACTGACGAGTCCGATCACTTTTTTTGTTGGAGAGAACGGTTCTGGCAAATCTACATTGCTGGAAGCCATTGCTGATAAATGCGATTTCAATACGGCCGGGGGAGGGCGAAATAATATATATGATGTCCATGCTTCCCAGTCGGTGCTGGGGGATTATATCCGCTTATCTTGGCTGCCGAAGATAGGGAATGGCTTTTTCATGCGCGCTGAATCTTTTTATCATTTTGCAACGCATATCGATGAAATGGCTAAAGAAGAAATGATTCCTTACCGGGCGTATGGCGGGAAATCTTTGCACGAACAGTCCCACGGAGAATCGTTTCTATCTTTATTCTTAAACCGTTTCAGCGGTGAAGCGATTTATCTGCTGGATGAGCCGGAGGCGGCGCTTTCACCGCAGCGGCAGTTGATGTTTTTAAGGATTTTGCATGAATTGACGCAAGATGAAGAATGCCAATTCATCATCGCTACCCATTCGCCGATCTTGCTCGGGTTCCCTGGAGCTCAGATTCTCAGTTTCGACCATGGTTCGATACGAGAAGTACAATACGAAGAAACGGATCATTACCGAATTACCAAATCATTCTTGGACCACCGGGAGCGGTTTTTAAAAGAGATAATGGAGGACTAGGAGGTGCGTAGATGGAAGGGTATGGATTTCTCCTATTTCTTGTTCTTGCTATAGCAATAGTGTTAGCCCTGTCAGGTATAGGTTTGAAAAAAATCCTGCCGCCTGAAAAAGCGGTTCAAACGATTGCTATGAGTTTTGCCTCTTTGCTGCTGGCGAGTATTGCGGTAGTCATTATCAGTCTATTTATTGGCGGATGGGAAGGGATGGGCTATGGCATCCTCGGAATATGTGCCTTGATTGGCACGGTTGTGGGCAGTTTCATGTATGCTGGCCTATCTTATTTTATCGATAGGAGGAAATCGAAAAAATGAAAAAGTATTTGGTCTTTATCGTCACCTTTATTTTGTTGCTTACGGTGGCGCAAATCGGTTCAGGATTGATACTTACTTCACTATATGTTCCGGATATGGCAAATGCCGCTCAAACAGGGAATGAGCCGGCAGTTTTTGGATGGCCACCGCTAGTTTCATTCGCTGGAATGGTATTGACGGCGACACTCGCATTCGGCATCACACAAAAACTCATTAAAACATAGGAAAAGAAGGACTCCATTTGGAATCCTTCTTTTTTATTGCAAGGCTGTCTTTAATGTTTCAAGATTCTTTTCCATCAAGGTGAAATAAGTTTCTTCGTCGTTAATGTTTTCTTGGGTGAGGACGCCGAGATTGTTCATTTCAAGCGCTTCTGCACCGACTTCTTTCTGAATCACTTCGGTTAGATTCGATGAAACGTTCTGCTCGAAAATGATGTGTTTGATGTTTTTCTCTTTTGCTAAATCCACAATTTCCGTGAGTTCTTTCTGGGATGGTTCGTCTTGGCTGTTCAAACCGGCGATAGCGACTTGCTCCAACCCGTAAGGCTCAGCCATATAGCCGAATGCTGCATGGGAAACGAAGAAGGTTTTATTGTCCGCTTGTTCTGCCAGTTCGGCAAATGAGCGGTCCAATTCTTCCAGCTCGATTAGCAATTCAGCATAATTGCTTTCAAAGATTTCCGAGTTTTCCGGATCTGCCTCTGCCAAGGAATCTTTGATGGATTCCGCTAATTTCTGGCTAAGCACAGGGGAGATCCAGACATGGGGGTCAGTTGAGCCATGGTCATGGCCCTCGTGAGACTCTTCATCGCGGGCTTCTTCATCATGCGCTTCTTCATCGTGAGACTCGTCATCATGAGCATCGCCTTCATGATGTTCTTCATGGCTAGTCGCTGCCACCAATTCCTCATCAGTGATCGCATCAGCGGTTGCAACAAACTCGACGTTTTCATTCTTTAGCGTTTTTTGTGCACTGTCGATAAATCCTTCAAGGCCAAGTCCGACGTAAAACATCAAATCCGCTTCAGCAAGTGCAATCATGTCTTGCTGGGTCGGTTCAAAACTATGTTCATTGGATCCTGCCGGATAGATGGACTCAACAGTAACGGCTTCGCCGCCAATCCGTTCTGTAAAGTAAGTGAGCGGATAGACGGTTGTATAGACATGGAGCTTCGCGTCGTCTTCCGGTTCAGATGTTGTACCGGTTGTCGAGTCGCCGCAAGCAGCGAGTAGTAGAATAAGGATCAGTAACGGAATAAGTTTCTTCATAAATTTCCTCCAAAATGTAACGGTTACGTTTTATTTACTTAGAGAATATTACACGATGCATTTTCAAAACACAAGAAAAACCACCAAAATTATTTTTTTGGTGGCCATTCTTCTGGAACAAAATCGATTCCGCCTTTATTGAAAGGGTGGCAGCTTAAGATCCGGCGTACGGCTAGATAGCCGCCTTTTATCGCCCCATGTTTTTCAACAGCTTCGATTCCGTAATGCGAGCAGGTCGGGTAGAAGCGGCAGCTTGGCGGCGACAACGGGGAAATGAAACGCTGATAAAAGCGGAAAATTTTAATAAGGATCGTTTTCATTGTAGAGTCATCTTCTTTCAAGAGAAAGTTTCGTTATGTTTATTGTAGGCAGGTTAGAGGTATAAATAAAGTATAAGAGCTTATCAAATACAAATGGAGAGTGATTTTAATGTCAGCAGAATTAAACCACGAATTAAACGTACAAGTCGCAACTTGGTCAGTAGCCTATACGAAATTACATAATTTCCACTGGTATGTAAAAGGGCCATCATTCTTTACACTGCATGTGAAGTTTGAAGAATTATACAATGAAGCAACGCTTCATATGGATGAAATCGCAGAACGTTTGCTTGCACTCGGCGGAAAGCCGGTTGCTACGATGAAGGAACAATTGGAACTTTCAGTTGTTGATGAAGCGACAAGCAAAGAAACTGCAGAAGAAATGGTTGATATTATCGTCAGCGACTACGATAAAATTATGAAATCATTGAAAAAAGGAATGGAACTTGCGGCTGCAGACGGCGATGATATGACGGAAGATATGTTAAACGCGATTCACCAGAACTTAGAGAAGCATTCTTGGATGCTTTCTGCATTCTTAGGAGAAAAGAAGTAAAATAGAAGGACTCGGCGTACACTTTAACGAGTGTGCGCTTTTTTGATGGCAGTGAGGTGAATTAGATGATTTATACCGATTTAAACGGCTTTCGCTGTGAACTTTCCTTTGTTCCCGGCTCCTTCGATGTTCCGAGCCGTCATGTCTTAGTTATTGCAAAGTATCAGGGGAAGTGGCTGATGACGGACCATCCAAAGCGTGGAATCGAATTTCCGGGCGGAAAGGTAGAGGCTGGCGAAAGTTTAAAGGCAGCAGCAGCTAGGGAAGTATATGAAGAAACGGGCGGGGTAGCTGAGAAACTGGAATGGTTTGCAGAATACGTCGTTTACGGTCAGCCTTCTTTCTGCAAAACGGTTTTTATTGCCGAAGTGGAACGAATCGATTCCGTGAAATTGATGGAAACAAAAGGCGCCGTATTAAAAGAGGGATTAGAAGTAACAGAAGATTTTAGTTTCCTCATGAAAGACCAGGGAATGCTGAAAATCATGGAGAAGGTGAAAGAGCTTGGAAAATGGGAAAATTGAATCGGCGAAACTTTACCCTTCGCCTAATCCACGGGTAAAGTTGACGGAAATTGTGTATTGGTCTGATGGCCTTAAAGTGAAAGGGCTGCTCGCTGAGCCGAAAAAAGGAAAAAGTACGAGTGGTATCCTCTATTTAAGAGGAGGCATTCAATCGATCGGGATGGTACGCCCTGCACGCATTGCGCAATTTGCCGCTTACGGATTTACGGTTTTTGCACCTTACTACAGAGGGAACCGCGGCGGGGAAGGACGCGATGAATTCGCAGGGGCTGACCGCTGGGATGCTGTCCATGCAGTGGAAGTGCTAAAGCAGAAATGTTCAGGACCAGTTCACCTGCTGGCATTTTCACGCGGCGGCATCATGGCACTTTGGACAGCGGTATTGCGTGATGATATTGCTTCAGTCGTAACATGGGCCGGAGTGACGGATACAGTGCTGACGTATAAAGAACGCCCTGATATGCGGCGCATGATGAAGCGCTTGTATGGCGGCACTCCAAACACCGCTTTGACTGCCTTCGAAGAGCGGAATCCGCTGCTGCGGATCGAGGAAGCACATATGCCATTCTTAATTATTCATGGCTTGCAAGATGAGAATGTCTTTCCTGCGCAGGCGTATTTATTGGAAGAGGCATTGAAGATGAATGAACAAGCGCATGAAACCTGGTATTTCCCGGAATACACGCATTTCTTCCCGCCGGCAGCGAACCGGAAAGTGGCGAAAGCGCTGACTGTCTGGATGAAAGAGCAGGAAAAAAGCTAGCGCAGCGATGCAAATTGATCTGCTTTTTTATTCATACTAATAAAAATACTTTTGAATAAAAAAGAAGCTCTCCTGTCAAAAGGAGAGCTTCTTTGCTTTTAATACTTATGAGATGGCAACCGGTCCGCCAAGTTGGCTGATGGCTGGATCTACTGTACCGAACTTTTTGAAGTTGTCTTGGAATTTAGATGAAAGTTCTTTAGCTTTTTGATCGTATGCGTCTTTATCTGTCCATGCATTGCGTGGATTCAAGACTTCAGTAGGCACGCCCGGAATTTCTTTTGGAATTTCCAAGCCAAAGATTGCTTCTTTTTCTGTATCGATATTGTGCAATTCGCCTTTCATCGCAGCGCGCACCATTGTACGGGTATAAGAAAGTTTCATACGGCTTCCGACACCGTATTCGCCGCCAGTCCAGCCTGTGTTTACCAAGAAGACTTCCACACCATGTTCGTCGATTTTCTCGCCCAGCATTTCTGCATACACAGTTGCGTGAAGCGGAAGGAACGGTGAACCGAAGCAAGTTGAGAAAGTGGCTTCAGGTGCTGTGATACCACGTTCTGTGCCCGCAAGTTTAGATGTATAGCCGCTTAAGAAGTGGTACATCGCTTGTTCTTTTGACAGTTTGCTGATTGGAGGCAAGACGCCAAATGCATCAGCCGTCAAGAACACGATAGTTTTAGGGTGTCCGCCTACAGACGGGTCTACAATATTATCGATTGCTTGAATCGGATAAGCTGCTCGTGTATTCTCAGTTAGGGAACCATTGTCATAATCAGGGATGCGCGTTTCCGGATCTACAACAACATTTTCAAGTACCGATCCGAAACGAATAGCGTCATAAATCTGCGGTTCGTTTTCACGCGATAAATTGATGGTCTTCGCATAGCAGCCGCCTTCGATATTGAAAACGCCGTTATCCGACCAGCCGTGCTCGTCGTCGCCGATCAATTTGCGGTCGCCGTCTGCTGACAAGGTTGTTTTTCCTGTACCTGATAATCCGAAGAACAAGGTAACATCGCCGTCTTTGCCGACGTTCGCTGAACAGTGCATTGGGAGAATCCCTTTTTCCGGCAAGATGTGGTTCATGATGGAGAAAATCGATTTCTTCATTTCGCCGGCGTATTCTGTTCCGCCGATCAAGATGATTTTCTTTTCCATCGATACAATGATGAAGGTTTCAGAATCTGTGCCATCAATAGCCGGATCTGCATGGAAGGTAGGCGCATAAACAACCGTAAATTCTGCTTCATGCGCTGCCAGCTCTTCTTTTGTCGGACGAATGAATAATTGATGCGCAAACAGGTTATGCCATGCATATTCATTGATGGTTTGAATCGCCAGGCGTGACTCATGGTCAGCTCCAGCAAAGCCTTTAAATACATATAGAGCATCTTTTTGCTTCAAGTGATCGATCACTTTGGCATAAAGGTTCTCGAAAATTTCCGAAGAAATCGGGCGGTTGACATTGCCCCAATCTATTTTGTCTCTCGAAATTGCCTCATCAACGATGTATTTATCTTTTGGCGAGCGGCCTGTATATTTGCCGGTTTCGGCTGCTACAGCGCCTTCTCTAGTTAATACCGCTTCCCCACGGGATGTTGCAGCTTCCACTAATTGTGGAACAGATAATTGAACGTGCACGTTTTGGCCATTTAAAAGATCCTTTAGGTCGTTTTTGATATTCACTGGATTCATTTATATGTACCTTCCTTTTCGGTTATTCCCATTGCGAATGGGGAGGATGTATATTCGAAGATTAGTATAACACATTGTGTTAAATAGTCTATACTAATAACAAAGGGAATCGAAAAAAACGTAAATAATGTGCTTTTTAAAGGCCAATAAAACCATTATATCTTTTATTGAAAGAGTTGGTCATTAAAAACGTTGACATCGCTAAGCACATTCCGTATGATGAAAAATTGAACGGATACTCTTATTCCGAGCTGGTGGAGGGGGCAGGCCCTATGAAACCCGGCAACCTGCTGCGAATATGCAGAGAAGGTGCCAAACCTGAAGCAAGGCACAAGGCCTTGGACGATAAGAGTGAAAGGTGCTACTGATGATTTCTCCTTTCCTCATGTATATGATGGAAGGGATTTTTTTATGAAATTTTGCCCTTAATCCTCGTGTACAAGAGCCACAACGGCTTAAAGTTCAATCCCTTTTGGGAACGGACTTGACATGGGAAACGAGTACCGTATCAATTTCGAGAGCAATCTCGCAGGATCTAAGGAGGAACACATTTTGACAAACCGTCGATTATTCACGTCAGAATCAGTAACAGAAGGACATCCGGATAAAATTTGCGATCAGATTTCAGACGCAATTTTGGATGCGATTTTAGCAGAAGACCCAAATGCACGCGTTGCATGCGAAACAACCGTAACTACAGGACTAGTTTTAGTAGCCGGTGAAATCACGACTTCTACGTATGTGGATATTCCGAAAGTAGTTCGTGAAACTGTTCGCGAAATTGGCTATACCCGTGCAAAATACGGTTTCGATTCTGAAACAAGTGCCGTTTTGACAGCGATTGATGAACAATCACCGGATATTGCTGCCGGAGTCAACGTAGCGCTTGAATCGCGTGAAGGCCAAATGACAGATAAAGAACTAGATGATATCGGAGCAGGAGACCAAGGTCTGATGTTTGGATATGCAACTAACGAAACAGAAGAATTCATGCCACTTCCGATTGCCTTAGCGCATAAATTGGCGCGCCGCCTTGCAGAAGTGCGGAAAGAAGAAATTCTTCCATACTTGCGCCCGGATGGCAAAACGCAAGTGACAATCGAATACGATGAAAACAATAAACCATTGCGTGTGGACACAATCGTTATTTCGACTCAGCATCATCCAGAAGTGACGCTTGAGCAAATCCAGCGCAATATTAAAGAATATGTCATCAACGAAGTGGTTCCTGCACACTTGATCGATGCAGAAACAAAATACTTCATCAATCCAACTGGCCGCTTTGTAATCGGTGGGCCACAAGGGGATGCGGGCCTTACTGGACGCAAAATCATCGTAGATACTTACGGTGGATATGCGCGCCACGGCGGCGGTGCTTTCTCAGGGAAAGACGCAACAAAAGTGGACCGTTCTGCAGCTTATGCAGCTCGCTACGTAGCGAAAAACATCGTCGCAGCGGGCCTTGCTGAACGTTGCGAAGTACAGCTAGCTTACGCAATCGGCGTAGCTCACCCGGTATCAATTGCAGTCGATACGTTTGGAACAGGCACTGTAGAAGAAAACAAATTGATCGAGCTTGTACGCGGAAACTTTGATTTGCGTCCAGCAGGGATCATCAAAATGTTGGATCTTCGCCGTCCAATCTACAAACAAACGGCAGCATATGGCCATTTCGGCCGCACGGATATTGATCTTCCGTGGGAGCGCACGGACAAAGCAGCAGCTTTGAAAGAGCAATCCGCTCAATAGAAACACATAAAAAGACGGCTGAGCAAATTTGCTCAGCCGTCTTTATTTATTGAAGCGATTTGTAGTATGCGCCTTTTTCAGCGTATTCCCGGACAATGCGCTGCATGTCTTCGATGTCTTCTTTGCGCAGCTCGCGCACCACTTTTGCGGGCCGTCCAAATGCCAGCATGCCAGGAGGGATGACTTTGCCTTGCGGAACGAGACTGCCGGCTCCGATGAATGCTCCTTCTCCGACTTCGGCCCCATCTAAGATGATGGAGCCCATTCCGATTAACGCACCTTTGCGAATTTTGCAGCTATGCAAGGTCACTTGATGGCCGATCGTGACTTCGTCTTCCAAAATCAGCGGGTTCCCTGGGCTTTGATGAAGCATGCATAGGTCTTGGATATTGGTTTTCTTGCCGATAATGGTAGGTGCGACATCGCCGCGGATGACGCTGTTGAACCAGACCGAAGAATCTTCACCGATAACGACATCGCCGGTAATCGTAGTATGGTCAGCGATAAAAGCTGAGGGGTGAATGGATGGATGTTTGTCTTTGAATGGGTAAATCATGGAAAACCTCCAGTAAAAAAGATAAGATAATACTAATCCTATCAAAATAAGCGTAAAGGTCAAATGGCGTTGCAGCCTGCGCAAGAGAAAGAGGTGGCTTGAAATGTGGAAATGGGAATCCATCGGACCGGCAAAAGCTGTAGTCGTCCTCATTCATAGTGCATATGAACATCATCTGCGATATGCTTGGCAAATCGATCATTGGCGTGGCGCGAATTTCCATGTCATCATGGGAGATTTGCCTGGGCATGGCGAAAATGCGGAAAAAGATACGGCGCATCGGGAACCGTTTGAAGACTACGAGAAATCCATAAAGACAGCGGTTAAAGTCGCGATGGAAAACGAATTGCCGGTATTTATCGTGGCTCACGGCTTAGGGGCGACTCTTGCGATGAGTGTGCTTTCCAAAAATAGAATGGATATCGCCGGAGTTGTTTTCACTTCGCCTTGGCTGCAATTGATCAAGACACCTTCTAAATTTTCGAATGCTTTGACCGGCTTTCATAAAGTGACTTCCCGAGTAAAGATCAATCACCATATTTCCATCGAAGAATTGACCAAGAACCAAGAAGTGATCGAGCAGGAAAAAGAGGATCCTTTCTACCGAACTGAAATTTCGGTAGGCTGGTATCATGAGCTTCAATCCTATTTAAAGCTGCTTGCCCAAAGCAAAGGGGTATTTCCGGACATTCCGGTATTTATCCATACAGGAGAACGGGATATGATCACGGATAAAGAAATAGCGAAACGCTGGCTCAAACAGCAAAACCTTAAGGAATTCAGCTACAAAGAATGGACAAATGCTTACCATGATTTATTCCAGGAGCCTGAACGCGAAGACATTTTTATTTCTTCGCACCTATTCATCAAAAATGTTTTGCGTTCTTTAGGATACATGGTGCAATAAGTTTTGTGAGAGAAGGGATGACATGGCTTTAGCCTTTAGTATATTAGATCAATCGCCGATTTCAGAAGGCCGTACACCCCAGGAAGCGCTGAAAGCAACAGCGAAGCTCGCACAAATGGCAGAGAAATGGGGCTATACGCGATTTTGGGTTTCCGAACACCATGATGCTACGACGCTCGCAGGTTCTTCACCGGAAATATTGATATCCCATTTGGGGGCAATGACAAATACAATTCGGCTTGGCTCAGGAGGGGTCATGCTGCCGCATTACTCTTCTTTTAAAGTGGCTGAGAACTTTAAGCTCCTTGAAACTTTATATCCGGGACGGATTGACGTCGGTGTTAGGCGGGCGCCGGGCGGAATGCCGCGGGCGAGCTATGCGCTGAATGAAGGACGGAAACGGGATGTAGACCGTTTTCCTGCTCAAATAGACGAATTGCGCATGTATTTGGAAGATCGGATTCCGGAAGACCATGCCTACTACGGCATGAAAGCGACGCCGGTAACAGATTCAGCACCGCCGGTTTGGGTGCTGGGTTCGAGCCAGAGTTCTGCGCAATTGGCTGCTGAAAAAGGCTTGCCTTATATGTTCGCGCAGTTTATCAATGGAGAAGGCGGCCAAAGTTTTGCCAAAACTTACCGCGACCGTTTCGAATCAATGGATGGATCAAAACCGTATCAAGGCGTAGCGATTTTCGTTGTATGCCAAGAAACGGAAGAGAAAGCGGAATGGGTGGCGTCTTCGATGGACTTATCACTTGCCATGGGCGCACAAGGAATGCCATCAAACGGCACGCCGCCGCCTGAGCGCGCCTTCAATTATCCGTATTCTAAATTCGAACGCCTGCTGGTGGAAGAAAACCGCAGACGGATGATTGTCGGGACACCTGAAAAAGTAGTCGGTGCTTTGGAAGAATTAGCAGAAGGCTATGGTGCGGATGAAGTTATGCTTGTGACCATCACGTATGATTTCGCCGACAAATTGGCTTCTTACCGATTAGTGGCAGAAGAAATGCAGAAACGGCAAAGCAATTAGATGATTTAATTTTGAAAAATTGAATCGGTTCTTAAGTCGAATAAACGTCCGTAAAATGTTCTCAACATTTGCGGATGTTTTTTTATTGCACGGGAATATAAAAAAAGGCTTGCAATTAGGACAAAATAAATATAATCTATAAAACGTAATGATTACAATTTATAAAATGCAATCAAAAGGAGCGGAAGGGAATATAGTGGATTGCAACTACTGGTACATTATATCTGGCTGAACTGAAATTTTTAATTGAGCCAAAAATTTTGATACATAGTAAAAGAAAAAATTTTGCAGTTTTTTAAAACGTAATGATTACGAATAAAAGAAGGACAATTGGATTTTGAAAGACTGTACATAAAGAAAAGACATTCAATTTCAGGAGGAATAGAAAATGAAGAAAATAGTAAAAGGACTCGGGTTATTCCTATTGGTTTTAGTATTAGCCGCATGCCAGTCAACTGATGAAACAAACACGGGCAGCGCCACTGAGCAGCAGGGTCATTCAGAAAGCGAAAAAACGGATCAGGAAGTGCCTGAAGGCGTATTGATTGAAGGGTTGGCAGCACATTATCATACAGGAGATGAAATCGAGCTGACAGCATTCTTAAAAGAAGAAGCTGAAGGCGGCCATTGGCACTGGTATAGCAGGGCTAGCAGCTCCGATGAATGGGAAATGGTTTCTGGACAGGAATCAGCCGATTTTACCGGAAAAGCAACGAATGAAATAGCAGAAATCAAAGCGGTCTTTTACGGCGAGGGCGAAGCGTCAGAAGTCCAGTCGGCACCTGCCGAAATTGCGATTGATGACCATCATGGCCATGATGAAGCCACAACTCAAATCTATGACGGTTATTTTGAAGACGAACAAGTAGCAGACCGGGAATTATCGGATTGGGAAGGGGATTGGCAATCTGTTTACCCTTATCTCGTTTCAGGAGATTTAGATGAAGTTTTTGCCCACAAAGCTGAAACTGGCGATATGACAGCGGAAGAATACAAAGAATACTATACGACTGGTTACATAACGGATGTCGACCGCGTTTTAATCAAGGACGGGAGTGTAACTTTTTTTGATGGGAAAGAGGAATATTCAGGAGAGTATGCCTCAGACGGCTATGAAATTTTGACGTATGAAAAAGGAAATCGCGGGGTCCGTTTTATTTTCAAAAAGACGGGAGGCTCCGAACAAGCACCTGCGTTTATCCAGTTTAGTGACCACAATATCTATCCGGTCAAATCTTCGCATTTCCATTTGTATTGGGGAGCGGACCGGAAAGAATTATTGGAGGAAGTTACGCACTGGCCAACGTATTATCCTTCAGACCTAGATGCAGAAGGGCTAGTACGTGATATGCTGGCGCATTATTAGTAGAGAAGAGCAAAAGCACCCGGAGAATATTCTCCGGGTGCTTTTTTCATTGTGTGAATCTGTTGATAGTTTAAGCTTCTTGCAGAACCTTGGTTCTTTCGCAAACAAGAATTTCCCGAAGAAACAAGCCTTTTTTCACCAAGCAGCGATCGGTGATCGAAAACCCGGCTTCATCGATCATGTAGTCGATCGGATCGATTGTCACAACAAGCAATTTTTCGGTGACAGGCAATGCATCTTTGAGAATCCCTTGTTGTTCGGCCTCGGTAGCATTCGTATAAAGGTTGTAAGGCATGTCGATGATGGCCACATCGTATTGCTGCTTAATATCGGCAATGGCTCCCAACTCGACAGCACCCGATAAACCGAAATGTTTAATATTTTCAAGTGAACCTTCGACAACAATAGGGTTGATGTCGCGACCGACAATATCAATGCCCATCGACAACGCTTCGACGAGTACAGTACCAATGCCGCAGCAAGGATCGATCGCTTTCACTCCGATTGGATCAGGTACGGCAATATTGGCAAGTGCACGCGCCACTTTTGTACTGAGTGCTGTCGAGTATTCACGCGGTTTTTGCTGATGCTTGAACCAGACAGACTCACTTTGCAAATAATGGCCGAAATACCACCGGCCGCCGAATAGGATCAACCCGAAAATGACGTCCGGATGATGGACATCCGCTTTTCCTTTGATGACAAATCCAATCTGCCGTTCGATGCTTCGTTTTTCCGTGTATTCGATTTGATCAGTCGATGAAAGGCCGTTCAGTTTCGGGAAAATGATTTTGAATGTAGAATTCTCCATATTTATAGATGCTGCTTGGTTGATGACATCTTCTAGTTTTGTTCCTTCAAACAGCAATTCAATCCGCTCTTTGATGAATGGGCTTCTGCTAGGCTCGATGGCCCTCTTGCTTTTAAGGATTTTCTCTTCTGTATCTTCTCCAAAAAAAGAACGCATCTCTAACAGGCATAGGTCTTTTTCATCTTGGTGATAGGCATATGTATAAATAAACTCGCCTGTTGGGGTTAAGTGTTTCAATCCATCCCGTCCTTCATTCTGATTATTAGGGTCTTATCAAACAGTATACCAATATCTGCGCTGCGGTGAGCTGCCGTTTCCATCTAATAAATGACGAGGGATGGAATATTCGGTTAAACTAAGATGTAATGATGGATAGCGGAGGTATGAGCATGACTGAAATGCAACGAATTACACAGCAAGAGGTTCTTGAAATGCCGGCATTTGAAAATCATGAAGCGGCGTTTCGTTTTTTCGAAGAAAAGTATGGAGAAAAAATCGTATTGGAAGAATCTTCGGATACAGGCGGTCGAACTTGTTATTTCTACCGATTGATTATTGATGAATCTGCATACATAGAAGGAATAACGGAAATGAATTCGACAGGGAATATAGCTCTCGGGTTTTTGAATAGCTACCAGCCCATTCGGATTTGGGAAGACGGCCGTGTAGAAATTGATGGCTAATGAAATAGCAATTGCGCCAACTTTAGGTGCCTACAAAGAAGAAAAGAGGATGGACATGAATTCACAAGCTCTGAAGTTTTGGAATGACTACTGGGAAAGCGAAAAACGGACTCCGGATACAGCAGCGGAAGCCTTCCAATTTGGAGCCGATGCAGATTGGCTGGCAAGTCTTGTGGTTGAAGGCAAGAAAACAGCAACGTGTTCCGCACGTGTTTTATATGAAATCGAAAACGAAGCGCTGCCTCAAGTGGGTCAATACAATATTGTCCTTGATGCAAAAGAAATGCCTGCCGCCATCATTCAAATTACGGAAGTATCTGTTTTGCCGATGAACGAAGTGCCGATCGACTTTGCTTTGGCAGAAGGCGAAGGGGATTATAGTTTTTGGTGGAATGCCCATGAACAGTTTTTTGCAGAGGAATTGAAAGCCCACAACCTAGCTTACTCTGATACGATGCTGTTGGTCTGTGAGCGGTTTAAAGTTGTGCATGTAAAGTGAATAGAAAAAGGCGATGTCCAATAGGGCATCGCCTTTTTCTATTTCTTTTCAATCGCTACCAAAAATGGCGGCGAATGGCGCTGGTTAATAAAGCCGTACTGCAAAACGTCGTATGAAGCTTGCGGCAGCTCAGTAACAAAATTCAATACTGCATCCCGCTCTTCGCTGCCGCCTTCATGCCCGGAATAAATGACGATCAGTACAACGCCTTTTGACTTCAATAAGCTTAGGCATTGCTCGATGGCATCTAGTGTAGACTGGGATTTTGTGATGATGCTGTGATCACCTTTTGGCAGATAGCCGAGATTGAAGACGGCCGCAGCAATCGGTTCTTTCACATAGCTTGAAATTTTCGCGTGGCTGTCATGAATCAGTTCGACTTGTAAAAATCCATGGACGCGCTCACGTGTGTTTCGGATCGCTTCTTCCTGGATATCGAAAGCAAAAACTTTACCGCCATCGCCGACGAGCCCTGCCAAAAAATGCGTATCGTGGCCATTTCCTGCAGTAGCGTCGATGGCGCAGTCACCCGTTTCGACCGCTTGTTCCAATAAAAATTTTGTATAAGGCAATACGCGCTGCAAAGTCATGCATTGACACACTCCCGGTAATTTTTTCCCTGCCACGAATTCCGCTCGGCCAATTCGGCATCAATGCCGTTTAGCACGTCCCATTTATTGGCGCTCCACATCGGACCAATCATCAAGTCGATAGGGCCGTCTCCGGTAATCCGCTGAACGACCATTTCAGGCGGCAGCACTTCCAGTTGATCTGCAACCAAATGGATGTAATCCTGCTTCTCAAGAAATTCAACCATTCCTTTTTCATACTGTTTCACCATCGGCGTCCCCTTTAATAAATGAAGCAGATGGATTTTAATCCCTTGGACATCCAGCTTCGCCACTTCACGGGCGGTTTCCATCATCATATCGCGATCCTCAAGAGGCAAGCCATTGATGATATGGGTGCATACGCGGATGCCGCGGTTCCGAAGTTTTGTGACGCCTTCCACATACGAAGGGAAATCATGCGCCCGGTTCACAAGAAGCGCGGTGCGTTCATGGACGGTTTGCAAGCCGAGCTCCACCCATAAATACGTCCGTTCGTTTAATTCGGCGAGGTAATCAACCACATCATCCGGCAAGCAGTCGGACGCGTTGCGATACTTAAGCCAATGACATTTTCCTGTTCAAGCGCCGCTTCAAATTTTTCTTTGATCACCGAAAGTGGAGCATGGGTATTCGTATAGGCCTGGAAATACGCCATATACTTCCCGTCTTTCCATTTTCGGTGCATTTTTTCTTTTATTTTATCGAATTGGACGGGAATCGAATCGACCCGGTCTCCTGCGAAATCACCAGAGCCGGCGACACTGCAGAATGTGCAGCCGCCGTGCGCAACCGTACCATCTCGGTTTGGGCAATCAAAGCCGGCATCGAGTGCGATTTTCATCACTTTAAATCCGAAATGGTCGCGCAAATGCCGATTCCATGTGTAATAGCGTTTGCCGTCAGAAGAAAAAGGCAAGTTCATTTCCATCGTAAACAACTCCTCTTTTTTCCATTGTAGCATGTGCAAAATTGCCGCTTCAACGGCAGAAAAATCTGTCTTTAAGATATCGAAATATTTCTCTTGTAGAGACGGTTCAAAAGGAATACAATGACTCTTGGAATTTAGTACGAAGGGAAGAATTTTCATGCCGAAACGCGTCTGGCTCTTAATCATCGGAATGCTCGTCAACGTAACGGGTAATTCGTTTTTGTGGCCATTAACTACCATATATATGCACGATCATTTAGGGAAATCGTTATCGCTTGCCGGGCTTGTTTTGATGGGCAATGCG
This sequence comes from Planococcus sp. 107-1, assembly GCF_021513255.1. Lineage (GTDB taxonomy): Bacteria > Bacillota > Bacilli > Bacillales_A > Planococcaceae > Planococcus. The sequence continues at coordinate 1,259,304 of NZ_CP090977.1, forward strand.
GGAGCGGCGGTCATCGGCAATTTGCTCGGTGGAGCGCTGTTCGATAAATTCGGCGGATACAAGTCGATCATGGCGGGGAATATCATTACCGTCATTGCACTGTCCGGTTTAACGATCTGGCATGAGTTTTTGCCATTCGTTGTTTTTTACACCATTATCGGATTCAGTGGGGGGATTGTATTTCCAAGTATGTATGCAATGGTTGGGACTGTCTGGCCAGAAGGCGGCCGTAAAGCCTTTAACGCCATTTACTTGGCACAGAATGTGGGTGTAGCGGCAGGACCAGCGATGGCGGGAATTCTTGCTGCTTATAGTTTCGACTATATTTTTGGAGCCAATCTGGCAACATACATCTTATTTTTCTTCATTGCATTATTCGGATTCAAATCGATGTCGATTTCCCCAGGTTCACATACTTCGGTTATAAATGAAGGGAAAAAGATACGGAAAAAGGCGCCTTTCAATGCTTTGATGATCGTTTCGGCCGGATATTTTCTTTGCTGGGTCGGATATGTGCAGTGGCAGTCGACAATTTCCGCCTACACACAGGAAATCGGCATCACATTGACGCAATATAGTTTCTTATGGACATTGAACGGCGTATTGATCGTGGCTGGACAGCCTTTTATCCGCCCAATCATGAAACGCATCGAAGATAATATCAAGCAGCAATTGATTATCGGGATTTTAATTATGATGGTTTCTTATGTTGTCGTTGCATTTGCGCAGGATTTCTCGATGTTCATTGCAGCAATGGCCATTTTGACTGTTGGTGAAATGTTCGTATGGCCGGCAGTACCGGCGCTCGCAAACCAATTGGCGCCGAAAGGCCGTGAAGGATTCTATCAAGGCATAGTCAATAGCGTCGCAACCGGCGGCCGCATGGTCGGCCCGCTGCTCGGCGGTGTCATGGTTGATGTGTACGGGATGCCGGCATTATTTGTACTTGTTACAGTTCTAGTCGCAATCGCAATCATTACGTCATTGCTCTATGACCGTCCGCTGAAAAAAGAGCAGGCAGAGAAATTGCAGGAGAATTATAGTTGATGAATCGAGCTTAGAAGAAGGTCCCTTGATGGGCCTTCTTTTTTTATATGGGCTAAAATGGAAGAAGCAGTTATTCCTTTTGATTTGATCCCCCTGTATTGCCTTTTAGGCCATACTTTGTTTAAATTAAAATGAAAGCGTTTTTATTTACATAATTCTGTCAACGGAAAGAACGGGGGATGGCTGAAATGAAACCGATTTATGGATCTGCACGCGAAGCGGTGGAACAAATTCAAGACGGCGCCACAATTATGGTTGGCGGGTTCGGACTAGTAGGAATTCCGGAGCAGCTGATTTTGGCGTTGGTCGATAAAGGGGTAACGGACCTGACAGTGATTTCGAATAACTGCGGAGTCGACGAGTGGGGTCTCGGTCTTTTACTGAAGAACAAACAAATCAAGAAAATGATCGGTTCTTATGTGGGAGAAAATAAGGAATTTGAGCGCCAAGTACTGTCTGGCGAAATAGAAGTGGAATTGACGCCGCAAGGCACATTGGCTGAAAAGATGCGCGCAGGCGGAGCTGGGATTCCAGCATTCTTCACACCGGCTGGAGTGGGTACGACGGTCGCTGAAGGAAAAGAAATCCGTGAGTTTGACGGCAAAGAATACGTGCTTGAACATGCACTTCGTGCCGATTTCGCATTAGTGCGTGCACATAAAGCGGATAAGATGGGGAATCTCGTCTACAACAAAACTGCGCAGAATTTCAATCCGTTGGCCGCAGCGGCTGGAAAAATTACGATTGCGGAAGTCGAAGAAATCGTTGAAACCGGCGACATCGATCCGAATCATGTCCAAACGCCGAGCATTTATGTGCAAGGCTTATTGCAAGCGAAGCAGGAAAAACGCATTGAACGGTTAACAACCCGTTCAGTCTAAGAAAGGATGTGTGCAGCGATGGATAAAAACCAAGTAAGAGAAAGAATTGCGAGACGCGCAGAAAAAGAAATTAATGATGGAGACTACGTAAACTTAGGGATCGGAATGCCGACTTTGGTGGCGAACTTCATCTCGGACAATAAAAGTGTTGTGCTCCAGTCAGAAAACGGATTGCTCGGCATCGGACCCTATCCGACTGAAGACGAAGTGGATCCGGATTTGATCAATGCCGGCAAAGAAACTGTGACGACCATTAAAGGCTCTTCTTTTTTCACAAGCGCTGAATCGTTCGCGATGATTCCGGCGGGCATATTGATGTGGCGATCTTAGGCGGAATGGAAGTTGCTGAAAATGGGGACTTGGCGAACTGGATGATTCCCGGGAAAATGATCAAGGGCATGGGCGGAGCGATGGATCTGGTGCATGGCGCCAAAAAGGTGATTGTCATCATGGATCATGTATCAAAAGACGGATCTTCAAAAATCAAAAAGCAATGCGACTTGCCGCTTACGGGTAAAGGCGTTGTCAACAAGATCATCACTGACCGTGCCGTTATCGAAGTGACGCCTGACGGACTAGTGCTGACGGAAGTGTTCGAAGGCTTCAGCGTCCAAGATATCATTGATGCCACAGATGCGCCTCTGAATACAGAAAACGTGAAAGTGTCCTGAACTATTGCCAAAAAACGGCGGTTCCGCTAAACTAAAGATAATAGTAAACGACAGTGAAGAGGATCAGTAAATTGTTTTCATTCCGAAGAGAGCCGGCGGTAGGTGCAAGCCGGTGTTTGGAGCAATTGAACTCGCCTTGGAGTCCGTGTATGTGAAACCAAGTAAGATACACCGTTTTCCGCGTTAAGGAGTCAAGTTGAGCGAGCAATCGCTAATTTGGGTGGTACCGCGGAAACTCCCGTCCCTTATTAATATGAGGGACGGGAGTTTTTATTTTTGAGGAGGAATTTGAGATGACATTCAAGCACAAGACAGTCGAGAAGAAATGGCAGAAGTTCTGGGATCAGAACAAAACGTTCAAAATGGAAACTGATTTTGATAAACCGAAGTTCTACGCATTGGATATGTTCCCTTACCCCTCTGGAGCTGGACTCCACGTTGGGCACCCGGAAGGTTACACGGCAACGGATATCTTAAGCCGAGTGAAGCGCATGCAGGGCTATAATGTCCTTCATCCGATGGGCTGGGATGCATTCGGCCTTCCGGCAGAACAATATGCACTGGATACAGGAAACGACCCGGCGGAATTCACGGCGAAAAACATCGCAACGTTCAAACGCCAAATCCAGGAACTTGGATTTTCGTATGACTGGGACCGCGAAGTCAACACGACGGATCCGTCTTACTATAAATGGACGCAATGGATTTTTATCCAGCTTTACAATAAAGGCTTGGCCTATGTAGATGAAGTGGCTGTGAACTGGTGCCCGGCGCTAGGGACAGTTCTTGCTAATGAAGAAGTAGTCGACGGCGTTTCTGAACGCGGAGGACATCCGGTTGAACGCCGCCCAATGCGCCAATGGGTGCTGCGCATTACGGAATATGCAGACCGTTTGCTTGAAGACTTGGATGATCTTGACTGGCCGGAAAGCTTGAAAGACATGCAGCGCAACTGGATCGGAAAATCCGAAGGGGCAGAACTTGAGTTTGGAGTCGAAGGCACAGCGCATTCTTTCCGCGCATTTACAACACGTCCAGATACGATTTTCGGTGCAACTTATGCAGTGCTTGCACCGGAACATAAATTGGTGGCTTCCATCACGACGGCTGATCAAAAAGCGGCAGTCGAAAAATACATCGATGACGTGAAAACGAAAAGCGATTTAGAGCGTACGGATTTGGCCAAATCGAAATCAGGCGTCTTTACCGGTTCATTTGCAATCAATCCGGTCAGCGGCGAAAAAATGCCGATCTGGATTGCCGATTATGTACTTGCTACTTACGGAACTGGGGCCATCATGGCAGTTCCAGCACATGATGAGCGCGACTATGAATTTGCGAAGCAATTCGACTTGCCGATTGTCGAAGTAGTATCCGGTGGAAACATCGCGGAAGAAGCATACGCAGGCGACGGCGAATTGATCAATTCCGATTTCTTGAACGGATTGAACAAAAAAGAAGCGATCGCAAAAGCGATTGCTTGGCTTGAAGAACACGGTGTCGGTGAGAAGAAAATTACGTATCGCCTACGCGATTGGCTATTTAGCCGCCAGCGCTATTGGGGTGAGCCAATTCCGATCATCCACTGGGAAGATGGCACTATGACGCCGGTCGATGAAAAAGACTTGCCGTTGATGCTTCCTGTAACAAAAGATATTAAACCGAGCGGCACCGGCGAATCGCCGCTTGCGAATATCACCGAATGGGTCAATGTCGTCCATCCGGAAACAGGCATGAAAGGCCGCCGCGAAACAAATACGATGCCGCAATGGGCAGGAAGCTGCTGGTACTACTTGCGCTATATCGATCCGACAAATGATGAAATGTTGGCCGATCCGGAATTATTGAAGCACTGGCTTCCGGTCGATGTCTATATCGGCGGAGCAGAACATGCCGTCCTTCATTTATTGTATGCGCGTTTCTGGCATAAAGTGCTTTACGATCTTGGCGTTGTGCCGACGAAAGAGCCGTTCCAGAAATTGTTCAACCAAGGAATGATCCTCGGGGAAGGCAATGAAAAAATGTCGAAATCTAAAGGCAATGTCGTCAACCCGGACCAGATCATCGAAAGCCACGGTGCAGACACACTTCGCCTTTATGAAATGTTCATGGGACCGCTTGAAGCTTCGATTGCTTGGTCAACTAATGGCTTGGACGGGGCACGCCGCTTCCTAGACCGTGTTTGGCGGTTGTTCATCGATGAAGAAAGAGATGCATTGAGTGCGAAAATCGTGGATTCAAACGACGGCAAATTGGAAAAAGTCTATCACCAAACCGTGAAGAAAGTAACGGAAGACTTTGAAGGGCTTCGTTTCAATACAGGCATTTCGCAAATGATGGTCTTCATCAACGAAGGCTATAAAGTCGACGCGATTCCAAAAGAATACGTTGAAGGCTTTGTGAAATTATTGTCGCCAGTTGCTCCGCACGTAGCAGAAGAGCTATGGGAGAAATTGGGCCACTCAGAAACGGTGACGTATGAAGCTTGGCCAACGTTCGATGAATCGAAAATGATCGATGATGAAATCGAGGTAGTTGTCCAAGTGAACGGCAAAGTGAAAACGAAATTACTGATTGCTAAAGACAGCACGAAAGAACAATTGGAAGCAGCGGCATTGGCGGATGAGCATGTCCAAAAAGCTGCAGAAGGCAAACAAGTCCGCAAAGTCATCGCGATTCCAGGGAAATTGGTAAACGTGGTAGTCGGATAACATAACAGAACCTGTCGAGGGATTCTCGGCAGGTTTTTTGTTTTGCGCAAATAAACGAGGTTATTCCGCAAACAAAGTATGAAATTCCGCAAACAAATTCCAGTATTCCGCAAACAAATCCGGAATTAGGCAAAATAAAACCCCATTTGCATCCCGGCAAATGGGGTTTTTACTTAATGCGTCAGTTGTAAATCTTCAGCAAAAGCAGCAGCACTGCGCCCTGCAACATTTCCGGTCACGAGTGCGGAAGTGATATTGTAGCCGCCTGTGTAGCCGTGGATGTCCAAGATCTCGCCACAGAAGTAAAGGCCGGGCTTTTTCTTCGAAGCCATCGTTTTTGGTTCAATTTCCTTGATCGAGACACCGCCGCCGGTGACAAAGGCTTTCTCAATCGGCTGCGTGCCAGTCACGGTCATTGAGAATGCCGTCAATTGCTGAGCGAATGCCCGCACTTTGTCGCTTGCAAGTTCTGCACCGATGGCTTGCGGATCGATGCCTGCGCGTTCCATCAAAAACAGCAGCCAACGTTCTTGGGTGATGCTTTTCCAGACGTTTTTCACCGCTTTTTTCGGTTCGTCTTTCATCATTTTATGAAGCAGTTGGAAAGCGGATTCCGCATTTTCCTCAGGCATCGTGTTGATGCGCATCTGCACCGGTTCGCCGCCGTTCTTTTTCATTTCCTTGACGACGTACTGGCTGCAGCGAAGCACCGCGGGGCCGCTCAATCCGAAATGGGTGAAGAGCATATCCATTTGGTGGGTCACTAAATTCTTCCCTTTTTTATTCAGCACCGAAACAGCAGCGTCGCGAAGGGCAAGGCCTTGTAGATCGCGGCTCACGATGAACGGCTCTTTGGACAATAAAGGAACTTCGGTCGGATACAAATCGGTTACGGTGTGCCCCGCTTTTTCAGCCCACGGGTAGCCATCGCCCGTCGAGCCCGTTTGCGGAACGGCTTTTCCGCCGACTGCGACAACAATCGCTTTGGCGGTAAATTCTTCGCCCGAATGCAGCCGGACGCCGGTCACTTTTTCGTCGGTCATCAATAATTTCTTAACCGGTGAATCGAGCATGACTTTCACGTTCAGCCGGTCCATTTCGCGGAACATGGCATCCGCCACGTCTTGCGCCCGGTTGGAAACGGGGAACATGCGACCGTGGTCTTCTTCTTTCAAAGCAACGCCCAACCCTTCAAAAAAAGAGATGATGTCTTCGTTGTTGAAGACGGAAAACGGACTGTGCAGGAATCTGCCGTTGCCTGGAATATGTTTCACAATTTCGTCAAGAGGCAGCCGGTTGGTCACATTGCAGCGTCCGCCGCCGGAAATAATCAGTTTTTTTCCGAGCTTTTTGCCTTTTTCAATAAGTAAAACCTGTTGTCCGGTTGATGCAGCGGCGATGGAAGCCATCAAGCCTGAGGGACCCCCGCCGATAATAATAACGTCATACATATATAAGAACTCGCTTTCGTTTTTAATTTGAATAGAGGAAAAGTATTTTAATTGTCGAGACTCCGCTTTTCTTAATGTCCAGACTCCAGCGCTTGTCGGGGCTAGACGGGCGCTTCCGCTTTTCTTAGTGTCCAGACTCCGATGCCTAGCTCCTCGGACATAAGCCAGCCCAGCTGTGCGGCAAAGAACGCCGCTTCGCTGTTCCGTCTTATGTCTGCCGGAGCTGAACAGGCATCTCCGCTTTTCTTTTAGTATACACGATGCATTGAAACTCGTTGAGTAATTTCTTTTATAGGTGTAAACTATCGTGTAGATTGCTTTTAACATTGAACAAGTCAGGAAGTGCAAAATGTCATCACTTATTAAAGGAACTGCCATTCTAACCTTAGGTTTATTTCTGTCAAAAATCCTTGGAGTCATATATGTCATTCCGTTCTACAGCATGGTCGGAGAAGAGAATATTGGCCTTTACCAATATGCGTACATACCTTATAACTTGATGCTGTCGTTGGCCATTTCGGGTGCGCCGATCGCGTTCTCAAAATTTGTCGCTAAATACAATTCACTCGGTGATTACGAAACCGGAAGAAGGCTGTTGAAATCCGGATTGACCACGATGATGGTCACAGGTTTTGCGGCATTCGTCTTCCTTTATTTATTTGCAGGGCCGCTTGCTGAAATCACCATCGATTCAAAAGACGAAGTCCATACAGTAGAAGATGTAAAAGAAGTGATCCAATGGGTCAGCTTTGCATTGCTTGTCGTGCCGTTCATGAGTTTGTTCCGCGGATTCTTCCAGGGCTATAATTTCATGATGCCGACGGCTGTCTCGCAGCTGATCGAACAGATTGTCCGCATTGTGTTCCTGCTTGTTGGAGCGTATCTTGTCTTGAATGTTTTCAATGGAACACCGGAAACTGCCGTGCAGATTGCTGTTCTATCTGCATTTGTCGGAGCGCTTGGCGGGGTGCTTGTCCTGTTTTACTACTGGAAAAAGAAAAAGCCGGAGTACAATCAGCTCCGGGCGAACTCGGTTGAATCGTATGATGTCAGCCTCCGTGATATGTACAAGGAAATCGCTATTTACGCGGTTCCCGTTGTCTTTCTTGGAATTGCCAACCCGCTATTCCAATTTGTCGATATGCTGACATTCAATAACGCGATGGCCTCTACTGAAGGGGCGGCAAACTCCAGCATCTATTTGAGCATGCTGAATTTCCAGACCCATAAACTGGTCATGATTCCGGTTATGCTGGCTACTGGATTTTCCATGGCGCTGATTCCATTGATCACGAAATACTTTACAACCAATGACCATAAAGCGGTCAATCGAACGCTGGATCAAACATTCCAGATCCTCTTATTCTTGACGCTTCCGGCCGTTGTCGGAATGACTTTGCTGTCTGATGAACTTTACCATATTTTCTATGAAATCAGCGATATGGGTTCTGAAGTTCTGTCCCATTACTTGCCGGTAGCGATTCTTTTCGCTTTGTTCCCGGTTACGGCATCCATTTTACAGGGAATCAATCAACAAAAATGGATCATCCTGAATCTATTAATTGGCTTGCTGTTAAAACTGGCTTTAAATATTCCATTGATCGAGCGATTTGAAACAGATGGAGCGATTGCAGCTACAATTATCGGATACGTAGTAGCTACGGGCATGAACTTGGCCGTCATCAAAGTGACCATGAATTATCACTCAAATATGGTGGTTCGCCGAATTATCCTTATTGTATTGATGAACATCGTCATGGCTATTGCGGTATTTGCTGCTTTGGCAGGAGTTGATTTGTTCATCGATATGGACACGAAAATCCATTCGATTTTCCGTATCCTGATTGTCGGGGCAATTGGCGGGGCAGTTTATGGCTATCTTGGGTTGAAAACAGGAATTGCCCAAAAGCTGCTGGGTGAACGATTAACGAAATACACAAGAAAATTCGGGTTCTAGGAGGATTACATGCGCATCGATAAGTTTCTGTCGAATATGGGGTATGGCTCCAGAAAAGAAGTGAAAATTTTACTGAAATCAAAAGCGGTTGAAGTGAATGGATCGGAAATCCGAGATCCGAAAGTGCATATAAACGAGCTTTCGGACGAGGTAACGGTCGGCGGAGAACGTGTGGAATATGCGGAATTCATCTATTTGCTGATGAATAAACCGCAAGGCGTGATTTCAGCAACGGAAGACAAATACGACCAAACGGTTATTGATCTACTAGCAGATGAAGAGCAGAACTTTGAACCGTTTCCGGTAGGGCGTTTGGATAAAGATACAGAAGGCTTTCTTTTGCTGACGAATGATGGAAAACTTGCCCACGAACTCTTGTCACCAAAGAAACACGTAGACAAAAGATATTTCGCAATCATAGACGGGGAAGTTACCGCAGAAGATGGAGCGGCTTTTGAAAATGGAGTCGTTCTCGACGATGGCTACAAAACAAAGCCGGCTGTGTTGAAAATCCTGGAAAGCGGTGCTGTCTCAGAAATTGAATTGACGATTACGGAAGGAAAATTTCATCAAGTCAAGAGGATGTTCCAAAGCGTGGGAAAAGAAGTCACGTATTTAAAGCGTTTATCGATGGGGCCGCTGGAATTAGATCCGGCGCTTGCGCTCGGCGAATACCGCCATTTAACGGAAGAAGAAATTGACCAATTAAAACAAAGAAAATGACCGCAGCCTTTGCGGTCATTTTCTTTGTTAAGAAGTTTTTCTGAGCTGTCTGTAAGATCGGCTTTCCTGTAGTTCAGGTGCTTGCGCTTTTCTATCAGGAAGTCATCTTCACCTTTTTATGCGTCGTTGTCCATTTGCCGCGAGTTGGACTCGTCACCAAATCGTTAAAGGCTAACACATTCAAATCTCTTTGAATGGTGCGAGGAGTGATGCCGAATTCATCGACTAGATCTTGCGTAGTTACAGTTCCGTTGTCACGGATGTACTTATACATATCTTTGATTCGAATGAGCATACGATCAGTTGTAGGTTTCATGTAAGAGAACCACTCCTTCATCTTTTTTCCCATAGGCAAAGACTAGCGGACGGATTGTTGAGGTATACTCAACGGTTTTGAAATAATTGCCAAAGACAGCCCCTTTTCTTAATAAATATGTCAAACCTATTATCTGACAATTTGATTATATCGAAAAAGTAATTGAATATCCATATTTTTTACCGAATTCACACAAACTTAATAAATGAAATCGGTTTTTTTTCCGTTGATTTTAAGGAACATCCTTCAAAAAAATCCAAAAAGGTGTACAATAGCTTTAATTAAAAAAGGGGAGTGAATCATGGACTGGCTACAAGAAGCAGAAAAAAGAAGAGAAAGCATGATAAACGAATTGCAGCAATTGCTTGCGATTCCGAGTGTGTTGAGTGAAGAGACAGCACCAGATGCCCCTTTTGGCAAGGATGTAAAACAAGCGCTCGATTGGTTTTTGGCGAAAGGCGAGGAAAAGGGCTTTGAAGCGAAAAATGTTGCGGACGTTGCCGGCCATCTGGAAATCGGCACTGGTGAAGAATTGCTTGGAATTTTAGGGCATGTCGATGTTGTGCCTGTAGGCGATGGCTGGACAAAAGATCCATTTGGCGGTGAAATTGAAAACGGCAAATTATATGGCAGAGGCGCCATTGATGATAAAGGTCCGACTATTGCAGCTTGGACAGCTTTAAACATCGTCAAAGAAGCCGGCTTTGAATTTTCAAAACGGATCCGCTTAATTATTGGAACAGATGAGGAAAGTGGATTCCGGTGCGTCGACCGTTATTTCGAGACAGAAGAAATGCCGACGATCGCGTTTGCGCCGGATGCGGATTTCCCGATCATCAATGCCGAAAAAGGCATCGCGGGCATCCGTTTTTCCAAAAACATCTGGGAAATGCCGGATGAATTGATTTCCTTTGTTTCAGGCAAACGGACGAATATGGTGCCGGATTTGGCAGAAGCGGTAGTTGAAGGGGAGCTTCCACAGTGGCAGCAAGCATTTGAAGAATTTTGCACCGCTCACTCGGTTTCAGGGTCGGCTGAAAAACAAGGGGATGAAGTTAAGTTGCTTCTCTCTGGGAAATCCGCCCATGCGATGGAGCCGGACCACGGAGTGAACGCGGGAATTCTACTGGCACTGTTTTTAAAAGATCATCTGACTGGAGACGGCCAGGAATTCGCCGAATTCATTTCAAATAACTTTTATCAGGATTCTCGTGGACGCAGATTGGGCTTGGACTTTACCGATGAAGTTTCTGGAGACACGACATTCAACGCGGGCATCTTCCGCTTTGAACGGAACGAGTCGGCGACCATTGACATTAGCATGCGCTATTCGATCACGTACCCGTTTGATGAAAAAGTGAAGAAGCTTGGATTGCTTGGATACGAATTGACGGTTGAATCCAATTCCCCTCCACATCATGTAGATGAAAATGATCCGTTCATCAAAACGCTTCAGCAAGCTTATGGACGGCAGACGGGCGACAAGGCCGATCTATTAGCAATCGGCGGAGGCACCTATGCACGCGTGCTTGATAAAGGCGTTGCATTCGGCATGCTGTTCCCAGGTGAAAAAGATGTTGCCCATCAAGCGGATGAATTTGTCGATATCGACAATTTGATTAAAGCGACTGCGATTTATGCAGAAGCGATCTATGAATTAGCTTGCAAGAAGAACGGCTGAACCATATTTATTGCCGCACGAGCCAAACAGAAAATGAGAAAAGAGGGACTGCTGATGGATTGGATATTGCATAATGATGAATTTATTCGTGAAGAGGAATTGAACATTTCAAAAGAAGACCGAGGTTATCAATTCGGCGATGGGATCTACGAAGTAATCCGTGTGTATGAAGGCAATCTATTCACTGCAGAAGAACATATTGACCGTTTTTACGAAAGTGCTGAAAAGATTAAAATCATCATTCCTTATACAAAGGATGTCTTCCATAAATTGATGTATGATTTGGTGGAAATGAATGAAATCGAAAATGGGCAAGTTTATGTGCAGCTTACACGCGGCGCATATACGCGTCAGCACCAATTCCCATCCGATACGTCACCAGTGCTTGTCGCTTATACAAAAACGGTAGAGCGTCCGCTTGAATTGATGGAAACAGGTGTCCATGCGAAATTTATCGAAGACATCCGCTGGCTGCGCTGCGATATCAAAAGCTTGAACTTGCTCGGGAATATCCTGGCGAAGCAGGAAGCGTACGAAGCGGGTTGTTTTGAAGCGGTTCTGCACCGCGGCGAAGTCATCACCGAAGGATCTTCTTCCAATATGTATGGCTTGAAAAACGGGATTCTTTATACACATCCGGCAACGAATTTGATTTTAAACGGAATTACACGCCGCGTAATCCTAAATCTATGTGCGGATCTTGGCATCGAAGTCCAAGAGCTTGCTTTCACGAAAACTCAAGCTTTGGAAATGGATGAGTTCTTCATGTCTTCAACGACCTCAGAGGTAATGCCGATTGTCCAAATCGATGGACAGAAAATCGGAGAAGGCGTTCCTGGTGAACTTACGCGAAAATTGCAGGAAGCTTTTGTGGCAAATCTTAAATTGACTGTGAAATCTTAATAAAGTGGCCGGCGAAAGCCGGCCGCTATTTTTTTGTTTCTCCGCAAATGGTATAATGAAGAGAGGTGAAGCTGGTGGAAGCCCATTATTTTATAGGTATCAAAATCCCTGCTATTGCAGCGGCTGCCTTGGAGCAGGCAAGAAATTCCTGGGATATGGATAGCCACAAACGTTACACAGCACCGGAAGATATGCATTTGACGCTCGTGTTTATCGGCAATGATCCGAACGGAGAAATCACGAAAGCTTCGGAAGTTTTAAAGGAAATTGATCACGCCGCGTTTGAGTTGACGATCAATGGCGTCGAAGTTTTTGGAAACCCTGAAACGCCGCGCATCGTTTATGCGGCAGTCAAAGAAAGCGAAGAACTTCAAAATCTGCAGGCTAAAGTAAAAGAGAAAGTCTTGGAATTTAAGCTGAATCCTGATTTGAAGCCATTCGTGCCTCATATTACGCTAGCTGCAAAATGGAAAGGCGGTCCGCCGGTTAAACAAGAGTGGCAGCTAAAACTCATCACGTTTACTGTGGATCGCTTTACCATATTCCGAATTGCACCTGGACAAACCCCAAAATATATCGAAGAGTTTACTTATCATTTGAAAGAAGGCGTTTAATGCGCCAAGATGAGGTCACATGAAAACATTATTTATCATCAATCCAGCAGCCGGAAACGGCAGATCCTTAAAAAAGTGGAGAAGTTTCAAAAAAACACTGGATTTTCCTTTTGAAGCGGAAATCACCGAATACGCCGGCCACGCCACCCAAATCGTCAAATCTTTGCATCAATCGCAAAATTCCTATTTGGTAATCGGATTTGGCGGAGATGGTACACAGCGGAAATCACCATCGGAGCAGCAGGGGCGAATAATCTCGTGATCGGTTCTGTTGCAGCAGGTTCAGGCAATGATTTTGGCAGGGGGTTCCAGTCATTCAAGGATGGCCCAGCTATTGCGCGATACCTGCAGTCGCCGAAAAGCGCAGCCTGTGATCTTGGTGAATTCAGCAACGGAGAAGTGCATCAATTCGTCAGCAGCAGCGGCATTGGATTTGATGCGGAGATCAGTGATATCGTCAATCGTTCTTCGCTGAAAAAACAGTTGAACCGCATCGGCGCTGGAAAACTCGTTTATTTGATGTATGTGATTCTGACGTTGATCCGTTTTCAGAAATTCGATTTAATGGTCCAACTTGATGGAGAGGAAAAAGAGTTCCATGACGTTTGGTTTGCAACCATTCATAACCAGGCGTATTTTGGGGGCGGCATGAAAATTTCCCCTTATTCGAAAACAAATGACGGTGTACTTGAATTGACAGTGGTCCATGGAATTTCGCGCTTGAAACTGTTGCTGGTCTTTGGTACGGTTTTTAGCGGAACCCATACACGCTTTAAAGAAGTGGCTCAGTTCAGCGCCAAGGAAATTTCGGCCAAGACTCCTCATCACTCAATTTACCGGCATGTCGATGGGGATGCGATTGCCAAGACGAATTTAGAGGAAACGGTGAATTATGCGGTGAGCGCTTCCAAATGGCAGGTTATCCAGCAATAAGAAAAACAAAGGCAAATTGTCTGCTTATTATTATAAGAAAGAAAGAGGATGTAAAATGAGAGCACGCTATAAACCATGGGCAGCGGAGTTAATTGAATCGCACCCTGAAATCGTTATTCCTGAACCAACTTTGTTAAAAGGCAAATGGCAGCAAGAATTTGGCAACGCACAGCCGCTTCACATTGAAGCCGGCACTGGAAAAGGGCGCTTCATTGTCGGAATGGCAAAAGCGAACCCGGAAATCAATTATATCGGAATCGAATTGTTCGATAGCGTAATTGTTACGGCACTTGAATCCGTATTGGAAAGTCCGGAAGGCGTGCCAAACCTTCGGCTTCTGCGTGTCGATGCAAAGAATCTGGCAGATTACTTTGAGAAAGCGGAAGTGGATCGCTTGTATCTGAACTTTTCAGATCCTTGGCCGAAAACACGCCATGCAAAACGCCGCTTGACGCATGAATCGTTCTTGAAGATTTATCAATCAATCTTGCCAGAAAACGGCGAAATCCATTTTAAAACAGACAACCGCGGACTTTTCGAATATTCATTGGTGAGCATTTCAGAATACGGAATGCTATTGAAAGATGTTTCCTTGGATCTTCATGCGAATGAACCGGAATGGAACATTATGACCGAATACGAAGAGAAGTTCTCTAAAAAGGGCCAACCGATTTACCGCATGGAAGCGCAGTTTCAAGTAAATTAATTCACAAGGGGGATTTATAGTGGAGAAATTTCAATTTCACGATATGGCATTAACGTGGTTAGACGGAGGAACGACTTGGCTTGACGGCGGCACGATGTTTGGGGTGGTGCCGAAAGTCGTCTGGTCAAAACGTTATCCGGTCAATGAAGAAAATCAGATTGAACTGCCGACCCACCCGATTCTTGTTCAGTATGAAGGCCATAATATTATCATCGACAGCGGTCTCGGTTCCGGAAAATTGACTGATCGCCAAAAGCGTAATTTAGGGGTTTCTTCAGAATCCCGTATCGAAGAAAACTTGACTGAACTCGGGTTGACGGTAGAAGACATCGATACCGTAATCATGACGCATCTACACGGTGACCATGCTGCTGGGCTCACGAAACTGCAAGGAGAAGAATATGTGCCGGTTTTCCCGAATGCGAAAATCCATGTTTCCGCAGTGGAATGGGAAGAAATGCAAAATCCGAATATCCGTTCCAAAAATACATATTGGAAAGAAAACTGGGAGCCGATCGTCAGCCAAGTGGAAACATTTGAAGGGGAAAAGACCTTGTTCGACGCCTTTACAATGATCCATACTGGGGGACATTCAAACGGACACAGCGTAGTCAAAATGGAAAGCGGCGGCGAAACCATTCTGCATATGGGGGATATCATGCCGACGCACGCCCATCAAAATCCGCTTTGGGTATTAGCCTATGACGATTACCCGATGGACTCGATTTTTGCCAAAGAGAAGTTGATGAAAGAAGCATTGGATAAAGGCTATTATTTCTCCTTTTACCACGATGCCTATTTCCGCATTTTAAAATGGAGCAGCGACGGCAAGGAAATCGTCGAATCTGTCGTATACAAACAAAAGCCATAAGAAAAGGAGCCGGGTTGACCGGCTCCTTTTTAAATAGGAAAATTAAACTTTCGTAACTTCAAGAACAGCGCCAGTGTAGGCATCTGCAAGGAATTCAAATTGCTCGAGTTCATCCTGGCTGTGGCGTGTAATGCCGCCTTTATAAACTTCAGTCGTGATTGCGTGTTGTTTGTATGGCTCGGTTTTCATGAAAATCCACGAGCCGTCAATCGGACCTTCTTCTTTAAATGCTGCTTTAACGCTGCTTAATACATCGTCTGCAGGGTAGAGCTTTTCTTTCCGGTCATAAACTTCTTTGATGATGAAAGTGGCTGCTACACCTGTAACAAAGCCGATCAATAAATCACGATTCTTCACTGAAATCCCTCCTATACGTACTGTTTAAATTGTACCATAGAAGTTTTCGATGCGAAATTAAAAGGGAATGCAGAGGCAGATTCTTTCGAAAAACGAAATACAAAGCTGGAAATAAACTGATAAAAGAACTAAACTAGATAAAGGCAATTTATTTAGGGGGAATTAGACGCATGAATAGTGAAACGAAAGAGTTATTTAAAACCTTAACGGAACTTCCAGGAGCACCAGGAAATGAGCATGCAGTCAGAAAGTTCATGAAACAGGAACTTGGAAAATATTCCGATGAATTGATTCAAGATAATCTTGGAAGCGTCTTTGGCGTTAAGCATGGACAAGAGAATTCGCCAAGAATTATGGTAGCAGGGCATATGGATGAAGTTGGATTCATGGTCACTCAAATTACCGACAACGGCATGATCCGTTTTCAGCCTTTAGGCGGTTGGTGGAATCAAGTGATGCTCGCGACGCGAGTCGAAATCATTGCAGGCGATCGAATTATCCCGGGTGTAATCGGATCGATTCCTCCGCACCTGCTCAGCGATGAGCTGCGCAGCAAACCGATGGAAATCAAGAATATGCTGATTGATATCGGAGCTGACGATAGAGAAGATGCGTTGTCGTTTGGCGTTCGTCCTGGCCAGCAAATTGTTCCTTTTAGCCCATTTACGCCGATGGCCAATGACAAGAAAATCATGGCCAAAGCTTGGGACAACCGCTACGGGTGCGGATTAGCCATTGAACTATTGAAAGAATTGAAAGATGAAAAACTGCCGAACCAATTATTCTCAGGGGCAACGGTTATGGAAGAAGTCGGACTTCGCGGCGCTCAAACCGCTTCGACGATGATCAATCCGGACATTTTCTTTGCGCTTGATGCTAGCCCGGCAAACGATGCCAATGGCAATAAAAACGAATTCGGCCAGCTTGGAAAAGGGACACTCCTGCGAATTACAGATAAGAGCATGGTTACACATCGCGGCATGCGGGAATTTATCTTGGACACGGCGGAGACCCACAGCATTCCCTACCAATATTTCGTTTCACAAGGCGGAACCGATGCCGGAAGAGTCCATTTGACGAACGAAGGGGTGCCAAGTTCAGTCATCGGCATTTGTTCGCGGTACATCCATACATCGGCATCAATTATCCATACAGACGATTATGCGGCAGCCAAAGAGTTGTTGATCAAACTCGTAAAAGCAGCAGATCAGACCACTGTAGATACCATTAAACAAAACGCTTAAAAAGTGCCTTCGGGCGCTTTTTTTTGAATTAATTTCAAAATAGGAAGGAAGAAGAATCATGGAAAAATTAACTGCGGCGATCGCTTCGAACAATCCGGCAAAAATCAAAGCGGTCTCAGCCGTTTTGGAAAAATTGCAATTCGAAGCCGAAATCGTACCGGTTGAGGCGGAATCCGGCGTTTCAGCCCAGCCCTTCTCGTTAGAAGAAACGCGGCAAGGCGCTGTGAACCGGGCTCAGACAGCCCTTCTTGGAGGATTTGATCTTGCGTTCGGACTTGAAGGAGGCGTATACGAATTAGAAGGGGTCCTCTATTTATGCAATTGGGGTGCGCTGGCTACAAAAGAAGGATACGTTTACACAGCTGCAGGTGCACAACTTCCGTTGCCGGAGAGGATTTCTGAACAACTGCGCGCCGGACGGGAATTGGGGCCAGTGATGGACGAATACGCCGGCGAAATCGGAGTACGCCATCATAAAGGGGCAATCGGTATCTTAACGGCAGGGCTCATCAAACGGAATGAAATGTTTGAGCACATCGTCGAACTGTTGGTCGGTCAATTCCTGAAAGACAGCGATTAAGTTGCATGTCCTAGAAAACACCTTTAAAATAAGGGTTAGTAACGAAGTTAGGGAGGAATTTGTGTGCCTCGTAAGAAATTAGGATTGGCAGTTATAGCCGCAGCATTTTTACTTGCCGGATGCGTTGCTACGCCGGAAGAACGGGTAGCGGATGGAATGGAATCCGCAAAATCGGCATTTGAACAACAACCGGAAGATGTGAACGAACAGACAGACCATGTGGAGTTCTATCTGCCGGGAGGCTACACAGTCGAAGAACCTTCTGATGAAAACAATATAATCATTACAAAAGGCAGCGATTCTTTTGTGTTATTTGTGAATCCGAATGAATCGGCAGACAGCCGCTTATTCTACGATCTTCAAAAAGCGAATCCCGAGCAAAAATGGACTGCGGATGAAACTTTCGAAGAAAACGGACGTTTCGGGTTTGCGACTGTCCGAAACATTGCAGAAGACCGCTATGAATTGGTAGTCAGTGCAGGCGGCGTCAAAATGACGACCATTTCCGAAGAAAGTAAAATTGATGGCAATATGGAATGGATGATGAAAACCGTCCGTTCAATCGATAACGAAGAATAGGAGTTTTAGCAATGAGAAAATTAGCGAGTGTTGAAGAATTCAATACATTAGCAGCTACAGAATCGGTTGTTTTCATGTTTACTGCTGGATGGTGCCCGGATTGCCGTGTTATCGATCCAATTATGCCGGACGTGGAAACGAAATTCAGCGGCTATACATTTGTATCGGTGGACCGCGATGAGTTTATCGACTTATGCATCGAAAAGGATATTTACGGCATTCCAAGTTTCCTCGCTTATAAAGACGGAGCAGAAGCTGGCCGGTTTGTCAGCAAAGACCGCAAAACGCAAGACGAAATCGAATCATTTATCACGAATTTATCTGCTTAAAGCTCTTCGCTTTAACCAGAATCGGCGGGATAAAAAAATGACGGTTCGCCATTTATGGCAGAACCGTTTATTTTTGAGAGAAAGGATGGAATCCGATGAAATCATTTGAACTTGTAAATATTTTGAGAGAGCGGATGCCAAATCCGCAATTGAATTGGCGTTTCGACCGGGAAAAAAACATGCTTCATATCGAACACGAGGCTTTGAAAAAAGGGACAAGCATTTCTCTGCCTCAAGTGATCAACCGGTATGAAGCAAAAGGGGAACCGGCGATTGATGAAATCGTCTACATCATCACGGAAACATTTGAGGCGATGGAAAAAGAGCTGAAAGGTGAATTGAAATCGACCGAACATATTTTTCCGGTTATCCGTTCCACTTCTTTCCCGGAAGAGTCGAAAGAAGGAAATAAGTTCGTGACGAGTGAACATACTGCAGAAACAAGGATCTATTATGCCTTGGATGCGGGGACTACCTATCGCTTAATTGATGAAAATATGTTAAATTCATTAAGTCTGACAGTGGAGCAGCTCAAGGAAATTGCCAAATTTCAGGTGAAGAAACTGAAAACTGCAGTGAAAGAAGACCATGTAGCAGGCAACGTGTTTTATTTTCTTAACGAAAATGATGGCTATGATGCCTCCCGAATTTTAAATGAGAGTTTTTTAAAAGAGATGAAAACAAAAATCACCGGCGATATGACCGTGTCTGTGCCCCACCAGGATGTGCTGATCATTGGAGATATCCGGAATGAAACCGGTTATGATGTGTTGGCCCAAATGGCGATGCACTTTTTCACAAACGGCAAAGTGCCGATCACTTCACTTTCGTTCATCTATGAGAATGGCGAATTGGAACCGATTTTCATTATGGCGAAGAATAGAATAGAAGAGGAGAACGATAAGAAATGAATGCTTTTTACAATAAAAACGGAATTGGCGATGTCCTTTTAGTTCAATTACAGACAGAAACACCAGAAAAAATTCACCCGGAACAAACAGGGGACATTACCTTGATCAAAGATGCTTCTGGCACGATTGCCGGCTTTAATTTGTTTAATGCCAGTGAATACATGGATTTAGGAGAAGCTGCTTCTGTTGAAGTGACGGAAGAAGTGGTCACTGTCCTTCAAAATGCGTTGGAGAAAAACGGCGTCGACTATATTTTGGAAGTCGATTTATCGCCAAAATTTGTGGTTGGCTATGTGGAATCGAAAGAAAAACACCCGAATGCGGATAAATTGAACATTTGCCAAGTGGCAGTCGGAACTGAACAATTGCAGATCGTTTGTGGTGCTCCGAACGTAGAAGCCGGCCAAAAAGTGGTAGTTGCGAAAGTTGGAGCGGTTATGCCATCTGGGATGATCATTAAAGATGCAGAGCTTCGCGGAGTGGCTTCAAGCGGGATGATTTGTTCTGCGAAAGAATTGGCGTTGCCGAATGCGCCCCAAGAAAAAGGGATACTCGTTTTACCAGAAGATGCAGAAACGGGATCACCATTTGAAGTAAAGGCGTGACGCAAAATGAGTTGGGTTAAAAATTTATGGAGCCGCATGTTCCCAGAAGACACGGAAGAAGATTACGAGGAAGTCGAAAAAGAAACCACTTCGGCTTCTTCGGTTCGTCCTCAAAGAGCACCTTTTCGTTTTCCTGTCATAACGGACGAAGAAAAAGGGTCGTTCATCAAACAGAATCCGAGAAATGACAAATTGGGCGACAGTTTAAGAAGAGGGGATGAGCAGCAGGCGGCACCGAGAAGACGTCCGGTAAATCCGGCTATCCAACGTGCTTTGAATTACGACGCGAAAACCCTCCAGGAAGCCCAGCCAGAAACGCCGAGAGAGCGCACGCCGGTGCGGAATCGTGAGCCGGTTCAGGATTTTGAACCGATTCGGACGTACGAACCGCGTCGAAGCCACGAACCGCGTAACGCTGGAGCACCAAAGCCAGCCGTTCATTCGTATGAACCGCCTGTACCGCCGAAAAGCCGCAAATACGAAGCGCCGACAAGCGTTAAGAAAACTCGGCGTTTTGAACCAACCCGCGTACCTTCACCGATATACGGATACAATGATACTCCGGAAAATCGCATCCATAAGCCGATTGTGAAAAAGGCAACCACTTTTGAGCAATTGAAAAACGATGAGAAGGAAGTTTCAGCGATTCTTGCTGCGACAAAAGCACCTGCTTTAAATTTCGCCCCGGAAACGGTTGAAAAACCAGAAGCCATGGTATCTCAGCCGACTGACAATCATTCCTCTGATCAGCCTATCGAGCTCTTGGAATCCAAAGCGGAAAAAAAGGCGCTTGAAACGGATTCAAATCCTGAGTCTATTGCTGAAACAATACTGCCAGATCAGGACTTGGCAGATGAAGATAAAGTGATTGAAAACGTGCCGGAATCGGCAGTGGAAGCAACGCTCGAACTTGAAACAGAAGCGATTGAAGCACCGGCTGTAGAACTGCCAATTGTTACAGCTATAGAACCGAGTGCAGAACAAGAATCGAGCGAAAGCAAAATTGAAAAACCGCTACATACTGAACTTGAAGCCGCTTCAGAATCGCCGGCTAAAACGGTGAAACCAGCTGGAAAACGGGAGAAGACAGTGCCGTTCAATGTATTGATGCTGAAATCGGATAAAGAACGGGTCAAAAAACCGTCCATTCCTGCAGCTACTCCTGCAATTAAAAATAATCCTGGCATAAATGTAGTTGAAGCTGAACCGGCGTCTGATAAAAAACAAGCAGCAACGGATGATAAAAAGCTGGAAGTGAACCGGCAAATGATGTCCGAGGTTCTGTCTGCTGAAAAGGAGCCTGAAACTGAACATCCAGAAGTTCTGGAACTGGAAACATTTCAGGATGTGGAAACTGTCACAGAAGTTAAAGCTTACGAACAGCCGGGGACGGATTATCTCCGTCCGCCCGAAAATGATTTAGTGGATGAAGTGTGGATGGAAGAGCAAGGCGAGCGGCTAATTGAAGCGTTATCCCATTTCCAGATTCAAGCCTCTATACTAAGCATTGTCCAAGGGCCTGCTGTTACGCAATTTGAAGTGACAGTTGCACAAGGCGTGAAAGTCAGCAAAATACGTAACTTAGCAGACGATTTGAAATTGGCATTGGCTGCCAAAGATATTCGGATTCAAGCTCCGATTCCCGGGAAAAGCTCAATCGGGATTGAGATCCCGAACCGGAAATCACGGGCTGTCCGCATTTCGGAAGTCATTGAAAGCCGCGTATTTTCGGAGTCGGAATCCCCGTTGGAAGCAGCGCTGGGCCTCGATTTGACCGGGAAACCGGTGACGCTTGATCTTCGGAAAATGCCGCACGGACTGATTGCGGGAGCTACGGGATCCGGGAAAAGCGTGTGCATCAATTCTTTGTTAGTGAGCTTATTGTATAAATCATCTCCAAGAGATCTAAAGCTTTTGCTGATTGATCCGAAAATGGTCGAATTGGCGCCTTATAACCATATTCCTCATTTGGTCAGTCCGGTCATTACAGATGTAAAAGCGGCTACCGCTTCTTTGAAGTGGGCTGTTGAGGAAATGGAACGGCGTTATCAATTATTTGCCCACGCAGGTGTTCGGGATTTAAACCGTTATAATAAGATGGTGGAAGAAAAAGGCGATTATGCTCAGCATCTGCCTTATATCCTAATTGTCATTGATGAATTGGCTGACCTGATGATGATGTCTCCTTCGGATGTTGAAGACGCAATTTGCCGGATTGCGCAAAAAGCAAGAGCATGCGGAATCCATTTGGTGATTGCGACACAGCGTCCTTCTGTTGACGTAATTACGGGATTGATCAAATCCAATATCCCGACGCGCATCGCATTTTCGGTTTCTTCCCAAGTGGAT
Source organism: Planococcus sp. 107-1 (assembly GCF_021513255.1). GTDB lineage: Bacteria > Bacillota > Bacilli > Bacillales_A > Planococcaceae > Planococcus. The sequence goes on from NZ_CP090977.1 coordinate 1,281,723, forward strand.
AGCCGGACGATTTTGGATACGCAAGGGGCAGAACGCTTGCTTGGCAGGGGAGATATGCTTTACTTAGGGAATGGCATGTCAGCGCCTGTCCGTATTCAAGGCACCTTTGTGACAGATGAAGAAATTGAAGACGTGATTGCCCATGTAAGAGATCAAGGTGAACCGGAATATTTCTTTAAAGAAGAGGAATTGATCAAGCGGGCTAGCGGAGCGGATTTTCAAGATGATTTGTTTGAAGAGGCTTGCCGCTTTATCATGACTCAAGGAAGCGCCTCGACGTCTCTATTGCAGCGGAAATTCCATATCGGCTATAACCGGGCTGCGCGTTTAATGGATCTTCTTGAACAGCATGGTTTTATTTCAGAGCAGAATGGCAGTAAAGCGAGAGCTGTTCTTATGACGGAAGATGATATAGCTGAGGTATTCCAGTGAAAACTTCAAAATACTTGAAAATTAAGAGGAAATATCGGGTATATTGCTCTTTCATAAAAAATGGTATAATCGAGTGATTATGTTTAAACATAAGTAAGCAGCTATTCAGTCCGTCAAACGAATTGATTAGACTAATTTTCAACTCCCACAGGAGGTTCATTTATGACAGTACTACATTTTACCGGCATTAAAGGGTCCGGTATGAGCCCACTTGCGCAGATTATGCACGACATGGGGGAACAGGTCCAAGGCTCGGATATCGAACAGCACTTTTTCACGGAAGACCGTTTGCGTGAAAGAGGCATCACGATTTTGCCTTTCGACGAAAATAATATTCATGAAAACATGACAATTATTGCAGGGAATGCTTTTAATGACAATCACCCTGAACTTGTAAAAGCAAGAGAGCTCGGTGCAACAATCATTCGTTATCATGAATTCCTTGGAGATCTGATGAGTCAATATGTATCGGTCGCTATCACAGGAGCACACGGCAAAACGTCGACTACCGGATTGATGGCGCATGTTCTTGATGGCTATAAACCCGTTTCTTACTTGATCGGAGACGGAACTGGATTTGGTAAAGAGGATTCACATTTCTTTGTTGCAGAAGCGTGTGAATATCGCCGCCATTTCTTGGCTTATCATCCAGATTATGCGATCATGACAAACATCGATTTTGACCATCCGGATTATTTCGCAGGAATCGATGATGTTTTCAATGCATTTGAAGAGATGGCGAAACAAGTGAAAAAATGCATCATAGCATGTGGAGACGATGAATACCTTCAACGGATTCAAGCACCGATTCCGGTTGTCTATTATGGATTTGGAGCTGAAAATGATTTTCAGGCAAGAAATGTCGTCAAGTCGACAGAAGGCACGACGTTTGATGTGGTGATTCGCAACGAATTTTACCACACATTCACAATTCCGATGTTCGGCGATCATGCGATATTGAATGCATTGGCAGTAATTTCCCTCTGCCATTACGAAAACATCCCAGCGGAAATCGTTCAGCAGCAATTAGCCGATTTCGAAGGAGTAAAGCGCCGTTTCACGCAAACTGAAATTGGCGGGCATATTCTAATCGATGATTATGCACATCATCCGACTGAAATCCGCGCGACTTTGCAATCTGCACGCCAGAAATTTCCGGACCGGGAACTTGTGGCGATTTTCCAGCCGCACACTTTTACGCGGACACAGACATTTCTACAGGAATTTGCCGATAGTTTAAGCGAAGCTGACCATATTTATCTATGCGATATTTTCGGTTCAGCACGTGAAGAAGCAGGCGTCCTAACGATTCAAGATCTTGAAGAAAAAATTGTAGGCAGTTATATCCTCCAAGCGGATGACGTTAAGCCGTTGCTCGCGCATGGACAAGCCGTATTTTTATTTATGGGTGCCGGAGACGTGACCAAGTTCCAAGAAGCATTCGAGAAACTATTGAAGACTGAGGAAACAGTTTAACTTTTAAAGTTAAGCTGTTTTTTTTTGCAAAAATTCGCGAAAAGGAGATTACTATATCCTTAATAGTGGAAAAGGATAAAACGGATTTTGGAAAATCCGAAGAGTAAGGATGATGGTTTTAAAAAGAATAGTTGGCGGGAGTTTCTAATTTTTTAAACCAAATTGTCTTTTCCCTAGGAGGAATTCCTTAAGTTTTGTTGAATTAAGATAAAGTACCGGTGTTTAGGTGTATAAGCAGCGGGGTACAAAAGAGATATAACAGTTTCGCAAAAGGAGGAAAAAGCATGGATTGGCAAATACTGCTTTACATAGCGGCTATCGTAGCAGCTATCGGATTTTTAATTCTATGCGTAGCATTGGCGATGACATTGAATTCGCTGAAGAACACATTGAAAGAGGTAACTGGAACAGTAGCAGGCCTTGAAAATCAATTGCAGGGGGTCACGTTGGAGACGACGAACTTGCTGCACAAAACAAATGAATTAGCTGAAGACATTCAAGTTAAATCTGAAAAACTGAATACAGTAGTAGATGCAGTTAAAGGTGTGGGGAATTCGGTTACGGATTTGAATTCATCCATCCGCCGCGTCACTTCTGAAGTTTCGACTCAAGTCGAAATGAACCAAGATAAGATTGCTCAAGTTGTTCAATGGAGCAATGTCGTCATGGGCATCCGCGATAAGTGGAAAGAGCGTAAAATCTATGAAACTCGTGCTTCGTCATCTTATGCACCGGTTCCAGGGCAAAAGCAATTGCCGCATAACGATCAATACTAAATTACCATAATGGAGGAATGTTCAAATGACACATAACAATGATAACAACCAACGTCCAACTTATAATGAACCTCAATACAATCGTGATTACTATTCTCAAAACGGCCAGAACTATCAGCAAAATGATTACGTGCCGCAATCTTACGGCATGACGAACCGCTACGATGATCTTTACGATTACGAAGATGAGTCAGGTTCAAAAGACTTTATCATCGGTGCTTTAGTCGGCGGAATCATCGGCGCTGCAACGGCATTGTTCTTAGCGCCTAAATCAGGCAAGGAATTGCGCTCTGATTTAAATACACATGCGACTACTTTAAAAGAGAAAACCTCTACTTATACAGACACTGCCAAAGAAAAATCAGGCGGATTGACGCAGCAAGTCAAAGAGCAGTCTTCTAAAGTTGTCGATAAAGTGAAGAACCTGAAAGGCGGCCAGTCTCCAATGGACGACGGCACAGCTTCGTCAGAAGGCGAAGAATCGATCGAGATGCTGGATACAGTTCAAAATTCAGTAGACCAAGCAGAATCTACAGGCAAGGAAGCATTTACTTCAACTGCAAATGCTTTACGCGAAGCGGTAGAAGAAGTGAAAGAAGAAAAAAAATCGGAGTCTAGCAATAGCTCAAACAACAGCAACAACTCGAACAAAAACTCGAGCAACAGCAATTCATCTAACAACAGCCCAAACAATAACAACTCAAGCAATAAGAACAATAACTCAAGCAATAAAAACAACAACAAATCATCAAACTGATGTAGGAGGCGGGTTAAATGAAAAATCTAGTGCGTGTACAGGATCTGGACAGTTTGAAGCAGCATGCAGGCAAAGCCCAGCATTACTGGCTATTTAAACACAGCAGTACATGCCCGGTTTCAGCCGCTGCATGGAATGAATTCAATGAATACTGTTCACTGCATCCGAATCAATTGTTTTTGTTTTTAGTGGTTCAGGAAGACCGGGAATTGTCACAAAACATTGCGGAAATTACCGGAATTAAACATGAATCGCCTCAATTATTCCATTTTGCAAGTGAAAAAGTGGACTGGCACGCCTCTCATGGAGATATAACAAGCAAATCCATGACAGAATTTATCGCTTGAAAAGTAAGCTGGAGCCTAGTGCTTCAGCTTTTTTTATTTCAAAACACTTTAGCGCGTTGAATCGCTAAAATAAATTTCGTGACTTTATTGAATACTTTGCTTATAATAGTTCTAATATGTTAATATGAGTCACTAAGTAAGGTGAATCTCGAAAGGGGAAGTAGAAAATGAGCCAATTAGATTTAGAACAGCTTAGAGAAAAAGTTGACGCAGTCAACCTGCAAATCCTTTCTCTTATCAACGAAAGAGCAACAGTCATCCAGGAAATCGGGAAAATCAAAGAAAAACAAGGTGTCAATCGCTACGATCCATTGCGTGAGCGCCATATGCTTAACTTATTAAAAGACCATAACAGCGGTCCACTTGATCAAAAGACCGTTGACCATATATTCAAGGAAATTTTCAAATCTGCTTTGGATATGCAAGAAGAAGACCAACGCAAAGCATTGCTGGTCTCCCGTAAAAAGAAATCCGAGGATACAATCATCACGATCAACGGAGAACGCATCGGTGAAGGCACACCTTCATTCATCTTCGGACCGTGTGCAGTAGAATCTCAAGAACAAGTAACGAAAGTGGCAGAAGCTATTGGCGGAAAAGGCCTTCGCTTAATTCGCGGAGGGGCTTACAAGCCACGTACTTCCCCTTATGATTTCCAGGGTCTAGGCCTTGAAGGTCTGAAAATGTTGAAAGCGGCAGCGGAGCAATACAATTTGGCTGTCGTATCTGAAATTGTCACACCTTCACATTTAGAAGATGCATTGCCTTACCTAGACGTTGTTCAAGTAGGAGCGCGCAATATGCAGAACTTCGAATTGCTGAAAGCAGTCGGGCAAATCAATAAACCGGTTCTTCTAAAAAGAGGGATGGCTGCAACAATCGATGAATTCATTAATGCAGCAGAATACATCATCGCATCAGGAAATGATCAAATCATCCTTTGCGAGCGCGGAATCCGCACTTATGAAAAAGCGACAAGAAATACATTGGATATCTCGGCAGTGCCGATTTTGAAGCAAGAAACACATTTGCCGGTATTTGTTGATGTTACGCATTCCACTGGCCGCCGCGATCTATTATTGCCGGCTGCTAAAGCGGCTATCGCTATCGGAGCTGATGGAGTTATGGCTGAAGTTCATCCAGACCCGGCAGTTGCCTTGTCAGATGCAGCTCAGCAAATGAACTTGCAGCAATTCGACGAATACTACGATTCATTGATGAAATTCATGAAGCAATACGAATTAAAAATGTAAATTCGAAGAGCCGGGCTCCCCGGCTTTTCTTTTTTTAGTTGATTAGATGAAACGCTTTATCGTATGATTATAGATATAGGAAAGGAGGGCGCACCGTGACCGTTACGATTTATGACGTAGCAAGAGAAGCGAATGTATCCATGGCTACCGTTTCGCGAGTAGTGAATGGCAATCAAAACGTAAAACCTGCTACGAGAAAGAAAGTATTAAAAGTAATTGAAGAATTGGGGTATCGCCCTAACGCAGTGGCTAGAGGATTAGCCAGCAAGAAAACCACAACGGTCGGCGTCATCATTCCCGATATTTCAAACAGTATGTATGCAGAATTAGCTCGGGGAATAGAAGACATTGCGACCATGTACCGCTATAACATCATTTTGTCGAACTCAGACCAAAATCAGAATAAGGAACTTCAATTGTTGGAAACAATGCTTGGAAAACAAGTGGATGGCATAGTTTTCATGAGCGATGTAATCTCAACTGAACTTCTTTACGAAATGGAAAGATCTCCGACGCCGATCGTTTTAGCTGGATCCATCGATGAAACGAACGCAGTAGCGTCTGTAAATATCGATTATTATGGAGCTGCCTACGAGGCGGTTAAAAAATTGGTCGATAATGGACATAAGAAAATTGCCTTTGTTTCAGGTCCACTAAGCTCTAAAATCAATAAAGACTATAAATTAAAAGCTTACACAGAAGCGTTATTAGATGCAGGCATTGACTATGATGAGAAACTGGTCGTAGAATGCAATAATTCCTATGACGAAGGCATGGAAGCTGTCTCTACTTTGCAGCCTCATGAGCCAACCGCATATTTTGTCAGCAATGACGAAATGTCTATCGGCGTCATTCATGCGCTTGAAGAAAGCGGAAAAAAAGTGCCTGAGGATGTAGAAATCATCAGCTATGAAAATTCCAAACTGGCACGCATGGCACGTCCGATGCTGACATCGATCGCATTTCCTTTATATGATATCGGAGCCGTTTCCATGCGCTTGCTGACAAAATATATGAACGAAGAAGAAATCGAAGAAAAACAAGTTATTTTGCCGTATCGCATTGAAGAACGCCAATCTACAAAAAACGCATAAAAAATAGAGCCTATTAGGGGCTCTATTTTTTTTATGCATTTCGAATCATATATAAGGCTTTATTGAGCATCTGGAAGTTCTTGTCGGTTATTTCTTCTTTTCTTGGAATGGCTTGGTACATATTAACGGGATCTTCCCATGTTTTAATTAACGGCACAGGCGATTCAGGCTGCCATTTTGAAATCCAGGCATCGGGCAAGTCGCCATTTGGGAGAGGGAAATTATTCATTTCCATCCAGATCATTGACCATGCGGGGAACGACACGCCAAATATCGTAGCCTCCGCCGCCTACGGCAATCCATCGGCCCTCACAATACTCATGAGCCAGCTCATGAGCAATTTTAGGGATTTCCTTATAGATATTCATCGTTCCGTATAAATGGGTAAGAGGGTCCAAATAATGGGCGTCAGCACCGTTTTGACTAAGGATGACATCGGGTTTAAAGAATTCAACAATTTCTTTCATTGCGGTCCGGTAGATTTCAAGGAATGATTCATCTTCCGTAAAAGCATCGATGGGAAAATTAAAAGAAGTGCCATAGCCTTGTCCGCTCCCACGCTCATTGATGTTGCCAGTCCCGGGGAACAAATACCTTCCCGTTTCGTGAATGGAAACCGTGCAGACTTCTGGATCGTCATAGAAGCTCCATTGGACGCCATCTCCATGATGGGCGTCTGTGTCAATGTATAAAACTCGAGCTCCATATTTTTTCTTAATATAGTTGATGGCAACAGAACTGTCGTTATAAATGCAGAAACCTGAAGCTTTTCCGCGGAACCCGTGATGGAGGCCGCCGCCCAAATTCAACGCATGCTGGGCTTTTCCTTCCATAACATAATCTACAGCGGTCAGTGTGCCGCCAACTAATCGGGCACTTGCTTCGTGCATATTTTCAAAAATGGGAGTATCTTCAGTTCCGATGCCATAGCTTTCACCGGCTTCCGATGAGATTTCCCCTCTGCTTGCCTTTTTGACGATATCAATATAACGTTCATCATGGGCAAGCAAAAGCTCCTCGTCTGTAGCGACTCGGGCAGGTACAATCAAGTCTTCTGGCAGCGCATTCATTTCGCGGAGAAGATCGATTGTCAGAACGAGCCTTTTTTGATTGAATGGATGCGTATCAGAAAATTTATACCCCAATTGATCTTCTGAGAAAATGAAGACAGCGTGTTTCATTCGTTCATTTGCGGCGCGCTCGGCCATAGGACATCGAAACCTTCTTTTCGTAAGTCATCTATGAGAGCTAGTGGGTTCATGGTCTGAGCGCGGAAAACCAATATCTTGTTCGCTCGGTTATGGCTGTCGGGGTATACGAGCACGCTTAGGATATTGACGTTTTTATCATGAAATACTTTGGAGACATCAAAAAGAACACCGGAACGGTCAGGCACTTTGATTTCAATTTGAGAGCCCGGCTGGTGAGCGCCGGTCAATTCAATGTACTTGTATAAAAGATCGGTCTCCGTGATAAAGCCGACCAGCTTGCCGCTGCTGATAATGGGAAGGCAGCCTATTTGCTGATCGTAGAAAACCACAGCGATTTCTTCAACGAAATCCATTGGATGGGCGGTGATCGGATTCTTGGTCATGATATCTTCAACTTTTTTTTCGTACGCATCTTTCTTAGGAGAAATGGTGAAACGAGAAGGCAAAGCATCTTTTAAATCGCGGTCAGAGACGACGCCGACCACTTTTCCGTTTTCGACTACGGGTGCATGACGGATTCGCTTTTCTTCAAAAAGTTCAAAAACGTTTTGCACGGTTTGTTCTGGAGTTAAAGTTTGAATATCGGTTTTCATAATTTCTTCTATTAACATAGATACACCCCTTTATTCGATTAATACATATAGCGGTTCATGAAACGGAGCTGGTCAAATTGCTGGACAGATGAAGGTGGAACCCGGCTGCCGATTCTGGCCATTAAACAATTCGCAGGATGGGAACTGATTTCAGGATCATCTGTAGCGAAATACTCCAACCCGCCAGCCTGCATCATTTTCTCCATAATTTTTCGGTACTCCCAAACATTCAATCCGGTGCCTTTTAAATCCCAGTGCCAATAATATTCGGTTGTGATGACGATGAAATCTTCGAAATAATCATCCTGCATCGATAAACGCAGCAAAGATTTCCCGACGCCGCCACCCCGGTATTTAGGGATGATTTCGATGGCCCCAAGTTCAATCAAATCTTTCATTTTTCCTTCTGACCATCGCTCAAGTGGATCGGGATAGAGGAAAGTCACGTAGCCGACAATGGTATTTTCTGACCGAGCAATGAGAATGCGGCCTTCCGGAAGATCGGCAATTTCGGTAATGGCTTTATGCTGTTGGGCAGGCTGCCTAAACGCTACTAGGTCTTCATGAAATTCAAGCGCTTTCAATTCATTCGAAGGAACGGGCCCTTCAAGAAGCAAAGGTCCGTTCTTTGTTTCTAAATTCATTGAATGGTATTTCTTCGGATGTTCCATCTTTTCACCGCCTATTGGGTACAATTAGGTACATTATACATGAAACGAAAAAGGAAATGGGACTTGGAAAGTGAAATTATCCATTGTTTTCTAAAAAGTTAAAATTATTAGCTTTCAATTGTCAGAATGTTGTAGAATATAAGAGAACCAATTGGGAAAGGATGATTTGGATGAAAGTGGAAGCGATACCGGCAAGACAAGGGGAGCATCATCTACATAATTATGAAGACATCGCAGCAGATTTCGACTGGACTGAAGTTGAAAAAGAATTCAGTTGGTATGAAAGCGGTAAAGTAAATATGGCGTACGAAGCGATCGACCGCCACGCTGAATCCTATCGAAAGAATAAAGTAGCTCTATATTACAAAGACTCATCGCGAAACGAGTCCTATACGTTCTATGAAATGAAGCGTATGACAAATCGTGCAGCGAATTTATTGAAATCCCATTCAGAACTGGAAAAAGGCGACCGTATGTTTATTTTCATGCCGCGTTCTCCGGAACTCTATTTTGCAATGTTCGGCGCACTCAAAATGGGCTTGATCGTTGGGCCGTTATTTGAAGCATTTATGGAAGGCGCCATTTACGATCGTTTAGATGACAGCGATGCGAAAGCGATCATCACAACACCGGAATTATTGCCGCGTGTGCCGTTTGACCGGCTGCCGAATCTTAAAACCGTTTTCCTCGTAGGTGAAGAAATTGAAGAAAATGATCATACGGTCGATTTCATGAAGCATCTTCACGGATCTTCCGATAAATTTGAAATCGAATGGCTGGATAAAGAAGACGGTCTAGTCTTGCATTATACTTCCGGTTCAACCGGGAAACCGAAAGGCGTTCTTCATGCCCAATATGCCATGGTCCAGCAATATCAGACCGGCAAATGGGTATTGGATCTTCAAGAAGAAGATATTTATTGGTGTACAGCCGACCCAGGCTGGGTTACTGGAACGGCGTATGGCGTTTTTGCTCCTTGGCTGACAGGAACAACGACGGTTATTTTAGGCGGCCGTTTTTCTCCAGATGGATGGTACAAGGCCATTGAAGATTTCGGTGTTACGGTTTGGTACAGTGCGCCAACCGCTTTCCGTATGCTGATGGGTGCAGGAGATGCATTAGTAAAAGAATATGACCTCTCAACGCTTCGCCATGTTCTATCAGTAGGGGAGCCGTTAAATCCGGAAGTGGTGCGTTGGGGTGTCCAAGTATTCGACAAACGAATCCACGATACGTGGTGGATGACTGAAACGGGTGCGCAGACGATCTGCAACTATCCTTCGATGGCGATCAAACCGGGCTCAATGGGCAAACCGGTGCCAGGCATAAAAGTAGCAATTGTGGATGACCAAGGCAATGAACTGGCTCCTAACCAGATGGGGAATCTGGCAATTGAAAAAGGTTGGCCGTCGATGATGCGCCAAATTTGGAACAATCCATCAAAATACGAATCGTATTTCCTGAATGATAAATGGTACGTTTCTGGAGATTCGGCTTATATGGATGAAGAAGGTTATTTCTGGTTCCAGGGTCGTGTAGATGATGTTATCATGACTTCCGGCGAACGCGTTGGCCCATTCGAAGTGGAAAGCAAACTACTCGAACACCCGGCAGTAGCAGAAGCAGGAGTGATCGGAAAACCGGATCCGGTGCGCGGAGAAATCATCAAAGCGTTTGTCGCTTTGAATACGGGTTATGAACCATCAGATGAATTAATCCAAGACATTCAGCAATTCGTCAAAAAAGGATTGGCTGCCCATGCAGCACCAAAAGAAATCGAATTCAAAGACAAATTGCCGAAGACCCGCAGCGGTAAAATCATGCGCCGCGTCTTGAAGGCATGGGAACTCGATTTGCCGACAGGAGATTTGTCAACGATGGAAGATTAAGACGAAAAGCGGAAGCGCCCGGTTAGCCCCGACAAGCGCTGGAGGGCTTTCGGGGAAAGGCGCTCTTTGCCATTTGCTGAGAGACCGAAGCGACTCGAGGGGCTGGGCGCTGGAGTCTGGACAAATGAAAAGCGGAAACATCCGTTCAGGTTCGAAAGGCATAAGACGAATTGGCGAAGCGGCGGTTTTCAGCCGCACAGCCAAAGAGGCTTATGACCCGAGAACCTGGCTGTTGGAGTCTGGACAACGAAAAGCGGAAACAGCCGTTCAGGTTCCACAATTTTAAAAAGAAAAGGCACCAGCTGAGAATTTTTCAGCTGGTGCCTTTTTTGTTACTGGTATCACTCTCCGTCGCCTTCTTCCGGTTCAGTTGGTTCTTCCGGAGGAGGAGTGGTACCGCCATCTGCTGGCGGTGGAGTAGTTTCTTCTTCTTCGTCATCTGCAGGAGGCGTTTCGGTTTCTTCCTCTTCATCTGCAGGAGGGGCTGTGTTTTCATCTGGCTGAGCAGGAGCTGCCGGTTTTGGTGCTTCAATGCCCACTGTATTGGATAGTGGCGATTGTTGGCCTGTGATGTCCACAGCTACGACAAAATAGCTGCCTGGACCCGGCAAGGTATAAGAATTCCCGCGAGATTCCGATATGGAAGCGACTAAAGAATTGCCTCCGCCGCTCCGGTAAATACGGTAGCCGACTACATCATTCGAAGCGGAATTGCTCCAAGTTAAAGTTCTTCCGTTTAGCGATGCTTGGACGCCGGATGGAGCGATGCCATCATGGTTTAAAGTCGAACCTGAAACGATGTTTGAGAAGCGTGAATTGCCAGGGAAAAGCTTGCTTGCGTCTCCGCCTAGCTTACCGAGCATACGGTCTATATAAGCTTTGGAAACACCGGCGCCGCCGCTGCTGACAAATTCTCTTGGCGTACTATCCAGTGCCAAGTAACGAGAACCATTTACTGTCGTATAAGAGCCTGAAGTCAAGCTGTCATCTGCTTTTGTCGGAACCATGACGTTGGCATTGAACAAGTCGGCTTTCACTAAGCCGGCACCCGAACATGCACCGCCTGGAGCAAGCCCTGAAATGCTGCAGAATGAGCGGGTTACGACGCCTTCAGGTGCTTTGAACGTTTCTTTAGTGCCGATTAATTCAGGGTTTGTGTCATAAGCGGCATTCATTAAGCGCGCCCATAACTGGTTGACCCGGACAGAAGGCTGCAATTCGCTGTTTGGCCGGTCGTTTAATTGGAACTTCTCCGTTCCATAGCCGAGCCATACGCTCATCGTTACGTTCGGATTCAAGCCGACGATCCATACATCTTTTGCATCTTGGGTAGTCCCGGTTTTGCCGGCAAAGTCTGAGCTGAATTTAAGTAAGCTGTTTGCACGGTTACCTGTACCGCGGTCTGTTTTAAAGACATCGCGCATCATATCCGTAAGGATATAAGATGTTTGCGGAGAAAATATTTGTTCTCCGTCTTCTGTATTCTGTTCAAATACGATATTGCCGTCTGCATCTTCAATGCGTTGAATCATGTAGGCATCCTTGTGTTTGCCATTAGCGGCGAACATGGAATAAGCGCTCGTCAATTGTTCAACTGATGCTTCGACACCGCCTCCAAGAGCAGACGGTAAAAAGGCATTGATGTTCTCTTTATTAACAGCGACTCTAGACATTCCTGCTTTTCTCATAAAACTGCTTGGATCTTGATCGTTTATTTGAGAATAGAGGCGAATAGCCGGCAAGTTTTGTGATTCCGCTAAAGCGTTTCGGGCCGGCATGATGCCTTGCTCACTTGTGGAAATAAAATTGCTCGGTGAATATGGTTTCTGGCCCGAAATGCGCTGGGTAAATTTCACATCGACTACTGGGCTGCCGGCTCCAATTTTTCCAAATTCTATTGCAGGACCATATACGAGCAGGGGTTTAACCGTTGAACCGATCGAACGGAAAGCCTGCGTAGCATGGTTCAACTTCTCAATTTCAAAATCGCGTCCGCCAACAAAGCTTAAAATTTTGCCTGTGCTGTTTTCGATCGTCATACTGCCGACTTGTACGGGATATTGCTTCTGGATCTCTTCTCCTTCTGCGTTGAGAGCAGGAGCTGTCAAAGTCGCTCCATAGGATTCATAGGACTGGGCCGCTTTTTTTTGTGCATCGAACATTTCCTTGTTGATCGTCGAGTAAATGCGGTAGCCATTCGAACGCACGGCACGGTCTGCCAAAATGGCATATTCTTCGTACAATTTATCATTTTCTTCTAATGTAGCAGGGTCGATTCCATTTTGTTCAGCGAGTACATCCATAATGATGCGGGAAGCACGTTTTTCAAGTTCCACTGTGATGTGAGGGTATTTCTCATAAGAACGCTGTTCGTCCAAACGGAAATCTTTTTTGATGTCATAAACGATTGCTTCATCGTATTCTTTTTGGGTAATGTATTCTGTTTCCTTCATCCGGAATAGCACCGTCTTCATTCGGTCAATTCCGTGCTGCAATCCTTCATCGTCTTTCGGATCACCGTTCGATGTATAAGGCGTATAGCGGAAAGGCGCTTTCGGGATCCCGGCGATAAAGGCTGCTTGCGGCAAATTCAACTCACTTGCGGATACGTTGAACAAACCGTTTGCTGCAGTTTCAATCCCGGCAATATTCGCGCCGGAAGAGTTTCTTCCGTAAGGGATGATATTTAAATAGGCTTCTAAAATCTCATCTTTCGACATGAATTTTTCGAGGCGCATCGCAAGCAAAATTTCTTTGGCTTTTCGTTCGTAGGATACCTCATTGGTTAAAATTTGGTTCTTGATCAACTGCTGCGTCAATGTCGATCCGCCTGTTTGGCTGTCAGAGTTTGAAACATCTTGGAACAATCCACGGAAAATCGCTTTTGGCACGATTCCGTCATGTTCTAGGAAGTATTCATCCTCTGTCGCAAGAACCGCGTCAATTGCAAATTTTGAAACCTTATCGAGCTTTGTTTCTTTCCGTTCTAAATCAGTGCGTAATTTACCGATATAGACTTCGTTGTCAAAAAACATCTCAGAGGTTTCGGCATAGCTGTAAATTTCACCGCGCATTTCATCCGGCGTACGAAGTTTTTCTTCGTCCACCAGGGAAGCGAAATAACCGGCTCCAACGGAAGCGGCAAATACACCGCCGACGACAAATATAATTGCAAGCAAAATAGCTAAGTTCCATAGCACACCACTAGTGATGCTCAGTCGCTTTGCCCATTTTGCGGAAGTCCATCGATTGTAAGTTTCTTCGGTTTTCCTAAGGCCGTCCCTTATCATTTCAAGCACTTTATCAACCTCCTAAAATCTCGCTTTATTATAGCATATTCACACAAAAGCAACTAAAAAGATTGACAATATGTCATAATAAAGTAAACTAACTAATATATTTTCATATTCAAACGATGAAGAGTCCGAAGTAGGCGTTGCAAACTTTGTAGAGAGAGCCGGTGGTTGGTGCAAACCGGTCAAAGTGCAGCAGCTGAATTACAGTCTTGGAGTTTACGGAAGTGCCCCGTACGGCACATATTGAGTCGGGAGAATCAGATTCTCCAAGCTGGGTGGTACCGCGCAAAAGCGTCCCTGCATGAATTTCATGCAGGGCTTTTTTTATTAGCTGAAACAAGGAGGAAATGGAAATGGCAAATGCATTATTGGAAGATTTAAAGTGGAGAGGCTTGCTTTACCAGCAAACCGACGAAGAAGGCATGGAGAAATTGCTGGATGAACAGAAGATTTCGTTGTACTGCGGTGTAGACCCGACAGCGGATAGCATGCACATCGGCCATATCGTGCCGCTATTGACATTGCGACGTTTTCAGACGCACGGGCATCAGCCGATTCTTTTAGTCGGCGGAGCTACCGGCATGATCGGCGATCCCTCTGGAAGAAATGAAGAACGCCAACTGCAGACAACGGAACAGATTGATAAGAACGTGGAAGGCATTAAAGTCCAAATGGAACAAATTTTTGATTTTGCTTCTGAAAATGGTGCGAAAATGGTCAACAACCGCGACTGGATAGGGCAGATGAGCATTATTGAATTCTTGCGCGACTACGGAAAATTGATTTCCGTGAATTACATGTTGGCAAAAGATTCGGTTGCATCACGTTTGGAACAAGGAATTTCTTTCACGGAATTCTCATATACATTGATTCAGGCAATTGACTACAACCACTTGTACAACCATTACAATTGCCGCGTTCAAATCGGCGGTTCTGATCAATGGGGGAATATCACATCAGGGCTTGAAGTGATCCGCAAAACACATGATGAAGAAGCGAAAGCTTTTGGCATCACGATTCCGTTAGTGACGAAAGCGGACGGAACGAAGTTCGGGAAGTCTGCAGGCGGCGCCGTTTGGCTCGATGCGAAAAAGACTTCTCCTTACGAGTTCTACCAGTTTTGGATCAATACAGCGGATGCAGATGTCATCAAATACTTGAAGATTTTCACATTCCTCGACCGCGAAGAAATTGAAGCGCTTGAAACTACAGTGGAAACGGAAGCGCATTTGCGTAAAGCGCAAACGGTTTTAGCGGAAGAAATGACCAAATTGATCCACGGCGAAAAAGCGCTTGAAGATGCGCAGCGCATCACGAAAGCCCTGTTCAGCGGAGATTTGAAGGCTTTATCAGCAGAGGAAATGCGCGCTGCTTTTAAAGACGTGCCATCAGTTGAACTCGCGAAAGAAGCGAAGTCGATTGTCGACTTGATCGTCGAAGCCGGCATTTCTTCATCTAAACGCCAAGCTCGGGAAGATGTTACAAACGGAGCAATTTCGGTAAACGGCGAAAAAGTCACCGACCTTGACTACATCATCGATGAAAAAGACCGGTTGGAAGATGCGTTTTCCATCATCCGCCGGGGCAAGAAAAAATACCATATGGTTCAATTTAATTAATAAGGAAATAAAAAAACGCGGCTTCCATGGGGAGGCCGCATTTTTTAATCCGCTTCTGAAGCAATTGTTTTTTCTTTCTTCATTAATTGTATGAGCTGATAGCCGTCAGATGGGCGTCCTGCGTATGGACCCATCCATTTCGGATAGATGACCGGGATGGACGTACCGGCAAATAACCAAAGATTAATGTACATGAAACCTTTCGTGAAATTCTGAAGGTCCCAATTCGTCAGCTGATTTAAAGCGGCGAAAGACAAAAGTGCAAGGCTTAATGAAGCAGCAGGGCCTCCTGCTAAGAATAAGAATCGTTGAATTTTTGATCGTTTTTCTTTTGGCTTCACCAAAGCGCAAAATCCGTAATAAGCCCACCGGATATGAAACGAAACTTTTCCGAACCGAAAATTTTCTTTATTGCTGTCATCCAACGGACCTAGATAGACGCTCACTTTTTCTTTGGATAACCAAGCACTGCCAATGGCATGGCCGACTTCATGAAGAAGGACTGCAATCGGTAGGCCCACCAAATAAATCAATACAAATGAAATCATGCCATCCCTCCTGGTCTTAATACGGAGCTAGAATCGAAAGGTTTCACCAGTAAATGGAAAAAGTCATAAAATGTTCACGAAACGAATATCTTGAAGTCAGGATAAGTCGTCTGACAACAAAAAAATACGTATTCATTATATGATAGGGGATGTGAATATAATTTATTGGAGGAATTTGAACAAATGAATGTATTAGTAGTAAAAGCGAACAACCGTCCGGCAACTGAAGGCATTTCAAGCAAGATGTACGAAACTTTCATGGAGTCGGTGAAAGATAATAAAGACTTGAACGTAACAACTTATGATGTGTACGAAGAAGATATGCCTTATTTCGGCCAAGATCTTTTCAATGCATTCGGCAAATTGCAAAATGAAGAAGAATTGACAGATATCGAACAACGTCTATTAGCAGCGAAGCAAAAAGCGATGGATGCCATTTCTGCAGCTGACCTTGTGGTATTTGCATTCCCATTATGGAATTTGACGATTCCTGCTAAATTGCATACATTTATCGACTATGTGTATGCCGCTGGATTTGCATTCAAATACGATGCAGAAGGCAAAATGATTCAATTGATGACAGATAAAAAAGCGATTTTCTTGAATGCACGCGGAGGCGTTTACTCTTCACCAGAAGCGGCACCGATGGAAATGGCTGTTAACTATATGCGCAATGTTTTCGGCGGCGTGTTCGGCATGCAAATCGTTGATGAAGTCATCATCGAAGGCCATAACGCAACACCTGACAAAGCGGCACAGATTATCGAAGAAGGCCTTGAGCGCGTGAAAGAGGCAGCTTCTAAATTGGTTCACCAAAACGCATAATCAACTGAAGAAGCGCTTAACTGTCTATCGAGCAATTTTGCTTGGTAGACGGTTTTTTTTATTTTAAAGAGGAATAGCGGCATTCCGCAGAGAATGCAGTTAAGAGGATATTATTAGTTGAATCGAGGGATTTGATGAGTACAAAATGGTTGGAATGGGCTAAACGCATTCAGTCTCTGTCTCAAGCCGGGTTAACTTACTCGAAAGATGTATACGATATGGAGCGTTTTGAAGAATTGCGCACTATCAGTACAGAAATTATGGCTGAACATACCGAAGTGGAAATGGAAAAGATCAAAGACTTATTTGCGAGTGAAAAAGGTTACCAAACCCCCAAGGTGGATGTCCGGGGAGCCGTATTCAGAGATGGGAAAATTTTATTGGTCAAAGAGAAAGTCGACAATAAATGGGCGCTTCCAGGCGGCTTTTGTGATATCGGCCTATCCCCAAGCGAGAATATTGTGAAAGAAATAAGGGAAGAGTCCGGTTTTCTAGCTGTTCCAGTAAAACTATTGGCTCTTTTGGATATGAATAAACACGGACATCCGCCGCAGCCCTATCATTATTATAAATTATTTGTTCAATGCGAAATTGTAGGAGGTAGGGCATCATTTGGAGTAGAGACGGACGGAGTCGAATTTTTCCCAGCTGCTGCTTTACCTGAACTTTCTTTGAATCGGAACACAGAAGCTCAAATCGAGATGCTTTTTTCGTTTTTACATCATCCAGAAAAAGCAGCGGTTTTGGATTGAATTTAAACGTAAGGTGGGATATGGATGAAGCGGCAGCATGCGGTTTGGGAATAATAATAATAGCGGCACTGACAGCTTGTATGCCTACAAGCCCGATTATCGAGAAAGAAATAGAAAAAATCGATATTCGCTGTCTGGAAACAGAGGAGTTAATTGAAATAACAGATCCGGTCCGTTTACAGGCCGTAAAAGAGGAAATCAATTCAAGCAAACGAGAAGGAACAGAAGAGTTCGAACTGGCGGAAGGCCATACTGCAACATTGCGATTTGATGATGGCAGTGAATGGGAGATGACGTTTTATCCTTCAGGGCATGCGGTGATTGAAGGATATTATGTCCGTTCAGAACTTGAAGATTTTTGTAAAGAATAAAGGTACATAAAAAGGAAAGGTTCGGCTAAACATCGGTTGTTTATAAAAAGAAGTTAAATAGATAAACAGGAATGTTTACCTCCTCTATCTGCGGGTAATTTGTCACTATGGCAGAACATAATCCAGAGGAGGCGTTCAGAATGGCAAAACAAAGAGTAGCAGGATCGTATCAATCGGAAAGTGAAGCAATTGCCGCGATAGAGGATTTAAAGCGGCAAGGCTACCGTTCAGAAGATATATCCGTATTGAGCAAGGATAAAAGAGAAGCTGAAAATATTATGGAAGAAACCGATACGCATGTCGAAGAAGGTGCAGCGGCAGGGGCTTTAACAGGCGGCGCATTGGGTGGCCTTGGCGGTGTGCTCGCTGGGCTCGGAGCTTTGGCCATTCCCGGAATCGGTCCGATCGTGGCAGCGGGACCCATTGTCGCTGGGTTGACTGGAGCTGCAGCTGGAGCGGGCATCGGTGGTTTAGCTGGCGCTTTAATCGGGATGGGCATTCCGGAAGACGAAGCGCAGCGGTACGAATCACAATTTAATGAAGGCAGCATATTGGTTTTAGTGGAAGACCAGGAAGATTTCATTCCAGACCACAATGACCGAGATGGCTTTGTGGATAATAAAGATCCACTGATCGGCGGAAATTCTTCAACGACCATTAGAGGCGATCAAGGCCTAGATGACGCGCGTTCAATTGAAAAACGTGGACCTGCGGGACTTTAAAAAACGAAATAGATAAAAACGAGCAGCCGATTTGCGGCTGCTCGTTTTTACATTTGTTTCGCTTTGATGAATTGCGGCAATTCCATATCACCATACTGATCCGGATGAAGCAGTATTCCGAGCTTTACTGCTCCTTCGATTAAGCGGGGAGAAGGCCGGCAATACAACTCTTCTTCCATTACATGAATGTTGTCATAGCCTTTCAGTTCGTCCCAGCCAGGGCGTTTGCGGACAAGTTCCGGTTTAACTTTGGAGGTCATGATGCCAACCCAGGCGAGAAGAATATAATCAGGGTTTCGTGTGTGTACATCTTCCCAATCAGTTTGGATATTTGCAGATTCAATGTCTTCAAAAACATTTTGTCCGCCGGCTAGCTTGCTGATTTGAGTCAGCCAATTGATGCGGCCTGGCGTGAAAACGGGCTTCGGCCACCATTCCCAGTAAAGGGAAGGACGAGAAGCAACAGTTGCCGCTCGCTTTTTTAAATCAGCGACAACAGATAGAAATTCCTGTTGAATGGGAACAGCGTCTATGCCGCAAGCTTCGCCAATTGTTAAAAGGTCATGGCCAATTTCCTCTAAATTTTGAGGATCCAACACCAGGTGTGGAATCTTCCTTTTTACCAATTCTTCCACATTTCTTTCCATTCCAGGTACGCTAAGAGAAGCCAGAACCAAATCGGGCTTCAACGCTTCGAGTTCATCCATTCGAATCGATAAATCAGGGCCGAGCCGAGGCAAGTGAGTAATTGAACTCGGCCAATCGGAATAATCATCGATTCCTACAAGTAAATCCTCTGCCCCTAAAAATGCAAGCAGCTCGGTATTGCTTGGACAAATTGAAATAATCCGCATTATCTGCACCTCCGTTTTAACCAGTTTACCATTAAAAAAATCCCTCTGCCAAACAGGCAAAGGGACTCATAGAAGAAGACAGTCATACAGAGTTTGGCATTCCGCCGCTATTGCTGATAGTTGGGAATCGGTAACAGGTAACTTGGGAACGGGTGATGGGTCATGGGTTTGGCCATTTCCTGTTCGAGTAAGTGCACCGAAGTGCAGCAATTTTCTTCCTCTATGCCTTGAAGCGGAGTCTCACCCCTTCAAGGTTAAAAATATGTTGAACCATCGAAATCAAGTGCTATCGTATAATTTTTAGCGTTGACGGCATTCGATAGCCGGTTCGCCTGGCGTTCATTTTCAAGTGCTTTTAAGCGATATTCCTCGGGATCGAATAAGGCGACTCTGATAAGCGCCGCAGCCTCGCCGAAATTATAAGGAAATTCCTCTTTTTTAGAAGCGCCAAAAACTTTGTAGAGGCGGGCTTTTGCGCGAAGCTGGGTAGCATATTCAATCGCCTCAACGATAGTTAGGGCTTCGCCGTTGAATTCGATGACATGCGAAATGTTTGCTTCATACATTAATTTGTCCAATGTCCTAAAATCCTTGCGGACGTTTTCCAAATCGTATTCAGCATCTGCGATTGAACGAGCTTGTTTAGGCAAGCTGCCCCCTTTTTCAATCTCTGCAAAAGAGACACGCACCATTTCCTCTTCCAATTCGTGAATCCGCTTTGCCAAAATGCTTTTTAATTTGACTGCCTCTGCAAGTGAAACTTTCGCCATATGCCTTACCTCATTTCAGTTTTCATGATAGTACAAGATTAGCACCTCCACTATAAATCGACAACAAAAAGGGAAAGAATAAAAAATGTCACGGTTATAATTATGCACTTGCTGGGAGAATCGTATATTATTACATTAAGAACATTTAATTTAGAAACTAAGGTGATTTTCAAGGCAAATTAGCCTGTCCGAAAATGCCTCTGGATGCAAAGGGAGAGACATATGCTCAAAAATCAGGGTTTGTATCATTATTTGACTGAACGTACATGGGAACTAACTGAAAAATGGTATGAAGGGTTGGACAAGAACAAAGGAGGAGTCTACAGCTCGACAGACCCTGAAAAAATTAAAACTTTAAAGCATCAGAACCATGAATTCCACGTGCGTTTCTGTGCAATGTTTGAAAAAGACAAAGATGAGTTTTTTGCAGGATTCCAAGATTGGATTGAAACGATTGCAAAAGATGAAGACCATCTTTCAACTCCTGTCGTAAGCGTACTTGGCGAATTTTTCCGTACGCAAGAACAATACCTGCAAATGATCGGAGCTTACGCTAAAGAAAATGAAGACAAAGTCAACATTGAGCAATTAAACGAATGGAATATTGCGGTAGTGAATGCGATCACTTCGGTCATTCTCGAATTCACTTCCCAAAACACAAAAGCCGCTCAAGAGCGTCTATACGCTCAACAGCAGATGATCATTGAGATGAGTGCACCGGTCATTTTGCTGACGAAGCATTCAGGTTTTCTTCCGCTCATCGGTGAAATCACGACCCACCGTGCGCAAATCATTTTTGAGAAAACGCTGCGCCAGAGCGCCAAACACAATATCGAAAAACTGTTTATTGATCTGTCAGGGGTGCCAATCATCGATACGATGGTGGCGCAGCAAGTTTTCCAGTTGATCAATGGGTTGAAAATTATTGGAGTCAAAACAGCCTTGTCCGGATTAAGCCCGGTGATTGCTCAAACGGCAGTCCATCTCGGGATTAAATTTGTCGACATTGAAGTTTACAATACATTGGCACAGGCATTAAAGGAAAATGGCATTTCGTTAATAGATGGATAAGGATGATTCCTTTAGACGTCGCCTTCGTTGTTAGTTGAATTCAACAACGAAGGCGGCGTTTTTTAATTAACTCTTTTTTATGAAAGAAATGTAAAATTATTCTAAAAAAATAATGCATCTTACTTTTTCGAAGAAGTATACTGATGAATGGAGGAGGAAACAGAAACGCATCAAGCGGCATGGAGTGGAAAGGGCAATCCGTAAGTGAAGTTACTAGCTTATACAAATGGGAGGACTAAAGAATGGTCGGTACTGCTGCACTTTCAAAAAGGAAAAAGTTTTTTGAAGATTGGAGTCTGTTTGAAAAAAGTTGGTTGGTTATTTTCGCTGCTATCAACATCTATTTATTTTTTGCCTGGGATGATACACTCCTCGGTCTAATCAGTTCATTGACCGGAATGTTTTGTGTACTGCTAGTGGCAAAAGGGAAAATCAGCAATTATTATTTCGGAATGATCCAGACATCTACATACGCTTATATTTCTTTCACTTACGGATTGTATGGAGAAGCCATGCTCAATGGGCTTTTCTATTTCCCGGTGCAGTTTATCGGATTATATCTCTGGCACCGCAACAGCATCAAAAATAAAGACAGCGTCCAAGGGGAAGACGTAGCCGTCAAACTAATGAGCGTCCAATCGTGGGTCTACTCAATTATTGCAGTAATTGCCGGTACCGCTTTATATGCCATTTTGCTACAGCTCATTGGCGGAAGAACTGTGGGTTTGGATTCTGCGACGACGATTCTTTCTGTTATGGCACAAATCCTGATGCTTAAACGATTTGCTGAACAATGGCTTATATGGATTTTGGTAAATGTTTTGTCCATTGCACTATGGGTGATCACGCTCGATGCATCGGGCGGCAATGATTATACGCTGGTCGTCATGTGGACCGCATTTTTGTTCAACTCGATTTACGGCTATTTCAACTGGAGAAAAATGGCTAAGAAACAGGTTTTAGAAAAGGAGAACATTTAATATGCCAATGGGAAAAGTCGGGATGTATGGAGGGAAATTTCTGATCGTACATCAAGGGCATGTCAGCGCAATGATTCGAGCCAGTACAATGGTCGAAGAATTGCATGTCATGATTACACATGACGAAGAATACGAAAAGGAATTTTACTTTAAAGGCACGACAATGAAACCCATTCCATTCCACCAACGGCTTCGGTGGTGGAATGAACTGACAAAAGACTTGCCGCATGTTAAAGTTCATGCGATTTCAGAAAAGCAGACAGGTGAATTTTCGGATTGGGAACAAGGGGCCGAAAGCATTAAAGAAGCTATCGGAAAAGAGATTGATGCGGTTTTCAGTTCAGAGCCGGAATATGGAGCGCATTTCGAGAAGCTTTATCCAAAAGCCGAACACATTATTCTGGATGCAGAGCGGCGCACGTATCCGGTATCCGCTACGCAAATCCGGGAAGAAGGGGCGATGAAACATTGGGGAATCATCCCGCATGTCGTCCAACCGTATTTTGTCCGAAAAATTGTAGTGGTGGGAACTGAAAGTGCCGGGAAGTCAACTTTAGTAAAAAATTTGGCCAATCTGTACAATACGAGTTATGTAGAAGAATACGGACGGAAATTTTACGAAAACATTGGCGCTGAAATTGCCATCGAATCCGATTTTCCTAAAATAGCATTCGAACATAAATACCATGAAGAAGAGCAAGCTAAACGAGCCAATAAATTGCTTTTCATTGATACAGAAGCAAACGTGACTCAATACTTTTCCTGGGCTTACCTTGGATATGAGCAGCCCGTATTAGATCAGGTGGCCGATCTCCAAGATTATGATTTATGGCTATTCTTAGAGCCGGATGTAAAATGGGTGGATGACGGCATGCGTTCCTTCGGAGATCAATCCATACGGGAACAGAACAATGCCTATCTTAAACGGCTGCTGGATAAACGCGATATCCGCTATCATTCGATTAGCGGCGATTATAACGAACGGTTGGAACAAGCGATCGAACTTGTGGATGGAGTACTGGAAGAAAAACTTTATTCATAATCTGGATTAAACAGCAAAAAATGGCTTCCTTTAAAAGGGAGCCATTTTGTTTCCATAAAAAAACCTCGAACCGGCGGACCGGTTCGAGGTTTTTAAACAATTAACGTGAGTAGTACTCAACGATCAACTGTTCGTTGATTTCAGCAGATAATTCGCTGCGCTCTGGAAGGCGTACGAAAGTTCCTGTTTTGCTATCAGTATCGATAGTTACATATTCAGGTACGAAGTTGCTTACTTCGATTGCTTCATTAACTACATCAAGGTTGTTAGATTTTTCACGGAAAGCAATTGTTTGTCCTGGTTTTACGCTGTATGACGGGATGTCAAGGCGTTTGCCATCAACAAGGATGTGACCGTGGTTAACTAATTGACGAGCTTGGCGGCGAGTGCGCGCAAGACCTAAACGATAAACAACGTTATCAAGGCGAGCTTCAAGCAAGATCATGAAGTTTTCACCGTGTTTACCTGGCATTTTGCCAGCTTTGTTGAATAGAGTTTTGAATTGGCGTTCAGTTACACCGTACATGAAACGAAGTTTTTGTTTTTCTTGAAGTTGCAAACCATACTCAGAAACTTTTCTGCGTTGGTTAGCACCGTGTTGACCTGGTGCGTAAGGGCGTTTTTCTAATTCTTTACCTGTGCCAGTTAGTGAAACTCCTAAGCGGCGTGACAGTTTCCATGATGGACCTGTATAACGAGACATATATGTCTCCTCCTCTTTTTTTGGTTTTTGAAGTAAAATAAAAACCAGATGCATTCATGCTGTAAGCCATTTTGTTTTCATGTACCTTCGCTCTGCAGCCATGAGTTACGCGATACACCTATTCATATAGGAACAAAATGGTCAAACACGCACATACAACTGCTGCGATTATTTTACACAAAGTCTAGTATAACTGAAATCGAATCCAGAAGTCAACGAAAAGAAAGCAGGTTGCAAAACAATGGCTTTCTTTTTTTATTTTCCCATGTAGAATAAAAATAGAAGTAATGTAAGCGTTTTCAAAAACAACTAAGGGGTGTAGGGAAATGAAGAAATCAAGGATGAATATGGAGACGGCGGTAATTCATAAGGGGTATGACAGTGCTGTTCATCACGACAGCCTAGCTGCGCCGCTGTACCAGACTTCGACTTTTTCTTTTGAAACGGCAGAAGAAGGGGAAAATCGTTTTGCAGGGGAGAAAGCCGGAAATATATATTCGCGACTTGGAAACCCGACTGTGCGCATTTTGGAAGAGCGAATGGCCGAGATTGAATACGGCGAAGGAGCGCTTGCGTTCGGATCAGGGATGGCTGCAGTCAGTGCGATTTTAATCCACACAACGAAAGCAGGAGACCATGTTCTATGCTCACGCGGCATTTATGGCTGTACGTTCGGACTGCTGGAAATGATGGAAGAGAAATATAAGATTACCCACAACCTTGTCAGCATGACAACGGAAGAGGAAATCGAACAGGCGCTTCGCCCGGAAACCGTATGCATCTATTTGGAGACGCCGATCAATCCGACGATGGAAATTGTTAATCTCGAGGCGGTTATGGCTGTAGCTAAAAAGCATAACTTGCGTTATTGTAGATAACACCTTCAGTTCGCCTTATCTTCAAAATCCGATTTTAATGGGAGCGGATTTCGTTCTGCACAGTGCCACAAAGTATTTGAATGGACACGGTGATGTAATTGGCGGCATTCTTGTCGGAAAAGACGGCGAAGAGATGCAAAATATCCGCATGACGGTGCAAAAGGATGTAGGCGGAATCATGTCGCCTTTCGATGCTTGGCTTGTCATCCGCGGATTGAAGACATTGCATGTCCGGATGGACCGCCATATTGCAAACGCGAAGAAAGTTCTATCGTTCCTGAAAGAAGAACCGCTGGTGAAAAAAATCTATTACCCATTTGACGATGCACACCCACAAGTGGAAATTGCAAAAGCACAAATGAAAGACGGCGGCGGATTAATATCGTTTGAAATTGAAGGCGGCAAAAAAGAAGCGCAAGCTTTCATGAATGCGTTGTCTTTAATTAAAATCGCAGTCAGTCTAGGAGATGCGGAGACCTTGATCCAACATCCGGCATCCATGACCCATGCCGTTGTTCCGCAAACAGAAAGGGAAGCGATGGGCATTACCGAATCCTTAATGCGTCTTTCTGTAGGGCTTGAACATACCGACGATTTAATCGCAGACTTAACAAAAGCGTTTGAGACGGTAAAACCAAAACTGCAGGAAGCATAGAAAAGCGGAAGCAGCCATGTAAGTTCGACGGGCATAAGGCGAATTGCCGAAGCGGCGTTCTTTGCCGCACAGGCGAGGCGACTTATGACCCGAGAACTTGGCTGCTGGAGTCTGGACAAATAGAAAAGCGGAGGCGGCCATGTAAGTTCGACGGGCATAAGGCGAATTGCCGAAGCGGCGTTCTTTGCCGCACAGGCGAGACGACTTATGACCCGAGAACTTGGCTGCCGGAGTCTGGACAAGAAAAGCGAAAGCAGCCATGTAAGTTCGACGGGCATAGCTCCTCATTTTAAAAAAGAAAAGCCTGAATCTCGTTATATGAGATCCAGGCTTTTCACGCTTATAGATGTTTTAGTAGAACTTCTGCGAAATGTTCAAGGCCTGCTTGGTCATCTGTTGTAAAGCGGCTAAGTTCCGGGCTGTCGATGTCAAGAACACCGATCACTGTGCCATCTTTGATCAAAGGCACGACGATTTCAGACTGAGATGCGGCATCGCAAGCGATATGTCCAGGGAAGGCGTGGACATCCTCCACCAGCATTGTTTTCTTTTCAGATACGGCTGTGCCGCAGACGCCTCTTCCGACTTTGATGCGTACACATGCCGGAAGGCCCTGGAATGGCCCGAGAACCAATTCACCGTCTTCCATCAAGTAAAACCCGACCCAGTTAATGCGTTCTAAAAATTGGTTTAATAAGGCAGAAGCGTTGCTTAAGTTTGCGATCGTATTTTTTTCACCTTCGAGTAATGCATCCAGCTGCTTGCCGAGCATCGCATACTGGTCTGCACGGGTGCCGCTGTAATCTGTTTGAGTAAACATTCAAAAACCTCTTTTCATTTAAGGGTGATCTAAAATTTAGCTTTTTTAAGTATAGAATTTCTCGTAATGCTTATGCAAGCCATTCGCACTATGGGCATCAGAGCCAAAAACAAGCGGAATGGAAAGCGATTTCGCATAGTCGATATAGGAAAGCGGCGGATAGGATTCTTGGCAATCGGGTTTAGAGAATCCTGCGCCATTCATGTCAATTTCCATGCCTGCTTTCTTGATTTGTTGGAATAATGCTTTTATGTGCGAACTATCATCGATTTGCTGTCCGTGGGCAAGTTGGAATTTATGCACCAAGGTGGGATGGCCAATCCGTTTGGGTTTGAAAGCTCCAAGATCTGCAAGAACCGAAGATTCCACTGTACGATAATAATCACTGTAGACGGATTCGACAGAACCGGATTGCCGGGATAATTCCATGAAAACCTCTTTGCTGAAATCCATGCAATAAAATTGGCCGGCTGCTTCAAGGAAGTGCACCGATAAGATAGAATCATCCAAAGCAGGTCCATATTCATCTAAAAATGCCCGTGTTTCTTTTTCGTAGCCGCTAATAAAATCAATTTCCAGGCCTAGGCGGATGCGGATATCACGCTTATATGCATCTTTTGCCTGTTGTATGGCGTCTATATAGGAATGCATCTCATCTAAGCGCATTCCGCTGTCTTTCTCAGGCGTTGGATCAACAAACGAGAAGGGGAGGGGAGCGTGTTCTGTAAATGAGATGTCGGTAAAGCCGGATTTAATCGCTTTTTCTATGTAGGAATCGAGTGGATCTTGCGTGCCATGAGGACAGAAAGGCGTATGAATGTGCCCGTCTCTTTTCATAAAAACACCAGCTTTCTTTCGAGATGAAAAATATTTATCCGTTTTCTCTAATTTGACAAACAAAAGAATGGAATACATGTTAAAATAGTAGAATCATGAAATACATTTACATAGACCAGCAAATGTGATTTTGGAACAGGGGGCTATATGACTTATGATGAAGTATATCATCATTGCGGTCATCATTCTATTAGCGGCAATTACCGTCGGCTTTTTGTTTCGCAAGAAACACAGCGCGGAAATTGAACGCTTAGAACAGTTAAAACTGCAAATACAAAATAAACCGATACTTGAAGAACTAACGAAAGTAAAACAATTAAATATGAACGGCCAGACAGAGGAAATGTTTGAACGCTGGCGCAACATATGGACGGAAGTAATGGATGTACATATTCCGAAAATCGATGCTTCTCTTTTTGACGCTGAAGATGCCATCGACCGTTTTAAATTCGGAAAAGCTTCATCGATTGAAAAAGACATTGAGGCCCGCATTGAAAATGTGGATCAGCAAATGAACGATATTTTGGTCGAATTGGAAGAATTGATTGGCAGCGAAGAAAAAAACCGCAGTGAAATGGATTTGATGAAAGAGCAGTATCGCCAAGCACGCAAGAATTTATTGGCTCATCAACATTCCTATGGTGCTGCTGCCGGTCCTCTCGAGAAGAAACTCGAGTCGTTCACACCGTTATTCAATGAGTACGATGAGCTGACGGAACAAGGAAATTACTTGGAAGCTCGTGAAATCGTCATGAATTTAGCGGTTGAAGGCGATTATGTCTTCTCGTTAATCGATGATATTCCGCCTTTGCTTACAGATGTCCAATCCAAAATTCCTTCCTATATAAACGAATTGCGCAACGGTCAACGAGAGATGGAATCTCAATCGTATTATTTGAACCATTTGGAGTTGACTGATCAGCTGAATGCAATGGAAGATGAACTGGCTGTATTGAAACAGAATATTGCGGAACTGAACATTGCAGAAGCAAAAGAAGAGGCAGAATTGATGAAAGACAAAATCGATTCTTTCTATGAATTGCTTGAAAAAGAAGTAAAAGCGAAGCATTATGTGGATCAGTATAAAGTGGAGACGGGACGCCAATTGGAAATCGTTTCCGCGAAACAAATGCTATGGCGGAAGAGTGTGCAATTGTCCAGCAAAGTTATAAGATTCCAGAGAGCGAAGCTTCAATCCCGATCGATTGCCTCGACAAACTGGAAGAATTGCAGCGCCGCTTCGATCTATTAGAGTCTCGCACGGGAGAAGCGCAATCGGCTTATTCGAGCTTAGAAGAAGAGCTTGCGTATATCCGTGAAGAATTGACAAGAATTGATATCACCCAAAATGATTTCTCTAATTCGTTAAGAAGCTTGCGCATCGATGAAAATGCGGCACGCAAGAAATTGGAAAACCTTAAGCGGCAATTGCAGGAGACCGATCGTATGCTCCACAAAGCGAATATGCCTGGCATCCCGGAAGAAATGGATGTCCGTCTAGAAGAAGCGGAAGAGCATTTATTTGTTGCAATGCAAGGATTGCAGGAAGTTCCATTAAATATGAAATTGGTCGATAACTACTTGATGAAAGCTGAAAAGTGCATCGATGAGGTAGACGATAAAGCAACTGAGATGGTAGAGAATGTTCAATTGATTGAACGCATCATCCAGTACGGAAATCGTTACCGCAAAACAAATCCGCAAATGAATGCAAAGTTGATGGAAGCGGAGGAGTCGTTCCGCCAGCTTCGTTATACGAAGGCATTGGAAGAAGCCGCTACAGCTGTTGAAAACTTTGAGCCTGGTTCAATGAAGCGCATTGAAGTGCTGGTCAAAGAAGACGCTTGGCGTACGTAAATACAAAAAGAAACCACCAGCCATTTGAGCTGGTGGTTTCTTTTTCGGAGGTGCCTTAAATGATTTACTTGGATAATAGTGCAACAACCAAGCCGAGAAAAGAAGTGCTTGAAACATTTTTAAAGGTCAATGAACAGTATTATGCGAATCCGGCTTCTTTGCACCAAATGGGAAACGAAGCTGAAGATTTGCTGGAAAATGCGAGACAGCAAATAAAGCGCATTTTAAATATGAAGAACGTAATTTTTACATCAGGCGGAACAGAATCCAATAATTTAGCCTTATTTGGAGTTGCCCATGCCAATCGGCAACGCGGCAAGCATATCATTTCATCTGAAACCGAACATCCTGCAATTTTAAATTCTTTAAAGGAATTGGAAAAAGAGGGATTTGAAATCACGCTTTTAAAAGTGAATGGGGCAGGCGAGATCAGTTTGGATGAGTTGAAGAATGCGCTCCGAAACGATACGATTCTTGTAAGCTTGATGCATGTAAACAATGAAATCGGAACAATCCATCCGATTGTTGAAGTCAAGGCATTGTTAAAAGGTTCACGTGTTTTATTGCATGTTGATGCCGTGCAGAGCGTAGGGAAGCTCCAGTTGAGTCCCGAGGCAACGCCGGATCTATTGACGATTTCTGGCCATAAAATACATGGCTTGAAAGGCAGCGGCGCATTGGCTTTCAACCAGCTTGAACTGGCAGCGGTTCAATTTGGGGGCGGACAGGAATTCGGTTTGCGAAGTGGAACGGTATCAGTGCCGCATGCAGCAGCTTTGGCGAAAGCACTCCGGCTGGCTGAACCCAATCCTGCGTTTGCTAAGTGGAATCAGGAATTGAGGTCGTTTTTCTCGGAATTTCATGGAGTCAAAATAGTAAGTCCTGAAACGGCGGCTTCGCATATTTTGGCTGTGGCTGTAAAAGGAATTAAAGGCGAAATTCTTGTATCTGGACTGCAGGCAGAATCCGTCATCGTTTCGACTTCAAGCGCCTGTTCTTCAAAAAGCAAAGATACAAGCCATGTGATTGAAGCCATCGGACTTTCGCGTGAGTATAAAGACGGTGTGATGCGAATTAGTTTCGGTGCATTTACAACGGAAGAAGATATTGCCAGTTTAAAAGAAGCATTCAAAAAAACGTATAAGCTCATAAAATAATCGGCTAGTTGACAGCCAGAAATTTAAATATATCAGTTTCGCTAAAAAGGAGATTTATTGGATGAAAACAAATCAAATCCTCGTCCGTTACGGGGAATTATCAACTAAAGGAAAAAACCGGAGCTCGTTCATTGGCCGGCTTCGTGATAATATACGCCAGATGTTCGCAGATTTAGACAGCATTCGGGTGAAGGCAGAACGCGATCGGATGTTCATCTTTACAGATAGCGAAGAAGATATGCAGCAAATCCTGGAAAGGCTGCCAAAAGTTTTCGGCATCCAATCATTCAGCCCGGTGACAGAAACGGCTTTGACGATTGAAGCGATGCAAGCGGCTGCGATTGCAGTTGTTGATAAAATCAACCGGGAAGGAAAAACATTTAAAGTGAATGTCAATCGTGCCAATAAAGATTTTCCGCATGAAAAGCTGGAAATAATGCAAACAATCGGTTCAAGCGTCTTGCGCAATTTTCCAGAACTCACTGTGCAGATGAAAAAACCGGACATCGAATTGAAAGTTGATATTCGGGAAAATGGTGCATTTTTAATGGCTGAAGTCATTCAAGGAGCCGGCGGACTGCCGGTCGGAGCTGGAGGCAAGGCCTTATTGATGCTGTCCGGTGGAATCGACAGTCCAGTAGCAGGGTACCACATGCTAAAACGTGGGGTACGCCTGGAACTGATCCACTTTTTCAGCCCGCCTTTCACGAACGACCGCGCAAAAGAGAAAGTGTTTGATTTGGCAGAAAAGCTCAGCCATTTCGGATCTTCAGTGAATCTGCACGTAATTCCTTTCACCGAATTGCAGCTGGAAGTGCATAAGCAAGTACCGGACAATATTACAATGACCTCGACGCGTCGAATGATGATGAAAATAGCTGATTTGGTTTTAGCCGAAACGAAAAGCCAGGCGATTATTACAGGAGAAAGCTTAGGGCAGGTAGCGAGCCAAACGCTTGAAAGCTTAAACGCTATTAACGCCGTGACCCATTCGCCGGTATTGCGTCCCTTAATTGCAGCGGATAAATTAGAAATCATTGAAACGGCTCAAAAAATCGGTACCTACGATATTTCCATTCGTCCATTTGAAGATTGCTGTACGATTTTTACGCCAGCCAATCCGAAAACAAAGCCGAAACTGGAAAAGGTGGAATACTATGAGAACTTTGTATCGTTTGATGAGTTGATCCAGCAAGCTGTACAGAACAGGGAAATCATTAAATTTCCACGGAAGAAAGAGAATAAGTTCGAAGACCTTCTTTAAACTG
This sequence comes from Planococcus sp. 107-1, assembly GCF_021513255.1. Taxonomy (GTDB): domain Bacteria; phylum Bacillota; class Bacilli; order Bacillales_A; family Planococcaceae; genus Planococcus. Next base: position 1,313,247 of record NZ_CP090977.1, read on the forward strand.
CCTGAATTGGCAGTTTTTCTTTTATTATAATTATTTTGAATAATAAAATATTTGAGTTATAATGATAGGGATATAATATTTTTTTAGCATCCAAGGGGGAATACATCGTGAACAGAGAAGATTTATTGGCACCGGAATCTTATAATTTAACCGAAGAAATTGAACGTTTTGCGACTGGAAACGGCAAACTTGCCATCATTTGGGAAAATGGGCAAGGGGAAAAGAAAGAAGTTACATATGATGAATTGATCAAACAAGCAAATAAAGCGGCGAATAGCTTTGAAAAAGCAGGACTTAAAAAAGGGGATATCGTTTTAGTTATGGTGCCTCGCTTAATCGAAGCCTATATTGCCTATATCGGGGCTCTTAAAGCGGGTCTTGTCGTGATTCCAAGTTCTGAAATGCTTCGCGCAAAAGATATTTCTTATCGGTTGAACCACAGTGATGCGAAAGCGGTCATTGCTCACGAACCGTTTATGGATCAGTTTGAAGAAGTTGAGGAAATGAAAAAAGTGACGAAATTCGTCATCGGAAAATCTGACAGCAGCTGGATATCATTGACTGATGAAATGGAAGCGGCTTCTGATGATTATCAAGCTGCAGCAACGAAGAATGACGATATGGCTTTCTTATCTTATACATCCGGTACTACCGGCAATCCAAAAGGGGCTGTCCATAGCCACGGGTGGGCTTATGCACATCTACGCACTTCCGCTGAACATTGGCTAGGCGCAAAAGAAGGTGACCTTGTCTGGGCAACAGCAAGCCCTGGCTGGCAGAAATGGATCTGGAGCCCGTTCCTTGCGACGCTCGGAAGCGGAGCTACAGGCTATGTTTATAACGGCAAATTCGATCCGGAAGTCTATCTACAGATTTTAGAACGGCAAAAAATCAATGTGTTATGCTGCACGCCGACTGAGTACCGATTGATGGCGAAACAGAAAAATTTAGCATCTTTTGATTTGTCTTCTCTTCACAGTGCGGTTTCAGCAGGTGAACCGTTGAATGCGGAAGTCATCAATGTGTTTAAAGAGCATTTCAACCTAGAAGTCCGTGATGGATACGGCCAGACCGAAAATACATTATTGGTCGGAATCATGAAAGGGATGGAAATCCGCACTGGTTCCATGGGGAAACCGACTCCGGGCAATCGCGTGGAAATCATCGACGAAAACGGCCAGCCGGCAGCGGAAGGGGAAGTCGGCGATATCGCTGTCCATGTTTCGACACCCGCTTTATTCAAAGGCTATTTCAAAGACGATGAGCGGACGAAAATGCAATTCCGCGGCGATTATTACGTTACGGGAGATAAAGCGTCAAAAGACGATGATGGGTATTTCTGGTTTGAAGGAAGAGGCGATGACATCATCATTTCTTCCGGCTATACGATTGGGCCTTTTGAAGTGGAAGATGCCCTTGTCAAGCATCCAGCCGTTCAGGAATGTGCGGTCATCGGAGCACCGGATGAAATTCGCGGAACCATCGTGAAAGCCTTTGTCGTTCTCGTAGAAGGCAATGAACCGTCAGACGAACTAGTCAAAGAATTGCAGGATCATGTAAAAGAACTGACGGCACCGTACAAGTATCCGAGAGCCATCGATTTTTTAGCAGAACTTCCTAAAACCGCTTCAGGGAAAATCCGGCGAGTGGAGCTTCGCCAGAAAGAAAAAATAAATCGTAGCAGCAAGCGGCCGATGATTCGGCCGCTTTTTATTTTTCTTTTGTTTTGTCCTTACCGAATTTACTCGCCTGAAACCATGCTGCTTCGCCAATTCGTCTTATGCCCGGCGAATCTAAATGGCCACTTCCGCTTTTAATGTTGTCCAGACTCCGGCAGCCAGCTTCTCGGGATCTTAAGTCAACCCACTACGGAAATCAGGATTTCCTGCGTGTCCTGCCTTAAGCCCGTCGAAGCTACGTGGCTGCCTATGCTTTTATTGTTTACTTAAAAATTATCGGGGCATATAATTAGACTATTATTTCGAGAGACAAAATAGAGAGAGAATGGTGAGCGTTTCAAGATGAGTGATGAAAAAAGAGGTATATTGTTTACGATAATGACTTATACGATTTGGGGATTTCTGCCAATTTATTGGAAGACCGTGGACCATGTACCGGCTGATGAAATTTTAAGCGGCCGAGTCATCTGGTCATTTCTGATTACCTTGGCGGCCATCTTTTTAATCGGCCGGTCTAAGCTATTAATGGCGGACTTAAAAGCCTTATGGAAATCGAAAAAAACATTTTTTACGTTGATGCTGGCTTCGTATTTAATTACAGCCAATTGGTTTTTGTATATTTTTGCAGTCACGAACGACCGGATTGTTGAAACAAGTCTTGGCTATTACATCAATCCGCTTGTATCGATGCTGCTGGGTGTATTTTTCTTGAAAGAGAAAATGGCGCCGGCTGTTAAAGTCGCTTTTGTTTTTGCGGCAACAGGCGTGGCGATCTTGACGATTTCATACGGTGAGTTTCCTTGGCTTGCTTTTGGAATGGCATTTAGTTTTGCATTCTACGGCTTTATCAAGAAAACCATTAAATTGGATGCGCTCCGGGGATTGGCGCTTGAAACCTTATTTGTGCTGCCGCTCGCCGCTGCATACATGGTGTATTTGTTTGCTTCCGGGCAGGCCGTATTCCTGCATGATTCAGGTACAACGGATATCCTGCTGATCTTAAGCGGTGCGGCTACTGCGCTGCCATTATTCCTGTTTGCAACGGGTGCGCCGCTGATTCCGATGTATATGATCGGTTTTCTCCAATATATTGCGCCGACTTTGATGCTATTGCTTGGCGTGCTTGTATACGGGGAAGCTTTTGACCGCATTGATTTGATTTCGTTTTCGTTTATCTGGTTTGCATTAGCATTGTTTACGGGGTCGAAAATTATCGAAGCCCGGAATTTAAAACGGGCGAATGCCAATGCACCGCTTTAATAACTTAGAGCAGAAATGAAACATTTTTTAGGGTTACCCGTATAATGGATTGTAGACTTAAAGGAGGGAACTGAATAGATGAATACAAAAAGATGGATCGCATTGCTGGCGGCCGCAGCTGTTTTAGGCATTTCTCTTGTCATTAACTCCGCATTTGCATTTTTCCAGTCGGCGATGAATGCGAATTTTGATGAAGTGTTGGCTACAGGCGAAACGAGTTTTGCAGAAAATGTGATTGAATCCGGTGATTTTGATGAGCGCATTGCGGTATTGAATGTAGAAGGGGTTATCCAAGACACCGGGGAAGCTTCATCTTTGTTCGGCAGTACCGGCTACAACCATGAGTTTTTCATGGAACAGCTGGAGCAAGTGAAATCAGATGACAGCATTAAAGCTTTTGTCCTAAATGTCAACTCACCGGGCGGCGGAGTGGTCGAATCGGCTGAGATCTACGATAAGATCAAAGAAATCCAGGAAGAAACGGAAAAACCGATGTATGTGTCGATGGGTGCAACAGCTGCATCCGGCGGCTATTATATTGCAGCTCCGGCAGATAAGATTTTCGTAAACCGTGAAACCTTGACTGGATCGATCGGTGTCATCATGGAAAGCGTCAACTACGGAAAGCTTGCCGAGAAATACGGCATTGACTTTGTGACCATCAAATCAGGGCCGTATAAAGATATTATGAGCCCGACCCGTGATATGACGGACGAAGAAAAGAAAATCCTTCAAGATATGCTGGATGATTCATACGAGTCATTTGTCGATATCATTGAAGAAGGCCGCGGCATGTCAGAAGCAGAAGTGAAAGCTGTAGCGGATGGCCGCGTCATGAATGGCCGCCAAGCCGTGGAAGCGAATTTGGCAGATGACTTCGGATTTGAAGAAGATGTCATTGCGGCAGTGAAAAAGGATTTCGGATTAGAGAACGCGGAAGTTTTCGAATACGGCGTATCTGATGGACTTGGATCCTTGCTTTCATTTAAACTCAACTCATTTTTAGGCAATGATATTGAATCGAAAATGATGGCCAAATTATTTTCAGAGTACAATTCACCGCGGATGATGTATCTTTACGGTGAAAAATAAAGGAGGGACGATTGATGACGGACCATTTGAACGAGGGAACTCATGCTGCAATAGAAGAACCTGTAGCTCGTCCTTCAACTCCGAGTTACGAAGAAGTTCTATTTTACGAGCGTAAGCCTGCAGGATTTTGGGTGCGGTTTTGGGCGTATTTGATCGATTTGCTGCTCATTTCAGCGGTCACTTCGATATTGGTGAAACCGATCTTCCTTCTGTTAGGGCTTGAGACGAGCGATTCGCCTTGGTATGCATCGTATGCCATCATTTCTGCGATTCTCTTTTATGCCTATTTCGTGTTAATGACAAAATACTTTAGTCAGACAGTCGGCAAAATGATTATGGGCATCCGTGTCGTTTCGCTGAAAACGGATAAGCTATCATGGAGCACCTTGCTATTCCGCGAATGGATTGGCCGCTTTATTTCGGTGACAATCCTGCCGCTGTATTGGATTGTGGGATTCACTCCTTTGAAACAAGGGATCCATGATTTTATCGCAGACACGACAGTGATTCATGAACAGGCTTACCGCAAAAGTACGGTGATGAAGAAAAAAGCGGCGGATGGGTCTGAGTTGCAACACACCGAGGCGTTCTAGTAAGATTGGAAGTGGAGAAAAAGGAGGCGTTTTTGTTGGTACAAATTACGTTTAAGAAAAATCCTGTGACTTTGCCAGGAAATGAAGTTAAGGTGGGGGACCAAGCACCGGATTTCACGGTTCTGGCAAATGATTTGAGCCCTGTGTCATTGAAGGATACGGCTGGTAAAGTACGTTTAGTCAGTGTAGTCCCTTCACTTGATACTGGCGTTTGTTCCGATCAGACGAAACGGTTTAGCGAAGAAGCTGCTTCGCTTGGCGACAATGTCGAGGTATTGGCAGTATCAGCGGATTTGCCATTCGCCCAAAAGCGTTGGACCGAAATCAACGGAGTGAACAGCATTACAGCGCTGTCGGATCACCGGGACTTATCGTTCGGTGAAGCATACGGCGTAACGATGAAAGAGCTGCGTTTACTCGCGCGTTCTATTTTCGTGGTGGATGCAAATGACCGTGTGGCATACGTGGAATACGTTCCAGAAGGTACGGATCACCCAGATTACGACAAAGCGATCCAAGCAGTAAAAGAATTGACAAACTAATACAAGAAACCCACTCATATTGAGTGGGTTTCCTTATTGAGGACGGTTAAGAACATGAATTCAGCGATGGAAAAGATATTCTATTTTATTGATAATCACGCAACAGACGTACAAAAGAAACAAGACCTTTCGTATTTGGAGAGTTTGCTTGAAACGACGGAGACATGGCTTGATGGCCATATCCAGCCTGCAGAAGAAGCCGGAAAAGAAGATGTGCGAAAAGCGATCCAGCTGGCAGTTTTAAAAGGGATGAAAGAACATGTCCAGCCGCATCATCAGATGACGCCGGATGCACTTGGACTGTTGATGGGCTATTTGGTCGAGTTGTTCATAAAAGAACAAAAAGCGACGATCATGGATCCTGCGCTTGGAACAGGCAATTTGCTGTTGACGGTCATGAATTATCTGGACGGCCAATTGACGGGAGTCGGTGTTGAAATTGACGATCTGTTGATCCGCTTGGCAGCTTCTACGGCAGATTTAGTGGAACAGCCCGTGACTTTTTACCGCCAGGATGCTTTGCAGCCGCTATTGATTGATCCGGTGGATGCGGTAATTGCGGATCTTCCGGTCGGCTATTATCCCGATGAGGAAACAGCCGGCGGATACGATTTGAAAGCGGAAGAAGGCATGTCTTACGCCCATCATCTATTCATCGAGCAAGCGTTGAAACACACGGTTGATGGCGGATATTTGTTCTTCGTCATTCCAAAAGGGCTCTTCGAATCACCGCAATCAGCACAGCTGCATAATTTCCTGAAAAAGCATGCCCATATTCAATCGGTTATGGAATTGCCGAGTACCTTATTCAAGAATTCTACGTATGCAAAAGGCATTTTGATTCTTCAGAAGAAAAAAGAAGGTGTGAAAGCGCCGAAAGAAGTATTGCTCGCAGTGGTTCCGAATATGTCGAAGCCAGAGCCGATGGCGAAATTCTTCTCTCAAGTCAGCGGTTGGTTTAAGGAAAACAAAGCTTAATTTCCTGTATTTGTGTTATAATAAAAGCCAATAGTCCAACAGTATAGGATCTTTACAAGAAACGAGGGATGAAAGATGACTGAATCGAATGACACACCGAAAAAAGTCAGTTTGCAGGAAGCCGTAAAACGCCAGCTGGAAGCAAAGAAAAACCAAGCCGCTAACAATAAAGGCGGAGGCGGATCTTCAATGGAAACGAAAAAGATGAAGAGCCAACAAACGAAAAAAGTGAATAACACACGCCGTAAAATGGGCGTGTAAACGAGAACCTTCAGCAGTTGCTGAAGGTTTTTCTTTTTGGGTTTCGATAAGCCGTTTAGGGCATTCAAGAGAAAAGGCGATTTGGTGAAGAAAAGCGGATTGCACAGGAAAACCCGATGCTTTTACAGAAATAAAGAGAAACGAAAAAATAGAGGAGTTCAGCCACATGGATAAATGGAAACAGCTGATAATCGATACAGAAAGAGGGATTTTTGAAGTGTTCGCCAAAGGGGAAGGGCCGCCGCTTTGTGTAACGCATCATTATTCTATTTTCAATGAAACCGGTGACTATTTTGCGGAAACGTTCACACCATTTTGCACCGTCTATTTAGTCAATTTAAGAGAGGCGGGACAATCGGTAAAAGCGGAACAGCCCTATCAATTAAGTATGCTCGAAACAATTTTTGATTTAGAGGCGGTCCGCAATTCTCTTGGGTTTGATCAATGGTTATTTGCCGGACATTCAACAGGCGGCATGCTCGGGGTTATCTATGGAATAGCCGCTGCAGAAAGTTTAACGGGATTGCTGCTTGTCGGTGCGGCGGCAAGGGATTATGCCGCTTTTTCAAGTGGCTGCATTTATAATGAAGCCCACCCTCAATTTCAAAAGATGCAAGATTTGCTGGAAGCCCTGAAACGGGAAGGGCTTAATCCGGAAAAAAGGAAAGAGTTGGTGATTCAACGGGCGAAACTTTCGCTGCATCAACCGGACCGCTATCCTCACTATTTCAACGCCGCCCATGTAAAATCAATTTCAGGCATCCGTCTGGATTTCTTCAGCCGGGAACTGCCAATTTTCGATGTGACCCGAAAATTGGACACTATATCCGTGCACACATGGATTGCGTGCGGTGAACATGATGTCCAGTGCCCGCTCCTCTATTCCTTAGAGATGAAAGAAAGGATTCCAGGTTCGCAATTGACGGTCTTCAGCAACAGCAACCATTATCCGTTTTTGGAAGAAAAGCCGAAATTCGTGCAGGAAGCCCGGTCATTTATCAAAGAATTAGATGTGTAAAATAAAGGCTCTTTTGGCATTTTAAATGTGTATACAGTTAATTTCTTTGATGGTACAATCAGGAAAAATAGGTTATCAGGACAGGAGAATAATGAGTTGAACAAAGATAAATTTTTTATGGCAGCTTCAGCAACAGTCATCGCAGTCGCCAGCGCAGCAGCGCCTATTCATGCAGCGTCTGCGTATTCTTTTACAGATGTCGGGCCTAAATACGAGGAAGCTGTCAGTTTTCTATTTGAAAATGAAATTCTCAGCGGCAAAACGTCAACTCAGTTTGGGACGCAGCAGGCTTTGACTAGAGGCGATGCAGCAGTTATCATGGCCCGCACTTTAGGGGTAGATACGGAACTGGCACCGGATGCCGGATTTACTGATCTCAACGACCGCGTACGTGGTTCTGTCAACGGACTTGCTGAACTTGGCATTGTGGCTGGCGTCACAGATACGCAGTTCAAACCGAATGACAAGTTGACGCGAGGTGCCATGGCGAAATTCCTGGTACTTGGTTTCGGATTGGAAGAAGAGGAAGAGTCTGAAACACCATTTACCGATGTTGGCGGCGTGTTCACCCCGTATATCAATTCGTTATACGGACTTGGAATTACCAATGGGAAAACAGAAACGTCTTATGGAACTTACCTGAATATCACACGCGGTGAATTTGCGAACCTTCTTTATAAAACCATTTCGTATATTATCGATAATAATTACTTTTTTGAAATTGAACGTGCAGAAGTCACTTCCTCCACTTCGTTTCAAATAGTGGCTAAAAAAGAAGTACCGGCCGAATTCTCACCCCGTGATTTAGGCTATTACTTTTTCTATTCCGCGAGACTGGATGATGGCACTTTGATCGATTTCACGCCGAATTCATTCCAACTCTCACCAGACCGCAAGACCTTTATCATCAATCACAAAAATGACGATATGGCCGGAAAAAAAGGCGTTATTGTTATCAATGATTTTGAAAGCACCGTTGAAATCCCATTCGATTTTACGGTCCCTGAAATGACGTCCGGCGAAGGCATTCAAGTGACCGAAGATATCCAAACAATTTTTTCAGTGCCGACAACGCTTGAAAGAAAAGAATAGAAGATAAGCCCTTGCTGTTTTTTGGCTAGGGCTTTTAATATGGAAAATACGTACAGCTGTGAACCGCTAACGGTTTACCGTATAATAAAAAAAGCGGAATAAATGGAAAATTAAATGAATACATAAGTTGGAAGGGGAATCATTGGATGACGACAATCGGAATTGTAAGACATGGAATTACGGAATGGAACCGGCTAGGAATCTCCCAAGGATGTGCAGATGTGCCGTTGAATGATACAGGACGCATGCAAGCAGTGGCCATCGCTCAACGTCTTGCTGAAGAAAGCCCGTGGGATCTTATCGTTTCAAGCGACCTTTCTCGAGCAAGGGAAACGGCAGAGATTATTGCCAAAAAACTGAACATGCCGATTGCCCATTTTGATCAGCGAATCCGTGAGATTTCCTGTGGACAAATTGAAGGGACGACCGAAGCTGAACGTCTGGAAAAATGGGGCGCTGATTGGCGAAGTTTGGACCTTGGAATGGAAGCACCAGAAGATGTTGCAGCCAGAGGGATGGCGTTTATTGAAGAAATAGCCGCACGATACCTTGGCAAGCGGATATTGATGGTCAGCCATGGGGCATTGATCGGCTTAACCTTAAAGGCGCTATTGCCGGACCAATTCCAGAAGACAGATTTGGAAAATACGTCGATTACGCTGCTTGAACATGCAGAAGGGATTTGGCAATGCCCTTTGTATAATTGCACGAAGCATTTAACAACGATTCAACTAGCAGATTAAAAGAAAAAGCTAGCCCGTCGTCCCTTCTCTTTTCTAAATATTTTTTCAATTACATAAGTTTTACATTATAATGAAAGCATGGTTAAGAGGAGTTCAAGCGAGGAGGGACGGCATGGACAATTTAAAGGAGAAGGTAGCGGAAGCTTTTATTCAGTTGGAGAAGAAAAACTTAGGTCAGGCTGAGTTTTTATACAGGGAATGCATGGAAGAATGCCGGGAGGGCAATCCGGATTTATTCAAGTCGGCGCTTCTTGGATTGGGCAATGTGAAAAGCGCTCAAGGGAAATTTGATGAAGCGCAAGAAATCTATCAGCAGCTCTTTGATGCAGCGTCTCGAGAAAACGATTGGGAATACAGTGCAGTTGCGCTGCATCAACTCGGGGCAGCGGAGCGTTTATCTGGAAAGCTGAAAACAGCAAAAGAAACCTTTATCCGTGAATATGACCTCCTGCAAAAGCATATGCCTTCCTCTAATGCCCTATTCGCGGCTAATTACTACGAGCATGGACTTATTGCCTTGAGTGAAGGAAAGCTGAAAGCAGCTAAAAAGATGATGCAGACATCACTGGATTATGCCCTGAAATCAGATGACTTGGTAAGCATCGGCTATTCTTATAGAGGCAACGGTGCAGTGATGCAAGCGATCGGGCGAAAAGAAGAAGCGGTGAAGTCTTTTGCTACCGCAAACAAAATGTTTGGGCAGGCCAAAGAAAAGCTTGCGATCAAGGAAGTGCAGGCAATTATTGCGGAATTGGAAAACGCAAATTCCACAGAGAACCGCAAAAGTGAACTTTTATAGAATTTGCACATAACGATACGCTTTAACAATGGGATTTAGGAAGGTGAAAACATGCTGCCACAGGAATTAGCAGTCCAGAAGATAACAGAAAGTCTATCAAGTGATCCATTCGTAAAAGCGGTATTCTTAAAAGGTTCGATGGGAAGAAACGAGCATGATGAACATTCGGATATCGATCTTTATTGCTTAGTTGAACAAAAGGACGAAAAAGCGTTTCTCAAAAACAGGAAAGCCCATCTTGAATCGTATCGTCCGATTATTTTTGAAGATGACATCTTTATCATTGCCCCACAGCTCATTGCGGTATTTGATGATCTTTTGCATATGGACCTTTTCACCGTGACTGCTGAATCTTTTACAAAAAAAGACTTTTTTAAAGTCCTGTATGATCCACATGGGGCTATGGAAGAATTTAGCGAAAGCCAATCCCTAACAATCAGCCCGCAAGAGTTCAAAGATGCGGTGATCGATGTGGCTTGGTTTATGTTCCAATACAAAAAAGCGGCTGGCCGGGGAAATGATGTATGGGCTTCCCGCATGTTGACCAGTTCGACGGACCATCTTGCACGAGTGTTAATGCATAAGTACAAACCGGAACGGGCACAGCTCGGTTTGAAAGCGATGAGTGATTCTTTGCCGAATAGAATCATGGACAGTCTCGTGGCAATATTGGAAACCATCACACCCGGCCGCCACGGGGAAGCGGTAATCGATTTAAGCAAATTGATCCATAACGATATGGAATGGATCATCGGGAAGCTCGAAGGCGACAAACAAACGGAAGAGCTCCTCAGAAGGATGGTTGAATTGCATTTGCCAGTGGAAGAGAAGATTTAAGTTTACAATATAAATATTATGCTCCTCCGCAAAAACAGCTGCCTAATTTTTAGGAAGCTGTTTTTTTAACCGGTTGGAATAGTAGAAGGGCGTACCCAAAGTTTCGAGAAATCCACATAGCCAAAATGACTGATGGAAATATTCATCAAGTCTGCAGAAAACGGAATTTGCCTCCTTTCGTAATAAAGAGGGACCATCAAGGAAGATTCGACCAAGTATTTTTCGAGTTCCAAGTTTAACTGGGCCCATTCCGAAAATGGGGTGGAAGCGTAGCGGTTTAATCGATCCGTTAGAATAGCATCTGTTTTGCAAAGGGATGCGAAGGGAGAATACCCATTTCTGAAAAAATGATAGAAAGAAAAACTTTGGTTCATTTCAAAAACTTCACCATGGACAAAAAGGTCGGCTTGTTGATCCAAGCCATTGTCGTCCATTTTGCCTTCAAACGAGAGATGCTGGATTTCGACAGGGATTCCTTCCTCTTCGAGCGCCTCTTTCAGCCATGCGGTGGCACCTTCCAAATAATCGGTCGTTTTAATGACGAGCGGCCGATCTAATTCAGGGCGAGCTGCGTTAGGAATTTCATAATTCGGGTTTTCGCCAATCAGGATGCTCTGGTAATTGGCTTTTGCCCTTGGGTAATAGGCTTCGATTTTATGGCGATGCTTGGCTATCGCGAAATGTACATAGTCGCGGACTTCTTTACGTTGGATGGCTGAATCCCGAAAAGCATTGAAAATCATCATGCCGACACCTGAATCACTTTCTACAATAAATGTATCGCATGCTGCGTCTTGAGTCGTCGATCGGTAAATGATCGAATCGAAATCTTTCGGTACCTGGATGAATTCCACGGCATCCAGCAAGGGGCGTTCCCGGAAATAATCGTTAAAAGCCCTAAGTGTTGTCTTGCTCTTTCCGTCCCCTTCAAAATAAAAAGGGCCTGTCCCAATCACGTCTCCTGAGATTTCCTTGAATACGCTGGAATTGATCATCCCGAGCATTTGAAGGCAATAACTGCAGCCTTCCGGAAAATTGATTTCCAAAACGAGCGGACCAACCGCTTTGATCGAAGTGATCGGTTTCCATAATTCGTGGAAATGGCTGTGTTCACGTAAACGGTTTAAGCATGTTGCAGCATCTTCAGCAGTTAGCGTGGAGCCGTCATGGAATTTCACATCTTTTCTCAAATACAGGACGAGTCTTGTATCACCCATTTCCCAGCTATGGGCTAGTTCCGGTTCTACAATGCCCAAACTGTCCACGGAAACTAAACGATTGAAGACATTGGCAATCATATTGGCACTGTAGATGTCTGCAGCTTCCAATGGATGTTTGGTCAGCAAAGGATTTTTCTTTGGGATGATCAGTTTATCGGCTTCACTGAGGTCATGAAAATAACCGAAGCTCATCCGGAATTTATCGATCAGGCGCATTTTGCTTTCCACTGACCAATCGTATAAAAGATACTTGCTGCTGACTTCGACCGACTCCTGTTCAATCATCTCCATCAATTCTGCCTCAAAGTATTTTTCTACGTTTTTCAGCCAATCAAGTTTGGATACTTTCCCTCTCCCTTTCCCTGCCGTAAAGACAAGCCAGCCTTCGTTGCTCCATTTTTGAAGAAGGCGTGATGTTTGCTTCAAACTCAAATCGAGGATTTCAGCGAGATCTTGTTTTTTGGCTGCTCCTGACGGAATGGCATGCCACATTTTCAATAATTGATTATCCATGAGCCGCTCCTTTTAAAGTGGACATTATTTTTGGAAAATGTCCATTTTCTAATTGTTTTGTCTAGTTTAATATACATAAGACAAAGGAGGTTGACAACATGAGATGGAAAGATTATCCACAAAACATTAAAGTCCGTTTAATCACCTCTTTCTTTAACCGGGCGGTATCTTCTGCGGTCATGCCTTTCATGGCATTATTTTTCGCGCAAGAAGTCGGAAAGATTTGGGCTGGGGCATTTTTAGTCTTTACAGTCATCATCGGTTTTTTTATCAATTTAATCGGCGGCTATGTTTCGGACCGTTTTCCGAGAAAACAAGTGGTCGTTTGGACTTCCGCATTGAGTGCGCTCTTTTTCCTGTTAATGACGATCAGCTTATTGCCTGATCAAAATTGGATTTTGCTTTTTGCTGCTGCATATTTATTTTTTGTAGTCACCAGCAGTTTAGGGCGGCCGGCTATGCACGCACTTATTATCGATTCCACTACTCCCGAGAACCGGAAAGCGGTTTACACAATCGAGTATTGGCTGACGAATCTTTCGATGGCAATCGGGGCAGCGCTTGGCGGATTGCTGTACGTTAATCATCAAATTGAATTATTCATTCTTTTGACCGTGACGGCTTCAGGGCTTCCGGTTGCTTTCCAAATCTGGTTGAAAGACGGCGGAGTGGAACAGCGGAAGCAGCAGCATAAAAACGTTTTTATGGATGTGCTGCAAAATTACCGTGTAGCTTTTCGCGATTTGCCTTTTGTTAAAGTCGTGGTTGGATCGATGTTCATCTTTGCGGCTGAATTTTCTTTGAACAGCTACATCGGTGTCCGATTGGCGGAGACGTTTGAAGCTGTCAGCATCGGCAGCTTTGAAATTGTCGGGGTGCGCATGCTCAGCATATTGAATATCCAGAACATGCTATTGGTCGTGTGCTTGACGTTTTTTGTCAGCCGGATCACAGATAAATTTTCAAAACAGAAAGTCTTGCTGACCGGCCTCATCATCTACAGTATCGGCTATATCACGATTACATCAGCGGATGCCTGGTATATCTTAATCGTATTCAACTTGATTGCGACAATTGGAGAATTGATTTATTCGCCGGTCCGCAATGCCGAGCAGGCGAATATGATTCCGGCGGACAAGCGCGGCTCGTACTCCGCCTTTTCAAATATTTCGTTCAGTGGAGCAGACTTGTTGGCACGTTCGACCATCATCATAGGCGCTTATCTTATGCCTTCCATGATGTCCGTGTATATCGGAGTCTTATTGATGATCGGAACATTCTTGGTTTATACAGGTTTATTCGTCAGAAATTATTCGGTTCATAAAGAAATAATTACCAAATTACCTTAGTAGAACGCAATAGAATAGTGTACTATTAATGAAAGAAATAAAAAATTCTGATTAATAGCAAGGAGGAAATAGCTGACTTAAGCTATTTCCTTTTTGTCGAGTCAGCTCGGTTTAAGGAGGAAGCAATTTATGCAGATCAGAAAAGCAGCACCGGAAGACGCAGAGAAATTAGTAAATTTAATGAAGCATGTAGAACAGTCGGAATTTATGTTATTCGAGCCGGGAGAACGAAAAACAGAGCCGGAACAATTGAGCAAAAGAATCGAAGCTCTAGGCGAAGACTCTGCCATTTTGTTAGCTGAAGATGCCAACTGCCTTGTCGGTTATTTGTTTGCCATGGGTGAAGGGGTAAGGCGAAAGCGGCACTCCGCATATATCGCTTTAGGCATTGCCGAAGGACAAAGAGGAAAAGGGATCGGAACCGAGTTATTTCGGGCATTGGACAGTTGGGCGGCTTTAATCAGCCTTCATCGCCTCGAACTGACGGTCATGGAAACAAATGCAGCTGGACTCGCATTGTATAAAAAAGCGGGATTTGAAGTGGAAGGGACGAAAAGAGATTCGCTCCTCATAAATGGCCAATTCGTCAATGAATATTATATGGCGAAAATTATCGGATAACCCAACTTGATAAAAGGAGATAGATACTTGATTATTCAAAATGAACTTCTTGCTATCCGTGAATTAACCCGCAAAGATAAAGACAATATGGTTCGTTGGCTATCAGACCCGCGTGTCCTCGAGTATTACGAAGGACGGGATAACCCCCACGATGAACAGCTAGTCGAGTCCCATTTCCTCAATCGGCAGGACGAAACAGGAAGGTGCATCGTGGAATATGAAGGGAAAGCGATTGGCTATATTCAATTCTATCCAGTCTTGGCGGAAGAACGGGAAATCTATGGTTACGGAAGCCAAGAGAAAATCTTCGGCACCGATCAATTTATCGGAGAACCGGATTATTGGAATAAAGGGATCGGCACCGACTTAGTGGGTTTGATCAAATATTATTTATTCGATTCATTAGGAGCCGATCGCATTGTTATGGATCCGCAGGCAGAAAATAAACGGGCCATTGCCTGCTACGAGAAATCCGGATACCGGAAAATAAAACTCCTTGAAAAGCATGAAATGCATGAAGGGGAGATGCGGGATTGCTGGTTGATGGAATGCAATCGGTCATAAAGAAAGGGTGATTTTATGGGGTGGGTGTTTATTATCGTGATAGCTTATCTTCCTATTTTTTATCGAATCCATAAACGTTTGGGTTCATTAGAAAATGAAGTGATGCGTTTAAAGGATGAGAAAAATCTATAGAGTGGATTGGCAAAGGGGATAAAGGTATGAAGAATAAAGCTGTTTTTGCTTTTTTAGTGGTGTTGACGACCAGCTTGATGGGATCCTCTTTTGCAGTCGGCAAAATCGGCTTGGAATACATTTCACCGCTGCTGCTGGTCGGCATGCGTTTCACGTTAGCAGGCATTATGATGGCGGTCATTGTAATAGTTTTAAAGAAAAAGCATCCTGTAAAAGTGAATGACTGGCTGAAAATCTTTTTAATCGGCGCTCTCCAGACGGCGGGCGTCATGGGTGCGATTTTTTTAAGCCTGCGAACGATTACAGCTGGGGAATCTGCAATTCTCACTTTCATGAATCCCTTGTTGGTCGTAATCTTCGGTACATTTGCCTTGAAGATCTCCTATCGATTATTGCAATGGGCAGGTGTGGTTTTAGGGTTTTTAGGTGTGGTCGTCACGATGGGCGGCCAAGTCCAGTTGGAAGTCGGAACTGTTTTCGGTTTTGCGAGCGCAGTTTTCTGGGCTATCGGAACTTTATTGATCAAAAAATGGGGCGGACAGTTTGATACATGGGTATTGACCGCTTACCAGATGTTTTTTGGCGGCATCCTTCTTTTAGCAGCGAGCTTGTTATTGGAAAATGCCGTCCCAGTCTTCACGTCAGCTTCCGTGGCTATTATTTTATGGCTGGCCATTCCGGCATCGATCGTCCAATTTTCCGTTTGGTTTTATTTGCTGCAAAATGGCAATCCCGGAAAAGTCAGTGCCTTTCTTTTCCTTGCGCCGTTTTTTGGCGTCATCACGGGTTGGCTATTGTTGGACGAAAAAATTGGAATCTCCCTTTTAATTGGCGGAACCCTAATTTTTGCAGGGATTTTCTTGGTGAATTGGCCTGATAAAAAGGCCGAAGAATCAGGAGAGGTTGAAGTTGTAAGAGGATGAAGAGGTGGAATATGGGAACTTACACGTTGCTGGAACATTTTTTATTTCCGCCGGTTCTATTCAATCGCCCAAAACTGGTGAAGGCATTGAGCGGCAAAACCATTTTGATCACGGGAGCGAGTTCTGGCATTGGCCGTTCACTCGCTTATTTGCTGGCAGATATTCCTTGCCATTTGATCTTAGTGGCCAGAAGAGAAACTATCCTTTTGGAGATCAAAGAGGAAATTGAATCTCCGCATACCGAGGTTAGTGTATTCGGCGCGGATTTGCGCAATCGGGAACAATTGGCGGGTTTGCTCAAGTTTCTTCATAAGCTGCCCAAAGGCTTGGATATAGCGGTCAGCAATGCAGGCATTTCCATCTATCGTCCGATTGAAGATTCTTTAGACCGCTTCCATGATTTCACCAGGACAATGGCGATCAATTATTTTGCACCAGTCGAATTGATGCTTTCCATCATTCCGCTGCTGAAGAAAAATAGCGGCCACGTTGTGAATGTTTCGACGATCAATGCCTTGCTCGTTCCGTTTCCTTTTTGGGCCGCGTATCAAGCATCCAAAAGTGCATTTGATGTCTGGTTCCGCTCAGCTTCACCGGAAATGAACGCAATGGGCATTGCGACGACGACGATCTACTTGCCTTTAGTGAAAACGCCGATGATCCTGCCGACTCCCGCATATCAAAAAGCCGCTGCAATGGAACCGGACCATGTTGCCAAACTGATCGGTACGGCTATCTACAAGAAGAAAAAGCGGCATATGCCATGGTGGCTGATTTTTGGACAGTTTGGCTCAGTTATTTTTAGGAGATTCTTTGAAACGGCACTTCCTCGGATCATCAGGAAAGGAGAAAGGCTTTGAACATCTTTAAACTAGTCCGTGTGCTGAAGCAAATTCAGCTGCTAAGCCGCGTAATTTGTTCGGTTTGTTAACCGCATTTTATCGCCAAGGCGTCAATTTAATGATGCTGGCCGATTTTGCCAATCAACTATATGGCCAAAAACCTGTCTTGACTTCTGACAAAGGAACCACGCTTTACTCAGTGCTATTTACGAGAAGCCAACAACTTTCAACCGTCCTCTATCAATCTTATGGAATCAAAAAAGGAAAGAAAATCGCCTTTTTGTGCAAAAACAACGACGCCTTGATTCCGTCGCTTATTGCAGGATCACGTCTGGGCGCAGATTTGTATTTATTGAATGCAGAGCTAGGACGGAAGCAATTCCTCCGATTGGTCGATCACCACAATTTCGATTTGCTGGTCTACGGCGAAGAACTGGAAGAAACGATCAGTCAAGCTTTGGAGGAAATGGATGTAATTTGTTTGCAGCTTCAAAAACTGGTAGCGAGTTTGTCCCCTGATCCGAGCGATTTTAATGGAGTTCCACGGACGTTTATGGGCAAATTGGTCTTAATGACCGGTGGGACGACAGGGCATGCGAAAGAGGCACAGCATAAGATTTCGCTCTTTGCTTACTTACATCCGTTTGCTGCGATCATTACGCAATTGAATTTATTATCCTGCCGGACAGCTTATATCGCGACCCCTCTTTATCATGGCTATGGCATTGCAGTGCTCCTGATCTTTTTCGTCCTTGGCAAACATGCCATCATCACAAAGGAGTTCCATGAAAAAGAGGCTTGCCGGCTGGTCGATGAACATCAGGCGGAAGTGATGACAGCAGTGCCATTGATGGTTCATAAAATGCTGCAAGAAAATCGGGAAGCGATGCAGTCTTTGAAATGCATTGTTTCCGGCGGCGCGGAACTCAATCCGCAGCTTGTAAAAAGGGTTGCTGGCGAATTAGGGCCGGTGCTTTTTAATCTATACGGGACGTCTGAAACCGGTTTGAACACGATTGCTGGCCCGGAAGATTTGGCGATTTCTGCTAAAACCATCGGCAAGGCGATTGACGGAGTAACCATACGAATAATGGATGCAGATGGCAGGATTATGCCTATTGGTGAAATCGGGCAACTGCATATTAAGAATAGAGGCGCAGTCAGCGCTTCCTCCGGTTCCTGGATCGCGACAGGAGACCTTGGCTATAGCGACAAGCAAAATAATTATTTCTTAGCCGGAAGAACGGATGACCGAATTGTATCGGCGGGCGAAAACGTTTATCCCCATGATTTAGCCGCCATCCTTTTCTTACATCCCGCCATTGAAGACTTGGCGGTAGTAGGGGTTCCAGACCCTGTCTTCGGACAGCGACTAAAAGCATTTATTCAACTGAAAAACGGTGTGAAAGAAACTCCGGAAGAAATTAAACAATGGCTTAAAGGCAGGGCTGCCAGATTCCAGATGCCGAAAGAACTGGTAATTGTCGATCAGCTTCCTTACACAGCAATCGGAAAACTCAATAAAAAAATGCTTTTACGCAATGAAGAAGCGAAAAGCGAAATTTGACCTGAACTTTCAGGTCTTTTTTTATTGATTTTTAATGAAAAGAGGTTTAAAGCAGAAAGGAAAAGTGTATACATAGTTGGGAGTTATGAAACGCATCACAGCATGAATTTGACATCACCTGAAAAAGAGGGGTAGCAGAATGTTAAGCCGATACAAGAAATCCTATAGAAAAATAGCGATGGGTCTTCTCGCTTTGGTTGTGAAAGAAAAAGAATTAAGAAGCCTTCAACAATTAATCGATCTTTATGAAAGCGATCCGCTTTATCAATTATATATTTGGAAAGAAAATGAAAAAATTGTCGGTTTAATCGGAGTTGTTAAAGAAGACGAGGATTTTAAAGTCCAGCATCTATCCATCATTCCTTCTTATGCAAAAGATGAAATCGCAGAAAAAATGCAAGCGAGCCTACAGGAAATTTCGCGATTTGAAAAAATGCGCCTTGCGAATGAAGTTGATCAGGCCCTTATGGAAGCGTTGCCTATTTCCAAAGGAAAAGGACCTACAGAACAAGCCATCTCATAAACCATTAAACTTCAAGTGGAATCCGTTGATTCCACTTGAAGTTTTTTTATTCCTTTTTCTTCTATCCAATCGGTGAATAAATTGGTGCTAGGACGAAAAGGAGGGTTGACTTGTAAAAAAGACATGATAAGATTTAAAGAAATTAGAAATGCGATAGAAAATGTTGAATGATGAAAAAGTAGTTTGATTGTGTGCAGCAGAAAGAGACTGAGCGGTTGGTGAAAGTTCAGGCAGCAAATCGAATGAATTACACCATCTGTCTTTTCAGCAAACAATGAAGTGGATGCATCGATTAAAGCGAGGCATCAAATTGGGTGGTAACGCGGAGAAAACCTTCGTCCCTTTACAGGGATGGAAGGTTTTTTTTATTTGCATAATCTAGTAAAGAATCAGTAAGAGGAGGCGTTTCCATGTTCCAGATCAAAGCAGTCATTTCACCAAGTTTTAAAGAAGCGATTGCCCTAACGGCTATGGTTGTGGCCATCATCAGTGTTTGCATCATCTTTTTTGAAGCGGCACCCCATATGCCTATATTATTTTCGATTTTTTTGTTGATTTGCTACGGGCTTGCAAAGAAAGTGCCTTACCGTGAACTTGAAAAAGGGCTGGTCGAAGGTGCCGGAGCTGGGATGAGTGCAGTTTTCCTGTTTTTCCTCATCGGAATTTTAATCAGCAGCTGGATGATGAGCGGTACGATCCCGACTTTGATCTATGCCGGCTTTAATCTGGTTACGCCCTTATTCTTTTTCGCCATCGTTTTTGTGGTGACTTCCTTAATCGGACTTTCAATTGGCAGTTCGCTGACCACTGTTGCAACAGTAGGAGTGGCTTTTATCGGAATAGCGGGGGCGATGGACTTGTCATTGGCGATCACTGCTGGAGCGATTGTATCCGGCGCTTTTTTCGGGGATAAAATGTCGCCGCTGTCTGACACGACGAATCTTTCAGCTTCCATTGTCGGAGTCGATTTATTTGAACATATTCGGAATATGGGGTGGACGACCATTCCGGCATTTGTTTTGACATTTCTTTTCTTTGCCATCCTTTCGCCGAGCGTGGAACTGAAAGATACGGCAAATATTGAAATTTTCAAGAGCGGCCTCGAAGGAACTGGCTTGATCCATTGGTATGCTTTGCTTCCTTTGCTTGTATTGATTTTCTTAACTTTGGCGAAAGTGCCAGCTTTGCTGACATTGGCCGTCAGTTCGATAAGTGCCGTCGGGTTGTCTTTCATTCACCAGAGCATCCCGTTTTCTAAAATGCTCGGAACTTTATTCGGTGGATATGTGTCTAAAACAGGGGTAGAGCAAATTGACGTATTGCTTACCCGCGGCGGAATGCAAAGCATGTTCTTTACAATCGGATTGGTGCTGCTTGCTTTAAGTATGGGCGGAATACTTTTCAAACTGGGCATCATTCAATGCTTGCTTGCCAAAATTGAAAGCTTATTAAGAAAAGTTTCCTCGGTCATTGCAGCATCCGCAATGACAGCAATTGGCGTCAATATTTTAATCGGCGAACAATACTTATCCATTCTTTTGACGGGCCAGGCTTTCCAGGAGTCCTATGCCAAGCTCGGACTTGCAGGCAAAAACTTAAGCCGGGTCATGGAAGACGCTGGGACCGTCGTAAATCCGCTAGTGCCGTGGAGCGTGTGCGGCATTTTCATTACATCTGTCCTTGGAATTTCTACGCTCGAGTATTTGCCATTCGCTTTTTTCTGTCTGCTTTCGCCAATTTTAACGGTCTTGTTTGGCTTTACCAATAAAACATTGACCTATATGGATAAGACGTGATTCTTTCGAAAGAGTTAAAAGTATCAGGAAATTAAATGGAAAGTTATAATGAAAAAATAGTTAGCTTTTAGCAAATCTACTGAAAATGGAGGAACGCCTGATGAACGAACTTCCGAATTGCCCAAAATGCAATTCTCCTTATACATATGAAGACGGCAATTTGCTTGTCTGCCCGGAATGCAGTTATGAATGGAATCCGGCTCCAGAAATTGAAATCCAAGACGAAACGAAAGTCAAAGATGCCAATGGCAATCTATTAGCAGACGGGGATTCTGTGACCGTCATTAAGGATTTAAAAGTAAAAGGGAGTTCTTCGGTGTTAAAGATCGGAACGAAAGTGAAAAATATTCGCCTTGTAGAGGGCGACCATAACATCGATTGTAAAATTGATGGATTCGGTCCGATGAAACTGAAATCGGAGTTTGTGAAAAAAGGATAAAAGGCACCTGAAAGTTAGGGGGAGTTTCAATGTACTGGACAGACAGATGGACAGAAGCAAATGGTGTGAAATTGCACTATATGGAAACCGCTATTTTCGACGATATGATGACTCCTTTAGTCTACGTGCCGGGAGCTTTGAACCATGCGGCACAAGCAACTGAGCTATTGGGCTATTTTAAAGACAGAAGGCGGATCAGCATGAGCTTGAGGGGAAGAGGCAAGAGCGAAGCGCCGCTTTCAGGCTATGCATTCAAAGATCATGTAACGGACATTGAAGCGGTAGTAGGCAGAAGCGGCGTAACAGAGTATTGCCTGCTCGCTTATTCTATGGGCGTCCCCTATGCCATTGATTTTGCTGCTCATAACCCCCATATAAAAGGGATGATTCTTTGCGATTATCCCTCCAAATATCCCGCTTTTCCAGAAGAGTGGAAAGCTCGAGTGAAAGCCGCTGGTTTTATCAGCGAGGAAAATTTCCATGTGCCTGAAGGGATCCAACGAGAATCAGCAGCGCTCAGCCTAGAAGACCAATTGGCAAAAATTGATGTTCCGGTTTTAGTCATTCGGGGAGAAAAGGATGGCTCGCTGTTAAAAGACAGCGACGTGGAATTTTACCAAAAGCACCTAAAAGACGTACGATTCATGACAGTAAAAGATGCAGGGCACGAACTTTGGGAGCCCGATAAGGAAAACTTTATCCGGTTAATTGCAGGGTTTCTGAAATGGTTGGATAAAAAAGAAAAATTTCTTGGATAAGCAGAAGCGGATGATTCGTTTAAAATCATCCGCTTCTTTTTCTTTTCGTAATTTATTAGACAAATATTCAATAATTGTTCATTTTCTGAAACCTTTTAGTTTGATTCCTCGTATATACTAATAGGAAAAACATAGAATATATGGAAGTTCTCATTATTGATATACATAAGAGGTTCAATTGAGGAGGCGCGTTGTGAAACACACTTGGGGATGGGTTTTAGGAATCGTATTGTTTAGCGGTTTGTTTTTTTACTTTACTACCTTCTTTTCTTATGAGGCATCGTCGGCCGCATTATCAGGATTTCCCGTGCCGAAAAGCGCAAAGCTGACAGAAGAAAATGAAGTGGCGAAATTGTACGAGTGGAACCGGGCATCTGAGGAAAACGGGATTCCTTTGGGCTATGAAGTGGTATTGAAAGCGAATGGATGGGAAAAAGGTTCAAGGCAAGGCGCTTCTGTACGCTACACGAAAGGCCAAGAACAAATAGATGTTATTTCAGCTACAAATCGTTTAATCTTGATCCGAATCCAATAAAATATTGCGTAGACATATCAAAAGCTGTATCCAGAACTTCTGGATACAGCTTTTGAACTTTTACCGGCGTCCGATATCTGATCCGACATCCGTTTTCCCCGAATCTTGGAGCGGTGTTTTATCGCCGACAATATAATCATTGGGGCTATTGCTTTCTAATTCGTCGCTTGTACGGTATGTGCTGGCATCGATATCATTGTCTTCGACATCTTCTGTGCGCACGACCAATACATCGCATTTAGCAGAACGGACGATATGTTCAGAAACGCTGCCGATCAAGAAACGTTCAACTGCGTTCAATCCAGTAGCACCGCAAATAATTAAATCGGCAGTTACTTTTCCTGCTAGTTCCCGGGAAATCATCGTTTTTGGAGAACCGTAATCGACCAGAACGTTTTACTTTTTCAACACCTGCTGCCTGCGCTTCTTTTTTATATCCGCCAAGCAGATCTTCCGCGAATTTTTGGGCGCGGTCTGCAATGGATCGGTCATAAGCTTCGATTGCCGCAAATGAACGGGTGTCGATGATGTTCACCAAGTTCAATGTGGCATGGTTCCGCTTCGCAATCCCGACCGATTTTTTAAATGCCCATTCTGCTTCTTTGGAGCCGTCAACTGCTACTAAAATTTGTGAGTATTTCAATGTCATATTGCATTCCTCCTTGTCTATACTGTTTTAATTCTCTATAGGTATATGAAACTCCTTCATATTAATCAGAATTTAATACAGAAAAATGGCTATTTTGTGAAACGAATGTTTTAGTACAATAACTTTATCGCATTAGCGAATAAAGAAATTCAGTACTCCAAGAAGAATAAACGGAAAAGATGCATTAAAGACAGTAAAAGGGTAATACAGGTAATGAAGGCCGATGGAGCAAGGCCATTTATTTAGCAGTTTCAAGAAATGCTTCAAAAGTGTAATTTATTCCAATTGGAGGGTTTGATATGCGAATAGGTATACCGAAAGAAGTTAAGAATAATGAAAACCGGGTAGCGATGACCCCTGCCGGTGTGGTCAATTTGGCGATGCATGGCCATGATGTTGTGATCCAAACGGAAGCAGGGACAGGATCAGGATTTACGGATGCAGATTACCAGGCGGCTGGAGCGCAAATTGTGCAATCAGCAGAAGAAGCGTGGAGTCAGGAAATGGTGATGAAAGTAAAAGAACCGACTCCTGAAGAATACGGATACTTTAGAGAAGGCATGATTCTCTTTACGTATTTGCACTTGGCACCGGAACCAGAATTGACGAAAGCGATGCTAGAAGCAAAAGTGACAGGCATTGCCTATGAAACGGTGCAATTGCCGAATAATTCTTTGCCGTTGCTGACGCCGATGAGCGAAGTGGCGGGCAAAATGTCCACGCAGATTGGAGCGCAATTTCTTGAAAAAATCCATGGAGGCGGCGGGATTCTTTTAGGTGGCATCCCGGGCGTGTCGCGCGGAAAAGTCGCGATAATCGGTGGTGGAGTGGCCGGAACCAATGCTGCGAAAGTGGCCATTGGCATGGGGGCAAACGTGACCATCCTTGACTTGAATCCCGATCGCCTTCGTCAACTGGATGATTTGTTTGGAACAGACGTTCAAACCATGATTTCCAATCCGATGAATATTACAGAATCGGTGAAAGAAGCGGATCTCGTTGTCGGCGCTGTATTGATCCCGGGAGCGAAAGCACCAAAACTGGTGACGGAAGAAATGATTCAATCGATGAAACCGGGGTCAGTAGTCATCGATATTGCCATCGACCAAGGCGGCATATTTGAGACCAGCGACCGGATTACAACACATGACAATCCGACCTATATGAAGCATGGCGTCGTTCATTACGCAGTAGCCAATATGCCCGGGGCGGTTCCGAGAACTTCCACCATCGGTTTGACAAATGTCACCGTGCCCTACGCGGTGCAAATAGCAAATAAAGGATTTGAAAAAGCCATTTTGGAAAATGAAGCATTAAAAAAAGGCGTCAACACGTTTAATGGTTTTGTTACTTATAAAGCAGTGGCAGACGATCAAGGCGAAGAGTACCGATCAATCGATGAATTGATCGGATAATTGAAAAGGCGGTCCAGGAAAAAATCCTGGACCGCCTTTTTGCTTTTATGAATGATGGATTATCTGCAATTCTTTTGGAAACTTCGTCAACACTTCTACACCGGTTTCAGTAACTGCGACATCATCTTCGATGCGGACGCCGACTTTACCGGGCACATAAACTCCGGGCTCTAATGTAAAGACCATCCCAGCTTTCATTTCCATCTCATTGGAACCGTGAAGTGAAGGGAACTCATGGACGGAAATACCAAGGCCGTGGCCAAGGCGATGAGTGAAGTATTCGCCATATCCTGCTTTTTCGATTACATCGCGGGCTGTTTTGTCCAGTTCAGCAGCTGTCACCCCTGGTTTTACTGCGTTCAATGCCGCTTCTTCCGCTTGTCTGACAATTTCATAGATTTCTTTTTGCTCTGCAGAAGGTTCGCCGAGAGCCAAAGTACGTGTGATATCAGAACAATAGCCTTTATGGACGACGCCCAGGTCAAACAACACGAGATCGCCATTTTGGAGTTTTCGGTCTCCTGTTTTGCCGTGGGGAGAAGCGGCTTTAGAACCAGCTAAAACCGTTGTATCGAATGACATATGAGTGACTCCGCGTTTTTTCAGCGCCAGCTCAATTTCCGTCATCAGCTCGATTTCGGTGATGCCTTCACGCAAATTTTTTGCAGCCACTTCGATTGCGTAGTCTGCAAGTGCCGCCGCTTCTCTTAAAATTTCCAACTCTGCTTCATCTTTGATGACGCGCATCGCGTTTACTTTGTCGTCTAATGCAGAGAATGACGGATTGCCGAAAAATTCGTTCAATGCTTCGTATCGGTCCACTGTCATATGAGATTTTTCTATCGCCAATGTACGGATGGACTCCGCTTTAGCTGAAGCTGTGCGGTGAAGGACTTCTATCGCATTTTCAGTATCTACGTGTCCGACGATGTCGCCAGACCAGCCGGCGCTTTTTGCATCCGGAATTTCCATCTGCGGGCAAATCAGGAACGGTGCCGCATTTTTGAAAACCATCACACCAAGAAGGCGCTCATGCGGATCACTCTTGAAACCGCTGACGTAAAACACGTTATCCGGGTTGGTGATAAACGCTGCATCGATTTCCATTTCGTTCAAATAATTTTGCAATTGTTCAATTTTATTCATATGTATTCCTCCTTGTATATGTGTAGCATATCAAAATTCTGGGTATAATACAGCTTGGAAAGATTGATAATAAGAGCTGGAGGGGATTAAATGAAGGTATCATTCCATGGGCATTCTGTAGTGAAAATTCAAACAGCAGGTAAAGTTATTTTAATTGATCCATTCATTTCCGGAAACAGTTTGACAGATTTAACGGCTAGCGAAGAAAAGCCGGATGCCATTCTGTTAACGCATGCGCATAACGACCACGTAGGCGATACGATCGAACTTGCGCTGCGGAATAATTCGCAAGTCGTGGCGCCGGTAGAGCTCGCTAACTACCTGGCTGGCCAAGGTGTTGAAACAGTTGGCATGAACCTTGGCGGCGCAAAAGAATTTGAATTTGGCACTGTCAAATACACGAAAGCCTTCCACAGTTCTTCGTATACCACACCAGAAGGCGAGGCCATTTACGGTGGAATGCCAGCGGGCATCCTTTTCAAAGCGGAAGGGAAGACGATTTACCATGCAGGTGATACCGAAGTGTTCGGTGACATGGAAATCATCGGGAAACGCCATGGAGTGGATTTGGCATTCGTGCCGATCGGCGATTTCTTCACGATGGGGCCGGATGACGCAGCTTATGCTGTGGAGTTGATCAACCCGAAAACTGTTGTGCCGATCCATTACAATACGTTCCCGCCGATCAAGCAGGACCCTGAGTATTTCAAAGGGCTTGTAAAAGGCGCTGAAGTCAATATCATGCAGCCTGGAGATGTAATCGAATATTAATCGGCAACCCTTGAGAATTTTCTCAAGGGTTTTTTATTGCTTGCCGGTTCAGTCTGTTTTTTCTATGACTTATGATACACTTGAAAGTATAGAATGCGAGAAAGAACAGGTGAAATTATGGCGACGAAACATGAACAGATACTGGAGTATATCGAAACGCTCCCAGTCGGCGAAAAGATCTCCGTACGCCGTATTGCAAAGGATCTCCAAGTCAGTGAGGGGACGGCTTACCGGGCGATCAAGGAAGCTGAAAACCAGCGTCTTGTTTCGACGATTGAGCGGGTTGGGACCATCCGGATCGAGCGGAAGAAAAAAGAGAATATCGAGCGGCTCACCTATGCGGAAATTGTCAATATCGTCGATGGCCAAGTGATGGGCGGAAGATCCGGATTGCATAAATCGTTGAACAAATTTGTCATTGGAGCCATGCAGCTGGACGATATGATGCGCTATACAGAAGCCGGGGAACCTGTTGATTGTCGGCAACCGCTACAAAGCACATGAATACGCCTTGCAGGCGAGTGCTGCGGTTCTTGTGACTGGCGGTTTTGAAGCTTCGGAAACAGTGAAAAGATTAGCCGATGAATACGAGCTGCCTGTTATTTCAACAAGTTATGATACGTTTACCGTAGCGACGATGATCAACCGGGCTATCTACGACCAATTGATCAAGAAAGAGATTTTGCTAATCGAAGATATTTTGATTCCTTTGGAAAATACAAACTTCCTGCAGGATAAAGACACCATCAGAAACTACCACGAATTGAATAAGGAAACCACGCATGGCGGATTTCCGGTCGTCGATGAAAACGGCAAATTGGTCGGCATCATCACCTCACGAGATGTTATCGGCCACGGGGATACCGAATTGATCGAGAAAGTGATGACGAAAGACCCCATTACGGTTTCCATGCAGACAAGCGTGGCTTCTGCGGGGCACCGGATGATCTGGGAAGGCATCGATCTATTGCCGGTGGCAGACGACCACGGCAAACTGAAAGGCGTCATCAGCCGGCAAGATGTATTGAAAGCCATCCAGATAGCCCAGCGCCAGCCGCAGCAAGGCGAGACGATCGATGATTTGATCATGGGCCAAATGCATCTTCAGTCGACAGACAAAGTGACGCTGAATTTCCGCGTTACACCGCAAATGACGAATGCTTATGGTTCGATTTCGTATGGCGCCTATTCCGCCATATTAATAGAAGCCGCTTCAACGGCTTTAAAAACAAAAAATCGGAAAGACAGTGCGCTTGAAAAACATGACGGTCTATTATTTGAATCCTGTTCAATTGGATTCAACAGTGGTGATCAAACCGGTAATTCTGGACATGAGCCGGAAATCCGCAAAAGTCGATGTCGAAGTGAGCTTTGAAAATAAGATCGTCGGAAAAGCGCTGTTAACTTTCCAATTGCTGGACCGTTAGAAAAGCGCAAGCGCCCGTTCAGCCCCGACAAGCGACATAAAAAAACCCCTCCTTTTCAGGAGAGGTCTCTTATTGGTTCAACCGTGCTTCTTCCGCTACGAATGAATGATAATGCTTAGCCGCTTTGTAATTGTAGACCATCAAAGCGAGACCAAGAATGATGAAGATGCCGGAAATGATGTAAGTCACGACCGATTGGAAAACAAACAATTGGTTGATGCCGAAAAACAGCACGAAGCTGCCAAGCGCTACAGAAGCGATAGAAGCATACCATTTCTTCCGGATTGGCAAAGTTGCACGGAATTGTTTTGTTTTATAATAAAAATAAAAAACAAATGATATAATTATCATACCTACTAATACGATCATTGGAGAACCTCCTGTATTCCATAACTCATTCCTATTGTACTGAGAAATGGACAAAAATGCGAATGGATTTCCTTAAAAAACGGAGGAACTGAAAAATGTATAGTCAAATCATCGACACAATTAAACAATACGAAACCATCATCATCCATCGCCATGTACGGCCAGATCCGGATGCATACGGCTCGCAGCTAGGCTTGAAATACTTGCTTCAGCACAATTTTCCGGAAAAGCGGATTTTGGCTGCGGGGGAGCATGACTTCACTTTAGACTTTTTGGATTTTCCGGACCAAGTGGAAGATGCCGATTTTAACGGAGCTTTAGTCATTGTGACGGACACTGCGAATACGGAGCCGGTCGACGATCAACGCTACGAGAATGGCGAGAAAATCATTAAAATCGACCATCATCCAAATGACGACGCATACGGCGATTTATTGCATGTGGACACGAATGCGAGTTCAGCATCCGAATTGATCTACGAATTGTATACATACGGCCATGAACAGGAAAACTGGGAAATGCCGGATATGGCTGCCCGTCTCCTATATGCTGGGATCATCGGGGATACCGGACGGTTCTTATTCCCGAGCACGACAGAAAAAACCTTTAAAATTGCCGGAGAATTGATCAAATACAATTTCAACCGCGATGAATTGCATAACGGCATGTACGAAATGGAGCGGAAACTGCTTCATTTGCAAGGCTATATCTACCAGAATTTCGTGATGAACGAAAGCGGTGCGGCGTATGTGAAAATCACGAAAGACGTGTTAAGCGAGTTTGATGTAACCGCATCGGAAACTTCTTTATTAGTGGGATCCCTTGGCAATGTCAAAGGCTTGAAAGCATGGGTTATCTTTATCGAAGAAGATACAGAAATCCGCGTTCGCCTGCGTTCAAAAGGGCCGGTCATTAATGGCCTTGCCAAAGAATTTGGCGGCGGTGGACATCCGATGGCTTCAGGAGCAACAGCCTATTCATGGGAAGAAGCCGAACAAGTCATTGAACGTTTAACAAAAATTTGCGCATCTTAATAAAGGAGGGATTGGATTGTCAATGGTTTACCCGCATATAAGCACCTCGGCAGATTTGCTGAAAAGTACGGTTCGCCTTGATGAACTTTTCCCTTTTCTGATAGAACAGGGAACGGCATCTGCAGCGATTGTCAATTCCAAATTATACGGCATCCTCCCTTTTTGGGAAGCTTGCCACAAGGCCGGCATCCATGGGGTGGTCGGCCTTTCTGTGTTTATCGAATTTGAAGGGCAGGAGTATCCAGCCGTGTTGTATGCCCAGTCAAATACCGGCTATAAAAATTTGCTTAAAATTACGTCCGCTTTATCCACGCGGACAAAGCGGCGATCCCTGAACAATGGCTGAAGGCGTACCGGCAAGGCTTGATTTGTGTTATTCCGAGTAAAGCGGAATGGGTGATGACTGATAGAAGCGAAGCGGTCCACTTTCTCCATGAAATTTTCGGCAGCCTTTGCTATGGCAGCATCGAACGGCCCGGAGGACAGCGCATAGAGCAAGAAGAAAACTTTATCGCTTTATGCGAAAATGAAAACTTGCGCATCATGGCGACACAAGAAAGCCGTTATTTGCACGAAAGCGATGCCTTTTCCCACGAAGTCGCTTCTGCAATCGGCCAAGGCCAGAAAATGAACGATCCGGAACGCAAGCGGCCTGAGCATCAAAAAGCGTATGTTCCTTCTGCAGCAGAATTTTCATCTTGGTTTTCAGAGCGGCCGGAATGGCTTGAGGAAACAAAAAATATGCTTGAAAGCTGTAATGTGACAATTCCTCTGCATCAGCAGCTGCTGCCTGTATTTCCATTGCCGGATGGTACAGACCGCTTAGCTTACATTTGGGATCTTTGTGTGGCTGGATTGTCCGAGCGAATTCCGAATTATGGTGAAAACTACATTGAGCGGTTGAAATACGAACTCTCAGTCATTCGGAAAATGGGCTTTATCGATTATTTTCTAATCGTTTCTGATTTTATGAAGTTCGCAAGAGACAACGAAATTCTGACAGGGCCAGGACGGGGATCTTCAGCCAGCTCACTTGTTGCGTTCAGCTTACGGATTACGGACGTTGATCCGTTGGAACACGATTTGCTCTTTGAACGTTTCTTGAATCCGGAACGGGTAACATTGCCGGATATCGATATTGACTTCGCTGATCACCGGCGCCATGAAGTCGTAGAATATGTCGCCAAAAAATACGGAGCAGTGCGGACTGCTCAGATCATCACATTCGGTACCTTGTCAGCGAAAGCGGTCGCCCGTGATACGGCACGCGTATTTGGATTTGAACCGGAAGAGCTCGATGCCATCTCGAAAATGATTTCGAACCGTCCGGGAACTACATTGCGGTCTGCCTTGAAAGAAAATCAGCGCTTGAATGATTGGATCATCGAAAAGGAAGAACGCAAAAGCTGGTTTAAAACAGCTTTGAAATTGGAGGGGCTGCCGCGCCATGCCTCTACCCATGCTGCCGGAGTGATTTTGAGCCCGACGCCGCTCGTCGACCATGTGCCGATTGAAAAAGGAAGCGAAGGCATTTATATCACCCAGTGGCCAATGGCTGAACTCGAAGCCGTCGGATTATTGAAGATGGATTTTCTCGGTCTCCGCAATTTGACGATTCTCGAGCAGATCCGGCGCTTGCTTTATCATGACACGAAAAAATGGATCGATTACCGCAAGCTGCCTTTGATGGATAAAGAAACCTATGCTCTTTTGGCGCAAGGGGATACGACGGGGATATTCCAATTGGAATCGGATGGCATGCGCGGCGCTTTAAGGCAGATCAAACCGACGGCTTTTGGGGATATCGTGGCAGTCAACGCGCTTTTCCGTCCAGGTCCGATGGAATTTATCCCTTTATATGCGAGACGGAAGCATGGCCAGGAAAAAGTGGAGTATATCCATCCGATGCTTGAGCCGATTTTAAGTGAAACTTACGGCATTATTGTTTACCAAGAGCAGATTATGCAGATTGCTTCCCGCATCGCTGGATTTTCACTTGGCGAAGCGGATTTGCTGAGAAGGGCAGTCAGCAAGAAAAAGCGGGAAATACTCGATGAAGAACGGGTCCATTTTACACAAGGGGCCGTGAAGAAAGGGTTTACCGCAACGGAAGCTTCCGAAGTCTATGATTTGATCGTCCGATTTGCGGATTATGGTTTTCCGAAAAGCCATGCCGTGGCCTACAGCATGATTTCTTATCAGCTAAGTTATATGAAAACACATTACGCCGTTTACTTTTATGCAGCTCTACTTGCGAACAGCGCAGGCAATGCTGAAAAGACCGGCCAGCTCTTGCAGGAAATCAAGGACAAGGGAATAGCGGTTCTTCCGCCTTCTATTCAAAAGAGCCGCTATTCGTTCTCTGTGGAAGAAGGCAAGATCCGTGTCGGCTTAAACGCAGTGAAAGGCGTACCGGGAAGCGCTATAAAAGCTCTGGTGTCGGCCCGGAAAGAAGGTCCGTTTTCCAGCCTCTATGCCATTGCAGAACGCATTTCGGCCATCCATTTTACCCGGAAGGCCTTTGAACCACTAGTGAAAGCTGGAGCTTTAGATGATTTTGAACTGGATCGTTCAACTTTGCTTGCCTCACTCGATAGTGCCGTCAAGCATGCCGAATTGGTAAAACCCAATGAAGACCCCGGGTTGTTTGATGAAATGGGGTCGAGCTTTATGAAGCCGAAATACATCAAAGCTTCTCCTATTCCAGAAACTTTAAAACTCGATTATGAAAAAGAGGCCCTCGGATTTTATTTGTCGACGCATCCGATCGCGAGAGAAAAGCAGCAGCGCAATAAACCTTATGCGGATTTGAAGAGTCTGAGGAATTCTCAAGACAGAAAATCGGTGACGGTTCTTGGAATGGTCGACGACATCAAGCGAATTCGAACCAAAAAAGGGGATGCAATGGCTTTTGTGAGCTTGCAAGATGATACAGGCCAGGCTTCTGTGACGCTGTTTCCAGCTGAATACGCCAAGTACAATCATTTGCTCGAGCCTAACAGCGTCTTAGAAGTACAAGGGACTGTAGAAAACCGTAACCATAAAACTTCTATTATTTGTAAATCTATTCATACTTGACTGCCTTTCTTCTTAGAAAGGCAGTTTTTTCTTTACGGCAGCCGAAAAGTTTTGTATTCTAGAAAATATGAGTGGCCAGACCACTTTCAAATTTATGGAAGTAAGGAGCTATCATGAATCAGTCAAAACGATTTTTAGATATAGTAACAGACATTCGTGACATGATTCGACGCGAGAAAATCAAACCGGGCAATCGCATCCCATCCGAAAGAGAACTGGCCGAGAAATTGCAAGTCGGCAGGTCGACGCTCAGAGAAGCGTTGAGAAGTTTGGAGCTACTGGGTTTGATTGAGACGAGGAGAGGGGAAGGCACCTTTCTTTCCGACCACCGCAACCATCAATTGGTGGAAGTCTTATCGACGTTTATCTTACAGGATACCCAGTCTCAGGAAGATGTCTGGCAAACGAGATTGATCCATGAAATATCCGCTATCCGAACCATTTGCCAAAATAGCAAATTAGCAAGTTTGAAGGTTTGGGATAGTTTCAGAAATCGGCTGAATGAAAATGAAAGCCTATACCGGGAGGATTTTGTCCGCGAACTGATGGTTCTATCCGGGAACCGATTATCACTGAAAATCTGGTTCTTACTGCAGCAATACAGCGGAAATCCTTATCAGGAGCCCGTTACAGAAGATGAAAAAGAAATGTTACTACCATTATTGGCTGCGCTTGAGCAGCAAGATATGAGCTCAGCAATTGATTTATTCAAAACTTGGAGCAGTTGGTTACAAAAGGGGAGAATGCAAAATGGCAATGATACGCGAGATCTTTAAACGCAACAAAGACAAACAAGGAACGACTATGCCAAACAAAGATTCAAAAGATATTCCGGAAGGATTGATGACAAAATGTCCTTCATGCAAACAAATTACGCTAACAAAAGAATTGAAGAACCTTCATAAAGTCTGCCCAAAATGTGACCATCATTTTAAAATGACAGCGTATGAGCGAGTTGAGAGTTTACTAGATGAAGGTTCTTTCGAATCGATCGATGACCATATTAAATCGGAAAATCCGTTGGGCTTCCCAGGATACACGGATAAAATCCGTTCGGATAGCGAGAAAACAGGATTGAATGAAGCGGTCTTGACCGGAACCGGGAAGTTGAACAACCAAGAAATCGTGGTAGCTATCATGGATTCCCATTTCCGGATGGGATCGATGGGATCTGTAGTCGGGGAAAAAATTACACGCGCGGTAGAAGCCGCAACCGCTAAAAACCTCCCGTTCATCATCTTTACAGCAAGCGGCGGAGCCCGTATGCAAGAAGGTGTATTGTCATTAATGCAGATGGCTAAGACAAGTGTCGCGCTAAAACGCCATAGCAATGAAGGCTTGTTGTTTGTTTCCGTACTAACGCATCCTACTACTGGCGGCGTATCTGCGAGTTTTGCATCTGTCGGGGATATTAATATTGCCGAGCCGAAAGCGTTGATCGGTTTTGCTGGGCGCCGGGTCATTGAACAGACTGTGCGCGAAAAGCTGCCGGAAGATTTTCAAACTGCGGAATTTCTATTGGAGCATGGCCAGCTTGATGCTGTTGTCCATAGAGCGGATATGAAAGAAAAATTGAGTACAATCGTGCGCTTGCATACGAAAGGAGCTGTCCAAAATGGCTAAAAAAAATTCAGCTCCAAAAACTTTGGGATTTGAAGAACCTCTCATTCAATTGCGAAAAAAAATTGAAGAGCTTAAAGAATATACCGCAACAGCAGATGTCGACCTCAGTTCGGAAATCGACAGTTTGGAAGAGCGTTTGGCCAGCCTGGAAAATGATATTTACGAGAATATGAAGCCTTGGGACCGTGTCCAAGTAGCCCGGCATCCAGAGCGTCCGACAACTTTGGATTACATTCCATTGATTTTTAAAGATTTTATCGAATTGCACGGAGACCGCACATACGGAGACGACGAAGCCATTGTCGGCGGCATCGGTTCGTTTGATGGGCAGCCGGTCACAATCATTGGCCATCAGCGCGGAAAAGATACAAAAGAGAATATTCGCCGCAACTTCGGAATGCCGCATCCGGAAGGCTATCGAAAAGCGCTTCGTTTGATGAAGCAGGCCGAGAAATTTAATCGCCCGATCATTTGCTTGATCGATACGAAAGGCGCGTATCCTGGAAAAGCGGCAGAAGAGCGCGGACAAAGCGAAGCGATTGCAAGAAACTTGGTTGAGATGGCTGGCCTTGAAGTGCCGGTTCTTTCGATTGTTATTGGCGAAGGCGGAAGCGGCGGCGCGTTAGCCCTTGGCGTCGGCAATCATATTTTGATGCTTGAAAACTCCACGTTCTCGGTGATTTCGCCTGAAGGGGCAGCCTCAATTTTATGGAAAGATTCCGCATTGGCGCAAACAGCTGCCGAAGCGATGAAGATTACAGCGCCTGATTTACTGGGAATGCAAATCATCGAAGCGATCATTCCAGAGGTTCGTGGAGGCGCGCATCATAATTACGAAAAGCAAGCTGAAATGATTGCACAAGCGATCCGGAAATCGTTTGAAGAGTTAAAAGGGCTATCAGGCGAAGAACTGGTCGACCAGCGCTATAAAAAATTCCGTTCAATCGGTATTTTCAGCGAATAAACGCGAACAACTGACAGCCAGGCTTAAATGCCTGGCTGTTTCATTTATTGCAGGAAATTTACTATGAATAAAAAATATAAGCGCTTACAGTTTTTTAAAGATAAAAAAAACCAGTTCTTAATAGAAGTATTGTGGTTTCGAGACTGACAGTAAAGGCTTTGCATGGTAAGGTGAAAAGAGTACAAGGATTAGTGGGAGGCGAAACAAATGAAGCGAATTGGTGTATTAACAAGTGGAGGCGATTCTCCAGGAATGAATGCTGCAATACGGGCAGTTGTTCGGAAGGGGATTTTCCACGGGTTAGAAGTCGCTGGCATCTATCAAGGGTACCAAGGGTTGATCGAAGGCAAAATTGAAACCTTGGAAGCTAGAGATGTGGGGGATATTATTCAACGAGGCGGTACGAAGTTGTATTCTGCAAGATGCGAAGCTTTCAAAACGGAAGAAGGGCAATTAAAAGCGATTGAACAAATGAAAAAGCACGGTTTGGAAGGGCTTGTCGTCATTGGGGGCGATGGTTCTTATCGGGGTGCAATGGCTTTGACAAAACGCGGATTCCCATGTGTTGGCGTTCCAGGCACGATTGATAATGACATTCCGGGCACTGATTATACGATCGGTTTTGATACGGCTTTAAATACAGTGATTGAAGCGATTGATAAAATCCGCGATACTGCAACAAGCCATGAACGGACTTTCATTATAGAAGTAATGGGACGCGATGCAGGAGATTTGGCTCTTTGGGCAGGTCTTGCCGGCGGAGCGGAAACCATTTTAATTCCAGAAGATGATTTTGACCTTGATGAAATCATTGATCGTTTAGAACAAGGCAGAAAACGCGGCAAGCGCCACAGTATCATCATTGTGGCTGAAGGCGTCATGAACGGCAATGCACTAGCTGATTTGATCACATCTAAAGCGGATATTGAAACGCGTGTTTCGGTTCTTGGCCATATCCAGCGTGGCGGTTCACCGACAGCGAGAGACCGTGTGCTTGGCAGCTTGTTCGGAGCCCATGCAGTAGAAGTTCTCCTTCAAAACATTGGAGGCCGGGCAGTTGGCATGAAAAATCACCTAGTGGTAGACTATGATATGACTAAGGCATTTACGACGAAGCATGAAACAGATATGAGTTTGTACACCTTATCCAAAGAACTATCAATTTAATACGGCAAATGGAGTGAGTATATTGAGAAAAACAAAAATCGTATGTACGATCGGACCAGCAAGTGAATCACCGGAATTACTCGAATCGTTGATCGAGGCAGGCATGAATGTGGCCCGTTTAAACTTTTCGCACGGAAGCCATGAAGAGCATGCTTTGCGTATTCAGCGCATCCGGGATGCTGCGGCTAAAACAGGCAAAATCGTCGGGATTCTATTGGACACGAAAGGCCCTGAAATCCGCACGCATAAAATGGAAAATGATTCGATTGAATTGGTGACGGGACAGGACATCGCAATTTCCATGACAGAAGTTGTCGGGACAAGCGAAATGTTCTCTATCACTTATGAACAGCTGATCGAAGATGTGCAAGAAGGATCAATTATCCTGCTTGATGACGGCTTGATTGAGCTGCGCGTGAAGAGCATCGACAAAGCAAATGGATTAATCCATACGTTCGTTGAAAATGCAGGGACGTTAAAAACGAAAAAAGGCGTAAACGTTCCAGGCGTTTCCGTACAATTGCCGGGGATCACTGAAAAAGATGCACAAGATATTCTTTTCGGAATTGAGCAAGGCGTCGACTTTGTAGCTGCGTCATTTGTTAGAAGAGCTTCTGATGTAATGGAAATCCGCAGTTTGCTAGAAAATAATGGCGGCTCTCATATTCAGATCATCCCTAAAATCGAGAACCAGGAAGGCGTCGACAATATTGATGAAATCATCGTAGTGTCTGATGGCTTAATGGTAGCCCGAGGATCTTGGGGTGGAAATTCCTGCGGAAGAAGTGCCGCTTGTTCAAAAATCCTTGATCGAAAAATGCAATAGCGCTGGAAAACCGGTTATTACAGCGACTCAGATGCTCGATTCCATGCAACGCAATCCGCGTCCGACGCGAGCGGAAGCAAGTGATGTTGCCAATGCAATTTTTGACGGAACAGATGCGATCATGCTGTCAGGTGAAACTGCAGCGGGTATTTATCCGGTAGAATCTGTAGAAACGATGCACCGCATTGCGATGACGACAGAAGATGCCTTGAACTACAAACAAATCGTTTCAAACAGAAGAAAAGAAAAAGAGTCGAATATGACAGAAGCAATTGGCCAAGCTGTCGCTTATACGGCGTTAAACTTGAAAGTTAAAGCCATTATCGCTCCTACAGAAAGCGGCCATACTGCGAAAATGATCTCGAAATATCGCCCAGGTGCGCCAATTATCGCTGTTACTTCATCTGATATTCCGTCTAGAAAATTGACGCTTGTATGGGGAGTTCAGCCGATTGTCGGATCGAAAGTCCATTCAACGGATGAATTGCTTGAAAATGCTGTAGAAGAAAGCTTGAAGCATCATTACGTGAAACACGGCGATCTTGTCGTAATCACAGCAGGTGTTCCAGTCGGACAAGCGGGTACAACAAACTTGATGAAAGTCCATTTGATCGGTGACAGCATTGCTCAAGGGCAAGGCATCGGCAAATCAGTTGCTTTCGGAAACACGCTTGTCGTGAGAAATTCAGAAGAAGCATTAGCTTACGATACAACTGGTAAAATTATCGTGACAATTGGAACGGACCGCGAAATGATGCCAGCTATCGAAAAATGTGCAGGAATCATTACGGAAGAAGGCGGATTGACTAGCCATGCGGCTGTTGTCGGTTTGAGCCTTGGAATTCCGGTTATTGTTGGAGTGAAAGACGCAACATCTTTGATCAAAAATAATTATGATATTACAATTGACGCTGCATCAGGCATCATTTACGACGGCCACGCAAGCGTTCTATAAAACGGAGTGATTATCAGCTTTTCTAGCTGATAAGCGGCCTGGATTTTCGATTTCAGAAAGCCGGCGAGCATTGTTCAAATGCTTGCCGGCAGCAAAATCGGAATCGAACGATATAGGGGGACTAGTCAAACGATGAAATGGATTTTCTTAGCTCTGATCATTGTACCGACACTGGAATTGGCCATTTTGATTTGGGCCGGGGGAGCTATTGGGTTTTTCCCGACATTATTAATGATTTTGGGAACAGGTTTGCTGGGAGCTTTTTTAGCGAAAAAACAAGGCTTAAAAGCAATACGGGATATACAGGAGAGCTTCAATAGATTTGAGCCGCCGGGGGATCAATTGCTGAAAGCAGCTTTTGTCTTGGTAGGCGGTGTGATGCTATTGACTCCAGGGTTTATCTCGGATGCGATCGGTTTATCTTTATTGTTTGCTCCGACACAGAAAATCTACAAACCATTTATAATGAAACTTTTGAACAATAAGATGAAAAACAGCTCGGATTATCGTACGATAATTCCGAGTGAATTCATCGTTTTAAAGGAATTTCTAATAAAAACAAGCGTTTTCATTCACAAATTCTTCAACATTGATTATAATGGTCTAGTAAGGCATTCAGCGGAAGTCTACAAAAGGACAGATAACCCATCATTTCGGGCTTTTTTTTTGGAGTGATGAAATATACTGGAGAAGGAGCGAATTATATGACATCGGCAAAAGGTTTAGAAGGTGTAGTAGCTACACAATCTGCCATCAGTTCAATTATTGATGACACACTTACATATGTTGGCTACGATATCGATGATTTAGCAGTCAACGCAAGTTTTGAAGAAGTGATTTATTTGCTTTGGCATCAACGCTTGCCAAAAGCTGATGAATTGGCAGAGCTTAAGCAGCAATTAGCAGACAACATGGCGGTGCCGCAAGCAGTTCTTGATCATTTCAAAACATACGATATTAAAAAAGTACATCCCATGGCTGCTCTTCGCACAGCCGTTTCAATGCTTGGCTTATTCGATGAAGAAGCGGAAGTAATGGAAACTGAAGCGAACTACCGTAAAGCAATTAAAATCCAAGCGAAGATCTCGACGCTTGTAACTGCTTTCGGCCGCATCCGCAATGGCCAAGAGCCGGTAGCTCCTAAAACAGATTTAAGCTTTGCAGCTAACTTCCTTTATATGTTGTCTGGCACAATGCCAGAAGACATCGAAGTGGAAGCTTTCAACAAAGCGCTTGTTCTTCATGCTGACCATGAATTGAATGCATCGACTTTCACAGCTCGCGTTGCGGTTGCGACTTTATCTGATGTATATTCAGGCATCACGGCTGCAATCGGAGCTTTAAAAGGGCCATTGCATGGTGGAGCAAACGAACAAGTAATGAAAATGTTGACAGAAATCGGTTCTGTAGAGAACGTAGAATCTGTCATCACTGAAAAACTTGCAAACAAAGAAAAAATCATGGGCTTCGGACACCGCGTATACCGCAAAGGTGATCCTCGTGCCAAACACTTGCGTGAAATGTCTCAAAAACTGACAAAAATCCGTGGTGAAGAAAAATGGTACGATATGTCGGTCAAAATTGATGAAATCGTAACTGGACAGAAAAATCTTCCACCGAACGTTGATTTCTATTCTGCATCGGTTTACCATTCACTGAACATTGAACACGACTTATTTACACCGATTTTTGCTGTTTCACGTACTTCAGGCTGGTTGGCTCATATCCTTGAGCAGTATTCAAACAACCGCTTGATCCGTCCGCGCGCAGAATACATCGGACCTGGCATGCAAAAATACATCCCGGTTGAAGAACGATAAGATTAGCGTAAAAGCATCATAACCAATAGGGCTTGCACCTTGTGCAGCCCTATCAATTTGAACTCAGGAGGCAATTACACATGACAAACGGCGAAAAAATCACAGTTGAAAACGGCGTATTGAACGTTCCAAACCAAGCAGTTATTCCATTCATTATCGGTGACGGTACTGGCCCGGATATCTGGAATGCAGCTTCACGCGTTTTAGAACAAGCAGTAAACAAAGCTTATAACGGTGAAAAAGCGATTGTATGGAAAGAAGTACTTGCTGGCCAAAAAGCATTCGACGAAACTGGCGAATGGCTTCCACAAGAAACACTTGACGTAATCCGCGAATACTTGATCGCGATCAAAGGACCTCTTACAACGCCAATCGGCGGCGGTATCCGTTCATTGAACGTGGCTCTTCGCCAAGAATTGGATCTTTACACTTGCTTGCGTCCAGTTCGTTACTTCGAAGGTGTACCTTCACCGGTTAAACGTCCTGAAGACACTGACATGGTCATCTTCCGTGAAAACACTGAAGATATTTATGCAGGTATCGAATACGCTAAAGGTACTGAAGAAGTTGAGAAATTGATTTCATTCCTTAAAGACGAAATGGGCGTTAACAAAATCCGCTTCCCTGAAACTTCAGGAATCGGGATCAAACCAATTTCAGAAGAAGGAACAAAACGTTTAGTACGTGCTGCGATCAACTACGCAATCACTGAAGGCCGCGAATCATTGACATTGGTTCACAAAGGGAACATCATGAAGTTCACTGAAGGAGCTTTCAAAAACTGGGGCTACGAAGTGGCTGAGCAAGAATTCGGCGATAAAGTCTTCACTTGGAACCAATACGATGCGATTAAAGACGAGCAAGGCACTGACGCTGCAAACAAAGCGCAGGAAGAAGCTCTTGCTTCTGGAAAAATCCTTGTTAAAGATTCAATCGCTGATATCTTCTTACAGCAAATTCTTACACGTCCAAGCGAGTTCGATGTTGTTGCAACAATGAACTTGAACGGAGATTACATCTCTGATGCTTTGGCTGCACAAGTTGGCGGAATTGGTATCGCACCTGGTGCGAACATCAACTACATCACTGGCCACGCAATTTTCGAAGCGACTCATGGTACTGCTCCGAAATATGCGGGACAAGATAAAGTAAACCCTTCATCTGTCATTTTGTCAGGCGTATTAATGCTTGAACATTTAGGATGGAACGAAGCGGCTAAATTGATCACAAACTCAATGGAGAAAACAATCGCTTCTAAAGTTGTAACTTACGACTTTGCACGTCTAATGGACGGCGCTACAGAAGTGAAATGCTCTGAGTTTGCTGACGAATTGATCAAAAACCTATAAGAAAAAGAGAGGGAGGCAATCCCTCTCTTTTTTTATACCTACTTTAACCATAAAGGAGAGTTTTTATGACATTGAAGCGTAAAAAGATTTCAGTTATCGGTTCAGGCTTTACAGGGGCGACTACGGCTTTTTTATTGGCCCAAAAAGAATTAGGCGATGTCGTATTGGTGGATATTCCTCAAATGGAGGATCCCGCTAAAGGAAAAGCGCTCGATATGGCTGAAGCATCTCCTGTACAAGGTTTTGATGCACAGGTGAGCGGAACATCCAATTACGAAGATACGAAAGACTCGGATTTGGTCATTATTACTGCGGGAATTGCACGCAAACCGGGGATGAGCCGAGATGACCTTGTACAAACGAACCAGAAAGTCATGAAAGCTGTTACAGCGGATATTGTAAAACACTCACCTCAAACAACAATCATCGTTTTGACCAATCCGGTGGATGCGATGACGTATACCGTTTTTAAAGAATCCGGATTTCCAAAAGAACGCGTGATTGGCCAATCCGGGGTTTTGGATTCAGCACGTTTCCGGACTTTTGTGGCTGAAGAATTGAACGTATCGGTCAAAGATGTCACAGGATTTGTTCTAGGCGGACATGGAGATGATATGGTGCCGTTAGTCCGCTATTCCTACGCGGGCGGAATTCCTTTAAAAACCTTGATACCGGAAGCGCGGCTTTCAGAAATTGTTGACCGCACCCGTAAAGGAGGCGCAGAAATCGTCAATCTATTAGGAAACGGCTCCGCTTATTATGCCCCGGCTGCATCATTGGTTGAAATGGCTGAAGCCATATTGAAAGACCAACGGCGCATTTTGCCTTCCATCGCCTATTTGGAAGGCGAGTACGGTATGGATGGCATCTATTTAGGTGTACCGACCATTTTAGGTGCAGGCGGAATTGAAAAAATTCTAGAGATCGATTTAAATGAAGAAGAAAAAACCTTATTAAACAAATCCGCAGAATCAGTCAAAGCGGTCATGAAAGTTCTGGCTTGACGCTATTTTGAACCGGGCAGGAGAAATCCGAGCCCGGTTTTCTATTCCGTAAAATTTTTCTGGAATAGTCGTAAAGGCCTGAGACGCAATGATTGTCTAGGCGCTTGCACTTTTCATCACATAATTGATACTATAAGAGTATTAAGATTGGGGAGGGAACTTATTATTGCTTGGAAAAAAGCGTGAATTAGGCCGTAAAATAGAAGACCTGAAAATAGGGGAGAATCTGCAGTTGACAGAAACGATTGAAGACAAAGATCTTCTTCTTTACCTCGGACTTACCAACGATGGAAACCCGCTATACATCCAGCATGATTTTGCTGCACAAACGGCTTTCGAAAAACCGGTCGTGCCCACCATCATGTTGACGGGAATTATCACTTCGGCCATTTCAAAATATTTACCGGGCCCTGGATCTTATATTAATGAACAGCGAATAAAATTTCATCGGCCGGTCTATCATTATTCAACCTTTAATTTCTTTTTGGAATTAGCAGAGATTGATATAGAAGACAACGAGGTCACCATAAAAATCGAAGCATCAGATGAAAAAGGCAATTTATTGATTTCGGGAACTGTTCTCGTTAATCCGCCTAAACTGGAGAACCAGTTGGCACAGCATTGATAATTAAGTAGTAAAGCGGTTTGAAATGGGGGTTTCAAACTGAATGTGGAGGATGTTAAATGCTGAACAAAATATTGATTATTGAAGATGAACATTCGATTGCGACTTTATTATCTTATAATCTGGTGCAGGCAGGCTATGAAACGATTGTCGCTTATGACGGGAAGGAAGGCTATGAGATGGCGATCAGTGAAAAACCTTCTCTCATTGTCCTTGATTTGATGCTGCCTTCTATGGATGGAGTCGAAGTCTGCAAATCGCTTCGCCAGCAAAAAATCAATACGCCAATCATCATGCTGACGGCAAAAGGCGACGAATTCGATAAAGTACTGGGCTTGGAATTGGGTGCTGACGATTACATGACAAAACCTTTCAGCCGCGTGAAGTCGTAGCCCGTATCAAAGCGGTTCTCAGAAGAGTCCAGACGACACCGACAGAAGCGCATGATTCATCTGCTCCTTTAATATTGGGGAATCTAAGTGTTTATCCGGAACGGTTTGAAGTATTTTTGAATGATGAACAAATTGAATTTACACCAAAAGAGTTTGAACTCCTCGTATATTTGATGGAAAATAAAAACCGGGTATTAACGAGAGACCAGCTATTAAGTGCGGTTTGGAAATACGATTTTGCGGGAGACACGCGGATTGTAGATGTACATATTAGCCATTTACGTGAAAAAATAGAAGAAAATAGCCGAAAACCCGTTTTTATAAAGACGATTCGGGGGCTTGGATATAAATTCGAGGAGCCAAAAGCAGGATGAAGTCATTCAGGCATAGGCTTCTGC
Source organism: Planococcus sp. 107-1 (assembly GCF_021513255.1). Lineage (GTDB taxonomy): Bacteria > Bacillota > Bacilli > Bacillales_A > Planococcaceae > Planococcus. The sequence goes on from NZ_CP090977.1 coordinate 1,356,935, forward strand.
TGACCATACTCGCATGGATCGGCTTGCTTTTGGCATGCCTTCTTATTATAATTATCCAACTTTTTCCTATGTATGCAGAGGCTGAAGACAAAACAGAAGTATGGATTATTTTGGCACTGGTTTTTATCGGTGCTTTGCTGTTTTCAGCACTTGTCGGGTATCGGATCATCAAAGTACAAGCTCTTCCAATTGAAAATGTTACCCAAACCGCTTTGGAGCTCGTTAAAGGAAATTACCGGGCTCGGGCTTTTGAATATGGAAATGTTGGCGCGGTTCAATTAAGTTCCACGATCAATATATTGGCGCGGAATTTGCAGGAAATCACGGCCGTCCGTGAAATGGAGCAGGAACGCTTAAAAACCTTGATTGAGAACATGGGAAGTGCTTTGATCATGATTGACCGGCAAGGCGGTGTGGCTTTGGTCAATAAATCTTTTATGGATGAGTTCAACTTGAAAGAAGAACAAATCCATCAAAAATTTTACAAAGAAATTCCGCTGCCGGAAATGTTCGAGCGATTTATCGAACAAGTTTTCATGACAGAGCAGGCGGCACGAGATCAGCTGGAATTTAATCAGGGCATCCAGACCAAGAATATTGACGTATATGGTGCACCAGTGCTTGGAGACCACGAACAATGGCTTGGGATCGTAATCGTTTCGCATGACATCACCGAATTAAAACGGCTTGAACAAGTGCGCAAAGATTTTGTGGCAAACGTTTCACATGAACTGCGTACGCCGGTGACTTCTATTAAAGGTTTTTCCGAAACTTTGATTGATGGTGCTCATGCGGACGAAGCGACATTGCTGTCATTTCTCGAAATTATCCATACAGAGAGTAATCGGCTTGAAATGCTAATCAACGATTTATTGGATCTGTCGAAAGTGGAACAAGCCGGATTCCAAGTCAATGCGCTCCCAACAGATATGGAAAAAGTGATTAAACGGGCAGAAGAAATGGTGAGCAGAAGAATCGAAGAAAAGCATATCAAATTGGATCTTCAACTGGAGCCGGTTACTCTGTTAGGAGATCCGGACCGCCTGCTGCAGGTAATGATGAATCTTTTAGTCAACGCGATCACTTACTCATCTTCTGAAACTACCGTCACAGTTAGGTTATATGCAAAAGGCAAGTTTGCCTTGATTGAAGTGGAAGATCAGGGAATCGGGATTGAAGCTTCTGAAATTGGACGCTTGTTCGAACGTTTTTACCGGGTTGACCGGGCAAGAAGCCGGAATTCCGGCGGCACCGGATTAGGGTTATCAATTGTAAAACATTTAATAGAGGCACATCATGGAAAAGTAGAAGTGGAAAGCACCGTAGGAGTGGGAACCAAATTTACTGTTCAATTGCCTTTAGGGAGTTAATTTAGGAGGAAAGCATGGATACATTACCTTTTTTGCCAATCATTGTAGGAACAGATATGAATGCTTACAATATGGCGATTTCATTTCACGAAGCTTATGGGATTAAACCGATTTTAGTCGGAAAAGAACCATTATCATTTACATCAATGAGCAATATTACAGAGACGATCGAATTGCGCTCCGGCTTGGCTGATTCTGCTCAATTTGCATCAATTCTAACCGATATTGCCCGTAAATACCGAACACCGGGCAAAACATTATTGCTGATCGGTACGAACGATTTATATGTTCGGCTGATCATCGAGAATGCTTCCGTTTTAAAAGAGCATTTTGTTTTTAATTACATCAATGAAGATTTGATGAATCAACTTCAAGTAAAAGCGAATTTCTATAAGCTTTGTAAAGAACACGGTATTGAAACGCCGACTACGTTCTTCTATGATTGCCGTTCAGGTGTGCCGTTTGAAGAACAGATGATGTATCCGGTCATTGTCAAACCGAGCAACGGAATCCAATACAATCTCAATAAATTTGCGGGCCAGCAAAAAGTGTATAAAGTTGAAACGCCGCAAGAGCTGAAGAACGTCATCGATACGATTATTGCGAGCGGCTATGATGACGAGCTGATCATCCAAGATTTCATTCCTGGCGATGATACGTATATGTGGGATTCAGTTATTTATGCTAGTTCAAAAGGCAAAACACAGCTTGTAACATTTGCCCAAGTGGTGCTGCAAGAACATACGGTTACGGCAATCGGCAATTATACAGCATTGATTACCCGCTTTGATAAAGAAATGATGGTGAAGCTCCAGAATTTCCTTGAAGCGGTTGGCTATACAGGATTTGCGAATTTCGATTTAAAATACGATGAACGGGACGGGAAATTCAAAGTCTTTGAAGTGAATATCCGTCAAGGGCGTTCGAGTTATTACGTCACAGCGCTCGGTCATAATATGGCTTCTTATTTCGTCGACGACCTCATTTACCATGTTGAAAAACCGGTCACTTATTTAAATGAAGATTTCCTATTCACGGTAGTGCCGAAAATCGTCTTGAAAAAATTTGTGGACAATAAAGCCGTACAGCGTGATATCAAAGAATTATTGAAAAAAGGCAAATACGGTAATCCGCTATTCTATAAAAAGGATACGCATTTAAAACGGAAGCTGTATTTGTTTGCACGGCAAATCAACTACTATAAGAAGTATAAAAATAATCAGTGGTAATATTTACAAAACATTAATACTGACTTCACAATAGAATGTTATGGTTACTAAGAACCCCCCTTTAAACCGCATAAATAGAAAACGAGCCCTCTAACCCGGGGCTCTTTTTCGTTTGCAATTCAAAATGCAAGAGAGATTCAAGTGAGATTGCCTAATTTTATGAAACTATTTTAATATTGCTTCGTAGAATAAGTATACATAATAAAAAAGGGGGTCATTACATGACTACGAAAAAAGTGCTAAGCGTCATCGCTTTAGCTGTCTTAGGAATCATCCTATTAATCGCAATTTTTACTTCATGGTATACAGTAGATGAATCCGAACAAGCTGTCATCATCACATTCGGGGTAGCGAATGAAACCGTTACAGAATCGGGGCTGCATTTTAAATTGCCATGGCCAATCCAAAAAGCTGAAGTCCTTTCAAAAGAAACCTACAGCTTGCAATTCGGCTATAACCAGAACGAACAAGGGGAAATCACTTCTTATGATGCAGAAACCAAAATGATTACAGGAGATGAAAATATCGTCCTTGCGGATTTGATTGTCCAGTGGAAAATTACAGATCCTAAAAAATACTTGTTCAGCTCAGAAGCGCCTAGGGAAATTCTCCATGATGCCACTTCCGCTTCCATCCGTTCCATCATCGGCAGCTCATTGATCGACGATGCCCTGACTTCAGGGAAAGCAGAAATCGAATCGGAAACACGTGATTTGTTGGCATCGCTCATCGATAAATACGATATCGGCATATCTGTTTTGGCAGTTAAACTCCAAGACGTGGAATTGCCGAATGAAGAAGTGCGTGCTGCATTCACCAATGTGACGGATGCCAGAGAAACGATGAACACAAAAATTAATGAAGCTAAAAAATATGAAAATCAGAAACGCAATGAAGCGCTAGGTGAAAAAGCGGCCATTAATTCACGCGCTGAAGGGCAAAAAGTGTCGCGTGTTGAACAAGCGGGGTGACGTCGCAGTATTCGATAAACTTTATGCTGAATACCGTACAAATCCTGAAGTAACGCAACAGCGCCTGATCATTGAAACATTGGAAACGGTTTTGCCGAACGCGAAACTTTATATTATGAATGATGAAGGCGGAACAATGAAATATTTGCCGCTTGAGAGTATGCAGTCTGTCGTGCCGCCAGCGGCTGAAACTGAAGAAGAAGGGAGCGGAAACTAATGGAGCCGAACAAACCGATAACAGGATCTCCGAAGCCGAATCCATGGGAAAACCCCAAAAAGCCAAAAAAGAAAAAAGAGCCGAAAGAGCCGATCAATTTTAAAAAGCATTGGAAACTTATTGTCGGCGCAGTTGTCGTACTCGCGGCATTGCTCATCATCTTGACAAATGTATATGTTGTAAAAGAAAACGAATACCGCGTAGTGCGCCAATTCGGTGAAGTCGTCGATATTCATGAAGAACCCGGCATAAAAATGAAGATTCCTTTTATTCAAAGCGTGACTACTTTGCCGAATTACCAAATGACCTATGATGTTTCAGAAGCCGAAATCAATACAAAAGATAAAAAACGAATTATTATCGATAATTACGCGGTATGGGAAGTTGTAAATCCGATCGATCTGATCTCCAATGCCGGAACGATCATTAACGCAGAATCCCGTATGGAAGAGTTTATCTACTCAGTTGTCCGAGCGGAACTTGGCCAATTGAATTACGAGGATATCATCAACGATGAAAACTCATCACGCGGCAGCGTGAATGACAATGTCACAAAAAAAGTGAATGAATTGTTAGAGAAAGACAAATACGGCATACAAGTCATCGACGTTCGCATTAAACGCACCGACTTGCCGGAAGAAAACGAGCAGTCCGTCTATACGCGGATGATTTCTGAACGCGATTCCACAGCCCAGGACTATTTGTCGCAAGGCGATGCGAAAAAACGCGAAATCGAAGCCCAGGCAGACCGCGAAGCCCAAGAATTGATCGCAACTGCCCGTAAAGAAGCAGCATTGATCCAGGCAGAAGGCGAATCTGAAGCGGCTAAAATCTACAATCAGTCGTTCTCGAAAGACCCTGATTTTTATCAGCTGTACCGGTCTTTGGAGTCCTATACGAAAACTATTGGCGAGGATACAGTCATCATCTTGCCATCAGATTCCCCTTACGCAAATATCTTAACAGGGAATTTGGAATAAAACAGAGCCGTCATTTCTATTCTTTTTGCCTGCATGGTAAAATGATAGGAATGATGGCTTATTTATTTTCATCGAAGACATTGAAGCCGCCAAATGTTTTGGCGAAGCAGAGAACGATTCTTTTGAAGATCGTCAGTAGTGAGAGGGGTAATATTGTGGCGAAGAAAATTCTTTTATTGGATGGAAACAGTTTGGCGTACCGCGCGTTTTTTGCGCTGCCATTGCTTACGAACGAACACGGCATCCACACAAACGCAGTTTATGGGTTTACGATGATGCTGCAGAAAATCCTTGAAGAAGAGCAGCCGACGCATATGATCGTAGCATTCGATGCAGGGAAAACGACGTTCCGGCATGAGACGTTCAGCGATTACAAAGGAGGGCGCCAAAAGACGCCGCCTGAGTTATCCGAGCAATTCCCTTATTTGAGAAAGTTGATCGATGCCTACCGCATTAAACGGTATGAATTGCCGAACTATGAGGCGGATGACATTATTGGCACATTGAGCTTAGAAGCTGAACAAGCAGGCGATGAAGTGATTGTAATTTCCGGCGACAAGGATTTGACGCAGCTTGCTTCTCCGTCGACGACTGTTTACATCACCCGTAAAGGCATTACAGATATTGAAAAATACACGGTTGAACACATTAAAGAAAAGTATGGGCTGACACCAGCGCAGATCATTGATATGAAAGGCTTGATGGGAGATGCTTCAGATAATATCCCAGGCGTACCGGGCGTAGGTGAAAAAACAGCGATTAAATTGCTTGCTGCCCACGGTTCAGTAGAAGGCGTCTATGAAGCCATTGACCAGCAAAAAGGCAAGTTGAAGGAAAAGCTGGAAGCCAATGAGGATTTGGCATTGATCAGTAAAAAACTGGCTACTATTGAACGCCAAGCACCGATTGAAATAGCGATTGATGAACTTTCTTATGATGGACCGGACCAGGATGAATTGGTGAAAGTCTGGAATGAGTTAGCGTTTAAATCTTTGCTGGAAAAGATGGAATACACCGCTGAAGAAACCGAAAAAGAAGAATTGGTCTTTGAAGTGCTGAGTGAAATCGATCCGTCTATTCTTGAAGATGAAATGGCTGTCCATCTGGAGCTGTACGATGAACAGTACCATACATGCGACTTGCTCGGCGTTTCTTTGGCAACAGCCGAAAAAACGTACGTGATTCCAATGGATGTCATCAAAGAATCGCAAACGTTCAAAGATTGGTTCAAAGATGATTCGAAGAAGAAATACATGTCCGATTCCAAAGCATCGACTGCCGCCTTTTTCCGCTGCGGCGTCGATGTGGACGGCGTCGACTTTGATTTGATGCTGGGTGCGTACATTGTCAATCCTTCGCTGACCTATACCGATTTGGCGAATATCGTTCAAGAATACGGCTATACGGAGGTCTCGCAAAACGAACAGATTTACGGAAAAGGCGCAAAAAAAGCGGTGCCGAACGACGCGATCCTGCATGAGCACATTGCGAGAAAAGCGCGTACAATCTGGGCAGTGCGGCCCTTGGTGCTGAATAAATTAAAAGAAAACGAGCAATACGATTTGTACCGCAATTTGGAGTTGCCGCTTGCAACCATTCTAGGCGCAATGGAATCGCTTGGCGTCACCGTGGATAAAGAGCAATTAGTGGCGATGGGCGAGGAGCTATCCGGTAAACTCGTGAAAATCGAATCGGAGATCCACAGTTTGGCTGGAGAAGAATTCAACATCAATTCACCGAAGCAATTAGGTGTGGTACTTTTTGAAAAACTGGGGCTGCCGGTTCTTAAGAAAACAAAAACCGGCTATTCAACAGCTGCCGATGTGTTAGAGAAGCTGAATGGCCAGCATGAAATCATTTCACATATCCTTTTATACCGCCAGCTCGGGAAAATCCTTTCTACTTATATTGAAGGGCTATTAAAAGAAATCCATGAAGACGGCAAAGTGCATACACGCTTCCAGCAAGCCTTGACGACGACAGGGCGTTTGAGTTCCATTAACCCGAACCTCCAGAACATCCCTGTACGTTTGGAAGAAGGCCGGAAAATCCGCAAAGCCTTTATTCCTTCCTTCCCTGACTGGGTAATGGTAGCGGCCGATTATTCACAGATTGAATTGCGCGTCCTGGCTGAAATGTCGAAAGACGAGCGGCTGATCGAGGCTTTCAAAAACGACCGGGATATCCATACAACGACGGCAATGGACGTGTTCCATGTGCCGGCTGAGGAAGTGACCGGCGATATGCGCCGTGCAGCAAAAGCGGTTAACTTCGGCATTGTCTATGGCATCAGCGATTATGGCCTTTCCCAGAACTTGAACATCACCCGTAAAGAAGCACAAGCATTTATCGACCGGTATTTTGCAAGCTTCCCGGGAGTTAAAGGGTATATGAACGATATCGTAGCGGGTGCCAAGAAAAATGGTTTTGTGACAACACTCATGAACCGCCGGCGCTATTTGCCGGATATAACAAGCTCGAATTTCAATTTGCGCAGTTTTGCAGAACGCACAGCGATGAATACGCCGATCCAAGGCAGTGCTGCTGACATCATTAAAAAAGCGATGATTGATATGGCCGATGCCTTGGAGCGCGAAGGGCTGAAAACGCGTATGCTGCTGCAAGTGCACGATGAGCTGATTTTTGAAGCACCGCCGGAAGAATTGGAGAAATTGAAGGAATTGGTTCCACAAGTAATGGAACATGCAGTAGAGCTGAATGTTCCATTGAAAGTGGATTTTGCATTTGGCGATACATGGTACGATACAAAATAACAGGAGGCTTATGAATGCCTGAACTTCCAGAAGTTGAAGGCGTCGTCCGCCAGATCCGTCCTGCCGCAATCGGCAAGAAAATTGAAGAAGTCTTTGTTTCAGATACGATTCGGGTGTCAAAGACGAGCGGCAAGGAAGCGATCATCAAACGGATGGAGACCGACATGTTCATCAGCCGTTTGATGGGCGCACAGATCATCAGTGTAGAACGGCGCAGCAAATACATTTATTTCACATTAAAAAAAGATGGCGAATTTTTACTGGTCAACCACCTTGGCATGTCTGGGGCATGGTTTTATGTGGATAGCCTGCTGTCAATCGGCGAAGAGAAATTCCGCAAGCACGTCCATGTGGTGCTGAGCTTGAGCGACGGCAATTTACTGGCTTTCTCCGATATCCGCCGCTTTGGCGAAATGCGGGTATTAAAGGAAGAAACGGATTTTCCTCCGCTGCTTTTAATGGCTCCGGAACCATTTGAAGAAAGTGCATTGGCGCATTTTCTTCAAATGGCCGAAAGTCCGAAATACCAGAACAAACCGATCAAAGAAGTGATCATGGACGGACAAGTGATATCAGGCTGCGGCAATATATACGCAACTGAAGCCTTGTTCAAAATGAAAATCCATCCCAATCGGGCAGCAAAGCGAATCAGCAGAACGCGTAAAGTGGAGCTGTTCCAAACGATTGTCGCGATTTTGCTTGAAAGCATCGAAGCAGGGGGAAGCACGATTTCCGACTATCGCAATGTCAACGGGGAATCTGGCAATATGCAGAACCGGTTCGGCATGTACGGCAAAAAACAATGCATGGAATGCGGCAGTATGACCAAATCTCTGCAGATTGGCGGAAGAACTTCGGTCTACTGTCCGACCTGCCAAAAGTGAGGGCAAGAAGATGATTATAGGATTGACTGGCAGTATTGCGAGTGGAAAAAGCACCGTCTCGAAAATGCTCGAAGAATTAGGGTATCCTATTATTGATGCCGATCAAGTGGCGCGATTAGTGGTGGAGCCAGGGCAAGAGACCTTGGTGAAGATCGCTGCTTTATTCGGAGAAGGTGTGATCAAAGAAGATGGGACTATGGACCGGGCTAAAGTCGGTGAATTGATTTTCAACGACCCGGCTAGCCGCAAAAGTTTGAACGATGTCATCCATCCAGCTATCCGGCAAGAAATGCTTCGGCAGCGCAGTGAACTCCTGGAGCAAGGGCATGAAACCATCATCATGGACATCCCTTTGCTGTTTGAAAGCAGGCTCCAGCATTTCGTTGATAAGATTCTGGTCGTCAGTGTCACAGAAGAAAACCAGCTGAACCGCTTAATGGAACGAAATGAGTTGAGTGAAAAAGAAGCGCGTGCACGCATCGCTTCTCAGTTGCCGATGTCGGTGAAAGAAGAAGGGGCCGATGCCGTAATTTACAATAACGGCACCTTCGACGAAACAAAATGGCAGCTGAACCGCATCTTAGACAAATGGCGTGAGGAACTGTCGGGAGAGTAGAGCGGAAACAGATTGGTTTTGCATAAAGTGTGAAAGATCTAAGCCGGGCACATGTTGCCTGGCTTTTTTTATTGGGATAGATTTAAAGGTTCCATAAAACAGCAAATGTGTTATACTATATAAGAAATTAAAAATTAACAGTATGACTTATTTAAATGGGGGTCTCATAAAATGACAATTTCTATTGCGATTAACGGATTTGGCCGTATTGGCCGCATGGTTTTCAGACAGGCAATTTTGATGGATGACATTAAAATCAGTGCTGTAAACGCTGGTTACCCTGCTGAAACTCTCGCGCATCTTATTAAGTATGACACAAATCACGGCACCTTTGCGGGTGACGTCTCTTCTGAGGAAGACGCATTAATCGTTAACGGCAAACGAGTTCAACTCGTTAACGAAAGAGATCCTTTGAATCTCCCATGGAAAGAAATGGACATCGACATCGTAATCGAAGCAACTGGAAAATTCAATTCCCGTGAAAAAGCGGCACTTCATTTAGATGCGGAGCCCGTAAAGTCATATTGACTGCACCGGGGAAAGATGAAGACATCACCATCGTGATGGGGGTCAATGAAGACAAATTCAACGTCGACGAGCATAGCATCATCTCCAATGCGAGTTGCACAACCAATTGCCTTGCGCCTGTCGCAAAAGTACTGAACGATGCTTTTGGCATCGAAAATGGCCTAATGACTACCGTCCATTCTTTTACGAATGACCAGAAAAATTTAGACAATCCGCATAAGGATTTGAGACGAGCGCGTGCGTGCAGCCAGTCGATCATCCCTACTTCTACGGGCGCTGCGAAAGCGCTGTCATTGGTGCTGCCGGAACTTGAAGGGAAACTTCATGGAATGGCGCTTCGTGTGCCGACTCCAAACGTTTCGCTCGTGGATTTAGTCGTGGATTTAGAGCGTGATGTGACGGTGGACGAAGTGAACGAAGCCTTTATCAAAGCTTCAGAAGAAGGTTTGGAAGGGATTTTGGCTTTGACGATGGAACCATTAGTATCCGTGGATTTCAACACGAACCCGAAATCTGCTGTGATTGACGGACTTTCTACGATGGTCATCGGCAAACGGAAAGTGAAGGTTTTGGCTTGGTACGATAATGAATGGGGCTATTCAGCCCGTCATCGACTTGACGAAAAAAGTGGCGGATGCATTGGTTTTCGCTGAAGCTTAATTGCAAATACCGCGTTTCTGCTTGAGGAACGCGGTATTTCTTTGTCTTTAGCCAGTCTGGGAATCACAGAAAAAAACTTGCGTTAAATTTATTGCATTTAGCACAGATACACCTTATACTAACATTCGTAGTTGAAAAATTAACTACCAGCTTCTATGTTTTCAGGAAACTTGATGAAGGCATTCAGGGAGCATGTGTTTTATTCACATGACTGCTTAAAGGGTTAGGACCTCTTTGGACTAACTTTCCCCCGTGGTAGTCAACTTTGAATATTTTGAGCACGAAAACAAAATGATATCAAAGGGGGAAACGAACCATGGAAACAATGGGACGTCACGTAATTGCAGAACTTTGGCAGTGTGATTTTGACAAATTAAACGATATGGATTATATCGAACAAACTTTTGTTGATGCAGCACTGAAATCCGGAGCGGAAATTAGAGAAGTAGCTTTTCACAAATTTGCACCTCAAGGTGTAAGCGGAGTTGTAATCATTTCTGAATCGCATTTGACAATCCACAGTTTTCCGGAACACGGTTATGCAAGTGTAGATGTTTATACTTGCGGCGATCTTGATCCGACTATTGCAGCGGAGTATATCGCTAAGGCGCTTAACTCACAAGCGAGTGAAGTTACCGAATTGCCACGCGGCATGGGTCCAGTTGGTACTGGAGAAACAAAAGTTTCAGTAACTGTATAATCCATTATTTTGAAAAACATCAAGCAGGGGATAAATTCCTCTGCTTTTTCTATTTTCCCAAAGAAATTTTGTTATACTAGAAAAAACAGATAGAAAGTTTAGGGAGATGTCGAAATGAAATGTCCGGCTTGCCAGCACAATGGTACACGCGTAGTTGATTCGCGGCCAGTTGATGATATGAAGTCCATAAGAAGGCGCAGGGAATGTGAAGCTTGCGGCTATCGTTATACGACGTTCGAAAAAGTGGAAGAGATGCCGTTGATTGTGGTGAAAAAAGACGGGTCCCGTGAAGAATTTAGCCGCGAGAAAGTTTTGCGAGGCTTGATCCGTGCTTGTGAAAAACGCCCTGTGCCGCTCGAGGTTCTTGAAAGCGTTGTATTCGATATTGAAAAAGATCTTCGGCGCCAAGGGAATGCCGAAGTAAAATCTGAAGAAGTCGGTGAGTTGGTCATGGACCGTTTAGCTGGCATCGATGAAGTCGCTTATGTTCGATTTGCATCAGTCTACCGCCAGTTTAAAGACATTACTGTATTTATCGATGAATTGAAGGATTTATTGAAAAAGAGTCCGGATGATAAGAAGTCCGAGTAAGGCGGTGAATCATGACAGCTATGTATAAGGAACTCCAGCCTGCAGATTCTTTCCGAATTGTTATGCCATATCCTTTTTCGAACTACGACCGCCAGCTGTTGACGCTTCTCTATCAGCCGCTTGTCGGTGCAGAAGCCATCGCTTTTTACTTGACGCTTTGGGCGGAAGGGGAAGAAAGCACAGATGAAGCGACGCATTATATGTTAATGAATACGCTTGGCGTCTCCATTTCCCGGATTTTCGAATCGCGGATCCAATTGGAAGCGATCGGCTTATTGAAGACGTACCGCAAAGACCAAGAAAACCGTTCGTTTGTCTATGAGCTTTGTCCGCCGCTCGATCCGAAAAGTTTTTTTGCGGATCCGCTGCTGTCGATGTTCCTTTTTAGCAAAGTGGGGGAAACGACGTACCGGAAAGTAAGAGACCGTTTTGTGGTCCATCGTGAAATCATGGAAGGCTATGCGGAAGTATCCCGGACATTTACGGACATTTTCCAGCCGGTCCATGCGAAAGCGGGCTATCCGTCCCAAACCGATAATTTGCAGGAACGCAAAAAGGGTTCTTATGAAGCTGAAGGGGAATTTGATTTTTCATTATTGCGCCAAGGTTTGTCTGAACAGTTGGTGCCGCATAAAGTGCTGACGGCGAGCATCCGGGAACTCATCGCAAAACTCGCGTTCCTGTATAGCTGGGGTCCCCTCGAAATGCAGAAAGTCATTTTGCTCGCAATTGACGATGATTACAAATTGACGCTTGAGAGTTTAAAGAAAGCGGCAGCTGATTATTATAAATTGACCGTAGCCACGACAGCCCCTCAATTGGTTCAAGTGAAGAAAAAAGAAACGCCGAAAAAGGAAGCGCCGAAAACAAAAGAAGATGAATTGATCGATTACCTCGAATCGGCTTCTCCGGTTGAAGTGTTAAGAGACATTGCGAATGGCAAGGAGCCGTTGCCGGCAGATGTCCAGCTAGCGAATCAACTGGTTATCCAGCACGGCATGGAGCCTGCTGTCGTCAATGTCCTCTTGCAGTATGTCTTGCTGCGGACCGATATGAAGTTGACAAAGGCATATGTTGAAAAACTCGCTTCCCATTGGCTTCGAAAAAACGTCAAAACGGCGAAGGAAGCGATGGATCTTGCGCGGATCGAGCACGAACAGTATTTGAAATGGAAATCGGAAGGATCTCCGACAGCAAAAACGAGAAGTTCTTCTTCCAGCCGGAAACCGGTGAGGGAAGAGAAACTGCCGGAATGGTTTTATAAGAAAGACGATGTTCAGCCAGCGAAAGAGGCGGACAACACGGAAGACCTCGAAGCGGCAAAACAAAAATTATTAGCGAAATATGCGATGAAGAAAGGTAAGGGTGATTAAATGGAACCGATCCGGGAGACCTTAAAACGTGTCGTGAATGCCCCTGCTTTTTCCGAACGCTATAATGCGATGCGGCAGGAAGTACTGGAGCATCCAGGCGTTCAGCATTTTTTAGATGAACATTCTTCGGAAATTGATAAAAACATTGTCGACAAAGGCATGCACAAACTCTATGAATACATCGACCAATCCCATGACTGCAATAAATGCCCGAGCCTTGGTGCCTGCATCAACCACTTAAAAGGGTTTGAACCGAATTTGGTTCTTGAACGCAGCAATATCGGGATTTCGTATACGCCGTGCCGCCTGAAAAACGAGCACGACAACAAACGCCGGGCGTCGTCATTGATCCACAGCATGTATATGCCGAAAGAAGTCATGGAAGCGACGTTGTCCGGTTTTGAATTGGATGCGAGCCGCTTAGAAGCGTTTAATGCCGTCGATTCGTTCCTGGATGCCACTAAGGGTCCAGGGGAGATGCCGGAAAAAGGCTTATACCTTTACGGCAAGTTCGGCATCGGCAAATCTTATTTGCTGAGTGCTGTAGCAAATGCGTTGGCCGAAAAGAACATTAAATCGGTTTTGGTATTCGTCCCTGAATTCATGCGTGAAATGAAACAGGCAATCGGCGACCAAACCTTGCAGGAAAAAGTGGATTATGTCAAAAAAGCGGATGTCTTGATGTTGGATGATATCGGAGCAGAAGCGATGTCGAGCTGGACGCGCGATGAAGTGCTCGGAACGATTCTCCATTACCGGATGGCTGAAAAGCTGCCGACTTTCATGACATCGAATTTCAGTTATTCGGAACTTCAGCATCATTTGACGTATTCACAGCGCGGCGAAAAAGAAGATTTAAAAGCGGCGCGCGTAATGGAACGCATCCGTGCCTTGACGGCTCCGGTTATGTTGGACGGGCGAAACCGACGAATTTAATCACACAAGGTGTTGTCTTTTTAAAGTTTTCGTCGTATAGTAAAAACAATCGATACAATATAATGCGTTGACAAGGACAAGAGTGGATTTGTACGGCTTATAGAGAGAGAAGCCCCGGCTGAAAGCTTCTTAGTACGGCAAACACACTTACCACCTTTGAGCAGCAATTGTGAAATCTTTCAGTAGCAATTGACGGTACCGGCCCGTTAGCCGATGCAGAGCTTCATTTTGAATTGGATTCGTCCGTTCAAGATAGAAGAAGGGTGGAACCACGAACTTAAGCTTCGTCCCTTTGGGATGAGGCTTTTTTTATTGGTTTCATTTAGGGCAGACATCTTGGAAGCCGAGAACTAAGGCTAGATGTTCGGCCTAGAACATAAAAAAGGAGAGAGCAGAATGTCAGACATGATTCAATTAACATTCCCAGACGGTGCAGTAAAGGAGTTTCCGAAAGGCACAACAACTGAAGAGATTGCCCAGTCGATCAGCCCGGGCCTTCGCAAGAAAGCACTTGCCGGTAAAGTAGGCGAGCATTTGGTTGATTTGAAATCACCGATTGCAGAAGACGGCAGCATTGCAATCATTACGCCGGAATCAGATGAAGCGTTGGAAATCCTTCGCCATTCATCTGCCCATCTATTGGCACAAGCGATCAAACGCATTTACAAAGATGCGAAACTTGGAGTCGGCCCGGTCATTGAAAACGGCTTCTACTACGACATCGATACAGCAGAATCGATTTCAGCAGAAGACTTGCCTGCCATCGAAAAAGAAATGAAGAAGATCATCAACGAAAATATTGAAATCGTTCGCCACGACGTTTCGCGTGCAGAAGCTCAAAAACGGTTTGCAGCGATCGAAGATCCATATAAATTGGAACTTTTAGAAGCGATTCCAGAAGACGAGCAAGTATCGATCTATGAGCAAGGCGAATTTTTCGACCTTTGCCGTGGAATCCACGTGCCGTCGACTGGCAAATTAAAAGAATTCAAATTGCTGAGCGTGGCGGGTGCATACTGGAGAGGCGACAGTGACAATAAAATGCTGCAGCGCATCTACGGTACTGCTTTCTTCAAAAAAGAGGATTTAAAAGCGCATCTTGAAATGCTTGAAGAAGCGAAAGAACGCGACCACCGCAAAATCGGGAAAGAATTGAATCTATTCATGAACTCCCAAAAAGTGGGCCAAGGCTTGCCGATGTGGCTGCCAAAAGGCGCGACTATCCGCCGCATCATCGAACGCTATATCGTTGATAAAGAAGAAAGCCTAGGATATGACCATGTGTATACTCCGGTTATGGGAAGCGTGGATCTTTATAAAACAAGCGGCCACTGGGACCATTACCAGGATGATATGTTCCCGGTCATGCAAATGGACAACGAGGAATTGGTTCTTCGCCCAATGAACTGCCCGCACCATATGATGATTTTCAAACAAGGCATCCATTCATATCGCCAGCTGCCGATCCGCATCGCGGAACTAGGCTTGATGCACCGCTACGAAATGTCTGGTGCATTGTCTGGATTGCAGCGTGTTCGCGGCATGACATTGAACGACGCACACATTTTTGTACGCCCGGACCAAATCAAAGAAGAATTTAAACGCGTTGTCAACTTAGTGATCGATGTTTATAAAGACTTTGATCTTAAAGATTATTCTTTCCGCGTTTCCTACCGCGACCCGGCAGACAAAGAGAAATACTTTGACGACGATGCAATGTGGGAACGTGCGCAATCCATGCTGAAAGAAGCAATGGACGATCTTGGACTGGATTACGTGGAAGTAGAAGGCGAAGCAGCATTCTACGGTCCGAAACTTGATGTCCAAGTCAAAACAGCTCTAGGCAAAGAAGAAACACTTTCAACTGTCCAGCTGGATTTCTTGCTTCCTGAGCGCTTCGACCTGACTTATATCGGAGAAGATGGCAAACAGCACCGTCCAGTCGTTATCCACCGCGGCGTTGTTTCGACTATGGAACGTTTTGTCGCTTTCTTGATCGAAGAATACAAAGGGGCATTCCCGACTTGGCTGGCTCCAGTTCAAGTGGAAGTGATTCCGGTATCGCTCGATGCACACAGCGACTACGCGAAAAACGTCCAAGAGAAATTGCAATCTCATCGATTGCGCGTCGATATCGACGAACGCGATGAGAAGCTTGGCTACAAAATCCGCGAAGCGCAGATGCAAAAAGTTCCTTATATGCTGGTTCTTGGAGACCAGGAAGTTGAAAACGGTTCGGTCAACGTCCGCAAATACGGCGAACAGAAATCCGAAAGCATGCCGTTTGACGATTTCTTGAAAATGATTCAAGGTGAACTTCGCTAAAGTGTTGACATGCCTTTAGGTGCATGGTATTATGAATAAGGTTATAGAATACTTATATGTGCAAGCAGGAGCACCCGCTTCTCACCTGATCGACCAGTTGTTGGCAGGTAGACACGATTTTGACTTTATCACGCTGCGGCGTGCTGTCATAAATTGCGGGTGGGCCGAACGAGGCCCATCCGCTTTTGTTTTGGATCGGACCTGTAAGCCGACATGGTCGGTTACACATGTTAAGCTATTCGCGACACTATCCGGAGGTGGATTAATATTAGCAAAGACATCAATGTAAATGAAGGTATTCGTGCACGTGAGTTACGGGTTATTGATCAGAACGGTGAGCAACTCGGTATTAAAACACGTAACGAAGCACTTGAAATTGCTGCACGTGTCAACTTGGATCTTGTACTAGTGGCTCCTCAAGCTAAGCCGCCGGTCGCACGTATCATGGACCATGGTAAATTCAAGTTCGAACAGCAAAAGAAAGACCGTGAAATTCGTAAAAATCAAAAAGTGATCGTAGTGAAAGAAGTGCGTTTGAGCCCTTCAATCGACGAACACGATTTTAACACGAAACTTCGCAATGCGATTAAGTTCCTTGAAAAAGGGGACAAAGTCAAAGCTTCAATCCGCTTTAAAGGCCGTGCGATCACGCACAAAGAAATCGGACAGCGCGTCCTTGAACGCTTCGCAGAAGCATGCAAGGAAGTTGCGACGGTTGAACAGCGCCCTAAAATGGATGGCCGCAGCATGTTCTTGATGCTTGCGCCAGTTAACGAAAAAGAATAACAGATCAATTGTTTAGGAGGAACTCGAAATGCCGAAAATGAAAAGCCACCGCGGTGCGATGAAACGTTTCAAGAAAACTGGAACTGGTAAAGTAAAACGCAACCGTTCACACACAAGCCACTTATTTGCAAACAAATCGACTAAGCAAAAACGTCACCTACGTAAAGGGAAACTTGTTTCTGCAGGCGACTTGAAACGCATCAAATCTCTTATCTATAACATGAAATAATAGCGAAAGCGCTCGTCTAGTAAGAGACAGGCTTCGCCAAACACACGAACAAAAAATCGAATTTTATATATTCAAGCAGGAGGTAATGTGATATGCCACGCGTAAAAGGTGGAACAGTGACGCGCCAGCGTCGTAAAAAGGTCATTAAATTAGCAAAAGGTTATTATGGTGCAAAGCACATCCTTTTCAAAGTAGCAAACCAGCAGGTAATGAAGTCAGGTAACTATGCTTACCGTGACCGTCGCAATAAAAAACGTGATTTCCGTAAACTATGGATCACGCGCATCAACGCAGCAGCTCGTATGAACGACATTTCATACAGCCGTCTAATGCACGGTCTTAAAGTTGCTGGAATCGACATCAACCGCAAAATGCTAGCTGAAATCGCTGTATCTGATGCAGCTGCTTTCACAGCATTAGTAGATGCTGCAAAAAAAGCAGTAGCTAAATAAGAAAAGCGAAAATGGCCGTTAAGATTCGATAGGCATAAGACGGTTTGGCGAAGCGGCATTTATGCCGCACAGCCGAGCCGGCTTATGACCCGAGAATCTGGCCATTGCAGCTAGACAAGAAAAGCGAAAGCGCCTGTACAGCTCCGACAGGCTTAAGGCAGAACACGTAGGAAATCCTGATTTCCGGAGTGGGCTGACTTAAGATCCCGAGGAGCTAGGCGCTGCAGCTAGACAATAAAAAAGACTGACGAATTTCGTCAGTCTTTTTTTCATGGAGGGATTCTTTTGTTCTTGATAATAGCCGGGTATTTCACTGTGCTGTCACTGCTTGCACTCATCATGATGAAAGTGGATAAATCGCAGGCACAGCGGCGCGGCCAGCGGATACCTGAGAAAAATTTATGGTCAGTCGCCATTCTTGGCGGCGGCATCGGCGCCTATATCGGCATGATGATGTTCCGCCATAAAACAAAACATACCAATTTCCGCGTAGGCTTCCTGATGCTGGCTGTGATTGATGCAGCCGCATTAATTTGGAGCTACCTAAATTTCGTTTGATTCACTGTTTCATCAGCTGTTCGATCGGGTTTTTCCAATTGATCTTGGCAGCAGGGTAATTCATCTGAATTTCTTTTTCCAGGAAGTAAAAGTCTTCTTTCGTAAAGCCCTGCAGCATGTCGGGGTTTTCAGCCCATACGAAAATGGAAACGACTTCAAAAGCATCTTCGGTCGTCCCTAAATATTTTTCGCCTTCAAACACCGCGCCTCTAAGCGTGATGAAAAAATTCTTGCGGACATTTTTTACATCATCGTAGAAGTAATACGTGTTCGCTTCAATGGCAGCGTCTAACTTCCGTTTTGGGTCCACTACATAGCGGATCAATCGATAAAATAAATAAATGATAAGTGCGATGACAATGAGGCGTATAAAAAAAGCCATGAGAAATCCCCCATCTCTATAGGTTCTATTATATAATACGGACGAAAAGTACTTTGGTTTCAAGATTTTATTGAAAAAAGGAGGGTTTTTATGAACTTGCATCAATTATTCGAAATGCAGGAAGAATTGGACCGTTTTATCCAGTCTAACCACGGAATCGAAGAAGATGTATTCCGCAAAAAAGGGTTGGCGCTCTTGATCGAATTGGCGGAGCTGGCAAATGAAACGCGCTGTTTTAAGTTCTGGAGCACAAAACGGCCTTCAGCTCAAGAAGTGCTATTGGAAGAATATGTGGATTCCATCCATTTCCTTTTATCCCTTGGCATCGAAAAGAACCTGAATATGTTGGAAACTTGGCCAAGTGCCGTGAACCACAAAGATTTAACAGAGCTTTTTTTGGGTACGCAAGAAAAAATTCTGAAGTTCATGGACAACCATTCGATGTCGGCGTATCAGGAAGTTTGGAGCTGGTATGGCGGGATTGCTTCAGCACTCGGCTTTAGCTACGAGGATGTGTTAGAAGCATATTTTGCAAAAAACGAAAAGAATTACCGCCGGCAGAGAGAAGGGTATTAAACGAATTTTTTGATAAATGAAAGCTCATCTATTATAATAAACAAGTACAAATTATTTAGGAGGTCGAAATAATGGCTAAAATGGATGAAACCGTATTGATGCTGAAAGAACTAACTGACGCTAACGGGGTGCCAGGCAATGAACGCCAATCCCGCGAAGTGATGAAAAAATACATAGAGCCTTACGCTGACTCGATTGAAACAGATGGTCTGGGGAGCTTGATCGCACGTAAAGAAGGGTTGGCAGACGGACCCAAAATCATGGTTGCCGGACATTTGGATGAAGTCGGCTTCATGATTTCTCAAATCGACGATAAAGGCTTTTTGAAATTCCAACCGCTGGGCGGCTGGTGGAACCAAGTGATGCTCGCGCAGCGTGTGACAATCACAACGCGCAGCGGAAAAGAAGTGACCGGCGTCATCGGCTCGAAACCGCCGCATATCCTATCGCCGGAAGCCCGCAAGAAACCGGTTGAAATCAAAGATATGTTCATTGATATCGGTGCATCTTCACGCGACGAAGTAAAAGAGTGGGGAGTAGCTCCCGGAGATATGGTCACGCCGTATTTCGAATTCACTGTTATGAACAATGAAAAAATGCTTTTAGCGAAAGCATGGGACAACCGCATTGGCTGTGCGATCGCCATCGATGTCCTAAAAGGGTTAAAAGGGCAAGAACACCCGAACATCGTTTACGGAGTCGGCACTGTTCAAGAAGAAGTGGGCCTCCGCGGAGCAAAAACGGCGACTGCTAAAATTCAGCCGGATATCGGTTTTGCTGTTGATGTCGGAATTGCTGGCGACACACCGGGAATCACGCAGCAGGAATCCACAAGCAAAATGGGTGCTGGCCCGCAAATTCTTTTATTCGACGCGTCGATGGTTTCGCACCGCGGCTTGCGTGAATTAGTGGTCGATACCGCAGAAGAAGCCGGCATCCCTTATCAATTCGAAACGATTGCAGGCGGCGGAACCGATGCCGGATCCATCCACTTGACGGCAAACGGCGTACCGGCATTGTCGATTGGTGTGGCAACGCGCTACATTCACTCACACGCTGGCATCCTGCACCGCGACGACTACGAGAACGCGGTGAAATTGATTGTTGAAGTCATCAAGAAATTAGACAAAGACACAGTAGCGCGCATTACGTTTGAATAAATGATTTTCCCCTTCCGCATATCGCGGAGGGGATTTTTTTGTGTGAAAATGAGGGGGTGAGCATAGAAAATAGAAAAGTGCTCATAGAATTTCGAAAAGTGCTCATAGAAAGTAGAAGACCGCTCATAGAACTCCGGGAAGTGCTCATAGAAAGCAGAAAACCGCTCATAGAACTCCGAGAACCGCTCATAGAAAATAAAATAACAAAACATAGGTTGAAGTGCTATAATCCGATTAAGCTGAAAGGGGGAAACAATGAAATTAACGAGAATCGATATGCTGAAAAGAGCAATTCGCAGATTGCCGCTTTATTCACAGGAACGAATTTTTCTGGAGAAAGAGTTATTTAATACAGAAGCTGGCATTCGAGGCGAAACAAGGCTCAGGAAAAAATTTGTTGAGTTTTATTCCACAGAGCCATATGAAATACTTTGGAATACGAGTCTGACATTGGGCAAATGGCCAGTGCAAATTGATGGTTTGCTGTTGACGTCGAAAGTAGCCCTTATCATCGAGTCGAAAAACATAAGCGGCGAATTGCATTTTGACAATGGCACGGGTGAATTTTATCGTATTGATTCAAACGGAGTCAAAACGGTCATGGATAATCCGGCCATTCAAGTAGAAAAACATATCCGCTTTATGCAAAACTGGTTTGCAGAAAAACATATCCATTTAGCTGTGGACGGTTTGCTCGTTTTTACCGCCGTGCAAGCTGAACTTTGTACAATTCCTCATGCTATTCACACGTGTCGCCACCACCAGATGATTGAGTTTGCCTTTAGAATCCTCAAAGGGTATTCATCCAGCCCCCAACTTCATAAACAGTCACTTAAAGAAATTAAACAAATGATCGAAAATGAAAATACACCATTTCTACAAAAACCCATTGCTCAGCAATATTCTTTTCATCCCCTTCTTTTTGAACAGGGCATTTATTGTGAAGCTTGTGAAACTTTAAATGTTTTGAGAGAGAGTGGTGCATGGCGATGTTTAAAGTGCGGAAACAAGTCAAAAAGTGCAGCGGATGAAGCAGTATTGGATTACTTCGCCTTATTTGGCAACCAAGCAAAAAATGAAGCGATTCGCCAGTTTATAAAAATCGACGATCGCCATCTTGTTAAGCGGTTGCTGTCCAAAAACAGTATTTTGAAACATGGAAACAAGCGGCATAGTAAATATTCTCTGGATGCAGCTGAAATTATAGAGTGAATGATCATAGAATTTCGGAATCTGCTCATAGCGTTTCAGAAAGTGCTCATAGAACTTCGAAATCTGCTCATAGAAATAAAAAGGTTTGCTATTTATATGGCAAACCTTTTTTAATTCAGAATGTTAACTATACTTGACTTTATGTTAAGTGTAATATACATTATGTTATATAAACCGAACATCTACACAGGGAGGATGAAGTGGATGCTTAGAAACCGCGTGAAGGAATTGCGGGCGCGCTATGGATTTACGCAAAGTGATCTTGGCAAGCGGGTGGATGTGACGCGGCAGACGATTGCGTTTATTGAGAAAGGGGAATTTTCGCCTTCGATTACGCTCGCTTTGAAACTCGCTAGCACATTGGAAACAAAGGTGGACGACTTATTTTGGCTCGAAGGGGAGGAGCACAATGAAAAATGATTTCCGCTTAAACTATCCATTATGGATGATGGCATTTATTTTATTGTTAGGGGTGTTGGCGTTCGGTTTGAATTCGCCGATAACGGAATTTGTCAATACCGAGACTGAAACGAGCGTTACGATTAAATTAGAGGCGCTGGAAGGCTTTGTCGTGTTTTGTTCGATCATCCTTTACTTCGCTTTTCTTGTGATTTTCATGGCACGGCTCAAAAAGCACAATAAAGAAAATCCGACACAAAAGATTTCGCCGCTCGCTATTCGCCCTCCAGAGTATTTGGAACAGGACGAAGGCATGACATACATCACGCGAAAAGCGGTTCAGAAAGTCTATAGCTTTATCACGTTAGCGCTGCCATTTTTAGCGACGGTCGTCATTGTGTTTCCGTTGCCGAAACTTGCCATCATCTATGGAATTTTGGCCATCGCTTTTGGCCAATACTTGATTTATTACCTCGAAATCCGAAAACATTTCAAGGAGGAAACTGAATGATTTATGAATACTTTCTTGTTTTCCTGGGAGCAGCCATACCCTGGCTCGAAATTGCATTGGTCATTCCGCTCGGCATCGTCTGGGGCTTGTCTCCTTTTTGGGTAATGGTCATGGCGTTTGTCGGCAACATGTTGACAGTGCTCGCTTTGATCATCGGATTTGATAAATTCAAGGATTGGTATTTAAAACGGCAAGAAGCGAAAGGAAAGGCGAATTCGAAGAAAAACGAACGGGCAAAGAATATATGGAATAAATACGGATTGCCTGGGCTTGCTCTTTTAGGTCCGATTCTCATCGGTACGCACATCGCGGCATTTATCGGCATGACGCTCGGCGCAACAAAACGAAACACGACCATTTGGCTTACCATCAGCATCGGCTTGTGGACACTTGTTTTCGGTCTTGCGACAGCTTTCGGTTTCGACTTTTTCACACGTGAACTTTAACCCGGCCGCCTCCGCTTTTCTGGTGTCCAGACTCCAGCGGCCAGATTCTCGGGACATAAGCCGAGTTGGCTACACGGCAAAGGACGCCGCTTTGCCAGCTCATCTTATGCCTGTCGAATCTAAACGGCCGCCTCCGCTTTTCCTTAATATGCTATACTTGAGCTATTCTGAAATAAAGGCGTGAACTGCAAATGAAAAGAATTGAATCAACACAAAACTCGCTTGTGAAGCATTGGAAGAAATTAGTCACTACCCGTAAAGAACGGGATAAATTCACGGAATTTCTAGTGGAAGGCTTTCATTTGACGGAAGAGGCGTTGAAGAAAAAAGAATCCATCAAATCCTTGATCGTCCGGGAAGGCGTCGATATTCCCGCTGGCTGGAATGTCGACGATGTGCCGATGTATTCCGTGACGGCAGCGGTAGCGAAAGAAATTTCCGAAACGGAGCATTCCCAAGGGATTTTCGCGCATTGTGCGCAGCCTGAATTCACAGAAGCAGACCAGCAGCAATGGAGTAAACTGTTGTTGGTCGATGCAGTCCAAGATCCTGGCAATATTGGAACGATGATCCGTACAGCATCTGCAAGCGGCATCGACGCGGTCATTTTAGGGAAAGGCTGTGCGGATCCGTTCAATCCGAAAACGGTTCGTTCAGCGCAAGGCTCCCATTTCCAAATTCCGGTTGTCAGAGGCGAATTGGAAGAATGGACCGCAGAGCTGAAAGAACGCAATATTCCTTTATTCGGTACAGCGCTGATCAATTCAACGCCGGTGCACGAAGTGGAAAGCCAAGAAGCGTTCGCTTTGATCGTCGGCAATGAAGGAAGCGGTGTAGATCCGGTCTTGCTGCAGAAGACGGACCGCAATTTAATGGTGCCGTTATACGGCGAAGCGGAATCGCTGAACGTGGCTGTTGCCACTGGAATTCTGCTTTATAGTTTAGTGCCAAAAAACAAATTTGATTAAATGAACGCAATTTCGTATACTTAAAGGGTAAATAAGAAAAGCTGTGACCGGGAAAAGTATGTTGTGCCGTTGCATCAAGAGAGTCTGCGCCTTGGCTGGAAGCGCGGATATGCGAGAAACTTCAGAAGTTCACCCCGCGAGCTGCCTGTCGGGACCAGCAAATGCTGTAAAGATGGGCCGGTGAAGAGCCGTTACGTAAATAAGTGATTGCCTATTTTGGCGATAACTAGGGTGGTACCGCGAATAATGCCTCGTCCCTTTTTGGGATGGGGCTTTTTTACGTTTAAGGAGGAGAAAAAATGGAAGCACAATTGCAGGCATTGAAAACAGAAGCGCTTGAAAAAATTGCATCAGCGGCGAATGTAAAAGAATTGAATGACGTCCGTGTCGCTTATTTAGGGAAAAAAGGGCCAATTACTGATCTATTAAAAGGCATGGGGAAATTACCGGCTGAAGAACGTCCGAAAATGGGCGCACTAGTCAACGTAGTTCGTGAAGAAGTCACGACTTCGCTTGAAGAACGCATGGTGATTCTGGAAGAAGAAGCGATCAATCTGAAGTTGCAAAGTGAAACGATCGATATCACATTGCCAGGGCGTCCTGTTCGTACAGGAAACCCGCATCCATTAACGCGCGTTATCGAAGAAATCGAGGATTTATTCGTATCGATGGGTTATGAGATCGCTGAAGGTCCGGAAGTGGAAAAAGATTATTACAACTTTGAAGCTTTGAATTTGCCGAAAGGCCATCCAGCCCGTGATATGCAGGATTCCTTCTATATTACGGAAGACATTCTGCTTCGTACGCATACATCGCCGGTACAAGCCCGTACGATGGAAGCAAAAGGCGGCGAACCGATTAAAATCATCTGCCCAGGGAAAGTATATCGCCGCGATAACGACGATGCGACGCATTCCCATCAATTCACGCAAATCGAAGGATTGGTCATCGGTGAAGACATCCGCATGAGTGATCTTAAAGGGACGTTATCCGTATTCGCGAAGAAGATGTTCGGAGACGACCGTGAAATCCGCCTTCGTCCGAGTTTCTTCCCGTTCACAGAGCCTTCTGTTGAAATGGATATCTCGTGCTTTAAATGCGGAGGATCTGGCTGCAACGTCTGCAAAAAAACCGGATGGATTGAAATTCTTGGAGCCGGAATGGTGCATCCGAACGTACTTGAAATGGCCGGCTATGATTCAAAACGCCTGACAGGATTTGCTTTCGGCATGGGGCCGGAGCGTATTGCAATGCTGAAATACGGCGTAGAAGACATCCGCCATTTCTATACCAATGATGTCCGCTTTTTATCCCAATTCCAGCGCACTGAAGTTTAAGGAGGAAATAAAACATGCTCGTATCCATTAAATGGTTGAAAGAATATGTAAATACACAAGAGTTAGACCCGGCTGAACTGGGCGAGAAAATTACCCGTTCAGGCATCGAAGTGGACGCAGTCATCGACCGTTCACATGGCATGACGAACGTCGTAGTCGGTTACGTTGAATCATGCGAGAAACATAAGGAAGCGGATAAATTATCGATTTGCCAAGTAAATGTCGGAGAAGATGGCATTGAACAAATCATCTGCGGCGCACCGAATATTGCGGCTGGCCAAAAAGTCATCGTTGCCCGCCCTGGCGCTAAATTGCCAGGCGGCGTGAAAATCAAAAAAGCGAAGTTGCGCGGTGAAGTTTCAAACGGGATGATCTGCTCACTTCAAGAACTGGGCATTGAAGGGAAATTGGTTCCTAAAGCATATGCAGAAGGCATTTACGTGCTTCCGGAAAACGCAGAAATCGGTTCTGATGTTGTAACGAATTTTGACCTGGATGACACCGTACTTGAACTTGGCTTGACTCCAAACCGTGCAGATGCAATGAGCATGCTAGGTGTGGCTTATGAGGTCGGCGCTATTTTATCAGAAGAAGTAAAACTGCCGGAAGCAACATACACAGAAGCAGCGGATACGGCAGCGTCAATGCTGACATTGAACATTGATGCACCGGAAGCGAATCCGCTTTATGTGGCGAAAGTCATCCGCAATATCGAAGTGAAAGAGTCGCCGATGTGGCTGCAGCAGCGGTTAATGGCAGCAGGCGTCCGTCCGCATAACAACGTCGTCGATGTGACGAACTTTGTCTTAATGGAATACGGCCAGCCGCTACATGCGTTTGATTATGATTCTTTGAAGACCGGAAATATCACAGTTCGCCATGCGAAGCAGGACGAATTGATTACGACGTTGGACGATGCAGAACGGAAATTATCGCCTCATCATTTAGTGATTACAAACGGCGAAGAGCCGGTTGCCTTAGCAGGGGTTATGGGCGGCGCGAATTCAGAGGTAAGCGATTCGACAACAACGATTGTCATCGAATCTGCTTATTTCGCATCAGGATCGATTCGTCAAACTTCGAAAGACCATGGATTGCGCAGCGATGCGAGCTCACGCTACGAAAAAGGCGTTGACCCGAACCGTGTCATTCCTGCAGCAGAACGTGCTGCAAGCTTGATCGCAGAACTTGCCGGAGGAGAAGTGCTTGCAGGATCCATCATTTTTGATGAGCTTGAGCGCGAAGAAAAAATCGTGAAAGTAAGCCCGGATTTCATTAACACCCGTCTTGGAATGAAAATTCCATTTGAAGACATGCTTGAGATTTTGGAGCGCTTGAAGTTTAAAACGGAAGCGGCAAACAACCAACTGATTATTTCAGTGCCTACTCGACGCCAGGATATTCAAATTGAGGAAGATGTTGTGGAAGAAATCGCACGCCTTTACGGCTACGACGAAATTCCTGCCACTTTGCCTCAAACGGAAGCACGCCCAGGCGGTTTGACGCCGTATCAAGCGAAGCGCCGCATGGTCCGCCATTTCCTTGAAGGTGCAGGGTTATTGCAAGCGACGACGTATTCATTGACATCTGAGAAGTCGGCGAAGCAATTTGCTTTGACGGAAACGGATACGACAAGATTATTGATGCCGATGAGCGAAGAACGCAGCATTCTGCGCCAGAGCTTGTTGCCGCATTTATTGGATTCAGTGACACATAATACAGCTCGCCGCATCGATTCAGTGGCGCTGTATGAAACAGGCGCTGTGTTCTTGAAAACAGAGGATGAATTATTGAACGAAGAAGAGCATCTGGCAATTGCCATGACGGGCTTATGGCTCGATAATAGCTGGCAAGGCGAGAAGAAACCAGTCGATTTCTTCGTGCTAAAAGGCATCGTTGAAGGGCTTGGTGAAAAATTGGGTGTTGAATTGTCCTTTGAACGTGGACAAATGGA
The DNA here is from genome assembly GCF_021513255.1 of Planococcus sp. 107-1. GTDB lineage: Bacteria > Bacillota > Bacilli > Bacillales_A > Planococcaceae > Planococcus. The sequence continues at coordinate 1,384,059 of NZ_CP090977.1, forward strand.
CGACCTCCATCCGGGAAGAACGGCATTCATCATTCATGACGGACAGCGGATCGGCGTCATTGGCCAATTGCATCCGACAGAACAAAAAGAACGTGATTTGAAAACCACTGTCGTTCTCGAATTGAATTTAGCTGAACTATTGAATTTAGCAGCGGATCCATTGCTTTACACGCCGGTACCGCGCTACCCATCTATCACACGCGACGTAGCACTTGTATTGTCGAAGATTGTGGAAGCGGGCACGATTGAAAAAGTCATCCGAGGCGCTGGCGGCAAATTGCTGAAAGATGTCCGTGTCTTTGACTTGTACGAAGGCGACAAGATGGAAGCAGGCAAAAAATCAGTAGCGTTCACGTTAACGTACTTTGATCCAGAGAAAACCTTGACGGACGAAGAAGTCGTAGCCGTGCATGATAAAGTATTGAAAGCTTTAACAGAAGTTGGAGCAGAACTGCGGAGTTAATTAAATGAATAAGTAGAAGAGGCGGAATCAGTAAGATTCCACCTCTTCTTTTTTTATGTGAAAAAAGACCTTAAAGGTATTGTAAAAAATATTAAAAAATAACCACTTAAGTTCCATTAATATGGTAATATTAAGTTGTTAATTAATGGTATATAAAGAAAATAGTTAAAATTCGATAAATGGAGGTTGTATATGAAGAAAAATATAAAAAGTGAGAAAGGATTAACATTGGTAGAGGTTCTAGCAGCAACCGTTATTTTGGGGATCGTTCTAATTTCATTTATGTCTTTTTTTGCTCAATCTGCAAGATTCACTGTCCATAATAGCGAAAAGTTAACAGCTGTTGAGGTTGCGGAGGACGTAATGGGAGAAATTAGACAAGGAAAAACAGCCATTCCCACAGCTAAATACAAAAACTTTGAAATTTTTATTGCTGTAACGGATGGTCCAGCCAATACAAAGTTAAAAAAAGCCGTCATTACAGTGAAAAACACCTCGAAAAGCGAGTTGAAGAGCAAGGATTTTGTAACTGAAATGTACTTCAAACCGGCTAGCGGGGTGTCGTCATGAGAAATGAACGTGGAATATCTTTAGTAGAGATATTAGCTGCATTAGCCCTTGTAGGGATCATTATGGCTTTAGCAGTGTCTGTATTCGTAAACGGATCCAAAGCTTCAGTAAGGTCAACAGCAAACCAAAGAATTCAACAAGAAGCAAATTACATAGTAGAAGTAATTAGAAGCGAATACTTAAAAAACACTAGCGAGACAATCAAATTAGAGATAAAAACGGGAGGAAGTCCCGAAATCTTATTGATGAATGGAAAAAAGATTTCAGAAGGCTATGATTTTAATTCAACCACCCTTTTGATTGAACGAGTCAAAGACGTAAAATTTAATTTGGAATTAAAGTCTAATCAAGACAGCCAACATAAAATTGAAACCACTTTTAGTAAACTGCGATAAGGGGGATTGAAGTGAGACATATCAAAAACGAAAATGGCTATGCGTTAGTCATGGTTATATTGTTGGTTGTTGTTTTCACCACTCTAGGCATGGGATTGTTAGCGATGAATATAAACGCAAACAAGCAATTTAATGTGAAAGAAGATCAAGTGCAAGCAAGGCATCAGGCGGAGATGGGTGTACTGCATTATAAAGAAGAAATTAAAAGAGTTGTAGAAAGCTATGATTTCGTAACATATAAAAATAAAAGTGAACAAGAAAATTTAATGCTGAATGGGGATTTGCTATGTAATAAAATAAATTCGATAAAAATAATTAAACTTTCAGATTTAAATGATAAAAATTATGAAGTAAGTATTGTTTCTCCATGTAAAACTGCTACAGATAATCAATTAACAGTAGAAATATTAAGCGTAGGTAAAACCCTGAGTACTTTTAAATCTATAAAAAACACATTCAAAATGAGTCCACCAACTATATTAGCTAATCAACCGATAAAAAAATTTCCAGAGAAACCAAATCGTCCATCAAACTACACACCTAAAAACTCTAATGATCCTTTAGATGAGAGTGGATACGTTGAAATTACAGTGCCGTTTATAACTAAGAAACAAGAGCATCATTTTAAGGATCATTTTGTGATAAGTGGAGTTAAAGGTAATGCATTCACAGTAGGAGGTGGTAAAGAAGATAAAGTTTTGGTTGAAAAAGACCTATATATGGATGGGAATTTATATATTCAAAACCATGCATGTATTTTAGTAAGAGGAGATTTAATAATAAATGGGGATTTAACAAGCCAATCTAATGGTGGGGAAATTAATATTATCGTTTTCGGGGATGCGCTAATCCTTGGTAATGAAAATTTAAAGTCAGATGATCATTTGTTTGTGAAGGGAGATGTCTATTTAAGTCAAAATAAAACAAAAATCTTAAAGTATAATAAAGGAAGTTCTGGTAATTGTAAAGCTCCTGACTCTTGGTATGAACCTTTAAAACCAATACCTGATATAAATAAATATCGCTGGGAAGTACAAGATTCAATTGATCCAGTATATTTATAATGAAACTTTATAAAGAATTCAATACATAGCTACTATTTATGGAGGTAGTAATTAAATAAGTGAGTAAAAAGTAAACCGAAAAAAGCAGAATCCCAAGATTCTGCTTTTTTCTGTCCATCTTTATAAGGGTTCAAGTAATCATTTTGTAATCAAAATGTGCTAGTAATCTTTCCTAAGAATGATAAAATAAGAATATTCCAAAAAAATCTTAGTAGCGTTTTTTATTCGCCAATGCTTGGGCTTTCTTCGTGTTCGCAAAATGGGCTTTTGTGATGTTTTTTAAATAGCTCTCGCCGTGCTTCAATAAAATCTTGGCAGCAGCTTCATCCACTATTTTTCCGGCGCCTTTTGGCAAAGTGACACCGGTTTCGCTGCTCATGCGGTCCATTTCTTCCAAGAAAGCGACTCGCGCAATGATGGATGCGCAGGCAACGGAAACGTGGAGGCCTTCCGCTTTTGTCGAGAACAGGACATTTTCCTGGATGATTTCTTTTTCATCTTTTATGTGTTTATAATAAATGCCGCGTTCAGCAAATTGGTCGATCAAAATGGCATCCGGCTTTTCCGGTGCGATTTTACGGAGTACATGTTTTAATGCTTGGTTGTGCATCAAGGCTTTGATTTTTCCTTGCGACCAGCCTTGTTCCTGCACGCGGTTGTATTTTTCATTTTTTAAGGTCAATACGCTATGGGCAAACGCCGCTTTTAGGTCTGGAGCAACGCTGCGCATCCAGGCGTCAGTCAGCTGTTTGGAATCTTTTACGCCGAGCTCGTGGGCAAGCGCCACTTTATCCGCCGGAACGTAGCAGGCAGCGACAGTGATCGGACCAAAGAAATCGCCGGTCCCGGTTTCATCTGAACCGAGTACGGAAAGTCTGGCGAAATTCGGAGGCAGCTGATCACCTTTGGCTGTGGATGTTTTTGCGGCTGCGGCCTCAACTTCTCCCCAACGCGCAGCTTCCCGTTCGGCACCGGCACCTTGGAACATCACTTTTCCGGACGTGTAGACCGTGACGACTGCATCCGTTAATTTGGCTGTAAAGCGGATGTAAGGCGCTTTCGCGGCCACTTGTTTCGGCTTATAATGGGCAATGATTTGGAGGAGACTTTCCTCCGGCAGTTTCAACACAATATTTGACATGAAGGCGCCTCCTTTCTTATGATTCACATTGTACGCGTGTTCATGTTATGATTATCTATAGCATTTCTAAGGAGGGGTGGAGCATTGTCGGATGAACATAAAATAACGACTTCAGTCGAAATCTACGGCTATACCTATAAAATTGTCGGTACGGAAACATCCGGTCATATGCGGCAAGTGGCCTCGATGGTGGATGAAAGTATGCGTGAGTTCCATGCGATGAATCCATCTCTCGATAGTTCGAAGCTGGCAGTTTTGACCGCCGTCAATACGGCACATGAATATCTTAAACTGAAAGAGCGGGTAGAACAATTAGAAAATGAATTGAGAAAGTTGAAGGGTTGACGTAGATGCTTGATATTATTTTATTGATTTTATTGATTGGCGGCATAATCGTAGGCGCAAAACGAGGGCTGGTTCTTCAGCTGATCCATATGGTTGGATTTGTCGTGGCGCTCGTTGTCGCTTATCTCTATTATAAACCGCTCTCGGAATATTTTGTGCTGTGGATCCCGTATCCGGCTGTCAACGATGAATCCCGTTTCACGATGGCCATCGAACAGCTGGACCTGGATCAGACTTTCTATCAGCTATTTGCTTTTGCCTTGATTTTCTTTGTGGTGAAATTCGGTCTGCAGCTGCTTGCTTCCATGTTCGATTTCTTGAAGTACTTGCCGGTGCTCGGCTTTATCAGCAAGGTGCTCGGCGCGGTACTTGGATTTATTGAAGTGTACATACTCCTATTTATCTTTATCTATGTGTTTGCGCTGCTTCCGATGGACGCGGTCCAAAACCAGCTCGAGAATTCCAGCCTCGCTCAAATGATGCTGGAGCATACGCCTTATTTCTCTGAGAAAGTAAAAGAATGGTGGTATATTTATATGTAAGCAGTAACTTCTCTCTTACTGGAGGGAAGTTTTTTTAAGTCTAAATCTGGAGGTCTGTCTGCATGAATAAGAAAATCATCATCAGAACACTCGAAAAAATTGCGTTATATATGGAATTAAAAGGGGAAAACCCGTTTAAAGTATCGGCTTTCAGAAAAGCCGCGCAAGCGCTTGAGCTCGACCAACGGAGCTTGGATGAGTTAGGAGACGTAACGAAACTGAAAGGCATCGGCAAAGGGACAGGGGATGTCATTTTGGAATTGATGGACACTGGAAAATCCACGGTTCTTGAAGAATTGCAGGAAGAGGTGCCAAAAGGGCTGATTCCGTTGATGAAATTGCAGGGCTTGGGCGGCAAGAAAATCGCGAAGCTCTATAAGGAACTAGGCATCGATTCAGCGGAAAGCTTGAAACAGGCATGCCTGGACCATGAAATCCAGAAGCTTCCGGGTTTTGGGCCGAAATCGGAAGAGAAGATCCTGAAAGAATTGACCGATTTCGAATCGCGTCCAGGCAGACATCCGATCTGGAAAACGGAAGAAGCCGTCGAATTCATCCAGGACATTTTGTCGAAAATCCAGGAAGTCACGGAATTCTCCGTGGCAGGAAGTTTCCGCCGGACAAAAGAAACGAGCAAGGATCTGGACTTCATTGTAGCAACATCTGCTCCGTTAATCGTCAAAGAGCAATTGCTTGAAGCTTTGCCGGTCCAGGAAACCATTGCGTCTGGAGACACAAAAGTGTCGGTGACAGTGGAATTCCAGGATTTGATCGATATCGATTTCCGTTTGGTAGCGCCGGAAGAATTCACTACTGCGCTGCACCATTTCACCGGATCGAAAGACCATAATGTGAAAATGCGGCAGCTAGCGAAATCGCAGAATAAGAAAATCAGTGAGTACGGCGTTGAGCAGGAAGACGGTTCAATCGCGACCTTCGCTTCCGAAACGGATTTCTATGCTCATTTCGGTTTGCCTTTCATTCCGCCTTCCGTCCGGGAAGACGGCCGGGAATTGGATCGCCTCGAAGAATTGCCGGATCTTGTTGAGCTAAAGGACATCAAATCGGATTTGCATATGCACACCACTTGGTCGGACGGCGCGCATTCGCTGCCTGAAATGATTGATGGCTGCCGCGCAAAAGGCTATGAATACATGGTCATCACCGACCATTCTGAATACTTGAAAGTGGCGAATGGCTTGACGCCTGAACGCCTGTTAAAACAAAATGCGGAGATCCGTGAGCTGAATAAAAACTACAATGATATTGAAGTCTTATCCGGTACAGAAATGGATATATTGCCGGATGGTTCGCTGGATTTTGACGATGAAGTACTCGAACAGCTGGATTTTGTCATTGCGAGCATCCATTCCAGTTTTCAGCAGCCGCAGGAGCAAATCATGGCACGCCTGTTAACGGCAATGAAAAATCCGAATGTGGATATGATCGCCCATCCGACTGGCCGCATCATTGGCCAACGGAGCGGCTACGACCCGGATATCGAACAGCTATTGGACTGGGCGAAAGAATACGGCAAAATCGTCGAATTGAATGCAAGTCCTTACCGGCTTGATTTGGCAGTGGAACATTTGGAAATGGCGCAGGAAAAAGGTGTGCCGGTTGCCATCAATACAGACGCCCATGCCATTGAAGGATTGGATGTTATGGAAACAGGGGTCAAGCATGCGCAAAAAGCTTGGCTGAAAAGGGACCATGTAGTCAATACATGGCCGCTTGAACGCTTTAAAGAATTTTTGAAAAAGTAGGAGGTGTCTCGTTTGATCGCAGAACGCGCATTGAGAACACTTGAATATTATAAAATCCGCGAAGAAGTGGCTCGCTATTGCACTTCTTCGCTCGGGAAAGCCCATATTGAAAAATTGCTTCCTTCAACAGATATCAACGAAGTCAACCGTTTGTTGGAACAGATGGACGAAGGGGCAAGCATCATACGGGTAAAAGGGAATGTGCCGATGGGCGGCATTTTCGATATCCGCATGCATGCAAAGCGCGCACAAATCGGCGGTTCTCTTAGCCCGATGGAATTGATGGAAGTGTCATCGACCATCCGGGCGAGCCGGATTCTCCGCCAATTTTTTGAAGGCATTCGGGAAGAAGGGACAATCCAGATCCCGCTTTTCCTGGAAATGAAAGAATCGATGCCGATTTTGACGCAGCTCGAACACGACATCAATATGTGCATCGATGACAACGGCGGCGTCTTGGATAGTGCAAGTTCCGCACTTCGCACCATCCGCCAGCAGCTCCGGGCGCAGGAAAGCCGAGTGCGCGAACGGTTGGAAAGTTTAGTGCGCGGCAAAAATGCATCCAAAATGCTGTCAGATTCGATTGTGACAATCCGCAATGACCGTTTCGTTATTCCCGTAAAGCAGGAATACCGCAGCCATTACGGCGGCATCGTGCACGATCAGTCGTCTTCTGGCCAAACTTTATTCATTGAACCGGATGCAGTCGTCCAAGCAAACAATGAAGTTCGCCGCTTGAAGATGAAGGAAAAAGAAGAAATCGACCGCATTCTCCAAATGCTTTCTGCCCAGGTGCAGGAAGTGGCGCATGATCTGTTTTTGTTGGTCGAAGTGCTCGGAGAAATCGATATGATTTTTGCGAAAGCGAAATACGGCGCAGCCAATAAATGCACTAAACCTGAAATGAACACAGAAGGCTATATCAATTTAAAGAAAGCGCGCCATCCACTGATTCCGATTGACGAAGTGGTGCCGAATGATATCGAGTTTGGTCGTGACATCACGGCGATCGTCATTACCGGCCCGAATACCGGCGGGAAAACGGTGACCTTGAAAACGGTCGGGCTAAGCACGTTAATGGCTCAATCGGGCTTGCCGGTTCCAGCGCTGGAAGGTTCGGAGTTGGCAGTGTTCGATCAAGTATTTGCCGATATCGGCGATGAGCAATCGATTGAACAAAGCTTAAGTACGTTCTCTTCCCATATGGTCAATATTGTCGATATCCTGACGAAATTCGATGAAAATTCGTTGGTGATTTTTGATGAGTTGGGTGCAGGAACAGACCCTCAAGAAGGGGCAGCCCTTGCGATTTCGTTATTGGACGAAGTCCACGGACGCGGCGCACGAGTTATTGCGACGACCCACTATCCGGAATTGAAGGCCTACGGCTATAACCGGCCAGGTGTAGCAAACGCAAGCGTAGAATTTAATGTGGAAACCTTAAGCCCTACTTACCGGTTATTGATCGGTGTTCCAGGGCGAAGCAACGCATTTGAAATTTCGAAACGCCTTGGATTGCCGGAGCACATTATCAGCCACGCGAAAAGTTTCACCGGCACTGACCGGCGTGAAGTGGATTCGATGATTGCTTCTCTTGAAACGAGCCGCCGGGAAGCTGAGAAAGATGCGGAACGTTCGAGCGAAGTGTTAGAAGAATCCGAGCGTTTGAAAAAAGAACTGCAAAACCAACTGAAAGAATACGAAGAGCAAAAAGAGAAGCTGCAGGAAAAGGCGAAGGAAAAAGCACGGAAAATTGTGGAACAAGCAACCCGTGAAGCAGAAGGCGTCATGTCTGAACTTCGTAAAATGCAGATGGATCAAGCTTCATCGGTCAAAGAGCATCAGTTGATCGATGCGAAAAAACGGCTGGAGGCAGCGATGCCGGAAAACCGCATTTTGAAACGAGCGGCAAAAGCCAGCCAAGCGAAGCCGTTGAAACCGAATGATGAAGTCAAAGTGATTTCATTTGGCCAAAAAGGGACGCTGATTGAAAAAGTATCCAAAGATGAATGGATCGTCCAAATCGGCATTTTGAAGATGAAGCTGCCGGAATCCGATTTGGCTTATACAAAACCGGAAAAACAAAAAGAAACACGGGCGATGGCCACCTTGAAAAATCGGGACAGCCACGTGAAATTGGAACTCGATTTACGCGGGAACGTTACGAAGATGCACTTGCCCGTGTTGAAAAGTATATCGATGATGCGTTACTATCTAATTATCATCAAGTTTCAATCATTCACGGCAAAGGAACCGGTGCACTGCGCACAGGTGTCCAGCAGTATTTGAAAAAACATCCGAGAGTCAAAAGCTATCGCTTCGGGGAAGCAGGGGAAGGCGGCTCAGGCGTAACGGTCGCTGAGCTAAAGTGATTTCGTATAGGGGAGAATTGACATGTCAGAGACTGGGTTTTGGACACATCCGTTAGTGGAAACGGCGGGATATTTCAGCGTTGTCGTTTTATGTTTAATCGTCTCAATGGTGATTTTTGAATTGGTAACGAAGTATAAAAACTGGGAAGAAATCAAAAAAGGGAATCTGGCGGTAGCGATGGCGACCGGCGGGAAAATTTTCGGTGTCACGAATATTTTCCGGTTTTCCATCGAACGCCATAATACCTTGCTGGAAATGATCGGCTGGGGATTGTATGGATTTGCTTTATTGATTTTTGCTTATCTTTTATTTGAATTTCTTACTCCGAAATTCAAAGTGGATGAAGAAATTGAAAATGACAACCGTTCCGTCGGCTTCGTTTCGTTGACCATCTCAGTCGGACTGTCTTTCGTCATCGGTGCAAGTATTTCTTAGGAGTTGTAAACTATGGAGAATCTGATCAAGATCCTATTCGTATGCTGTGCATTGTTCATCATCGTAGGAATCGTTTTTCTGTTTGTTATTTAAAATTCAGCAGTCTGCCGAAAAGGCGGGCTGCTTTTTTATTCCTTCCAGGTTTCAGATTTTATTTGCTGTTGAAAGCGTTATCATTTACCGATATAATTAAAAATAGGAATATTCACACGATTTGAAAATCAAAAGGAGGAATAAAGAATGACAGAAAAGCCATGGCTTGCCCATTATCCGCCTGAAGTCCCAAAAACTTTGGAGTACAAAAGTATGCCCGTGCAGGAATATTTGACGCATGCCTACGAACAATTCCCGAAGAAAACAGCTATCCATTTTATGGGAAGAGATGTGAGCTACGAAGAGCTGTATGATTCCTCGATGAAGTTCGCCAATTATTTGCAAGGGCTCGGCATTGAAAAGGGTGACCGGGTGTCCGTCATGCTGCCGAACTGTCCGCAGGCAGTCATCAGTTTTTATGGCGTCCTCTATGCAGGCGGCGTAGTGGTCATGACGAATCCGCTTTATACAGAACGGGAAATCGCGTACCAAATGAACGATTCCGGTGCAAAAGCCATTGTCTCATTAGATATTTTATTCCCTCGGATTTCAAAAGTCGTGAAAAATACGAAACTGGAAAATGTCATTATTACCGGGATCAAAGACTATCTTCCTTTCCCGAAAAATATGATTTATCCATTTATCCAAAAACGCCAGACCGGATTATCAGTGAAAGTGGAGCATCGCGGCGTCAATCATTTGTTTACAGAAGTGATGAAAACCGCATCAAAAGAAGTGGAGCCAACTGAATTCGATTTCAATGAAGACCTCGCATTGCTACAATATACTGGAGGGACGACAGGTTCGCCTAAAGGGGTTATGCTGACCCATAAGAACTTGATCTCGAATGCGACGATGTGTGATTCATGGCTTTACAAATGCAAGGACGGCGAAGAGACGGTTCTTGGCATCATTCCGCTTTTCCATGTATATGGCTTGACGACAGTGTTGATCCTATCCGTGATGCAAGGCAACCGAATGGTGCTGCTGCCGAAATTTGATGCAGAAACGGCCTTGAAAACGATCAATAAACAAAAGCCGACTTTATTCCCTGGAGCTCCGACCCTTTATATTGGTCTCATGAATCATCCGGACATCGGGAAATACGATTTATCTTCCATTGATGCCTGCTTGAGCGGATCTGCGCCGCTGCCTGTTGATGTCCAAGAGAAATTCGAGGAGATTACAGGAGGCAAACTGGTTGAAGGCTACGGTTTAACGGAAACGTCCCCGGTTACCCATTCGAATCTGATTTGGGGAGAACGCGTTAAAGGCTCTATCGGCTTCCCGTATCCCGACACGGACTGCAAAATTTTCCTTCCCGGGACGACAGATGAAGTGCCGGCAGGAGAGATCGGCGAAATTGCGATTTCAGGTCCTCAAGTGATGAAAGGCTACTGGAACCGGCCGGATGATACCGCTGCAACCATCGTTAATGGCTGGCTGTTGACGGGAGATCTCGGCTATATGGATGAAAAAGGCCATTTCTTTATCGTCGACCGCAAAAAAGACATGATCATTGCAGGTGGATTCAATATCTACCCTCGTGAAATAGAAGAAGTCCTGTATGAGCACGAAGCTGTCCAGGAATGTGTTGTTGCTGGAATACCGGATCCTTACCGCGGTGAAACGGTAAAGGCATACATTGTGCAAAAAGAAGGGTATACTGTTTCTGAGGAAGAGTTTAATAAATATTGCCGTGAACATTTAGCAGCATTCAAAGTTCCGCGCATTTATGAATTCCGCAAAGAGCTGCCGAAAACCGCAGTCGGAAAAATCCTTCGCCGCTCATTAGTGGACGAAGAAGTCGCTAAGCAAAATGAAGCGGTGCCGTCTTAACTATAAGAGCGACAAAATTATTGCCTATCGCTGCAGAGTAAAGCTGGCAATTGATAAAAGCTTGACACGTCAATAGATAAACTATAATATGAAAATATGAATGAAGCGCCATTCATATTTTCATATTTTTTTTGGGTGGTGATGATTTGGTAAAAAAGGATAAACCAAAATACAAACAGATCGTAGATGCTGCGGTCGTGGTAATTGCAGAAAATGGTTACCATCAAGCGCAAGTATCTAAAATTGCAAAGCAGGCAGGAGTGGCTGACGGCACAATTTATCTCTACTTCAAAAACAAAGAAGATATTCTGATTTCTGTTTTCGAAGAAAAGATGGCAGTCTTTGTCGAGAAACTCGAACAGATTTTGGTTCGGGATATTCCGGCAGTGGATAAATTAGGCTTGATGATCGAAAGCCATTTTAGTTTGCTGGCAAGTGATCTGCATCTCGCCATAGTGACCCAGTTGGAGCTCAGACAATCGAATACTGAAATCCGAATGAAAATAAATGGCGTGTTAAGAGAATATTTATTGCTGCTTGATAAAATCCTTGTCAAAGGGATGGAAGACGGAGAATTCGATGAAAAAATGGATATCCGTTTAGCTCGGCAAATGGTTTTTGGTACAATGGATGAGACCATCACCACTTGGGTGATGAACGATCATAAATATGATTTAGTCGAATTGGCGCCGAAAGTCCATCGTCTTTTGATGAAGGGAATTCGCGCATAGGGGAAGGGGCTCTTCAAATGGAATTTATCAGTTGGAAAAAAGAAGATGGTGTTGCGGTTGCAACAATCAATCGTCCGCCAGCAAATGCGTTATCTCGTGCATTGATCATGGAAGTGAACAGTCTGCTTGATGAAGTGGAACATGATGAAGAAGTCCGTGCAATCGTCTTACATGGCGAAGGAAGATTCTTTTCTGCAGGAGCCGATATAAAGGAATTTACAGAAGTGACAAGCGGCGAAGAGTTTTCAAAACTCTCAGCAAGCGGACAGGCCGTATTTGAACGAGTCGAAACATTTCATAAACCTGTGATCGCAGCCATCCACGGAGCGGCTTTAGGCGGCGGTTTGGAATTGGCGATGAGCTGCCATATGCGTTTTGTTTCTGAAAATGCTAAACTAGGATTGCCGGAACTTCAGCTTGGCTTGATTCCAGGATTTGCAGGGACGCAGCGCTTGCCGCGGTATGTAGGTGTCGCAAAAGCAGCAGAAATGCTTTTGACAAGCGATCCGATTACGGGAGCAGAAGCAGCTCAGTTGGGATTAGCCAACCGTGCTTATGCAGAAGCAGACCTACTTTCGGAAACGCTTTCAATTGCAAAGAAAATTGCGAAGAAAAGTCCGGTGTCGGTTAAAGCGGCTATTGATATGCTGCAGTATTCAAAGTCTGCAAGCTATCATGACGGCGTGAAAGCAGAAGCGGCTTCCTTTGGAACGGTTTTTGTTTCAGAAGACGCAAAAGAAGGAATCCAGGCTTTCCTGGAAAAACGCGAAGCACAATTTAAAGGGAAATAATACTTGGGAGGTTTACGTTCATGAACATTTATGTATTGGTAAAACGTACTTTTGACACAGAAGAAAAATTAGTCATCTCTGGTGGCAAAATACAGGACGACGGCGCAGAATTCATCATTAATCCATATGATGAGTATGCGATTGAAGAAGCGATCACTGTCCGTGACGAACATGGCGGGGAAGTAACCGTTATCACAATCGGCGGAGAAGAAGCTGAAAAGCAACTTCGTACAGCTCTTGCAATGGGCGCGGATAAAGCAGTATTGATCAACACAGAAGACGATTTGGAAGAAATGGATGAGTTCACGACTTCCTACATATTAGCGGAATACTTGAAAGACAAAGATGCGGACTTGATTTTAGCAGGGAACGTAGCAATCGATGGCGGATCTGGCCAAGTAGGGCCGCGTGTTGCTGATTTGCTAGGCATCAACTATGTAACAACGATTACGAGCCTTAAAATCGATGGCACAACTGCGACAATCGTGAGAGACATCGAAGGGGATGCAGAAGAGCTTGAAACGTCATTGCCGTTGCTTGTAACAGCTCAGCAAGGTTTGAACGAACCTCGTTACCCATCACTTCCAGGAATCATGAAAGCGAAGAAAAAACCGCTTGAAGAGTTGGAACTCGATGATTTGGATATCGAAGAAGACGACGTTGAAGCGAAAACGGAAACAATCGAAATTTACTTGCCGCCGAAAAAAGAAGCGGGCCGCGTGCTAGAAGGGGACATTTCAGCACAAGTATCGGAATTGGTCGGATTATTGCGCAACGAAGCGAAAGTTATATAAAGCAAGAAAAGCGAAGGCTGCCGTTTAGCTCCGACAAGCGACTAGAGGAGCTGGCAGCCGGAGTCTGAACACTAAAAATAACTGAACGATAAATTTTCACATCTACTTAGGGGGTAAACAGACTATGTCGAAAAAAGTATTGGTATTGGGCGAAACGCGTGAAGGCGCTTTACGTAATGTAACGTTTGAAGCAATTGCCGCTGCGAAGAAAATCTCTGGCGGTGGAGAAGTAGTAGGCGTTTTGATTGGCGATTCAGTCGCTGACTTTGGCGCAGAACTTGTAAATTACGGAGCTGACCGTGTCATTACGGTAGAGCACCCTCATTTGAAGTCTTACACTTCAGATGGCTACGGGCAAGCATTCATGGCTGTCATCGAACAAGAAAGCCCAGAAGGCATCGTTTTCGGCCACACAGCGGTCGGAAAAGATTTATCGCCTAAAATCGCATCGAAATTGCAATCCGGTTTGATTTCTGATGTGACAAATATCGAAGGGGAAGGCGATGACGCTGTATTTGTCCGCCCGATCTATTCTGGTAAAGCATTCGAAAAAGTGAAATCAAAAGAAGGCCTTTCATTTATCACAGTTCGTCCGAACAACATTCCGCCATTAGCAAAAGAAGAGCGTTCAGGCGATGTAAGTTCACTTTCAGTGGATATTACAAACTTGCGCACGATCATCAAAGATGTGGTCCGCAAATCTGCTGAAGGCGTTGACCTTTCAGAAGCGAAAGTGATCGTTGCTGGCGGACGCGGCGTGAAGAGCACAGAAGGCTTCGAACCTTTGCAAGAATTAGCGAATCTTCTTGGCGGCGCTGTTGGTGCTTCTCGTGGAGCATGTGATGCGGATTATTGCGATTATTCCTTGCAGATCGGACAAACAGGTAAAGTTGTAACACCTGACCTATACATCGCAGCAGGAATTTCAGGGGCGATCCAGCACTTAGCAGGTATGTCCAACTCGAAAGTCATTGTTGCGATCAACAAAGACCCAGAAGCGAACATTTTCAAAGTAGCGGATTACGGCATTGTCGGAGACTTGTTCGAAGTCATCCCGATGCTGACAGAAGAATTCAAGAAAGTAATGTAATTAAGAAAAGCGAAAGCGGGCGTACAGCTCCGAAAGGCATAAGACAGAACAGCGAAGCGGCGCTGGCTTATGACCCGAGGAGTTGCCTGCTGGAGTCTGGACAAAGAAAAGCGAAAGCAACGGCCCTTGTAATAGAAAGGGCCGTTTTTTAATGGGAATTAACGCGAAAGCACCTCGATGTGAAAGTTTCGCACCCAAAATCGATTTTTCCGCACCTCGTAAAATTTCGTATTAAACTGGACAAAATAAGCCGCATTTATCCATCGTTTATTCTTCCGAGTAAGGGGTAGATAGGAAGTAGGCAAATAAATAGCTACAGTTTTTCACGCATGCTATAATCAAAACATAGTTTGGTTACATTATAAGGAGGAATTATTCATGGCAATAGTACACGGTACAGATCAGAACTTTTCACAAGAAATCTCAGAAGGTTTAGTATTAGTAGATTTTTGGGCTACTTGGTGCGGGCCTTGTAAAATGATTGCTCCAGTTCTTGAAGAATTAGACGCTGAAATGAGCGATAAAGTTAAAATCGTAAAAGTAGACGTTGATGAAAACCAAGAAACTGCAGGCAAATACGGCATCATGTCAATCCCGACTCTTCTATTGATGAAAGACGGAGAAACAGTTGATAAAGTTGTTGGCTTCAGACCAAAAGAAGCTTTGGCTGAATTAGTTAACCAACACGCATAATTCTTAACCGGGTCCAGTGATGGCCCCGGTTTTTTAATAGGGTGAGATAATGGCAAATGAATTGATCCAACATAAATTAGCAATTCTTCCCGATCAGCCGGGCTGTTACTTAATGAAAGACCGGCAAGACACGATCATTTACGTGGGCAAAGCGAAAGTGCTGAAAAATCGTGTGCGTTCTTACTTTACTGGAAGCCACGATGCGAAAACCCAGCGCTTAGTCGGAGAAATTGTCGACTTCGAATACATTGTAACGAACTCGGAAAAAGAAGCGTTGATCTTGGAATTGAATTTGATCAAAAAGCATGATCCGAAATACAATATCATGTTAAAAGACGACAAAACTTATCCGTATTTAAAAATTACAAGTGAGCGGCATCCGAAATTGATTATTACGCGGCAAGTAAAACGCGATAAAGGAAAGTATTTTGGTCCTTATCCGAATGCCTATGCAGCGAGTGCAACAAAGAAATTGCTCGACCGGCTGTATCCGCTTCGCAAATGCCATACGATGCCGGACCGTGCCTGCCTCTACTATCACATGGGGCAATGCTTGGCGCCTTGTGTAAAACCGGTCGAAAAAGAAACGTATCAGGAAATGATCGATGATATTTCAAGGTTTTTAAATGGCGGTTTCCGCGAAGTGAAGCAAGACCTTGTTGAAAAAATGTCCGAAGCCGCTGAAAACTTGGAGTTTGAGCGTGCAAAGGAATACCGTGATCAAATTTCCCATATTGAAACAGTCATGGAAAAACAGAAAATGACCATGAATGACTTTACGAACCGGGATGTTTTCGGCTATGCAATTGATAAAGGGTGGATGTGTGTACAGGTCTTTTTCGTCCGCCAAGGCAAGCTGATTGAACGGGATGTTTCCTTATTCCCGCTTTACCGGGACCCTAAAGAAGAGTTCATGACGTTCCTCGGACAATTTTATGAACAATCGAACCATGTAAAGCCGAATGAAATTTTATTGCCGGAAGGCGAAGATGCTGAATTGGTGCGTGAATGGCTGGATATGCGCGTGCTTATTCCGCAGCGCGGCAAGAAAAAAGATTTGGTGGCTTTGGCAAAGAAAAATGCGGAAATCGCCATCAAAGAGAAATTCCAATTGCTTGAACGCCAAGAAGAACGCACAGTTGGTGCATGCGTGGAACTTGGAGAAGCGATGAATATCGAAACGCCGCTGCGCATTGAGGCATTCGATAACTCCCATATCCAAGGGGCTGATGCGGTTTCTGCGATGGTCGCGTTTGTGGACGGAAAACCGTCCAAAAAAGATTACCGCAAATACAAAACGCGCAGTGCTTCAAAACCGGATGATTACGCAGCCATGCGTGAAGTTATCCGCCGGCGCTATACGCGTGTGTTACGGGATAATTTGCCTCTTCCTGATTTGATCGTGATCGATGGTGGGAAAGGGCAGATGGAGTCCGCTCGGGAAATTATCGAAGACGAACTGGGCTTGTCCATTCCAATTGCGGGCCTTGCAAAAGATGCAAAACACCAAACTTCACAGCTTCTTTATGGAAATCCAGTTGAAGTCGTGCCGTTGAAACGGACGAGCGAAGCTTTTTATCTGCTGCAGCGAATTCAAGATGAAGTTCACCGTTTCGTCATAACTTTCCACCGGCAGCTGCGCGGCAAAAACTCGATCCAGTCGGCGCTTGATGGGCTGCAAGGCGTCGGGCCTAAGCGCAAACAGCAATTGCTGAAGCATTTCGGCTCCGTCAAACGCATCAAAGAAGCGTCAATCGACGAGTTAAAAGATGCAGGAATGCCGGAAAGTTTGTCTCAAACCATTTTTCAGCATTTTCAAAATGACACATTGTCAACTGAGCAGTAACATGTTATCGTAGAAGAATAATTGAATCACTTGGAAAAGTGATGATAGAGGTGCGGACGTCAATAGTAGCCATTCGGAGATTTGCAGAATCGATGAAGGATGGTGAAAGGGGCGCCCGCCGAAGTGTGCTGTAATTTGCAATACGCATGCTGGTCCTGCATTTAATAAGTGCAGGGCTGTCAGAGTTTATCTCTGGAGGGCTATCTCACATGGACGTTTTTCGTATTCGTACATGCTAAAGAGGTAGTTTGCCGGTAACTCGGTGAGCTGCCTTTTTTTTATTGGCAGGCAAAGCCATATTCAGTCTTTGCTTTTCATGTTGAGGGCCACATCGAAAAAATGTGGGAGTGGATGGAATGAAAACGGTAGTCATGAAATTTGGCGGAACATCAGTTGCAACACCGGAGAAAATTATCGGTGTCGCGAAAAGAGCCATTACTGAAAAAGAAAAAGGCAGAAGAGTCGTGATTGTTGTTTCGGCGATGGGAAAAACAACGGATACATTGCTTGGCTTGGCTAACGAAATCTCTGCTGAGCCGCCGAAACGGGAGATGGATATGCTGCTAGCGACAGGAGAACAGGTGACTATTTCATTGCTCGCCATGGCATTTAAAGCGCTCGGCCATGAAGCTTTGTCGTTTACCGGTTGGCAAGCAGGCATTGAAACAGAATCAGTGCCGCGCAATGCACGCATTGAACAAATCCATACAGAAAGGTTGGAAAAGGTGTTGGACAATGGCTATTTCTGTGTAGTTGCCGGGTTCCAAGGCGTTGATAAAATCGGCAATATCACGACACTCGGACGCGGAGGATCGGATACGACAGCGGTGGCGCTGGCAGCTGCATTAAAGGCAGACCGCTGCGATATATACACAGATGTCGATGGCGTTTACACATCTGATCCGCGTTTTGTCAGCGGCGTACGGAAGCTCGAGCAGATTTCATATGATGAAATGCTGGAATTGGCCAATCTCGGGGCTGGCGTCCTGCATCCCCGGGCAGTTGAATTTGCGAAAAATAACCAGGTTTCCCTATCGGTCAGAGCAAGTTATTCCGATGAACCCGGCACAATCATACAAGAGGTGGTCACTGTGGAAAAAAATCTTATTGTCAGAGGCGTCGCATTTGAAAAAGGAATTGCACGTGTGACAGTCACATATAAAAAACCGTTCAATGGTTCATTGGCAAATATCTTTACAAAGCTTGCTGAAAACCACATCGATGTGGACATCATCGTCCAAAGCATCACGGATGCGTTCCCGCCGTCCGTTTCTTTTTCCATTAAAGAAGAAAGTTTAGAGGAAGCGCGCCGGGTGCTTGAACAACACAAAGAAGAGATCGGTTTTGTTTCCTGTGAATTCGAAGTAGGCCTCTCGAAAGTCTCCATCGTCGGTTCCGGAATGGTTTCAAATCCGGGGGTTGCAGCGCAAATGTTCGATATTCTCCGCATGGAAGAAATTCCGGTAAAGATGGTCAGCACCTCAGAGATTAAAGTATCGGTCGTTGTGCCGTTTGTTGACATGCAAAAATCAGCGGATGCCTTGCACAGAGCCTTTGGTTTAGATGAATAAAAAAGAAAACCCCGATAAATGAAATCGGGGTTTTTCAATGGAAGGAATAAATGAATGCTCAAAAAGTGGATTTATGCTTTTTCCCGCAGATCCGTTTTCAAGGTGATCCGCACTAAATTCTTTTTCGGAAGGACTTCTTCGTAGGCTTCTGTCAAAAAACCGCTCAATTTCTGTTTTTGTTCAGCCAGAAATCCGGCTTCAAGCTTAAAGCAGCGATTTTCGATTTTGTAGGGGTGAAGTGTATAGATGGTTTCATCTTTGCCGGCCTTTTCCAGGGACAATTGGCCAAAATTTGCTTGGCTAAAAAAATCAGGTGCTTCTTCCATCGCGAAAAGAGGGAATTTGCGGGCAAGCGATTTCCCAGCCCAGTAAAGGATATCAGCTTCGTGCTGGCCTAGAACTTCTGATAATACATAGTCCCGTATAATTTCATAACCGAACTCCTGATCGGTTTCAGCTTCTTTTACAGTCATGTCGAACCCACTTTCAGTATAATAAATTAATAGTAAGAATCACTTAGAAATATGCTAGTTGCCTTGACGCTCCAATTGGGGCGGAGTACAATAAATATGTCATATTATTGTATCATGATGTTGGTTGCAGTCAATGGATGCTTTCGTAACATATCGTTTGCTCTTTTTTCTGCGTATTATTGCTTGAGGGAGGTAAAAGTTTTGGACAATCGTGAATTTTTAATGCGCAGGTTACACTCATTACTAGGAATCATTCCAGTAGGGCTGTTCTTGACGCAGCATCTAATCGTCAACCATTTTGCTACACAAGGTGAAGCTTCTTTCAACAAAGCTTCTCACTTCATGGCGAACTTGCCGTTTGTTATTTTCTTAGAGATCTTCGTTATTTATTTGCCGTTGATGTATCATGCGTTCTACGGTGTATACATAGCGTTCACGTCTAAGCATAACCCAGGTAAGTACAGCTACATGCGCAACATTTTATTCGTTGCACAGCGCTACACAGGTGTTTTCCTAGTCATCTTCATTGCATGGCACGTCTTTGAAACTCGTTTCCAAGTTGCGATCGGCAATGCAGCGGAAGCAGATTTCAATATGATGGAAAATATCTTGAGCAACCCATTAATGTTAGCGTTTTACATTGTAGGTGTTTTAGCAGCGACGTTCCACTTGGCTAACGGCTTCTGGTCATTCTTAGTCACTTGGGGAATTACACAATCTGAAAAATCTCAGCGAATGGCATCTTATTTCACGCTTCTAGTGTTTGTGGTGCTTTCGATTATTGGTATCAGAGCTTTGTTTGCGTTCGTTTAAGAACGTTTTGATTATTGGTGAACTAAAAGAGGAGTGAATACCAAAATGGCGAGAGGCAAAATTTCTATCGTAGGCGGCGGCCTTGCCGGTTTGATGGCAGCAATTAAAGCTGCTGAAGCTGGCTCACCTGTCGACCTGTTTTCAATCGTTCCAGTTAAAAGATCTCACTCAGTTTGTGCACAGGGCGGGATCAACGGAGCGGTAAATACAAAAGGCGAAGGGGATTCCCCAGCAATTCACCTTGATGACACCGTTTACGGCGGTGACTTCCTGGCGAACCAAAAACCTGTTAAAGCAATGACAGATGCGGCACCAGGAATTATTCGCATGTTCGACCGCATGGGCGTTATGTTCAACCGTACGCCAGAAGGTCTTCTGGATTTCCGTCGTTTCGGCGGAACGATGCACCATAGAACGGCTTTTGCCGGTGCAACAACTGGCCAGCAATTGCTTTATGCACTAGATGAGCAAGTTCGCCGCCACGAAGTGGCTGGCTTGATCACAAAATACGAAGGCTGGGAATTCCTTGGCTTAGTTTTAGATGACAACGGCGTCGGCAAAGGGATCACTGCCCAGAACATGACGACAATGGAAATCCGTGCGTTCCGTGCAGATGCGGTTATTATGGCAACTGGCGGACCTGGGATCATTTTCGGCAAGTCGACAAACTCTGTCATCAATACAGGGTCTGCTGCTTCGATCGTTTATCAGCAAGGCGCGTATTATGCAAATGGCGAGTTCATCCAAATTCACCCGACAGCGATTCCAGGAGACGACAAGCTTCGTTTGATGTCTGAATCGGCTCGCGGTGAAGGCGGACGTATCTGGACATATAAAGATGGTAAGCCTTGGTATTTCTTGGAAGAAAAATATCCGGCATACGGAAACTTGGTTCCACGTGATATCGCGACACGCGAAATCTTCGATGTTTGTGTAAACCAGAAACTGGGCATCAACGGCGAAAACATGGTTTATCTTGACCTTTCCCATAAAGATGCTAAAGAATTGGATATCAAACTTGGCGGAATCATTGAAATCTATGAGAAATTTACTGGGGACGATCCTCGTAAAGTTCCAATGAAAATCTTCCCGGCTGTCCACTATTCGATGGGCGGACTATGGGTTGATGACCACCAAATGACAAGCATTCCTGGCGTTCTTGCAGCAGGAGAATGTGATTATTCGCAGCACGGAGCAAACCGCTTAGGCGCTAACTCATTGCTTTCTGCCATCTACGGCGGAATGGTTGCAGGCCCGAATGCAATGGAATACGTTCAAGGTTTGGATGTATTGGCTGAAGATCTTCCTTCGGACATTTTTGACCGCGCGGTTGCTGAAGAGCAGCGCAAATGGGACGAAATCCTAGCACTTGATGGAACTGAAAATGCTTACGTTCTTCACAAAGAACTTGGCGAATGGATGACAGACAACGTAACAGTTGTTCGCTATAACGACCGCTTGAAAGCGACAGATGAGAAAATCCAAGAGCTGCTTGAACGTTTCAATCACATCAGCATCACGGATACTCAGCTTTGGAGCAACCAAGGCGCAATGTTCGCACGCCAGTTGAAAAATATGCTACATTTAGCACGAGTGATCACGCTTGGGGCTTATTATCGCAATGAAAGCCGTGGAGCTCATTACAAACCGGACTTCCCGGAACGCAATGACGAAGAATTCTTGAAAACAACAATGGCCAAATTCAATGGCTACGATGAGCCGATCTTCACTTACGAAGAAGTCGATACATCGCTGGTTGAACCTCGAATTCGAGATTACTCATCAGCACACTAAGAAGGGAGCTAATTTACCATGGGTGAAGCAGCAAAAACGGTTATATTTGAAATCGAACGCCGAAACTCTACGGATGAAGCACCGTATTTCGAGAAGTTCGAATTGCCATATCGCTTGAACATGAACGTCATTTCGGCGTTGATGGAAATCCGCCGGAATCCAGTTACAATGGACGGCAAAAAAACAACTCCGGTCACTTGGGACATGAACTGTCTTGAGGAAGTATGTGGAGCTTGTTCAATGGTCATCAACGGCAAAGCACGCCAGTCGTGTACAGCTCTTGTCGATCAATTGGAACAGCCAATCCGCCTTCAGCCGATGAAGACATTCCCTGTAGTCCGCGACTTGATCGTAGACCGCAGCCGTATGTTCGATTCACTGAAAAAAGTCAAAGCTTGGGTGCCAATCGATGGAACTCATGACCTTGGCGACGGACCTCGTATGCCAGAACGCAAACGCCAATGGGCTTACGAACTTTCAAAATGTATGACTTGCGGCGTATGCTTAGAAGCATGCCCGAACGTCAATGATAAATCCGATTTCATCGGACCAGCACCACTTTCACAAGTTCGCTTGATGAACGCGCACCCAACTGGATCTATGACTCGCGATGAGCGCTTAAATGCAATCATGGGCGATGGCGGTCTAGGCAGCTGCGGTAACTCTCAAAACTGTGTTGAATCTTGTCCAAAAGGAATTCCTTTGACAACATCAATCGCAGCGTTGAACCGCGACACAACAGTTCAAATGTTCCGCAACTTCTTCGGAAGCGACAGAATGGTTGATTAGTCTTATTGAAAAAAATCCCTGCTGCGGCAGGGATTTTTTCTTTTGATTTAGATATATGATTTCAGGTAAAGGTCTAAGTTTTGCTATACTAATAAAATATGACCTTGTATTACATACTGGAGGATTTTAGATGAAAGCCAAGTACATTGAAAATTTTAATAAATGGAAAGAAGAGTTTCGCTTTTCTGCGCCGGTCCAAGTGCGTTTTTCAGAAACGGATATGTTCGGGCATGTGAATAATACGGTGCCAATTACGTATTTTGAATTTGCACGCATCGAGTATATGAAAGAACTGGGGCTTATGCAGCGTTGGCTAAAAGGCAGTGATTTGTTTCCCGTCGTAGCAGATATGCAAGTCGACTACGTAAAACAAGTTTTCTTTGACGAAAAAATGGATATTTACGTTAAAGTTGCATCAGTCGGAAATTCTTCGATAGATGTCCATTACTGGGCAGTCAATGAAAAAGAAGAAACCTGCTTTACAGGTAGAGGCGCGATGGTGCAGATTTCCAAGGAAACCGGAAAAGGATTTCCTTGGAGCCCGGAAGAGTGGGAATTGCTAACTAGCAACCAAGCCATTTCGATGGAAAACTGACTGGGTTCTTGCCATAACCATAAAAAACCTTCACTATAGAAGAGAAGATACGTAACCGAGGAGTGGATGATTGTAATGACAAACACCAATAACCATATTCCACACAATTCCGATAAAGTAGCATTTATGGAAAAAGAATTGCGCTATATATCCGGTTTGATCAAGCAAAAAGGGAGAGAGATCTTGAATTCCTATACGATCACACCTCCCCAATTTGTGGCGCTGCAATGGCTTTTCGAACATGGCGATATGACAATTGGAGACCTTTCCAACAAAATGTATTTGGCTTTCAGTACGACGACCGACCTTGTCGACCGAATGGAAAAAAATGAGTTAGTGGTCCGAGTGCGGGAGGAACAAGACCGCCGTGTCGTTCGGATCAAATTATTAAAAGAGGGCGAACGGATCATTGAAGAAGTGATTAAAAAGAGACAAGATTATTTAGAGACGGTGCTTGAAGATTTCAGTGCCGATGAAGTTGAGCGGTTTTCGTTCTTACTTGAAAAACTGCATACAAACATGAAATAGAATTGAGGTAACTAATTTGAATGCGCCAATCGGAGTTATTGATTCAGGAGTAGGCGGACTGACGGTGGCAAAAGAGATCATCAAACTTTTGCCGAACGAACAGATTTATTACATAGGGGATAATGCCAGATGCCCGTATGGACCCCGTTCTCTCCAAGAAGTCCGTAAATTCACATGGCAAATGGCCGAAGCTTTAATGAAAAAGAAAATTAAGATGCTGGTGATCGCTTGCAATACAGCAACGGCTGCTGCATTGAATTCACTGCAGAAAAAACTGCCGATTCCTGTCATCGGTGTGATTTTCCCAGGGGCGAGAGCTGCAATTAAAACATCCCATAGCAAAAATATCGCAGTTCTTGGAACCTTGGGGACGGTGAAAAGCGGCGCTTATGAAAAAGCGATCAAGTCATTGGTCTCTTCTGCGCATGTTGTCCAATTGGCATGTCCAAGGTTCGTGCCGCTTGTGGAGAGTGATGAATATGAGGGGGAATTTGCCCGGATTATGGTGCAAGATACCCTTTCCCAGATTGAAGAAGAAGAATTTGATACGGCAATTTTGGGGTGTACCCATTATCCGTTGCTGCAAGGATTTATCGAGGAAGTTTTCGGGGATGGCGTAAAAGTATTGTCTTCTGCTGAAGAAACGGCAAAAGACGTCGAGCGGCACCTGAGATACAAAAAACAGCTCGCTGACCGGCAAAAGCCGCCAATCCATCACTTTTACACATCCGGTTCCACACCGATCTTTACTTCGATTATTGAAAAATGGCTAAGCATTGATCATCCGTTGATCCACTCTATCCGATTTCCAAAAACCTGATGGCTTAGCTATCGGGTTTTTGGCTGTAGTAAAGGAAATATGGTAAGCTATTTGAGCAAATACAAGGAGGATTCTCATGACAAGAATTGATGAAAGAGCAATAAATGAACTGCGCCCGGTGCAGATGAAAGCGGATTATTTAATCCATCCGGAAGGCTCTGTATTGATTACGGTTGGCCAGACAAAAGTGATTTGTACAGCGACCATTGAAGACAAAGTGCCGCCATTTTTGCGCGGCCAAGGGAAAGGATGGATCACGGCGGAGTATTCGATGCTGCCGCGTGCCACCAATAGCCGGAATCGGCGGGAAGCTTCTGCTGGGAAAATCAGTGGACGGACGATGGAAATCCAACGTTTAATCGGCCGTGCCTTGCGTGCTGTCGTAGATTTGGAAAAGCTGGGTGAACGGACTTTATGGATCGATTGCGACGTTATCCAAGCGGATGGCGGAACACGAACAGCTTCGATCACGGGAGCGTTTGTGGCAATGGTAATGGCCATTGGAAAATTGGAGCTTCCTGCATTTCCGGTTACCGACTTTTTAGCAGCGACTAGCGTGGGCATCGACAGTGAACTTGGAGCTATCCTAGACTTGAACTATGTAGAAGATTCTTCCGCACAAGTCGATATGAATCTTGTGATGACTGGAGCCGGCCATTTTGTGGAACTGCAGGGAACTGGGGAAGAGTCGACGTTTACGCGGACTCAACTCAATGAACTTCTGGACCTTGGTGAAAGCGGAATCCAGCAATTGATTGAAAAACAAAAAGAGGTACTTGGAAGCTTGGCGCAGAAAATCGGGGAAGAGGTGGAATCGAACTTATGAAACAAGTAATCATTGCGACTCAAAACAAAGGCAAAGCGAAGGATTTTGAAGCCCTTTTCGGACCGCTCGGATACGAGGTGTTAACGCTTCGTGATGTAGCAAAAGACATGGACGTTGAAGAAACAGGCGTAACGTTCGAAGAAAATGCCATCCTTAAAGCGGAAGCGGTGGCTGAAGCCCTTCAAACTACTGTTATTGCAGATGACAGCGGGCTTGAAATTGATGCGTTAAACGGCGAACCTGGGGTCTATTCGGCCCGTTATGCCGGTGAAGCAAAAAGCGATGAAGCCAATATTGAAAAAGTGTTAGCGAAATTGGAAGGTGTATCTGAAGAACAACGTACAGCACGCTTCCGCTGCGTTCTCGCAATCGCTTCGCCAAATAAGGAAACTGTTACTTATTCAGGGTCGTGCGAAGGAATGATCCTTTCTGAACGAAGAGGCGACCACGGTTTCGGCTACGATCCGATTTTCTTTGTGCCTAACGAAGGAAAAGCAATGGCGGAACTTCTGCCAGAAGAAAAAGCAGCGATTTCCCACCGGGGCAACGCACTCCGCGAATTGGAAAAAGCGATGCCGGAATGGCTGGATAATGGCCAATAAAATAAAAAGAAATAAATTTTAATGTTTTTTTAAAATAGCATTGACTTTTCTTGAAATCATTTCTATAATTAAAATTGTCTTTCAGTTGAAAAACGCAGCCCACCCAGTGGTGTTGAAGTTTGGAAACGAAGAAAGCCATGTCCCAGTAGCTCAGCTGGATAGAGCAACGCCCTTCTAAGGCGTCGGTCGGGCGTTCGAATCGCTCCTGGGACGTAAACTTATCGAAATGATACATAGGAAGAGGCCTGAAGCAAATTGCTTCAGGCCTCTTCTATTATAAATATAAATACAACCATTATCTTCTTAATAGTAATTGGAGGGAAGAAATTTGCCGATATGTGAAAACTGCAAAACCGGGTGGACATGGAAACAGACTTTAAAGAGTTCTTTTGTTTTGACGACAAGCATGAAATGCCCATATTGCAGCAAAAAACAATACACAACTCCGAAATCCAGAAAACAGATCTTGCTTCTTAATATGCTAATTCCTTTGCCATTATTGATCCAAGCTTTTTTTGATATAGAAGGATGGGTAACCATCAACTTAATGTTAGGATTTTTCCTCCTTGCTATTGTTCTATTGCCATTTTGGATGAAAGTACAAAATGAGGAAGTATTTCTAAATTGAATTAATTTATCTGTCCGGAGCCTATGCTCCGGATTTTTCATTTATTTGTCCATAATGTGAATCCGCATTCAAAAAAATGATGAATAACATGAACTCGAGTTCATGTTATTGGGTGAAACGTGTTATTCTGTATAAAGAGGTGAGAAAATGCCACACGAAGACCTTGTTGGAAGTTTTCCGACTTCTCCTAAACAATCACGGTCAAAACAAAAAAAGAAGCCTTAATTGCCAGTGGCAAGGAATTATTCAGCCGAAAAGGGTTCGACCAAACCACTGCAAAAGAAATTGCGGCCCATGCACGTGTCGCGACTGGAACTTTTTATCGCTACTTTTCCGATAAACGCCAACTCCTGATGTCCTTGATCGAAAACCAATTGGATTCGATGATGCCGCTCGAGCTGGAATGGAAAAGCGGAGATCCGGAAAAGCTGCTCGCAGGACGCCTTGAAATCCATTACCACAAGATAAATGAATCCAATCTCCAAAAGTTGATGCCTGAGTTGCTGCTGCGTGACGCTGAGCTGGCAGAAATCATCAATAACGCAAAAGACCGGATGCATCAGAAGTTTGTAAAAGATTTAACCGTTTTGCAGAAGAAAGGGTATCTCTGGCCGGACATTGAGATTGAAACTTTAACCTGGTGTTTGGAGTCCTTATTAGAAAAGCTGCAAAATCGGGTCAGTAAAGGGGAGGACGTGGATTACCAGCAATTCGCGAAAATATTTTGCCGTACGCTGTTCCCTCCGGAAAGTCTCCAGAAAATGCGCACAGGAAAGATTTAAGAAAGGAATGTGAAATGATGAAAGCTAAATTATTCACTGCAACGAGCAATACCTCATGCCGAAAAGCGATCGCTTGGTTAGATGAGTATGAAATTCCATACGAAGAAAAAAACCTCTCCACGACACCCATCACCATAGAAGAGATTCAAGAAATTCTCTCCCTGACAAATGAAGGAACAGAAGAAATCATTTCGAAAAAAGCTTATGCAATCAAAAAGCTGAAAATCGATTTCGATGCTTTGTCTTTGCCTCAGCTTTATAAAGTCATCCAGGACAACCCGGGCGTTCTTCGCTTGCCGATTATTCATGATGGCAGAAAATTGCAGGTGGGCTATAATGACGATGAAATCCGCCAATTCTTGCCACGCTGGTTCCGGTTAGACCAATTCAAAAATTTAATTAGCTTGTCAGGCAATATTTAATACAGCTCCCAGGAAATGAAAAAAATCCATGGTTTTATTTTCCCGATAAATCCCCTTATGTTATGATAGAGGCAATAAATGGGGTGGTAAAAATGCGGAAGAAATATAGGGAGCTTAAACGGAAAGGCAATGTCATCGTATTTCCGACCACGATCAACCGCTTGTTGACAGACGGCATGAATCTCCTGAAAGACGAGCAGTACACCGAAGCCCGCGATAAGCTCTACCAAGTGCTGGCGTATGAACCTGAACATGCGGGAGCGCTTGGAGCCTACGCTTATTGCTTATTTGAGCTGGGGGATTATGAAGAGGCGCTCGACGTCTGCCGCGAGCTGTTAAAAGTGGGTCCGATCCATTATTTGGAGACGATGGAATTATACATAAGTTTGTTGATGCAAGTGAGGGAATTTGAAGAAGCTGAGCAAATGATCGAAATGCTGATTGAAGAAAAAATCTTGCCGGAAGAGCGGCTTGAACAATTTCAGCAATTGCGCGAGCTGAACGAACGGATTGCAGCGAATGTATCCAAAGAAAAAGTGGATATCCGTTTATACGAAGCTGAACATTTCACCGCGCTTCGGCCGAGCGAGCAGGAGCATCTCATCATGGAACTGCAGCCGGCATATTACGAGCCGCTGAAAGAGAAGTTGTTTGCGCTTGCTGAACACCAAGATACCGATCTGCTCACTAAAACATACATATTATTTACGCTCCACCAGGAAAAAGTGGCCGGCCGGCTCAAAATCAAGAAGTTCCATTACGAAGGTGAATTTTCAGCCGCCGCCTTGCCGGACCCTATAAACAATAAACGCATTAAAATGATCCGCAGTTATTTGGAAGAAGCTTTATCGAAAGACCCGACCCGCCTGGAAATGGCGATTGAACTGTTTGAACGCCATATTTACTTGATCTATCCTTTTGCGTGGGATGAATTTGAAGGGCGGGAAGTTGCAGAAGCCTATATGGGTTATCTGGATAGTTTGTTTACCGGAGAAGCATCAAATGGGGTGGATGAAGAGCTGCTCAAGCTGATAATTCAGGCTGAAGCTTGGTTCGAGTTTCGGAATGGGTAGAAATAGTTGAACATGACGCCATCTATGCTATAATATGGAGGTTGTCAAAATTCGTATAATACACGTAATATGACTTTGTAGAAAATGTTTGGAGGGCTAATATATGTCAGCAAAATGGGAAAAACAAGAAGGTAACACAGGAACGTTAACAGTAGAAGTGCCTGTAGAAGTAGTAAATGCAGGATTGGATCAAGCATTCAAGAAAGTTGTAAAAGAAATCAACGTGCCAGGTTTCCGTAAAGGAAAAATGCCTCGCCAAATGTTCGAAAAACGTTTTGGTGTAGAATCATTGTACCAAGATGCTTTGGATTTCATCTTGCCGGACGCTTATGCGAACGCTGTTGAAGAAGCCGGAATCAACCCAGTTGACCGCCCGGAAATCGATATCGACACAATGGAGAAAAACAAGCCATTGGTATTCACTGCTAAAGTGATCGTTAAACCTGAAGTTCAGCTTGGCGAATACAAAGGCATCGAAGTAACAAAGCAAGATACAGAAGTAACAGACGAAGAAATCGAAAACCAATTGAAAGAAAACCAAGAGCGTTTTGCTGAACTTGCTGTTAAAGAAGACGAAGCAATCGTTGAAGGCGATACAGCTGTTATCGATTTCGAAGGGTTTGTTGATGGAGAAGCGTTTGAAGGCGGCAAAGGAGAAGATTATTCTCTTGAAATCGGTTCAAACTCATTCATCCCTGGATTCGAAGAGCAATTGGTTGGCGTGAAAGCAGGAGAAGAAAAAGACGTTGAAGTCACTTTCCCTGAAGAATACCACGCGGCTGAGCTTGCAGGAAAAGCTGCAACTTTCAAAGTGAAAGTAAACGAAGTGAAAGCAAAAGAACTTCCTGAACTTAACGATGAATTTGCAAAAGAAATTGATGCGGAAGTCGCTTCTTTAGATGAATTGCGCACAAAAATGAAAGAAACATTGTCAGCTGAAAAACAATCAGCTTCTGATGCTCAACTTCGCGATGAGTTGGTTCAGAAAGTTGCAGAAAACGCAACAATCGACCTTCCGCATGCAATGATCCACACTGAAATGGACCGCATGATGCAAGATTTCGAACAGCGTTTGACTCAACAAGGCATGAACCTTGACCTTTACTACCAATTCTCAGGACAAGACGAGCAGGCACTTCGCGCTCAAATGCACGATGACGCTGAAACACGCGTACGTGTATCGCTAGTTCTTGAAGCAATTGCTGCTGCAGAAAACATGGAAGTAACAGCTGAAGACATCAACAAAGAACTTGAAAAAATGTCTGGCCAATTCAACATGGATGCAGAACAGATCAAAGCTGCTTTAGGCGGTACTGAAATGCTTGAAAATGACATCCGTATGCAAAACACAGTTGAATTCTTAGTGGAAAACGCTAAAATCACAACTGAAATTGCAAATGCTGAAGACGCTGAATAATTAAAGCCTATAATTTACAACCGAAAACAAGGCACGGCATCGTGCCTTGTTTTCCTCTACATAAAACCAATAAAACAGACATAGCCTATATAAAAGAAATCAACTAACATCAATTTAATACCCTACATAATGCTTTCCTTTTGGTTTAATTCTAATTAGTTGATACAATAACGAATATCTTGTAAGATAATGGCTTGAATAGGGGTGAATACATTGTTCAAATTCAATGACGAAAAAGACCATCTTAAATGTTCATTTTGCGGTAAACCGCAAGAGCAGGTCCGTAAACTGGTTGCAGGACCAGGTGTATATATTTGCGACGAATGTATTGAGCTTTGCACGGAAATCGTAGAAGAAGAGCTTGGTACAGAAGAAGCAGTAGAATTCAAAGAAGTTCCAAAACCGAAAGAGATTTTGGACATTTTAAACGGTTATGTAATCGGACAGGAAAAAGCGAAGAAGTCGCTTGCTGTCGCTGTGTATAACCACTATAAACGTGTGAACTCGAACAGCAAGATCGACGATGTCGAGCTGTCGAAATCGAATATCGTTTTGATTGGACCAACAGGGAGCGGGGAAAACTTTGCTTGCTCAAACTTTGGCTCGCATCCTGAACGTTCCTTTCGCAATCGCAGATGCTACTTCTTTAACAGAAGCAGGCTACGTAGGTGAGGACGTTGAAAACATTCTATTGAAATTGATCCAAGCTGCGGATTATGACGTAGAACGCGCAGAAAAAGGCATCATCTATATCGATGAAATCGATAAAGTGGCCCGTAAATCGGAAAACTCCATCGATTACACGCGATGTTTCCGGTGAAGGCGTTCAGCAAGCTTTGTTGAAAATTCTTGAAGGAACGACTGCAAGCGTGCCACCGCAAGGCGGACGCAAGCACCCTCATCAAGAATTCATCCAAATCGATACGACGAATGTATTATTCATTGTCGGCGGTGCTTTTGACGGCGTAGATCAAATCATCAAACGCCGTTTGGGCAATAAAGTCATCGGTTTCGGTGCAGATCCGAACAAAGAGGAATTGGATGAGAAATCATTGCTTAGCCAATTGATTCCTGAAGATTTGTTGAAATTCGGTTTGATTCCTGAGTTCATCGGGCGTTTGCCGGTATTGGCAAGCCTGGAGCAATTGGATGAAAACGCATTGGTGCAGATCTTGACTGAACCGAAAAATGCATTGATCAAGCAATACCAGAAAATGATGGAGCTTGATGATGTCGAATTGACATTTGAAGACGATGCCTTAGTGGAAATCGCGAAATTGGCGATTGAACGCAAGACAGGTGCCCGAGGACTTCGTTCAATCATTGAGAATATCATGCTTGAAGTCATGTTCGACCTGCCGTCCCGCGAAGATATCGTGGAATGCGTCATTACAAAAGAAACCGTCACTGATAGCGCTCAGCCGAAACTTTTGCTAGAAGACGGCTCAGAATATAAAGGCGACAATAACGAGAAAACATCCGCTTAAGTAAAACTGCTTTCAGCGGGAAGCCGCTGCAAGCAAGCGGAATATAGGATGATACGGGCTGACTCTGATCGTGCACATCCGCGCGTTTAGGGTCAGCTTGTTTTTTTGACGAAAATAACCGGAGGTGTTCTCCCGAATGGCTAAGAAAAAAATAACGAAACGCGTGCCTTTATTGCCGCTGCGAGGGCTCCTCGTATTTCCGACGATGGTCTTGCACATTGATGTAGGCCGGGAGCGGTCCATTGCGGCTCTAGAGCAAGCAATGCTTGAAGACAATATCATTTTCCTGGCGACTCAAAAAGAAATGAGTACCGAACAGCCGGAAAAAGACGATCTGCATAAAATCGGTACACTCGCATACATTAAACAGATGTTGAAATTGCCGAACGGCACCATCCGGGTCCTTGTAGAAGGGCAGGAACGGGCGCAGTGGAAGCAATATACAGAAGAAGAAAACTTGACGATGGTTGAAGTGACGACGTTCCCGGATGAAACGGAACGGACAGCAGAGCAAGATGCATTAATGCGCTTGCTGCTGGAGCATTTCGAAAAATATGCAAAAGCTTCGAAGAAAATTACGACTGAAACTTACAACACTGTGGCTGATATCGAAGAGCCGGGCCGCTTAGCGGATATGGTGGCCTCGCATTTGCCGATCAAAGTGGCTGGCAAACAGGAGATTCTTGAAACATTCGATATCGATAAGCGATTGGAAATGCTGATTACACGCTTGCATAATGAGCAAGAAGTGATCGATCTGGAAAAACGCATCAGCCAGCGCGTTAAGAAATCGATGGAACAGACGCAAAAAGAGTTTTACCTTCGTGAACAGATGAAAGCGATCCAAACAGAGCTTGGCGATAAAGACGGCAAATCAGCTGAAATCGTTGATCTGAAGAAGCGCATCGAAGAAGCTGGCATGCCGGAATCTACGGAAAAAGCAGCACTGAAAGAATTGGACCGTTACGAAAAATTGCCGTCAGCAGCAGCTGAAAGCGGCATTATCCGCAATTACATCGAGTGGCTTGTGACGATTCCATGGTCGAATTCGACTGAAGACCGTTTGGATATCAAATACGCCGAAGAAGTCCTTGACCGTGACCATGACGGCTTGGAAAGCGTCAAAGAGCGTGTATTGGAGTATTTAGCCGTACAGCAGATGACGAAATCGCTTCGTGGGCCGATCCTTTGTTTAGTAGGGCCTCCGGGAGTCGGGAAAACTTCTCTAGCAAAATCGATTGCTGAATCGCTTGACCGCAAATTTGTCCGTGTATCCCTTGGCGGCGTGCGCGACGAATCGGAAATCCGTGGACACCGCCGCACGTATGTCGGCGCGATGCCAGGACGCATTATCCAAGGAATGAAAAAGGCATCTACTGTAAATCCAGTGTTTTTACTCGATGAAATCGATAAGATGTCGAATGATTTCCGCGGAGATCCTTCATCAGCTATGCTTGAAGTATTGGATCCGGAACAGAACAATTCATTCAGCGACCATTATATAGAAGAAACCTACGATCTTTCGAATGTTTTATTCATCGCGACGGCAAATGATCTTGGATCGATTCCAGGACCGCTTCGCGACCGGATGGAAGTCATTACGATTGCGGGCTACACAGAAGCGGAAAAACAAATGATCGCGAAAAACCATTTAGCGCCGAAGCAATTGAAAGAACATGGGTTGGAAGAAGACCAATTGACTTTCGATGACGCTGCATTGCTTTCCGTTGTCCGTTATTACACACGGGAAGCGGGAGTCCGTGGCCTTGAGCGCCAACTTGCTTCCATTTGCCGCAAAGTGACGAAACAGATTGTCAGCGGTGAAAAAGAATCGGTGGCAGTAACGGCTGATTTAGTAGAAGAGTATTTAGGGAAGCGCAAATTCCGCTACGGCATGGCTGAAACGGTCAACCAAGTCGGCGTGGCGACAGGCCTTGCCTACACGACAGTTGGCGGAGACACGCTTCAGATCGAAGTTTCGTTATCGGCTGGCAAAGGCAAACTCCAATTGACTGGTAAACTTGGAGAC
Source organism: Planococcus sp. 107-1 (assembly GCF_021513255.1). Taxonomy (GTDB): domain Bacteria; phylum Bacillota; class Bacilli; order Bacillales_A; family Planococcaceae; genus Planococcus. The sequence goes on from NZ_CP090977.1 coordinate 1,417,679, forward strand.
GTCATGAAAGAGTCGGCACAGACGGCCCTTTCGTTTGTCCGAGCAAATGCCGAATCACTTGGCATTGATCCGTCTTTCCATGAATCGCAGGATATCCATATCCACGTACCTGAAGGAGCGGTGCCAAAAGACGGACCATCTGCCGGGATCACGATTGCGACTGCACTGGTATCTGCGCTGTCTAAACGCCCGATTCGCCGCGAAGTCGGCATGACCGGTGAAATTACGCTGCGTGGACGCGTCTTGCCGATTGGCGGCGTGAAAGAGAAAACATTAAGCGCACACCGTGCTGGATTGAAAACGATCATCTTGCCGATAGATAACGAGCGGGATATCGAAGACATTCCGGAGAGTGTCCGTGAAGAATTGACGTTCAAACTTGTTTCTCAAGCGGAAGAGGCACTCGAAATCGCATTAGAAGGAGAAAATGAATGATAGTCAATAATGTAGAACTTGTAATCAGCGCCGTCCGTCCGGATCAGTATCCGGAAGACGGCTTGCCGGAATTTGCTTTAGCGGGACGTTCAAATGTCGGGAAATCGTCTTTCATCAACAAAATGATCGGGCGTAAAAGCATGGCGCGCATTTCCTCAAAACCGGGGAAAACGCAGACCTTGAACTTTTACAAAATCGAAGAGAAATTGTTCTATGTGGATGTACCGGGCTATGGCTACGCAAAAGTGGCAAAGACGGAACGCGAAGCATGGGGCAAAATGATCGAGCGGTATATTACGGGGCGCGATGAGTTAAAGGCGGTTATCCAAATCGTCGATCTTCGCCATCCGCCAAGCCGCGACGATATCGCAATGTACGATTTCATGAAGCATTATGATATTCCGTGCATCATCATTGCGACAAAAGCGGATAAGATTCCAAAAGGCAAATGGGACAAGCATAAGAAAATTGTCCGTGAAACCTTGGAAATGGAAAAAGGCGATCCGTTAATCGTCTTTTCATCTGAAACCGGGCTTGGCAAAGATGCAGCATGGGCTGAAATCGAAAAAAGAATGTAATTGGGAAGAGTGCAGCTATGAGCTGCACTCTTTTTTTATGGGGAAACAGCTTTCTGCAATTAAAACCCTCTATTCCGCAAATAAAATAAGAAATTCCGCAAACAACTCGTTTATTGCGCAAATGAACACCCGTATTCCGCAAACAACTCCAATTCTCATCTTTAATATGCCGAAAGTTAATGCACTATTTCGACTAAGAGCGTTATACTTGTTGTCGGAAGGATGCTTTGCTAAACTTACATTATAATAATTATAAAGTAATAATATTAACTCCCACTGTACAGCAAAATGTAATAGTTTCATGGCTTGTTCACATTTTGAAAGGCTTCTGAAACTATAATAGTGGTATACTTATAGATAGGAAATATTGAACGTGAAAGGTGTTTTGATCCCATGCATACATTAGTAGTCGGGGTGAATTATCGCTCTGCACCAGTGGAAATCAGAGAAAAACTGTCGTTTATCGAGACTGAACTTCCACAAGCGATGCAAGCGTTAAAAGAGCAAAAAAGCATATTGGAAGATGTCATCGTATCGACCTGCAATCGGACAGAGATCTATGCAGTCGTCGATCAGCTTCACACCGGCCGTTATTATGTGAAGCAATTCTTGGCGGATTATTTTGGCCTTCCGCAAGAGTCATTTTCCCAATATTTATTTGTCTATGAACAAGAAGAAGCGGTTGAGCATTTGTTCCGCGTAACTGCCGGCATCGATTCGATGGTGCTCGGGGAAACTCAGATCCTTGGACAGGTCCGGAACAGTTTCCTGGCTGGCCAAGAGTACGGGACGACGGGAACGGTTTTCAACCAATTGTTCAAGCAAGCAGTGACGCTGGCAAAACGTGCGCATTCAGAAACAGCGATCGGCGAGAATGCCGTATCGGTTTCGTATGCAGCAGTGGAACTCGGCAAGAAAATCTTCGGCAGCTTGAAAAACAAGCATGTCGTGATTTTAGGTGCCGGGAAAATGGGCGAACTGGCGATTAAGAACTTGCAGGGCAGCGGAGCTAACCACGTGACGGTCATCAACCGTACGTTCGAGAAAGCGGAAGCTGTAGCAGAGAAATTTGAAGGCAAAGCGTTGCCGATGAATCAATTGCAATGTGCACTTTTAGATGCAGACATTCTCATTTCTTCAACGGGTGCAACGGATTTTGTCATCGATTTGGAATTGATGCAATACGTTGAAAAGCTCCGCAAAGGCAAGCCTTTATTCATCGTCGACATTGCGGTGCCGCGTGATATCGATCCGCGTATCGGTGATTTGTCCAATGTCTTTTTATACGACATCGATGATATGCAAGGAATAGTTGAAGCGAATTTGGCTGAGCGTGAACGCGCAGCTGGGCAAATCATGGCGATGATCGGGCAGGAGTCGAATCAGTTCAATGATTGGCTGGCGACGCTTGGTGTAGTTCCAGTGATTTCGGCATTGCGCCAAAAAGCATTGGCGATCCAGTCGGAAACTATGGCGAGCATTGAAAACAAAATGCCGGACCTGACAGACCGTGAAAAGAAAATCCTCAACAAACACACAAAATCGATCATCAATCAATTATTGAAAGACCCGATTTTGCAGGCGAAAGAAATGGCTGGTGCGCCAAAAGCGCGTGAGCAGCTCGAACTGTTCCAGCAGATTTTTGGAATTGAAGAGGAAGTCGAAGCAGAAATCCAGAAGCAGACGGCAGCTGTTAAACCAAAAGCGGCCGCACCTTCTAAACAAGCAGAGCAACAGGAAATTCCCGGATATTCATTTTAAGCTTTCTGAAAGAGGCGTTTTCGAATCTATATGTTAAAATGTAGATACGAAACGCCTTTAACTATGGAAACGAAGGGGAATAGGATGGCTGATATAACAATGGCAAGGCTGCACGAAGCTATGGTTATTCTATATGCTGTCAGCCTTGTTTTTTATTTTATCGATTATTTATATAAAGAGAAAAAAGCCAGCCGCATTGCCATGACGTTGCTCGGGATTGTTTGGGTTTTGCAGACTGTGTTTTTAGTGCTGTATATTATTGAAACGCAGCGCTTTCCAATATTGACCCTTTTTGAAGGGATCTATTTTTATGCGTGGCTGCTCGTGACTTTGTCACTTGTCCTTCGCATATTTTACCGCTTCGATTTTGCGGTATTTTTCATCAACATCATCGGATTTATCTTTATGACCATCCATACATTCGCGCCGGTCCAGATTGAACGGTCACCGGTGGGTGAATCGCTCGTTTCTGAGCTATTGCTGATTCACATCACGTTTGCCATTTTGTCTTATGTGGCGTTTTCACTGTCCTTCGTCTTTTCAGCGCTTTACATGATTTTGTACCGCTTGCTGAAAAAGAAAAAATGGACGAAACAGTGGAGCAATCTGCCATCGCTTGGGCAAGCGGAGCTCGGCATGACAATTTCGATACTGGTCGGCATTTCTTTGCTGTTTGTATCGCTCGTGCTTGGGCTTCAATGGGCAGTCATTTCGCTGAATGAATTCTCGCTCTTCGACATGAAGATCGTCGGGTCCTTCATTTTGCTGCTCGTCTACAGCTGGATTCTATACCGCAACCGCAAAGGTTCACTTAGCGGCATGCCGTATGCGATGGCCCATATTTATGCATTTTTATTATTATTGATCAATTTCTTTTTAGGAAGTCGGTTATCTGAATTTCATTTCTGGTATTAAAGAAGGGTAGGATTCAAATGAGAAAAATTATTGTAGGTTCAAGAAGAAGTAAACTTGCGTTGACGCAAACGAATCAGTTTATCGAAAAATTAAAAGCGGCAGGTGCGCCGTTTGAATTTGAAATAAAAGAAATCGTGACAAAAGGCGACCGAATTCTTGACGTGACGCTTTCTAAAGTTGGAGGCAAAGGCTTGTTTGTTAAAGAAATTGAACAAGCGCTCTACAATAAAGAAATCGACTTTGCAGTCCACAGCATGAAGGATATGCCATCTGTTCTTCCGGAAGGCCTTGTCATTGGCTGTATCCCGGAACGTGAAGATCCACGTGATGCTTTCATTTCAAACGATCACGTGAAGTTTATGGACCTTCCAATTGGAGCAGTTGTCGGAACTAGCAGCCTGCGCCGCAGTTCCCAATTGCTATTGCTGCGTCCGGACCTTGATATCCAGTGGATCCGCGGAAACATTGATACACGCCTGGCGAAATTGCATTCAGGCGATTTCGATGCAATCTTGCTGGCTGCTGCCGGACTAAAGCGCATGGGCTGGAAAGAAGACATCGTGACGGAATTTTTGGAAGTTGAAGAATGCCTTCCTGCAATCGGCCAAGGTGCGCTTGCTATCGAATGCCGCGAAGAAGATACGGAATTGCTTGCGGAATTGGCAAAACTTAATGATGAGAACACAGCGCTTGCAGTTAATGCAGAACGCAAATTCTTAAAAGATATGGACGGCAGCTGCCAAGTGCCGATTGCCGGCTATGCAACGGTTTCTGAAGGAGAAATTTCATTTACTGGTTTGATTTCATCGCCTGATGCTGAGCAAGTGTTCAAAGAAACAGCTATCAGCCGCGATCCGATCGAAGCAGGCCGTACGGTAGCTGAAAAAATCAGTTCACAAGGCGGCTATGAGTTGATCCAAAAAGTAAAAGCTGAGAGCAATGTCTGAGAAGATAAACGCTTTAAAGGGTGAGACCATTGTTTTTACCGGTTCAAGAAAGCCGGAAGAAGCGGTCTTAAAAGTAGAACAATTGGGCGGCAAAGCTTTGTATTTGCCGCTTATTGAAACTTCCATTCGCCAAAGCGAAATGCCGAAGGTCCAACTATACGATTGGCTGATTTTCACGAGCGGCACGAGTGCGGAGGCTTTTTGCCAACTGCACGTTCCGACTCAAGCGAAAATCGCCGCCGTTGGGGAAAAGACGGCTGAAACTTTAGAGCAGCATGGCTACCGTGTGGATTTTATTCCCACCGTCTATAGTGCAGATGTCTTTGTAAAGGAATTCCGGGCATTTGTCGGAAGCGATGTGAAATGCCTGTTTGTGAAAGGGACGCTTGCGAAGAGCACGATTGCTTCGATGCCGCTCCATGTTGATGAATGGACAATTTATGAGACGTCCCTTAAAATCGGCAATGCACGCACATTGATGGAAATGAAAGGCCTGATTGTGATATTTGCCAGTCCTTCAGCTGTCTCGGCTTACCGGGAAGCAGGAGGGGATTGGTCAGGCATCCGGACGGCGGCCATTGGCCACATTACGGAAAACGCCATCAAACAGAATGGCGGCCATGTCGATTACCGCCCGAAAAAGTATACGTATTTAGAAGTGATCAACGAAATAGCGAAAGGGAGTTGCAATGATGACAGAATTGAATTTTAGACGCCATCGCCGTTTGCGCGGATCGGCTAATATCCGTTCGATGGTTCGCGAAACGAGCGTACAGAAAGAAGATTTTATTTACCCGATTTTTGTAGTGGAAGGCGAAAATGTAAAAGAGGAAATTTCATCAATGCCGGGCGTATTCCATTTTTCATTGGATAGACTAGGCGAAGAATTGGACGAAGTGGTTTCTTTAGGAATTCCTTCTGTCATTTTGTTCGGTGTGCCGAATGAAAAAGACGCTGTCGGGTCGCAAGCTTACCACGACCACGGCATCACGCAGGAAGCGATCCGCTTCGCAAAAAATCGCCATCCGGAATTAGTGGTGATTGCCGATACATGCCTTTGCCAATATACAGACCACGGCCATTGCGGCGTGATCGAAAATGGCGTCATCTTGAACGACGAATCGCTTGATTTGCTTGCCCGTACAGCGGTGTCCCAAGCGAAAGCAGGAGCGGACATTATTGCGCCGTCGAACATGATGGACGGCTTTGTCGCAGCAATCCGCTACGGTTTGGACCAGGCTGGATTTGAAAATACGCCGATTATGTCCTACGGCGTGAAATATTCTTCCGCTTATTACGGCCCGTTCCGTGAAGCAGCGCATTCAACACCGCAGTTTGGTGACCGCAAGACTTATCAAATGGATCCGGCGAACCGCTTGGAAGCTTTGCGCGAAGCAGGCTCAGATATTGAAGAAGGTGCGGATTTCATGATCGTGAAACCGGCTCTTTCTTATTTGGACATCATCCGTGAAGTACGCGACAACTTTGATGTGCCGATCGTTGCCTACAACGTCAGCGGCGAGTATGCAATGGTCAAAGCTGCGGCTTTAAACGGCTGGGTTGACGAAAAACAGATCGTTCTTGAAACTTTGCTCAGCATGAAACGCGCTGGAGCGGATATCTTAATGACGTATCATGCAAAAGATGCGGCACGCTGGCTGGAGGAGAAGTAAATGGGATACGAAAATTCGATTGCAGCATTTAACGAAGCGAAAAATTTAATGCCGGGCGGCGTCAACAGCCCGGTGCGTGCGTTTAAATCGGTCAATATGGATCCGATTTTCATGGCTTCCGGCAGCGGTGCGACGATTACGGATATCGATGGCAATACGTATATTGACTATGTATTGTCTTGGGGTCCGCTGATCTTGGGCCACACGCATCCGGAAGTAGTGAAGGCGATCCAGGCAACTGCGATGTCAGGTACAAGTTTCGGTGCGCCGACTTTGCTTGAAAACGAACTTGCTAAACTTGTAATGGAGCGTGTACCATCGATTGAAATGGTGCGCATGGTTTCTTCAGGAACGGAAGCGACGATGAGTGCATTGCGCGTTGCGCGCGGCTATACCGGACGCAATAAAATCTTGAAATTTGAAGGCTGCTACCACGGCCACGGCGACAGCCTTTTGATCAAAGCGGGTTCAGGCGTTGCGACGCTTGGCTTGCCGGATTCACCGGGTGTGCCGGCTTCAGTTGCACAAAATACGATTACGGTTCCTTACAATGATTTGGAAAGCGTGAGACACGCCTTCCGTGAATTCGGCGCCGACCTTGCTGCTGTCATCGTTGAGCCGGTTGCCGGCAATATGGGAGTTGTCCCGCCGAAAGACGGTTTCTTGCAGGAGCTTCGCAATTTGACGACTGAAAACGGCACAATCTTGATTTTTGACGAAGTCATGACCGGCTTCCGCGTCGGCTATAACTGCGCACAAGGCTATTTCGGCGTAACGCCGGATATGACATGCCTAGGCAAAGTTATCGGCGGCGGGCTTCCTGTCGGTGCATTCGGCGGCAAGCGCGAAATCATGGAACAAGTGGCGCCAAGCGGTTCAATCTACCAAGCAGGGACGCTTTCAGGCAACCCGCTTGCGATGACTGCAGGGTTCGAAACTTTAAGCCGTTTAAACGAAGCGAGCTACGAAACCTTCATCGAACGCGGTGATCAGCTGGAAGCCGGTTTCCGTGCAGCAGCTGAGAAATACAACATTCCGCATACGGTGAACCGTGCGGGTTCCATGATCGGCTTTTTCTTCACGAACGAAGAAGTGGTGGATTTTGAAACAGCAAAAACATCTGATACGGCATTATTTGCCGATTACTACCGCTTGATGGCGGAAGAAGGCATCTTCTTGCCGCCGTCCCAGTTTGAAGGCATGTTCTTATCAACTGCCCACACAGAAGAGCATATTGCGAAAACGGTGGAAGCTTTCCATAACGTATTTGCTAAATTAGCACGTTAATAAAAGAAGGGAGCGTTCGGGTTTTATTATTTACCCGACGCTCTTTTTTTGTGGAATAAAAGAGGGCGGATGATCATAGAATCGGGTTTTCCGCTCATAGAACGTAGAAATATGCTCATAAAAGTTTCGAAAGTGCTCATAGAAGTTCTGAATATGCTCTTAGAACTTCAAAAAGCGCTCATAGAGTTCATAGCGCTTCTATTTTGGTGTATCATGGACAATAGCTTAAGTTGTGAAAGTAGGAAATTTTGTGAGACCGTTTATGTTAACTGCGTTGATCGCGATTGCTTCAGGCGCTTTATTTGAAGCCATCGGCATGTTTTTGCCGTGGCTTCTTGGCCCGATGTTCGTGCTGCTGATCCTGAATCAATTTACAAAACTGAAATTCTACTGGCCAAAAATTTTGAAAGTCGCTGGCCTAGTGCTTCTCGGGGTGCAGATCGGCTCCTCGTTTTCGCGTGAAGCCGTATTTTTGATGTGGCTCGATTTGCCGTTCATGGCCTTTCTGACGCTGTCTGTCGTGGCCATTTCGCTGCTTCTCGGCTTGCTGTTCCGCAAGATGGCCGATGAGAGCTTAGCGACAAGTCTGCTCGGATCGATGCCGGGTGGCTTGTCACAGATGGTCGTCATTTCGGAAGATGTTAAGTCTGCGAATGTCACAGTCGTGACGATGATGCAGACTTTCCGGATCTTACTAGTCGTAACGATTGTGCCTTTTTTGACCGTATTCCTGGATGGGCGAGAAGCTGGCGAAATCCTGTCGCAGGAATTTTCGTTTGCTCCTGTCCATTTCTTCTTGGCGATTGCTGCCGGGATCCTTGTTTACTTCGGAATGAAAAAAATCGGATTCCCAGCGGCGGAAGTGCTCGCACCAATCCTCACAATGGCCGGCATGCAAACAATCACTGGGGAAGTATTAGTTGAAATGCCCTACTGGCTCATTGCCATGGCGCAGATTTTCATCGGGGCAAATTTGGGGCTGCAGATGGAACAGATTCGTGAAAAAATGAACATCCGTCTTGGTACAGCCATAGTCGTGAATAATATTTTGCTGATTGTCTTCTCGACTGGCATCGCGTACCTCTTAACGAGCTGGCTGCCAGGCTATCTATTCCTTGATTTCTTCTTGAGTGCAGCGCCCGGGGGCATGGCAGAAATGGCAATTACTGCACTTGATGCCGGAGCGGATGTGGCCTTGATCACCAGCTTTCATTTATTCCGCCTCTTTTTTTATCCTGCTCGTCGCCTCGCCGATTGTGGCCGTTATCGTGAAAAAGCTTGACGCTAAAAGCGCAAATTGAGTACAATGGATTCAAGTAAATAATTAATGCGTTGATGAGGATAGTAAAATGTGCGTACATTTCAGAGAGAAGGCCGCTTGGTGAAAGGCTTTCATGAACAAACATTTGAATGTCACCTCGGAGCAGTTTCCGTGAAATTCGAGTAGCGGAGACCGGATGTGAAATCCGTTATCGAACTTGAGAGCCAGGTTCTTTTTGACTTGCGCATAAAGGTGGTACCGCGAACAACTCCTTCGTCCTTTTACAGACGAAGGGGTTTTTTTGTTTTCTAAATAACTTTTAAAAGTTGAATTAGATAACTGCAGCAGCCGATATTCCGCAAAACAGCTTCGAAGCCATTGGCCGAAGCTTACGAGGGCAATGGCTTTGCGACAAAGTGCGCAGCACTGAAGGAGCACGTTTTTCAAGCTACGCTATTGCTGAGGTATCTTCTCCGCTGTTTTGCTCCATATCTTTGGAGAGTTTTCCAGCGCCGGCGCGCCTCAGGGCTAGCCGAAGCAATAAGACGAGTGGTTTTCTCGGCTTATTGCGTAAGGCATGCCCAAAGCGCCGAAGCGGTTTACAAAAACTCTTCTTTTATTCCAAAGATATGACGATGAATTCGACTCTAATTTACTTTTGGAAAACAACGCGCCACACTCAAGTCCGTACTTTAGTAAAAAAAGGAGGAATTTCAATGACTGAACAAATGCCGACAAAGTATGATCCGCAAGGGATTGAAAAAGGCCGCTATGAGTGGTGGATCGACAACAAGTTTTTTGAAGCGAAGCCGGAAAGCGGCAAGACCCCGTATACGATTGTGATTCCGCCGCCGAACGTAACGGGGAAATTGCACTTAGGGCACGCATGGGATACGACGCTGCAAGATATCATGACGCGCATGAAACGCATGCAAGGATACGATGCCTTATGGCTTCCAGGAATGGACCATGCGGGAATTGCGACGCAGGCGAAAGTGGAAGGGAAATTGCGTGAAGAAGGCAAATCCCGTTATGACCTTGGCCGCGAAAAGTTCCTTGAAGAATCATGGAAATGGAAAGAGGAATACGCTGGACATATCCGTGAACAATGGTCAAAACTGGGCTTAGGACTTGATTACTCCCGTGAGCGCTTCACGTTGGATGCAGGCTTATCGGATGCCGTTAAAGAAGTATTCGTAAAATTGTATGAGAAAAAACTCATCTACCGCGGCAAATACATCATCAACTGGGATCCGGCGACGAAAACTGCTATTTCCGATATCGAAGTTATCTACAAAGATGTGCAGGGTGCATTCTATCATATGCGCTATCCACTGGCTGACGGCAGCGGGCACATCGAAATCGCGACAACGCGTCCGGAAACGATGCTTGGCGATACAGCCGTTGCGGTTCACCCGAAAGACGAGCGCTACCAGCACTTGATCGGCAAGAAAATCATTCTTCCGATTGTTGGCCGTGAGATGGAGATCGTTGCGGACGATTACGTCGATATGGAATTCGGAAGCGGTGCGGTGAAAATTACGCCTGCTCACGACCCGAATGACTTTGAAATCGGCAATCGCCACAATCTTGAGCGCGTCTTGATCATGCACGAAGACGGTACGATGAACGAAAACGCCGGCAAATATGAAGGCATGGACCGCTTCGAATGCCGCAAGCAGATCATTAAAGACCTGCAGGACATGGATGTTTTATTTAAAATTGAAGAGCATATGCATTCGGTTGGACATTCCGAGCGCAGTGGCGCCGTAGTTGAGCCGTATCTATCGACGCAATGGTTCGTGGATATGAAGCCGCTTGCGCAAAAATCGGTGGATCTTCAAAAAGGCGATTCAGGCGTGAATTTCGTGCCGGACCGTTTTGAAAAAACGTACCTTCACTGGATGGAGAACATCCGCGACTGGTGCATTTCCCGTCAATTATGGTGGGGCCATCAGATTCCAGCTTGGTACCACAACGAAACTGGCGAAATTTACGTAGGCATGGACGCACCGGAAGATGCTGAAAACTGGACACAGGACGAAGACGTTCTGGATACTTGGTTCTCATCAGCTCTATGGCCGTTCTCTACGCTTGGCTGGCCGGACGCAGATAATGAAGAGCTGAAACGCTACTACCCGACAGACGCACTTGTAACGGGCTACGACATCATCAACTTCTGGGTTTCGCGCATGATTTTCCAAGCGCTTGAATTTACGGAAGAAAAACCGTTTAAAGACGTATTGATCCACGGACTGGTTCGCGATGCGGAAGGGCGTAAAATGTCGAAATCCCTTGGCAACGGCGTCGATCCGATGGATGTAATTTCTGAATACGGCGCGGATTCGCTTCGCTACTTCCTGGCAACGGCGTCGAGCCCAGGGCAGGATCTCCGCTTCTCGATGGAAAAAGTGGAGTCGGTTTGGAACTTTGCGAATAAAATCTGGAATGCTTCCCGTTTCGCTTTGATGAACATGGAAGGCGTGACTTACGATGAAATCGATCTTTCCGGCAAGCGTTCAGTAGCCGATTCATGGATTTTGACCCGTTTGAATGAAACCATCGAACAAGTGACGCATCTTGCGGAACGCTACGAATTCGGTGAAGTGGGCCGTTCGCTTTACAACTTCATCTGGGATGATTTCTGTGACTGGTACATCGAGATGGCGAAATTGCCATTGTACGGGGAAGACGAAGAAGCGAAGAAAATGACGCGTTCGGTTCTTGCGTACGTACTCGACAACACTATGCGCCTATTGCACCCATTCATGCCGTTCATCACAGAAGAAATCTGGCAGAACTTGCCGCACCAAGGCGAATCGATTACGGTTGCCGCTTGGCCGGTAGTTGACGAATCTCTGTCCGAACAAAGCCAGTCGACGAACATGAAATTATTGATGGACATCATCACAGCTGTTCGGACAATCCGTGCAGAAGTGCAGTCGCCGATGAGCAAGAAAGTGGCATTGACGATTTCAGCTAAAGACGAAAACACGCATAATGTCTTGACGACAAATGCGGCGTACATCGAGCGTTTCTGCAACCCTGAAACATTGACGATCGGGCAAAACATTGCAGCACCGGAAAAATCAATGTCGGCTGTTGTATCTGGAGCGGAACTCTTCATGCCGCTTGAAGGTTTGATCGATGTTGATGCAGAACTTGCGCGCCTTCAAAAAGAACTCGAAAAATGGGCGAAGGAAGTCAAACTCGTTCAAGGCAAACTGTCGAACGAGCGCTTCGTTTCCAAAGCGCCTGAAGCCGTAGTGGCCGAAGAACGCAAAAAAGAAGCCGACTACCTCGAAAAACACGCAACCGTTGAAAAACGTATGGAAGAATTGAAGAATCTTTAAAAGTTGAAAGCCGGCCATCCTCGAATTTGAGGGTGGCCGGCTTTTTTGTGTTTTATTGACACTACTCGACTCTTTATAGACACTATCCGAGTTTCTATTGACACTATAAGGATTTCTTTCGACACTCATCGGAGTTCTATTGACACTATGGGAGTTTCTTCTGACACTAATCGAGTTTCAACTTCAATTGTGTCGGCCTTTGCCAGAAAAGCGAAATAAAAAAGCCCACTTTATCAGCGAACTTCCATAACACACGAAATGAGGCGTCTTTCTCCAATTTCTGAAGATGCTGCATCAATAATTCCACAATATTCTCTTCATGCGTTTAAAAATACGGTCGAGCGCAAATTTTGAAAGTAAAGAAGAGGGGATCCATGGCGATGAATGAGCTGCAGACGAATCCCAGCTAAAATAAAAGCGCTCCTGAAAAGTCAGGAGCGTTTTGTTATTCAGCGATTTTGACAATCGGTTTGATGGTCGAGCCGTTTTTCGAATCCTCGAAGGCTTCGTTGATCTGTTCAAACTCATATACTTTCGTCAGTTTGTCGAAGGGGAACATGCCCCGTTTGAAATAATTCACGAGCTGCGGAATGAACACTTGCGGAATCGAGTCGCCTTCGATAACGCCCATCACAGTTTTCCCTTCCGCCATGATGTCGTTATGGACATCAAAAGTCATTTCTGGCGTCACACCGACGATTGCACAAGAGCCGAGTGGACGAAGCGAATGGATTGCCTGTTTAACGACCGGAGGAACACCTGTCGTCTCTACTGCGTAATGAAGGCCGCCACCCGTAATTGCCTTGATTTCTTGTACCACATCTACATTTTGGCCGTTCAGTATATGGGTTGCACCGAGTTCCTTTGCCAATTCCAGCCGGTTGTCGTGTATATCGACTGCAATGATATTGAGGCAGCCTGCAATTTTCGCAGCCATTACTGCACTCAATCCGACGGCGCCACTGCCAAAAACAGCAATAGAAGAGCCGAATTCCGGTTTCAAGCGGTTCAATACCGTCCCGGCACCTGTCTGAATACCGCATCCAAGCGGCCCAAGCAGGGTTAAATCCACTTCTTTATCAACTTTGACGACATTTCGCTCATTTGTAACCGCGAAAGTGCCGAACGACGACTGGCCGAAAAACGTTGAAACAGCATGGTCGTGATGGTGAATCCGGTTTGTGCCGTCCTGCATCTTTCCGCCAAAGTTCAAATCGTTAAAGTTCAGGCACACCGTCGGATGGCCGGTCAGGCAATTTTCGCAATGGCCGCAATAGGCAAACGACAAAACAACATGATCACCGGCCTCAATTGAGGTAACCGCCGACCCGACTTTTTCAACAACACCGGCGCCTTCATGGCCAAGCACCGCTGGAAAAGGCGACAATCCTAAATCCCGGGCTACGGCATCTGTATGGCAAACGCCAGTCGCTACAATTTTCACGAGTACCTCATGGTCTTTCGGTTCGCCAAGTTCCACTTCTTCAAATTTAAAATCCTCACCCAATCCGTGCGTCACTGCTGCTTGAATCTTCATTGAATCCCTCCTGTTATTTTTTCTGCTCAATTAGTAAGATACCCGCTTTCATAGAGGAATAGTCAGTGAATGGAAATTATCAAAATTGCTGAAAGATAATCGAATTTGTCTCTAAAATCATTAATAAAAAATCCAGCCGCTAAAGCAGGCTGGATCCGTTTACTCTTCCTTCAGGCGAAAAGGCCGTTCTTTTTCAATCTTTTTCAAATGCATTGCCAACAGTTCAGCAATATTTTCTTCGTGTGTCTCATACAAAGACCGCGCACCGACCGGATCTTCGATTTCATTGAACAAATGCTGTCCATCTTGCAATAAAAGAAAATCGACACCGATGTAATCGCTTTTCAGCGCACGGGCAATCTTCAATACGTCTTGTTCTTGCGCCGCTGACAAAACGTATTTCTCCGCTTTGCCGCCGAGTGAGTAATTCGCTTTAAATGAATCGGTAGAACTCCGCTTGACTGCACCGACCACTTCGCTGCCAATTACATAAGCACGAACATCCGCTACGTGGTCGACAACGGGCTGAAAAATAGAAGCATCTGTCGGGATCTCGGCAGCCGAGTGGACCAATTCAACGCCGTTTCCCCCGTGTCCGTCGGCTGTTTTAGCGACACACGGAAATTCTTTCGCTTCCCGGTAAGTCGGAATCACAGGAACCCCCATCAATTGCATAAACTGAAAGCTTTGCCATTTGTCATTGGCAATCCGGTTCACTTCGGCACGGTTCACTAAATGAATCCTTTGGTCTTCCAAAAAGCGTGCGGCAGAAGGACGACGGATCCGGAACAATACGAGCGAACCTGAAAGTTTACCTGCAAGCGCTTCTAACCCCTCATCCGACCAATCGTCCCAGCACACGAGTTCAAAGCTGCCGAACTTCTGCAGCTCGTCAATAAATCCTTTATTGCGCACAGCGTCCGCCGTTTCATACAATAGGATCATTTCAAGTCCTCCAGTATAAATTTGATCATGGCATCTGCGACATTGATGCCCGTGACGTTCAAGATATTGCGGATGTGGGCAGCGGCATTCACTTCACAGACGAGCGGCTGTTCGTGCTCATCAAACAACAGGTCGACACCGGCAAAAACAGCGCCGACCGCCTCAGCTGCCTTCAGCGCAAGCGTCCGCTGTGCGTCCGTCAATTCAATCGGTGAAGCTTTCCCGCCATTCGTAATATTTGCCCGGAAATCCGTCTCGGAATGGCGGTACATCGCTGCGACGATTTCGCCGCCGACAATATTGACGCGAATGTCGCGTCCGCGGCTCGAAGCAATAAATTCCTGAAAGACAAAATCGATGCCGCGAAGCGATTCCACCTTTTCGTAAAACTGCTCTTCCGTTTCAATCAAATAAACTTTCATGCCAAATGAGCCATGGCCTTCTTTAATGATCATCGGCAGTTTCAATGTATCGATTACCCGTTCAAAATAGCCGGACTCCAGTATCGAGAAATTTGGATAGACTTTCGGCGCGACAATGGTCCGCGGCATCGGAAGGCCATGAGACGCAAGCTCGATATACTGCTTCGCTTTATTGTCGCAAAGGTCAATGATGGACGGGTCATTGTATACTGGGACCCCTCGGCTTTTCAGGAAATAGCCAAGCAAAATGTCTTTGTCGAGGAGCACCGCAAAATCAGGGAGATCCGGTTCGGCAGACAGATCCATCATCGCCTCGTAGTTTTTCATCATTCTTGCCGAAACGCCGGCACGTTCAGCCGCATCTGCGGTTAAACGGGCTTGGTCAGCGAATTTATCAGAGACCAGACTTCCGTTATAAATCACCCAACATGTTGTCATTTCCAGTTCTCCTTCATGGTATAATTAATCTTAAAAAAAGTGTATCACGTTTAAGAGAGAAAGAAGGGTAAAAATGATAAATGGACTCGACACCTACAAGAAGAGATGGAACATCCAGACGGAAGCTGCTATCAAACCCGGCCTGCATGCCATTACGGCTGCTTTAAAAGAATTAGACAACCCTCATCAAAAAGGGACGTTCATACATATTGCCGGTACCAACGGCAAAGGCTCGACTGTCACTTTTCTGGCAAGCATCTTGCGTGAGCACGGGTTATCGGTCGGCAATTTCTTCTCCCCGGAAATTGAAGATCTCCATGACCAAATTCAGATCAACGGAGAGCCGATCCCGGCAGAAGAAATGGACCGTGCGATGAACCGGCTAGCGTCGCTCCAGACGCCGCTTACGGATTTCGAATTGCTGACTGCTGCAGCATTCCTGGTATTCAATGAACATCCGCTTGACGCCGTGATTATTGAAGCAGGGATGGGCGGACGCTTCGACAGTACGAATGTCATCGATCCATTCCTTTCAATCATTCCGTCTATTTCGATGGAACATACGGCTTTTCTCGGCGATACACTGGAAGAAATTGCTTGGCATAAAGCTGGGATTATCAAAAAGTGGAAACCAGTCGTTGTCGGTAATCTTCCAGAAGCCGCAATGGCTGTCGTAAATGAAACCGCTGACAAGCTCCATTCCGAAGTCATCAAAGCTAAAGAGCCAATTACGGTGGAATTAAAACTGAAAGGGGAGCATCAAAACCGAAACGCCAAACTTGCGGTAGAAGCAGCGAAAGAATTATTGCTGCTGACATTCGATCAAGAAAAAGCGAATGCCGGCCTTTCTAAAGCCACTATTCCGTTTCGTTTTGAAGAATTATATCCAGGGCTAATCTTAGATGCGGCGCATAATGTAGAAAGCATCGAAGCCCTAATTGCCACAGTAAAAGAACAATATCCGAATAAAGAAATCCATTTTATCGTCGGTATTTTAAAAGACAAAAATTATCCGGAAATCTTGCGGAAACTCGAGCGTATCAGTGATCGCTTCACGTTTATTGAATTTGAAAGCGAGCGTGCGCTAGCTGGAAATATTTTATTTAAAGAAAGTAGAAGTAAAATAAAGACAATTCAAAATCAATGTGATATATTACCTGTACAAGGTAAAGACGTCGTGACAATAGTCACGGGTTCGATGAATTTATTGTCAATTCTTAAAAACGAAGATTTCAAGATCTTTGCTAATTATAAAAACGGCGCCAGCTAAAGGTCCATTGGCGATTTGTGCGAAAATATCCGGGGAGAAGATGATGCTATGTCGGACTTAAAAAACAGAACAGTAGTGCTTTGGTTAGTTTGGCTGCTCATTGTGCCGCCAGGATTCTACTTCATATACCAGTATTTTCCGCCGCCTGAAATCGATCCTTGGAATCTTCTGGCCTTTATTTTATTTTTTGTCTTAACTTGCTTAATGCCGATGAATATAAACGGCGCTTCGACATTTCTGGTTCAATGGATGACCGTTGCGGTATTCCTGAAATACGGCATCGTTGTCGAGTTGATGATTTCCCAATTGACTATGCTTGTCGTATTATTCAGAAGCCGCACAGATGAAGCACAGTCGATTCGCATTCCTTTTAACTCAACGATGTTTTTCCTCATTTCGGCTTTTGCCGGTTTGGCTTTCATAGGAGCAGGAGGAGAAATCGGTTCACTCAATTTGATGCACATCCTCTTATTTGGATTGATCTTTCAAATTGTTTCGGTCTTTGCAAATCAAACAATTTTTTACGTATACGATAAGATTACCGGAACACCAAGCAAGTTTTTCTCAATCGATGCCATCTGGGATTTCACTTTAACTTTATGCGTATTCCCATATGCCATCGCACTTTATATTACAGAAGCCTACATTGGCAGCGCTGCATTGCTGCTTCTGGGAATTCCGTTTTTCATCATGACAGCGGTCATGAAAATGTACAATAGCTCGGAACAAGTCAACATCGATCTGAAAAAAGCGGGGGAGATCGGCCATCAATTGGCAGCCCGCCTTTCTTCAGAAGAAGTGCTTGACCAGTTCGTTCTCCACGTGGCTGATATGTTCAAAACCGATTACGCCTATGTCATCGACTATCGCGGCGGCGAATTATTGATGCTGCGGATGTTTGAAAATAATGAATTCGTCGAGTTGGATATACCGGCCGTCCGGTATAACAAAGGAATTGCCGGCAACGTCATCGTTACAAATACGCCGGTTGTCTACCAGAAGAAATCACAATGGAAAGAAATCGTGACCGGCTATATTCCAGTGGATGCCGAAAGCATCATGTGCACACCGGTTGCCCGGAACAATAAAATCGAAGGGGTGCTCGTGCTCGCATCCAAGAAAAAATACGCGTACGTCAGCCACCAGCTGCAGATCCTCGATATCTTGAGTACGTATTTTGCTGTATCGCTTGAAAAAGCAGGCTACGTACAAAAAGCGATTGCGAAGAGCGAACGCTGCGGCTTGACGAAATTATACAATTACCGCTATCTGGATGAAGCACTTGAAAAATGCATGAACAAAGTCAAATCCGGCGAGCTTGAAAACTTGTCACTCGTCATGATGGACATCGACCACTTCAAGAGCATCAACGATACGTATGGCCACCAAAGCGGCAACGATATCCTGATCGAACTCGCAAGGCTACTTGAAGCAGAGGTAGGAGAGGAAGGGACTGTTGCCCGCTACGGCGGCGAAGAATTTGTCGTTCTCTTCCCGAACTACGGCAAAGATCTATCGATGTTATTTGCAGAATCTTTGCGCAAGAAAATCGAAAAGCACGCATTCAAAATCAAAACCGATTTAGGTGCCGATCGGGGCATCCAAGACGTCCATATCACCTTAAGCATCGGTGTTTCTACCGCTCCAGACGACAGCGACGAACCGAATGCACTAATCCGCAATGCGGACAGAGCGTTGTATATTGGGGCGAAGCAGGCGGGGCGGAACAAGGTTGCGGCTTATGTGAAATAGAAAAAGAGTGGAAATCCTAGATTGTAGGATTTCCACTCTTTTTTAATAGCTTCGATCTTTTTCGAGAGGGGGGTCAACTTTATAGATGACTGGCTCTTGTTGTTTTAAATCGGAATAAGTGGAGATGATTTCAGAGTCATAGATAACTTGTAGGCGAGAATCTCTAGTTTGTTGTCCATTAACATTTTCAAAATAATCAGCTCTATTTGGAATTTGATATGAGCCTGTGAAGAAGGTATCTTTTGCCCGACCACGGATGGCATTTAATACAATTTTTCTTGCTGAAATTCCACCGTCGATTTTAATATTTGATCCTACTCCAAACATTTCAAAATCTTGTTCCGTATAAAAGAAGCCTTTGATGTAACTAGGAGCATCTTGATTAACCGAGTTGTTTGAAATTTTAATATTGCCATTTGACAGGATAATTAAGGAACCTCTTTTTCCTGAGCTAAGACTTTTGCCATTAATCCTCGAATATTCTATCGTTACACTTCCATTCACATATAAGAGGACGTTGCTAAGTAAATCGGCGCCTTTAATAGTAACATTCCCATTAACATAAATTGGACCATCTAAAGTAATTGCCGAATAACTGGCTACGTTTTCAGAAGTGCTATTATTGCCGATTAAAAGGTTTCCATTTACATACATACCACTTTCAAATGTTGAATTTGTATCAAGAAAAGTTGCACTACCGTTTGTTGAAACTTGTTTGAATTTATTAATGCCTTTAAAAGTGAAAGTTCCGTTATCATCATATCTTTCAACATCAGCGTATCTTATACAGAAAATAAGGAAATATTCTACACATGCTCCTCTTTCAATTGTAGTAGATGTTAAATATGCTTTTGATGTTGGTTTATTAATATTATTAACAGTTTTGCTAGATCCCGTATTAAAGTTTTCGACTCCAGCACTTGTACGGCTGTATTCAAAATTTGCTTTTTGGCTTGTGATACCAATCGGACTTCTAACTGGTTCTCTAGAAACTAAATCTGGTGCATAACCCGGCCTAAATAAATCATCGATATTACTTTTTTCTGAATATCCGCTTGCAGTAAAATTAGTTAATGCAATATGGCTTGAATAAGTTGGACTATGGGTAAAGAAATAAGCTTTTTTGCCGAGGAACAGCCTAGAAGAATCCGTACCAGGAAGGGGGATAGCTGAAGGTGCGATACTTGGAATCCAGCGATCGCCTCCTAGTTGAGCATAACCATTCGAGCTGGTTACTATATTCCCGTCCACTTTAACGTCTCCTGTAATATCCACGCCGCCATGCATCAGCAAATTACCTTCTCCAGGCTGCAATCCATCTGTACTGTCGATATTAGTGCCTACTGCATATCTTAAGGCTTCAGGAGCCGTCTCAGCTCCGATTTCAATTTTACTAACCAGTTCCCTATCTGATTTGCCTGAAGTTCCAATACTTTTAAAAGTTACTAGCTTTTTTAAAGGATTGACTTCATTTTCTTCCGTAATACTATCGACATAGGATACAATGCAAACTTTGTACGTACCGGTCGTAGAGGTAACAGGAGTAGAACTCGTTGCAGTACATCTGTATTTATCCAGAATTCTTTCAAGCTGAAATAAAAAGTCGGTTCTTGGAACCCCATTGGCCCCCAAATATTTTGTGAGATCATCATTAATCTGCGTAGTCATAAGATCAATGCCTTTTTGAGACAGGTCCGCGGATTGCGTAATATCTTCTCGCACTTCGTTTTTGCTTCCGCCATTCAAAGTGAACATCATGAGGGTAGCACCTAAAACGCTAAATACAACCAAAATCAACAATGTAACCAGTAAAGCATAACCATTCTGTTGTTTTAGGTATTTCATCAATGACTCCCCCTACTAATTAAATGAAATCCATTTTTTGTGGCCATTATAATTTATCCTCAATAATTGAGATAGTGTTTTTAAAATCCATTTGGTGGACTCTTCCTTTTACAGTAGTTTCTAGAGTGAACTTAATCGTAAATTCAACACCATCTCTGGAATTAATATTAGCTATATTTGAAAGGTTAGTTGAAGTAGTGCAAGGTATAGGAACAAATTTCACGTTTGTATTATTTAACCTTACTGGTTGACCACGTACAATAACATCTTTATTTATAACACCTGTTTTATAAGAAGTTCCATTGCTTTTCGTTACACTGACTTCTGAATTTATGAATCCATTAGTGCAAGAATTGACCAACTTCGCTTCCGTTTTTTTCATCACATAGAAATCTGAAATGTAATTCGCCATGATTAAATCAGCTTCGTCTCGAAGTTCTGTTTCAACTTTGACCCGATTGTAATTATTATAACCTTGGAAAAGGATTGAATAAGCTAATGCTCCAATAATACTCATAATCACTAAAGTGGCTAGAACTTCGACTAATGTGATTCCATATTCATTATTAATTTTACGGTTTAACATAAGGCAGATATCCTTCCACAGTACTGGATAAATTTGAAGTTGGAGATTTGGCGGTTACAGTTACGTTATATAATGACAAATTTGATTCCGATGTATTTTGAGTAAAATCAATATTTATAAGATAATTCTTACCGTTTATGGTATCTGTACGAGTTATATCGATGCCGCTTTTTAATGTAGTTGGTGGAAACGCATAACCTGTATTTTTAAAATAAAGAACAGGATCAGCTTTCATCCGCTCTAAATTAGCATCGGCTAGGTTAATAACAACTAGTTTTTCACTGTTTGTCACGGCAAATTTATTCGTAGTCCCGAATAGAGCCATAAATCCCATTAAGACGATTGAAATTAATACTACTGCTGCTAAAACTTCTACTAATGTTAAACCCTTTTCATTCTTCATAAAACACCTCATTAATCATTAAGCCATCAAAAAATGGAACTAAATACCCAATTCCGTTATTTTTTTTTGCTTCTACAGATATATATAACATTTTTTCATCCGGTAATCTATAACACCTTACTTTATTTTGCAATAAAAATATTTTCGTCTAGGAGGCAAGAACTACTTTCATCTATAACAATTATCTTGTATGATAACAAGTGATAAGTGGTAAACTCAACCTAATCCCTTTACTTCATTTTACATTTTATCGGGTGAATAGCGAGTTTTATTAATATAATCATTGATATATCGATTTTAAAATAATTTCAATTTTTTTCAACTTATACAGGAGGTTCGTTATGGTTCGTATTTTAATTTTAGTTATCTTTGCTGCAATAGTTTTCGCACTTGCTTATACACTTTTTAAAACAATTCCTATGAAAAAGAAAATGACAATTATAGGAGGAGCGGTGACAGCGGCAGCGATCGGATTGATCATGCAAAATTACATGCCGTTTTATATGTCGCTGCTTGCGATAGTGGCAATTTCTTTGATGGCGGCATTGATTTATATGAAGCAGTTAGAGAAAGCGCAAATGGAGAAGGTCAAACAATCTGAAGAACGCCGGGCAGCTCGCCAGAAATTCCTCTCTCGTCAAAGTAAAGTGAATTTGGTTAAGGATGATAATCAAGATCTTGCCAAAGCGTCTGGGATGGACAGCATGAATCAGAAGCGGAGGGAGTCGTAAGATGGACAATAAAGTTTTTGGGACTACATTTTTAGCGATTATCCTTTCAGCCTTTTTATTCTTTGGCGTTGCAAATGCAGGGGCTTTGGCTGTAGATAAATGGTTTTTCCCGGTCGAAAAATTTGGCGATAATACGTATATCGGTGCAACGGATGTTTCAAATATGGAAGTGACTGAAGCCAAACAACTATTTGCAGGCCGAGTGGAATCATGGAAACAGTCTGCGCAGCTCATTGTCACGTACCAAGATGCAACTGCTAATTATCCATTAGACAATGCACAAATCCTTTTGGATGAAACGGTTCAGCAAGCTCAAAATGGTTCGCAGAATAATTTCGTTTTCCAATTATCGGATGCAACGACTCAGACCTTTTTGGCGGAACAGTTTCCAGCAGCGGTATTTTCCACTGAACAAATTCAAAGTGTTACGGCTAAATTAGAAGAAAGCCTTCATAACGGACAAGCAGAAACGCGTGTAACCATTAGTGATGACAATTTAAGTGTCGAACGCGAAGTCGTTTCTTCCGTGTCGTTCAATCATAATCTACAAAGCAAAGGCGCACAGACAGCATTGGCTGCATTGAACGGTTTCCAAATTGCGCCGAATGCCCAGTTCTCGCTTATTGGTTTTTTAGATGAACAAGACCTCCAGCAAGTTTCAGACCAAGAACTTACAGAAATTGCATCCGCTATCTATGGCGTGATCCTGCAGTCCAATTTTATTATCGATGAACGGAGTATCGGCACAAAGATTCCTTCTTCCATACCTTTAGGCCAGGAAGCGGCAATCAATCGTGCTTTAAATGTCGATTTCGTATTTACCAATCCGAATGACAGCAGTTTTATCTTGAATATTGGAACAAACGGAACAGCTATTGAAGCTTCAATGACAGGATTGCCATTTGTCTACACGTATTCAGTTCAGATTGGTGAGCAGGAAGAAGTAAAACCTCGATTGATTAAACAATATAGTGCGTTCGTATCGAATGGTTCTACAGTAAAAGAAACAGGAGCGGATGGTGTCCGCTTAAACGTTGGCCGTTTGATCCTAGCTCAAGGAGAAGAGCTTGAAATTGAACCGATCTCAACTGATTTCTACCCACCGACACACAGGATTGAAGTTTATCCTTTAACTTCTACAGAAGTGGTTCCGGAAGGCGGAGAAATTATAGATTCAGTTACTGGCGAAGTAACTAATCCAGGAGGTACTGAATCGACTACAGGCGATACAGCAGATCCTTCTACAGGAACTGATGGTACGGGTTCATCTTCAGGAGATTCAGGATCTAACGGAAACGGGTCTTCGACAGATGGCAGCCAGCCAAATGGTGGAACTACGAATGGTCCTGAAAACACTAATAGTGGAACAGGGAATGCCGGTAATAACAATAACGCTGGCGGTTCAGGAAAAGATAATTCAACTGGATCAGGAAATAAAGGATCTGATCCAACTTACGATAAAGGTGGAAACATCATTAATCCTTAACAGTTTTTGAGGGGGACTAAACTTGGCGGCAGTACGTAGAAGGTTAGGCGATATTTTAATCGAGCAAGGTTTGCTCACAGATGAAGATTTAAAAGAAACATTAAAAGCGAAACAGGGTGACCAAAAATTAGGGGATGCTCTTTTGCAGCGCGGTCTCGTGACTGAGCAGCAATTGATCGAAACGCTCGAAGTTCAGCTCGGCATTCCGCACGTCACCTTGTTCCGCTATCCGTTTGATCCGAATCTATTCAATGTGGTGCCAAAAGAATTCGCAAAACGCAATCTATTGGTGCCTTTAAAAACCGAAGGCGATAAATTATTTGTCGCGATGACAGATCCGATGGATTTCATTACAATCGACGATCTTCGCTTGACGACTGGCTTCCAAATAGAGCCGGCCATTGCTTCGAAAGATGATATCTTGAAGACAATTGCGAAATACTATGATGAAGAGTCGTACGATGAAATGCTTGGAGAAATGCCTCAAGTTACCCAGCAGCAACAAGAAGAACTAAGCGATCTGGATGCGCCGATTGTCCGCTTAGTAAACCAAATTCTTTCCAGTGCAGTAGCACAAAAAGCCAGTGATATCCATTTCGATCCGCAGGAAAGCCGGATTTTGGTCCGCTACCGCATTGACGGGGCGCTTCGTACGGTCCGGACATTGCCGAAACAGATGCAGGGAATGATTACTGCCCGAATTAAGATCTTGGCCAATCTAGATATTACAGAAAGCCGCATTCCGCAGGATGGACGGATCAAGTCGACTGTCGACTTCCGTCCGATCGATCTACGTGTTTCATCTCTGCCCACAGTTTATGGCGAAAAAGTGGTTATGCGGATTTTGGATTTAAGCAACAACTTAACGGACATTTCGAAACTTGGATTTAACCAGACAAATATGGAACGTTTTATGCAAGCAATCGAAAAACCGAATGGCATCATATTAATCTCTGGTCCGACGGGTTCAGGTAAATCTTCTACATTATATGCAGCGTTGAATAAACTGAATGCTGAAGAAGTAAACATCATCACCGTTGAAGATCCAGTCGAGTATCAACTGGAAGGCATCAACCAAATCCAGGTGAATACGAATGTCGGATTGACATTTGCCGCAGGACTCCGTTCAATCCTTCGACAAGATCCCGATATCGTCATGGTGGGGGAAATCCGAGATAAAGAAACAGCGGATATCTCGATTCGGGCTTCTTTGACAGGTCACTTAGTTTTAAGCACAATCCATACGAATGATTCCATCGCGTCCATTTCCCGTTTAATGGATATGGGAGTTGAGCCATTTCTTGTTACAGCTTCACTAAATGCGGTTGTAGCGCAGCGTTTGATTCGCCGCGTTTGCCGTGACTGCCGAGAAATCCAGCCGGCAACAGTGCGCGAAAAAGAAATTTTTGAAAAACGCGGATTGGATATCGATATTATCGCAAGAGGCCGTGGCTGTTCCCAGTGCAATATGACCGGCTACAGGGGACGTATGGCAATTCACGAAGTACTTGTCGTGGACGAGGCTATCAAGGATGTCATCAACAGAGGCGGTACCGCAGCTGAAATTCGCGAAATTGCCAATAAGAACAAAACGATTTTTCTCATCGATGATGGCCTAATGAAAGTAAAGGAGGGCATGACAACGACAGAGGAAGTAATGCGCGTTGCCATGATTGACTAATTATGCCAAATGATTATATCAACAAAGTATTAACGGCTGCCCAGGAAAAAAATGTATCCGATATTCACATTACAGTTGGAATTCCACCGGTATTTCGAATGCACGGAACACTTCAGCGATTCGGGGACGAAAGCATCACGCCGGAACTTTCAAAAGAAATTGGGAAAGCATTAATCCCAGAGACATTATGGGACGTTTTTCTAGAAAAAGGCGAAATGGACTACTCCTACTCGTTGCCTGGAGTTGCCAGATTCCGAGTCAACTCATTCCAGCAGCGAGGTTCGATTTCGCATGCGTTCCGAATGATTCCGACTAGTATTCCAACAATTGAAGATTTGAACATGCCGCCGACGCTGAAGAACTTGGCTGAGATTAATCAAGGATTAATCTTGGTGACTGGTCCTACAGGCTCTGGTAAATCAACTACGCTTGCTGCGATGATCCGCCACATTAATGAAAAAATGAATAAACATATCATCACCCTTGAAGATCCGATTGAATACTTGCATCAGCACGGAACATCGATTATTGATCAACGGGAAGTCGGTTTTGACACAGATAGCTTCGCAAATGGTTTGCGGGCAGCGTTGCGTCAAGATCCAGACGTGATTTTAGTCGGAGAAATGCGAGACCTTGAAACCATTTCAACCGCTATTACAGCTGCAGAAACTGGCCACTTGGTTATGGCGACGCTCCATACTTCAAGCGCTGCTTCTACTATCGAGCGGATTATCGACGTCTTCCCTCCGGAACAGCAATCCCAAGTGCGTACACAGCTTGGCGGTGTGTTAAAAGCTGTAGTGGCCCAACGTTTGCTGCCGACTGCCGACAATAAAGGACGCGTTGCCGCAACGGAAATCATGATCAATAACACCGCGATCGCCAATTTAATACGTACCGAAAAAGTCCATCAGATTCCGAATGTTATATTAACGAATCGTTCTGCAGGCATGCATATGATGCTGACGACAATTCAAAGCTTGCTTTCCCAAGGGAAAATTTCCAGGCAGACAGCGCAGCCTTTCCTGGAAGGAGAGGAATAGAATATGGCACGTTTTAAATATGAAGGCCGAGATCGCAAAAAGATCCGTACCGGCGTTATTGTTGCAACAAGCAGACGGGATGCGGTTGAACGCTTGCGCGATGAAGGCATCAAAGTCATTGATATCCGGGAAGTCCAAGCGACCGCTCTCCAAAAAGATATCGTTATCGGAAATCCAGTTAAACGAGATCAGTTTATTATGTTTCTTCGTCAATTTTCTACGCTTATGAGAGCCGGCGTTACGATTGTAGACGCCGTAAGAATTCTTTCGAAGCAAGTGGATTCCAAACCACTTCGGAAAACATTGGTGGAAGTTGATGAAGAGCTGCGAAAAGGGAATACCCTCTCAGACTCTTTAGCAAAATATCCTAAGATTTTTGAGCCATTGACGATTAACTTGGTCCGAGCAGGAGAGATGTCAGGGAACATCGATGAATCTCTTGACCGGTTAGCCACACATTACGATAAAGCCTATCAAACTAGGCAAAAGGTAATTTCTGCGATGACTTATCCAGCAGTAGTAGGATTTCTGGCGGTCGGTGTTGTAATTTTCCTCCTGTCTTCGATCGTTCCAATGTTCGTAGATATGTTTGCGAGTTTTGGCGGTGAGTTACCTTGGATAACTCAGTTTGTTATGGTAAGCAGTGATTTTGTTATTGGCAATTGGTATATTCTTGTCCTCGCTGTAGTATTGGTAATCTTAGCTTATTGGCTGATGAGAAGGAGCGAAGCGGGGAATATGCTTTTAGACAAGGCGGTTCTACGTGTACCGATTTTCGGCAACATTATGAAAAAATCTGCATTAGCCAGATTGACGCGAACGTTAAGTTCATTGTTCTCAAGTTCAGTGCCTATACTTCAAGCTATGACTATGACTGAGAAAGTTGTAGGAAATGCAGTCATGTCGAAAGTGCTCCTTGCAGCTAGAGATTCACTTGAACGTGGAGGATCATTGACGGAACCTATGAAAAATCATTGGGCATTTCCACCGTTGATTCCTCATATGATTTCAATCGGTGAACAAACGGGTTCACTTGATCATATGCTAGAAAAAGTAGCTGAGTTTTATGAAAAAGAAGTAGAGCAGGAAACAGATCGCTTAAAAGCATTAATTGAACCCTTAATGATTGTATTTCTAGCATTGCTTGTAGGGACTATAGTCCTTGCCATAATGATGCCGATGTTTGGTATGTTTGAAAACATAGATAATATGTAGGGACAAAAGTTCTTTTTGAATGTAAATTTTTTATAATTTTTTATGATTTTACTATTGTTTATTTTAGTTCTATTGATATAATAAGATTGTGCTTGAGAAAGTGCTAAATTAACCAAATATGGGGGCATACGCCGATGAAAAAATTCATCCAAAACAAATTAAAAGATCAAAAAGGTTTAACATTAATTGAGCTTTTAGCAGTAATTGTAATTATCGCTATTATTGCTGCAATTGCAGTACCGGCAATTGGAAATATTATTGAAAATAGTCGTTACAGTGCAGTCAAATCAGATGCCACAAATGCAATCGCTGCGGCAAATATTTATTTTACTGAGAATCCTGAAGGTCAAAAGAAGACAGGCATGACTGGAGTTCACGTTGAAGTGAAAGAGTTGAAAGATAAAGGGTATTTGGATTCACAAGGTAAACTAAAAGATGCTGATTTCTTAACAAAAACAGGTACTGGAATAAATATTAAGACTACAGCTATTGATTACTCTGGTGGCAAAACTGTTACCTTTAATTCAGCTACTAATCAACAAATCACAGGTGATGCTCAAAAGGGTAGTGAGGCAGGACCAATAACAGTGCCGAAAGCTAGTGCTAATTAATAAATTAATTAATTTTATAAATACCTAGGAGCTGAAAAAATGGCCTTATCGTTTTTATCGAGAAAAGCGCGTGTCGCAACCATTACTATAGAAGAAGACGCAATCCGGCATGTGGATATCAAGTCGGCTTCGCCGCTGGAGTTGAGCTGTGCGGAAGAGATGGATCTTCCGCAAGGCATCATCGAAGACGGCAAAATTGTGGATAGCGATGCGCTCGAATCGATTCTCGATAAGGCTGTTGATCAGTGGGGTCTCTCTAAGAAGTCAGTCCGATTCCTCGCCCCTGACGAATTCGTTATTATCCGCAAAGTGAATTACCCCGAAGATATTGAAGCCGATGAATTGAAAGGCCACTTTTTCATTGAAATCGGCTCTACGCTTTACCTTCCGTTCGAAGATCCTGTATTCGATGTCGTACCTTACGAATCGGATTCGGAAGAACCGGAAGCGATCCTCATTGCCTCAAAAGAATCGGTGATTTCCGATTATGAACGTGTATTTGACCGGGCAAAACTTGATCCGGTCGTTGCGGATATTACGCCGCTTGCGCTATACCGCCTCGGCTTTTTGCAGCATGATTTCCAGAAAGACGAGCACATCATGTTGATTGATATCCAGTCGACAAAAATGACCGTCTCGATTTTTCATGTGCATTATCCGTTATTCATGCGTCCCGTGGAATTTGACGCATTCGGCGGTTTAGTTTTAGACACCGAAACAATCACGTCTACGATTGAAACCGAATCTGAAAAGTTAGCTAATTTTTATCGCTACAACATGAACGGCGGAGAAGCCGGCATTACGCATATCGTCTGCAACGGGGAGTTTGAAGACTGGTTTACGTTCCAGTCTCGCCTCGAAGAGCGGTTTGCGGTACCGGTTACTCCACTTGTTATTGATCCCATCCCGTCCGATCAAGTGAAAAGTGTACCTGTACGCTTCAATCGTGCTATCGGTCTTGCGTTGAAAGAGGTGTAAGTATGCTGGTTGATATTAATTTATTGCCGCAAAAGGAACGGGACCGTCCCGCTTTCCTGATTGCGGCACTTTCGATTTTATTGGCAGCTGTCATTATTTGGGCGGTTCTCTTTTTCATGGCTCGCGCCAATACAGCTGAACAAAATGATTATTTGGCACAGTCCGAACAAATTGCAGCGGAACAAGCGATTTTGCGTGCTGAAATCGAGCAGACTTCCGGGTTGAACGAAGAACAGCAATTGCAGGCGACAGTCGATTGGGCTGTGAATTACCAATACGATACCGTTCCTTTATTGAATGAAATGGTGTCAATCTTGCCTGAACGCGGTTTTTAATAGCTTCTCTTACATAGCGCCTAACCAGGCGACTTTGACTTTGCAATTTGATACGACGCGGGAAGCCGCGTATTATTTGACGCAGTTAAAAGCATCTGACTTGATCGCTTCTGCGACCTTGGATTCTGTAGCAAATCAAGCAGTGGATACAGCGGTTGTCGAAGGGGAAGAAATCCCGGAAGACGCGATGCTTGAAAATCCGCGTTATTTGGCAACTTATTCGATTGTTTTTGTAGATGAACGCATTCCGGCAGAAGGAACTGCAGAAGGCGAAGTGGTGGACGGAGAAGTCGTTGCGCCGCCAGCTGAAGAAGTTCCGGCAGAAACAGCACCCGTAGTAGAAGCTCCTGTAGAAGAGGCGCCAGTAGAAGAAGCACCGGCAACTGACGCAGATGCTGTTCCGGCTGAAACGGAGGGGGATTTGCGATGAGCAGTTTGACTCGGAGACAAAAAGAAATGGGGCTCGTGATCCTGGCTGTTTTATTCCTTTTAGGTTTAGCTGCTTATTCGTATTTTGGCATCTACACTCCTGCCGCGATGCAAAACTTCAGGCAGAGCAGTTATTGTCCTCTGAACGGGAAGTGCTGATGGCGCTTGAGACGCAAGTAAAATCAAAGCCGGTTGGCGAAAAAATCAGCATTTCAGACCTGCAGCAGAAAGTTTCAGTGGAACCGCTGACGGATCTGATCCTTTTGCAAGTGGAACAAGCGGAATTGATTTCCGATACGCTTGCATTATCGATCGCATTTACAGAAGGGCCGCTTGAATTATTGCAGCCGGTTGAAGGCGTCGAGAATATCCAGGAAGTGCTGACGACAGTTGAGATCGAAGCAGCTGATTACGGCAGCATCCTTCGGTTTATCCGTGAAATCGAATCGATGGACCGGATCATGATTATCGATGCAATCGATTTCGGGGCAAATCCGGAAGTGACGCTAGTATCGGAAGAAGATGAAACTTTAACAGCGTCACTCACTTTCTCCGCATTCTACCGCCCGGATTTAATCGCTTTGCAAGATACAATGCCTAAAGTTGCGGTACCGGCACCTGCTGGGAAAAGCAATCCTTTGCCGCAAAACGACGGAACGGACCTAGAATTAGAGACGACAACGCCTGAAGCTGTGGAAGTACCAGCAGCGGATTCGACTCCTCCGGCAGATCCGGATGAGGAAAACGTGGACATTTCGAAAATTGATACACAAGACAGCTTCCAAGTTGCCGGCCTTTCTGAACAAATTCATCAGATCCAAGCCGGCGACACGCTTTCTGCGATTTCACTCGAATATTTCGGTGATGCTGATAAAGTAGCTGAATTGCAAGAAGCGAACGGACTGGATAGTACACTGATTTTTACGGGAGATAGTTTAATTATTCCTGAACTTACATAATAAATGATTATTGGCCTAGCGCTGGGCTGATGTTTTCTAATTAAGACCGTTGTTTCCGAAAAAAGTGGATTCAACTTATTTGCCATGCAAAAAGATGGATGAAAAGGGGCCGCTATGACAATCACCTATACAGTGTTTTCGTTTATTTTCGGACTGGTTTTTGGTTCTTTCTTTAATGTGGTCGGCCTTCGGGTGCCGAAAAAGGAATCGATCGCTTATCCGCCTTCCCATTGCACGAACTGCAACCGCCAATTGACGGTGCTTGATCTCATACCGGTATTTTCTTATCTCTTCCTGCGCGGCAAATGCCGATCATGTGGCGAGAAAATCCACTGGGTTTATCCGCTGATGGAATTCATCACAGCGGTATTATTTGCGTTCTCATTTTGGGTCTTCGGGTTTACGCCAGAACTCCTCATTGCGCTTCTTTTTGTGTCGCTTCTCGTGATTATCACGGTTTCGGATATCGCGTATATGCTGATTCCGGATAAAGTATTACTGCCGTTCGCGCTTCTCTTGCTTCTGCTCCGTTTCTTCATCCCGCTTGACCCGTGGTGGGATTCGATTTTAGGTGCCGTCGTCGGCTTCCTTCTATTGTTCTTGATTGCGGTCGTATCAAAAGGCGGCATGGGCGGCGGCGATATCAAATTGTTTTTTGTCATCGGCCTCGTGCTTGGGACGACGGGTACTTTGCTGACGCTGTTCTTGGCTTCTTTGATCGGTGCGATTGCGGGAATTTTCCAACTGCGGATAAAAAAAGCTGGCAGAAAAACACCGGTTCCATTTGGTCCATCGATTGCGCTAGGCGCGTTGATTGTCTATTTCTGGGGTGAGCCGCTGCTTGATTGGTATTTCGGATTTTTAGGATGAAGCATAGGCTTCGTCCTTTTTTCTTTGGGCCAAAATAAATATTTGAAAGCTGTTGGATAAGCGAATAATCAAAAATAGAGAGGCAAATCCTATTTTTGATTCGGCCAATTGCTTTAAAAATCATTTTTCGCATTCCGGAGAAATTTTTCAAACCGGAAAATTTTCGGTATGATGCTAAAAAGGGAGGAATACGAAATGAAATTCAAAGCAAATCAGCCGGTCGTCTTGGCATCGGCATCTCCGCGGCGAAAAGAATTACTGGAAGGGCTCGGCATTGACTTTAAAATTATCCCGAGTAAGAAAGCGGAACCTGCGCCTGATAATTTCAATACGGCTGTGGAATATGTAGTCGAATGTGCACTTCAAAAAGCGAAGGAAGTTGCCAAACAGGCGCCGGAGTCCGTTGTCATCGGTTCGGATACCGTGGTTGTGCTTGGCGGAGAGATCTTGCTGAAGCCGAAAGATAAAGAGCAGGCACGGAATTTTTTGGAGCGTTTGTCCGGCAACACACATGAAGTGGTTACGGCGCTAGCGATTATAAAAGGACAAAACGAGCAAACATTTTATGAAGAAACTGAAGTGACTTTCTATGAGCTTGACTCAGCGTGGATAGAAGCATATATCAACACGAGCGATCCATATGATAAGGCAGGTGCATACGGGATCCAAACAGAGTCCGGCTTATTCGTTAAAGAAATTAAAGGGGATTACCAAACAGTTGTCGGCTTGCCGGTTGCGAGCCTTGCCCGGAAACTGGAACAATCCGGCTATATTTCATTGGAAGGGAGCCATGTCCATGCTGACTTCTGAACAGCCGTTGATGATCCGGGACGTCCATGCACAGGACCGGCCGCGTGAGCGGCTGGTCAACCAAGGCGCTACGAGTTTATCAAACCAGGAACTCATTGCCATTTTACTCCGCACCGGGACGAAACAGGAATCGGTCCTGCATCTATCCAACCAAGTGCTTCACCACTTCGAGCATCTCCATCATTTAAAAGATGCGACGATCGAAGAAATGACTTCCATTAAAGGCATCGGCCAAGCGAAGGCTGTCCAGCTGCTCGCTGCAATCGAACTTGGCCGCCGTTTATCCTCTAAACAGACTGACACGAAATATACGATCCGTTCCCCAAAAGATGCCGCCTCTTATTTGATGGCGGATATGACGTCCCTCAAACAAGAACATTTCGTGGTTCTTTTTCTCAACATCAAAAATCAAGTCATGCATAAGCAAACCATTTTCGTCGGCAGTTTAAATGCGAGCATCGTCCATCCGCGTGAAATTTTCCGGGAAGCGGTGCGAAGATCGGCTGCATCCATCGTCTGTGCGCATAATCACCCTTCCGGCAACCCGTTAACCATAGTATAATAAATAATAGTAGTTAAAGTAGTTTAGGAGGAGATGTTAAAGGGAGACTTTACTTTAAATAAAAATTAACAAGGTTTATAATTTGTAGTACTTAAAGTGTTTAAAGAGGGGGGAGCGTGTGAGGGTTCAAAGGATAGAAGTGGAGAATAAGCCGTATCCATTGTATTTATTACTAGATAAAGAATACCAGCTAATTGAACCAGTAATGAAATTTATTAAATACTTAGATAACACTGGTAAGTCTCCAAATACCATTAAAGCATACTGCTATCATTTAAAGTTGCTGTATGAGTTCATGGAACAGAGAGGCGTTATTCTTAATGATATTAACTTTGAGTTGTTAGCAGACTTCGTAGGTTGGTTGAGATATCCAACAGCAACAAATGTAATTGATCTTCAGTCAAAAGAAGCCATAAGAGAAGAAACGACAGTGAATACAATTTTAAATGCCGTTATGAGTTTTCTTGATTATTTAAGTAGATTAGGAGAATTTAAATCAATTGATGTATTTAAACAAGCAAAGGGAAGAAATTTCAAAGGATTTTTACATCACGTTAATAAGGGTAGATACCAAAAGAATGTCTTAAAGTTAAGGGTTAAAAAGAAACAGATAAGAACATTGACATCAGAGGAAGTTAAGCAAATTATTGATGCTTGTCATACGAAAAGAGATAAATTAATTTTAATGCTTATGTATGAGGGTGGTTTAAGAATCGGTGAAGTGTTATCGCTTAGGCTTGAAGATATTGCCACTTGGGACAATCAAATCCATTTAACACCTAGAGATGTTAATGTAAATGAAGCTTATATTAAATTAAGGAAGGAAAGAACAATACATGTGAGTAAAGAACTGATGTCACTTTATACAGATTACTTGGTATATGAGTATAGTGAGGAATTGGAGCATGATTATGTTTTTATTTCCTTAAAAGAAGGCTATTTTGGGAAACCACTAAAGTACCAAAGTGTTCTTGATCTAGTTAGAAGAATAGTTAAAAGGACTGGAATAGAATTTACATCGCATATGCTTCGCCACACTCACGCAACGCAGCTAATTAGGGAAGGATGGGATGTTGCGTTCATTCAAAAGAGATTAGGTCACGCACATGTTCAGACAACGTTAAATACCTATGTTCATCTTTCAGATCAGGATATGAAAAATGAGTTTAATAAATACCTTGAGAGAAAGGAGCATAAGAAATGAATGCTTCTAGTAAAAGGAAAATTATCAGTCAGAGTGAGATCAGCAAAAAAATAGCTGTAATGAATGAAGAAATGCAAGGGTTTTGGGCTAATAATAGTTGGGATATAAGAAAATGTCCACATCCTTCTGCCATAGAATTAAGTAAGAATCCTGCTTTAAGAAATCGTTGGGTTCGTTTTGAACGTGTTAAAAATCTGTGGTTAAGAACAGAATTGAAATATTTTTATTTTTACCATTTAAACAATGGAATATGGAATGCAAAAACTGTCTGGATTAGAAAAGGAACAGTAATTAATAAAATGTTAGATTTTTTAGATTTAAAGTATCCCAGCATTACTTCAATTACTGAAGTTCCTATTGAAAAAGCAATGACGGAGTATAGAACATATTTGACAAAACAGGGTGTTAGAATTACTACTACTAATTATAAGATTACTGCTAATCAAGAAAAAACACCTGTAAAAGCTAATTCTTACTATGTTACTAATCTAAAACAATTTATGGAGTTTTATGAGGACTTTTATTTTGATGGAGAGGAGTGGGATAAAGACGTTTGGGATAGACGAAACCTACCTTTGCCAGATGATAAGGTTAACCCAACACAATATGAATATACAATTAACTTTAAAGGGTTTCGGAATACATATTTTAAACAGCTTGTAAAAAGATATTGTAAGTTAAGATTGAACATGGATAGCTTTTCCTATGTAAGTGATATTGCCCAAAAACTTAAAGAGTTCTTTAATTTTCTGGACATGAAGTTTAAACACGTTCAGAGAGTACACCAATTAACGAGAGTGGAAATTGAAGCATATTTAAGTGAACTAAACATGATGGGGATAAAACCTAGTACAATAACTGGGAGGATCTCTATATTGGAAGGACTATTTAGTACCCTTCATAGGCTAGAATGGGATGATGTTCCTTCCAAAATATTAATTTATCCCGAGGACTATCCGAAAATACCAAGAGCAAAACCTCGCTTTATAGACGAATTCGTTCTAGAGCAATTGAACAGTCATCTTGATAAATTACCCGAATATATAGCTACGATGACTATGATTGTTCAAGAATGTGGAATGAGGATAAGTGAATTGTGCACCTTGAAAAAAGGCTGTCTATTAGAGGACAAAGATGGAGATTACTTTTTAAAGTATTATCAATGGAAAATGAAAAAGGAGCATATAGTTCCAATATCTAAAGAGGTAGCTTTACTTATTAAAGTTCGGGAAGATAAAGTTTCAGAGGAATTTCCAGATAGTGAATACCTCTTTCCAAGAAAAGATGGATCGCCATTAAAACAAGAAACATTTAGAGGCGAGTTAAATAAATTAGCTTATGAGCAAAATATAGTGGATAAATCAGGTGAGATTTATAGATTCCATGCCCATGCCTTTCGCCATACAGTAGGAACAAGAATGATTAACAACGGGGTGCCCCAGCATATTGTACAGAAATTTTTGGGGCATGAAAGCCCAGAAATGACAAGTAGATACGCTCATATCTTTGATGAAACTCTAAAAAATGAATTTACTAAATTTCAGGAAAAACTGGTTACCAATAATGGAGATGTGCTCGATCTAGATGATGATAGTGAAGTCGATGATGTAGAGCTTCAATGGTTCAAGAAAAATATAAATGCACAAGTGCTTCCAAATGGTTATTGTAGATTGCCAGTAATAGCAGGTGGTTGTCCACATGCGAATGCATGCTTAGATTGCACTCACTTCTGTACCAGTAAGCAATTCTTACCACAGCACGAAGAACAGTTAGAGCGTACAGAAGAGTTGTTAGCCATAGCTAAGGATAAACAATGGCAAAGGCAAGTAGAAACTAATAGCCGTGTTAAAGAGCGTTTAGAACAAATCATTGGAAGTTTGACGGGGTAATTATCAATGGATAAACAAGTTAGAAATACAACAGAAATTGTACGTTTGGCGAAGCAGAAATCACAAAAGACAAGAGAAAAAGTAGACAAAGCGATTTCTAAATTTTCGATTGAAGGTAAAGCTATTAATTTTAATTCAATAGCAAAGGAAGCTAATGTTTCTAAATCATGGCTTTATAAGGAACACGATATTAGGCAAAGAATCGAATCCCTTCGTGAGCGTCAAATAGCATCAAATGTAGTCTCAAAACCCAAGGAAAGTTCTCGTTCGGATGAAATCCTTATTAAAACCTTAAAAAGAAGAGTTATGGAATTAGAAAAAGAAAATAAAAAATTACAGAACCAAATTCAAAAATTATATGGAGATCTGTATAATAAAGAGTAGTTTTAATTATTAATCTGTAGACAGATTGTGAAAGTATGCACTTAAACGAGGCAGTATAGTTTAAGTGTATTTTTTCACAACAACTTGTACTTTGATTTTTGAAGTGTTAAAATTAATATACTATTAATTGAAAGGAGAGATGGGTGGACAATGAAGAACTAATCTAATTTTTAACAATTGAAATAGTATATTTCATTTTAAAAACTTAGGATTAGTCTGCCCATTTTGCCATATACTAAATAAATGTAAGACTGAATAGCTAAAAAGGCTAAATAGTTTTATTTGAGTATCGTAAAAAGTTACATGACTAATCCTTCCAACATTATTTGGGAGGGTTTTTTTATTCTCCCTGAATCAAAATAAAGAAAGAAGGAATCGAATTGTTAAAACAAAAGGAACTAATGACAAGGGTTAAGGAACTTGTCCAGTCAGATGAACGAATATCTGCTTGTATGATGTATGGCTCTTTTACAAAAGGAGAGGGGGATCAATACTCTGATATAGAATATTATGTTTTTCTAAAAGATGATACAATTTCCACCTTTGATTCAGCAAAATGGCTAAATGAAGTCGCTTCCTACACTTTACTCTATCAAAATGAGTACGGTACGGAAGTAGTAATTTTTGAAAATCTAATACGTGGTGAATTTCATTTCCTTTCCGAAAGCGAAATGAATATTATTCCTTCATTCAAAGAATCAGGCTACATTCCTGACACAAAAGCAATGTTTATTTATGATGAAACAAGACAACTAGAATTGTATTTATCAGAGTTAGAAGGTCCGGGGCCAAATAGACTTACAAAAGAAAACGTAAATTTTTTATTGAATAATTTTTCCAACCTATGGTTAATGGGGATTAATGTTCTTAAAAGAGGGGAAAATGCACGTTCACTGGAACTTTTATCTCAATTACAAAAAAATATACTACAACTCATTCGAATTGCGGAAGAAAATGCCGATAATTGGTTTAATATGACAAAGAATCTTGAAAAAGAAATTAGTCCTGAAAACTATGAAAAGTTTAAAAAGACTACTGCCCGATTAAATAAATTAGAACTATATGAAGCCTATAAGAACTCTTTGCTTCTCGTTATGGAACTTCGAAATCTCGTTGAAAAACAGTATCAGTTAACCGTTAGCGATGATTTCTTAGGCAAACTGTTTAATTATATGAACGAATAAATAAAAAGCCTGTATCTCAAGTGATAACTAAGATACAGGCTTTAATTGTTATTTACTTTAAATACATGTTCTCAAAGTGAAAGTATTGATTATAATGGAGTTTTAATAATTTACTCTTGATAACACTGTGCAACCTTCACCGGAAGATATCGCCGTCACAAAGCGCCTGATGGAGGCTGGCAGCATTGTCGGAATCGAACTATTGGATCATATCATCATCGGTGACCATCAATTCATTTCTTTGAATGAAAAGGGCTATATGTAACACTGTTGTTTTCTTTACTTTTCAGCTATAATGAAAGGTATTGTGTAAACACTATGGCTTTTTGGCATATAAAGAAGGGAAGATTTGACTTGTTTGGAATCGGATCAAAAGATGTAGGAATAGACTTAGGTACTGCTAATACGTTAGTTTTTGTAAAAAATAAAGGGATTGTTCTTCGTGAACCTTCAGTTGTCGCGAAAAACACAAGCACAGGTGAGATCGTCGCTGTCGGAAACGATGCGCGCAATATGATCGGACGGACTCCTGGGTCCATCGTAGCGATCCGTCCGATGAGAGACGGCGTTATCGCTGACTATGATACAACCACCGCAATGATTCAATATTACTTGAAAGAAGCAATGAAAGTGGCAGGCGGGACTTGGAAAAAGTCGAACGTCATGATTTGTGTGCCTTATGGCATCACTTCAGTCGAACGCCGTGCGATTATCGATGCATCCCCCTTAGCCGGAGCTCGGGAAGCTTTCACAATCGAAGAGCCTTTTGCAGCTGCAATCGGTGCAAATCTTCCGGTATGGGAACCTACGGGCAGTATGGTCGTCGATATTGGTGGCGGTACTACTGAAGTTGCAGTCATTTCACTTGGCGGCATTGTAACTAGCGAATCGGTTCGGGTTGCCGGCGATTCAATGGACCAGGCAATTACGCAATACATCCGTAAAACGTATAACTTAACAATCGGTGAACGGACAGCAGAAGCGGTTAAAATGGAAATTGGTTCAGCTCGTGCAGCAACAGAAGCTGAGAAGAATTTGAAAATGGAGATCCGCGGACGCGATCTTTTGACAGGCCTTCCAAAAACAATTGAAATTTCAGCGGATGAAATTGCGGAAGCATTGAAAGAGTCAATTGCCGCAATCATCGACGGCGTGAAGAAAACGCTTGAAACGACACCGCCTGAATTATCAGCGGATGTCATGGAACGCGGAATCGTCTTGACCGGAGGCGGAGCGCTTCTAAAAAACCTGGACAAAGTTATTTCAGATGTTACAATGATGCCTGTTATAATTGCAGATGATCCATTGGATTGTGTCGCAATTGGAACTGGTAAAGCTTTAGATAATATGGATCAGATCCGACGCCAGCAATCGCATAAATAAGGAGGATTGCACTAATGCCACAGTTTTTTTCGAATAAACGGCTTATCTTGCTGCTGTTGGGCGTTATCCTGCTTGTCGCATTGATTTCTTTTTCTTTGCGCGATCGGGATAATGTGTCATTGCCGGAGCAGATCATCAAAGATGCCGTTGGTGCTGGGCAATCGGTCTTTTCAGGGCCCGCACATTTTGTCACAGGAGTTTTCGATAACGTGGATTCGCTTTTGAATACATATGAAGAAAACAAATACCTGAAATCACGTCTGGAAGAATTTGCAACGGTCCAGGCGGAAGTCACGGATCTTCGTTCTGAAAACGCGGAACTGAAAGAACTGGTCGGCAAAGAAGAGGATTTACGGGATTATAATCCAATCCAGGCAACCGTCATTGCACGGAACCCGGATCAATGGGAAGAGAAAATCGTCATCAATAAAGGCGAGACGAGCGGCGTGAAACCGAATATGGCCGTCATGACAGCGCGAGGTTTGATCGGCAAGGTGACGTTAGTGACCAAATTGTCTTCAACGGTTGAATTGATTTCCACTCAAAACCCGAACTACCGCGTATCCGCGATGGTGCTCGGGGGCGATAAAGCGGTATTCGGCTTGATTGAAGGCTATGACGCCGATCGCCGGGAATTGCTTTTGAAGCGGATTGATGCAGAAATCGAACTCAAAGAAGGGCAAAAAGTCGTTTCCAGTGGGCTTGGCGGGATTTTCCCGAAAGGCATCGTAATTGGGGAAATTACGGAAGTGGCCATCGATGAATTCGGTTTGACAAAACTTGCTTACATCAAACCGGCGGCAGACTTCACATTGCTGAACCATGTCGTCATAGCTGATCGGCTGACGCCGGAAGTGGACGGGGAAGATAATGGGGAGACAGGAGACGGTGAATCATGATCCGTTATCTGATCCCGCTTATCGGCCTGGTCCTGTTTTTCCTTGAACCTGTTTTCGGACTTTTCTCACCGCTGCAGATGAATGGCGATTATTATTACATCGTCCGCGCTTTTTGATCATGTTTCTGATATTTGTGTCCGTTTATTACGATACAAAACGGGCAATGTACTACGGATTATTTTTCGGACTCTTGTATGATGTCTTTTTCATTGATATTATTGGTTTATATTCTTTTTTGTATCCGGCCGTTTGTGTAATTGCCGGCTACACCGTAAAATCGATCCACCGGAATTTATTCATCACGACTGTTTTGACTTTGGTCTTGACGGCGCTTTTCGAATTTGTCCTGTTTCAATTCTTTTCGTTGATCGGACTTGCTTCGATGCCGGTTAAAGCCTTTTTGGAGACCCGCTTGCTTCCGACGATGATTGCGAATTCGCTGTTTTTATTCATCTTGGGCTGGGCTTTCAGATCGGTGATCGTGGCCCGTTTTATCGAACGCCAGAACAGTCCGGGATTATCCGGCTACAACGGCCAATAAGGCTTATTTTAATGAAAGCGCAGGTGACACATTTTTGAGGAATCTTGTCTATATCAAAGGGACGAAACAAGGGCTCGTTCTGCAGCTCGACGACCAGTGTTCTTACACCGATCTGCTGACGGAGCTGCAGGCAAAGGTGTCGGATCCTGCGCTTGATGGCAGTGCGGAAGTGCAGATTCATCTGGGGAACCGGTATTGCACGGAAGCGCAGACAAAAGAAGTCATTGCGATCACGCAAAGCAATTCGCATCTTCGGGTGTCGAGCGTGAGAAGCGATGTCATCACTGTCGAAGAAAGCAACCGCCGGATCATGGAACGCCAATCCGAAACTTATGTCGGCATTGTGCGTTCAGGCCAGGTGGTCA
Organism: Planococcus sp. 107-1; assembly: GCF_021513255.1. GTDB lineage: Bacteria > Bacillota > Bacilli > Bacillales_A > Planococcaceae > Planococcus. The sequence continues at coordinate 1,458,646 of NZ_CP090977.1, forward strand.
AAGCGGAAGGCGATCTAGTCGTGGTCGGGGATGTCAATCCGAACGCGAAAGTGGTCGCTGGAGGCAATATATATGTGCTCGGCCGTCTAAAAGGAATGGCTCATGCCGGAGCAAACGGCAACCGTGAAGCGGTCATTGCGGCTTCATGGCTGGAAGCGACGCATCTGAAAATCGATGACGCGCTGGAAACGATGACCGATGAATTGACGGTGCTTTCCGAGCAGCCGGAAATGGAATGTGCTTATTTACATACGAATGGCCATATCATCATCGACCGCTTGCAGGAATTGCGATTTATACGGCCGCAAATTTCAACGTTTAAAGGAGGAAGCTAATGTGGGAGAAGCAATAGTCATAACGTCAGGTAAGGGAGGCGTCGGTAAAACGACGACGACCGCCAATCTCGGCACTGCATTGGCTCTTCAAGGCAAAAAAGTATGCTTAATCGATACCGATATCGGTTTGCGGAATTTAGACGTTATTTTGGGACTCGAAAACCGGATCATCTACGATTTGGTCGACGTTCTCGATGGCCGCTGCAAAGTCCACCAGGCGCTTGTCAAAGACAAGCGTTTTGATGACATGCTGTATTTATTGCCAGCTGCTCAAACAACGGATAAGAACGCAATCAATCCGGAGCAAATGAAAGAATTGGTAACGAAACTGAAAGAAGACTATGATTTTGTCATTATCGATTGCCCGGCCGGCATCGAGCAAGGCTATAAAAATGCCGTAGCGGGTGCCGATAAAGCAATCGTCGTAACGACCCCTGAAATTTCAGCGGTGCGCGATGCTGACCGGATCATCGGTCTCCTTGAGCTCGAAGAAAACATCGAGCCGCCGAAATTGATCATCAACCGCATCCGCCAGCATTTGATGAAAGCTGGCGAAGCGTTGGATGTCAATGAAATTACGACGCATCTGTCGATCGATTTACTCGGAATCGTCGCTGATGACGAAACGGTTATCTCGAGCTCAAACCGCGGCGAACCTGTCGTAATGGATCCGAACAACCGCGCAGCAATGGGTTACCGCAACATCGCTCGCCGTATTTTAGGCGAATCTGTGCCACTCATGACGATGGACCAGAAGAGCGGCGGCGTGTTCTCAAAAATCAAAGCCATTTTTTCTAAATAATTTACGATGACGATGCCCCCGCATCCGAATTGTTTCTGCTTGTTAACGAGGAGAGACAGTTTGGAAACGGGGGTTTTTATTTGGATTGGGAGGTGTAAAGTGAACGAACGGTTGTTGGCTCAAATGATTTTGGCGGAAAGAGTTTCGAAAAACCATCCTGCCTGGATTTCTATTTTCAGCGAATTAAAAAATTCGCTGGCTGGAGCAGGAGGAGAAAGTCGGACCAACTCCCTTTTGAAAAGGGAGTTGGTTCTTCCGGGGCAGACAATTATTCTGACGGATTTGTCGATTCCGCATAAAGACGGTTATGCTCAAGTAGATCTTCTCGTAGTGAATCGGAAATTTGTCTGCGTTCTTGAAGTTAAAAACATGAAAGGCGATTTTTACTTTGACTCGGAAAATTTCCAATTCCATCGGACAGTGGACGGGCGTACTGAAGGGATGAAAAGCCCAGAGTCTCAACTGCATCGTGCAGTGAAAGCGACTGAAAGGTTTTTGGGAATTCCTGTCACTGGCGTCATTGTACTGGCGAGCCGTTCAGGAAGAGTGGTAGAGGGGCCGAAGAACTATCCGGCCGTGTCTCTGGATTACTTGCCGTTTTACTTGGAAAGTTTGGCTGGTGGAAGAATGCTGCTTGATGAGAATAAGGTGTCGGCGAAAGTAAGGGCTCTGCCTAAGAAAAGTTTCCAGCAGAATTTATTGGAGCGCTATGGCCTTAATGTCGACTCATTGCGTCTGGGTGTGACCTGTGCGAAATGCAGAAATTCTGCTTTGATAAGAAAAAATCGAAAATGGCATTGTGATGGCTGCGGCGGCTATTTCCGTGATGCACATGAAGTTACGCTACAGGAATATGCGGTTTTATTCGGAGCGGAGCTGCCGACGAATTTTGCTTATCGGCTGCTCGGTGTCGAAGACAAGCATTTGCTTTACCGGTTGTTGGAAAATTCTGCGCTGCTGGGAAATGAACGCGGCAAACGATGGATTGTTCCGAGGCGGGAGTTATTGGAGACGTATTTTGGGTCGATATGGAGCTGAACGCACCTCGCTGCGATTGTTTCGCACCTCAGGACGGTTTTTCCGAACCTCAAACGAAGATTTTCACACCTCGCAGCAGAAAGTTCGCACCCCAACGCGCACTATTTAATAAAACAATTGACGTGCCATGCGCTGCCGTGTTATTATTCTAATGTTATGTTTGTAGCGCACCTGTGCTACAACCGCTCGAATCAGGTTATATAAGAATCAGCAGCAATGCCGATCACCTGAATAGGCGAGTCTTAGTCTAAGAGGAGGTGCAAGGATATGTACGCAATTATTGAAACTGGTGGTAAACAAATCAAAGTTGAAGCGGGCCAAGAAATCTACGTTGAGAAATTGAACGGTGAAGCTGGTGACGTGATCACATTTGATAAAGTTCTATTTGTAGGTGGAGACGATTCTAAAGTGGGTGTTCCTTTTGTTGAAGGAGCTACTGTATCGGCAACTGTTGTTAAAAACGGCCGCGCTAAAAAGATTACTGTTTTCAAATACAAAGCGAAAAAGAACTACCGTAAAAAACAAGGTCATCGTCAGCCATACACGAAATTGACTGTCGACGCGATCAACCTGTAAGACATGATTAACGTAAAAATTAAAGAAGCGTCAGGCCGCATTTCTTCTTTCGAAATGTCAGGTCATGCGGACTTTGCAGGACACGGGCAAGATTTGGTATGTGCCGGAGCATCAGCTGTTTCTTTTGGAGCGGTGAACGCCATCATGGAACTTACCGGAATCGAACCGGCTATTACGCAATCTGAAAGCGGCTATTTAAAAGTCGGTTTCCCGGATGGCCTCGACGAGAAAACAGATGGACAGGTTCAATTGCTTGTTCGCAGCATGATTGTTTCATTAAAAACGATTGAACAAGACTATGAAGAATATATTAAAATAACCTTCACAGCTTAGGAGGTGGGACAGAATGTTAAGATTAGATCTTCAGTTTTTCGCATCTAAAAAAGGTGTAGGTTCAACGAGAAACGGACGTGACTCAGAATCTAAACGCCTTGGCGCTAAACGTGCAGACGGCCAAGAAGTAACTGGTGGTTCAATTTTATACCGTCAACGCGGTACTAAAATTTATCCAGGTGAAAACGTTGGACGCGGTGGAGACGATACTCTTTTTGCTAAAATCGACGGAGTCGTACGTTTCGAACGTTACGGACGCGATAAGAAAAAAGTGAGCGTGTACCCAGTAGCACAAGAAGCTTAATACAAAACGAAAAGGGCTGCGCATGCAGCCCTTTTTATTTTGAAAAACTATGGCGGCGTTTTGTAAATTGGTTTCGCCGCTTCTTTTTCCGGGAAATCCATCGAAAAAATTGGTATACTGAAAAAAGAAGACGAACGGGACGTGACTTATGAAAACACCAATGACAGTGGCACAATCGCTTCGGCATGCGCGCCATGATTTCTTGAATGAATTGCAGTTGATCAAAATGAATTTGGATCTTGGGCGCCTTGATGAGGTCCAGGCGATTATTCGCTCGCATGGCGAAGCGGCTGTGCAGATGAGCCGGCTCTCGGGATTGAAAATGGAAAAGACGGAAGAGTGGCTCTTGCTAGCGCAGTGGCGCTTTCCGGAAATCCGTTTTCATCTGAACTGCCTGGCGGCAAAGGCACCAGTCCATTTGGATGAAACCTATTCGAAAACGATTGAAGCGCTTATCCGAGCGGCGCTGGAACAGACGGATCCTTACGAGGAGTACGAATGCTTCATCACGTTTTCGAACGAAGATTCTTTTTTTATTGCAGAGATTCGGTTGACTGGTGAATGGACAGAAATAGCGGTTCCGGAAACGGAGCTTGAGATAGTGAAAGCGTGCGGACCGGATGGCTTGAAAATCGCCATACGCGCACAGATGGAGGGATAATATGTTTGTCGATCACGTAAAAGTTTATGTTAGAGGTGGGGACGGCGGAGATGGAATGGTCGCATTCCGCCGCGAAAAATATGTACCGAACGGGGGACCTGCAGGCGGCGACGGCGGTAAAGGCGCGGATGTTGTCTTTATCGTTGAAGAAGGCCTGCGCACATTGATGGATTTCCGCTACAAACGGATTTTCAAGGCAGACCGCGGTACACACGGCATGAGTGCCAATAAACACGGTGCGAAAGCTTCGGATTTGATCATCAAAGTTCCGCCTGGCACGGTTGTAAAAGATGCCGATACAGGCGAAACAATCGCCGATTTAGTGGAACATGGGCAGACAGCTGTAATTGCTCGCGGTGGACGCGGCGGACGCGGAAATTCCCGTTTTGCGACGCCGCAGAACCCGGCTCCGGAATTATCGGAAAAAGGCGAACCTGGATTTGAGCGCAATGTTGTATTGGAATTGAAAGTATTGGCGGATGCCGGTTTAGTCGGATTCCCGAGTGTCGGGAAATCTACTTTATTGTCAGTCGTTTCGGCTGCAAAACCGAAAATCGCTGAATACCACTTTACAACGATCGTACCGAATCTTGGAATGGTGGAAACAGATGACCACCGCAGTTTCGTTATGGCCGATTTGCCAGGATTGATTGAAGGCGCGCATGAAGGTGTTGGCCTTGGGCATCAATTCCTACGCCATATCGAACGTACGCGTTATCATCCACGTAATCGATATGTCCGGGATGGAAGGCCGTGATCCGTATGAAGATTACGTGACCATCAATGAAGAGTTGAAGCAGTACAATATGCGTCTGACAGAACGCCCGCAAGTCATTGTGGCGAACAAGATGGATATGCCGGATTCGGAAGAGAATTTGAAGAAATTCCGCGAGAAAATGCCGGAAGATGCACAAATCTTCCCGATTTCAGCACTATCGCGCCAAGGCTTGTCGAATCTTTTATTCGCCGTGACGGATCTTGTAGAAGTCACTCCGGAATTCCCGTTGATCGACGAAGCGGCAGACGAGTCTGAAAGCTCTGTATTGTACAAGCACGAATCGCAAGGCGATGGCTTTGAAATTACGCGCGATCCGGATGGTTCGTTTGTTCTTTCAGGCTATGCAATTGAGCGTTTGTTCAAGATGACCGACTTCTCGCGTGAAGATTCAATCCGCCGATTTGCCCGCCAAATGCGCGGCATGGGGATCGATGATGCACTGCGCGAACGCGGCGCTGAAAACGGCGACACGGTTCGCTTGATGGAATTTGAATTTGAATTTATGGATTGATCGAAGGATCAGTCCGGATAGAGCTCAGCTGGCCATTTGTGCCGGCTGGGTTTAGTTTCTCTTTAGATGGAGGGTTAATGGATGAAGGATATATCAGAACAACGGTATTATTTGGTGCGCGAAGACGTTTTGACGGAAGCGATGCAAAAAACGCTTGAAGTGAAAAGACTGCTGCAGCGCGAACACATGTCCATATTAGACGCAGTCAATAAAACAGGCCTTTCGCGTTCCGCGTTCTATAAATACCGGGACGCTGTATTCCCGTTCCACTCAATTGTCAAAGAGCGGATTTTGACAGTGTTCTTGCAGCTTGAGGACCGGTCGGGAACGCTTGCGACATTATTGCAGTCGGTTGCGGAAGCCCGGTGCAATATTTTGACCATTCATCAAACCATTCCGATCCAAGGCCGTGCCAATGTCACGCTTTCCTTGGATGTAACGGCGATGGAGTTGGAGTTGGAAACTTTCCTGCAGCAGCTGAAAAAACTTGATTTTGTCGAGTCGGCTGATGTGGTTTCAAGTGGATTATCTTAATAGAGGAGTGGTTGGATGGCTGAAAAAAGTTTGAAAAACCGAATTTCTTTTTTAGGGCCGGAAGCGTCTTTTACGCATTTGGCAGCTTCACGTGTCTTTCCGAGCAGCACATTGGTTCCATTCACTTCCATTCCTGAATGCATAGAAGCAGTGGCAGAAGGCAGCGTCGAGTATGCTGTCGTGCCGCTGGAAAATGCATTGGAAGGATCTGTTCCGCTGACAGTGGATTATTTATTCCACGAAGCGCAATTATACGTGGTGGCAGAAGTGCTTTCTCCGATCAGCCAGCATTTATTGGTGCATCCGGAAAATGCAGGGGCAGAATCATTGGAAGCAATCTATTCACACCCACACGCATTGGCGCAATGCCATAAATTTCTTTACTATACATATAAAAACACACCGCTTGAGCAATACAGCTCAACAGCAGCAGCTGCGAAAATGGTCAGTGAGATACCGGAACGGAATATTGCGGCGATTGGCAATGAATTTTCAGCCGAGAAATACGGCTTGACGATTCTGCAGCGCGATATCCATGATTTCCATTTCAACCATACCCGGTTTTTCGTGTTGTCGAAAACCAATCACCGCCTGGAAGATTCGAGCCACGAAGGCCAAGTGAAAACGACCTTGATGATTTCGCCGCCAAAAGACGACCGTTCCGGCGTGCTTCACCAGGTACTTTCTGTCTTTGCATGGCGCCAGCTTAACTTGAGCAAAATCGAGTCGCGTCCGCTAAAAACCGGCCTCGGCAATTATTTCTTCATCACGGACGTCTTAGAAGACGAACAGGCACCGATGATGCGAGGGGCGTTCGAGGAACTCACGGCACTTGGCTGCGAAGTGAAAAGTCTGGGGTCGTATTATACGTATAAGAGCGAGTGATAAAATCCGCGGCGATGGCGCCGTGGGATTTTTTCTGCCTAGCAGCGGTTTCTGCAAATAAAGTAAGGGATTGCGCAAATAAACTCGCTTATCCCGCAAACAACAATGCAGATTCCGCAAATAAACTAAGTTATTCCGCAAACAACAACACCATTTCCGCAAATAAAAGAAAAAATCCCGAAACCGGCGAACGGTTTCAGGATTTCCAGCATGAATTTATTCATTTTCCTCCAGTAAAAAGCCGTTTTCGCGCATCGCCGCAATCGCTTGTTCAAGCATCGCAACATTCGGTGCAGTAATCGTATGAAGGTGGGTGCCGCCGGTCAGCTCCAACAAATAACTTGCGCCGGTCTCACGGACGCGCTGCATGAAGGCGTCGACTTCTTGATGGTTCGAAACATGGATGCCGGCAGTGAGTTCACCGTAGACCGGATGTTCGACGGATACGTCTTTAACCGTTACGCCGGTCGAAACGAGAACTTTCAATTCGCGTTCCGTGTCATCCGGCTGGTGGTGGCAGGCGATGGTCCGGCTGATTTCTTGGTTCGCCTGATTGTTCATATAGAGGTAGCCTTGACTCGTCGCGATGATCGGTTCATTCTTTGCTTTTAACAGCGTCATGTCTCCGACAATCACTTGCCGCGAAACATTCGCAAAAGCTGCGAGTTCGCCGCCGGTCAACGGTTCTTCGGCTATTTTTAATTTTTCCAGCAGGATTTGGCGCCGCTGTTCGCCGTAAAGTTTTTTCATGGGAATCCTCCAGCTTTTTTAAATGATTTCTTCTATTTTACCACGGACGTTTTCGGAACGGGTTTGTTTCGTAAAAAGGGAACAAATATGCTATAATCAATAGGTTAAATTGAAGGGGCGAATAGAATGTACGATTACATAAAAGGGACGGTTACGCGAGTGACGCCCGAATATTTGGTAGTGGAACAGCAAGGCATCGGCTGGCAGATTTTTGCGCCGAATCCGTATTCGTTCGGATCGGATGAGCTGCAGGTTTTCCTGCATCACCATGTCCGTGAAGATGCGCAATTATTATTCGGCTTCCCGACCTTGGAGCAGCGCGAATTATTCCGTAAACTGATTTCTGTCTCCGGCATCGGTCCTAAAGGTGCTCTTGCGATCCTAGCAAGCGGTCAGCCGCAGCACGTCATTGAAGCGATCGAACGGGAAGATGAATCGTATTTGGTGAAATTCCCGGGCGTCGGAAAGAAAACGGCCCGCCAGATGATCCTCGATTTAAAAGGGAAGCTCGCGGAATTCTTCGGCGAGCCGCTTGAATCGGATAACTTCCAAGGCTTATTGTCAAATGACGATATGGAACTTGAAGAAGCGATGCTTGCACTCGGTGCTCTCGGCTATTCTGAGCGCGAAATTGCGAAAGTGAAGCCGAAACTGAAAGACTTGGATCTGGATACGGAAGGCTATATGAAGAAAGCTTTGCAATTATTATTGAAACAAAACTGATGAAAAGGAGGCGAACGGCATGGAAGAACGCGTAATTGGCGGTGAAATTTCCGAATTTGACGAACGCTTTGAACAGTCGCTGCGGCCGCAGTTTTTATCCCAGTATATCGGCCAGCAAAAAGTAAAGCACAGCCTGGAGATATTTATCGAAGCGGCGAAAATGCGCGAAGAAAGTCTGGACCATGTGTTGTTGTACGGGCCTCCCGGACTCGGTAAAACAACGCTTGCTGCGGTTATCGCCAATGAAATGGCGGTCAACGTCAAAATGACGAGCGGCCGCGATTGAACGTCCCGGGGATTTGGCGGCGATTGTGTCGTCTTTAGAACCGGGCGACGTCTTATTCATTGATGAGATCCACCGCTTGAACCGGTCGATCGAAGAAGTGCTGTATCCGGCAATGGAGGATTTCTGCCTCGATATCGTCGTCGGAAAAGGGCCGACTGCACGGTCTGTGCGCCTTGATTTGCCGCCGTTCACTTTGATCGGTGCGACAACTCGGGCAGGTGCTTTATCTGCGCCGCTTCGAGATCGTTTCGGGGTGCATGCGCGCCTTGACTATTACGATACCGAATCACTCACGGATATTGTGATCCGGAGTTCGCAGCTATTCGAAGCGGAGATCGATCCGCATGCGGCTGTTGAAATTGCCCGGCGCTCCCGCGGACGCCGCGTATTGCAAACCGTTTATTAAAACGCGTCCGTGATTTTGCGCAAGTGCGCGGCAACGGGACGATTACAGAAGAAATGGCATCGCAAGCACTTGAGATGCTGCAGGTCGATCCGCTTGGCCTCGACCATATTGACCATAAATTAATGATGGGCATGATCACACGCTTCCGGGGAGGCCCGGTTGGACTGGATACGATTGCCGCAAGCATCGGGGAAGAATCGACGACGATCGAAGATGTCTATGAACCTTACTTGCTGCAAATCGGTTTTATCCAACGGACGCCAAGAGGCCGCGTCGTCACCCATACAGCATATGAGCATTTCAATATGGAAATGCCTGAATGACTCCAAATGAAGGAAGTTTTTTGACATGAATGTTAATGATTTTGATTTCCACTTGCCAGAAGAATTGATTGCCCAAACACCTTTGCTTGACCGGACTTCGAGCCGGCTCTTAGTAATGGATAAAGAAACTGGCGCCATCACGCACCGCCATTTCCGGGATATTACCGAGCATTTAGAAGCTGGCGACACCTTAGTTTTGAATGACACACGCGTGCTTCCGGCCCGTTTAATGGGCGTTAAAGAAGAGACGGGTGCCCATATCGAATTATTGCTGCTGAAGCAAATTGAAGACGATGTATGGGAAACGCTTGTGAAGCCTGCGAAAAAAGTGAAAATCGGAACGGTGATTTCGTTCGGAGACGGACTTTTAAAAGCGGAATGCACCGGCATCCTTGATCACGGCGGACGCCATTTTAAAATGGTCTATGACGGCATTTTCTACGAGATTTTGGAGCAATTGGGCGAAATGCCTTTGCCCCCATATATTCGTGAAAAGCTTGAAGACCAGGAACGCTACCAAACCGTTTTTGCAAAAGAGCGGGGAAGCGCTGCGGCTCCGACAGCAGGCCTACACTTCACAGATGAGCTTCTTGATGAGATCCGTGCGAAAGGCGTCAATATCGCTTTTATTACACTGCATGTCGGCCTCGGCACGTTCCGTCCGGTGTCGGTCGATTCGATCGAAGAGCATACGATGCATGCGGAGTTTTACCGCATCAATCAGGAAACAGCTGAACTGATCAATGAAACGAAAAAACGCGGCAACCGCGTGGTTTCAGTCGGAACGACGTCAACGCGGACCCTTGAAACCGTCGCGAGTAAATTTGGCGGTGAATTGAAAGAAGACAGCGGCTGGACCGATATCTTCATTTTCCCAGGCTTTGAGTTTAAAGCAATCGACGGTTTGATCACGAATTTCCATTTGCCGAAATCGACCTTGGTCATGCTCGTCAGCGCCTTGTCGAACCGTGAAAATATTTTAAATGCTTATAATGAAGCTGTTAATGAACGCTACCGCTTTTTCAGTTTCGGAGACGCGATGTTCATTGAACCACAGAAAAAGGAGACTCATCAATGACGCAAGCAGTATGGTATGAACATATAAAAACATGCAAACAGACAGGTGCCCGCTTAGGGATCGTCCACACACCGCACGGTTCTTTTGAAACGCCTGCCTTTATGCCAGTCGGAACGCAAGCGACAGTGAAAACGATGTCGCCGGAAGAATTGAAAGCGATGAACGCTGGAATCATTTTGAGCAATACGTATCATCTTTGGCTGCGCCCAGGGAATGACGTGATCAAAGAAGCTGGCGGCCTTCATAAATTCATGAACTGGGATCGCCCGATTTTAACGGATTCAGGCGGTTTCCAAGTATTCTCATTAAGTGAATTCCGCAATATCAAAGAAGAAGGCGTTCACTTCCGCAATCACATGAACGGCGATAAATTGTTCTTGAGCCCGGAAAAAGCGATGGAGATCCAAAATGATCTGGGATCCGATATCATGATGGCTTTCGACGAATGCCCGCCGTATCCGGCATCTCATGAATACATGAAGTCGAGTGTGGAACGGACGTCCCGTTGGGCAGAACGCTGCTTAGAAGCGCATGCCCGCAAAAACGACCAAGGTTTGTTCGGAATCGTGCAAGGCGGCGAATACGAAGACTTGCGCCAGCAAAGCGCACGCGATTTGGTTTCGCTTGATTTCCCGGGTTACGCAATCGGCGGGTTGTCTGTAGGCGAACCGAAAGATGTCATGAACCGTGCCCTTGAATTCACAACGCCATTGCTTCCGGAAAACAAGCCGCGCTATTTGATGGGCGTGGGCTCACCGGATTCATTGATTGACGGGGCCATCCGCGGCATTGATATGTTCGACTGCGTGTTGCCGACCCGCATCGCAAGAAACGGGACATTGATGACGAGCACCGGCCGCTTGAATGTGAAAAACGCGGCGTTTAAACGTGATTTCGGTCCGATTGATGAAAAATGCGACTGCTACACATGCACAAATTACACACGTGCTTACGTCCATCATTTGATCCGCACAGATGAAACCTTCGGAATCCGACTTACTAGTTATCATAACCTTCATTTTCTGTTAAACTTAATGGAACAGGTGCGCCAAGCGATTCGTGAGGACCGCCTGGGAGATTTCCGCGAAGAATTTTTTGAAGCTTACGGTTTCAATAAGCCAAACGCTAAAAATTTCTAAACACAGATAGAAAGTGAAAGGGGGAAATTGAAAAATGGATACTTTAATAGCCTTATCACCATTACTATTGATGTTCTTGTTAATGTGGTTTTTCATCATCCGTCCTGCTCAAAAACGCCAGAAAGCAACAGCGAATATGCAGTCGGAATTGCGCCGTGGAGACCGCATTGTCACGATCGGCGGCCTTCATGGCCTAGTCGACGCTGTTGACGATGCAACTGTCTACATCACAGTTGCTGACGGAACGCGTATGCAATTCGAACGCCAAGCAATCGCTCGCGTTGTTGAATCTGCTAAATCGACGATCTAATAAAAATTTCGCCTTCGACTAGAAGGCGATTTTTTTTGAATAATTTAAGCTGAAGATGTTCCAAATACAGAAAAAAGATTGTTCTAAACTTTCCTTCATTCGTATACAATGGAAAAGAACGGCTGAAAGGAGATCTGATATGTTAAAATTTACCGAACAATACGAAATGGTTTTGCCTGCGCTCGAAAGCAAATGTTCGGAATTTCATTATTTCCAATACGATACTTTCACGCCTGAAGATTTGTGGCAATATTGTGTAAAGAAAAAATGGCGGAAAAAAGAAGTTGAAACGATGCGCCTGCACGAAATGGTCAATGACATTATGGAGATGACCGCCTCCGAATTCGTTGCCTATCATCAAGTTGAAGGTTTGAAGGGCGGAAATTGGTTTACGGAAAGCGGACAAGAGGACTTAGAACAGCTGCTTCGTCCATCGAACAAAAAACCAACTTCGATTTGACACGGTTCAGCACCTGTTTCATAATGATAGTGCTGTGTTTTTCACACTGAGGAGGAAAGTTACATATGAAAGCAAGAGGTCGTATTATAGCCTTTTTCTTACTGGTCATCGTACTGATAGGAATGATTGGCACCACGAGTTTACCCATCGCAAAAGACATTAAATTAGGTCTGGATCTTCAAGGGGGATTTGAAGTTCTTTATGAAGTGACTGACCTTGAAGACGGACAGGAAATCACTCAAGATGTTTTAGCAGACACGACGGATGCTTTGCTTAGCCGGATCAACGTACTCGGCGTCAGCGAGCCGGTCATCCAAATTGAAGGGGATGACCGTATCCGTGTCCAGCTTGCTGGGGTGGAAGACCAGGCGACTGCCCGGGAGCTTTTATCCACAGAAGCAAACTTGACTTTCCGCAACGCGGAAGATGAAGTCATGCTTGCCGGCAATGATTTGAAGCAAGGCGGAGCAGCCGCTAACTTCGATGAAAACGGCCAGCCCGTCGTAACACTTGAATTGAATGATCCTGGCAAATTCGCTGAAATCACGAGCGAAATTTCTCAAATGCCGCCGCCAAGCAACGTCTTGGTTATCTGGTTGGATTTTGAAGAAGGCGTGGATTCCTACGCAGCTGAAATGGCGAAGCCTGATCCGAAATTCGTTTCAGCACCACGCGTTTCACAGCGCATCAATTCACCTTCAGTCGAAATTTCCGGTGCTTTTACTGTTGAGGAAACTCAAAACTTAGCCGGTATTTTAAATGCCGGAGCGCTTCCTGTAGCCCTTGAGGAAATCTACTCGACTTCCGTAGGTGCACAATTCGGCGCTCAAGCATTGGATCAAACGGTATTTGCAGCAGCAGTCGGTATTGCGCTTGTCTTGCTGTTCATGTTGGTATATTACCGTTTGCCTGGCCTTATTGCAGTCATCACCTTATCGGTCTACGTTTACCTGATCCTTTTGGTATTCGAAATGATCGGCGGCGTTTTGACGCTTCCAGGGATTGCGGCAATCATGCTCGGTGTCGGGATGGCAGTCGATGCCAATATCATCACTTACGAGCGGATTCGCGAAGAAATGCGTACTGGCCGTTCGATCAAAGATTCGTTTAAAGCGGGGAGCTGCTAGTTCGTTCTCGGCAATTCTGGATGCAAACGTCACGACTTTGATTGCGGCGATCGTGCTCTTCATTTTCGGTACGAGCTCAGTTAAAGGATTCGCGACTCTATTGATCATCTCAATTTTGGTCAGCTTCTTGACCGCTGTTTGGGGTTCTCGTTTGCTTCTTGGCTTATGGGTTCACAGCGGCGTGCTGGATGGCAAATACGGATTATTCGGTTTGCGTAAATCGCTTGTCCATAAACCGGAAGAAAATCTTGAAATTCTGGATTTGTCGACTCGTTTTGACCGTTTCGACTTTGCCCGCAACCGCAATAAATTCTTTATCGCCTCTATTGCATTGATTGTAGCCGGAATGGTTGTACTCGGTGTATTCAGACTAAATCTGGGAATTGATTTCTCAAGCGGTACGCGTGTTGAAATCACTGCGGATTCAGCGCTGACGAAAGAGCAAGTTGAAAGCTTCTTGGATGAAGCTGGATACGAAACAGAAGGCGTTGTTATTTCCGGTGATGATAACAATATCGGAGTTGCCCGTTATACAGATGACTTTAGCCAAGAACAGATCAATGATTTGAAAGCTGTAGCGATGGAAGAATATGGCGATGATCCGAACGTTTCCACCGTTTCTCCTACTGTCGGAATCGAATTGGCTAAAAACGCTATTCAAGCATTGGCTTATGCCGCAATCGGGATCATTATTTATGTCGCATTCCGATTTGAATGGCGCATGGGTGTCGCTTCTATCGTCGCATTGCTGCACGATGCATTCTTCATCATTGCCGTGTTCAGTTTGCTTCGACTGGAAGTAGACATTACTTTCATCGCTGCCGTATTGACCATCGTCGGTTATTCGATCAACGATACGATCGTTACATTCGACCGTATCCGCGAGAATATGAAACGTATGAAGAAAATTGAATCGCTCCATGCTCTAGAAGAAGTTGTCAACAAATCGCTTCGCCAGACGCTTGGGCGTTCAGTGAACACGGTGTTGACCGTTGTATTGGTTGTAATCGCGCTATTGATTTTCGGGGCACCATCAATTACAAACTTCTCGATCGCTTTATTGATCGGTTTAATTGCCGGTACGTATTCTTCTATTTTCATCGCAGCTCAATTATGGCTTGTGTTGAAGAAACGTGAACTGAATAAAAAAGGGCCAATCGACATCGAGAAATTGGAAGAGAAAAGCAAATGGGGTTCTGACGAGCCTGTCGTATAAGCAGGATAAGTTTATAAAGGAAATGGAACAGGGTATAGAGAATATGACCTTGTTCCATTTTTTTATTTATCCGAAAGGGGATAACCCATATGAAATATCAATGGCTCGTATTGTTAGGACTCTTATTTGCTGTAATTATTGCCATCTTTGCGACGGTAAACGTAGACCCTGTACCCGTCAATTACGTATTTGGAGAAGCGGAATGGCCGTTGATACTCGTCATTTTAGCTTCTGCGCTGCTCGGTTTCCTGTTAAGCGGAGTGGTCGGCATTATCCGGACATTCACTTTGCAGCGGAAAGTGAAGGCGCTGCAAAAAGAAATGGCTGTGAAGGAATCCTTGATCGCCACTCAGCAAAATGAAATCGCGGAATACCAGAAAGCCGGCGTGGAGCCGGAAGCGATGATCATCACAGACGAAAAAGCACAGCTTTAATCCAAAACCTTTCGGCGAAACTGCCGAAAGGTTTTTGTCTTGGGAAAATTTCTGTATAATGAACGGGTAAGGAAGTGAATGAGGATGATTGAGTCGAAAAAAAGATGGCGCTTAACGACGCCTGATCAAAATTTAGTAGAAGAAATTCAAAAGGAATTATCAATTTCGTCCGTCTTGGCAAAAATTCT
Organism: Planococcus sp. 107-1; assembly: GCF_021513255.1. Taxonomy (GTDB): domain Bacteria; phylum Bacillota; class Bacilli; order Bacillales_A; family Planococcaceae; genus Planococcus. Next base: position 1,473,843 of record NZ_CP090977.1, read on the forward strand.
GGTGACGCGCGGCATTACAAGCGCAGACACAGCTAAAAAGTTTATGGCCTTGGACCCAAGCGGCATACATAATCCTTATTTGATGAAAGATATGGATATAGCTGTCGAGCGGATACGCCAGGCCATTGAATCCCAGGAAAAAATTATGGTTTACGGCGATTACGACGCCGATGGAGTAACAAGCACTACAGTCATGATGACGGTTTTAGAAGATTTAGGAGCAGATGCCATATTCAAGATTCCGAACCGGTTCAAGCATGGCTATGGCCCGAATAAGGAATTGTTCCAGCAAGCATTTGACGAAGGCGTTAAATTGATCGTTACAGTCGATAATGGCATATCGGGCATTGACGAAGTGGCATTTGCCAATGATTTAGGCATGGAAGTCATTATCAGTGACCACCATGACATCGGCGACACGATGCCGGACGCACTCGCTATCGTCCATCCGCGGCATCCGGAGGGGCATTATCCTTTTGGTGAACTGGCAGGAGTCGGTGTGGCTTTTAAGATGGCCCAAGCCTTGTACGAAGATGTGCCGGATCATTTGCTTGAACTCGTTGCGATCGGTACCATTGCGGATCTTGTGCCGCTGCATGATGAGAACCGTTTGTTCGTCAAAGAAGGACTTTCGGCGCTTCAAAATTCACCGCGTCCTGCTATCGAAGCTTTGGCAGAAGTGTCAGGCGTCAAGCAGCGTGAAATCACAGAAGAAACGATAGGCTTTATGTTCGGTCCTCGTATTAACGCAATTGGACGGCTGCAAGATGCAGATCCTGCCGTGAAATTGTTCATGACAGAAGATCCAGGAGAAGCGCGGAACTTGGCAGGCGGCCTTGATGTCTTGAATAAAGAACGCCAGGCGATCGTAAAGAAAATAACAGATGAAGCCATAGCTCAAGTGGACCAGCGTTATCCGGACGAGCCGCCCTATGTCATTGTGGTGGCACAGGAAGGATGGAATCCGGGAGTGGTCGGGATCGTTGCATCCAAACTGACGGAAAAATATTACCGTCCGTCCATTGTCTTGTCGCTGAATCCGGAAACCGGAAAAGCGAAAGGTTCTGCACGAAGCATCGACGGCTTCCATCTCTATAACGAGCTTGCGGTTAACCGGGATATTTTGCCGCATTTCGGGGGACACCCGATGGCAGCCGGCATGACGCTCCAAATGGCGCATGTCGATGAACTGCGGGAACGATTGAATCAGCAAGCAAAAGACAGCTTGACGGAGGAAGATTTGATTCCGGTCGTGGAAATTGACATTCCGGTCAGACTGGATGAAATCGATATTGACACGATCGAATCAATGCGCTACCTTGCTCCATTTGGGATGGGCTTTGCGAAGCCGAAGTTTTTCTTGGAAGGTGTGACGGTTTCGTCTATCCGGAAGATCGGTGCCGCACAGAATCATTTGAAGATGGAGCTTGCACAAAATTCAGGAACACTGGATGCGGTAGGTTTTGGCATCGGGCCGATTGGCGATGAATTGACGCCGGATGTGAAAATTGATGTAATTGGCGACTTGCAGATCAATGAATGGAACGGCCGCAAGAAACCGCAATTAATGGTAGAAGATGTGCGGACCGACCAGTGGCAATTATTCGATATCCGCGGCATCCGCCAAGTATCACGCTGGTCGAAGCTGATTCCTGAAAAAGGGCAGGTTTTCCTTGCCTTTAAGCCGGATACAGCAGCCGTTTTCCGAACGCTGATCGATGAGCCCATCTATAGCCCGGAAGCTTTGAGTGGATTGGATGAGCCGAAACACCATTTGGTGCTGCTCGATATGCCGGACACGGAAGAGCAATTAGCCACAATATTGTCGATTTTAAAACCGCAGCGGATCTATGCTCATTTCTATGCAAAGGAATCGCAGTATTTCGAGCAGATCCCTACGCGTGAGCAATTTAAATGGCTGTTTGCGTTTCTTAAAAAGCGGGGGACGTTCGATTTCAAAAAGCATGGCGATGAACTGGCAAAGCATAAAGGCTGGAGCCGGGAGTCAATATTTTTCATGCTGCAGGTGTTTTTTGAACTCGGTTTTGTTACACTTAACAATGGACTTACAGAGCTTGCTGAATCTCCAGGGAAACGTGATTTGTCGGAAGCGCCGATCTACAAGAAGCGGGAACAGCAGATTGCATTGGAACAAAAGCTTTTGTATGCATCTTATAAAGACTTAAAAGAGTGGTTTGATGCGAAAGTATCAGCCAAGGAGGAAGAACAGATATGGATTTAAAGCAGTACGTAACAATTGTTGAAGATTGGCCGAAACCTGGCATCAGCTTCAAAGACATCACGACAATCATGGATAACGGCGAAGCGTATAAATACGCGACAGACCAAATGGTGGAATACGCTAAAACTGTAGACGCAGACATCATCGTCGGCCCTGAAGCCCGTGGATTCATCATTGGCTGCCCGGTAGCCTATGCGCTTGGAATCGGCTTTGCGCCGGTCCGCAAAGAAGGAAAATTGCCGCGTGAAGTGATTCGCGCTGAATACGGCCTTGAATACGGAAAAGATATTTTGACGATGCACAAAGATGCCATTAGACCTGGCCAAAAAGTATTGATCACCGATGATCTTTTAGCGACTGGCGGTACGATCGGCGCTACGATCAACTTGGTTGAACAGCTTGGCGGCGTTGTTGTCGGCTGTGCATTCTTGATCGAATTGACGTATCTGGATGGACGCAAAAACTTAGACGGCTACGACGTCATGACTTTGCTTCAATATTAATCGATTTCTCTCTGCCTTTTGGCAGAGGGATTTTTTTATAGATGCCGGGGTATGGAAAGGAGAGGTGATGGAAATGGAATTAAGCAAATACCACGATCCTGGAAAAAATAAAGAATTGATAGCGGCTATTTTAGACAGTCCACAGCCTTTAGAGGAGACCACAAAAGAAACGATCGAATATTTTAGGTCCTTAAAAAATTCAAAGCCGCTTCCCCTCAACAGCCAGTACCGGAAATCATGGATGGAGCGTTTATGGGCAATGACTGGCAAAAAACATTCAACGCTGGATCCACGCAATTATTCCGTTAAAGTGGTTGCTGATGAAGCTGTACCCGAATGGAAAGGCGGATTAGACAGGGAATATGCGAATCTCGAACGTTCTTTTCAACGAATCGTTAATGTGGAATCTTTCGGCGCAGTTGGAGACGGAATGACCGACTCTACAGAGGCCTTCCGTAAAGCGATCGGCAGCGGCTATGTAGATGTTTTAGTCCCTGCTGGCATATTCATCGTACGGAAAATCGAACTGCCTTCTTGGACGAGGCTCCGCGGAGCAGGAAAAGGGGCGACGGTGATCCGGCTCCACAATGAAGCGCTGAAAAAACAGCGGCTCGTAACCAATAGCAATTATGTGAAGGGCAACCACCATATTTCTGTTGAAAATTTAAGTTTGGATTGGAATGTGGAACGCCTCGGCAATGTTGAAAACACAAGCGCGGCCTCAATCATTCCAGCTGTCTGACTTACGCCCATCTGACATATGGCTGGGTGAAAAACGTCGCTGCATATAACCCGGGGCTGCACTGTTTCGATATTTCGTCTCCTACCTATAACTACGGCGGCGACGGCATCCGGGCGAGAGGCGGCAGCAAGTTTATTTGGCTCGACCGGGCAAGCGGCTATGGATTTGGAGATGACGGCATCACAACCCACCACAGCGATTATATTTTCATATCCAATTCACATTTCTGCGACCCAAGCGGCCGCTCCCATAAAAAAGGCTTTTCCAATTCAAACGGCATCGAAATTGATGATGGCTCCCGTTTTGTCTGGCTGTCGAACAATTCGACAGCGCGCTGCTTCGGCGGACTGGAAATCAAAGCCCACGCCACTTCATCAGCTGCAACCGGTGTTTTTATTTCCGGGCATCTATCGGTTCACGACAACCGGTCGTTCAATTTCCGCCATATCGGGCATCATAAAGCGGAAGATCCGGATTCTCTCAGTGCCTATAATATTGCTGCGCAAAACCTCGTCTCCGTAGCGCCGGTTTTCGCGGATATGTATGCGGGATCGTCTCCGCGCGCATTAGTCGTATCGGGTTTCCGCAACGTCGCCATCAACCGTTTCCGCTTTATCGGGGATCCGAGCTATGATTACGCAAATAATCCAGTTGCGGCCATCCAATATAAAGCGGCAAATGTCTCTCTTGCAAACGGGAAAGTTTCCGGTTTCTGCACCGCTTCGGCAGACATTTCGATTGCAGGCGGAAAGCAGCCGGCAGTAAATGTAAAAGTGGAAAATATCCAATGCATTGCTTCAGCTAAAAAGTCTGTTTCTATCGGAAAAGGAAACAAGAAGGCCATAGTTGACAAAATTAAGGCGGATTTGTGAAACAATTAAAGGATAATTGCAACAAAGCTTTACTTTTACACCTGTTGGTTTTTATAATAGAAAGATATACTTTTCGAAAAATTAAAAGCAAGGTGGGCAATTATGGCGAAAGATTTAGTAAGGACACCTGAAGACGTATTCGAGATGGTTGCGTCTTATATGAATGCCGATCATGTAAAAACAATTAAACGAGCTTATGAAGTAGCGCTTAAAGCCCATGAAGGACAGCTCCGTAAATCCGGTGAACCGTATATCGTCCACCCGGTGCAAGTGGCTGGCATACTCGCAGAACTTCAAATGGACCCAGCAACTGTCGCTGCCGGTTTTTTGCATGATGTTGTCGAAGACACAACAGTCAGCCGTGAAGACATTGTCCATGATTTCGATGAAGAAGTCGCAATGCTTGTAGATGGCGTGACAAAATTAAGCAAGATTAAATACATGTCCAAAGAAGAGCAGCAAGCAGAAAATCACCGCAAAATGTTCGTCGCAATGGCGCAGGATATCCGAGTCATCTTAATCAAACTAGCGGACCGTCTGCATAATCTGCGGACTTTGAAATACCAGTCTGTCGAAAAACAGCGCATGAAAGCGAACGAGACATTAGAGATTTTCGCGCCGATTGCACATCGTCTCGGAATCAATACCATAAAATGGGAATTAGAAGACACAGCCCTTCGTTATTTAAATCCGCAGCAATATTACCGCATCGTCAACCTGATGAAAAAGAAACGCACCGAACGCGAAGAATACTTGAATAATGTCATGGATGAAATCCGCAAGCAGCTCAATGAAGTTGAGATAAAGGCGGATCTTTTTGGACGTCCAAAACATATTTACAGCATCTACCGCAAAATGGCGATCCAAAACAAGCAGTTTAACGAAATCTATGATCTACTTGCTGTCCGGGTGACCGTTGAAAGCATCAAGGACTGCTACGCGGTGCTTGGCATCATCCATTCCACATGGAAACCGATGCCTGGCCGGTTCAAAGATTATATTGCGATGCCGAAACAGAACCTTTACCAATCGCTTCATACAACGGTAATCGGGCCACAGGGCGATCCGTTGGAAGTGCAGATCCGTACAGAAGAGATGCACCGCATCGCGGAATACGGGGTCGCTGCCCACTGGGCTTATAAAGAAGGCAAAAAAGTCGATATGCCAAAGAATACCGTCGATTCACGTTTGACGTGGTTCCGTGAAATCCTGGATTTCCAGAACGAAGCGGATAATGCGGAAGAATTCATGGAATCCTTGAAGTTCGACTTGTTCTCGGATATGGTCTATGTTTTCTCGCCAAAAGGCGATGTGATCGAAATGCCGGCTGGCTCAGTGCCAATTGATTTCGCGTATCGTGTCCACTCGGAAATCGGCAATAAAACCATCGGTGCCAAAGTGAATGGTAAAATGGTCCCGCTTGATACCGAATTAAAGACGGGCGACATTGTGGAAATTCTCACTTCGAAGCAATCGTTCGGCCCTAGCCGTGACTGGCTGAAAATCGCCAAGTCAACGCAGACGAAAAATAAGATCAAGCAATTCTTCAAAAAGCAATTGCGTGTTGACAATGTCCAAAAAGGAAAAGAACTCGTCGAGAAAGAAATCAAAGCGCAGGATTTTATTCCAAAAGATGTGTTGACGAACGAAAACATCAAACGGGTTTGCGAGAAATTTAATTTCGCCGGTGAAGAGGATATGTTTGCGGCGGTCGGCTTTAATGGCATGACTGCACAGCAAGTCGTCAACCGACTAGCTGAGCGCCAGCGCAAAAAACGCGAGCAGGAAGAAGCGATCGAGAAATTGACCGTGGAAATGAAATCCCATACGCCGCGGAAACAAACGGAATCCGGTGTCATCGTACGTGGCATCGACAATATGATGATCCGCTTGTCCAAATGCTGCAACCCGGTTCCAGGCGACAGCATTATCGGGTTTATCACGAAAGGGCGGCGGTTTCTGTGCACCGTGCCGATTGCCCGAATATCCATGCCGATCAGATGGACCGCTTGATCCCGGTTGAATGGGACAATTCCGGCCTTCCGGAAAAGAAAGACTATCAAATTGATATCGAAGTGGAAGCTTATGACCGCACAGGCTTGATCAACGAAGTGATGCAGATGGTTAGTGAAGCGAAAACGACCATCGTTGCGGTCAGCGGCCGCGCCGATTCAAATAAAATCGCGACGATCAACATGACGATCCTGATTCCGCACATTACGCATCTGAACCGGGTAGTGGAACGCATCAAACAAATACCTGATGTCTATTCCGTCCGTCGTGTAACGAATTAAGGAGGAACTATGAGAGTTGTTTTGCAGCGTTCAAAAGAGGCATCCGTGACCGTAGACGGGGAAGTGACGGGTTCGATCCAATCGGGCTACGTCCTGCTCGTTGGCGTTACGCATGAAGATACACAAAAAGATGTCGACTACGTAGCAGGTAAAATTGCCCAATTGCGTTTGTTTGAAGACGAAGACGGCAAGATGAACCGTTCGATTTTGGAAAATGGCGGAGACATCTTATCGATTTCACAGTTCACGCTTTATGGTGATGTGAAAAAGGGGCGGCGTCCAAGTTTTATCCAAGCGGCACGCCCGGAAACGGCTGAACCGATCTGGGAAGCGTTCAACGATGCATTGCGGAACAACGGTTTGAAAGTCGAAACCGGCGTTTTCGGTGCGATGATGGATGTGGAACTCGTCAATGACGGCCCTGTAACGATCGTAGTGGAATCGAAATGACAAAATCGGCTCGAAGGGAAGATCCTTCAAGCCGGTTTTTTGTTATATTTGCGGGAAAAGCCGCGTTGTTTGCGGAATAAAAGAGTTTATTTGCGGAATATCGGACTTTCTTTGCGGAATCATCCAGTTTGTTTGCAGAATACCCAAAATGCACAAAAAAACAATGCGGAAGAAAAGCTCCGCATTGTTTTTCTATTCTTCTAATTGTGCATCGAAATATTGGATAATGCCGTTGTACAAGCCAAGTGCAGCTTGGTCGCGGAATTTGCCGGTCGAAACGATGCGTTCGTCGTTGTAATTGCTGAGGAAGCCCAGTTCAACGAGAACAGCGGGCTGGCGGTTTTCGCGCAGCACTAAATAATTTCCGGGCTGGACGCCGCGGTCGCGCAGATCAATTTTCTTGCCGAGCCCTGCGTTGATGTATTCAGCAAGCGGTTCTTGGTAATCATGCAAATAATACGTGGTGAATCCAGAGACGCTGCTGTCATTTGTCGCATCGTAGTGAAGCGAGATAAAGGCGTCCGCCGCCACCTGGTGCCCTGTGGAAACGCGTTTTCTCAAATCGACGTAGACATCGGACTGCCGGGTCAGCACCACTTCCGCTCCAGCAGAACGGAGATGGTGCGTCAAAGTTTCAGCCGTTTTCAAGGTCAAGTCTTTTTCTTCGGTATACCGTGCACCGACTGTACCGCCATCATTTCCGCCATGCCCGGGATCGATGACAATTGTCAAGCCGTCTAATGTGCCAGCTTTTCGGTCAGGTTTTTCTTTCTTTTCTTGCTGGACAGTTTCCGTTTCGCCGCTCGTCACGACCCAAGTCGCGATATAGGCATCTTGTCCGCCAGGCAAGGAAACTTTATACCAGTCGCCGTCTTGGCCGATGACCGACAAACGTTCTCCGGCATTTGTGCGGCTGACGACTTCAGAAGAAGTTGAAGGCTTCGAGCGGAGATTGGTGCCATCTGTCAAGACAGTCACCACTTCCGTATCGGTGCCGGAAACAGCGTTTGCGCTTTGATCGGATAAATGGCCATGAAACGCATATACCCATCCGCTGTCATTCGCGCTCAGTTCAATTTCGACCCAATTGCCTTCCATCGACTTGATCGGGAAGACTTTGCCTTTGCGCACTAAATCTTTCACGTCGGAATTCAGATCCGGTTTCGTGCGGACATTCAATGCATCTACAGCAATCTCAAAAGAAGATACTGCCGCCGCTTCAGGCGAAGGGCTGCTGACCGAGCTTTCGGAAACGCTTATGTATTGTTTAGAAACAAAGCCGCGTGTATTATGGAAGTCGATTTCAACCCAATCACTGGTTTGTTGGACGATTGTCGCTTGTTCCCCTGCATTCATTTGCGTCAAGACGGATGACGATAAATCCGGTTGTGCGCGGACATTCAGCCGGTCTACAGTCGAAACGGCGGTCTCGCCCGACGCGCCACTTTCGGAAGCATTGCCAGCAGAAGTCGTCAGCCAAGAGGCGATCCAGCCGGTTTCGCCGTCGATATTTACTTCATACCATTCATCCGACTGCGAAACGACGTTAACGGTTTCACCTTTAGACAAGGAACCGGTGACGCTATACGATAAGCCCGGACCGCTTCGGATATTGACGGTGGAAGCGGATATTTTCATATCCGTGCCAGCGGCATAGGCAGCTGGAACTTTTGCGGCAGGCAGGCTGCCGGCGGCCAATAAAATAAATAAAATAAGAACGATTGGCCATTTGCGGTTCATGTAGCACCTCCTTGGAACTTATTAATTGGATTCGTGAGGAAAAGAAAAGCGGCATGGAAATTCTTTTCACCTACTTTGTATTATTGTAAAAAAAACGGCGTTTGTCAAAAAAGGTTGACAAGAATTCAGGGAGTCCTTAAGATTAATCATTATACTCATATATTTAGATTTGCTGATGACGAAGAAAGTAATTGCATGATTGGCTGAAAAGAGAGGGAAAGTCCTGGGCTGTAAACTTTCCTGCAGGGATCTGTGATGAAAAACACTTCAGAGGCTTTTTTCTGAAAGGCTGAAATTCGGGCTTATTAGGAAAGAACGGAACCGGCCGTTACCCGGAATGAGAGGATGTGCAGCGTTTTGTGCATCAACTAGGGTGGAACCGCGGAAGCTTAAAAACAAAGCTCTCGTCCCTTGCGTAAGCAAGGGGCGAGGGCTTTTTTGTTTGGAAAAAATAAGGGAGTGAAGAAAATGAGCATTCAAGCACCACGTGGCACATACGATATTCTGCCTGGCCAATCGGAGAAATGGCAGGAAATCGAACAAAAAATCAACGAACTATGCCGGCTTTATCAATACAAGGAAATTCGGACACCTGTATTTGAGCACACCGAATTATTCCAGCGCGGCGTAGGCGACACAACTGATATTGTTCAAAAAGAAATGTACACATTCCAAGACCGCGGAAATCGCAGTTTGACGCTTCGTCCGGAAGGGACAGCTTCTGTTGTCCGTTCGTTTGTGGAAAATAAATTATTCGGCTTGCCGGACCAGCCGGTCAAATTATTCTATACAGGCCCGATGTTCCGCTACGAGCGACCGCAAGCTGGCCGCATGCGCCAATTTGTGCAATTCGGGGTGGAAGCGATCGGGTCGAAAGATCCTGCGATTGATGCAGAAGTGATTTCACTGGCGATGGAACTTTACCGTTCGGTCGGATTGAAAAAGCTGCGCTTAGTCATCAACTCGCTTGGCGATACCGAAAGCCGGCTTTCGCACAAAGAAGCGCTTGTGGCACATTTCGCACCGCGCATCGATGAATTTTGCAGCGACTGCCAAACGCGCTTGAAAAAAATCCGCTTCGCATCCTTGATTGCAAAGTTGACCGCGATCACCCATTGATGGGTACAGCACCGTCACTTGCCGATTATTTAAATGAAGATTCGCAGGCGTATTTTGATGATGTGAAAATGTATCTGGAAGAGCTTGGGATCGATTATGTCGTCGATCCGAACCTGGTTCGCGGCCTTGATTATTACAACCACACCGCATTTGAAATCATGAGCGACGCTGAAGGATTCGGCGCGATCACGACACTTTGCGGAGGCGGACGCTATAACGGCCTTGTTGAAGACCTTGGCGGACCGGAATCGCCGGGCATCGGCTTTGCGATGAGCATTGAGCGTTTATTATTGGCATTGGAAATGGAAAAAGTGGAAATCGGCCAATCACAGAATCTGGAAGTCTACGTGATTGCGATGGACGAATCAGCGAAGAAACAAGCGTTCAGCTTGCTCAAAGATTTCCGTTCAAATGGCATTTCGGCAGATATGGATTATACAGGACGCAAATTGAAAGCCCAGATGAAGTCAGCTGACCGCAAAGGCGCAAACTACGTCATCGTCATCGGAGAAACGGAAATGGAAAGCGGCAAAGCCGGGCTGAAAGAAATGGCTACCGGCGAACAGCAAGAGCTTTTATTCTCCGAAATGGCTGAAACGATCAACAATAAGAAATCATTGGAGGAATAAAACATGTCGAGATCGCATTATTGTGGTGAAGTAAATGAAACTGTTATCGGACAACGTGTAACATTAAAAGGATGGGTACAAAAACGCCGGGATTTAGGCGGTTTGATCTTCGTGGATGTGCGCGACCGCAGCGGCATCGTCCAAGTCGTTTTCAATCCTGAAATCTCAGAAGCAGCGGCAGCGATCGGTGAATCCTTGCGCAACGAATTCGTCGTACACATCGACGGATTGGTTGTTGCGAGAGCGGATGGCCAAATCAATACAGCGATGAAAACAGGAAAAGTGGAAGTGCAAGTGGACCACGCTTCGATCATCAACGCCGCGAAAAACCCGCCTTTTGCGATTGAGGACAATACAGACGTCAGCGAAGACTTGCGTTTGAAATACCGCTACCTCGACTTGAGACGTCCAGCTATGTTCGAAACCTTCAAAATGCGTTCGGATATCACAAAATCGATCCGCAGATTCTTGGACACAGAAGGATTCCTGGAAGTGGAAACACCGATTTTAACGAAATCTACACCGGAAGGCGCCCGCGATTATTTGGTGCCAAGCCGTGTGCATGACGGCGAATTCTACGCGCTTCCGCAATCACCGCAGCTCTTTAAGCAGATGCTGATGGTTTCCGGATTCGATAAATATTACCAGATTGCCCGCTGCTTCCGCGATGAAGATTTGCGTGCTGACCGCCAGCCGGAATTCACGCAAATCGATATGGAAATGAGCTTCCAGTCAATGGAAGACATTATCGGCATGAATGAGCGCTTGATGGTCCAGATGATGAAAGAAGTGAAAAACGTCGACATCGAGCCGACATTTGAGCGCATGAGCTATACAGAAGCGATGGACCGTTTCGGATCGGATAAACCGGACGTTCGCTTTGGCCTTGAACTTGTCAATGTTTCAGACCTTGTGAAAGATTCTTCTTTCAAAGTGTTTACAGGCGCGATTGAAACTGGCGGCCAAGTGAAATTGATCAACGTCAAAGGGCAAGCGGCGAATTATTCACGCAAAGATATCGACGCATTGGGTTCATTTGCGGCTGTCTACGGAGCGAAAGGCCTTGCTTGGCTGAAAGTGGAAGCAGATGGCATTAAAGGGCCAATCGCGAAGTTCTTTGAAGGCGAAGCGGCAGAGGCTTTGACAGAACGTGCAGAAGCGGAAGCAGGAGACCTTCTTTTATTCGTTGCAGATTCCGCATCTGTTGTGGCAGATACACTAGGCGCGTTGCGTTCGAAATTCGGCAAAGAGCTTGGCTTGATCGACAGCTCGGTTTACAAATTCCTATGGATCACAGACTGGCCGCTATTCGAATACGATGAAAAAGAAGGCCGCTATTTTGCAGCTCACCATCCGTTCACGATGCCTTTTGAAGAAGACGTCGATAAATTGGAGACAGAGCCGCAAAACGTCCGTGCACAAGCGTATGACTTAGTATTGAACGGCTATGAGCTTGGCGGAGGATCCCTTCGAATTTACCGCCGGGATATCCAGGAGAAAATGTTCAGTGTCCTTGGCTTTACGGAAGAAGAAGCACGCGCACAGTTCGGCTTTTTGATGGATGCGTTTGAATACGGCACGCCGCCGCATGGTGGAATCGCGTTCGGCTTAGACCGTTTGGTGATGCTGCTTTCAGGCCGCACAAACTTGCGCGACACGATTGCCTTCCCGAAAACAGCAAGTGCGAGCGACTTGTTGACGGATGCGCCGAGTCCAGTTTCCCAGGCACAGCTTGATGACTTAAGCCTATTGCTGAATGTTCAGAATACTGAAAAAGAACCAGAGTAAATTTCTTGTGCAATTAAAAAGAGTGTGCTAACATACAATTAGTAGAGAATCCTGATGTGTTCGTTACGAGCAATTCAGTTTTGACCCAACATTTTGTCGTCGGGAGACCAAATTTCATCATGGCTAACATGCCTTAACGGGAAGTTATAAGTGGTGGAGAGGTCACCCACCTGCTAGAAGCGGGTTCAAAAACGATGCGCAACACCAAGGACGGCACGATTGGGATTCTCCTATTATTTTAAACTTTCGCCCTCCGGCAATTTGTCGGGGGGTTTTTATTTGTGTATAATTCCTAGTAGAATGATCAACTTTGAAGGGCAGGGAACTTATGTTACATCAATTTTCAAGAAATGAATTAGCAATAGGCAAAGAAGGCATGGATCTTGTTAAAAATTCAACTGTGGCCATTTTAGGGGTAGGCGGTGTTGGATCGTTTGCTGCAGAAGCATGCGCGCGCAGCGGTGTCGGTCGCATCATTTTAGTGGATAAAGACAATGTCGACATCACCAACGTCAACCGCCAATTGGTGGCGAATCTTTCGACGGTCGGCCAGTCCAAAGCGGAAGTCATGAAAAAGCGCATTGCAGACATCAATACAGAGTGTGAAGTGATTTCTTTACATATGTTCTATACGGAAGAAACGTATGAAGAGTTTTTCAGCTACGAACCCGACTATGTCATTGACGCATCAGATACGATGATCTATAAAGTGCATTTGATGATGGAATGCTACAAGCGCGGCGTAAAAATCATTTCAAGCATGGGTGCTGCCAATAAAACAGACCCGACTCGCTTCCAAATCGCCGATATTTCAAAAACGCATACCGATCCACTAGCGAAAGTGATCCGCCGGAAATTGCGAGCAGCCGGCATCAAAAAAGGAATCCCCGTCGTCTTTTCCGATGAAAGTCCGATTATTGTCCGTGAAGACGTCGTTGAAACGGTAGGAAAGCCGAATGCGCCGATCCGCAAAGCGCAGATGCCGCCTTCCTCGAATGCTTTTACGCCGTCGACGGTCGGCTTGATCTGTGCGAGCTGGGTCATCAACGATATGACGAAATCGATCCATATCAACCGCGTACGCAATAATTAAAAACGATCCGGCTCGAGGTTTGAGCCGGATTTTTTTTATGCGGAATTTTGCTGAACGCAAATAAACCGGGAGTGAACGCAAATAAATTCCGCTAACCACAAATAAAACGTTCTAAGCGCAAATAAAAATTTTGAACGCAAATAAAAGCCATTTCCGCATTTGGAAATAGCTTTCGATAACTTATTTTTTATTTTTCCGGAATGATTTCAGTTTTTCATAGATGCCGGCGTACTTTTTCTCAGCTCCGGCAATCACCGGCTTGTAGTATTCGGCTTTTTGCACTTCTTTCGGCAAATAATCCTGATCGACCCAGCCGCCGAATGAGCCGAGCGGTGTGTCATGCGGATATCGATAGCCGCCGTGGCCAAGTTCGGCACTGCCGGCATAATGCGTGTCGCGAAGATGCATCGGGATGTCGCCCGTCTCGCCTTTATTGATGGCTGAGATGGCAGCGTCGATCGCCCGGTAAGCGGAGTTCGATTTTTCGGACAAGCACATCTCGGCGACCGCTTGTGCGAGCGGGATGCGCGCTTCCGGCAAACCAAGGCGGTCAGCCGCCTGGCAGGCAGCGAGCACGTGGCCGCCGACTTCCGGATTCGCAAGGCCGATGTCCTCATATGCCATAACGAGCAGGCGGCGGGTGACGGCGGTCAAATCGCCGTTTTCCAATAAATGCGCCAAATAATACATCGCTGCATTGATGTCGCTGCCGCGCACGGATTTTTGGAGCGCTGACAGCAAATTAAAGAAATGGGAACCTTTTTTATCGCCGAACACGCCGACTCGCTTGATCATCTGTTCCACCATTTGGTCTTCGACAATAAATTTATCGTCGATTTCGTCAGATGCGATGATGATGGACTCAAGCATCGTCAATGCCTTTCGGGCATCGCCGTTTGTGCCGTCTGCGATGCGCTCCACTTGCGCTGGTGAAATCTCGATTTTTAAATTGCCGAGTCCGCGTTTTGGATCACTCAAAGCGGTATTCAGCAAGTTCACGATATCGTCATGCGTCAACCGTTTAAGCTGTTTGATTTCACCGCAGCGGGAACGGATCGCGGGGTTCACGTCATGGAACGGATTTTCCGTCGTGGCACCAATCAAAACGATCGCGCCACTTTCTACATGCGGCAACAATGCATCTTGCTGGAGTTTATTGAAGCGATGGATTTCGTCCAGGAATAATAAGACTTTCCCAGTCATGCGCGATTCTTTGACCACCTCTTCAACATCTTTTTTGCCGGAAGTCGTCGCATTCAGCGCGATGAACGGCAATTTCGATGTGCCGGCGATGGCGTGGGCGATCGAGGTTTTTCCGATGCCCGGTTCGCCGTACAACAGCATCGACGGAATATGGCCGTTCTGGATCATTTTATATAACGCCGTATGCGGGCCGATGACATCCTGCTGGCCGACCACTTCGTCAATGGTGCGCGGACGCATACGGAATGCTAAAGGTTCGTTCTGCAATCAAAAAACTCCTTCCGTACATTCGTTCTATTAGTATATCGTTTTGCCAAATAAAAGTCATTGCAAGTCCATTCCCGACAAATATGCTATACTATTTTGAAGAATAATTGGAATCTGACTCAGAGGTGTAAGCATGAAAATTTCAACAAAAGGCCGCTACGGCTTGACGATTATGATCTCACTCGCCAAACATTACGGAGAAGGGCCGATTCCGCTCCGGAAAATTGCGGCAGAATATGATTTATCTGAAGCGTATCTGGAACAATTAGTAGGTCCGCTTCGCAATTCAGGATTAGTTAAAAGTGTACGAGGCGCATACGGCGGCTATATGCTGACGCGCGGCCCGAAAGAAATTTCCGCTGGAGACGTTATCAAAGTGCTTGAAGGCCCGATCCAGCCGGTTGAAGGCATCGAAGACGAAGCTCAGCCGCAGCGCGAATTGTGGATTCGCATCCGCGACGCAGTCAAAAACGTGCTTGAGACGACGAGCATAGACGATTTAGCCAATCAAAAAGACGATAATAACGAAAATTATATGTTTTATATATAAGGAGACAGTTAAAATGAATCGAATTTATTTAGACCATGCAGCCACTTCTCCGATGCATCCGGAAGTGGCTGAAACCTTTTCCGAAGCGCTTCTCACTGTATTCGGCAATCCATCAAGCATCCACGGCACCGGACGTACTGCGCGCAAGACATTGGACGACGCACGCCGTGTATTCGCTGCGAGCATCCATGCAGACGACCCGGAAATCATTTTCACAAGCGGCGGCACCGAAGCGGACAATATGGCGATCTTCGGCACAACAGCCAAAAAAGACGGCAAACATATCATCACGTCGCAGATTGAACACCACGCCGTTTTGCACGCTTGCGAGAAATTGGAACGGGAAGGCTACGAGGTCACTTACTTGCCGGTTGACGAAAAAGGTCTGGTCCGAGCAGAAGACGTGAAAAAAGCGCTGCGAGGACGATACAATTCTAGTGACCATCATGCTAGGCAATAATGAAGTCGGAACGGTTCAGCCGATTGCTGAAATCGGTGAGCTGTTAAAAGATACGGACGTCACATTCCACACAGATGCCGTCCAAGCATACGGCGTTTTGCCGATTGACGTGGAAGCGCTAAATGTCGACCTTTTGTCGGTATCCGCGCATAAACTCAACGGGCCAAAAGGCATCGGTTTCCTTTACCAGCGAAAAGGCACACCGCTGTCGCCGATTTTATTTGGCGGCGAACAGGAACGGAAGCGCCGTGCCGGAACGGAAAATGTACCGGCGATTGCAGCGTTCGCAAAAGCGGTTGAAATTTCACTTGCGACGATGGACGAGCGGGCAGCAGCCTATTCAAACTACAAACAGATTTTCAAAAGCGTTTTGACGAATGAAGGCATCGAGTTCTCGGAAAACGGCGGCAATCAGATGCCGCATGTTCTGAACCTAAGCTTGCCAGGAATCGATATCGAATCATTCCTCGTTAATTTGGATATCGCCGGAGTCTCCGCTTCAAGCGGATCGGCTTGCACAGCCGGTTCCATCGATCCATCGCATGTGCTCGTTGCAATGTTCGGGGAGAAAGCGGAGCAATTGCGCAATTCCATCCGTTTCAGTTTCGGCATCGGCCTGACGGAACAACAAATAACTGAAGCTGCCCAAAAGACAGCACAAATCAGCAAGCGTTTAGCGCTGCTATGAAAAGGTGATAAAAAATGACGGTAAAAGCTCCACAAGATACACGCGTTGTCGTCGGCATGTCCGGAGGAGTTGATTCTTCGGTCGCCGCGTATTTATTGAAAGAACAAGGGTATGACGTGATCGGAATTTTCATGAAAAACTGGGATGACACCGATGAGAACGGCGTCTGCACAGCGACGGAAGATTACGAAGACGTTATCCGTGTCTGCAACCAGATCGGTATTCCGTATTATGCTGTGAATTTCGAACAGCAATATTGGGACAAGGTTTTCACGTATTTCCTTGAAGAATACAAAGCCGGCAGAACGCCGAACCCGGACGTCATGTGCAATAAAGAAATTAAATTCAAAGCATTCCTGGAGCATGCACTTAGCCTCGGTGCGGATTATTTAGCGACAGGCCATTACGCTCAAGTAGAACATGCAGAAAACGGCGAAACGAAAATGCTTCGCGGCAAAGACAATAACAAAGACCAAACCTATTTCTTGAACCAATTGAATCAAGAGCAATTGTCTAAAGTGATGTTCCCGATCGGCCATATGGAAAAGAAAAAAGTGCGTGAAATTGCACTTGAAGCAGGACTTGCGACGGCAACGAAAAAAGATTCGACAGGCATCTGCTTTATCGGAGAACGCAATTTCAAGGAATTCCTTGGCCAATACTTGCCAGCGCAGCCAGGATCGATGGAAACGCTTGAAGGCGTTAAAAAAGGCTCACATGACGGTTTGATGTATTACACAATCGGCCAGCGCCAAGGACTGGGAATCGGCGGCGCCGGAGACCCGTGGTTCGTCATCGGCAAAGATCTGGAAAAGAACATTCTTTATGTCGGCCAAAATATCAATCATGAAGCCCTTTTCTCAGACAGCTTGTCTGCGGTAAACTTAAGCTTCACTTCAGATACAGCACCGATGGGCATTTTGAAATGCACGGCGAAATTCCGTTACCGCCAGGCTGATGTCGGCGTAACAGTGGAATTCAAAGGTGAAGAAGCGATTGTGACATTCGACGAGCCGGTACGTGCCATCACACCAGGGCAAGCGGTCGTTTTCTATGATGGCGAAGAATGCCTTGGCGGGGGAACAATCGACCGTGTGTTCAAAAACGGCGCACGTTTGGAATATGTAGGTTAATGGGAGAGACGAACATGAATTACAATGAAATCGGAATTCAAGCCTTGCAAGAAGGCAATACAGAAGAAGCGATCAAAGCTTTCACGAAAGCGATCGAAGAAGAACCGGACAACGCCCTTGGCTACATCAATTTCGGCCACGTGCTGACTTCGATGGATGACGTCGAGCGCGCTGAACGCTTTTTCCAGAAAGCGATCACGCTCGATGAAACATCAGCGACCGCTTATTACGGGTTAGCGAACCTTTATTTCAATGTGGAGCGTTTTGCAGAAGCCTTGAAATTATACGAAAAAGCAGTTCAATACGGTCTTGAAGGGGCAGATGCCCACTTCATGATCGGCAAATGCTTTGAAAAGCTGGAACAGCCGAAATTGGCGCTTCCGTATCTTCAGCGTGCCATTGAACTGGACCCGGAAGACGTCCAGGCGCGCTTAAGCTACGGCATCACACTTGCTTCGATGGAATTGTTTGACCTTGCAGAACCGCAATTTCTGCAGGTGTTAGAACATGAGCCGGACCATGCAGATGCCCATTACAATCTTGGCGTCCTGTATGCCGTATCGACTGACCGTACAGCTGATGCCATGCATCATTTGAAGGAAGCTTACACATTGGATGAACGAAACGAAATGGCGCGTTACGCCTATGATATGATCGCAACGAAACTGCAGTAACCACGGAAGAAAGGAGACGACAGACATGACCGGACAAATCGATTTATTCCAGGAAGAAGTGCAATTTGTACTGGGCAGGCCCGTCGTCTCGATTTTTCACAATCCCCAGAATCTGTTTTCCATCGCGAAAGTGAAAATCCAAGAGACGAACACCTCCTATACCGAAAAAGAAATTATTGTCTCGGGCTATTTCCCGAAATTGTCACTGGAAGAGCAGTACCGATTTACAGGCTCGGTAAAAAACCATCCGAAATACGGCGTGCAATTCCAAGTGGAGACCTTCACAAAAGAAGTGCCTGAAACAGAACAAGGCATCGTCCACTATTTATCGAGCGATATGTTCAATGGCATCGGCCGTAAAACGGCGGAAACGATTGTCAAAAAGCTCGGGAAAGATGCCATTAAAAAGATTTTGGAAGATCCGGAAGCGCTTGATGCCGTACCGCGCCTTTCAGATGACAAGAAAGACACCATCCGCTCCACGCTGCAGATGAATCTCGGACTAGAGCGCGTGATGATCCAATTAAACGATTGGGGTTTCGGTCCGCAAGTCGGCATGCGGATTTATCAGGCGTACCGTGAAGAAACGATTGACGTACTTACGAAAAACCCGTTCCGATTGATTGAAGAAATTGAAGGCATCGGTTTTCAGCGGGCAGATGAATTGGGAGCAAAACTCGGCATCACTGGCGCACATCCCGACCGCATCAAAGCGTCTGTTCTGCATTTATTGAACCAGGCGTCGCTGTCTGAAGGCCACGTTTATATGGATGCAATAACCTTGATCCCGCTCGTGAAAGGGATGCTTGAATCGAGCCAGCGCGACGAGATATCCATCGAAGCAATTTCGAAAGCGATGATTGAGCTGAATGAAGAAAGCAAAGTGGCGGGCGAAGAAACCCGCCTCTATTTGCCGTCCTTGTATTACTCGGAAGTCGGCATTGCGACAAAACTCGAAACTTTGCTTGGCTCGCAGGCAAACCGGGACCGTTTTCCGGCGTCAGAAGTGCGGCGGGCACTCGGTGAAGCGGAGGAGCGGCTCGGGGTGAATTATGCTGAAACACAGATTGAAGCAATAGACGGCAGCATCAATTCTTCTGTCATGATATTGACAGGGGGACCGGGCACTGGGAAAACGACGGTTGTCCGCGGCCTTGTCGAAGTGTATGCGGAACTGCACGGCTTATCGCTCGACCCGAAAGACTACGCGAAGAAAAAAGAGCCGTTTCCCATCATTCTCGCTGCTCCGACCGGGCGCGCTGCAAAGCGTCTGAGTGAATCGACGGAACTTCCGGCCATGACGATCCACCGCTTGCTCGGCTTTAACGGCCAGGAAAAAGAAGAAGAAACGGAAAAGGAAATCGAAGGGCGTTTGATCATCATCGATGAAATGTCGATGGTCGATACGTGGCTAGCGCATCAATTGCTGAAAGCTGTCCCGGACGATGCCCAGATCATTTTTGTCGGAGACCAGGACCAACTGCCGCCAGTCGGACCTGGCCAAGTGCTGCGCGATCTGCTCGAATCAAAACGCATTCCGACGGTCGAGTTGAAGGACATCTACCGCCAGACTTCCGGATCGTCGATCATTGAACTGGCCCACCAAATGAAAAAAGGCCAATTGCCGGCGGATATTACCGCAAAAACATCAGACCGATCGTTTATCAAAGCGGGGGCGGACCAAATAGCCTTTGTCGTCGAGAAAGTGGTCAAGAGCGCCTTGTCAAAAGGGCATTCGATCAAAGACATCCAGGTGCTTGCGCCGATGTACCGGGGTCCGGCTGGAATCGATGCCTTGAACCGCATGATCCAGGAAATGGTCAACCCGAATCCGGATGGTTCACGAAAAGAACTGGTCTTCGGCGACATCACGTACCGGATCGGCGACAAAATCCTGCAGCTTGTAAACCAACCGGAAAGCAATGTGTTCAACGGGGATATGGGTGAAGTGATCGCGATTTTAAAAGCGAAAGAAACGGTGGAGAAGCAAGACATACTCGTCGCGTCGTTTGACGGCATTGAAGTGACCTACCAGCGCAGCGACTTGAACCAGTTGACGCTCGCGTATTGCTGTTCGATCCATAAAGCACAAGGATCGGAATTCCCGACAGTCATTATGCCGGTCGTCCGCGGCTATATGAAAATGCTGCGGCGCAACCTTCTTTATACGGGCATCACCCGCAGCAAAGACTTTTTGATTCTTTGCGGCGATCCGCAAGTGTTCCGCTACGGAGTCGAACGGACGGATGATGTGCAGCGCATGACGACGCTGAAAAAACGGCTGCAATTGTCTGCGGAAGAACCGGTGCAGGAAACAGCTGTTGCTGAAAAGGCGGCGATGGTTGAATCAGTGCCTGTCGCTAAAACAGAACCTGCGATTGCCGAAGCTAAAACGGCTGCGGCAAATACAAAAGGGCCGGTTAGCCTTACCAATGAAAACGTCCATTTCATCCATCCGCTTGTCGGCATGGAAGGCATCACGCCGAAAGATTTTATGGAAGTGTAAGGAGCGTTCGCTTATAGCGAGCGCTTTTTTACTTCAGGATTTCCGTGCAGAAGCGTATTTCTTGAGCTGCTGGGCGTATTTTATGAATAACTGAGCGTATTTTGTCCATAACCGGGCGTATTTCGAAATTTTCCGGATGATCGCTGCTATTGACACAACTAAACCTTTTTCTATATAATTCAATTTATAGTAAACAACACATTGATGGAGACAGTATAATTTTGCAGTTGACCAGAAAAAGGTTCCATAGGCTGGAAGAACCTTCTGCTTGCGATTTTAGAAAGCTACTCCGGAGTGCAGCTAATCCCTGCCGTCACGCCGCGTTAAGGCATAATGAGAGACACGGATGCTTTCCGTGTAATTAGGGTGGTACCGCGAATTAAAGCCTTCGTCCCTTGCGCAAGCGCAAGAGATGGAGGCTTTTTATTGTGCCCTCGCCTAGCGCTTGCAGCCTACCTAGCTTTAGCCAAAAGAATCGAGGAGGAATTAAGATGAAAAACATGAAAGCTGCAGACATCAGAAGATTGTATATCGAATTCTTTAAAGAAAAAGGCCACGATCAAGAACCGAGTGCACCTTTAGTCCCGTTCGAAGATCCTTCCTTATTGTGGATCAACAGCGGTGTAGCAACTTTGAAAAAATATTTTGACGGACGCGTGATTCCGGAAAACCCGAGAATCGTCAATGCACAAAAATCGATCCGGACAAATGATATCGAAAATGTCGGAAAAACGGCGCGCCACCATACTTTCTTTGAAATGCTCGGAAATTTCTCGATCGGTGATTACTTCAAGAAAGAAGCGATCCACTGGGCATGGGAATTTCTGACGGACGAAAGATGGATGGGCTTTGACGCTGAAAAGCTTTCTGTAACGATCCACCCGGAAGATGAAGAAGCTTACAGCATTTGGTTGAATGAAGTCGGTGTGCCGGCTGAGCGCATCATTCGGTTAGAAGGGAATTTCTGGGATATCGGAGAAGGCCCAAGCGGCCCGAACTCGGAAATCTTTTATGACCGCGGCGAGAAATACGGCAGCGACATGAATGACCCGGAATTGTATCCAGGCGGGGAAAACGACCGTTACCTGGAAGTATGGAACTTGGTATTCTCTCAGTTCAACCATAATCCGGACCATACGTATACTCCGCTTCCGAAACAGAACATCGATACCGGAATGGGCCTTGAGCGCATGGCTTCTGTTGTTCAAGATGTTCCAACTAACTACGATACGGATCTATTCACACCCATCATCGCAAAAACGGAAGAAATTTCAGGCAAGAAGTACGGCGAAGACGGGGATGCTGATATGGCATTCAAAGTTATTGCTGACCATGTCCGTACAGTCGCATTCGCAATCGGAGACGGAGCGCTTCCGTCCAATGAAGGACGTGGATACGTTCTGCGCCGCCTGCTGCGCCGGGCTGTCCGCTATGCGAAAAAATTGGGCATCGAAAAGCCGTTCATGTTCGAACTTGTGCCGGTTGTCGGTGAAATCATGAACGATTTCTATCCGGAAGTGACGGATAAACAGGATTTCATTATCCGCGTCATGAAATTGGAAGAAGAGCGTTTCCACGAAACTTTGCATGATGGCTTAGCGATTCTTTCGACAGTCGTCGAGCAGCAAAAAGCAGGGCCATTCTGAAATTCCTGGCGAAGATGCATTCCGTTTGTATGATACGTACGGATTCCCGGTTGAATTGACAGAAGAATATGCGGAAGAAGAAGGCATGTCCATTGACCACGATGGATTTGAAGCAGCGATGCAAGCGCAGCGCGACCGTGCACGCAGTGCGCGCCAAAACGTCAACTCGATGCAGACGCAATCGGAAGTACTCGGGAATATTAAAGAACCGAGCGAATTTATCGGCTATACGCAAACAGTTGCGGACGCAAAAGTTCTTGTCATTATCAAAGACGGTGAGTTAGCTGAAAGTGCGCATGAAGGGGAAGAAGTGCAAGTCATTCTCGACCAGACGCCTTTTTACGCAGAAAGCGGCGGGCAGATTGCCGACCACGGAAAACTGACGAACGACTTAGTAAAAGCTGTAGTGCTTGATGTGAAAAAAGCACCAAATGGCCAAAACCTCCATTCAGTTCGAGTGGAAACCGGTGAATTGACGAAAGCATCGGTCCACGCCCAAGTGGATTCAAGTGAACGCCGCCATACCGTCAAAAACCATACGGCAACCCACTTATTGCACCAGGCATTAAAAGATACATTAGGAACACACGTCAATCAGGCAGGTTCATATGTCGGTCCAGATCGCCTGCGTTTCGACTTCTCCCATTTCGGGCAAGTGACAAGTGAGGAACTGGAAAAGATTGAACGAATCGTCAACGAAAAAGTCTGGGAAGGCATTTCGGTTCAGACCGGCTACCATAATCTGCAAGAAGCAAAAGACATGGGAGCTATGGCTTTATTTGGTGAAAAATACGGAGATGTCGTTCGCGTCGTTGAAATTGGCGGCTATTCGCTTGAACTTTGCGGCGGTGTCCATGTAACGAATACAGCTGAAATCGGCGTCTTCAAAATTGTTTCGGAAAGCGGAATCGGAGCAGGCATCCGCCGTATTGAAGCGGTAACAGGCAAAGGCGCTTATGAAAACTTGAAAGAAAGCGAAAACTTGCTTGAAGAAACAGCGGGCTTGATGAAATCTTCAACGAAAGATCTGATCCAGAAAGTCCAATCGTTCCAGCAGGAAATGAAAAATCTCCTACGTGAGAACGAATCGCTGATGGCAAAAATGTCGAATGCCCAGTCTTCTGAAATTATGGCAGCTGCACGCCAGGTTGACGATATCACGGTGCTTTCTGCAAGAGTCGAAGCGAAAGACAACAACCAATTGCGCCAAATGATGGATGATTTGAAACAGAAGTTTGAGAAAGCCGTAATAGTTTTAGGTGCCACAGACGGTGAAAAAGTTATGTTGGTTGCAGGCGTGACAAAAGAATTGGCAGGCGGGAACTATCACGCCGGACAGATCGTCAAACACGTAGCTGAACTTTGCGGAGGCAAAGGCGGCGGCCGTCCGGACATGGCGATGGCCGGTGCTAAAAATCCAGGCAAACTCGATGAAGCATTAGAATCTGTCTACAACTTGCTCAAATAGGTTTAATAAATGGAAGATATCGTTTATAATGAGATTCAGGCAGTGAGAACGTTTATCTCCTATCTAAATCCGAAAGCGAGGTGCTTGTCGTGAGTTCATTTGATCAAACTATGAAATTCAATCCGTCTGATGAATCGATGGAGCAGGAAGTGAAGCATGTGATGCTTCAGGTCCATGCTGCACTCGAAGAAAAAGGGTATAACCCGATCAATCAGATTGTCGGCTATTTATTATCAGGTGATCCGGCTTATATTCCTCGCCACCAGGATGCACGCAATATGATTCGCAAACTTGAACGGGATGAAATTCTGGAAGAGCTTGTGAAATTCTACATCAAAAAGAATAACGAGGAATAACATGAGAACAATGGGACTGGATGTCGGTTCGAAAACAATTGGTGTTGCCATCAGCGATGCGCTTGGGTGGACAGCCCAAGGCATTGAAACTGTCAAAATCAATGAAGCGATAGGCGAATTCGGCTTGGAGCGTTTAGGTGAATTGATCAAACAGTATGAAGTCAGCCATATTGTTGTCGGTTATCCGAAAAACATGAACAACTCAATCGGTCCGCGCGCCGAAGCATCCGAGAAATTTGCAGCGATGCTTGAAGAAGCGTATTCCATACCTGTTGTGCTATGGGATGAACGGTTGACGACGATGGCCGCAGAGAAAATGCTGATTTCAGCGGATGTCAGCCGAAAGAACCGCAAGAAAGTGATCGACAAGATGGCGGCAGTGATGATTTTGCAAGGCTATCTTGATTTTAAAAAATGATGAGGTGACCCAAATGGAACACGGACAAGAACATATTACGGTCGTAGACGAAAACGGCAACGAGCAATTATTTGAGGTATTGTTTACATTTGAATCAGAGGATTTCGGAAAATCATATGTATTGTATTTCCCGGTAGGCGCTGAGGAAGATGACGAAGGCGAGATTGAAATCCAAGCTTCTTCATTCACTGAAAACGAAGATGCAGATGGAAAAATCGCTGGAGGCGAACTTCGCCCGGTTGAAACAGACGAAGAGTGGGACATGATCGAAGAAATGCTGAACACGTTCCTTGACGAAGAAGAAGAAAACGAAGAATTTTAATCTAATTGGAAAGGGACGGAATTGATTGCTGATTCCGTCTTTTTCTTTTGCAGCGACTTCTGTATACTGATAGAGAGAAACTTTTAGACATGGAACTTCTTCATTCCTGCTGCGTTTCAATAGTATGGAACTAATGATAGTGGCCAGTGATTTTCTGCTTGAACGGGCAGAGTCTTGCTGGCCATTAAAATGGATTGAAGAAAAAGCTAAGGGGGGACCCATGGACAAGCCGTCAAAGAAACAAGTCATGTTCGAACGGATGAGCGAAAAGAAAAAAGAAACGAAGGTCGTCCGCCGAATCGTGGCGATTATTGCGCTGGTATTGCTGCTTATTGTCGGGGTCGCTGGATTCCTGACGTATAATTACGTGACAGGTGCATTAGCACCGGTCGATCCGGATTCTGAAAAAGTGATCGAAGTTGAAGTGCCGATCGGTTCAAATCTAGACAGCATTGCGGAATTGCTTGAAGAAAAAGGGTTGATTGAAGATGCACGGATTTATAAATATTACGTGAAATTCAATAATCATTCTGATTTCCAAGCGGGAACCTACGGGTTGCTGCCGTCGATGACGTTGGATGAAATCACCGAAAGCTTAAAAACGGGTAAAGTCTACCGCGAACCGTTGTTTTCAATCACTGTCCCAGAAGGGCTCACGCTCGAAGAAATTGCAACGCGGTCATTGAAGAAAAAACCGATTATACAGCTGAGGAATTTATGGCGCGTGTAACGGATGAAGCTTATATCGACCAATTGATGAATGAGTATCCTACGCTGTTGACAGAAGAAATCAAAGGCGAAAATATCAAGTTTGCACTGGAAGGCTATTTATTCCCTGCGACCTATCCGTTTTATGAAGAAGATCCATCCTTGGAGCTGATCATTAAACAAATGTTGGATGCCACAAACTCAGTTGTCTCCCAATATCAGACGGTACTAGAAGAAATGGAAAAGACGCCGCACTGGCTTTTGACTTTCGCTTCCCTTCTTGAGGAAGAAGCGACAGCCCAGGCAGATCGCGAGACGATTGCAAGTGTCTTCTACAATCGCTTGAACGATGATATGCCGCTGCAGACAGATCCGACCGTCATTTACGCGATGGGTGAACACAAAGAACGTCTGTTCAATAAGGATTATGAATTCGAAGATCCTTACAGCACCTATCAGAACAAAGGCTTGCCGCCGGGGCCGATTGCTGGAGCAGGAGCTTCATCGATCGAGGCTGTATTAGATCCTGCAACGACCGAATACTATTATTTCTTAGCCGATTCAGATGGAGTCAACCATTTTGCTAAGACATATGACGAACATTTGAAGAATCAGGCCGAATACATCGGCAACTGATGATGCGCAAGAAGGAAGCGACCTCGCATTCCTTCTTGTTTTATGTTATTATAGGTAGTAATTTTTGCTGCGGTAAAAAGGAGCTATTAATGATGGAACAACAGAAATTATTCGCTGCTTTGGCATTGGTCAGAATTTACGCAGAAGAGCATCATGTGCCGATCATGGAAGAAACCGGAATCGATGAACTGCTGGCCTTATTAAAAAAGCAGCAGCCTCACCATATCCTGGAGATCGGTTCGGCAATCGGGTTTTCAGCCATTAAAATGGCTGCTGGAATGCCAGGATGCCATGTCGATACGATTGAGCGGGATGATACGCGCTACGAAAAGGCGGTTGAATTTATTTCACTTGCTGGCTTAAGTGAGGCCATCCGCATTTTCCATGCAGACGCATTGGAAATGGATTTAGCGGAGCTAAAAACCTCTTATGACGCAATTTTTATCGATGCAGCCAAAGGGCAATATGAGAAGTTTTTTAATAAATATGAAAGCCTGTTGGCAGACAATGGCTTGATTTATTGTGATAATATGCATATGCACGGCATGGCTGGAATGGATATCTCGGAAATTCCGAGAAGAAAACGGACGATGATCCGAAATCTGAAAGCCTTCAAAGAACATATGATGAATCACCCCTCTTACGAAGCGGAATTGCTGCCGGTAGGAGACGGCATCATGATTTGCCGTAAAAAATCATTAAAAAAATAATATAGTTTGCAAGGAGCTTGGAAGTATGTCTAAAAACCGTCCAGTCGTAATTGGAATTGCAGGAGGATCAGGCTCAGGCAAAACGAGCGTGACAAATTCCATTTATGAAGTATTCAAAGAAAATTCAGTAGTAGTGATCGAACAAGATTATTATTACAAAGACCAAAGCCATTTGGCATTTGAGGAACGGCTGGAAACGAACTATGATCATCCATTGGCATTCGATACAGATTTGCTGATTGACCATATCAATGAATTATTAGCTAGAAAACCGATAGAAAAACCTATCTATAACTATGCCTTACATACCCGTGCTGAAGAGACGGTCGTGATTGAACCGAAAGATGTCATCATTTTAGAAGGCATTCTTGTGCTTGAAGACCAACGCCTCCGTGATTTGATGGATATTAAGCTATTTGTTGATACCGATGCCGATTTACGAATTATCCGCCGCCTGCTGCGTGATATCAACGAACGGGGACGGACAATCGATTCTGTCATCGAGCAGTATTTGACCGTTGTGCGTCCGATGCACAATCAATTTATCGAGCCGACAAAGCGCTATGCAGATGTGATTATCCCTGAAGGCGGGCAGAACGAAGTCGCAATTGACTTGATGGTTACAAAAATTAAAACAATTCTTGAATAGATTGACAGTTTATAATATGATGATACGAGACTGACGGATAGGAATATCCAAAGTCAGCAGTTGAAGGAGTGGGAACAATGGCGAACGAAAAACAATTTCCGATGACAGCTGCAGGAAAGCAGAAGTTGGAAGAAGAACTGGATTTCTTAAAAACCGTAAAACGTAAAGAAGTCGTTGAACGGATTAAAATAGCACGCAGTTTCGGAGATCTTTCCGAGAACTCTGAGTACGATTCGGCTAAAGAAGACCAGGCATTTGTAGAAGGCCGAATTTCAACATTAGAATCGATGATCCGCAACGCGGTAATCATCAATGAAAACGAACTGAACAAGGATATTGTCCGTTTAGGGACAACGGTTACTTTCGTAGAAGTTCCGGATGGCGATGAAGAATCGTACACAATCGTCGGATCAGCGGAAGCAGATCCGTTGGAAGGGCGAATTTCAAATGACTCGCCTATCGCAAAAAGTATGATCGGCCGGACAATCGGTGAGAATGTGAAAGTATTGACGCCAGGCGGCGAAATGGAAATTAAAATCGTTTCAATTACCTAATGCTTGGGGCCATTCTTAGTAAGAATGGCCGTTTTTATTAAAAATTAATCGAAAATGAAACATTCTTTTCGTCAAATCGTCAAATTTGTTACAGCGCATTATGCTAAAATAATGTGAAGAGGAGGCAATTGAATGTCGAATGAAGAAAAACCGTATCCTTCTCGTTTGAAAAAGAAAAATCGATCGAATTCCATTTTAAATATGATGATCGGTTTGGTATTTACATTAATCCTGATTACAGGGGCTTTTATCTTCCTGGATAATGGAGAAGAAAATGCGGCGGAACCTGAAAAGGTGGAAATCGCATCAGATACTGAACAGCAAACGAGCGAAGAAGATACGAATGCCACAGAAGACGAAACTGAAACAGATGAAACTACTGACACGGATACAGAAGCAGACTCAGAAACTGATGCAGCAACTGAAGACACAGAAGCGGAAGCAACTGAAGAAGACAGTGAAGCAGAAGAAACGGAAGAAGGCACTGTGACGGTTGGCGGAAAATCACGCGTGAGGAGTCAAATGATCCGATCGTTGAAGAAACTGTCATCAACACAAGCTGGGAACCAGTCGGCACATCTCAATCCGGAAATCACGTTTCGGTCTATGACAAAGGTTCAGTGGACTGGAATGAAAAAATCAAAGCGATTTCTTATGCCACAGGTCTTGGTGAAGACAATATGTACATCATGATGATCAAAAACGGCGGTGGGCCACAAAAATCCATCGGCGTCGTACAGTCGAAAGACCAATCCCAGAAATACCGCGTCCATCTGGAATGGGTTGACAGCGAAGGTTGGAAACCTGTTAAAATGGATGTATTAAAAACGCTTGATGGCGCCTATTAATAAGGCGTCTTTTTTTACGAAATGATTTGTGGATGAAAGGATGATCATAAAATGAAGATTGGCGTAATCGGAGCAATGGAAGAAGAAGTGGAGCTGCTGCGGAGCAGTTTGGAAAATGCGGAGACGGAAACGATTGCAAATTGTGAATTCACTTCCGGTACCTATAAAGGCCAGGAAGTGGTTTTGCTTAAAAGCGGCATCGGCAAAGTGAATGCTGCGATGTCGACGACTCTTTTACTGCATCACTTCAAACCGGATATTGTCATCAATACGGGATCAGCAGGCGGATTTGATGAAGAATTGGAAGTTGGTGCGATTGTCATTTCGGATGAAGTCCGCCACCACGATGTAGATGTTACGATTTTCGGCTATGAAATGGGCCAGGTGCCTCAAATGCCGGCTGCTTTTACATCCAATGAGGAATTGGTCGAATTAGCGGTAAAAGCGGTAGAGGAGATCGGAGAGCACGCTCACGCTGTTGGCTTGATTGCAACAGGTGATTCGTTCATGAATGACCCAGAACGCGTAGCGAAAGTGCGGAATTTTTCCCGACAATGAAAGCTTCTGAAATGGAAGCGGCAGCCGTTGCCCAAGTTTGCTATCAATTCAACGTTGCTTTTGTCGTCATCCGTGCCCTGTCCGACATTGCCGGCAAAGAATCGAATATCTCTTTTGACGAATTCCTTCCGGTAGCGGCCAAACATTCGACGCAAATCGTCCTTCATGTAATCGAGCGCCTTGCAGACCGAATTTAGTTTGAATAGATAGGCAAAAAGAAAAAGCTGGAGGCGTTTTTCACAACGCTTCCAGCTTTTAAACTTTTCTTAAGGTAAATGTGCTGATCATCAAGATGGCGCAGATAATGAAAAGAAACATGAATGCAACTGGCGGGAATACGGATATTCCGAAAAAGGATAAGGTGACAACTGTTCCGGCTGCTGTAATCGGCAAACCGACAAAATAGCCGTTCGATTCAGAGATATTGAAGCGGGCGAGCCTGAACGCGCCGCTGGCAATATAAATCACGGTGAAGACCATACCGGTTATGCCGAAATCCGTTAGCACCAATTCATAGATTAGAATCGCGGGCGCTACACCGAATGATATGATATCGCTCATTGAATCGAGCTGTTTGCCAAGTTCCGATTCCTGGTTGAACTTTCTTGCGACCATTCCATCAAAACGGTCCAAAAATGCAGCGATGAAAATAAAAAGTACACTATAGCTATAAAAGCCATTCAGCGAAGCCATTAAAGAAGCACCGCCAAATGCCATATTCCCAATGGTGATCATATTTGCGGTTTGAGATCTCAGTTTTTTGATTGTGCTATCCATTCGTTCGATTATCAGCAATGGAAAACACTCCTTTTTTGTCTAGTCTACAGCATAAGTGAAATACCAATGCTTGCGCTTTTATCAACGTACATTCTCATGGATTAAAGAGATGATGGATCATTCAGTATGGCATATTCCAGCCTGCAAACCAACTGAATCTAAAAAAATTTAGTGAGGATTGTATATTTATAGTATACTTATTCATTTCATTATACTGTGAAAGGCCAAAAAATGGTAGACTATTTTAAGCGATGGAGGTGTCCCTGTGAAGAAAAAACTTTATCAGCAATCAATTGAATTGACGAATGGCCCCATCACCTCTGGGCTGGTCAGGAAATTTGCTGAATCATCGATAAGCCGGAGATTCATTCCCGGCTATATTAAAACTTATAAAATTGATACAGCTGATATTGAAAACCCGCTCGAATCTTTCCCCACTTTGCATAATTTTTTCATTCGTACGCTGAAACCGGAAAGCCGGCCAATTGCTTCCGCAGAGGTCGTTTCACCTGTTGATGCTAAAATCGAAATTACAGGGGATTTGCATGAAGGTATTCAATTTCTTGTGAAAGACCAGCATTATTCTCTTTCGGATCTGCTCGGAAACAAAGAACTGGCGGATCGGTATCAGAATGGAAAGTACATCGTTCTCTACCTTTCTCCGGCAGACTACCACCGAATACACAGTCCTGCAAACGGGATGGTCATCAAACAATACGTGCTTGGCAAAAAATCGTATCCGGTTAATGACTGGGGTCTGAGCTTCGGCAAATCGCCTCTAAGTGGAAATTATCGATTAATATCGGAACTTGAAACGGCATTTGGACACATGCTGTCAGTCAAAGTCGGCGCTATGTTCGTAAATTCCATCCAATTGACGAATCTTACGGATAATTGGACAAAAGGAGACGAAGTCGGTTATTTCAGCTTCGGTTCTACTGTGGTGCTTTTCTTTGAAAAAGACAAGATTGAATTCAGCGATAATGTGAAATCTGGAAAACGTATCTATATGGGAGAAGCGCTCGCATATATGGTATAATCAATAGCATTAAGTTCGGAGAAACAGGAGTTGTTTGCAGTGTATCAATATTTTATACCAAGCCAATACGTGAGAAAAGTCTATGACATTTCGCCTGAGATGCTTTTAGAGCAGAACGTAACGGGAATCATTACCGATTTGGACAATACTTTAGTGGAATGGGACCGGGCAGATGCTACGCCGATGCTGATTGATTGGCTGAAGGGCATGAAGGATGCCGGCATCCAAGTAGTGATTGTTTCCAATAATAATGAACTTCGCGTGAAGTCTTTTGCAGATCCGCTCGGCATCCCATTTATTTTCCAGGCTAGAAAGCCGATGGGACGCGCTTTCCGTAAAGCATTGGCAATCATGCATGTGAAGCGTGAAAATGTCGTGGTGATTGGAGACCAGATGCTGACCGATATTTTTGGCGGCAATTTGAACAAATTCCATACCATTCTTGTACTGCCGGTCGCGCAGTCGGATGGTTTCTTTACGCGTTTTAACCGCATGGTCGAACGCCGCATCATGAAAAAATTAAAGCAAAAAGGTCAACTTACTTGGGAGGAAGAAAATTGAACGAAATGCCTACATGCATCGGATGCGGAGCGCAAATCCAGACAGATCGCCCCGGCGAACTTGGATATGCTCCTGTGTCATCTTTAGATAAAGAAGAAATTATTTGCCAACGCTGTTTCCGTCTGAAAAATTACAACGAACTGCAGCCGGTTTCATTGACGGATGATGATTTCCTGAAAATCCTAAATGGACTTGGGGAACGCAAAGGACTGATTGTTAAAATCGTCGATATCTTTGACTTTAATGGCAGCTGGCTGCCGGGCCTCCACCGTTTTGTCGGCAACAACGACATCCTGTTGATTGCCAATAAAGCGGATTTATTGCCGAAATCAGTCAAACAGCAAAAGCTCATCAACTGGATGAAGCAAGAAGCGAAAAAACTTGGCTTGAAGCCGATTGACGTATTGACAGTCAGTGCCCATAAAGGCACGGGCGTGGAAGAAGCGATGGCGCTGATCGACAAATACCGTAAAGGCCAGGACGTTTACGTTGTCGGCTCTACAAATGTCGGGAAATCGACGTTCATCAACCGCATCATCAAACAGGCGACCGGACAGTCCGATATTATCACGACTTCCCATTTCCCGGGAACGACACTGGATATTATTGAAATTCCGCTTGATGATAAACGTTCCCTATACGATACACCGGGGATCATCAACCACCATCAGCTTGCGCATTATTTGAATCCGGCTGATTTGAAAATGATCATGCCGAAAAAAGAGCTGAAGCCGCGCGTTTTCCAATTGAATGCGGAACAAACGCTTTATATCGGCGGCCTTGCCCGTTTTGACTTTATCAAGGGGGACCGGTCTTCGTTTACTGTCCACGTAGCCAATGATCTTGGGATTCACCGGACAAAACTGGAAAATGCAGACGCTTTGTATGAACAGCACCTCGGCGATATGCTTTCTCCGCCGTCTGCTGAATACAAAGAAGATTTCCCGGAGTTAGTGCGCCACGAATTCCGGGTAAAAGACAGTAAAACAGATATCGTATTTTCAGGCCTCGGATGGATTACCGTCCAGCATCCGAATGTGGTTATCGCTGCCTATGCGCCAAAAGGCGTCGAAGTGATTTTGCGCCCATCGTTGATCTAGGAGGATTCTAATGAAGAAATGGTATGCCGTAATAGGAGATCCGATCGGCCATTCACTATCGCCTTATATGCACGATTTGTGGATGGATGAACACGGAGTTGATGCCAGCTATATCCCGGTCCATGTAAAACCAGCGCGATTAAAAGAATCATTCGATGCTTTGAAGACGCTTGGAGTGGGTGGATTCAATATCACTTTGCCGCATAAGCAGACAATCGTTCCTTATTTGGATGATTTGGATGAAACGGCTGTTATTATGGATGCTGTCAATACAGTGACATTCGATGGCCAAAAATATAAAGGCTGGAATACGGATGGGGACGGATTTGTCCGTTCGCTCATGTCCGAGCCGATTACATTAAATGAAAAAGTGCTGATCATTGGGGCAGGAGGAGCGGCTCGAGGCATTGCTTTTGCTTTGAAGCGAGCTCGCTTCCAGGATGTCACGATTGCCAACCGGACTTTTCAGCGTGCTGAAGAACTGGCAGCAGCTACGGGAAGTGCACCGATTACATTGAAGGATGCAGAGGATTCATTAGGGGATTTTAGCATCATCATCCAGACGACTTCGGTCGGGCTTGCGGAAGATGAAGCCTTGCCGCTATCTCTGGATTCGGTTCAACCGGGAGCATTGGTAGCGGATATTATTTATACGCCGCTCGAAACCCGGTTTCTAAAAGCGGCAAAAGAGAAAAACTGTACGATTTTGAATGGCGTCGGCATGTTTGTCTATCAAGGCGCCATCGCATTTGAAAAATGGACAGGGATTAGCCCGGACACAGAAAAAATGATCAAAATCATCACGGATAAACTAGGAGGAAATTATGTTAACAGGTAAACAAAAACGCTTTTTAAGAAGCGAAGCCCATCATTTAGACCCTATTTTCCAAGTCGGCAAAGCAGGCGTCAGCGGAACGATGCTGCGCCAGATCGAAGAAGCATTGGAAGCAAGAGAATTAGTGAAAATCAGCATCTTGCAAAACAACGAAGACGATAAGCATGATGTTGCGAACCAGCTGGCTGAAGGCACTTATGCGGAGTTGGTCCAATTAATCGGCCATACAGTTGTCCTTTACAAACCATCAGTCAATAAAAAACGGATCGAGCTGCCGGTGAGCAGATGAAAAAAGTCGGGATATTAGGCGGAACTTTCAATCCACCTCATCTCGGCCATTTGATCATGGCCAATGAAGCGCTTCACGCCGTCGGTTTGGACGAAGTGCGCTTTATGCCGAATTTCATCGCGCCTCATAAAGAAGTCAGTGGGGCAGGTGCTAAACAGCGGTTGGCAATGACGGCACTTGCGGTTGAAAACATTCCGTATTTCTGCGTTGAAGATTTTGAAATCAAGCAAGGCGGAGTCTCCTACAGTTTTGATACCTTATCGAAATTGCGGAAGAAAGAACCCGACAGTGAATTTTATTTCATCATTGGCGGGGACATGGTGGAAGGTTTGGCCAGCTGGCATCGAATCGATGAACTGGCAGAGATGATCCGTTTTATCGGCATTAAGCGGCCAGGCTACTCACATTCGAGCCCATACCCGGTACAAATGATTGATACGCCGGAAATCCATCTATTGTCAACGATGATTCGCAGCCGGGCTTCTGATGGAGGCACAATTCGCTTCCTGGTTCCGGAAAAAGTGGAAGCTTATATTCGAAAGGAGCGGTTATATGGATCGGAGTACAATGCTTCAGCGAGTGAAGAAACGCGTTCCTGAAAACCGGTTTAATCATATACTCGGGGTCATGAAGACGGCAATGGCATTAGCCCAAACGTTCAATGTATCAGAAGAAAAAGCACAGATTGCGGCCATCTTGCACGATGTCGCTAAATTTTCCGATCGGGATTGGATGAAGTCCATTATTGAAAAACAGCAGATGGATCCTTTATTGCTCGAATACCATTCTGAATTATGGCATGCCCCAGTCGGCGCTTACGTCGCTTCCTATGAATTCGGCGTCAACGACGAAGACATCTTGAACGCGATCCGTTACCATACGACAGGCCGTCCAGGAATGTCAGATTTGGAAAAAGTGATTTATATTGCCGATCTGGTAGAACCAAACCGCAAATTTTCAGGAGTTGAAGAATTGCGACAATTAAAAGATCAAGGATTGGATGTTATGATGGAAGCCAGCGTCAAGCATACGATCGACTTTTTAGAATCAAAAAATCAGCCGGTTTATCCGGATTCACTGAAGTGTTATGAATACTTCGTGCAACAGAAAGGGAAAGTGAAGAATGACTAAACACACATTGCTACAAATGGCATATGATGCCGCGGAGGATAAAAAAGCCGAGGATATCGTGGTTTTAAATATGGAAGGCATCTCGCTTCTTGCAGATTATTTTGTCATCTGCAGCGGGAACTCTGACCGCCAAGTCCAAGCGATTGCGCGTGAATTGATCGAGCAGTCGAACAAAGCGGGGAATGAAGTGAAGAGCGTTGAAGGATTTGATGCAGCGCGTTGGATCCTGATCGACCTAGGAGACGTGGTTGCCCATGTGTTCCATAAAGATGAACGTTCATACTATAACTTGGAGCGCTTGTGGAGAGAAGCTCCTCAAATGGAAATATGAGATATGGAAAATTTGCATCAGTGTACGATGAACTGATGGAAGATATTCCGTACGAAAAATATGTGGAATGGGTTGCTGCCCATGTAAAATCCGGCGCTTTGCTGGATTTGGCGTGCGGGACAGGAACCCTTTCGCAGCTTTTTGCTGAAATGGGCTATCAAGTCACTGCAAGCGACCTGTCGGAAGAAATGTTGGCTATCGCTAGCCAGCGTTTCCAAGATGCACAGCTGCAAGTGCCACTCCTCCAATTATCGATGGATAATCTGGAAGGTCTAGCTGGCTTCGATGCCATTACGATTGCCATCGATTCATTGAATTACTTGGAAACCGAACAGCAAATTCGGGAAACCTTCAAAGAAGTGCATGCTGCACTAAATGAAGGCGGACATTTTTTCTTTGATGTCCATTCCCTCCATAAAGTGGACCATATTTATATGGACAGCCCGTTTGTTTATGATGGAGAAGATATTTCGTATATTTGGCATACAGCTGAAGGCGACTCTGAACACAGCGTGATCCATGATTTGACTTTCTTCATCCGCAACGGGGAATTTTTCGAGCGATTTGAAGAAACGCATGAACAACGGACGTTTCCAATTGCGCAATACAGTGCTTGGCTAAGTGATGCAGGCTTTGAAGTAATGGAAGTCACAGCTGATTTTACAGATGAAAAACCTGTTGATGACAGCGAACGCATTTTTTTCCATGCATGCAAAAAGTAAAATACGCCATCCGCAAACCAGCGGATGGTTTTTTTGTTGTGCGAGCAGACCTGCTAAAAAATAAATTCGACATCCGATAAAAGTTAATATATAATTCAGACAGCTTCTATCTGATTGCTGATTGTGGAAAAGAGGGGAACCTACTGAACTTTTCACAGTTGAAAGACAAATTTGGCTGGCTGTTGATCCCAGCAATCGCCTTCGCAGCCGCAGCCATCTATTTTTTAGCTCCTCAAGATGACCCGGAAGCAACGCTCGAACTGACCCAAACTGAGCCCCCACCGCAAATAGAAACCCCCATCGAAAGCAATCCCATACCTGAAGTGATCATGGTCGACATTAAAGGCCAAGTTGCCAATCCAGGCGTTTATGAACTGCAGACAGGAGCGCGTGCAAAAGATGCGATCCAGGCCGCTGGTGGATTTTTAGAAACGTCTGAAACTTTATCCATCAATTTAGCGATGGTCATTCAAGATGAAATGGTTCTTTACGTTCCGGAAATCGGAGAAGAAGCGGCCGTTCCGGCAATTCAGGCACATCAGCCTGCCGCTGCAGAAGCCGGCAGCCTCGTTAATTTAAATACGGCTACAGCAGAAGAGCTGATGACGTTGAACGGCATTGGACCATCGAAAGCCGAAGCGATCCTTTCCTACCGGACAGAGAATGGAAATTTTCAAAGCATCGAAGACTTAACGAAAGTATCTGGCATCGGCGACAAAACTTTTGAAAAACTGAAAGAGGCCATTACGGTCAATTAACCAGGCGTGAGCCAAAAGAACGGTTGACGAAAATTTCGCCTCTGCTACACTTATTTTAACTAAACCAGCAGGAGGCAATCAGATGAAGCGAATAACTTGGGATCAATTCTTCATGGCGCAAAGCCATTTACTAGCACTTAGAAGCACGTGTACAAGGCTATCTGTCGGAGCGACAATTGTCCGGGACCGACGGATTATGGCGGGCGGCTACAACGGCTCAATTTCAGGCGGCGACCATTGCATCGACAAAGGCTGCTACGTCGTGGATGGGCATTGCGTCCGGACCATCCATGCCGAAATGAACGCATTGTTGCAATGCGCAAAATACGGCATCAATGTCGGCGGAGCAGATATGTATGTCAGCCATTTTCCGTGTCTTCAATGCACAAAGTCGATCATTCAAGCCGGCATTTCGAGACTGTATTATGCAGCGGATTACAGAAACCATGAATATGCGATTGAACTGCTTGAACAAGCGGGTGTCGAAGTGGTGCAAGTGCCATTTGATGAACGCAAAATCGATTTCTTAAGTGTAGAGAAAACCGCTTTGTACATGGAATTGCTTGAAAAATTGCGGGAAAAAGGCGGCAGCGAAGAAGAATTGGCCCATTACAACGAACGGGTGAAACAATTATTCGGAGACGTGGAAGAAGTAGAGGGAGCCGAAGTGTAAGTTCGAATTTCTTCATTTATTTAGCGGCGGCAACAATGCTCGCGAGCTTTGCAGCGCATGAATCACCGAGGATGCTTGGTTTCATGGCGCTGCTTTTTTTCTGGATGGCTTGGAAACGGGAAACCCTCTTATTAATCGGCTTTATCGCTTTTTCTGCCTGTTTAATTTATATGGTGCAGGAAATCAGGGATCTGGATAGCGAAACCTTAGCTCCGAATTTTGCTGGAGAGCTGTTATTTCTGCCAAATTATACAATCGACGGAGACGGATTGCGCGGATTTGCCCGGCTCGGCGGAGATAAGCTGGTCTATGCCAAATACCGGTTTGAATCGGCTGAAGAAAAAGCGCTTTATGAAAACAGGCTCTATAAATCGACGCTCCGTGTAACCGGGGCTTTTGAAGAAGCCAGTGAACCGTCGCACCGTTATTCATTCAATATGAAAAATTATTTGGAGCATAACGGCGCCAGCGGCTTATTTAAAATTGAAACCATTCAAGCGCTTTCTGAAAATCGGACATTTAAGAGCTGGATGGCAAGCCGGCGCGAATCGTTGAAAAAACATATTCGCGGAAGTTTTCCGGACAGTTTGTCGACGGAGGCAGAGGCGCTCTTGATCGGTGAACAGGACCGTATGAGCCTTGAAGAACGGCAATTGTTCCAGACGCTCGGCATCACCCATTTGTTTGCGATTTCCGGGCTTCATGTTGCGATCATTGCCGGCATCATCTATTTCCTGCTGATTCGCCTGCATTTCCGCAAAGAAACCGTGATTTTGCTGATGCTAGCTATATTGCCGCTGTATGCTTTGCTTGCCGGAGGAGCACCTTCCATCTGGCGTTCTGTCAGTATGGTGTGCCTCGTCTTAGCGGGGAGTTTGTTGAAACTAAAATGGCCGATTGCACATGTTTTAGCCGTAAGTTTGATTTTCTTTGTTTTATGGAATCCGACACTGCTATACAATATCGGATTCCAGCTTTCTTACGGCGCAACGTTTGCAATCATCTATTCCAGCCGATTTTTATCACAGTCTGCTTCAGCATTCAAAAACGGATTGATTATCACTTGTGTTTCCCAATTAAGTTTGTATCCTTTGCTGCTATACCATTTTTATGAAATTTCATTATCGTCTTTTTTGGTGAATAGCTTGTTTGTGCCGCTGTATACATTGATTATCTTGCCGGTTAATTTAATTCTTCTGGTGCTGACTTTTATTTGGCCGCCCGGTGCAGAAATCCTCTTTCGCATCTACGAACCGGCTAGAGGCTTAGTCGCTGGGTTTATGGAATCGCTCGCAGCGGTACCGCATCAAATGTGGAATCCTGGAAAGCCTGAGCCGCTCATCCTCGTTTTGCTTCTCGCTAGTGTCTTCGTCTTTTACTTGCTGGCTGAAAGACAATTCCGGTATCGGCAATTGTTTGTCTTGCTAGTTCCAGCCATTCTTTTTACGCTGTTGCCGTATACAGACAGCAGCTTGAAAGTCACCTTTTTGGATGTGGGGCAAGGAGACAGTGCAGTCATTGAACTGCCGCACCGGAAAGCAGTTTACGTCATTGATACAGGGGGCTTGCTGCGCTTTGAGCAGGAAGCTTTCCAGGAGCGCGAAAAGCCTTATGAAATTGGACGCCAAGTGGTTGTGCCTTATTTGAAAGGCAAGGGTATTTCAGCAGTCGATATTCTCGTCCTTTCGCATGCCGATGCCGATCATGCCGAAGGGGCGGAAGAACTGTTCAAGCTCTTGTCAA
Organism: Planococcus sp. 107-1; assembly: GCF_021513255.1. GTDB lineage: Bacteria > Bacillota > Bacilli > Bacillales_A > Planococcaceae > Planococcus. Next base: position 1,513,628 of record NZ_CP090977.1, read on the forward strand.
TCGATGCTCTCCATTTATCGCCAGGCTCCGCTGAAACGGATTTGATGCAGGCACTTGCGCCTTATGCAAAAGAAGCGGCTGTTGCTTTCCCTTATGCCGGATCTTCTTGGCGTTCTGGAGAGATAAACTTTTCATACTTGTCGCCTGCAGACAATGTGTATGAAGGGAATAACGATTCGCTTGTGCTTTTGCTTGAAGTGGCAGGGGCGCGGATTTTGTTTACCGGTGATTTGGAGGCGGAAGGTGAGCGGGAAATCGTAGAGAAATACGGGAGTTTGATTGCCAATCTGTCTTTGTTGAAAGTCGGCCATCATGGCAGCAAGTCTTCAAGCAGCGAAGCCTTTCTGGAAACGGTGAATCCGGCCCTCTCCATTTTTTCGACAGGCAAGGACAATCGCTACGGGCATCCCGCGGCAGAAGTGGTGAACCGTTTTGAAGATCTGGAATTGAAGACTCTCAATACAGCTGAGCGTGGAACGCTTGAATTCACATTCAGCGGCGGTGAAATGAGATTGGATGCGATGCGCCCAATAAAAAAAGGTTCCAGCCGATGAAGGCGGAACCTTTTTTCTATTTAGCGAGCTACAAATTGCACTACTGCCGCAATAATGAAGATAGCTGCAAAAAATACGAATGATACAACAAATCCCATTCCTGCGTCGATCGCGTCATTGCGCTTCGACTGTACGTTCTGTTCAAATTCATTCATTGCTATCCCTCCTAATTCCCTCTTATTATAAGCGATGGGTGTGGAAAAATCTAGATTGAAGAAGATTAATCTAAAGGAATTTAGCGGCAGACACAAAAATGTCAAAATACCAAAACAGCTGAAAATCCGATATAGTAGAAAGAGGAGGTGCGGTTTATGATCACTTCAGTATGGAAAGCGATACGCAGTGGACAAATCGATCCTGTATACATCATTACGGGGACGGAAAGTTATTTCATCGAAAAAACGCTGGATTTATTGAAAACGAAATTGACGGACGGGGAGCCGGAGTTCATCCATTTTGATCTGGACGAAGTGCCTGTCGATTATGTAATAGAAGAAGCGGATACAATTCCTTTTTTCAGTGACCGAAAATTGATCATCGCGAAGAATGCTTCGTTCCTTAAAGCGGCAGAACGCGGCAAAGAAAAGATCGACCATAATTTAAAAGCGTTGGAAGCATGGCTTGAAAATCCACCTTCCAGTTCCGTGACTGTATTTGTGGCGCCATATGAGAAATTGGATGAGCGGAAGAAAATCACGAAGCTGATGAAACAGCGGGCGATCATGGTGGAAGCGAAATCGCTGCAAGCGAATGATTTGGAGACATGGCTGACGCATGAAGCGAAAACATACGGCAAGATTTTGGAGAAGCAATCGGCTCAGAAGCTTGTCGAAATGGCAGGGACCAATTTAACGCTGCTGTCTTCTGAACTGGAGAAGATGTCGCTTTATTTGGGGGCGGATGAAGAAGAGATTACGGGCGGCTTGATTGAGCAGATGACGGCACGGACCTTGGAACAGGATGCTTTTAAGATGCTCCAGTCCTATTTGGATGGAGATGTCAGTGGAGCGCTCAGCGTCTATTACGATTTGATCCGGCAGAAAGAAGAGCCTGTAGCGCTTACGGCTTTGCTTGCTTCGCAAATTCGTTTCATGGTACATGTGTTTTATTTGCAGAAAAAGGGTTATCACGCCCAAGCCATTTCAAAGCAGTTAAAAGCGCATCCGTACCGCGTCAAATTGCTTGTTGAAAAGCGCCAGCAGATTTCCGAACAGCGTTTACTGGAAGTGCTGCACGATTTGGCGGAAATCGATCTGCAATTAAAAACGCAAAGCGGGAACCGGGAACGGATTTTGGAATTCTTTTTGATGAAACGCAAAGCAGTGCCGGCAGCGGCACGCTGAATAAAGTAAAAAGGCCGACTCCCCGTAGGGAATCGGCCTTTTGCTGTTACGCTTGTTTTTTCATCAAGCTAGATTTTTTACGAGCTGCTGTGTTTTTGTGGATAAGACCTTTAGAAGCTGCTTTTTCCACTTGTTTGATAGCTGCTTTTACAGAATCGCTTGCGTTTTCATCTTTGTTAAGCAAAGCTGTTTCAGCTTTTTTAACTGAAGAACGCATTGTCGATCTCACGTGTGAGTTCTGAGCATTTTTCGTTTCATTCGTGCGAACACGTTTGATTGCAGATTTAATGTTTGGCATGTATTTCACCTCCTAGACAAATAGGAACAGAGATGGAATCATCTCATGTATCTTTTATGTCTCTATACAACATGAGTTATTTTATCAAATCGCGGAAGGGATTGCAATAGATATGTGCAAAGAAGTTTACCTTGACACTGAAATCATTTCGACAGTCATACATTGCTGAATACAGGCTGTACTGCTATAATTCATAGTAGTTTATATAGGAGTGAAGAAAATGAATCATGAGGAAAGATTATCCCGGCAAAGCAAAATACGAAACTTTTCCATTATCGCGCATATAGATCACGGCAAGTCGACGCTTGCTGACCGTATCTTGGAGAAAACGGAAGCCTTGACTTCCCGAGAAATGAAAGCACAATCGCTTGATTCCATGGACCTCGAACGCGAGCGCGGCATTACGATCAAATTGAATGCTGTCCAGTTGAATTATAAAGCAAAAGATGGGGAAACTTACATCATGCACTTAATAGATACACCGGGACATGTCGATTTCACTTATGAGGTGTCGCGCAGTCTGGCAGCTTGTGAAGGAGCTGTTCTGGTTGTCGATGCTGCGCAAGGCATTGAAGCGCAAACTTTGGCGAATGTCTATTTGGCACTTGATAACGAACTTGAAATCTTGCCAGTCATCAACAAAATCGATTTGCCAGCTGCCGATCCTGAACGGGTCCGGGGAGAAATCGAAGATGTGATCGGACTGGATGCGTCAGAAGCGGTCTTGGCTTCAGCCAAGGCGAACATCGGCATCGAAGAGATCCTTGAACAGGTAGTTGAAAAAGTGCCGGCTCCGACCGGCGACCCGAGTGCGCCGTTAAAAGCGCTGATTTTCGATTCAATCTATGATCCGTATCGCGGCGTTGTGGCCTATATCCGGATTATGGAAGGGACAGTCAAGCCGGGAGACCGCATTAAAATGATGGCATCAGGCAAAGAGTTCGATGTCATCGAAGCAGGCGTTTTCACACCGCACGTTTCTTTGCAAAAGGAATTGACCGTAGGCGATGTCGGATTTTTGACCGCAGCCATCAAAAACGTTGGAGATTCAACGGTTGGTGATACAATCACGCTTGCAGACAATCCGGCAACAGAAGCACTTCCAGGCTATCGCCGCCTGAATCCGATGGTCTATTGCGGCTTGTATCCGATTGATACATCGAAATACAATGACCTTCGGGACGCTCTTGAAAAATTGGAATTGAATGATGCCGCTTTGCAATTCGAACCGGAATCTTCGCAAGCGCTTGGCTTTGGCTATCGGTGCGGTTTCCTGGGCTTATTGCATATGGAGATCATCCAGGAACGCATTGAGCGTGAATTCAATATTGATTTGATTACGACTGCGCCAAGTGTAATCTACGATGTCCACATGACGGACGGGGAAGTCTTGAAAGTTGATAACCCTGCCATGATGCCAGATGCACAGAAAATTCAAGTCGTAGAAGAGCCGTATGTAAAAGCGACCGTTATGGTGCCGAATGATTACGTCGGCGCAGTTATGGAAATTTGCCAGAAGAAACGCGGAATTTCCTGACAATGGATTATATCGACGCAACTCGCGTCAGCATCATTTATGAATTGCCATTGGCTGAAATTGTCTATGATTTCTTTGACCAATTGAAATCGGGCACGAAAGGCTACGCTTCATTTGATTATGAATTGATCGGCTATAAAGAATCGAAACTGGTGAAAATGGATATCCTGTTGAACAGTGAACAAGTCGATGCCCTTAGCTTTATTGTCCATCGCGATTTCGCTTATGAACGCGGGAAAGTCATCGTCGACAAATTGAAGACTTTGATTCCACGCCAGCAGTTTGAAGTGCCGATCCAAGCTGCGATCGGCCAGAAAATCGTCGCTCGCCAAACAATCAGCGCAATGCGCAAAAACGTTTTGGCGAAATGTTACGGGGGAGACATCTCGCGTAAACGTAAACTTTTGGACAAGCAAAAAGAAGGTAAGAAGCGCATGAAACAAGTCGGTTCTGTCGAAGTGCCTCAAGAAGCTTTCATGGCCATCCTGAAAATGGACGACCAATCAAAATAAACAAAAAAAGGAGGCCGATTTTGCGCCTCCTTTTCCTATTAGAAAGAAGGAATACTATGGTCAAGGGATTGTACATCCATATCCCCTTTTGCCACCAGATTTGCCATTACTGTGATTTCAATAAAGTCTTTTTCAAAGATCAGCCTGTGGATGCGTATATCGATTCGTTGGGGAAAGAGCTTGCGCTTTGGAAGCAGGAAGGAGCGCTCGACCAGCCGCTAGAAACGATTTTTCTTGGCGGTGGAACGCCAACATCGCTAGATCCGGACCAATTAAGAAAATTACTGGCTTACATCCATGAATTTGTGCCGATGGCAGAAAATCTGGAATGGACTTCAGAAGCGAATCCGGACGAATTGACGAAGGAGAAAATGGAAGTGCTGTTTGCAGGCGGGGTCAACCGGATTAGCATGGGCGTCCAGACATTCGATGCCGATCTATTGCAGCGCCTTGGACGCACCCATAGTAATGATGATGTCCACCGTGCGGTAAAAGAAGCGCGCGAAGTCGGCTTTACGAACATCAGCTTTGATTTGATGTATGGTTTGCCAGGGCAAACGATGGCGCAATGGGAAGATACGCTGAAACAGGCTTTCGAATTCGACTTGCCGCATTTCTCTGCCTACTCATTGATCATCGAACCTAAAACGGTATTTTATAATCTGATGACCAAAGGCAAACTCAACATCGTGACCGAAGATTTGGAAGCGGATATGTATGAAAAGCTAATGAATGAAATGGAACAGCGGGGGTTGAAGCAATATGAAATTTCGAATTTCGGAAAGCCGGGATTCGAATCCCGGCATAATCTCATCTACTGGGACAACGAAGAATACATTGGCGCCGGTGCCGGTGCCCACGGCTACGTAAAAGGCATCCGCTATTCAAATGCCGGACCATTAAAGAAATACATGGGACCGCTTGATGGAGGGGAACGTCCACTGCTGAGCACGCACGAGGTGCCGGTCAATGAACAAATGGAAGAAGAAATGTTCCTAGGGCTTCGGAAAACGGCAGGCGTATCACTCGCCCATTTCCAAGAGAAATTCGGCCGTTCACTCGAAGAAGTCTACGGCGAAATTATCGGAGTGGAAATCGGCAAAGAGAATTTAGCCATTGAAGATGGCTGCATCAAATTAACGAAGCATGGCCGATTTGTCGGCAACGAAGTTTTTGAGAAATTCCTTCTCGCTTAATATTTGCGGAGAAGAAATAAATCGAAGCAGTCGGCGAAAATTAATTTTAAAATTTGTCTTTCTTTGACAAAAACAAAAGCGCATTCGTTGACAAGGCTATTAGAATTTGATAATTTTAAAGTAGTCTTAGCACTCACACCTATAGAGTGCTAACAGAGGTGATGATCATGTTAACAGAACGGCAGTTGCTCATTTTAAAAGTAACAGTAGATGATTACATTCAATCAGCTCAGCCGGTCGGATCGAACCAACTCTCAAAAAAATCCGAAATCCCATTTAGTCCGGCAACGATCCGTAATGAGATGGCTGATTTGGAAGGGTTGGGCTTCTTAGAGAAGACCCACACTTCTTCCGGCAGGGTGCCTTCAGAAAAAGGATATCGTTACTACGTCGACCATATGTTGACGCCACGGCCATTGCCGAAAGAGGATATCGTACAGCTTCGTTCCATTTTCGACGATAAGATTGCAGAAACCGAAGAAGTGATCAAACGGTCTGCGATGATTCTGTCGGAATTGACGAACTATACGGCCATTCTGCTTGGTCCCGATGTGCGGAAGCATACGGTTAAAAAGCTATCGATTGTCCCATTGACGATGGATACTGCAGTGGCCATTATCGTAACGGATAACGGCCACGTAGAAAACCGGGTCTTTACAATTCCGCAAGGGCTAGATCCTTCGGATATTGAAAAGATGGTCAATATCTTAAACGAACGGCTAGTCGGCGTTTCATTGAACGACTTGCACCGCCGTTTGGAACAGGAAACTTTGACGATTTTCAAACAGCATGTTAACCGCTACGGAGAACTTTTTTCGACCTTTAGAAAAGCGGTTATCCTTCCGCACGAAGACAATGTCTATTATGGCGGAAAGCTGAACATCCTGAATCAGCCGGATTTCCACGATTTGCATAAAATCAGGAATCTCATGGATGTGATGGAAGAGTCCAAACATATTCCAATGATTCTTCCTGTAGGCAGCCAAGGGCTCCACATACGGATCGGTTCGGAAAATGCGCTTTCAGCAATGGAAGATTGCTCAGTGATCACCGTTTCATACGATATCGGAGAAGAACAGACGGGATCAATTGCTATTGTCGGCCCAAAACGCATGGATTATAAACGCGTTGTCACGTTACTCGACACACTTAGCGGTGATTTATCGAAAGAACTGACCCGAATGATCAGGGGCAAGTGAACAAAAGGAGGAACAGGATTTGTCTAATGAAAAAGAACCTCAAAAATCAACAGAAGAAGTAGAACAGGAAGTCCAAACTGAAGCGGCAGGGGACGCTGTGGAACAGCAAGAAGAGCTAGTTCTAGATGAAGCTGCCGGACCTGCCGAAGAAACAGTGGACGCACCGGTTGAAGTGGATGAAACTGCTGCATTGAAAGAGGAATTGGAAGCTGAGCAGAACAAATACCTGCGTTTGTTGGCTGATTATGACAATTTCAAGCGCCGCTCCCAAAAAGACCGGCAAGATGCGGAGAAATTCCGTTCTCAGTCTTTGCTGGTGGACTTGCTTCCGGTATTGGACAATTTTGACCGCGCTTTATCTGTTGAAACAAAAAGCGAAGAATCTGCGTCCTTGTTAAAAGGTGTGGAAATGGTCCAGAAATCTTTGATTGAAGCGGTTAAACGCGAAGGCTTAGAAGAAATCAAGGCACTTGGTGAGCCATTCGATCCGAATTTCCACCAAGCAGTGATGCAAGAAAAAGACGAAACAGCCGAACCGGGCATCGTGTTAATGGAACTGCAAAAAGGCTATACGTTAAAAGGCAGAGTCTTGCGCCCGGCAATGGTTAAAGTAAACGAATAAATCAGATAATGGAGGAATTTCAATGAGCAAAATTATCGGTATTGACTTAGGAACTACAAACTCTGCTGTCGCGGTATTAGAAGGCGGCGAACCAAAAATCATTCCAAATCCAGAGGGCAACCGTACAACTCCTTCTGTTGTAGCGTTTAAGAACGGCGAGCGCCAAGTCGGTGAAGTGGCAAAACGCCAATCAATCACTAACCCGAATACGATCCAATCGGTAAAACGTTTGATGGGTACTCAGCAAAAAGTAACGGCTGAAGGAAAAGAGTATACAGCACAAGAAGTTTCTGCCATGATTCTTCAATACTTAAAAGGCTATGCAGAGGAATATTTAGGCGAAAAAGTAACGAGAGCCGTTATCACGGTTCCGGCTTATTTCAATGATGCAGAACGCCAAGCAACAAAAGATGCAGGCCGTATTGCAGGTCTTGAAGTGGAACGCATCATCAACGAGCCGACTGCAGCAGCCCTTGCATATGGTCTGGATAAAACTGATACGGACGAAACGATTCTGGTATATGATTTAGGCGGCGGTACGTTCGACGTTTCAATCCTTGAACTTGGTGATGGCGTATTTGAAGTTAAATCAACAGCGGGCGACAACCGTCTTGGTGGAGATGACTTCGATAAAGTGATCATCGATTATTTGGTACAGGAGTTCAAAAAAGAGAACGGCATTGACTTGTCTCAGGACAAAATGGCGACTCAACGTTTGAAAGATGCGGCTGAAAAAGCGAAAAAAGACCTTTCTGGCGTTTCTTCTACTCAAATTTCATTGCCATTTATCACTGCAGGAGAAGCTGGACCGCTTCACTTGGAAGTGACAATGAGCCGTGCGAAATTCGACGAATTGACTTCTTCATTAGTGGAACGCACGATGGGGCCAACTCGCCAAGCGTTGAAAGATGCAGGCATCTCTGCTTCTGAACTTGACCGCGTAATCCTAGTCGGTGGGTCTACACGCATTCCTGCCGTTCAAGAAGCAGTGAAGAAAGAAACAGGCAAAGATCCGCATAAAGGCGTTAACCCGGATGAAGTTGTAGCAATGGGCGCAGCTGTACAAGGCGGCGTATTGACAGGTGACGTTAAAGACGTAGTCTTGCTTGACGTAACTCCACTATCTTTAGGGATTGAAACAATGGGCGGCGTGTTCACGAAATTGATCGACCGCAACACAACAATTCCAACATCAAAATCGCAAACATTCTCAACGGCTGCTGACAATCAGCCAGCTGTAGATATCCATGTATTGCAAGGTGAGCGCCCGATGGCTGCTGCCAACAAAACGCTTGGCCGTTTCCAATTAGCGGATATTCCGCCGGCACCACGCGGCATTCCACAAATCGAAGTGACATTTGATATCGATAAAAACGGTATCGTAAGCGTTAAAGCGAAAGATCTTGGAACACAAAAAGAGCAGACGATCACGATCCAGTCAAATACTTCATTAAGTGATGATGAGATTGAACGCATGATCAAAGAAGCAGAAGAAAATGCAGAAGCGGATGCGAAAGTGAAAGAAGAAGTTGAACTTCGCAACGAAGCAGACCAAGCAGTTTTCCAAACAGACAAAACAATCGCTGACCTTGGCGAAGTTGTCACTGAAGATGAAAAAAAACAAGCTGAAGAAGCACGTGATGAGTTGAAAGCGGCTCTAGAAAGCGACAATATCGACACGATTCGCGAGAAAAAAGACAAATTGAACGAAATCCTTCAAGGTTTGGCGATGAAAGCTTATGAGCAAGCAGCAGCTCAACAAGCAGCCGGCGGCGAAGAAGGTGCAGCTCCAGGAAACGACGATATCATGGACGCTGAGTACGAAGAAGTAAACGACGACAAAGACAAGTAAGATAAGCGGGGCCTGAAAAAGTCAAAGCAAAGCAACATGCTTTGGCTTTTTCAATGTCTTTGCAACCACAATTTAAACCGTGTACAATTACAGGTGATTGCAATAGGGAGAGTGACATATGAATAAACGAGATTATTACGAAGTGCTCGGCGTTTCAAAAGACGCTTCGAAAGAAGAAATCAAAAAAGCTTACCGGAAATTATCGAAACAATTCCACCCGGATATCAATAAAGAAGCAGATGCTTCTGAAAAGTTCCAAGAAGTAAAAGAAGCTTATGAAGTTTTAAGCGATGAGCAAAAACGTGCTCAATATGATCAATATGGCCACCAAGACCCTAATCAAGGATTTGGTGGATTTGGCGGCGGTGCTGAAGGATTCGGATTTGATGATATCTTCAGTACGTTCTTCGGGGGCGGTTCAAGACGCCGGGATCCGAATGCGCCGCGCAAAGGCGACGATCTGCAATATTCAATGACGATTGATTTCATGGACGCCGTTTTCGGCAAAGAAGAAGAAATCGAATTGCCGAAAGACGAAACTTGCTCAACGTGTCATGGATCAGGTGCAAAGCCTGGGACAAAACCGAAAACTTGCCCTTATTGTGAAGGGTCTGGCCAAGTGAATGTCACGCAGGACACACCGTTTGGCCGTATGGTCAATCGCCGTGCTTGCCAACATTGCCAAGGCACTGGACAAATCATTCCAGAAAAATGTACAACATGCCACGGTGAAGGAAAAGTCCGCAAAGTCAAGAAAATCAAAGTTACCATCCCTGCAGGCGTCGATGATGGCCAGCAATTGCGTGTTACGGGACAAGGCGGCCCAGGTGTAAACGGTGGGCCAACTGGAGATTTGTATGTAGTCTTCCGCGTCAGACCGCATAAAACGTTCGAGCGCGACGGCGATGATATTTACATGGATTTGGCCATTTCCATTGCACAAGCAGCACTTGGCGACGAAATTGAAGTGCCGACTGTATCGGGCAAAGTGAAATTGAAAATCCCGGCAGGAACCCAGAGCGGAGCGCGTTTCCGTTTGAAAGGCAAAGGCGTCAAGAACGTTCACGGCTACGGCACGGGCGACCAGCACATTATCATCCAAGTGAAAACGCCAACGAAATTGAACGAAAAACAAAAGCAGCTGCTCCGTGAGTTTGCAGAAATCAGCGGAGATATTCCGGAAGAACATAGCAGTTCGCTGTTTGATAAAATCAAGCGCACCATCAAAGGTGAGTAAAGGAGCCGGTTTTAGATGAAATGGTCAGAACTGTCAATTCACACGACAAACGAAGCGATTGAAGCTGTTTCGAATATTATGCATGAGGCAGGCGCTAGTGGAGTTGTCATTGAAGACTCCGATGATTTGACGAAAGAACGAGCAGATGAATTTGGGGAAATTTGGTCGCTGGACCCAGAAGATTTTCCGACCGAAGGCGTCATTTTAAAAGCATATTTGCCAGTGAATAGTTTCCTCGGCGAAACCGTAGAAGCGATTAAATTGGCGATTAATAATTTGGTGACTTTCGACATCAACCTTGGAGCCAATCTGGTAACAATCAGCGAAGTGAACGAAGAAGAGTGGGCGACCGCGTGGAAAAAGTATTACCATCCGGTAAAAATTTCAAAACGTTTTACCATTGTGCCGACATGGGAAACGTATGAACCTGTTTCAAGCGATGAATTGATTATCGAACTCGATCCCGGGATGGCTTTTGGAACGGGTACCCATCCAACGACCGTCATGAGTCTACAGGCGCTGGAAAAAACGGTGAAGTCTGGGAATCGCGTGATCGATGTGGGAACTGGGTCGGGTGTCTTGGCAATCGGAGCCGCTTTATTGGATGCGAAAGAAGTCCATGCGCTCGATTTGGATGATGTCGCTGTGACGGCAGCCCGCATTAACGTCAAATTAAACAAAGTCCAGAATAAAATCAATGTAGTGCATGGAAATCTCCTGGATACGATAGATGAACCAGGGGATGTCGTGGTCGCCAATATTTTGGCGGAAATCATCATGTCGTTTACCGATGATGCTTTCCAAGCAGTTAAGCCAGGGGATTTATATCACTTCTGGCATCATTTCTGCGAAGAAAAATGATGTGCGAGATGCACTTGAGGCTTCTGGATTTATCGTGGAAGATGTCATGATGATGGAAGACTGGGTTACGATCATTTCTAAAAAACCGGAATAACGGGGTGTAACGATGCAGAGATATTTTATTGAAGGCAAAGTTCCCGATAACCGAAAAGTGGCGATAACTGGCGATGATGCGAAGCACATCGCCAAAGTTATGCGGCAAGGCACTGGGGACGAAGTCATTGTCGTGATGGAAGGGAAATCTTTTTTAGCGATTATTGAAAGCGCTGAATTCGATATTGAGCTCCGGTTGTCAGAAGAGCTGCAGGCAGATGTAGAAATGCCTAAAAATGTAACGATTGCTTGCGGTTTGCCAAAAGGCGATAAATTGGAACTCATTGTCCAAAAAGCTACTGAACTCGGCATGCATGCCATGATTCCGTTCGAAGCTGAACGATCGATTGTAAAATGGGATGCTGGAAAAGGCGAAAAGAAACGGGTCCGCCTTCAAAAAATCGCCAAAGAAGCAGCCGAGCAATCCCATCGGGTAAAAATACCCGAGATACATAAAATCCATACGTTCAAACAATTGCTCGAAACGGCGAAATCGTATGATGCCATCATTGTCGCCTATGAAGAGGAAGCCCGTGCTGATGGTGGAAATCGGTTTGCCGAAATTTTAAAATCAATGTATGATAAAGATTCAATAATCCTTATCTTCGGTCCGGAAGGTGGAATTTCAATTTCTGAAGTCGAACGGCTGAAGGAAGCCGGGGCGTTGTTCACTGCTTTAGGCCCGTATTTTACGTACGGAAACAGCTCCGCTTTATGCGTTATCTGCAATGTCTTATGAATTCGAATGAGAGAGGTGGACACTTATGCCAACGGTTGCATTTCATACCCTAGGTTGTAAAGTGAATCATTATGAAACCGAAGCGATTTGGCAATTGTTTAAAGAACAAGGCTATAACCGTGTAGAGTTCGAACATCATTCCGATGTCTATGTCATTAATACATGTACGGTTACAAATACAGGAGATAAAAAGAGCCGCCAAGTGATACGCAAAGCCGTGCGCAAAAATCCAGACGCAGTCATATGCGTGACCGGATGCTATGCACAAACTTCACCTGCTGAAATTATGGCAATTCCCGGCGTTGATATTGTTGTGGGCACTCAAGATCGCACCAAATTGCTTGGGTATATTGACCAGTATCGCAATGAGCGCAAGCCGATCAACGCGGTTGGGAATATTATGAAAAACCGGGTGTATGAAGAGTTGGACGTACCTGCTTTCACTGACCGCACACGTGCTTCATTGAAGATTCAAGAAGGCTGCAATAACTTCTGTACTTTTTGCATCATTCCATGGGCCCGTGGATTAATGCGTTCCAGAGATCCACAAGAAGTGGTAAGGCAGGCACAGCAATTAGTAAATGCGGGTTATCAGGAGATTGTCTTGACTGGAATCCATACAGGCGGCTACGGAGAAGATTTAAAGAATTACAATTTAGCCCAGCTTTTGCGTGATTTGGAACAGCAAGTCGTTGGTTTAAAACGGCTGCGAATTTCTTCAATCGAAGCAAGCCAATTGACGGATGAAGTCATTGAAGTGCTCCGGAATTCGGAGATTGTGGTCCGCCATCTTCATATCCCAATCCAATCAGGATCGGATACGGTATTAAAACGCATGCGCCGAAAATATACAATGGAATTTTTTGCAGACCGGCTTGTGCAGCTGCGCAAAGCTTTGCCGGATCTTGCCATTACTTCCGATGTCATAGTCGGATTTCCTGGAGAGACCGAAGAGGAATTCATGGAGACCTATCGCTTCATTCAGGAGCATAAGTTTTCTGAACTCCATGTTTTCCCATACTCGCAGCGGACCGGAACGCCCGCTGCCCGGATGGAAGACCAAATTGATGATGAAGTTAAAAACGAACGGGTTCATCGCCTGATTGCGTTAAATGATCAATTGGCTAAGGAATATGCTTCGAATTTCGAAGGGGAATTGTTGGAAATCATTCCTGAAGAACGCTTCAAGCAAAACGAGGAAACCGGATTGCTTGAAGGATACACGGACAATTACTTGAAAGTGGTCATCCCTGGAGATGACCGGCTGATCGGGAAGATTGTCAAAGTGAAAATCGTGAAAGCCGGCTATCCATATAACGAAGGACAGTTTGTCCGAGTGATGGAAGAACAGCTGGCTTAGCGCCAAACCGAATTCAAAAAGAGAATGGAGTAATTTTAACATGACCAACATCGCTTCTTATATCGACCACACTTTATTAAAGCCAGAAGCTACAAAAGAACAGATCGTTCAACTTTGCAAAGAGGCTGCAGAATATCAATTCGCATCTGTTTGCGTTAACCCTGCTTGGGTAGCTACTGCTGCAAAAGAACTTGCGGACAGCACGGCGAAAGTCTGTACCGTTATCGGCTTCCCATTAGGTGCATCAACTTCTGAAACGAAAGCTTTTGAAACGGCTGATGCAATTTCAAAAGGTGCTGACGAAATTGATATGGTCATCAACATCGGCGCTTTGAAAAGCGGAGATACGGAACTTGTGAAAAATGATGTTGCTGCTGTAGTGGAAGCTGCGAAAGGCAAAGCAATCGTTAAAGTCATTATCGAAACTTGCTTATTGTCTGACGAAGAAAAAGCGGTAGCGTCTCGCCTTTCAAAAGAAGCGGGGGCAGATTTCGTTAAAACTTCGACTGGTTTCTCAACCGGCGGAGCGACTGTGGCTGATGTGAAAATTATGCGCGAAACAGTAGGTCCGGATCTTGGCGTGAAAGCTTCAGGCGGCGTTAGAAGCCTAGAAGATTTAAACGCAATGGTAGAAGCAGGGGCAACTCGCATCGGTGCTAGTTCAGGTGTTAAAATCATGCAGGGATTAATTTCAAATTCCGATTATTAAGTATTGACCTAGGTAGATATATACGTTATAATTTTTGATATATAACACGTATTGTTATATGTTTCAACGTGTGTTCGGAGGGAGGGAAAAAGAGATGTCAAAAACTGTAGTTCGTAAAAACGAATCGATTGAAGATGCTCTTCGCCGCTTCAAACGCACTGTTTCTAAATCCGGAACAATGCAAGAGGTAAGAAAGCGCGAGTATTATGATAAGCCAAGTGTTAAACGTAAATTGAAATCAGAAGCTGCGCGTAAACGTAAATTTTAATTGACCTTACTTTATAAAAGACATTAAAAAATATGAACGATCAGCCATGGCCGGGTACACGTATCATCGTGTACCCGGTTTTTCTATGCCTAATAATAAATGAGTTTCCCGATATGTATTTAACAGTACCCGAAGTATGCCTGCAGAAGTAAACCGGTCGCTTCCGCTTTTCTATATTTGTAAGCGCATTCCTTCGTGTTTCAAAATTATTCATTTATAATGAAGTTAGCTACAAAAAATGAAACCTTTTCCCTTTTGGTCCGTATAAAAGGTAGCAGTAAAACGAAAGGAGAGATTCGTTTGCATCCGTTTAGGATTTTTTCTGCACTTATGATTCTATTTGCGTTGTCAGTATTTCTCATGCCTGGTGCATTGGCGGCAGAATCTGCTGATGCGAGCGGAACATTCGGCAGCCAATTGATAGAATTCATCACGCATCCGTTTGTGGTGCCGGTTCTGTTGTCTATTGCAGCGCTTGGCATTCTTTTGGAAATGTTTACTCCAGGTATGGGCGTACCGGGATTGATCGGGTTTACCGCTTTGGCTGTTTACTTTTACGGCCACTGGGCAGCTGATCTGGCTGGCTGGGATACCTTGTTTCTGTTAATTCTTGGCGTCACTCTCCTTTTAGTTGAACTGATAATCCCAATCGGGCTGATTGGTTTTCTTGGGTTGTTAGCTATTCTTGGCAGTGTGTTATTGGCAGGTGGAGACCTTAAAACCACTGCCATCGCCATTTTGATCGCATTGATTGTAGCAACTGCAGGGATGGTGATTATTGTGAAATTTTTTGGCAAGAGGCTTCATTTGTTCAAACGAGTGGTCTTGACGGATTCAACCAATACGGAAAGCGGATATGTATCGAATGTAAACCGCTATGAATTGGTTGGCCAAACTGCCAAGACGGCCACTGCATTGCGTCCATCAGGTACGATTAAGTTGATGGATGAACGGATAGACGCCGTTTCTGACGGGCGGTTTATCGATGCTGGAAAAGAAGTGAAAATCATCAAAGTCGAAGGTTCACGGATCGTAGTTCGAGAAGTGGAAAAAGAGGAGGAGGAATAAAAGCATGGAATTAGGTCTTATAGGTTTAGCCGCAGCAATAATCGGTGTCATCATCGTTCTGGCAATATTCTTCACGTTTGTTCCGATTACATTATGGATATCTGCGCTGGCAGCAGGTGTTAAAGTCAGCATCTTCACATTAATCGGGATGAGATTGCGCCGCGTTATTCCGTCGCGCATCGTTAACCCGTTGATCAAAGCGTCAAAAGCGGGATTGACTGTATCTATCAACCAATTGGAAAGCCATTACTTAGCAGGCGGTAACGTTGACCGCGTCGTAAATGCGTTGATTGCAGCACACCGTGCGAATATCGAACTTCCGTTTGAACGCGCAGCTGCCATTGACTTGGCCGGCCGTGACGTGTTAGAAGCGGTTCAAATGTCCGTTAACCCGAAAGTCATTGAAACACCATTTATTGCAGGTGTAGCAATGGACGGGATCGAAGTAAAAGCAAAAGCGCGTATTACAGTTCGTGCAAACATCGATCGCTTAGTCGGTGGTGCCGGTGAAGAAACAATTGTTGCCCGTGTAGGTGAAGGGATTGTCTCGACACTCGGTTCAAGCACAAGCCATAAAAAAGTATTGGAAAATCCTGATTTGATTTCGCAGACTGTTTTAGCGAAAGGCTTGGATTCGGGTACGGCATTTGAAATCTTATCCATTGATATCGCGGACGTTGATATCGGCAAGAACATTGGTGCCGAACTTCAAACGGAACAAGCGGAAGCGGATAAGAAAATTGCACAGGCCAAAGCGGAAGAACGCCGCGCAATGGCTGTTGCCAGCGAACAGGAAATGAAAGCCAAAGTTGTCGAAATGAGATCGAAAGTTGTGGAAGCGGAAGCGGAAGTGCCGCTTGCGATGTCCGAAGCGCTTCGTTCTGGCAATATCGGTGTCATGGACTACGTAAATTATAAGAACGTCCAAGCGGATACTGGCATGCGTGATTCGATTGCCAAGACCGGCATGGAAAAATCCGACGATAAACAATAACCGTCGATAGCAAGGGAGGTTATTGAATGGAAGGTTTTATCTTCGCTCTTGTGGTGATGGCGCTCGGAGCGATATTCGGCAATAAAAAAGGCGGCGAAGACAAGGATCCGGCAAGTCCGCCGGTTCCGAAGAGCCCTCAGACCCGTCAAACTCGGCAAACCCAAACGCGTGAAACCGGACAGAAAGCATTTAAGCGAGTTGAAGATTATGCCAGGGAAATCTATGGCGATTTGCAGACTCAGATGAAAGAACAGCCGGAAAAAGCGAAACAGGTGCAGCAGAGAGTCGAAAAAGCAATAGACCGGACGCCTCTTCGTGAAACTCGCCAAGAAATACAGCGTGAAATTCAAGAACGGCAGCCTACCGGCAGGCTTTCTGCACATCAAAATGCTCGTCCAGCCGTTGTTGCGAAAGCAAAACAGGAAGAAGACATCTTCCCGCTGGATGCCGACGATATCCGAAAAGGCATCATTTTAGCGGAAGTGTTAATGCCGCCTAAATCGAAAAGATGATTTTTAACCGATCAGATTCTTCTGGTCGGTTTTATTATACTTATAATATTATTATGTAAACAAATATGATTAAAATGTTTTACAATTCCAAATGAATAATGATACAGTGAAATTGTACTAAATATTCGATTCCAAGGAGCGTCTACATGACAGAAAACCAACTATTAGAACTGCATGTGAAAGATCCAAATGAAGCGGTGCAGCTGCTCGGGATTTCTGATAGTCACATGACTTTAATCGAAGAAGCATTTCAAATTCAAATCATCACACGTGGAGACGTTATCAAATTATCAGGCTCTGAAGAAGGCAAACAGACAGGGAAATTACTAATCGAACAATTATTGAAAGTCATCCGCAAAAATATCAATATCGACCAACGGGATATTGTCTCAGCAATTGAGATGGCTCGCGCCGGAACGATTGAATATTTTGCGGAACTATATGATGAAGAAGTTGCGCGGAATGCCGGCGGGAAAGCGATACGAGCAAAAACAATCGGACAACGGCATTACATTCAAGCCGTACGGAGCAATGATCTGGTTTTCGGCATCGGACCTGCCGGAACCGGTAAAACTTACCTGGCCGTGGTTATGGCGGTCCAGGCATTAAAAAATGGCCATGTCAAAAAAATCATTCTTACCCGTCCAGCTGTTGAAGCAGGAGAAAGCCTCGGATTTCTGCCGGGCGATTTAAAGGAAAAAGTGGATCCTTATTTACGTCCTTTATACGACGCGCTTCATGATGTTCTCGGACTCGAACAGACGAACCGTTTTATCGAGCGAGGGACCATAGAAATCGCGCCTCTCGCCTATATGAGAGGGCGGACGCTTGACGAGGCATTTGTCATACTCGATGAAGCACAGAATACGACTAAAGCCCAAATGAAGATGTTCCTGACCCGCCTCGGATTTGGTTCGAAAATGATTATTACAGGCGACAAAACCCAGATTGATTTGCCGAGAGGGGCAGAATCTGGATTAATAGCGGCAGAAACCACTTTATCTAAAGTGCGGGGACTGCATTTCCAGTACTTAGAACGCGGAGATGTCGTGCGCCATCCGCTTGTTGCGAAAATCATTGCAGCTTATGAAGACCAGCCTTCCTGATTATTAGCCAATAAATTTTCATTTACAGCCGATGAGGAAAAGCCTTACTTTTCCTTATCGGTTTTTCGTGGTTTTAAAGATTCGTTTACGAATTATAAATGAAGAAAGGGAATTAACAGTAATAATACATAGCGAATTTCAAAAAATTACAAATAGACAATGAAATACTTTCTTTAAATTGATATGATGAGAATACAAGAAGAGAGGTGTTTCAATGCGCAATTGGGCGAAACAAGTCTACGACAGGATGGGCTACCGGATGATTGCGGCCACGTTGATTTTTCTGATCGGCGCAGTTATTTATGCTTTCCTCTATACGTCTGTAAACGGCGATACATATAAAGTTGAGCTTTTCCAGCTCTCTGAAGAAACCATACGATCCGCTAAGACGGTTGAAGATCCAGTGAAAACAGAGTTGGAACGCCAACGGGCAGCGGCTGAACTGGGGCCGAGCTATCAATTTTCAGCTGAAAATGCTGACAATCAGGCTGCATTGATCAAATCGATTTTCGGGTATATAACCGATGTAAAAGAAATTCCTGAAAATGAAGAGACGCTCAAGCCGCAAGCGATCAACAAAATGATTGAAGACGTAAGAAAAAACATCCAATTATTGGATGCGAATGAAAGCAATCTCCGCTTAACGGATGAAATGCTTCGTGCGCTGCTCTTAGTACCGGATGAAAATCTAGTGAGAATGGAACAGGAATTGACGGAACTGGTGAAATCCAGATTAAGCGAGCCGCTAAGAGAGGAAGACGTCGCTGGAGTTCAAAACGAAATCGAACAGGAAATCCGGGGAAGTACGAGAATTCCTGCTTCCGCTTTGCAGGCGGCGATTGTCATTGGGCGTTTTGCGATTGGGCCGAACGAAGTTATTGACGAGGAACTAACGGAGGCTCAAGCAGAATCAGCACGGGCAAGTGTCGAACCAACCCGCATTTTGCAAGGCCAGGTATTGGTGCAGGAAGGGCAAATGATTGACCGTGAGGTTTATCGTCAACTGGAACTTGCGGGCATGACGCAAGAAAAGGAAGATTTCAAACCTCTGGCTGGTTTATTGTTGTTTGTCGTTATTACAATGGGAATTCTTGTCATCTTAACGATTCGTTCGAAATCTTCAAAGCAGCAGAAGCTTATCAAATTCTCTGTTATTCTAGCGGTTGTTCTTATTTCGTTGACTTTAATGCAGCTATTGAGCCTGGTCAGCGGCAATTTTGATGTAACCATCGCCTTTCTTTTTCCCGACTGCGTTAGCAGGAATGCTCGTTCGCATGCTGTTGAATGAACGAATTGCTGTCTACATTACCTTGTTGATCGGCGCGGTCGGCGGCATGATGCTGCAAGGGGAGAATGCCTCTACGCTGCAGATGGATATTGCGTTGTATATCATTTTTGGAGGGCTTGCCGGCGTTTATTTGATTGCGCAGCAAGACCGCCGATCTCATTTGCTGCAGACAAGCTTAGCTGTAGCTGTAGTGAATGCTTTCTTTATTGGCTTCTACTTATTGGTAGGCCAAAGCCAGTATGACTGGACAGAAATCGGCTTCTATTTTGCAGCTGCAGTCATCTCGGGATTGTTATCAGGGGCTTTGACGATTGGGCTATTGCCGTTTTTCGAGTCGATTTTCGGCTTATTGTCGACTATGCGCTTGATTGAACTGTCGAATCCGAACCATCCATTGCTGAAGAAGATTTTAACAGAAACACCAGGGACGTACCATCACAGCGTCATGGTGGCAAATCTCGCGGATGCATCTTGTGAAGCGATTGGTGCTAATGGGCTTTTAGCGAGAGTGGGCTGCTATTACCACGATATCGGCAAAACGAAGCGTCCGCAGTATTTTATCGAAAACCAAGTGAGCATTAAAAACGCATGATTCCTTGCCGCCTGAAAAGAGCCGCGACATCATTTTGGCGCATGGTGCGCAAGGAGCGGAATTGTTGAGAAAGCATAAAATGCCGAAAGAAATCATCGACGTCGCTGAACAGCATCACGGCACCAGCTTACTGAAGTTTTTCTATTATAAAGCGAAGGAAGAAAATCCGGAAGTTCGTGAAGAAGACTACCGGTATGTCGGCCCAAAACCTCAGACAAAAGAAATTGCAATCATCAGCGTGGCAGACAGTATCGAAGCGGCAGTCCGTTCGATGAAAGAGCCAACATCAGAAAAAATAAAAAAATTGGTTGATGCAATAGTTGAGGATAAACTTAAAGATGGGCAATTTGATGAATGTGATTTGACGATGAAAGAGTTGAAGACCGTTAAACACGTTATGTGTGAAACATTGAATGGGATTTTCCATTCGCGGATCGAATATCCGCAAGATACAAAATGAGAGGAGGAAAAAACATGCTAGCGATCGATTTAATTGATGAAACAGCAACTTTAAAAGAACAGGAGCTGCAATTTGTAGAGAAAATCCTGAAACATGCAGCAGAAGAGGAACAAGTGGGGGATTCGGAAGTATCGGTGACTTTTGTGACGAACGATATGATCCAAGCGATCAATAAGGAATACCGCGGCAAAGATACGCCAACAGACGTTATCTCTTTTGCCATGGAAGAATTGGGCGAAGGGGAACTTGAAATCGTCGGTTCACCTGAAACTAGAGTTCTAGGGGATATCATCATTTCGCTGGACCGTACAAAAGAACAAGCTGCCGATTACGGGCATTCATTTGAACGTGAATTGGGCTTTCTTGCCGTCCATGGATTCTTGCATCTTCTAGGATATGACCACATGAACGAAACGGATGAAAAGGAAATGTTCGGAAAACAGGAAGCGATTTTATCTTCGCTTGGCATTACCCGTGACGCGCATGAAGCTGAGTAGGTTTTTCCGATCTTTCAGTTTTGCGGCACAAGGGATTGTTGCGGCTGTCCGAAAAGAACAGAATATCCGCTTTCATTTGATGGCGGCGGTTGTCGTAGGCATTTCCGGATGGCTGACAGGCCTCTCCAAAACGGAATGGCTCATCGTGATCTTGCTGATTGGCGGCATGCTCGCATTAGAGCTCGTCAATACGGCAATGGAACGTGTCGTGGATCTTGCTTCTCCTGCGGTCCATCCACTCGCTAAACAAGCGAAGGATATGGCAGCAGGCGCCGTTTTGGTATTTGCAGCAGCTAGTGCTATAATTGGATTACTAATATTCTTGCCCAAATGGCTATAACTCACAGAGGTGATTCGCAATGGAGAAAGAACAATTGATGACAGAATCAAAAACTGCACGCGAACGGGCATATGTGCCGTATTCAAAGTTCAAGGTAGGGGCAGCGCTTCTTACAGCTGACGGCAAGGTTTACCATGGCTGCAATATTGAAAATGCCGGCTATTCCATGACAAATTGCGCAGAGCGTACAGCGATGTTCAAAGCGGTATCCGAAGGCGAGAGAAACTTCACTGCACTGGCTGTTGTGGCAGATACAAAAGGCCCGGTGTCGCCGTGCGGTGCATGCCGACAGGTGATTGCAGAATTCTGCTCGCCAAATATGCCGGTTTATTTAACAAATTTAAATGGAGATGTCCAGGAAACGACAGTCAGCGAACTGTTGCCTGGAGCATTTTCAACGGAGGATTTAGAGTATGCAGCAGGGAAATAACGGATTCAAATCAGGCTTTATCTCAATCATCGGACGACCGAATGTCGGAAAATCGACGTTTTTGAATCGGGTTGTCGGCCAGAAAATCGCGATCATGAGCGACAAGCCTCAAACGACGCGCAACAAAGTGCAAGGCGTCGTGACGAACACGGACAGCCAGATGATCTTCATCGATACACCAGGGATCAACGAACCGCGCCATAAGCTGGGCGATTTCATGCTGAAAGTGGCGAAAAACACATTCCGTGAAGTGGATGTGCTGCTATTCGTTGCCAGTGCAGATGAGCGGATCGGCAAACAGGATCGCTTCGTCCTTGAAATGATCAAAGGCCTCGATGTACCGGTCTTTTTAGTGTTGAATAAAATCGATCAAGTACATCCGGATGAATTGCCGAAGCTGATCGAATCCTTTAAAAAGGAATTCGATTTTAAAGAAGCGATTCCGATTTCGGCGCTGCAGGGCAATAATGTCGAAAACCTGCTTTCGAAAATCAGCGAATACCTTCCGGAAGGCCCGCAGTACTACCCGGCGGACCAAGTAACAGACCATCCGGAACGGTTCATCATTTCGGAACTGATCCGGGAGAAGGCCTTGCATTTGACGCGTGAAGAAATTCCGCATTCGATTGCTGTGGTCATCGAGAAAATCGCACCCGACAGCGAAAATGAGAACATGATCCGCGTACAGGCAACGATCATGGTCGAGCGCGATTCCCAAAAAGGGATTGTCATCGGCAAAAAAGGCGTGCTTTTAAAGGAAATCGGTTCACGCGCCCGCAAGGATATTGAAAATCTCCTTGGCTCAAAAGTCTATCTGGAACTTTGGGTGAAAGTGCAAAAAGATTGGCGCAACAAGGCGATGCATTTGCGCGACTTCGGTTTTAGAGACGACGAATATTAAGGAGTCGGTTCCATGCTGAATCAATTAGAGGGAATTGTGATCCGGACGCAGGCTTATGGCGAAAACAATAAAATCGTTACGCTTTTCACCCGTGAAGCCGGCAAAATCACTTGCATGGCGAGAGGTGCTAAAAAGCCTTCGAGCCGATTAGCTGCGGTGACCCAGCAATTTACCCATGGTAGCTATTCCGTCTTCAAAGGGCGCGGGATGGGCACACTCCAAAGCGGGGATCCGCTCGAGTCGCTTCGCCATATCCGGGAAGATATCATGAAAACGGCCTACGCCAGTTATATTACAGAATTGATCGACCGGCTGACGGAACAAGATGAACCGCAGCCGTCGATCTACGATATGCTTTACCAGGCCTTACATGCAATTGAAGAAGGGTATGATCCGGAAGCGATTTCGCTGTTTGTTGAATGGAAGATGCTGCCGCTAGCTGGACTGACGCCGACTTTGCATGAATGTGCGAATTGTGGGGCGACTGAAGGCGAGTTCGCGTTTTCGTTTCAGGAACTCGGCTTCCTGTGTCATCGCTGTTTTGAAGTCGACCGTTACATTATCCGGCTAAGCCCAGCACTCGTGAAATTGATCCGCACTTTTTATTTTGTGCCGATTGAACGCGTCGGGTCCTTGAAACTGAAAAAAGAATCGAAATCGCTTTTAAAAGGGATTGTCCGCACCATTTACGAAGAACAGGCGGGAATTCGCCTGAAATCACGTAAATTCTTGGAACAGTTGGAACGGACACCTGAATTTTTGCCCCGAAAAGAAGAACAAGACCCGCAGCAGGATGAAATCACCTGAGCGGGTCTTTTTTGATGTTTTTACCGGGGGGAAGTAGGTTCTTTGCAGAATCGGGAAGCTTTATTTCTATTTTCATTTACTTTCCGAACCAAAAAAGGGAGACCCGCATCGAAATGCAGGTCCCACTTTTTGTAAGGTCTTAATTAAAATTGAATGTGTTTTTCGATATAAGCCTGTACTTCGGCAATCGGCATACGGACTTGTTCCATAGAATCGCGGTGGCGGACAGTCACTTGGCCGTCTTCTACTGAATCAAAGTCGTACGTGATGCAGAATGGCGTACCGATTTCGTCTTGGCGGCGGTAGCGTTTACCGATTGATTGGGATTCGTCGTAGTCGACCATGAAATGCTTCGCCAAATCAGCAAATACTTCCGTTGCGCCTTCAGCCAATTTCTTCGATAGCGGAAGAACGGCTGCTTTATACGGAGCAAGAGCCGGGTGAAACTTCAAGACTGTGCGTTTGTCGTCGTTTTCAAGCGCTTCTTCGTGGAAAGCATCTACTAGGAAGGCTAAAGTGACGCGGTCGGCACCAAGAGATGGCTCGATGCAATAAGGCACATAGCGCTCGTTCGTAATCGGATCGATGTAATTGAAGTCTTCGCCTGAATGTTCCATATGGCGCTTCAAATCGAAATCTGTGCGGTCAGCAATGCCCCATAGCTCGCCCCAGCCGAATGGGAATTTGTATTCGATGTCGACGGTTGCATTGGAGTAATGCGACAATTCGTCTTCGTCGTGTTCACGAAGGCGCATATTGTCTTCGGACATGTTCAAATTCAGCAGCCAGTTTTTGCAGAAATCGCGCCAGTAAGCGTACCATTCCAAATCTTCGCCGGGCTTGCAGAAAAATTCAAGTTCCATTTGTTCGAATTCGCGTGTACGGAACGTGAAATTCCCTGGTGTGATTTCATTTCGGAAACTTTTACCGATTTGAGCAATACCGAACGGCATCTTTTTGCGCATTGAACGCTGAACATTTTTGTAGTTCACAAAAATCCCTTGCGCTGTTTCAGGGCGAAGAAAAATCTCGTTTGTCGAAGATTCGGTAACGCCTTGGAAAGTCTTGAACATCAAATTGAATTGGCGGATGTCTGTGAAATCCTCTTTGCCGCAAGTCGGGCATTTGATTTCATGTTCTTTGATCAATTCAGCCATTCTTTCAAAAGACAGACCGTCTACGATCATTTCGATGCCTTTTGCATCTAAAGCATCTTCAATTAATTTATCGGCACGGTGGCGTGTTTTGCAGCTCTTGCAATCGATCATCGGATCGTTGAAGTTGCCGACATGCCCGGATGCCACCCAAGTTTTCGGGTTCATCAAAATTGCAGCGTCAAGGCCGACGTTATGCGCCGATTCTTGGACGAATTTTTTCCACCATGCTTTTTTGATATTGTTTTTAAGTTCTACGCCAAGGGGACCGTAATCCCATGTGTTGGCAAGGCCGCCGTAAATTTCAGAACCCGGAAATACAAAGCCTCTGTGTTTCGCTAACGATACTACTTCTTCCATTGACATAAAAAAACCTCCATAAAATAAAAAATCGTACACGTCCCGGACATAATGTCCGAGGACGAGTACGTTAAGACCCGCGGTTCCACCTCGATTGGCTGCATCAATGCAACCCTCTTAAAAGAAACTGGCTCCAGAGCGCCTTTTCCCGTCTTTGCAGGCTTCCACTATCCCCGCTCGCTGATTGCGACAGTACTTATAACTCCATCATTGCCTGATATTCAATTCTTTAGTATTGTATCACGGGAAAGTTTTCTTCGCAATATCGCATCCATTAGTATATAATAATCATCATTGAGTATAACATATTTTGAGGCGGTGAGTCCGATCGAACTCAATAAGAGACAAGAGGAAATCCTGCAGATCGTGAAAGGCAATGGCCCGATAACGGGGGAACAAATTGCTGAACGCCTGCATTTGACAAGAGCTACATTAAGGCCAGATTTGGCAATTTTGACGATGGCTGGGTTTTTAGATGCCCGTCCGCGTGTCGGCTATTTCTATTCCGGCAAAAAACCTGGCCAGGACATCACGGATACGATGAACAATATGAAAGTGAAAGACTTTCAGTCGATTCCGGTTGTGGTAAGGGAAGATGTCAGTGTTTATGACGCGATCAGCCAGATGTTCCTTGACGATGTCGGGACCTTGTTCGTCGTCGACAAGAATTCGTTTCTGACGGGTGTGTTGTCCGCAAAGATTTATTACGGACAAGCCTCGGAAGCCAAAATTTAACTGCAATCCCGGTACATATCATCATGACAAGAATGCCGAATATTACCTACTGCGTGAAAAACGAGTCGCTAATTCAGGCTGCTCACCGGTTGATCAATCAGCAGATTGATGCTTTGCCGGTCGTAGAAGAACAGCCGGAAGGCTTTAAAGTCGTCGGGCGGTTGACAAAAACGAATATCACCCGGGCGTTTTTATCATTGTCGGAAAACCACGAATTGTGAGGTGCACGAAATGAAACAACTCCGTATGTTCATAGTCTCTGACTCTGTAGGAGAGACTGGCGAACTGGTTGCAAAAGCGGCTATTAGCCAATATTTATATGCCGATCAAAATGCAGTATTAAAGCGGTTCCCCTATATTGATTCCGTTGAACATCTTGAGGAAATCATAAAACTGGCAGCACAGCAGCAGGCCTTTATCGTCTACACATTGGTGTCAAAAGAATTGCGGCGGTATATCCAATCGGAAACGCCGAAATTCAATGTAACAGCTGTTGATTTAATGGGGCCGCTGATGGACGCATTGGAAAATGAACTGGATTCCATTCCTTTAGAAGAAGCGGGGGTTGGTTCGCAAATTGGATGATGATTACTTTAAAAAAGTGGAAGCCATCGAATTTGCTGTTAAATATGACGATGGACGGGACCCGCGGGATATTGATGGCCGATATTGTTCTGGTCGGAATTTCGAGAACGTCTAAAACGCCGTTATCGCAATATCTGGCGCATAAGCGTTTGAAAGTGGCGAACGTACCGCTCGTGCCAGAAGTGGATCCTCCTGAAGAACTTTATAAAGTCGATCCAGCCAAATGCTACGGATTGGTCATTTCTCCTGAGAAATTGAACTCAATCCGCAAAGAGCGGTTGATTGCATTAGGATTAAGCGATGATGCAAATTACGCGAAAATCAACCGGATTCATGAGGAAATTGCCCATTTTGAGAAAGTTGTCAGCAGAATCGGCTGTGAAGTCATCGATGTGACAAACCGCGCCGTAGAAGAAACTGCTAATTTAATTTTGAGCAAACGCAAGTAATAGCGACCATTCACCTGCAGGCGATGGAGCCCAGTTGAGTGGAAAATAGTAAACAACAAAGAAAAACCTCCTCAACAGGTGGTTTTTCTATTTAAATTGTGGATTTTTTGTCCAAAACGTTTTATAATGAAGAATTGTGGCTAAAACAAATATAATGGCCAATAAATTGTCTCGATCTTTTTGATGAAAGATGAAGGAATTCCTTAAAATATCACGAATTAAGTATGTTAAGCAAAAAAAGATGGTGATAATGTGTCAAATCGAGTTCCAGAAGAAGTGATCGAACAAATCCGTACTTCTACGGATATTGTAGACGTCGTCGGTGAATATGTTCAATTAACAAAAAGAGGGCGCAATTGGTTCGGGCTCTGTCCATTTCATGGTGAAAGCACGCCATCGTTCTCGGTAACATCCGACAAGCAGATTTTCCATTGCTTCGGCTGCGGAGGCGGGCGGAAATGTCATCACTTTCCTGATGGACATTGAAAACATTACATTTCAAGACGCATTGGCTCGCCTCGGCAGCCGGGCAGGAATCGACGTAGACATCACAGTCCCGAACGATTCCGGCCCAGCACCTACAAAAACAGACCATCAGCTTATTTTGATGCATGAATTTGCAGCAGACATGTACCACCATATCCTCATGAATACAGAAGAAGGGCAAGAAGCGCTCGACTATTTGGAAAACAGAGGGTTCACAAAGGAAATGATTGAAAAATACCGGATTGGCTGGTCATTGCCCGAATGGAATTACATGGCTACCGCATTGCAGCGAAAAGGCTTCAGTGAAGAGGAATTGGTGTCTAGCGGGCTCGGTATCCAGCGAGAGCAAAAAAATGGATTTTTTGATCGTTTCCGCGGTAGAATCATGTTTCCAATCACGAACGAATCTGGTAAAGTCATTGCATTTTCCGGCAGGATCTTAGTAAAAAGCAAGGAAGAGGCAAAGTACCTTAATAGTCCCGAGTCGCCGATTTTCCAGAAAAGCCAAGTGCTTTATAATGTGCATCTGGCCCGAAATGCAATCCGGAAAAATCGGAAAATCGTTTTATTTGAAGGATTTATGGATGTTATTGCTGCCGGCAAAGCAGGTGTAGATAATGCGCTTGCAACGATGGGCACTTCTCTTACGTCGCAGCATATTAAAGCGATGAAGCGTTTCGCACAGGAAATTGTCATCTGCTTTGATGGGGATGATGCCGGATGGGAAGCTGCTAAAAGAGCGGCCATTGCATTAAATGAAGAAAAGTTCAAAGTGGAAGTTGCTGTCCTCCCAGGCAAAATGGATCCTGATGATTTTGTCCGGGAACACGGCAATGAAGCTTTTAAAGAGCAGATCATCGGCAAACCGCATGCATTTATTGCATTTGCGATGATGCATGCCCGCAGACATAAAAATTTTCAATATGAAAATGACCTTCTGCAATACATTCAAGAAGTGCTGCAGCTCTTAGCAGGGCGGTCGTCACCGATTGAACGTGATCTTTACATCAAGCAATTGTCTAATGAAACCGGCCTGTCAGAGGAAGCGATTCTTCAGCAATACCGGAAACTTGAAAACAAGACAATCGAACGCAGCCGTCCAAGCGCACCAGTTCAAGAAAAAGCGCCGAAGCGGGATCCGAAACGTGTGACTTCTCTCCACCGTGCTGAAAGGCTGCTGTTTTCCCATGCGTTAGCAAATGCTAGAACCATGGAAAAGTTAGCCCAGGCACCAGATGGCATGCCGTTTGTCAGCGAAGAATTTACAGCGCTGTACGTTCAATTGCTCGGTTTTTACGAAGAATGGGAAAAAGCGGATTTCCATAAATTTCTGGAAACGCTGCGTGACCCGGAACTTCGGAAGCTCGTTATGGAAACAGCTTTGACTGAACGCGATCCTGAACATGCAGATGAAGAAATTGCCGATTGCTTGACGCATCTGCAAAAGCATCGGATCGAACAGCAGATCAAGCTGAAAATTCAGCAGTCAAAAGAAGCTGAAAAACAGCATGATATGAAGCGTGCCTTAGTTTTGGCACAAGAAGTGATTGCTTTGAAGAAATCATTATAGGTTAATCCCGTTTTTTTAAAGGAGGAAAATCGTATGGCTGAGAAATCAGAACGTCCAAACGAAGTTGAAGCAAGCAATGTCTCATTAAGCACTACAGAAGGTCCTGAAGCGACTGTAGAAGAAGCGAAAAAACAATTGATCGAAACAGGTAAAAAAACGGGAGAACTGAATTATGAACAGATTGCCGATAAATTAGCTGTTTTTGAAATGGAATCGGATGCCGTTGAAGAATTCATCGATCAACTTGAGGGGCATGGCATTGAATTGGAACGGAAATCAGATGATGAAGAGCATTTGGACCGTCTCATGAAGCCGACTGAAGAGAAATTCGATTTGAATGATTTAAGTGTGCCGCCAGGCGTCAAAATCAATGACCCTGTCAGAATGTACTTGAAAGAAATCGGCCGGGTGGACCTCTTAAAAGCGGAAGAAGAAGTAAGGTTGGCCAAATTGATTGAACAAGGTGACGAAGAAGCGAAAAAGCGCTTAGCTGAAGCGAACTTGCGTCTTGTTGTCAGTATTGCCAAACGCTATGTTGGACGAGGCATGCTTTTCCTTGATTTGATCCAGGAAGGGAATATGGGCTTGATCAAAGCAGTTGAGAAATTCGATTACTCGAAAGGCTTTAAATTCAGTACGTATGCAACTTGGTGGATTCGCCAAGCGATCACTCGTGCGATTGCCGACCAAGCGCGTACAATCCGTATCCCGGTGCATATGGTGGAAACCATCAATAAATTGATCCGTGTCCAGCGCCAGCTTCTGCAAGACCTTGGACGTGAACCTTCACCGGAAGAAATCGGAGAAGAAATGGATCTATTGCCGGAAAAAGTCCGGGAAATCCTGAAAATTGCTCAAGAGCCAGTATCATTGGAAACACCGATTGGTGAAGAAGATGATTCCCATTTGGGCGATTTCATCGAAGATTCGGATGCGCAATCACCATCTGACCATGCTGCCTATGAATTATTGAAAGAGCAGTTGGAAGACGTTTTAGATACATTGACTGACCGTGAAGAAAATGTATTGCGCCTTCGCTTCGGCTTGGATGATGGGCGTACGCGCACTTTGGAAGAAGTAGGGAAAGTCTTCGGCGTTACACGTGAACGGATTCGCCAAATCGAAGCCAAAGCGCTTCGCAAACTGCGCCATCCGTCACGCAGCAAGCGTTTGAAAGATTTCCTCGAATAAAAAATGCAGGTTGCCGAAATTTTCGGCAGCCTGTTTTTTTATGAATTTCCCCTTTAGAGTTGAGTTTGTCTAAATTTTTCCTATATAATGAAAGTTGTAAGCGTATTCATAACAAAGGGGATGTAATAAGATGAATTTTGATTTGACGCAAGAACAGCAAATGATTAAGAAAACGATTAAAGAATTTGCGGATAAAGTGGTGGCGCCCGGAGCAATCGACCGTGACCGCACAAATGAGTTTCCAAAAGAAATTTTCAAACAGCTTTCCGACATGGGGATGATGGGATTGCCGTTTGATGAGAAATACGGCGGCGCGGCGCTGACACGACAAGTTTCGCTATCGTAACAGAAGAATTGAGCCGCGCATGTGCTTCTACAGGCATTACGTATTCAGCGCATATCTCACTCGGCGGTGCACCGTTGAATCTTTTCGGCACGGACGAACAAAAAGAAAAATACTTGGCTCCGATTTGTTCAGGCGAATCGTTCGGCGCTTTCGGATTGACAGAACCGAACGCAGGGTCGGATGCAGGCGGTACGGAAACACGTGCAATCGAAGACGGCGATGACTGGGTCATCAACGGTTCGAAAGTTTATATCACGAATGCAAGCTATGCAAAGCATTTGGCGATTACCGCAATCACAGGAATGGAAAATGGCAAGAAAGAAATCAGTGCCATTATCGTGCCGACAGATGCAGAAGGCTTCACAATCATCGACAATTATGAAAAGATGGGGCTTCATGCATCGAACACGACGGAACTGGTACTGGAAAATGTCCGCGTGCCGAAAGAAAACTTGCTTGGCAAGCGCGGAGAAGGCTTCAAGCAATTCCTGGTGACTTTGGACGGCGGCCGCATTGGCATCGCTGCAATGGCTGTTGGAATCGCTCAGGCGGCGTTTAACCGTGCATTAAACTATTCTAAAGAGCGCAAGCAATTCGGCAAGAGCCTATCCGAATTCCAAATCACGCAGTTCAAGCTGGCAGATATGGCCCTCAAAATTGAATTGGCACGCAATATGGTATACAAGGCAGCATGGCTGAAAGACCAAGGGCGTCCGTTTACGAAAGAAGCTTCGATGGCAAAGCTTTATGCTTCGGAAATTTCAATGGAAGTGGCGGATGAAGCCATTCAAATCCACGGCGGCTACGGTTATATGAAGGAATATGAAGTGGAGCGTTATATGCGCGATGCGAAATTGCTGGAAATCGGCGAAGGGACATCTGAAGTGCAAAAAATGGTGATTGCACGACAAATCGGCTGTTAAATTACTGAATTTGTCACAATAACTTAAAACTTCTCCCATAAGACTTTTCGTTTTGCAAATAATACAGTACAATAATGAATGATACGAACACTATCATCAAGCAGAACTTTATAGAGGGAGGGGTAACGGATGCAAAAAAATGCAATTGTACCTTATATCTTAATCATGGCGTTCGGTATTGGTCTGATTTTCTTCTTATCTTTAGAAGGCGCCAATAACCAAGAAGAGATTGCTGCAGAACACGCAGAAGAAGAAGGCGGCACAGGCGGCGAAGAGCAAGGCAACGACGGCGGCAGCACGGATTCTGCTGAATTCGATCCAGAAGCACAAGCACAGCAAAGCTGTGTATCATGCCACGGTTCAAGCTATGAAGGCGGAGTAGGTCCATCATTGGTTGATACTGAAATGGATCAAGCAGGAATCGAAGATATTATTGCAAATGGTAAAGGCGCAATGCCAGGCGGACTCATCGAAGAAGAGAATATTCCAGCTATGGCTGAGTGGATTTTATCTCTCGAATAGTTTGAAAACCCCCTTAGTTCTTCTTGAGCTAAGGGGTTTTTGTTGATAGGAGGATAACGGATGAATGCTCAACAATTATCGCTGCGATTAGAACGAGTGGCAAGCCATGTACCGGAAGGCGCCATCGTTGCAGATATCGGCAGCGACCATGCTTACCTGCCATGTTACTTAATATTAAATGGGATGGTTAAAAAAGCGGTTGCCGGGGAAGTAGTAAAAGGTCCCTTTGAATCGGCAAAAAAACAAGTTCGCTTAGAGCAGCTTGATGAACAGATTACGGTGAGGCTAGCGAGCGGACTTTTGGCCATCCACCCTGAAGATGGTGTGACAGCAGTCACTATTGCGGGAATGGGCGGTCCGTTGATTACCTCCATTTTAAATGAGGGGATGGAGCGGCTAGAAGGAGTCAAACGCTTGATTCTACAGCCGAATGTCCATGCCAAAGCCATCCGCGACTGGGCTCAGCAAAACAGCTGGACCATCCAAACGGAAGAAATCTTAAAAGAAAACGATAAAATTTATGAAATTTTAGTGTTGGAACCTGTCGCTGCAGTTTCGGGCTTATCGGAAACGGAACTTTTGATGGGACCTTATTTGATGACACAGCGTTCTCCGATATTCATTGAAAAATGGCAGCGCGAAAGTACCCAATGGAAGAAAATCGTCGCTTCCATGGAATCTACTGAACAAACGGTAGAGATCCTTTCGCGGAAAAATGATTTAGTGCATAAAATCCAACTAGTAGAAGAGGTGCTGAACAGTGAAAATACCGAATGGACAGCAGATCATCGAGGAGTTTGAGAAATGGTCGCCGAAATACTTGGCGATGGAAGATGACCCGATCGGGCTTCATGTGGGAACGTTAAATAAGAAAATCGAACGGGTATTGGTGACTTTGGATGTCAACGAAGAAGTCGTGGATGAAGCGATTGCAAAAGGTGCAGAGTTGATCATTGCCCATCACCCGCCGATTTTCCGACCGCTCAAGAATCTGCAGACCGATTTTCCGCAAGGGCGCTTAATGGAAAAGCTCATTAAACATGACATCGCCGTGTATGCGGCCCATACCAATTTGGATGTGGCAAAAGGCGGCGTCAATGATTTGCTTGCGGACGCGCTAGGGCTCACGAATACGAAAATTCTTGTTCCTACATACGAAGCGGAGTTAGTTAAAATTGCCGTTTTTGTACCGGAAACCCACGAAGAAGAAGTTCGCGTGGCACTCGGAAAGGCAGGAGCCGGAGCTATCGGAGACTATGAATATTGCAGCTATACATTGAGCGGCACGGGACGTTTCAGGCCAACCGATGATGCAGATCCGTTTATCGGCGAAGCGGGAAAAATGGAGATGACGGCAGAATCGAAAATTGAAGTGGTCATCCGGAAAAACGAAAAAGACCGTGCGATCAAAGCGATGATTGCGGCACATCCCTACGAAGAAGTGGCATACGATGTTTTTACATTGGAAAACAAAGAGTTGCCAATGGGCTTAGGGCGCGTCGGCTTGCTTGACGCAGAAATGAGCCTCGAGGATTTTGCGGAACACGTAAAAGGGCGGCTCGATGTTCCGGCTGTACGAATTGTCGGCGACCTCACAAAACCTGTCAAAAAAGTAGCTGTACTCGGTGGCGATGGCAATAAATACATCCATGCAGCAAAACGTGCAGGGGCCGATGTCTACGTCACGGGGGATCTTTATTTCCACGTGGCGCAGGACGCTGATGCAATGGGCCTTGCTGTTGTAGATCCTGGACACCATGTTGAAAAAGTGATGATCAAAGGCGTGGTCAACCACATGTCAAAAACGCAGAACTGGCAATGTGAATTCCTGCCATCCGAAGTCAGCACAGAACCGTTTACATTCAAATAAACAGAGAATCCAGTTTACTTAACGGTAACTGGATTCTCTGTTTTTAGTTGTTCGATAAAGTCTTTTGCTTCTTTTGGGGAAGTCAAAATAACAATTTCTTTTTCACTTGAAAGTTTTTGCAATTTCAGCAAGACGTTCGGGCGTTTATCACGCGGATAATTCCACACCCACTTCAAAAAATTCAAATCAAAGCGTTCTTTGCAGCCTGCAGCTATATCAGGGCGCTGCTTGTTCCGGTAAAGGAAGTTGCGCTTCAGTATCCGGTAAACACATAATTTCCGCGGCATATCCATAAAAATGATGCAATCAGCAGCTTTTAAGCGAAGATCCAGCGTGCCATTGTAATTGCCATCGATGATCCAATTCTCTTTACTGACCATTTGAAGCTGAATCGCTTCTTGTTGCTCCCGAGAGACGGCTGTCCAGTCCGGTTTCCAAAGGATGGCGTCAAGATGATAAACGTTTAGCTGCAATTTTTCACCCAAGTGGCGTGCAAAAGTGGATTTTCCAGACCCTCCTGAGCCGATGATTGCAATTCTTTTCAAGTTGTTTCACCTCACTTTAATCATACGTAAAGCAAAACCGTGAGACTTTGTAGAAAGCTCACGGTTTATTTTAATGGCCCATAGGACATTTCAAACTATTCAACTGGATAAGGTTCAATGCGTTCCGAAGGTTTCGGATGTTTGATCTTCGGCAAGATTTTATTTAATGGTACGCTGCGTGTCAATTCATGCGTTTCCGGATTTTCCGGATCATATTTATCAAGGAAGTTCATCACTTCTTTGACGATCGGAGTCGGAGTAGATGCACCGGCAGTGATGCCGACTGTTTCAACGCCATCGAGCCATTCCAATTTCAGTTCTGAAAGATCTGAAATGCGGTAAGCCGGAGTTCCAGCGATGTCTTGTGAAACTTGAGCCAAGCGGTTCGAGTTGTTGCTCATCGGATCGCCGATGACAATCAGCAAATCCGCTTCGCCTGCTTGGGTTGCCACCGCTTCCTGGCGAACTTGTGTAGCCAAGCAAATTTCTTTATGGACTTCTGAATGCGGGTATTTCTCTTTCAGGCGCTTCATCATATCTACAACATCCCATTGGCTCATGGTCGTCTGGTTGGTCACAATGATTTTGTCTGCTGTTAATTGCAATTGGTCGACATCTTCAACGCTTTCAACCAAGTGAACCAAGTCAGGCGCCACGCCGATTGCCCCTTCAGGCTCCGGATGGCCATTTTTCCCAATGTAGATGATGTGGTAGCCTTCTGCTGTCTTTTCCCGGATCAAATCATGGGTAACTGTTACATCTGGGCAAGTTGCGTCGATAGACACCAAGCCCTTTCTTCTGGCAAGTTCACGGACTTGTGGAGAAACGCCGTGTGCGGTAAAAATAACGGTACCGGATTCCACTTTTTCCAAAATTTCAAGCCGGTTTTTGCCATCCAATGTGATGATCCCGTCTTCTTCAAATGCGTCTGTAACATGTTTATTGTGGACTATCATGCCTAATATATAAATAGGGCGGGGCAAAGTTTCGTCCATTGCAGCATTTTTCGCAATGACCATTGCATCAACTACGCCGTAACAATACCCTCTTGGCGATATTTTCATTACCTTCATAACCGCACTCCTTTCAAAATCATACCTTCATTATAAACGAGACGGCCTGTCTTTACAAAAGTTGCAATACGAAAAAAGGGAATTCATGCTATAATGTCAAGAGCGTAAGGAGGGAATATAATCCCATGACAAAATTTAATGACTATCCATTCAAGCCGTTCCTATTAGAAGCGGTGGAAAAACTCGGTTTTAAAGAACCGACCCCGATTCAAAAAGAGATGATGCCCCACATATTGAAAGGCAACTCAGCCATCGGACAATCCCACACAGGAACAGGGAAGACCCATAGCTTCATCATTCCGATTGCAGAGCGCATCGACACAAGCCGCCAAGAAGTTCAGGCAGTCATCTGTGCCCCGACACGTGAACTAGGCACGCAAATTTATGCAGAAATGATGAAACTGGTAGAAGGTTCCGATATCGAAGTGAAAAGCTTTATCGGCGGTACGGACAAAAAGCGTTCGATTAATAAGCTGAAGACTCAACCGCATATCGTCATCGGCACACCGGGACGATTAAAGGACTTGGTGAATGAAAATGCGCTTCTGGTCCATACAGGAAAAATTCTTGTAGTCGACGAAGCGGATCTGGCTTTCGACCTTGGCTTTATCGAAGAAATCGACCAAGTGGCGGGCAAAATGCAAGAAAAATTGGAGATGTATGTATTTTCTGCGACCATTCCGGAAAAATTAAAGCCATTTCTAAAAAAATACATGGAATCGCCGGTCCATATTAAAATTGGCGACAAACGACCGACTGCGGAAGGCTTGGACTTCTACTTGGTGCCTGCACGAAGCAAACGGAAAGTAGAGCGCCTGAAAGAAATCATGGGCATCATCAATCCATATCTAGCCATTATTTTCGTCAATACGAAAACAAATGCAGACTATGTGGCAGATGAACTGGCAAAAGCGGGCATCCGTGTTGGCCGTGTCCATGGTGATTTGGCTCCTCGCGAACGCGTGAAAATGATGAAGCAAATCCGCGACTTGGAATATCAATACATTGTCGCAACGGATCTTGCTGCGCGCGGAATTGACATCCAAGGCGTCAGCCATGTCATCAATTATGAGCTGCCGGAAGACCTGGAGTTCTTTATTCACCGCGTCGGCCGTACGGCACGAGCCGGATTAAAAGGGATTGCCATCACGATTTTCAATCCGGAAGAGGAAGATGCGATCAACCGCGTCGAGAAAATGGGCATTCCATTCCAGCAAAAAGATATCGTCAAAGGCGAGTTTGTTGATTTGAAAGACCGCCACAGCCGCAAAACGCGGTTAGACAGACAAATGAAGCGGATGCGAAAGCGAAGACCATGGTCCATAAACCAAAAGCTGTAAAACCGATGTACAAAAAGAAAATGAAATGGAAAATGGACGAAATCAAAAAAGTCGAACGCCGCAAAAACCGCAAAAAGTAAGGAGATTTTTTAGATGTTAATAGGTTCACACGTATCCATGAGCGGAAAGAAAATGCTTCTTGCAGCAAGTGAAGAAGCGGCTTCCTACGGAGCGAGTACATTCATGATCTACACCGGGGCACCGCAGAATACGCGGCGCAAACCGATTGAAGATCTGAATATCGAAGCGGGACAAGCCCACATGGCTGCCCATAATTTGAGCAATATCGTGGTTCATGCACCTTATATCATTAATTTGGCGAATACCGTAAAACCTGAAACTTTTGAACTTGGCGTTGAATTTCTCCAAAAAGAAATCGAACGGACTGCAGCGCTTGGCGCAAAACAGATCGTCCTTCATCCGGGAGCTCACGTGGGAGCTGGTGCAGAAGCGGGAATCGCGAAGATCATTGAAGGGTTGAACGAAGTGCTGACAGAAGATTATGCTGTCAATATCGCGCTTGAAACGATGGCTGGCAAAGGGACGGAATGCGGCCGCAGTTTTGAAGAAATCGCGGCGATCATTAACGGGGTAACCCATAATGAGCGTTTGTCGGTTTGCTTCGACACGTGCCATACGCATGATGCCGGCTACAACATCAAAGAAGATTTTGACGGAGTGCTTGAGAAATTCGATCGGATTGTCGGAATCAACCGTTTGCAAGTGCTCCATATCAATGACAGCAAAAATGTCCAGGGCGCCGGGAAAGACCGCCATGAAAACATCGGCTTCGGTGAAATCGGATTTGAGGCTTTGAATGGCATTGTGCACCATCGCGATTTGAAACATGTGCCGAAAATTCTTGAAACACCGTATGTCGGAAGCGATGCAAAAAATAAAAAGCCGCCGTACGCTTTTGAAATCGAAATGTTTAAAAACGGGATTTTCACTCCCGGCGTCATCGAAGAAATGAAAACCCCTCTATAAAAGGGATATATAGAAACCGCAGGCAAAACCGGAAGTTCCGGCAAGCCAGCGGTTTTTATTTTTACTGAAATGGTTGAAAGCGAGTGGTTTTCTGAGTTCAATCTATTTACAAGGGGGCTGGAGTCATCTATACTGATTTAATGATGTAAATCGTAATCATTATTAATTAGAAAAGAGGCGGCTTTATGGACGCGCCATTAATCAACATTAAAGAAATCAGTTATGAATATGAACAGACAAAAGCACTTGAGAACATTTCCCTGCAAGTGGAAGAAGGCGATTTTCTGGCCATACTCGGACCGAATGGATCCGGAAAATCAACTTTGCTGAAAGTCATGCTCGGCTTGATCAAGCCGACAAAAGGCAAGATTGAACTTTTTGGCGTCGATTCAAAAAACTTCAAACACCGTGAATGGATCGGCTATGTTTCCCAGAAATCCAATTCCTTCAATTCCGGTTTTCCGGCAACAGTTGAAGAAGTGGTCGCGGGGGGACTGGCCAAAAAAGCAGGCTTGTTCCACCGGCTTTCGAAAAATTACAAACAGGATGTAAAAGAAGCGCTCCTGTCGGTCGGCATGGAAGCTTTCAGCGGCCGAAGCGTCAGTGAATTATCAGGCGGACAGCAGCAGCGCGTTTTTATTGCGAGGGCTTTGGTTGCAAAGCCGAAAGTGCTCATCCTGGATGAACCGACGGTCGGCATCGACCATCAGAATGTCCAATCTTTCTATAATATGCTGGCTTCGCTTAACCGCGATCAAAACATTACGTTGGTGCTGGTGACCCATGACGTGGATACGGTGACGGACCGCATCACTCATGTAGCTTGTCTAAACCAGACCATCCATTTCCACGGATTTAAAGAACAGCTTCATACAATGAGCGACGCCCAGCGCGAAGCTTGGTATGGCCATTCTGTCCGTAAAATTCACCATATCGGAGGAAGCCATAGCCATGATTGATGCTATATTAACGTATGAATTTCTGCAAAACGCCTTTGCTGCAGGGTTGATTATCGGCGTGATTGCACCGCTTCTAGGCGTGTTTATCGTGGTTCGCCGCCTTTCGCTTATAGCGGATGCCCTGAGCCATGTAACCTTAGCGGGAATAGCCGGAAGCTTGTTTTTGAGCCAAAGTGTAGCCGCTTTTGCTTTATTGAATCCGTTATTTCTGGGCATAGCCGCATCTGTCGGCGGATCGATTCTGATCGAACGTCTGAGAAGCCTCTATAAGCATTATGAAGAACTGGCAATTCCGATTATCATGTCGGCAGGGATTGGCTTCGGGGCCATCTTCATTTCGCTGGCGCAAGGCTTTTCCAATGATTTATTCGGCTATCTATTCGGTTCCGTTTCGGCCGTCAGCCGGGAAGACCTGATGATTGTAGCT
This sequence comes from Planococcus sp. 107-1, assembly GCF_021513255.1. Lineage (GTDB taxonomy): Bacteria > Bacillota > Bacilli > Bacillales_A > Planococcaceae > Planococcus. Next base: position 1,552,525 of record NZ_CP090977.1, read on the forward strand.
GGAATTGCGATCGTTGTCTTGGTCTTTATCTTATTATTCTTCAAAGAATTATTCGTATTGTCGTTTGATGATGAGTACGCCAAAGCTTCCGGTTTGCCGGCTAAGTGGATACATTTCCTATTTATGATCGTCACAGCGCTTGTTATCGCGGGCTCAATGCGGATTGTCGGGATTTTATTGGTGTCATCACTGATGACAATTCCCGTAGCTGCAGCAATGCGGGTAGCGAAAAGCTTCAAGCAGACCATCCTGTTGTCCATCTTTTTTGGTGAATTTTCTGTCATCACAGGGTTGGTCACCGCATTCTACTTTAATTTAGCGCCGGGAGGCACTATTGTTGTCACTTCAATTTTCTTGTTATTGCTGGTCATTGGCTTCAAAAAGATCTCTGTTTCAATGAAGAAGGGGGCTGTCGCATGAACATCTCAAAAGCGTGGGACATTTTAAAAGAAAACGGCTATAAGGAAACGACAAAACGTTCGCAAATCCTTGAGTTATTTGCAGACGATGACCGCTATTTGACGGCTCGTGATTTGCTCGACGTCATGCAAAAAGATTATCCGAGCATGAGCTATGATACCGTGTACCGCAACTTGGCGACATTTGTGTCGCTTGGCATTTTGGAAGAGACGGAATTGTCGGGAGAGCGCCATTTCCGGATGCAATGCGAAAGCGAGCATCATCATCACCACTTTATCTGTTTGGACTGCGGGAAGATCAAAGAAATTCCAGTTTGTCCGATGGATATGCTGGGTGCGGCATTGCCGGCTTATGAAATTGCCAACCACAAATTCGAAATTTACGGCAAATGCCCAGAATGCCAATAAGAAAAGCGGAAGTGCCTGTCCAGCTTCGAAAGGCATAAGACGGATTGCCGAAGCGGCGCATCTTGCCGCACAGGCGAGACGGCTTATGACCCGAGAAGCTAGGCACTGGAGTCTGGACAGTAAGAAAAGCGGAAGTGCCTGTTCAGCTTCGAAAGGCATAAGACGGATTGCCGAAGCGGCGCATCTTGCCGCACAGGCGAGACGGCTTATGACCCGAGAAGCTAGGCACTGGAGTCTGGACAGTAAGAAAAGCGGAAGTGCCTGTCCAGCTTCGAAAGGCATAAGACGGATTGCCGAAGCGGCGCATCTTGCCGCACAGGCGAGACGGCTTATGACCCGAGAAGCTAGGCACTGGAGTCTGGACAATAAGAAAACGCAAGCGGTCTGATGCCGCTTGCGTTTTTTCATGTATTTATTCACCGAATGCAAATAACTTACTGCTGAATGCAAATAAAAAATTTTAAGCGCAAATAAACCGCCGCCAAGCGCAAATAAACTTCCTTCAATTGCAAAGAACCAAACAAAAAACCATCAGCGGTTCAGTTCCGCTGATGGTTTTCATTTATTTTGACCGAATGGTTTGCTGAAGAGCAAATTCTTTTTCCACCCATTGCTCGGCTTCTAGCCAGTTATAAACGCGGACCACATTTTTAGGTGTCGGCAAGCGGTTATAAGGAGTGTCGAACAAAATGACAGGAATGTCCAGCTCCTCAGAAATTTCAACAGCGTTATCATGTTTGTCTTCAAAGAAGAGATCCACTTGATGGCGTTTTGCTGTTTCGATTTTCTTATGGGTTCCGATCAATTCGATATGATCATAAGCGATGGCGTGCTCTGCAAACCAATCGTACGTAACATCGCGGACATTTTCGCCGCGTGCTGAGATGAAATACAATTCGTATTGCTCTTTCCATTTATCCAAAATATTCTTTGCGTTTTCCGAAATGGGCGAAGTGGCATAGATTTTTGGTTCAGCTCCCCGGAACCAGTCAAAAAACTCGCTTTTGGGAAGGTGGGGAAGAGCTGCAGTCAAATCGTATTCCTTTATGTCATTTAAAGTCAGGGTGCTGTTGAATGCTTCATTAATATGTGGAATCAATGAGGTAGGTGATGTCACCGTACCATCGATGTCAATGCCAAAACGGCTTCTCATAGCTTCACGACCTTATACTTGTTGTTGTTCCAATTCCGCTTTTTCAGCAGCTTGCTTTTCAAAGTATTCCTTTGCGAGCTTATCGATTTCAACTTTCAATTCTTCAACCATTGTTTCTTCCGGTACTTTACGGACCGTTTTGCCTTTCATGAACAGCAAACCTTCGCCGCGGGCACCAGCGATGCCGATATCGGCTTCACGAGCTTCACCTGGGCCGTTTACCGCACAGCCAAGGACTGCTACTTTAAGTGGAGCTTTGATGTGGGAGATGTATTCTTCCACTTCATTTGCGATTTTGATCAAATCGATTTCAATGCGTCCGCAAGTCGGGCAAGAAATCAATGTCGCAGCGTTTGAAGACAAGCCAAAGACTTTCAATAATTCACGGGCCACTTTTACTTCTTCAACCGGGTCAGCACTTAGCGAGATGCGCAAAGTATTGCCGATGCCTTTTGCAAGCAGTGCCCCGATGCCGGCAGCACTTTTCACAGTTCCAGAGAACAAAGTACCGGATTCTGTGATGCCGAGGTGAAGCGGATAGTCGAAAGCTTTCGAAGCTTTTTCATAAGCTTCAATCGCCAAACTTACATCTGATGCCTTCATCGAAACGATAATGTCATGGAAATCCAAGTCTTCCAGGATCTTAATGTGGTGAAGTGCACTTTCAACCATGCCATCTGCAGTTGGGTAGCCGTATTTTTCAAGGATTTTGCGTTCCAAAGAACCGGCGTTAACCCCGATGCGGATCGGAATGCCTTTCGCTTTTGCTGCGTTTACAACAGCTTCCACTTTTTCGCGGCGTCCGATATTGCCTGGGTTGATGCGGATTTTGTCAGCGCCTTGTTCAATAGCGATCAAAGCCAATTTATAGTCAAAATGAATATCAACAACAAGCGGGATATTGATGCGTGCTTTGATTGCACCGATTGAATAAGCTGCGCGTTCATCCGGACAAGCGACGCGGACAATTTGGCAGCCTGCTTCTTCAAGGCGCAGAATTTCTGCAACTGTCGCTTCCACATCGTGGGTTTTTGTTGTTGCCATACTTTGAATGAATAATTCATTGCTTCCGCCAACCGTCAGATCACCAACTTTAACGGGGCGTGTTTTCGTACGGTGAATGCTTTCACTCATTAAAATTCTCTCCTTTTTAGCAGGATAGGCTTCACTCGGCCTACCGCTTTTTCCAACTAGTTGACTAGTTTGTTTCAGTTACCTATTGCCATTTTAGCAGTCTGACAACCGAAAAGACAAGAAAGAACGGTTATGCTGCCATTTTTTTGAATAATGGCAAGACTCCATTGCGAGATCGGGATCTGTTCTTGTGCAGATTTCGGTTTAAAGCATATTTCAAGCTTTTTTAACCGGTTGTTTTGGATAATAATTCGTGGCCAAATACAAATAGAGGACCGTCAACAAACTTGTTCCGGCTGAAACCCATAAATCAGCTCCGATAAAACTGAAGGCAAAGGACACAAGTGTCGGAATTGTGACTGCTAAAGCAGTAGTGCGCCAAAGGTGGCGATATTCGCCTTTGCGTTTTTTCATTTTAATAAATAACAAGCCGACTAAAGCGAAAAAACTGATTTTCAAAAAATGATAGAGTGTCGTCGAAACAAATAAAAATACGAAAGCAAAAGGATAGAGCAGAAATTCGATTTGTTCGACAAACTGGAGAAGGCCATCCACATCACTGGTCGTATCGCTCAAGCCGAGTGATAATTCAATGAAGGAAATTACCGTCATAAACAGGATGAACACGAAAACAAAGCGCATAATCTTTCCTATTGTCATAATACGGACGGCTGCCTGCTTTTTTGGTTCCATTAAACTGGCTTTAAATAATTGATAAAGATTCACATCCATCTTCCTTTCAGCTAATAATTATATCCTAACATGGAGAGCAGGTAGAAATTGGGGTGCTTTGTTACGGGAATGTAAATTTTAATTAAAGGTATTTACAATGCCTTATCGAACTCTTCATAATAGACTAGGTGTGAAATCGTAAATTTAGGAGTTGAATGTACATCGTGGAAACGAATTGGCAAGAAATGCTTTTTACTTTCTTTGGCGGTTTGGGAATATTCCTATTTTCTATTAAGTATATGGGGGATGCCTTGCAAAAAGCTGCGGGCGACAGATTGCGGGGAATTTTAGACCGCTTTACGACTAACCCTTTCATGGGAGTCCTCGTAGGGATTATCGTTACTGTGCTGATTCAATCGAGTTCGGGTACAACAGTTATTGTTGTCGGATTAGTAAGTGCAGGATTTATGACTTTAAGACAGGCTATCGGTGTCATCATGGGTGCCAATATCGGGACAACCGTAACGGCATTTATCATTGGGCTGGATGTAGGGGCGTATGCATTGCCGATTATGGCAGTCGGTGCCGCGCTGATTTTCTTCTTTAAGAAAAATCAAATCCAGAACTTCGGACAAGTGGTGTTCGGTTTCGGCGGCCTGTTCTTCGGGCTCGAATTGATGAGCGACGGGATGAAGCCTTTGCGCGAATCTTCCGCTTTTATCGATTTGACAGTCAGTTTAAGTGATCTGCCGATTCTAGGAGTAGTTGTCGGGACGGTATTTACCTTGATCGTACAAAGTTCAAGTGCGACTGTTGCGATTTTGCAGGGCCTTTACGCAGAGAATGTCTTGTCGTTGGGCGCATCGCTGCCGGTACTTTTCGGAGATAATATCGGTACAACGATCACTGCTGTACTCGCAGCATTAGGGACTTCAATTGCTGCGCGCAGAGCAGCAGCTGTCCATGTCCTGTTTAATGTCGTGGGTTCAATTGTTTTCCTGCTGCTATTGATGCCGTTCACGGCGTATGTAGAATGGATTGCTGGGATATTGAACCTGGAACCGAAAATGCAAATCGCTTTTGCCCACGGTACATTTAACGTTGTAAATACAATTATTCAGTTTCCATTGATCGGCTTCTGGGCTTATCTGGTGACGAAAGTCATACCAGGCGAAGAAGTTTTGATCGAATTCAAGCCGAAGCATTTGGATGTCCATTTTATCGAACAATCGCCTTCGATTGCGTTAGGCCAAGCGAAAGAAGAAGTTTTGCGAATGGGCGGATACGCGGTGCAAGGCCTTGAAGAAACTTACGAATACTTGAAAACGAAAAGCAAGAAAAGTGCGGAGATGGCTTATCAGCTGGAAGATGCCATCAATAATCTGGACAGCAAAATAACGGATTATTTGGTATTGATTTCTGCTGAATCGATTTCCGCTACAGATTCGACACGCCACACAATGCTGATGGAAACGGTGCGGGATATTGAACGGATCGGAGACCATTTTGAAAACATCATTGAATTGGTGGATTATCAGGAAAATAACCGAGTGAAAATCACAGAAGATGCAATGGAAGATTTACGTGAAATGTTCACATTGACGATTGCCACTGTGAAAAAAGCTTTGGATGCTCTGGATACAACGAGCCACGAATTGGCGCGTGAAGTAGCTGAGCAAGAAGATCTGATTGATAAGATGGAACGCAAATTCCGCAAAAAGCATATTATGCGCTTAACGGAAGGCCAGTGTTCTGCTCAAGCGGGAATCGTTTTTGTCGACATCGTCAGCAATTTAGAACGGGTCGGCGACCACTCCGTCAACATTGCAGAAGCCATTCTTGGCAACCGGGCATAAAACATACTGGCGGGTGGAGAAAAACGGATTTTCGTTGCTCTTTAACCGGCAGCAGCAAGAACCCGGGAGTTAAACTGGAACTCTTGCTGCCCATTCCAGTAGAATAGATAAAACAGCTCCTTTTCATTACTTTACATTTCAAAAAATGTAGGGCACGATGAAAAGGAGTTTTTTACTAGGAGGATGAAGAAATGGAAATTTTCGCTTGGATTGTCATTTTGCTGTTTTTTGCTGTTGGATTCATCGGCTTGATTTATCCGATTATTCCAGCGGTCCTATTTATCTTCGGCGGATTTGTCGTTTATGGGCTGTTCTTCGAGTTCAGCGATTTGCCTTGGTGGTTCTGGCTGATTGAAAGCTTGTTTGTTATTTTGCTGTTCGGAGCGGATGCGCTGGCCAATGCTTTCGGCGTAAAAAAATTCGGCGGTTCGAAAGCGGGTTTATGGGGCAGCACAATCGGGTTGATCATTGGCCCATTCGTCATCCCGATTGCCGGTATTTTAATCGGGCCGTTCCTTGGGGCGATTCTTGCAGAATTGATTTTCAATAAATCGACGATCAAGCAATCGGTAAAGTCCGGCATCGGTTCTGTCGTCGGGTTCATCACGTCGGTCTTCACTAAAGGGATCATCCAAATAATCATGGTCGTCCTGTTCTTTATCGTAATTTGATTCAGTCAAAAGACTGATTAAATGAATTGTCTGGGCATTTTAATTGTATCGCTCGAAAAACTTTGATACGCTAAGAAAGTAGAACAATAGACTCAAGGAGGAATTTAATCATGGCTTATGAATTACCAGAATTACCTTACGCGTATGACGCACTTGAACCACACATCGACAAAGAAACGATGAACATTCACCACACGAAGCACCATAACACTTATGTAACAAACGTAAATGCGGCTTTAGAAGGCCACGAAGACCTTGCTTCAAAATCAGTGGAAGAACTAATCTCTGACTTGAACGCAGTTCCTGAAGATATCCGTACAGCAGTGCGCAACAATGGCGGCGGACACGCTAACCACTCATTGTTCTGGCAATTGCTTACGCCAAATGGCACTGGCGCTCCATCAGGTGCTCTTGCTGAAGCAATCGATGCTAAATTCGGCAGCTTTGACGAGTTCAAAACTAAATTCGAAAACGCTGGTAAAACACGCTTCGGTTCAGGCTGGGCTTGGCTAGCAGTTTCAAACGGTGAGTTGGAAGTAACTTCAACTCCTAACCAGGACTCTCCATTAATGGAAGGCAAAACGCCGATCCTTGGAGTAGACGTTTGGGAACATGCTTACTACTTGAAATACCAGAACAAACGCCCTGATTACTTGGCGGCATTCTGGAACGTAGTAAACTGGGATGAAGTTTCAAAACGCTACGAAGCAGCAAAATAATTCAAATCCAACGCAACTTTACACACACTTTTTCGTCAGAAAAAGTGTGTGTTTTTTTATGTAAAATGCTATACTAGCAATTGCCTATTTTGGTGAAAGGAGTGCACAAAAATGAATACCCCTCAGAAAAGGCGTGTATCGCTCGCGAAAGCGAAACTGAAGTCGCATACCGTCTTTCGGATGAATATCCTCTTTTTCTCCATTTTCTTGCTGTTTTCTGTATTGATTCTTCGGCTAGGCTATTTGCAGATCGTTAAAGGCGAAGATTTCACGCGCGCTTTGGCCCGGACAGAAGAAGTTCCGGTCAACACCAGCGTGCCGCGGGGACGTATTTTTGATAGCGAAGGCCGCGTGCAAGTTGATAATAATCCTGTCAACGCCATTACATACACGGCCATGCAGACGACCAAAAGAGAAGAAATGATGCGAGTTGCAGAAAAACTGGCATCTTTGATTGAAAAAGACCCAAAAAAAGTGACGCTGCGCGATAAACAGGATTTCTACATTTCATTGAATACCGAAAAAGCGACAGCAAAAGTCACAGATGAAGAACGCCTTGAGATCAACAATAAAGACATTCAGGAAAAAGAAAAGCAGCGTGAAATCGACACGTTGATCCGCGAAAGAATAACAGATGAAGAGCTGGCGAGCCTGACAGACCAGCAACTCGAAGTATTGGCGATTTATCGCGAAATGACATCTGGCTATGCGCTTTCTCCCCAAATCATTAAAAACGAAGGCGTAACCGATGAAGAGTTTGCCCGGGTATCTGAACGTTTGACCGATCCGGATTTAAAAGGAGTCAACACGATCACGGACTGGAAACGGGTAAAAACATCGGATTTGACCATTTTAGGGAATACGACGACGCCTGAACAAGGGCTGCCAGCAGATAAAATCGATTATTACTTGGCACGCGATTATTCACGCAATGACCGCGTCGGCATCAGTTTCCTGGAAGCGGAATATGAAGAAGTGCTGCAAGGCCAGAAATCCATCGTGAAAAACGTGACGGATGGCCGGGGGCGTGTTGTTGAGACGGTGACTGTCGATGAAGGGGAGCCAGGGAAAGATGTGGTTCTTACCATCGATTCAGAAATTCAAAATGCAATGGAAGATATTGTCGAAAAGAAACTATTGGAGCTGAAAGCTGGCCCCAATTCCCAATTGGTGAAAGATGCTTATTTAGTCATGATGGATCCGCGGACCGGGGAAATCATTTCGCTAGTGGGCAAACAATTGGACCGGGATGAAGACGGCAAACGGATCGTCCGCGATTACTCATTCGGAACCATCACGGCAGCTTATCCGACAGGTTCGGTCGTCAAAGGGGCGACAGTACTTGCGGGTTACAGCAATGATGCCATTGCCATGGGCCAAACGATGATCGATGAGCCGATGCTGCTTCCTGGCGGCTTGATGAAAGCTTCCCTTTTCAACAGAACGATCGGCAACAGAGTAGCGGTCAATGACCAGACTGCACTGGAACGTTCGTCCAACGTTTATATGTTCAAAATTGCATTGGCAATTTCCGGGAATGCCTATGAACGCTATAGAGGATTCAGCGTAGCGCAAGAAGATTGGGATACGATGCGCAATTCCTTTGCGGAATTCGGTCTGGGTGTACGCACAGGCATCGATTTGCCGAACGAAGGAAAAGGTGTTACCGGCCGTTTCATCCGGACAGAGCCCGGTACATTCCTTGACTTTGCCATAGGACAATATGATACGTATACGCCGCTCCAATTGCTTCAATATGTATCAACAATCGCCAATGACGGCTACCGCATGCAGCCGCATGTTGTCAAAGAAATCCGCCAGCCTTCAAGCGACGGCAAAACTTTAGGTGCGGTCGAAACGGTGGTTGAACCCAAAATCTTGAATCGCATCAACAATAGCCAGGCTGAAATCGACCGGGTGAAACAAGGCATGCGCATGGTTTACACAGGCAGCAACGGGACTGCCCGCAAATACTTTAACGACCTTAAATATTCTGCTGCCGGCAAGACAGGTACAGCAGAGATCAATTATTACGACGACAAAGAGAGCCCTTTCTATACAAAAGCTTCGGTCAATACGACGCATGTCGGGTTTGCACCTTATGAGAATCCTGAAGTCGCCTATGCGGTGGTAATTCCTTATATTACGACCGATCCGCGCAACGTTCCGCCAGCGAGCAATGAGATTGCGCGTGCCGCTCTGGATAAATACTACGAACTGAAAAACAAAGAAGTAAATGAATCACCTTCCGTTATCAAATCACCTGCCACTGATACCGCAGTTGAAGAAGGCGAAGAAAACTGATCAAAAGCGATGGACACAGGCTTTAAGCCCGGGTCTATCGCTTTTTTTACGTCTTCAAACTGTTTATGAACCAAACTACATGGAAATAAACCCGATTTACATTTTCTTAACATTCGCTTTATACTTCCTCAACAATCGGTCTTTATAGTTAAGAATGTAAATAACACAAACCTTAGGAGGAAATGAGAAATGAGAAATTGGAAGTTCGCAATGGCATCGACAATTCTAGGTTCAGCGTTAATTTTAGGGGCATGCGGCGGAGAAGAAGGATCTGCGGATTCGAATTCTGACGTTGAAGAAACAACATCTGACACAGCAGGCGAAGAGTCAGCTGAAGTAGAAGGCGCTGTTTCAGGTGATGGATCTTCGACAGTTGCACCTATCATGGAAGGAATTGTTGAAGAATATGCAGGAGACCAGCCGAAGGTCCAAGTAACAGTTGGGGTTTCCGGTACTGGCGGCGGATTTGAAAAGTTCATCCAAGGTGAAACGGATTTCTCAAATGCATCACGTCCGATTAAAGAAGAAGAAGCGGCAAGCCTGGAAGAAGCAGGCATTGAATACACAGAGTTCCTACTCGCTTACGACGGCTTATCAGTCGTTGTCAGCCAAGACAACGACTGGGTGGAAGATTTGACGGTAGAAGATTTGAAAAAACTGTGGGTCGAAGATGGCTCTACGAAAAAATGGTCGGATATCAATCCTGAATGGCCGGATGACGAAGTGGTCTTCTACGCTCCAGGAACTGATTCAGGGACATTTGATTATTTCAATGAAGTCATTCTAGAAGATGAAGACATTGTCAGCAGTGCGACGCTATCAGAAGATGACAACGTGTTGGTTCAAGGGATCCAAGCTGATCCGAACGCGATCGGATTCTTCGGATTTGCTTATTACATCGCTAACAAAGATACATTGAAAGTAGTGAATATTGGCGGAGTGGAGCCGACGCATGAAACGATCGAATCAGGCGAGTACGAACCATTATCGCGTCCGTTGTTCACCTATGCGAGCAATAAAGCCATTTCAGAAGATCCAGCTGTTTATGATTTCATGGAGTACGCATTAGAAAATGCAGGTGAAATGGCTGAAGCAGTCGGATATGTATCACTTCCAGAAGAAGAATATGAAAAAGGGCTTGCAGATTTAGAAGCACTTAAATAATACGGGTTAAAGATCGGGTCTTAGGGTGAGCAGCCGCTGCTCGCCTTTTGCGGTTGAAAGGGGATTTCATATGCGTCCATCTGTGCAGGAAATGATCGCGCAGTCGAAAGGCAAGAAAAGTAAAAAGATCATTGAGAAAATCATTCCAATTCTATTATTCCTGATTGCTTCAGTTTCGGTACTGACGACAATCGGCATTGTTTTAACTTTGATTGTAGAAACCTTCACGTTCTTCTCGCGTGTTTCGTTCTTCGATTTCATCACCGGCACCACGTGGCTGCCGTTTTCGAATAAAGAAGCGCAGTACGGCATTTTGCCGTTGATCATCGGTACGCTGAAAATAACGGCGATCGCTGTGAGTGTCGCTGTCCCTATCGGTATCGGGGCTGCCATCTATTTAAGTGAATATGCTAGCGAAACGGTCCGAAGAATCGTTAAGCCGGTACTGGAAATCCTCGCTGGAGTTCCGACGATCGTTTACGGTTTTTTCGCTTTGACATTTGTGACACCTGTCTTGCAAGGGTTATTTCCGGAAATCAAAATCTTCAATGCCATCTCACCAGGGATTGTAGTAGGCATCATGATTATTCCGATGATAGCTTCCTTATCCGAAGACGCGATGTCTTCAGTGCCTAGGCAGATCAGAGACGGGGCTCTTGCAATGGGTTCGACGAAATTTGAAGTGGCCATAAAGGTCATTTTGCCAGCCGCTTTATCCGGGATTGTCGCATCCGTGGTGCTTGCCGTCTCCCGTGCAATCGGTGAAACGATGATCGTGTCACTGGCGGCAGGATCTACACCAAGGTTTGACGGGGATTTCACAGGTTCCATCCAGACCATGACTTCGTATATCGTCCAAGTTTCAAAAGGCGATGCAGGATATGGCACGACGATTTATTACTCCATCTATGCCGTCGGTTTTACCTTATTCATCTTTACGATGCTTATGAATATCCTTGCCACTTATGTTTCAAAACGTTTCAAGGAGGAGTATTGAGATGAGATATGTAGACCACGACTTAGTAGTGAAGCGGATGGGCAGCAGAAAAATCGTCAATTTTCTGTTCAAGGGCCTTTTCATGCTCGCAACAACCATTGCATTGCTCGCATTGGCAATTTTGCTTTATCGCATCATTACCCAAGGAGCGGAAATCTCTCGTGGGAATTTCTGAACAACTTCGCTTCCCGGTTCCCGGAAAAAGCGGGGATCAAAGCGGCTTTGATCGGCTCACTTTGGCTAATGGCTGTAGTGGCTCCGACTTCCATCATTTTAGGTGTTGGTTCAGCCATCTATTTAGAGGAATATGCGAAGAAAAACCGGATGACTTCCTTTATCCGCACCAATATCTCAAACTTGGCGGGGGTCCCGTCAGTCGTGTTCGGCTTGCTTGGGTTAACCATTTTTGTCCGAGCCCTATCACTTGGAAATAGTGTGTTGGCAGCCGGATTCACCATGAGTCTGCTGATATTGCCGGTCATTATCGTAGCAGCACAAGAAGCGATCCGTGCGGTGCCAAATGAACTCCGGGATGCTTCGCTTGGAATGGGTGCAACTAAATGGCAAACGATTGTGAGGATCATTTTGCCGGCTGCCATTCCGGGAATCTTGACGGGTAGCATTTTGGCTTTATCACGTGCGATCGGGGAAACGGCGCCTTTGATTGTCATCGGGGTGCCGGTGATCATCCAGTTCCTGCCTGCCGGTGTAATGGACACGTTCACCGCATTGCCGATGCAAATCTATGATTGGTCAAGCCGCCCGCAGCAAGAATTCCAAGCAGTCGCGGCAGCTGGAATCATTGTGCTGATGGCCGTACTTTTAACGATGAATTCAATCGCTGCACTTATCCGCAACAAGTTCCAGAAACGCTATTAATACTATTTATGTGAGAGGGGTTTCACAAATGACAACCATCAGTCCGATAAAAATCAAAAAAGAAATTCAGCCGAAAGAGCAGCACGACATAAAAAAATCGGTGTATTTAACGAAGCAATTGAATCTTTGGTACGGCGATAAGCATGCTTTGAAAAACATTGACTTGGATATAAAAGAACATGAAGTCACGGCCATAATCGGGCCTTCAGGATGCGGAAAATCAACATATATCAAGACTTTGAACCGCATGGTGGAATTGGTGCCGACGGTTAAAACGTCTGGAGAAATCCTTTACCGCGAACGGAATATTTTCGATTCAAACTACGCTGTCGAAGAATTGCGCACGAAAGTCGGCATGGTATTCCAGAAACCGAATCCATTTCCGAAATCAATTTATGACAATGTGGCTTATGGACCGCGGATCCATGGCATCAAAAACAAAAAAATCCTTGATGAGATTGTCGAGAAAAGTTTGCGCGGAGCAGCCATTTGGGATGAAGTGAAAGACCGGTTAAATGAAAATGCCTACAGCATTTCAGGGGGGCAGCAGCAGCGGATCTGCATCGCCCGGGCACTTGCGATCGAACCGGATGTCATCCTGATGGATGAACCGACTTCGGCACTGGATCCCATCTCGACATTGAAAATCGAAGAATTGGTCCAGGAATTGAAAAAAGACTACAGCATCATCATCGTTACGCATAATATGCAGCAGGCAGCGCGTATTTCGGATAAGACCGCTTTCTTCTTGAACGGCGAAGTGATCGAATATGATGATACGGATGTCATTTTCTCAAATCCTTCCGATAAACGGACGGAAGATTATATTTCAGGGCGATTCGGATAAAGGAGCGGAACAGAATATGTCAGTACGCGAAAAATTTGATTATGAATTAAATTCTGCGCAAGACCAGCTGATCGGAATCAGCAAAATGGCAGTTGAAGCTTTAAGCAAATCGGTAAAAGCCTTACTGACCCATGATGTGGATGCGGCGCTTGAAGTCATCGAAGATGATGTCGAGATTAATAAATTAGAAGAAGAAATCAACGACCAGGTAATTTTGATGATCGCTAAACAATCGCCGGTGGCAACTGACTTGCGGAGATTAATCGTTACGATCAAAGTAGCAAGTGATATGGAACGCGTCGGCGATTATGCGGTGAATATTGCAAAAGAAACCATCCGGATCGGCAAAGAGGATTTGCTTCCGCAAATTCGCCAAATCGAGCAGATGCACGACTTGGCCGTAGCGATGCTTTATCAAGTAATCGATGCTTTTGTAGAAGAAGATGTCTTGAAGGCAAAAGAGATTGCAGAACTGGACGACCAAGTCGATGAATTATACGGCGATGTCATCCGCAAATTGATGCATGCAGGTGGGGAGCATCCTGAAAAGCTCAGCCAAATCACACAATTGGCATTCGTCAGCCGGTATATGGAACGTTCAGCTGATCATGCCACAAATATCGCAGAACAATTATTTTATCTGGTGAAAGGCCGCCATTACGACTTAAATAGCTAACCGCTTCCCGGCAGCATTCACTGCCGGGAAGTTTCTTGTATTTCCGGAAGAAATAATGAATATTTTCAGTAGACTTTGCCTCTAGATATGCTATAATAGTTAAGTCGTATAGATCAACCGCTTATTAACAAATGATCTTTGAAAGAATTAGGAGGGATACCGATGCGTGTTAACATCACTTTAGCTTGTACAGAATGTAGCGAACGTAACTACAGCACTGTTAAAAATAAGCGCAACAACCCTGAGCGTCTTGAAATGAAAAAATATTGCTCACGTGAAAAGAAAATGACTCTACACCGTGAAACGAAGTAATTCATTGACTGCCAAAACCTACACGGGTTTTGGCTTTTTTCTTTATATAAGGAGATGTTTTGATATGGACAAATCCACCAGCAGAAAAGAAATGCTTGCAAAATTAAAGGCGATGCCTGAAGAAGTACATAGAGAAAAAACAGAAAAAATCATTCAGCGATTGGCTGAAGATCCTATTTTTGTAAATGCAACAACTATCGGAATGACCATTTCGGCTTTTCCGGAAGTCGATACCTCGCAACTGATTCACTATTGCTGGAGCATCGGCAAAAAAGTGGCTGTTCCTAAATGCATTCCGAGTACGAGAGGAATGGATTTTTACATCTTGACGGATTATAGTGAACTGGAAAATGTCTATATGAAATTGCTGGAGCCACGGATTGACAAAAACCGCTACGTTTCACCGAATGAAATCGATTTAATGATTGTACCCGGTGTGGTATTCAGTAAATCCGGGTATCGCATCGGTTTCGGCGGCGGCTATTATGACCGTTATCTTTCTGCCTATAACGGGGACACTGTTTCACTTGTCTTTGAAATCCAAATGGTGGAATCGATGCCTGTAGAAAACCACGACATTCCTGTGCAGCAACTTATTACGGAAAATGAATGGATCGAAACGATGGGGTGGCGAAAATGAAAAATTTATATGATGTGATGCAATTATTGAAGCGATACGGCACGATCATCTACACGGCTGATTTTCAAGCGGATTTGGCATTGATGGAAGATGAGGTGCGGGAGCTTTACCGCATGCAATTCATTACGGCAAAAGAATATACCACCGCTTTGATGATTCTTCGCCAAAAGCGCAGTGAAGGAAAATAGTTCTTAGAAAGAAACAATTTGAGGTTTTATCCGTCTTAATAAGGGTACTCAATATGTTGAGGCTATAATCTGCAAACTTCCAGTTTACATTCTTATGTTAAAGTAGAGGTAGACGGAGGGTTAAGAATGTGTAAATTACCCCTGTGAAAAGGAGGATGCGCGGGATGATGAAAAAAGAGTGGCCCAGACATTCGATCCTGGCTATCGCAATCATCGTTACATGGCTAAAAACCTACATTATCTACAAAACCAGCTTCTCGATTACAATCGACAACGCTTTGCAGGAATTTATCCTTTTTATCAATCCGCTTAGCTGGCTGCTGTTCGTTTACGGCATATCGCTATTCTTTAAAAGCGATAAAGCCAAAAATCGGTACATTCTTGCAATCGCTGTCATTTCGTCTATCGTTTTGTACGCCAATGTTGCCTTTTACCGGTTTTTCAGCGATTTCATTACGCTTCCGGTGTTGTTCCAGAAAGATAATTTCGGGGATTTAGGAGCAAGTGCTGCCGAAAGTGTTTACTGGACAGACATTGCTTATTTTATCGATGTCATCGTAATTTCACTTGCGATCAAGTTCATAAAAATCAAATCGGAATCAACAGCATTCCGCAAAGGGCAGCGAAAAGCCTATTTCATCCTCTCCACTGCAGTGATGTTTTTCAATTTAGGCCTTGCGGAAGCAGAACGGCCACAGTTATTGACACGCAGTTTTGACCGTGAAATGTTAGTGAAAAATATCGGGATGTACAACTACCATATTTACGATATTTATATCCAATCAAAATCACAAGCGCAGCGCGCTCTCGCAGATGGCTCGCAGCTCGTTGAAATCAATAACTATGTAAGTTCAAACCAATCAGAGCCCAATCCGGAAATGTTTGGGCTCACTGAAGGCCGGAATCTTATCGTCGTGACATTGGAGTCGCTGCAATCATTTACGATCAATAATGATATGAACGGAGAGACGATTACTCCTTTCCTGAATGACTTGACAGAAGATGAAGATACTATTTACTTCCCGAATTTCTATCACCAAACAGGGCTTGGAAAAACTTCCGATTCTGAATTCCTGCTTGAAAATTCGCTTTACCCATTAAGCGGCGGAGCCGTATTTTTTACGCATAGCGGAAATTCTTATAATTCAATGGCAGAAAGCCTTGGAAAGAATGGGTATCATACTTCCGTCCAGCACGCGAACACAAAGAGTTTCTGGAACCGCGACATGATGTATGAATCATTGAATATCGATGAATTTCTGGACATCGACAGCTATGAAATCGGGGAAGGTGAAGCGGTAAACTGGGGAATGAAAGACATCCCGTTTATGGAGCAATCCGTAGAGCATATGGCAAAATTGCCTGAGCCGTTTTATACCCGTTTATTGACGCTGACGAACCACCATCCTTTCTATTTGGATGAGGAAGATAAAATGATCGATGAATTCGATTCCAATTCAGGCACCTTGAACCGCTATTTCCAAACAGCCCGTTATTTAGATGAATCGGTAAAAGTATTATTCGATGAATTGAAACAGCAAGGGCTGTATGAAAATTCGGTTATTGTGATGTATGGTGACCATTATGGAATTTCAGAAAACCATAATGCCGCGATGGAGCAGTATCTTGGAAAAGAAATTACACCATTTGAGACGGCGCAGCTGCAGAAAGTGCCTTTCTTTATTCATATCCCGGGCTATGGTGAGGGGCATGTTGATGAAGAAATCGGCGGGCAAGTGGATATCCGCCCAACTATCATGCATTTGATGGGTGTGGAAACGAAGGAAGACATCCAGTTCGGCGGCGATCTATTCTCGGAAGAACATGAAGAGTTTGTTGTGTTCCGCGATGGACGCTTCATCACCAAGGACCACGTTTATGCAGGAAATACTTGCTACGATAGCGAAACCGGCGAAGAAATCGACCAGACAGCTTGTGAACCGTATATCGAGCCTGCGTTTACCGAGCTTGAATATTCCGAGTCGATTATCAACGGAGATCTTTTAAGATTTTACGATGAGGACAATGGCCAAATGATCCTTTCAGAAAAAGAACTGGATAAATTAGAAAAAGAGCAGCAAGAAAATGAGGCCATTGAAGTTGTGCCCCAGCAATAAGAAGAAGCGGTTGCTACTACAGCTCCCGCTTTTATTTTTAAAGCAATAAAAAAAGCTGATGCCAGAAGGCATCAGCTTTTTCGGATTAATGTAGGCTTGGTGGATATCCTTGTGTAATGATCGTCGCGATCGTGAAGCCGCCGAAAATTACAAACGTACCGAAGTTGAAAATTAATCCTAAAAATTGTTTGTTTTTCAAGGTTTGTACAGTGCCTACTGCTGCTAAAATAGCAATCAGCCCAAATATAACCATAAGCAAGTTCATCTATGACACTCCCTTCAACATTAACAGCCAGTGCCGCCGTGTTCTCTTATTATTGTAATGAATAACAGGATGTTTGTCGAGAGATAATATTGTCATTCCGTTGAACACTTGAGATGCTATAATTTGAAAGAGGTGAAATGCACATGTTGAAAATCAATCAAATGGAATTAGGGCCAGTGCAAACGAATTGCTATATCATTTCCAGCGACTTGAATGAGTGCTTGATTTTTGATCCGGGAGAAGAAAGCAAAAGAGTGGTTGAGTTTCTGAAAAAGAAAAAGTTGAAGCCGCTCGCGATCTTATTGACGCATGCCCATTTCGACCATATTGGGGCGATTGACGATTTGCGGGACCAGTTCGACATTCCGGTTTACTTGCATCGCTTGGAAAAAGACTGGCTCGGACGTCCGAATCTCAATGGTTCTGGAAAATACCCTTCCTTGCCGGATTACCGGATGCGGGAAGCAGATAGATTGCTGGATCAGGAAAAGTCGCTTGAAATCGGCAGCTTCAAAATGGAGTTGTTCCACACGCCGGGCCATTCGCCGGGAAGCGTCACTTTTTCTTTTGGAAAAGAAGGATTTGCGATTGTCGGAGATACATTATTTCGGGGAAGCATCGGAAGAACGGATTTAATCGATGGCTCTGAAGTGAAATTGCTTCAATCGATTAAACAATCGTTGCTGACGATGCCTGAGCATATGATCTTGTATCCGGGACATGGACCGGAAACGACGCCGTCAGTAGAAAAGAAGTCGAACCCTTTTTTGCAATAGCAGAGTTGAAAAGAGGAAATTAAAAAAGCGGCCGCAATGGGCCGCTTTTCTTTTTTGATTTCTTGATTAATGTCCAGCTCCGGGAATATGGATGAACGTTGTGTAGTAAGTGAAGCCTACGAAGAATACGGTTAAGTAAGCTCCGAAAATGTACAAGTACATGCGTTCGGAAATGTTTAAGAATCCAAGAAGAACGAAAAATCCAGTATTAGCTACCATTATTAATGATACCTCTACCATATCACCTACGTAAAAAAGAACTGCGAATATCCCAGTCCACCATCCCATTAATTTGAACATCTTATCCATGGGTAATCCCTCCTTTGCCACAACACAATAATCTCCTATTTATTATATAGGAAAGGGAGCGAGTGTGTAAACAGCGAGTTGTTCTTTCTTTGTGACAAACAGGTGTATTGTTGCCAAGCAGATCAAACAACCGGCGTTTTCTCTGGTCGCTATGAAAGTGAGCTTACCTCAAGAAATGATTTATTGCAATTGCCGAGCAAAAAGAAAAGGGAAAACAGCTGAAATCAAATCGGTTAAATGTGTTCAAAAATGAGATTTCCCCTCTATAGAGCGATCAAATATTTATTTTGAGAGAAAGTATTCCCAAAGCAAATTCAGCCGGTTATACTGTGGGGGAATGAAGAGGCGCCCTTTATTCAACTATTAATAGGAGGTGGCTATGCAAGAGATAATCGAACGCAGATGTGCAGATCTGCTGAGCCAGGCAGTGGAATGTGCCACAACTGATATCCATATAAAACCTGAGCAAGATAGTTATTCCATTTCGTTCCGTTCGTTCCAAGCTTTAAAGCAAGTGACCAAAATCCCCCTTGAATTAGGCAATCGCATGATTGCGTATTTTAAATACCTTTCCCTTCTGGATATGAGTGAAAAGCGAAAACCTCAAACAGGCTCATTCCAACTTCCAATTGAAAACCATCCTTATTATTTTAGAATATCAACTTTGCCATCGGTTTTAACAAAAGAAAGCATTGTGATCCGGATTATGGCAGATGATGTAGCAGATTCAATCCATTCGCTTGCCGCATTTCGAGACTCCGCCTTTCTGTTGGAGAAATTATCAGAAGCGCCTCAAGGGCTATTGTTGTTTACGGGTCCAACAGGATGCGGAAAATCAACCACCTTGTATTCGCTCTTAAAGCACTGCGCAGAGCAGTTAAACCGCAATATCATCACGCTGGAAGATCCGGTGGAGCGGAAAAAACCAGTCGATTTTGCAAATCCAAGTCAATGAAAAAGCGGGGCTAAGTTATGCGGCAGGACTGAAAGCAATTTTGCGCCATGATCCCGATATCATCATGATAGGCGAAATCCGTGATGCTGAAACTGCGCAAATCGCGGTTCGTGCGGCTTTGACAGGCCATTTGGTGCTATCGACAATCCATGCCAGGCATTCTGTCGGGTGCCTACATCGCCTTTATGACCTTGGTGTTTCCTATGAAGATATGGCGCAGACCCTGATTGCCATATCAGCGCAGAAAATCATTCCCGTCTTTAGTGAAATGGATCAACTGGAAACGTCGTATCGTGCATTGTATGAAATTTTGCATGGGGAACGGCTGATGGAAGCGGTGGATTCGGCAAAAGAAAAGAAACCGTATAGGCTGCCGGAACATTTGTCGTTTAGCGGACAAATCCGGGAAGGAGTGAGGATCGGTGCGATTGAAGCGAGTCTTGAAGCCGAAACCAATCCCTATTCATGACCGTGAACATTTCCTCAGCCGGCTTTCCGTGTTAATGAAAGAAGGCTATTTGCTGCCGACGGCATTGCAGCTGCTGCTTCCAGTGCATACAAAAAAACTGGAAGAGGCGCTATCTGGCATCACCGCTATTTTAAAAGGTGGAGGTACGGCAGCTGAGATTTTGAAGTTTCTTGGCTTCAAAGACCAAGTGCTGTTTCCGGTGGAAATTGCTGAATTCCATGGCCGCTTGCCTGAGTCGATAGAAAGCATCGCCAAAAGTTTTTCGCGGACGGAACAAGTACAGAAAAAACTAAAGAATATCTTGATTTATCCGGTGTCTTTGCTGCTTTTCACTTCTATGCTGTTTTTGTTTTTTCGGACAAACTATGTGCCCAATTTAACGGAACTCATGGAATCGCTTCAATCCGGTGAAGAAACGTCCGGAGTGCCGACTTATTTACTGAATTTGCCGGATGTTTTCATCGGCCTCTTTGCCTTGTTTGCTTTAGCGGCAACCAGCTTTTGGCTGATCTTAAACAAACAGAAAGTGCCGATCCAAATCCATTGGATCTTGAAGCTTCCTGTGCTGCGAGGCTATATGAGGCTTTACTGGTCCCATCTCTTTGCCCGGGAACTCGGAACCTTATTGCATAGCGGCATCTCATTGCAGCAATCCTTGCAATTGCTTCAAGAACAGACTTACCATTCGATCATCCAGTTTATGGCCAATGCATGCCGTGAAGAAGTCATCAGCGGCCAAAATCTATCGGTTGCGCTTTCCCGCCAGTCTTTTTTTGCGGGCGACATGGCGTCATTCGTCCAGCACGGGGAATTGACTGGACACCTCGGGAAAGAATTGATTTTGTATAGCGAAGTGCTGATGGAGCGGATCGAGAAGAAATCCCAAGCGATGCTGAAAATTATTCAGCCTGCCTTTTTTGTCATCATCGCTTGCTGCATTGTCGGCGCTTATTTAGCGATTTTATTGCCTATGTACAATTTAGTCCATACGATCTGAGGAGGAGAACAATGAAACGATTAAAAAATCAAAAAGGATTCACTTTAATTGAAATGCTGATTGTTATGCTGATCATCACTGTATTAATCGCGATTGCCATACCGAACGTTACAAAACAGACTTCTGCAGTTGAAGATAAAGGCTGCAAAGCTTACGTGCATATGGTCCAAGGCCAAGTCGAGTCTTACCGAATGGATGAGAAAGCGGTGCCGACAATGCCGAACCTTGTGGAAAAAGGCTATTTGAAAGAAAACGAGACAAGCTGTCCGAACGGTGACCCGGTATCGATTTCAACGGCTGGCGTCGTGACGACATCTAAAAAAGGAACGCCATAATCAAAGGCGAACAGGGGTTTACGTTGATTGAAATGTTGTTGGTGCTGCTCGTGCTGATGACTGTTACAGGCATCGCGATTCCAAGTTACCGGGCGTTTGAAACTGAAAGGGACGAACAGCGCTATTTCGAATTGCTTCAGCAGGATATTTACTATGCCCAAAGTGAAAGCTACCGGTCCAAGGCGCCGGTCACGGTCGTCTTCAGGGAAGTCAGCCATTCAAGCGAAGTTGTACAAACTTTCAGAGGGGCGCTTTCAACGAGGAAAATGCCAAAAAGCGTCCAATTAAAAAAATCCAGCAACCTAAAAGAAATTCACTTTACCGGAAACGGTTCGGTTTCCGGGTCCGGCACGTTGAATTTTGAAACGAGTGCTGGAGATAAATCCATAGTCGTCCATTTGGGCAAAGGGAGGGTGGTTTTTTCTGAATGAAAAAGGGGTTTCCTGGGCAGAAACCATGCTCAGCCTGTTCATGTTTTTTATCGTATTTGGAACGCTCTTGCCGACGTTCCAATACACACAGCAAGCCATGCATTTGAAAAAAGAAAAGATGATCGCTTATGAGACGATGCATGAAGGGGCGAAACAACTAGCGAGCGGGACAATGTCGGGCCGAAGAAAAGTGGAAGGCACCGTTTATCGATGGGAGTTCTCAGGGGATTTATGCGTCAGTTATGAAAACTATAAAGAACAACAACAAACCGTATGCTTAAATTAAATCCGTTCAATGAAAACGGCTTTACTTTTCTGGGATCGCTTTTCGAGCTCATCATTCTAATGGCGTTTCTTCCATTAATCGTTATTTTCTTCAGTCTCATGATTGCTTTTGAAAAAGAAACCGATGCCGGCAATGCGGAATGGCATTTGTTTTCTTACGAACTGCAAAGTTATTTAACAAAAGTCGATTCAATCGAAGTCATCAACAATGGCAGCGGAATAAGAGTGATTCAAGATGAAGTGGAATACGATATCGAACTGTACGGGAATTTAATCCGAAAGCAGAAATTCAGGCAAGGGCATGAAGTGATGGCTACTAAATTGGATTCCTGCTCTTTTCAAATTGAAGGCACAATCTTGACGATTTTTGCAGAATTCGCAAATGGCCGTTCGATGGAGGCAGAATATGTTTACACGTATGCTGAAAAATGAAAAAGGGGCATTGTATCCGATTTCGCTTGTGTTTTTTATGTCGGCTTTAATCCTGCTTTCCCACAGTCTCGCCTTATACACGGTCCATTATAAAACATATGACGGATTGGAAAATATGCATAGACATGCTACTATACAACTACTAATGGAAATTCAGAAAAATAAAATACCTGAACAGTAGGGTGGCATTGGGTGGTAGGATGAAAAGAATTTATTTGATCGGATTCATGGGCTGCGGCAAAAGCGCTGTTGGCAGAAGGCTCAGCTTTTTAATGAAACTGCCTTTCTACGACATGGATAAAGAAATTGTACGGCAAACGGGAAAAACGATTCCTGAAATCTTCGACCAATACGGTGAAGAGCATTTTAGGAATCTGGAAACAGAGTTTTTGCGGAACTTCAACCATAACAGGTGCATCATTTCGACGGGCGGCGGTGTGGCTATGAAAGAACGCAATCGAAAAATCATGCGGGAAACCGGACTCGTCTTGTTTTTGGATGCCCCTTTTCGAGAAATTTGGCGGAGGATCCATAAAGATCCCAACCGTCCGATCGTCAGGGATTCCACAAGAGAAGAAATTGAAGCGATGTTCAAATCGCGCTACCGGACATACAAAGCTGCTGCCCATATCACTATCCGCACAGAATTTCGTACCTTGCGGCAAATCACACAGTATGCAGCCTTTCAAGCAAATCGTTTGAAAGGCGAATAATTCGGATGTTTATATACAGAATGTTCGTTTTTGACAACTCAATGGAAAAAAGTTTGCGCTTACGCCAATTCAATGTTAGGATATAGTCAAAGTTGTACTATTCAGTATAACGTTTTGGACCAATCAAATTGATTTGGGCGGATGATTGTACGGGGAGAGAACGCGAAAGCGTCGCCGAAGGAGCAAACGACAAAATGTCGTGAATCTCTCAGGCAAAAAGACTCGTACGGGACGCATCTCTGGAGAATGCTGCATGCAGCTACCAAAGAGGAAAGCCGTAAAGGTAAACTTTCAGGTTCCAGGACAGAGATTTCCCTTATTAAAGGGGAATCTCTGTCCTTTTTTCATGGCGAAATGCTAGTCTGAAGTGAATTTTGACGGACTCGCCATGCAAAGGATCTGACAAATAAGGAGGAAGTTGAATGGCAGAACTTACAAACCAATTACAGCGAACACCACTTTTTGAATCTTATGCAAAGCATGGCGGAAAAACCATCGATTTTGGCGGATGGGAACTGCCGGTACAATTCTCAAGCATTAAAGAGGAACATGAAGCAGTGAGAACAAAGGCCGGACTTTTCGATGTTTCCCATATGGGCGAAATTTTCGTCACAGGCAATGACAGTTTGGCTTATTTGCAGCAGCTCGTTACCAATGATGTTTCCAAAATCCAAAATGGGCAAGCCCAATATACAGCTATGTGCTATGAAGATGGCGGCACAGTCGACGATTTACTGATATACAAAATAGAGGATGCCCATTATTTGTTGGTTGTCAACGCTTCGAATATTGAAAAAGATTTTGAATGGATGCAAAAAACGGTTTTGGGTGACGTGAAATTGGAAAACCATTCAGCTGATTATGGCTTACTTGCTTTGCAAGGCCCGCTCGCAGAGAAAATCCTTCAACGGCTTACGGAAGAAAATTTAGCTGAAATCAAAGCCTTCCGCTTTAAAACGGATGTTTCAATCGATGGACATTCTGTCATTGTGTCACGGACAGGCTACACCGGTGAAGACGGTTTTGAAATCTACGGGAACCCGCAAGCTGTAGTTGCACTTTGGGATGCATTATTGGCTGAAGGTGCAGAAGACGGCCTTGTTCCGTGTGGTCTCGGTGCACGCGATACGCTGCGTTTTGAGGCATGCTTAGCGCTTTACGGACAAGAGCTTTCCGATGATATTACACCTTTGGAAGCCGGATTGAATTTTGTGGTGAAATTGAACAAAGAAGAGTTTATGGGCAAAGAAGCCCTGGCTTCACAAAAAGAAAATGGCATACCAAGGAAATCCGTCGGAATCGAAATGATTGATAAAGGAATTCCGCGCCACGGCTATGCGGTTTACTTACATGATGAAAAAATCGGCGAAGTCACAACCGGTACGCAATCGCCGAGCTTGAAGAAAAATATTGGTTTAGCCCTGATTTCCAAAGAACATGCGGAGCTTGGAGCAGAAATTGAAATCGAAATCCGCAACAAGCGCCTGAAAGCGAAAATTGTCGAAACGCCATTTTACAAACGCTCAAAATAATTCAATTTGAAAAGGGGTCAGCACTCAATGAAACATCGCTATTTACCAATGACGTCTCAAGACGAAAAAGAAATGCTGGAAGCTATCGGAATCGAATCAATCGATGAATTGTTTGCAGATATTCCTGAGAAAGTCCGCTTTAAAGGCGAATACAATATCAAACCGGCTAAATCCGAGTCTTCTTTGACGAAGGAATTGGCTGCTCTCGCTGCTAAGAACGCGGATTCCAACCGCTTTGCTTCTTTCCTCGGAGCCGGTGTATATGATCACTATAAACCGATCATCGTTGACCACGTCATTTCACGTTCTGAATTTTATACGGCTTACACACCATATCAGCCTGAAATTTCCCAAGGTGAGTTGCAGGCGATTTTCGAGTTCCAGACAATGATCAGCGAATTGACAGGCATGGATATTGCCAACTCTTCCATGTATGACGGCGGAACGGCCTTAGCGGAAGCGGGAATGCTTGCAGCTGGCCATACACGCCGCAAGAAAATTCTCGTCTCACGTGCTGTCCATCCGGAATCCCGTGATGTTGTCCGCACCTATGCGCTTGGACAATCCATCGAAGTAGAAGAAATTCCGTTGAAAGACGGCCATACTGATTTGGAAGCTTTGAAAAACATGATCGACGATAATGTCGCAGTGGTGATGATCCAGTATCCGAACTTCTTCGGCCAAGTTGAAAACTTGAAAGAATTGGAGCCGGTCATCCACGAGGCAGGAGCGCTATTTGCAGTATCGGCAAATCCGCTTTCACTCGGCGCTTTAACGGCTCCTGGGAAATTAGGTGCTGATATTACAGTCGGCGACGCACAGCCTTTTGGAATCGCTGAAGCATTCGGCGGCCCACATTGCGGTTATTTCGCAGTGACCAAAAAATTGATGCGTAAAGT
This sequence comes from Planococcus sp. 107-1, assembly GCF_021513255.1. GTDB lineage: Bacteria > Bacillota > Bacilli > Bacillales_A > Planococcaceae > Planococcus. The sequence goes on from NZ_CP090977.1 coordinate 1,578,079, forward strand.
ACCTGGCCGTTTAGTCGGTGAAACGGTCGATGAAGATGGTCGCCGCGGATTTGTGTTGACTTTGCAAGCGCGCGAGCAGCACATCCGCCGCGATAAAGCGACGTCGAATATCTGTTCAAACCAAGCCTTGAATGCACTCGCCGCTTCTGTTGCGATGACAGCTCTTGGAAAAGTCGGAACAAAAGAAATGGCAGTCCAAAACATTACGAAAACACATTATATGAAACAGCAACTTAAAGGAGCCGGTTTCGAAATTCCATTTAGCGGCGCTCATTTCAATGAAGTCGTTGTTAAAGTCAATGCACCGATCAAAGAATTGAATGCGGGCTTATTAGCAAAAGGAATTATTGGCGGATACGATCTTGGCCGCAGCTACGATGAATTGGATGGCCATATGCTCGTATGTGTTACGGAACAGCGGACAAAAGAAGAAATCGATGCATTTGTGCAGGAATTGACTGCGAAAGTGCAAGAAGTGGGGGCTACTCATGCATAAGGACAATCAACCGCTCATTTTTGAAATGACAAAAGAAGGCCGCATCGGCTATAGCCTGCCGGACTTAGACGTGCCGGAAATCGATCTTGACGAGCTATTTCCGGAAGAATTAGTGCGCGATGAAGCAGCGGATCTTCCCGAAGTTTCCGAACTGGATATCATGCGCCATTACACTGCATTATCTAAACGCAATCATGGTGTGGACTCTGGATTCTATCCGCTTGGCTCATGCACCATGAAATACAACCCGAAAATCAATGAATCGGTTGCGCGGTTCCCTGGGTTCGCAAATATCCACCCATTGCAAGAGGAATCGACAGTCCAAGGTGCATTGGAGTTATTGTTTGATCTTCAGGAACACTTAAAAGAAATTACCGGAATGGATGAAGTGACGCTTCAGCCTGCTGCAGGTGCACACGGCGAATGGACAGGCTTGATGATGATCCGGGCATATCATGAGTCAAGAGGCGATATGAAACGTACGAAAGTCATTGTTCCCGATTCAGCACACGGGACAAACCCCGCTTCTGCAACCGTTGCCGGATTTGAAACCGTTACGGTGAAATCGAATGAACACGGACTCGTTGATTTGGAAGACCTGAAACGCGTAGTCGGTGAAGATACGGCTGCATTGATGTTGACCAACCCGAACACGCTTGGTTTATTTGAAGAGCAGATTCTCGAAATGGCTGCCATCATCCATGAAGTCGGCGGAAATTGTATTATGACGGCGCTAACTTGAACGCGGTTATGTCTAAAGCACGTCCAGGAGACATGGGCTTTGACGTTGTCCATTTAAACTTGCACAAGACCTTCACTGGCCCTCACGGCGGCGGTGGCCCGGGATCGGGTCCTGTCGGCGTGAAGAAAGACTTGATTCCGTATTTGCCAAAACCTGTGCTTGTTAAAACGGATCAAGGCTTGACGTTCGACTATAACCGTCCGGAATCCATCGGACGCGTGAAGCCGTTCTATGGCAACTTCGGCATCAACGTCCGGGCATATACGTATATCCGTTCAATGGGACCAGACGGCTTAAAAGCTGTAACGGAATATGCGGTCTTGAATGCCAACTACATGATGCGGAAATTGCAGCCGCATTTCGACTTGCCGTATGATCGCCATTGCAAACACGAATTCGTGTTGAGCGGCCGCCGCCAGAAGAAACTGGGCGTCCGTACATTGGATATGGCAAAACGCTTGCTTGATTTCGGCTACCATCCGCCAACGATCTACTTCCCGTTGAATGTGGAAGAAGGCATGATGATCGAACCGACTGAAACAGAATCCAAAGAAACCTTGGATGCTTTTATCGACGCGATGATCCAAATCGCGAAAGAAGTGGAAGAAAATCCGGAAATCGTCCAAGATGCACCGCATACGACAGTCATCAAACGTTTGGATGAAACACAAGCAGCCCGCAAGCCGGTGCTCCGCTACACTAAACCAGAATAGAATAAAAACAAAATGCAAAAAAAGCCCGATGGAATTTTTCCATCGGGCTTTTCACTGTTTAAAAACCGATTGTGGTATCTTGTTCAACCCAATCGTTCTGCTGGGTGCGCTTGTTTTGCTTTTGCAATTCTCGGATGCTGTTTTCATAGTTGGAATCGCCTTCGTAATGCCAGTTCAGCGCTGAAGACATATACAATTCATTCATCTGCGAAATGGAAAGCCCTTTGCTCAGTTCAGCCATATGCTCCAGCTGGGAATCGGTGAAAATCGATTTGACATCGAGTTTTTCCAAGTAGGATTTTCGCAATTCTTTATTTGGCGACGGAATTTCATACGCCCTGTCAAAGCGCCCTGCGCGGTTGATCAAGGCAGGATCGATTTTTTCCGGATAATTGGTCGTCCCGATGATAAACAAGCCCTCGCGTGATTGTGTGCCGTCTAAGGTGTTCAGGAAGACCGATCGGGTGAACTCCGGCATGGAATCGATATCTTCAATGACCAAGATGGCGGGGGCTAAGCCGGATACAATGCCGAAAACTTCCTGAATCGTGTAGCTGTTCGTGTATTCTGTGATTTGCCAGTAGATGACGGGTGCATTGGTCGAGCCTGTAATGGACTTGACCAGCGTCGTTTTGCCGTTCCCAGGGGCGCCGTACAACAATATGCCGCGTTTATAAGGAACGCCGTACTCTTTGAAGAATTGGCCGCCGTCTTTGAAAAATTCATCGATGGAGCGGAAAATATCCGTTTTCACTTTTTGTTCCAGCATAACGTCTTCGCGGGAAACGATCGCCATCTCTCCATAATTCCGGCGTTTCACGCCTTCTTCCGTATCGACAAGGAAAGTGATATTGTTCATCAGGGCTTGGCGCACCATTTCGTTGGCGTGTTCAAGAAATGAAAAGGCATCTTCTACGGACTTGGCAAAGCATTGAAATTCGGGCCAGCTGTTTTCAGAAGAGGTGAAAAAAGGTATCTGCGCAAGAGCGACATCATAGCCAGGAAAATAAATTAAGCGGTTTTCAAAAGTCTCCTGGATTTTAATATGGCCTTTATCATTTGCATCGGACACATTAGTGATTTTGCCGAGAGGTTTGGCTTCATATATATAAGAGAGCGTATCGTAAGGCAGATCGCCATTTTCCATCATGTCGAGTAGGTGCGTGCTAAGCTGGATAACGGGCTCTGAGATATCGATCTGCTTCCATTGTCCATTCGAACGATCGTTTAGTATAGAAAAGATCTTTTCTGAAACAATGGAAAAAGCGGCGTAATAAGGCAGAACTTCCTGAACTTCAATCGTATTCGGAAATAGGATGGGTATTTTCATCTGTAGCCTCCTGTAGTTAAATGATGACGAGCTGATTAGGTAGAAAAAAAGCCTTTCCAGGATGGAAAGGCTTTTTGATTAGGATTTAGACTTGATCTTACCGGTCCATTGCTTGAAACCGCCTTGCAATTGATACAATTGCGTATAACCTTGTTTTTTAAGGAATAACGCCACACGGCCACTGCGTGCGCCATTTTGGTCGTAAAGGTATACAGGTTTATCTGCGCGGATTTCTTTGTAGCGTTGGCGCAATTGGGATTGCGGCAAGTTGCGAGCCCCTAGAATATGGCCGCCTGCGAATTCTTTCGGTTCACGGACATCAATCAGCTGAGCTTTCCGATATCCCTCGATAAATTGCTCTTGAGTCAATGTAGTGACAGCTTTCTTTATGCGGTAATAGGAAATAACCGCAAAGATAATGACGATCAATAATACGGCTAAAATAACATACAGAAAATCCATTGTCTTGCCCCTTTCTCTTCTACTTCTATTATAAAAGAAGGAGTGACTCTTATTCAATGGCAATGTTACACTTATTAATGGATTTAGGAGGCGATCTTGTGAAATATGGACGATGGTTTTTTATAAATTCAGGGTATTGCAGCCCTTCTTATAATATGGCGCTTGATGAAGCCTTATTGAATTGGCATAGTGAAGGATTGATTCCGCCGGTTATCCGGTTCTACGGATGGCAGCCGGCCGCCTTGTCGATCGGCTATTTTCAAAAAGCGGAAACGGAAATTGACTTAGAGCGGGTGAAAGAGCTTGGCCTCGGTTTTGTCAGGAGGCCGACAGGAGGCAGAGGTGTTCTGCATGAACATGAACTGACTTATAGCATCATCGTCAGCGAGGAGCATCCCGATATGCCTGAAAGCGTCACGGAAGCTTACCGGATTTTAAGCGGCGGATTGCTGGAAGGATTTAAAAATTTGGGCCTCGATGCTTATTTTTCAGTCCCGGATACCGCAGAAAAACTGGCAGACCTGAAAAAGCCGAAATCCGCGGTTTGTTTTGACGCACCGAGCTGGTATGAGATGGTCGTCGAAGGAAAGAAAGTAGCAGGCAGCGCTCAAACTCGCCAAAAAGGCGTGATTTTACAGCATGGCGCTATTTTAATCGATCTGGATGCTGAGAAGTTATTGTCTTTATTCCGCTTTTCAGACGCTGGAGCTAAGGAAAAAATGCGGCTCAAAATACCGGAAAAGGCCGTATCGATCAATTCCTTGCGCAGCTATCAAGCGACGATGGATGAGTGCATCGAAGCCTTTAAAGAGGGCTTTCGGTCATCTCTCGAAATCGAGTTGGAACCATACATATTGACTTCGGAACAAATGGAATATGTCAAGACCTTAGAGAAAGAAAAATACGCCTCTGATTCGTGGAATTTCAGAGCGTGAGGAGACTTTTGACTCATTTTCAAAATGGAAACCTTGCTGCATTCGGCTTTGCAGGTTTCTTAAGCTTTTAACTATAATTTTGTTATTTAAAAAAGTTTCAATATCTAGTATGATGGGAAATGTAATAATACTATATATAGTGTTTGACCCCATATAATATAAAGGAGGAATTGTCAAATGGTTTCCGTTGCACAATCCCAATATACACTTGATCCAAATTTATTAAACAAGGATATTCAGCTGTTTCCGCAAGTCCATGAAATTACGCCGGATATGAAAACAACTCATAAAGGGGTTTCCGCCTGGTCATGATTGACCGCTATTCTTTTAAGGATACGGCTAAGGCAACGCTAAAAGCAGGCGATTTTGTGGTGCTTACTGTTAAGGAAGATCCGAAATTCCCTGCGCGCGGCCTCGGCTATATCGTTTCAGTCGACAAAGAGGCAAATACCGCCAAAGTGTGGATTGAGGAAGATTACCGGAGTGCTATCGACAAAGAAGACGAAATCACGAGCGGCATTGTCAATCGTTCATTGGATGTCATTGAAAAACCTTTAGAGGTTTACTATGAGCAAATCGCGAAACGCAATGCAACAGGGCTCGCATCTGTTGAACAAACAGCTGAAAAACGCCAGGAATGGTTTGAGAAATTCTACAAGCAATTAGTGGATTTAAAGTTCATTCCGGCAGGTCGCGTTCTTTACGGGGCAGGCGCTGATACGGACGTCACGTATTTCAACTGCTACGTAATGCCATTCGTGGCAGATTCACGTGAAGGCATTTCTGACCACCGCAAACAAGTGATGGAAATCATGTCAAGAGGCGGAGGCGTCGGAACAAACGGTTCGACTTTGCGCCCGCGCAATACCTTGGCGCGCGGTGTTAACGGCAAATCGTCCGGATCGGTTTCATGGCTTGATGACATTGCGAAATTGACGCATTTGGTGGAGCAAGGCGGATCTCGCCGCGGAGCGCAAATGATCATGCTTGCTGATTGGCATCCGGACATTGCGGAGTTCATCATCTCGAAAATGCAGAATCCTCGCATTCTGCGCTATTTGATCGAAAATACGAATGATGAAACGATTAAGAAATTGGCTCATGAAAAGCTAAAATTCAAACCGCTCAGCCAACAGGAAGAAGCGATGTACCAAGGCATCTTGAATTACCGTACAATTCCTGGAATGGGCGGGTTCAATGAAAAAATCATGCGCGATGCTGAAACGAAGCTGCGCGACGGTGGAACCTACTCTGTCCATAACGAAGAATTTTTGACAGGTGCAAATATTTCCGTGACGCTGACGGACGATTTCATGAAGGCAGTCGAAGAAGATGCGGATTTTGAACTTCGCTTCCCGGCAGTCGAGTCTTATTCGAAAGAAGAAATGGCCGTTTACAACGAACAATGGCACGAAGTTGGAGATGTCCGCGAATGGGAGCGCCTGGGCCATAAAGTCCGCACTTACCGGACAATGAAAGCTCGCGACCTTTGGAACTTGATCAATGTCTGTGCAACTTATTCAGCAGAACCGGGCATTTTCTTTATCGATAATGCCAACGAAAAAACGAATGCCCGTGCCTACGGACAAAAAGTCGTCGCTACAAATCCATGCGGCGAACAGCCGCTTGCTCCGTATTCAGTCTGCAACCTGGCAGCTGTGAACTTGGCGCAATTTGCGGATCCGAAAACAAAGCAAGTGGATTTTGAAGCGTTGAAAGAAACAGTACGCGTCGGCGTCCGCATGCAAGATAACGTAATCGACGCAACGCCTTATTTCCTTGAAGAAAATCGGGTGCAGGCTTTAGGCGAACGCCGCGTCGGCCTTGGCGTCATGGGCCTTGCCGATTTACTGATCTACTGCGATAAGGAATACGGTTCTCCGGAAGGCAACGAATTAGTCGATGAAATCTTCAAGACGATTGCAATCGCAGCCTATGAACAATCAACTGAGCTTGCAGCAGAACGTGGAAGCTTCCCGTTCCTAGTCGGCAATACAGATGAAGAAACGGCTGCACTTCGCAAAGCCTTTACCGAAACAGGCTTTATGCAAGGCATGCCGGAAGAAGTCCGCCAAGGCATTTTGGAAAACGGAATCCGCAACTCTCATTTATTGACGGTTGCGCCGACAGGATCTACGGGAACAATGGTAGGTGTTTCAACGGGATTAGAACCTTATTATTCATTCACTTACTACCGCAGCGGCCGTCTCGGCAAGTTTATTGAAGTAAAAGCGGATATTGTCCGTGAATACTTGAAAAACAATCCGGATGCAGATGAAGAAAATCTTCCAAAAGCATTTGTTACGTCGATGGATCTAGCTCCGGAAGCGCATGCGGATGTCCAGTGCATCATCCAGCGCTGGATCGATTCATCCATCTCGAAAACCGTCAATGCACCACGCGGCTATACAGTCGAACAAGTGGAAGGCGTTTATGAGCGTCTTTATAAAGGCGGCGCTAAAGGCGGAACGGTGTATGTAGACGGAAGCCGTGATTCACAAGTCTTAACGCTGAAAGCGGAAGAAAACACATTTGAAGAAGACCATCAGGAAGATGTTAAAGGGAAACGCCCAATCGTCCTTATTGATACCATTCAAGATTTGCGTTCAACAAACGTGACAATCGGTTCTGAAGTAGGCGACACTTGCCCTGTCTGCCGAAAAGGGACTGTTGAAGAAATGGGTGGCTGCAATACCTGCACAAACTGCAATGCGCAGTTGAAATGCGGATTATAAGTTCGATTCATAAATTTTTAGAAGCGGTGGCTCATGCCACCGCTTTTTTTATTTTGCCGGTTTTCGGTAAAAAGTAAAAAATAGAGCCAAAGGCATTTCTAAATTTAAATGTAATTAATTACATAAGGGTATTTAGAAAAAATCAAAAAACGAAACAAGAAAGGAACGAAAACGGGAAGAAGTTGCTCGAATGGAGGCTTGTGATAAAATAAAAAGGGTGAGGCAGGAGAGGAGTGCATGGAATGAAAGTTTTATGTTTGAACGGTCCGAACTTAAACCGCTTAGGCAAACGTGAAAAAGAAGCTTATGGGACATTTACACTTGCCGAACTGGAAGCTGAATTAATGGAATTTTCCGCCCAAAACGGCATAGCTTTGGAATGCCGGCAATCGAACCATGAAGGGGCTCTAGTCGATTGGATCCACGAAGCGGCGGATGACGGAACAGAAGGAATCGTCTTAAACGCAGGGGCATATACGCACACAAGCGTTGCAATTCGGGATGCGATTGCATCCATAGAAGTACCTGTAATCGAAGTACATATTTCAAATGTTTACAAACGGGAAGAATTCCGGCACCACTCCTATATTGCACCGGTAGCTGCCGGACAGATTGCAGGATTTGGAAAAGACGTATACAAACTTGGCTTGCAGGCTTTATTATTTCGAAACTAGAGGGGAATGGCGAAATTGAAATTACAAAAATTGCGCAATGAAATGGCAAAGCAAAACATCGAAGCATTATTGGTTACCAGTTCTTATAACTTACGGTACATAACAAACTTTACGGGATCTGCAGGATTGGCGCTTGTAACGAAGGAACAGGCATTTTTCATCACAGATTTCCGCTATACGGAGCAAGCATCCGAACAAGTGACGGAATTTAAAGTCGTACAAGCGAAAACGAATCTACTCGAAGAAGCAGCTGAAAAAGCGAAAGAGCTTGGCATCGAATCATTGGCTTTTGAACAGGATTACGTGACTTATTCTTCTTATCTTCAATACCAGGAAAAAATGGGCTCGGCATTAAAGCCAGTCAGTGGCTTGATTGAAAAAATCCGCATGATTAAAACACCTGAAGAAGTTGGAATCTTAAAAGCGGCAGCAAAAATTGCAGATGATGCTTTTGAACATATTTGCGGTTTTATCAAAGCTGGACAAACGGAACTCGAAATATCAAATGAACTGGAATTCTTCATGCGCAAACAAGGCGCGACGTCTTCATCATTTGATACGATTGTTGCCTCAGGCCTTCGTTCTGCATTGCCGCACGGAGTTGCAACAGACAAAATCGTTGAACAAGGCGATATGATTACACTTGATTATGGAGCACTCTATAACGGATATATTTCAGATATCACCCGTACAGTTGCGGTAGGAGAACCTTCTGAAAAAATGAAGGAAATCTACCAAATCGTCTTGGATGCACAAGTGCTTGGCGTTGAAAAAATCGGTCCGGGAATGACTGGAATCGAAGCGGATGCAATCGCGCGTGACTACATCAAGTCAAAAGGCTATGGCGAGGCGTTTGGCCATTCTACGGGACACGGCATCGGGCTTGAAGTCCATGAAGGTCCTGGGTTATCATTTAAATCACAGACGGTGCTTGAGCCAGGCATGGCTGTAACAGTGGAACCGGGAATTTATCTTCCGGGAATTGGCGGAGTACGCATCGAAGATGATATACTAATTACCGAGTCAGGAAACGTACGATTAACTAACTCCACAAAAGAGCTACGCATTTTATAACAAACGGAGGAACTCAAATGATTTCAGTAAACGATTTTAAAACAGGAGTAACAATTGAAGTGGATGGCGGAATTTGGCGCGTTATGGAATTCCAGCACGTAAAACCTGGCAAAGGTGCAGCATTCGTCCGCTCGAAACTGCGTAATTTGCGTACAGGCAGCGTAACGGAAAAAACGTTCCGTGCCGGTGAAAAAGTGGCGAAAGCCCAGATTGATAACCGCAAAATGCAATATCTGTATGCAAATGGCGATGAGCATGCTTTCATGGATACAGAAACTTACGATCAAATCGAATTGAACGAAAAAAACATCGAGTATGAATTGAAGTTCTTGCAGGAAAACATGGAAGTTCAAGTCATCCAGTTCCAAGGGGAAGTCTTGGGCGTTGAATTGCCGAACACGGTCGTGTTGGAAGTTGCTGAAACGGATCCTGGCATCAAAGGCGACACAGCTAGCGGTGGATCAAAACCAGCTAAGCTTACTACTGGCTTGGTCGTACAAGTTCCATTCTTCATCAATGAAGGCGATCAATTGATCATCAACACAACAGACTCTTCATACGTATCACGGGCACAATAAGTTCGGAAAATGTGTGTCGACTCTTGATGCGGCCCTAGCAAGGTCTTTAGTTCCATTTATGCATTAGGAATATTAAGCAATGGCGCAATGGAGCTATTCTTGCTAAAAAATCCGGCCTCTTCCTATAGAGGCCTTTTTTTAAATGTCCATCAGGCTATTTCCAAACCATTCAAAAAAGTCTAAAATGGTAGAGTAGTTCATTACATACATAAAAGGGAGTTGGATACATTGAAAATTCAAGAAATCCGAGAAATCATTAAATTAGTGGATAATTCTTCAATTGATGAATTCACATATGAATCTGAAGGTACAAAAGTGAAGTTGAAGAAAAGCGGCAGTACAGTAAGTTCTTCAGCACCTGCCCAAGTTTCGGCGCCTGCAGCTGAACCGGCGGCTCAAACAGCAACTGCACCAGTTTCAACTCCTGCACCAGCAGCAAAAGCGGAGGAATTGATTTCCGAGGAAACTCCTGAAGTTCCAACAGCCCAAGAAGACAATATGCACAAAATCCTTTCTCCGATGGTTGGTACATTCTATAAGTCGCCGTCGCCGGAAGAAGAAGCATACGTCCAGCCAGGAACAAAAGTATCTGCTGATCAAGTCGTGTGCATCGTAGAAGCGATGAAATTATTCAATGAAATCGAAGCGGAAGTGGATGGGGAAATTGCTGAGATTCTTGTCAAAGACGGCCAGCTTGTCGAATACGGCCAACCTTTATTCCTCGTCAAAACTAAGTGAGGAGGGTTATGGCCATGAAAAAAGTTTTAATAGCAAACCGTGGTGAAATTGCCGTCCGGATTATTCGTGCCTGCAAAGAAATGGGCATTGAAACCGTAGCGGTCTATTCTGAAGCAGATAAAGAAGCTTTGCATGTGGAACTCGCCGATGAAGCTTATTGCATCGGTCCGAAACTTTCCAAAGACAGTTATTTGAACTTCTCAAACATCATGAGTGTCGCTAAACTGACGAATTGCGACGGCATTCATCCAGGATATGGCTTCCTTGCAGAAAATGCGAGTTTTGCTGAGCTTTGTGAAGCGTGCGACATCATGTTCATCGGCCCAACTTCCGATGCCATTTCTAAAATGGGAACAAAAGACGTTGCCCGTGAAACGATGAGAAAAGCCGGCGTGCCGGTCGTTCCTGGATCCACAGGCATTGTAGGGAGCGAAAAAGAAGGTTTGGAAATTGCTGAAGAACTTGGATTCCCGGTCATCATCAAAGCGACAGCAGGCGGAGGCGGCAAGGGCATCCGTGTGGCACGCAATCGTGAAGACTTCATTACCGGACTTCGCATGACCCAAAAAGAGGCGGCAGCTGCTTTTGGCAATCCTGGCGTCTATATTGAAAAATTCATCGAAGATTTCCGCCACGTGGAAATTCAAGTGCTGGCCGATTCGCATGGAAATGCGATCCATCTTGGAGAGCGCGATTGTTCGATTCAGCGCCGCATGCAGAAATTGGTCGAAGAAGCACCATCACCGGCATTGACGCCTGAAATCCGTTCACAAATGGGCGATGCTGCAGTTAAAGCTGCTTTAGCCGTTCAATACCGTGGTGCAGGCACAGTCGAATTTATCTTTGACGCGGTCAACCAAAAGTTCTATTTCATGGAAATGAATACACGAATTCAAGTTGAGCATCCCGTCACTGAAATGATTACAGGAATTGATCTGATCCAGCAGCAACTAAAAGTGGCTTCTGGGGAAACATTGGCTTATAAGCAAGAAGACGTGAAATTTAAAGGATGGGCGATTGAATGCCGCATCAATGCGGAGAACCCGGCTAAAAACTTCATGCCATCAGCAGGCAAAGTCAATATGTACCTTCCGCCAGGCGGACTTGGCGTACGCATCGATTCAGCAATGTACCCTGGATATAGCATCCCGCCGTACTATGATTCGATGGTCGCGAAATTGATCACATTTGCAGACACACGCGAAGAAGCGATTGCAAAAATGAAGCGTGCACTTGGCGAATTTGTAATCGAAGGCGTTCATACGACCATTCCGTTCCATTCGAAATTGATGGATCACGAAGTGTTTAAATCTGGAGACTTCAATACAAAATTCTTAGAGAAATATGATGTATTGGAATCCTAAAAGGAGGATACCAACCGATGGCTGAAAAAACTGCACCTTATGTACGCATGCAATCAAAAGGCGCCCAAGACCTTGGCAATATCGAAGTTGCTCCTGAAGTATTGGAGATTATTGCGAGCATTGCTGCAACAGACATTGAAGGAGTTGCCAGCATGCGCGGAAACTTTGCTTCTGATGTGGTTGAGCGTCTTGGAAAAAAGTCCATGGCAAAGGCATTAAAACCGATTTATCAGAAGAAGGTTTGATGATTGACGTGTATTGTGTAGTCAATTACGGAGTTTCCATTCCGAAAACGGCATTGAAAATACAAGAACAAGTGCGCCAAACACTTGAAAATATGACATCACTTCAAACTCAAGAAGTGAATGTACATATCACTGGAATTCAGTTCGATACTCCAGCAGGCGAATAATGTTAAGCTATACCTTTTCCGGAAATGAGGAAAAGGTATGGCTTTTTGTTTTGCTTATCACTGGCTAGAAAACATGAAATGAGGTCACTCCCGATTCATTTAGCGGTTGAAATCAGCACCAATTCCAGAATTGAAGGAATTTGTCTAAAGATTTCAAACATGGAAGTTCAGGCTGAATACCTGTATAATGAGGGGTAATTAGTTGTGAAAAGGAGATCGGGAATAGATATGAAAAGACATGAAGCACGTGAAAAGGCGCTCCAGACTTTATTTCAGTTGGACGGCACCGAATTGACGATTGAAGAAGCGATTGAACATGTGATGGGGACAGAGCAGGACAATTTCTATAGCTTGCTTGTCCAAGGAACTTTCCAAAATATGCCGGCAATCGATGATAAATTAAAAGGGCATTTGGAGAATTGGTCGCTTGAGCGCCTTCCAAAAGTCGAACGCACCATTTTAAGAATGGCCGTATTTGAACTTTCCTTTATGGAAGATGCACCTTCAAATGTTGTGATGAACGAAGCGATCGAATTGAGCAAAACATTTGGAGACGATAAATCCAGCCGATTTGTAAACGGGGTATTATCGAAATTCACTGACGAACTGGCAAACTAATTGGAGGGTTTTAAATGGCTGCAACAATCATTGATGGTAAAGCAGTAAGCCGAAAAATTAAAGAGCAAGTGCAAACGCGAGTGGAAAATTTAAAGCAGCAAGGTGTGGTGCCTGGTCTAGCAGTCGTTATTGTTGGCGAAGATCCTGCATCTCTTACATATGTGAAAAACAAGAAAAAAACCTGCGAAGCGCTGGGAATGCGTTCCGATCTTCATCAATATCCGGATACAATCAGTGAAAACGAATTGCTTGAAACAATTAGAGGGCTGAACAACGATCCTGAAATTCATGGGATTCTGGTGCAATTGCCGTTGCCAGCCCATATCGACGAATTTAAAGTGATCCTGACAATTGATCCTTCAAAAGATGTAGATGGCTTTCATCCGGTTTCTGTCGGCAATATGATGATCGGACGAGAAGCATTCCTTCCATGCACGCCGCATGGCATTATGAAATTGCTCGAGCATTATCAAATCGATCCAGCTGGAAAACATGTCGTGGTGATCGGGCGCAGCAATATTGTCGGAAAACCTGTTGGCCAGTTGATGCTTCAGGAAAATGCGACGGTCACGTATTGCCACTCAAGAACAAACGATCTTCCTTCTTATACAAAACAGGCGGATATCTTGATTTCTGCCATCGGTAGAGCTAAGTTTATCGATCATCGTTATATCAAACCAGGTGCTGTCATTATTGATGTCGGCATGAACCGTGATGAAAACGGGAAATTATGCGGTGATGTGGATTTTGACGATGTCTTGGAAACAGCATCTTATATCACACCTGTTCCCGGCGGCGTCGGGCCAATGACCATCGCGATGCTGATGGGAAATACGCTTCAATCGGCTGAAAACGGTTTGACGAAAGACAAAACCGGTAAAACGATGTAAAATGGATAGAAATGAAGCTGTTTTTCGAAAGAAAGACAGCTTTTTAATTTCTTAGACAGGGGTTGAAATTTGTTGTCGGCCGACCCGTACTTATCAGTAAAAGCATTAACCAAATACATAAAAAAGAAATTTGACGCGGATCCCCATTTGCGCGACGTTTACGTTAAAGGGGAATTGTCGAATGTCAAAATCCACACAAGTGGACATATTTACTTTACGTTAAAAGACAATTCGGCACGCCTCGCTGCGGTCATGTTTTCAGCGAATGCAAAATCCGTTAAATTCAAGCCGGAAAGTGGCATGACGGTCTTGATTCGGGGAGATGTCAATGTCTACGAAGCTTCGGGGCAATATCAATTGTATGCCCAATCGATGCAAGCAGATGGAATAGGGGATTATTATCTGGCTTTCGAGCAGTTGAAAGAAAAACTGGCAAAAGAAGGCTTGTTCAATGCTGTGCATAAAAAGCCGTTCCCTCGTTTTCCGAAGCGGATTGCAGTGGTGACAGCTCCAACCGGTGCAGCGGTTAGGGATATCGTTACCACGTTGAACCGGCGTTATCCGCTGGCTAAAGTGGTTATTTTCCCAACGCTGGTGCAAGGTGCACAAGCGACACAGTCGATTGTCCAGTCCATTCAAGCGGCTGGAAAAAGTGATTTTGATGTGATGATCGTTGGCCGCGGAGGCGGCTCGATTGAAGATTTATGGGCATTTAATGAAGAAGCGGTTGCACGAGCGATTTTTCAGTCGCAAATTCCGATCATTAGCGCAGTTGGCCACGAAACGGATACGACCATTTCCGATTTTGTCGCTGACCTGCGGGCTCCTACGCCGACTGCCGCTGCGGAACTGGCAGTGCCAAGCAAAGCCGAATTGATAGACCGGCTGCTCGGTTACCGGTCAGCCATGTACCGCATGACCTCCAATATGATTACAAAAGATAAAACAGCATTAAACCGGTTGATGAATTCAATGCCGTTTGCATATCCGGACCGCTTATACCGCCCATTTATTGAACGGGTCGAACGAGCGACGGATTCGTTGCAGCGCGAAACGGATCAGCTGATTGTACGGGCGAAAGAGCGCCATAATTATCTGCATAATCAATTGGCAAATCGCACACCTGTCCAACGCATCAAACAGTCTGCAATCGATATTGGACAATTGGAGCGGAGGCTCGATCATCTGCTTTCTGCCCAGCTCCGTTCGAACCAGCAGCAATTCTCATCTGCAATGCGGACCTTGGATGCTTTGAGTCCTTTGAAAATTATGGATCGCGGGTATTCGATTTCCTATAAAGAAGGGCAAGTCGTAAAAAGCGTCAAACAAGTTGAAAAGGGCGACGAATTAACCGTTTCCTTACAAGATGGCACATTAAAGGCATTAGTGACTGAACGAAATCTTACGAGTGAAGGAGATAAAGAAAATGGCTGAAAAAGAGATCATGTTTAACCAAGCGATGGAACAATTAGAAGAGATAGTCCGTCAGTTAGAGCAAGGGGATGTACCGCTTGAAGAAGCTTTGACGCTTTATCAAAAAGGGATGGAGCTTTCCAAAGTGTGCCACGATAAATTACAGAGTGCGGAGAAGCAGCTGGTCACGATGATGAATGACGGCAAAGAAGTTTCAATTGATGTAGAAATGGATGGGACTTCCAAATGAATCTGACTACATTCCGAGAAGTGAACGAACCATTAATCCAAAATGAATTAGCGTCATTGATCAAGCAATTGGAAATTCCTGCTTCATTAAAAGATTCCATGGATTATTCCTTGCAAGCCGGCGGCAAACGGATCCGCCCGATTTTATTGCTGGCAGTGGTCCATGAACTTGGCGGCAGCCACCCGGATGCTATAAAAGTGGCAGCAGCCATTGAAATGATCCATACGTATTCGCTGATCCATGATGATTTACCAAGCATGGATAATGATGATTTGAGACGGGGAATGCCGACGAATCACAAAGTTTATGGCGAAGCCGTCGCAATTCTAGCTGGGGATGCCTTATTGACTTATAGTTTCGGTGTTGTGGCACGTCTGCAGCATGTTTCAAGCGATGACAAAATCCGTCTGATCGATTTGATGAGTGTATCAGCTGGGGCTGAAGGCATGGTAGGCGGCCAAGTGCTGGATATTGAAGGCGAAGAAAAGAAATTGAGTTTGGAAGAACTGGAGCAAGTCCATCGTTTGAAAACAGGGGCTTTGCTGACGTACAGCATTTTAGCTGGCGCAATATTAGGCGGGGCGACGCCAGAGCAAATTCTGGCATTTTCAAAATTCGGGGAACATATCGGGCTCGCATTCCAAATTCAGGATGATATCTTGGATGTTACGGGAACTTCACAGGAGCTTGGCAAGACGGCTGGAAAAGACGAATCAAGCGAAAAAAGCACATATCCAGGTCTGTTAACTTTGCCAAAAGCAAAAGAAAAGCTGGATTACCATGCTTCTGAAGCATTATCGGCCATTCGTTCGCTTGGCGGAAATATGCAGCTGCTAGAGGAATTGACTGCTTTGATCGTAAAACGAAAAAATTAAGCGATGCGCTCAAGTTTGTACATTTGGAATAGATTGTTATAATAGGTAAAGGTAATTTTACGGTAAAAATATAGAAAAAGGTGTGTGATGGAATGGATCTGCATACGATTACTAGTCCATCTTTCTTAAAAGAGCTAGATCAGAAACAGCTCGTTGAATTAAGCGAAGATATCCGGAAATTTCTTATTGAAAATTTATCAAAAACAGGCGGGCATATCGGTCCAAATTTGGGTGTAGTTGAACTGACAATTGCTTTACACCGTGTATTCAACAGTCCAGCTGACAAATTCATCTGGGATGTAGGGCATCAGTCATACGTCCACAAGATTTTAACGGGACGCGCTAGCCAATTTGATACATTGCGCCAATTCAAAGGCTTGTGCGGATTCCCGAAACGCAACGAAAGTGAGCATGATGTTTGGGAAACCGGACATAGTTCCACGTCTTTATCAGCGGCTATGGGCATGGCTGCTGCGCGTGATATCAAAAAAGCTAAAAACCATGTTGTTCCGATTATCGGAGATGGTGCGCTTACCGGCGGGATGGCTTTTGAAGCACTTAACCACATTGGTCATGCTAAAACGAATATGATTGTCATTTTAAACGACAACGAGATGTCGATTGCACCGAATGTCGGCGCGATGCACAGCGTCCTCGGAAGAATGCGGACGGCTGGCAAATACAATAAAGTCAAAGACGATTTGGAATATCTATTGAAGAAAATTCCGGCTGTCGGCGGAAATTGGCTTCCACCGCAGAACGCGTCAAAGACAGCTTGAAGTATTTGCTGGTATCGGGCATGTTCTTTGAAGAGTTAGGCTTTACATATCTTGGACCGATCAATGGCCATGATCTGGAAGAGCTGGAAGAAAATCTTCGATATGCGAAAAAGATGGACGGCCCAGTGCTTCTGCACGTCATAACGAAAAAAGGCAAAGGTTATTTGCCGGCTGAACAAGACCGCATCGGAACGTGGCACGGCATCGGGCCTTATAAGATGGAAACAGGAGATCTTGTGAAATCATCTTCAAAAGCGCCTTCCTGGAGCGGCTTGATTGCAGAAACGGTAAGGAAACTTGCAAGGACAGATGAGCGAATTGTAGCCATTACACCGGCAATGCCTGTCGGTTCGAAGCTCGAAGGATTTGCCTCTGAGTTCCCGGACCGCATGTTTGATGTCGGCATCGCGGAACAGCATGCAACAACGATGGCTGCGGGACTTGCGACGCAAGACATGAAACCATTTTTGGCGATCTACTCTACATTCCTTCAGCGCGCCTATGATCAAGTCGTGCATGATATTTGCCGCCAAAACTTGAATGTTTTCATCGGCATCGACCGTTCGGGATTAGTAGGAGCGGATGGCGAAACGCACCAAGGTGTATTTGACATTGCGTTCTTGCGCCATTTGCCGAATATGGTGATCATGATGCCTAAAGATGAAAACGAAGGACAGCACATGGTGAAAACTGCCATCGAATACAATGACGGCCCAATTGCCCTCCGCTACCCACGCGGAAATGGTTTAGGCGTTGAGATGGATGCCGATTTGATGACATTGCCGATCGGTTCGTGGGAAGTTTTAGAAGAAGGCAAAGATGCTGTAATCCTGACTTTCGGAACGACGATTCCAATGGCGCTCCATGCAGCGGAACAATTGCGTGAACAAGGCATTCAGGCAGAAGTGGTCAATGCACGATTCATCAAACCGATGGATAATGCGATGCTCCATAAAATATTCGGACGCAATGTGCCGATCGTGACGATCGAAGAAGCTGTGCTTCAAGGCGGCTTCGGCAGCGGTGTGCTTGAATTTGCTGAAGAAAATGACTACCGCAGCGCAGTCATCGACCGCCTTGGTATTCCAGATCAATTTATCGAACACGGCGATGTGGCTGAATTGATGGATGAAATCCATTTGAACAGCGATGAAGTTGTTAAAGTCATCAAAAAACGTGTAAATGCTTCTGCGAAAGCGGAAACGAACGTATGACCAATAAAGTGAAAAAAGAACGGGTGGACATTCTCCTCGTTGAACGGGGAATTTGTGAAACCCGGGAAAAAGCAAAACGCGCCATCATGGCTGGCATCATTTATTCCAATGAAGAGCGCATGAACAAACCTGGCGAAAAAATTCCGGAAGATGCGCCGCTGCAGATGAAAGGCAATGATTTAAAATATGTCAGTCGAGGCGGATTGAAGCTCGAAAAAGCCATAGCGGAGTTTGATTTGTCCGTAGACGGCAAGTTGATGCTCGATATCGGTTCTTCGACTGGCGGCTTTACAGATTGCGCTTTGCAAAATGGAGCGAAGCATTGCTACGCACTCGATGTCGGCTATAATCAGCTGGCTTGGAAAATTCGGCAGGATGAACGTGTCACCGTCATGGAACGCACCAATTTCCGCAATTCGAAACCGGAAGATTTTACAGAAGGTTTGCCTGAATTTGCAACGATTGATGTGAGTTTCATTTCCTTGCGCATTATTTTGCCGGTTCTCAAAGAAATCATCGTCCCTGGCGGCGATGTGATCGCTTTAGTGAAACCGCAATTTGAAGCTGAAGCGGGAAGCTGTCGGAAAGAAAGGGATTGTCCGTGAACCGAAAACTCACCGCGATGTGCTGATGAAAGTCGGCGGCTTTGCGGTGGATGCCGGTTTCCACCTGCGAAATATGTCTTTTTCACCCATTACCGGAGGAGAAGGAAATATTGAATTTCTTTTCCATCTTCAGTCCGCTATGGATGGCGAGGAAATTGCAGCGGTATCAGAACAAACTGTTCAAGCTACCGTGCAGGAAGCACACGAGCGCCTATAACACATTCCATTTGGAATGTGTTTTCTTTTTGAGAAATTCGGCCCCTTTTGCATATGAAAAATTCAGTAATCGTATTTCAGAACTGCCAATTTAACCAGTAAATTTCGTGTTTTTCTAATTGACTTGTCAGCGCCTCTGTTTAAAGGTACGATATTAAGGAAATAGAATATTTATTCATTCTAGGAGGATAAACCGTGAACAAAGGCCAACGCCATATCAAAATCCGTGATCTGATTTCGAACCGAGAAATCGAGACGCAGGATGAATTAGTCGACTTACTGAAATCAGCAGGCTACGAAGTGACGCAAGCGACCGTTTCAAGAGATATTAAAGAATTGCATTTAGTGAAAGTGCCGCTGCAAGACGGCCGTTACAAATATAGCCTACCGGCAGATCAGCGATTTAACCCGATGCAAAAATTGCATCGTGCGTTGACAGATGCGTTTGTCAGCATCGATGGGGCGAGCCATTTCTTAATCATGAAAACCTTGCCGGGAAATGCCCATGCTATCGGTTCCTTGATTGACCATTTGGATTGGGAGGAAATTTTAGGGACCATTTGTGGGGACGACACGTGCTTGATTATTTGCCGTGACGTGGAACAGCGCGAAATCTTAAAACAGCGTTTAATTGAAATGCTTTAAAAAAGAGGTGGATGGGTATGCTTCGGGAATTGGATATACGCAATTTTGCTATTATCGACTCCTTGACAGTCAGCTTTACAGAAGGGCTGACGGTTTTGACTGGGGAAACTGGGGCCGGCAAATCGATTATCATCGATGCGGTCCATTTATTGGCTGGGGGAAGAGGCAGCCAAGAGTTTATTCGCCATGGCGCTAAAAAAGCGGAAATCGAAGGATTGTTCACACTGGACAATGAAAAGCATCCGGTGTTTCGCAAATTAGAAGAATTCGGCATCGATTCGAGTGACGGGGATATTCTTCTGCGCCGGGAATTGAATGACCGCGGAAAAAATGTTTGCCGGATCAATGGCAAGCTTGTCACGATCTCTATTTTGCGTGAAGTGGGCGCTGCCCTCATTGATATACACGGCCAGCACGAGACCCAGGAATTGATGGATGAAAAGCAGCATCTTTATCTGCTGGATCAGTTTGCCGGAAAAACCTTGACCAAAGCGAGAGAAAGCTATTCCCATACGTATGATAAATACATGAAGCTGAAGCGGGAATTTGCCTCATATAATGAAAATGAGCAGCAAATTGCACAGCGCATCGATTTACTGACGTTCCAATTGCGGGAAATTGAAGCTGCCGAACTGGTAGCAGGGGAAGAGGAAGAGCTTCAGCAAGAGCGTAAGAAACTTCAAAACTTCAATAAAATCTTCGAATCGGTATCGGCCGCCCATGAAGCCATCCAAGGCGAATCGAAGGGACTCGATTGGGTAGGTTCAGCGATGTCGGAACTCGAGCATGCCGCTTCAGTGGATGAACAGCTGAATAGCCATTCCGAAACACTTTCGAGCGCCTTTTATTTGATCCAAGATGTATCGACTGATATTAAACGGATACTGGATGACATGGAATTCGATCCAGCCAGGTTGAATGAAATTGAACAGCGTCTTGTCTTGCTCCAATCGCTTAAACGGAAATACGGAGCTTCGGTGGAAGACATCCTTTTGTATCACGAAACGCAAGTGGACGAATTGGATAAATTGATCAACCGTGACCAGCGCATTCAGCTTGACCAGGAAAAGCTGAAGGAATTGACGGAAGACCTGCGCGTGGAAGCGGAAGAACTGACGATCTTACGGAAAAAAGCAGCTGCCAAGCTCAGCAAAGCCATCATGGAACAATTGCGCGAACTCCATATGGGGAAAGCTTCTTTCGAAGTGAATTTTGCCTCGCTGCCGGGTGGACGGTTTGACCGCAATGGCCGTGATGCGATTGCGTTCTACATTTCAACCAATCTTGGCGAACCATTGAAGCCCTTGACAAAAGTGGCTTCCGGCGGGGAATTGTCGCGGATGATGCTTGCGCTGAAAACGATTTTTTCGAAACACCAAGGCATTACTTCCATTATTTTCGATGAAGTGGATACGGGAGTCAGCGGCAGAGTGGCACAAGCGATCGCCGAAAAAATCGCTGCCATCTCGGTTCATTCCCAGGTTCTGTGCATTTCGCATTTGCCGCAAGTTGCAGCTATGGCCGACCAGCATTTATTCATCGAAAAGAAAGTGGAGAAACAGCGTACCACTACAGCGGTCCATGAACTAGAGGGCTATGAACGGACAGAAGAAATGAGCAGAATGCTTTCAGGAGCAGAAATTACTGATTTGACTTTACAGCATGCCGAAGAATTACTGACGCTTGCGCGCGACAGAAAACTTACCATGAGGTAGTATGCAAAAAGCAGTCAACAGGGGGAAAAGTTGATGGATAAGATAAAAATTGCAATTGCGGACGATAATCGTGAACTTGTGAGGCTGATGAGCGATTATTTAAGCAAAGAACCGAATATGGAAGTTGTCGCAATCGCATACAACGGAAAAACGTGTATTGAAATGCTGAAAAAACAGAAAATCGATATATTGGTATTGGACATCATCATGCCTTATCTAGACGGAATAGCGGTTTTAGACGCGATCAAAGAAGATGATAACTTACGGGGAATCGACGTAATTATGCTTTCGGCATTCGGGCAAGAATCGATTATGAGCCAAGCTGCCCAATACGGTGCTTCCTACTTTATCATGAAGCCGTTTGAAACCGAGCGGCTTGCTGTGCAGATCAACCACATCATGCAAAACCGGTCGGTTCCGCAGCAGACAGCGAGCGGCGAAACCTTAAAAGAAGAACGCATCAGCACGATGATGAAAGATATCGGCGTTCCTCCGCATATTAAAGGTTATGTTTATCTGAAAGAAGCGGTTTCGTTGGTGCTTGAAAATCCGGATATCTTAAACCGGATCACAAAAGCCCTTTATCCGGGAATCGCCGATATTTTCGATACGACCCCTGCCAGAGTGGAGCGCTCGATCCGTCATGCGATTGAATTGGTGTGGAATAAAAGCGAGACCACCCACATTTCCAAGATTTTCGGCTATAGCGAAGAACATCTACAGTCGAAGCCTTCCAACTCGCAATTCATTGCAATGGTTGCCGATAGTATTCGGCACGGCCATCATTTATAATTACAATATGCGATTAATCCTATTTAATCGCTCGACTTAAACACTCAGCCAATGACTGTTCATCGGAGTAAAAATAGAAAGAAAAGCCGGGGAACAAGCCTGGCTTTTTTTATATTAGAAAGAGGATGATAAAACGTGTCTGAAGTTAAAGTGTACGCTCACCGCGGCACCTCCGGCTACATGTTGGAAAATACATGGAGTGCTTTCCAAAAAGCATGTGAATTCGGAGTGGGCATCGAGTTGGATGTGCAAATAACGAAAGATGGAGTTGTTGTGGTCTATCACGACGACAATTTAAAGCGGCTCAGCGGAAAGAACTGCTTAATAGAAGAGCATAACTACGAAACACTGAAGGACATTAAAATCGGCAAACGCTGGAAACGGCGGTTCACTAGCCATTCCATTCCGCTTGCTTACGAAGTGTTTCAATGGGCGAAAGAAAAAAATGTGCCTTTGAATATAGAAATGAAAAAATCGGTTTCTACCCATCCGAAAGGACCTGAAATTCTGGCAGCGATGCTTGAAGGGGCGGGGAATTTCATCTTTCGTCATTCGACGCAGAATTGCTTCGCAAGATGAAAGTCTTGATGCCTGGCACTGAGATGGCTTTGATCATTAAAAAAGGAATGCCACTTGAAAAGATCGAAACAATGGATTGGATCGATAGCATCCACCTCCATAAACGGCTGTATTCCATGGAATTTTTGAAGAACTTGCATAAAATGAAAAAGAATATCCGCGTCTATGGCCTGCTCGGACGAGAAGCTGCTTTAAGAGAGCTTGCGCCAGAACTGGTTGGCGTAATTACGGATTACCCAGATCGGATAAAAGAAAAATTGCGTCTTGCCTATGAAAGGTAAGACGCAATTTTTTTGAGGTTTTAATTCTTATTTTTGGGGGCGCTTTTGAAATTTCTCAGCGACTGTCCCTTTTTTTGCGGTCCCGGTTCAATAAGAAGCCGGCGAAAAATCCAATTCCAATTACAACAAACAGCGTTCCTAATGTGAATTGCAGCCATAATGCAGGGTACGGCTCCAATAATTTATTGAACAAAGTATCGCGCATAAGCTTAATGCCATAAGCAGCCAAGATACCTGGAATCAGCAAAATAATAAATGCGATTAAACGGCCCATCTTTTCACTCCTTTCATCTATTGTTTCCAATTCTGATTAAGTTGTCAAGAATTCGTTCCTGATGTACCCTTTAAAAAGAGACTGCAATTTATTGCAAGATGTATAGGAAAGGTATGAATCCATTTGCAAAACGTAGTGATTATCGGCGGCGGCGCTGGAGGCTCTGCCATTTTACAGATTTTATTGGAATCGGATTATATGCAGGTCATCGGCATTGCAGACACAAATTTGGATGCGCCGGCGATTCATACGGCGCATACCGAAGGAATATTTGTCACTGACAATTACCGGGACTTTAACAAAGAACTAGTGGATATGGTCTTTAACGTAACGGGAAGTGAGAATGTGCAAAAGGAATTGCCGCAATTTTTTTCGGAAAATACGGTAATCATCCCCGGCAGCATCGCCAACGCCCTTGTCCGCCTGTTGATAGAAAAAGAACATTTGATTTCGTTGCTGAGCGAAGAAAGCCATAAACAGAATATCATTTTTAATTCCATAGAAGAAGGCATGATCGGAATCGATAAAGACGGGCATGTCAATTTCATGAATCGAAGCGCTGCCCGCATGGTCAATGTGGATATCGAATCTGCCATCGGCCGGCCGGTCAATGAAATCATTTCTTCGAGTGAACTTTCGCGCATTTATGAAACTGCGCGCACTGAGTTGAACCGGGAACTGGTGTTAAAAAACGGCACCAAAATTGTCACTTCCCGTTTTCCGATGATTGACGAGAACGGGGAAACCATCGGCGCTTTCGCTGTTTTTAAAGACATCAGTGAAGTCGTTTCCTTAGCGGAGCAGATTACGGATTTAAAAGAAGTCCAGACGATGCTGCAAGCGATTATCCAGTCCAGTGATGATGCCATTTCCGTAGTCGATGAAAAAGGCAATGGATTGTTGGTGAACCCGGCTTATACACGCATTACCGGTTTGCAGATGGCAGATGTAATCGGGCAGCCGGCTTCTGCAGATATATCGGAAGGGGAAAGCATGCACTTAAAAGCACTGCAAACACGCAAGCCTTACCGGGGAGTTAATTTGAAAGTCGGCCCTGCGAACCGGGAAGTCATTGTCAATGTGGCGCCGATTATCGTAGACAATCAATTAAAAGGCAGTGTCGGCGTTATCCACGATACAACAGAAATCCGGTCGCTGATGAAAGAATTGGACCGGGCACGGAGCATCATCCGGACACTTGAATCGAAATATACATTCGATGACATTGTCGGCTATTCTTCTGAAATGCAGCTCAGCCTTCAGCAGGCAAAACTTGCCGCACAGACCTTGGTGACCGTATTGCTCCGCGGAGAATCCGGAACCGGCAAGGAATTGTTTGCGCACGCCATCCACAGCGCCAGTGAGCGGAAATTCAATAAATTCGTAAGGGTCAATTGTGCGGCTTTATCGGAATCGCTGCTCGACAGTGAATTGTTCGGCTATGAAGAAGGGGCACTTCCTGGCGTCAACAGCGGAGCCAAACGCGGTTTGTTCGAAGAAGCGAACAACGGCAGTATTTTTCTTGACGAAATCGGGGAATTATCTCCCGCCCTTCAAAGCAAGCTCCTTCGTGTGCTGCAGGAACATGAGACGCTGCGCATCGGCGGTACAACACCCATTCCCGTCAATGTCCGTGTCATCGCTTCGACAAATGCAAATATGGAAAAAGCGCTTCTTGACGGCACATTCCGTGAAGATCTTTATTACAGGCTGAACCGGATGCCGATTTTAATTCCGCCGCTGCGCAAACGAAAGCAGGACATCCCGCAAATCGTGGAACGGCTTTTGCTGAAATTGAATCAGGAATACGGCCGGAATGTAGAGGCGGTCACGGAAAAAGCGACGCAATTATTGAAAGTATACGATTGGCCCGGAAATGTCCGGGAACTGGAGAACGTAATTAGCCGTTCAATGATTTTCATGCAGATGAATGACAAGACTTTAACCGAAGAACACATTCCGAGGAATATGCTGAAAGCGGCTGAAGCAAAGCATGAAGTAGTTGTTGAATCTTCTGTGCCGCTCCAGGAACAGCTGGACGCAGTTGAACGCGGCATTTTGCATCACGCACTCACTCAATTCAAAGGGAATAAATCCAAGACTGCAAAGCAGCTGGAAATCTCCCTTCGCACTTTGTATTACAAACTCGAAAAATATGGCTTATCGTGAATCTGTGCAAATTATTGCAGGGTTTTGCAATAATTTGCACGATAAATAGCCTTAAAAAGGAAATAAAGCGCTTTCATCCCTTATATCTTAGCTTTCAATCTGTTTTAATAAAGAAGGAACGGGGTGATTTTGATGGCCACATTAGCTGAAATCCTGGAAAGTACGGCGAGCAGCGAAGAAACGATTGTAGCCGTTGCGGCTGCAGCTGATTCAGAAGTACTTGAAGCAGTCCACCGCTCGCTCGAACGGAATCTTGCCAGTTTCAGGCTTTTCGATGATATGAGAAAATTGCGTTCTGTAATGGCGCAAAGCCATCCCTATCTAAGCAATCATCCTAAAATACAAATTCACCATGCAGCCGATCCTCAATCAGCAGCTGAAGAAGCTGTGAAGTCAGTTTTCAATAAAGAGTCTGACGTATTGATGAAAGGGCATATACCAACAGCTGTATTAATGAAAGCGGTTTTACAACCGGAATTTGGCTTGCGGACCGATCAGATTTTGTCACATGTTGCCGCCTTTGAAATCGAAGGTTTTGAACGGCTGCTATTTGTGACGGATGCGGGAATGAACATCAACCCGGATCTGCAAAGAAAAGCTGAGATACTCCAGAATGCAGTTTTTTTCGCGCATTCACTTGGAATCTGCATGCCGGTTGTTGCGCCGCTCGCTGCAATTGAAGTCGTCAATCCCGTCATGCAAGCGACAGTAGATGCTGCTGCTCTCACTGCGATGAATAAGCGCGGTCAGATAACGGGCTGCATTGTAGATGGGCCGCTCGCCCTCGATAACGCGATTTCATTAAAAGCAGCCAAACACAAAGGGATTGCCACGAAGTCGGCTGGATTAGCTGATATTTTGCTGGTCCCCAATATTGAAGCAGGCAACATCTTGTATAAATCATTAGTCTTTTTTTCAAAAGCGAAAGTGGGAGGCGTCATTGTGGGGGCAAAAGCGCCCATCGTCTTGACTTCCCGGGCAGACAGCGCAGAAACGAAATTGTTCTCGCTTGCTCTCGCCATTCGCTCATCGAGCATTCAATGAGACCCACTAGGAGGAATTTACAATGGAAATTTTCAAAAGAATGGAACAGCACGACTACGAGCAATTGGTATTTTGCCAAGATAAAAACTCAGGTTTGAAAGCAATCATCTGCATTCACGATACGACGCTTGGACCAGCTCTAGGCGGTACACGCATGTGGAATTATGAAACAGAAGAAGAAGCAATCGAAGATGCAATCCGCCTTGGCCGCGGAATGACTTATAAAAACGCAGCTGCCGGATTAAACCTTGGCGGCGGTAAAACAGTTATCATCGGCGATCCGTTAAAAGACAAAAACGAAGAAATGTTCCGTGCTTTCGGCCGTTTCATCCAAGGCTTGAATGGCCGCTATATCACAGCTGAAGATGTGGGTACGACAGTTGCAGATATGGACTTGATCCATGAAGAAACAGATTTCGTCACTGGAATCTCACCTGCATTCGGTTCTTCAGGCAACCCTTCACCGGTAACAGCTTACGGAATTTACATCGGCATGAAAGCCGCTGCTCTTGAAGCGTTCGGCGACGATTCGCTTGAAGGCAAAACGATTACGGTCCAAGGCGTAGGGAACGTTGCCTACACACTTTGCAAACACCTTCACGAAGAAGGCGCAAAATTGATCGTTACGGATATTAACCAAGACGCGGTACAGCGTGCAGTAAATGATTTCGGCGCAGTAGCTGTTGCACCAAATGATATCTATTCACAAGAAGCGGATATTTTCGCACCATGTGCGATGGGCGCAATCATCAACGACGAGACGATTCCTCAATTGAAAGTAAAAGTTGTAGCAGGGTCTGCAAACAACCAATTGAAAGAAGAGCGCCACGGCGATGAATTGGAAGCGAGAGGCATCGTTTATGCTCCTGACTTCGTCATCAACTCAGGCGGCGTAATCAACGTTGCTGATGAATTATACGGCTACAACAACGAACGTGCGATGAAACGCGTTGAAACAATTTATGACAGCATCACACGCATTTTCGAAATCTCAAAACGTGATGGCATTCCTAGCTATATCGCTGCAGAGCGTATGGCAGAAGAACGCATCAACCGCGTTAGAAATTCAAGATCACAATTTTTGCGCAACGGACATGACATCCTAAGCAGAAGATAACAAAGAAATGGAGGGTCCGCTTGTGCAAGAACAGCATCATCGTATTTTGGTCCTGAATCCCGCTTCGGATGCGACTAAAATCGGCGTTTTTGACAACGACATTTTGATCATGGAGAAAACGCTCCATCATTCTTCAAGTGAATTTGATGAATTTGCTTCATTAGCAGGTCAAAGTGCCGTTCGAAAACAAGCGATTCTTGAAGCGTTGGATGAAGAAGGCATGAATGTCTCGAATCTGGCGGCAGTATGTGGAAGAGGAGGATTGCTCCGTCCCATAGAAGGCGGGACTTATTTGGTGAATGAAGCAATGCTCGAAGATTTGAAAAAAGGGATATTAGGTCAGCATGCCTCCAATTTAGGGGGCATTGTTGCGTATGAAATCGCAAATGGCTTGAATATCCCTTCTTTCATTGTCGACCCGGTAGTGGTGGATGAATTATCGCCGCTTGCCAGAATCTCTGGCTTTGACGGCATCGAACGAAAATCGATTTTTCATGCGTTAAATCAGAAAGCGGTTGCCCGCAGATATGCCAAAGAACGTGGGCGAAGCTATGAAGATGTTCGGCTGATTGTCGCCCATTTAGGCAGAGGGATTACCGTAGGGGTCCATCAAGGCGGCAAAGTGGTCGATGTCAACAACGGCCTTCACGGCGACGGCCCTTTCAGTATGGAACGTGCAGGTACGATCCCTTCCGGTGATTTGGTGGAATTGTGTTATTCCGGGCGTTATAGCCGGCGGGATATGCTGCTGAAGCTTGTCCGGAATTCTGGAGTTGCAGGATATTTAGGCACGAGCGACAGTGTCCGGATCGAACGGCGGATTAAGAACGGCGATCTGGCAGCGAAAACGGTTTATGACGCGATGGCTTATCAAGTAGCAAAAGAAATCGGGGCGGCAAGCGCAGTTCTTGAAGGCCGGATCGATGCCATCATTTTGACCGGGGCGCTGGTGCACGGCAAAGCCTTAACCGAAGAAATCACGAAGCGCATCCACTGGATTTCAGATGTAATCATTGAACCGGGTGAAAACGAGCTTCAGGCATTGGCTGAAGGAGCTGTCCGGGTTTTAAAAAATGAAGAAGACGCAAAAGTTTACCCAGCATTATCAGAATAAGGAGGTCATCTTCACTCATGGCACAAAATTATGATGTAGTTATCCTTGGAGGCGGGACGGGCGGTTATGTAGCTGCTATCCGTTCAGCACAATTAGGGTTAAAGACGGCAATTGTTGAAAAAGGTAATTTAGGCGGTACCTGTTTGCATAAAGGCTGTATTCCAAGCAAGGCGCTGCTTCGCAGTGCAGAAGTCTACTCGACGACGAAGAACCATGCAGCGGACTTCGGTGTGAACACTGGTGAAGTATCATTGGACTTCTCACGTGTCCAGCAGCGCAAACAAGGAATCGTTGATCAATTGCATGCAGGCGTCAAAGGCTTGATGAAAAAAGGCAAGATCGACGTCTATGAAGGCATTGGCCGTATTTTAGGGCCATCCATCTTTTCGCCGAATCCGGGCACCATTTCTGTTGAAATGAATAACGGAGAAGAAAATGAAATGCTGATTCCGAATAATGTCATCATCGCTACCGGATCTCGTCCGCGCACGTTGCCGGGTCTTACAATTGACGGGAAATTCGTCATGAGTTCAGATGAGGCCCTTGCAATGGAAGAGCTTCCCAAATCGATTCTGATTGTCGGCGGCGGCGTTATCGGCATCGAATGGGCATCCATGCTCAATGATTTCGGTGTAGAAGTCACGGTTATCGAGTATGCGGACCGCATCATTCCAACAGAAGATAAAGATATTTCAAAAGAAATGCAGAAGCTTCTGGCGAAAAAAGGCATCAAGTTCGCAACGAGCGCTAAAGTGATGGCTGAAACGCTCCAGACTGGTGACAACGGTG
Source organism: Planococcus sp. 107-1 (assembly GCF_021513255.1). Lineage (GTDB taxonomy): Bacteria > Bacillota > Bacilli > Bacillales_A > Planococcaceae > Planococcus. The sequence goes on from NZ_CP090977.1 coordinate 1,607,711, forward strand.
TGACGATCCAGGCAGAAACGAAAAACGGGACTGAATCTTTCTCAGCTGAAAGAATGCTGGTTTCTGTAGGGCGCCAGGCAAACGTTGAAAACATCGGCCTTGAAAATACCGATATTATTGTTGAAAAAGGGTTTATTCAAGTAAAAAATACCTTCCAGACTAAAGAATCCCATATTTACGCAATTGGAGACGTCATTGGCGGCCTTCAACTCGCGCATGTGGCTTCACACGAAGGAATTACGGCGATTGAACATATTAAAGGGAACAACCCGCACGCCATCAATTATGATCTGGTATCCCGCTGCATCTATTCAAATCCGGAAGCTGCAAGCGTCGGCATCACAGAAGATCAGGCAAAAGAAAAAGGCTTTGACGTCAAAGTCGGCAAATTTTCGTTTAAAGCAATCGGCAAAGCGCTTGTTTACGGCGAGTCAGACGGCTTTGTGAAAATCATCGCTGACAAGGCGACTAACGACATTCTTGGTGTCCATATGATCGGACCGCATGTAACGGATATGATTTCTGAAGCTGGCCTTGCAATGGTGCTTGATGCAACGCCGTGGGAAATTGCAGAGACGATTCATCCGCACCCGACTTTGTCTGAAGTAATGGGCGAAGCAGCACTCGCTGTAGATGGAAAAGCGATCCATAGTTAAAGGAGGAATTCAAATGGCTTCAAAACACGAAGAAGTAGGTTTGACAACAGAAGATTTATTGAAGATCTATGAAACGATGATGACGGCCCGCCGTGTCGATGAGCGTATGTGGCTCTTGAACCGTGCCGGCAAAATCCCATTCGTCATTTCATGCCAAGGCCAAGAGGCGGCTCAAGTCGGAGCGGCTTATGCACTGGATAACACAAAAGATTATATCGCGCCTTATTACCGCGATTTAGGGGTTGTTTTGCATTTCGGCATGACGCCTAAAGACATTATGCTTTCTGCTTTTGCGAAAGCGGAAGATCCGAACTCCGGCGGACGCCAAATGCCAGGGCATTTTGGACAGAAGAAAAACCGCATTTTGACTGGATCTTCACCTGTAACGACGCAATTGCCGCATGCAGTAGGCGTAGCGCTTGCCGGGAAAATGAAGAAACAGGATTTCATTACATTTAATACGCTTGGTGAAGGCTCTTCCAACCAAGGTGATTTCCATGAAGGCCTAAACTTTGCCGGCGTCCATAAATTGCCGGTCATCACAATGGTTGAAAACAATAAATACGCCATTTCTGTTCCATTTGATCGCCAAGTGGCGAGCAAAAACGTTTCGGACCGTGCGGCAAGCTATGGCATGCCAGGCGTTACGATTGATGGAAATGACCCAATTGAAGTTTACAAACATGTTAAAGAAGCAGCTGACCGCGCCCGCCGCGGCGAAGGCCCAAGCTTGATTGAAACTGTTTCTGAACGGATGACGGCCCATTCGTCGGATGATGATCACCGTCAATACCGCTCAGCTGACGAATTGGCTGCGCAAAAAGAGAAAGATCCGATTCTGACTTTCGGTGCTTATTTGAAAGAAAATGGCATCATGAATGACGAATTAGAGAAAGAAATCAACGACCGCATCATGGTGATTGTCAATGAAGCGACAGATTATGCTGAAAACGCGCCATACGCAGAACCGGAACATGCGCTTAAATATGTCTATGCGGAAAAAGGAGGAAACGAATAATGGCAGTAATGAATTATATTGACGCCATCACGCTTGCCATGAAAGAAGAAATGGAACGTGACGAAAACGTTTTTGTCCTGGGTGAAGATGTGGGTAAAAAAGGCGGCGTATTTAAAGCGACGCAAGGACTTTACGATCAATTCGGAGAAGACCGCGTTGTCGACACGCCGCTGGCTGAATCGGCAATTGCCGGTGTCGGGATCGGAGCAGCTATGTATGGCATGCGTCCAATCGCAGAATTCCAATTTGCTGATTTCATCATGCCTGCAGTCAACCAGATCATTTCGGAAGCTTCGCGCATCCGTTACCGTTCGAACAACGACTGGTCATGCCCGATCGTTTTCCGTGCACCATTTGGCGGCGGCGTTCACGGTGCTCTTTACCATTCTCAATCTGTAGAAGCGGTATTTGCGAACCAGCCAGGATTGAAAATTGTCATTCCTTCAACTCCTTACGATGCAAAAGGATTATTGAAAGCGGCTATCCGCGATGAAGATCCGGTCATGTTCTTTGAACATAAACGCGCTTACCGTTTGATCAAAGGTGAAGTTCCAGAAGACGACTATACTGTTGAAATTGGAAAAGCCGATGTAAAACGAGAAGGCGACGACATTACAGTCATCACTTACGGATTGGCTGTCCATTTCGCGCTGCAAGCTGCTGAACGTTTGGCAGAAGACGGCATTTCTGCACACGTTCTTGATCTTCGGACAATTTATCCATTGGATAAAGAAGGCATCATTGAAGCTGTGAAGAAAACAGGGAAAGTATTGCTTGTCACAGAAGACAATAAAGAAGGAAGCATTATCGGAGAAGTGGCGGCAATCATCGCTGAAAACTGCCTATTCGACCTTGATGCGCCAATCAAACGCCTGGCGGTCCTGATGTTCCGGCAATGGCTTATGCTCCAACTATGGAAAAATATTTCATGATCAACCCGGATAAAGTGGAAAAAGCGATGCGGGAACTAGCGGAATTTTAAAAAAGGAAAGCGCAAGCGCCCGTGTAGATTCGACGGGCATAAGACAGGCTGGCGAAGCGGCATTTTTTCAGCCGCACAGCTGGACTGGCTTATGACACTAGAATCTGGGCGCTGGAGTCTGGACAAAGGAAAGCGCAAGCGCCCGTGTAGATTCGACGGGCATAAGACAGGCTGGCGAAGCGGCATTTTTTCAGCCGCACAGCTGGACTGGCTTATGACACTAGAATCTGGGCGCTGGAGTCTGGACAAAGAAAAGTAAAAGATGCACTCAATAAAGGAGGAATCCCTTTTGGCTATAGAAAACATTAAAATGCCGCAGCTTGGCGAAAGTGTGACTGAAGGAACCATTGAAAAATGGTTGGTTCAGCCAGGAGACCACGTCAATAAATACGATCCTTTGGCTGAGGTCAATACGGATAAGGTAACGGCTGAAGTACCTTCTTCATTCACTGGAATCATTAAAGAATTGATCGCTAATGAAGGCGACACGCTGGATGTCGGAGCGATTGTCTGTACAATCGAAACTGAAGGCGGAGGTTCTGAACCTGCTGAAGAAGCAAAACCGGCTGAAACCGGAAAAGAAAATGTTATGCCTGCTGCAGATACGGAAGTGACAAAAGGCTTGCAAGGAACGAAAGGTTCATCCCAGCCGGTACGTCCGGAAGGCTCAAAAGCCCGCTTACTCGCCTGCAGTTCTGCGTTTGGCCCAAGATAATGATATCGACTTGGCACAAGTGCAGGGAACTGGAAACGAAGGGCGCATTACGCGCAAAGATTTGCTGGCATTAATCGAAGGCGGCAATATTCCAAAAGCCGGAGATGTACAAGCAGCTCCTGCGAAAGAAGAAAGCCGGCCAGCTGCAAGTGACTCTGCGCCAGCTCAAACGTCATCTGCGCCAGCACAAAAATCTGCACCGATCGAAAGTGCGCCTGGCGACATTGAAATTCCTGTCACGGGTGTTCGCCGCGCGATTGCAGCCAATATGCTGAAGAGCAAACACGAAGCGCCGCATGCGTGGATGATGATCGAAGTCGATGTGACGGAATTGGTTTCTTACCGTGATTCCCTGAAAACGGAATTCAAAAGCAAAGAAGGCTTCAACCTCACATATTTCGCATTTTTCGTCAAAGCGGTTTCTCAGGCATTGAAAGAATTTCCAATGATGAACTCAATGTGGGCGGAGATAAAATCATCCAGAAGAAAGACATCAATATTTCAATTGCTGTCGCTTCTGACAATGCGTTATTTGTCCCGGTCATCAAAAACTCGGATGAAAAATCAATTAAAGGCATCGGCAAGGAAATCAATGAATTGGCTGTTAAAGCCCGTTCCGGCAAATTGAAATCAGCTGATATGCAAGGCGGAACATTTACTGTGAACAGCACAGGATCGTTTGGTTCAGTGCAATCCATGGGCATCATCAACCATCCGCAAGCGGCGATTCTGCAAGTCGAGTCAATCGTTAAACGTCCAGTCATCATGGACAATGGTATGATTGCGGCGCGCGATATGGTCAATTTATGTTTGTCTCTTGACCACCGTGTATTGGATGGACTCATTTGCGGCCAATTCATGGGACGCGTGAAAGAAATTCTTGAAAATATGAACAAAGGCAATACTTCTGTTTATTAATTTCGTTGAGCAGGAGGATTTGCATCCTTTGAAAATAGAGAGAAAAGCTCGGAGTCTTTGGACTTCGGGCTTTTTTTCTTTAATGTCGGTGCTTACTCGGGTAAAATGAAGATAGATCGCCTTTGAGGAGGGAACCTAGTGACAATCGAGTCCATGAAACAGACCAAATTTTCGGAGCGTACATATGAAGAATGGCAAGCTGCCGCTGAAAAAGCGTTGAAAGGCAAACCGTTCAATGAAACTTTAAAAACCAAAACTCTTGAAGGGATAACCCTTGAACCTCTTTACACGAAAGAAATGCTGGGGCAATCCGGTGAAATGATTGAACAGCAGATCCAAGCTGTCCGCAGTGGAAAGCAATTGCCTGGGTGGTTTATCGCACAGGAAACAGCAGCGGCGACTGCAACGGATTATTTAACGGCTGTCAAAGAGGACTTGGCGCGCGGCAATGAAATGATTGTCTACACAAGCTATCAGCGCTTGGAATGGAATGACAGCGAGCTGAAGGAATTGGCATCGCTGATTGAGCGTTTCCCATTATACTTCCGCCTAACGTCAGATGACACGCAAATTCTGCGGGTTTTCGATTTTATGGAAGAGGAAAAGCTGACGAATGTACAAGGTGTGATTTATTCGGAAGAATTTGTGAAAGCGCCTGCAAAAGTACGCACCCAGCTAATTGATACGATACCGGTACATCATGCAGGAGGCACCATCATCCACGAACTTGGCGTGGCACTCAGCATTTTAGCGGAGACGGTCACTAAGGAGGATTTCCAGAAACAGGCTGAAAACACGTGGGTGCGTTTTGCAGTCGATACGGCATTTTTCCAGGAAATTGCGAAATTGCGCGCTTTTCGCGTACTTTGGACGGCATTCTGTTCAGCTTATGGGGAAGAAGCTCCTCCAATTCCGATTTTTACCGAAACATCGGTCCGTTCTTATTCAAAATTGGACCCATACGTAAACTTGCTTCGCGCAGGCAATGCCACTTTTTCGGCAGTCCTTGGCGGAACGAATGCGCATACTGTCCATCCACATGACTTCTTGACCGTTTCGGACGCACAAAGCCGCCGGATTGCACGCAATGTCCAGTTGGTTATTAAAGAAGAGACGCATGTCAACCATGTCATGGATGCGAGCGCAGGATCTTACTTCATTGAAACATTGACGAATGAATATGTTGATGCAGCGTGGCGCTATTTCTTGGAGATTGAAGGTGCGGGCGGCTATTCAGAAGCGATGAATTCCGGCTGGCTGACCGATGATATTCAAGCGAAATGGATGGAGCGCAAGGAAAAAGCGGCAGTCCGGGAGATGTCGCTGATCGGTACGAATGTTTATGCGAACCCACAAGAGCCGGTGAAAGATGGGCAAATTGATGAGACGCATCTCGAATATATGACAGCTAAGCGTTTGGCTGCACCGTTTGAGAAATTGCGGGCGCGCAGCAAAGAAGTGATGCTGAAGACAGCGATTGTCCATCTTGGCCCATTAAAAGCCGTGAAAGCACAGTCTGATTTTGTCCAAGGATTTTTAGCCGTTGGCGGAATCGAGCCGATGATCAGCCCTGAAATCCAGACGGCGCAAGAATTAAATCAGTTCCTTGCAGAAAATCATATCCAGTATGCAGTATTATGCGGCGGAAAGAAAAAATTGATGAAGTTGCCATTGGTATGACTACGGATGCAGTAATTGACGTGGCAGGCAAGTATCCGGAACAGCAGATGGCTGAGTGGAAAGTTTTCCATATCGAAGATGCCATCTACACCGGCAAACACATTACTTCGAAGCTCGAGCAAATTTTGAAGTTAGGAAAGGAGGCTGTTCAAGAATGAGAAAGCCGGATTTTACAAAAGTTGATTTGAATGGGATTAAAGCTTCTCACACAGAAGAATATCAGCAAGAGGCATTTGAAACGAATGAAGGCATTGCAGTGAAGCCTTTTTACACTTCCAAAGACGCGGCAAGTACAGAAGACAGCCTGCCTGGATTTGCGCCGAATGTCCGCGGCCGTATTCGACCATGTATGTTTCGCGTCCCTGGACAGTCCGCCAATATGCGGGATTCTCTACTGCAGAAGAAAGCAATGCCTTTTATCGGAGAAACTTGGCAATGGGGCAAAAAGGGTTATCGGTCGCATTTGACCTCGCAACACATCGAGGCTATGACTCTGACCACCGCGCGTAGTGGGGGATGTAGGAAAAGCGGGAGTTGCAATCGACAGTGTGGAAGACATGAAGATCTTATTCGACGGGATTCCGCTTGACCAAATGTCCGTGTCGATGACAATGAATGGAGCAGTTGTGCCGATTATGGCATTTTTCATCGTTGCCGCTGAAGAACAAGGGGTCACGCCTGATCAATTGGCAGGGACCATTCAAAATGATATTTTGAAAGAATACATGGTCCGCAATACGTATATTTATCCGCCGGCAATGTCGATGCAAATCATTGCGGACATTTTCAAATACACATCAACTAATATGCCGAAATTCAATTCCATATCGATCTCGGGCTATCATATCCAGGAAGCAGGAGCTACCGCGGATATCGAACTTGCTTATACATTAGCCGATGGATTGGAATATGTCCGTACCGGCCTCGCAGCTGGAATCGGCATTGATTCATTTGCGCCGCGTTTGTCATTTTTCTGGGGCATCGGCATGAATTATTTCATGGAAATCGCTAAAATGCGTGCTGCCCGCGAGATTTGGGCGAAAATGATGAAAAGCTTTGATCCGAAAAACGAAAAATCATTGGCTCTGCGGACGCATTCCCAAACTTCAGGTTGGAGTTTAACGGAACAGGATCCATTTAATAACGTAACCCGGACATTGATTGAAGCAAACGCAGCGGCTATGGGCCACACCCAGTCGCTGCACACGAACGCGCTTGACGAAGCAATTGCACTTCCAACTGATTTTTCTGCGCGGATCGCCCGCAATACGCAATTATTCTTGCAGGAAGAAACCATGATGACAAAAGTGATCGACCCTTGGGGCGGTTCTTATTACGTGGAATCTTTGACAAAAGAATTGACGGAAAAAGCATGGCAGTTGATCGAAGAAGTGGAAGAACTCGGCGGAATGGCTAAAGCGATTGAAACCGGCCTGCCAAAAATGAGAATCGAAGAAGCCGCAGCTAAAAAGCAGGCGCAAATCGATTCCAATGAAGAAGTGATCATCGGAGTCAACCGTTACCGCCTGGACGAGGAAGACCCGATCGATATTTTGAATATCGACAATACAATGGTCCGCAAAAAGCAGATTGAGCAGATCGAACGGATGAAAGCGGATCGCGATGATGCAAAAGTGCAGGAAGCCTTGGCTAAACTGACGGAAGCTGCAAAAACCGGCGATGCGAACATCCTGGAATGCGCAGTCGAAGCAGCGCGGTACCGGGCAACACTTGGTGAAATTTCAGATGCGATCGAAATCGCATCCGGCAGACATAAAGCGGTGATCCGTTCTGTGAGCGGCGTCTACAGCTCAAATTTCTCCAATCAGCAGGAAATGGAGACAGTCAAAGAAATGACGGAGGACTTTATTGAAAATGAAGGACGGCGCCCCCGTATTTTGGTTGCGAAAATGGGCCAAGACGGCCATGACCGCGGAGCGAAAGTCATCGCAACGGCATTTGCCGATCTCGGATTCGATGTGGACATCGGACCCCTATTCCAAACGCCGGCAGAAACAGCCCAGCAAGCAGCAGAAAATGACGTCCATGTCATCGGGGTCAGTTCGCTAGCGGCAGGCCATATGACCTTAGTGCCAGATCTTGCAGCGGAACTGAAAAAAATCGGCCGTGAAGATATCCTGATAGTGGTCGGCGGTGTAATTCCAGCACAAGATTATGAGTTCCTCCGCAATAATGGGGCGAGTGCAATTTTCGGGCCGGGAACGGTCATTCCAGTTGCTGCCCAAAAAGTCATTGAGGAAATTTATGTACGCCTTGGATACGAGGAAGTGGCAGACTGATGGACCGCCAAAAAGGATCGCGTCGTGTCATGGAAGGCGTTAAAGCAGCACATGACGGCATGAAATCTTCTCCGCGGAAAAAATTCAAGAAGCCGGAATCCAAACCGTTTGATGCAGCCGCAATGGCTGAAGGCGTTCGAAGCGGCTCCCGTCTGCATCTCGGAAAAGCCATCACTTTATTGGAAAGTGCGAATCCTCAGGATAAAAATAACGGGCAAGAGCTGTTGAACCGGCTTCTGCCCTATACCGGCAAAAGCATTCGCCTTGGCATCACTGGTGTACCGGGTGCCGGCAAAAGCACGTTTATCGAAACTTTCGGCGAAATGCTGACGAAAGATGGCCATCGTGTAGCGGTTCTTGCCATCGATCCAAGTTCTTCGATAACCGGGGGCAGTATTTTAGGAGATAAAACACGGATGGAGCAATTGGCCAAAAATCCAAATGCCTTCATCCGGCCTTCTCCAACAGCCGGTACGCTCGGCGGCGTCCATAAAAAAACAAGGGAAACGATGCTTCTATGCGAAGCGGCAGGCTACGATATCATATTGGTTGAAACGGTCGGCGTCGGGCAAAGCGAAACCTTGGTGCGGGGCATGGTCGATATGTTCCTGCTGCTTGTCTTAACCGGGGCAGGCGATGAATTGCAAGGCATGAAAAAAGGCATCCTCGAACTTGCTGATGCCATTATTGTCCATAAAGCAGACCAGCATAATCTAGCGTTGGCCCAAAAAACGGTGCGTGAATACAAGCAAATCCTTCATTTCATGCAGCGTGCAACAGAGGGCTGGAAAACGCAAGCGCTTCCGGCATCCTCATTTGAAAAAACCGGAATTCAGGAAGCGTGGGCCATGATCAAAGATTTTGAAGAGCAGATCAAGTCGAGCGGCTATTGGCAGAAACGGCGCCAAAGCCAAACGAAGGACTGGTTCCGTTCGATGATTACGGATGAATTGCTAAGCCGCTTTTACGAAGACCCTAGCCGCAGCCAACAAGTGAAAGGGCTGGAACGAGAAGTACTTCAAGAAAAATTGACGGTTTCCCAGGCCATAGCGGATTTGTTCGAGTAAGCTTTTTTGCAACTCTTTTCAAGTCCTGCTATGATAAATGGAGTAATAAATAAGGAGTGTTCGATATGGCAATGGATTTTAATTTTCTTATGAATGATATAGTGACTCAAGCTCGCCAAGAAATGACCGATGCTGGGTATACACAATTGCAGACGCCGGAAGAAGTGACGGATGTTTTAGCTCAGCCAGGCACTAGCCTTGTGATGATCAACTCTGTTTGCGGATGTGCCGGCGGAATTGCCCGTCCAGCAGCGACGCATGCTGTGCATTACGACAAACGCCCTGACCGCCTTGTAACTGTATTTGCTGGCCAGGACAAAGAAGCAACAGCTCAAGCACGTGCGATTTTCGGCGACGACCACTTGCCTTCATCTCCATCTTTCGTCTTCATGAAAGACGGTAAAATGGTCGATGAAATCGGCAGACATGAAATCGAAGGGCATGACCCAATGTCTGTTATCACGCATATTCAAGAAATCTTTGAAGAGCATTGCGAAGAAATCTAAAGAAAATGCCCCTCAAGAAGGGGCATTTTTTTTAATGAGTAGATTGTGTAGGTTGCAAGGTTCGTTATTTATCCGTCGAACTTAAACGGCCGCTTACGCTTTTCTGCGTTGTCCAGACTTCGGCAGCCAGATTCTCGGGTCATAAGCCAATCCGGCTGTGCGGCTGAGAACACGCCGCTTCGCCAGCTCGTCTTATGCCCGTCGAATCTAGACGGCTGCCTACGCTTTTCTTTTAAGGGGATGCTTATGAAACTTAAGAAATACAGGATTGGCTACCGCACGATGAAAACAGCTGCGGGGGTGGCGATTGCCATTTCGTTAGCCCAGTTGCTTCAGCTTGATTATTATGTCTCTGCTGGAATCTTGACGATTCTTTGCATTCAGCCGACAAAAAAGAAATCGATACGCGCTGCTTTTTCCCGCTTGGTCGCGAGTTTGATCGCAATTGCGTATGCTTTTATATTTTTTGAAGGGATTGCGTACCACCCTTTGACCATCGGCGTCATGATTTTGCTTTTTATCCCGACTTTGGTGACGTTCCGATTTGCGGATGGGTTTGTTTCGAGTTCGGTCATCCTTTTGCATATTTATGATTCCCAGAACTTGACGCTGGATTTATTTTTCAATGAATTGTCGCTGATGGCTGTAGGGTTCGGAACCGCTCTTGCAGTCAATATGTATATGCCGAGCATCGAGAAGAAATTAGACGATTACCGCTACCAGATTGAGGTATTGTATTCCTCAATTTTCTCGGAAATCGCAAATTATCTCCGGCAAGGGGAGTCGGACTGGTCGGGGAAAGAATTGATGGAAAGCTCGGAGCTATTGAAAAATGCAAAAGCTTTAGCGTATCAGGATGTTGAAAACCATGTTACCCGCCTTGAAAATAAGTACTACCACTACTTTGACATGAGGGAGCAGCAACTGGAAATCATTGAACGCATCCTGCCGAAAATTACGGCTTTGCCGGTAATAGTTGGGCATTCCCATCTTATTGCTGATTTCTTGGAAGATCTTGCAAGCCATGTCCATTCGGGAAATACCGCCTACCGGTATATTGGGAAGCTGGAAGCCGTCAAAGACGAGTTTGCGGACATGCCGCTGCCGGACAGCCATGAAAAATTCCTGGCCATGGCCGCTTTATATCAAGTAATTGAAGAGATGGAAGCTTATTTGGAAATCAAATCTTCCTATAAAGGGTTCAAAAGCGCGAAACCTGCTGCAGCCTTATAAAATCACAAGACCGGTGAAAGAAAAGCTTTCACCGGTCTTGTGTTTTATTTTTTGTTTTTAAGATCGCCAATGGCGTCTTGTGCTTTGCCTTTTAATTTGTCTGCTTTTCCGTCACGCTGCATTTTAGGGTCATCAGTTGCATTGCCGATCTGGTCTTTCATCTCACCTTTTGCTTTGCTGACCGTTCCCTTAAGTTTGTCTCCCAAACCATTGTTTTCTGCCATGTTATGTTCCTCCTCGTTGTTGTCTTACTCTTTGTATAGCCTGAAAACGGAAATTTGAAACAAACTCGCGTATAATAAAAGCATGAAACCGAGGAGGGAAAGCATGGAAAAACGCGATGCCAGACAAATTCTTGAACAAAAAATGAAAGAGACGCGGCCGAAGTGGACAAGAAACCAATCCGCTCGCCCTAAAAAATATAGATCAACTACGCAAACACCTGAAGATTATGTGGTACTGGATTTTGAAACGACCGGGCTTCGTTCCGGCAGCGATAAAATCATCCAGATCGGAGCTGTTAAATACATTCAGCACGAACGCAAAGAAACGATGTATTTAATGGTGAATCCGGAATGTCCGATTTCCGGAACCATTACCCGGATCACCGGCATTACGAATAAGGATGTTGAAGATGCACCCGTGATTGAAGAAGTGGCCCATGAACTGATTGCGTTCATTGGCGGACTGCCGATTGTCGCACATAATGCCCCGTTTGATATGGGCTTTCTTTATGCATTAGAAGAGATTACGCCGATTCCGGAATACACGGTCATTGATACGGTGAAACTTGCCAGAAGAGCCATTACGGAAACGCCGAACCATAAGCTGACGACGCTGACCGCTTTTTTGAAATTGGAGCATGATGCCCATGATGCTTTAGGGGATTGCCTCGCGACAGCGTCCATTTATCAATTTTGTGTGGAGCGGCTGCGCTGACAAAAGAAAAGACGGAAAATCGGCATGTGCGATTTTCCGTCTTTTTCTATTTTGCAGTTATTAAATGATGAAGCTGATGCCCATTAGCAAACTTGAAAGCAGCATTAAACCGACCATTGTGTAGACGATTACTTTTCGGAAAGCACTATTTCTCATCCATCGAAACTCCTTTATAGATAGTTGAACTTTGTTTCTATAATAGCATAGTTCGAGCACATTTTATAGGCGGAGCTCTGGCATTATCCAAATATTCAAGAAGAACTAGAGTTTTCCTATGTGAATCTGTACAATAAAAGAGAACATAAAAAAAGGAAGTGAATTTAATGAAGAAAGTCGACCATATCGGAATTGCGGTACGAAACATTAACGAAGTGCTTCCTTATTATACGGAAACGCTCGGCTGTCCTTTATTGAAAATTGAAGAAGTGGAATCGCAGAAGGTGCGTGTGGCTTTTATCGATGCCGGCAATATTAAACTGGAATTGCTCGAGCCGATGGATAGCGCTGGAGCGGTTTATAAATTTATCGAAAAAAGAGGCGAAGGCATCCATCACATCGCTTTCGGAGTGGATGACATCGAATCCCGTATGAAAGAACTTCGTGAAAATGGGGTACAATTGTTAAGTGAACATGCAAATCCAGGGGCAGGCGGCGCTTTAGTGGCATTCTTGCATCCGAAATCTTCAAATGGCGTATTATACGAACTTTGTGAAAAGCAATGATTGAGGAGTGGGGAAATGGACATTTACGAAAGAATCAATGAATTATACGACCGCAAACGGGAGATTGAACTTGGAGGCGGAGAAGAACGGATAGACAAACAGCACGAAAAAGGGAAATTAACGGCTCGGGAGCGCATCGAATTGCTTGTCGATGAAGATTCCTTTGTGGAACTTAGCCCGTTTGTGGAACACCGCACGACCGATTTCGGCATGGCAAAAGGGCCAGGCGAAGGGGTCGTTACTGGATACGGGAAAGTGAACGGCCGTCCAATCTATTTGTTTTCGCAAGACTTTACGGTGTTCGGAGGGGCACTCGGTGAAATGCATGCCAAAAAAATCGCCAATGTCATGGACTTGGCTGCTAAAAATGGAGCGCCGTTCATCGGGTTGAACGATTCAGGCGGAGCCGCATCCAGGAAGGCGTGTTGTCGCTGGATGGTTATGGCCATATTTTCTACCGGAATTCGATCTATTCAGGCGTTATCCCTCAAATCTCGGTCATCATGGGGCCTTCTGCAGGGGGTGCTGTTTATTCGCCAGCTATCACGGACTTTGTGTTCATGGTCGATAAAACGAGCCAGATGTTCATTACAGGACCGAAAGTAATTGAAACAGTGACAGGGGAAAAGATTTCTTCTGAAGACCTTGGTGGATCTCGAGTACATACAGCTATAAGCGGAAATGCGCATTTCCGTTCGGATTCCGAACAGGAAGTGCTGAAGATGGTGCGCCGCTTGATCAGCTACTTGCCGCAAAACAATCAGGAAATGCCGCCGCGCCTGGAAGTGGATGAAAAAGACGATTACCGTCCGGATCTTGCAGATATCGTTCCATTTGAAGCAATCCGTCCCTATGACGTCCGCAAAGTGGTGGAACAAGTAGTGGATACGGATAGCTTTATGGAAGTGCAGCCGGAATTTGCCCGCAATATCGTCATTGGACTTGCACGCATCAAAGGCGAAACGGTCGGGCTAATCTGCAACCAGCCGAAAGTGATGGCTGGCGGCCTGGATATCGATTCATCCGATAAAGCAGCGCGCTTTATCCGTTTCTGTGATTCATTTAATATTCCGTTGATCACATTTGAAGATGTGACGGGTTTCTTCCCGGGCATCAAACAAGAGCACGGGGGCATTATCCGCCACGGCGCGAAAATCCTTTACGCTTATTCAGAAGCGACGGTTCCGAAAATGACGGTCATTCTTCGAAAAGCATACGGCGGTGCATATGTAGCGCTTAACTCGAAGTCAATCGGAGCTGACCTTGTTTATTCATGGCCAAATGCTGAAATTGCAGTGATGGGGCCGCAAGGAGCAGCGAATATCATCTTCGCCCGCGAAATTGCGGCAAGCGATAATCCGGAAGAAACACGGGCTGCTAAAATCGAGGAATACCGCGAAAAATTCGCGAATCCTTACGTGGCAGCTGCTCGCGGAATGGTTGATGACGTCATCGATCCGCGTGAAACGCATCAAACTGATCCAAGCACTTGAAATGATGCGCAATAAAAAAGATACGCGACCAGCGAAAAAACACGGAAATATGCCTTTGTAATAAGAAAAGCGTAAACGGCCGTTCAGGTTCGACAGGCATAAGACAGGCTGGCGAAGCGGCGTTTTTTGCCGCACAGCCAGAATGGCTTATGTCCGAGACCCTGGCCGTTGGAGTCTAGACAATAAGAAAAGCGTAAACGGCCGTTCAGGTTCGACAGGCATAAGGCGAGCTGGCGAAGCGGCGCTTTTTGCCGCACAGCCAGAATGGCTTATGTCCGAGACACTGGCCGTTGGAGTCTGGACAATAAGAAAAGCGCAAACGGCTATCGTATTTCCGAAAGTCATTCACGCTGCAAGAAATAAAGAAACGAGAAATAGTTGTCCGAATAAGACAAGTTCCTTTCCATTCCTTTTCAAACTGGAATGTCTTTACTTTCATAGATTTTATAAAAGAGGGGTGCCAGATGAACAAGGATAGATTATTAAACGAGTTTCTGGAATTGGTCCAGATTGATTCGGAAACAAAAAATGAAGCGGAAATTGCTTCGGTTTTAAAACGAAAATTAGAGGATATCGGCTTCCATGTGGCGGAAGACGATTCATCAGTCCGAAACGGACATGGTGCGAATAATTTGATTGCGACGCTGCGTGGTGCCTTTACGGAAGTGCCTGCCATTTATTTCACCGTGCATATGGACACGGTAGTGCCAGGAAAAGGCATCAAGCCGGAAGTGCGCGACGGTTATGTGGTTTCGGATGGTACGACTATACTTGGTGCTGATGATAAAGCAGGGATTGCCGCTTTGTTTGAAATGGTCCGGACAATCCAAGAACAGCAAGTGGAACACGGCGATATCCAGTTTGTCATAACAGCTGGCGAAGAAAGCGGACTCGCTGGAGCGAAAGAATTGGATCCGTCCCTATTGATTGCAGAATATGGCTATGCTGTTGACAGCGATGGGAAAGTCGGCGGAATTGTCACTTCAGCTCCGAACCAAGCGAAATTATGGACGACCATCCATGGGAAAACGGCGCATGCAGGCGTTGCACCAGAAAAAGGGATTTCAGCAATTACAATTGCAGCAAAAGCGATTGCGAAGATGAACCTGGGCCGCATCGATGAGGAAACGACAGCCAATATCGGTCGCTTCGAAGGCGGACAAGCGACGAATATCGTCTGCGACGAAGTGCATATCCTTTCTGAAGCACGGTCAATCAGCGAAGATAAATTAGCTGCCCAGACGGCGCATATGGAATCCGTTTTTGAAACGGTCGCGAAACAGATGGGCGGAAAGGCCGTAACCGAAGTTAAATTGATGTATCCGGGCTTCCATTTTGAAGAGACGGAGCGCGTTGTTCAGATTGCGAAGAGAGCAGCGGAAAAAATCGGCCGACCATCGCCTGTTTTGACGAGCGGTGGAGGAAGCGACGCGAATATCTTCAATGGCTTTGGCATCCCGACCGCAAATCTTTGTGTGGGCTATGAAGAAATCCATACGACAAAAGAGCGCATACCAGTGGAAGAATTAGAGAAATTAGCCCAATTGCTGATTGAAATCGTTAAAGAATCGACTAAAGCCAACTAATAATCGAATAAGTTGTACAATGAGAGAACAAGCTGTTTGTTCTCTCTTTTTTTGTTAAAATGAAAGAAAAAGCGAAAGTGAAGCGATTTCCATGAGCGGGCGAGTGATATTCCACATAGATATGAATAGTTTTTATGCATCCGTCGAGCAATCCCATGACCCGTCCTTAAAAGGGAAAGCTATTGCGATTGCCGGGAATCCGAAAGAACGGCGCGGCATCATTGTGACATGTTCCTACGAAGCACGGGCGCACGGCATTTACACGACCATGCAAGTTTTTGAAGCGAAGCGCAAGTTTCCGGAATTGATTCTTTTACCGCCCAATTTTGAACGGTATCGCATTGCCTCAAAAGCCATGTTCGAAATTCTGCGTTCCTATACCGATCTGGTCGAGCCGGTTTCGATAGACGAAGGTTATATCGATATGACGGAATTAGCCCAGGAACGGAATGCCGTTTCGCTGGCAGAAGAAATTCAGCAACGGATTTTAGCGGAACTGGACCTTCCTTGTTCAATTGGCATTGCGCCGAATAAATTTCTGGCAAAAACAGCTTCGGATATGAAGAAACCGATGGGCATCACCATTTTAAGGAAACGGGAAATCCGAGAGAAGCTATGGCCGCTTCCAGTCATTGAAATGCATGGCATCGGCGAAAGTACAGCAGACAAACTGAAAAACTTAAGCATTGTGACAATTGGCGATTTAGCTCAGGCAAATGCCGGATTGATCAAAGAGAAAATGGGCAAGAACGGCTTGAGGCTGCAAAATCGGGCGAACGGAATCGACGACCGGGCTGTGGATCCTGAATCCATCTACGATACAAAAAGCGTGGGAACTTCCACTACCTTGCCGATTGATGAAACGGATGAGGAAAATTTAAAAGCTATCTTCCGGAAACTCAGTGCAAAAGTGGCAAATCGGTTGGAAGCAAAGGAATTGGCCGGGCCAACTGTCAGCATTCAAACGCGCAGCTCAGAATGGAAAAACCGGACACGCAGTGTGACTTTACGGAATACGGTATGGAAAGCCGATGATATCTTTCGCAACGCTTGGCAATTGTTCATCAAAAATTGGAACGGAGAGCCTTTGCGCTTAGTCGGTGTAACCGTATCGAATGTAGCGGCAAAAGAAGACATGACCGAGCAATTATCCATTTTTAATTTTCAGGAACACGCCAAAGAAGAGCCGATCTTGAATTTGATTTCGCAGCTTGAAACCAAATTCGGCAAAAATGTGCTGAGCAAAGGGGTTAAACTTAAAAAAACCTCATACGATTCCAAGACGAGCTTCAGCAAAGACTTTTTGGATGACCACGAAAGAAAGTAGGGGGATTATGCAATTATTATTTCTTGGGACAGGAGCGGGCATGCCGTCCAAACAGCGAAATACCAGTTCGCTTGCACTTAAATTGCTCGAAGAACGCGGCACCATCTGGCTTTTCGACGTTGGAGAAGCTACTCAGCATCAAATCCTTCATACGACCTTGAAACCCCGGAAAATCGAGAAAATCTTCATCACCCATTTACATGGCGACCATATTTTCGGTTTGCCGGGATTGCTCGGCTCCCGTTCGTTCCAAGGGAGCGATCAGCCGCTTGAAATCTATGGACCGAAAGGCATCAAGGAATTCGTAGAAAGCGTCTTGAAAATCAGCCGGACCCATCTTACGTATCCGATTCTCTTTAACGAAAAGCTGGAAGGCCGAATTTTTGAAGATGACACGATGATCGTAGAAACGGCTTTGCTAGACCATGTCATCCCTTCCTACGGCTATCGGATCACGCAAAAACCGCGGCCGCCGAAATTGAATATTGAAAAAGCCACCGCTCTTGGGGTTCCGAAAGGCCCGTTGCTCGCGAAATTGAAAAGCGGGGGTAGATGTAGAGCTCGAAGGCGGCAAGAT
Source organism: Planococcus sp. 107-1 (assembly GCF_021513255.1). GTDB lineage: Bacteria > Bacillota > Bacilli > Bacillales_A > Planococcaceae > Planococcus. The sequence goes on from NZ_CP090977.1 coordinate 1,625,430, forward strand.
GGTAAAAAGCTCAGAAGTGACGGAAGCGGAGCAGCCTGGGTTTATCTTATCCATTTTGGGAGACACCCGTTTTTGCCAAGCGGCGATTGATTTAAGCCGCGGGGCGGATGCAGTGGTCCACGAAGCCACATTCGATGCTGAGACCCAAAAATTGGCGAAAGACTATGGCCATTCCACCATTTCCGACGCAGCTGAAACGGCGCAAAGAGCTGAGGCGAACTTGCTGATTGCCAACCACATCAGCGCAAGATTTTTGCCGGAAGACGAAAAAATCTTAAAAAACCAAGTTAAAGACATATTTCCGGATCTGGTGATTGCACGGGATTTTATGGAATTTGATTGGAATCTGCATACACGAAAATTCAAGAAGAAACTGGAAAGCCATCGATAAAAAGATGGCTTTTTTTGAGAGTTCAAAATTTTTTATGCAAATAATAGAACATACGTTCTTTTTGTGTTAAAATAAAGGTACAGCTGCAGAGGGCGGTAAGGCCATTCCCCAGGAAAGGGGGTGGTAACATGACGATTACAGAATCATTCGGCCTTGTTTTTACGAGCATTGGCCTGACCATTAGTGCATTGACTTTCGTCGTTTCAATGATTCTCGTCATAAATAAAAAAAATAACCGTCCCTGTGGTGAGGAATGACGGTTATTTTTCAAAGCCTAATTCCAGCCGAACCGCTCTCAAGCGGTATGCAGCTGGCCGAATGCGCTCTGCATTCGGTTTTTTTATGAAGAAGTCTAAATCTGAGTCGAAATCAGACCCGTGCATTCTTCATTGAGTTACCTTTAGTATACTAAATTTTGAGTTTTTTGCAACTGCCTTACACCCATCCGCGCTTATACGGCACTGGCACGTCGATATCCGCGTTCAACTCTTTCGCTGCTGTATATGCCCAGTAAGGGTCGCGAAGCAATTCGCGGGCCAGGAAGACCAAATCCGCGCGTTCATTTTGCAGGATCTCTTCAGCATGCAGGGCGTTTGTAATCAGTCCAACTGCGCCAACTTCAATAGGCGTCTTATGCTTGATGGTTTCTGCAAACGGAACTTGATATCCTGGAAAAGCATTGATTTTTGCAGGAACGACAGCCCCTGAACTGACATCGATTAAATCTACGCCTTGGTCTTTCATCCACTTCGTCATTTCCACATATAATTCTGGCGTCATGCCGCCTTCTGTATAGTCATGTGCAGAAATGCGGACAAATAAGGGGCCGTCCCACACCTCGTTGACGCCATCGATGATTTCTTTCAAAATGCGGTAGCGGTTCTTCGCTGATCCGCCGTATTCATCGCTGCGTTTGTTACTTAGCGGCGACAGGAACTGGTTGATCAAATAACCATGTGCCGCATGCAGTTCAATTACATCAAATCCAGCTTGCTTGGAACGTACAGCAGCCGCCTTAAACGCCTCGACCGTTTCCTGGATTTCCTCGACGCTCATTTCTACCGGCAATTTGTATTGGTCACTAAAAGCGATTGCACTCGGAGCTTGAATCGCTCCGTCTACGGTCGCTTTTCTGCCGGCATGTGCTAATTGGATGCCGGTTTTCGAACCGTGCAATTTCATCAGGCGGACGAGTTCAGCCAGACCTTCGACATGGCCATCTTCCCAAATTCCAAGGTCTTGCGCAGAGATTCTGCCTTGAGGCTCTACAGCGGTAGCCTCTAAAATGATCAGCCCAACTTGGCCGACAGCACGCGACGGATAATGGATGCGGTGCCAATCGGTGACTTGGCCGTCTTCTTTATCGCTTTGGTACATGCACATCGGAGCCATGACGATGCGATTTTTAAACGTCGTGTTTTTAATGGTGTATTCTTCGAATAATTTTGCCATTCCAAATGCCTCCTCTAATTTACAAAACAATTAGAGTTTAAGTATAGCAAAATACCTTATTCGAACTCTCGTCCCAAAGCTCGGGATCTCGCAGCAGCCTGTTCAATGCATTGCCCGATCGTCCCTTTGAAATCATTTTTTTCAAGCGAAGCGATGCCTGCTGCAGTCGTGCCATTCGGGCTAGTGACTTTTTTTCGCAGCTCTGCAAAGTCGTCTTGCTGCAGCATGTCAGCTGCGCCGGAGAAAGTTTGGCGTACTAGTTTTTTTGCATCTCCAGGAGACAGGCCGTTTTGAATGGCAGCTTCCGTCATCGCCTCAGCAAAATAATAGATGAATGCAGGCCCGCTGCCAGCCACAGCCGTCACGGCGTCAAGCTGGGATTCTTCGACAACGGTGACGCCCCCAATCGAGGAAAGCAAATTTCTTAAATCGTGTTGTTGGCGCGTGGAGACGTAGCGGCTCCATGCGACCCCAGTCGCGGATTTGCCGATTTTTGCAGAAGTATTTGGCATGGCGCGAGCCACCGGCAAATTGCCCACATATTTTTGGATCGTTTCAATGGAAACACCTGCAACTACAGAAAGAATGACCGTTTTATCAGAAAGTTTGTCTTTAATATCGGTAAGGGCGGCTGCTACATCTTTCGGCTTCATCGCCAATAAAATAAAATCGGCTTGCTTCAATTCTTTTTTCTCTTTCTGGACAATTTTCACTCCATACTCATCTTTCAAAAATTCCAGCCGTTCTTTATCGGATTTATTCATCACAGAAATTTCTTCCGGCTTTAAAATCTTTTTCTGGATCCATCCATGCACCATGGACTCTGCCATCGACCCAGCGCCTACACATACGATATCCATCTTCATCACGTCCTTTGTCTTAAGTAAGAAAATGCGAGCCCGTTATTTTGCGCATTAAAAAAAGCGCATCCGTCCCAGCATTTGCAAGGACGAAAACGCTTGGTTTCCGCGGTACCACCTAAGTTTGCCGGTAAACGGCACGACTCGTAATCCTTATCGCGGATAAAACGTCCGTGTTTTCACGGCAGCTCAAAAGTAGGTTCAAGAAGGGAGCGGGGATGCGCATTTCACCAATAGCGCACTCTCTATACACCATCACCGTCTTTACTGGTCTTTTTCTTCGCTCGACTATGTAACTGCATTATAGGGGGAGGGCTGAATATTTGTCAAATGGCTTTTAGGCGTGACGACTCGGTTTTTAAGCTGTATGATAGATGAATAGCCATTCATTCTTTAAGGAGCTGATGTAATGAGTATACATAAGATTATTATTCCGACACCTTTTGCCGTAGGAGATGTGAACTCCTACTTATTAAAAGGCGATGCCCTGACTTTAATTGATGCGGGGCCGAAAACTCCGGAAGCATGGGAAGCGATAAAAGCGGGGCTTAAGGAAGTGAATTTACGTCCGCAGGATATCGAGCAAGTGGTTTTAACGCATCATCATCCCGACCATGCAGGCTGGGTGGATGGTTTTGAGAATGCTAAATTATATGGCCATCCTTATAACGATTTATGGTTAAGAAGAGATGAAGCCTTTTTTCAATACCACGATGCCTTCTATATGGAACGCTTAAAAGAAGAAGGCGTGCCGGATGACTTGGAATATTGGGTTAAAAAGATGAAGCGGCCGTTGAATCTGATGGGCAGCCGTCCGCTCGATATGTCGATCAATGAAGGCGATGTCCTGCCAGGCCATGAGGAATGGAAAGTCATGGAGACGCTCGGGCATGCCCAAAGCCATCTGTCTTTTTGGAATGCGGAAACAAGTGAAATGATCGGCGGCGACCACGTCATTGCGAAAGTATCGTCAAATCCGCTGATTGAACCGCCGCTTGATCCGGATCAAGGGCGTCCAAAATCATTGCTTCAATACAATGAATCGCTCGGGAGACTGTTGAAGATGCCGATTGAGGTCATTTATAGCGGACACGGGGAAGAAGTCCGAAATATGAAGGAATTGATTACTGCGCGCTTAGAGAAGCAGCATCTCCGTGCCATGAAAGTATTGAATATGATCGAGCACGAAGAAAAGACCGTCTATATGCTTGCTAAGGAATTGTTCCCGCATGCGTATGTGAAAGAACTGGGGTTGACGCTTTCCGAAACGATCGGCCAGATCGATTATCTACTGGAGGATGGGCTCATTACCGAAAGGCTGGATGGCGACGGCCTGTTTTATTACCAGAAAGCGTAATCGCCGTCATTCGTTTGTTATTGCGTAATGCCGGTTTAAAGGTTAAAATAAAGCCGTTGGACTTTTCAAAATATGGACAGCACAACTGAGATTAACACGAAAAGGAATGGATTATTTTGAAGAAATTCACTATGTTGATGGCAAGTTTGTTATTTTTAGCCGCGTGTTCAAATGATGAAGAGGCAAAGCCGAAAGTTGAAGAACCTAAAAAAGAAGAAGTGGCGACGGAGCAGCAGGAGATGACAGAAGAAGGATTTATCACTCAAGTTACGGCAGACCAGATCCTCGTCAATAATATTTACTTCACGATTCCTGAAGAAGTTAGCATAAAGCATGATGATGGCAAGGAACAGAAAGACGGCGTGATCAGCGATATCCGCACCGGCATGAAAGTGGTCGTTGATTATAAAGGTCCGCTCGCAGATTCGTTCCCGATGGAAGGCAAGGCTGAAACCGTGTCGATCCAAGAAGATGAAGCGTCATTAGAAGAAGCCAAAGCTTTGACCGCCTTTATCGAAGGCGAGAAACTTCCGCGCTTATTGATGCTGGGCCAGCCGATTGTGCGCGAAAACGAAATCGGATTCCTGTTCACCAATATGGAGAATGGCAAAATGTCTGAAGTCAAAATCGATTTAGATACACATGAATATACAATTGGCGGAGAATAAACTTTCTCTTCAACGCTTCAGTTTTTAAATAGAAACTGTTTATTTGTGAGAATATTTCAAAAAGAAAGGCAGCTGCAGCTGCCTTTCTTTTTTTTTGATTGAATGTAATTAAATTCACTTGCACTAATAAATATTCCATGTTAGTATATGAATATTCATATTAAATAATGCATAAAAATACATTGGAGGTTTTCCTATTGAATAAAAAGATCGTACTCGCATACTCAGGTGGATTAGATACATCGGTGGCCATTCCGTGGCTGAAAGGACAAGGCTACGACGTTGTCGCTGTGTGCCTGGATATCGGGGAAGGAAAAGATTTGAATTTCATTAAACAAAAAGCGCTTCAAGTCGGAGCGGTTGAAAGTTATATGATTGATGCGAGAGAAGAATTCGCGAATGAATATGCACTTGTATCCATGCAGGCTCATACGCTATACGAAGGCAAATATCCGCTTGTATCCGCGTTATCCCGCCCGTTGATTTCGAAAAAACTGGTGGAAATTGCAGAAGCGACAGGATCGACTGCCGTAGCGCACGGCTGTACAGGCAAAGGCAACGACCAAGTCCGTTTTGAAGTTTCCATCAAATCGTTGAACCCGGCACTTGAAGTGGTTGCCCCGGTTCGTGCTTGGGCATGGTCGCGTGATGAAGAAATTGCTTATGCGAAAGAAAACAATGTGCCGATTCCAGTCAACTTGGACAGCCCATTCTCGATCGACCAAAACTTATGGGGCCGCGCCAACGAATGCGGCGTTTTAGAAGACCCATGGGCTGCACCGCCAGAAGAAGCATATGACATTACAAACGCTTTGGAAAACACACCGGATACACCGGATGTGGTCGAAATTGAATTTGCAAACGGCGTTCCTGTCCAGTTGGACGGCGTTTCCTATACCTTCGCCAACTTGATCCTTGAATTGAACAAGCTTGCAGGCAAGCACGGCGTCGGCAGAATCGACCATGTTGAAAACCGTCTCGTCGGCATCAAATCACGTGAAATTTATGAAGCTCCAGCTGCGATGACTTTAATTGCAGCGCATAAAGAGCTTGAAGACATTACACTCGTAAAAGAAATGGCGCATTTCAAGCCGGTAATTGAAAAGAAATTGACGGAATTGATTTACGAAGGCCTTTGGTTCTCGCCGCTTCGTACAGCGCTTCAAGCATTTTTGCAAGAAACGCAAACCTTTGTCAACGGCACAGTGCGTGTGAAATTGTTTAAAGGCCATGCAATCGTTGAAGGCCGTAAGTCCGCGAATTCTCTTTATAGCGAACAATTGGCTACTTATTCGACTGATGATACATTCAACCACGAATCGGCAGTCGGATTTATCGAATTGTGGGGGCTTCCAACGGTGGTCAATGCACAAGTCAATAAGAAAGAAGTCGCGATCCCTGAAAACGTGAAGGTAGGCGTTCAATCATGACCAAACTGTGGGGAGGCCGTTTCCAGAAATCGGCCGAACAGTGGGTGGATGAGTTCGGCGCATCGATTTCCTTTGACCAAAAACTTGTACTAGAAGATCTAGAAGGCAGCACGGCCCATGTTAAAATGCTATCGGCTTGCGGCATCCTATCAGAAGAAGATGCAGCTCTTATTTTATCTGGGCTGCAGACCTTGAAAGGCAAAGCAGCGGCAGGCGATTTGGAGTTCAGTGTAGCAAATGAAGACATTCACTTGAATTTTGGAAAAATTCCTGATCGATGAAATCGGTCCGGTCGGCGGCAAGCTTCATACGGCGAGAAGCCGGAATGATCAAGTTGCGACAGATATGCATCTTTATTTGAAAAATCGGGTAACAGAAATAATAGAAGCTGTGACAGCATTCCAGTCGGCTATCGTCGATCAGGCTGAAACTCATGTGGAAACAATTGTACCCGGTTATACACATCTTCAGCGTGCCCAGCCGATTTCATTCGGCCATCATTTGCTGACGTATTTCTGGATGCTTGAACGCGATAAAGAACGTTTGTCGGAATCCTTAAAACGCATCGACCTTTCGCCGCTTGGCGCTGGGGCGATGTCCGGAACGACATTCCCGATTGACCGGGAATTGTCAGCGAGCCTGCTCGGATTTTCAGGCGTCTACCAAAATAGCCTAGATGCCGTGAGCGACCGAGATTTCATTGTGGAATTTCTAAGCAATGCATCGATGTTGATGATGCATATGTCGCGTTTTGCTGAAGAAATCATTCTTTGGTCAAGCGAAGAATTCCGATTTATTGAATTGGATGATGCGTTCTCTACCGGATCGAGCATCATGCCGCAGAAGAAAAATCCGGATATGGCGGAGTTGATCCGCGGCAAGACAGGCCGTGTCTACGGCAATCTGTTTGGTTTGCTGACAACTTTAAAAGGATTGCCGCTCGCTTACAACAAAGACATGCAAGAAGATAAAGAAGGCATGTTTGACACCGTCCATACATTAATGGGTTCATTGCCAATATTTGAAGGCATGGTCCGGACGATGACTATCCGCACCGATTCGATGGAAAAAGCCGTCCATTCCGACTTTTCCAATGCCACAGAACTTGCCGATTATTTGGCAGCTAAAGGCATGCCATTCCGCGAAGCGCATGATGTTACCGGGAAACTGGTCTTTACGTGCATTCAGCGAGGCTATTATTTAAAAGATCTTCCGCTTGCAGACCTGCAGCAAGCAAGTGCGTTGATCGAAGAAGATATTTATGAGACCTTAATGCCCAAAACTGCAGTTAAACGCCGCAACTCACTTGGCGGCACCGGCTTTGATCAAGTACACCACCAGTTGGGACTTGCCAAGCAACTCATCGGGTAATCAAGTCCAATCTTATAAAGCCGTAGCGCTTGGTACCCGCTATCGGCGCCTTTGACCGGAATTCCTATCCCCCTTAGGAATTCCGCTTTTTTGATTTTCAGAAGGAAAATTAAGTAGAAAACCCTTCATTAAACGATCGTTCATCCCGAAAATTCTCGGCCTATTGTCTGATTTACTTCAAGAATCGAAATATTTATTCCTTTTACATAATGGTATTGATAAAATAAGACAGGTAGTTCCATATCGAACAGCAAGGGGAAGAGAATATGCGTGTGTTTTTCGAGTTAGGGTGGTTTTTTAAAGAACGGAAACTTCATTATGCTGTCGGTATTTTCATGCTGCTGATTGTGGCATTTCTCGGAGTGCTGCCGCCGCGGATAATCGGTTTTGTAGTGGATGAAATCAGCAAAGGGACGTTGACAAGATCTTATCTGCTGATGTGGCTCGGGGTGTTAGCCGGTGCAGCACTTGCTATGTACGCACTTCGCTATGCATGGCGGATCATGATTTTCGGATCTTCAATTCTTTTGGCAAGAAATTTACGGGAACAGCTTTTCCGGCATTTTACCCGGATGTCCCCGGCGTTTTACCAAAAGCGGCGGGTCGGCGATTTGATGGCTCATGCAACGAATGATATTCAAGCCGTCCAGCAGACTGCGGAGCCGGAGTTTTGACGCTTGTCGATTCCTTGGCTACCGGCGGGTTTGTCATTGCGGCCATGGCGTTGACAATCAGCTGGAAATTGACATTGATCGTCTTGCTTCCGCTTCCATTGATGGCGTATATGACGAATTATTACGGGAAATTGATGCATCAACGTTTCCATAAAGCCCAAGAAGCCTTTTCGAGTTTGAACGATAAAACGCAGGAAAGCATTTCAGGCATGAAAGTAATCAAGACTTTTGGCCAAGAAAAAGAAGACATCGAAGATTTCAAGCGGCTGTCGCATACTGTAGTCGATGAAAATATTAAAGTGGCCCGTGTCGATTCCTTGTTCGATCCGACTATTTCGGCTATCATCGGCGTCTGTTATCTTCTGGCCATTGGATTCGGATCGTATTTTGTCGTTTCAGGAAGCATGACCATTGGCGATTTGGTCGCTTTCACTGCCTATCTCGGCTTGCTCGTTTGGCCGATGCTCGCTTTCGGTTGGCTATTCAATATCGTCGAACGCGGTCGGGCATCCTATGACCGCATCCGCCTCTTGCTTGCAGCACCGGTGGAAATCGAAGACCAGGAAGATGCTGTCGATTTCAAGCCGCAAGGAGATCTTGTGTTTGCACTCGAACGGTTTAATTTCACAGGTGATGAACGAGCGGCTCTCCAAAACATTCATTTCCGTTTAAAACAAGGAGAAACGCTTGGCATCGCAGGGAAAACCGGATCTGGGAAATCTGCCATCCTGCGCTTGCTATTGAGGGAATTTGATCAGTACGAGGGCGAGATTACATTTGGCGGCATTTCGATCAATGAATACAAAAAACAGTATTTGCGCGAAGCGATCGGCTATGTGCCGCAAGAGCATTTCCTGTTTTCAACAACCATCGCGGGCAATATTGCATTTGCCCGGCCAGAAGCCACGCTAGAAGAAGTACAGGAAGCTGCTAAGCTTGCTTATATCCATGAAGATATCCTGAATTTCACCAACGGCTACGAAACGGTAGTCGGAGAACGCGGCGTCTCTCTTTCGGGCGGCCAGAAACAGCGGATTTCAATTGCCCGTGCGTTAATGATGAAGCCGGAATTGCTGATTTTGGATGATTCTTTGTCGGCGGTTGATGCGAAAACGGAAGAAGCCATCTTGTCATCCTTAAAAGAAACGCGCAGCGGACAGACGACGATCATTACGTCGCATCGCCTCAGTGCAATCCAACATGCGCACCAAATCCTCGTCATGCACGAAGGAACAGTGGCGGAGATTGGAACACACGCGGAATTGATGAGCAAAAGAGGCCGTTATTATGAAATGTATGAGCTCCAGCAATTAGAGGCGCTCGTCGAGCAAGGAGGCGAGTTATGATGGAAAAGCAGCCGTCGTTGACCGGCAAAGACCAATGGAACGTGTTTAAGCGCCTGCTCACTTATTTGGCTCCCCACAAAAAGATGCTGGCATTTGCTTTAGGCTTACTGGTACTCACCGTTGTCGGAGATGTGTTGGGGCCATTTCTCATTAAAATGTTTATCGATGATTTTTTGACCCCTGGCAATTTTCCGACAGGGCCTGTAGTAGGTCTCGCATTAGCTTATTTGTTTATCCAGATTTCCAATGTCGTCATCAGTTATTTTCAATTGCTGAAATTCCAGGAAGCGGCTTTAAAAATCATTCAGCAAATGCGCATCGACGTTTTTGCTAAAGTCCAGAATCTTGGCATGCGCTATTTTGACAAGACGCCTGCCGGCAGCATCGTATCGAGGGTGACGAATGATACGGAAGCAATCAAGGAAATGTTTGTCAGTGTATTGATCGGATTCATCCAAAGCGCTTTCTTGATTATCGGCGTCTATATCGCGATGTTCTTCCTGAATGTTAAATTGGCAGCTATTTCGCTTGTCCTGTTGCCGATTCTGTTTTGGATCATGTACCTTTACCGCAAATACAGTTCCGTATTTTATCAGGATCTGCGCGAGCGGCTGGGGCAATTGAATGCCAAGATTTCGGAATCGGTCCAAGGCATGGGCATGATTCAAGCATTTGGACAGGAAAAGCGGTTGAAAGACGAATTCAGCGAAATCAACGACCAGCATTGGAAAGCTGGAAAACGCAATATCAAAATTGACGGATTGCTTTTGCGGCCCGCAATCGATTTGGTTTATGCATTGGCATTGATTATTCTATTAAGTTATTTCGGCATCACTTCTTTTTCAAATACAGTGGAAGTTGGGGTGATTTATGCGTTTGTGACGTATATTGACCGATTTTTTGAGCCGATCAATCAAGTCATGCAGCGGCTTTCCATTTTCCAGCAAGCCATTGTCGCTGCAGCGCGCGTATTTTCGTTATTGGATGAAGAAGACATGGCACCAGCTCAAAAAAACACGGCCGGCACTATTGAAGATGGCCGGATCGAATTTAATGATGTCAGTTTTTCCTATGACGGCATGACAGATGTTTTAAAGCATATTTCATTCACAGCGATGCCGGGTGAAACGGTCGCACTTGTTGGCCATACGGGAAGCGGCAAGAGTTCCATCATTAACTTATTGATGCGGTTCTACGAATTTTCAAAAGGGGACATCTTAATCGATGGACAATCGGTTAAGAATTATGAATCGCAGGAGCTACGTAAGAAAATCGGATTGGTGCTGCAAGATCCGTTCCTTTTCTATGGAAGCATCGAAAGCAACATCCGCCTTCATAACCAACAAATGACGGATGCGGAAGTATGGGCCGCTGCTGAATTTGTCCAGGCTGACCGGTTTATCAATGCTTTGCCAAATGGATACCAGCAAGACGTGACAGAACGCGGTTCGACTTTTTCAAGCGGACAAAGGCAGCTTGTGGCATTTGCGCGGACGATGGCGACCGATCCGAAAATTTTGGTGCTGGATGAAGCAACTGCGAATATTGACACTGAAACCGAAATCGCAATCCAGGCAGGGCTTGAACGTATGCGAAAAGGGCGGACGACAATCGCTATTGCACACCGGCTTAGTACGATCCAAGATGCAGACCAAATTTTAGTTTTGCATCACGGTGAAATTGTTGAACGCGGACGCATCAAGAATTGCTTGCAGAACGCGGACTTTACCATAAAATGTATTTACTGCAAAACGGAATAGTAGAAGCAAGGTAAAGCGGCTCCGGCCGCTTTTTTTTGTGAAAAAATTTACTAATAAAAAAACACAGCACGTTTTTAATAATACATGTAGGAAACTACATAAGGTTTATTTAAAAAAACAAAAAACCGTAACAAAAAAGTGAAAAAAGAGGCTAAAATCATTGTCCACAAATATGTCACAGGCAAAGAGGCGGTTTTGATCGAGATTATTTGGTAAGATGGGAGGAGTAAAAAAGAGAAACTATGCTCTTTGGGAATCTTGGAGCAGCAGTGGATTCAATTGGACTTTGATGCGCAAGTTTGATCTTGCGGTTAAAGCCAGGATAAGGAGTGACCAATAGTGGGTGCTGATATAAACTTGTTTTTGGCGTTCGGGGCAGGGTTTCTGAGTTTTATTTCGCCGTGTACGCTGCCGCTGTATCCAGCATTTTTATCTTATATAACCGGCATGACGATTGATGAGATTAAAAATGACAAAAAGGTAATGCAGCGCCGTGGAATGTACCATACTTTGTTTTTCCTTTTAGGATTTTCCACCATTTTTATTGCACTTGGATTTAGCACATCATTCTTTTACGAATGGTTCTTGCGTTACGATGACTTGATTCGCCAATTAGGCGCCATCTTCATTGTGGTTTTCGGCTTGATGATTGTCGGGGTATTCACACCGAAATTCCTCATGCAAGACCGTAAGTTTTCATTTAAAAACCGGCCATCCGGTTTTCTTGGAACTTTTGTCATCGGCATTGCCTTTGCAGCTGGATGGACGCCTTGTACCGGACCAATCACAGCGGCAATTTATGCCTTAGCTGCAACAAATCCGGGATCTGGGATTTGGTATATGATCGCTTATATTCTTGGTTTTGCGATTCCGTTCTTTGTATTGTCGTTCTTCGTTGCACAAACAGGCTGGCTGCGCAGAAACAGCAACAAAATCATGAAAATTGGCGGCTATGTCATGATCGCAGTCGGAATTCTCTTGTTCTTCGATGGCATGACATATATTATACGGATTTTAAGCCCGATATTTGGAGATTTCCAAGGGTTTTAAATGATGGTATGATTATCATCAGTAAAAGCGGAGTAAGCGGGTGTAAGGATGAAAAACAAACAAAAATTAAAAAGAGTGAGCAAGGTGGGATTCGATGTTTGATATGATCTCTCCAGAAATCATGCTGATGGTGACTACTGTCGGAGCGCTTGGCATGGGGGTACTTGCCATGTTGGTCCGCAATAAATCGGCGAAAAAGCCGGCTTCTGTCAAAAAGATCGTTTTGCCGCCATTATTTATGTCGACCGGTGCGTTGATGTTCATTTTCCCTTTTTTCCGGGTGCATCCGATGCAGATCCTAGAAGCTTGTTTCGTCGGGGTGATGTTCTCGACAGTGCTTATCTGGACTTCGAAATTTGAAGTGCGGGACGGCGATATTTATTTGAAGCAATCAAAGGCATTCATGTTCATTTTATTTGGTTTATTGCTGATCCGGGTGATTGCAAAAGTGGTGCTGAGTGCAACAATTGATGTAGGTGAGCTCGGGGGCATGTTCTTTATCCTGGCTTTCAGCATGATTGTGCCATGGCGCTTAGCCATGTATCTGCAATATAAGAAAATGACGAATAAAGTAAAAAGCGCAGTCCCGAATTGAGGGCTGCGCTTTTTTCATTATACGGTCTTTTGATTTTCCTGATTGAAATAGACTTCATAGGGATGGACATCGATCTGCATCTCAGCCAGCTTTTTGCGGAGGAATTTATGGTCCCTTTTTGGCGTAGCTAGGATATAACCCCGAATGATATGTTCAAGTTTCATTGATTTCACTTTTTCCTCTAATAAAATCTGTCCGATCCGGCCAGCGATTTTCTGCTTGGCGACAGGACGGAAAAGATCTGGAACAGGTTGGACCAATTCGTTCAACATCGCTTTTTCTTCTGCGCCCCATAAATGGATCGTCTTATCGACATAATATTCTTCCCAGTTCAAATCCGAAAGCCCGTCTTCTTTTGGCATCGATTTAAGAAATTTGCGGAACATGAAATATCCGCCTATGGCAAAACTACCGATTAAAACAGCGCCCCAGAATAAGATAAACCATAAAAACCAACCTTCAAGTGCCATTTTGTTCACCTCATTTATTCATACCTGTTCCTATTATAGAAGGGTTTTTTAAAAAATTCATTAAAAAGGTATCTTCTTTTTTCATTTGTGTCTATATAGCGAATGAAAGGAGGTGATCGACATGGCAATCAGCGAATTTAAAAGTGCAAGCATCCGTTGCACTTTTGATCTTGGCTTGGATAGCAAAGGCAAGCCGAAGAAAAAAGTAAAAGCGTACCACAATGTTACAGAAGCGGCAGGAGCAACACAAATCTTTGAAGTGGCAGTCGTATTGGCAGACTTCGGTACAAAACCGATGATGCTTGTGGAAAAACAATCCGGCTTGAACATCTTCGCGTAATTCAATTAATGAGGGGGAATAGGAAATGGCCAAAACATTGGAATTGATATTTGAAACAGCTGCAGGAAAAGATGTGACTTTATCGATCGACGAACCGCGTGAAGACATCACAACGCAAGAATTAAATGCGGGAATGCAGACCATCATTACGCAAAACATCTTTGAAGTGGAAGGTTCTGCTTTTGCAAAAGCGAAGGCTGCCCGGCTTGTTGAACGGAATGTCACAGATTACCCGCTATAAGCAACAAAAGCTCTCCTTAACGGGAGAGCTTTTTAAAATAGGAGTGAGGTGAAAACGATGGATGAATGGATGCGTTTAATCCAGGAAGTTGGATTTCCGGTCTTTGTGTCATTTTATTTGATGCACCGGGTGGAGGCAAAACTTGTAGCGATACACGACGCGCTCATCACTTTGAAAGTATCCTGATTTCACAGAATTGTGATAAAGGGAGGCCTGCAAATATTGAATTCAATGTCCTCATTCGATAAGATGGATAGAGCAGAAGAATGGGGGCAGGCAATTGAAAGGTTTCAAAATGCTCGTGCTTTTAGCTTTGGTCTTTTTGCTTTCAGCATGTGGTGATCAGCCGATCGACGATTTTTCACATACTAACCAGCGAGGCGAAACGGTGTCTTTGGAAAGTTTAAAAGGAACGCCGTGGCTTGCGACATTTGTTTTTACAAATTGTGAAACGGTTTGTCCGCCAATGACGTTTAATATGGCGAATATTCAAGAAGAATTGATCGAAAAAGGTATCGAAGACTATAAAATTATCGCTTTCAGCGTCGATCCGAGAGAAGACACTCCCGAAAAAATGGCGGAATACCTAGCGAATTTCTCCGTGCCGGACGACTCCAAGTGGAATTTACTGACTGGCTACAGCCAGCAGGAAATCGCGGATTTCGCTAAAGAAAATTTTAAAGCTTTTGTAAAAGATGATCCGAACAGCGATCAAGTCGTGCATGGAACTTCCTTTTATCTAGTCGACCAGGAAGGAAAAGTCACCAATAATTATGATGGCTTTGAAGAAGTGCCGGTCGATGATATTGTAAAAGACCTGCAAAATTTAATCGAATGAAAAAAACCGGTCGTTAAAGACCGGTTTTTTCTTTGCTCAGCAAATCGCGGATTTCCACAAGAAGCTCTTCTTTTTTGTCGAGCACTTCTGGTTCTTCCTCTGCAGGCACATCTTTTTTGCGCTTGAATTTCGTAAACAATCGAATCACTAAGAATATAGAGAATGCAATGATGAAAAAATCGATGACCGATTGGGCGAAAGCGCCGTAACGAAGGTTTACGCCATTCAAAGAATAGGTTAAATCTTCGACACTGAAACCGCCGATTAAGATCCCAACAAGCGGCATAATGATGTCTTCAACAAGAGAAGAGACGATTTTACCGAATGCTGCACCGATGACAACCGCGACAGCCAGATCCAAGACATTTCCTTTTAACGCAAATTTCTTAAAATCTTCCCACATGATTAACACCACCTTTCTTTTAGTATACCGGAATGTCATCCATTGGCTAGGCAAATTTAAAGGAAAGATGAATACTGTTTTTATTTACCAAAAGAAAAATAAAAAACTTTATGTTAAACTAGGGGAAATACGTGATAGGTGTGGGAAAATGAAGAAAAAGAAAAAAAGAGTCTGGCAACTCGGATCAAAATTTGGTTTTTGATCATCCTGGTGCCGGTATTGCTTGTGATAACTACACTCGCGATTGTGATTTTTAATGTGTTTAACCCAGGAGATATTGTGCATACAATCAAAGAGACGCCCCAGCAATTATTTGAATTGGAAGTTCCAAAAGAAAATATCCCCTTGTATAAAGAAGCCGCAGAAACCTACGGCATTCCGTGGACATTGCTTGCTGCCCATCATCGCATTGAAACTAAATTTTCAACGATGGATCCGCTTTTATCGCCGGTTGGTGCTGAAGGCCATCTGCAATTCATGCCTTGCACATTTGTAGGATGGCAGCACCCGACCTGTTCTGGATTAGGGGGAGGGGAAATTCCTGAGAAGGAAAAAACCGACCCGGCTGTCATCGAAGAATACGGTGGTTACGGTGTAGACGGAAATGGGGACGGAGTAGCAGATCCCTATGATCTGACAGACGCTTTGTATAGCGCAGCCAATTTCTTATCGAAATACGGTGCAGCAGACGGGGATTTGGAAAAGGCAATTTTCCAATACAACCATAGCGATAGTTACGTAAAAGACATTCTGCATTATTATCACTTGTATGAAGAGCAATTTAAAACACCATAAAAAAAGAAGCGGGGCAGATGCCCCGCTTCTTTTTTGGGTTTGTTATTAAGCTCTGCGGCCTTTTCTCATTGAACCTAAGATCAAGCTCAATACAAAGACAAGTACTAAAGCACCAATTAATGCAGGGATGATGAATACGCCCCAAATTTCAGGACCCCAGTCTCCAAGCAGCAAGCCACCAAGCCATGCCCCGATAATACCTGCAATAATGTTCCCGATAATACCTCCAGGAATGTCTTTACCGAGGATTAGACCCGCAAGCCATCCGATGATACCACCCATGATCAAATATAATAGAAATCCCATTTCGTTCCAGCTCCTTTTAAGGTTATGAATAATTGCTACACTGAATATATAACCTTATTCAGGACGTTTGAAACATGTACAAGTAAATTTTATAGGATTTCAGCGCCAAGGGTGTTTTTGAAATGCCGTAATGCCCAGCGATGGCCTTCTTCGTCGAAGCTCGCAACCGCTTCTTCATGGACTTTGATCGCGAAGTTTTTATTGTAAGCATCCACTGCAGTGTGGAGCACACAAATGTCCGTGCAGACCCCGACAATATGAACTTCTGTGATATTGCGCTCTCGCAGCATGATTTCCAGGTTGGTGCCGGCAAAAGCACTATAACGCGTTTTATCCATCCAAACAATTTCTTCTTTATGATGTTCATAAACTTCTGCAAGACGCCCGTAAAGATCCCGGCCCGCAGTTCCGCGTATATTGTGGGGTGGAAATAGTTTCGACTCCGGGTGAAGTTCATTTTCATGTTCGTGCAAGTCGACCGGTAGGACAACAAAGTCGCCATTCTCTAAAAATTGCTCCGTCAGCGAGCATATTTTCGCTTCAATGGCCTGTCCAGGTTTTCCAACTGTCAATGCTCCGTGATCCGCTACAAAATCCACCGTATAATCCACAACCAATAATGCTTTTTTCATCCCAATTCCTCCCATCGTCTATGGCTCCATCTAATCATAAAAACAATTTAATGAAAAGTGAAAATAATCTTTTGCAAATTGAAAAAATATTCAGTATACTCCTTAAAAGGAGATGAGGAATATGGTTTTTGAAAACACACAGAAGTTGAATCGCCAAGCGTTTTGGTTTGTAGCACTTCATACTTTGGTCATCCTGAATTTCGTCATCGATTTCGAATTCTTTATTTAATCCTAAAACGCCTGCCCGAAAATTGGGGCAGGCGTTTTTATAGATCAATCCTGTTTTAGGCGAGTCAGGGATTCTGTCAACATGCGCGAAGCGGAATCAAGAGAGACTCCCATAATTTCCTGGATTTCCTCTAAATTTTTATGTTCGACCGTATAGAGATGGTGGACATAGGCAAAACGAAGGTCTCCAGAACGGATAGGCACACCCAAAAAGTCCGTTAACGCCTCCGTGTAATCTGACAAGGAACCCATTTTAAACATGGAGTAGCCGTCTTTCACCTTTGAAGAAAGAAGGTACGGTGTATTTCGGAAGACTGCGCGTTCAATACCTTCCATCAGAACCGGAATTTCCTTGCCGGAAAATTCAAGTTGGCAGACATAGCCATCCTTTTTCTCCAATGGCAGCAACAGGCCGCCATCGACATCTTCAAAATCGTCCACTTCTATCGTAGTCATATCGCGCAAGCGCAGTCCTCTCATATACAAGATGAAAAGAATTTTGGCATTCAAGGACAACTGGCTGGATTCAAGCACCGAATCTTTTTTCTCTAGCAGTTCTCCGTAGTTTACGTGAATATCCGCTGGTGTCAGATCCAGCTTTTCAGCGAATTTAAATTTCGGCATGAAATCCACCGGAATCTTACCGATCTGCCACATATAATCGAACCACAGGCGGATATAGATCAGCTTGCGGTTTAACGTGCTGTCTTTAATGCCTGTTTCGTGTTGCTGCTGAAGGAATTTTTGTATATCAATCGGCCGGATTTCATGCGGTTCCACCGGTTTTTTATAAGTATTGCGCAAAAAGGCGAAGAGCGCTCGAATCAATTGGACTTCGTGGACAACCGTATTCGGGCTGATGCCATTTTTCAAACGAAATTTTTCATAACCATAAGGCATTCCGTCACACTCCTCTTCTCATTCTCTTTTATAATTATACCATTAAATGGATTGAATAGAACGCACTTTCCCCTTGAAAACCCCGTAAACACGTGGTTTTTTATAGAAAGCCCCGCTTTTTTCTGTATACCGGGCAAAAGTGCTTGTTTTTGGTGGAAATGGGGTATGCCATACAAGAAGGCAAAAGGCTAGTTGGCGATGAAAATGGAGGCATTCTAATGTATAAAGAAGACAATGAAAAAGTTCGAGCCGCAGTATTAGGAGCGGTGAATGGCGTTTCAGACGACATCCTAAATACGAAACCTTCTCCGGAAGAATGGTCGCCGATGCAAATCCTCGATCATCTTCAGCTGATGGAATCGGTGGTCGCTAGGAACGTCCAAAAACAACTTACGAAAAGCGAAAGCGAAAAGGCAAGGAAAAAGCCGATTCAATTAACTGTCAGCCGGTTGATCAAAGTGGATGCCCCAAAATACGTGGTTCCGACGAATGAATTTGTGTCTCTAGAAGAGATGAAGAAGCGTTTGGAAGCATCCGCCGAGTTGCTGGATGCAGTTTATAAAGAGGCTTCACCTGAAGCACTCGAAGCAAAATCATTGCCGCATCCGGTTTTCGGCAAAGTGCCTTTAATCCAATGGTTTCCATTTGTTGGGCTGCATGAAAAGCGCCATTTAAAGCAATTGGAGAAGACATTGGAAAAACTTCATGCTAGTTCCAATAAGTAATTGGAAAAACTTATCACATTCTATAATTTTAATGTAATTTACTTATGCTTCTGGATTCGTTATGATAGAAGAGGAGAAAAGACGCTAACAAAAGCCTTTTCAGAAGATTTAAAGGAGGAACATGATCATGGCAAAAAGCAGTTTGCATAACAGCCGTACTTCTTTTGAGCTAAATGGCAAAACGTTTAACTACTATCGTTTAGCTGCATTAGAAGAAGCAGGAATCGCGAAAGTATCACGACTTCCTTACTCAATTAAAGTCCTTTTAGAATCTGTCCTGCGCCAGCACGACGGATACGTCATCAAAGACGAGCATGTTGAAGAACTTGCTAAATGGGGCAAGAACGCAAACAAGGAAGCTGAAGTTCCGTTCAAGCCTTCCCGCGTTATTCTTCAGGATTTCACTGGGGTTCCAGTTGTTGTCGATTTGGCAGCACTTCGTTCAGCTATGGCTGAAATGGGTGGAGATCCAAACAAAATCAATCCGGATGTACCGGTTGACTTAGTCGTTGACCACTCTGTGCAAGTAGACAGCTATGGTACAAACGAAGCATTGAAAATCAACACGAAATTAGAATTCGAACGCAATGCAGAGCGTTACCAGTTCCTTAGCTGGGCTCAAAAAGCATATGACAACTACCGTGCAGTTCCACCTGAAACGGGTATCGTTCACCAAGTTAACCTTGAGTACTTAGCGAACGTGGTTCATGCCATAGCGAACGAAGATGGTACATTTGAAGCTTACCCGGATACTTTAGTCGGAACAGATTCCCACACAACGATGATCAACGGTCTTGGTGTTCTTGGATGGGGCGTCGGCGGCATCGAAGCGGAAGCTGGAATGCTTGGACAACCTTCATTCTTCCCGATTCCTGAAGTAATCGGCGTTAAATTGACAAATGCATTGCCAAACGGCGCGACTGCTACGGATTTGGCACTTAAAATTACACAAGTGCTTCGCCAAAAAGGTGTGGTTGGTAAATTTGTTGAGTTCTACGGCGCTGGTGTTACAACATTGCCGCTTGCAGACCGTTCAACAATTGCGAACATGGCACCGGAATACGGCGCAACTTGCGGATTCTTCCCAGTTGACGAAGAAGCACTTGACTACTTGCGCTTAACTGGCCGTGAGGAAGACCACATTGCCATCGTTAAAGCTTACTTGCAAGCAAACGATATGTTCTTCGATGCAGACAAAGATCCTGTTTACACAGATACAATCGAATTGGACCTTTCGACTATCGAACCGAACCTTTCAGGACCTAAACGCCCGCAGGATTTGATTCCTCTTTCTCAAATGAAAACGGAATTCAACAAAGCGGTTACAGGACCTGAAGGCCCGCACGGTTTTGCGTTAGGCGAAGAAGAGATCAATAAGACAGCCACTGTCAACTTCAAAGACGGCTCAACAGCTGAAATGAAGACAGGCGCAATCGGCATCGCTGCCATCACGTCTTGTACGAACACTTCGAACCCATACGTAATGCTTGGTGCTGGACTTGTTGCGAAAAAAGCAGTTGAAAAAGGCTTAATGCCGCCTGCATACGTGAAAACTTCACTTGCTCCAGGTTCAAAAGTCGTAACTGGCTACTTGCAGCAAGCTGGACTTTTGGATTACCTTGAGCAAATCCGTTTCAACTTGGTCGGCTACGGCTGTACTACGTGTATCGGTAACTCAGGCCCGATGCTTCCTGAAATCGAAGATGCGATTTTAGACAGCGACTTATTGGTAACTTCTGTTCTTTCGGGTAACCGTAACTTTGAAGGACGCATCCACCGCTTGTAAAAGCGAACTACTTGGCTTCACCGCCGTTAGTTGTCGCTTATGCTTTAGCTGGAACAGTGGATATCGATCTTCAAAACGACCCAATCGGACAAGATAAAGAAGGCAATGATGTCTTCTTGAGCGATATCTGGCCAACAACTGAAGAAGTAAACGAAGTTGTTAAGAGCACAGTAACGCCTGAATTGTTCCGTAAAGAATACGCTCGCGTATTCGACGAGAACGAAACTTGGAACGCAATCGAAACAAATGACGATTCTTTATATAACTTCGATGAAAACTCGACTTATATCCAGAACCCGCCATTCTTCCAAGGTCTTTCAAGAGAGCCTCAGCCAATTCAAACACTTGCTGATTTGCGTGTTGTTGCGAAATTTGCTGACTCGATCACGACTGACCACATTTCACCAGCTGGAGCAATCGGAAAAGATACACCAGCAGGGAAATACTTGCGCGAAAACGGTGTAGAACCACGCAACTTCAACTCTTACGGCTCACGCCGAGGAAACCATGAAGTCATGATGCGCGGAACATTCGCCAACATCCGTATCCGTAACCAAGTGGCTCCAGGAACAACTGGCGGATTCACAACTTACTGGCCAACGGGTGAAATCATGCCGATCTATGACGCAGCGATGAAATACCAGGAACAAGGAACTGGCCTAGCCGTGCTTACGGGCAAAGACTATGGTATGGGTTCTTCACGTGACTGGGCTGCTAAAGGCACATTCCTTCTTGGAATTAAAACAGTCATTGCGGAAAGCTATGAGCGTATCCACCGTTCAAACCTTGTAATGATGGGTGTTCTTCCATTGCAATTCGTTAATGGACAAAACGCTGATTCACTAGGGCTGACTGGACGCGAAAGCATTTCAGTGAACTTGACAGATGACGTGAAACCACGCGACATCTTGAAAGTTACAGCAACTGCTGAAGACGGCACAGTAACAGAATTCGACGCATTAGTGCGCTTCGACTCTGAAGTTGAAGTAGATTACTACCGCCATGGTGGTATCCTTCAAATGGTACTGCGCAGAAAATTAGTAGAAGCTTAAGAAAAGCGGAAACAGCCGTGTAAGTTCGACGGGCATAAGGCGGATTGCCGAAGCGGCGTTCTTTGCCGCACAGGTGAGACGACTTATGACCCGAGAACTTGGCTGGTGGAGTCTGGACAATAAGAAAATCTGAAATAAGCTGCCGAGAAGTTCTCGGCAGCTTATTTTTTATTTCTATCCGGATTTTTTGTATACTTACAGACAGAGGTGAAAAGGAAATGTACATCAGTGAAAAAGAAATTGAAATCCGTTATGCGGAAACCGATCAAATGGGTGTTGTCTACCACGCCAATTATATAATTTGGCTGGAAATCGGCCGGACAAAATTGATTGAAGACTTAGGGTTTACATATGCAGGGATGGAAAAAGACGGTTACCTGTCTCCGGTGACGGACATTTCGATCCAATACAAGGCAGCGCTCCGCTACGGACAGAAAGCGATCGTGCGTACATGGGTGGAAAGCCATGACCGGCTGCGCACGACATACGGCTACGAAGTGCTCCACGAAGACGGCACGCTTGCTGCAAAAGCGACATCTGAGCACGTCGTCGTGAAAAAGGACAATTTCCGTCCGGTGTCGATCAAGAAAATCTACCCGGAATGGCATGCGAAATACGAGGAAATCAAAAGGAAGTCTCCCGATGGCGTTCGGAATTAAGCGGGATGAATTGAATCAGTGGAAGCAGGACGTGGAAGATGAAAAAATCGCATTCTTGACCCATTATTGGATCGATGAGCGATTCCTGGGCGCATCGACTGTCACAAAGGTCGGTTGCCGCAATTTAAAAAAACTTGAAAAATGGGGCCGTCAATACGGACTGGAACCGGAATGGATGGACCTTCGCGGCAACTATCCGCATTTTGATCTTTTCGGGGAACACCAAATCCGTATATTGGAAGCGGAAGGCATGATCGATCAATTGAATAGATTCAAAAAAGAAAAAGCGTGAGGAGCCTCACGCTTTTTCTTTTTTCGTATGAATAATCAAGTTCGTGCAAGTCGTCATTGACCGAGACTATTAAGTCATGGCCATCAAAATACCAAATATCCCGTTCTTCAATATAGTAGGTCACTTGGCCCTGTTCAATGGCTGCGGCCGCATTGTCCGGCTCGTCTTTTGTGACACCGAGCGAGAAACCGGGCTGCAGGTTTCCTGCGCCTCCGTAGCGGACAAAAAAACGGACCGTGTCGCCAGATTCGACTTCCATTTCATTATGGAACCATGTAAATGCATCTTCAGAGATTTTGATTTCCACGTAGCGTGCACGCCCTTTCATTCAGCTAAAGCCATTTGACCTTCGGTTCTGTACCGGCTTTGATGCGTGCGATATTCGCACGGTGCCGGTAAATGATAAATGATGCGAGAATGATGATGACAATAAGGAATGGATAGTCCCCGGTATTAAGTGCGTAAATCAAGGTATAGATGACTGCAACGATAGCGAGGATAATCGATGACAGCGATACCATTTTTGTGATTTTTAAAGCGATCAAAAGGACAACTACTGCCACAATGAACAACGGCCATTGATAGCCGAGCAAGATGCCGCCGGATGTGGCAACCGCTTTGCCGCCTTTGAACTTCGCAAAAATCGGGAACATATGGCCAATAACCGCAATTACCCCGAATACCAGCGGGTGGACATTTGTTTCCATGTAGAGGGGAATCATGGTGGCTGCAGTCCCTTTTAAGATATCAAGAACGGTCACCGCGATGCCCGCTTTGATGCCGAGAGTACGGAATGTATTGGTCGCGCCCAAATTGCCGCTGCCTTTTGTCCGGATATCCGTTTTGTAAAAGATTTTCCCAACCCATAATGCGGACGGGATCGAGCCGAGCAGATAAGCTAGTATGACTGGAAGCAATATGTCCATGTTGAACTCCTTTGAACAGCTGATATTTATAGTTCAAGTTTAACACGAAGCGCGTTCGTTCGACAATATAGAGAGCCGGATTGCCAATGCTGAACGCCGCCGAATATGATACAATAGAGGGACACAGCAGTTGATGAATGAAATCATCGGCTCCGCATGATACTGTTAACGCATTGAAAATACGGAAAAAGGATAGGTGAAGTGCATGAACAATCCAAGCCGTGTAGAAATCAAAGAAATACTGGATACTGCCAAGACTATTGCCGTAGTGGGGCTTAGCCCGAACGTGAACCGGACGTCCTATATGGTATCCGAAGCTATGCAAAAAGCAGGATATCGGATCATTCCAGTTAATCCCGCAGCAGACGAAGTGTTAGGCGAAAAAAGCTACGCTTCGTTACTGGATCTGCCGGAACCGGTAGACATTGTCAACGTTTTCAGGCGCAGTGAATTTCTTCCGGAACTTGCGGAAGATTTCAAAAAGATCGATTGCCCAGTCTTCTGGACGCAATTGAACGTCGTCGATGAAGAAGTTTTCAATGATTTGACCGATAAAGGCTACACGGTCATCATGGACCGGTGCATCAAAGTGGAACATGCCATCCTTAAATAAGATCACGAAGGAGAAGAGGGCGCAAAGCTCTCTTTTTCTGTGATTATTGACAGATAGCACGGTTATCGATACGATTAAAAGAGAGATATGTACGAACAGATGTTTGATGGAGGGAAAGCAATGGCCAAAATTCAAAATACGGCATACAACGAAGAAGCAATCCAAGTACTCGAAGGCTTAGATGCCGTTAGAAAACGCCCGGGTATGTATATCGGTTCTACCGATGCGAGAGGTTTGCACCACCTGGTCTATGAAATCGTCGACAACTCAGTCGATGAAGCATTGGCGGGATTTGGTGAAAAAATAGATGTGACGATCCACGAAGACAATAGTTTAAGTGTCCGGGATTACGGGCGGGGCATGCCGACCGGGATGCACCGAAGCGGAAAACCGACGCCTGAAGTTATTTTAACCGTCTTGCACGCCGGCGGGAAATTCGGGCAAGGCGGCTATAAAACGAGTGGAGGACTCCACGGCGTGGGGGCTTCTGTCGTCAACGCGTTGTCCAAATTCCTCGAAGTGACGATTCACCGCGACGGCAAAAAATACCGCCAGCGTTTTGAAAATGGCGGCAAGCCAGTGACGACACTTGAAGAAATCGGCTCGACAAAAGAAACCGGCACTTTGATCCATTTCTTGCCGGATGACACGATTTTCTCTGCTACGAAATACAATTATGAAACTTTATGCGAGCGCTTGCGCGAATCCGCTTTTTTATTGAAAGGCTTGAAAATCGAATTAGCGGATAAACGCACCGACGCCCACGACACCTTTTTCTTTGAAACGGGGATCGAAGCGTTTGTCAGCTATTTGAACGAAGAAAAAGATGTCCTGCATCCCGTCGCTTATATCGAAGGGCAACAGGAAGAGATGGAAGTCGAATTCGCTTTTCAATTCAACGATGGCTATTCGGAAACGATTCTGTCATTCGTCAATAATGTACGCACACGCGATGGCGGTACGCACGAAACGGGTGCGAAAGCGGCGATGACCCGCGTATTCAATGACTATGCACGAAAAATCAATTTGCTGAAAGACAAAGACAAGAACTTGGAAGGCTCAGACATCCGGGAAGGGTTAGCGGCGATTGTATCGGTCCGTATTCCGGAAGCATTGCTGCAGTTTGAAGGCCAGACGAAAAGCAAGCTCGGCACAAGTGAAGCCCGCAGCATCGTCGACTCTGTCGTATCACAGAAATTGATGTATTTCCTTGAAGAAAATGCGGAGTTAAGTGCGTCGCTTGTACGAAAAGCCATTCGTGCCTCCCAAGCGCGCCTCGCAGCCCGTAAAGCGCGTGAAGATGCCCGCAACGGCAAAAAACGCAAGAAATCGGATGCGTTATTGTCCGGTAAATTGACGCCGGCACAATCCCGCAACGCAGCTAAAAATGAATTGTACCTGGTCGAAGGAGATTCGGCCGGCGGTTCAGCGAAGCAAGGGCGCGACCGGACCTTCCAGGCGATCTTGCCGCTCCGCGGAAAAGTCGTCAATACCGAAAAAGCGAAATTGGAAGAAATCATGAAAAACGAAGAAATCTCGACGATCATCCACGCCATTGGCGGCGGAGTATCATCAGACTTCTCGATCGAGGACATCGCCTACAATAAAGTCATCATCATGACCGATGCGGATACGGACGGCGCGCACATTCAAGTGCTGCTGCTGACGTTCTTCTACCGCTACATGAAGCCGTTGATCGAAGCGGGCAAAGTGTTTATTGCCTTGCCGCCGCTTTACAAAGTATCGAAAGGCATCGGCAAAAAAGAAGTGGTCGACTACGCCTGGACCGAAGCTGACCTTGAAGCTTCGACCAAGAAAGTCGGCAAAGGCTATATGCTTCAGCGCTATAAAGGGCTAGGCGAGATGAACGCCGACCAATTATGGGAAACAACGATGAATCCGGAAACCCGGACCTTGATCCGCGTGACCATCGAAGACGGCGCGCGTGCTGAACGCAGAATTACAACCTTGATGGGCGATAAAGTAGAACCAAGAAGAAAATGGATAGAAAACAACGTCGACTTCGGCATGGAGGAAGACGCAAATATTCTAGAAAATGATTTGATTCATGCTGAGGAGGAACTTGTATGACACAAACCGAACGTTTCCAAGATCTGCCATTAGAAGAAGTCATCGGCGATCGGTTTGGACGCTATAGTAAATACATCATCCAGGACCGTGCGCTTCCGGATGCCCGGGACGGTTTAAAGCCGGTACAGCGGCGGATTCTTTATGCCATGTACAAAGAAGGCAATACGAACGATAAAGCATTCCGTAAATCGGCTAAAACCGTCGGGAATGTCATCGGCAACTACCATCCACACGGAGACAGTTCCGTCTACGAAGCGATGGTGCGCTTGAGCCAAGACTGGAAAATCCGCCATATGCTCGTAGAGATGCACGGCAACAATGGATCAATGGACGGCGATTCGCCGGCTGCGATGCGTTACACAGAAGCGCGGCTATCCGCAATTTCATCAGAATTGCTGCGTGATATTGACAAGCGGACCGTAGAATTCATCCCGAACTTTGATGATTCGGACATGGAGCCGACGGTATTGCCATCCCGCTTCCCGAATCTGCTGGTCAACGGTTCGACAGGGATTTCCGCCGGTTACGCAACGGATATCCCGCCGCATGCCTTGCATGAGGTGCTGGACGCTGTATTGATGCGCATGGACAATCCAAAAGCGACTGTTGATGAGTTGATGACGGTCATCCATGGGCCGGATTTCCCGACAGGAGGAATCATCCAAGGGGTCGACGGCATCAAAAAGGCTTACGAAACCGGCAAAGGGAAAATCATTGTCCGTTCAAGAGCTGCCATTGAACCGCTAAAAGGCGGGGAAAGAGCAAATTGTCATCACCGAAATTCCATTTGAAGTCAATAAAGCGTCCATGATCAAGAAAATCGACGATCACCGCTTTGACCGTAAACTGGAAGGGATTTCAGAAGTTCGCGACGAGTCTGACAGAACAGGATTACGCATCGTTATCGAATTGAAAAAAGACGTCGATGCAAACGGTATTTTGAATTACCTTTATAAAAATACCGATTTGCAAGTCAGCTATAATTTCAATATGGTGGCGATCTACAAACGCCGGCCGACAATGATGACGCTCCAGTCGATGCTTGATGCATATATCGACCACCAAAAAGAGATTGTGACGAAGCGCTCGGAATTTGATTTGCAGAAAGCCAATGACCGCATGCACATCGTCGAAGGCCTGATAAAAGCTTTATCCATTCTCGATAAAGTCATCAAAACGATCCGTGCTTCGAAAGACAAGCGCGATGCGAAAAATAATTTAATTGCCTCTTATGCGTTTTCTGAAGCACAGGCAGAAGCCATCGTTTCCTTGCAGTTATACCGATTGACGAATACCGATATTACGGAATTGAAAGCGGAAGCGGACAGCTTGAAAAAGCTGATTGCCGAATTGACGGGAATCTTGACGAGTGCGACCAAGCTGAAGAACGTTATTAAGAAAGAACTGGCGAATGTCCGCAAGCAATTTGCAGAGCCTCGCCGCTCTTCGATTGAAGAGAAAATCCAGGAAATCACAATTACACGCGAAGTCATGATTCCAAGTGAAGATGTTGTGGTTACCGTAACAAAAGAAGGTTACGTGAAACGCACAAGCACCCGTTCACATGCTGCATCGAATGGCCAGGACTTTGCGATGAAAGACACTGACCACTTGCTTTTTGAAGGCAATCTGAACACGCAAAATACAATTTTACTGTTCACAACAGCTGGCAATTTTGTTTACCAGCCGGTGAATGAGCTGCCGGATATCAAATGGAAAGACTTAGGCCAGCATTTATCAAGCATTGTTCAATTGGAGCCAAATGAATCAATTCTTGCAGCATATCCGTTTGAGAACTTTGATGAAGACGCTTATGTTTTGACCGTTTCGAAAAACGGCTTGGTCAAGCGCTCAGCCTTAAAAGATTACCATGTCCAGCGCTATTCTCGGGCAATCAAAACGATGAACTTGAAAAAAGACGATGCGATGATTTTTGCCGGATTGATGAAAAAGGAAACCGAACTTTTCATCGGAACGAACCAAGCGTACGGTGTGCGCTTCCCGATAGAAGAAATTCCGGTTACGGGACTTCGCACAGCTGGCGTCAAAGGCGTTAATTTGAAAGACGGCGACGAAGTCGTATCTGCTATCTTGATCGATCCGGAGGAGAAACAGGATCTGGTCTTAGTGACGCAGCGCGGAGCCGCGAAGAAAATGAAGCTTCAGGAATTCGAAGTAGGAAGCCGGGCGAAACGGGGAGTTGTCATGCTCCGCGAGTTGAAGTCGAATCCTCACCGGGTGGTTGCTGTAATGGCAGCGACAGGTAAGGAAGAAGTGCTTCTCGAAACAGCTAAAGGCATACGGATGAACCTTGCAGCCAACAACTTAAAACCGGTTGACCGCTACTCGAATGGATCGTTCATTTTAGATGAGGGGTCGGACGGAAAAGTCATTGCGGCTTATCGGATCGAAGCAAAAACCGAATAATAGAAGTTTGAAGCATTGCCCTCGGGCAATGCTTTTTTTTGGATTTCAACACACCATCTTATACATAAGCGTTCACTTATTATATAAATAAAAAAATTATGTAAACCAATAAATTTGCAGTTAAATCAAACCCATAATCATATGCTTATGAATTTAATAAAATAATTATGTAAACAATATAGGGGCTTTCGTTTAACCATTTCATCATCGATAAAATTGTCGGTGAATTCCGACTATTCAATTGACACAGTTTCTTAGCAGAAATATACTTGATCTATAACAGTTGTAAAATCTTTGGAAAAAAGGGAGGAACGTCTATCATGTTTGCACCTTTAACACCACTCGATTGGAAGCGCCGGGCGATCAAGTACTATCCGGATAAAACGGCGATCATTGACGAAGACAAGACCTTTACATATAAAGAGTTCGGTAAACGTACGGATCAGCTAGCTTTTGCCTTACATAACGCAGGCATCCAAAAAGGCGACCATGTGGCAGTGATGCTGCCGAATACCCATTATATGCTCGAATGCTTCTACGGCATTTGCCAGCTTGGCGCTGTAATGGTTCCGCTAAATTACCGGCTGACAGCCAAAGATTTGGAATACATCATCCGCCACAGTGATGCACGGATGCTGATTGTCGATGCGGAATTCGGAAAAATCATTGAAGGCATCCAAAAAGAATTGCCGATTGAAAAATACATCGTTGTCGAAGTGGATGGCCACGATTCTCGTATTGACGGAGAAACGTATGAAACGTTCATTTCCTCGTCTGAAAGCGAAGGGCCATTGCCTGAAGTGGAAATCGACGAAAATCAGATGTTGACCTTGAACTATACGAGCGGCACGACTTCAAACCCTAAAGGAGTCATGTTGACGCATCGCAGCAATTATTTGAACGCTGCGAATTTCCTTCATCATTTGAATGTCACGCACGATGATGTCTATCTGCATACCTTGCCGATGTTCCATGCTAACGGCTGGGGCGGCGTATGGGCGCTAACTGCTGCCGGAGGCACCCATGTGTGCCTCCGGAAAGTGGATCCTGCACTAATTTTGGTGCTTTTTGAAAAACATCATATTTCGCTTCTTTGCGGTGCACCGACGGTCATCAATATGCTTGTAAATGAACCGAAGGCGAAACAGGTAAAGATTTCAACCAAACCGCGGATGGCGACAGCTGGAGCTCCCCCGGCTGCAGCGTTGATTGCGAAAGCCCAGCAGATTCTCGGATTGAACATGATGCATGTCTACGGTTTAACCGAGACGTCCCCGTTCATCCTTTACTGTGAGTGGAAAAAGGAATTCGACAGCAAATCACCGGAAGAACAAGCAGAAATAAAAGCGCGGCAAGGAATTGAACTGGCGTTTAATGGAGAAACAAAAGTCGTCAATCAAGAAGATGGCCGTGAAGTCGCTTGGAACGGCAAAGAACTTGGCGAAATCATCACACGCGGCAATGTCGTCATGAGCGGCTACTACAAAGATCCTGAAAAAACAGCGGAAGCGATCAAAGATGGCTGGTTCTATACGGGTGATTTAGCTGTTACATATCCAGACGGTTATATCGAAATCCAGGACCGCATCAAAGACATGATCATTTCAGGCGGTGAGAACATTTCTTCCACTGAAATCGAAGGCGTGCTTTATCAGCATCCGGATGTAATGGAAGTCGCGGTCATTGCCGTGCCGGATGAAAAATGGGGCGAAGTGCCAAAAGCGATCATTGTGCTGCAGCCGGAAGCAAATGTGACGGAGCAAGACATCATCGACTACACCCGTTCAAAAATGGCACATTTTAAAGCGCCGAAGTCGATTGAGTTCGTCGAAGCGCTGCCAAAGACCGCGACAGGAAAACTGCAAAAATTCCGCCTGCGGGAAATGTATTGGAACAGTTCGAAAAAAGTGAATTGAAGACAAGCTGGAGCAAATTTGCTCCGGTTTTTGTTTTAGAAGGAAAGGATGGATTGTCAGTGGATAGCATCATATTTGATTTGGACGGAACGTTATGGGATTCCCGCGAAACCGTCGCTGCTGCCTGGAATGCCGCAATTGAACAAAACAATTTGGACGCAGAGCCGATTACGGTCGAAGATTTAAAATCAACCATGGGCCTTCAAATGCAAGACATCATGAAGAAACTGTTTCCGCAATACAATGAAACGGTAAGGGCTGAATTGATCGAGGCTTGTGGGGAAGTTGAATGCGTTTATTTGAACAAAAGCGGCGGTGAACTTTACCACCGGGTGGAGGAAGTATTGAGCCGGTTGGCAGAAAGCTACCCGCTCTACATCGTCAGCAATTGCCAGGAAGGTTATATAGAAGCATTTCTGTCATTCCATCAATTGGAAAGATATATTAAGGATTTTGAAAACCCGGGAAGAACCGGGTTATCGAAAGGTGAAAATATTCAGTTGCTGATCGAGCGAAACGGGCTCGAGCAGCCGATTTATATCGGAGATACAGCAGGAGACCAGCAAGCTGCTGAATACGCAGGGATTCCTTTCGTCTATGCAGCTTATGGTTTTGGTGATGTTGAAAGTTTCGACCGCAAAATTGACCGTTTTGAAAACCTGATGGAAATAGCGAAACTAACCTGATTTTTAGCTTCTCTAAATTTTTTTGAAAAAGGAAGGGCTTACATTCGCAGCTCTTCTTTTTTGTTTGCTTTGAATAGGGTAGTATGGAAAAAGAAGAAAAAATGGGGATTGCAGAACATCCTTGGAGTTTGAGGAAGTAACTTTCTTGAACGATGGCCAAAGTATTTTTGGACAACAACTGAATAAAGGCCAGTTCCTTTTGATGGTTGTTTGGACAATTTGTAAATAGCCACATCGAACACCAAACATGCTGCATGATCCAAATCGAAACATGTAGATTCACGATTATTGGAGGAAATTATTCATGGCCGAAACAACCGCATTACCGAAACAACCTATTTTCAGAACGACCCCCATCCTAGTTTCATTCCTGATTGCCGGATTTATCGGGCTTTTTAGTGAAACGGCCTTAAATATGGCGTTAGGGGATTTGATGATGCAATTCAACATCAATTCAGCCACCGTTCAGTGGCTGACGACCGGTTACCTGTTAACGCTCGGCATCCTGGTGCCGGTATCAGGTCTATTGCTGCAATGGTTTACAACGCGCAAGCTGTTCATGGCCGCACTCGGCTTTTCGATCGGAGGGACGCTGCTCGCAGCGCTGGCGCCAACTTTTGAAGTTTTAATGGTAGCCCGTGTTATCCAGGCAATCGGCACCGGTTTATTGCTGCCGCTGATGTTCAATACCATTCTGGTCATCTATCCGGTCCATCGCCGAGGAGCGATCATGGGATTGATGGGGCTGGTCATCGTATCGGCGCCTGCCATCGGGCCGACGATTTCCGGTTTATTGATTGAAAACTTGAACTGGCACTGGATTTTCTGGATTTCATTGCCGTTCTTAGTCTTTGCCTTAGTTTTTGGCATTGTCTTCATGCAAAACGTCTCTGAAATCACCAAACCGAAAATCGATGTGGTTTCCATCATTCTCTCGACGATCGGTTTTGGCGGCATCGTCTACGGTTTCAGCAGTGCCGGAGAAGAAGGATGGGGAAGCGCGATTGTTGTATCGACTTTGCTTGTCGGTGTCATCGCCCTGTTCCTGTTCGTATTGCGTCAACTGAAAATGAAGCAGCCGATGATCAATATGCGCGTCTTTAAGTTTCCAATGTTCACATTGGGCTTATTGAGCGTCTTCATCGCCTTTATGGTTATTTTGTCAACGAGCATCCTGCTGCCGCTTTACTTGCAGACGGGGCTTGGCTTAGCTGCTTTAATCGCGGGGCTTGTACTCCTGCCAGGCGGGCTTTTGAACGCATTGATGTCACCGGTGACGGGGCGCTTATTTGATAAGTACGGACCGCGCGGACTCGTGACACCCGGATTCATCCTCATGATGATCATGCTTTGGCAATTTACAAACGTTACAACCGAAACCTCCATTTACTGGATCATCGTGCTGCATACATTCTTATTTATCGGTATCTCGATGGTCATGATGCCTGCTCAGACAAATGGCTTGAACCAGTTGCCGAGAAACTTGTACCCGGACGGTACAGCGTTAATGAATACGCTGCAGCAAGTATCCGGCGCAATCGGTACAGCTGTCGCAATTACGATCATGTCCACATCGCAGGAAAGTTTCCTAAAAGATGCGGCTGAACCGGCAGACCCTTCTGCCATCGCCGCGTCTTTGACAGCAGGCATTCAAAACGCCTTCACATTCGGCTTGATTTTAGCGGCTGTGGGATTGGTCATTTCGTTCTTCATCAAATCCCCGCTCGCCGTGAAAGAGTGAGGTCAGAACCATTTTTTTGAAAGGAGTTTTCGTTATGGCAAAAAGAACTTTGTATTTCTTATGTACAGGAAATTCTTGCCGCAGCCAGATGGCTGAAGGCTGGGGAAAAGAGATTCTAGGTGAGGACTGGCAAGTGCTAAGTGCGGGAATCGAAGCGCACGGCTTGAATCCAAATGCAGTCAAAGCGATGAATGAAGTCGGAATCGACATTTCTGCTCAAACATCGGATCGGATCGATATGGATATTCTCACTAACGCTGATTTTGTAGTTACTTTATGCGGAGATGCAGCGGATAAATGTCCGGTGACACCGCCGCACGTAAAACGCGCTCATTGGGGATTTGAAGATCCGCAAAAGCGGAAGGCACAGAACACGAAAAATGGCAGGTTTTCCAAAGCGTCCGCGATGCAATTGGTGAAAGGATCCGTGAGTTTAGCCGGACCGGCAATTGATTGAAGGGCAACTAAAAATACCGCTCCCCGAAAACGGGAGCGGTATTTTTTCTGTTTAAATGACGCCGATCAAGACGGAAATGGCAAGCAAGACGATGCTGAAGCCCCACATGATCAAAAGCGAATAGCGGATGTGGCGGCCCATTTCAAGTCCGGCGAGGCCGAGAGCAAGCCAAAGCGCCGGAGAAAACGGACTGACGAAAGTGCCGATGATATTTCCAATAATCATGGCATAAGCGGTTGAAAGCGATGAAACGCCTGCGCCGGAAGCCACTTGTTCTACTATCGGCAAAAGGGCGAAGTAATAGGCGTCGGTGCTGAGCAACAAGTCGAATGGAACGCCGAAAAAACCGATGATCAGATGTAGGTAGGGCAAGACAAATGCCGGCAGTATTTTTACTAAGTCCGTAGCGATGGAATCTAGCATCAACGTGCCATTCAAAATTCCAAGGAATGAACCAGCAGCCAGGATGATCGCTGCCATCAGCAACGCATTCGGTGCATGCGCTTTGATTCGTTCCATCTGGTCTTTCATGTTTGGATAGTTAAGCGGCAAGGCCAAGCTTACGCCAATCATGAAAGTGAAACCGGCGGGAACGATACCCCACACCAAAATGCCGATGATGGCGAGTGCAAGAATGGCGTTGGCCCATAGTAATTTTGGCCGGCGCAGAGAAGCAGCTTTCAAACTTGCTTCATCGTCTGCGTTGTCGACCGGCGAAGCCGCCTCTTTATAAAGTTCTTCGTTGAAATCACCGCGCTTTGCAATCAACCGCTTCTCGCGGATTGCCAGTAATATAGCAAGCCCGACCAACAATAGGAGGCCGATGATTTGTACTTTGATCAATGGGCGCCAGAGATCTGTCACATCGACTCCGAGAACGGCTGCTGTGCGGCCAAGCGGGCCAGCCCATGGCAGCATGTTCATGATGCTCGCTGAGGTACCGACGAGCAAAAGCAGTAAGTACGGATTCATCTTCAAGCGTTTATAGAGCGGCAACAAAGCGGGAATCGTAATCAGGAATGTGGAGGCCCCTGAGCCGTCAAGCTGCGCGACTGCGGCGATCAACACCGTTCCGACGGCGACGGCGATGACATTCCCCCGCGATAAAGCAATCATCTTATTGATCAAGGGATCGAATAAGCCGACGTCCTGCATCAAGCCGAAAAATAGGATGGCAAAGATGAACATGATGACCACGCTCATCACGGATTCAATCCCGCTGTTGAAGAAATCGCCGATTTCCGCAAATCCGAAGCCGGCGACAAATGCCGCTACAATCGGTACGAGCACTAATGCCACAATCGGTGTGATTTTGTTGCTGATCAATAAGCCGACAATAATGGCAATGGTTAATAAACCGATAATACTTAACATGATAATTCCTCCCGTTATGTAAAAAAAGTAAATGGAAGGGTGAATGAAAACGCATACAATTCATGCGTTTAGAAAAACCCCTCTGCTAAAGATGTTAGAAATAAACTTAGCACAGAGGGGTTTGAAAAATAAGATTATTCAATTAAGGCATTTAAAGCGCCTTGCGTTCATTTTGTTCATTTTGTCCACGGGATGTATCGCCGTTCGGGACGGCCGATTTCCCCGTAGTTCAACTGGGCTTTCGCATCGCCTGTCGAAACCAAATGTTCGAGGTAGCGGCGTGCAGTTGAACGGCTGACCCCGACCGCTTTGCCGGTTTCCATCGCGTTCACACCAGGGGCAGGGGAAGAGGTTAACACTTCGAGCACGTCAGATAAGGTCAAGGCGTCAATCCCTTTTGGCAAATCTTCTTCTTGAGCGGCTTCCTTAGAAATCCCGCTTTGCTGGCGGCCGAAAAGGCGATCGATGTCGCTTTGTTTCAAATCCGTCTTTGACGCGAAGAACGTTTTTTGATCCCGGTAGCGGAGCAGACTTTCTTGAAAACGGTTAAAGTCCACAGGTTTGATCAAGTAGTCGAAAATGCCGCCGCGCATCGTTTGTTCAATCGTACCGGCATCCGTTGCTGCTGAAAGCATAAGAATGTCGGCTTTAGGATAGGCGCTGCGGATTTCCCAAAACAAGCTAAGGCCTGAGCGGTCTGGTATGTAGACATCCAGTAACACAAGATCCGGCAAAGGATCCGCCTGCTGCAAAAAAGCGATCGCTTCATCGCCGGTTTTAGCGATGGCCTCTACATGGAAGCCCTCGATTTGATCCACCAATTCCTGGTTAATGCCTGCTACACGAAAATCGTCTTCAATAATGAGTACATGTATATTCGGTTTCATCTTTTAGTCGCCTCTTTCGGTATTGAAATTACAAAACAGGTCCCGCCAAGCTCACTTTCTTCCAGATGCAAGTCGCCGCCGGCTCTTTCAACCAACCGATGAGCGGTGTGGAGGCCGTAGCCCCGGTCATTGCCGGCTTTTGTAGAATAGCCTTTGTCAA
Source organism: Planococcus sp. 107-1 (assembly GCF_021513255.1). Lineage (GTDB taxonomy): Bacteria > Bacillota > Bacilli > Bacillales_A > Planococcaceae > Planococcus. The sequence continues at coordinate 1,661,329 of NZ_CP090977.1, forward strand.
ACAACCGTTCAGCATCTGCATCTGCTAGACCCGGCCCGGAATCGTCGATTTCAAACAGGAGATCGTCGCCGACGTCTGTGAAATACAATGAAATCTGCCGGTTATCGGATGGAGCTGTTTTCACAGCTTCCAATGCATTGTCCAAAAGATTGCCAAGAGCTGATAAAATCGCTTGCTGTTGAGACGCGGTCAGTTCTGCCTCCAGTCCGCTTTCCGGTTCAATCGTGATGGCCACATGCTGTTCGTTCGCCTGATGGAATTTGCCGAGCAATAAGCCGCTGATCAACGGATCCTGTACCTTATCCACGAGATGGCGATGCCATTCCTGCTGGGTACGGCGTTCCAGCTGAATAAATTCCAGAACTTCTTGCTTTTTATTTAAATGAATAAGCCCGGAAATGGTATACAGCTTGTTCGAGAATTCGTGGGTCTGGGACCGCAGCGCTTGTGCATACTGCGTAACTTGAGAAAGTTCTTTCGTCAATTTGTCAATTTCGGTTTTATTGCGGAAAGTGGAAACGGCACCGGCCAATTCACCTTCCACATAAATCGGTCCGGAATTGACGTAAACAGGCGTATTGCCGTACATACGCTCTTTGTCAAAGCGGCTTTCTTCAGACTTCAAAATGGCGGGCAGTTCGGAGTCAGGGAAGGCTTCTGTAATCGGTTCGCCGATCAGCTTTTCTTCCGGCTCTTCGTCACCGAACAGCAAACGCTTGGCCATTTGATTGAGCAATGTGATGCGGCCCGTTCCGTCCACTGCAATGATCCCTTCATGCGTCGACTGCAGAATCGTTTCTTTTTGGAATAAAAGATGGGCGATTTCTTCCGGCTCAAGCCCATGTAATAGGCGTTTAATATAAGAAGCGATGCCAAGAGCCGCTAAAAATCCGGCTGCGGCAATCAGCAAAAGCATGAGCCAGAGTTCCTGATTGTAAGCTGCAATAAGGGTCTGAATATCCGTTGCAAGGAAACCGACCGACACGACACCGATGATTTCGCCATCTGCATAAATCGGGACTTTCGCACGCAAGGAACTGCCGAGCGACCCCGTTGCTTCTGAGATATAAGATTTGCCGTAGGCAAGTGCTGCCTGGTTATCTTCTCCAACCATCTTTTGGCCAATTTTTTCAGGCACCGGATGGGAATAGCGAATTTCTTCCGTGTTTCCGACCACGATAAATTCAGCATCGGTCGCTTTTTGGAGAGGCGAGATCAGCGGTTGGATAATGGAGGCTGGATCGGGTTCATTGAACGCTTCCGCAATTTCGGGATTGAGTGCGACGCTTTCCGCTAAGGCAAGTGCTTGTTCCCCGAGTTGCCCTTTTAAGGTATCGGTAACGAAATAATGAAGGAAAATGCCCATGACTGCCACAACGGTTAAAATCAGGAGAGCGATCAACAAGACCATTCTCATTTTTAAATTCAACCGATTTCGCGGGGCCTCTGTCCGTTTTTTGTTGCCGTTTTTGGGAAAGTGGATCATCCAGCAGTTCTCCTTCCTGACTAGTTGCTTTTGCCATAATAGCATAAATGCGGCTCTGTGAAAGGAAGGAAAAGGCAGAAAACGCCGGTTGTAGTTCCAAAGAAAAGAAAAAAGCCCCTGGATGTCGGCACTCGGTTGCAAGTGCTGGAATCCAGGGGCTTTTTAACTTAGTTGCCTAAAAATGATTCTTCAAAGAAAGTCAAAAGCGTCTCTAATGTGATTGGGTCACTGTAAGTAGAGGCTTTCGTGTTGATTTCAAACACTTGGCCGTTTTTCACAGCCGGGATGTTTTTCCATACGTCTGTTTCCATGAAAGAGTTATCGACATCCGGGTTTTTGCTGAGGATGACATAGTCTCCTGCAAATTCCGGAAGGACTTCAGAAGAGAAGGTATAGATGCCTGCTTCAAGTGCCATTTCTTCAACTTTAGCGGGCATTTTCAATTTCATGGCCTGGTACAGGATTTCTGTGCCGCGCGCGTAATTGTCGCCGAACACATAAAATTCTTTGTTGCCGCTTTCGATAACCGATACGGTCGCATCTTCACCGATTTTCGCACGGATTTCTTCACCTGCAGCTGCAGCGCGTTCTTGGAAGTCCGCAACCCAATCCGTCGCTTCTTGTTCTTTGTTCAATAATTTACCGATTTCAACTTGCTGATCCAAGTAATCCAGAGTGCCCCATGTGTAAGCGACAGTCGGTGCGATTTCGCCGAGCTTGTCCAAGTTTTTCATGTGAGTGCCTGCGATGATCAAATCCGGTTCAAGTTCAATGATTTTTTCCAAGTTATCTTCTGTAACGATTTCCGCATCCGTTAGTTTGTCGGTGAATAGCGGATTAGCATTTGTCCATTCGTCTACTCCGACAATTGTTCCTTCAAGCGCAAGGACGTTTGGTGCATTTGTCAATGCAATGATGCGTTTTGGTTCTTTTGGTACTTCAACCGGGCCTGTTTCAGACTCGTAGGTAATGGTGTCTTTTTCAGTTTCTTTGTCTGCATCTGCTGCGGTTCCCTCATTTTCTGTGTTTCCGCATGCGGCAAGCACAAGCAGCATGAAGAAAAGAAGTGGCAATAATAGCTTTTTCATGTGGTTATTTTCCCCTTTCGATAATCCTTGAAAATGATAATCATTTTCATTTAGATACTTTTAAATCATAAATTGAAAGGACGTTGCTGTCAATCCCGAATTAAGTGGCAGAAAAGCAACAATCGTGATGAAAACCCAAATTTAAAAGGAAAAGGCTACCGAAAAACCCGGACTATTGGAAAAGTGGATTGCTATTGTTTGAAAGGCATTGAAGAAGACCGAGAAAGAGTGGTACGCTAATGGCAAGGGAAAATTTTACATAAAGTGTTAGCTAAAGAAAAGAGGGCATGCAATGAAGAAATGGAAGATGGCTTGCGGAGTTTTGGCCGTCCTGGTCGTGTTATTGGCTTTTTTAGTGGGCCGGCAACAACAGCAAGTAGAGAAAGCTTTGATTAGAGAGTATGTGCTGCAGCATGCATCAGTAGAGCAAGCTCTCCAAATCATGATTGAAGAATACGATCAATCCCAAAATGCCCGGAAGCTCGCGGATGATTTGATCTATGCCTACGGCGCATCGGATGAACTGATTGGTTTACCGACCGGTCTCGAAGCAGTACCAGGCTTTATTTATTTTTCGAATATGGAATATTTCTACAAAGTACAGGACCAATTTGATTTTTATTTGCCAATCGGCATTAGAGAAATCATAACCGATGCAAAAGACGGAGAGCTGACTGAGAAGTATTACAAAAAAATGATTGGCTATCATCAGATTTTAGAAACATTTAATCAACTCACGCTTTCGGGAAATCTTGAAAAGAAAAATGCGGAGACTACGAAGAAGAATTCAAGCAGTTTTTCTTAGCGAATGAAGAGAAAATCAGGGAACTGATCAATTAATGATCATCAGACCGTTTTAAGAAGACAGAACTTACTCCAATACGGGTTTCTTCATTTTTCTTTCCTATAGAAGAAACTCGATTAGGAAAGGAAGATACCGATGCAGATCAGAAGAGCGGAATCAGGTGACGCAAAAGGCATGGCGAAAGTGCACGTCGATAGTTGGCGGACGACGTATAAAGAGATTGTCCCTCAGCATTTTTTGGACGGCATGTCGTATAGCGAAAGGGAAAATCGTTGGAGCAGGCAAATCATGAAGCAGGAAGTTTTGTGGCAGAAAACGAAAAAGGGACGATAGTCGGCTTTGCGGCTGGCGGAAAAGAACGCAGCGGTGCTTATTTAGAATACGATGGCGAGTTATATGCGATTTACTTGCTGGAAGAAGTTCAAGGGCAGGGCATCGGAAAAGCGTTGGTAAAACAGGTGGCGCAAAGCTTACTTGATAGGGGATACCATTCAATGCTGGTTTTGGTTCTAGCTGAAAACAGCGCTCGCTATTTTTATGAAACCTTGGGGGCTGTACAGATCCATACGGAACTTGAAACGATTGCGGGAGAACGATATGAAGAAGTGGTTTACGGGTGGAAATCGATAAAACGGTTAAATGAGAAGTGAAATGAAAGCTGAAAGCAAAAAAAAATAAAAAATTTTTTATTTTTTTTTGCTTTCCGAGTATAGCGTTTTCCTTTTATTTTCCAAAACCCTTGAAAGTGGGAAATGAGTTATTTTTACTTTGCGAAGGATCTTGCATTAAATTTAACAGAATGAAACCTTAATTTTTACCGTCGATGATTCTCATTTTTGAAATGAGAATTTCCCCCAAATTTATAAAACAGAACTTGGAGAAGGATTATGAACTATATCGTGAAATAGTTTGAATTATCTAATAATTCATAAAGCTATCAAAAAATAACATTTTTTATTGAAAAGGAGGGGAATAGAAAAATACCGTAAAATTAAGTATTTACAAAAGATATAGGATATTATAGTCTGTTGGTAACGAAATAAAGAAAAAAGAAAGAAGTAAGCAATTAAATATATGCTAAAAGATATAGGGAGAAGGATTATATTTTTTTACTAATTAAAGTTTTCTGAATTTGTCGTCATTTCGTTGAATGAACATCCAGAATGAATCTTTAAGAATGAATAATAATTAGGGCAAGCTTTAAGGAAGGAAGGATCGGTATGGTGTGCATCTCTTTTGAAGAAGCAATGGTACAAAAAATCGGTTTATGGATGGGAACAGTTGGAGAGTTACTGGAGGGGTATTACCGGTTTCAAACGAAGCGGATGCTTCAAGGTACGGAACGGCTTTTCTGTTCATTTGAAATCACTCCACTGGCTAAAAGCGGGGAAGCGACCAACCAAGCTAGCGTTTATTTGTTGGCTGATGAGATTTCAGCATTCAGTACGGCGCTTTGGCGGCACCCGATTCCATTTCCGACTAATTTCTCACAAGTACAGACAACGGCTCAGGGCCTGACTTGCATTCAGTTAACGACCACCGAGCCGCCTGAAGACTTTGCAAAGCGGCTGTCACAGGCTCTCAAGCAATTAACCGGCCAAGCGGCCAGTTGACCTTCTTACCGGGATTCCAGATTTTTGTTTAATAGATCCGTCCATTTTAGCCTCAGCCACGGAAATTCAGTATGTGCGCAAGACAATCACTGACCATTATAAGGGGGAAATGAAAATGACGATTATTCAAAGAGAAACAAACGAGATGGAAGAAAACGCAATCAACTACTTGGAGCTTTACTTGAATCACATTGAAGGATACAAAAAATACAAAGAAGAAAAGCGGAAGTCTGAGAAAGAAACTGCATTTTCGAGCATTGACGTGGCTCAATAAGTAAGTAGAACGGTTATATAGATGTTTAACCAAAGCCCCGGCCGTAAAGGTTCGGGGCTTTTTTGCCAGTCTTGATAAGCAAATTTGCAGCAAAATGGTTAAGAAGAACACGAGAAGCAATTGCTGCCGGTACCCCGGCTTAATTGGAGGAGGCTTTTAAGATGACTGAAACCATTCGCATCGTGCGTGCCGCTGAAAATAATTTGAAAGACATTTCTCTAGAAATTCCCAAACAGCAATTTGTCGTGATTACAGGGCCATCCGGCTCCGGCAAGTCGACGCTCGCCATTGACATTTTGCAGCGGGAAAGCCAGCGCCAATACTTTGAAATGAACGGCATGGCAACGAATTTCATCAATAAGCCGAAAGTCGAGTCGATCAAAGGGCTCTCGCCATCCATCGGCATCACCCAGCAAAAAACGACGAACCGCAATCCGCGTTCGACAGTTGGCACGGTTACGGACATGTATACGTATTTGCGTGTCATCTATGAAAAATTAGGCAGGCAACTTTGTCCAAATTGCGGTTCTTTCGTTAAAAAGCCTGCGGATCTTCCGGAAGGCAGTGAAACGATGCCATGTGCTGTTTGCGGTTTTGAGATGAAAACCTTAAATAAAGCCCATTTTTCCTTTAACACAGTAGAAGGGGCTTGCGCCAATTGTTCAGGGCTGGGAAAGAAGCTTGGAATCAAAGTAGCAGAGGTATTCGATGAATCGAAAAGCTTGCGGAATGGGGCGGTGTCATTCTGGTTCGACAACATGGGCATTTACTACGGGCAAGTACTGACTGCGGCAGGCGCATATTACGGAATGGGTTTCGATATCGATTTGCCGCTAAAGGATTATTCTGAAATTCAGCGGGACCTGCTTTATTACGGCGCAGAAAGCACGGAGTTCAGCCGTCATTTTCCTGATCTTCCGCCTCCGAAAACAGCCGCAAAAGGCCGTTTTGAAGGGGTCTTAACCGGGATGTGGCGGCGCTATGCTGAAAAAGAAGGCCAATCCGGAGAATCGGCTTTTTTCTACCAGAAAACTTGTTCCGAATGCGGCGGTGACAAATTAAAAAAAGAAAGCCGGCTCGTCCTTGTTGCCGGCCAATCGATAACAGAAGTGTCGAAATTGCCGCTGGAACAAGTTTTGGATTGGGTAAAACGCATCAAGTCTGACCTTGAAAAGCGGGAAAACTCCATAGCGGAAAACTTGGTTTTTGAACTCGGCGTGAAATTGGAACGCATTTTGCATGTCGGCCTTGGCTATTTGTCGATGGACCGTACGTCAATGACGTTGTCAGGCGGCGAATCACAGCGGCTGCGTCTTGCAACCGTTCTCGGATCGGATTTAAGCGGGGTGTTGTATATTCTTGACGAACCGACTGCAGGCCTTCACCCAAAAGATACGGAAGGGCTCGTGTCGATCTTAAAGCAGCTTCGGGACCATGGCAATTCGGTTTTGGTCATTGAACATGATGTCGATGTCATGAAAGAAGCAGATTGGATCATTGATATCGGACCGGGAGCCGGCATTAACGGCGGAATAGTTGTTGGGGAAGGTACGCTTTCTTCTTTAGCCACCCAGGCAAGATCTGTGACCGGCGTATATTTGAATGAACCGTACTTCCCGAAAACCGTGCGAAGAGCGGGGAACAGGCGAATGCATCACGATTACGGGGGCAGTAAAAAACAATTTGAAGCACATCGATGTTTCGTTTCCGATTGGCTGTTTTATAGCGGTTACTGGGGTATCAGGTTCCGGCAAATCAACTTTACTATTTGATCTTCTGGCTTCAAGCGCAGAGAAAAATCATCAGAAAGCGGGCTACGAGAAGATTACGGGCATGGAATTTATCCAGCGCATGGTGACGGTCGACCAGTCGGCACTAAGCCGCATGCAACGGTCGAATATTGCGACTTATACGGACATTTATACGGGGCTCCGGAATTTATATGCAAATCTTCCAGCGGCAAAAGAGCAGCAGTTAACAGCAAAGCATTTCTCTTTTAATACAGAAGGCGGCCGCTGCGAACATTGCCAAGGACTCGGATACGTGTTCGTTAATATGCATTTTTTGCCTGACCTCGAAGTCGTTTGTCCGGTATGTTCCGGGAAACGTTTTAAAGTGGAAGTGCTAGCTGTCCATTACGAGGGCCAGTCCATTTCCGATGTCCTGGACCTCAGCATCGAAGAAAGCTTGCCGTTATTCCAAGGCCAAAAGAAAATCGTCTCCACAATCAAGCTATTGCTTGAAGTTGGCCTCGGCTACTTGAAATGGGGGCAGACCTTGACGACCTTATCAGGAGGCGAAGGGCAGCGCTTAAAGCTGGCAAAAGAGCTGAATAAGGCGGTAAAAGGCCCGACGCTTTATATTTTGGATGAACCGTCGTCCGGGCTCCATCCAAATGACGTCAAGCAATTGCTGCTATTGGTCAATAAACTCGTCGACGCCGGCCATACGGTGATTATCGTCGAACACAATACGGAAATGATCCAAGAATCCGATTGGGTCATCGATATGGGACCGGAAGGAGGAGAAGCGGGTGGCGAAGTTGTCGCAACCGGAACACCGGAGCAAATTGCAGCAAATCCAACTTCATTTACTGGAAATTTCTTAAACGTGCAGCCTCTTTAAATACGGCGGAAAAATGCTAAGAAAGCAATAAATTATCCGTTTTTACGGGGGTTAGACCTTTTAAGGTGAAAAAAGGCAGAAAACCTCTTTAACTAAATTGGAAAAAGGAGCGGTTAAAATGGCTAATGAATTTTGGATCAATCTTTCAGTGAAAGACTTGAAAAAGTCGCGAGAATTCTTTAAAACGCTTGGTTTTACGATGAATGAGCGCTTTGCTGATAGTGAAGACATGGCAGGACTAGTCGTCGGCGACCATCAAGTGATGGTTATGCTGTTTCCGGAAACGACATTCCAATCATTTACAGAAAGTCCGGTAGCAGATACGCAGCAAGCTACAGAAGTTTTATTGTCCATATCCATGAATTCGCAGCAAGAGGTCCGTGAAATGACCGAAAAGGCAAAACATGCAGGCGGAAAGGTTTTTGCGGAGCCTGGAGAACGAAACGGCATGTACGGATCCGGATTCAGCGATCTGGATGGACACCGGTGGAATTTATTGATTATGTAAGGTTTAAAGTTATTTTGAAGAGCGATGAAAATCCTCAGTGCATCATCAGTCGATTAAAGTTGTCCGAATGAATGATGGATTGAGGATTTTTTGGCATTGAGAATTTGCTGTGAGATTTTTAAAATCGAATTCGTTTCGTTAAATTAATAAATGAACCCCACATAAACGTCAACATATGCAAAATGAACTTACTGAATGCAAAATAGCTAAAACGCTAAAAATCATGAAAATCCAGATAAAAATCGATTTCGTCTCACTGTCTTAAGTATACTTTATGAGTGAAACACTACTTCCGATAATTTATATTATGTCAACTTAAATATTTTTTCGTTTAAAAGTACGTTTTACTTCCGTACTCCTCTCTTACTTTTTATATTCCGTTCTCTAGATTGTTTGCCTTTATGCTATGATGATTTACGTGTTCTTTTTCTATTCTATACGAATTGAGTGATGTATCCAGTGATACCTGCCAACGAGAAACGAACTTTGTTCCAATGGATTCATTTTTTGATTCCTTATTTGTACACCATCGGCATTCTAGTCATCTTCCTATGGATGACCGTTGCAGCCGCCGCATTAGCCATTATTACTTTCCATGAAAATCCGACTGCCTTGCTTATGCTGACATCGGATGATTCACGCTCTCTTGATTTGCTCGCTGGAACTTCGTGGCTGGATGTCTTAATTAAACCGATTCTTGCCTCTAATTTCAACCAGATCATTTTTAAAGGGTTATTTATGCTATTGGTTTGGATGCTGCTATTCCTGGTAGTTCCGTTAGCTTTTAGACGGCTTACCCGTTTCAAATTCTTCAATTTAGAGATCGAAGTTGATGCAGCTGCACAGACGGTCATTGAAACGATCGAAGTCAGTGCCCCCAAAGCGAAATTGATGGCGTATTTATCAAGTTCAGATGCTACAGACCGGACAATCGCCTTGTTAGATGCCGAATCTGCCAATTTCCGTGATGTATTGGCTTATTTTCTGGAAGAAATTCAAGCAGGTTACAAGAAATCGCCGTTAAATACGAATTTTTCATTCAGCATATACACGCATAACCCCCCTGCTGAACTCGATGAGCTGATTGCAGCTTCCAGAGAAGCAAACGTTTCAGTCATCAGCAATAAGGCAGATCCGGATAATGTGATGAAGAAAAGCTATTTCGTCTATGCGTATCAAACCGCCGAAAGGGAATTTATTACCGTCATCAGCAGCTATACGAGCCTCTTTGATTTATTTGACCAATATCTCTTCGAAACATTGCATCACACGGTCACGAGAAACCAGGAATATTACGAATTGCTGATTGCCGTCGCCACAATGGATGCAGATGCCTAACCGATTCTTTTGACCTTATGGCCCTGATGCCTTATGATGAAAAAAAGGAGTGATGTTAGATGGTAAGCGCAAATACTCCACTGAAACAGAAATCGGTTAAAGAGCGTGCCGAAAAACGTTTGACGTCCATTCGGTCGCGCAGCCGCACTGCTGATAAACCAAGCATTAAAGGCAATCTCATTCAACCGGTTCATGTAACCAAATCCGATGCTTTAGTAAAACGAATTGCCGAACGGAAATCCAATTAAGCAAAACTCCCCTAAACTGAATCCAGTTTAGGGGAGTTTTTTTATCGATTAATCGTCGTTGCTGCGTTTCATGTCCCGTATTGCCTGCACGGATAACCGCACCAGTAAGATTACACATAAGAACAAGCCTGTATAAGCTGCTGTATTCAAATAGACGGCATAGGCAGTCTCAATGAACTGGGCAATGGCCAGTAAAGCGGCAGAAACCAATCCGAACGTAATTCCCGTCATGAGGAGCACGAAACGCGAGAATAATTGAATGACGAAATTGGCGTTTTTCTTATCGGAAAACACATCGTGGTGCAAAATGATTTTGCCGCTTTCTATCCGTTCCACTAAACGGTCGACGCGCTTTGGCAGTTTTAGCAGCTCCGGAATCAAGACAGCCATTTCGCTTTCGACTTTTTCTTTCGTCGCTTTCGGTTCCGTAAACGGCTTTTTGAGGAAAGAAGTCTTATATTTTTTCGCAAAAGTCTTCGCTTCTGTGAACATATCAAATGTCGGATCGATTAAATGCAAAGTGCCGTCAAGTGTAATCAAAGACCGCAAAGCGATACCGACCGACGGATAAAATGACAAACCGAAATCCCTTACGACGTCAAATAGCGAATGAATGAGTTCGGTTGTCGGAATCCGGTCCACATACGAAATCCGCAGCAGCAATTGGCCAATGGCTTGTTCGAACCGGTGGCGGTCGATGTGCTGATTGTCTTCAACGAGCAAGGTAATCGCATCGTATATGACACTGGAATCCCCTTGCTGGACGCCTAAGATGAAAAGGTTAAGACCTTCCTGCTGTGAAGACGCAAGGCGCCCCACCGCCCCGAAATCAAGCAATATCGGAGAGCCGTCTTTTTCATTGATGAAAATATTGCCGGGATGCGGATCCGCATGAAAAATTCCGGAAAACAGCATTTGTTCAAAGAACGAAAATAGGATGGTTCGGGCAAATTCTTTTGAATCAATATCAAACCGATCGAAAAGTTCCTGTCCTTTTGCTAAGTTCATGCCCATCACTTGTTCCATAACAATAAGCTGGCTGTTGCTGTATTCGGTGTAGATATGGGGAATCTTGACTTTATAAGGGCTATTTTTTAAGGCGTTGGAAATTTGCACCGTATTGCGGGCTTCGATATCAAAATTGACTTCTTCTCGCAAACCCGCTGCAAATCCGATGGCCAGCTCTTTAAACCCGAGATTTTCCGCCCATTTGGATTTACTCGTGACCCATTCGGCAAATTCAACGAGGATATTCAAATCGTCCCGCATGATGCGCTTTATGTCCGGCCGAAGCAATTTCACGACAACGGGCTGGTTGTTTTTCTTCAGAACGGCTCTATGGACTTGGCCGATCGATGCGGCTGCAAGCGGCTCCATGTCAAAAGAAGAGAAAACATCCTCCATTTTATGGCCTAAGGAGTTTTGAAGAATCGTCTGGACCTGGATCGTTGTGAGCGGTTTAACGTTTTGCTGGAGTGTTCCAAGCTCTTCTACGAACACCTGCGGGAAAAGTTCAGTCCGGGTTGAAAGCACTTGCCCAAACTTGATGAATATCCCCCCGCTTTGCTCCAGAGTATCCCGGAAAGCGATGGCCAGTTCCCGGTCATTTTCACGATGCCGCGCGTACTTCAAGGCACGAGATATCCCGTTGCGAACAGCAATTTCCACCACTTGGCTCAAGCGTTTCTGCCTTCTCCAGCGGTGTTGGATGCGCCTCAAGATAAACTTGCGCCCTGTAATGCGTTCACCTCTAGAACCGAGTTCGATGGGATCGAATAATTCCAAAAGCAAATACAGGAGCATGGTGATCAATAAGATACTGCCGATCCAAATGATTGTGCTGACATTGGCGGCATTTTCCACGACGCTTTCGTTCATGAAATCGGTATAGCGCAAATAGGAATACCAATAGACAAATGTCGTAAGCGCCACACCGATCGTAACCGAAAGTACGCGTTTCATGAAATTGACTTTGGCACCCATCAAACGCCCGCTGACAAAATAAATAAAGATCGTAATCAGAATAATTTCAGCAAGCAAAATAGCATAGACCAAGGCAACTCCTCCTTTCCAATTCAGAATGACGGCTCTATTTTGATATCCCAATATTGTCAGTATAGCAAAATTATTCTGGCATGTTCGGATAGAACATAAAAACCCTTCTCTTATCAAGCGTCATTTTTGGTGAAGGACCAATTCGTAATACGGTTCTTCTTGCTGGGTATCGTCAAACCATCGGTGGTCTATGTAGTGAAAACCAAGCTTTTCAAGCACTTTCAGTGAAGCCTTGTTTTGGGGATCAGCAGATGCATAAACCAAATGGATGCCATTCTGTTTTTGAGCAAGTTTCAAGGCAAGCGCACCAGCTTCAGTCGCATAGCCCTTCCCCCAAAAAGCAGCGGCAAAATGATAGATCAATTCGATTTTCTTGTCATTGGCTGTCCCGTTAAAACCAGATGCTCCGATGAGCTGTCCAGAATGCTTTTCAATCACGCCAAAAACCGTGATTCCTGTCGCTTCGTAGCATTGCCGGTAAGCAAGGATAATCGCCGGAAGATTTTCCAGTTTAGATGCCCCGCCGGATTCTGCCATCACGTCCGGATCGCCCCAAAAATGCTTAGCTCCTTCGACATGCTGTTCATCCATGACGACAAGTCCTAAGCGGTCTGATTCTGCTAAAAACTTCATGTGTTATGATTTTCCTTTATCGAAAGCGGTTTTAGCTCTTTGATGACGGAGCGTATGGTATGGAGCGTATCCCATTCTCTTTCCGAATACAAAACAATTGGGTAGTTCCCTGGAAACAAGGCTTCATTGATATCTTCGACGGATAAGCCCTCAGCATCCAGTTGTAAAATTTTCTCGGTCATTTCGCGGAGTTTCTCCAATTTCTGTTGAAGAATTTCTTTGCCATTTGGAAAATAGCCGGCATGGCTGCAATATAAATGCGTAAAGTGGCAGGCCAATAATGTTTCAAGAGAATCCATCATCTGTTTAACTGATTCTGTTGCCATCGTCACTTTTGTATGGGGCGAAACGTATAGATCCCCGCTAAACAGACGCCCAGTTTCTTCGTTTAGAAACGATACATGGTCGCTAGCATGTCCTGGTGTATAAATGACTTTCCATTCCAAGTTTTTCGAACGGATCACTTCTGAAATCGGTTTTGCTGTGAACGCTTTTCTTTGTCCCCAAATTAGCTGACGGTAAAGCGGGTACTCCCCGTCCGCTAGGCAAAGCGAGATCCCTTTTTCATTCATCAATAGCGGGACTTGAAAATTCTCTGCAAGAAATGCAGCATTCCCAGTGTGGTCTTCATGGTTATGGGTAAAAACCACTTGATCAAAATCATGTTCTTCAAAAAAAGGCTCGAGTTCGGTTAAGAGTACTTCAGGACCTGAATCAATCAGCATGCCATCGACTAAATAGACAAATACTTTTCTTCCGTATTTCTCTATAGTTCCTTCTGCACAAAGGACCCCTTCTTTAACGTAGCTGGTTAACATCGTATTCCCCCTTAAAACGCGTTTCTTTCATCATACGCATCGCTTTATTTTCTGTCATCTTCTTGAAGAATTTCTTTTATTGCGTTTTTGTTTTTTATATTATTTTCCTTATATAAGAATCTACAAATGATTATTTTTAGCAAAAAAAAAGAGACCGAAGTCTCCCTTAAAAACCGGCTAACGCAAAAACGAGCAGAATAATTACGTAAGTCATGATCCCCCACATTACGGCGCTTGGCACGAGAAAAGTCAAAAATCCTTTCCAAGTCGCCATCCGGTGGGCTTCTGCTATCGCTTTGCTCTGGATTACGATGCTCCAAAGGCTTGTAGCCAATACAATCAAAAAATACGCTGCATATAAAAAGAGCCTAAACGGACCCTCCTTCGGCGTTTGCGACAGGAAAATTTCGGGGGCAATGATCAAGAAAAGGAAAATGAGCGGAAGCAGCCAAATCTGCGGAATCAATCCGGTAATCACCGCTTTAAAAATGGCTATATAAGCAGCTGAGCCTTTCATTATTTTCCCGAACCATAAATAAAGGGCTGACATAAAAGCGGCTGCGATTAAAAGCAGAACTGGTGAAATGACAAAAGCGAATAACAGCGCTGGCTCCAATGGCAGTTCAAGCATGGCGGATTGGGACAAGCTGATAAATCCGACGCTAATGCCTGCCAAATAAAGCAGAAAGAAAAAATAAGGCCACGCTTTAGTCGCCAGGACCCAGCGAATCGCCTCGCGGGTATTCAGCCAGATGGCTGTAAATGGATTGAGTTGCTGTTCTTTCTCAAGTTCGTCCATTCCCTGCACTCCTTCCGTATTCAGTTAATAAAAAAAGAGACCGAAGTCTCTTAAATTGTCGATGCCCCAATGATCAAAAATAGGATGATGAAAATAAAAACGAAAACGACAAATCCGATAATGACCGATGGGATCAATAAGGTGAAGAACCCTTTCCAGCTGGACATACGGTGCGCTTCCCCAATGGCTTTGCTCTGAATCACAATCCCCCACACTGTTACAATGGCTAGAATAATCGCAGAAAACGCCATAAAGAATAATGCGCCATTTGAAGCGGGTTCAGTGCTTCCGAAAAACGAATCTGGTGAAACAATCATCAAAATGATGAACAGCGGCAGCAGCCAGATTTGCGGAATCATGGAAGTCGTCACCGCTTTAAACAGTTCGTTATAGGTTCCGGTCCCTTGGAACATTTTCCCGACTAGTAAATAGATGCCGGACATAATAGCGATTCCGATTGCCACAGCAATCGGCGAAATAATCGCGCTCCCTACGATTAAGATCCCGATAGGAATCCCAATACCATCTGTTCCTTGGTACATGCTGACAAAAGTACTGGTGACACCCGCAAGCAAAATGAGCAGAAAAACATAGACCATCGATTTTTCTTCGATTACATAACGCACCGTGTTCCGTGTGTTCAACCACACGGATAAAAATGGATTGAGTTTGCTGTTGTAAGTCGTTTCATGTTGTTCATTCATAAGACTTTCCCCCTCTATTCTCTATAGTCTTTATACGTAGTATAGCTACATCGGTTTCAAATAATATAGAAATCTTTTACTTCTAAGTTTCTTGACGGCATTTTTTGTTTTTAAACGGTTATTCCTTATGTAATATTCTACATGTATTTTTGAAAAGCGATTAGTTAGATTCTTTTTTCGAATATAGTCGTTAATGCTGCTTCCGATGAATTAGAAATAATAGTTTTGTTAGGATAAACTTGAAATTTCTTTAAAAATTCGGGCTTCATCTTATCTTCATAGTAGCGGTTCCATGTAAACATCTTCTGGAGCATCTTGAATTTCGGTTTATAATTTGCACTCTCTACTCCCGCTAGTTGTTTAAAAAATCGTTTGATAATGCGTCTCTTCCGTTCTTTTAATGGGAGATCCAAAAAGATAATCCAATCTGCCTGGTCGATCGCAGCGTCCGTCCAATCAATGTGGACCCCTTCAACGATCCATTGCGGCTGCATCAATGCTTCCGCTAAATGAGCATTCCTTTGCTCTTCTGAGTTCCGAATATCTCCGCCCGGTGCACGTTTCCAGACAAAATTATCCGTCTCGAAATGGAGCAGACCCAGTTCAGCCGCCAAACGTTTTGCCAATGTTGTCTTTCCGCTCCCTACCGAACCCGTTATGTAGATTTTCAATGATTTTCACGCCTTTATGCAGACTTGGGCAGTGCTTTCATCAATTATACCGAAGAGCTTTACGGAAAAAGCGAGTTTGCCGAAAATGGGCAAAAAAATACATCAGCCTAAGAAAATTACGCTTAGGCTGATGTATTTTAAATATAAAGGAGCTCATTGTTTATTTGCTGCCATGCCGTTTCAGTGCTCTTTTACACTTTCTCTAACGAGTTAAAGACGGTGAAGAAAATTTTCTTATCAATCACTAGAAAGACCAACCTGCTGCGTTACAATTTCTTCCAGGATAGTTGATCATTAAGCTTATGTCGCTTCTATTTTAACCCGTTCCATGAATGCGCGAACTGTTTCCTCGCGTTTTCGCTTTGATCCTGCAAGCAGCATGGCTTTGGCGGTCATATTCGCTCCTTTATTGGAGCCTTCGTAGTGGAACTTCGTCTGATTTTCGCCCATTTTTTCGAGCGTATATCGGTATTCCACTTCGAACATGCCGCTCATAAGAAACTTTACCGCTTTATGCTTGCGCTCAGGGGTGTCTTCAAAAGCGGTCGTTTCCACGAGATAGCTTTCGAGCTGGCTGCCTGCATAATAGCTTTGTGAATGCTTCGCGCCGAGTGTATCGTCTTCTTTTTCAAGCAACAGATGCTCTTCCACTTTCGGCATGATTCTTTTGATGTTGCGGTCCATGAATAATTGCCAGACCTGTTCAATAGGTGCATCGATGATGATTTCTTCTTTCCACTTGACCACGGTGATTGCTCCTTTTTCCAAATGAAGGATTTACTTGCCTATCGCGTTAAAATACGATCCGTCAGGCTGGAAATACTGTCCTTAGCCGGCGATTTACTGTCGGTTCCAGCCCAAATACTGTCCGCCGCCTCTTAAAACGGGTTCGTCGCCCATTGGCTAGACGTTGGAATGAAAATACGGGTGCAATTTCAGTTGCGCTACGATATATTCCGCGATGTCTTCCGGCTGCATGAACTTTTCTTGGCTGTTTTCCGGTTCTTCCGTCGAACCGCCGAATTCCGTAATGACCCGGCTCGGCGTCAAAGCGAAAACGCGGATATTATGTTTGCGGACTTCCTGCGACAAGGATTGGGTAAACCCGAGCACTCCGAATTTCGAAGCACTGTAAGCACTCGACCCCGGATCGCCTTTCAGTCCGGACATGGATGAAATATTGATGACGTCTCCGCCATTTTTTTCAACAAGTTGCGGAAGGACAGTACGCGTCACATAAAACATGCCCATTAAATTCACATCGATGACTTGTTTCCAGTCTTCCGGCGAAGTTTCAAGAACCGTTCCGAATTTGCCGATGCCTGCATTATTGATCAGGATGTCTGCCGAACCAAGCGCTTCCGTTAATGCCGAAATCGCCGCTTCCACTTCTTCAAGCGAGGATACATCGGCCACCGCAAAAGCTGCACGGACGCCTTCTTTTTCAGCTTCTTCCACGACTTTTTGCAAATCGCTTTCGGTGCGGGCGATTAAACCGAGGTTCACGCCTTCTTTCGCAAGCGCAAGGGCAGCCGCTCGTCCGATCCCTTTACCCGCTCCTGTAATAAATGCTGTTTTCCCAGTCAACGATTGTGCCATTCGATCTCCACCTTTTCATTTATTCATAATTTCAGTTTGAATGAATTTCAATTAAAACGCAAAAATTCCATACGGCTTTTCTTATCTGACCGATTTCCACTTTTGAGGTACAATAGAGGAAAGACAGACAGATAAGGATGGCTCTATGAAAACTTCAACCGTTTTACTCTTAACGCTCGGCTTAATGCATCTTTTAACCATGCTGAATATCGTATTCCTTGACGGCGCATTGAACGACTTGGTCTTTTTCTTTAATACAGCACTTTTCTTTTTTGCTTTTTCCTTCTACCTTTGGAAACGCGACAAAGACACTAAAGAAACAGCGGCAACTCCAACAAAATCCAAAAAATGAAGCCATCGAAATGGCTTCATTTTTTATTTGCGTTTAAGTTTCAATTGGCGCTTTTGCTTTTTTTCGGAAAAGACCGGCTGCGGGGCCGGATTAAAATCATCATCGTAAAGGCCGGTATACGCCTTATACCAAAGGAATAAATGAATGAACACCACTTTGATAACGGCATAGGCTGGAATTCCAAGGATGACGCCCGGAATGCCGAACAGATTCCCGGCAGTCAGTAACACTGCAATGATTGTAACCGGATGGATATTCAAATTATTGCCGAGGATTAAAGGCTGGATGACCCGGCCTTCCAAGGTTTGCTCGACAAAAAACACGGCCGCGATTTTCACGAGCATAAGCGGCGGATGAAGCACGATTGCGATAATGACGACTGGAATAAATGCGATGAACGAGCCTAGAAAAGGAATCAAGTTCAATGCCCCCGCCATGATGCCGAGAATCAACGCGTATTCAAGGCCAATTACGCTGAAGCCGATCCAGAACATCAAGCCGACGAAAAAAGCGACTATCAGCTGGCCACGGATATACTGGCTGATTTGCAGATTCATTTCTCTCAGCAATTCATACGATTTTATCCGCATCTTGGACGGAACGAACGGCATGAGGTAGTACGGTAAATGATGCCCGTCTTTCAGCAAGTAAAATAAGATGAATGGCGTCGTAATTACCGCAAGCACCGTAGTGGAAAGGACGCCGACCACACTGCCGATCCCCGTGACCGTCGTATCCACCACATCATCCGCCTGCCCGCTGATGGAATCGGAAATGCCGTCTTCCTCTCCGGTAAGCTGCTTTTGCAGCTCAGCGAGTACATCACTTTGAAAAAATCCATTTACTTGAGAGATGAAACGATTTAAATAATCCTGCCAATTGTCAATCAGGCTCAAAGTCTGTTCACGGAGAATCGGAATCAGTGTAGCAACGCCCCATGCGACTAATCCCAGGATGACGAGAAAGACAATTGCGATGCCGCCTGCGCGGTGAATCTTTTTCGTTTCCATCCAATCGATCAAAGGATTCAAGAGATAATACAAAACGCCTGCCATGACAATCGGCAGCCCCATGACGTCAAAAAAAGCAGCGAATGGCCGAAATACGAAGCTGACTTTCGGCAACAAAAAGAGAATCAGCAGCACCAATAGGAGGATGAACAAAATCGATACGGCTTTATTGTTCAACACCCATTTCATAAACCAGCTGGCAGCGAGTTTCAACATCTGCTTATCCTTTTGCTCTTCCATAACGAAGCCCCCCTTTGGTAAATTTGAGGACCGCTTGATGCCTCTATGTATAGGGGAATGCCTTGCTCATTTTCTAAAAGCTTTTATAAGGATAAAATACCCGACTGAGTAAATCTTAAGCGTTTAAAGGGTTTAGGCCATACGGATTAATTGCATTTTTTTATCGCGATGATGTTTTTTTGATTATTCAAAGGGAATAACAGAAACAAATAAAAAATAGAGAAAGGATGAGAAAAATGGCGTTGGATGATAAATTTAAAGATGCAAAAGACCAAGCGACGGAAAAAGGCAAAGACCATTATGACGAGCACAAAGATGAATACAAAGAACAAGGTAAAGACAAAGCCCAACAAGAAGGAAAAGAGTTGAAAGAAAAGTTTTCTAAATAAGCGCAAAAAAACCGGCTGGATCTCAACAGATCCAGCCGGTTTTTTAATTATACTGCTGCAGCCACTTTTTTCTTTAATAGCCCTGCAACGATTGCCGTAATGACAGCACCTGCAATAATTGCAAGTGCATAGAACAACACTTTTGTTATGCCGCCGTCAACGAGACCCATAACGAACACGCCCCCGTGCGGTGCACGCAGTCCGATATCAAACAGCATCACCAAAGCGCCCGTAGCGGCTGCACCTGCAACACACGCCGGAATGACGCGAGCCGGGTCAGCTGCTGCAAAAGGAATAACGCCTTCTGTGATAAAGCAAGCACCAAGAACGTAAGCTGTTTTCCCGGCTTCCCGTTCCGGCTTCGTGAATTTATTTTTGAAAAGCGTCGTAGCAATCGCCATGCCAAGCGGCGGCACCATGCCGGCCGCCATGACGGTTGCCATGAAATTGAAATTCTGCGCATCCAGCATCGCGATGCCGAATGTATAAGCTGCTTTATTGACAGGGCCGCCCATATCGATCGCCATCATACCGCCGAGGAGCAAGCCGACCAAGACCAGATTCGTTCCGCCCAGGCTTTCCAGGAATGATGAAATCGCTGTATAAACTTTTGTCAGCTGCGGGTTCACAAGCATCATGATGATGCCGGTGATGGCGATGCTGAATACCGGGAAGAACAGGACCGGTTTAAGCCCTTCGAGTGCATCAGGCAACACCGAGAAGGCTTTTTTAACGAGAAGCGTCACATAACCTGCCAGGAATCCGGCGATCAAGCCGCCCAGGAAACCGGAGCCGCCGCTTGCTTCTTCCACACCCGTGACAGTAATGGCAATCAAACCGCCGATCATCCCCGGCGCAAATCCTGGCCGCTCGGCAATGCTCATCGCGATAAATCCAGCAAGCACCGGCACCATCAAGAAGAAGGCATTGCCGCCGCCGATTGTGTTCAACATCGCCGCAAATTCATTGTAATCCGGGCTTGATGGGTCTGATGCATTGATGCCCCAGAAGAAAGAAATCGCAATCAAGATCCCGCCGCCTACGACAAATGGCAGCATATTCGAAACGCCGTTCATCAAATGCTTGTAAAAGCCGCCTTTTGAGTCGCCGTCGTTTGCGTCTTCTTTTGTCCGGTCGTGTTTGTATTCCGGTGCATCTCCGCCAATTGCCCGGTCGAGCAGATCGTCCGTTTCGTAGATCGCTTTTCCGACTTTCGTTTGGATTACCGGTTTACCGGCAAAACGGGCCATTTCCACTTTCGTGTCTGCCGCCACTATGATGGCGTCCGCTTCTGCGATTTCTGCATCCGTCAACCGGTTTTTCACACCACTCGAGCCATTCGTTTCCACTTTCAATTGGATGCCGCGCTCTTTCGCGCGTTCATTCAGTTTCTCAGCAGCCATATACGTATGGGCAATGCCTGTCGGACAAGCAGTGACCGCTAGAATTTTCTTGCCTGAAGCTGCAGGTGTGCTCGCTTCAGCTTCTCCGTCTGTGCCGTCCACTTCCGCTTCTTTGTCAGTGACCGCTTGGAGCACTTCTTCCTTGGTTGTTGCGGCAAGCATTCGATCACGGAACTTGCTGTCCATCAGAAATGTTGCAAGGCGAGACAGCGCTTCCAAATGATCGTCATTTGCACCTTCTGTAGCAGCGATCATGAAGAACAAATGAGCGGGCTGGCCATCGAGTGATTGATAGTCCAGTCCTTCTCGCGAGCGTCCGAATCCAATCGCCGGCGATTTCACCGCTTTCGATTTAGCATGCGGAATCGCAATACCATCGCCGATTCCAGTTGTGCTTTGTTCTTCCGCGCTAGGATATCAGCTTGGAAAAGCTTCGAATCGGTTAATTTCCCCGCTTTGTCCAATTGGCTGATCATTTCAGCAAGCACTTCTTGTTTCGAACCAGCCTTAAGATCCAAGATGATGGTTTGTTCAGTCAATAATTGTGTGATTCTCATACGCTCACGTCCCCATGTTTTATTTCCTTCACGTGCACTTCCCCGATCAACGCTTCCACATCTTCTTTTTGGCAAAGATCTGAACGAAAAGCGGTGGCGCTCCCACTAGCTACGCCGTATTTAAACGCTTCAAGCGGATTTTCCGTTTTGCAAAACGATGCGATAAATCCAGAAACGAGTGAATCTCCCGATCCCACGGTGTTGACCACTTTACCCACTGGCGCTTTTGCTTCAAATGCCAATTTTTCATTGACGAATAATGCACCATCGCCTCCGAGAGAAACAATCACGTTCTTAACTCCACCGTCCACTAATTTCTTGGCATATTGCAAAGCTTCCGTTTTTGTAGCAATGTCTGCATCAAAAAGTTCTCCTAACTCATGGATGTTCGGTTTGATCAGAAAAGGCGAAAACTTCACCAGCTCTTTTAAAGCCGGCCCTGATGTATCCAAAACAAAACGGATATTCCGCTCCCTGCAAAGTTCAGCGAGGCCGCTGTAATACGATGCTGGAACCGAATCCGGCAAACTGCCGGCAAGAACCAGCCAATCCCCTTCACACATATTGTTTATTTTTTCAGTCAATTGAGCCAAGTCATCCGCATTAAGCGCAGGTCCCGGGCCATTCAATTCCGTTTCTTCTGCCGCTTTGATCTTGACATTTATGCGGTGATTTCAGCAGTTTCAATAAAATCTGTCTCAACACCTTCACGCAGAAGGAAATCTTCTATATAATTGCCTGTAAATCCACCTATGAACCCTAGCGCCTTATTGTGGGCTCCCAATCGCTTTAAGACGCGGAGACATTGATTCCTTTGCCTCCGGGATAATAGAATACCTCTGATGTACGGTTCAGTTTTCCGTTTTCAAAAGAGGGTAAATACGTGGTGTAGTCAACAGACGGCGTAATCGTACAAGTATAGATCATCGTTTCTCCACCTTTACTGTCGTCTTTTTTCCAGTTGTTCCATCATTTGCTGATCGATTTCATTCACAATCAAATCAGCGCCATCCAGATCCATGATTTTAGCGAAGCTGACTTGATTCGCTTTTGTATGGTCTGCAAGGATGTAGGTTTTTCGCGCGTAAGAACTGGCAAGCCTTTTGACAGCCGCTTCTTCCGGATCCGGTGTCGTATAGCCGTAATCGGGATGAAAACCGTTTACGCCAAGAAAGCAAAGGTCAAAGCGGTAATTCATCAAAGATTGAATGGTCTGGGAGCCGACCATAGCACCGGTACGGGATTTCATCAATCCGCCCGTCAGATATGTCGTAATGCCGTGTTCGTTCAGGGAATCCACTAAGGTTAACCCGTTGGTGACAACGACCACATCTTTGTCTTTTAGAAAAGGAATCATTTGAAAAGTTGTGGTTCCGGCATCAAGAAAAACACTATCGCCTTCTTGGACAAACGATGCAGCAAATTTCGCGAGCTTGATTTTTTCTTCAAGATTCCGTGTCGACTTGTCGGAGATGCTCGGTTCAGAAAGGTTGCGGCCAGGCGCAACGGCACCGCCGAATACACGCACTAAAAGCTGCCGGTTTTCAAGTTCCGTCAAATCTCGGCGGATGGTTGATTCAGAAGCTCCAGTTTCATCTACGATTTCCTGAATTTTGATGGTCTGTTTTTGGTCAAGCAAGCCCAAAATATATTCGTGGCGTTCATTCGTCAGCATTTTTGCACCCTCTTTATTTAAGGTTAAGTAGATAATACTTGAAAACCCTTCCAAAATCAATCATAATCATTCATAAGCAATCAAAAACATTCAAACAGCTATTTTACCTTTCAAAATCGCTCATGAATGATTTGATATCAAGCAAACTCAATCACATTTTCTTAGGAGGAATTTTACATGGTAGAAAAACAATTCACTATTACAGATGAAGCAGGTATCCACGCACGTCCAGCATCCGCTTTAGTCGGCTCATTAGCTAAATTTAAATCGGACATTACATTGGAGCATAAAGGCAAAAAAGTAAACTTGAAATCAATTTTAGGCGTTATGTCTTTAGGCGTTTCTTCAGGATCAACCGTTACAATCGCAGCTGATGGCGAAGATGAAAACGAAGCCATCGAACAAATTACAAACGTGATGAAATCTGAAGGGCTTGCTGATCAATGAGCACTTCCCTCTCTGGAATTGCGGCTTCAAACGGAATCGCTTTTGCTAAAGCTTTCAGATTGGAAAACCCAAAGCTGAACGTGGAAAAAACGACGGTTGAAAATCCCGAAAAAGAAGTTTCGCGGTTAGATGCTGCCTTAGCTAAATCCGTTGCCGAACTTGAAGTGATCCAACAACGGACGCGCGAGCAGATTAGCGACAAAGAAGCTGCAATTTTTGGTGCACACTTGCTCGTACTCAGCGATCCCGAATTGATTGGACCGATCAAAGAAAAAATTACGAATGATAAACAAAATGCTGAATCCGCTTTGAAAGAAACAGCGGACGGTTTCGTTGAAATGTTTGAAGCGATGGACAATGAGTATATGAAGGAACGTGCTGCCGATATCCGTGATGTGACGAAGCGGGTCCTCGCCCACCTTCTTGGTGTCTCGATTCAAAACCCAAGCATGATTTCAGAAGAAGTGATCATCATTGCGGAGGATTTGACGCCTTCTGATACGGTTCAATTAAATCCGCAATTTGTGCAAGGCTTCGTCACTGAAATCGGCGGGCGCACGTCGCATTCTGCGATTCTTGCGCGCACGCTTGAAATTCCTGCTGTCGTCGGTGCAAAATCACTGATGGCGACGATCGAAAACGGCGTCTTTGTGATTGTCGACGGATTGGATGGCAAAGTCATCATCAATCCAGACGCGGCAACCATTTCCGAGTACCAAGTGAAAAAAGCCCAGCACGAAGAACAAAAAGCCGAATGGGCAAAATTGAAAAATGAAGCCACTGTTACGGCTGACGGCCAAGCAGTCGAAATCGGCGCAAATATCGGAACCCCTAAAGATACGACAGGTGTTCTTGAAAATGGCGGCGAAGCGATCGGCCTTTACCGGACAGAGTTTCTCTATATGGGACGAGAAGAATTTCCGACAGAAGAACAGCAGTACGAAGCGTATGCATCGGTTCTTAAAGCAATGGAAGGCAAACCAACCGTTGTCCGCACCTTGGATATCGGCGGCGACAAAGAGCTGTCCTACTTGGATTTACCAAAAGAACTCAATCCGTTCCTAGGCCTTCGAGCTATCCGCTTATGCCTGGAAATGCCGGATATGTTCCGGACCCAGCTTCGTGCGCTGCTTCGTGCCAGCATCCACGGCAATTTGAAAATCATGTTCCCGATGATTGCGACTTTGGAAGAATTCCGCAATGCGAAGGCATTGCTGCTTGAAGAAAAAGCGAAATTGCTTGAAGAAGGCATTGAAGTGAGCGACAGCATCGAAGTGGGCATCATGGTGGAAATTCCGTCCACTGCTGTTATGGCCGATGTGTTTGCCAAAGAAGTGGACTTCTTCTCTATCGGTACGAACGATTTGATTCAGTACACGATGGCTGCAGACCGTATGAACGAACAAGTTTCTTATTTATACCAGCCATTCAACCCGGCGATTTTGCGCCTGGTCAAAATGGTCATTGATGCGTCGCATCGTGAAGGGAAATGGACAGGCATGTGCGGAGAAATGGCTGGCGATGAAATTGCCATCCCGATCTTGCTCGGCCTCGGGCTTGATGAATTTTCAATGAGCGCTTCTTCCATCCTTAAAGCGCGTGCACAAATCAGCAAATTATCAAAAGCCGATATGGCTAGCCACACAGAACGCATTTTAGCGCTTGGCACTTCGGATGAAGTCGAAGCGTATGTAAAATCGATCGTTTCATAAGAAAAGGGGTTGTCCAATAAGTCTTTATTTGACTTATTGGATAGCCCCTTTTTTGCATCTTATTCTTTTTCATGATCTTCTTTTCCGGTATTTGCCGTTTTCTTGAACTGCTCCAGCTGTTTTTCTTCATCTTGTTCCGGCTCGAAATCCGGAAGATCCGCATTCGGCATTTCTGTAAATTCTTCTTGTTCTTTATCTTCTTGCTTTTTTTATCTTCCATCGTCTCACTCCTTTGATTATTTTTCCCTCTTACAGAATGTTTACCCGAAATTGAGCGAAGCAATCCCTTATTTGCTGAGTGAGTCCATCAAGCCCATGGAGCTGACTTCAAGATCCAATTGGATAATTTCGTATACTTTATGGTTTTCCGGGACACCCAATGCATCCAAATGGATCTTTACTTGCTTCATTAATCTACCGGCTAACTCGGCAGGGTTCCCTCCTTCTGCCATTACTGATTTTGCTTCATCTACGAAGATGCCGAGCCACTGTTCCACTTGAACCAATGCTTCTTCCGGAATGGTAGACATGCTGTAATGGCCATAATAAATCGCAGCAAACCGCGCGCTTCGAAAACGTTCGATAGCTGACTGCATGACAAGAGGATCAAATTGGTTCGGTGAAGTCGAAGGCAGAAAGAAATCAATGCCGTCTTTCGCCAATTGTTCATAGCGGATGCCCACTGTATCCCCTGCAAAGATCCCGTTGCTCGGTGGATGGACGATGGAAAAATGATGCTTCGCATGGCCCGGCGTGTCCCAGAATTCCAATCGGCAGCCAGGGCCGATATCCAGATGGTCCCCTTCTGTTTTAACAAGCAGCCGTTCTTCTGGGATGGGTGCAATCGGATCGAATAATTGCTCGAATTTATCGCCATAGACCATTTTTGCTCCAGCGATCAACCGGCTCGGATCCGCTAAATGACGCGCTCCCTTAGGATGGACGACCACTTTCGCGTTTGGACATTCCTGAAGCAATAAACCTGCTCCTCCGGCATGATCCAGGTGGATATGGGTGACAATTATGTATTTCACCTGGTCCAAAGAAAATCCCATTTCCTTGAGCCCCTTTTTAATAAAAGGAACAGATGGACTGGCACACGTGTCGATCAAGGTCAGCTCGTCTTCGGTTAAGACATACGTACCCGTCCGTTCTTCGACATTCAAATCATGGTCGTCAATGATAAAAACCCGATCCCTTAATTGCTGCGGCATAGTTTCTCTCCTCCTGTCGAATAAATAGAATATTCATCCATTTTAGCAAACTTCCAAAATATGACCAACGGATAAGGTGAAAATAAAAAAAGCAAGAAGACCGGTTCGGCCCTCCTGCTTCCATATCATTTTATATCCTTGCTTTATTCTTCAAAAAATCCTGATCCGCGTAATAAGCGTCTTTTACGAGCAGATTCGGCCCTAGGCATTTGACAGCAGGGCAATGGCAAGCAATTGTTTTTGCCAGCGGACGTTCGAGCCAGCGATCAAGCATCACAGGGAGCGAGTCGTTCTGGATATTGCCCATTGGCGGAGTGTCGCCAAAATCGGTAACAATCACTTCACCCGTAAAGACGTTGACATTCAACCGGGAGCGGCCATCCGGATCATTCCGGACCGTGACATTTTTGCTGCTTCGAATTCGGTTCAATAATTTGATGTCTTCGTCATTCATGCTGCAAGGATAAAACGGAAGCGTACCGAAGAGCATCCACACTTCTTCATTTCGCTCATCCAGCAATTCGTGGATCGCTTTTCGTGTTTCATCGAGCGACAGCACTTCGAGCTGGCTCGCAAAATCGCTTGGGTACATTGGATGCACTTCATGGCGTGCGCATTTCATTTCTTCAATCACTTGCTTGTGGATTTTTGCAAGATGCGGCAAAGTCCGCTTGTTAAGCATCGTTTCAGCAGATACCATGACGCCTGCTTCTGCGAGAGCGCGGCTATTATCGATCATGCGTTGAAATTGTTCAGCACGCCGCTCTCGCGGAGGCTTCCGTTCCATATTGGCAAATCCGCCATCCACAAAATCGTCAATCGTGCCCCAGTTATGGGAAATATGCAAGACGTCCAAATAAGGGGCAATCAGCATATACCGTTCAAGCGGCATCGTCAGGTTCGAGTTCATCTGGGTACGGATGCCGCGATCATGTGCATATTTCATCAACGGCAAAACGATTTGCTCGACAGACTTTTTGGAAAACATCGGTTCGCCGCCTGTAATGCTGATGGTCCGTAAATGCGGAATTTCCTCAAGGCGGGCGATCAACAAATCGATCGGCAAGGCATCCGGGTCTTTATGCTGCAGCATATAGCCGACCGCGCAATGCTCACAGCGCATATTACAAAGATACGTCGTTGTAAATTCAATGCTCGACAAAGTCAATTTGCCGTGCTGTTCGATGTCCATATACGCTTCCCAAGGATCAAATTCCGGCGTTATTTTTTTCATTTGCTGTGGTGTATTCATGCTAAAGTCTCCTTACTTTTCTTCAGCTATTAATTATGAGCTTCGAAGTTAATCGGCGCAAGGCTATTCAAAAAGTCAGTTTTTTGATACTGTTCAAAAAATTATTCTTACTATGAGCGATTAAAGATGGATTTCACAGTGGATGGCTTTCTTTTGTTAAACGAATGGCGTTTATGGGTATATTCTAACATCAAGATTTCTTTAAAATACGAAAGGCGGTTGAATAATATTGCCAGCTCATTATGAGACCGTTCCAGCTTGGGACGAACAGCAAGTCAAATCCACTTTGCCTATTCGCAGCGCAGATGGGCATAAAGGAAGCTTCGGGACAGGTTTATTGATTGCCGGAACACGTGATATGCCCGGTGCTGCACTTCTCGCAGGTCTTGGCGCCATGAGGAGCGGTTTAGGGAAACTCGAAATTGCAACAGAATCGGAAGTAATTCCGATGATCCTCCCTTCTTTGCCTGAAGCCACCTATATAAGAAACATCGAAGAAACACTTTATACCAACAACTTTAAATTAGATGCATATAAAGCGATCGCCATCGGTCCCGGTAAAGTCCCGGATAGCCAGATGGAACAGAACTTAATGAAGTTATTTGAGTCAGCAGTTCCGGTCATACTCGATGCCGGAGCTTTATCAAAACGGACATATCCCATAAGAAATGCACCCACCATCTTGACGCCGCATCCCGGTGAGTTCTCTAGAATCAGTGGAATCCCGGTAGAACAGATCGCGAAAGATAAGGCACAATATGCAAAACGCTTAGCAAAAGAACTCGATGCCACAATCGTCCTGAAAGGTCCCAAAACGGTGATTGCCTTTCCGGACGGTGAAGCTTGGACAAATCCGACCGGCAATTCCGCACTTTCAAAAGGCGGCACAGGCGATACGCTGACTGGGATGATGCTCGGGATGCTTTGCTGCCATGACAACTGGAAACACGCGGTATTAAATGCAGTTTATTTGCACGGTGCATGCGCAGAACATTGGACGAAAACGAAATCGCCCCATACCTTATTGGCCCACGAACTCTCTTCTATGCTTCCGGAAGTTTGGAAAAGCCTGGAGGGCCTTTCATCAGAGGAATAATAGACCTGTTAGTAAAATTTATGTGTGTCGGGAGGAATTGCTATGGCAAAAGAAAAAACAACAGAATCTTTGATTGGCGGCTATTTCTCGACTTTATTGCGTACCAATTTCGGCAAGGGCCCCACTTCCGTATTCGTCGCTATCAATGGTCCTTATTTAGCCATCCATCTTCGCGGATTTATAGGGCCGATGGAAAAAATTCTATTGAAACAAAATGAAATGAAACGCATTATGGAAATCCGGGATCTATTGTTGAATGAGTTGCGATCGGATATCATTTTGGAATTATGGAAAATTGCCAACCTTGAAATTCAGGAAATCTATGCAGACTGGGATTTGCAGAATGAAACAGGTTTGATCATCGGTGTGATTAAAGCGGATGACGGAAAAAAAGAGATGACGTGGCCTAAAGAAGTTGATCATAAGGCTTTTGAAGGCGAAATCAATAAAGCGAGTGCAAAAGCTGAAAAAACTCCAGAACAGACGAAGCTTGTCTGGTTGAATGACCGCATGATTTTGGTGGAACGGTCCGGAATCTTAATCCAGCTCGAGAAAGAACTGATCGGCATCGGCGTTATAGAAGAATTAAAAATGGCCAAACGGCCCTTAGAGCGGAAAATGTTGGATATCAGCAGCATAGAAGCTATTGTTGAAAGAAAAGTCATCGAGACATTTGTTGATTGGAATTTCGAAAAAGATTTAGGTTATATGGTGTTCATCTTGGAAGCCCCTTCAAAAACAGGAAAATAAAAACTGGTCGAACTCCAATGAGTTCGGCCAGTTTTTTTATCACTCTACGGCTACGGCGGTTTCCACATTGTCAATGCGGTTCTTCCTTGCTTTCGCATAGAACATTGCCACGATGACAATTGTTAAGATCAAACCGACAATAAAGGAAATATTCAAATCGAGATTGAAACCGATTTTTTGATTTAGTATATAAACGAACACCATATACGTGATGAAAATGGCCGGTGCCATCGCAACCAAGTAATTCTTGCCTTGGATGTATAGATACATCGTACCGATCCATAAAGCGATGGCAGCAGTTGCCTGATTTGCCCAGGAAAAATATCTCCATAAGAGGTTAAAGTCAATTTGAGTGAGCATGATAGACACTGCAAATAATGGGATTGCAATGATCAAACGCTTCATTATTTTCTGCTGGTCCAATTTGATGTAGTCGGCAATAATCGATCTGGCGGCACGGAAAGCCGTGTCCCCTGAAGTGATTGGCAGAACAATAGCACCGAGAACGGCGATGGTCCCCCCCACAGCACCAAGCAATGTCATCGAAACTTCATTTACGACAGCTGATGGTGTACCTGAGTTGATCATCGAACTTAATGTCTGCCCATCGAAAATACTCATTGATGCAGCAGCCCAAATCATCGCGATGATCGCTTCAGCAATCATCATACCGTAAAAGATGTATCGGCCCTGTGATTCTTTTTGTACAGTCCGTGAAATGATTGGTGATTGTGTTGCATGGAATCCGGATAAAGCTCCGCATGTAATTGTAAAGAACAGCATTGGGAAGATCGGTAAATTATCCGGATGCAAATTCGTCAATGACAATTCAGGAATCTTATAATCCGAGAAGACAAGTGCAATACCGACACCGAGTGTACCAATCAGCAAAACCGCTCCGAAATACGGATACAGGCGTCCGATAATTTTGTCGATTGGCAAGATGGTCGACAAGAAATAATACAAAAAGATAACGCCAATCAGTACAGCTACAGCCACTTTCCCGTCCAATAAAATGGATAACAGCGATGCCGGTGTCGTAACGAATACCGTACCGACCAATAAAAGAAGCAATAACGCGAACACGTTTACGATATGTTTTGAAACGCTTCCGAGGAATTTCCCAGCCAGTTCTGGAATATGCGCCCCTTTATTGCGGATGGAAATCATTCCTGTAAGATAATCGTGGACAGCTCCAGCGAAAATCGAACCGATGACAATCCATAGGAAAGCGACAGGACCATATAAAGCTCCCATAATCGGACCAAAAATCGGACCCGTTCCTGCGATATTCAAAAGTTGGATCATTGCATTTTTATGTTTGTTCATCGGGACAAAGTCTACTCCGTCGCCGTTCGCATAAGCCGGCGTCTTTCGGGACTCTGCAGGTGCAAACATTTTTTCAATGAATTTTCCGTATGTAAAATAAGCAATGATAAGAATAATAATCGATACAAAAAATGTAATCATATGGCACCTCTTTCTATCTATTTAGTAAACGCTTTCATAAAATAGCAATTACAATAGAATTTTAATTTCAAGAATGACTTCTTTTTAATTTGATTACGTATTCATCCTCCTTAAAAAGTGATATTTATTACGAATGCCTCTAATTATATTATTAGAATTTTCTTAAGTCAATATACTGCAATATTATTTCTCCAAAAAATACAATAAAAAACTGCCAGGAGCAAACCTGGCAGTTTTAAAGTTAAGAATGTCTTATGGGAGTGGCAGCTTCTCTGGCTGGAATGGAGATGCCTGTAGAAGCCAAGGTTTTTAAGAGAAGCTCATGCATCATTTTATAGCCTTCTTCATTCGGATGGATTGAGTCCAGCCAGATGGAAGGATTTTTCCCCATCGGTTCCGTACGTGAGATAATGATTCCTTCTTCACCGATTGCTGAATTCCACATCCGGAATAGCAAATTGGTGAAACCGAAATATTGCACTTCTTTTT
Source organism: Planococcus sp. 107-1 (assembly GCF_021513255.1). Taxonomy (GTDB): domain Bacteria; phylum Bacillota; class Bacilli; order Bacillales_A; family Planococcaceae; genus Planococcus. Next base: position 1,692,649 of record NZ_CP090977.1, read on the forward strand.
TCATGGAATTATACAGGTTATTTTGGACAATCAACAGTTTTTCATTGAGGCTCCGCAGATGCTGATAGATTTCCAACAAGTTTTTACGGTAAATTTTCTTCAAATTCGAAAACTGTTTGACCAGCCCTTTTGCGCCGCTCCCTTTAAAGCCACGGAGCAGATCATTGCCGCCAATATTCAAAAGTACCATATCTGCAGATGCTAAGGTCTCGTCCCAGTTGCCGGTTCGAAGGCGATCGACTAACCTCGCTGCTCGTTAAGCCATTGATCCCTAAATTTGTTACTGTGCTGGTGTGGAAAGTTTCTTTCAGGTATTTTGCAATACCCCCTCTTGTTCCATAACCATAAGCTACCGAATCGCCTAATATGACAATATGTTTTATTTCAATATTTCCGTTAAAATTTTCAGTGGATTTTGGCCCTTTAATAAGGGACTTTGAGATTTTCGCATTAGCCAAATTGCAGCACATCCCTTTCAAAGTAGATAATATTATTTTACCATAAAAAGGGCGAAAATCCGACTGAAACGCTTTTGCACAGCGGTTTTAGCATATTAAATTTATGTGTTTTCGCCCGCCCTTAAATTCGGAATTAATCTTAAACTCCTTCGGGAAAGCCCTTTATATAAGACGTTCTTTAAGCCCGCTTCAATCTCAATCTCTTGCATTTAAATACAGCTTAGCTTATCTTCAACAATAGGATAACCTTTACAGACAGGAGAAATAGTTATGGATCATTTCGATCAAACCCTTGAAACGTTCATTGAAAGCTTTGGGTGGCTAGCTCCTATTCTTTTTGTGATTTTGCATTTAATCAGACCGATCTTATTCCTCCCTGTTATTGTCGTATGTATCGTGGGCGGCGTGGTTTTTGGATTTTTTGAAGGAGCGCTGCTTTCTTTTATCGGCTTGTCTCTCATGAGCTTCGTCTCTTATGTATTGGTCAATAAATTCCCGAATTTCCGCGATAAAATGTCCAGGCTTAAAGACAAAATGTTTCCGGACCGGACGCTATCTGTCGGTCAAGTGATGATATTACGCATTATGCCTTTTATTCATTTCCATTTATTGTCCTTGTATCTAATGGAAATGACCAAAAACTTGCGGGAGTATATGTACTTTTCAACATTGGGGCTTATCATGCCTGCTATTCTCTACACGGCATTCGGCCAAGCGATAACGGAAATGCCGTGGTATGTCAGCCTTTTGATGTTTGTCATCCTCGCTATCTTATTTGCGGCCATCGACCGCTACAACAAGCATCATCTCAATGCCAGCAACAACAAATACTCCTAACCATCTAAAAAATCGATAGAAAAAAGCCGAATGCGAAATGCGTTCGGCTTTTTTTCAAGCGGATCTCTCAATTCCTTTAGCTTGTAGCCACCTCTCGAACTTAGCTACAGCCAGCGGCGGGCTGAACAAATAGCCTTGTCCGTAATGGCAGCCTTTGTCGATGAGTAAACTTAACTGGTTCCCATCTTCGATTCCTTCAGCGACTAATCGGAAATTTAAATTGTCTCCCATTTCTATAATGGTTTTAACCAAGACCGAAGCATTTCTGCTCGATAACATATCCTTGATAAAGGAACGGTCAATTTTCACGATATCGATCGGCAAATTATTCAACAAACTAAGCGAAGAATAGCCGGTTCCAAAATCAGTTATTAAAATCAACACACCGATTTCCTTTAACTCGTTAATGATTGCGGCTGAATGGCTCGTATTTTGCATGACGCTCTCGGTTTATTCTAATTTTTAATCAGGAAATTCAACGATCACTAGCCTTTCCTTTTCCAGTAAGTTTATAGTACAAAAAAGAGCGCTTTGAATGACGACCAAAGCGCTCTTTTTTGTATCATTCAATTTTTATTTTCGGTTCATCCGCAAGTTTCTACCGGAGCGTCTGCGTGCTCGTCTATGCTTGCCTCTTTCTTCATTTTCAATTTTTGCTGAAATCAGCCCAAGAACAACACCGAATAATGCTCCACCGAGCACTTCGATTGGCTGATGCCCAAGAAGCTCTTTTAATTCTTTCTCCCTTTTTTCAAACTTCAAGCTCGGAAAATCTCCTGTCAATGAAACAAAGCTATCTTCCAGATCATTGACCAATTGGGCAATTTCCCCCGTATGGCGTCTGATTCCTTGCGCATCATACATGACGATCGTGCCGAATACGACGGCAAGCGCCGTTTCCGTATGGCCTGTCCCTTTGTTAGCTGCCACATAAGAAGCTAAAGCAGATACACCTGCTGAGTGGGAACTCGGCATGCCTCCTGTCGTAAATGCCTGCTTCCAATCCCAATTGCCAGTTACTTTCTTATGGGTTAAAATTTTCAGTCCTTGTGCAATGCCGATTGCTGATAAGGCTGTCACAATTCCCCTGTTCATATTTTCAATCGCTTTGGTTTCCATAAGCCACTGCCTCCAGTCCAAGTCTAATTGCCTGTTTTCTATTGATTGCCGTGCGTGCACTGCATCGTACATCCGCAAATTTCAACTGACGCTCCGGCATCCGGATTGTAAATTCCATTCTTTCTCTTATACCCCAAGTAAAATCATTTTATGCCCACTGTCATGAAACTTTTAATGCATGAAGCGGAATATAAACGAAATAGTGATGCTGCAAGAGGAATATTTTGAAACTTACAGCATCACGATACGTAAATTAGAAAGAGGTGATGACAAATGCAGGTCAAAAAATTAATGCCCCTGCTCGTAATGTTTCTGTTTCTCCTGCCTGTCACGGTTTTAGCAGTGGATTTTGAAATAAACGAAGCAACCATCGATGCGCAACTGCTGGAAAATGGCGATGTTGCAGTTGAAGAAGAGTTCACTTATGAATTCGATGGGGATTTTGAAGGAATTACAAGGGAACTCAAACCAAAATCCGGCACTGAAATCACCGGATTTACAGCACATGATAAAATGAAAAAATTAAAAGTCGACAAAGAAGAAAGTATTTATAAAATTTATCGTAATGGCGACGATGAAACGATTACAATTTCACTCAATTATGTAATTGAAGGAGCTATTGAAAAATTTGAAGATGGCGCTGAATTTTATTGGCCGTTTTTCGATGATCGAAACGAAAGTGATTACGAACAAATGACGATTGCCATCCATCCTCCCTCTTCAACTGATGAAGTTTTATTTCTCGGATACGATGAAGCGTTTGAAAAAGGGATCGCCAGCGACGAAGGCTCAGTGGTCTTTAAATTAGGAAAAGTGCCTGAAGGAAGCAACGGAGATATCCGGGTTATCTATGATGGGGAATTATTTCCCGGCATCTCTCAATCAGGTGGAACTGTGAAAGATTTGCTGCTTGAAGACCGTAAACAGCAGGAAGAGGAAGCCGCGGCTTTCGCAGCTAACCAAAACACGGCCTCAGTAATCGGGAAATCCGCGTTGCCAACACTCGGATTAACGCTTGCATTGCTGCTTCTTTTTGCATATTGGAATGCCAGAAAGAACAAAGAGGAAATTGTAGACAAACAAAGGGTTTTATGTGCCTGATGAAAAACTCAGCCTTCCTGCCACCGTCCATTTCACCCATTCCCCTTATTTAACACCGGATGCAATAGCTGCCGCTTTAATGGAGATGGTGCGGAAAAAGAATGTGAGACAACTTTCAGAGGATCAATTTGAATTAACTGGTAAAAAAGCCCAATGGCCGCATGAACAGACTTTGATCGATTTATTATTCCATAAAATCGGTGATGGCCAGACTTTTAACTTATCCGAAGTGGAGGCTTATTCAAAGAAAGAATTGAATCACTCCGCTTATAATGATGCGATAGCGAAATGGAATCGGGAAGTGGCGGATGAAGTGAAAGCCCATCATTTTAAAGAAAAAGTTTCTGGTATCAGGCTCCTTTCTGGCGCAATCAGTGCCGCCGCCGCAGGGCTTGCAATCTATACAGGGATCTATGAAATTTACCCAGTTATGGCGCTTTTTATTTTAGTTTCTTTAATCGCAGTAAGCTTTGCCCTCTTCTATTCACCGTTGACAGTAGAAGGACATACCGTTAAAGCCCAATGGAAAAAAATGCGCAAGGCAATGGAAAACTTGCCTGCCAGTGAATGGAAAAAATTAACTGCAGATGATAAACTCCGCGCTTATGCCTATCTTCTCGCAGTAGACGGCAAACAGCTTGACAAAAAATCACGAAGCTTTTCCGTAGCTGGACAATATGCAGAAGAAACGGATTCTGCCTTGTACTTCAATCCAATTCTATTGTCAGGTGTGTTCGTGGCAGCAAGTTCCAATACTTCCGCTTCTGCAAGCGGCGGCAGTTCGAGTGTTTCATCAGGCGGAGGAGTTGGCGGCGGTGGCGGCGGATCCGGCGCATTTTAACTGCCAGCAAATTCACATCCAAAATTCCGAACTTTAATAGAAGCAAAAGGTTTCGGCCTTCAGTTGCGTCCGTGCTATGATAATGGCATGTTATTAAACGGAAAAGGATGCTGATGTTATGGATACAACTGCTTATTTGAAACGTTTTAACGCTTATCCGGTTGAAGAGCTTTATTTGCAGGATCTGGCCCGGCTCCAGTCGCTGCATATGCAAAATGTGCCATTTGAAAACTTGGATGTCATTCGTTCAGTACCGATTTATTTAAACCTTGAAAACATTTATGAAAAGATCGTCACCCACCAGCGCGGAGGCTATTGCTATGAAATCAACGGCCTATTCCATTGGTTGTTGAAAGAGCTCGGGTTCGATGCAAAATTGATTTCCGCAACCGTTATGAAACCCGACGGCACTTGGACAAAAGCCGACACCCATGCTGCGATTCTCGTTAATCTGGATAGACCTTATTTAGTGGATGCTGGGTTCGGGGACTCAACCGTCAATCCAATTCCACTTGGCGGCGAACGCCATACAGACAATAGCGGGACTTATTCAGTGATTGAACGTGATGGGCTTTGCTATGATTTAGTCCGTGAGAATGAGGGAAATCAGCAGATTCTCTACCGATTCACTACTGACGAACGCATGCTTGCAGAGTTCCACGAAGGCTGTATTTTCAATCAAGTCTCAAGAGAATCGCCATTCACCCATGACGATTTGGTCACTAAAGCAACGCCGAACGGCCGCGTTACTTTATCCGGCATGCAGCTGACCATTTCAGAAAATGGCGGGAAAACGAAGAAAGAATTGTCCGCAGAAGAAAAGTCAAAGCTATTAAAAGAAAAGTTTGGCATCCTCTTGGACTCAGAAGAAGCAGTTGAGACCACCACTTGAAACCATGCATTTATAAAGAGAAAAGAACCGGAAACCGGGATTTACTCCCTTGGTTTCCGATTCTTTTTCTTCGAGCAGCCATTTATTTTTCTTTGATTTCGCCGTAATAAGCCGATTGGTAAATCGTGAAAATATCATCGCGTTCAAGAGGCATTGGGCTTCTTGCAAGAATCCGCTGCTGTTTGATGGCGTCATCCGCTAAGGAATCGAGGGCCTCTTGTGTGATGCCAAACCCTTGCAGGTTCAATGGAATGTTGACATCCGCCACTAATCGCTTCAGCTCTTCCACGCATTTGTAGGAAGCTTCCTGCTGCGACAATTGATTTGAGCTGACTCCCATCGCCTCCAGTATATCCTTCATGCGCTTTTCGCAGCTCGAACGGATATAACCCATAACATACGGAAGCAAGACCGCATTCGATTCGCCGTGTGAAATATGGAATTGGCCGCCGAGCGGATAAGCGAGTGCATGAACTCCGGCAACACCCGCATTAAAGAACGCGAGTCCTGCTAAATAGCTGCCATAGCTCATGTCCGAACGCGCTTGTTTATGATCCCCTTCATTTACCGCTGTGCGAATAGAGCCGCTGATCAAGCGGATTGCCTGCAGCGCCAAGGAGTCGGTCACAGGATTGGCATTTACGGAAACATAGGATTCTATCGCATGAGTCAATGCATCGATGCCAGTCGCAGCTGTTACTTTTGGCGGCAATGAAACGGTTAATTCGGGATCCACGATCGCGACATCCGCCAACAAGCAATTATGAGTTACCACATCTTTGGTTGTTTCAAGCGATAAGACAGCGATATCTGTCACTTCAGATCCGGTTCCGGAAGTTGTAGGAATCAGGATTTTCGGGATGCCTTTATTTGAAATTTCACGCGTTCCAGTCAGATTCAAGTAATCTGCAGCTTTCCCTTCGTGAGTAGCTAATACTGCCGCTAATTTTGCAAGGTCCAAGGCGCTGCCGCCCCAAGCCCGATTACCAAATCGAATTGATGCTCTTTTGTATAAGCAACCAATTTTTCGCCAACCTCAAGCGGCGGTTCTGGAACCACTTCAGTATAAATGCTCGTTTTCCAGCCTTGTTCTTTTAAAGGTGCTTCAATCTTATCCGCAATTCCAAGATCCACTAAAAAAGGATCTGTGACGATTAAAATATTGCTGGCTTTCATTTTTTTCACTTCATCTGTTAAATGGTCGAGCGCTCCCCATCCAGTATAACTGAGTGGTGTAAAAGTAATTTTATGCGACATCGTTTCCACGCCTCCTTCGGTTTATTGCAGTGGGTTGTGGTTCCACACAACCAATTTCATTTCCGTCATTTCTTCAATTGCGTATTTTAGCCCTTCTTTGCTGTTGCCGCTTTCTTTTACGCCGCCATAAGGCATTTGGTCAACCCGGAATGTCGGAATGTCATTGATGATAACGCCTCCCACTTCCAGGCTTCGTGAAGCGCTAAATGCAGTGCTGATATCGTTCGTGAATATTCCCGCCTGCAAGCCGAAATCGGAATCGTTGATTTCCCGTATCCCATCTTCAACCGAGTCAATCGGATTGACGATGACAAGCGGCGCAAATACTTCCATACAGGAAACTTTTGAATTTCGTCGGACATTCGCCAAAATCGTCGGCCGGAAAATGCCGTTTTCTATTGTCCCTCCGGTGATTAACGCTGCCCCTTCCGAAACCGCTTCCTGCACCCAAGATTCCGCACGCGTTTGCTCTTTTTGTGAAATCATGGCAGAAAGGTCCGTCATGCCATCCAGTGGGTCACCGATCACAATGCGCTCCGTTGCCGCTTTAAATTGAACAAGAAATTCTTCCATCTGTTCTTTTACAATGTAAATGCGCTGAAGGGAAATACAGACTTGCCCCTGATTTGAGAAGGCCCCTGTAACCGCCTTTTCGACTACCGCTTCCATATTTACCCCTTTATCGATGATCACACCCGCATTTGAACCGAGTTCAAGTGATACTTTTTTCAATCCTGCTTTGTCGCGGATGCCTTTTCCGACTTCAGGGCTGCCGGTGAACGTGATCATCCGGACTGACTCGCTTTCGACTAAAGCGTCGCCAACCGTTTTGCCGCTTCCAGTCACCACGTTAAAAGCCCCTTTTGGCAAATTCGTCTGATCGAGAAGCTCTGCCAAGAAAAGAGCAGAAAGCGGTGTTTGGGAAGCCGGTTTTAAGATGATTGTATTTCCGCTGCGATAGCTGGACCGACTTTATGGGCCACTAAATTTTGTGGGAAATTGAATGGCGTAATCGCTGCCACCACACCGATCGGCTCTCGCATCGTATAGCCAATCCGATTTGCTCCGCCTTTTGCGGCATCCAGCGGGATCATTTCACCCGTCAATCTTTTTGCTTCTTCTGCTGCAAATTTATAGGTTTCAATCGTCCGGTCAATTTCGGCCAAGGCGTATTTCAACGGCTTGGCCGATTCCAACGCAATGATTTCCGCTGCTTTCTGTTTATGTTCGATAAAGAGTGAAGTCAGCTGCTCTAAAATCTGTGCACGTTCATAAGCAGTCAAACGAGACATCGCTTTTTTTGCAGCTTCTGCTGAATCGATTGCAAGTTGTACATCTGCCAAACTCGCTTTTGGTATTTCAGCAATTTTTTCATAAGAATAAGGCGACAGCAAATCCGAGTATTCTTCAGCCTCTGCCCATTCTCCGTTTCTATATAACTTTTTTCTCACGTTTTTCAGCCTCCAATTCCAATTTATCTTGCAGACCTTCTACATCTTTTGTGAAAGTCTGGTCGGTTTCACCCTTAAAGAAGTCTTTGCCGTAAATCAGTAAGCACAGGCCAATTCCGATGGCAAACGCCCAAGCAGCGCCTTTGACACATAATACTGCGCCCATGATTCCAGCAATTCCAAGGTCACGTTGGCTTTTCGCCTCCAGGATTCCGACTTTGACGCTGACATATCCTTGGATCAATAAAGTCAAGGCGAGCGCAACTCCGAGAATCGGTTGTACTAAAGTGACAATCGGCAGCAGGAATAATCCTGTATTCGTTCCCCAGCGGAAAGATCCCGCGCCTCCAAAGAACGAATCCATCGCTTTACGCCCTTCTTTAAACCGTTCGACAAGGACTACTTGCATCGCTGACCATAAAGGTCCGGCCATGGTAACGTCTGGTCCGATAACGCTCATTACAGAGTTTCTTGTACCAAAGATCAAATGGGCACGGCTCGGATTGTAATCCAATTTTTCGTCAGGCCGTGCTTTGCCTCCCTCTTTAACCAATGCACTGGTCTGGAGTACATCCCCAAAAAGAACGATGTAGGTAGCCAAGACTGTCGGGAGCCCTGTTAAAAACAACATTAACGGCGGGAACCCAAGTCCGAACAGCGTATAATTGGTCCACAGCCCTATGAAGTCTGGTGAACTGATGCCCCATTCAATTTTCGGCCATGAAGCTTCGCCGAAAAGCGGCGCCAAAATAATGGCCAAAACAATAATCGGAAAGACCCCTAATTTTCCGATTGTGTTCCAAAATATATTTTTGTTTCGCAGCTTGCTAAAATGTTTAGAGAACAAGAGATAAAATCCAATGCCGATAGCGATTGAAATCGTCCATGGGAAGGTTTCAAAACGGCCGCCCACTTCAAAAACAGAAATGACGGCTGCAAATCCTGCACCGAGAATTACCCCAGATTTAATCGCAGAAGGGACCAATTGCACAACTTTCGATGCCAACCCTGTCGCACCCAAGAATAGCGATAAGATCCCTAAAGTCATTTGGAACGCAATAAGTGCATGCACCCTTTCCGGCCCTTCCGGGAATTGCATGCAATAAAGCATAATTAAAGGAATAGCCGGCGTAATCCAGCCAGGAACTGCCGGGTCGCCTAGCAAATGGTGCAGCAAATAGAAAGCACCATTCAAAACAACGATCGCTAATGCCACTTCAAAAGGCATTCCCAGTAATTCAATCAATAAAGGAATAGCAGATAAGTCTACTGCGCACATCAATAATCCTTGAATGTAATCCGGCCATTCAAACCGGTAATGGATAAATGGCAATCTGATTTTAAACGGGCCAGCCGGTATGTATGGCGACTCTTCCCCGAACTTACGGTCTTTCCATTTCATTTTTTCTTCCCCTTTTCTGTTTGCTAGATGTTGTTGAAACTAATATGAATGAGCGCTCTCCCCCTTTTTATGAAACCGCATACATAAAAGCTTTTTAAAAATGAATACGTAACCATTTATCCGGAAAAATAAATTCATATAAATGATTATATGAATTTATGGTCCATGGTTGTATTTCTTTCGAATAGTCTAACAGACTTTTGGATTTGGATGCAAGACTTATTTTTCTGATAAATCATTTCAAATAACTTCTCCACCGCTAAGAATCCCAATCCCCGCTCATCTTCCATGCCGATTGTCGTTAAATTCAAGGAGGCATGCCGGCTCAATTCCACGTTATCGATGCCGATAATGCTGAGATCTTCCGGGATGCGAATCCCCGCAGAAATATAAAAATCCATGAGGCGAATCGCAATGGCATCAGTTGCTGCACAAATGGCAGTCGGCTTTTCTGTTGATTTTTGCAGTGCGAGAAACGTATCGTATAGTTCTTCCCTCTTTGTATCGGTGATGACGATCCGTTCTTTTGGAATAGTGACTTGATGGTCTTCAAGTGCCTGGATAAAACCTTCCATCCGCCCTTTGAAAGTACTGATTGTAAGAGGGCCGCCGATCCAGACGATGTTTTTATGGCCCTTATCCAATAGATGCGCTGCCGCTAAATAGCCCGCTTGCCGATTATCGATTTCCACATAGTTTTTCTCACTTTGATGCTTTCGGTTGAACAATATAAATGGAATACCCGACTTCTCCAATTTATTAAAGATTGGATCGTCGAGATAAATCGAAGATAAAATGATGCCGTCCACTTTATTTTCAAATACGGAATTATAGACTTCTTCGCTATTTTCATCATTAATGAAATGTACATTGGTCCGGAATCCTTCGGCATTCGCATAATTGATGATGGCTGTGGTTGTTTCAGAGAAAAACGGATTATGCAATGGACCGGAAATCAATGCAATCGTCCGCGTTTTCCGCTGCACCAATGAACGTGCATTGCCGTCCGGGATATAATTCAATTCATCGATTGCATCCATCACTTTTTTCAATGTCGGTTTTTTCACGCGCTCCGGCGTATTTAAAACCCGCGATACAGTCGTTTGAGATACACCTGCATGTTTCGCTACATCTTTTGAAGATACCAATTCATTCACCTAACTTTCTGTACCAGCCGTAAAACCATCTGCTTATATTTTGATGGATAGGCAATTCATACTAATAATGTACCATAGGATTTCAGTAGAATGCCAAACAGAAATAGAATTAGAAAAAGCCTGAGCATCTGCCCAGGCTTTTTCAAGTTATTCACTGTATTCATATAATGTAATGCTTTCGATATGGTTTAAGTAGCGTCGCAGCTCTTTTGCTTGTTCCCGTGAAATTTCACCTTCTTCATACATTTTATAAATTTTTGAACGGCCCATGTCCATGATCACCAAGCGCAGTTCTTCTTTTTGCATTTCATATTGTTCATTGAAATGCGATTCAGGCGTTTTTAGCCCTTTAATCATCCGTTTATAGTCGTGTATGACGGAACTCGCCATTTTTTCTTTGCCATCTTTTGAAGCTTCCACCAGATAATCCATCGCTTTTTGCAAGGCTTCTAACTGTATATCTTTGCCTACTTGAAGATTAACCAACCGTGTTTCGTCATCTTTTAAGTATTCGCCTTTAAAGCGTCGCCAAGCTCGAATCAGCTTGCTTTGGATATAAACATTCAAGGAATGCACATTTTTTTCGATGGCCGCTTCTCTTCTTCTGAAAGATTTCGCAAAAGCTTTTCTAATTTTTTCATCATCGTAGTTTTCCTCTTTCAACCGCATATCTATATGTGATTTTTCAATAGATAACGCCTGCAGCCGGATTTTCTTCAAGCTTTTTCGTCGCTGTTTATTTTCATCCGATCTCAATTCTTCCTCCGGCAAAATTTGTTCGAGCCGCAATTTGTATTCTTCGATCAATTCATAAGCAACGGTTTCATTTTCTTCAGTTGTTTCAGCTTTCAATTTCTTAATAGAGGCAAGCAAGAGCCGTTTTCTCGCTTCTTCCGTATCGATCTTCCCTAAATTTTGCCCTTCAATTGTCTCGCCGCGGCTCAATAGCGGCAATAAAATCGTGGCAGCGAGCAAAGTGAAGAGAATTGTACCAGCAGCTAAAAAGACGATCAGCGAGCGATTCGGAAAGTCTTCGCCAGATTCCAAGGCATACGGAATTGACAAGACCCCGACCATCGTAACCGTACCTCTAACACCGGTCAGACTAGTAAACAAAGTTTGTTTAAAACTTGGTTTTTCCACTTCATCGGTTTTGTTAAAACGGGATTCGAAACTTGCAAAAAGATAAGACCAGATAAACCGGACCCCTAAGATGAAGACCCCGAGGCCGATCACATAGGAGAACAACAGTAAATAGCCTATATCCGGATTTTCCAGAACCCCGCTCATGGATGAAGGGATATTTAACCCGAGCAATAAGAAAACGATGCCGTTTAGAACAAACAAAATAATCGTCCAAATATTTTCAGCTAACATCTGTTCTTCAGCAACTAAAGTTTCCGTTCGTTCCCTGACAAGTGAATGGATAATACCGGCCACAACCACAGAAATGACACCCGAAGCATGCAGCAATTCTTCCGTTACGATAAAAATGAAAAACGGCGTCATGATATGCAGCAAAGACTGGAAGGTCACATCGTTGATCCCTTGCTTCCGAAGGATATGGCGGATCCAGATGACGAGTAGTCCAAGTACAATGCCAAGCACTCCGCCCGCTACAAATTTATAGGAAAAGTCAAAAATCGCTTCTTGAAGCGAGAAATAACCGGTGACGACTGCAGCCACCGCATAATTGAATGCAACGAGTCCGGATGCATCGTTGATCAAGGACTCGCCTCGCACTAAATTCAGCACTTTATCGGGAATATGAATGCGTTTGGCAATACCGTTTACTGCAACTGGATCTGTCGGCGATAAGATCGCTGCTAGCGCAAATGCTGCATAGAGCGGTATCGCGGCAATCATCCAGTGAATAAAATAGCCACCAAGAATCGTGGTGAGAAGAACGAGTATAATGGCGTTTCCGAGTATCGGGCCCCGCATGCGCCACAGCTCTTCCCTTGGAAAATGGCGGCCATCATTATATAAAAGAGGGGCAATAAATAGCAGCAAGAACCATTCGGTGTCGATATCAAACGATATATCCTCAAAAAACAGCACCAATAGAACCCCTAAAGCGATTTGGATCAATGCCGTTGGGATAAATGGTGTGTAATGGCTGATAACATTTGAGATGAGCAATGCTAAAAGCAAAAGAAGGATCGTCATTAAAATATCCATAAATGACCTCCAATCATTTTCATAATCTCTTACTGTATACCCCTATAACACCTTGCTCTAGACAGAAACTAACAGGGAATAATAAAAAAACCATTGCAGGCGATCATTCGCCTGCAATGGTTTCTTCCCTAGAATCTGAATTGGTTGTTTTTCTTTTATCGACAAAAATCTCTCTTTTATGCCATCTGAAGAATTCGCCGTTGTCAGGGTAAACCGAGATTTTCTTCCCTTTTTTCAATCCGTATTCGGCGTAGCGCTCCTCTGGTATCTGTTGTGCGATGTGCAGCTTTCCGCCAGCTGTGAAACTGATTAATCCGGAAGTAAACATGGCTTCGTGATTATTGCAGAGCAACAAGCCGTTATAAGGATTGATTTTTTCCGCATCCGTGCTATCTTTCCACGGTTTTGCATAGCCAGCTTTTAACGCGGCATCGATGTCCATGCCGCATAGCGGACATTCTTTATGCCATAAAGGCAAAAGCGATTTTCTGAATTGCAGCTGCCCGCTGGATTTTCGTTTTCATTTCCATGATGGTTTCTGCGATTAGCGTGATTAACGGATTGTGTTCCGTCACTCGGACCACTTCCATTGCGAGTTCCAATTGCTCCGCTTCGGGTACATACACATTCAAGCGGCTAATGCCTTCCAGCAATTCGATGGCGAGCTCTTCGTTGCAAGGATAAAGGTATCCGGGATTGCCTGTACCGTCTTCTTTAAAAGCCGCATATTTCACTGGCAGAAGACTCGAAATATCGTCCAAACATTCTTTGATCGATAACGGATTCTCCAACTCCCGATATTCAACCTGCACCAAATAGCCAACCGCTGATTCTTTTTCAGGACTCTCTTCTTCAAAAGGCTTCCGTTCTTTTTTGAAGGCTCCTTTTGCTACGCTGATGGCCACGATCGCCCCTTTGACGTAATGGAAAATCCGGTCTCCTTTTTTCACTTCCATCAACCGCTGATAGGAATGCGGAACCATTCCTGCTTTGTCCGTTTCCGGAGCCCAGATCAAACCGGCATTCTTTTCTTCATGATACGTTTCACCCTGCATGACGATATATGCGTTCAAAACTTTTCCTCCTAATTGCTCAGCCGGATCGGCATTTCATTTTAGCGATGCAAATCCGTTTATGTAAACTTCTATGCTTCTATCATAACCCAAATTCCTGTTGAATGTTTGACAAGAAGCCTAAACGGAGACAATAAAAAGGAGTTGTCCCAAAAGTAATTTGGGGCAACTCCTTTTCGCAATGAAGCTAGCGCAGCGATACAGAGACAGGAGCAATGGTATAATCACATGCTTTAAAAGAATCACAAGTGCTTTGCTTCACTTTATGCCTGAACTGATGACGCTTCGGACAAAATAACGGTTTGCAGCGACAAATAGGATGAATGCCGGCAAAGTAGCCACAACCGTTGCCGCCATCATCCTCCCTGGATTCACGAAATTAGAGCCTTGGACGAGGTTTGCGACTCCGACTGTGACCGTTTTCATTTCATCTGCACTGGTCACAACAGATGGCCAAAGAAAATCATTGTAGATGGTCAGAAAAGTCAAGACGGACAATGTGGCAACGACTGGGCGGATTGCTGGGAAAATAACAAACCGCAAAACTTGCCATAACGAAGCCCCATCGATGATCGCCGCTTTTTCCAAGTCTTTCGGGAATCCCCTCAAAAAAGCTGTAAATTAGGAAGACGCCCATCGTGTTCGCGGAATAGACCAAAATCAACGGAGCATACGTATCAATCAAATTAAATTGCCGGAATAAGTAGAACATCGGAAACAAAGTGACGATCGTTGGAACTGTAAGAGCTGCCACAACCACAAGGAAAAAGAACCTCTTGCCGGGCAGATTCAAACGGGCAATCGAATAGGCCGCAAGAACATCTACGAAAACCACCAGCAAGGTCCCAATTGCTGTAACGATAGCGGTATTCAAAAGCCAGCGGAGCACCGGAACGTCTGCAGTGATGCCGAAGATGCTTTTGTAATTCTCTAAAGTCCAAGTTTTCGGCAGTAATGAAGAAGTCGACATCGCCTCTCCCAACGCTTTGAATGACGTCAACACCATAAAAATCAGAGGCAGCAGAAACAACAATGCAAGCAATGTCGCCAATAAAAGAATGAGGAAATTTTTGCTTTTGGATTTTTTCATTTTCTGCCTCCTTATTGTTTTCTGAACGAATAGAAGTATTGTGCAGCAACGATAGCGACCATGACGGTCCCCATCGCCATTGCCATGGCTGATGCAATGCCCAAATTATTTTGGCTGAAGACCATTTGCTGGATCACCATGATCAATGACTGGGTGCTTTGCCCCGGCCCGCCTGCTGTGATGAGCAATGTCTGGCCGTAAAGATTGAATGAAGCAATGACTGTGATGATCGTTAAAAAGACAAAGACGCCTTTGATGGATGGAAATGTGATGTGGCGGAACTGCTGCCACGCCCCAGCACCATCCAAGCTTGCCGCTTCATATAAATTTTCATCCACTTCATCTAAAGCATTGATGAACAAGATCATATTAAAGCCGATCGTCCACCAGACCGTGGCGATTAAAATAGCGATCCAGGCAAGCGGCTGGTCGTTCAGCCAATTGAATGACCAGCCGCCAACATTATTCAGGACATTGTTGACATAGCCGCCATTTCCGGTAAAAAGCCATTTGAAAATAGCCGACACTGCCGTTACCGATACCGCATAGGATATGAAAAAGACAGTCCGATAAAATACCTTGAATTTTTTAGGGATGCTGTTAACCAGCAGCGCCAATGCCAAGCTGATTAAAACGAGCGGTATGACACTGATCGCAACAAAAATAAGCGTGTTTTTCAAACCATTATAGAAGGCATCTCCAAACACCGTGCCAGGGGTTAAAATGGAGATATAATTGTCGAATCCGACAAAACCGCCATTTCCGGCAAAGATGGACCACTGATGAAAGCTGATGTAAATGCCAAAAGCTAACGGAATGACTAAAAACAGCAGAAAACAAATCAAGAATGGCAGAAACAAGACCGTTGACCAGGTTCTGGAAATCCGCATATTCCAATCCTCACCCCTTTCGTCAGTTTAAAGGCACTCCACTTAACAAACATGAAATGCCTCTACGTAGCAGTTATTTAGTTATTGAGGAGCAGTTTCAGCAACTTGTTTTGATTGTTCCGTTGCTTTTTCAAGCTCACCCATCAATTTCTCTTTCGTCATGCCTTCTTCTGAAATAATTTGAGGATAGACGTTTTCCACCAAATAACGGACTTGTTCACGGTATTGATAAAGTTTAGGTGCTCCGACAAACGAATCGAATTGCTGAATGTTTTGAGCGGATAACGGGTATTTCTCAACATCACCTTCAACCAGCTCCATCGTCGGAATGTGGGTCGGCGCCTGGCCGCTTTCTGCCCAGTTCGCCAAATTCTCAGGTTGATACATGTAGTTCAGGAATTCCGCAATACCTGCCATTTTCGCTTCATCGTTTACTGAAGACGGCAAAGCGAGCGTATGGCCAGCTCCGTAGACGCCTTTTTGCTCCCCAAGCTGCGGGATGGAAGCAATGCCTAAATCATCTCCATAAGCTTCTTTTACCGCTGCGTAATACCAAGGGCCAGTTAGGGAAGTAGCAGTCTGAACTGCGCTGTTCCCTTCTTCCACTTGTTTCATAAATGCTTGGAACTCACCGTCAAGGCCCAGCCCCGGCGGAGAGATTTTGTCTTTGAAGACCATATCGTGGTAAATCATAAGGGCATCCGCCAATTCTTCCTGCGCCAAATTCATATGGTCATCTTCCACCAAATCGATGTTATTTTGAGCGGCAATCGTCATGATGAACCATTCAGCAAGTCCAGCACTTGGAATCCCTGTTGCAAAAAGGTTGGGGTCGTCTCCATTAAGCTTCTTCGATAATGCCATTAAGTCTTCGTATGTGGCCGGCGGCTCAGAAGCAAGCTTCTTATTGTAGAACATCGTTAACGGATGGATATCAAGCGGTACTGCAAAAACACCATCATCAAATGTCACATACTCCTGAGCTGTCGGGTGGAAATCATCCATACTGATTTCAGCTGTTTCCATGGCAGAGCTGATATCTTGGATCATGCCATCCTGTTTAAATGTTTCAAGCATATCCGTATGGATAACAACTAAATCATAATTTCCAGTCTTGAACTTTGTATAATGATCTTTTTCCTGGGATTCTTCGACGACATACTGATCTTGTGACTCATTAAAACCATCCGTTATTTTTTCATGTAATCCCCATCACCGCCAGTAAATCCGTTAATAAAGGTAATTTTTGTTTTGCCATCCGCGGTTTCACTGTCTGCTCCCCGCCGCATGCAGCCAAAATCAGTGCACTCATTAACATGACGGCTAATAATATCTTCTTCATTTTCATTCTCCTTTCTTTCATCGAAAAGTGTGCTGAAATTTTGTGAGCTTCCGTACCCAAGCCCTCCTTTTTAATTGCCATATTAAGGATTTGTTAGTTTTCTTAATTTTAATACAATTCAGAAAACTAATAAATTCTATTCGACCCTGTAAAACAAATCAAAAAGGAACCACCACTTCAGTGGAAGTTCCTCGTTAGAAAAATAGAACAGTTAGTGGACTGCTTTGCATTTCATTTCCCTTTCATTCATCCGCGATTGGTCGTTTTGTACTCATCGCCTTTACTATCATAAGTGACCCATTCTCCCACCGGATCTCCTTTTTCAAAGTACCCCGAGCGTTTGATCTTGCCATCAGCACGGTACCACTCCCAATAACCATCTGGCTTGCCTTCTGACATTTTTCCTTTTGACCAAACTGTTTTTCCGTTGGCATGATATTTTATGGTATAGCCGTCAATCACTTCCTGCTTTTTATCTTTGACTTCGTTGCATTTTTTGTCTTCCATTTGGCACCTCCTGCCGGATATTATGTATCAGCTAGCTCATCATTTAAAGCCGAGATGTAACGCGCTGCAGAATTCAGGACTTTTTGTCTTGCATCCATTTCCATGACCCGCTGAAAAGCGTCATACAGTTGTTCGAAAGAGAGCTGCTTCACTTGATTTGCCATTCTTTTTACGACCTTCGAAGAAAGCGGAATGAAATTAGGGTAGCTGTACATGAACGTCGCCCAGTTCCGATCTGCCGCCACCCGAATAACGTCACCAGTAAACAGCTTGCCGTTATCTTTAGTCCAGTGGGCAATTGCCGCACCTTTAAAATGTCCGCCTATCCGGTGAAGTGTGATTGTTGGATGAAGCGCCAGAGAATCTCCCTGCCAGTAGCGGATCCGCTCACTTTCCCTCGTGATAAACTGCCGGTCATCTTCATGAATATAAATAAGGGCATCAAACGTTTCAGCCCACTCGACTTGGGAAGCATAATAATGCGGATGAGACAACGCGATCGCATCTATGCCCCCCTTACCCTTAATTTGACGGATGGTTTCCTCGTCCAAATAAGTAATGCAGTCCCAAAGAAGATTAAACCCTTTATTTCGAATTAAATAAGCGGACTGCCCAATCGCATACTTCGGCTTGGTTTGGAGCATTAACAAATTGTCGGTGATCTCTGAAATTTCATTTTGATAGAAGCCGCTTGCCTGCATTTCTTCTAATGTTGTCCAGGTTTGTCCAGATGGATTGACGTATTGCCTTTCTTCATTGCAGATGATGCATTTATCGGGAGGCGTTTCTGACTTGCTGTATTGCACACCGCATGTTTCACAAATAAATTTAGGCATGAATTTCTTCCTTTCTTTCATTAGATGCGAATGCTTTAGAGTTTAGTTAACTATAGAATTGTTTTACAATTCCGTCATCATCCATTAGTCCAGTTATGAACACAGAAAAGCCGATGAAGAAAAATTCTTCATCGGCTTTTAGGGCTGCAATCTTTTTATTTTCTTTGAAGTTCTTCCACACGTTTCATAATAATCGGAATGAGCGGATCATCCGCGTCCAATTCTGCCACTTCTCGAAGTGTTTTTTCAAATCCCTGCGCTGCTATCATTTCCTGCAATTGTTTGGCTTCAGGATCTTCGTCATTTACGTAAAGCAAGACAGCCGCAATGACCGTTGCTAAATGGACAGGCTCTTTTCCTGTCAGTTGCCAGTAAAGACTTGCCGGGCGAATCAAGCGGTCGTTTTTGCCTAATTTACGCAACGGGCCTCTTCCGACACGCGTCACATGGTCCGAGATATTCGGATTCTGGAAGCGGCCAATGATTTTTTGGATGTACGCTTCGTGTTCTGCCCGGTCAAAGCCATGCTCTTGAATGATCACTTCACCGGTTTCACTTAAAGCTCCTTCAAGAAGCTCTTCAATCTCTTCGTCCTGCATCGCATCGAAAATCGTCTGGAACCCTTTATAACGGCCAAAATACGCGGAACCGTATGGCCTGTATTGACAGTGAACAATTTCCGTTCAATGAACGGGCTTAAATCGTCCACATACGTAATGCCTTCTACAGCAGGAACTTCACCTTTTAATACCGGTTTTTCAACCACCCATTCGTAGTAGGGTTCAACTGCGACAGCTAACACATCATCGCTTGTCTGATCCGGGACGATCCGGTCGACCGCTGCATTCGGAAAACCAATCAGCCGGTCCGCTGTTTCTTTTTCCTGTTCGGTTAAATGCGTATAAACATGTTCTTTCAACAAAGAACTGGCATTAATCATGTTTTCGCACGCAATGATATTCAGCGGCTGGGGGTTTTTCTCAAATCTCACTCTCAGCCCTTCTGCAATAAGACTTGAAATCATCGGCAATACTTTCGGGCCGACAGCCGCAGTCACTAAGTCAGACTGGACGATGGCATCTGCGCCTTCTGCTGGATGGCTCAGTGTATTGATGCCGTGAACCTTTTCAACGTGAATAGTTTGTTGTTCTGAACCCATTAATGTCACGTCATAGCTATTTCGCTCATTCAAGGCATCAACAACCGTCCCATTGACATCCAAAAAAACCGTTTCGTAATTTGATTCATATAACAGGGCGCCGATAAACCCTCTTCCGATATTGCCGGCGCCAAAGTGAACAGCTTTCATTCAGCTCACCTCGCTGAATAGTTCCAAAATTTCTTCTTCAGTCGTCGCATTCAAAATTTTATCGATATTTTCTTCTTCTGAACAAACAATCGCGATGTTCGAAAGGATTTCCAGATGTTCATTTCCTTTTCCGGCAATGCCGATCAAGATTTTAGCAATATTGCCCCCGCCAAAATCGATGCCGTCCGGAACAGTCACGACCGAAATTCCGGTTTCAAGCACATTTTTTTCGCATCTTCTGTGCCGTGTGGAATTGCGAGTGAATTCCCCATGAATGTAGAAGTCAGCTCTTCCCGCTCCAACATTTTTTCGATATAAGCTTCATCGACATATCCGCCATCGACCAGAATGCTTCCGGTATAGCGGATAGCTTCTTCTTTTCCGGATAACGAAACATTTAATTTGATATTTTCTTTGCTCAATACTTCTTTTGCCATTCGTTCAACCACTCCTTTAAAGGTCTATTAGCCTCACTTGTCAGTTTTCAAACGTTGGGCTAGTTTATCGTATTCCGGGCTGTTCATAAAATTCTCTACTGAAATATGTTCAGCTCCAGGCAGTTTCGCTTTCGCACGATCCGTTAAATCTTTGTGCGTCACCACAATATCTGCATCAGCCGGCAGCTGATTGATCGCTGTATTGGAAACTGGAATATCAATATTTTCTTTCTTGAACTTGTTGCGGAGTAATGAAGCTCCCATAGCGCTCGATCCCATACCCGCATCACAAGCAAATACCACTTTGTGGACATCTTCCGGTGCAAGCATCGTTGAATCGACCGGCTGTGTATTATCCGTTTCCACTCGTTCCCCTGCTGCCGCACCAACAGCTGCTTGTGCAGGTTTCGGAGTCAAATAACCAGTTGCATCACTTTTCTTGCCTTTCATTTCTTCCATTTTGCCAGCTGCTGCAGCTAAATCTTCATCTTCTACCTTGCTCGTTTTCAAGATAACGGAAGCAATCGCGAAAGAAACAGCGGCAGCGACAACGACGCCTGAGATAACGCCGAGGTAATTTCCTTGAGGCGTCAATGCCAACAAGGCGAAGATACTGCCTGGTGACGGTGTCGCCGGAAGGCCCGCATCAAATAGTGTAAACATGAATACACCGCTCATGCCCCCGCCAATAGCCGCTAACAGCAGCATCGGTTTCATTAAGATGTACGGGAAGTAAATTTCATGGATACCACCGAGAAATTGGATGATTGCTGCACCGGGAGCCGAAGCTTTTGATACCCCTTTGCCGAAAATACTGAAAGCCAAGAGAATTCCAAGACCTGGCCCCGGGTTTGTTTCAAGCAAGAATAGAATTGATTTTCCTGCTTCTGCCGCTTGATCGACGCCAAGCGGGCTCAAGATCCCGTGGTTGATCGCATTGTTTAGGAAGAGAACTTTTGCCGGCTCGATAATAATGCTTGCGAGCGGCAACAAGCCCATGTCTACGATCACTTCAACCCCATCAGCCAGGATATTAGTCAAAGAACTAACGACCGGTCCGATGATGTAAACGGAAAAGCCGGCGAGAATTGCCCCTAAGATACCGGCAGAAAAGTTATTGTAAAGCATTTCGAAACCGGTTCTGATTTTTGCCAAAAACAAGTTATCAATCACTTTCATTAAATAACCCCGCAAGCGGCCCCATAATCATGGCCCCTAAGAACATCGGAACATCAGCGCCAACAATTACTCCTAAAGTGGCCGTTGCACCAACTACGCCCCCTCTGAAATCATAGACAAGCCGTCCACCGGTAAAACCGATCAATAATGGAAGCAAGTATTTGATCATCGGATCGACAAGGCTGCCAAGCGTTTCATTCGGAATCCAGCCATCCGGTATGAACAGGGCTGTGATAATCCCCCAAGCAATGAATGCTCCGATATTCGGCATAATCATGCCGCTTAAATAGCTCCCAAAACGCTGAACTTTTGCACGAACATTTGTCTCCGCCATTTAAATCCCCCTTTTTCATATTTAGTTGAATGAAGGTACCGCTTTCATCTTACATAACCACCAAGCCCTTTCTTTTTAGAAATTTTGTCCAATATTAAGTTTGTACCCTATTTAAACCATTACTTAATCCCCAAATTAAAAATAGTCGAATTTAAAGATCAAGCATTTGGATAGCTGAACATAAAAATCGCTTAATTTTAATGTAGCATAATCTTTTGTTAAGAAGGTTAAAAAATTCATAATAATCTAATTAATTAGATTTAGACCTTTGTTTAAAATTGAATAAAATCAGAAAATATTTTTATTATGTCATCTAAATTTATTGTGCATAAAGATGCACATTCTTCATAACCCGCTTCTAGCTTACTCTGACAATCAAAAATCTTCGCTGCAAATCGAATTCAGATGATAAACAATGATCCGCTTCAATTTATGCGTTTCCATCAAATGCGGCCTGATCATCCCATCGAGCGCCAATCCATCCAGTAAGGAATACATCCTTTCTGTCTCCAGATGAAGATCCGCCTCCTTCTTTAATAAATTGAGCAAGACGAGATAAGACATCACTTCTTTGATCGCAAGGTAGACACTGTCTCTCTCAGCATCAAACACCTCCCCTTTATGGCGGGCATGGATTTTAAACACCAATCTTACTTCGGCTTCCAGTTTTATTTTTCCTGCCGCTGGCATTAAATCCAATAGAACTTGGACAATTTTTTCTTTCGGCGGCATGTCCAATTTAAAAACTCTCGTCATCCTTTCAGCTGTTTTTTGGTAGACCAAATCTCTGGAAAAACCTAATAATTCACTCTGCGAAGCAAAATAATAGCGCAAAGATCCTAAAGACAATCCAGCTTCCTTCGCAATATTCCGTACAGACGCCCCTTCCATTCCCTGCTCTAAAATAACTTTCCATGCGGCTTCAGCAATCATTTCTTTACGTTTAGTATGTTCAATAAATTTTGGCATAAACCCATTTTATCAGAATACTATTAATATTCAATATTTTAATACAAGTGTATTAATTAAAAATATGCATAATCTTTTATTTAGTACGAATGTATTAACAAAAATATGATAACTTTATCGCAATGTGGATAACTCTCTTTAGCTGTGGGTTACTGTAAATGCATACTCAAAACCGTCTCCAATGCATAAAAAAAATGCCTACCCCGCTTTAGCGAAGATTAGACATTCCTTTCCATAAACAAATTCACATTTTAAGCATTCGATACATGAAGAAAAACGTACTTCCGAAAATGACTACAAGGAATATCGGCAAAAATGCAGCACCCAATCCTTCTACTGCTCCTTTAGCAATTTGAATGGTCTGATAAGTAATGAAACTGAAGAATAACACGATTGCATTTTTCAGTACATTCATCATTAAACGTGCGTTTTTATATTGCGCTTCGATATTATCTTCCCGTAGATTGAGGTAATTGAACGTATGCGGGTATTTTGAAACGGCTGTCAACAGAAGCCATAAGCCGCCTCCAACTAATGGCAATATCCATAATTCCATCTTGCTTCCCCAGCGGTCCGCTTCACCGCTCCCATTAAAATGTCCAGGTACTTCATCCGGCAGACTCCCGAATACGGAAACCAAGTAAATAATTGAAAGTAGAAAGACGGTAATGCCTATTGCATCAAATATTTGTTCAAACCGCGTTTTAGGAAGATCGATTTTAGGTTGTTTCATTTGATAGATCCCCTCCCCTCTTCTTCCTTTTTACGAATTTTTTTTGAAATGGTTTCAAAAAATACAAAAAGCCGATTTGCGTTATTCACAAATCGGCCTATATATTCATATTCTATTTTTACGGCTGCTGTCTTGGACGAATCAAAATTTCATTGACATCAACATTCACCGGCTGCTGAACGGCATAGCCAATCGCGCGTGCAATGTCTTCCGGCTGAAGGAATTCCATCTCCGGCCCATCTTTGAAGCTATCCAATACATCGTCATCGGTAATCGTATTGACCAGTTCCGTTGCCACTGCACCTGGTGATACAATCGTCACCCGAATATCCATGGAAGGATCAATTTCCTGGCGCAACCCTTCGGAAATTGCCCGTACCGCAAATTTCGTTCCGCTATACACTGCACTTCCTGGCGTGACCGAATGCCCGGCTACAGAGGAAATATTGATGATATGCCCTTCTTTTTGGCTTTCCATATGCGGAAGGACAGCCGCAATTCCATAGAGGACGCCTTTGATGTTCACATCCACCATCCGGTCCCATTCGTCCAATTTTAATTTATTCATGAACGAAAGCGGCATTAAGCCCGCATTATTTAATAGCACATCAATGCGTCCGAAGCGTTCGATAGCCGCCTCAGCCAAAGCTTTCATCTGTTCAGCTGAAGTTACATCCGTCACTACGTATTCTGCAGTGCCTCCCGTCTCTTCAATTGCCTGTTTCAATTCCATAAGCCGGTCTTCGCGTCTTGCGGCCAGCATGACCGAGTAACCTTGCCCTGCTAACTCTTTTGCGGCAGCCTGTCCAATTCCGCTGCTCGCTCCTGTAATGATCGCTGTTTTCGTCGCCATATGTAATCATCTCCATTTCAAAATTACTATCACGTTTATTATGTACCCATTCTCTGGACTTTGACACTTAAAGAATTAACCTTCATGTACAGCTTAATTCTTTAATTTATTAAATTGCTTAATGAGCAAGCTTTTTCGATATGCATTTCTTCTCCAACTGCCTTTAAGGTGATATCAAAGTTTCGGCTAGAAGGATGCATAAAAATTTCGTATTGAATTCGCCGCTCTACATGCGACTGACGCAAATATTCAAGTTCTGCTCCTCTTTCTAAGACATCTCGGCCAGCTCTTCTTTCAAACTCTGTTTGGCCATCCGTGTAAAGATAAATTTTTAAATCAAATAAGGACGGATTTAAAAAAGCGACACTCATCCCTTCAACAATCGACAGTTTTTTATCCGCCGAAAGGAGTTCACTCTCCATATAATGAGGATCAATCGTTCTTACACTCAACCCATCCCGAATCATTCGGACGTCTCGCTCCAAAGATGGAAGGTGATGGGCGCCTGGGTGGCAGGCAGTCATTTTAAACCGATGAAGTTGATCTTCATATGCATATTCGAGCATCGTATTTTTACGAACACTCGAACTGATGATATAGGGATCCGTGTTCAGGTAATTCGCTTTGTTTCGGCCGATCCTATCCATCAATTTATTGGCAAATACGGTTTTCCCGGCAGCTCCGTGTCCTGAGATGCCAATCAGTAGTCTTTTCTCTGAATGGCCAATCCTTTCGGCTAACTCTTGAATAAATCCGTCCATTGCTCGCCTGCTTTCTATTGTCAATTTCCGAGTTCCTCTGCCAACCCCACTAAAATCCCTTCAGGACCCCGAATGTAGCAAAGACGGTACGATTCTTCGTATTGAACCACTTCACCTACAAGCTGTGCTCCTTTTTCGGTCAACCGTAAAACCAGTTCGTCCAGCTCTTTAACCGTAAACATGACGCGCAAATAGCCGAGTGAATTCACAGGTTCCGTCCGGTGATCAGCAATCACTCCAGGACTGATAAATCGCGAAAGCTCGAGCCGGCTATAGCCATCAGGTGTTGCCATCATCGCAATTTCGACAACTTGCGAACCCAGTCCAGTGACACGGCCTGCCCACTCTCCTTCAACATTCATTCGCCCTTCTAGTTTCAAACCGATTTCCTCAAAAAACGATATGGCATCATCTAAAGATTCGACAACAATGCCGACATTGTCCATCCGAAGCAATCTATTCGTTTCCATGGATGCAACTCCTTTAATGGATCGATTTAGTAGGTGGATATATTAGATACCCGTAGTCATTTTTTCGATTTGCCATTCCTTTTTAAACTGCCTGTATTTCCAAACTTCAAGTACAAAGAAGCCGATCAAGGCACCGCCTGGGGCTGAGTAAGTTACAGGACCTCCGATTAAAATAACACTTGATGCATATCCAACCAACATCGTCAGCAGGAAAAGAATGATGTTCGTTCTTTCTTGATTGATAAATGCTGCTTTCAACTTCTTTTCCACCTCGTATGTCTTATATAGTAGATATCGTATATTTTGATACCGCCTCAGTGAAAAGGCTTAATAATTTTCAGCAATTTTCTTTAATTCATTTGCGCGGTCGATTATAAAGCGTTTCATGTACCTTTGCAAAAATATTTTATCTGCTAAGATCCCCAGAAAACCAAGAGGAGAACGGTAGACAAAATGGTCTTTCATAATGGTCCCATTCTCTTTTTTGGTAAATTCATGTGTATGGGTAAATGAGTGAAATGCACCGTTGACCATAACATCCGTAAATCGGCAAGGCCTGTCCATTTCAATTATTTTAGCCGTAAGTTTTTGCTTGATTCCTAGATGGACTGCTTCCCAAGTGACCTGGTCGCCTTCTTCCATTAGTCCTGACGTAACTCCAGCAACTGCTCGCTCTTTTGTTTTAGCGGTCGTTTTCGTGTGGATCTCCACATCCCGAGTAAGATCAAAACAAACCTCGATTGGGGCATTAATATAAACTTCATAACTAATAACGGGCATAAAAGTTCCTTTCTTCTACGGATTTCGACTTTATAGAATTCCAATTGCATCTAAAGAAATTTCCAAGTCAACGGCAATACCCTACCTCACTCCCGGTGCTCAGTGACAATGATTCCTTCCATATTATCTCCTGAAATTTCATAGGAGCTATCCTTTTGTATCCGAATGTTTTCTGTTCCTAAAACCGGATAGTAGCTGATGAGATAGTTTTTATCGTTTGCTTTCACAGAAATGCGTTTCTCGTTTTTTAAATAAGCAAGGTATTCTTCTAAAACGAAATTCTTTTCTTTCATAATAACACTATGGGGCAATCCAACGTAACGGATGTGCCAAGGCTCATATTCGATTCCGGTTATATGCGTTTTGTCTTTAGGGTACCGCAAGATGAATCCGTATTTCCAGGAGTTTTCTTCAATCCATTTTCCTTCAGGCGCTTTCTCCATCTTCATTTCGGTGCTTCCAATATCGAGCGAGAGCCCAAGATGGTGTTCGCTATGGCCTGCAGGCAACGCAAAAGAAGAGCCCATCTCCTGATACAGGGACTCTTGTTGTTCAAAACTCCGGTAACCGCTCGTGATGATGAAATTTGAAACTCCATCTGCTTGAGCGTCTGCCATCATCTTGGAAAATTTCTCTGTAATATCTTTAGACAAGAAGAGCTGATTTTCATAGAGTGAAAAGCCTTCGATAAGTTCTGGGTGCGACGGAAGGTCAACCAAATCTTTTTTGATTCCATGCTTTTCAGCTGCATTCTCACGGTTTACCAAAAGTAAATCGCCTTCATACAGTTGATGTTCCCCTACTTGTACTTCTTCTAGTTCTTTGGAATTCTTAACCTGCTCATAAGAGCTGAGTTGACTTTTCAACTCGATGTCCAGACTGGGTGAGTAAACTTGTCCGCCGATGAAAAAAATAATGATGATGAATAATAAAAATCCCCATTTTTTCATATCTCAGTCTCCTTCTATTCTTCTTATGAAAAGGATACCGAAAAGATATGAAGGAAATGCGAGGGTAAATCTTAACTTTCTCTTAAGTTCACGCTACATGAACTGAAGAAAAATTCGGCTGCTCTTAACTTATTTGCTTCTATTAAAAGTATGGAACGAACAAGATTTAATGTGATCATCCACCATGCCAATCGCCTGCAAAAATGAATAGGTTGTTACTGGGCCTACAAACTTGAACCCTCGTTTTTTCAGTTCTTTGCTGAGGCGGATGGATAAAGGAGATTCAGCAGGCATCTGTGTGTCGTTCTCCCATTCATTGACTACTGGCTCAAAATCAACGAATTTCCACAAGAAGTCAGCCAAACTTCCAAATTCATTTTGGATTTCTAAAGCTGCTTTCGCATTGGTGCGAACCGATTGAAGCTTTGTTAAGTGCTTGATAACATTATGATTTTCTTTTATATTTTCCAAATCCGCATCGCTTAATCCAGCACAATAGCCGATATCGAAATGATGAAAAGCATCCTGGTAAGCTTCTCTTTTTCTTAAAACGATACTCCACGATAAGCCCGCCTGCGCTCCTTCTAACGTCAGCATTTCAAAAATATAGCGGTCATCTCGGCTCGGACGGCACCATTCTCTATCGTGGTAAGCTTGCATAAGTTCACTTGACTGTGGCCACAGGCATTGTTTCATAAAGCACCTTCCCCTTCCGGTAATGTATAAAGAGCTTACAAGTACGCTCAATCCCTTGAAAGCGTAATTCGATTTCGTCCTTCAGCTTTTGACCGGTAGAGCGCTTTATCAGCCAAACTAAAAAGCTTTTCCAAGGAGCTGGTTTGTGCAGGGAACTCTGCTATTCCGATAGAAACCGTAACTGCTTGGTGCGGAATCAAACGGGTTCCTTCTATTTTTAGCCGGATTTTTTCGGCTGTTTGATAAGCGGATGGACCGGTTTGTTCCGGAAGCAACAAGACGAATTCCTCGCCGCCATATCGGAAACAATGATCTTTATCCCCTAGCATAGCTTGTACGGTTTCAGCTAGTTTCTTTAAAGTTTCATCCCCGGTCTGATGTCCGAATGCATCATTGATGGATTTAAAATGATCAATATCCAGGACGAGCATCGAAAATTGCTGTTTGTCGCTTGCCCACTCGGCTAATACTTCTTCAAGTTTACGACGATTCGGAAGGCCTGTTAATGAGTCCGTGACAGCGGACTCTGTAAGTTGTTGATTATTGCGCTCGATAATCTCAAAGGCCATGACAGCGCTCTTGGTTAATAGGTCGGCTTCCCGGTTCCAATGGGGCTTCATCAAGCTTTCTTTTAAAGGCTGGGCGACTTTTTTGCCCTCCGCTAATCCGTTGACCAAGTTCCCTAATTGGATGAAAGGAGCTGCTAATTTACGCGCAATAAAAATAGAAAATAAAAGCAGGATTAAAAATGGAATTAATACAAACTTCAGCGTTTGCCGCAATTGTTCAAACAGCAAGTCCTGAACAAATGAATAAGGAGTTTGCTGCACAATCCCCCATTTTGCTTCGGATACATAGCTGTATGCTGCAAGCATTTTTAATCCACTTGTGTTCGTAATTAACTCCATGCCATTATTTCCTAGCGTCAGTTGGCGAACTACCGGATTTTCATAAACACCTTTCCCAATCTGATTGGTGTCCGGATGAAACAGCAGCGTCCCTTTCGGACCAACTACAAAGTAATACGAACCATTTTCTTCAACTGCATCATTCCCAAGAAGCTGATTTAGAACGTTCTGTTCTTGCAGAAAAATGGTGCCGCCAATCACGCCTTTATAAGTTCCGTCTTTCGCATAGATAGGGTGGCTCATTAGAACGATTAAACGATCGGATAATCCTGTATAAGGAAGACTCAAACCAGGTTTCTGGGCATCCAATGCTTCTTTTGCAGCGCCGTCTTCTATTTTTTTCCCTTTTAATCCAATACTGCCCGGGCTGATCGCGCGGATGGTGCCCGTTTCATCAATCCAAGAGAGCGAATTGAAATAGCCGCTGCTTACATGCAGTAGGTCTAATTGCGTTTGAAGTTCCGGTTCACTGATCCCCTCAGGATCCTCTAAAAATTCCGCAGTGGTTTCTAAGTTTTTATTCATTGAAAGAAATAAAGAGTCAGCTGAATGACTCATCTTTTCTGCCTTTGAATAGTTGAGGGCTAAATAAGTTTCCGTCAAAGACTGCTTGTTCGATTGATAATACGAGACTGTCAAAATTAACAATGTCAAAATGACGGAAGCGGAGACAAGAGAAGTCAACACTACGGCAAGGTTCACTTTCCGTCTCTTTCCTAACTTCTTCACGCAAATGCCTCCTTTCAAAAAAATAATCGGCATTTCTTCTATTATATAAGGTTCTGAAATAAATTGCGTAGTAAAATGGAAAATAATAGATGATTTTTGACACTCCAGTGCTAGTACGAAAAAGAATGTTGTGAAAACGCTCTTTTCTACCGTATTCTGTACTTATCCTGCAAAGATATAAAAAAAGATCATATAATTCAGAAGAAAAAATGCACGTTCGTAT
Organism: Planococcus sp. 107-1; assembly: GCF_021513255.1. Lineage (GTDB taxonomy): Bacteria > Bacillota > Bacilli > Bacillales_A > Planococcaceae > Planococcus. The sequence goes on from NZ_CP090977.1 coordinate 1,722,414, forward strand.
ACCGCATGTTCGTAAAGACGCTTGTATCAATACAACTTTTATTTCCATTAACTTGATTCTTTTTCACCTTTCCCTTTAATTCTGTCCATCAAATACACTAAGCGAGACATGGGATAGCTAACAATTTAAGGAAACCTTTTCATTGATTTTCAAAGTTTAGTCGAGTATTTTCGCCATATTTACCGACGTACAACCCTAAAAGCAGGAATTATCGTTATTTTCGAGAAGATAACTATATATAAATTGCAGGATATTAAGCGAAAAGGAAGAGTAGCCATGACTCCATCCCAACCGATTGAACAGCTTCAAGCAAAAGAAATTAGATCCCGGCTGAAAGCAGATTGTTCTCAATGTTTCGGACTGTGCTGCACGGCTCTTAACCTGATTGCTTCAAACGATTTTGCCATTAATAAGCCTGCAGGAATGCCTTGCCCGAATTTACAACAGGACTTTCGATGTCAAATTCACAGCAAACTGCGCGAAAAAGGATTTAAAGGATGCACGGTTTTTGATTGTCTTGGCGCCGGCCAAATGATTGCACAGTCCACTTTCGGCGGAAACAGCTGGCAGACCCATCCAGAGAACGCCGAAAGAATGTTCCAGGCTTTTCCGGTCATGGAACAATTATTTGAAATGATTGCCTTTATCGCTGAAGCATTGTCTTATAAAAGCAGCGCTGCGCTGCAGCAGGAACTCACAGATCAATTGGATTTACTGCAAAGATTGGCGAAGCTGAGTGCAGATGAATTGCTGAACTTGGATTTGGTTGCTTATCGCCATCCGGTCAAAGAGCTATTAGTGAAAGCCAGCAAAGAAATTCGAAGCAAAATTGGCGATGGGAAACGAAAACTTGAACACCCAGGCGTTGATTGGATGGGCAAAAGATTGGTTGGCCAGGATTTGAGAGGCGCGAATCTAAGAGGGGCTTATTTGATTGCAGCTGACTTGGGAAAATCGGATTTGCGCGCAGTCGATTTCATCGGGGCAGATTTACGGGACGCTAATCTAAATGGAGCGAACCTATCAACCAGCCTGTTCTTGACTCAGATGCAAATTAACTCAGCAAAAGGAAATCAAGAAACGAAATTGCCTGATCATTTGGATCGTCCTTCGCACTGGAAAGACGAGCGATAAAATAAATTCTCGGTAAATAGTTAAAAGGAAGATCACTGCTTTCGAAAGCTAAATGATCTTCATTTTTATATTCAGCTAATGTTCACCTCACACCCATAAATGATTATAAGGTGCGTGTTTTTTCGCTGTCAATCAGCTTGAAACGGATGTTAAATGACCCGCCACCATCAATGTGTTTGTGGACTCCTGATAAATTGAGGAGTTCGTCCATATGAATCGGCTTTTTTTCATTCGCTTTCATCGTAATCTTATACGGTCCAGCTAAATTCATAAGCGATTCCATTCGCACGTCATCATCCATAAAACCTGAATCGATAAATTCTAATTCAAAGGATACGTCCTCATTGCTTCGATTATGCAATACCAAATCGCATTGACCCATCATTTTTTGGTCGATCACCTCAAAACTGCAGTGGCCGTTGTTATCGTATGAGACAGCTGTAATCCCTCTTGCAAAGGTTTCTTGATATGCCGTAATTAAAAGGTTCGGCAAAATTATATAAAGGATCATAACGATTAGGATGGTTCTTCCTTGGTATTTACTCAAGCTGATGAAAAGTAAAATAAAAGCGAGGATAAAGAGAATCGACCCCACAATTCCAAGCGGGATATATCCATCTTGATTTTGAATCGGAAAGGACATAAACATAAATTTCGGTTCTCGCATCACGTTATTCGGAAATGGAAAAAACAAATACATACAGATTCCAAGGATCACAAAAGAACTAAAGAATGCAACTTTGTTTTTAATCCATTCAACTCTTTCTTCCATGCGAGCACCTCTTCCTTTTCTAATTATACGGATATCTTGCAGCAAAGTTTCGCAGAGAGGCGGAAAGTCATCTTGGATAGAAATAATTGTCCAAAATGTAAATTGGCAAATGGGTTTAAGTTTGGAGCTGAAATTTTTTCCATCCTATTCAAGTTTCTGAAATAAGATTATAACTATTTATTTGAAGCGGTTTGTGAAACGGCGAATCTTTACTTCTTATAAAATACACCGCTTAATGAGTAAAGTTTACTTTAGTTAAACGGAGGTATTAAGTACGTATACTACGAGTGACGATACGAGAGAGGATGAGCGCATTGAAAACGAAGAAATTAGGCCAAAGCGATTTAGAAGTATCAGCGATTGGATTGGGGTTGATGGGCATGTCCCCGATTTACGGACAAGTGAATGACGAAGAATCGATAAAGACCATCCACCGTGCTTTGGAATTTGGGGTTACGCTGCTTGATACAGCGGATGTCTATGGCAACGGACATAATGAAGAGTTGTTGGCTAAAGCTTTAAAAGGCCGCCGCGATCAAGCGGTTATCGCCAGCAAGTTTGCATTCGGACCCAATTTTCAAGGCATCAATGGCCATCCGGACTATGTTAAGGAATCCATCGATAAAAGCTTAAAACGGCTAGACCTCGATTATCTCGACTTGTATTATCAGCACCGGGTAGATCCTGATGTTCCTATCGAAGAAACTGTAGGGGCGATGGCGGATTTGGTGCAGGCCGGAAAAGTGCGGGCGATCGGTTTGTCAGAAGCGACTCCTGACCAAATTCGCCGGGCCCATGCGACGCACCCGATTACCGCTTTGCAAACTGAATATTCGCTTTGGAGCCGGGACGTTGAAGCGGAGGTTTTGCCGACCGTTAACGAACTCGGAATTAGTTTTGTAGCTTACAGCCCGTTAAGCCGAGGATTTTTATCCGGAGAACTGCGCAAATTTGAAGATTTGGATGAAAATGATGGGCGCAGAAATCTCCCCCGTTTCCAGCCGGAAAACTTTTCTATAAATCTAGAGTTAGTGGATAAAGTTAAAGAGATGGCTTCGGAGAAGAATTGTACGCCTTCCCAACTGGCCATTGCTTGGACGATTGCCAATGGAGCTATACCGATTCCCGGAACGAAGCGCATCAAATACTTGGAAGAAAACGTTGCATCTCTCCAAGTTGAATTGACAGATGAAGATTTACAGCGCATTGATGCGCTTATGCCAAAGAACGCAGCGCTTGGAAGCCGCTATTAATTAATAAAAAAATAAAAAACTTAACCCTATTACTAAGAGCCCTTGATGGAAAAGAAGATGATATACTCTATAAAAACTCCGGCTTGGAGAGATTCAGAAGTATAGGAGCAAAATTTCTAAAAAACAGGACGGATTTCATTTTACTGAAATCCGTCCTGTTTTTTTAAAAATATCCTATTGGCTGACTAATTTACTTATTTATTTTCTATTTTCTTATCCAAATTACGATCTATATACTCTTTTCCCCATTCATACATCGAGTCAAGTATAGGGATAAGGGTTCTTCCTTGTTCAGTAAGAGAATATTCCACTTTAGGCGGAACCACAGGATAAACTTCCCGGTGGACAATCAAGTGATCTTCAAGTTCACGCAACTGATTAACAAGCATGCGTTGTGTGATCCCAGGCATAAGGTTTTTTAATTCCCCAAAACGTTTAGTTCCTTCTTTACCTAAATGCCATAGCACTAACATTTTCCACTTTCCTCCAATAATCGAAAGCGTCAGCTCTTTTTCACAATTAAAAACTTTCTCTCCTAAATTGGGCATGCGCTTCCTTCCTTCCTTCCTTGCTAGTTCCTCATCGTATACTTTTTGCTGGTACTAGATGAAAAATCATGTACTGTAAATAATGCAGCTTATCAATTGTACTTGAAATTGTAGGGTTAGTAAATTTTCCTGCAACGGAATAATCTTTTTGCTTTTCTACTTACATGACTCTAATTAAACTGGCATTTTTCCTTCTTTGTCCCTCTTAACACGCGCTGGCTCTAAAATGAATCTTTCTAACACATGAAGAACCCCTTCCTCATTGTTCGTAAAGGTAGTGTAATCAGCTTTTTCTTTCACTTCCTTTACGGCATTTCCCATTGCTATTCCTAGACCAGCCGCATCAATGAGTTCGAGGTCATTGTAGTTGTCGCCAATGCCTATTATCTCTGAAGGATCTATATCCAGTTGTTTTGCTAAGTGTAGTAGGGCACTGCCTTTGTTGGCCTCTGGGTGGGTGACTTCCAGGTAGTTTTTCTTTGATTTTGCGATGTGGGCATACTTGCTGTATAAAGTCTGCAATTCTTGCTGCAGCTGATCGAGGACGTCGGGGTCTTCGATAAACAGTAATTTTGTAATCCCTTTAGACGCTAATTTCTTAAGATCCGGTTCAATCGTATAAGGAACTTTAACTGCTTGAGAATAAGCGATTAGCTTTTCATTTTCTTCGGCACTAAAGAGAATGTCATCTTGATATACTTGTAGATGTATTTTTTTCTCAAGAGCAATTTCGATTAGCTTTGTGTAACCTCAGGAGGAACAGTGCGCTCATACATTACTTCTCTTCCGTTTACATCCTTGATTAGTGCACCCTGATACGTAATGAGCGGTACATTTATATTCAATTGCCGGGCAATGAGACTCGCTGAAGCAAACATGCGCCCCGTAGCAATTGTCACGACTATTCCCTCCGCAACCACTTTTTGAATGGCAGCCACTGTATCTTGTGGAATCACTAAGTCATCTGTGAGCAGTGTTCCATCAAGATCGATCGCAATCAATTTATACATAGACTCTCTCCCTGCAATTATGTTTTATCCTTCATGGCAACAGAAATACTCTTTCATCATTTTGCTGCCCTTCGGCTAAAGAAAACAAGCCCGAGTCCGCATAAATCTCAGACTCGGGTTTGTTCGTCGAACTATTCCAAATTGGCATGCCTGCCATACATGACATCAGCTTTGAGCCCTTTTTTATCCATGAATCTCAAAATCAATGCATCGTAAAACAAGAGAAGCGATTGTTCAAATAATGAGCCCATCGGTTGAATCGATTTACCCGTGGCGCCTTCCCCTTTTGCTTGTGCAGGAATTTCAATTCGAATATCCGCTAGTTTCCCTATTGTGGAATCAGGATGGATGGTAACAGCCACTATAGTCGCGCCGATATCTTTTGCTTTCTTCGTCATGGCTGCGAGGCTTTGGGTCTCGCCAGAACCAGAACCAACGATAAAGAGATCATCCGGCTCCAAATTAGGTGTTACTGTTTCTCCAACGACATAGGCATCCAGGCCAGAGTGCATCATGCGCATTACAAATGCTTTAGCCATAAAGCCGGACCGGCCACCACCTGCAACAAAGATTTTTTTCGCATGCATGAGGCCATCCACTGCCTTTTCGGCTTCATCATCATCAATGAGCGAAGTGGTCCGCTTCAATTCAGTCAGGATTTCGTCGGTATAGGCTGTTATGTTCATGTTACGCCGTTACGCTTTCTTTCATCAGCTTTTGAATTTTTTCAGCTTCTGCACTCTTGTTTTCTTTGCTAGTGATTCCCCCACCGACAATAATCAAGTCAGGTTGTGCTTTAATCACTTCCGGCAATGTCTCGAGTTTGATGCCTCCAGCGATTGCTGTTTTAGCATTTTTCACTACGCTTTTGATTGTACGGAGATCTTCGAACGAATCTTTCCCTTCTGCTTGCAAATCGTAGCCTGTGTGGACACAGATATAATCCGCACCAAGTTGATCAAGTTCTGCTGCACGTGTTTTGATGTCTTTAACAACAATCATGTCTACCAGGATTTTTTTTCCTTGTTTCTTCGCTTCTTCAACTGCGCCTTTGATGGACGAGTCTTCTGCTTGAGCAAGAATTGTAATAATGTCTGCCCCTGCTGCTGAAGCATTTGATACTTCATACGCTGCAGCATCCATAATTTTCACATCTGCAAGAACTTCTAAGTTAGGGAAAGCGGCTTTCATTTCTGCAACAGCTGCAAGCCCTTCTTTATTGATTACGGGCGTTCCAATTTCAACAATATCGATAAACGCTTCTACTTCTTTAACCACTTCGATTGCTTGTGGAATATTTACTAAATCTAATGCTAATTGTAATTTCATATATCTGTCTCCCCGTTTTTTGTATTTCGATGCAAACTTAGTGTATGTTACACAAGCATCCTTGTGAAGTACGCACTTTAACAACACATACTGACAAAAAGTATACTGTGAGGATAAATATAAGCTGAAGTTCTTATTTAATCTGCATGCGAAGAATAGGAAAAAATCAGAAAGTATTTTCTTAATTGAAGAAGAGGCATATATGTATTTTCTAGCGGTTAAAAGCTTCCATTCTCTTTTTTACATCATTTTCTCTTACGTCTATTTATTTGCAGGTTTGGAGTTATGAAGCTTGATTGGTAAGTGGGATTCTTTATCATAATCCAGAGTTCAATCTAAAAAACTTGGATTCATGTGAACTTTTTGCATACCGATGCCATAACTTCAACCAAACTTTATGAGTCATTTTTTATGTCCACCGATCAATTGGGTTCGGGCAATTGCGGTACCAGCTTCGGTTTTTGAAACCGCCCGAAAAATAGCCGCATAGCCATAGCGGTTCCGGATCTCGTCCATGGCCGCAGCCAATTTTCTACGTTCCCATTTCCGCTCTTCAAACAGGCTCAGCTGCACAGAAGATTCATCCTCCAACTTGCTGATGGATAAATGAATCTGGCGAACAGGCAGGTTCTGATGGAATTCGTGGAACAAGTCCTGGCAGATCCGGTAAATTTTCATGGTGTCATTGGTCGCTTCATGGATCGTACGCGAACGAGAAAAGCCGCCGCCGTAAGCGGATTTGCTGTAGCCGATTCCAAGCTGGATGGTGCGCCCTGCCATTCCTGCTTCCCGGGTCCGTTTGCATACATCCTCGCACATCTCCAAAATAACTGTAAGAATATCTTCCGTCTCAATATAATCCCGATACAGGATCTGTCCTTTTCCGTAACTGATCTGTCCCTCAACAAGCGGCGCGCCGAGTTCCGAAAAGTCGATGCCATTGGCATGCTGGTACAATTGGTGGCCCATGATGCCGAATTTGGCTTCTAATAACTCGAGGTCCGTCTGTGCTAAATCACCGACCGAGAAAATCCCCATATGGTTAAGATTGGTTTCCATGCGGGAACCGATCCCCCACATTTTGCTGAGCGGCGTGACGGGCCATAATTTCTTCGGAACATCTTCCATTTCCCAGTGCACCACGCCCTTCTTTTTCGCCTCAAGGTCCAGGGCTAGTTTCGCCAGCAACATGTTCGGCCCGATGCCGATCGCGGAAGGCAATCCGAATTGCCGCTGAATGGCATCTTGGATATCCACCGCAATTTCCTCTGGGCTGTTCCACTGGCTCAAGATGCCCGTGAAGTCGATGAAACTTTCATCAACGCTGTAGACATGAATGTCCTCCTCCGCCACATAACGACCCAACAGCTCCGTAATTGCCATTGAGACTTTCAGGAAAAAATGCATTTTCGGTTCAATCAGTTGAATCCGCGGGTCGTCCGGTATTTCAAAAAGCCGGGTGCCGGTCTTCACGCCAAATTCCATTTTCATGCGCGGCGAAGCTGCCAAAACCACACTGCCTTTTCGCTCCTGATTTCCCACCACCGCAATACAGGCCTGCATCGGATCTTGCCCCATCTCTACAGCCAGGCAGCTCGCATAGAAACTGCGCATATCGATGCAGGCAATCACCCGTTTTCTTCCTGAGTAACCTGTCATTTGATTCACCCCTAAAAGAACACTTGTTCTTATTCTATACCACAGATTTCAAGTGAACAATCCTTCCGGGCAAATAAATTTTGGCTGCAAGGCGCAAAACGTATACAAATAAAAACGCCATGAGAGTTCTTAAGCTGTTAAAAGCTCTCATGACGTTGGATCCGATTCAATTTTTCGTTAGACAAGTTGTTTAAAAAGCTGCCGCTCTTTAGAAGTATGCAGCAGCCTGCGGAGTTTCTTGCTGGAAGTTAAATAGATCTTTAGCTCTTCCTCTTCTATCATCCAATCAGCCTCAAAAGGAGATTCCCTAATAAGCTGCTCGAACCAGTATTTCTTCTGAAGCTGATTTAAGTTAAATTCCACTTTTTGATTTTTTGAAAGAAAACCATATTTCATTTTTCCAATCAGTGCTTTCAGTAGATCCCAAAGACTTTCTCCAGCAAGCTCTAACATCATTCTACTCCATCCTTTAAGTGAATATTTCGGCTCCCTCTAACTTCTAATTCTATTTTATAAGCTTCTTGCAAAGACCGGAATCGCTCCTCATATTTCTTCATTTTTACTGAATCTTTGTTTGAGTTTAAGAACGGCTTCCGTTTTCCAACCACCATAAGATCTAAACCATCCGGAAGAGCAACTCGCACAAAAGGGGAAAACTTGTCACAAGTGGTATTCGGAAGCGCAACCGACAGCTTTGCAAATTCCTCTGTAGAAAATTGGTTGGATATCGCTAATTCTTTTAATCCCTTCAGTTCTGAAAGCGGCTGTAGAGACTCGTCCGCTACCTTAATATTGGATAAGCCAAGATAGGTCAACTGCTTTAACTCCTTCAGCGGCTGAAGCGTTTCAAGCAGCAACGGATGCGTATGATCCACCTCCAATTCGAGCAGTTGAATGTTTGGGGCTTGGGCGAGTGAAGTGATGTCCCGCAGCTTAGAAAACCCTTTGATCGTGAGCGCTGTGAGGTTCAGGTTTTTGGAAAGATCCCATAACTGCATTGCTTTTGGATTCCATTCCAGTCCTAAGACGTGCAAATTGGACAAATTCCCGAGCAGCGACAAATCTTCCACCCGCATCCCGTACATATACAGCATTTCAGGATTCACGCTGTTTAAAATCCGGGTAAATTCCTTTTGGCTAACAGAATGAATCCATAATTTAGTCAACTGGCGAAAAGAAGCAAGCAAGTCCAATCCTTTGGTTTTTCCGTGGATAAAAAGTTCTGTTGCATGGGGATCTGTGTTTCGGAGGTCTTCAACCAACTCTGGCTGAATAGCGGTCCGAAATAAGTATTGGGGGCTGTTATTTGCATAATTTATCTGGAACATTCCACCTTCTCCTTTTTTCTTTGCTGCTTCCTCGTCACGCTTTCCACCTGTTCACGATTACACTGGACAGCACAAACGAAACAACCGCAAGAACTGGAAGCACAACAATGAGCGAGATGAGCTGCGTTTGCACAGTAAACGGCAGATAAGCGTTTTCGATCCAGCCATATATGTTGAGGAATAAAAGAAACAAACCAAAAGCGATTATACAATAAATTGCTTTCGATAAAATATTTTTCAAGGGAACCTCCTTTTAAATTTGAAGTATAGCAAGAGAATCCAGCTCAAGTTACGTTCTTTCGCGCGATTTCTTCAAATCTCTAATTAATTGAAATACACGTACCAAGACAAATAAATCAGTCCCATCATCAACAAGGCCATCACAAGTGCGGCTCCCCTAAAAACAATCAGCTGAACCGGTGGCGAAAATAATTTGTTGCTTCCCCATAAAACAAAAGCAAAAAACAGTCCGATAATCGCAAACGGTCCATCGCTGTATGAAAAAGCGTCATCAAACCCCCGCTCTTCATTTTCTTGATACGGCTTCACTCCTGCATAGAAGCTGACGAGCCCAAAGTACCCAAACAATGCAGTCGCAAGCAAAGGTATCCATATTTCCATAGGTTTCTCCATTCTCCTGGTCGCTTATAGCAATGTTTCATGTACCCACGTCACTTTTCAAACAGTTCTTTTTTCTCGTCTGTCGTAAGGCCCGTAAAAAACACTTTATGAACTCTCAGTTGCCTTGTATTCGATAACGGTATTTCTAGCCAAGTCGCTGCCATTGGCGTATGTTCGGGTTGCGCGTTTACTTTTTCTAAAAACTGTTCATATTCTTTTATCACTTCATCATTCAAACTTACAGGGTCCATATTTCTGCTTTCATAATCCTTTGCAGCCAGTTCTAGTGCCGTGATAGGCTCTGACAATTTTTTAACTACGCCAATCTCGCAGGGCATGCGCTGGTCATCCAATGAGACGAAGTAATAATGGTCTCTTGGAAGGCGGAACAATCCCTTCTTCGCATCCTTTTTACTCGCAAGATAGAGCCAGCTTCCTTTACTGCCGTGGCAATTAAGCTCAGGTTCATCAATAGCCAGCAGCATTTTCTCAAACTTCTTCAATATATCCCCCTTTTTTATCGGTACTTCAATCTCCCAGCGCGATTACTTTTTTGCTATTATCGAGCGCATTCAAACAAAGCACTTTTAATTCTTTAGCGAATGCATTGATTCCCCTTACCCGTTCATTTACCTCCCACTGTCTCTCAGTATGGACGTCATATTCTTGAAGCAGTTCCTCACAAATGAGGACCAGTTCCTCCACCTCTCTAGCTGAAAACACCCGGTCCTTATATTGGTCAAGATTTAAAAGAAGGCCGAAGCTTTTTGCTGGATAACCCTCCTTTTCCAACAAATAAGCTTGAAGTTCTTCTTCAAATTTCACATGTTTTTCAGAATGAAAAACTTCACCACGAGTATTGGCAACATAAAAATCAAGCCCAACGCCGCTTAACATGCAAATTCCTCCCTATAAAAACATATCTATATTCGTTCATTGATAGATTAAATCCCAACTGCTAGATTTCATTCTCTCAATGAATCCGGTCGCGCTGCCTTCTCTCCATTGTGTCTGGCAGCTTGTAGATTCCAAGTTCCTTATCGGTGCACCGAATGTGAAGCTTTTTCAAATAAGGCAGAATGTTTTTTGTAAATAATCAAAGTGATAAGCGAAAGGCAAAAGAAACCAATGGCGAACAAGGTATTCCTTACTAGATTTTCGGTATTATTGGTGTATACATTGTGAATTATACGTATAAGAGAGCCTCCTAGGAATAACGTATATAAAACGGGGACATATATTACAGGTCTCTCCAGATCTACATTTTGCTTTTTCTGAAACATCGTACATCCCTTTCATTTTAGAAGCATGAGATCATGCTATTCACTTAATTAACGGTAACGTGCAGTTTCCTCCGCATTCCGCCATTATTCCTCATCCCTTAATACGCCATACCGCTGCCTTTCACCCATCCAGGGACTGGCGTCACGCCAGTAAACTTCTTGTGCAGAAATCCAGCTAACCGAATGACGAATCGGCTGATCGATTTGCCAATCTTCGTCTTGTGCCCAATAAAATTGTCCGTCGAATGCCATTAACTTGGCGCTATAAATAACCGAATCACTATTTTTTGATGAAGGACAAATATGAAAATTCGTGACGCCTTTAAAGAGCAATTCGACTGCGGATGGCGCTAGGGCTTGTCGTTGAAATAAAATCCGTGCGCAAGTGTCTAAATCAGTCGACATACTCATAGCGAGATCCTCATCCACAAACGTCTCGGTCCACATGTAAAGCTCTTTCAAGCAGCTGTCATGAAAACCGCCGAAAAGTTCCATAAAATCTGCGATCGCTGTAGAATCGTCGATTTGATGCCAGGTCATTTAGTGCCTCCTTCTTTTAAAACGAAATTCGAAAACGATTGGTCTCCTCACTTCTCATTATGGCAGAGTTCTTCCGCAATCTTTTGGATCCGGTCGAGGGTCATGCCATTTCTTTGCTCCATCGCCAGCGGGTGATCCGTTGGCTCGAGTTCAATGAACGGAATCATTCCAACTGAACGCGTATGGACCATCGTCTTTAGTTCCAACGTTTCTGGATAACACGGAATGGAAGTGGACAGCCACCCAAACATGGAGCTCAGTTGTTGTTCCCGCCCTTCTGTTTCCCAATATTCCAGTGTCTGATCAAAATTAGCTTCACTTAGCGAAACCCAGACGTTCCAGATAAACGGATGGTCTCCGCCCGTTACCGGAATTTCTATCGCTCCTCGTATGAAGAAGTATTCCTCATCCACATTGCATAAATCATCATTCGCCTCAATCCGGCTTTCCCGCTCTTCTTCAGGAATGTCCAGACAATAATCAGGCAGTGGGCTCCCGTAGCTCATTGGCAGCGCTGCATGATATTCACCGCAAGTTTTACAGAAATATCCTTGGTCGATTCTGCTCATTCTTATCTTCTCCTCACACCTAATTTCAAGTGTCTAAATGTCATAAAAATACTAGACTGGCCGTTCTTTCAAGTATATTAAGTACGGATAAAGATAGCTAGCTAAATTTGGGAAATAAAAAAGATGATTTTAGAAACTAGTAAAGCAACTGAAACAGCGTGCCAATACACTTTCGGATTAATAATTGCTTTTACACAGTTTTAAAACAAATCGGTACTCACCTTATTTTTATAGAGATCCACTTTAGTGGCACTAAAGTGGAGTTTCCTTAACACTCCATTGATCTGCAGGTGAATCGTGATGGCTACTGGAAAATCGAGCTGCTTGATCTTGTCTTCAATCGCATAGTAGTCTGCGCGTTCTTTGTCATAAAGAACGATGGAACTGATGAATGCTTCCTGTCCTTCAATATCCAGGCTGCACATGAGCGGAGACAATTCTTTGTCGTTTATCGTAGCTTCGCCCAGGACAATTGAGCCGTTTAAGACTGCTGTGAAATTAGTGGTTTCAGCTGGCTGGACCCAAGTTTCGTCCTGCTCTTCCTCGCCTTCTGAACCGATTGCCCAGTCCCAAATGGGAAATTGTTTCAAATCTTCTATAGTCAATTCGTCGACGGGTTTGCTTTTTTTCCTCATCATTGTTTCATCCTCCTTTAGAAAAAATTAAAACCCTTAATAACGAGTTGAATCTTCGATATAACATTTTCCGTTCATTATATATCATGGTTTTCATAAGCATTTGTTATTGGTTTATGCGCAGAATCAACCGAAAAGAAGACAGCAAAACCAAGCAGACGCGCAATTGAATTTTGTACTTTGATTTTCAGGATTAATAAATACCGGCTGAAGATAAAACAGCAATACTCCAAGTGATAAGCACAAAAGAAGCCGTAAGCCAGAACGTATTTATCGATGTCTTTTCATTTGCCTTCACCTTTTTAATAATGGTCACCAAGTTTAGGCAAAAATAATACTTAATGCAGGAACAAGAACCCAAGCTATGTACATAAAAAGAATTATCAAATCATTGCCTACATTTAATTGTCTCATTTACAAGATGAAAACTCGACTTAATAATAACATTAATTTCCATTTTGCCATACACAATTAATAAAGTAGAATAAGTTAACCCTTTACTTTTCTTCCTGCCTTTCAGTTGATCACCACTAAAAATTCGTATCTCACGGAATAAATGAAAGCTATACAAACAAGCAGATCCTTTGTAATATAAAGAAAACGTTTTCATGAAAAGGAGAATGCCGGTTGTCTAAAACTGCGCTCTTAATCGTTGATGCTCAAAATGAGATGTTAGATGCTGCCAACCCTGTCGATCAAAGCGAGAAACTGCTCGAAAATCTGCAGTCCCTTCTTCAAAAAGCACGGTCAGCTAAGGTTCCGGTCATTTATGTGCAGCATAACGATGCCGGGCTCGTAAAAGGCACGGATTTCTGGCAAATCCATTCCTCCCTCACGCCGGAAGAAGGCGACGTCGTCATCCAGAAGTGGGCTGCGGATTCCTTCCAAGAAACTGAGCTGTTGGAAACTTTGAAAAATGAAGGCATACAGAAACTCGTAATAGGCGGAAACCAGACCGAACATTGCATTGCTGCGACGACTCGCCGTGCGAGCGATTTGGGGTTTGATGTAGTTCTTGTGAAAGATGCCCATGGTACGTGGGATTCTGACGACTTCACCTCCAAGCAAATCATCAACCATCAAAATGAATTATTGAGCCATTTCGCCACTTTACAAGGAACAAACGAAATCACGTTCGAACAATAGCTGCCTGTCAAAAAAGTTGCCATTATTAAGGAGGATTTTAGTTGTTTAAATATGTAATTTTCGATGTGGATGGAACGATTTTGGATACGGAACGGGCCATTTTAAAATCACTGGACCAAGTTTTGCGAGAAGAAGTCCATGCGTATCCGATAGAAGAATTACGTTTTGCGCTGGGCATCCCCGGACAAGAAACCTTAAGAAAACTGAAAGTGAACGATATGGAGCGTTCCCATTCAAAATGGTCGCAAGCCGTATTGGAATTTTCGCATGAAGTAGAGGTCTTTGAAGGCTTGCGAGAAGTGATACAGTCATTGCCGGTAATCCCGGTTCGAACAGGAATTGTCACGTCAAAAACAAAGCAGCAATTGGCAGATGAATTCGAACCGTTTGGGTTAACTTCTAATTTTGAACAGATCGTCTGCGCAGATGACACACAAAATCATAAGCCGCATCCGGATCCGTTATTGCTTTGTTTAGCGAAATTGAACGCGCCTCCAAACGAAGCTCTATACATTGGCGATTCGGTCTATGACATGCAATGCGCTAAGGAGGCAGGCGTGAAATTCGCGCTTGCGCTATGGGGTGCGAAGCGGCGAAAAGGATTTGAATCCGCTGACTACGTATTGTCGGAACCAAAAGATATGTTGCAATTACTTAACGAGTGATTATCCTAAAAGGAGGAATGGAACGATGTCGAGAATCGAAAATTCCAAATGGAAACTTAGCACGGCCGGCTTTACAGCGTTTATTTTAGGCTCAATCTTCTACTTGATAACAGGGCCTAATCTGCCAGGAATACTCGGTTTTTTTATCTCTGCCATCATTCTGTTCCTTCTAAATGCCGGTTATGTTTTTTACATGAAAATAAAAGCGAAGAAAGCCAAAGAGGCGTAAGTCCAATCGCCTAATACTTTTCTTAGCTTTTTTGGAAGCTTGCTTTACCATTCGCGCCATTCTTCGGTAACGTCCTCTTCCGTCTCCAACCCGGCTTCCTGTGCTTTTTCCATAAGGAACTCCTGCAGCTCTTCCCCGCTCCATCGTCTCTATGAAGTAATCGTATTGATCATTTAAGGCATTTAAACGGAGCACTGTTTTTTCTACTTGTTTTAAGATTTGCTTTTCAGAAGGATCGTGAAGACGTAAAAGCTTCTTTTGATAATCTTCGAGCACGTCTGCAACGGCCGCCAGATTTTCTTCCGTAAATAAGTCATCTTCGTCTTCCTCCATCCGTATTCTCCATGCATCCGTAGGCAAAAGCTGGGCTGCCGAAGCAGCTTCTCCTGCCTCATTCCGCTTAGGTTTCTCGATAAACGTCGGTGGATATCCATCTTTTAGCCGATGGGAATAATGCTTTTTATTTGTAAAATACGCGTAGTCCAAATTGATGCATGGTGAAACATCGCCGTCGAGGACCGTCGTATCCCAAAATTGCATGCTTTTCAAGTGAGGTAGTTGCTTAATGAACCCGATGGATGGTATGGTTCCGCAGTTATTGAGGTCCAATTGTTCGAGCGACTGGACTTTTCCAATCGGCGATAAGTTTTGAATGTTTTTTACACCTTCCATTGAAAGTGATACTAAATTGCCCGAAAGTTCCTGGATCGCTTCGATGTCTTTTAAGCTTCTCATTCCATATAACTCCAAGTACTGCAACTGGGTTAACCCCTGAATGCCGTCTAAAGATGTAATATTGGAAGTAATGAGCTCTAATTTCTCAAGTGCTTCCAGGCTTCTAAATTCCTCTAGATTTTTCCCTTTCGGCTTATAGCTCCAAATCTTCATGCTTTTCAAATGATGGAGACTGCCAATCGCTTTGGCTTTAGGCGGCAACGTACCATATATCTTTTCCAACGAAGAAAGCTGGCTAAAATCAACAGAAGAGACCGGCATAAGATCACCGATTGACAGAACTTTTAAAGCCTCCAATTCATAGAGGCCGCTTAAATCGCTCACATTCAGTCCGTATAATTCTACTGATTCAATGCTTGGGCAATCGCTGAGAAATTCAATTTGAGACGCTTGATAGTATTCGGAAATCTCTACATTTTTAATTTGATTTGTTTGGATATACTGAATCGATTCCGGTACATTGTATTTGCCAATTCGTACCGTAATTCCATTCTCGTCTTTTTGTAAGCGAAGTTTGCTATTTTCCATAAGCCCTCCTATGCCGCCTTTTATGCTTAACGGCAAAACTCTTATATTAAATATACTGAGAGCTAAAATTATATGCTTGATAATCCTTGAAATCCAATATTTAGGAAAAATTAATAATAACAATCGATTCCTTCTCCATTTCCGAAAAAATACTAATCCAATTCTTGCACAAAAGGTAAATTTGCCCTTTGGGCAATTTCGTGTTATAACTTTAACGTATCTTGAATGAGGTGAAGAAATGGCAGAAAGCAATTTGCGCGATAAAAAGAAGATCGCGACGCGAAAAGCATTGGCCGAAGCTGCCTTTGCGCTCGCTGTCGAGCGCGGAGTGGATGGTTTCGTGGTGGAAGACATTGTAACGAAGGCCGGTTATTCACGGCGGACATTCGCCAATTACTTTTCATGCAAGGAAGAAGCGATTGCGAATTCCTTAGGTCTGGATGATTATTTCCAACCGGAGGATCAATTTGAATTTTCTCCGAAAGATCACACCCCTTTAGGTACCATTGAAATTTTCATCCGACGCAGTTTTACCATCAATAAACTGAAACGGCTGAACCAGCTTATTTCCCTTTCACGCACGCACCCGGCGCTTCGGTTGTATGTAACCGGAGCCTTAAAGGAAATGCAGGATTTTGCAGCACGCGGCATCAGCGAAGAATATGGCAGTGATTATCCGGAGGAATATTACCCTATTCTGATAGGTGCTGTGTTTGGCGCACTCCTACCGGTTCTCGATGAAAGCTTCGATGTGAATTTGCCGGAAGATGAAGAACAAAACGAAACAAGTAATGAGTTCAATCAGTATATGGATACTGTCTTCACTCATTTACGAAAAGGATTCAACTGAACGACTAAAACCAAGCAGAGAACGGAGTTTCACACATGTCGAGATTTTTTTACAGCATCGGAAAAACAGCATACAGCAAGCCCTGGCTTTTCATTGCCGGCTGGCTGCTCATTTTAGGCATTATTATTACCGCCATCGTCACGAATGGCGTAAGCACAAGCAGTGAGACAAGAATTGATGGAACCGCAGCCCAAGATGTGTTGGATGAGCTTGCAGAAGAATACCCGGCAGCATCCGGCGGCCAAGGAAGCTATCTTTTTGAAGTCGCTGAAGGGCAAACCATTGATGACCCTGCGAACGCGCAAGCTCTTGCCATGGCCGTAAACGAGATTTATGGATTGAAGCACGTCGTAAATCCAATGGAAATGCTGCAGGATCCTGAAGCAATGGCGCAGATGCAGGAACTGCAGGGCATGATGAGCCAGCTGCAGACACCTGAAGTTGTGCACCGTCCTTTAGTTATTCAAGACATGCCGGTTCCCGGTGTCCAAATTTCTGAAGATGGCACTGTCGCATTATTCCAGTTTCAACTCACCAAAACAGCAGAAGATCTGAGTGAAGGTGAACGCGAAGAACTCGCGGATGCAGCAGAAATCGCAGCAGAAGGATCTTCCATCAACGTCATTCCGACAGGCACGCTCCAAGGAGTCGATATTCCGATTGGCGGCACGCATGAAATCATCGGTCTGGCGATTGCCGGAATCATCCTGGTTGTCACTCTCGGTTCCCTCATCGCCGCTGGTTTGCCGCTAGTAGTCGCTTTAATCGGCGTTGGCGTAGGTGTTGGCGGAACATTCGCTTTGTCGAATCTGTTCGAGATCAACAGCCTGACACCGGTACTTGCCCTCATGATCGGATTAGCCGTCGGAATCGACTATGCGCTATTCATCGTTAATCGCCAGCGCAATCTGATCATATCAAAAAAACTTTCAGCAAAAGAAGCGGCAGCACGGGCAACTGGTACAGCCGGCAGCGCGGTCTTCTTTGCCGGCCTGACGGTCATCATCGCGCTTAGCGGTTTACTGGTCATCGGAATCGGATTCCTGAGCAGCATGGCACTTGTCGCTGCGTTGACTGTTTTAATCGATGTACTCGTCGCACTGACACTCCTCCCGGCATTGCTTGGGTTGATCGGTGAGCGAATCGTTTCGAATAAAACAAGAAACAAACAGCAGACAGCTTCAGTTTCCAAACCAAGCTTTGCCCAAGGATGGATTACGGGCCTTCTGAAAGCCAAATGGGTCGCGGTGTTACTTGTCATTGCGATTCTTGGGACGCTTGCCATTCCGGTTGCACAGATGAATCTGGGCATGCCATCTGGTGCAAGCTCCAATAAAGATACACCTACGAGACAAAGTTACGATATTATTTCTGAAAGTTTTGGTGAGGGCTTTAACGGACCGCTCTTAGTCGTTGCAAAAGATAAAGACGCGGCGGCAGTCGATCCACAGGAATACTTCCAGCTGCTGTCCAATATTTCACAGCAAGACGGCATAGCAGAAGTCTCTCCAGGCGGATTTAATGAAGATGGAACTATTGCGATCATCTCCATCATTCCAAAAAACGGACCGACGGATGAAGCGACAAAAGAGTTAGTAGAAAACCTGCGTACAGATGCAGCAACTACCGAAAACACGAACGCTGAAATTGGCGTGACCGGAATGACCGCAATCAATATCGACATTTCGGAGAAATTGGCCGAAGTGTTCCCGATCTACATTGTGATTATCGTCGTCCTATCTCTATTGATACTGCTCGTCGTATTCCGCTCAATCCTGATTCCGATCAAAGCGACTGCTGGCTTCCTTTTGAGCATCATGGCAACATTCGGTGCAACAACTGCTGTATTCCAATGGGGCTGGCTCGGTTCCCTATTCGGAATTGACACAGGAGGTCCATTGCTCAGCTTTATCCCGATTATGGTGACCGGTATCTTGTACGGCCTTGCCATGGATTACCAAGTATTCCTTGTCTCTTCCATGCGTGAAGCCTATATCCATGGGGAAAAAGGCAACCACGCCATTGTGAACGGCTATAAGACTGCAAGTAAAGTCGTCGTCGCTGCCGCGTTGATTATGGTTTCGGTTTTCTCCGGCTTTATCTTTACGGACGATATCATGATCAAGCAAATCGGCTTCGCTTTAGCATTCGGTATTCTTGTAGACGCCTTCTTGATTCGGATGATTTTCGTGCCGACCGTCATGTCGATGTTCGGCGACAAAATCTGGTGGCTGCCGAAATGGCTCGATAAGCTTCTGCCAGACTTGGATATCGAAGGAGAAAAACTGCTCCAGGAATTAGAAAAAGAAGAAAAAGTGAAAGTAAAAAATACAGAAGAAAATCCTGTATAACGAATCTCCAAGCTGCCAGGAAACTCCCGGCAGCTTTTTTCTTATCAAGATTTCTGTACATTTATTTTTCTAACTCTTATTAAGAAAATAATCCAATAGAAAAATATGTTTTATTATCAAAAAAGAAAGGAGCTGCACATTCCTTTTATTCGTATGCACGATTCATTAAAACGATGCGCCAACCATCAGGATCTTCAATCGTAATCCCTTTTTCTTTCCAATAATTATTTTCAGGTGCGACTGCCTCAAAGCCCATGTTTCGCAAACGCTCGTAAATAGCGTATATTTCATCCTTATTGGTTATGTAAAAAACTAGTAAATTATCTTTAGAAGGGCGGGACATGAACTTCCCTCTTCATGACGAGTGAATTCTAAATGATAATCGGCATTAGGCAAGCCAATAATCACGCCATCATAACCTTGATGCTTTTCGAACCTTCCTATTTCTTCAAGCCCTAAACCATTTACATAGAAATCTATAATCTCTTCGAATTTATCCGTAGGCCTAGCAATTCTAATTTGAGTCGCTGTAAATTCTTTAAACTTCATGCGTGAACCTTCTTTCCAACAGTTTTCCATCATAAAACTGTATATTTGAAGATAGTTATTGATAAAAAATTTATCTTTTCTTAAATTTTACTCAACTCACTTCTTCCATTCTATACAACTTTAGGTTGAACAAAGATTGGTTATTTTAAATCCCTTCGTTAATTTACATTGCCTTTAAGCATTCGTGAAAATGTACGGTTACAGACATAGAAACACGTTCTTGAGCTTTTTGACTGTAGAAATTTAAAATTTTCGCGTGCAATTCTTTAATGGAAAGAGAGGCATCGAGCTTCAGGGACTCTTTGGCAGCTCTATTTGATTATGTTACGATAAAAATAACGAAGAGGAGGGATAAGATGAAGAAAATCGTTGTCGGTATACCGATTGCCTTGTTCTCTGCTTTGATTCTGGTAATTGCTTGGGTTAATCTAGCTTCCGAAGAAAATGCTTCTGCAAAGAATACTTCGGCAGAAGCACCCATTATAGGAAATGCAAGAGAAAATATAGCAATTGCTTGGCATCACTGGAATGACGGAGCAATTGATGTAGAGAACATTGAAAAAGAAACTACTTTTATTGCGCTTAAATCGATTGGCAGTAGTGAAATGAAGAATTTAGGAATGGCCAAAGAATTTTCGGAACTCCAAGAGCTTACTGACATTATTAGCGGCAAGTATGGAAGACTTACGGATGACGAAAAACAAGTTCAATATAAGGAATTTGGAGATCAATTATACAAAATTCATAGCTCAATAAATTAAAGAGAAAGGAACCTGGATGGGTTCTTTTTTAATTTTCCTAACTAAAGCCCTTTATGACCGTTCGTAAAAGTACAGCCCTAGGAATAAAAAAGAGAAAGAACTTAACATGAAGTTCCTACTCTCAATAAATTTTGATGTATCAACTATGTTTTCAAATGCCGGCTTTAAACCTTATTAATATGCTTTTGAATATATCTTTTTTGAAAGTTCAATTCATTATTGTTCAAGCCAATTGAGATTGAAATTATGAACGTTATTTATTTTTAATCAGTTACAGCCAATTAATAGATTTTATAAGAAATTCAGAAGAGCGCTAATCCTTATTACAAGATTATCGCTCGCTGGCAAGCCATGCGGCACTTCATTTACAGCAAGTTTATTCTGGCAAATTCAACTGCCACGACACCCCAAATTGATCTACCAGCCACCCGAATTTTTTACTGAATCCATAGTTATCTATAGGCATAAGTGCCTTTCCATTTTTCATCATTTTATCGTATAAGCTGTCAATTTCCTCTTCCGTATCACACGTAAGATAGATGGAAAAAGACGGAGTAAACGTAAACTCATGGTCAACATGGCTGTCGATACACATGAACTCTTGACCTTTTAATGAGAAGACAGCTTGGAAAACTGTTCCTTCTTTACCTGGCCCTTCAGCTCCGTATCGAGTGATGTTTTTAATTTCTGAATCCTCGATGAGGGATGTGTAGTAATTCATAGCTTCTTCCGCCTTACCGCCTTGAAACATTAAAAATGGTGTGATGTTCTTCATATTTTCCTCCCCTATCTACTTGTAACTTTAATGGACTGTTTCAACTACTTTTAAATTCTGAAGATTTTTAAGTATTGGATATTCTTCCTGAAACCATATTTGTTTTTACTTTAACATACACCTAAAAAGCTTTTTATCTATTTTTCAATTCTTACTTCAATTGCTGTATCTATTTATGTTCTTTTTTACCTGGCCATTCTCTGGCATCCGCTTGAACTAATTGAAGCAATTTTCTTCGATGGCCTTCGAGTGCCCCAACCCTTTCTTCAAGACTCTCTTTAGAAACAATCGGCATACTTGCAGCTTGAATCTCAGTTAGATCAATACGAGGTGGAGAATCAGCTGCGGATCGGCTGGCCTCCCCTTTAAATGTATTTAAGTAGCTAATTATCCCTGCACGAACTTACTGCAGGAGGAGTTGATTAGGCACATACTTCTCCGGAATACCCATTTGCCAAATAGTTACTGCGTCATCCAATTGAGCTAGTACTGGAGCTATCGCTTTATTCGAATTCTCGCTATAGTAATATTGAAGAATCGGATAGGCCTTTTTTTGTTCAGCCAAAGTGGACAATTGGGCGGCAAATGTATTCAGCAATAAATCTGCGTTTCGAAAGTCTTTCCCATTCCATGAGTTTTTGATTATTTCTTTGCTGCTTTCTCCCATAGCGGTTACACTATCGGCAAAAGACCGTTGTTGGATAACCGAATTGATGACGGAAAGAATATAAGTGACACTCATCGTGATCAACAGCATGCCAGTTCCAGATGCGAGAATGGAAGCAATTTGCCATCCCCCTTCTTTCGGGCTGTATTCCCCGTTTCCTAACGTGATAATGGTATAACCAGCGTAATAAATTCTTTCCACCCAAGAAATCGGTTCGTTATCGGTTGAATCCGATATCGCGCTTTCACTTCCGGCAAAAACGAATGTCCAGCCCATCCATACCAATACTATCCATAAATTAATAGTCAAGGTCATGATAAGAGGACCGGAAAAGCTAAGAAGTTTCGGAACTTTTTTGCTCATTCATTTTAAACTCTTCCAGGTAAAAGTAGCTAACCGATCGGTTATAGGACCGGCTCCTCCATCTACCCATAAAGTGGTCCATAAAAAATCAATGATTCCTGCCGTTAACAGAAGAATCCCTATTAAAAAATAAAATATTTCCACACCTATTCCTCCGTTTCTTCTTTATTATTTACCTACCCTCTCTATCTCAATTTAGTAGGAAATTACTTAACAATTTTCTTTTCACAAGATTAAACGATTCATAAACGTGCATCTCTACGAATAAAAAAGGGAAGAAACCTTAATCGAGGTTTCTTCCCTTCTAATAACTCATCGATATATTAGCTTATTTTATAACAATCAACTAACATGTCCAAAAGCATTAATTTCAGAAATGATATTATTCCTTTTTATTTTCAACCCGATTTTTATACTTCCAAATACTTGATGTCACAATAATAGCCTTTTCCGCCTACATAAACTTTTTCTACCTTCTCCAGTTTATTGAGCGTTAATTTCACTATAATTTCAGATGGCAAATCCAAAGAATATCCTTGCTCGAATACATACTCTTCTTTCATTAAACGATGCTGTTCATATAGGTAACAAGCCAAGGCCGCATTTGAAGTTCCAGTTGCGGCTTCTTCATTGATATCGTACAGCGGAGCAAAGTTCCTGCAGACGATTCGATCTTCCTCAAAAGTATAGAGATGCGTACCAACTACCTGATAGGCCTTACTGATTTCTTTGATCTTTTCGAAATTTGGTTTCAGTGCCTGTAATTGAGCTTCACTTTTAATGGGAATAAGCATATCTTTTAAGCCTGTAGAGACGATTTGAATGGGGTATGCAGGATCTACAGTTTCCAAGTCAAAGCAGTCGATAAACTCTTCCGGAGGGATAACTTCATAGAACACCGGTTTGTTTTGTTCCATGAATATCATATTGCCTTTAATGGCAATAGACAGGATTCCACTGTTCGTTTCAATCGTATAATGCTCCTTATAAATCTTACGTAAATGCATTATTATCACAAAAGAACCGATCGTTGCATGACCACATAAATCAACGTGTTCTTTTGGTGTAAAATATTCCATTTTTTGAGCAGTCGTCAATGGCTTCTCCATAAATACGACGCCCGCTTTGTTTCCACCTTTACCGTCTTTACTAAACGCACTGGCAACATAAACAGGGATGTTCATCCGACACTCTCCTTTTTTATTTATAAGAAATCGTAGCATAGTAAGGGCTGCATTTCCTCTCGCTGCTTCTGAGAGATGATTGGATTCAAATTATTTGGCTTTACGTCACTTACGATCAAAAGAAAAAGATTAACTTTGAAGATGAATAGAACAGTTCGCAAAAGTACTCTTTTGCAAACTCGAATTAACTATTAAATTTTAATTCCTAACTTTGTCTAAGACAGCTCCGTTTATTATTTCCTTGCCGCCAGCCATCAAAATTCTTTATGCCTATGTTTGTATTGACATCCTTTAAAATTCGTCATATAGTAATGCTTGTAACTCAATTGAGAATAATTATCATTTTCAATTACATGAAATTTGAAATAGGAGGTTTTAGAATAAGATATTGTTCATCGAAGAGTTGGATATTAACTGAACCCATCTTTTGATTGTAAAACTCAACAATCGATTGAAATTCCGTTAAATACCTGTTCCTATGGCTATTTGGAAACAATAATGCAAAAGCCATTACTCAACCCGAGTAACGAAATATTGCGAATTTCGGCTGCAACCGAGCTGGATTCACGAAGAAGACATAACTAACAGGTAATACATACAACTTAATCAAAGGAGTCTAACCCACATGAAAAAACTATTTTTGCCCTTGTTCCTATTTATTTCTCTGCTAATTCTTGGAGCTTGCAATTCTGAAACAACTGCTAAGGAAGCGGAAAGTTCAACAGCTGACCAAACACCTGAAACCATTACATACGAATCGGAAAACGGACCTATCGACGTTCCTGCTGAGCCCAAACGTGTAGTCATGCTCTCTTCTTACACCGGTGACGTAATGTCTTTGGATATCCCTTTAATCGGAGTGACTTCATGGGCAAAAAACAACCCGCTTTAAAGAAGAGCTGGCAGATGTAGAAGAAGTAGCAGAAACAGATCTTGAAAAAATCATCGAATTGGACCCCGATTTAATCATTGGCGCTTCCACAACAAACAACATCGATAAATTGAAAGAAATCGCACCAACCGTTACATTCACTTACGGCAAATTGAGCTACCTGGATCAGCATTTGGAAATTGGCAAGCTCTTGAATAAAGAAGAAGAAGCAAAAACGTGGATTGAAGATTTCCAAAAACGTGCTCAGGAAGCTGGAGAAGAAATCCGCGCTGAGATTGGCGAAGATTCAACCGTGTCCGTTATTGAAAACTTCGATAAGCAAATCTATGTATTCGGAGACAATTGGGGACGCGGCACAGAAATCCTTTATCAGGAAATGAAGTTGAAGATGCCTGAAAAAGTTAAAGAAATGGCGTTGGCGGACGGATATTATGCATTGTCTCAAGAAGTACTCCCTGAGTACATGGGCGATTACGTCATCTTCAGCAAAGATAGTTCACAAGACAACTCCTTCCAGGAAACAGATCTTTACAAAAACACACCTGCCGCTCAAAATGGCCAGATCTTTGAAGCGGATGCAACAGAATTTTACTTTAATGATCCAATTTCATTGGAACATCAATTGGCATTCTTTATTGAAAAGTTTTTAGGAAAGTAAAAATGGTGAAATCTTTTTTTAAAGCTCAGCCTTAACTGGTGGAAAGCTATAAAAATGTTTGTTTACTACCTAAGCAAAGCTATCGAAATGGTAGCTATCAAAAAGTATCAAAAAGCGGGATTCTGATATAAGAATCCCGCTTTTTCTTTTAGAAAGAAAATAATGATTAGTGAACTCTAAATTTTCCTTTCCAATTCTATTCCTCTTATACCTACTGTTGTTCTTGTTCACTCCAAATGTCTTGTAATCCACCTGAATAACGATATCTCCCCGAGAAAGCGGCGGCTACCCAATGCATCCTTCTTTTGCATCACTGAAGACTTTGAGTTCCAATGCTCCGTTTTGCAGCAGGAGTTACCTTTAGCTAGAACAGTCCTTTTAAATGCCCTCTTCAGATAATTCTTTTAAAGTCGAAATGACAACATCTGGCCGGTCCAAATGTATCGAATGCCCAGAGTTCTTCGCAAACTTAACTTCACTTCTGTTTGACAGTTTTCCCTGCTCCACTATTAATTGCTCCCACAGGCTTTCTAACATCAAAAGTTCCGACTCAGGCAGTCCTCTGCCGACGCCTTGTTGGATTACATGATTTTTATCGCGTCCAATAGCAACTAACGGAATATTACCCACAGTCCCGAGATTTTTGATTGTTTTAGCATCAAGTTTAAAGTGTTCAAATTCAGACAGCATGGCCTTATACAAGTTCGGCTTTTGCCGAAACAGGATTAATCGCTTTTGTATATGCAAAGGCAGCTTCTTCTGGTTTTCGGTCAAGTTGGGATGAATGATTTTTCTGGCTTGTTCTTCAGTCATGCTTGCATAGTTTTGATAAAGCTCTCGCCAATTATTAGATGTATTTCCCATTAATCCTGGAAGTTCAAGCTCATCCAGTCTCTCCAAATCTTCAGAAGTAGAATCGATTAATAATATGGCTTTTACTCTGTCAGGATAAAGTTTCGAAAAATGCTGTGCGCATAAGCCCCCATATGAATGGCCCACCAAAATAACTGGAATCTTAATTTCCAACTTATCCATTAATTGCTTCATCTCTTCGGCATTAGCAGTTGTTGTTCGTTTTTCTTCGCCTATTGCACTTTCTCCTGATCCTGGACGGTGAAACATAAAAATTCGATTCGATTTACTTAGGATTTCTGTCACCTCGAACCATTCTTCAAACGAACAGCCCATTCCCGGTAAAATTAGGATAGGTACACCGCTTTCGCCTTTTTGTTCTACTTCAATTTTCCGTTCATTAATGGTGATAAATCGACTCATAGTTTTCGCTCCTTAATAGATCATTCAGCCATCATCACAGTACAGGGCCTAGGGAAATCTTTAAATGCCTGGACCCGCATGAACGGGCTGTAAACGAATTCTTATTCAATGAAAAGGATTAGCAGCTTTTTTATTGTAAGGAAAAACCTTGTGTTCTTCTCCTATTTCTCACTTTCAAACGCTGATTTGAAATCGGAAAATGAAGTGAATTCTTTTTCCGCCAAATCCAAATGCCCTTTATGCCCTTGCTTTTGTGAAAAGTATTCTGCTCCATTTTATTGTTATCACTGGTTAAAAAATAGTTGGCTACAAATATACGTGATTCACCAGCGGTTAGGGTGTTTTTCTTTATCGTATTTAATTCTGCATCATGCTGCACCAACAACTGTCCCCCACCCAATTTCTTAGTGTCATTTTGATCCAGTATATTTTGCGAGATTAAGGAATTCCGAGTTCCTCCACGGTCTTCGTCATATCCACCAATTGATATTCCTGTAAAATAGTTCTCATAAATATGGTTATTTACTATGGCAATGTTTTCAGCATATTTTCCTTTGTGTTCGGACGTCGCTTCGATGCCGATATCACTGTGATGTACAGTATTTTCTTCAATTCTAATGTTTCTTCCTCCGTCTACATAAATCCCTCCCGCATTATACTCTTTACCGTATGCGGGATTATCATAAGTGGATATGTCGTGGACAGTGTTCCTGTTAACGACTCCATTACGTGCAAAATCAAGTGTTTTATTCGAAGCTACACCTTCAAAACCAATTAAATCAATTCCGATGTTATCATTATGGCGCAAAATGTTTTGACTTATATTGAAGCCGTTGACATTTCCATTTAAAACAAGTGCTTCGCTAAATCCAAGCTTCAAGTTCTCCAGTATATTGTTTATTACTGTAATGTTTTTTGTCGGGCCAGTTCCGTATACAGCAATCCCATGAGCATTCCCATTTTCTGCATGAGTTTCGATCTGCCGAACAAGATTGTCTTTCAATGTAATATCATTACTAGAGCCCGTCACTAAAATCCCCATAACCGTTTCATTTTCTAACTTGGTCTTTAAGTCTTTTATAATCAGCCCTTCAATAGTTACATGGCTTTTACTTTCAATTGTAACAACAGCCGTATCTCCTTCTTCACTTTTTGCATCTTCTCCGCTGAGAACGACCTTTTCTTTACTGTATGGCTTAAAAACAATCGGTTTTGAGGATTTGCCATCGTGCTGCACTATGAGCTTTTCCTTATATACGCCTTCACGGATATAAACTGTTGTTCCTGCTGAAGCGGCAGATGATGCTTTTTGAAGAGTACGGTATGGTTCTGCTTTTGACCCAATATTTTCATCATTTCCATTGATTGCTACATATATTTCCTCCTGCTTCCCCTCATTTACATAAAAAATAATGGAAAACAGAATACCTATTATCATTCCACAGATCAATAATGTTTTTTTCATGCCCATCTCCAAATTATTTAGAATTTTAATCGAACGTTGCATCTGATTTCATTCATTCAAAACTTAGCCCTTTACGATTATCCGTTAAATCTTCATCTGAACTTAAAACAGCTCTTTTTTAGCAACATTTCGAACTGCCGGACGGGGATACTGCTCAATGGAAAGTTGATGCTGCTGACACCTGTTTCCGGCTGTCTAAGGATGCGTTCCTTGTAAGGATGGGCCGTTCTGTACCTGTAAAACTATCTCAAGTTACTTTCCGTCTCTTAATTTCCATTAGAAGGAGGTGACATATCATTGAAGTTAATAAAGTAAATTAAGTTGTCGGTCCACTCACCAAATTCAAAAATAAACCCTTCTCTTTTGCATTCGAATTTCATCCCAGCACTCTCGGCTAATTTCATGGAAGCGGTATTATCAACGTTAATATGGGCTTCAATCCGATGAAACTTTAAATCCTTATGAGCAATAGTAAGAGCTGCTTTGACAGCTTCCTTGCCATACCCCCTTCTCCAGTGCTGATTATGAATCGTATAGCCAATCCGCCCCCATTGAAAATCCAGTCGTTCCAATGTAGAAAAATCGATCATGCCGATATGTCTGTTATCAGATTTGCGGAATATACCAAAAATATAAGCAATATTGATATGTAAACTTTAAATTATGAAGTACCTTTAGCATAACGATTTTGAATCGCTATTTTCACTCTGTGGATAGTTAATCATTAAATTTCTGACAGATAATTTTGATATAAAATTAGAAAATATTGTGTAAAATGTGATTCTTCTAACGAAAATAGTTCCAAATTATAGATTACTAAATTCTGTTCCAATTATTAGCAGATATGCTATTCCTAACATGGCGATGTTTGATATGGTACCTATAAAAACATACCAGAGTTCTTTGGAGGCCAAAGCAAATATTATTCCTAATATCGAAATTAAACCAATTATAATTGCATCTGTTTCATCATCTATTGGTAGAAAGAAGAAAATCACACTTGTTACTGCTGCAATTAATGATAAATATCCTAACATATTTCTTTTATTTTTCTTCGTAACAATTTCCTCCTCCCAAAATAGAAAATGTTTGTTTATAATTTTTCACTGTTTCTATTAATAGTTGTAACTTATCTATACTTTGTCACTAGTGTTGCATTAATTGATTTTGAAGATTAGGAATTCATAAAACATTCAAAAACCGATGAAAACCAAAAGAAAAAGTCCTTTATAATGGAAAGGTCAGGTAGTTCCTGTCCAAATCCAATAAAAAGGACTCACGCATGGACAAGAATACACGAAAAACTTCATTTGGTAAATGGCTTCACGCCATTAATTTTGAGAAATTCAACGAAAACGTGAAAATTCACGGGCAAGACCGGTACACGAAAAAACTGACGACACAGGCGTATACGCTGCTGATGCTGCACGCGCAATTGACCGAGGCGGATAGTCTTCATGCGCTTGAAGCAGCGTTAACGAACGCCGATTTTCAGCAGGCGGTTGGCGTGAAGTCCATCAGTGTGTCGCAGCTTTCCCGTAAAAACAACAAGTTGGATCCAGCGATTCTGTCGAATCTTTTCCAGCAGCTGGTCAGCCAGATTGCCGCGCAAAAGCGAGCGCCGAAAAAGGGCATGTTGTTAAAAATCATTGATTCCACGACACTTCCTTTGAATGTGAACCATTTCAACTGGGCGGAATTCCGAAAAACCAAAGCGGGGATCAAACTGCATCTGCGACTGGTTTACGATGAATACGGAACGCATTATCCGGACAAAGAAGTCATGACCCATGCCAAGGAATCCGATCGCAATCAGCTGGAAGTGCTGGTGGACGACAAGGAAGCCATGTATGTTTTTGACCGCGGCTATATCGACTATGAACGCTTTGATACCTTCACAGATGACGGCATCTTTTTCGTTTCCCGATTGAAAAACAAAGCCGTCATCCATTCAGTCGAAACATTTGAACTTCCGGAAGAAAGCGATGCTGTTTCCGATTCGATGGCATTCGTGGGAAACGCCACCAATTGTACAGAAAATGTCTTCCGAATTATCGTTCTCCCAGATGGAAAAGGCGATGTGTTGCGTCTGATCACCAACCGCTTCGATATTTCCGTAGAGGAAATCAGTGATATTTACCGGAACCGTTGGGCCATCGAACTGTTCTTCAAATGGCTTAAGCAGCACGTGAAAATCAAGCATTTTTATGGTCAAAGCGAAAACGCCGTGAAAAACCAGGTGTACCTTGCTTTGATTGCCTACTGCTTGAACGTGCTTGTTCAAATGGACACGAACAGTAGAGTGTCGATCTTACGAATTTCGCGTGTACTGGTCGCCAACCTTTGGAAAAATCCCCAGTACTGGCTTCGGAAAATCGGAAGTGAAAAGGTTCCGTAACAAGCTGTTCTGTCATTGTCGCCTCTGCCGAAATGTATAAATTTACCAAATGGACAGTGCTACCTTTATTCGGGTGCTTCCCTTTTTGGCAAAAATAATTGAAACGTTGTGACTGAATATTTCGTCATTATTTATGCAACACTAGTGATACTTTGTAAACGAATTAAATTTGTCATTCTTTAAACTTGTAGATCAACAGATTAATTCGACGAACCCGCAGATAAAAAAGCGCAAGTGGGTCACAGTAGTTGAAACGTGTATTGGACGTACACAATTTCTCTAATCACTCGTTTATCCCTCTAGTTTTTGATCCAGTTCATACTTCTGACGCAAATGATGACGAAAATGCATTGCCACAAGATCAAGCCACTCCTGTGCATTCAACCACCCAAGCCCACCGTGTTTGACTTTGTAATTTGGGTTGATCTTCTCTACCTTCATTTTCACTTCGCTCATTCTTTTCATTAACTGATCCAGCTCCAAGATTAAATCTTCTTTCTTTTTTTCATTATTCGGTGAAGCATTAAGTTCAGGAGGCAATTCGATTTTAATGGGTGGAAATCCGCCAATATTAAATAAGTATGCTCCAAATGTTGTTTTATCCCGAGGGTTTTCTTCACATGCTAAACTGCAAGCTTCAGCACTATCCAGATACTCATGTGCTACGACTATTAAATGGTCGTACATTTGGCCTATGGACCAGACTCCGGGGTCCGGAATATACCTGATTTGCTCCAGTGAATAATCTTGCAAAAAACTTTTATATGTTTCAATCAATTTTAGGTCGTTCAAAATCATTCCCCCCTTCCTTTAGTTTTTTATCGCGGCTCTTCCGTCATGAATCTCATTTAAAGTTTCCTTTTCCAGGGTCTGGATTTAATGGCACTGAAGAATGTTCGTGGACTATAAGCCAAGATTCATTCACTTTTTTCAATCCAAAAGTGAACCGATTGGTCATTTGCCGAATTTTCTCTTCAACGTTATCTTTAAAGGCAGCATACTTAACTGCACAATGAACAAAAGCAACATCATTGTTTTCCAGAATAGCTACGTCGTTAAAATCTACATTCAGTAAATAGCCGCCCTCATTCAATTCATTAAACCAGCCTACTACATTCTGGCGCCACAAAGAGATTCCTTTACACTCCCAATTTTCCCAACAATCGTAAATGTATACATCGTCCGCATAAGCAGCTAAAAATTTTTCTACATCTTTTTCATGAACAGCATCTTTGTAATTTTTAAGCATGTCCTCAACTTTAAGAATTCCATTCGCCATCAAATCATCTCCTTAATAAAGGTAGTTCTATCAGAAATAAAGGAAAGTTTCTTTAAACATATTGCATGTACTTCCGATTAGGTTGGTGTATGTTGGGTTCGTTTCGTAGTTTTATAGCCCACTTGCTCTCGAGCAGGTCATTAAGCTGACTCATTAATCGTTTTTAAAGTAATGAACAGGACGAACCTCGATACGCCACCCTAACTTTTCGCCTTCCTTTACTTGTGTCGTCGGATGAATAGAGGCTATTTGGATCGCCTCTTCCATATTCTCAGCTTCAAAAACGAATACACTGCCAATGAGCTCTTTCGTTTCTGTGAACGGCCCATCTGTTACGATGACTTTATCTTTTACACGCTGCAAATTTTTGGTTTCTGACTCCAGACCGGCATCAAGCAGTACCTTACCACTCTTATAAAATTTCTCAATATGCGGTTGGCATTCTTCCATCACTGCCTCAATCTCTTCCGTCGGGCGTGCATTCATTTTTTCAGGGTTGAAGTACCCCATACATAAAAACTGCATGATCATCTCTCCTTAATTACTCATTTTTTGTTTCTACTAATACAACGATCAGCAAATTGAAAAATCGACAAAACCAATTTTTATTCCATACAATCTCTAACTTGTTTCAATAGCAATTTTTGTTCTTGAACATTTTGCGTTAACAAAGAAGCCCGCTGAAATTCTTCCATCGCTTCCCTCTTTCTTCCGAGCTTTAAAAGAAAATTACCTTTTACACTTGGAAGTAAACGAATGAATTTCGATTTTATCGACATTCTTTTTGAAATTTTGTCTTAAAATTTTATACTTTCTCTAAGTTAGCGTTTGTAAAAGTACACTTCTACGAACAAAGAGAGGAGAAACTTCAATTTCGTTTAGTTTCTAATCGAGACAATGGGATTCTGATTTTGAATGTAACTTATTTAATGTGGATTTTTTTGAATGTAACTTAACTACACTTAAGTTACATTCACTTCGCTAGATATTGGTTTTCTTTCTTAGCTTATAAAACATCTATTAGAATTCTCCTACCATTCCCGCCATTCTTCTGTAAGATCTTCCTCTGTCTCTAAGCCAGCACTTTGCGCTTTTTCCAGGATGAACTCCACAAGTTCTTCCCCGCTCCAGTGTTTCGATAAAAAAATCGGATTCCTCATTTAAGGCATTCAGACGAAACACGGTTTCCTGTACAATCCGAATGAGTTCTTCTTCACTTGGATCCTGAAGGTGAAAAATGTCTTCGCTATACTTCTGGAGTACTTTCTCTGTTGCGGCTATATTTTCTTCTGTAAACAAGTCGTCGTCTTCTTCATCCATCCGGATTTTCCAAGCTTCAGTAGGCAACGGCTGCTCCAGCTGATTTGTGTTTTGGTGAACCCGTTCAGTGGCTCGCGGTAAAGATTGCTCGATCAAAGAAGGGCCGTCATCGGACCGATCCTTTTCGATCAGCTTGTGCGAATAATGTTTCTTATTCGTAAAATACGCGTAGTCCAGCTGGAGGCACGGGGAGACGTCTCCATCTTCTACAGTGGAATCCCAAAATCTCACGCCCTTTAAATGAGGAAGCTGCGTTATAAAACGGATGGATGGAATCGTTCCACAATTGTTTAAAGCCAAATATTCAAGCGACTGGACCTTGCCGATTGGCGAAAAATCCGCTATTTTTTTCGCAGACTCGATGTCAAGATCCTTCAAATTTCCCGACAGCTGCTGGATCGCGCTGATGTCCCCCAAGTTTCTCATTCTGAACAATCCTAGCCGATGCAGCTTCTTCAATCCTTGGATCTCCTCCAGGGAAATAATATTGGAGTTGATGAGTTCGAGATCTTCGAGCGCTTTCATCTCTGTAAATTCCTTCAGGTCTTTCCCTTTTGGTTTATAGCCCCAGATCCGTATTTTTTTCAAGTGAATCAGGCTGTCGAGGGCTGCGGCTTTAGGAGGCAGTGTGCCGTTAATCTCTTCCACTCCCGTTAATTGGCTAAAATCGATTGACAAGGAAGGGGCTGTATCATTGATTGACAAAAATTTAAGCCCCTTCAAATGATAGAGTCCACTTACATTCTTTACATACGGACCTTGCAGCAAAAAAGATTCGATGCTTGGACATTCACGAAGGAAATCGATCTGGGATTCTTCGTAGTAATCGGTCACCTTTACCCTTTTGATTTGGTGTGTCTGGATATACTGAATCGATTCTTGTACATTATATTTGCCGATTAATACGGTGATTCCATCCTCGTCGTTTCTTATACGAAGTTTACTTTGTTCCATAGTTCCTCCTCAGTTACCTCATATTAATAAAATTAAAACCGTTATGCTTAATATACGGAAAACTAAACACATTAGCTAGATATGCCTGTAAATAAGAACTTTCGCAAAAGTACACATATACATATAAAAAGGGGAAGCATTGCATATCAGCAACGCTTCCCTTTTTATGTTATATGGTTAAAATAACGGCTGCATTTTACAATCCCTCGTATGTAAATCTGTGTCCCTTTGAACTTCTCTACTTCAAGCGTGGGCACTCATCTTTCGAATGTATCTTTTCGCTGGTAACTTATCGCCGAATTTTTATGAATCAATCAGAAAAATCCCTGAGAAGTACGTCTAATTCTGCTTCACTGTAAATCTTGCCATCGCTTGTGAACTTTTCGATTTCGATCGTTCCTTCATCTGAAAACTCGATTTCCCACCTTTCGCCTGGCACCGCTACTTCCACCATAATAGCTTC
The DNA here is from genome assembly GCF_021513255.1 of Planococcus sp. 107-1. Taxonomy (GTDB): domain Bacteria; phylum Bacillota; class Bacilli; order Bacillales_A; family Planococcaceae; genus Planococcus. The sequence continues at coordinate 1,756,602 of NZ_CP090977.1, forward strand.
TGCTCTTACTTTATTCAATTTATAGTAAATCTGGTTCTCTTCGAGTAGATTCAGAAATTCGTTTAGTTTCATCAGGCTCCTCCATATGAAAATTCAATCGGTTTTTATTTGTCCCTCGCTATGACTTGATACAGTGCCACTTCCCGATCCGTAATGGAGATGAAATGATTGATTTCGGATGGATCCAACCCTCTGACGGTTCCTTGAATAGTTCCGAGCAACAACGGTTCCTGTTTGCCGATTTGCCATTCATACAATTTTGGAGCAGCACCATATGGGTTGAAAAAGTAGGCGTACATCCCTTTAACACAAATTGCATCAGCGCCGTGCAGCATTGCCGGAACGGGATAAGAGCGGAAAGTCCGCTCTTTCGGATTCACTTCCACCAGCGGAAATCGGTGTATGGGAACAGCCAAGCCGTAGATGCACTCCCCGTGCAGATCGCATAACAGTCAGCAATACCAGGCTGTTCCACTAAATCAGAGTGATAGCGGAATAGGAGTTGTCCAGTCTTGTCAAAAAGGACCAGTCCTTCGGTCGAAATACCGCTTCCGAAAACGCCTTCATCAAAATAGCTGATCCAGATCCCTTCGCTTCCGACGGCTATTTCTTGGATCGATTCACCTCCATGAAAAGAGTGGAGAAGATTACCCGCCAAATCAATAATAAATACATTTACGTTGTCTTCTTCCTGTTCATACGTGGCTACTAGGAGATGAAGGTTATCCACCCAGCGGATCCGAGATAAGCTATGTTCAGTAAAGTCCACCCCTATCTCAACCCCCTTTACTTGAATAAAGGTCTTTTTCTTTTTCCGAGAAAGAAGGGCCAGTCCGTACTTATCTTTCCAGTCCGCATCAACGGTTTCTACTGATCGCTCCTGTTGAGAAGTTTCTATAAAAATGGTTTTTTTAGTTAGTTCAGACCTCAAAGAAACACCTCATAATTCAACTATCGTAGTTGCATCCTTTTTTCCTTTAATATACCCAGTCAACGCAGTGAAAGCCAAATTCTAAGTAGAAAAAATATTCTTTCAATTGTACTTAAACGAAAAACAAGGAAAGAAGCTATGCCTTTCACTTCGCTCCTTTCCATAATCGGATGGTACGTAATACATATATCCATTTATAAGTTCCATCCTTAAAGCATTAAAAAACCGACTATTGAATATACCCTTTTCCTTTTTATCATTCTTAGAAGCTCGCTGGAATAATAATTGTGAATGCAGTATTAAGTTACATTCACATCTAATAGGAATTCTCGAAAATTGGTTCCTAAAAGTTAGTACCTCGGAGGGTAGATTTTGCCAGTATCCATATCTAAGACAAAATCAACTTCTATATCCTCTGAATACGGAATTTGATCAAAGTTATGAAGCCGTCAAAACACATTGGCAAAGTCACGAGTCTCAAAAGTTAATTGGCCTGCTTGTCGATACATTTGCCTCAATTGCTGCTTGGAGCATTTTTCACCAGCCAATAAAATAAGGCTTGGTTGAAGTAACCTTCAATTTCAATAATCATCATGATCACGGCTGATTGCTAAACAGCTATATAACTTAAATTTTCAATACTTCCCTTTTTCCTATGTTACTGAAATTAAGATAAATCAAGTACTTCGAATCTAACCTAATTGCCATTAAGTTACATTCAGAATTCTTAAAAAATATTATTTATTTCAGTTATACTAAAGACAATTATTATCTTTTTTAAAAAAAATTGTCCTAAGCTAGTCCAAACTAGTAATTTTTAAGTTAACTACTCTTTGTATGAGAAAGGGGGAACGTTGGTATGTCAAGACTAGATAATTCCCGATGGAAAATGAGTATGGCTGGCTTTACTGCGTTTGTTTTAGCTACTATTTTCTTCTTAATAACGGGGCCTAATATACCTGGAATACTTGGCTTTTTAATATCCGCAATAGTATTGTTCATTCTAAATGCTATTTATGTTTTATATGCATACAAGAAATCAGGAAACACAAAAAAATCAAATATAGACTAACTGTGAGACATTTGTTTTCCTTAATTTTGAATGTAACTTAATTCACAATATGTTACATTCAGTTCTTTAAGTATTGAGTGAAACTAGTTTTTGAGAAGTTCTTGTAGGAAAGAAGAACTGGAATCATTTAAAACTCCTAGTTTCTTTTGGTTTTCTTCATCATTTAACAGTATCGAATATCCTTCTGAATCATCTACTAAGATATCGTATCTCACTAATCTTTCAGGCTGTCCACTATATATGTCGTGTAAAAAAGTAATGGTCATATTTTTATTAGTTGCTAGCTCAGTACTGTCCTGCCACTCTACTTCTTCTACTAAATCGTAAAGTTCCTTTAATTCTTCCTCATCGCTTATGAACTTTTCCTCAATTTCTTGCCCACTTCCGTCAAAAGTTTGTATTATTGCGCTTTCAAGATTTCGGTAGCTGGGATTAGAACTACAACCACTGATCAATACCAATAGAAAAAGGATTAAAATTTTTTTCATGATTGCCATAGTCAAATATCCTCCTCTAATTTTCTGTTCAAGATATCCTACGTTTTTCGACAGGTCTTCGATTCATTTTCTAGAAAATAGAACCGAATGTAACTTAACTGCACATAAGTTACATTCAAAATCGCTAAAATCAAAAGGTTTACGATACTCTTGTTTCCGAAGGATTAGAGGTGAATTTATCATGCATTCTCAAAACGATTCCACATGCTAACACGGTTGCTAAAAACGAACCAGCATACAAAAAGGGAGAAGATGCAGAACCGAAAGCGACTTCATTTGACAGATTTTCTGCATTAGCCCAGGCGGCCTCCCAATCTGGTTTATTATTCACCGTTTTTATGTATCCTACCGTCATCGTACTCATGAAAAAAATACCATGGATAGCAGTTGCTCCTAGTAGAGATTTCGAAATAATATTCATCCTGGCTACCCCCCTATTTTTCTGAATTTTAACATATCAGCGCCTAGTGGTTTTATTGGTTCCAGATCCTCGCCTATAAAACTAAGGTGTCTTTTTTTGGTGCTATCGTTTTAGATTCGCTTTCTAGCTTCTGTAAGGACGATTCTTGTGAATCCAGCTCTGGTTTTTCGCGCATTGATACAGCTAGTTGCTTCTGATTCTCTTCTATCCAATCCAGTTTATGCCTCATTTCTTCTAAGATTTCCACAAATAAAAAGTCATGTTTTCGCATCTCTTCTTTCAGACTTTGGTTCTCTTCTGCAAGACCTTCCATTTTTTCGAGATAACGGCTGTCATGACATTGTCATGGCGCCGCGAGGGTGTACTTAATGACGCCGTTTTTTGGCGTTACGGTAGATGCACCTTTTGAACCTTCAACAGTTTCTTTGACATCATTCTCCTAATTATAAATAATGCATATATTCTATGGGTCTCCTTTTCCGATGTGTGAAGCTTATATTCCCCTGATCATGCACACTCCTTCCATGAAACATTTATGATTTATTTTAATATGAGAAAAGTATTCTCAACCAGACTGGGTGCTGTTTGGAATGCCCCGCCTGGCCAAAAGACTTTTACTTTTTCTCCTTCTTTGAAAGAAGAGGTGTTGGTTACTTTATTTAACAAGGCGGTTTCAAATATGATTCCTTCTGAATCAGCGGCTTTTGCCTCCAATAGTTTAGCAATATTGCTTCCACCATCTATTTCTTTTTCTTCAAGTTCAATAACCCATAGGGATGAATCTTTAGAAGAATAAACATATCCTTCGATACTTTCTTGAGTATTCACCCAAAGAATTATACCGGTAACCAGTAACATCAACGTAAGTACTATGATGATCATTTTTTTCATTGATCTTCCTCCTTAAGGTTCATTATTTGGGTTTCTCTTTTCTTATAATTCCGTAATATACTTTAATGAACTAATGGCAATTATACCCTATAATTTCAAATTTTTATTTTTGTATAGGCTGTCAGTTAAAAGTTGTTTCGATACAGTTTCTGTTTTATCTGCCTTCTTCTATTCTTTTGGATAAAACCTTATAAAGCCTTCTTTCAAATGTATCATTTTCCATTAAGAGCAGTTTCGTTTTCTAGTGGTATCAATAACAAGGAAGTTCTGAATTTAATTTAATAGCGATTACCTCATCTTCAGGTCTACTAATGAGAAGAAAACTGTTCGTAAAAGTACAGTTTCTCAAACGAAAAAGAAAAGGAACTTCATTTGAAGTTCCCTCTTTCGATAAGGAGCTGATATGTAAACTATTTGTTTCAATGGATCGGTTCTACCCTGACCACTTTACATTTGTAGCAGTAGAAGAAATTGAATACCATTTCTCCAAATAAAAAGGGCAGCACGGAGATTAATTTACCTTCAGTCGAATCTTCCCCTAGTGATGCAATATAATCCATGTCTTTAGTGCAAGATATGCAAGATATCTTTTCCATTTCTCCGAAATCGTTTAAGCGTCCACCGAAAACACGAGCGATGTAGTTCGCCCCTAATTGATCGAAAACTTCATACACCTTTTCCTCACTGGACTTGACAGAAAGAATTTCTTTTTTGGCTAGTGGCAGTAAGTGAATCGGGATTTCCGGAAGGGGCGAAGGTAATCTGTCCTCTTCCTCCATAAACCACTTCTCCTCGTCGAATTGTTGCAAATTCAAGATGCGGTTCTCGGCCACTTCATAATACTGAGTGTCCCAACAACCTGAACAATTTAAACAATTAGCTAATGGTAATCTTGAAAGTCCTTGTCCAATATCTTTGAAGATAGGATCTTCTAGATCGAAGACAAGTAGAACCTGCACCGGAAGCCCGCAAGTCGGACAAGGAAGGGTTTGAATTGAATTTCCACCGAAAAAATGTGCGTACTTTCCTTCCCCTTCAATCACTTTATATCCTTTATTCTGTAATTTTTTATTCATTGTATTTTCTCCTCTTTATCCATTGAATAAAACTCTAAATCGAATTGGCCTGTAATTCCCTTAGTTGTCAGACTTGTTCCTCTAAATATACTTAACCATTCATTAAATAGCCAGCTGATTTTTTTAGTAATTAAAGCGTTCGTAAAAGTACATGTTTACAAAAAAAGAGGAAGAGAAATAGCTCTAGTTGAGCATCCTCTCTTCCTCTCCATTTATATCGATTCGTCTTCTTGCTTCCGGTAATTAGTCATATGTAAACTCGCTAAAAATGATTTAAATTTCAAATAAATCAGATATTTAAGTTGCATTTCTCTTAAATTCATCATATAGTTTCACAAAGGAAACATTTTATCCTACAGGAAACTAAGCACTAGTCATCCATCTCGAAAAGGAGGAGTGCGTCATGATTGAGGTGAAGGTCAAGCCGGCGGAGTCCGAGTACAAATCGTTCGAGGAAATCACCGCTTATCGGAAACAGCATCACAAAGTACTGGTTTTTCTTGGACCTGCTTTCATTGCCGGCGTCGCTTACATCGATCCGGGGAATTTTGCCACGAACATCACGGCGGGTTCGAAATACGGCTATCTCTTGCTGTGGGTCGTGCTGGCATCCAATTTAATGGCCATTCTGATTCAGTCTTTATCGGCCAAACTGGGCATTGCTACAGGGCTGAATCTTCCGGAAGTGTCAGCGGGAAAATCTGCCCAAACCGGTATCTTTCGGTCTATGGATTCAAGGCGAACTGGTCGTCATGGCAACTGATCTGGCCGAATTTATCGGGGCGGCTTTGGGGTTATATCTCTTGTTCGGCATTCCGTTGTTTCCGGCAGCATTGATCGCTGCTGTCGGTTCTTTTGCCATTCTGGAGCTGCAGCGAAGAGGGGTGCGCCAGCTGGAAGCCGGAATTGCGGGAATGGTACTGATTGTGGTCCTCGCTTTTGGGCTGCAGATGGTTTTTGCGCAACCGGAACCGTCTTCGATTTTCAAGGGGCTGTTCACACCCCAATTCCAAGGCGTGGATAGTGTCATGTTGGCCGCCGGTATCCTCGGGGCCACTGTTATGCCGCATGCTATCTACCTGCATTCCGCTCTAACGCAAAAACGCGTCATCGGGAAAACGGAAATCGAACGAAAACAGATTTTCCGCTATGAATTTTTTGATGTGTTGATAGCCATGATCATTGCAGGCGCAGTAAACGCCAGTATGCTGATTGTTGCGGCTTCCCTTTTCTTTGGCAATGGCCTGCTCGTCGAAGACTTGGATGTGGCTTTCAACCAGTTTGGCGAGATCATCGGCCCGTTTTCCGCCATCTTGTTTGGGGTTGCCTTGCTGGCGTCCGGATTGGCGAGTTCTTCCGTTGGGACCAAAACCGGCGACATCATCATGCAGGGGTATATCAAACGCCGAATCCCGCTTTATGTGAGAAGAGCCATTACGATGATTCCGCCGCTGGCCATTATCGCGTTGGGCGTCAATCCGACAGCTGCGTTGGTGTTAAGCCAGGTCATCCTGTCTTTCGGCATTCCGTTTGCCTTGGTTCCCCTGATCATTTTCACCAGTAACCGAAAAATCATGGGTAGCTTGGTGAACCATTGGCTGACAAAGTTCCTTGCTTGGGCCATTGCCTCGGTCATCATTGTCCTGAATCTGTTCCTGCTGTACCAAACGCTCCAGATGCTGTTTTAAGAAGAACTTCCGTTACTAGAGGCAAAAGAGTAATCCTTTGTATGGGGGAAGGAATTTTCATCAATATGACATAAAGATGAATTGATTTTAAACAAACCTGTACTACAGTTAAACTTGGGCATGTCCTGTATCAGTTCGCAAAGCTTTTGCTGGTATCTCTTCTGATGCAGTTGCCTTGATGAATGTTTCAATAGTTCATCATGAAAAGAGGAGGTAACAACATGACGGGAAAGAAAAACGACCAAAAGGATTGGTCTTCTGCTATTGGGTTTCTCTTTTATAGCGGTGCCCTGCTCATTTGGTCCATATACGATTTCATAGCAGCGGATCAGATTGGCTGGCAAATGCCCATCCTCTTTATTGGATTGGCACTTTTTCTCTGGTTAAAGGTATACAAGCATCAAAAGAGCGTGAAGGCGTCTCTGGCAGCCAGACATTAAAGAATATGGATTCAATAAAAAGCGCTTCACTCTCGAAAATGTGAAGCGCTTTTGCATATTCTTATGATTAAATGGGTTTGATCTGTTCCATGTAACTTTGGATGTCTTCTTCCGACATTTCCCCGGTGATGATCTTTTCGATGTTGCCTTCGGCATTCACCAGAAGTGTCGTCGGCAGCGGGATGATGTTATAAGCTTCCATGACGCTCTTGTTCTTATCAATGACAATCGGGAACGTCAGATCACGCTGTTCGGCATATTGCTTCACTTCAAAATCCGATTGCGCGATGTTGACGGCCAAGATCTGGACCCCCTGGTCCTTGTAGACCTGGTACTGCCTTTCCATCAGCGGAAATTCCTTTTCGCATGGTTTGCACCACGTTCCCCAGAAATTGACGAATACCCCCTGCCCTTTATAGTCAGACAGCTGATGCTCTTCCCCGTTCAAATCCGTCAACTTAAAGTCCGGCGCCGGATCTCCCACCTGGAGCACTTCCCGGTTCTCCTTGGTGGCATTGTTGTAGAGTGTAAACCCGATTGCCCCGGCGAGAACCAGCAAGATGGCGGTTCTCATGAAAAAGCGGTTCTTCTTCTTTGTCGCCAAGCCACATTCCTCCCTTTCTTTTCATCTATTCCACTTGTACGGTTAGAATCCCGTGAATCCGCCCGTGAACTGCGACAGGTATGCGATGACATCCGTCATCATATCAAAATACAGCATGACGCCCATGAGGACCATCAAGCCCCCACCAATCGACATGAACTGGGCACTCCGTTTTTTCAGGAAGGTCATCTTCTCGATAAAGAACGACATCAAGAGGAACGGAATCGCAAAGCCCAAAACATAAAACAGCATATACAAGAGCCCTCGGCTCGGATCGGCGATGCCCATCGCCATGACCGCAGCAAGGATCGGGCCGGTGCACGGCGTCCATCCGGCGGCGAAACCCAGTCCGATTACCACGGAGCCCGTATAGCCCGAAGGCCGCTTCTGGAAATGGACTTTCTTATCCGAAAGCAGGAAATCGAATTTCAGGACGCCGGTCAGCACCAAACCGAAAAATACCATCAAGATGGCGCCCAATTGGCGCAACAGGTCGGCGTTCTCAAAAAAGAAAGCACCGATAAACGAAGTTGATAAGCCAAGCGCCAGAAAAATGATGGAAAATCCGAATAAAAACAGCACGGTATGAATCAGCGCACTCTTTTTCATCGCGCCTTTCCCCGTTTTCAGCTCATTGACCGAGACACCTGTGATGTAGGACAAAAAAGCCGGATACAGTGGAAGCGCGCAAGGCGACAGGAACGATAACAGCCCGGCGCCGAACGCCAGCACTAAACTTACTTCTGCCATAGAAAGAACTCCTTTTGAATGACGCTCATTTATTTACGTCATCCTATTGTAGAATACGGTATATTAATTGGTTTTTTTCTTCACAATCAACAGCACCATCGCAATCGTAATCATCAGAAAAGCAATGAGTGCAAGGAAGGGGATGGTGATGAACCCCAACCAGTTGATGTACTCCGCGCTACAGGGAACCCCACTCACACAGGGACGGATGCCGCCGAATCCCGGAATTTTCTGTTCCATGTAGTGCATGGCCGAGATGCTGCCGCCGATAAGGGCCAACGGCAGGACGTAACGGGCAATCTTCCAATCGTTCTGGAATGTTGCGATCCCTAAAATCACTACGAGGGGATACATGAAGATTCGTTGGAACCAGCACAGGTCACATGGAATGAAGCCTTTGATTTCACTGAAGTACAGGCTGCCGAGCGTTGCCAATAATGAAACGAACCAGGCTCCATAAAGCCAAAAACCACTCTTGTCAGATTGCTTGTGGGTCTCTTCCATCAGTTTGCCTCCGCTAATGCTTCATCGATAAGCGCTTTGATGGCGTCGTAATCAAACGGATCTTCCAGAGTCTGGCCATTGACGACGATTGTTGGCGTCATCGACACGCCGTGCTCCTCTACCAACGCCTTGTCCACTTCGACTTTATCCATGGTCTCTTGCTTTTCCATGTCCGCTTTCAGCTTTTCTGGATCAATGGCTGGGAATTGAGAAGCCACTTCCAAGGTTTTTTCCGGCGTCAGCCAAGTCCCATCGTGATTTTCAGTCGGCTGTTCCGCAAATAAGGCTTTGTGGAAATCCCAGTAGGATTCCGGGTTTTGTTCATAGACCGCTTCGGCTGCCAATGAGCCCACAACCGATTCATTGCCATGGAACAGGACATTGATATAGGCGAATTTCACATCGCCCGTGTCGACATAGTCTGCCACCAGCTGCGGGTACACCATTTCTCCCCACGCTTTACAAGAAGGGCACTTGAAGTCCCCGAATTCCACGATTGTGACTGGTGCATCGCTTTCGCCAAGCGTCGGTTGGCCCGTGATGTCCACTTTTGCGGTTTCCACAGACGAGGCACTTTGCTGGTTCGTCAAGACCACGATGGCTGCGAGAACCACGACTGCTGCCAATGTCAGGATTACCGCTAGCTTCATCCCCGATTGTTTCTTCTTATTTTTCTGATTCATAAAATCCCTCTTTTCTATGGTGATCTATTGATTAAATGCTTGTCATCAATCCCAAGTACATCGCTAAGACACAACATAAACTCATGACTAGCGAAACGCGTGCCGGCATCTTTTGCTTGAAGCAATACACAACCAGGAAGCCGAACACGGCTGCCACGAGTAAAAATAACATACTTAACAGATTAAACCCGAACTGCAAGGTCATGGCCGAATCGATCTGGCCGGAATAGAAATAATCGAAGATTTTCGAGGGGCCGCTGCTCCGTAAATAGGTCTCAATGGAATGGGGCGGCTCCTGCTGTCCCAAAACCCCCGTCGTAATGAAAATCAGCAGCAAGATAACACTTTCCGCCTTTGCCCAAGGCAGCGGGTTGATGCCGCTGCCGCGCTGCAGTTTCCGCCGAATCCAAACCCCGTTGATGAGGGCAAAAAGCAGAACCGGAAGAACCATCAAATGCTTCAGCAACAACGCTTGCCCATAAGGCATCATCCACGTTTCCTGATATTCCGTCAGTTCGACGGCCAGGGTCATGATGAAGAGGCCGGAACCGATCACTAACGCCAAACAGCTCAGGGCTACTGGCGTGTACCACTTCAAGAAGGGCAGCCAGTTCTGCTGGGACGTGGAAAACCAGCTGACGACCAGCAACAGGCCGACCCAGACCGTGACAGCCGCAAAATGAAGGGTATGGAAAACCAGCCCGCTCCAATCGTTCAGAGAAGCAGAATGGCTCGCCCAGCCTAAGGCGACCAGCAGAACTGCCGTAAATGCCAGAGCTGCCGAAATGAAGGCCTTTCGCTCCAATACCGGAATTACAGAAACAAATAGATAGAAAAAGAGCGATACGATAATGGTCAATGTCCAGGCTTTCCCTACTGCAAATTCTCCGATCACGTTCCGAATCGTCAGCAGCAACCCGATGTCTTCATATAAAAACAGGATCACGCGAACTACGGGTGCAGCAGACAACAGGACGATCCCCAGAATCGACACCTGCAGCACCCGTTTGGATAGCTTCAAAGGCGGCTTCAGGTGAGGCGGAACTAAATGGATGAGCAAGGTGCCGATTAGTAGCGAAAAACAAAGATAAAGCAACGCTTCCGTTAAGTACACCCCAATCATCTAGTTCGCCCTTCTCTTCGCCGTCCAGATTAAAGTACAGGCTGCCACCACGATTAGTACCATGAGTACCAGCACTAAGGTGTATGAGGATCCCGCTTCTTCTTCTGGTTGTGCCTGCACTTCCTGCACTGTCTCTACAGGCGCTTCCGTCTCTTTTGGAACATCCGGTACTGCTGTTTCCGCACCCGTTTTTAAAGTGAACGCATAGGAGCCTTCAATAGGATGGCCATCTGCCCCGATAATATTCCAGTTGACTGTGTATTCCCCGTCTGCCATCGCAGCCCCGAGTGTCCCAACCATTGTGTCGTTCTCGACTGAGACTCCGAGTGGAATTTCCATTCCCTCAGCATCTTTAACGGTGAATGAGCTGGCTTTCTCTAACTCGGTATTGAATGCCAGCACCATTTCCTGCAGCTCTTCGGTCACAACCTCCCCTTCAGCGGGTGTGCTGCTTTCGAGTCCAGTATGAGCAAAGGCGCTTGGTCCGGACAGTAAGAAGACCAATAACGTCAATGCGATAATCTTTTTCATGATTTTGCCTCCTTATGCTTAGAAGAAAAGATGTACTATTTTAAGTTCGAAGGAGCCTTTCGGTTGTTCACTCCCTGTTCATTCTAACAAGCAAGCTCAAACATTAAAACAACCATTTGAATATATAATTGACAATTCAGCGAAAAATTTATACACTTACATTAATCAAACGTTCGTTTGAATGTTTAACTATGAGGTGTATATTGAATACCAGTCGTATTTTTAAAGGAGTTGGTGATGCTGGTAGCCACGATTTTTACCGCGGTTGTCGCTTATGTTGCGACAAGCATTGATTACGTCATTATTTTGCTGATCCTTTTTTCGCAGACGCTGAAAAAAGGCCAATTAAGATCCATTGTCGTTGGACAATATTTAGGAACTACCATTTTGGTGGGTGTCAGCCTGTTGGCTGCCTACGGCTTGACACTTGTCCCCCCTCATTGGGTCGGTTTGCTGGGCCTCATTCCCATCTACCTGGGTATCCGGGTCTGGAAACGAGAAGAAGAAGAGGAAGACGAAGAGAATCTTTTGTCCCGCCTGTCTTCAGGAAAGCCCAACCGTTTGTTTATCACTGTGACAGTCATCACCTTGGCAGCAGGCGGCGATAACATCGGCGTGTACATACCGTATTTCTCAACCCTGAATCCAAGTGAGACCGTTGTGATGCTGGTCGTCTTCGCCATTTTGGTCGCTGTCTTGTGTTACCTCAGTTACCGTTTGGCATCCATTAAAACAATCTCGGAAACGATCGAGAAATGGGAGCATTGGATTGTCCCCATTGTCTTTATTGGACTCGGCATCTTGATTATGATGGAGAACGGAACCTTCCGTTTCCTTTGGGAATTGGTGAGTTAAGGTGATTTTCAAAGCTTTGAATGACTAGAGGAAAGTGAACTGCTGGAAGAACGAAACGAAAAAGGAGTGAAAGAAATTGGCAAAAGATATTTGTGATGTGGTCTGTATAGATGAAGAAAAGGTGGAACGAGTCCAGCAACAATTGGCGGAACAGAATCCATTGGAAGTGGCGAAAATCTTCAAGGCGTTGTCGGACGATACGCGTATCAAGATTGCCTATGCCCTCTCGCTGGAGGACAAACTTTGTGTGTGCGACGTGGCGAATATCATCGGCTCTTCCACCGCAACCGCCTCCTACCACCTGCGCTTGTTGAAGAATATGGGACTCGCGAAATACCGCAAGGAAGGTAAATTGGTCTACTACTCACTGGATGACGCGCATGTGAAACACTTGGTACAAGTGGCCTTCCTCCATCAGAAGGAGGTCGTTTCCGTTGGTTGAAAAAACAAAGGAAACCGAAGACAAAACCGTTTACCGGGTTGAAGGCTTCTCGTGTGCGAACTGCGGGGAAATTCGAAAAGAACGTCAAGCAGATTCCTGGAGTCCAAGATGCGAAAGTGAACTTCGGAGCTTCCAAAATTGCGGTTTACGGCGCAGCGACGGTCGAGGAATTGGAAAAAGCCGGTGCCTTTGAGAACTTGAAAGTGGCACCGGAAAAACTGAAACGCCAACCGGTTCCTGAAGTGAAGGTGGCAGTCGAAGACAAAAGTGTTTACCGGGTCGAGGGCTTTTCGTGCGCAAACTGTGCCGGAAAATTCGAGAAGAATGTGAAGCAGATTCCGGGCGTCCAGGATGCCAAAGTGAATTTCGGTGCATCTAAAATTTCCGTTTATGGGGCAGCGACCATCGATGAACTGGAGAAAGCCGGTGCCTTTGAAAACCTGAAGGTGGCGCCTGAAATAACCGGACGTCCAGCTATCCCGAATACCGGAACTGAAAAAGCGACCGAACGAACAGAGAAAAAAGTGCCATTCTACCAAAAGCACAGCGTCCTGCTCTACTCCGCCCTGCTGATTGTCTTCGGGTACGTTTCCCAATCTGTGAACGGGGAAGATAACCTGATGACGTCCCTCCTGTTTGTGGCAGCCATTGCCATTGGTGGGTACTCACTCTTTAAGATCGGCTTGCAGAACCTGATTCGTCTGGATTTCGACATGAAGACCCTTATGACCGTCGCGGTCATCGGGGCAGCCTTTATCGGCGAATGGGCGGAAGCGTCCATCGTGGTCATCTTGTTTGCCATCAGTGAAGCACTGGAACGCTATTCGATGGACCGAGCCCGGCAATCCATCCGTTCGTTGATGGACATTGCGCCGAAAGAGGCACTGGTCCGGCGGAATGGCCAGGAACTTCTAATCTCGGTGGACGACATTGTGGTGGGCGACACCATGATTGTCAGACCCGGCCAGAAGATTGCAATGGATGGCACGGTAACTAACGGCTATTCGGCGGTCAATCAGGCAGCAATTACCGGTGAATCCGTGCCGGTTGCCAAGACCGTGAACGATGACGTCTTCGCCGGCACGCTGAACGAAGAAGGCTTGCTGGAAGTCCAAATCACCAAACTGGTCGAAGACACGACCATCGCAAAAATCATTCATCTGGTCGAGGAAGCGCAGGGCGAACGCGCCCCATCACAGGCATTTGTCGACAAGTTCGCGAAATACTACACACCGATCATCATGGCAGTAGCTGCACTCGTGGCCATTGTTCCGCCTCTTCTGTTTGATGCCAGCTGGGAAACCTGGGTTTATCAAGGATTAGCTGTTTTAGTGGTAGGTTGTCCGTGTGCGTTGGTTATTTCGACACCGATTTCAATCGTATCGGCCATCGGGAACGCAGCGAAAAAAGGCGTGCTAATCAAAGGCGGCGTCTACTTGGAGGAAATGGGTGCACTGAAGGCCATCGCGTTCGATAAGACTGGTACACTGACTAAAGGAGTTCCGGTTGTAACGGATTTTGAAGTTATAAACAAACAAATAAACGAAAAAGAGCTGCTTTCCATCGTGACAGCGCTGGAGTACCGCTCGCAGCATCCCCTTGCCTCCGCCATCATGAAAAAAGCGGACGAGGAAAATATCCCTTATACCTCTGTCTTAGTCGAAGAGTTCTCTTCCATCACCGGCAAAGGAATTAAAGGAACTGTCGAAGGAATTACGTACTACATCGGCAGCCCGATTCTCTTCAACGAGCTGGGCGCTGCAAGTGCCGATCACACCCTGGACCAAACCGTAACGGCGCTGCAAGAACAAGGCAAAACCGCGATGATCATCGGCACGGAACAACACATCCTGGCGATAATTGCCGTGGCCGATGAAGTCCGGGACTCCAGCAAGGAAGTCATCCAGAAGCTGCACGATATGGGCATCAAGAAGACGATCATGCTGACGGGCGACAACAAAGCGACCGGTCAGGCCATCGGCCGAGAGGTCGGTGTCACCGAAATCCAGGCCGAGCTGATGCCAGAAGACAAATTGAATGTCATCAAACGCTTACGGGCCGAGTACGGCAACGTGGCAATGATTGGAGACGGCGTGAACGACGCGCCGGCACTCGCCGCTTCTACCGTTGGGATTGCCATGGGCGGTGCTGGAACCGATACGGCTTTGGAAACGGCAGATGTCGCTTTGATGGGCGACGATTTGAGCAAGCTGCCATTCACGGTGAAATTGAGCCGGAAATCCTTGAATGTCATCAAAGCGAACATCGCGTTTGCCATCGGGATCAAGGTAATTGCGCTGCTGTTGGTCATTCCGGGTTGGTTGACCCTGTGGATCGCGATTATGTCCGACATGGGAGCTACTCTCCTGGTGGCCCTCAACAGTTTACGGCTGATGCGTGTAAAAGAATAAAAAGAAACAGCGTGCACCTGAAAAGATGCACGCTGTTTTTGCATTTCTATTAGAAGAAATTCATCGGGTTTACGGCGTTTGAACGAGCTCCGTTCCACGAGCCGATGTGAACTTCAAAGTGAAGGTGAGGCCCGGTAGAACGGCCTGTACTGCCGACCAGTCCAACCGTTTGACCTTGTGAAATTGCTTGGCCAGCTGAGACTTTAATGGCGCTCATATGAGCGTAAACTGTCGCATAGGATTGACCATTGATGGAATGTGTCAAGATGACGACATTTCCGTAGCCGCCCATTGCTCCTGCATAAGAAACATAACCAGAGGCTGCTGCAGAAATTGGCGTACCGGTTACATTGGCAATATCTTGCCCAAGATGCGATTCTGCCCCTGCTCCAATATCACGTCCGCCAAACCCAGATGAATAACGACCAGAAATTGGCCGAATAAATATCCCATTTGATGATGGCTGCGCTACTGTTTCTTTCGGAGCACTTACAGCTGCATCTTCAGCTTTTGGCGTGCTCACAGATTCTGTCTTAGCACTTTTGGCAGCTTCCGCTTCACGGGCTGCTTTAGCGCGCGCTTCTTCTCTTGCAGCAGCTTCTGCTTTGGCTTTTTCAGCGGCTAGTTTCCGTTGACGTTCTTCTTCCGCTTTTCTCGCAATTTCAGCTAGTCGGGCTTGTTCAGCGGCGATTTGTTGCTCCAAATCCGCACTAATTTCGATGACTTCGCTGCGTTGATTTTCCAAGCTGCCTTTTTCTGCTGCTAACCGTTGCTGTTCCGCTTCTAAATTCTTCACCAAGCCAGCCTGTTCTTTCTTCTGACCATCAAAGGTAGCTTTTAACTCAACAAGTTCCGAGCGGCGTGATTCCTGTTCGGCCAGTTTAGTTTCCACTTGAGCTTTTTGATCGGCCAATAACTCTTTGTCGGCCGCCTGATCACGCATAATCTCCCGGTCTGCTTCAATCAAGGTATTGACAGCGGAGAACCGGTCGATGAAATCGATAAAGCTATTGGCTCCAAGTAAGACGTCAATGTAATCCACGGAGCCGCCACTTAATTGAATGGCGCGTGCGCGTTCTTTCAACAATTCTTCACGTTCAGCAATTTTTTGTTTCAGTTCTTCAATTGACTTGTTCAATTCATCGATTTCGACTTTTGTCTGATCGATTTGAGCTTGGACATTGCTGATTTTGGCTTGGGTATCATTGATTTGGGTATTCAAATCCGCTATTTTCGTCGCCAGCTGTTCCAGCTTGGAAGCGTTTTGATTGATCTGCCCCCGCTTTTTCATTGATGCCGGAATTCAATTCACTTTGCTGCTGTTGTGCTTCTTGCTGTTTTTGTTCCAATTCGCTTAATGTATCCGCATTCGCTGTTGGCACTAAAATTGACAAGGCCAAGACAGAGGATAAACCGGTTACCATCCATTTCGAAATCAAGTGCTTGTTCCCCTTCCAGAATCTTTCTACTTTTTTGGTATGTATTAGTCGATTTCAGCTCCAAGTAGCTTGCACGGTGAAGCTAAAATTTATTGAGGTTACATGATTTTACTCTTTGCCGAATTACGCTTCTTTAAAAAATCCGACTTGCTTAGTATATCAGCTAAACATTTAATTCCTGTTACATTTATATTTCATTTTCTTCTAGCAACGAAATATTTGTTTGTTAATTTCAAATCCCGATTACTTAACAAATACGCTATTTATTAAAGTTGCCTACTTAATTTCTTTTACTCGAGAAGATGACTGAAGGAAAAATGAGGAACATGCAGAAATTAGAAACTGACAGGAGGCAGAGTGCATTGAATAACTATTGGAACAAAATCATTTATAAATTATGGTCCCCGGTCTACGATATATTCTTCAACGCGGGTCCCTTTCTGGCTGCACGGAAAAACGTGTTCCATGGAATAACCATCAATCCTCAACAACAAGTTTTGGTGGTCGGTGTCGGAACGGGAGCTGATTTAGAACTGTTGGATCTGGATGGAATGGAGATTACCGCCATAGACTACTCGGAAGATATGCTCAATCAAGCCCGAAAGAAGTTTAAAGACTCCTCCATTCAATTCATAGAAATGGATGCCCAACAAATGACATTCGCTGACAACCAATTTGATGTGGTCATCGGAATTTTGATTCTTTCCGTGGTTCCCCATGCAGAAGATTGTTTTAAGGAAATGGAAAGAGTGTTGAAGCCTGGTGGAGAAATACTGCTCTTTGATAAGTTCCTTCCTAGAGAAAAAAGCTCTCACTTCCTAAAAAAATGATTCGACCCGTCATTAAATTATTAGGAACCGATATTGGCTTAGACTTTGATAGATTGGTCGAAAATAATAATGGAACCTTACTTGTCAAAGAAGATGTCCCGGTCCTGTTCAATGGAATGTATAGAAAGATTGTTCTCAGCAAACAACGTATTTAAGGGGTTCATAAAAATATACTTACCTATATTATATGGAAGGTATTTAATCTATCTTGATAAGGACGGACTATCAACCGTGTTAAGTTAGAATTTATACAGGACTTAGCTTGACATTCCTTCACATTCTTCCTTATAATCAATATATGAACATATGCTCATATATTGATATTTTTTTATCCATTCTATTGGAGGTGTCTACCAACATGACGCAGGAGTTTGAAAAAGAAGTAGATTATATGGAAAACGAACATCCGTTGGATGAAGAAACCCTTTTTGTCGTCTCTCAAACATTCAAGGCATTGAGCGATCCGACCCGTATCCGTATCTTGAATTTGCTTTGTTCCGCGGAACACTCGGTGAACGAATTGGCTGAACGATTGGATTTGGGCCAGTCTACCGTGTCGCACCAATTGCGTTTTTTGAAGCAGCTGCGACTGGTGAAATACAGAAGAGCTGGGACCACTTTATATTATTCAAAAGACGACGACCACATCATGAACCTATTGAAACAAGCCATTGAGCACGCTGCGCATCATTGAGAATAAAATTGGAAAATGGCTAAAAGCATGAATGGCTTTATAAGGAAGAATAATTTTGAAAGGAGGAGTTGAAATGGCCCATGATCACAATCATGACCACACACACGGAGCAAACAAAAAGGTGCTGTTCATTTCTTTTTTAATCATTACAAGTTACATGATTATCGAGGCCATCGGAGGTTTTCTCACCAATAGTTTGGCGCTTTTAGCGGATGCCGGGCATATGCTGAGCGATTCCATTTCACTGGCGATTGCCCTCATTGCCTTCAAACTGGCTGAAAAAGTAGCGAACTACAGCAAAACCTATGGCTACAAACGGTTTGAAATTATCGCCGCGGTCATCAACGGTGCCACATTGATTGGCGTGGCCCTTTATATCTTTTATGAAGCCATTGACCGGTTTGCTAACCCTCCAGAAGTAGCAACGACCGGCATGCTCATTATCAGCGTTATTGGATTACTGGTTAACATCCTGGTCGCTTGGATTATGATGCGCGGTGGAGATACAGAAGATAACTTGAATATGCGTGGAGCGTATTTGCATGTACTGAGTGACATGCTGGGATCAATCGGCGCCATTGCGGCCGCCTTACTCATCATGTTTTTTGGCTGGGGATGGGCGGATCCCGCAGCAAGTGTAATCGTGGCAGTCCTCGTCCTACGAAGCGGGTACTATGTAACGAAGGCTTCTCTTCATGTGCTAATGGAGGGAACGCCTCAAAACATTGATGTAGAGGACGTCCTACAGACCATTAAAAAGACAGAGGGAATCCAAGGTGTTCACGATTTGCACATTTGGTCGATCACCAGTGGACTCAATGCCTTGTCGTGCCATGCGGTTGTAAATGATCAGCTCACCATCGCTGAGAGTGAAAGTATGCTGCATCGGATTGAACACGATTTGACGCACAAAGGAATTACGCATGTCACCATCCAGTTGGAAACCAGTGCCCATGAACATGATGAGTCCATTCTTTGTACGGCAAAAAATGAACCTTCACACGATCATCACCATTAGGATGAACAGTTGTAGTTCAATCTTTGTAGTTTTTTGATGCAAGAACTTCATTTTTTCGTTTGGTAAATAATTTAATATATTCCGTAATCAATTGTCTGTTACTTTTCTTCTGGAAGTTAGACTTCAATAAAATTATAAATATGAAAAAAGAGAAGAAGGTCAACCGGCCTCTTCTCTTTCTTGAATCTACTGTCTCTTTTCAGCTACCGTTGTTATAAAGGATATATTATGGAGCGGCAGTCAAAAAACAGGCTCTCCTTTAATTTTTCCATAATCCAATCATGCCTCTTCGGCGATAAATCACCTTTTCACGTTCAAGAACCTCGAGTATTTTAACAAGCATATAAGAAGGAATACTTAAATCAAAAGCTATCTCTTTGATTGTCTTAACCAAAACTCCATCTGCCGTAGAATTCTTCAGGAAGTATTTCATAAATCTCTCTCCATTTTTGATGATTTCCTTGCTTTCTTCGGCCAAACGATTCTGCGCCTCCTCTACCGCTCTTGGCTCTATAGACAACTTCATGTGCTCGTATCGATATTTCGTAAACATTTGGAAACCTCCTCTCCGCCTTGAATCGCACAAACCATCAAAATATAAAATCTTTTAACGAGCTTGGCTTAGTTCCGAAAGGATAATTTTCTTATGTAAGGTAACAGACCGACTATTATAAGCTTTAATTCATCAACTTGTGCACAAGCATAGGTATAAAAGGTTTTTTATTATCTAGTTAATATTCTATTTGTTGAACATTTGGAAAATCTATTTTTTCTTGATTATACAATGAGGATTTAGTTGAGAGTATGGTAATTACAATGCTCGTAAAATCACGCGGTGTAAAAAAAGAAAAAATTCATGAGAAGCTCTTTTTCTGTTGATAATCTGGTGAAATGCAAATATATACCATTTACTTTTGCAGTCACTTTACTCTTTCAATGACCTATTGTTTTAAACTTTTTTCTGCATTTGCTCTCCTTAAAGAAAGTAAGAGTTGAGATACAAGCGCTAGAATAGGCAATTCAATCAACGGACCAATAACCAAGGCCAACGCAATCAATGGCTGATCCGGAAAGGCAATGACCGCAATGGCCAGCGAAACGGGCGAATTGCGGGCGATGATTGTCAGGCTTAGACTCACCGTATCTTCATAGGAAAATTTCAGGGCCTTCCCCATCGATTGCGCCACAATAAAGTTCAGGCCAAAGAATAGCAAAACCGGCAGCAGCAAGATGGAAATGACTTCAAGGTTGTCGAGCAGGTACCTCCCTTGCGAAGCAAACATCGCCATGATTGCCAAGGATAAAAAGAAGATCTGTGCCATAGCGAAAAAAGGGACGAGTTTCTCATTCAAGAATCTCTCTTTCTTCCGCAAGGCATAGCGCGTCAAATGCGCCAGGGAGAATGGAAGCACTAGCACCAGTGCGATGCTTTCGCCGATAGTCGACAACGGGATCGGTTCGATCGTGCCGGCGAAAATGAATAGGTAGACCGGCAGCAGCACGACCTGCAGAATCAAATTAATTGGCAAAACGGACGTGGACAAAGGGACATTCCCTTTGGCAATCGAAATGAACAGCAAGTACCAGTCGGTACAAGGCGTCACCATCAGCATGATAAACCCGATCCATAGCGCTGGATGATCCGCAAGGAAAATAGCCCCCAGTCCCCACGCCACTAAAGGAGTCCAGACAAAATTGATAAGGATGCTGGCATTCAAGAACTTGCGATTTTTAAAAGCATCTTTCAAGTGCTGCAGTGGAATGGTTAGAAATAATCCATAGAGCATCAGCAACAAAAATGGCACGATGAAGGATCCGGCGTATTGTTCAAAAAAGTGGACATGACCGATCAATAGACCGATCCCCACTGCGGTTAAAATAATGACGGTTTGAAATCTCTCGAATATATTCATAACGACACTCCTTGTATAATAGAGAGAAAGTACGCGCGACCGACTCTTCTCTATTAGGATAACGGAAGTGGCAGCCGATTACTTTGCCAATCTTGACTTTGAATCCGAACGGAGGGGAAATCTTGAAAAACTATCAGTGGGAGGCAATTTTCAGCAATAACCAAAGCTATGACGGGGAATTCTATTACGCCCTCTCTACCACCAAAGCCATATGCCGGCCTTCTTGCCCTTCCCGTACCCCCAACCCCAAAAACGTATCGATCTTTTCCACCGTAGAAGAGGCCATCCAGCAAGGGTTTCGTCCTTGCCATCGCTGCAAGCCGAACCAATTGGCGTGGACGGGCTATAAAAAGGAACTGGCAGATCAAACAAAGCAGTACATCGACCTGCATTGCCAAGACCCAATCACCTTGGAAACCCTGCACGAAGCATTAGAAAAGAATCTTTATTACATCCAGCGTTCCTTCAAAGAAGTATGGGGAATTACCCCTCTTCACTACCTGCATCAAGTTCGAATTGACAAGTCCAAGGAATTGCTAAAAAAATCGGCTTACTCCATTACAGCCATCGGCTTAGAAGTGGGATACAATGACAGCGCACAGTTCACTAAAAAATTCAAAGTAGTGGAAGGAACAACACCTAAAGCATTCCGTAAAATGGCGATGAACTAATAAGCGGGCTGAACAAAAGTATAAAGACAATTTCTTCTATTCGCATAGTTTTTCCTGATGTCTCTTATGATGCAGTTGCCATTATGAATGTTTTAATAATTCATCATGAAAAGGCAACGATTTGAGCAAGCTGCCGTTTACGGGGAAATTGGGCCGGAAATCCTTGAATGTCATCAAAGCGAATATTGCATTTGCCATTGGCATCAAAGTGATTGCGTTGCTGCTGGTCATCCCAGGCTGGCTGACTTTGTGGATTGCTATCATGTCCGATATGGGCGCTACCCTTTTGGTCGCTCTCAACAGTTTACGATTGCTGCGTGTAAAAGAATAACATGAAAACAGCGTGTAACTGAAAAGATGCACGCTGTTTTTCAATTGCTATCAGAAAAAATTCCATGGGGTTCGCGGATTTCACGCAAACCCATGAGCTATCTGGATTTTAACATTATGGAATCAAAATCCAGATGAAATAGCAGATGATGAAGAGGAAAAGCTCATTGAACAATACCTGAAATCGATTCATTTATATGATATGGTCGCCAGTCTACAATAGGTTTTTAACACGGGCTATTCTCTAGCAGTCCGAAAAGAGATATTTCACGAAGTCAGCTTTAAAGAATGATGAAATCATAAAAGAAAATGGCCACCGATTTTAAATGGATTAAAAAACAAAGCTAATTTTAATAATGGCAAAATCAATTATGTTAAATCTGCTATCAGGGAAGGACAGTTCGAAGTAATTACGGTATAAATTGTCCGAAATAACAGTTTGATTTAAAAGGAGACAGCCTGTGGCTGCCTCCTTTTAATTGGTTCGATGATTTTCATGGTTAACCTCTTGGAGTTTTGCTTAAAAGGGCGCTAAATTTAAAGTAAGAGATAAAAAATACATGGTGTTTAAAAAAAAGATTATTTGTAAATTTCTTATCTTTTGTAGGGCTCCCATCAACTCCATCATTCACAACATTAACTAAATCAAGATAAGTATTGGGTTTACTTTATCTAAAATAATTCGACTCAATTCTATAATAACTATATATTACCATAGTCATTTATAAGCTCATTACTAAACTAAACACTCCCACGTTCTCACTGAGTTCTTTTCTTTATTTTCCCCATTTCAAACATGCGCTTTTCCAATTTTCTCTTTCGGATATCTTCGTTCTGTATAAAGAATTTGTTTATATTTTTTCACCCCAATTTCTATTCTATGAGAAATTACGACTTCTACTTCTTTCTTTATTATCTTTGGAAAGTCGAAATTACTTGCTCTAAAAAAATTATTTACATTTCCTTTATAAAAAATGTTAAATAATAGAGAAAGGGTTAAAAGAATCATAGAAATAATCATTTTTATACGCTAAAGTAGGTGAAGAAAACTAAACATAGGAGGAAATGAGATTTGAAAAAATGGATTATGATGCTATGTTTTGCATTAATTGCCTCAATAATCGTCCCACAAAGCCAAGCGAATGCAAGTGCGAATTTTAAAGACATCGGAGATACTCATCGTGCAAAAGCGGAAATCACCTATTTGGTGGATAAAGGTTTTGTCAACGGTGTTTCGAACACTCATTTTGTCCCGAGCAGACAAGTTACCCGGGGAGAAGCGGCAGCGATGCTTGGCCGGTCACTTGGTTTAAATGGAACCAAACAAAACACGGAATTCAGTGATGTCGGCTCAGGAAACTTTGCGTCAGGCTACATAAACGAAATGGTCAAACGCGGCGTCATCTCCGGATATCCGGATGGCACATTCAAACCGTACAAAGTATTGAAGCGCGGAGAAATGGCGATCTTGATCAACCGGGCTTTCGGCTACGGCGGCAATAGCGTTTCTGCAGCAGCAACCAACTTGATGAATAAAGGAATTGCCCAAGGTTTCCCGGATGGCACATTCGGAACTGAAGCAACAATCATCCGTGCTGACTTTGCCGTATTTTTGGCACGCAGCTTGAACGAAAGCTTCCGCGTGAAGCCAGGCGAAGTTTCATTCAGCACAACGATGTACGTAAACACAGGATCTGATACATTAAACATGCGTTCAGCGCCAAGCAATTCGGGTGCAGTCATCAGCAAATTAAAAAGCGGAACAGCAGTCGGCGTTGGCAAGTCGTCTAATGGCTGGTCTCATATCCGTGTAAACGGCGTAATCGGCTATGTCGCAACCAGCTATCTTTCCACAACGAAACCAGGATCTGTACTTCCAAGCCCAGCACCGATCGGCGGCAGTGATTTGACGGTTGTCATCGATCCAGGACATGGTGGAAAAGATCCAGGTGGCGTCAGTAACGGTTTTCAAGAAAAAGATATCACCTTAAATGTTGGACTTCATATGAAATCGTATTTTGACAAGACACCCATCTCAATTAAAATGACACGTTCAACAAATGTATTTATTGAGCTAAACGACCGAGCGAAGTATGCTTCTAAAAATACTGGTGATGTTTTTATCAGTTTGCACACGAATAAGTTTAACGGTTCAGCTAAAGGCCAAGAAACATTTTATTACGCAAGTACAGCAGCAACCAACCCTAAAGTCCAGCAGTCACGGGCTTTATCGATTTACCTGCAAGCACGTATGCAAGAAGCGTGGAATTTGCAGAATCGTGGCGTAAAAGTCGGCAACTTAGCTGTACTTCGAGACAATACAGTACCAGCTGCTTTAGTAGAAATGGGTTTTATAGATAATGCGACCGACATTAAATATCTCCAATCCGAAGCAGAACGAAAAGTGATGGGGAAAGCATTATTCCTTGGGACACTCGATTACTTTTACAACTATGAGGGTCGTATAGATGTTTTAACCTATTACAATACAGTAGGTGCATCTCCCAGTAAAAAACTTCATTAAACAAATTTTTTTCAAAATGCAATGAAAGTTAAAAGATTAATCAGCTCAAAATATTTTATATCGTTTTCATCAAAAGTCCTTACACTATTAAAGAGCCGACAATCAGTTACAATATAACTTAGAGTGACCCAATAAAATGAGACAAGGAAAAAGCACCCCCAACGTCGTATGTAATACCAACGACAAACTGGAGGTGTTTTTCTGTATGGGTTCAAAAAAGCGATTCTATCCGGAGGAAATCAAACTAGAGGTCATTGAGATGAAATTGAGTGGGGACTACACCAACGCCGAGATCATGGAGATTCACCAAATTAAAAGTGTGACGCAAATTAAGAGGTGGATGCAGTGGTACCAGAAAGACGAGCTCCATCGGCTCGCACAAGGTGTGGGGAAACAATACGCTTATGAGAAGAAGTTGAGTGAGGTGGAGGAACTGAGGAAAAAGGTGCTGTATTACGAAATCAAAGAAGAACTGATGGGAAAGTACCAGGAACTGGAAAGGGGGTGGAGCCGCCCCTCTTCCTAAAACTGGTGGAATTGTTCAAAGAGAAATATTCCATCACGATGATTTGTAAATGCATGGGCGTCCCTCGCCCTACTTATTACCGGTGGCGCCAGAAGAAATTCGGCAAAACGGAATTGGAGAAAGAGATTATCGCAATCTGTGAACAGCTGAAATTCCGGGCAGGTCACCGGACGGTGAAAGGGTTGTTAAAAAATGCCGGCATCCTTGTCGATCGGAAGACGGTGCAGCGCATCATGCAGAAATACAACAGCCAGTGCCGGGTGAAACCCAAGCGAGCGAAGCAGATGACCGGTGAGACGCACTTGGTGGTGCCGAACCTGTTGGAACAGAATTTCAAAGCGGATGCCCCCGATCAAAAATGGGTGACGGATATTACGTATCTCCCCTTCGGGGAAAGCATGCTTTACTTGTCGACCATTCTGGACTTGTATAACAACGAAGTGATTGCTTACAAAGTCAGTGACACTCAGAATGCCCAGCTCGTGTTGGATACCCTGGAGATTGCTTGCCGGAAACGGAACACCGCCGGAATCATTCTGCACAGTGACCAAGGGGCTCAGTACACATCACGTGCATTTCAACTGATGACAAAAGAAAACGGCATTATCACCAGCATGTCCCGCAAAGGAAACTGCTTTGATAACGCCGTCATCGAATCCTTCCACTCCTCGCTAAAGTCGGAAGAATTCTACACCCTGGAAAGGGTGCACCTAACCAATGCCATTGTACAACAAAAAACAGAAGATTACATGTATTACTACAACTACATCCGACCGTTCCAAAAATTAAACTGCCATTCCCCGATTGAGTATCGGACAATGGCAGCCTAGGTGCTTTTTCTATTATCTCAAATTACCGGGTCAGTTCAGATTGTGTGCCTCAGCTCTTTATTGCGTTCATTAACACTTCCGATAAGTATCATTATTTAAAGAAAAAGCACCAAATCTCTTAAAAAGAAAAACTCGGTGCCTCTTCTTATTTTTTTAGCAATCTCGAATTTCTTTATTCAACCTCTTGCTCTGTACTTTTCACTTCGGACTCTCTATCCAGTGAACTTTTAAGAATCGTATTTAAAAAAGAAATTTCTTCTTTGAGTTGTGATTTCACGTATTCATTCGCACACTGTTGATACTCCCGATTCAGTTTATACAGTTCATATTGAAAGACTATTTTTTCTTCATTTGTGATCATTTATTGCACCTCAAAGAATTTCATTTACATCATTCAACTTTATACGGCCATTTATTTTGACAGCACAAGATGAAACGAGCAAAAACCTGCTAATAAGCAAAAATACTTATATCAACAATAAAAGTATGGAATAACCAACAATACCTAAGCAGAAAGAAGCGAAACTGCTTTCTCTATCTTCCGGCAGCTCCTCCTTCAGAACATTCAAAATTACGCCTCCTGCAAGCAATGCGGTTAAGAAAGAAACAATCAGCTCATTAACTTCTGTTGTTATTCCAATGCCCCATCCTATTAAGATGGCAATCGCCAAAAGCCATCTGCCATATTTGTCATAGTCGCCTTTATGAGTTTCGCGGAGACCTTTATCGTTCGTGATAAAGTGGACGCCCATTGCTATGAAGAAGAAAACCATGTCCCAAGCATTCTCATATTCTTCGCGTACAAGCAAATAGCCAATAAGTGCATTGTAGAGTGTGAATGATCCGATATGGACCCAGAAAACGCCGTCTTTCGGTTCGCTCACTTTATGTTCCTTATGCCTCCGTTTCGAGGATTTGACCATCTGTTCCAATCCATAAAAGAGAACGAGGCCAAACATTGCCACGACATAGATATGGCTTTCTAGAAATCCCCATCCGGAATTTTTGATTTCCCCATGAAGCTCTTCTTGAAATACACCGAGCTCAGGCAGCAAATGCAAGAAAACATAGGCAACCGATATTCCACCTGCAATAGAAAGAAAGCGACTGCGTGGAACTGTTTTTAAGAACTTCATTTTCTTTGAGAAAATATGGAGAAGCAATAAGCCGATAACCAATATAAAACTGAGCCATGTCATGTCCGTCACCTCCTTTTAACAAAAATAAGCAGATCAGACAACCTTTCTCATCTGAATGGCCACTTGGTATCTATTTATGATTGCTGTAACCGTTTTTCACTCAGCTCGTTTCCTACTCCTCTTCTTAATATTCTTTCTTCCTACTTAAAACCATATAATCTTCCTTCTGTAATAGCAAACAATCTGATAACTTATTCTATTCAACAGACGCAAACTTCACCAAATATGGATATGTTTATAAATCTAAAGTAATTCTTTTATATGTGTATCGGTAAGAAAAACATATCTGAATAAAAAAGAGAAGAAGCTTTTCTTGGCTTCCTCCCTTCCGATAACTCATTGATATGTAACCTTAAAAAGACTTTAAGTTAACTTTCTTAGATAAATCTAGAGTGTCTAAATAAAATTCAAACTTCGGCTGCCTTAAGAATCGATTAGAAACTAATCTCCATTTAAGTAGTACAGCAGCTATTATGGCCATTGTTTTTACTGTCTTTTTAATTCATCAATCTGGTTTTTTAACTGTAGCTTGATTTTCATTCTGGTTTTCCCTCTTTTTTTCATCTGTAAGATGGAAAAGCCTTTAATTTCTCGGGTGTTTTTCAGATGTGTACCACCACAAGCTTGTTCATCGATCATTTCAATTTCCACCGTCCGGATTTCACTCAATGAAGGCGGCAGCAAACTGACGGTTGTTTTAATGATGCCTGCTCTTTTTTCTGCTTCGTCTCTGCTAATCGTGTCTATTTTTACATCATGCGGAGTTTCTAAGAGCTTGTTAACCGCTTCTTCGATTTTCTCCGCAGTTATTTCTCCCGGCAGTTCAGATGGAAACGTAAGTTCTAACCGGGCGTAGTCTTTTTCTATTTGGCTGCTGGTGGCAAGTGCAGCAAACTGGCTAAACATATAACCAGAAAGAACATGAAGCAAGGTATGATACTGCATGTTCTGGTAGCGTTTAGCCCAATCAATTTGTAATTCTACCGGTATTTCCAAGCTTTTCAGCGGGTGATCTACTTCGTGCAGTATCTGTCCATCGACCTTTTTCACGTCTATCACGTTATAGGTTTCCCCGCTTGAAGAATAACGCCTCCATCGCTTGGCTGGCCACCTCCTCCGGGATAAAAAATGGTTTGATCAAAGCAATAAAACCGTTGTTCTTTTACGTCGATCACTTTTGCTGTGCAGGTTTTTTTGTAACTGTCCTCTAAGAAGATTGCTTTATTCACCTTATTCCCTCCGTTTCAGAGAGTTAATATCGTTTACTAATGAATCGACATGTTCCGCTTTAGTGGACCAGCTGGTACAGAATCTGACAACGCTTTCTGATTCGTTCACTTTTTCCCACGTATGGAACGAGTACTTCTTGCTCAACTCTTCGATGTAATCGTTTCTCATAATAGGGAATTGCTGGTTGGTTTTCGAATTGTATTTAAATTTAAATGCATTGTGTTCAAACGCTTTTCGTATGGTCATTGCCGCATCAATCGCGTGCTTAGACAGCTCCTGATACAAACCATCTTCAAACAGCGTCTCAAATTGGATACCCAGCAGTCTTCCTTTTGCCAATAGCCCGCCCCGTTGCTTGATCAGATACCGAAAATCTTTCTTCAAGGCTGGGTTGGTAATGACGACAGCCTCTCCGAACAAAGCACCAATTTTCGTTCCGCCAATGTAGAACACGTCGCAAAGCTTTGCTATATCGGCTAGTGGTAAGTCATTATCCTCTGAAGCCAATCCATACCCCAATCGTGCACCGTCTATCATGAGGGTTAAGTTGCATTCGAGACAAGTTGTTCTCAGCTCTTCTAATTCTGATTTACTGTAGGTGGTCCCAAATTCTGTCGGATTGGAAATATAAACCAAAGCAGGTTGTACAATATGCTCATGGGTCGCATCGTTCCAGTGCTCTTCATACACCCTTCTAACTTGATCGGCTTGGATTTTTCCATCTTCGCTCGGCAACGGAAGTATTTTATGGCCCGTCGCCTCGATGGCACCTGTCTCATGGACCGCAATGTGGCCAGAATGTGCTGAAACAACCCCTTGGTGAGGGCGCAAGACAGAAGCAATGATGGTGGTATTCGTTTGCGTACCCCCTACTAAGAAATGGATATCCGCTTCTGGCGCATTGCAAGCCTTCCGGATAAGATTTCTGGCGGATTCGCAAAAACGATCCATGCCGTAGCCTGGGCTTTGTTCCTCATTTGTTTCAAACAAACGCTTTAATATTTGCGGATGCGCACCTTCTGCATAGTCATTGTCAAATCTAATCATTTACTTCTTCTCCAATCGGCTTAATTTTTCCTGGATGGTCCGCATGGCTGCATGAACCTCAGCGATGTCTTTTTCTGAAAGCCTATCCAGCAATCGGACGACTTGTTCATCTGATTTTTGGTCTATTTCTTCAAATAGTGAGGTGCCTTCAGCTGTCAGGCGGATTAAATTGGTCCGTCCGTCTTCAGAGGAATTTTCTTTTGTTACGAGTCCATCTTTCTCTAATTTCTTCAAGGTCCTGCTCATATAACTCCGATCCATATTTAATTGGGCAACCAGGTAGCTGGCCGTACACTGACCGGCAAAACCGATATCAAGCAGCACCCGTGCTTCTGTAAACGAATAATGCGTTCCCAGCGCATTTTGATTTAGCAGATCCAAGACATTCGTATAAAAACGGTTGAATTCACGGATTTCTTTTATTTTAGTGTTCATGACGATCTCCTTTTAGTGGACTAAGTCCATTAAATATTAGAGGTGCTAGTGGACTTTGTCAACAATGTGGAGCGAATAAAATAAAATGCTTTTGTATCGTCATTAAGAATCTTTTCTGGTTAGAGATATAAAGCATGTAAAAGACGAAAAAATCTTTCGTAAAAGTACACTTAAATAAACCAAAAAGGATAGAAACTGCTCTTATCAGCTTCTATCCTTCCTATATTCCCTCATATGTAAACTGGAAGTACTTTTTCACTTTTTCGGACTGCATAGGAACGTTATACTCTAGCAGCCTAGGAAGGAGAGTACAGGTAGTGAATGGGCGGATAATCCATTCGCCGGAGGAGCGAAACGTCCTACCGTATTTGTATAATGAATATTTTCTGACAGTCTGTCCGCCACGGTTTTTAAAAACTCATCTCCAATATGATGACCGAGGAATCATTGATGAACTTAAATCGACCCAAATTCAGAAAAAGGACATTTTGTTTCGAATTGCAACAGGGGTTCCACAAGCAAACAGCAAGTGCTCAATCAGTTGGTTGAAGCAACTGTGCCAGTGGAAGAGCGCAGAGGCACCAACGGTTCTCCTGCTTTAATCGTTGATTCGATCACTTTTACTTTATCCCTTATATAAGGGGTGATGAGATTTGAAAGTTCTTGATATGTTTTTTCACATAATCGGAAGCAAAACCGGAGAACGACATAACAGCAGTTATCACCGTTTTCCATCCAGAGCTTTCGGTTCCGCGAACCTGCTACTTCGTCCTTCATCCCCTTGCAACAAAGACAAGCTACCTGCTATATATTTAACGGAAAACTCCTTTCACAGTATCTTCAATGAGAATATAACCATTGACGATAATCACATTTTTAGGGAACGTCTTCCATCTGGCCATTGTAACGGCCAGCCACTTGGGCAGGTTTCTTTTCCATATCCAGATCTCCTGAAGACATTATAACCGTCAGTTTCGGAGCAGGCTCATACCGGCAGTTCTTAGTCATTATAAAAGAACATTAATAGTAAAAAAGACCCCTAGTAGAGAACCTGCTGGAAACGATTTTTCGTTGTATATATGTTACGCTAAATATAATTTGTTAAAGACGGAGATTATATTGAGCTGCTAGTCTATGGAAAGAACGCACTGCAGATGTCAAACAAACAAGCAGAAGCCTCTATACTTTCATCATTACCTGGAAAGCGGAAAACGCTTCCCAGGTAAAATTACAAAGGAGAATTTACATGCTGAAAAAAGAATGGCCGAAGCATTCCATCTTGGCAATCGCCATTATTGCAACTTGGCTTAAAACATATATTGTCTATAAAACAAGTTTTTCAATTACAATCGATAATCCTCTTCAGGAATTAATCCTTTTTTTAAGTCCTTTGAGTTTGCTGTTATTCTTGTACGGACTATCCCTATTCTTCAAAAGTGAGAAAAACCGTAACCGTTATTTAATCATTGCTACTCTTCTTACTTCCATTGTGTTGTACGCAAATGTGGCTTTCTATCGGTTTTTCACCGACTTTATCACGCTGCCTGTCCTCTTTCAAACAGATAACTTTGGGGACCTTGGTGCGAGTACAGCTGCAAGCATTTACATGACGGATATTCTTTACTTCGTAGATGTGTTTGTTTTGCTGCTTGCCATCAAATTTATTCGAGTAAAAGCGCATGCCCCTGAATCCGCCGTTGTTCAGCGCAAAATTTATTTCATTTTATCCGCCGCCGTTCTTTTTTTGAATTTGGGATTAGCGGAAGCAGAACGGCCTCAACTCCTGACGCGCAGCTTTGATCGGGAAATGCTAGTGAAGAACTTGGGGATGTACAATTATCATCTTTACGACCTCTATATCCAGTCTCGATCCCAGGCACAACGGACATTTGCTGATAGCTCGGATCTCGTAGAGGTTAATAACTATGTACGCGCCAATCAAGTTGATGCATCGGAAGAAATGGCTGGACTTGCTGAAGGGAAAAATTTGATTGTAGTCGCTTTGGAGTCTATGCAATCTTTTCCGATCAACAGTAAAATGAACGGCCAAACCATTACACCGTTTTTGAATGAATTGACTGAAGACGAAGATACCATCTATTTCCCTAACTTCTATCATCAAACGGGGCTTGGGAAAACATCAGATTCTGAATTTCTGTTGGAAACGTCCTTATATCCGCGAAGTAGGGGTGCTGTTTTCTTCACTCATAGTGGAAATACATTCAATTCCATGGCTGAAAAACTGGGAAACCAAGGATATTCCACTAATATTCAGCACGCCAATACGAAAAGTTTCTGGAATCGGGATATGATGTATGAGTCACTGAATATTGATAAATTCCTTGATTTGCAGAGTTTTACGGTAGAGGAAGGCCAAGCCGTCAACTGGGGGTTGAAAGATATTCCGTTTTTTGAACAATCCGTTTCGCATATGGCTGAAATGCCGGAACCCTTTTATAGCCGGCTAATCACCTTAACTAATCATTACCCCTTCACATTGGATGAAGAAGATAAGATGATGGACGAATTCGATTCGAATTCAGGAACGCTGAACCGTTATTTCCAGACAGTCCGTTATTTGGATGAGGCTGTTAAGTCTTTGTTCGATGAATTGAAAGAAAAGGGTCTGTATGAAAACTCCGTTATCGTTATGTATGGGGATCATTATGGCATTTCAGAAAATCACAATGAAGCCATGGCTCAGTATTTGGGCAAGGAAATTACGCCATATGAATCTGCGCAGCTACAGCGAGTGCCGTTTTTCGTTCACATTCCGGGTTCTGGAAAAGGTGGCGTGAACGAAGAAATTGGTGGACAAATTGATATGCGGCCGACCATTCTTAATATGATGGGACTGGACACCTCTAAAGATATGCAATTCGGCAGCGATTTATTTTCCGAAGAACGCGACGAGTTTGTCATCTTCCGTGATGGCCGATTTGTAACCGACCAATATGTTTTCGCCGGTAATGTTTGTTATGAAAATGAAACTGGCGAAGAAGTTGATAAACTGTTGTGCGAGCCCTATATCGAACAAGCTCTTACCGAGCTGCAGTATTCAGAATCGATTGTTACTGGGGATTTGTTGCGGTTTTATAATAAAAAAACCGGAAAGGTGTTGCTTCCTGATTGATAAAGTAAATTCAAAAAGGACAGATGTGCTGTAACCAGCCACCTGTCCTTTTTCCCTGCTCTGTCTTTCGCTTTTTATGTGTCATAGTAAAGGTTATTCGACTGCTTAAATCTGCATGGAAATTAGTTTACTAATTGGACGGATAGCGGGAAGGTTACCGAAGCTTACTTCTTACGAAACTGTTCTTCATATTTATTGTAATAAAATAACACGTCCTCCACATACTCATTACTGTGATTGTAAGTAGAAATAGCCCGCTCTAGCTCCCCTTGTGAAGCTCCGCTTTGGGATAAATAGTTTGCTGCGCTGTATAAGGCATCTGTTAAATTGTATGGATCCGCAATTCCGTCTTTATTGCCATCCACACCGTAACCTCCATACTTTTGAATCGCAACGGGATCCGTTTTTTCACTTTCTTCGATTTCCCCTTTCCCAAGCCCCGTACAGGTTGGATGACTCCAGCCAACAAATGTGCACGGCATAAATTGCAAATGCCCTTCCGCACCTGCTGGGGACAAAAGAGGACTCATGGCAGAGAACTTTGTTTCAACGCGGTGATGCGCAGCCAGTAAGGTCCATGGGATATCGTAAGCGTTCGCAGCTTCTTGATAAAGAGGAATATAGTCCTCCGGCACTTCCGGTTCAAACATCTGTTGAGCAAACTTCTTCAAAGGACTTTCGTTCGCTGTTCCGGAAACTAGGATCAATGCAAAGATTACGAGTATAGATAAGACAGCAGTAACCGACCAAAAAGCAACGAACCGCCTATTTGCGCCGGCTCGCTTTCTTTTCCTGATTTCCGTTTTCATATTTTTCACACCTGACATCAATATTTCTGTTAGTCTATTCCAGCCTCAAGAAAAATCTTTTTTCCCGTTTTCTCCTTTGCATCAATTCTTCAAAAGACCGAGCAGCATAATGTTTTAAGAATTCCCCTTGCATTAACCCGGTTGGATTTGCTCCATATAGCTTACAATATCCTGTTCAGACATTTCGCCGGTAACGATTTTTACGATTTTCTCTTCTGGATTGACCAGAATCGTAGTAGGAAGGGGGCGAATGTTGTAAGCTTCCATAACACTTTTACTTTTGTCGATGACAATTGGGAACGTTAAATTTCGCTGTTCGGCATATTGTCTCGCTTCATAATCCGACTGGGCAATGTTGACAGCCAGTATCTGCACACCTTGGTCCTTGTATACTTGATACTGTTTGTCCATAGCAGTTTAGTTTTCTCAGCTGCTGTCACATGGATATTAATTGAATTAATTTCATAATTCCGAGCCCTTGCGGCTCTAAGGAGTTACAGGAACTCGAAAGACTTCGTAGCGAACAGGAATTGATCGTTGACATCGGATGGCCAATTCATCAGTGCATAATCGTAAAACCCACTGAATTCGATACTTCAGCGGGTTTGGGATTATGGCTGCAAGTAGTTCTCTGAATTCAAAATCATGGATTCAAAGAACAGAGAAGGCGAAGTTTCATTCCATTCGATGGAATTTAGGTCTGCTGTCCGTACTGTTATAAAGCCATAGCTCAATTGTGTACGAGGGTCATCGGTCAACGGAAGTTTAACAAATGGTCCTTGGGGCGTCAACCAGTTTAACTGAGCCTGAGGGTTTTCAAGCGAAAATGTGATCCACTCATCTTCCGCTTTTTCCGTTTCGAACAGCGGTTCTTGCGTGGCCATCATCCAGGTTTGACTCTGATGTTTTGGCGGCAGCCAGTAATTTTTAGCTAAAACGCCTTCCTCTAAAGTGAATTCAGGGATTTCGTGGCGAAGTTCCTGTACCCAGTCGCCAGTTTCCAGCTGCAGGTTACGTGAAACGAAGACATTCCCCTGCAGAATTTCTGTATTTCCTCTAGTAAAGACGCCATAAGGATTTGTCGTCGGATCCGGGCCGTAGATTTCCTCGTCCAAGCTTGCTGCAGTTTCCGGGTTCCAGGACTTGAAGTCGGCCTCAGCCAGATTTTTGACATTCAAGGATAGCGCGTATGGAATCCATCCGGTATTTTTAATTTCTTCGAAAATGAGCGATGCACCGTTTTCAAGTGTCCGTTCGACAAGTGTGTAAGTTCCGACATTCAAGCCAAGCAAAGACATGTCATAGACAGCTGTCCTATCGCTGCCTTTTTCAGTAGCTGCTGGTTCGCTTAAATTGATGAACATAGGCTTTTCAATCGCCAACGTCACTTCTTTGTTCGAATAAACCTCGACTTCGTTTTTCAAAAACATGACGGCTGTAAAAATGATCAGCAACATGAAAAATATGACCAATAATAAAATGATGAACTTTCTGAACACGTTTCCCACCTCGGTTTTCTGCGCTATGTCAGTCTAAATCTAGAAAAGGGTTTTTATTTACGCGTACGAGTGCAAGCCGGCAATAATCAGATTGACGACAATCAAATTAAACATGATAATCGCGAAGCCAATTACCCCAAGCCACGCTGATTTCTCTCCTTTCCAACCTTTTCCAAGGCGCAAATGAAGGTAGGCCGCATAGAACAGCCACGTAATCAATGCCCATACTTCTTTCGGGTCCCAGCCCCAAAAACGGGACCAGGTGATTTGGGCCCAGATCATAGCGAAAACGAGTGCCCCTAACGTGAATATCGGAAATCCAATGATGATAGCTCGGTAATTTATTTCGTCCATCAATTGGGAACTGACATTTTTCAACATTGGCTGAATGAGCTGGGAGATTCGCCGGCGGGTAACCAAACGAATCAATACATACAAAACAGTGCCGACTAACAACGACCATGTAATAGTCGTCAGTTTTGTAGCGTCAATTACCGCAGGAGTTTCTATGAACGGGGTCAGGGCATCCTCGGTCAATGGAACAGATTCATTCATCCCAAAAATAGGCGGCATGTAATAGATGACGGCTGCTTCTTTCCCATCCTTATTTATATACTGAAAACCGGCTTCATAATTCGTCAAGTTAAAGTAGGAACTGGAAATGATAAAACCTAGAACCAGTACCAGTGTATACAGAATGGCTTCTAGCCAAAACCGCTGCTTCGATTTTTTAGTCAAATCTACGATTTTCAGCAAGTATACCAAGCCGGCTGCTGCACTTATCGCCAGTATCCCTTCCGCAATGACCACCGTGCTGACATGAATCGCCAGCCAGTTCGTTTGGAGCGCGGGAATCAATGGACTGATTTCATTCGGAAACATACTGGCATACGCAATGATCAGCAAAGCCACCGGCAGGACAATCATACCCAGCACCGGTGTCTTATAGAGGAAGTAGATCAGAATAAATCCTCCCACTAGCGTCATGCCAAAAGCGGTCGTGAATTCAAACATATTACTCAGCGGGGCATGTCCAGATACAGCCCATCGGGTAAAAAAGTAACCCACATTCGCAAGAAACCCAAAAATAGCAATGGCAATGGCCACTTTCCCCCATCGCTGTTCCGAGTCGAATGATCCTTGTTTGTTCCCTTTTACGGCTCCCCCAAATACAAATGTGGCAATCAGGTACGCAAAGAAAGCGATGTACAGTAAATTCGAGCTGATAGTGGTCAATGTCATGATTTCAGTTCCCCTTCCTTTTCTGTGTCTTCCTGCTGGTCGCTATAAGCAGGGAGTGATGCATATACAGAAATTTGTTCGAGGTCTTTCTTCAAGCCGAACCAGTTTTTGTTGGTGTGTCCAGCAAGGAGGATGTCGCCGCTGTCGGTCTGCTGCAACCAAAAACGTCGGTGGTTAAAGTACATCCCCTGTGCTACCCCTATCATAAAAATCAAGCCTCCGAGACCCAGGATTGGCAGGGTTTTGTCTTTACGGACTGTCAAACCTGAAACGTTACGCATCTCAGCGCTTTGAAAAGCTAATTTATATTGATTGGTTCCGAAAGGCTCAATGGTATTTTGAATGGTAATGAAACTGGTTTCCCCTTCCGGTGTTGCCGGTGTGGTCATCTCCACAAGAAAACCAGGGTTGTCCGGCAACGGACTGGCCGTTTGCGGTTCCCCGTTTTCAAATCCGGAGAAATTCGGGTAATAACCGAGCAGCTCTACTGTCGATCCATTCTTTAACTCATACTTTTTATCGGGATCAATCAAATCAATAGTCAACTCACCCAGCGATTCCTCCGTTTCTTGGTCTGTCAGCGTGAACGTCATTGTTTTTAGTTCATTCAATTTGTAATCCATCTGATACATGGCATAGCCATCAAATTTTAGCGGTTGGTTTACACGGATAGAGTACTCTTTGACAACTTCCAAGTTATCAGTTGCCCCTGGCAAACTGTCTTTTGGCGCCTGATACAGCACGATATCTGTCTGGTAGTTTTTCGCAACCGTTCCCACACGGCCGAGGGCTTCACCGAATCTGGCTTCTTCGCCTTCACCCGTATACGTTTCCAATGCGAACTTCACATTTTCTAAGGAATACCCGGGCACTTCTGGAATAGCCCGTGTTTCCCCTTCCCGAATCCATAGTGTTTCATCGACATAAAACCCCGGAATCATTCGCAGCATGACGCCGGCGAGGAAAATGATCAAACCGATATGATTGACGTACGGGCCCCATCTGGAAAAACGCCCTTTTTCTGCCAAAAGCCCGTTTTTATCCGTTCGGACCTTGTACTTTAATTCCTTCAATTTAGCTTCGACTTTTTGCAGCGTATCTTCTGCTCCTGGACCCTCGGCATAGATGCGCTGCTTGTCCATAAAGCTTGGATGGCGCAGTACCCGTTGATTTTTCAACGATTTATAAAGTGGAACAAAACGGTCTAAGCTGGCAATCACCAACGATATCGCCAGCATCCCGACTAATGCGATAAACCAGTAGGAACTGTATAAGTCGTGAAAACCGAGAAAATGATAGACACGGCCAACGCTGCCATAAGTATCGGCATAATAAGCTTTGATAGTCGCTTCTGTATTTGCTGGAACAAAAGCTTGCTGCGGCAGGATTGTGCCGATGGCCGCTGCAACCAGCAGGATGACAATAATACTGACGCCCACTTTCACGCTTGAAAAGAAGTTCCAGATTTTGTCGATGATGGATCTGTTATAGGTTTGTGAACGTCTAGCCGTTCCTTCATAGCGCATATCCACCAATTTGCTGTTTTGTTCTTTATCAGTCAAAGACCGTCCGCACGATTCGCAAAGCTTCGTACCCAGCGGATTGCTATGACCACATTGGCACCGTAAGTTTTCCATCCTCAAAATCTCCTTATTCAGGTTTGATTTCTTCCATGTAGCTGACAATATCCTCTTCAGACATCTCTCCGGTAATGATCTTCGTTATCTTTCCTTCAGGATTAACCAGGAGCGTAGTAGGAAGAGGGCGAATGTTATAAGCTTCCATCACGCTTTTATCCTTATCGATGACAATCGGGAACGTCAAATTCCGCTGTTCGGCATATTGCCTCACTTCATAATCCGACTGGGCAATGTTGACGGCCAGTATCTGCACACCCTGGTCCTTATACACTTGATACTGTTTTTCCATCAGCGGAAATTCTTTTTCGCATGGTTTGCACCAAGTGCCCCAGAAGTTCACGAACACCCCTTGCCCTTTATAATCAGACAGCTGATGCCGTTCCCCGTCCAAATCAGTCAACGTAAAGTCGGGTGCCGCATCTCCAACCTGCAGCAATTCACTTTTCTCCTTTGTTACCCCGTTGTAAATGGTGAAGGCAATAGCTCCTGCCATGACAAGCAAAATACTTGTCCTCATCACCAAGCGATTCTTCTTTTTCTTCTTTTTAGTAGCCATGCAGTGTCACGCCCTTTCTAGATGCTTGAAATCCGGTCTATTAAAATCCAGTGAATCCACCCGTAAACTGCGAAAGGAAATTGATAATTTCAGTCATCATGTCAAAGTAGAGTAAAACACCCATTAGGATCATCAGTGCCCCGCCAACTGACATGAAAAGAGCACTTCTTTTCTTCAAGAAACTCATTTTCTCAATAAATAACGACATCAGGAGAAAGGGAATCGAAAATCCGAGGACATAAAACAGCATGTAGAGAAGGCCCCTGTCCGGATCCGCTACGCCGAGCGCAATAACGCCCGCCAGTATGGGACCGGTACACGGCGTCCATCCAGCTGCGAAACCGATGCCAATCAGGACAGAACCGGCATATCCGGAAGGCCTTTTCTGAAATTGGATTTTCTTATCCGAAAGCAAAAAATCAAATTTTAAAACGCCTGTTAAAACTAAACCGAAAAATACCATGAGAATGGCGCCCAGTTGTCGTAAAAGGACTTGATATTCCAAGAAAAAGTTCCCAATAAGCGAAGTTGATAAGCCCAACGCTAAAAAAATGATGGAAAACCCGATTAAGAATAAAACCGTGTGAATTAAAGCGGTGCTCCTCATCATTCCCTTTCCTGCTTTTAAATCATTGACTGAAACTCCGGTAATATAGGATAGAAAAGCCGGGTATAAAGGAAGGGAACAAGGAGAAATGAACGATAAAAGTCCTGCGCCGAACGCAAGGAATAAACTAACCTCTGCCATGTGGACACCTCCCTGCGTATTAATTGTGCCTATCGTTTCATATTGAGTTGGATAGGAATTGATGATGGTGCTGAAACGTATGCTCTCTCCTATTTTCTACCGAAACTTGCATGTAAACAGATTAATCAGACGCTTAAATTCCGTCCGTTGCTGACTGATTTATATAGTAGGGACCAAAATAAGATTTTGAAAGTAGATATGCCCCTTGAAACACGGTTACGATGACAACAATCATATGCAAGGAGGAAGCCCATTCTTGGAGTCCTGAGATTTGCGTTAAGTAGCCTGTTACCCCATTTAAAACTAGGAGTGCGAAAAATGAAACCGACTCTTTAACAAGTACACAGCGACGGATGGACCAGAACATCAAATACGCTGCGCTAATCAGAATGATTGCATTACTTATTCCATGAACGCTGTAAATGAATTGTGAGAGGGAAGCCGAACTTATCAGTAATTCGTTGACAGCGATGTCGTGCAAGATTTTGCTGGCTCCACTGTGTTTGAAGAAAGCCCCTACAATGATTTCCAGGAAAAACAGACTGAACGCCCAAAACGCCGGCGTAATAAGTATGCGATAGTGGCTGTTTTCCGCCTGGGCTTTTTCATTTGAGCGGATACGAGTGCGCTGTAACGCTGTTGCTAAAAAAACGGTGCTCATTAACAGAAACAGACTGATGGTCACGTCGATTGTGGTAAAACCGGGTGGTGTCCCCCACATTACATTCAGCGCGCCAACCAGTGACTGGACTAACAGTAGGACCATGGTGAGCAGCGCCCATACTTTAATTGAAGATTCGTTTGGATATTTTCTTTTCCACACAAATATAAAATTAAGCAGAATTACAAATCCTAATAAACTAGTAAATACGCGATGGGAATATTCAATCAGTATTTTATATTGTGTAAAATCAGGAATAATTTTTCCATTGCATATCGGCCAATCTGTTCCACAAGCATCTCCAGCATTTGTTGCCACAACTAAATTTCCTAAAACCAGAGCGAATACGGTCATGTAAGCCGTATATAAAGCAAAACGGTGTCTCATGTCGCTCCTCCAAGCAGTAAATTGTCCTTTTCCTGCCTCCCCTCTCCCATTAATTCCGTAATGTTATTTTTTCTTAATTAGTTTGGCCAATCGCTCTTGTACATCTTCATCATTTAGAGAAACAATTATTGAAAACGAACGAAGATCAAGCATTTGGTTTTTTTAATGCCAGTATCAGCATAGCAGTCGTAATCAGTACAAACGCAATCAGAGCCAAAAATGGAATGGTAATGAATCCCATCCAGTTGATATACTCCGCACTGCACGGAACGCCGTTGACACAAGGTTTGATCCCTCCGAATCCCGGGACCTTCTGTTCCAAATAATGCAGGACAGAGATGCTTCCTCCTAAAAGAGACAGAGGCAAAACATATTGAGGTGCCTTCAAATCATTTTTGAATGTGGCAATTCCTAAAATCAGGACCAGTGGATACATGGAAATCCGTTGATACCAACAAAGTTCACATGGTATAAAACCTTCAATTTCACTAAAGTACAGACTGCCAAGCATCGCGATCAGCGAGACAAACCATGCCCCGTAAAGCAACAGGCTACTTATTCGAGATTCCGTCTTTGTTTCTTCCATTATTCTTCACCCGCCAATTCCTGCTCGATTAAGGCTTTTATTGCGTCGTAATCGAACGGATCTTCAGGTTGTTGGCCATTGACGACAATGGTGGGCGTTTGGGAAACGCCTGCTTCTTCCACCAATGCCTCATCTGTTTCAAGTTCCTCTTGCTGTGCAACTTGTTCCATGTCTTCCTGTAGCTGTATTTGGTCAATAGAAGGAAACTCTGACGCCACTTCCAGGATTTTTTCCGGCGTGATCCAGGCGGTATCATGGTCTTCGGCCGGTTGGTCCGCAAATAGCGCTTTATGGAAGTCCCAGTACGATTCGGGATTGCGCTGGAAAACCGATTCTGCAGCCAAAGAACCTAAAATCGATTCATTTCCGTGGAAGAAGACGTTGATGTAAGCAAACTCCACTTCTCCTGTATTGACATAGTCTTCAACCAATTGGGGATAAATCGTTTCTCCCCATGCTTTACACGATGGACACTTGAAGTCACCGAATTCTACAACATTCACAGGCGCATCATTTTCTCCAAGAGTTGGCTGGCCGCTTATATCAATCTGCGCTGTTTTCACAGCCGGTGCTTGTTGCTGATTCGTTAAAACCACAATGACGGCCAG
Source organism: Planococcus sp. 107-1 (assembly GCF_021513255.1). Lineage (GTDB taxonomy): Bacteria > Bacillota > Bacilli > Bacillales_A > Planococcaceae > Planococcus. The sequence continues at coordinate 1,798,076 of NZ_CP090977.1, forward strand.
AACCCCAACTACTAAAATAGTTGCCAGGACCATCCATTTCATCCCGGATCGGTGATTCTTCTTATTTTTCTTTTCCATATTCAACCTCTTTCCTGTATTGGTTTGTTTATTGAATGCTTGTCATTAATCCCACATAGAACGATAAAATACAGAACAGCCCCATCAGCAGCGAAATATAGGCAGGCACTTTCTGCTTAAAGCAGAAAACAACGAGACCGCCAAAGGTAGCTCCCAGCAGTAAAAATAAAAGACCCGGCAGATTTAATTCAAATTGCAGGTGCATGGCAGGGTCAATCGGACCGGTATGGAAATAAACAAAAAGCTTCGATGCGCCATTCCCTCTCAAGAAAGATTCAATGGAATGAGGAGGCTCTTGCTGGCCCAATACCCCTGTTGCAGCAAAAACAAGAAGTAGCACCAGGCTTTCCGCTTTTGTCCACGGTATTGGATTGGTCTCCTCTCCGCGTTGCAGCTTCCGCCTGATCAGGATGCCGTTAATGAAAGCAAACAGCAAAACAGGAATAACCGTCAAATGTTTCAGTAAAATCGCTTGGCCGTAAGGCATCATCCAAGCATCTTGGTAGTCTGCCACATCAACGGCCAAGGTCATGATGAAAATTCCGGATCCAATGATAACCGCAAGGCAACTGATTGCGACGGGTGTAAACCACTTTAGAAACGCCAGCCAATTCTGAGATCCAATGGAAAACCAGCTGACTATAAGTAAGATTCCCACCCAAACAGTCACTGCCGTAAAGTGCAGTGTATGAAAAACGAAACCACTCCAGTCCGTCAAAGAAGCAGAATGGCTTCCCCAGCCTAAGGCCATCAGCAGAGTAAAGGTGAAAGCTAGGGAGATTCCGATGAATACCTTGCTTTTAAAAACAGGAACGATCGAAACAAAAAGATAGAAAAAGAGCGACACCCAAACGGTTAGCGACCAAGCCTGCCCCACCTCGAATTCCCCAATGACATTTTGGATAGTCAGCATGAGTCCGATGTCTTCGTATAAAAACAAAACCAACCGAATGACGGGGGCCGCTGACAAGAGAGTAATTCCTAAAATGGAAATTTGTAGAACACGTTTGCTAATTTTTAAATCGGGCTTCCGATGCTCTGGAACCAAATGGATCAGCAAAGAGCCCATCAAGAGCGAAAAGCAAAGATAGAGCAGTGTCTCAGTCGTGTAAATCCAAATCATTTAGTTCTCCCTTCTCTTCGCTGCCCACATCAATGTTCCCACGGCAATTACCGCCAAAACCATTAGCACAATCACCATCACGTATGGTGCGTTGGAGGATTCTTCTTGATCCGTTTGCTGTTCTTCAAGCAGAGGCGCTGTTTCTTGCTCCGGATCTTCAGAGACAGGATCCGCTGTCTCCTCATTCTCTTCCGCAGGAACCGTTTCTTCCTCGGTCTTCACTGTAAAGGCATACGTTCCTTCAATCGGATGCCCATCGGCTCCAATGATTTTCCAGTTGACGGTATATTCCCCATCTGCCATGGCAGCCCCTAGTGTTCCAATCATTTTTTGATCTTCTATCGTAACTCCAAAAGGAATTTCCTCTCCTTCAGCATTTTCTACTGTAAAAGAGCTCGCTTCCTCCAGGCTCGTATTGAATTCCAGCACAATTTCCCGAGGTTCCTCGGCCACTGTTTCTCCGTCAACGGGTGAACTCTCTTCCAGTGCTGTGTGGGCGGAAACGACAGCAGACGACAGCAATAAAATAAATAGGGTTAGCAACAGAATTTTCTTCATTTTCGTACTCCCTTCTCTAATAATTACGTACTCAACAAAAACTTAATGGATATTCATTCAATGTTTCCAGTGTTTTTTACACCTTATTCATTTTAACAAGTATCCGTTAACATTAAAACAATGCTTTGAATATTAGAATTGACAAAGCAATGAATTTTTCCTACACTGAATATAATCAAACGAGCATTTGAATGAGGTGGACACATTGAATGAAATGGAAATCAGTAAAAAGCACGATACTTGCCAAACCTTTTGTTATGACGAAGAAGTAATTGAACGAGTCCAGCCCAAACTTGTCGGCATTCGCGGGGCGGAATTGATTTTCAAAGCACTTTCAGACGCTACGCGTTTAAAAATCGCTTATGCATTAACATTGGAAAAAGAGCTTTGTGTATGTGATGTGGCGAATATTTTAGGAACGACAACCGCTACCGCTTCCCATCACCTTCGCTACTTACGGAATATGGGATTGGCGGACTATGAGAAGAGAGGCAAGCTGGTCTTTTATTCGCTGACGGATCACCATGTGCATCAGCTTGTCCGAATCGCCTGCGAGCACGCTGAGGAGGATCGATACAAATGAGTGAAAACCAGAACGTTTATCAACTGCAAAATCTGTCCTGCACGAACTGTGCCGCCAAATTCGAAAAGAACATCCGGGAAATTCCTACCGTTGAAGATGTAAAATTGAATTTTGGCGCTTCGAAAATCACTGTTGCAGGCGAAGCATCCATCGAACAATTGGAACAGGCAGGATCTTTCGACGGCATCCGGGTGTATCCGGAAAAACAGCGGATAACGGAAACAAAAGAGCCTTTCTGGAAAAAGCGGGAAAATCAAACGACCTTGGTTTCCTTGCTTTTCCTCATTCTCGGTTATGCTTCTTCAATCCAAGTTGGTGAGGAACATGTTGCCACCATTGGGCTTTTTGCTCTGGCGATCCTCATCGGCGGTTTCAGTCTTTTTAAAGAAGGACTGGGAAATCTGGTAAGACTGCAATTCGATATGGCCACTTTGATGACCATCGCCGTCATTGGTGCAGCAATCATTGGTGAATGGGGAGAAGGCGCAGTCGTCGTCTTTCTGTTTGCAGTCAGTGAAGCATTGGAAACGTATTCCATGGACAAGGCCAGAAACTCCATCCGGTCGCTCATGGACATCGCACCGAATACGGCTACCATCAAACGCGGATCGCAAGAATTGGAAGTGGATGTGGACGACATCCGGATTGGTGACATCATGATCATCAAACCGGGTCAGAAACTGGCAATGGACGGAGAAGTGGCCAAAGGCACTTCATCAATTAACCAGGCAGCCATCACCGGTGAATCCGTCCCTGTCCATAAAGTCATTGGAGATGAAGTATTCGCTGGAACGCTCAATGAAGAAGGCGCTTTGGAAGTACGTGTCACAAAGAGATCCGAAGATACCACCATTGCGAAAATCATTCATTTAGTGGAGGAAGCGCAGGCAGAACGCGCTCCCTCTCAGCAATTCGTGGATAAATTTGCGAAATATTATACACCCGCTATATTAGTAATTTCCCTGTTGGTTGCAGTGCTCCCCCCTCTTCTTTTGGGAGGCGTATGGAATGAATGGGTTTACCGCGGACTCGCCGTGTTGGTAGTAGGCTGCCCTTGTGCCCTCGTCATTTCGACACCTGTAGCCATTGTGACAGCAATCGGGAATGCTGCGAGAAACGGTGTTTTGATCAAAGGCGGGATTCATTTAGAAGAAACCGGCCGCTTAAATGTCATCGCATTCGATAAAACCGGTACGCTCACTCAAGGCACTCCGGAAGTGACAAATATCGTTTCCTTATCCAAGATGAGTACTGAAGAAATTTTAGCAACGGCGGCATCCATTGAAAAGCTCTCCCAGCATCCGTTAGCTTCAGCTATTTTGCGGAAAGCTGAAAATTCCGATGTCGACTTAGTCGAAGTGGAAAATTTCCAGTCGATTACCGGCAAAGGTGCAAAAGCAGAAATTGATGGGGAAGTTTTCTATATTGGCAGCCCTAACCTTTTTGCAGAAACACTGAAAGTATCCGCTGACATCGAAAAAGAAGTGGAAACTCTTCAGGCTGCTGGCAAAACAGTGATGCTGTTGGGATCCGGCAGCGAAATCAAAGGCTATATCGCGGTAGCGGACCAAATTAGACCAAGCAGTTCCACCATCATTCAAAAACTTTATGACTTGGGTATCCAAAAGACGATCATGTTAACCGGCGACAATCAGCTTGCCGCCAGCGCCATCGGCAACCAGCTCAATTTATCTGATGTCAAATCAGATTTGATGCCTGAAAATAAATTAGCTGCCATCAAATCGCTGCGGGAGCAGTTCGGCAAGGTCGCAATGGTCGGTGACGGAGTGAATGATGCCCCGGCATTAGCGAGCTCCACGGTCGGGATTGCCATGGGCGGCGCCGGCACGGACACAGCACTCGAAACGGCTGATATTGCTCTCATGGCAGATGATTTGGATAAACTGCCTTACACCATTGGCCTTAGCAGAAAAACTTTGACGATTATTTACCAAAACGTAGCTTTTGCATTAGGGTTAAAAGTACTGGCTTTGCTGTTAATCATTCCAGGATGGCTGACACTTTGGATGGCCATCTTTGCGGACATGGGTGCTACGTTAATCGTGGTATTGAACTCCCTTCGCCTGATGAAAAGCAAATATTAATCTCAGCAAGCTGAACGCCTGAACAGAATTCATGGGCATCAACAGCAGCATGAACGAAAAAGCCGCCGATTCAAGTGTCACTGAATCGGCGGCTTTTTCGTCATTATTAAGATTTTTTACTTGTTAAAGTAGCTTAGGGCTAACACTACATCCAGTCTGAAAGCAGCTATGACCAGTTGTTCATGGCTCTTCAATCAACTTTTCAAGGTCTTTTCGTATCTCATCCACGGGTACATTTTTAAAGCCGTCATAATTGCTTGCCACTTCGCCTTCCTGGTCAACCAAATAAAAAGAAGTACCATGGATGACTTGATTGCTGCCCGGTTCCTTTTTGACGAACGATTTAAAATTCTCGCTGGCAAACTCCGCTATCTGTTCCTGCGTGTACCCCGTCAGCAAATGCCACTTCGATTCATCCGGAACCGAAAACTGCGACAAATACTGTCGCAGTTTTTTGGGCTTGTCTACGGCAGGGTCTACGCTGAATGCAACAATTTTGTACTCTTCAATACCATTGGCCTTCAATTCTTCCTGAATCTCGGTCATATTGAACATCATCGGCGGGCAAACCGTCTCGCAACTGGTGAAAGCGAACGTGGCCAGCCACGGTGTTCCATTTAAATTTTCCAAAGACACCCTTTCTCCTCGATGATCGGTATATGAAAAATCCTCAATTGCAGAACTGCCGCATGCAGAAAGCAACAAAATCACACTCAGCAAAGTTGCCAAAGAAAAAAACTTCATTTCAGCGCCTCCATTCTTCCATCTCGCTTTATTCTACCGAAAGTACTATCCGACTCCAACAAAAAGTCAAGTTAATGATGTGATAAGTTTTTAAATGTCGAATCACTTTTATGTACCCGCCTTCGCCTTCAGTCTACCTCAGAAATTACCCCTTTATTTAAAAGGAAATCAATAATTATAAAAGCAACTACATAAAAACAGCCGACACCTCTCGTGATGTCAGCTGCTTTATTAAGACCCAATATAATTACGTGGATCGACGGCGTTGGAACTTGAACCGTTCCATATTCCGATATGAGTTTCGAAGTGTAGGTGTGGTCCAGTCGAGCGTCCCGTATTTCCCATTCCGCCAATACGTTGACCTTGGGATACCTTCTGCCCAACCGAAACATCAATAGAGTTCAAATGACCATATACCGTGGTCATCGTTTGTCCGTTGACTGAGTGAGTAATGACAACGGCATTTCCTAATCCCCCCATTACACGAGCACTTGAAACGTAGCCGTCGGCTGCTGCTTTAACTTCTGTTCCTGGAACATTGGCAATGTCCATACCTGCGGTAAATTCAGGTCCATCTCCAATATCACGCCATCCAAAATTGGAGGTGTTTCTGCCTGTTGTTGGACGGATAAACGGAGAACCCATAGATGTTGCAGGGGCTTGATAAGATTTGACTGATGAATTTGTGTTTGCAGACTTTTTCCCATTTGCTGTTTTCACACGTGGCGTTTTTGCAACGTTGGCTTTGGCAGCTTTAGCTTTTTGTTCTGCAGCTGCTTTTTCTTGAGCCGCTTTTTCAGCCGCTAATTTGCGCTGACGCGCTTCTTCAGCTTTTCTTGCCACTTCTGCTAGACGTTTCTGTTCATTCATAATTTGTGTTTCTAATTCCGCGCTAATGTCAATGGCTTCGGTACGTTGTTCCTCTAAAATGGATTTCTCACTTGCTAAACGTTCTTGTTCAGCTTGCAATTCTTTTACAAAACCGGCTTTTTCGGTTTTCTGGTCGTCGAGCGAAGCTTTCAGGGTTTCTAATTCAGCAAGACGTTCTTCTTGCTCGGCAAGTTTTGTTTCCACTTCCGCTTTTTGTTCAGCGAGAAGTTGTTTGTCTTCTGCTTGTTCTCTCATGATTTCACGGTCCGCTTCGATTAAGGTATTAACTGCTGAGAAACGGTCAATAAAATCAATAAAACTGCTTGCTCCAAGCAAGACATCAATATAATCAACTGATCCGCCGCTCAATTGAATGGCACGGGCACGTTCCTGCAACAATTCTGTGCGTTCAGCAATTTTACGTTCAAGTTCTTCGATCGATACTTTTAATTCGTCAATTTCCACTTTCGTTTGATCGATTTCAGCTTGTACGGCGTTAATTTTGCCTTCCGTCTCCTGAATTTTATTGTTCAATTCAGTAATTTTAGCCATGATCTTTTCTAGACTGGATTGATTTTCGGTAATTTCGCTTGTTTTTTCTTGAATGCCTGAATTTAACTCACTTTGTCTTTGTTCAATTTCCTGTTTCTTTTGTTCAAGTTCGCTCAGTTTATCAGCACTCGCTGTCGGAACTAGAATCGACAACGCTAATACAGACGATAAACCGGTTAACATCCATTTTGATTTCAAGTTCATGTTCCCCTCTCAGAATATAGCTTTTTCTCTCTATTTTTAACACTCTTCAATAGTGAAACCCCATACCTTGAATATGTTGAATTTCCTCTTGATTAGAATGCTTTATAAAACTCCAGCTGTTATATTGTATCACCCGAACCCTTTAGTTCTATTACAATAACTTTACAATTCAACTTTTTAATTGAAATTTTTTTGGCTTTAATTCCCACATTTGCTCTTGATAACTGTTCCTTTCTCTACAATTTTTAATGAAGGCTTCCATTTTTCACAATTTCAATGTGGAACGCAAATTATTTCAAGCAAAAAACCTGAATATGCAGAAACATATTCAGGCAATATTTTCTATCAATTATGTGGTTGAGACATTTGAGTTGCTGATCGGAAAAGATCGGATCTTCTGTTAAATTTATTTAAATTTCTTCCGTTTCACTGACTGGCAACTCCCATTTTCCTTACTGCAGCCCTTTTCTTCCCTCTTCGCCATGCTGCCCATAAAAAAGTCAAGAAAGTGACATATAGAACAATCAACGCCGCAATGTAAGCTTGATTGAAACCTTTTTGCTCGATGACGTTAAAAGCTTCCCCCAATTCTCTGTCCAATGTTAGTTGGTAACTGCCATCATCATTCTGCCGGACAATATTGTTTTCAAATAAGCCGCGCAGTTCTTTATCATCGCCAATTACACTGGCTGGCAGAGTTAAGCTTTTTGTAGAGGGAGAATTATTGATGGCAATAATCCATGTATCTTCTTCATTTGAACGCTTATAAACAAGCCACCCCTCTTCTTCATGCAGCACTTCCATATCTCCTGTCCGGAGCGCTTTCGATTCATTCCGAAGGGAAGTTAAATTGGTAATGTGATCTATTAATTCTTTATCTACTCCCATGTCCAAAATCGGATGGGTTTCAGGCGCCGCTGTTCCATTCATCGCGATTTCAGAACCGTATTGGATAACCGGGATGCCTGGCATGGTCAATAACTGAAACATTAATAAGTTCCAGCGTGTTGGCGGAAACCCTCTTTCTTTTATTACATCGGCCGTAAAGCGGGAGCTTAAAAGAGAATCGACTTGAGTCAGGTTCCCCTCCGCCTTTTCCCAAAAGTCAGGGGAAACTGATGAATCCGGGTTAAAATTTTTATAACTGTTCCGGAGTGCTTCTTCAACACCCGGCATGACAACTGCATCCAGCCCCGGATTAGAATCCATGGCAACGTCACTCAATATATAAATGTCACGAATACTTTTGATTTCTTGAGAAAACCGTTCGATAAAAAGGGGTCCAGTTCGTCAGCCGTCTGCAAACGAATACCATCAATCTTGTATTTGCTGACAAAAGTACTGAAACGATCAATCAACTGATCCTGCACTTCCGGATTGCTGGTGTCCAGCGCAACCGTTCCATCCCCGTTTTCGCTGAACCACTCCGGGTTACTTTCCCGCCACATATGGTCATTGCTAACCCTTTGCGTGGGAAGATCAATTGTAATTTTCATGTCCAACTCATGCACTTTCTCGATGACTTCCTGCCATTCTTCCTCCGTTCCAAACCGGGGTTCCAGCTGCTGGTAATCCAGCACTTCTTTTCCGTCATAAGAATTGGCGGAAAAGACAGGACCGATGGAAACCATGGTAAACCCCATATCTTTGATGTATTGCATTTCACTGCTGAGACCTGCAAAATCCCCTCCGCTAAATGCATTTGGATTTAAAGAATCCACCTGAATATCATTTTGAATTCCTTTGTTAAAAAAACGGTCGACCAAGAGATCGTATATAATCTCATCCTGCAGTGCTTGTTTTTCTGCGGCCGCGGTTGATGTAACCAGACTGAAAAGCAATACTCCTATTAACACGACTGAAATCCATTTCAGTTTCACTTCAATTTCCTCCTTCGGCAAGGACAAACTGTTTCCTTACATTTGGTTCAGTTTATCAAACACGTGGCTCTGCTTCTATGTAAAATCGCGTAAACACACGAATCTGCTAAAAAGTTTCAACGATATTGTGAAGATTGAACAAAAAACTGGATACAATTCACTTGTAAACAAGATCCAGTCGTAAATCCGCAATCCCTTTTCTCTAAAAAGACATAAAAGTCAGTTGATTTTTACGATAAGTGTATTACAGTTAGACAGTGGATAATCAGATATTGTTTAACAGAAATACTGTTTTCTATCCTCTTCGGCTTCCGACGATATTAACTCAAATAAGCGTTTAACTATTCATTTAAATTGAAGGAGGAAATAAAATGGATCGAACAAAGAAGGAGCAGAAGGATCACGCTTCTACTTATGGATTTCTCTTTTACAGTGGAGCGTTGTTACTTTGGTCTATTTATGATTTTTTCGTTAATGATATAACTGGCTGGCAAATGCCCATTTTGTTTGTTGGTTTAGCACTCTATTTATGGTCGAAGGTTTTTTACCAACAAAAAAGAGTAAAAGAATCTTTAAAAATCAGAGATCCAGAAAAGCGGGTTTAAAAGACAAGAAAAAAAGAGGAACGGCCAATTCGTTCCTCTTTGCATTAGCATTATTCTTTTATTTCAATCAATTCTCTCGATAAGGATGGTTTAAATACCTCGCCTGCATAACGCCATTTCCAAGCTAATGATGGTTATGTTCCGCCTTCCCCGATTCTTTGTCATCTTGGCACATAATCGAATCTTTATGGGGATGCTCTGACGTTTCGAGCTGGACTGTGACATGCCCGATTTTTTGTTCTGCCAGTGTTTCTTCAATCTCCCTCAATATAAGTTGACTATCTCTGAAAGAGACCCCCTCCTCAATGACCACATGTCCGGATAATGCGTTTTTCCCGCTGGTGATACTCCACACATGCAGATCATGGATATTTTTCACACCCGGTATATTTTCGATAGCTGCCGTCACTTCATCGATACTCACATTTTTCGGCGTTCCCTCCATTAAGACATGAATGGCTTCTTTTGTAACACGCCAGCCACTGACTAAAACGAGCACTGCCACAATGACACTGGCTAATGGATCAGCCCACGCCCATCCAAAAAACATGATGAGCAATGCCGCTGTGATGGCACCAATAGATCCTAGTAAATCGCCCAGCACATGGAGAAAAGCTGCACGAAGGTTTAAATTTTCTTTTGTGTCGCCGCCCCGCATTAAAATCCAGGCAACCAAAATATTTATCAGCAAGCCAATTACCGCTATCGTTAACATGCCGGTTGAAGCAACGTCTGGCGGATCGGCAAAACGATGGTAAGCTTCATAAAAAATGTAGACGGCAATTAACACAAGGGTTACCCCATTGAAGACAGCCGCCAGTATTTCAAACCGTTTATAGCCATAGGTTTTCAATTGATCGGCGGCCTTCTCGCCGATCGTAAAGGCCAAAAAGCCGATTCCCAGCGAAATAGAATCGCTCAGCATATGACCAGCATCCGCAATTAAGGCTAAACTGTTAGTCAGAAAACCGCCCACCGCTTCTACAATCATATAGGAAGTTGTAATAAGAAAGGCGATCATCAAGGTTTTTTTATTTCTTCCGTGGCTATGGCCATGTTCGCTACCCACCTGCAACTCCTCCTTTTTTATTGTGCAAGGTTATGAAATGACGATATGGATCCCGTTATATCACATTAAAAATCACCAGCAGTATGACCGCCAAGTAAACCAGATAACTTGCATCAAAAGCTAACCTGCCAGCGTTTGAAACCCGGCTCCTTGCCTCCCCAGCTGACAAAAGCAGTGTACAAAGCAGGCATAAGGGCGACGAACAGAAAGTTTACCCAATAGAGCTGAAAATTTTCAATCGGTACGCTTTCTAGTGCCAATGAGACAAAAGCGACCGTCATGGTGATGGCATTGTCGGCAATCACACTGGTTGTGCCAGCCGTCACTTGCCCGCTTCTTGAAACGCTCCATGTCTTAAATACTTCAGGAGCCGTGCTCATGATCCCCGTGATGAACAAGCCGCCGATTACCTTTGAAATGCCGAATGCGGCCACCATGTTTTCTGTCGCCGTGACAATGAAATAAGCGCCAACAGCGATAGCTCCGGCCCCAGCTACTGACAGCCAGATATGCTTTTTGTTCCACTCGACTTTCTCTTTCCGGCCGCGCCCTCTAAAAATCGCCTGGGCAAGAAAAGCGATGTACGCACCCAGCATAATCCATGCATCCAACGGCTGCAGGCCACGCCAAGGTGCAGGAATCGTCAGTAGTGCCACTAACGCCAGAATCCCTAAATAAGGCAGCACGAGAACCGTGACTGTTTTTTGGTCCAAATACAGGATATGTTCCTTCAAGTGGTGCTGATGATCCTTCGTTTTGGAATTTAAATTACTTTCTTTTTCCTTGAACGTTTTTCTCGTGACAAAATAAGCAATACTCACCATCAGCGGAATGGAAATAATATTGGAACCTAATAGATTGCCCAAGCCGATTTCGGCATTAACGGTAAGCGCACTGGTCACGTTGATGCCCACTTCCGGGCTGGCCGTAACGATAGCGAGCAGAGCGGCCCCGCCGGAAGATGTTAAGCCCCACTGTTTGCGGAGGTTTTTAAGCGGTCTCACTAACTGTTCGGCTCCCCAATGGGCTCCCCAGGCCGCAATGATTAAGACTAAAGCCCATAGGCAGGCTGTCATGATAAACTCCTTCATTCCCATTAGCCTTAAAAGGCAACAATACATATTATTCCTTTATCCTAAATCCATGAAACTAAACGAAAAAAGAGGTTTAAAGACAAAATATTAAAGCAAAATTCGCTGGGAAATTTTTTAAAATGCCTATATCGTTTACTAAACAGAAAAATTGCAACAAGGAAATCCAATAGGATTGATTTTAAAGATGTACAAAAAAGCGTTCGTAAAAGTACACTTTTACGAACGCTTTAAAAATGCTTGAAAACGACTAAAAAAACGTTCGTAAACGTGTCAAAACACATTACGAACGTTCAGTTTGTGAAACATACGTTTACGGACAATTTACCTTGAATTTACTGTCTGCTGCGCTTGCTAAAGTCAGCTTCGATATCCTTCTTCCAGTTCTGATCCAGTTTTCTTCCTTGCCGGAATGAACTGACGGTTTCATTCAATACGCGGTAATTCAGTTCTGTCCCTTTATCATCCGCGTGGTAATTTACAGCCCGGTCTTCACTGATTCCGAAGTTTTTGGCGGTCGCGACTGCGTCGATGTTGGCACCGAGGAAGATAAATTCCCAGCCGAACTTTTCTTTTTGAAAAGAAAGCATTTTTCTTATTTTTGCGTAGTCGTATTCACAGCTGGCATTTTCCATGCCGTCTGTCGTGATCACAAACATGACTTTTTCCGCTTGTTCTTCCTGGCTTGTCCGTTTTTGAACATTCACCAGCTTTTGGATGGCTGAACCGACAGCATCCAGTAAAGCGGTCGTGCCGCCGACTTCAAACTCTTTTTCCGTTAATGGGGCGATCCCCGAGATTGCAATGCGGTCATGCAGCAACTCATACTGGTGGTTAAAGAGAATGGTGGTTATTTTTGCGTCTCCCGCTTCTTTTTTCTGCTTTTCAATTAAAGCATTAAAGCCCCCAATTGTGTCTTTTTCAAGCCCTGCCATTGAACCGCTTTTATCGAGAATAAAAACGATTTCCGTACTTCCTTTTTTCATATCGGTCTCCTCCTTAGTCTGCCTGTTCTTCACAGGTGATACCTAAAGAGTAACCTTTACCGGAAATCGTTTGGTCGCTTTTGAAGCGACAATTATGCACCAAGCAAAGGCTGGTCAAAGGCAAATAAAGCTTCGTTGATTTCATGGATGTTGTATATTTTTTGGATTATGAAATATTCAATGATGACGTCCAATTTATGGCTATGGGACAAAGCGTACCCGGCCGTTCCTAATAGTTCTGCAGTTTCCTCGAGGTCCAGTTCTAAGGCAATAGCAAATGCAAAAACGGTTTTCTTAAGCGGTGTATACCCTGGCGAGTTTCGGATCTTTGAAAATAATCGCCGATCGATATTGGCTTTTTTATAAGCTTGTGCATCCGTCATTCCTTTTTCGTCAATGAATTGAAGAAGTTTGTCCGAAAAATTTTCTTTTATTCGGCTTAGGGCCTCTTCTAATCCCTCAACTGTTTGATGGACAGCAGTAGACCGTTCTTCGGTTGAGTAGGATACTTCTTCTAAAACACGGCGGCTTCGAGCGTATTTTAGCTGCTGGTGTTCTACGTAATTTTCGTCGATGTAATTGCGGATCGATTGAGACAGTTTTCCGCTGAAACCGAACGATGCTTGATCAAAGACGACAAGAAAAACGAGTATTTCATGGTCCGGCTTCATTAAGAAACGATGGATTTCCGAAATGGCGACTTGCAGAGCCTGTTCTTTTGGGTAGCCGTAGATGCCGGAAGAAATTAACGGAAAAGCGATCGATTCACAATTTAAGGAATGGGCAAGTTCCAGCGAATTTGCGTAGCAAGACCGGAGATGGCCTTCTTCATTTTCCTTTCCTCCGTGCCAGATTGGCCCCACTGTATGGATGATGTAATTGGCATGCAAGTCGAAGGCCTCTGTACTGACAGCTTCACCGACCGGGCAATAGCCGATTTCGTTGCAGGCTTTTTGCAACTGGGCAGCCCCAGCAGCATTAAATATCGTACCGCACACGCCGCCGCCCATTCGAAGTTCTCTATTGGCCGCATTGACAATGGCATCTACATGCATTTTTGTGATGTCATTTCTCACAATTTCTAAAGGCATCTTCTCGTCCCCCTTTCTTCTATTATAGTATCCACTTGCAATGGCCGTAAAAGTTTAATCGAAAAGCTTTTCGATTTCATGGATTTCGAGCTGCATGCGTTCTGGCCAGGAAAGCAGTTTTTCTTTCGCATAACGCCGACCATTTGCCGCTAGTCCTCGAAGCAGTTCTTCGTGGTCCATCCATTCAGCCAAACGCTCCGCAATGAACGTTTCATAGATTTCATCCAATAAAATAGCATTGAATCCATCTTCCAATACTTTACAGACGCTATCATTTTTCAAGGTGCAGACGGCCGTCCCAAGAGCCAGTGATTCCAGTATCGAGTTTCCCAGATTTCCGCTTTCATTCAATGTGATGTAGAGGTCGGCATTCGCTAAATGGCCAATGGTTTTTTCGTGATCCATCGCGTCCAGGAAAAGGATATTCTTCACCCCTTTTGCGTGGACCATCTCAATTAACCGGCTTTTTTCAGGTCCATCCCCAATCGCTATTAAATGAGCGGTTGGCTTAAGTTCTTCTAAATAGCCCATCATTTTCACAAGGCGGTCCAGCCGTTTCCAATCCACAAAACGATTGGCGGTACAGATGATAAAGGCGTCTTCAGGCAAATGCATGTTCATTGCGTAATGCTCATCCCGTTGATAGCTCACGTATTTTTCTTTATCAGCCAGACCATTCGGCCAGAAACGGACTTTATTTTGATTGATTTCCAATCGTTCCAATACTTTATCACCGTCCGTTCCGTCATTCGCCATGATGATCAAATCCGCATCAACTGCAGTTCCTTTAATGTAATCATGGGCATCATCAAATTTCGGGCTGTCCAGCAGAAGTCCAAGCTCGGTTCCTTGGAAACGGGTGACGCAAGGAACTTCTAATTTACCTGCGAGCTTTTTAGCGGCACGGGTACTGTAGATTTCATAACCATACATAAGATCCGGCTCCAGTTCAGCTGCGAGTTCCAATCCCTCCCGGTAAGCCATGCGGTTCCAGAACTTCGCAAAAAACGTCGCTTCTGTCCGGTCCGCTTCCGCATGGTCTTTCACTAAATTTAGACGCTTCAAGGATTTATATGCATCATAATACCGCGATCGCTTCACCAGGATATTCGGAAAAGGGATACTTTGTTTCGGGACATCAGCAAACGTCAGCATCGTTACATGGTAGCCTTGGTCGCTAAAGCCTTTTAGCGTATTGTAGAGCGTTTGGTTTCCAGCGTTTTTATTCCCTTCATCCCCTTCAAAATTCACAAGCGGCAAACTGTTGAGCATCAAGATCTGTTTCATCAAGGTCTGCCTCCTTTTGCTCAAATCTCCCATTCTTATTTTTGTTTTCCCGAAATATAGGACTGCATTCATAAAAAAAGCTTATCTTGAATTCCGGCTTGGCCAGATGTCAAGATAAGCGCTAAGGATCTTATTTATCAAGAGTTGCTTTTGGTACGGTTTGAAGATTCTTTACTCGATCTGCTTCAATGGCAGCTGCCGGTTTCTTCGACCAGATGGTTGCAAGAATCGGACCGGAAATATTATGCCAAATCGCACCCCAGACGCTTGGAAGTGCTGCAAGTGGACTGAAATGCGCTGTAGCTAAAGCAACGCCGAGTCCGGAATTTTGCATCCCGACTTCCAATGAAATGGCACGTCGGTCGGTTTCGTTCAACCCTAGTGCCAAAGCGGTCAAATACCCTAAAAGCAATCCGAAGCCGTTATGAAGGAATACGGCAAAAAAGACGACGGCTCCTGAACTGACGACATTCCCAGCATTGGCAGCCGTCACTGCAGAAACGATAATTAGAATCGCCAGTACAGAAATCAGTGGAACGATGGTGATGCTTTTTTCAACTGCTTTTGGCAAGAAGCGCTGAACCATGAAACCTAAAGCAATCGGGATGATGATCACTTGAATAATGGACATGAACATCGAAACCGGATCAACAGGCAGCCATTGCCCTGCTAGAAGCAGCAGCAATAGCGGTGTCATGATCGGTGCAAGCAAAGTAGAAAGTGAAGTCATCGCAACGGACAACGCCAGATTTCCTTTTGCTAAATATACCATTACGTTTGAAGCGGTTCCGCCCGGTACACAACCAAGGAGCACTAATCCCGCCGCAAGTTCCGGTGGAAGGTTTAACACTTTCGCAATGGCAAAGGCAGCGAGCGGCATGATGATGAACTGGGCGGCAACGCCAATGATAACGGGAAGCGGCCGGGTCAAGACAATTTTAAAATCGACCGGCTTCAACGTTAACCCCATACCGAACATGACAATTCCAAGCAATATGGTGATGTATGCCCCGAGCGGAAGAAACGGATCTGGGAGTAAAAACGCGATTAGGGCGATTAGGATGACCCAAACCGCAAAATATTTCCCGGCAAAATTACTGATGGATTCTAAAACTTTCATTGGACCGCTCCTCTCGTTTCTTGCTTGATCAGTTTATTTGGATTTAACCGGTTGTCCGGGTCCAAGGCCTGTTTGATGCGTTCCATGACGAGCAGTGCAGCTCCGTGTTCTTGCTGCTGGTATTTTTGTTTGCCGATGCCAACCCCATGTTCGCCGGTGCATGTGCCGCCGCGCTCTAAAGCATACAAAACGATTTGTTCATTCAGCAATTGCGCTTTTGCCACTTCAGCTGGATCATTCATATCCATCATCAACAAGACATGGAAATTCCCGTCCCCGACGTGCCCGACAATGCCGCCGACCATCCCGAGCGCAAATACTTTCTCGCGGGCATCGGCTACTGCGCCTGCCAGTTCCGAAATGGGAAGACATACATCCGTCACCATCATCTTTTTCCCAGGATTCCCGTGGATAAAGGCGTAAGCCAAATTATGGCGTGCTTCCCATAGCCGGTTGCGGCCTGCATTGTCCGTTTCAAACTCGATGCTTTCACATTGGTGCCCCTCGACAATTTCGTTCATGAACGCGATATCTTGTTTTAACCCTGCTTCATTGCCATGGAACTCGAGGAATAAGGTCGGCTTTTCGGCATAATCCGTTTCACTGAACAGATTTACTTGCCGAATCGAGACTTCATCGACCAGTTCCACTCTCGCAATTGGAATTCCTGCCTGTAAAATCGAGACGACTGCTTCTACCGCGTCTTTGACCGTTGGAAAAGATGCCCGGGCAGCCGACACATGTTCTGGAATTCCGTAGACTTTCAATGTCAATTCCGTAAAGCAGCCAAGCGTGCCTTCCGATCCGGTAAACAAACCGTTTAAATGCAATCCAGACGAGGACTTGGCCGCCTTGTTGCCAGTATGGATGACTGTTCCATCAGCCAAAACAACTTCCAAATCCCGGACCTGGTCACGCATGACACCGTACTTGACTGAAGTCGTCCCACTGGCATTGGTCGCTGCCATTCCACCTAGTGTCGCGTCCGCTCCAGGATCAACCGGAAAGAACAATCCGTATTTCTTTAATTCTTTATTCAGCTGGGAACGCGTGACCCCCGGTTGAACTTTCACTAAAAAATCATTTTCGAGCACTTCCAAAACCTGATTCATCCCCGAAAAATCGATTGTAATGCCGCCTTTATCTGGAATCACATGCCCTTCCAGGCTTGAACCGAGTCCAAAAGGAACGATTGGGACTTGCAGATTTTTTGAAATTCCCATTATGTTTACGACATCTTCAGCCGTATCCGGAAATACAACGATATCCGGCAATTTCTGCTGATGGTAGGATTCATCCCTTCCGTGCAATTCCCGGACGGTTTCATTAATCGTGATTTGGTCTTCTCTTAACTTCGTATGTAAAGCATCCATAACCTGTTCAATTTCTTGAATTAGCATTACCGCTCAACCCCTTACTTGTCTGTAAAAATATATTCGTTGCAATTGGTCCGACCAATAAAATTTATTATACCGATTAATCTGAATTTTTCAATGATTATTTTAATTTATTGATTATTATTTTAGAAGTTGATAAGGTGGAAGAACTAAAGGTTCAAAAAGAGGAGCGAAATGCATGGGTTCTGGAAAGAAAAAAACTTCGCAGATTATTGCGGAAAAAATTGAAGAATTCTTTTTGAAAGGCGACTTGCAACCTGGTTCAAAATTGCCGTCAGAACGTGAACTTGCGAGCCGGTTCGGCGTAAGCCGCTCTTCTGTCCGTGAAGCGCTGCAACAGCTTGAATTGACCGGTGCAATCATTATTCGCCAAGGCGGAGGAAGCTATATCAATACAAGCGAAGTCGAAAAAGTCAGCCAGCTCCTTTCCGACTCCATCGTAGAAGCGGAAAGCCATCTCGTTGTGGATATGCTCGAGCTTCGGCGCGCTCTCGAAATCGAAGCCATATCGCTTGCTTCTGTTCGAGCAGTTCCGGCTGATTTAGCCAAAATTAAACAAGCACTCGATGAGATGAAGAGCTCACTGTACGATGCTGAAAAAGGGATCAAAGCGGATTTGCATTTTCATCAGCGGATTGTCGAAGCTTCCCATAACCCGCTATTGATCAATCTCGTTCAGTCTTTAGCGGAAAAAATGGAAGATTCCATCCGCGCGACCCGAACTCACCGGTTTATGGATGTAGACCGCTATGAAGATACTTTTATCGAACATGCGGAATTATTTGAAGCCATTTCCATCCGGAATTCGGTTCTTGCTAAAGAGCGGATGGAAAAGCATATCACGCGCATTTTGGATGAGCTGGATTTGCCGGACCATCCTTTAAACAGTTATCCGAATAATGTCGGCTAAACAACAAAACGCCTGCTGGAGTGCCAGCAGGCGTTTTGTGTCGGTTTACCGGATAAATCCGCCTTCCGAATGAATGATCTGTCCTGTAATCCATTCCGCATCGGGACTTGCGAGAAACTGGACCAATTTGGCCGCATCATGAGGTTTGCCGAGTCTGCCAAAAGGAAACCGCTCTTTTAAGTGCTCTTTCAAGTTTTCGTCCATCCAGCCCGTGTCCGTCGGTCCTGGATTGATAGCATTGACTGTGATGCCAAGAGCTGCAGTTTCCGCCGCCAACGTAATGGTCATGGCATCTATCGCTCCTTTTGTCGAGGCATAGGCCAGTTCACCTGGCATTGCCCCTTGAAACTGGCCGGAACTAAGATTGATGATGCGCCCGCCTGTTTTTTTCTTAAAAGACTTAGCGAATTGACTGCATAAAAGTGCCGTTCCCCGCATATTCACTGCGTAATGGCGGTCCCATACTTCAGCGGTCAACTCGGTAAAATGGCCGGTAGTTGAGTAAGCGGCGTTGTTGATTAAAATATCAGGAGAACCCATTTCACGAACAACTATCTCCATTAAAATGGCCGCCGCATCGGGCTGCGCTAGATCCAACTCCAGCGCTTTCGCTTTTACCCCGATTTTTTTCAGTTCCTCTAGCAGCCTCTGCGGCTCATTCGCTTCGATTCCCCAAGGCATTTCCTGATCATAAGCTGTCCAATAAGTAAAAAACAGATCGCAGCCATTTCTGGCAAGTTCCAGGCAGATGGCTGCACCGATTCCATCGAGTCGGCTCGCACCAGTCACGATCGCTGTTTTTCCTTTGAGTTTCATTAAATCACCCCTTCCGAATTCTGTTGGCGCAAGTATGGCATAATCTGGTGCCGATTCACCTGGAACCGGTCCCAGATCCTTGATACGACAAGCCCTTGTTGAACCATTTCTTCAAACTCTGCCAAAGTCACCAGTTTTGCGCCGCAAACTTCACCGGGCTGCAAGATTAGGTCTTCAGGTTGAATCGCTGTCTTTCTTTTCCATACGTAGCTATCCAAGAAATAATTGCCGTATTTCATTTCCCCAAGCAGTTGCAGCTCTTCTTCCCCCGCAACAAGCCCTGTCTCTTCCTCGAGTTCACGCAGTGCTCCTTTTAGGCTCGATTCACCTGAAGTCACGGAGCCTCCGGTCGTTTCCCAAAGGAGCGGATACGTTTTTGCCGCATCCCTTTGAGTCAAGAGAATTCGGCCATCCGCGTTCACGGTTAAAATTTCCACGACCACATGATATTCTCCTGACTGCTGTGCTTTTCCCCTTGTATGTAATTTACCTATCGGTTTTCTCCGCTCATCTACTAAATCCCAAACTTCCATCCTATCTCCTCTTTCTATGGTTTCCTTACTAATAGGTGAGTGGCTTCATCTATAGTTTCAAGCTCATGGAAACAGTTCTCGTTTTGAATCCCAGATGTTCATATAGTTTCACCGCTGGATTATCGGCTTTCGCACTAAGGCGCACTTCCGTATAGCCTTCTTGTTGAAAATAGGTGAAAGCTGCCTCCATTAAAGATTTGGAATATCCTTTCCCTCTGAATTCCTTTAACACAAATAATTCATAGATAAAACCATTTCTTATTTCAGTGAATGGGTCCTTACTTGTCCCCAAGAGAATCCACCCCAAAAGCTGTTCTCCTTCTGCCGCCGCTAAGTAAAAGCATCCCTTATCCAACAACGGCTGCACAAGCAGTTTGATTTTCTCATCAGTGGGCATGACCTCTCCCATCGTGCCATCGTATATGGCTTGAGGTGAGAGCGATAGGATCGTTTCCATTAGAATATCATTCGGTTTCTTTATCTCCATTTTGTTCCCCCCTTATAGTCGCTGGTTTGCGTTTTTTCACTTATTAAATATACCAAATAAAACCAAGATCTAATATTCCAACTAAACTATCTTTCTGACAAAACTACTTAGTCTACTCTTTTCTGATTGACTGATCATGTCCTATTTACCTCTTAATGCAACGGTTAAGTTGACATTTCAATGAATTGATGTAATATATAAATTACATATGTAAGATATATATTGCAAAGTGCAGGTGAAGAGATGAAAAACAGAGTGAAGTATACACGGATGGAATTGGCAATTACTCAAGAGCAGCTGGCTAAGCGGGTCGGTGCAACGAGGCAAACCATTGGATTAATTGAGAAAGGGGAATACAATCCCAGCCTTCATCTTTGCATAGCGATATCGAAAGAGCTGGGGAAAACACTGGACGAATTATTTTGGGAGGTCGATTGATCATGAAAACGTGGATATCCTTTTTATTGCCGGAAGACGAATATAAGGAGAAAAAGATTTTTCACTTTTTCGCAGAAGGAGCGATCCTTCTTTTCTTAGCCCTTATTGTTTCGCTCATTTGCAGCCGATTTATCAATTTTGATACGGAAACGATCTTATTCCTCCATATCGCATTATTCGCAGTTTATGTTTTAGGCAGATATGTCCTGTCCGGAATTGAATTCACCGCTATCGCAACGGAACGGGAGTACAAGAAAGAACGGAAAGTCATTGTCATTAAATCAGTCGGTTTTGTCGTCATCTTTATCTTCGGCTATTCATTTTTAAGTGGATTCCCTAGCAGCCTCAGTGAATGGCTAAACATCTTAGCGGTTCCACTATTAGCAGGGATGTTCCTGTTTTCCATCAACTATATTTCTTTGAAACGTTCCTATCATAAAAACAAAGAATTGACTTAAATGGAAAAGGCCGTTAAACTAAAAAACCTTCAGTACAGTATCCAAAAGATATCGTCTTGAAGGTTTTGCGTATTTAAACCTTTATTTTCTATTAATAAAGAAGCGTTTTTAATAAGACTGAGAAACTGATACTTTGCCATTTTGAAGCAATTAGGCGTTATTCTTTCAGCCAGTAGGAAGAGCCGTCTTTGTTCCGATCCAAAAATCCGTATTCAATCAAATATCTTCGGATTGATACATAATCGTGGTATACCTTCTTTAAAATTTCATTCATTTCATTTTCTGAGTACATTCTATGAGGCTCGAACTGCGCAGCAATAAACTCCAATAGAATCAGCTTCTTTTTCTCCTTGCTCGGAAACACTTCAATACGGTTAGTGAAATCACCTTTGAAATAATTCGTTAAAACCTTCTCTTTTACTTCTGCCGAAATCTCATTGTTTTGATTCATCCATTTACTCCTTTGTTGAAGTATTTCCAGTAGCTGACTAGCATATTAGAAAAATTGCTTTATCACCATGAACAGCTTTATATGGCATTCAAATCGGATTGCCGTTTCTTGACTTCATTTATGGAAAGATACAATGCATAATTTCCGTAGCTGAGCGTAGCATTTAAAAATAGGTTCAATTGTTCTTGGGATCGCACTTTTATCGTCAAATGGTAGCAGCCTTCTCCGGAAACCCGGTGTGCTTCAACCACTTCCTGCCGTTCGTTGAGAAAGTCAATGAACTTTCCGTGGCCGACTGTTTCCATATAAATGATAACAAAAGCGGTATAGGGTAGGCCAAGCTTCAATTCATCTACCACAAGCGAATAAGCTTTTATAACACCGCTGTCCTCCATCTTTTTTATGCGGTTCCCGACAGCCTGGCCGGTCATGTGGATCTGTTCCCCCAGCTCTTTCCACTGAATACGTGAGTTTTCAGACAGCAAGCGGAGGATTTGAAAATCAATCGCATTAAGTTCCATATTCAATTCCTTTCATGATGAAATGATTTAGTGAAAAAGTGCTTCATCAGCCACTCGATAATTCAGTGGAACGTGTATATCATTCAAGTGTACCCAAAATTATGAATGAGGTGGAAAAATGAGCACAGCATTGATCGTTGTCGATATACAAAATGATTATTTTCCGAATGGAAAGATGGAACTGCACAACGCGGAAAACGCAGCTGCCAATGCGGCGAAAGTTTTGGAATGGTTTAGAACAAACCAAAAAGAGAATATTTTTCATGTTCAGCATCTGGCAAGCAATCCCGCAATGGGCTTCTTCCTTCCGGATACCGATGGCGCTGAAATCCACGAAATTGTTCAGCCTTTAGAAAACGAAAGCATTATTACGAAACATTTCGCGAACAGCTTCCTCGAGACAGATCTGGAAAGCCGATTAAAAGAAAAAGGGATAACTAAACTTGTGGTTGTCGGCATGATGACGCATATGTGCATCGATGCAACTGTGCGCGCTGCCGTTGATCTGGGCTACGAAACGACTTTGATCGAGGATGCCTGTGCGACCCGTGAGTTGATGTATCAAGATAAAGTGGTGCCAGCTGAACAGGTACACTATGCGTTTATCGGCGCACTCCAAGGGATGTATGCCGAAATAACATCTACCGAAGAATTCTTGAAATAATAATCTTCATTCTGACAGAAATATTGGAAGCAATCAAAAAGGAAGCTTGTTCTACGCAAGCTTCCTTTTTTGTTCTCCCATCGGTTGGATGATTTTTTTCGATATTTTAAAGTTAAAACCATATTGACTTTATAAAAATTATTCTGTAAGCAAATTATAATGCAAACATCCACGTTATATTAAATGTGATATAGACAGCTGAAAGCGTCAGCCAAAAAGTATTTGCAGAGGTATCCACATACTTATCTTTCTTTGTTTTTTTAATGATTGCTACTAAATTCAGGCAAAAAACGATAGCGAAAATCGGGTTTAAAAAAAACCCTGCTTGAATCAAGAATTCCATCTTGCCACCCCTTATTTGTGAATGCGATACGAGAGCCGCAATGCTTTTCTTCTGTAGAATTAAATGGACAGCTTTTTCAATGCTGTTTATTAAGAAACGGGGTTGCGTTGTTTCCGATTTTCTTTGATCAAGTTCATGAGCTGCAAACCGTCACTCGGTCCACCGCCTAAAAAACGGGGGTAATTAAATGGAATTAAAGGCGTAGCGAACAGAAAAAAGCTAGCGCCTGCAAGATTAATAAGAATATTGCCAGCTACACCTGGAAAATAGGCTGAAGCCATATATAGTAGAACAAAACCTATTAGTGAAGCTACTGGTCCGCCTAAAAGGAAGAAGGACCTTTGTTTAAATGACGCAAGCGGAAGTTCTTGCCAATTTGATTGTCTGCAGAATCCGTTTAGCGCTACAGTCAGATAACAGGTAATTCTCCCAAGCTTCAATTTCAACTTTTTCTCTTTGCTTGATGAACCCATAAAAATTTCTGCCTTTGCTTTTTTATTCAACAAGATTGTGGCAATGGCATGTCCCATCTCATGCATAAAAATCGCAGTAGAAAAAATCAGCAAAACTAAAATGATTTCAAGTAGCATTCCCAATACCGTTTCTCCTCTTCTTTAAATTAATTGCACTTCTTTTTAAACTCAAATGCGGGTTAAATATCATAGAATATATAATCGAATTTTTAAAATTATCCATTTAATTTTACCATTTATTATCATTTAATCCAGCCCTTTCTAAGTATTTCCTCATCAAAAAAATTAGGGTAGTGATCAGCAATCCAATTGAATTCATTTACGGATCAGTTTCTCCTCTATTAAAAAAAAAAGAAACAGCTTAAGAAAGCCGTTTCTTTTATACGAATATTTACTTTATTGATTTTCAAAAGCCTTTATACAAAACCATCTAAGAATTTGCTTGCCTCACCGTTGAATTTCCATATCACTCCAAACCGGTCAACCAGCATGCCGAAACTGTCGGACCATGGCGTAGATGATAATGGCATAATTACAGTGCCTTTTTCTGACAACGCTTGAAAGATAGAGCGGTTCTCATCCGGAGATCCGTCAATTAAGCTTATTAAAATTGCGTTTCCTTTCAATAGCGGACCAGTCACAGCTTGCATACTTGGCAGAACATCGGAGAGCATTAAGGTATTGCCGAAAAATTCGACGCTTGCTTCCATAATCATATTTTGTTCTTCTTCCGTCAATGGTAAATTCGGATTCGGACCAAGTGCACTGAACCGAACTTTCTTCACTTTTGCTGCCAGCGCTTTTTCGTAAAAAGATAATGCTTCTTCTGCCTTGCCTTCGAATTGTAAATAAGCGATTGTTTTCATATTTCCTACCTCCCTTTTCTATTCACAGTATAATTGGTTATAGGCGACAGCTATATGTCGTATATAGGAGGTAATGATGAAAAAAATTGAACGGCTCATTTCAATCGTCATGATTTTATTGCAAAAAGAAATTGTTTCCGCTTCTGAACTCAGCCGCTTATTTAATGTATCTAAGCGAACGATTCAACGCGATATGGAAAGCTTGAGCTATGCTAATATACCCGTCTATGCTGAATACGGGCCTGATGGCGGCTATGGATTGATGAACGAATACAAGTTTGACAAACGTTTGTTGAACAGCCAGGATTTGGAGAACATCCTTGTCTCTCTGGACGGCTATGACCAGCTCATCACGGATCCCGAAATTCAAGTGACCATTCAAAAAATTAAGGCGATGGCTAATGCTAATCTATCCGCAAACCTCGACCTGACATTCTATAATTGGACAGGTCGAAGTGAACTTAAGGAAAATCTCTCGTTTATCAAAGAAGCGATTGAAAAATCTTGGCTTATTAAATTTGATTATATCGATCAACTTGGGAAAAGAACGGTTCGCTTAGTGGAACCTTATCGCCTTCACTTAAATGAGATGGATTGGTATCTCTCTGCATATTGCACCGAGCGCAGCGATTATCGAACGTTTAAACTTACGCGAATGATTGAAATGAAAAAGGAAGGATTGTTTAAGCCGAGGCTTGAAAATAGAGGGAAAACGACATTGATGCAACGTGAATCACTTAAGAAAGTACAGGTAGAGCTCCTAATTGAAGCAGCCATCCGCGATCAGTTTATCGAAAGATATGGGCAAAGCTTAGTCACGGAAATATCGGCTGATTCCTATCTGGTGGAAATTGAACTGCCTGAAAATCATTTTGCCTACCAGTTTCTAGCAGGGTTTGGAAACAAATTGAAAATTCTCAAGCCCCAAACTTTCGTCGAGAAATACCTTCATTTTTTAGAAGAAACAATCGGCTTATACAAATAATTTATAGGTCTATTCGCTAATGATTTCAGGAGATAAAACCCCAGTTCTGGCGTTTGTCTCCTTTGGCTTTGGATTTTGGCTATGAGTGCTTCCCTGGAAAGGCAAAATTCCCCACAAGTCCGGAGCACTGTTGGGGTTAAGAAATTTTTAGAATGAGTCGTTTTTTTAAACATCAGCTACATTCAAGTCCATCACGGCATTCCCTTCGTTCAGCATTTTGCTATTGCATTCACTTTATAATGGGCAGTTTTGATTGATGGACCCAATCCAAAATAAACCTCGCTTGATGGGCATTCAAATGCGGAAGTTCATCTGGAGAAAAGAACCGATGTTCCCGGCTTTCTTCTGCTTCTTGGATTAGCTCCCCTTTAAAATCTGTAGCATGAAAAATGATTTGCACACTAAAGATTTGATCGCCATTTCCATATTCAGCAAAACCCTGTTCACCCGAATAAAGGCCGAACAGTTTTAAGTTTTCCACCTTCAAACCCGTTTCTTCGAAGGTTTCACGGAGCGCTGTTTCCTCGAAAGTTTCTCCCGGTTCCATGACTCCTCCCGGAATTCCCCAAACGTCTTTGTCTTTTCGGTGCTGCAGCAAAATTTGGCCATTTTCTTCGAGAATGATCCCGCAGCCTATTGTCATCAGCATGCGAGAACCGATTAACTGCCGCATTTCTTGTATATAGTTCATAACTGCCTCCTGAAAATAATCGATTGTATTTAATTGAAATTGAAAAACTAAACCTTGCAAGCTATAGGATTCTTACATGATCTCTCTTGTCAGTTCCACTCGGGTTCATAATTGAATTAGTTTTTTCGTTGCGTTTTGCCTGTTAACTGACCTGCAATCAGACCTAATAGCACATTGGTTACAATAAGTGCACTCATCGGTGTGTTCGAAACGATTAAGATTAAAGACAGAATACCGCTATTCCGGCAAATAAAAGAGCATTTGAAGTCATGCAAACCATCCTTCCCGCAATTCTTTTTATTAGGTCCTAACTTATTGATTCTCTTCGGTATTAATCAGCACCATAAATAATGAACAAAGCGCATTTTTTCACCATTCAACTCGAACTCTTCTTCACCAATACCAGTTTGTTTGAAACCATTCTTTTCTAATAATTTCATCGACGCCTTATTGACAGTTGTCGTCTTTCCACTGATTTTCTTTACAGGCAAATCGGATTGTATCAATAGGGTTAACGCTTGATTGCCGACTCCTTTTCCGATAGAGTCTTCGCCTATTCTAAATCCAATTTCTGCAATGCTATTTACTTTATCAATATCCACTAAGTTAATTCTTCCTAGAATTTTTCCAGCCTCATTTTTTATTAAATAAAAACTGGAAGAGCCTTTTTCTTGTTCCACTAATAATTTTTGAAGGCTTTCTGCAAAGCCTCTAAGAGTATAGTAGGCATGTCCCCGGCTTGGTACCGATTTTTCAAAAAAAGCCCGATTTTCTGCTTCAAATTCAAGCAATGGTTCCGTGTCCATTCTGTTTAATAAATGCAAGGAGATTTCCATTTTCAGTGCCCTCTTTTCTATTGGCGGTTGAATGATATAATCATTGTACCAATTATATCCAATAAGTTAATCAAAAAATTAAACTTTTCTTAATACTCACTATTGAATTGCAATGTATTCAATCCTCATTATTAAGAATCAAAGTGGTTATAAAATCCGATGACAAAGTTTTCTATGAGAAGGTGCTTTAATGAAGAAAAGCGTACCTATATTCATGATTTTGTGTCTACTCATTTTGGAGACAGGCTGCACCAATAACTCTTCTGCAGACTGGGCGTATTCTTTTGTTGTATGGAATGAAGATATGTATAAGGTCAGCGATGAATCTGTTGAAGAAGTAGGCGAGAAGATTGGAGAGCTTGCTATTTATTCAGATCAAGAGGGCTCTTATACTGGAAACTTCTCCAATAAATTTGAAAAAGGTACAAGTTATTATTCCATACCTGGCATTTCCACGGAAGAAGCCATAGCCGTCCAAGATGGGGATAAGTTTCGAAAAGTGATCCGAGAAGGAAAATACGGAGGAAAATGATCATGAATTTGACTATTTAATAGATCTTTAATTCCGAATTAAAATTAGAGGAGCTTATTAAAAATGAGATATTGCAAATGCCGTGTTAAAAGATTCAGCAATAAGAAATTATACACGCGACTCGCTCGGTTGCAGGAATATGAGAATCCAAATCTTAAAGCAATTCATGTGCTCCTTTCGGAAATAGAAAGCCGGGATCCAGCGGAATACGAAGCGGGGATTATTGAAGCGAAAGTGGAACAATCCAAACGCTTTGCGGTAAGAGAAGTGGATGAAATCCTTCATTATGAAATCAAATACAATGAAGATTACCTTGCCAAACCGGAAGCTGAGACAGACCCGTTTGAACGCAAATTGCGCGCTGCAAAACTAGCAATGGTTCAAGACGTTTTAAATCGGAGAAACAAGACGAGGCAGGAAAAATAATAGATCCTATTCGAAAATAAAAAAGCTGCCCCGCTAGCCACATAATGTGGCTATACGGGACAGCTTTTGTTGTTATTAACGAATGGTTTTCAAAGCTGTCGACCAAGGAATTACTTGATCCAGCATTTGGTTCACCGAGTCAGCTTGTACAGGTGCCGGTTTGAACTCAGCGCCGTTCACGAAATCAGTGAACAATGAAAGAGCCGGGTGGACACGAACGTCCGCAACCATCAATTCGCCTAAAATGCCGCGAAGATGTTCAGTTGCGCGAGCACCGCCTACTGAACCGTAGGAAACGATTCCAGCCGCTTTGTTATTCCATTCCGGACGCAGATAATCCAATGCGTTTTTCAAGGACGCACTAATGGAATGGTTGTATTCCTGTACGATAAAGACGAATCCGTCTTGTGCCCCAACTGCTTCAGACCATGCAGCAGCTCCAGAGGCGTCTCCGCCATTTTCACCAAGCAATGGCAATTTGTAGTCAGCAATATCAATCAATGTATAAGTTGCATCACCGCGTTGATCTGCCAATTCTTTGACCCAGTTCCCTACTTGTGGGCTTAAACGCCCTTCTCTTGTCGATCCTAGGATGATGCCGATGTTTAGTTTAGTCATTTTCGTTTCCTCCTGTTGTTTGTTTCCAAATAGTTTAGATAGAAAGCTCATATAAGTGATTCTCCTTACAGGTATTCTTTTTCAATCGTTTTTGTGCTTCTGACAGTATCAATCGGGCGAACCATCGCTTCGATTTCGTCGCGTTTCGGCTCCAAGAATGGCGGCAAGGATAATTTCTCGCCTACCGTTTCATATGGTTCATCTCCCATGAATCCTGGGCCGTCTGTTGCCCATTCAAATAAAATGCCTTGTGCAACACGAGCATACAGCGATTCAAAGAAGAAGCGGTCCACATAGCCGGATGTACTAAAGCCAAGCTGCTGCATCCGGTCGATCCATTCTTTCAAAACATTGGTATCCGCTACACGGAATGCTGCGTGATGTACGGTACCGAATCCTTGTTGGCCGCGCGGCAACAAGGTATTGTGTTCAACAATCACTTGTGCCCCGTTGCCCCCTTCACCAACTTCAAATAAATGAAGCGATCCTTCTTTCGCGATTTCGCGCATCAACATCGCTTTTTCCAGAACTTCTTTGAAATAATCGAATTCTGCAATGCGGATGTGAATGGGCCCAAGTCCCGTAATGGCGAACTCTAGAGGCACAGGTCCATTCTGCCAAGGCGTTCCGGAAGCCACTCCCACATTCCCTTCGTCTGATACCAGCATGTACTGCTGGTCGTCAAAATCTACGAAAGATAAAGTTTTTTTGCCGAATACTTCTTTAATGCCTTTGTGCTTCACTTCGTATTTTTCGAAACGCTTCACCCAATATTCCAAGGCTTCATCTGTCGGCACTCGGAAAGCGGTTTTGTAAATTTCATTGGTGCCATGCGTCCCTTTTGGAATTCCCGGGAAGTCGAAAAATGTCATATCTGTTCCGGCAGATCCTTTATCATCCGCAAAGAATAAATGGTAGGTTTGGATATCATCTTGATTGACTGTTTTTTTGACCAATCGCATCCCAAGTACATAAGTGAAAAACTCATAGTTTTTCTCAGCACTGCTCGTAATAGCCGTAACGTGGTGCATCCCTTTTAATTCGTTCATATGAAAACTCTCCTCTGTATTATAATTATCTCGAATTCGAGATATATGCTTAAAAAATAAAACCTTGCTTCAGAACTGGCGTGTCATTAATTTATCTTTAATTCGAGATAATCATAACATGGGATTTTTCGATGGTCAAGCATTAAGTTTAAATATTGTTAGGTGCCTGTTTCGCCCCTTCCGCCTAAAATGAAAAAGGCATCCAGTAGAGGATGCCCTTTTGCTTAAAATAGGATTATCTTAAAGCCATTTTCACTGTCTTGCGGTAATAGCCTACTGTCAAAAAAGCAAATAACAGGTAGATGATGGCGAATAAGATCATGACGGTTGCTGCTGAAACCATGATATTCGTCTGGAAAAAGTAAGATAAAGCTTTTAGCGCAAAGAATGAATGCACCAAACTGATCACTAGCGGCAAGCCAAAAACGAAAATCTGCTTGCGGATAATGCCTTGCATGATCTCATTCACCGAAAATCCAAGCTGGCGCAGAGTGGAATAGCTTTGTTTTTCTTGTTCCGCTTCGGTCATTTGCTTGAAATACAGGATGCTTCCGGTTGAAACCAAGAACACGAGCCCTAGGAATCCGGCGATGAAAATCATCAATCCGTTTGATTCCATCCCTTCTTTCACCGTCGAATAATAATCTTGGCGCGGATTTTTCCCGTTGTATTTGGGCTGGTGATAAAGCGCTGATGCCTCTTCCAAATCTTCATCATTTAAAATATGGAATCCGTCAATTCGACGAATTTCGGCAGAACCTTTTGCTGCTAAATCGGTTTTCAGCTGTTCATATTTCTTTGGATTCACCACAACTTGGGTGTAAAACGTTTCCCAGTTGATGACATTCCCTTCACCGAAAGCTTCAATTTCAATCGGTTCTTTTACATCCTGCAAGTATAGATCCACAGGCAAGCGTTCATTATCCATGAACATCGATAGTGAAGATGTCGAGTGGAGGCTCGCACTGTTTGTTCCCGGCGCTTCAATCTCAATTCCTGCTTTTTGAAGCTGCTCATCACTTGCAACGGCGATATAGAGCGGATCACTTGGAACAGCTAAAGCCCCTTCTTCAAGTTGCCCTTCCGTCACCAATATTTCCACAATGCCTTGCTGGAAATCGATGCCTTTTTCTTTCATTTCTGCACTTATTTCAGAAGCAAAAGCTTCCTCATTTTCAAATATGAAGTCAAAAGGCATTTTTGCTTGTGCTTCCTGTTCAGTTGAATAGTAGAAAGAATAAGCGCCGGCGATCATCGACAAAGTCATAGCTGACAAGATGGTAATGATCGTCAATGAATTGGCATTACCTTTTAAGCGATGCATCAAGGGCGCGATGGATAAACTATTATTCAATCCAAGATGCCCTTCTTTGCGGCTTCTGATTTTGTATAATAGCCAGCTGAGCGTCACGCGGAAGGTCAAGTAAGTGCCGGCAATAGTCGAGATTAAAACACCGGAGATATTCAAGAAGAAATTGGCATCGAACATTCTTTCAGAGAGCCAATAGCCAAATCCGATCAAAAGAATCCCGGCCACTGCCAATACAGCTGCAGAACTGGTTTTTGGTTTTTTTGGATGTTCCCCGGCTTTTTCTGTGTTAAATAGCGACAATAAGGTGTTGCGGTAAACCGTCCGGATCATCTGGATCGTCGTTAAAGCAAAGATCCCGATAAAGACAGCAATTGTCTGCAGCACTGCTTCGATTGAAAATGACACGCTGATCGTTGTTTCAAAACCGATCAGTTTTAACAAAAGCAGCAGGAAAACACGCGAGACAAGCATCCCGATTACGATCCCTACTATTAAAGCCCCGATTCCAAGCAATGTATTTTCAACGATCAATAGACGGGCGACCGTTCTTTTTTTCAACCCGATCAGTTGATAAAGCCCGATTTCCCGGCTTCTTCTCTTCAAGAAAATCGAATTTGCATAAACGATGAAAATCCCAGCGATGAAGATCAGCAAGATTCCAGCAGCCAAGAAGGCAGAGCTGATCATCTTGTTTCCTTGTTCAACAATGGCCTGGTCATATTGCAGCGTGGCAAACACGAAATACAAAACCACACTCAAGATCAATGCAAAGAAATAAAGGTAATAATGCTTGATGTTTTTCCGCATGCTGCGAATGGCTAAATCAAAGAGCGTCAACGCTGTCACCCCCGAGTACAGCCTGTACGTTCAAGATTTCCTGGAAAAAGGCCTGTCTTGTTTTATTGCCTTTGTACAACTCGGAATAAATATTGCCGTCTTTCAGGAAGACCACCCGGCTGCAGTAGCTGGATGCGAGCGGATCATGCGTAACCATCATGATGGTCACTTCTCGTTTTTCGTTGACGTCTGCCAATGTACCCAGCAAGGATGACGCGGCTTTTGAATCAAGCGCTCCTGTTGGTTCATCCGCAAAGACCATTGACGGCTGATTGATGAGCGCCCGGGCAGCTGACGTCCGCTGCTTTTGCCCGCCGGAAATTTCATGCGGGTATTTGTTTGCTAGTTCCGTGATGCCGAGGATATCAGCGATTGAGCGGAATTCCGCTTCTGCCAATTTTTTTCTCACTTTGCCAAGTGAAACGGGAAGTAAAATATTCTCTTTCACTGTCAATGTGTCCAGAAGATTGTAATCCTGGAATATGAATCCGAGGCGGTCGCGGCGGAATGCCGACAATTGGGCATCTTTCATTTTTGAGATGTCCGATCCGCTGATTGTAATCGTCCCTTCAGTTGCCCGGTCAATCGTTGCAAGCACATTCAGAAGCGTCGTCTTTCCAGCACCGGAAGGTCCCATGATGCCGACAAACTCCCCTTTTTCTACGCGCAAGTCGATGCCTTTTAGCACTTGCTGGACATTTCCTTTAGAGCCGAATGACTTTCGTACATTATAGGCTTGAAGAACGGATTGGGTATCTGTTTTTTTATTGGTTTTGATCGCATCTTTTATTTTTGTGAACATTGTTTTTGCCTCCCTGTTTTCTTATATCCCTATCGTACCTCGTGCACTGCACCCGGTCGTTTGATTTACATGACAAACAGGAAGCCCAATGTGACAATGCCGTCACTTACGGATATGATCGAATTCGTTTTCAATGGAAAATGCCAATTCCATCGTCGTTCCTTTTGCCAATTCGGATTCAGCGTGCAGCTGGATGCCGATTTTATCTGCCACCAATTTCGCCAAATACAAACCGAGGCCAGTGGCTGCATTTTGAATTCGCCCAGTCGAACCTGTAAAGCCTTTATCGAATATCCTCGGCAAATCGTGCGGTGCAATTCCTGCACCTTCGTCTTCCACCATTAAAACAGTCTGCCCCGTTTCTTCAGTCCGTGTAGAAATCGCAATCGTTCCGCCGTCGGGGCTGTACTTGACTGCATTCGACAGAACTTGCCGCAATGCAAAACGGCTCCATTTCTTATCCGTAATCACTTTTTTATCCAAGCCATCCATATCCACCGCTAAGTTTTTTTCTAAGCACCAAGACATCAATTCCCGGATTTCAGCCGAAACCAATTCTTTCAGTTCGACTTCTTCCAAGGAATAATCACTTTCAAGCGTGGGCAGCCGGCTTATGTATAATTGCTGGTCAATCAGTAAATAGATGCGCAGCCATTCCGCTTCAATTCGCTTTACGGCTGGCAAATTTCGATTCGAGTCAATGATTAGTTTCATAGCGGTCAGCGGTGCTTTGGCTTCATGCACCCATGCCGCTGTGTAATCGCCTTGGATCATGCTGCTTTTCCGGATTTCCTGCAGCTGGGTTGAAAAGAGCATGCCTTTTTCAATTAAAAGATCGTTGACGATTTCATCCTGTCTAAAAGAAGCATCGGGTAATCCTTCAACCCAATCCATTCCGCTCGATTCACTCAATGAGGCGAGTTCTTTCAGATAAGCGGTTTCTTTAAAGTAGCGCCAGACGATGAAACAAACGAGAGAAATGAGCAATAAGGCATTCATATAAATAACTGAGGAAGCCTCAACATCAACTCCCGGGTCCAGCCATAGCAGCAAGTCGATGGCACTTAATGCAAGGATAATGAATAAGATCCAGCTTAAGCGGTCGCGCAAAAAACGTAAGAACATCGAACCCCTCTTTTCTAAAATGTGACGGCTACATAGCCGAGCCCTTTTTTCGTGATGATGGCATCGCCTAAATCGAGTTCCGCGAGTTTTTGACGGAGTCTTGTGACATTCACGGTTAAGGTATTGTCGTTAACAAAACGTTCATCGTCCCATAATTTACGGATCAATTCATCACGCGAAACGATTTCGTCTTTTGCATCTACTAACACACTCAAGATAAAGAATTCGTTTTTCGTCAGTTCAACTTCCTTTTCATCCCGTCGGATAAGTCCACGTTTTAAATCGATAACCGCCCCGTTCCATTCTTTTACGTCGGATACCTCTTCTCCATATGAATAGACGCGCCGAAGCGTAGCTTGAATTTTAGCGATCAAAACGTCTGAATGGAACGGCTTTTGCACATAATCATCTGCCCCCATCTGCATCGCCATGACCATATCCATCGGATGGTCGCGTGACGAAAGGAAAATGATCGGCACTTTTGAAACCGCGCGGATTTCACGGCACCAATGGAATCCATCGTATACCGGCAATTGAATGTCCATGATGACCAAA
This sequence comes from Planococcus sp. 107-1, assembly GCF_021513255.1. Taxonomy (GTDB): domain Bacteria; phylum Bacillota; class Bacilli; order Bacillales_A; family Planococcaceae; genus Planococcus. The sequence continues at coordinate 1,832,147 of NZ_CP090977.1, forward strand.
TGCGGTTTTTGTTCGATAAACTTTGTTAAAATTTCCTGGAAATTCTCTGGCCCGACGGCTTCAAGCCCCCATTTTTGCAATCCTTCCTGCAGCGCTTGAAAGATTGCCGGATCATCTTCTACAATATATACTTTCATGTCCATCCACCATACACGCCCTTTCTTTCATACATTCTACTGGAAACTCGAAGCGACAAGCAACGACAACGAAAAAAGGCCCACCCCAGTAAAGGGGCAAGACCCGTTTCATCACCCTTCAATTCGAACGAGCTGGTTGCCTTCTACGTCATACTGCATTATTCGGACACTTGGGTCATTATCATATTCCAGGACCGCCATGATTTTTTCTTCTCCGTCCATCTCATTCCAATCCGCATCGTCAACAATCAGGAATTTATCCACATATGCTCTGCCGTTTCCGATGATGGAGTTGCCGCCATATTCCGCTTTCAACTCTTTGCCGCCAACTGTTACATCTTCCTGTTTTTCTTTCGCGTAAAGAACCGCTTCACCTTTCGACAAATCTGACACGCTTTCTACTGCTTCCGTCTTGTCTCCTTGGATCACTTCTCTTAACAACTCTTTGTCTATAAGTGCTTGCGCTGTTTTCTCACTCAATACCATGACTTTTTCGCCGTTGTCTTCCGCTAACTTGATTTGATACTGGTCGTCGCTGACCAATTTGATTTCTTCTTTTTTATCATCCGCTGCCGCTTGTTCCAGTTTTAAAACTTCGTCGATATTCGGCCCATCTCCATATACGATCAGCCCGTTCGCTTTTTCAAACCATCCGCATCCGGAAAGCAAAGCCCCTGCTAGAATTGCTGATGCACCCATCAATGCCATTTTTTTCATACTAATTACCCCTCTCATATTAAGGACATGCTGCTCACTTTTTCCTTGGCTGAACTTCAGCGCGCCTTTTGTAAGCAACTCCTTTATTAACCTTAGTATACGAGGGGAAACCGAAACTTGCGTTTGTTCTAGATGACGCTATCCTTACAATATTGCAAGAAACAGCCAAATAAAAAAAGAAACTGCTTTTAAAAAGCAGCTTCTTTCATATCTGGACTCAGATCATCGGTTTGAACAATGTATAGAACACTGTTCCTTCAGGACTGGTCTCGATTTCGATTTTCGCATTATGCCTTGCTGCGATGCCATAAGATACGCCAAGCCCTAGCCCTGTGCCATTGTCTTTGGTCGTATAGAACGGCGTACCGAGTTTTTCAAGAATGTCTTTTTCGATTCCAGTTCCTTGATCCCGCACTTCCAATACAACGTCCCCGTCTTCTTTCATATACGTGGAAATCGAAAGGGTCCGGCCAGCTTCCATCGCTTCCAGGCCGTTGCGGCATAGGTTAATCAGCAATTGTTTGATCTCATCTTGGTTCAGGAAAAGCTCAGGAATCTGAGACGTCTGGATATCGATCAATTTGTTTTGGTTGATCGTATCGATTTCCAATAGCGGTGCCACATCGTAAATCAATGCATTCAGATCCGATTTTTTCAAATCGGATTTATTGATATTCCCCATGGCAAGGAATTTTGTGATGATCGAATTGGCGCGGTCCAGTTCATCGATCATCAACTTGAAGTATTTTTTATGCTCTCCCAAGTCTTCCATCGTCAATAATTGAAGAAACCCTCTAACAGTAGTCATGGGATTGCGGATTTCATGGCTGATTCCTGCAGCCATATGGCCGATCAGCTCCAAATTGGCTAAGCGCTTCAATTCTTTCTCGAAATTCTTTTTTTCTGTTATGTTTTTCGACAAACAGCAGATTCCCTCATCGTACGGGTATGCCACCATTTCCTGCCAGAAAATACCCGAATCTGAAGACAATTCAAAATGAACCGGTATTCTGTCAAACATGGCTTTATGGAATTGTTCGAACATTGCCGTGCTGGCTAGTTCTGGGAATGTATCCCAAATCGATTTGCCGATGAGGTCATTGGGTTCCATTCCTTTTGGCAATGGCTGGTGCTTGTTAATATAGATGAATTTCCATTCTTTATTGACCGCAAAAAAACCATCGGTGATGCTTTCAATTACATCTGTGACCCGTTCGTTGGCATTGGCCAACTCTTTAGTCCGTTCATCTACTAATTCCTCTAACTGCTCCATCTGCAATAAATTATCAAAATTTATGGCAGTGGCGTCAAGTATCGATTGAACCAATTGGATGTCCGGGTTGTTCATGGAAATTGTCTTCTCGAAAAACGATTCAACCGTAAGGACACCCAAAACTTTTCCTCTGGAAATCATCGGAAACAGAAGGACCCTTCGCTTTCCATCCAACGGAATGATCGCCATTTCTTTATTGCGAAACACTTCACGCAATGTTTCTTCGAAGACCTGGCCCGTTTTATCATTCATGCCCGATGTCCAGTCTTCGATTGGCCATAGGGCATTTTCGCTTATTTTCTTGATGGCAAATCCCGATCTGTTGCTCGAATCTCTTGTATGCAAAGCCGCGTTTCGGCTCCCCCATATTTTGCGTACATAGGAAAAGCAGATCGTCAAACAATCCTCAATAGAGGAACAAGCCGAAAGTTCTCGGTTTGCATCCAATAAGAGTTGTTTCTCACTGACGACTTTTTCTTTTTGTTCCAAGTTCTTAGCGTTCTGAATGGCAATAGCCGCCATGTTCACGTACGCTTCGGCACTTTGGATTTCGGAATCGTCCATTTGGATGAAGTTAAAATAAAATAACTGGACCATTCCCAGCATTTCCTCTTTGTAGATGATCGGCAATGCCAGTAACGATTTGATTTGCAAAGCTTCGCATATTTGCGGATTCGGCCGGTGGTCATTCATGGCATCTTCGATATAGATGGTTTTTTTTGTCTCGATTAATTCTTTTGCTAAAAGATCCGTTTCCGGGTCAATCACCAAAGAATAAATCGACATCCCATTCATAAAATCCGGTTTGCCTGCGCTGCCTCTAAAAGTGCCGTCCCCTACCGGAAGGAATATCCCAACAGCATCGCATTGGATAATTTCTTCTGATATAGCAGAAGTCACATAATCCAAAACTTCATTCAGTTCAAGTTTTTTATTGATGATTTTTGTGATTTCGAAAATTTTAGAGTTCCCGGTCGTTTCTTTAGCCATCGTCATTGCTCCGTTCTATAGGGGAAACTTTCAAGGAGCGAAAGGCAAAAATAGGCCATTCAGCTCCTTGCAGATTGATTTTAAGTTAGATACCACTAGCTTACCATATATTCCTATTTTATACTTAGCCCTTTTTCTAAATTTCTCTCTTGTTTCATAGACCCCAATTGAATATGATAAGAAGCGAAAGGAGTTGAGAAAATGAAAAAAGTGGCTATCGCAGAAATAATGATTTTATTGTGTTTTTTCCTATTCGCTAACCCGATTCAAGAAACAAACCAATTGCCTTCCCAAGCTTTCGATGAAGAACCGATTATTTCTTCAATGAAGATAGTCACCAAAGTGGACGCCCTCAGCCCTTCTACATTGATGCTCGTCCAAAAATGGGAAAAGCAAGCGCCTACAGCCGCTTTGCCAATTCCTTTTTACGATCGAGCGGAACCCTCTCTTCAAAAACCAGAAGTTCCGGTTTTCAGGAACGCTGCGTTTTTTGGATTCATTAATGTAATCCACCACCAATCCAACTACCTCTCCTAAGGCCCTCAGACCTTTAAACCCATCTATTAAAAACAACGCCGCCTCGTTGCTTTTTAATAGAAGAAACGAGGCGCATAAGGGGCCAATCAGATGAATGAAAAAAGTGAATTCAGAATCGCTGTGGAAGCGAATCTGATCGTCGGAATATCCGCGTTATTATTTTTTGGCAGTATTTTAGCAGTAGCCCAGTGGTCTGGCAGCGACTTGATCGCCATCTTCTCTGACCTTCCATGGAAAGAGATCAACACATGGAGCGATATCCAGCGCAATTAATGAGGCGGCAACAACTGAACAAATCGAACGGATGGAGAATGCAGCCCTTTCTCCATCCGTTTTTTATATTTAAAGGTTTGACTAATTCACTGCTCGGTTCCATTGGAAATCTTCGCTTCATTTGACATCTATCAAGTTTCATGAGATTATTTCCTAACGACCGTTAGGAAGGTGAAATTTTGAAAGCAACTCTTTTACTCGAAACTGCATTGAAACATTTCGCAGAAGAAGGCTATGAAGGGGCTTCACTCAGCAAAATTGCTGAAGAAGTCGGCATTAAAAAGCCTTCCATCTATGCCCATTATAAAAGCAAAGACGATCTGTTTATGTCTGCATTACACTATTCAATGGAATCCCAAAAAACACAGATGGCTTCTTATTTTAATCTTTCCCGCCACCAGCCATTGGATAAAGTCTTATCCGGATACTTCCACTGGTTTGCAAAAGAGACAGATGAAAATGTTCAAATGAAATTTATCATACGGACCGCCTATTTCCCGCCTTTGAAATTAGAAAAGGAAGTCGGCCAGCTGTTTGATCCTTTTTTAGATGATATGCATCGCCATCTCACCCGTTTGCTGCGAGAACGTGAACGGCATCAAAAAGTCCTGTATGAAGATGATTACAGTAAAGCGGCTTTGGCTTTCCTGACGATTGCGGAAGGCACAATGACGGAACTCGTTTACAGCGGGCAAGAACAATATGAAAAACGGTTTGAAGCCATCTGGCCGATATTTTGGCGCGGACTTGCGCTTTAGACCAACTTACTAAACGGACTTTTAACTTGTATGGCCATTTAAAGGAGAATTTTACGTGAAAACCAACAAACTTGTATTAGCCACTTTATTGTTAAACTTATTTATCGCGTTTTTAGGAATCGGCCTCGTCATTCCTGTTACGCCAACCATTATGAATGAATTGAATATCTCGGGGACAGTAGTTGGCTATATGGTTTCTGCATTTGCCCTCGCTCAATTGATCATGTCGCCAATTGCCGGGAAATGGGTAGACAAATTCGGCCGGAAGCCAATGATCATTATCGGTTTGCTCATTTTCAGTGTCTCCGAATTGCTTTTCGGGATTGGCGAAACCGTTGAAGTTCTGTTCGCTTCACGGATTCTCGGCGGCATCAGTGCTGCATTTATCATGCCGGCAGTTACGGCTTTTATCGCAGATATCACAACGAGCAACACCCGACCGAAAGCATTAGGCTATATGTCTGCAGCCATTTCCACCGGTTTTATCATCGGGCCTGGAATCGGCGGGTTTTTGGCTGACATCAGCACACGCCTTCCATTCTTCTTTGCAGCTGGATTTGGCCTTTTTGCGACCATTCTATCGCTCATCACATTGAAAGAACCGGCTCGAAATGATGAATACGATGATCAGCCGATTCAAAAAAGCGGCTTCGGAAGAATCTTCGCACCGATGTATTTCATTGCGTTCATGGTCATCTTAATTTCCTCTTTCGGCCTTGCTTCGTTTGAGTCGCTTTTCGCTTTATTCGTTGACCATAAATTTGGTTTTACTGCTAAAGATATTGCCATTGTCATTTCCTTGGGCGCAATTGTCGGTGTCATCGTTCAAGTCGGATTGTTTGACCGTCTGACCCGGTGGATCGGTGAAATCAGTTTGATCCGCTACAGTTTGATCGTCTCCACAGTTCTTGTGCTTGTATTGACTTATGTCACAAGCTATTGGGCGATCCTTTTAGTGACCATGACGGTCTTCACCGGTTTCGATTTGATGCGTCCGGCAGTTACAACTTACCTTTCGCGGATTGCGGGGAATGAGCAAGGATTTGTCGGCGGGATGAACTCGATGTTTACGAGCATCGGCAATATTATCGGGCCGATCATCGGCGGTATTCTTTTTGATATCGATTTGAATTACCCCTTCTATTTCGCAACTGTCGTTTTGGCCATTGGAATCGCACTTACGTTTGTCTGGAAATCTCCAGCCGCGCTAGACACAAAAGCGAAAATTTAGATACGACGAAAAAACCAGTAGGGATAAATTTCCTCACTGGTTTTTTCATTTGTATATTTAGCAGTTGAACTCACCCCAAAGTATTTCCTTCTGCAGGGATGGGGTTGTTTTTCAATAGCCCTGCTAAATGGTACGTATTATAAGCTAAGCGTTCAATCGTCGATTTCGTAAACTCATTTTCCCGTCCGGCTTCAATATAGGAAGCCCCTGGACCCGCTTCTCCTACCCAATACGCGTCTACGTTAGGAGGGATCAAAAAACCGATATGCGACAATCCATACAGAAGTGAGGCGGCTGAATGCTTTGCACCATCTTCATTTCCGGTAATTATCGCCCCTCCTACTTTGTTGTAGAAAATGGCCTGTCCTTTGTCATTGGTCACACTGCTGCTGCCGTATAAGCGCTCTATGGCAACTGTCGCAAGTGAACTTTTTTCGCCGAGCCAAATCGGTGTACCGATGATTAAAATGTCTGCATCCTTGACCTTTTCAAGAATCTCCGGCCATTGATCGTCCCCGCCCATATCCTCCTGAACACCAAATGCAATGCGATAATCGGCTAAGCGAACGATTTCCGATTCTACGCCAAGGCTGTTGTAATGCACTTGAACATCATTCATGAATCCTTCCGTGTTGGATGTTTCGTCTGAACTTTTTAACGAGCAATTTAAAAATAGCGCTTTTAATGGCTGCATTCCTCTCATCCTTCCATGGTAAATTTCATTTTTGCTTCCACTATCATTTGTTCCCTTGCCCGCCAAAGCTAAACAGTCCAATTTTATGGCAATAAAAAAACCGCTGGCCTAGTCGGCACAGCGGTTTTCAGTCAAGATTCATTTTACTGCTTAAAATCTTTCCATCCATTTTTCAAAATTAGTAACGACCGTATCCAAATAAGCGACTGTAGCTTCATCGGTAATGTTGCCTTCTTCATCCATTTTTGTATGGACCGCGCCGATGTATACATCATTGCCGATCAAAACCGGCGATTGAAGGCCTGCCGCAAATAAAATATCACGCAAATGCATTTGCGCTTTCACTGTCCCTAAATTGCCCATGGATGCGCCCATGATCCAAGAAGGCTTCCCGATCATGACTTTATCCACGCGGGATAGCCAGTCGATTGCGTTACCTAGAACACCTGGAATGGTGGCATTGTATTCAGGCGTCACCCACAAGACGGAATCTGCTTCTTTCACTTTCTTTTTTAAATCCGATAATTTCCGGCGGCATGTCGTTTTCAATATCTTGGTTATATAATGGCAATACGCTAAGATCCAAGATTTCGATTTCAAAACGGCCGGCATACCGGTTTTTCACAAATTCCGCTAATTTCCGGTTGAACGATTCTTTCCGGACACTTCCAACAATCACTGCAACTTTCATCTAAATGACCTTCTTTCTTATATGGATCCCAACTATTTTCAAAATAGCGAAAAAATTCATCTATTCTCTAGTCTAAACCAAAAAAAGCATAAGCGCCAGGCACTCATACTTTTTCGTAATGTGTCGAAAATAGCCTGTTTCGTTTCTATATATAAACCCCATCAGTTCATAGTGAACTGGCGGGATTTATTTTGATTTAGAATGTTTGCTTCGTAATCTGTTATTCAGCTTCAAGGCCAAATCGAATAAAGGGAATAGCCCCTTTGATAAACGTTTCGGGCGATAACCCGCCATTCCTTTTCCATTCGACAGAAGCACCATATATTCCCCAGCTGAGCATGACCGCAGTCAGATGAAGGGAGTCCGCGTTTGCTTGAGGATTTTTCTTAGTGAGCAACTTAAAGAAAATCACTTCGAGCTGGTCCCGGATTATGCGGGCAATCGTCTCTTCATAGCCGCTATGGCACCGATGAGAAATGGATTGCTGAAAATTTGTTACAGCCTCGAATAGCTGAAAGAACGTTTGCTCATCCAGTTCCCTTTCCGTAAAGGCTGCAGAATCCAGATTGACCAAAAGAACTTCAGACAAGGCTTTCTCCAGCAAATCGTAAATATCTTCGAAATGCCGGTAGAAGGTAGCCCGGTTGATCATTGCCTCCATCGTTATATCTTTTACGGTGATATCTTTAAACTCTTTCCGTTCTGAAAGCGTGATGAAAGAATCCATGATTAATTTACGTGTGCGTACGGCACGGGGATCCATCTTCGCTTGATCCATCATCTTTTCACTCCAATTTAATAGACAATATTCCAAATGTGTTGCTTAAGCGACAAAATCGAATAATTATTGGTGTCTCTCCTTCTCATATTGACTTAAGATTCAAGTGTATAGCAAATTAGATGCTCGAATTATTTAGAGGAGGAAGAAAAAATGGACAATAAACTTCAAAATCAGATGTGCGATCTTGAAACAGGCATTTGTGGACCGGTCGAAGAAGAAGAAACAGGACTTATCGATTTTGGCCAACCGAATAAAACCATTACGCTTTACTATGTAACGGATCCAATCTGTTCCCATTGCTGGGCACTTGAACCTGTACTTCGCCGTTTTGTTGAGCAATACGGCAGCTATTTTAAGTTCCAGACAGTTATGGGCGGCTTATTGGAAAAATGGAATGATGGCCCGATTGACCCGGCAAACGGCATTTACAAACCTTCAGATGTCGCAGGCCATTGGAGAGAAGTCGGGGAATATTCCCGGATGCCGATTGATGGTTCTTTGATGATTGATAATCCGGTGCAGTCGTCCTATCCTCCGTCGCGCGTATTTAAAGTCATTCAATCGCAGATCAATGAAGAAAAAGCGAATGAATATATGCGCCGTGCACGAGAAGCACTATTCGTTTTCAACCAAAATATTTCGAGCGATGCAGTTTTGATTGAAATCGTAAACGGCATGGGACTTGATGGTGAAGCAATCATTCAGAAATCTGCCGAGCCTTCAGCTAAACAAGCGTTAAATGAGGACTTTGCACTTGCCCGCAGCTTAGGTGCAAGAGGATTCCCTTCCATCATTCTGGTCATTGAAGATATGAAAGGTGTCAAAATTGTCGGCGGACAGCCACTGGAAAAGTATGTGGATGGATTGCAGCGTCTTTTAGGTGATGTGCCGCAAGCCAAGCATCAGCCGCTATTGGCCGACTTGCTAAAAAAAGAACAGCTTTTATTTTCCAAGGAAATCGAAGTGATGTACGAAGTGGATCAAGAACAGATTGCAGTTTTTGCTGAAAAAGAACTTTCTGGCCAATCTTATGAGACGAAAGAAATATTAGGGGAACGCTATTATACATTTACTAAAAATGAAGGGCTATGATTTAATTGGCTTATATTTTACAAGTGGATTTTAAAACGGATGGACCATTCGGTGAAGAAATGACATCAGCTTTTGCAGACTTGGCAGAAAGCATTAACCAAGAAGAAGGATTTAAGTGGAAGATCTGGACAGAAAATAAGGACGCCATGGAAGCAGGCGGAATTTATCTTTTTGAATCTAAAGAAACAGCTGAAAAATATGTCGATATGCACACTAAAAGATTATCAGGTTTCGGCATCACAAATGTAAACGCTAAAATTTTTTCGGTTCAAACTCAATTGACTTCCGTAAATCACGGTCCAGCCAATTAACTCTCCAGATCATCAAATTTCTAAGCCCGTCAATTGATGAACCAGGTTTTACCCGATTGTTCCTTTTTCAAGCAGAAAATGAAATTCATGCATTAAAAAAATCTGGAAACTGAAAAACAAAAGAAAAATTCCCTATTTTGACTTCCCATATATTATGGTATACTTTCTACTTTGTGGAGAGATTGGATTTTGCTGATTTCCTAGCAGCATCCACATGATATTGGAGGTTAAAACATGGAAGTTTTGATTTTACAGATGATGGAGGCGCTTAAAAGTCTGTCCTATTTCGGGATCATGCTGGCGCTGACTTTTGAATTTGTTCCCGCCGAGCTTGTGCTTCCCCTTGCAGGCTATTGGGTTTATGAAGGTGATCTTGTTTTATATGGCGCGATTTTAGCGGGTTCGATCGGTGGAGTTCTTGGGCCATTGACCTTATATGCACTAGGACGCTACGGCGGACGCCCGATGGTCATCAAATACGGGAAGTATTTTCTTGTCAAAGAAGAACATATTGATAAATCCGACCGCTTTTTCGAGAAATACGGTGCCGGTGTCGCTTTTTTAGGGAGATTTGTCCCTGGAGTCCGTACTGCCGTTTCCATTCCATGCGGTATGGCCAAAATGAATGTCTGGAAATTTATTTTCTTTACTTATATCGCAATGCTTCCGGTTACAACCATCTATGTCTACTTGGGCTACCGCCTTGGGCCTCAGTGGGCTATGGCGGGTGAATTATTCGGGCAATACGCAAATTACTTATTAATACCAATTGTCCTGGTCATTGTTTGGCTCGTGTTGAAACAACGAAAAGTACGATCAATTTAAAATTAAGTTTTAGATAGCCAACACAAAAAGCCATCAAAATTCTGATGGCTTTTTGTGTGTTTATAATCCGCTTTCATTCTTCTCCATATCTTTAACGGTTTTAGGTACGTCCAAAGTTAGAACCATATATTGGCTTTCTACAGGATTTTCCGTTCTTTTTACAGAAAAGCAGTGCCACTTAGCGATTCCCCTTCCCAAAACAAATAATCATGAGTAAAACTCCCAGATAATCATCAGGATGAAAAGAATTAAAAAATTTCCGATGGCCAGAACATAAACCGCTTTTTGTAAAGCGCTCAATCCTACCTTTTTCCATTTCACTGCCAGTTGAAAACTCAGGAATACACACGCAGCTGTTAATCCATAATTCAGCCAAATGTGGAGAATAATTTCCGAATAAGCGCGATCACTATTTTGCAGCATCCTTAAAGCTAAAACCATGATGTTAATCAACAAAGCGGTCGAACAGAAGTTCAAGGCAAAATACCAAACCGATATTGGTGAATACACTTCCTTCTTCAGCTTTTTCTTTAGCATTATAAACATTAAAAGTATGGTCATTCCAAACGAATAAACGATGACTAGTATGAACATCGCGAGACTAACCTTTAAAAATGGAATACTTTTATCCAGTGGAAGATAATCAGAAATGGAAGTTGAAATCTTTTTGACTTTGCTGTTTTCTACCTCAAAATAGAAATCCTGATTTGGCAAGAAAAGATTATCGCCTTTTTCCATTCTATACACATAAGCTTCTGTCTGGACATAAGTGGCTGTTCTGCCTGATATACTTACTTTAATCCGATCGGAACTAAGCGGGCTGATTTTTAAAGGAGATAAATAATAATAGACGCTTAGAAATCCACTGTGCATTCTGCGGGCCGTTATGTAAGTTCCACTTACTTCGTCTGCATCCGGCAAATCATCTCCGATTTTATGTTTTTTCTCACCGACTATCTCTTTTATCAAACCGTAGGACAAGTCTATTTCTCCTGCTTGATTGGTAAGAATCATGACCGCAAAATGGTCTTCCGGAACGATATGAAGATTTCCTGAAAAGGATGTCGTGTTGCCCGCATGAGTTACTCCCCTGTATTTCCCGTTATATTCCCACAAACCGTGTGCTACGCCTGGCATGTTCGAGTTCGCCTGATAGCTTGTGGACAATAATTCATCCAACGTACTTTCATTGTGAAATAAACGATTTCCCTCTTTTTCCAAAGAAGGCATTAATGCTTTCGCGAATAATGCTAAATCTTCAGCGGTTCCATTTATTCCGCCACTCGGATAAAGAGACATATAAAATGGTGTGGAAGGTTTAAATTGGGAAGGTTGCAATAATTCATACCCAACTGCTTTTTCAGTAAAGACAGAAAGATTTTCTTTAGTTGGCAAATAGACTGCTGAGTTATCGATGCCGACTTTCGAAAAAATATTTTCAGCAGCATATTCGTGGAATTTTTTAGTAGTCACCCGTTCTACCACAAAAGCAGCTAAAGAAGTCGAATAATTTGAGTAGGCCACCACTTCACCTGGCCGGTATACTTGCCGGGGTTCTGCAATCCTTAGCCCCTCTTCTAATGATTTCACCTGTGTTTCAGAAGCAAAACCCAAATCAAACACCCGATCTTCAAAACCCGCATTATGATTCATTAAATGAAGCATCGTAATCGGTTCACTAAAAGTGAGTTTACTTAGAAAGTTGTCAGGCAAATAGGATTGAATATCGGCATTCAAATCTAATTTCCCTTCTTCCACCAATTGCATGACTGCTGTCCATACAACCAATTTACTGATAGATCCCCATTCAAACACGGTACTTGCAGGGTCAACAGGTACTTTCTTGCTGACATCGGAGTAACCATAGCCTTTTGAAAGAACAATCTCACCCTCTTTCAAGATGACGATGCTTGCCCCTGCCACACTTGTGCCAATATAGTCTTCAACGTATTTGTCGACAAATTCCTCAAGATTTTGGAACGGGATACCTGACGGCGTCGAAGTTTCCGCTGCCTTCATTTTTTCGGCAGGCCATATGATCAATAACAAGAAAAGAACAAAAATGCCAACTTTTTTCTTCATTTTTACCTCCTGCTCAACTTAGTTCCGGATAGATTCTAATTTAATATATATAAGACCTTTTCGGAAAATCACTATAAAGAGGCATTGTGTTCATTTAATACATGCTTATAAGTTTATTTGTTTAAGAATGAAACAATTTTACCACTAATTATTTACTGGACAAAGGTAATTAGAATTATATAAATAATATTTATTTGTAAATTTAATATGGTAGTTGATTTAGGATGTCATGATTTATTCATTTATAGATAGAAAATTCATTCTATTTCCGACAACATTAGTCAGCTTCTGCCGCTTCTTGTAGTCAGAGGAGGATTGAACTTTTATAACTCAAGTCCCTAGACAGCTCTCATATAGACGGCTGACATAAAGAACCTTATCATAGGGCTTTTAATAGGATGGAATTATTTCTTTAACTAACATTTTCTGTTATGCCAAATGAATATTTCATTGCATAGATTGGGAGCTTTAACTTATAAAAGGTAACAATTAAGGAATAATAATGATTAAGGAGAAATGAACAGGATGTTAAATCGAAACAAAAAGAGCAATCCAGCTATCACTGCTATTACCATGATTGTCTGTTTCTTGATGGGCTTTATAGATGCTTATACGTTCTTAGTGCAGGATGAGGTATTTGCCAGTGCCCAGACAGGTAATTTTGTTAGTATGAGTGCCAAGCTTTTCTCTGGTGAATGGCGTGAAGCTTTAGGACATATTTGGGTAATTGCGGGATTTGCAGTCGGGGCGATTGCTGGAGAAGCGATGCTTGACCGTTATAAAGCAAAAGGAGTTGCTAAATACCGCTATTTCCTTTTCTTCCAGTCGGTCCTTTTGCTTTTGCCCGCGATTTTTGAAGAGCTGATGAATGATTTGGTCATATTAGTTTTCCTGGGCCTGCTTGCCGGCTATGCCCTTACGACGTTTCGGAACGTCAACCAAACTATGGTTAATAACGGTATCATGACCGGAAATCTGAAGAATTTGATGGGCTACTTTTATCAAATGCTTTTTCAAAAGGATAAACAAGCCAAGCTGCATCTTTTCAATTTGGCAACTGCCATTCTTATTTTCGTGCTAGGCGTCGGGGGCGGCACCCTCACTATTCTATTTAATGCAGGCTATCATTTATGGGGAGCTTTCTTCATTTCAGTAACCGCTTTTGGTTGGACAGTGTTCTCTCCTTCCTTTTCAAAAGCATAAAAAGCCATCGGTTACGATGGCTTTTTCCAGTGATTTTTTATCCGATTTTTGATTCCAGGCGGCTATTCGCCAATTGTACCGCGAGACAGTCATCCAAATAGCCAATCGCAAAGAGGTAATCATGGAGGAGATCAAGCGGCATGATGAAGTACAGCAAGGCGCCCCCCATTATGGCAAGCTCTTTCTTACTCCCCGCTCGCTTGTTCGTAGCTTTTCTGCCATTTTTTTAATAGCAAAAGATGGCGTCCAGCATTCCCGAAGTGTTTCACTTTCGAACTGAATGATTCTTTCACCATTTCTTGGCCTTCTTCAGTTTCAGCGAATAAAGAACAATGATCTAGTTCGGCCGATATCCGGTCAATCGTGATGCTTTCATCCTGCATTTTGATAAGTTCCAACATATGTTTCATTTCATCTATCGCCGGTTTTTGCTCAACTTTTTTCTGAACGTTTCGCATAGCAGCTTTCGGCAATTTCACCGTCTTTTCTTCGGCAGCGATTAAATCAGAAAGCGGCGTCTCTAATACTTGGGCAAAAACTTTTAAGTGGTCGAGTGTCGGCTTTCTTTTGCCATTCAGAATCCGAGAAATTGTCGCTTTGTCAACGCCAGTCAAATCAGCAAAATACCTCAATGTATAATTTCGCTCCGCCCATTTTTTTTGCAAGAATCCACCAATTCCATTTTTCAATTCTGTCATAAGCGACCTCCTTTTCACATTTATAGCGCCTGTTGTCTTGGTATCTCTACTTTAGGCAATCGTTGATGTATTGTCAAACAAGTTATTCGTTGACAATTTGTCAACATCACTTTAAACTCTTTGGAGACTGCGCGTTTTCTAAGAAACGATGAGGTGATGGAATGAAACGAGCAATACTACGAAAAAGCCGAAGAAAAAAAGTGACCATTACGCTGTTTGGCATTTTAATCGCTAGTTTAGCAATAGCCTGTGTCACAGCTTACAGCCAGTTTAATCCTAAGAAAACAGAAACTGCTGGTACAGCCCCATACATAAACAATGGATCTGAAAGTACGGACGAAGAAATTGCGGACATCGATATGAAGAGCTTCAACATCCTCTTGATCGGAAGTGATCGAAGAGAAGAGGAATACGGATTATCAGATGCATTAATGATTTTAAATTACCAGCCAGAATCCAAAGAAATTAAACTGGCCTCGATTATGCGTGATACTTATGTACACATTCCTAAATATGGGATGCAGAAAATCAACGCTGCCCATGCATTTGGCGGGCCTGAATTGGCCAGTGAAACAGTCGAAGAAAACTTTGGCATCAAAACTGACTTCTATGCAGCAGTTGATTTCAATAGTTTCCCGAAATTATTGGATCTCATTATCCCTAGTGGAATTGAAATTGATATTCCATATGAAATGTCCTATGGCATCGGCATGACGCTAGAGCCTGGAAAGCAGATTTTAAATGGCGATCAATTATTAGGATATGTCCGTTTCAGGCATGACAAAAATAGCGATTACGGACGCGTTGAACGGCAGCAGGAAGTGATGTCTGCTGTGAAAGACCAAGGAGTCGAATTTAAGACTTTACTCAATTTACGCAAAATTATTGAAGCTGCTGATACCTTTATTGATACGGACATCGATAAAAAATTGTTGCTCAGCATCGGAAAATCGATGATCCAAACCGGGACAGGCGAAATGGAAACACTGCGCATCCCGGCTCCTGATACATTTACTGAGGAAGGAAAAAATATCGGTGAAGTGCTCGTGTTGGATTTAGAAGCCAATCAAGAAGTGTTAGAGGAATTTTTCAATTAAGTTTCTTCCTTCAAGAATATATATCTTATGATCTGAAAGGAGTTTTCGAATGAAAAACTGGGAGCATATGGAATGGACCGAAAGCATTGACCATGGAATGACTGAAAATGGATTCCCCTTCTACCAAGTTGGAATCACTGGCTGGAATGGCAATGTTGCCTCTTCTGACAAAGAACAGCTGCTACTGATCCGGACTGAAAAAAATAATTTTTCGATAATCACGCATGTCCATTACGTTCACCCGGATGCCCGTTATAATCTACAAGCACGGAAATTGGCGAAAGAAATCAAATTCTATTTAGAAGACTCTTTTAGAGACGATTTTTCCACTACATAAATCCCATTACTTTAAAATTCCTTCTTCACTTCCGCCTATACCGATCAATCAAGGCAAAGAGCTGAGGTTAGTCATGGACCTCTAACGGGTATAGCACATCAAAGACATTTATCGATTTGAGGAGGAAAAAGAATGGATTCTACAATTTGGCTTTATGTAGCACTGGGAATCGTCGTACTTGGCATTATCATTGCAGGAATCGGAGTGTTCCTGATGATCAAAGGGATTAAAGAACCGATGAAAGAAATCAAAGGCTCTGCGAATAACCTAAAAGAACGCATGGACAATCTGAAACTTGAAACGACGAGCCTGCAGCACCACGCCAATGAAATCAAAGAGGACGTTCAAGTGAAGTCTGAAAAAATCACCTTGCTTGTTGACGCAGCAAAAGGCACAAAAAATTCTGTAGTCGATCTGAATTCATCTGTACGCGCCATAACAACTGATATCGCCCACCACGTTGACAATGACCGCTATCAGCAAAAGCAAGTCGAACAATGGAGCAACACCGCTGTAACGATGCTGGCGATGGCGCAGGAAAAACAGCTTCCTAAGCATAAATTGGAAGAACATGCAGACCCAGTATATGAATTTGAAAATTAAGCATGGAACATCAGAATCCGCGGCCACATTGGCCGCTTTTCTTTTTGCATAAAAAAGCGGCAAGAGCGACCGTATATCTCAACACTATTAACAAGTAAAGGAGCAGTGCAGCAAGTCGGGTAAAGACTTGCTGCACTGCCCCTTTACTACATTTTATTGAAATTAACGGATTAATTGACCGCTTGTTTTTTCTCATTCAACTGGCTGGAAAGATCTTGGAACCATTCTTTATCATCAGTAGCTAGTGCGAGGTCGATCAAGAATTCCAATTCTGCCACTTCTTTTGTTTCTGCTGCTGGAATGCTTTCGACTATTTGAATCGGCATGGCAATTGTCATGCCGATAATTGCCTCATTATCGCTCTCTACGACTGTAACGTTTACCGCTTCTTTCAGGACATTCATGGAATCGATATAACCGATAATCAATTCTCCGTGGCGGGACTTTCCTTTAACCCAATCACTTGTCTTTAAAATCATCTTGTTCGCTTCCATATTTATGCACCTACTTTATCTTATTTTAATCACTATGTGTGAATCTCTGGCTTACTGTCCTTGTTTCCCTAATGCATCCGTTGCAAACCACTTTTTGGATACTAACTTAAAATATCCCGGTTGCTGATTTTAATTTTACTCCTCCGTCAGACTCTGTACAATTTATATGCCTCGAATTCGAGATAAGTAATTCTAACTTTAATTGGTTAAGAATGCCGCCCCAGCACTGCCAGACCTTGTACTAAACGAATGGTTTTTATGATAAACTAACGAATATACGTTCCAGTATTTTAGTAATGTCATTCTTAAAACTGATTTTATTTACATAAAAGAAAGGATGCGACAGAGATGGAGCGAGATGCAGTATTGCAAGAGCTTGAAGCACTTGGCACGGAACGCACGAAGAACACCTATTTGAGAAATGGCGCACGCGAACCGCTATTTGGCGTCGCCACTGGCGCAATGAAGCCGCTGGCAAAGAAAATCAAGAAAGACCAAGCTTTAGCCGATGAACTTTATGCTACCGGCAACTATGATGCCATGTATTTTGCCGGTGTTATCTCAGATATGAAAACACCAGAAGAATTTGAACGCTGGATTGAAGGTGCCTATTTCTACATGCTTTCCGATTATGTCGTCGCAGTTTCGTTGGCGGAAGCACCATTTGCACAGGAACTTGCGGACAAGTGGATTGCGAGCGGCGAGGAATTGAAGATGTCTGCCGGATGGAGCTGCTATTGCTGGCTGCTCGGAAGATGGCCTGACAGTGAGTTCGACAAAAACAAACTTTCGGGGATGCTGGACCAAGTGGAAGAACATATCCACGAAGCACCTGACCGGACAAAAGTCTCCATGAACAGTTTTATCTCGACCATCGCTATTTCTTTTGAACCGCTTCATGAAAAAGCAGTGGAAACGGCTGCAGCAGTCGGCCCTGTTGAAATCCGAAAAGGCGAGAAAAAAGCAGCACTTTGCTTGCTTCTGAAACCATCCAAAAAGCGTTGGACCGGGGACAAATCGGATTCAAACGAAAATATGTGCGATGCTGATCACACAGCTTGCCCCCTTCACTTGCCTGGTATAGTGATGGGGGCTTCTCTTTTGAAAGAGCCGTCCCTGAATGATATGGATAAAACGAGTTTTCATTAACAGGCTTCAGCTATAAAAAGATATAATAAAGCCTGATCGAAATAATAGACGGGGTGATGTACATGAGAAGCGGCAATCCAAGTTTAAAAGACGACAAATTTATCAGATCGAGTGCAAGTGGAAATGGCCGTTTGATGACCATCCAAGGGACGGTCAATAAAACATTCATCCTCCTGCTCTTAGTATTGGCAACATGCATCTATTCGTGGAATCAATTTCTCAATGACCCAGGCAGTGTAACTCCGTTAATCCTTATCGGCGCAATTGGCGGATTTATCGTTGCTTTGATCACGATTTTCGTTCCCAAAATTTCGCCGATTACAGCACCGATCTATGCGTTGCTGGAAGGCTTGTTTATCGGGGCGATTTCCGCTCAGTACGAAGTGCAATTTGGCGGCATTGTGTTTCAAGCCGTTTTATTGACCATCGGTGTCTTACTGAGTTTATTGCTCGCCTATAAATTGGGCTTGATCAAAGTCACAGAGAACTTTAGGCTCGGGGTCTTTGCGGCAACCGGCGCAGTCTTTGTCGTTTATCTGATTTCCTTCATCGGCAGCTTTTTCGGCTTTCAAATTCCGTATCTGCATGAAGCAAGTCCGATCGGCATAGCCATTAGTGTAGTGATCGTCATCATCGCAGCTTTGAACCTCGTATTGGATTTTGACTACATCGAAAACGCAGCTGCAAAACGCGTCCCGAAATACTTCGAATGGTACGGTGCCTTTGGCTTGCTCGTGACACTGATCTGGCTCTATCTTGAAATTCTTCGCTTATTATCAAAAATTCGGAGTCGATGAAAAAACGCCCATGGGGCGTTTTTTTTATCTTCTCTTCCAAAACACACATGATAATTTCTCTTTAATAGGGTTTAAATTTGACAGAATATTAACTATTCAGGAAAATGAAATTGTGTTTGTTTATCAATTGAACAAAGATTGGAGATGATTATATGGATCAGTTGAATATTGGAATGGTCGGCTATAAATTTATGGGAAAAGCTCACAGCAATGCTTATCGTGCATTGCCGATGTTCTTTCCTGACCGCCTCCCCCTGGCGATGCAAGTAATATGCGGACGAAATAAAGAAGCAGTGGCATCAGCGGCGGACCAATTCGGTTGGGCGGAATTTAGCACTGACTGGAAAACGCTTGTTTCCCGGGATGATATTGACATCATCGATATCAATGCACCAAGCAATGCGCATAAAGCGATAGCGGTTGCAGCAGCTGGTGCTGGCAAACATCTATATTGTGAGAAACCGCTTGCCCTTTCTTTGGCAGATTCACGCGACATGCTTGAAGCCGCGGAAAGTGCTGGCGTGAAGCATATGGTCGGCTTTAACTACCGGTTTGCCCCTGCAGTGATTCTGGCTAAAAAATTGATCGAAGAAGGCCGCTTAGGCGATATCTACCATTTCAGGGGATGGTTTTTGCAAGACTGGCTGGTCGACCCGGACTTCCCCCTTGCCTGGCGTCTTCAGCAGGAAATAGCCGGTTCAGGTGCGCATGGAGATTTAGGTGCACATCTAATTGATATGGCGCATTATCTCGTCGGCAACATGAAAGAAGTTATCGGAATGAGCGAAACCTTCATCAAAGAACGGCCGCTTCCGGGTGAATCAGGCGGTTTTATCTGCGACAAGCGGATCCACGACAGAAACAGGACCGGTAACGGTTGATGATGCAACGCTATTTATGGCCCGTTTTGAGAACGGTGCACTTGGCAGTTTTGAAGCGACTCGATTTGCTTCCGGCCATCGCAGCACCAATTCATTTGAAATCAACGGTTCCAAAGGCAGCGTCATTTTTGACTTTGAACGCATGAATGAGCTGCAGGTCTATTTCACTAACGACCAAGAAGATGTCCAAGGATTCCGCCGTGTGCTCGCAACAGATTCAGCCCATGCCTATTCAGGCGTGTGGTGGCCGACTGGGCACCCGATCGGATATGAGCACACCTTTACACATGCTTTCGTTGAATTCCTGGATGCCATTCAAGAAGATCGGCAGCCTTCCCCGAATTTCAATGACGGGGTCAAATGCCAGCAAGTGCTCGAAGCTGTTGAACAATCGATAAAAGAAAGAAGATGGAATGACGTAGCAAGTCTTTAAAATAGGAATACAATCGGTTAGGAGTGAAGCATCCATGAAGAAAAAAGCGTTGATCGTGCAAGGCGGCTGGGATGGCCATGAACCGGAGCAGGTGGCGAATATCTACAAAGAGCTGCTCGTTTCGGAAGGTTTTGAAGTCGAGATTTCCGATTCCCTTGATGCCTATGCAGATGCCGAAAAATTGAAAGCGCTTAACTTGATCGTGCCGCATTGGACGATGGGAGAAATCGATCCCCAATATTTGCGCAATGTTTCAGAAGCGGTCATTAACGGGGTTGGGCTCGCAGGAAGCCACGGCGGCATGTGCGACTCTTTCCGGAAAAACGTAGATTGGCAATTTATGACCGGCGGCAATTGGGTTGCCCATCCCGGAAACGACGGCATTGAGTATATGGTCAATATAAAGCAATCCTCGAGCCCCATCCTAGAAGGTCTCGACGATTTTAAAGTCGTCAGCGAACAATACTACCTTCATGTCGACCCGGCTGTTGAAGTGCTGGCCACAACCCGCTTTCCAGTAGCCGCTGGGCCGCATGCATTAAATAAAGCTGTAGATATGCCGGTCGTTTGGACGAAGCGTTGGGGACTCGGACGCGTATTCTACAGTTCGCTTGGACATGCAGCAAATATTGTCGCGATGCCCGAAGTTTCGTTAATTATGAAAAGAGGATTTTTATGGGCTGCAGAAGGAAAAGAACTTTACAGCAGTTCAAACAATCAAAACCGAGCTGTTTTTGAAAACGCCCAAGTTTATACCGGTATGGGCGATAGCCAATGACCTCAGGAGGAAAAGGGATGAAACCATTTACAATCGGCATTATTGGCTGCGGGTACATAAGCTCCATTTACATGGAAAATATCCCGCAATACAACCATTTAGCATTAACAGCTTGTGCAGACTTGGATTTAGAGCGAGCTCAATCTCAAGCCGCCCAATTTGGCATTCCTAAAGCGTGCAGCGTGGATGAATTACTGGATGATCCCGAAATTGACCTGGTCATTAATTTAACTTTGCCAAAAGTCCACGCAGAAGTATCGCTTCAAATTTTGGAAGCCGGCAAACATGTGTATGTCGAAAAGCCATTGGCGATCCAGCTCGAGGATGCAAAACGCGTTTTAGAAAAAGCCGATGAAAAAGGATTGGTTGTCGGAAGCGCTCCTGATACTTTTTTAGGAGCTGGTATTCAAACCGCTCTTCAGCTGATTGAAAAAGGAGAAATTGGCGTACCCATTGGCGCGTCGGCATTTGTCATCGGACGAGGCCATGAACATTGGCATCCGAATCCCGCCTTCTATTATGAAAAAGGCGGCGGTCCCTTATTTGATATGGGCCCTTATCACCTGACCGCTTTGATTGCATTGCTTGGGCCGGTAGAGCGAATTGCCGGATCCGCCCGCATCAGTTATCCCGAACGAACCGTCTCAAGTGAACCGAATACCGGGCAGAAAATCACCGTTTCCACGGAAACACATATTGCCGGAACAATCGATTTTGCCTCCGGTGCGATTGCCACGCTCACATCGAGTTTTGATGCTTTTGGCGGTTCTTCCTTGCCGCCCATTGAAATCTACGGCAGCGAAGGAACCTTGCTCGTACCGGATCCAAATACATTTGGCGGACCGGTCCGGATACGAAAAAAAGGGGATGAAACTTTTTCCGACATTCCGCTAATTTCAGATTTTCAGGGAAATGAACGCGGACTCGGTGTAGCGGACATGGCGCACGCCATCTTGAATGGAGAGAAACATCGTGCTAGCGGACAGCTTGCGCATCACGTGCTTGAAGCGATGCACGGTTTCCTGATTTCATCGCAAAAAGGCGTTTATTACCAAATGGAGAGCAGTTGTGAGAAACCTGAAGCTTTATCCGTTAACGGCCAGGCGTTTAAGCAAACAACTTCATAAAGAAGGCGAATTGATGATTATTGGCTTCCGCTATAAAGGTGTTCTTCATGAATGCTTCCGGAATCCTTAATCTTTTAAAATGCTGTTTGATAGATTTAATACAAAAGGAGTTGACCCAAAAGTAAATGGGGACAACTCCTTAATATTTCGCTTAGATCGACCAATTGATTAACATCCCCGCATGCGTCAAGCCCCCGCCGAAACCATATAACAACAAGTTATCACCCGCCTTGATCTTTCCTTCCTGCACCCCTTTGTCCAGTGATAGCGGAATGGATGCCGCAGACGTGTTTCCAAAATACTCCAAACTGTAAATGGTCCGTTCAAGCGGCAAATCATTTCTGCTGCAGATGGACTCAATGATCCGGAGGTTTGCACTGTGCGGAACAAACCAATCCACACTCTCTTTTTCAAAATCGGCTTTATCCATCAAGGCCTTCATTCCTTTCGGTACGGTGTTGACTGCCCATTTATAGACTTCGCGTCCATTTTGCGTGACAAATCCATTGACCGCTAATTCGTTGCCGAACATTTGCGTTGAAAGATCTGTACAGTAGAGGTTATGGGCTAATTGTCCATCCGTACCGGCATGTGAAGCGATGAAGCTTGGCAAACTTTCGTCGTATTCAACAAGAACCGCTCCCCCACCGTCTCCAAACAAAATACAAGTGGAACGGTCGCTGTAATCCAGAATTTTCGAGAAGGTTTCTGCACCAATTACCAAAATCTTTTTGTTCATGCCGGCTGTTATCAAACCGTTGGCAACCTGCAGTCCATAGGTGAACCCCGAGCATGCTGCATTCAAATCAATGGCACCCGTATTCGGGATGCCAAGCTTCGCCTGCACCAAGGCAGATACGCTCGGCGTCTTAAAGTCCGGTGTCATCGTACAAACAATGATCATGTCGACATCCTCCAACGTTTTATCAAAACGCTCCCTTAAATTTTCAGCAGCTTTTATGCAGATGTCACTTGTGAATTCACGTTCATCCGCGATTCGGCGTTCTTTAATGCCCGTCCGTTGGACGATCCATTCATCATTCGTATCAATCATTTCTTCCAAGTCATGGTTAGTCAATATTTTTTCAGGCACATAGGAACCGATGGCTGTAATTCTGGCTTTAGAAATAATCAATAATCTCATCCCTTCAAGTTGCTTACGCCTAATTCTATCATCAACTATTAGTAATAGGTACTAATTTTACTGAATAAAAAATGCCTAGGATGAATTGGTTAAGTTTTCATCCTAGGCTTGGCTTTGATGGATTGTCATTTTTGACTGAAACTTCGAATTTTCTTCATTAACCTAAAGGATCTTCTCCGTACTTTGCCCATAACTTCGGAAACTTGCGGCTCAAGGTTGCTTCGTCATCTTCATCCCAGTCAAACTCGATTTCCGGAGTCGGACCTTCATCTCCCGCTAAGGAATTGTATATATTGAGAAAATCTTCTTGCTCAAGCCCAGTCTTTTCTTCAAAGGCGATCGTCGCACACGACAGTAAATCTTCGAATTCAGGCACCTCTTCTTCATCTAAATAAGGCATGATGCTTTCTGGATCCGCTATTGCTTGTTCATAAACTTCTTTCCCAGCGAACACGAGCCATGCCCGAAAATAATCGAAGGAATCGTCTGAACATCCGCCCATGATGATGTAAGCTGCAGCCCACAAATCGGACGTATACGATTTTTGATAAACACGGTTAAATTGACTATCAAAATGGACGATTTCATTGATGGATTTTCTCGCTAGCTGTTCAATGAGCCACTCGAGCTGTTCTTCCATGAAATCACCTTTTTGATGAGCGGCATCGATTAACTGCCAGAACTCTGCCTCAGTCATCTGCCTGGCTTGGCCAATATTCTCTTCCTGTTCCCTGTAGCCTTTTTTCAGCTTTGACTGAATCAGTTTATTCGCTTCTCGCAGGCAATGTTCTTCTGAAGAAAACTCTTTCGTATTAATGGAGCCTTGCGTTCCGATTTTTCCGTAAGAGACGATAAACATATTTCCCTGCACTTTGATTTTCCAGAATTTGTTTGAAAATGAGGTGATGCAGACGAATGACTTTTCCATGGAATTCTCCTATCGTTCCTTATATAATCTGAATGATATTAACCCATATTATCATGTTTTGTCAGAAGGCCATCGTGCTAAAATAAAAAAATCCGCCAAGAATTGGCGGATTTGAACTTATTTCTTTTAATTTAATTTCGTCCCATTAAAATCCAGTTTCCAAATACTCGACAAATTCCGCCTCGGATGACGCTTCTGCATAATCCATGGCTGACATCCCATCCGGGCCCTCAAGCTCCGGATCAGCGCCATAATCTAAAAGCAATAAAGCCGTATCGTATTCACCATAATAAACGGCATTCCCGATGGCGGTGTCATAATCATCCATGGAATTAACGTTTGCTCCATTTTCAATTAAGTATGCAGCCATTTCGTTATCACCATTAAAAACTGCATACATTAAAGCGGAACTTCCATCAGCATCGACTGCATGAATATCTTCTCCATTAGCTACAGCTTCTTCAGCACCTGCTAAATCGCCCTCAGCTGCGGCAACAATCAATGGCGTCTGCCCATCAATCGAAAAATCTTCCTCAGCATAAAGCGCATCGTCAAACCCATTTAGAAATTGGGAGTAGACGAGTGTTCCACCGGCAAAAAGCGCAATGCTAATGAAATAAACAGCTGTTATGCCCACAAAAATCAGTGTTGCACCAATGGCAATTCTTCCCGTATTCTGTGTGTAGATAGGGGCATCGTTTCCTTCAAACTGTTGGATTGCCTGAATTCGTTTTGGCAGGAGCGGATGGGACGAAAGCACTTCGCTGAGCCAGACGATGCCGTTCGATTCAGATGAAATCTGTTCGCGGTAAGCTTCTTCATTGACTTCGCTATACATTTTCTTGCCGATGCCGAGAAGCGTCAATGCGCGTTTTGCAGCCGCAGCGTTTTGGATCGTGAAAGCTGCATGGCGGTCGCAAGTGTATTCACATGAGCGGCTATAGGCCTGGCTCAAGAAAGGAATAAACCCTGCCGGCACAATCAAAAGATTCTTCCAGACATGGCGTCGTTTCACATGTGCCAGTTCGTGGGCGATGATGAAGTCGAGTTCTTCTTGGCCCTGCTCACGTGCCAGTTCAAACACTTCTGAATATAAGACGACCATGTCGCGGCCGAAAAAACGGGTCGCAAAGGCGTTCAATGCACCCTCCGACTGAATGACAAAAACTTCTGGAACTTTTTTGAGTTCCATTTCTTTTGAAAGAATTTGCACTCGTTCGTAGACATCCGGAAATTGGCGTTCGTGGATCCGCACGCCGTTTCCGCGTATGGATCCTAACATCATGGCGTTGGCAAAAAGCATAAAAGCAAAAATGATAAGGGCTATGGCAATGCCGACGACAGAAATGATGGCGAATACATAAATGATGATACTGAAAATCAAGCTGGTGATGAAATAGATGGTTTCTCTGTTCGACTGAATTGCAGATTTGTCCAATGATCCTCTTCCCTTCAATATGGAATAACTTACATATAATAGCACATAGAGTCAGAAAGAAATACTTGAATTCAAAGTATTTGAATCCTGCCTTATGTTATTTAGGTGCTTTACTTCCTTATCCATATCCGCTACACTGAACTCAACCGGGCAAACCCGGCCCACAAAAACCGCATACCGTTTACTGCACTAGGGGTGCCCATTATGGCTGAGATGCAAGCGCAAGCTTCGATCCCTTATAACTCGATCAGGTTAGGACCTGCGTGAGGAAGTGCGGCGCATTTCTGAAATGATTCCTTTTGAAATTATTTGTAGATTATGGCTGCATCTTCGCGGATGCGGCTTTTTTTGTGCACATTTTTAGGAGGAATTCAATATGGAACCATTGCAATGCGGCACTAGCCCGATTGTCGGATTTCGCTTTTCGCTTCATCCGATGACCGGCGATTTCATTAAAATCATCAAAGGGGCACTGAATGAAACAGACACTTCGAATGTCTGGATGCATACAGACGACGTCTCTACGGTGATTCGCGGAAAACAGAATCATGTCTTCAACGTCGCAAAAGCACTAGCTTTGCATGCGGCAAAAACCGGTGAACATGTCGCGCTTTCGGGCACTTTTTCCATCGGCTGCCCCGGCGACTCGGCGGGAGATGTGTATTTGGAAAAATCGGATGAATTGTTGAACACAGATACCACCAAGCAATATGTCTCTTCTCAATTTGCGCTATATCCAATGAACAACCCGGATTATATGGCGGTTATTTACCGTGAAGTGGACCGTGCAAAAGAACAAGGTGTCTTTAATGATTCGATGCATTACGCAAGCGGCATTCATGGCGATATTCATGAGGTCTTTGCCTTTTATGAAGAAGCATTTACAAATGCCCGTTCAGAAGAGCATCGCCATCTCGTCATGACGGTATCGATGAGCATCAATAGCCCATCACACGGAGGCAAATAAAATGCTGACATCGTGGAAATTAAAAGAAGTCGTGTTAATGTCTTTATTTGCGGTCGTCTTCGGTATCGTTTATTTGGTATTTGTCCACGTTTCGAACATTTGGGCGGCTGTAATCGGTCCGCTCGCCTATGAATGGATGTTCGGGATCTGGTTTATCGTTTCGATCATTTGCATGAACATCATCCGAAAACCAGGAGCCGCGGTGTTATCGGAATCGATGGCTGCAGCGATTGAAGTGCTGCTTGGGAACGCGGTCGGCCCCTGCCTCCTATTGTCTGGCATTGTACAAGGCCTAGGCGCAGAAGCGGCTTTTGCCATAACTGGCTACAAGCATTTCAATGTTGCTGTGCTGATGCTTGCCGGCGCCGGTTCCGCCGTCTTCAGTTTTGTATACGGCTATTTCATTTCAGGCTATGCAGCACTCGACCCTTCTTTTGTCGCTTTGATGTTTACCTTGCGTGTGCTCAGCGGCATGATTATTGCTGGGATCGGCGGAAATTCATTTCGGATGGCCTGCTTGCGACGGGTTCGCTTCGCGGCTACGCCATTTCTCGTTCGAAGAAAAGTGATGCCCGTGCATGAAGCCGTTTTTTCACTTAGACAGATTGGCTTCCGTTTTCCAGACGACGAACAGCCGACCTTGTCTGCTATTTCCTTTGATATCCATAATGGAGAACGCGTTGTCATTTCAGGGCCAAGCGGCTGCGGAAAAGTACGCTTCTTTACCTCTTGAATCGCTTATACCCGCTTAATTGCGATGGAGAGCTCACGGGCAGCATCCGGCTTTTCGGGAAAGACGCTGAGTCGTATGCGCCGGGTGAAATCAACCGCCGGGTCGCAACCGTCTTTCAAGATCCCGATTCCCAGTTTTGCATGCCAACGGTTGAAGAAGAATTGGCTTTCACCTTGGAGAATCTGCACGTTCCCCGTGAGAACATGCAGACTAGAATTACCGAAATTTTAAAGCTGACCGGTTTGTCAGCTCTGCGGCATGAAGTGATCCAATCCTTATCTGGCGGTACGAAGCAGCGAGTTGCAGCTGCTTGCGCGTTAGTTATGGAACCTGAAGTGCTGCTATTGGACGAACCGATCTCGCATTTGGATCCCGTGACTGCGAAAGAGTTTATCCATTGGCTAGACCGGCTGCAGCAAGACTTGAATTTGACAATTGTTGCCGTAGAGCACCGGCTCGACTTATGGGATTCTTTTTTCAGCCGGGAAATCCAATTAGATCGCTCCGGCTGTTTTATCAGCGACAAAATAGCCAGTGTCCGTTCTCCTGTTTCATTGCCTGAACGAGTTTCGTCAATGGGTTCAGAAATCATTCTGAAGGCTGAAGAAATTGCAGTAAAGGCTAATGGAAAAGAACTCATGACCGGCCTTTCGTTTACTGCCCATAAAGGTGAAATCATGGTCGTTGCCGGTCCAAACGGCAGTGGAAAATCTTCGTTATTAAAGGCATTATGCGGAATATACCCGCTTGATGCCGGGAGCATCCAATCACCTGGAGTCGGATTTGTGCCGCAGTCCCCAGAGTATTTATTCTTAGAAAAAACCGTAGCGAAAGAACTGGCGTTTTCAGGCATTGCAACTCCAGAAGAATTGGACGATTTGATGGACCGGCTGCGCTTGAAGGAAATCCAATACGACCATCCGTTTTCAGTCAGCCATGGTCAAAAACGCCGGGTCGCAACTGGTGCGATGCTTGCCGACCGGCGCACGGTTGTTTTGATGGATGAACCGACTTCAGGCCAGGACGCAGCTGCGCTTCTAGAGTTGCATCGAATGATTGCTGAACGGTCAGACGAAGGCGCCACGTTCTTAATCGTCACGCACGATATGGAATTTGCAGCAAGTCTCGCCGATTCCCTCCTGCTGATAAAAGACGGGAAAATGACCGGAAAATACCCTGCTTATGAAGTTTGGAAAAATACAGATTTGCTCGCTGAACACCATTTGCTTCCGCCGAAAGGAGTTGTACAGTTTGCAAAATCTTTTGCATGACATGAACCCTTCGCTAAAATTTGTTTTGGTGACCCTTTCGATGTTCGCCATCGCTTTTTTCTTCAACCCTTGGACTCCGTTCTTTTTCTGGGTCGGCGTACTGCTTATGCAAGTTTTCATGAGCATAGTGAACTGGAAAACCTGGTCTTTGTTTATGCTCCCTTTTGCTTTAGGTGCATTCGGCTATTTATGGACGACCATCGTTTTTGCTGCTGATACAAGCGGCGAAGTCATCTGGTCATACTTAGGATTTCAAGTGACTGCTGATCAATTGGAAACTGCGCTGTCGCTCGCTTTTCGTGTGATGGCCTTCTCTACCTTATCGCTGATGTTTGCTTTCACGACCGATCCTGTGAAATTCATCATGAGTTTGATGCAGCAGATGAAGCTGTCACCCAAACTTGCGTATGGCGTTCTGGTTGGCTATCAATTCCTTCCGGTAATGAAGGACGAGTTCAACCAAATCCAGCAAGCTCATCGACTCCGCGGAGCTGAAGTCGAAAAAAATGCCTTGCGCCGTTTGCTAGGCATGCGGAAAGTCTTGATTCCGATGCTTGCCGGAGCTGTCCGCAATGCAGAGCGTTCCGCTTTTGCAATGGAAGCACGTGGTTTTACGGGTGAAGCAAGATCTGAATATTTCCAGGTGATTAAACTCCAAAAAGCGGATGCAGCTATGACGGCTATTTTTGCTTTTCTATTAATTGTCAGTTGCTCTGCCGGGTTTTGGTTTTAATTTTTTGAGGGCTTCTTTATTGAAGCTCTCTTTTTCTTGTTGCGGATTTTGTTTTTTTATTAAATCCTTATGTAGTTTATTACAATTGATTTTGGAAAGCCATTTTTCGAAAAGAATTAGAAAAATTTGATGGCTGTTTGTTGTTTATTTAGTTGAATTCCTTATGTAATTTTCTACATTTGCACTCAAAAAACCGCCCATTATATTAATGGCGGGCTTTTGAGTACGGCTCGCTGGTACATCAGTGAAAAGCCGTTCTTTTCCATACTGCGTGCTGATGAATTTCCCGGTTTGGTCGTTACCGTGATAAATTGACAGCCCGCCGCTTTTGCGAACCGGATGCGTTCTTCGATTAAGCGATTTTGGTACCCTTTTCCCCTGTATGGTTTGATGGTAGCCGTTAAAAACAGTTCTGCCAGGTTTTCCTTGATGGCGACAGTGGCTCCCGCTACATTCTCAGCCCCTTCTTTTAATAGAAAAGCTGTATTGCCTGGCACTTCCCAAAATGCGCGGACCGACTCCATTGCTTCTTCTGTAACTGTATGGTCCTGTGAAATGCCAAGGGCTACCGTCCATGCCCAATCGTAAGAATGGTAATCGTCCACTTTTAGGATTTCTGAAGTTGAATTTTGATCAAACCGCGCGGTTTCTTTCCAATTTGCCGTGTCCAATACCCAAACAGACAGAAAATGATCGAAGGTATAGCCCTTATTCTGCAGCAAGTGAATAAAAGCTTCATCGCTAAAAGGGGTAATTTCCAAGTGTAGATGTGCCGCTACATTTCGAGCGACAAGTTCCGCTTCCACGGATTCAAGATCCGGTCGTTGAACAGGTTCACCTAAACCGAACCCGAGGCCGTAGCAATAATCCGGTGTGTAAAAAATAACCCCTTTTCCTTCGGCAGTCTGATAATTCCCATTATAGAAGGAGGCATTTTGCCTTTGGATCTCCATATACTGTTTTGTTCCGCCAATCTTTAATTCTTCTATCGCTTTTGCCAGTTGTAGATCATTAACGGCTGCCATACATCATCTCTCCAATCAAAAAGGCACTTGAATTGTTGAAACAATTCAAGTGCTCGTTTTAGTTTGCTATTCTTGCAGCCCATAAGTGATTTCATCTTCGTCTTGGGCATTGACGCCGTTCTTGATATGGACAACCGTCCGCAAGATCAATTTCGATTTTGGCATATCCAGTATCCAGCGTTCGTCCGGAACAATTTCAAATTGCTGCATGACGGTTTCTTTCGATTTTACAGAGCCTGCAAACTCTAAGGTCTGCTTGGCGACTGTTTTTTCAATCATATCAAAATCGCTGTCTTCCCGGTAATCTTCAATCTGTTTCAATACATTCAATTCAATAAAGTCAATATCTTGATCACTTTCGCCGCCAGTGAAATAGACAGTGCCATTCAATGTTTCGCCTTCATCTAGATGCGGCCTTTCAACTACGGTTTCGATTTGCATCGACCCAATGCCGATAGAAGATAAAAATTGTTTGAAATTCATACATGGAAACCCCCAACTCTTAATAATCTTTCTATACCACTGCCGTTAATTTCTCAAACTGTTAGTGCAACTCGGTGTAATCGTATTTATTTTCAAGAGCCGGTTCATGACGATTGTACCGCCGTTTGAATAATTTATAAAGATGCGATACCAATACGCGCACCAAGGCATACATCGGTATCCCTAAAATAACGCCGGCGATGCCGAACAAAGAACCTGCTGTCAGCAAAACAAAAATAATCGTCACCGGGTGGATAAACATCGTTTTGCCCATGACTTGCGGCGATATCAAATTGCCTTCCACCAGCTGGACCACTGTCCAAACGATCGCAAGCTTCACGAGCATGAACGGTGAAGTGACTAATGCGATTATCGCTGCAGGCGTAATGGCGATTGCCGGCCCAAGATACGGAACCACACTCGTGACCATTGCGAGAACCCCGAGCAGCAACGCATAATCCATGCCGATGATAAGGAATCCGATATAGATCATGACTCCGATGCAGAAGGCTACAATGATTTGGCCTTGTATATATGCGCCAAGCTGTTTGTCCGCTTCCGACAGCACTTCACGTGTGTCTTGGCGCAAACGAGGAGGCAATAGCTTCACAAAATACTCCGGGAGCTTTTCTCCATCTTTCAGGAGGTAAAAAAGAATAAATGGAACAATCACGACGGATAAAATGACGGAAGTAATCGTCGAGATCAGTCCTGTTACGCCGGAAATAATGCTCGTTACGGTATTCTGCAGCGTATCTGTAATATTCCCCGGCAAAGTCGCCACCAATTCCTCAATATCAAAGCTCGATCCCATATAATAATCGCCTATGTAAGATGTACGTAAAAAGGCATCCAAATCCGTTAAAAGCTGCATGAAGTAATTCGGAAATTCCATGATCAAGTTTTGGAATTGAGTCTTCAAAAATGGAAATACCAATACGACCAATAAGGTAATGAGCCCGATGAGCCCAAGGAAAATAATCAAAATCCCCCAGATGCGCGGTATTTTAAACCCTTCCAGCAGCCGCAGAATCGGGCGCAGAAGATAATACAGGATCAGCGCCAGCACGACCGGCAGCACGACGGTTTTCATGAAGACGCTTAAAGGGTTGAAAATGAAAGAGACTTCCCGGAAGATAAAAATCACCAATCCGAGAAGTACAAGGGCAATCAAAGTGAAAAGCGTATTCGTTCCACCTAGAAAGCGAATAAAATTCGTCGAAAAAAAAGATTGTTTTTCCGGTTCCATTCCCACTCCTACTTTCTGAAATATTTCTCTATCTATCAGTTTAACATATTGTCAGACTATTCATTTCAGAGTTTGTGATAAAAATTCGGACAAAGCTTGTCTGTTCTTTTCCATATCAAGTTCCAATACAGAACCTGCATGTGAATAAGAACCGTAGCTATAGCCATCTTTTACGGGAATGGTCAGGCGATCCAAATCGCTGCCGCCGTTCAACGCAAGCTGCATCGCTAATTTCACTTGGTCCGTTGAGGGAATGTCCGTCTGGATATAGCCTTGGACCGCTCCTGCAAGTTTCGGGTATTTCGGAATTCCTGACACGCTGATCAATTCTTCTTTCATCGCTGACAGCACTTGCTGCTGGCGGCGCACACGGCCAAAGTCGCCTTCATTATCCGCACGGAAACGGGCATAGCCGAGTAGTTCCTTGCCGTTCAAATTATGTGTGCCTTTCGTTAAGGTAACACCGATTTTTTCGGACATGTCTTTTTCCACTTCGATTTCTACACCATCCGGCGCTGCAATATCAACGAGTTGTTCGAAGTTTTTAAAGTCGATCAATGCATAATGCTGAATTTCAATGCCGAACATGCCGCGAAGTGTATCAGCCAGCAAATCTACCCCGCCTAAATAATAAGCGGTATTCAGCTTATACGACTGGTAGCCCGGAATGTCTGCATAGATGTCACGCATGAACGAAGTCAACTTCACTTCATCGGTCTTTTTATCATGCGTCATGAGCATCATGGTATCGGTACGCGATTTTTCTTCTCCGCGTGTATCGATGCCCAGCACCAAAACATTCTCAAACTCATCATTTTCCGGATCGCCATTGAATGTAACTGGAATTTGCTCTGTATTTTCAGCTAGCTTGCTGCCGTTTTGAAATTGGATAAACACATAAGCCCCTATCGCTAGAATTGCAATGAATACTAATAGGAGGAGTCCACGGAGGCGGAATCGTTTTTTCTTGCGCCGGCCTCTCCTGGCTTGTTGGCGTTCTTCTTCCATAATCTACACGTTCCTTTCTAAATCGTACCTTACATGAGACGCCTAACCTGTTAAATAGGTTTCTGTTTCATTAGTATAAACATATTTATTGTGCGGAAACAGTGGGAGTGTTAAGATTTTTTCATATTCACTGCTTGGATTTGAAGAAATTCATCCCGATGCAACGAGAGGAGAAAACGATATGACAGAAAAAGCGACATTTGCAGGCGGGTGCTTTTGGTGCATGGTCAAGCCATTCGACCAGTTCGACGGCATCGAAAGCGTCATTTCCGGATATAGTGGAGGGCATGTTGAAAACCCTACATATGAACAAGTGAAGTCTGGAACTACCGGACATTTAGAGGTTGTAGAAATCACTTTCCAACCCGAGATCTTTTCCTATGAACAGCTGCTTGAGATTTTCTGGCAGCAAATCGATCCAACCGACAATGAAGGGCAATTCCAGGACCGGGGTCCGTCCTACCGTCCGGCTATTTTTGTCCACAATGAAAAACAGCGCGAATTGGCTGAAAAGACAAAACGCGAGCTTGATGAAAGCGGCCGATTCAAGAAACCCGTCGTCACAGAAATCCTCGATGCGGTTCCGTTTTATGCAGCTGAAGATTACCACCAAGATTTCTACAAAAAAAATCCCGACCATTATACGGAAGACCGCAAACAATCCGGGCGCGACGAATTCCTGGATGCTGTCTGGGAGCAAGACAAAGTGAATCAGTAATAAGAAACGAGCTGTTCCTCATCGGAACAGCTCGTTTTCTTGTTTCTTCTATATCGTATTAGTTGTTAAGCCCTTTGACGATTTCTTCCACTTCCAATAAGGAATGGACTTCGTAGGTCGGTTTTATCCCGGTTTCATTATTATTATGGTATGGGTTAAACCAGCAGGTCGCAATTCCGTAATTATTGCCGCCGCGGATGTCTGAAGAAAGGGAATCTCCGACAATCAATGCTTTCTCTTTCTCCGCCCCTTCCAGTTTTCCAAACGCATAGTCAAAAATTCCAGGATGCGGTTTCTGGAATCCGGTTTCTTCCGAGACGATGATTTGTTCAAAAAGATCGGCAAGCGGTGAGTTTTGAAGCCTCATCTTCTGTACTTGGCCAAATCCGTTAGTGATGATGGCGAGTCGGCAGCCTTCAAGTGATTGGCATAACTCTACCGCGCCTTCAATGAGATGCGTTTCGTTGCCAAGATGCGTTAAATACGATTGGCTGAAAAGCTTCGGATCAACAGTCAATTCGTGGTGTGCAAATAGACGCTGAAACCGCTCGACTCCAAGTTCCGGCAACGTAAGCGTTCCTTCTTCGAGATCTTCCCATAATACATTGCTGATTTCCCTGTAGCTGGAATGGTAATCTGCGAAGCCAGTCGGCATTTTATAATCCATAAAAGTATTATGTAAAGCTGCTTTTTCAGTGGCCGGAAAATCGAGCAATGTATCGTCAATATCAAATAAAACTAATTCATATTTCATCATCTATTTCTCCTTTATGCGGATTCAAGTTGTTCGTTCTTTTTTTCTCTTGCTTAAAAGAATGGCTAATACAGCGAGCAGCACAATATAGCTCATAAAGAGAATTAAAGTAAGGTCATGGCTGCCGAACCGGTCATAAAAGAAGCCTACCGAGAACGGCATGATGCTGGAAATGACATATCCTCCCCCTTGGATCATCGAGGTCCAGCTGTTTACATCATCAGCCCGCTCGTTTTCATCAAGGGGCATCAGTAAAGCGATTGGGAACAAGCCGCCCAAAGTGAAACCGAGGCAGATGGCCGCAAGCCAAACAAGCGCCAGATTATCCATCATCAACAATCCAATGCCTGCCGCTCCAAAAAGCAAGCTGACAATGGTCCAAAATAAACGGCTCGGAAATTTCGCTAAAAGAGCTGGAATCGATAAATTCCCAACCAATTGAACTGAAGTCATGACAGTGAGAACGGCACTCGCGGCCAATACCGTCATCCCTTTTTCAATGAGTATCGGTGCAAGCCAAGTGATCATCGAGAAAAACAAAGCCGATTGAAGCCCGAAAAAGACCAGCATATACCAGGCGCGCCGATTTTTCCACGGAGAATTTCCTGGCCCCACCGTTAAATCGTGTTCCAATCCTTCGTTTTTCGGTTCATTGACCCGGAACCAAAGTATTAAAGCGATTACCGCCAGAGCTCCCCAGCTTGCAAGCGCAAATGGCCAATTGACCCACGTGTAGAATACGCCCGTAAAACCGGTCGATAATGTAGCACCAAGCCCTAATCCGAAAGAGTAGACGCCGATCAAAGCCGTTGTTTTCGTCGGGAAATTCCGCTTGATCATCGCAGAAATTAAAGGGCTAATGATGGCGATCGACAATCCGATGAAAAAGGAACTCATCAAAAGCACCGCAAATGACGGAACAAGTCCGCGCACAAACGTCAAAGCTCCGATGACCACGACCAAAAATGCCACTGAGCGCTTCATGCCGAATTTCCGGTTGAAGACAACTGCGAGCGGCGCGAACAAGCCCATGCAAAATACCGGAATAGATGTCAGCAAACTGACTTGGGTATTGTTTAGCCCTAAATCCACTCGGATAATTTCAAGCAGCGGGCCGACAGATGAAATGGCCGGCCTCAAATTCAACGACACAAAAAAGATGGCCATCACCATCAAGCCAAGCGCCGATTTCTTCTGTAAAGCGGTCATAATGTTATTCCCCTTTCTTTTAGGGTATATACAAACTTGTGTTCCCCGCAAGAATTTATTAAAATGAAGGTTGAAAGGCGGGTCAACCAATGAAACTCGTAAACTGGAGTTACGCAAAAAGATATAATATCAAAGCGATATTCGATGAATTTCCACACGTAGTTGTGCTATTCCGGCAAATTGGCGGCTATTATTTCATCTTTTCGATGAAAGGCCTGACAAAAGAACATATTCCAGAACGCAAAGATTATGTGAAGATGGAGTATTTGCTGAACAAAGATCTCGGATTGCTTGATGCCTATAAATTACGCAAATACAAATAAATCATGCAGACTGCTTTAAGTTTATCCCAGACCGCAAGTGATTGCTATCGATTTTAATGCGATTCATGGTATACTCTTCTTATTGTGAAATTTAGGAGGTACGTTTAAATGATAGCTGTAAATGATGTAAGTCTTCGCTTTGGCGACCGTAAACTTTTCGAAGATGTAAATATTCAATTCAACCCTGGCAACTGCTACGGATTAATCGGTGCAAACGGTGCGGGCAAATCCACGTTCATCAAAATCCTTTCGGGTGATTTGGAAGCGCAAAGCGGAAATGTGTCCATGGGTTCAGGCGAACGCCTTGCTGTACTCAAGCAGGATCACTTCGAATACGAAGAACACGCAGTTCTTGAAACGGTCATCATGGGCCATAAAAAACTCTATGAAATCATGGCTGAAAAAAATGCGATTTATATGAAAGAAGATTTCTCCGATGAAGATGGAATGCGCGCTGCCGAACTTGAAGGCGAATTCGCTGAATTGAACGGGTGGGAAGCGGAATCTGAAGCGGCGATTTTGCTTCAAGGCCTTGGCATTTCCGAGGACCTTCACGATAAAAAAATGGCTGAACTTTCCGGTTCGGACAAAGTAAAAGTATTGCTTGCCCAAGCTTTATTCGGCAAGCCGGACGTCCTTCTTCTGGATGAGCCGACGAACCATTTGGACTTGAATGCCATCAAATGGCTGGAAGAGTTTTTGATCAACTTTGAAAACACCGTTATTGTCGTTTCGCATGACCGCCACTTCTTGAACAAAGTCTGCACGCATATCGCTGACCTTGATTTCGGCAAAATTCAATTGTACGTAGGAAACTACGACTTCTGGTATGAATCAAGCCAATTGGCTACTCGTCTTGCGAGTGACCAAAATGCGAAAAAAGAAGAGAAAATTAAAGAGCTTCAAGCGTTTATCGCGCGTTTCTCTGCGAATGCTTCTAAATCGAAGCAGGCAACATCGCGTAAGAAAATGCTCGATAAAATCGAACTTGATGATATCCGCCCTTCTTCCCGCAAATATCCGTTCGTCAACTTTACAATCGGCCGCGAAATCGGAAACGATGTTTTGACGGTAAGAGATGTTAGCCAAAAAGTGGACGGCAATCAATTGCTGAATAACATCAGTTTCAATATGAACAAAGAAGATAAAATCGTCTTGATCGGCGATCCGCTTGCAAAATCAGCGCTTCTCCGCATTTTAGCTGAAGAAGACGAGCCGGCAACCGGTTCGATTTCTTGGGGTGTAACCACTTCCCGTGCGTATCTGCCAATCGACAATACGGCTTATTTCGAAGGCAGCGAGCAATCCCTAGTGGATTGGCTGCGCCAATATTCACCAGAAGACGAAAGCGAAACCTTCCTTCGCGGCTTCCTCGGCAGAATGCTGTTCTCCGGCGAAGAAGTGAAAAAGAAACCTTCTGTCCTTTCCGGTGGCGAAAAAGTGCGCTGCATGCTTTCAAAAATGATGCTTTCGCACGCGAACGTCTTACTGCTTGATGAGCCGACGAACCACTTGGACCTAGAATCCATCCAAGCGCTCAATAACGGGATGATCGCCTTTAAAGGCGCGATGGTCTTCACATCACATGACCATCAGTTTATCCAAACCGTTGCGAACCGCGTCATCGAAATCCGTGAAGACGGAACCATCCTTGATAAGCAACTAGGCTACGATGAATTCCTTGAGTGGAAAGAAGCTCAAGGCATCACAAATTAATTTATGATTTAACCGCCTCTCTTCATAGAGAGGCGGTTTTTTATGCCGCGATACTCAAATGAATGAGTTATGCGCGTTCAGATGAATTTGCGCGCGGTTAAAAAGAAATAAGCGCGTTCGTGCGAGTTTGCGCGCGTTCAAAGCGAAATGCGCTCGCTCAGGAGCATTTGCGCGCTCCAGTATATTACGCCTCTTCCCTCCACCCAACGATGCGCCAAAATAAAAACTGCAGGCAAACCCAAATTCACGGATTTGCCTGCAGTTTAAACTTACTATCCTATTTTATTTCATGAAACGCTTCACCAAACGGCCTGCCGGCAATTTGGAAACGAATTTATTGCCTGAATTGGATATGCCGCGGACAACGGACAAGAGTTCGTCATCACCAGCCCAATGCTCTTCAATGACTTCAATCGGGAATTTATTGAGCAGTGTATTGATGACAAAAACAGCTACTACCACGTCATCCAGGAAACCGCCCGGTCCAACAATGAATTCCGGCAAAAAGTCAATCGGTGCGATAAAGTAAAGAATCCCGGCGCCTACCATGCCCTTGTTCTTAGCATCGATCCGGCTGTCGAGCATCAATTTCGTCAGCAAATGGAAAAGATCTGGCGCAAATAGAATATATTTGCTGAAGCGGCTCAGCGGTCCGGACTTGTTTTCTAGCCAATGCTCGATTTTGCTGCGCAAATTTTGATAAAAGTCCTTCTGCTCATCTGTTGATGGCAGTGGTTTCTTTAAATATGCATCCGTCATAGACTAATCTCCTTTTTGTAACTGAATTTTTGACACGAGTGAGTTTAGAAATCCATCGTGATGTTTGTTGCGATTCTTTCTTTTCCCGGTGCGCCATCCACCGCGATGAAATTAACGATCATGCCTTCTTTGAAATTCGAAACGTCATCTGTATCCGTATGCTTGGCATGGGTGAAGAACATCTCCCCATTATCGCCCTTTATATAGCCAAAGCCTTTTGCTGTGTCAAAAGAGACGACAACGCCTCTTAAGTCTTCGGTTCTCTGCATATCGTTTGATCCTGCCATTCTATTCCCTCCTATTTAAGTTCATCTATCCCTATCTCATTTATACCCATAACCCGTCATTTTTTAAACAATAGCTGGTTTTCAAATCCACTTAAATAAAACTTATAATTCTGAATAAAAAGAAATTATTTACAGACAAAAAAAGAACCGCCCATCAAATGAGCGGTTCTTGGAGATTATAGTTTAGTAACATTTGTAGCTTGAGGTCCGCGGTTGCCTTCCTCTACTTCAAACTCAACTTTTTGTCCTTCGTCAAGCGTTTTAAAGCCTTCGCCTTGGATCGCTGAGAAGTGAACGAATACGTCATCTCCGCCTTCAACTTCGATAAAACCGAAACCTTTTTCTGAGTTGAACCATTTTACTGTACCTTGTTGCATGTGTACTACCTCCTGTAGATAAAAAATTTGCAATATGGAATTTCCATAAAAAAATTCACATATTCAAAAAAGTACCATAACGTGCTGATCACTTTTTTGAATAGGTGAATAGCTGTTGCTGGTGAAATCTAATTTTTAACTTCGCTGAAACCTTAGTTCTATATATTCATTATAGCAAGTAAATTAGAAAAGTCAAATAAATCTAAAAACTTTTTATTGGGCTGCCATTTTCAAGCCAAAGTATGCCATGATACATCTGCATGTCGTCATCACATGATTCGCAATACTCAATTTCGCCTTCGCGCCAAAAAGTAGCGAACGCTTCTTCCCGGATTTCACTTTGAGGATACTTCCCTTTTAACTGTTCCACTAATTGATTCCGGTATGTTAGGGCTTCAATTTTACGGGCGAAGGTTTTTCTGAAAACAACTTTCTCTTCCCATTCTTCAAACATCCACCAAGGTTCAAACTCCGCTTTCATATAAATTACTTCATGCATGGACCGGCAACTCCATTTCTCTACTATGCATTTTGCCAAATTTTTAAGCGCTTGTCCAGTATTTCGAATCTTTTGGCGCTCAGCCCGCAAAGTTTGTATTGCCCTTCCCTTCGCTGTAAAATATAAGGTAGACAAGCAAATAAGTGAAACTTTTTGCATATTGAAACGTATTATTGAGTAGCAGTAAAGGAGGAATTCCGATGAAGGCTTTTGAAAACTTCATAAAACGGCAAACCATCAGCCTGCCGCTTATGACAGTGATGTTCCCGGTGCTGTATATGGGTGCTGAAATCGGCCTGATCGCTTCAGGGGCAGTAGCAGCCGGAACCTATATCGCCAGTAATACGACCGTCAAACAAATACAATTCTCCTCCGATTCCAAGAAACTCGGAATGACCCGGAGCGAATATAAACATATCCGCCATCAAGTAAAAGAAGCAAAAAACAAAATCAAACAGCTCCAAGGAAATTATTACCGTGTGCGCTCCATTGCATCATTCAAGCAATTGATGGAATTGACCCGGTACTCGAATAAAATCTTGCAGCAAGTCCAATTGAATCCCCGGAAATTTTATCTAGTGGAATCATTCTTTTATTCCCATTTGGATACGGCATTGGAATTGACCGAGAAGTATACGCTTCTTGTCGGCCAGCCGGTAAAAGACCGGGAGTTGAAAATTGCACTGCAGGATACGCGCGAAACACTTCGGTCGATGACCAGTGTAATGGAACGGGATTTGCAGAAAGTGCTGTCCATGGACGTGGAGAAACTTCGGATGGAACTTGATTTTGCCCGGTTGACGGTAGACCAGCACAATAATCAGAAATTGCTCGTGCAAGAAGCGCCATCAGACAATGAAGGAGACGTGGAACATGACACAAAATCGATCGAATCAAAGTGAATTGGATGATTTGCTAGGCAACCCATTCGGCATGGAACCTATGAAAGAAGAAGTGAATTTGACAAAACGCGAAGACGGCCGCCCCGTCGCTTTAATGGAACGTCTGACTAAAGACGAACAGGAAAAAGCGCGTGAACTGGCCAAGCAGATTCCTGCAGGCAATTACGAGGCCATTTTAACTTATGGGGCCAATGCCCAAAATCAATTGGGGCAGTTTTCGCATAAGATGCTCGACCATGTGCAGCAAAAAGACATCGGGCCAGTTGGCGATGTTCTCCATGACCTGATGAAAAAATTGCAGGAATTGAATCCGGAAGAACTTTCCCAGGAAAAACGCTCTGGCCTCCGCAAATTATTCGCTAAGGCAAAATATTCCGTACAGGAAATGATGACAAAATACCAAAAGCTCAGCACACAAGTAGACCGTATCAGCGTCCAATTGGACCACTCGAAACGCGGGCTATTGGAAGACGTTCAAATGCTTGAGCAATTATACGACCAAAACAAAACCTATTTCCAGGCATTGAATGTCTATATCGCTGCAGCTGAACTAAAACGCGATGAAATTCTCAACGAGACCATCCCTGCCCTGCGAAAAAAAGCGGAACAGTCGAATGACCAAATGGCTTACCAGGAAGTAAACGATATGGCGCAATTCTTGGATCGCTTGGAAAAACGGTTGTATGATCTGCAGTTATCCCGCCAGATCACCATCCAAAGTGCACCGCAAATCCGGATGATCCAGCAAACAAACCAAACCTTGGCTGAGAAAATCCAGTCTTCCATCATGACTTCGATCCCGTTATGGAAAAATCAGATCGCCATCGCTTTGACGCTGAACCGCCAGATGAAAGCGGTCGAAGCACAAAAGCAAGTGACTTCCACGACCAACGAATTGCTATTGAAGAACTCAGAGATGCTGAAACTCAATTCAATTGAAACCGCTAAAGAAAATGAACGCGGTTTGGTTGAAATCGAAACGCTTAAACAGACGCAGGAAAATCTTTTAACTACCATTGAAGAAACATTGCGCATCCAAGCGGAAGGACGCAAAAACCGCAAAGCGGCAGAAATTGAAATTGGCCGCATGGAAGAAGACCTAAAGCAACGGTTATTGTCCATCCAAGACGATCGTGAAGGCAACCGCCCATAAACTTTAAAAAATCCCCGGAAGCACACCGCTTCCGGGGATTTTTTATCTCTGCCACAGATCAGCCCGACTGGATCACTAAATGCAATGTCCGTTTCAGCAAGCGCAAAGTCTGCTCTACAAATTGCTCCAAAGAATCTGCACTGACTGATTTATTGCCGTACATCATCTGATAAAACGAAGCTTGCTCTTCAGAAATTGCCTCGCTGCTCAAAAACAGATGAAGCACTTCGATGGCGCTTTTTTTCGCCTCTAAAACAGCGTTTGCCGTATCCACTACACCGTTCTCAGCATAATCATAGGCAGATGGCTCACCATCTGAAAAGACCAGTAAAAAGCGGTGTTTTTCGGTTCGCTGCTGAAGGCGTTCCGTCATCCATCGGATCGCAAAGCCATCCCGGTTGTCTTCATGGGCTTCCAGCGAAAAAATTTCCTGCGCATGGTCGCGGCTGCCATCTTCAAATTTATGCATCCATTCGAAATAATTGGGCTGGCTAGCTTCACTTGCTTCGTAGGCGTCTTCATAAAACAAGACGATTTCATGCGGAACATTGAGATTCCGCAAAACATCATGGAATAACAAGACCGCTTGCTTTGTTTCCTCTAATTTGTCCACCATCGAAGCAGAACCGTCGATCAACAAGCAGAACACCGCATCCAATTCTTTCGAAGGCGCCGTTTTGCGGTAAAAAGGTTTGGGACGTTCTTCAATAAGCAAAGGCAGTAAATTTCTCGACAGCCTGCCCGCATTCAAATTCCCTCTCGGCTCTTGCCTGCGCTGCGTCATTCTCTTTTTCAACTCTTTTAAAAGAGCCCGTACATATGGCGCTTGCTTTCTTCTCCATCCTTCAATGTCATGCCGGTGATCACCAGACAATTCAATCCGTTTTTCCGTATATTCGACCGCCGCGTTGGTGGAACCGAATTTCCCTGCGGCTTTTTTCGGTTTATCTTCCATCTTCCGGTCGTTTTCATCGTTATCTGCAACATGTTCTCCTGCAGAGTTTCCTTGGGCAGTTTGCTCCGGTTCCCCGC
Organism: Planococcus sp. 107-1; assembly: GCF_021513255.1. Taxonomy (GTDB): domain Bacteria; phylum Bacillota; class Bacilli; order Bacillales_A; family Planococcaceae; genus Planococcus. The sequence goes on from NZ_CP090977.1 coordinate 1,874,844, forward strand.
TGCCGTCGTCTTCCCTGCCGCCATCCGCTAGCTGCGAGTCGCCTTTATCCAGTTCGAATTCCATGGCAGGAGAGGCATCGATTTCGGTTTCCCGGTGCCACATCTGGAACCACTCTTCAATGGTATCAATGCTTTCCTCTTCTTTTGATGCTTCTGTTTCCATCCCGTCGTAATAGCGGAACGGCGGAACTTCATCGATCGAGTCGCCAAATGTATAATAGCTGAGCACCATGTCATCATGGAGTAAATATTCAAGGCGTCCCATGAGGCTATCTACAACTGCCCCAGAGTCGGCAGTCGACTTCGCATCGAACATTCTTGACCAGAAGAAGAACAGTTCGCTATAAGTTTCGTGCATTTCCACAGATTGGCCGCGAAGCGCCAAAAAAGCAGCATTTAAAAATGCCTCGGCTTTAAAGCCTTTTTGCATATTTTGACGGTACTGGTCTTTATGGTATTCGATATAGACACTTTCCCGAACCGCAAAAGCTTCACGGGTTCCAGGCCGTTCTCCGCTAACCTGCTCAATCAACCGGAACTCCTCAGAACAGAGGAGCAATTGCTGCCGCATATGAGGCAAAACGCTTTCTTCCTGCAGAAATCGCCGCCAACTGCCCAAATTGAAATGGCGCCAATAACCTGCCGCAAGCAAATAAATATCGGATAAATAGCCATTTCGCTCTATTTGCCTTGGCCGGTGGCGCCAAAACACACTGATGGAAAGCGCGGATTCGGACGGTCGGAACTCCAGCAGTTTGCGTGTGGTCACTTTCAGGAAAGGGGCATCTGCAAGCGCCCCTGCCAGCATTTCCATCTGATGCAGCAATTTCGTATCGATGGTTTCATTGTTAAACTGAATAAATCGATTGACAGATGCCATACTTCACACCTACTTTTTCCACGTATTTGCGAGATCCATAAACAAGTCGCGTTCGCTTTCATCTTCGAGCTTCTCAGCTATCGCATAACGGACCGCCCGCAGCGGATCCATATGCTCTGCCAGCGCAGTGGCATCGAGCAAGCTTCTAATGGAAGCTGCTTCTTCTGACAATAGCCCATTTTGAACTTGTTTCATCAAGTCCGATGCCAAATCGAGCATAAAAGTTTTCAAGCCGGAATTCGCATCCGGAAATTCACGGTCCCATAATTGCTGCAATTGCTCCCCCGTCAAATACGGGATCGGGTACGCGATAAAGCGGTTTTTTAATGCTTCATTCATCGGGGCCGTTCCGATATAGCCTTCGTTTATAGCGGCAATCACCCCAAAATCAGGATGTGCTTCTATCACTTCTCCTGTAAAAGGGTTGGTCATCATGCGGCGATAATCCAATACGCTGTGGAGGATCGGCAAGGTTTCCGGTTTTGCCATATTGATTTCGTCAATATAAAGGAAATGGCCATTTTTCATCGCTTTTACGACCGGGCCTTCCACGAATTCAATCTGGCTTTCCCCATTTCGCTGCGTTAAAGTTTTAAAGCCTAAGAGCGCTTCTGCATCCAAATCAACCGAACAGTTGATGCTTTGCATCGGCTGGCCAAATTGGGCTGATATGCTTTCAGCAAGCTTTGTTTTTCCTGCGCCCGTCGGCCCTTTCAGCAATACCGGCTTCTGCAGAACGACAGCTGCCAATATATCCTGCCAAAGATTTTCGTCCGGAGCGATATACCCTCCGGCCGCAATCAATTTTGTGTCATCGCCATAATCTTTGCCCGTTCGATTTCTTTTATCAATTTCCTGATCCATTAAAGCCATGTATTCTCCCTCTTTTCAAAGAAAAAAACCGATGAGCTGGCACCGGCTTTCATCCATTATTCAAAATAAGTTTTGTAAAATCCGCCAACTTTGCCCGTATTGTCCACGACAAAGATGAATTCTTCCGTTTCATTTTTCACTTCGTATGTTTTGCCTTCAGTCAAAACATTGGAAACCAAAAATTTCGCTGCATTTGTATGGGTACAGGTTACTGTACGGATTGTCTCTTTTGTCAGCCATTCGTTGTGAATCACATGCCTCATCCTTTTCTATATGTCTACCTTCAGTATAAGGAAAAAACGATAAAAATTCAATTGCGCTTATTGCTGCCGGTTTTCTTGCTCCAAAGCAAACGGACCGACACCAGCAAAACGACAATTACAGACAGCGCAATGAAAAACATCTGGAGGTTTTCAAGGATGGATTGGTAGGCGTATGGAAACGTCCGTCCGATATTGAAATAAACAAGCATCCAGATAAAGCCAGCCGTATAGGCATAAAGCATATACGATGCGAAAGGATAACGGTTCGCACCGACAACATACGGCATAGCCCACCGGATTCCTGGCAAAAAGAAACTAAACGAAATCGCTAATGGTCCATGCTTTTCAAGGAACTCTGAAAAACGGGAAATCACGCCTGCTAGCCGCGTGCGATTTAACCGGTGTATTAAACGGTTGCCAAGCATCCGCCCAATGAAATAAGCGAAGCTATTGCTCGTGATCAGACCCAGATACGCGGAAATAAACGCGTAAACCGGCTTAAAATAACTGACTTCCGTCAAAACCCCAGAAAAAGCGGCAGCCACTTCATTTGGAATCGGCAAGCCGAACAGCAAGAGCCAATTAAAAATGAACATGCTCACATAGCCATATTCCTTCACTAATTCCACAAAAAAACTGATGTCCATGGTTCCCACCGCCTTCAACCGCTGTCTCATCTATCATCGCATAAGAAAAGGGAGCCCTGCAAATGCAGAGCTCCCTTTGTAAAGGAAATACTTCTTAAGATTCTAATAGAAGATCTTCCGGGTTTTCGATTAATTCTTTTACCATTTTCAGGAATCCAACAGAATCGCTTCCATCGATTACACGGTGGTCATAAGAAAGAGCCACGTACATCATTGGACGGATTTCGATTGAATCGCCGATTGCTACCGGACGTTTCTGGATTGTGTGCATTCCAAGAATCCCTACTTGTGTACCGTTCAAGATTGGCGTTGACATCAATGAACCAAATACACCACCGTTAGTGATTGTGAAAGATCCACCTGTCATATCGGCAATTGAAAGTTTTTTATCGCGTGCTTTTTTAGCAAGATCTGCAATGCTTTCTTCAATTTCAGCAAAGTTTTTCTTGTCTGTATCACGGACGATCGGCACTACTAGGCCTTCTTCAGTAGAAACTGCGATACCCACATCATAGAACTGTTTCAATAGAAGATCAGTGCCATCTAATTCAGCATTTACGTATGGATACTTTTTAAGTGCTGCAGTTACTGCTTTTGTGAAGAATGACATGAAGCCTAAGCGAGTTCCGTCATGGTCTTGCTGGAACTTGTCTTTTTTGCGGCTTCTAAGTGCCATAACGTTTGTCATATCGATTTCGTTGAATGTTGTCAACATCGCAGTAGACTGGCGTACTTCAAGCAGGCGTTTTGCGATTGTTTGGCGGCGGCGAGACATTTTCTCGCGCACAATGCGGCCGCTTTCTTCATCTGAAGAAGGAGCTGAAGCTTTTGGCGCTTCCGCTTTTGCTGCTGGCGCACTCGCTGCAGCCGGTTTAGAACCGTGAGCTTCCACGTCTTGGACGCGAACACGGCCCATTGGATCAACTGGTGAAATGGCAGCAAGATCGATGCCTTTTTCACGAGCTAATTTGCGTGCAGCCGGACTTGCAATGGTACGGTCAGTAGAAGATTGCTCTTCAATTGCCGGTGCTTTTTCGTTCGCTTCCATTGTTGCAGGAGCTTCTGATTTAGCTGGCTCTTCTGATTGTGCAGGAGCTTCTGTTTTTGGTGCAGCTGCTGCGCTTTCGCCTGAACCTTCGCCAACGATTGCGATGACTTGTCCAACTTCCACAGTATCGCCTTCTTGCGCCAAATGCTCTTGGACAACTCCGGCTTCTTCGGAAATTACTTCAACGTTTACTTTATCTGTTTCGAGTTCAACGATGAATTCTCCTTTTTCAACTGTTTCGCCTGGTTGTTTAAGCCACTGCGCAATCGTTCCTTCTGTAATCGATTCTGCTAATTCTGGTACTTTGATCTCTGCCACAAAAAATTCCTCCTTAGAATATCCCGTTCTTAACCGTTCATCTTATTGTATCAGACACTGCATGGGAAAAGCTTCCCCTTCATGAAAGGATTATGCTTTTGCCAATGCTGCATCGATAATCCGAGTTTGTTCCGCTTTATGAGCTTCTCCGTCGCCTTCAGCTGGGCTTTGGCGTTTGATGCGTCCGTAATACGAGACGTCTTTGCCTGCAGCGATTTCACGAAGATATGGCTCTGCAAAAGTCCATGAACCCATGTTTTGCGGTTCTTCCTGTACCCAGCCAAGCTCTTTGACATTCGGATAGCGGTCAACAATCGCCTGGATTTTCTCTGCTGGGAATGGGTAAAGCTGTTCAACACGGACAATATGTGCCCAGTCATAGCCTTTTCCATCTTTCACACGTTCAGCCAGATCGATCGCCATTTTGCCGCTAGCGAAAAGAATGCGTTCCACTTTTTTGTCTTTTGTTCCCATTCCAGGCTGTTCAATAACCGTCTGGAAATGGCCCTCTGTCAAATCATCCACTTCCGCCCCTACTAATGGGTGGCGCAATAAGGATTTAGGCGAAACGATAATCAATGGGCGGATTGCCTCTTCGCTCAGCATTTTTGCTTGGCGGCGAAGAATATGGAAATAGTTCGCTGCACTGGACAAGTTGGCTACCGTCCAGTTGTTTTCAGCTGCCATTTGAAGATGGCGTTCAAGTCGAGCGCTTGAGTGCTCCGGACCTTGGCCTTCGTAGCCGTGCGGAAGAAGCATAACAAGTCCGGACTTTTGTCCCCATTTAGAACGTCCAGCAGAGATGAACTGGTCGAACATCATTTGCGCCATATTGGCGAAATCTCCATACTGAGCTTCCCAAATGACCAATGCATTTTCATTTTCAACATTATAGCCATATTCGAATCCTAAAACGGCCGATTCGGTTAATGGGCTATTGTATACGACAAAGGAAGCATTTGCTCCAGAGATATGGTGAAGCGGAACAAGTTCTTTCCCTGTTTTATCGTCATGCAGCACAAGGTGGCGATGAGCGAAAGTTCCGCGCTGCGCATCTTGCCCTGTTAAACGGATTGGATGTCCATCTTGCAGGATGGCGCCAAACGCCAATGTTTCTGCATGAGCCCAATCGATTTTGCCTTTTCCATTAAACGGATCTTCACGGCGTTTCAGAATTCGGGCTAATTTGCTGAATACGGAGAAATCACTTGGCCAAGTCAGCAATTCTTCGTTCATTTTTACAAGTACATCTTTATCGACGCCAGTAGGAACTTCCGGATAGCCGTTTAAGACTGCTTCTGGCATCGTCAATTTCGGTGCATCATCTGTTTTGTTTTCTTTCACACGGTCATAAGCTTCCTGCATTTCTTTCTGTGTATCAGCATCTAATGCTTTCACATCGTCTTCTGAAAGAACTTTTTCTGCAGCCAACTGCTGTCCATATAATGCGCGGACAGTGTCATGCTTATGGACTTCATGGTACATCATCGGATTCGTCACTAACGGCTCATCCATTTCGTTATGACCATAACGGCGGTAGCCGATCAGATCAACCAAAATGTCTTTGCCGAATTTTTCGCGGTATTCAAACGCAAAACGCGCAACTGCGATAACTGCTTCCGGATCGTCTGCATTCACATGGATTACAGGAACTTCAAAGCCTTTTGCAGGATCCGAGGAATAATGAGTCGATCTGGAATCGTATTGCTCCGTCGTAAAGCCGATTAGATTGTTGGCGATTACGTGGATCGAACCACCGGTCTGGAATCCGCGGATGCGGCTGTAGTTTAACGTTTCCGTTACAACGCCTTGTCCTGGGAATGCAGCATCCCCGTGAACCAAAATTGCATAAGCTTTTTTAGAGTCGATCGCAGCAATGCCCTGCTGATTTGTCGTTTCCTGTGCAGCACGTGTTTGCCCTACAACTACCGGACTGACGATTTCCAAATGCGACGGGTTGTAAGCAAGTTTGATGTTCGTTCCTTTAGGTGAAGTATAAGCCGCACCCATATGGTATTTCACATCGCCGAACCAGCCTTTTGTAATTTGGACAGATCCGTCTTCAGGCAGGAAAGCTTCGTCTCCGACATGAGCAAAGCCGGCAAACATCATTTCGTATGGCTTATGCAAAATGTGTGTAAGCACATTTAAACGACCGCGATGCGCCATCCCGATCATGATTTTTTCTGTTCCTTTTTCTTCTGACAAACGAACCAGTTCATCGATCAGCAAGACCAATGTGTCTACGCCTTCAATCGAGAAACGTTTCTGGCCGACAAAAGTACGGTGGACGAATTTCTCGAAACCTTCAACACGAGTCAAAAGATCCAAAACTTCTTTTTTCTTCTCTTGGTCTAATGAAGGTTTGAATTCACCAGCTTCGATTTTCGCTTGAATCCAACTGCGTTCCTGCGGTTGAACTATATGGGAAAACTCGAAAGCGACTTTGTCCGTATAAAGCGATTTCAAATACGCAATGGCTTCTAAACCATTTGAAACATTGTCAGGTGCTTCTGAAAGAAGCAATGAAACCGGCACTTCTCTTAAGTCTTGTTCCGTTAAGCCATACGCTGACGGTTCTAAACGGGAAGTATCTTTTGGCTGGTCATTTAACGGATAAATATCAGACGCCAAATGGCCGTGTGCACGAATCGCTTCTGCTAACTGCACTGCAGCCAATACTTTTCCGAATTTGTTCGGTTCAACAGTCCCTGCTGCTTCAGAAATTTCCTGAGTTGCTGAAGGTTGGCTGTTTTCAACAGGTGGTCCATATTGTTTGAACATCTCCGCAAATTCCGGATCGAGCAATTCCGGCGATTCTTGGTAAATGTCATACATCTCCATGACATAGCCAAGGTTCGGGCCTGTAATGGAACTCCATGGGGATTTTGCATCTGAATAATTGCTAGACATTAAAAAACCTCCAACTATTTTGCCTTATGGCAGTCGCTATTATTATATGTGTACCTTCAATATTTTATCACGCCAACGTGGATACATAAAGCGAAGGCGCTCATCGCTTGAAGAACAAATTTCCATATCAATCTTACTACTTCCAGTAAAAAAAACAATGGTTTTTAGTGAAAATATTCACATAAAGCTTTTTAAAGCGCTTTCATGCCTTCAACACCCGATATTAATGGGATTTCCTAGGATTTTTCTTCTGTTCCTTGATAATAAAAAACAAGATTTCTGCCATTTCTTTTCGCTTCGTATAAGGCGTGGTCCGCCTGATTCACTAATGTTTCCAGCTCGGCTGCATTTTCAGGGTAGATTGAAACACCGATTGTTGCTGTCGGCGAAAAATGGATGCCTTCGATTTCCCAGCCGATTTGCAATTCCTTCTTAATCCGATCGATGATCCGGTCGATTTGGTTAGCGGCATCTTCCGGATCAAGTCCAGCCAACGCAACTAAAAATTCATCGCCGCCTATTCGCGCCACCATATCTTGTTTGCGCAAACTGTTTTGAATGGACTGGCCAAAGCGGTAAATGAATTCATCACCTACATCGTGGCCGTATTTATCATTCACACCTTTGAATCCATCGCCGTCCATATAAAGTATGGCAATCCAATCCCCGGTTTCATCTGCCCGTTTTTTCATTTCCATAAACTCTTGGACTATCAAAAGCCGGTTCGGCAATTTCGTCAGCCCGTCATGATAAGCCATAAAATGCAGTTTCTGTTCTAGCGCTTTACGATCGGTAATATCAAACATTATGGATAATAGCTGATAAACGTTTCCGTTGTATCTGGTTAATGGCACGATGGTCGTATCCACCCAAAAATGGCCGCCGCTTTTTGTTAGGCTTTTCAGTTCGCCCCGCCAAATTTCACCGGACAGTACCGTCTTAGTGATTTCATCGAATTCTTCGTCTGTCATGAACGCCTTTCCGATTCCCTTGATGTTTGATTCGATCAATTCTGACCGATCAAAACCTGTCAAGTTCTTGAAGTTATCATTCACATAGACGATATGGCCGTTTGGCTTCCACATGCCAACAAGAGCCGCATAGTTCAAAGCAGACTTATAGCTTTCCAAAACATTTTCGGTCTTCTTCAATTCTTCTATCAGTTCTGCTGCATTATTCAACTCCCGCAAAACGATGTGGAATGCACGGATAACTTTGCCCTCGTATACCGGCGAGTAATTAACTGAAAAAAAGCTGTCTCGCCATTATTTTTTCTTTCTGCTGATTACGGTATGCTGTGGACTTTCACCTGCTTTAAAATTTTTCAGCTCTTCTGTAATATTCTGAAACGTATAATCGTCCACAAATGGAAGTTCGCTATAATGTTTACCGGCCCATTGCTCTTTTTGGATATTGAACGTTTCGGCATACATGTCATTCATCCCGAAGATGGTAAAGTCCGAAGATAAGGTGATCATCGGGTCTAACGAGTCGCGAATGAGAGATTGGTAAAACAAGTATCCCTCTTCCACCTTCTTTTGCTGTGTGACATTTTTAGTAATGGCCAGAATGTAACAAATGCCAGCAGCGAAAATCGGAGTTACTCTTGTTTCATTGGCCGCATGGTTCTCGCTGAAAAGATTATAATCCTGATAGGTATACGATTTCTTCATTTGTATGGCAGTGAGATAAGAACGCTTTATCTCCTCTGCTAATTCTGCAGGCATGCTTTCATCTACAGAAGATCCAGTAAGGTCCTGCTTGAAAACGGCCGTGCAAGCCGGGTTCACATATTCATAAATAAAAGTATCCCCTTCTTGCCGCATGAAAAAAGCCAAATCTTCCGAGCTTCCATACAGCAAGTCCAATTGTTCCATAGTAAAAGGTTTACGCATACGCAGCACTCTTTTCTGTTAAACGAATTGTTTAGCTTTCTCTGCAACTTGATCGATGAATCGCTCGTAATCTTCCTGTTCATCAAAAGTCTCTGCTGAAAGGAATTTGCTGTCCTTCAATTCTTCTGCCCACTCGAAACGATGGCTTGAAAGATAGGTGGCATTGCCGGACAAAGCAAGCTTGAAGTCTTCGCCATCTTTTTCCACTGTGCATTTCACCATGCCTCCCGGATTGTAAACCGTAACTTCTCCGTAAGGGACAATACCCGATAAACAGCTAATTAAAGCTGAAGCGGTCATGGCAGTTCCGCATGCATTCGTAAAACCGACGCCGCGCTCAAACGTCTTGACGAAAATTCCGGTTTCCACTTTGGTCACATAGCTGACGTTAACGCCGTCAGAAAAGTATTCATTCGGGCCGTTAAACGTTTCCGCCCATTTTCTTTGGTGGCTATCGTCTTCTTGATAAGCTTTTGGCACAATACCGATCAAATGCGGATTCGGCACTGCCACTGCTGAAAAATTGATTTCCTCTGAAACAAAAGACAGCGGCTTCATCAGCCACTCGCTGTTGGCTAGATAAGACATCGGCAAATCAGCCAATTCAAATGAAACCGGTGAAATCTCCACTGCATACATGGCATTTCCATCTGCAAGCGGCTGTTCTTTTTTCACTGCCAATGAAGCTTTCATCGTTTCAATCACTGCTTCGTCCAATCCGTCCGCTCGCATACATAGCGTGCAACGCATCGTAAACCATTGCCGCACATCGACGCTTCCGATCCGTCCCGGTTAAAGACCCGCATTTTCGCATGGTCTTTTTCTGAAGGCAGAACAACCAGCAAGCCGTCGACTGAAGAATCCATTTGAGATAACTGGAGAGTCAATTGATCGTAATGTTCAATTTCTGGACCTTCCAACAAGTAAAACGTATTCATGGAACCATGGACTTTCAATAAGGTAATTTCCATTTCTTCACTCCTGGCTGAAATTTTCCCTTTAAAGGAACGTTCTTTTGAATCTGGGTCTCCCGTACAAAACGTTCTTATTTTTTGATATAGCGGGCTTTTGAGTGGGCAACCACTAGTTTGGCCATTTCGCTCGCTGTTTTCGGAGGTTCGGCCAAGGTCATGTTTTCCACAAGCAAATCTTCGTCCATATGAAGCTTTTGCATTTCTAGAAGGAAATTTTCCGGCGTCAATTCCTCTTCTTCTATCACATGCGCAAAGCCTTGCTGCTTAAATAATTGCGCATTTAAAATTTGATCCCCACGGCTTTTCTGCCGCGACAACGGTATGAGGAGCATCGGTTTTTTCAATGCCAAAAATTCAAAAATCGAATTCGATCCGCTCGTGACACGACAAAGTCAGTCATATGAAGCAAATGTGGAAGTTCAGTCGTAACGTACTCGAATTGGCAATAATTTGGAAAAATCTCTAAAGAAGCATCCAAATTGCCTTTTCCGCATAAATGGATGACATTATAAGCTTCCATTAAAGCCGGCAAGTTGCTGCGGATGGCTTCATTGACCACTGCCGACCCTTGGCTTCCGCCCATAATCATCAGTACCGGCAAGTCAGCTGTAAAATGGCATAATTCTTTCCCGATTTCGGCTGATCCTTCCATCAGTTCACTGCGGATAACGGAACCGGTGCAAGTCGATTTTTCTGCTGGCACATGTTTCAGCGTTTCTTTAAAGACAGTGAAGATATGGTTAGCGAAAGGCATCGCAATTTTGTTCGCAAGCCCAGGTGTTACATCGGACTCATGGATAATGACAGGAATGCCGAGCATTTTCCCCGCCATGGCAACCGGTACTGAAACAAAGCCGCCTTTTGAAAAAATCGCTTCCGGCTTTGTCTTTTGGATAATCCGCAACGCCTGAACTAAACCTGCACCTACCCGGAAAGGATCCGAAAAGTTTTTCATGGAGAAATAGCGTCTCAATTTGCCGCTGGAAATGGCATGATAAGGCACCGCTGGAAATGCCTCCGGAATCAGTTCACTTTCAATGCCGTCTTTTGACCCGATATACTCGACGTTGAAATCGAGCTTCTGCAATTCCGGAAGAATGGCCTGGTTCAGGGAGACATGTCCTGCAGTGCCGCCGCCTGTCAATAAAATCGTTCTTTTCTTCATCTAATATCCTACTCTCTCAAAATATCTCTTTTTTTCTCCCTTATGCGCATCAAAATGCACGAGGATTCTATGCTATACTTAGGCTAATTTGAATTTTTGACGTCCGTTTAACATTCGGACGGATGGTCTTACTGGAGGATGGATAATGGTCGAAACAAAAACAAAATCCGAAAAACTGAAATTGCTTTTCAAAATCGTTTTTCCGATACTCATTACACAAGTAGCGATGTATTTGGTCACTTTTTTTGATATTTACATGACCGCACGTTATGGAACCGAAGATCTTGCCGGCGTTTCCATCGGCTCGTCTTTTTGGGTCCCAGTCTACATCGGACTAGCCGGAATACTTATGTCCATCACCCCAATTGTAGCACAATTAATGGGGGCTAAGAAAAGAGAAGAAGTAAAAGATGCCGTGCAGCACGGGATTTATTTGGCGGTTATTTTGGCCATCGCCGTTTTTCTTTTTTTCTTTTCGGAATCGATCCGCTCCTTGGCCTAATGGATTTGGAACCTGCAGTCGAAGCTGTAGCAGCTGAATATATCTTCGCCATGAGTTTAGGACTCATTCCACTATTCGTTTACAATGCCCTCCGCTCCTATATTGACGCACTCGGTGCGACTCGCGTTTCCATGTTCATCTCACTGATGTCCGCGCCGATCAATGTACTTTTCAACTATTTGTTGATTTTCGGCAGTTTCGGATTTCCGGAACTCGGGGGCCCTGGTGCTGGTTATGCATCCGCCATTACTTACTGGCTCGTGCTTGCCATTGCGGTTTGGATCATCCACAGCAGAAAACCGTTTGCTGAATTCACCATATTTAAAGCTTGGACGAAACTTTCGTTTGCTCGAATAAAAGAAATCAGCCGAATCGGTGTCCCCATCGGCATTTCAATTTTTGCGGAGACGAGCATTTTCTCTGCCGTCACGCTGATGATGAGTACATACGGAACGATTACCATTGCAGCGCATCAAATTGCCATCAATTTCACGTCGCTTCTATACATGCTGCCGCTCAGCATTTCGATGGGGGCAACCATACTCGTCGGCTTTGAAGTCGGGGCTAGACGCTTCAACGATGCGCGCGAGTACAGCTGGCTCAGCGTCGGAAGTGCGGTCGTATTCAGTTTTGCTTCCGCTTGCATCCTGTTTTTCATGCGCGAACAAATCGCCGCCTTGTATTCTTCTGACCCGGCAGTTATCGAACTCGCCATCCAATTCCTCGTGTTTGCTGCCCTGTTCCAAGTGTCGGATGCCATCCAAGCTCCGGTGCAAGGGGCGCTCAGAGGTTATAAAGACGTGAATATCACATTTGTCATGGCCGTCGTCTCTTATTGGATCATCGGTCTGCCAGTCGGCTACCTGCTTGCCACCTACACCGGTTTCGATGCTTTCGGCTATTGGATCGGATTGATCGCCGGCCTTTCTGCAGGCGCTATCACTTTATCGATCCGTTTATTGATCAAACAAAAAAAGATTGCCGCTCAGTCAAGTTGAGTGGCAATCTTTTTATATAACTCGAGTAATTGGATTTTTTGTAATTCTGCCAAATCGGATTGTTCGATTCGCTCAGCTGCGTAAGCGAGCTTTTCTTTGACCGGCTTCCGAAGGCGCGGATGGGTCAGCTCATCTTTCAATTCAATGCGAATTTTTTGTTCCAACTGCTCTTCTGTTTCAACCTCTTCAGCACCGGCCCGATTTTTCCATAGCTTCCGATAAGCTTCGATCAAGGCAATTCCACCTCTTCGATCCCTTCTCCGATCACGACAATCTGTGTGTTCATCTTCATGTATTCCGGCAGCCATTGGGCCATTCCGTAAGCGTATTGGAAGGCATGAGGGTATTTATCCCCTTCAAGCGGCACATACCCTTTAATGCGGTAAACCGTTTCTGGCAATTCACGAAGCCACTCTTCAAAGTCTTCGCGTTTTACCGGTTTTGTAAATGGAAAGACCCGTGTATTTAAGTTCAATTTGGAAACTGGAGCAGATTCGACTGCCCCTTTCTTCGAAGCGGTCAATTTCTCAAGCATCGAAAAAGGAACTTTCGAGTGGGTCGTCTGTAGAATCGCAGCTGTTGAATTCAAGCCTTGAAGTTCGAAAGTCACTTTCCCTTGCTCTTCGTCGCTCAATAAATCCATCTTATTTGCCAAGATCAAATCTGCATGGCGAATTTGTTCGATAAATAGCGATCGGATTTGCGGAGAGAGTTGTTCCCGGTCAAGCCAGCGCTTGCTGTCAGCAACCGTAATAATGCCTTTGAAATTCAAACGCTCTGCAAATAATGGCGAGAAAATGGCATCCAATGCTTCAACTGGGTGGGCAGCTCCCGTTGTTTCAATCAATAGCAGATCAAATTCCTCTTCAGCCAGTAAAGTCTGGATTTGGGCTTCTGATCGTTCAGAACCGGTGCAGCAGATGCAGCCGTCCAAAAGTTCTTTTAACGGCACGCCATCTTCCACTTCATCTGAGTCAAAGTTCATCTGGCCAAGCTCATTCATGAAGACTGCAGGTTTTAGCCCCGCTTCTTTCGCTTGCTGAATGATATTTTTTAATAATGTCGTCTTCCCGCTGCCTAAAAAACCGCTGAATAAATATACGTCTTTCAATGTTTTTCCCCCTCAATTGGCATCTAGATAAAAAAGGCCCGCTATTTGCGGACCTCCAGTTTATTCTTCTGTATCTTCTTTCGCCGCTTCTTCTGTTTCTTTCTCAGTTTCAGCAGTAATCCCAGCTTCTTCCATTACGATTTTCTTCGCTTCTAGAAGTTGTGGGTCGTCTTTTTCAATTTTCAAGCGCAGTGCATCCATAATGGCAAAACTTGTATCGCCTGTTATGATGCCTGTTGCTTCCAATTCATTTTCTTCCTGGAAAGTTTCGACTGCTTCTTGAAGTTTTTCTTCAAAAATGCCATCTACTTCTCCAACTTCAAATCCGAGTGCTTCCAGCATTTTTTCTGCAGTCCGTACATTTTCAGAAAATGCGCCGTCTTTCAGCTCAGCTGAAGGGTCTAATATCGGCAATGATGCATATTCTGGATAAGCCACTTCTTTATCCGGCATAATGCCTTTCTCATGTATCCAATTGCCTTCCGGCGTTAACCATTTCGCCGTCGTAAATTTCAAGTTCGAACCGTCTTCCAAGTCGCTCGCTGTTTGTACGGTCCCTTTACCGAAAGTCTTTTCTCCAACTAATTGGATTCCAGCCGATTCACTCATGGCACCTGCAAGAATTTCAGAAGCAGAAGCGGATCCGCCATCAATCAACAATGTGACTGGTACTTTTACTTTCGTTCCTGGAGAAGACATATAGACTTCAGGTTCTTCGCCTTTAGCCTGAACTTCGAACATCTCTTTGCCTTCATCGATGAACAAATTCGAAATATCCAAAGCTGTCGTCAATAATCCGCCTGGATTTTGGCGAACATCCAGGACCATAGCTTCCATGCCTTCTTTTTCCATATCCGTTATGGCACTCAATAACTCGTCATATGTGTTTTCCGAGAAACTGGTAATTTGAATATGGGCAACATTATCGCCGATCATTTCTGCATAAACCGTTTCAATGGGAATTTCATCGCGGATGATTTTAAATTCCATCGGCTCTGCCGATTCACCGCGCTTCACTGTCAAGGTCACTTCAGAACCTTTTTCGCCACGGATTAAAATTACCGCTTCAGAAGCACTCATTCCTTGAATGCTTTCGCCATCCACTTGTGTGATGATATCGCCAGGCATAATTCCCGCTTTTTCAGCTGGAGAATTTTTGATCGGAGATACGACACTGATGTAGCCGTTCCGCTCCTGCACTTCCGCTCCGATTCCTTGGAAGCTCGAAGAAATGCCTTCAAGAAACTGGGAAGCTTCGTCTTTATTCATATAATCGCTATATGGATCATCCAACGAGTCGATCATGCCGTTGATTGCGCCATTGATCAATTCCTGATCATCAAGGTCTTCGTAATATTCAGCATGCAGTTGATCATAAGCTGCATATAATTTCTGGAACTCACTTCTTTGCGGAGAAGTCACTTCCACCGCTTTTTCATCTCCGAACGTCAACGCAAAAACGGTTAACCCCCGCTGTACATAATATCAGAAGAACAACAAGCATGATAAAATAGAATGTTTTCATCCGGATAAAATGGGACGGAGCTTCTTCTGCCGGCGGGATCTGTTGTTGCTCCTCACCTGGGCGCTTTTCATCCATCATTTTCACCACTTTCATAATTGCCAATCAAACTGTTTTAGATTTTATCAGGCTTGGCTAAAAATTAAAAGAAAAAGACTGTCAAGACAGTCTCTTTTTTTGTTCCTATTCCTGGATTGCTGCATCAAGCGCTACAACGATCATGTCATTGAAAGTTGTCTGGCGCTCTTCAGAAGTTGTCACTTCTCCAGTGATCAAGTGGTCGCTAACTGTCAGGATAGACAATGCCTTGCGGCCAAATTTAGCAGCCAATGTATAAAGTGCAGCAGATTCCATTTCCAGGCCTAGAACGCCGTATTTCGCCCATTTTTCGTGTTCTGCGAACTCGTTGTAGAATACATCTTCAGTAAAGACGTTCCCTACACGCAAGTTCAATCCTTTTTCAAGGCCTGCATTATAAGCTTTCAATAGCAAATCAAAATCGGCAAGTGGAGCATAGTCGATGCCGTTGAAAATGATTTCGTTCATTTTTGAATCTGTAGATGCACCTTGCGCCAAGATGACGTCGCGGACTTTAACATCTTCATGGATCGAACCGCAAGTACCCACACGGATCAATTTCTGTACGTCATATTCGTTCATCAATTCAGTAATGTAAATTGAAATTGAAGGTACGCCCATTCCAGTTCCTTGAACGGAAATGCGTTTGCCTTTATATGTACCTGTGTAGCCGAACATATTGCGGACATCATTATACAATACTGCATCTTCTAAGAAAGTCTCAGCAATATATTTCGCGCGAAGCGGATCTCCCGGAAGCAGGATTGTATCGGCGATATCGCCTTTTTTTGCATTGATGTGAACACTCATTTATAAAACCTCACTTTATTTTAGTCGTTCTTATCATACTGTTTTTTCGTTGCTTGTGCAATCGATTAACTTAATGCCTCACATATTCATCCCAAATCGAATCAAAAGTTGAAGCTTTTAATACAGGATGCGCTCGTTCTTCAATATACCTAGATAATTCTTCGAAGTCTTCCGATGCTTTTGGAAAGCTGTGGTCTAAGAACATGGACTCTGCAAATTCCGAGAAATCATCCACTTTTAGCTTGCCGCGGTATTTCAACGCAAATTGATAAAAAGAACGTTTCACCTATTCCCCTCCTCTATTTTCGCAAGGAAAAGCCCGGACATTTGTCCGGGCATCCAATCATTCAAATAGTTGTTTGTATTCAGATAAGCCTTCTGCATCCAATTGGTCTTTAGGCACAAATCGCAATGCCGCTGAATTGATGCAATAACGCAAGCCGCCAAGCGAAGAAGGTCCATCCGGGAACAAATGCCCAAGATGTGAATCTGCTGTAGCACTTCTGACTTCCGTTCTTCTCATGCCGTGGCTGGTGTCAAAGTTCTCTTTGATTTCTGAACCTTCCAGTGGTTTTGCAAAGCTTGGCCATCCACAATGGGCATCGTATTTATCTTTGCTGCTGAAAAGCGGCTTTCCTGAAACGATGTCTACATAAATGCCGTCTTCAAACAATTGATCATATTCGCCCTGGAACGGCGGTTCCGTACCGTTTTCCTGCGTGACATGATATTGCATCGGCGTCAATTTTGCTTTTAAATCTTCTTTCATGATTGTCCACCCCAATTTTTTTCAATGAACCCCGCTCTTCCCGATCCAACTGAATAGCGGTTATAATGGGCAGGGTTTTTCTTATAATAATCCTGATGGTAATCTTCTGCCAAATAAAACGGCTTGGCTTCGAGAATTTTAGTTGCTATCGGTTTTGAAAACTTCCCTGAGTTTTCCAGGTCTTTTTTAGATTGTTCAGCAGCAAGTCGCTGTTCTTCCGAATGATAGAAAATCGCCGTTTGATACGATTGGCCGCGGTCGAAAAACTGGCCGCCTGCATCTGTCGGATCAATTTGGCTCCAAAAAATTTCTAAAAGTTTTTCATAGGAAAAAATTTCAGGCTGAAACGTAATTTGGACCGCTTCATAATGGCCAGTCGTTTCTGA
Organism: Planococcus sp. 107-1; assembly: GCF_021513255.1. Lineage (GTDB taxonomy): Bacteria > Bacillota > Bacilli > Bacillales_A > Planococcaceae > Planococcus. Next base: position 1,891,996 of record NZ_CP090977.1, read on the forward strand.
ACACACTTGTTCATAAGTAGGATTAGGCAAATCGCCGCCTGTATAGCCGCTTACCACTGACTCAATTCCATCATAGGAATCAAAAGGCTTGACCATACACCAAAAACAGCCGCCTGCAAATGTCGCTTTTTCTGTCTTCATCCAATTCCACCATCCTTATCTCTGAATCGTTACACGCAAACGTATATCATCTTCTTCGAGATTGAAAGAGGTTGCCCTAACTGCGATTCCGCCATCCAACGGGATTTCTGTCAATTTCAGCAACACTGATTCCTCGGAAGGCTCAACTTCCATGAAATCCGGAAGCTCTACTGAGTCTCTTAGCAATTTTAACGCAGATTCAGGCGGAATATCCAGCATACCGACCTCGACCGACTTTTGCTGAAGAAGTAAATTGCCGTCTTCTTGGACAAACGGTTCAAATCTTAACAAGATTGGCAACGTGATCGAAAAAACTTCCAGCTCTGTAGATAAGCTCACATCATCATCTACCGACAAAGCGAGTGGGATTGGCTGGTCAGCCATTGCCTGTTGAATGTAAGTGTTGGCAATGCCTTCGAAATCGTCTTTAGTTACATTTATGATTACCGAGTTTCCGGCTAAATTATTCTGTGCTGCACTTGAATCCGCTAATGAATGCTTTTCTGCTGGTGTGGTGATCAATAGGAACAAGGCAAGGATAGCAAGAATATTCACTGTCAGCAGCACTAAAAAAGCGGAACGCCAAATCTTCAATTAAACCCCTCCTATTCTTGATAACTAAGTCCGCATTCTCCCATTCTTTCAACAATCCGTTCAGTCATCAGCTCGTAGCCTTTACTGTTCGGATGGAAAAAATCTGTATGGTATACAAGATTGTCGTTGCCGACAAACAGATCCTCGACTGGTACAAAACAGGCAAGCGGATCTTCTTCTGTTATTTCCATCATGGCCTCGTTGTAATTGGTGATGATTTCTTCAAATTCTGCCACTTCATCGGTGATTAAAGAAAAAGGATTGTATATGCCGACAGCAATGATGGGAACAGAAGGGTTGATTGCGCGGATGGATTTAAAAATAGTGCGGTAGCGATTTTCATATAAAACGAGTTCGTCTTTAAAAGCTTCGATATTCAAGGAAAAAAGGTCCCTTTTGACAATTTTCATGATATCGTTTCCGCCAATCGTCATCGTGACGTAATCCGCTTCCGTAATTGGGCCGGTCAATACCCCTTTCGGAAACATGGCCAGCAGCTGGTCGCTTCTGCGTCCACGTTTGGCAGTGTTTTCGACTATCGTACCCCGCACCCCTGGCCAATCACTGATTTCCTCAGCTAGCCTGCCGGTATAACCGCCCAAATTTTCAGTATCGCCGACTCCTTGTGAAAGCGAGTCGCCGAGCGCTGTAATAATCAGAGCTTGCGGCACGAAATTCGGCGGCACCCGGTATTCAGAAAAAGCGATGGGGACCCTTGGTTCGGCTTCATCTTTCCCAAAAATGAACGATGAACTGCATCCCGCTAAGATTCCCGCGCTAAAATTAAAATAAACAGGATGCGTTTCAATTTAGTCGCCCCTTTAACAGAATCCATTTGACGGTTTGTTCAGTCTGTATAGAACATGAAACCAATAGCTCCAACTCCTGTATGCGTCGAGATTACCGGGGTTGTGTAGTCGAATTTAATATTGGTATGCCCTTCTTGCTCAAGCTGTTGTTTCAACGGGTCCCCCATTGCCAATCCTTCTGCATGGGCAATGCCGATGCCTTTTACCGTTTTCCCCGCAGTCCGCTCGTTGAAGTCATTCATCAAATATTGAACAACTTGTTTGTAGCTCCGGGCTTTCGCCACCGGCGTGTATTCTCCTCCGTCTAGGGAAGCGATTGGTTTGATCTTCAAAAATGAGCCGATCATGGCTCTTCCTTTCCCGATACGCCCGCCTTTCACTAGGTTTTCCAATGTATCAACTACGACGAATAGCTTTGTATTTTCTCTGATGGTCTCCACTCGTTGAACGATTTCTTCCATCGTTTTCCCTTCAGCCGCCATATCTGCAGCTTCGAAAACCTGGAATGCGAGGGCGTGGGAAATGTAGCGGGAATCGATGACGGTGACGTCCGAATCAGTGAGTTCTGCGGCTGTCCGGGCCGATTCAACTGTTCCGCTCATGCCGCCGGTCATATGAATCGAAAGAACTTGGTCCCCGTTTGCACCAAGCCGATCATAGAGTTCTTTAAAGATCCCAGGGGCAGGCTGTGAACTTTTCGGCAATTCTTTTGAAGTGGCCATCATTTCCAAAAACGATTTCGGTTCCAAATCCACTCGGTCTAAATAGCTCTTGCCATCGATTTGAATATTCAAAGGCACGACATGGAGGTTGTATTTTTCAATCATATCGGGTTTTAAATCTGCTGTTGAATCCGTAACAATATGTATCTTTGGCATAAAATCACTCCTACATAATATATTCCTTTAGTTGGTCCATCTAAAACTTCCGGTGAATTTGTGTAAAAAAACAGATCTATAGCAGACCTGTTTTTCCACTTCCTATCAACGCCACCGCTTCTTCCACTTTTGAACGAATCAAAGGAATCAGGATTTTCGCATCCGTGTCTTTTATAAAGTCGGCTTCGATCGGCTTTAATACCCTCACCTTGATATCGGCGGGACGGATTTTATTATTGTTTTTTTCCATGACCGCGGATGTTCCATGGATGGCAATCGGTACAATCGGTACACCTGAATCTTTGGCGATGCGCATAAAACCCGATTTGAAGTCGCCGACTCCTGCGCCTTTGCTCCTTGTCCCTTCCGGAAAAATCAAGATGGAATGGCCAGCTTTCAGCTTTTCCGCACTATCTGCAATCGACTTAAAAGAACTTCTCCGGTCCGTCCGATCTAGAAACACACAATTCATTTCTTCCATATAATGCGGAATGATCGGCAACTTCTTCACTTCTTTTTTAGAAATAAATCCGAAAGGCTTTGGAATGGATGACAGCAGCACAGGGATATCAAAATTCCCTTCGTGGTTGCTGATAAGCAATACAGGGCCTTCGGGAAGATGTTCCAACCCGTCAATTTCAATTTTGCTTTTTGTTCGCTTCATAATGCCAGCTGCCCATTTTTGAGGTTCAGAATGGATTAACGCGTCATACTCCGCTTTTGCCATACTGGCTTTTTGCGCTTTAAACTTTTTGAGGTTCATGGCTGCAATCGGCAAATAGCCGAATAGAAAAGAAAAGGTCTTAACTGAATTATACATCTTTGCGACTCAGCCCTTTCTCTCAAAAACAAGATAGGAAAACGGTATTCCTGTAGAAGAAAGGTGGTCGGATTTAGAAACCAATTTCCATTCATCGCCATATTCCGGGAAGAATGTGTCGCCTTCAAATTCCTTTTGCACCAATGTGATATATAAACGGTCGGCTTTCGGCAAGATTGATCTGAAAATCTGTTCGCCGCCGATCACCATGATTTCTTCATGTAACCCTTTGCCCTGTTCGATCGCTTCATCCAAATCGTGGACGATTTGGATGCCGTCTGCATGATAGTCTTTGTTGCGAGTCACAACAATGTTTTTTCGCTTCGGCAAAGGACGTCCGATCGATTCGAACGTATTGCGCCCCATAATTATGCTTTTGCCGACTGTATGTTTCTTGAAATACGCCAGATCTTCTGGAATATGCCAAGGCAATTCATTATTTATTCCGATTACCCGATTCGGGTCATGTGCAACCATTAACGAGATCAATAAAACCCCTCCATTATTCGTCTGCAGCCGTTTATACCGCTACAGGTGCTTTAATGCGCGGATGCGGATCGTATCCTTCGACTTGAATGTCTTCCACTTTCAAATCGAATATCGAACCGACTTCTTCGTTTATTTTCAAAACCGGCAATTTCTTAGGATCGCGTGATAATTGTTCCTTCACTTGTTCCAGATGGTTTACATAAAGGTGGGTATCTCCAGTAGTATGGACGAAATCCCCCACTCCGAGTCCGCATTCCCCGCAATGAGGTGCGTGAGCAATGCATAAGAAGCAATGTTAAAAGGAACCCCTAAGAAAACATCGGCACTGCGCTGGTACAGCTGGCAGGATAGCTTCCCGTCTGCGACATAGAACTGGAACATCGTGTGGCAAGGCGGAAGCGCCATATCATCAACGAATTCCGGGTTCCAGGCCGTCACCAAATGGCGGCGTGAATCAGGATTGTTTTTTATCGCATTGATCACATTTTTTAGCTGATCGATGGAACCGCCGTCTGTTTTAGCCCAAGAACGCCATTGTTGGCCATAAACCGGTCCAAGATCGCCGTATTTTTCAGCAAAGCCTGGATCTCCTAAAATCTTCTGCTGGAAAATTGCCATCTGCTCTTCGTATTCAGCTGAAAACTCCGGATCTTTCTGGGCGCGGCGGCCAAAGTCAGCCATGTCCGGCCCCTTATATTCATCGCTATTAACCCATTTTGCAAAAGCCCATTCATCCCAAATATGATTGTTTTCCGCAAGTAAAGTCTTTACATTTGTATCGCCTTTAATGAACCATAAGAGCTCTGAGACAATCAGGCGGAACGCCGTTTTTTTTGTAGTCATCAATGGGAAGCCTTCGTTTAGGTCGTATCTCATTTGATAGCCGAAAACACTCAAAGTGCCGGTTCCTGTCCGGTCTTCTTTTTTCGTGCCCTTGTCTAAAATATGCTTGCATAAATCCAAATATTGTTTCATTTTATTTCGCCTCCATTGTTATAGTTATCATAACAAAATCCAACAAAAAAAACCGTTACAAATGTAACGGTTTTAAGAAAGCCATTTAGGCGGCGTATTTTTGGACCAATAAATATCGCCGAGGGCAATATGCTGTTGGAAATTATCTTCTGCTACATGGTAATGGAAATTGAAGAAATAGCCTTCCAACGGTTTTTTCTCTGTTCTTACATGAAAACGAATCAGGTCTTTACTGGTTTCGCTGTTGTAAACATGGAAAATTTTTTCCGCATGGTCTCCGGATGGCCGCTCAGAAATTGCCAACAGCCTTTGTTTGTCGGGATCAAGTCCGGACAAATGGTCATTGATCGCCTGTTGGATATTCGGCAAGATCGATGTCTGGAATTCGTCTTGGATTACCGGGCCGATGCGTGAACCGAATTTGAGATAAGCCTGTTCTTCTGCGGCTTTATGTACAGTTTCCAAAACCGACTGGCTGCTGTAATAAAGTTCGCTTGGATCCAGAAAATCATATGTATATAGTTTTTCGTTGCCTTCTGCAGCTTGCGAATTGCTTGGTGCTTTATCCTCGAGCAAGTTTTCCCAAATCATATGGTTTGGGGAAATCGCCCCTAAAGTCAACACAGCAACTGCAATCATTAAAGACTTTTGCCACCAGCTTTTCATCCATATCACCCACAATTTTGAACATTTTAGTAACTCTATTGTTTATTTAAACGAATTTCTTGCGTAAAGGTTTCATCTTCTTGAAATTCATTGTACAATAAAATTAATCATATAGCTCTGTTTTTTCGAAAAAGGAGGAACTTTTCATGGATGCATCATTGCTTATCGGTCTAGGACTATTATTCATGCTTGGATATTTGACTTCATTAAACTTTACAGACTAAGAAAAAAACTTCCTAATCGCTTAGGAAGTTTTTTTCTGTCTAAAGCTTTTGCAAGATAAAATTTCTAACGGCAATCGATGACCCCGTAATGGAATTTCGTATTCGGCCGAACGCGTCTAATAAATCCGTACTGCTCGAAATCTGTTGAACGGAAATGAGCTTTTAAGACAACCGACTTCCTCGCAACCCGTACCGCTTGCACCACCCATTCTTCCGTCAATTGTCCCGCCTTTGCTGTCCCTCTGAGCGGAAGGAAATTTGAGGACTCTGAAATTTCTTCCGTGAACATGGGATCCATATAGACGACATCAACTGAATTATCTTCACGCGTCTTCAGAAATTCAACCGCATCCATTCCTACGACTTGAATCCTTTTCATCGCTTCGGTTAAATGTGGCAGTGACTCATATTCTTGCAGCCCTTTCGCTACGACATACGCTAAAGTAGGATGGGCTTCACAGCCGATTACTTGGCCGTAAGCTCCGACTTTCTGTGATGCAACGATGGCGTCAGATGCCATTCCAAGCGTACAATCGATCAAACAATCTCCATCGGCCAATCCTGAAACCTCAATTAACGGATCCTGCTCAAGCGGCCGCTTTGTCCGGAATGCTGCAGAATTTGGATGAAAAAAGAACGGCTCCGCTTTACCCAATGGGTAAAACTCGAGCCGTTCTTTTGCAGCAACCAATACATCGGCTTGTTCATCAGACTGAATCCGTTCAATCGAGCGTTTCCGCCGGAGCACAAAATGAATGCCCAAATCGGACGCTACCTGCGCTGCCAGTTCATCCGTCTTTTGATTCGGCCGGTATGCAGTGGTCACAATCGTCTTCACTCGCCGGCAACCTGCTCAAGCACTTGCGTCAAATGGTCGCGGATATGCTCAACATCATGATCTTCAATTTGCTCGCGCGGAATGAAATAAGCGAGTTGCCCATCTTTCACAACCGCAATTGAAGGTGAAGAAGGCGGTACATCTTCAAAATAATTGCGCATCTGTGCAGTCGCTTCTTTGTCCTGCCCGGCAAAAACTGTCACTAAGTGATTCGGTTTGGCGTCCGTCTGCTGCAATGCTTCGATCACCGCGGACGTGCAAGACCTGCTGCACAACCGCATACCGAATTGATCACCACTAAGCTTGTTCCTTCGGCTTCACTCATATGTTCATTCACTTGTTCTGCAGTCAATAGTTCTTTAAAGCCGTGAGACGTCAATTCTTGCCGCATCGGCACAACGATGCCCTTCATGTACTCATCATATGCGTTCATTTCAGATACCCCCTGCTTTCTTTTTTGTTCGCAATCTATATGATAGATGTTTCTACTATCATATTCTAACTTACTTGCCGATAGTATTCACCTTTTCATGCCTACTGAGTTGTTTTTTGATGTTTATATAAAATCTTTATGTGATATAAAATCACTAGTGTTGCATTAATTGATTTTGAAGATTAGGAATTCATAAAACATTCAAAAACCGATGAAAACCAAAAGAAAAAGTCCTTTATAATGGAAAGGTCAGGTAGTTCCTGTCCAAATCCAATAAAAAGGACTCACGCATGGACAAGAATACACGAAAAACTTCATTTGGTAAATGGCTTCACGCCATTAATTTTGAGAAATTCAACGAAAACGTGAAAATTCACGGGCAAGACCGGTACACGAAAAAACTGACGACACAGGCGTATACGCTGCTGATGCTGCACGCGCAATTGACCGAGGCGGATAGTCTTCATGCGCTTGAAGCAGCGTTAACGAACGCCGATTTTCAGCGGGCGGTTGGCGTGAAGTCCATCAGTGTGTCGCAGCTTTCCCGTAAAAACAACAAGTTGGATCCAGCGATTCTGTCGAATCTTTTCCAGCAGCTGGTCAGCCAGATTGCCGCGCAAAAGCGAGCGCCGAAAAAGGGCATGTTGTTAAAAATCATTGATTCCACGACACTTCCTTTGAATGTGAACCATTTCAACTGGGCGGAATTCCGAAAAACCAAAGCGGGGATCAAACTGCATCTGCGACTGGTTTACGATGAATACGGAACGCATTATCCGGACAAAGAAGTCATGACCCATGCCAAGGAATCCGATCGCAATCAGCTGGAAGTGCTGGTGGACGACAAGGAAGCCATGTATGTTTTTGACCGCGGCTATATCGACTATGAACGCTTTGATACCTTCACAGATGACGGCATCTTTTTCGTTTCCCGATTGAAAAACAAAGCCGTCATCCATTCAGTCGAAACATTTGAACTTCCGGAAGAAAGCGATGCTGTTTCCGATTCGATGGCATTCGTGGGAAACGCCACCAATTGTACAGAAAATGTCTTCCGAATTATCGTTCTCCCAGATGGAAAAGGCGATGTGTTGCGTCTGATCACCAACCGCTTCGATATTTCCGTAGAGGAAATCAGTGATATTTACCGGAACCGTTGGGCCATCGAACTGTTCTTCAAATGGCTTAAGCAGCACGTGAAAATCAAGCATTTTTATGGTCAAAGCGAAAACGCCGTGAAAAACCAGGTGTACCTTGCTTTGATTGCCTACTGCTTGAACGTGCTTGTTCAAATGGACACGAACAGTAGAGTGTCGATCTTACGAATTTCGCGTGTACTGGTCGCCAACCTTTGGAAAAATCCCCAGTACTGGCTTCGGAAAATCGGAAGTGAAAAGGTTCCGTAACAAGCTGTTCTGTCATTGTCGCCTCTGCCGAAATGTATAAATTTACCAAATGGACAGTGCTACCTTTATTCGGGTGCTTCCCTTTTTGGCAAAAATAATTGAAACGTTGTGACTGAATATTTCGTCATTATTTATGCAACACTAGTGATATAAAATCAACTAATTAAATCTAGAAACATGCTCACTGCTCCATAAAGAACTAATATAGCAACAACAATGAATGCACAACCATTAAACTCAATCGAATACATTGTCTCGTAAAAATGTTTTTTAATTTCTTTTAGTATTTCCATACACTCCTCTTTCGTATTTATGCTTAACATTTCCTGTTGCTCTTTTCATTTTATCAAATAATCTTTTATACATATACTTACTAAATCTTTTTGCTTTTGTTAAATTGGCGCTATTTTTAACATAAGCATTAATCCATTCGCTAAAAATTCAAAGGTTATAATCAACTTAGTTCCATATATTAAATATTCTTCTTCCCTTTTAGCCATTCGCTGCCTATTCCCTTATTGAAAAAAGCATCTCCCGAGGAGACGCTTTTTACTCGCTGTAATTATTATTGATGTATTCCAGAATTTTTTCATAGGACTCTGCATCGTACCATTCATAAGGAACGGTTTGTGAAACGCCGTCTTTTTTAATCTGCAGGCTTGTTGCAGATAGTTGGACGATGCGTGTATCTTCTACATTATCTCGGTCTTCGATTTCATGTCCTTTGAACTTGTTTTTTACACCCTCGTAGAATTCGTTGCGCTTTTCCTCACCGCTAAAATCCCATGATTCGTATTTGCCTTGGTGCAATAATTCGATTGAATAGATATCTTCTCCCATTGGCTCGCCCCCATCTGATTGACTGTTATGATTGATTGCCCATTCTAGTATTACTTGCAGTTTACCTCTTACTCCGGAGTTGAAAACCTCGAATCCTGATAAAAAAAGGAACCGGAAGCTTAATCTGCTAGGCAGACGCACTTCCGGCCCCTATTTTTATTTTTCTTCTTTCATCGCTTGGCGCGCTTCGGTCATTTGTTTCCAAACTGAGCCTTTTGCATCTTCGCCTTGTTCGATGCGGGCAATCGCCATTTTGATTTGAAGCTTCACTTCAAATTCCGGGTCGTTCTCCGCTTCTTTTAAAGCGGGCAATGCCGCTTCCGTTCCAGTTTCGTAAAGGAACATCGCCGCACGCCAGCGGACCAATTTGTTTTTATCTTTTAAGATTTCCATCATAATCGGCTCAAACTCTTCGAAGCCGAGGTCGCTGATCGTGTCTCCGCTGTTCTGCGGACCGCCCAGCTTTTGTCTCTCATCGCAAGCTCCAGATAAGGGACCACCGCTTTATCCTTGATGTCTCCGAGGAAAATCGCCGCTTGCCGGCGAATGGACATTTTTTCGTCTTGCAAAGCTTGTTCCAATAGCGGCAAATCGCTGAGCTCCCCTTCGTTCATCTGCTCGAGCAATTGGAAGCGCGTTTGCCAGTCCGGTGTATCGAATTCCTCCAAAGACACTTTTCTGCCGCGGGCAACCGGCTCCACTTGTTCAGAGGACCGGTCTTTCTCGATGATCGCTTCGAGCCGCTCCTGAGGGTAAGCCGCTTCCAATTCTTCTACCACTTGCTTGCCGATCTCTTCTTTGTCGCCGTAGCGGACGCCGTAGTCTGCCCACTTCCGCTGCAATAAGTAATTTTCTTCCGTTGGATCCATGACTGTACTCATGGCAGTCACAAAGCGTTCCGCCATCGCAAAACGCTTTTCTGATGCACTGTCAAAAACTTTCACCTGCAGCGGAATGCCTTTGAATTGCTGCACATGGACATAGACTTCGCCGTAATGTTCATCTATTTCGATTTCATCATTCGTGGTGCTGTTCGTGCCGCCGAAAACATTGCGGACAGCCGCTAAAATGTTTTCCCAGTCAAATTTGGAAAGACGTTCAACTGCCAGAAAGTCAGCTACATGATAAACGCCTTTCACGCCGTCGATGGCCAAGATTTGCTGGATCTCTGCCGGTGCGCCTTCTGAATTATCTTTTGTGTAATTATGGCTTTTGCCGAATGGCAATTCCTGATCGATGATCACTTTCATCGTATTCGGGCTTGGTGTCGGTTCAATTGTAATAATCTTCACAAAGTATCCCTCCTGCATTTATTCCATTAGGATTCAGCGATTTCCTGAAGATAAGTCCATCGCTCGATCTTTTCGTCGTATTTCGCAGTTAGTTCATCCACTTCCAGCGTCAAGCGGTTCAATTTTTCAAAATCCGCTCCGGCTGTGGCCATTTCTTCTTCGCAGCTTTCGATTTTCGCTTCAATTTCTGCAATTTCGTCAAGAATTCCGTTGTATTCCCGCTGCTCATTGAACGTCAATTTCTTTTTTGGCTGCTGTTTTTTAGGCGCCTCTTGTTCAACCGGTTCTACAAATTCCGGAACCTCGGCTGCCGGTTCCGCTTTTTCTTTGATAAAGTCGGAATACAAACCTTGGTATTCGAGAATTTGACCAGTACCGGTTGTCCATAGTTTCCGGGCGATCCGGTCCAGGAAGAACCTATCGTGGGAAATCGTAATAACGACGCCTGGGAAGTTTTCCAGAAAGTCTTCGAGTACTGAAAGCGTCTGGATATCCAAGTCATTCGTCGGCTCATCGAGCAGCAGAATGTTTGGCTGCTCCATCAATAGTTTAAGCAAATACAAACGTTTTCGCTCACCGCCGGACAATTTGCCGATCTGTGTACCGTGGGCATTGGAAGGGAATAAAAACCGTTCCAACATCTGTGTGGCAGACAAGCGCACGCCTTTTGCCGCTTCGTAGTCGCTTGAAATTTCCTGGATGTATTCGATCATGCGCTGGGATTCATCCATTTCCGGCAAATGCTGCGTGAAGTGGGCGATCTTCACCGTGCTTCCGTATTCGATTTTGCCCTCTGTCGGTTCATACTCTCCTGCCAATATCTTCAATAATGTCGATTTGCCGGCTCCATTCGGACCGACAATTCCGATGCGGTCGCCGCCTTGCAAAAGAAAATCGAAATTCCGGAAAATGACTTTATCGCCGAATGCCATCGAAAGATTTTCGCCTTCGATGATTTTCTTGCCGAGCCGCTGACTCTGCATCGATAATTCAAGCGAAGTATTGTCATTCTCTTTTTGGACATTTTCTTTGATTTCCTCAAAGCGCTGGATGCGGGCTTTTTGTTTCGTCGAGCGCGCTTTTGCGCCGCGGCGTATCCATTTCAATTCAGAACGGAAGCGGTTTTCCAACTTTTGCTGGGAGCTTGCAGCCATTTCGTCCCGAATGGCTTTGTTTTCAAGATAATCCCCGTAATTTCCTTTATGGGTATACATCGTCTGATCTGCCAGTTCGAAAATATGGGTAGAAACAGCATCGAGGAAATAACGGTCGTGTGTAACAAACAGCATCGCGCTGCCCATCCGCAGAAGCGTTTCCTGCAGCCACTCGGTCGAAATCGCGTCAAGATGGTTGGTCGGCTCATCCAGCAAGATCAAATCAGCCGGTTCAATCAACGCTTTTGCCAAAGCTACACGTTTTTTCTGGCCGCCCGACAATTCGCCAACCGGTGCATCGAACATGTCGATGCCGAGCTTCGTCAATGCCGTTTTAGCCAATGCGTTGATGTCCCAAGCATTTTCCTGCTCCATGCCTTCCTGTATCTTCATCAGTTCATCCTGCAGCTCAGTCGAACTGGAATCAACCATCATGTTTTTCAATGCCCGTTCATAAGAACGGTTTAAGGCAAGAATCGGCGAATCCCCGGAAAACACGGTTTCCAAAACCGTCAGCGATTCGTCGAATTCCGGCTCTTGCTTCAAATACGTGATCTGGTATTTTTTCGGGTGGTCCATCGACAAGGAATCAGCTTCCATTTCACCTGCCAAAATGGACATTAGCGTGGACTTCCCTGTTCCATTGACGCCGATCAATCCGGCACGCTCACCCGGATACAAAGAAAACTCTACGTTTTTAAAAAGCGTTTTCGCTCCTACTGTTTTTGTTAAATTGTTGATAATTAAATGGCTCATTGATTCCCATCCGTTTCTTTTTTAAGTTGCTCTAAAAAGGATATCATAAACTGATGGCGTTCTTCAGCGATATGCTTTCCGGTTTCCGTATTCATATGGTCTTTCAGCAATAATAACTTCTCGTAAAAATGGGTGGCGCTGCTCGTTGGTTTTGACCGGTACTCTTCTTCGGTCATTTTCTGCCTTGGCTGCTCTTCCCAATCATACAATCTACGCCCTTTCGCCCCGCCATACGCAAAGGTCCTGGCAATGCCGACGGCTCCGATTGCATCAAGACGGTCAGCATCCTGGACGATTTCCGCTTCAATTGACGCCGCCTCTACACCGTTCCCTCCTTTGAAGGATACCGAATCGATCACGGCCTTTATTTTTTCCCGCTTGGCCAGCTGTCAAATCGAGATCCTGCAAAATTTCCGATTCCAGCTCTTCTCCAGGCTTTCTATATTTCGGATCTGATACATCATGAAGCAGCACTGCCATTTCAACGATCAAAGCATCGGCTTGCTCTTTTTCCATCAGCAATCTGGCATTTTGCCGAACCCGTTCAATATGCTGCCAGTCATGGCTCGCATCAAAATTTTCATAAATCGTTTTAACTTGTTTCTCACATTGCTCTATTAACTTTTGCATCGATTGTTTGACCCCTTTTCTTCTATTATAGCTTTTCTCTAGTCCCTTTGCCCGCTTACTTGGCGAAAGATTGACGATTTATACCGCTTCCTGTATAGTTTAATCCAACCGAAACCGGTTTTTTCATGGTACCGCTACAATATCAATAATAGGGGGAACGTGCATGCATCAGGGAACAGTGAAATGGTTTAATACGGAAAAGGGTTATGGCTTTATCGAATATAATGACGGCGATGACGTGTTCGTCCATTTTACCGGCATTCAAGGCGATGGCTTTCGTACACTGCAAGAAGGCAAGACCGTCTCCTTTGAAATTATTGATGGGAATCGCGGGCCCCAAGCCGCTAATGTAATTGAAATTGAAAGTTGACTATTACTATGTTTAATATGGAAGGCCGGTTTAAGGCCTTTTTTCTTTGTCAAAGCCATAGAAAAGCCGGGAGCGAAGTGGTTCGCATCCCGGCTTTTTTGTGATTTATCCAATAAACTTACGATTTATGTTCCGTGCCGATCTTATTTAACTCATTCCCTAAAAACTGCAGCTGTGTCCCGACTGAACAATGGCTGATGCAAAAACGGTGGGCAGCTGTCTTGCCCTGCTCTTTGCGTATTTGTTTGCGGACGAAGCATCCTTCGCAATAAGTCTCCATCATTTCATCAATCTCATTGATTATTGAAAGCTTGTTCAAACTGTCACCCCTTCAAAATGCCATTCGTTTATTTTACTCCTAATTTGTCTTTTTTTGCAACAATCGTTATACTGGCAAAGGACATTTTTTATGTGTTAGCGGTTCGTAAACTCCCGCTTTACCAAAACTAAGGAGGAAATTATTTTGTTTAACGAGTTTTTAGGCCTCGGCTTTGCCGTGGTCAACTTTGTCTTGCTGCTGATCATGTACAAATTCTTCGGCAAGACCGGATTGTTTGCCTGGGTAGCGATTTCAACGGTACTCGCGAATATCCAAGTAACCAAAACGATCGAAATCATCGGTTTGACAGCAACACTTGGCAATAGCCTATATGCCTCAACGTTTCTTGCAACCGATATCCTGAATGAAAAATACGGCAAGAAAGAAGCGAAAAAAGCGGTTTGGCTTGGATTTTCATCATTGCTGATCATGGTCATCGTCATGCAGCTGGGCATCAAATTCATCCCGGATGAAAGCGATATTGCCAATGAAGCGCTTCAGACGATTTTCGGTTTGGTTCCTCAAATCGCCATTGCCAGCATGATCGCGTATCTTACAAGCCAACATTTGGATGTCTTGATCTTTACGGCTCTCCGGAAAGTATTTCCGAAAGACAGCCAGTTCTGGATCCGGAATAACGGCTCTACGCTAATTAGCCAGCTGCTCGATACGCTAATTTTCACAAGCATCGCTTTTTACGGCGTGTTTCCGTTCGATGTCTGGATTCAAATTTTCATTTCCACTTATATACTGAAATTCATCGTATCTGTACTTGATACGCCTTTTGGATATATCGCAAAAGCAATTACTCCCATTGACGAAAAGTAGGTGATTTCATGCTTGAGGTGTTTATCGATGCTGCTACAGCCGGGTCTCCACAAGTCAGTGCAGTCGGTGTTTTTATCCGGGGTGAAGGGCATTTGATCAAATGGAGCGGCTATATCGGGGAAATGGATAACCATACTGCAGAGTTTACCGCGTTGGTGAAAGGGCTTGAACTAGCCAAAGAATTGACGAGCGGTATGGTCTCCATTAAATCGGATTCACAAGTGACTGTCGAAGCATTTGAACGGGGGTTCATAAAGAACCCGAAATTCAAGCCTTTGCTCGAACAAGCACTTCAATTGTCCGGTTCTTTCGAATACTGCTTCATTAAATGGATTCCAGACTCCCAAAACCGCGCAGCGGACGACTTGGCGAGAAAAGAATTGCGGGCAAACAAGTAATAGAATACTTATCATTCGTTTTTGCCGCTATCCTTGTGATAGCGGTTTTTCTTTTCGAGTTGCCTAAAGACGTGTGAAAATAATTCTGCTAAACTTAACTCAGCATGTCTATTGGAGGAATTAGATGAAATTCAATTTAGGAACGGCACTCGATATTTTTATTCTATTGATTGGACCGTGGATTCTTTACACACGTGTGCTTGAGATCTTGGAGAATGGCGTTTCTGCCTACCCCGTCATTTCGATCATCATCGTTACGCTGGCCCTCGTTTTTTCTGTAGCCAACCTTTATAAGGCGATTACCGACAGGCAGCGAAAGAATTCCAATAAAAAGTGAAAAGGTGAGTTTTCTTGAATTCATTACTGTTTTATTTTGTTCCGCTCCTTATTTTTGGCGTCATCAATAATTTGATCGGCGAGTTTTCCTGGCCCTATTATTTGGTGCTTTTGCTGGCATTCTTGATGTTCCAGCTTGCACAGCTCCGCTATCAAAAAAATGCCGTGCCGGGAATTGCCAAAATTTCGCAGGGCTTGTTCTATGTATTGGCTGTAGCCACAATTTTTAGAGATCAATTTTTGAACGTCACGCTAGTTAACGTGTTGATTGCCATCACCTTAGCTGCAGTAATTGTGGAAATAATGCAGAACCGAAAAAAACCGTCGCAATGACGGTTTTTTTATTTGGTGAAATACCATACCAAAACTAGAACGATGGCAACGATCACCCAAGTGGCCATACGGATCTGATTTCGTTTTTTGCGGATTTCCGCTTCTTCTTTAACGTCTTTCATTAAGGACATGCGCTTGCCTCCCTCCTTTCTAATTCCTTTTGCACGGCCCTTTCGCTTATGATGGACAAAAGGAGGTTTTGTTATGAAAAAAATTCTTTTTTCCATGCTTCCCCTCATTATACTAGCCGCCTGCCAAGATGCACCAGCAAATACAGATGAAGCGGACGTGCCGTTTGATGAAATTGCTGCCAATCTTGAAACCCCTTGGTCCATCAATAAAACGGGAGAGGCCTTTTACATTTCCGAGCGTCCTGGAACCATCGCTCATATTGACGAAGAAGGCACGTTAACTCGACAGGCAGTCGATTTTTCAGATCCGCTTTCATCTGCAGCTGAAGCAGGATTTCTCGGATTTGCCCTGTCACCGGATTTTGAGGATTCCAAGGAAGCCTATGGCTATTACGTTTATGAACAAGACGGCGATTCGTACAATAAAATCGTTCAGTTGAAGCTCGAAGGAGATGCCTGGAGCGAAACTGCCATTTTACTCGAAGACATCCCGACCGGCAATGTCCACCACGGCGGCCGGCTTGAATTCGACGAAGATGGCACACTTTTTGCTACAATCGGCGACGCATCCGATCCGGATTTAGCACAGGATCCGGACGCTGTAAACGGCAAAATCTTAAAGCTTAATGAATCGGGCGTTTTTGAAACTTATACACTCGGCCATCGCAATCCCCAAGGCATCGCCTGGCACGATGGCGATATGTTCGCTGCTGAACATGGCCAGTCAGCAAACGATGAAATCAATCAAATTGAAGAAGGCAAGAATTATGGTTGGCCGCTCATTGAAGGAATGGAAACGGAAAGCGGGCTTGAAACCCCATTATTTACGACCGGCGATGACGAAACTTGGGCACCGAGCGGAATTGCAGCCCACAATGGCTTATTGTACATTGCCGCTTTAAGGGGCACAGCTATCAAAATTCTCGACTTGGAAACGAACGAACTGGTTGATTCCATCGAAGGCTTTGGCCGCGTACGCGATGTATTTTCAGATGGTGAAGCCCTTTATTTCATTACGAACAATACGGACGGCCGCGGAACTCCGACAGAAGGTGATGATAAACTTTACCAGCTGTCTCCATGATCAGAATTTGCAAAATAAAAAGAGTGGACCCATCGATTTTTTCATCGTTGAGTCCACTCTATTTCCTTACAAAAATTTCACCATGAGGTCTTCATCAATATAACGGCTTTCCACTTTCATCGAACGATATTCCGTACCGTATTTCTCAAATCCGCTGCGTTTGTATAGTTCAATAGCAGATTCGTTATCTGTAACGACCGCTAAGTATAATTGTTCTAAGCCTTCTAAGCTTTTCGCGTGTTCAATCAACGCGTCCATCAACCGGCTCCCAATCCTCCGGCCTCTTGCAGAAGGCGTAACGTACACCGCAACTACATTTGCACGATGCTGCAGCTTAGCCGCTGTATGGCGCTTTAACGTGACATTCCCTAATAACCTGCCCCCGACAAAAGCGCCGAAAGTGGTGGCTGAAGGCGAAGAAAGCTGCTCCGCTGTTATCTCGACCGGTTTATCCAGCGCTTCTTCTAATGTTGCACCAAATGCATCCGGTGCCAGCATCAATGCCTCGATGCGAAGTTCACGGTAAAATTCGGCATCTTCTGCTGTTAAAATTCGGATTTCCATTCATTTCCGTCCTTTTCACTTGAATTCCTGAGTAACTTTGCCTTTTCCATTTTCAACATCGATAACGGCATAAGCTCCATTGACGAATGTAATTTGCGGAGGAACATGTCCTAAATCGATATCGTAGGCAATCGGAACGCCTAGCTCATCTGACAGGTCTTCGTATAATTTTTCAATGGTATAGCCGCCGACTGCTTCGTTTGCAGAACTTCTTCCAAAGATGATGCCGGAGATATGGTTAAACCATCCTGCATATTTCATCTGCGTCAAAGAACGCTTTAGATCCGCTACGTTCATTTCACAGTTTTCCAAATACCATATGACGGGCTCTCCTGGAATATGCGCTTCCCTAAAAGCCTCAACATTTCCATAAGGCGTGCCGATTATATGGCGAATGACGTCGATACAGCCCCCTAGAAGCCGTCCTGAAAATTGTTCCGCTTCTCCAGACACCGTTTTCCAAGCCGTAGGTTCAGTTAAATGAAAAACGACCGGCGATGGATCCTCATGATCCCATTTCTCCTGAAATTTTTCTGATGAAACTTGGCTGTTGGAACCGTCTTTTTTAGTTTGAAGCACCTCGAGCCATTTCGCTGTCGTGTCATCGGATTCCGGACCGCGCAAATCGATGAGGTTGGTGCCATGTGCAGTTGCCAACCCTGTCTTCAAGGTAATCGCGAGCAGCAGCAAGCTGATATCCGAATACCCCATCACCCACTTTTCAGGGAGCGCCTCGAAATCCAGATGTTCAAGCACCTCTATCAGCAATTCACCGCCCCATGGCGGCATGATCAAATCCAGCGATTCATTGTTGAGCATTTCCATGAGCTCTTCGGCCCGTTTTTCTGCATCTGCAGACTTGGCTTCTGATTGAGTCCAAGCCGTCTCTCCGACTTTCAATTTGAAATTCCGTTCCTCTAATCGCTCAATCGCCGATCGAAGAACTTCATGATCATCCGGCCCTACTCCTGACGAAGGGGCAGTAACACCGATCACTTTAATTTCCCGTGCTGGATATCGAATCATAGCGAATCTCCTTTTAAATTTGTCGTTATGTAAATGATACGAGTAGATACAGCATTCCGCAAAGGATAACTCCGCCTAAGATAAATAAGAAAGTTTGAGTAATAAAGTCCCAAAAAGGGCTTTTTTCTTTATCCAAAGGTTTACCGCTCATGTGTGCTACGCCAAAGGACAGGCCTGATGAATCATTATGTTCATTGAATTTCACATTCTTTTTTGCATTTTCCGAGTTCATTTAGTACCTCCAGAAATCGTTTATTGTCAAAAAAAAGAGATTAGTTACATTATACTAAAGACACTTTAGATATAAAGAAAAATTTTACGAAATTCACGATAAATGAATTGTGGTTCAGCAGATTAAAGAAAATCATGGAGGGTATGGAAAGAGTAAACGCAGATCTTTAAAGGAGGAAACGCAATGAAAGTATTAATTGTAGGGGCAAACGGCCAGATTGGCAGGCATTTTGTCAAACTGTTGGCAGACAGCCCTGATCATACGCCGATTGCGATGATTCGCATGGAAGAACAAATCAGCTATTTTAATAGTTTGAATGTCGAAACGGTCGTGACGAGTTTAGAGGGCAGTGTGGAGGAGATTGCTTCAGCCATGGAAGGCTGCGACGCTGTCGTTTTCACGGCCGGCAGCGGCGGCGGAACAGGCGCTGACAAAACCTTGCTCATTGATCTTGACGGCGCTGCAAAAACCATTGAAGCGGCAAGCCAGACCGGAACCGACCGCTTCCTGATGATCAGTGCAATCCATGCTGACCGGCGAGAAATGTGGGGCGATGACATTGCGCCTTACTACGTAGCGAAGCACCATGCAGATAATATCCTGCGTGCAAGCGGATTGACCTATACCATCATCCGCCCGGGCCTTTTAACCAATGATCCGGGTACCGGACGCATCAAAGCGACCGAATATGTTGACGCCGGGCCGATACCAAGAGAAGATGTCGCAAAAGTCCTTTTGCACTCACTCGACAATCTCCATGTTTTCAATAAAACATTTGAAATCATCTCTGGCGATGACGACATAGAAGAAGCATTAAATCGCCTATAAAAAAACGGATCTCATTGAGAGATCCGTTTTTTATGCCTGCACTTGTTCTTTCACTTTCAAGTTTTTTATCCCTAAAACCACTTGGAAAACGAATGCGATAGAACAAATGACAATTGCTGCCCATCCCAAATTGGTAATCGGCTGCTGCAGGACTGTGCGCAAAACAATCAGGATCAGCATTGCAGATAAAGCAAAATTAACGATATACGGCTTATCGTAAAATTTCTTCAAGGAAATTCCGGCAAATATGGCTACTGCGATGATTAATAATGATAAAACCATTTCCATAACACGACCTCATTTTTCTCTCATTTTCCTTAGAATAGCATATTTTCAAATAATTCGATATAGTCTTTCGCTTATGGAATGTCTTCGTAAGCTAAGCGTTCGATGATTTCCTGATGCTGCGGATAATCCTGCATCAATTGCTGTTGGGTAAAGAGTTCGAAGTCCTTAAAATCGAAACCAGGTGCTACCATGCACCCTACAAGGGAAAATGAATTTTCACTGTCCACTGTCGAGCCGAAAATACTGCCTTTTTTGACTAGCACTTGCGGTTTTCCCCCGTCCGCGATTCCAATCCCCAATCGCTCTTGCCGATACTCCCCTTCTTCGTCGATCATGTGCACAGTCAATGCACTGCCCGCATGAAAATACCAAAGTTCATCCGACTTCAATCGATGGAAATGAGAAAGGTCCTCGGATCTCAACAAAAAATAAATGCTCGTGTACAGCGGTCTTTCACCGTCATGCGCAGCAAATTCCATCTGGTTTATTGACGTGAAAGAAGATTTGTAATAGCCGCCTTCCGGATGCTTTTCCATTTGTAAAAATTCAATCCACTGTTTAGCTTCGATTTTCAATTCCTCCAATCTCAATTATAAGTTTACATAACAATAATATTATCCGTAAATTAATTTATTATTTTTGAAACTTTTAAATTTTTTTCACGTATTCATTATATAACAGTCTTTCAAGGAGGAAAACAGATGAATAATCATGAAATCGATTTTAAACTTTACGGGGACGATATGCAGTTTGTGGAAGTGGAATTGGATCCGAACGAAACAGTCATTGCAGAAGCCGGTGCTTTGATGATGATGGAAGATGGCATCGTCATGGAAACCATTTTCGGTGACGGATCGAATAGCGGCGGCTCTGGCATCATGGGGAAATTGATGGGTGCCGGAAAAAGGATCATTACTGGTGAAAGCCTATTTATGACGACTTTTACAAACCAAGGAATCGGCAAGCGCCATGTTTCTTTCGCTTCGCCCTATCCTGGAAAAATCATTCCGATGGATCTCAGCATGCTCGGCGGCAAAATCATCTGCCAGAAAGATGCCTTTTTAGCAGCGGCTAAAGGCGTTTCCATTGGTGTTGAATTTCAGCGGAAACTTGGGACCGGTTTTTTTGGCGGTGAAGGGTTTATTATGCAAAAGCTTGAAGGCGATGGAATGGCTTTTGTCCATGCAGGAGGCACTCTCCACCGAAAGAATCTTCAAAAAGGAGAAGTTCTTCGCGTCGATACCGGATGTTTAGTCGCGATGACCCCTGATGTCGATTACAATATCGAAATGGTTTCCGGCGTAAAAACTGCCTTGTTCGGCGGTGAAGGATTGTTCTTCGCTACTTTACGCGGTCCCGGCAGCGTCTGGGTCCAGTCGATGCCATTTAGCCGTTTAGCTAGCCGCGTGTTTGCTGCGGCGCCGCAAAATCCTGCAGGCAAATCGCAAGGAGAAGGAAGTATCGCTGGCGGATTGTTCAACATGCTCGGCGGCAAATAATCTTAAAGCACCAAATCCCCCGCTGCATAATTATGCAGCGGGGGATTTTTTTACGGATGTTCATATGGACTTATGAATTGCGCTTCCGCATTTCTTTGACGGCAAAATCATATTTATCAAAATCAAATTCAATCGTTCCAGGCTTATAGAAATACAAAATCGATTCTTTTTCGCCTTTGCCGAGCATATGGGTAACTACCGCTTTCGGGCTTCTCATATCGATGCCTGCTTGTTCTGCAAGCGCCAATTCCGCTAAAATTTCTTCTGGTACAGCTTTCACTTCTATTCACTTCTCTCTTTTTGATACATAATCTCTCCTGCTACGATCGTCAGTTCCACTTCGGCTTCGGTGATCTGTTCAAGTTCACCCTCAAACAAATCACGGTCAAATACCGAGAAATCCGCATCGAAGTTTTCAGCAATCACACCGCGTTCATGCTCTTTGCAAATTGCCGCAGCGCTTCCGCTGGTGTATAGCTGAATGGCTTCAAATCGGCTCAATTTCTCCTTCGGCATATAGCCATCATGTGTTTCATACGGCTTTCTTCGTGCCACGGCCGCATAAATGCCTTGCAGCGGGTCCACCTCTTCGATTGGGGCATCCGAACCTCCTGCACAGATAAGGCCGCGATCCACTAAGCTCTTCCACGCATAGGACCATTTAATCCGTTCTTCTCCCAATCGTTCAATGACCCACGGGAAATCCGAACTGACGAAACTTGGCTGCAAGTCTAGGATGACAGCTAATTTTTCCATGCGTTCCACTAAATCTTCACGGAGAATCATCGCATGGATCAATCGGTCGCGCTTCCCTTCAGCTACCGGATGGGCTTCAATTGCATCCAGCGCTTTTTCCATGGCCAAGTCGCCGATTACATGGATTGCTATAGCTTCGCCGTGCTTCCGCGCCATCGCCACCAAGCGGTGCAATTCGTCATCCGAATGGATGGCAACCCCGCTCGTAGATGGATCATCATTATACGGTTTGCTTAATAGCGCCGTTTTTCCGCCGATGGAACCGTCTGCAAAGATCTTCATAGCACCGGGATCGATGAAGGGTTCTGCGTAGTTGGCATTTTCCATCATCGCTTCAAATTGGCTATGCGCACGTAGCAAGTTCGCACGGAATTTTATTTTACCGCCGATTACATTTTTAAATGCCTGGAGCGGTTTCGTGTAATCATGGCCGTAATACCCCATGTCTTCTGTGTGGGCGCCAGTCAAACCGAGCGACAGTAAGTTTTCTACAGAAGTTTGAAGTGCATGCGTCAAATACTCAACGCTGACTTCCGGAATCTGATTGGCCACCAAGTCTTGTGCTGCATCCAGCAAATAGCCGGTCGGCTCCCCGTCATTGTCCCGGACGATGACTCCGCCTTCCGGGTCTGGTGTGTCTTTTGTGATGCCCGCCAATTTCAGCGCACTCGAATTCGCTAAGACGGCATGCCGGCATACGCGCTTCAGCATCATAGGCGACTCGGAAATTTCGTCGAGTTCAAGTCGATGGAAAATTTTCCGGTCGGGGAAATTGTTTTCATTCCATCCTTCTCCGATAAACCAGTTTTCAGGAGCCAAGTCTTTCGTTGAACGGATCAACTGCTCTCTCATTTCTTCTGATGATTCAATTTTAGAAAGGTCCACCCGCAGCAATTTCTCGCCGTGGCCGATCATGTGCATATGGCTATCCACAAAACCCGGGTACATGACCTTCCCTTCCAAATCCATTTCTTTATCTGCCGACTCTTTTAATTCTTCATATGTACCGATCTTTTCAATTTTGCCATTAGAAACCAACACTGCTTCTACGGTTTCTCCTTCGCTCGCCATCGTATAGATTTTACCGCCACGCCATAAGGTTTTCATAAAGTCACTCCTTTTCTCATTGTTAATCATAATTCCATTTCTGTCGGGTGACAACTCTATTCAATCGGAATACTCAAAATTTTTTGCGAGAAGTTCCCTAAAGAAAGTGGCTTTCAGTTATGGTATAATTAATGGACATTTTAGAAAGCAGAGGTGAACCCTCCAAACCGGAGGGACGAATTGGACAGTATACTTATCTTAAATTTGTTTTTAGTGGCTTTATTAATTGCTTTGACCGCATTATTTGTTGGCTCGGAGTTTTCGATCATTAAAGTGAGAACTTCCCGCATTGACCAACTGATTTTAGAAGGCAATAAAAACGCAATACGCACCAGAAAAATCGTGGATAACCTGGATTATTATTTATCGGCATGCCAACTCGGCATTACCATGACAGCCTTAGGGCTTGGGTGGCTCGGGGAACCGACGGTCGAACGAATCCTGCATCCCGTTTTTGAAAATTTCGGCATCGTGGATCCGACAGCTTCCATCCTTTCCTTCGGGATTGCATTTGCAGTCGTGACATTTCTTCATGTAGTCCTTGGAGAACTGGCTCCAAAAACCTTGGCGATCCAGTATGCTGAAGCAATGGCCTTATTCTTTTCAAAGCCATTGGTTATTTTCGGAAAGATTTTAAACCCGTTCATCTGGCTCATGAATGGTTCTGCACGCCTATTGCTGCGCATGTTCGGAGTCGAACCTGCCGGACATGAACAAGCCCATTCGGAAGAAGAGTTAAAGATCATTATGAACGAAAGCTACCAAAGCGGTGAAATCAACAAGACCGAACTTTCATATATGCAAAACATCTTTTCATTCGACGAACGCGTTGCTAAAGACGTCATGCTTCCACGCACACAGATGGAAACGATCTCTTTGGAGATGGATGAAAATGAGTTGATGGAAATCGTCAGAGACCATCAATATACCCGCTTATCCTGTAACTGAAAATGGCGATAAGGATGACATTATCGGGTTTGTAAATATTAAAGAACTGTTAACGAATTTCACGGTAAATGGAAGTTTGAAAAAAAGTATTATTGTCCATGACATCCCTTTCGTATTGGAGTTAGCGCCTATCCAGGACGTACTTTTAACGATGCAAAGGCAGCAAGTCCATATGGCCATTGTCATTGATGAATACGGCGGCACTTCCGGCGTCATTACAATGGAAGACATTCTGGAAGAAATCGTTGGGGAAATCCGCGATGAATTTGATGATGACGAACGGGACGAAATCAAAGCACTCGATCCGCTCAATTACCTTGTGAACGGACGTGTCCTCCTTTCAGATTTGGAAGACCGTTTCGCCATCGTTTTTGATGACAGCGAAGACGTAGATACGATAGGCGGTTGGGTCCAGCTCAAAAACACAGACATCACTGAAGGCGGCACTGTGCATCTGCCGACCCATGTCATTACTGTGCGGGAAATGGAAAACCACCAGATCATCATGGTTCAGCTGACGCGCAAACAACCGAAAAAAGACATTTCGCTGGCTAAAGAAATCAGCGAATAAAACTGGAAAACCCCGCTCAAATTGAGCGGGGGTTTTCCTATCATTTTTTCTCAAGCAAGGATTTTTCGTATTCAAATTTCTTCATGAGCATTTCGCCGCTATAGCCTTCTTCGATCAATTTTGCTAAGACAGCTTTTGCTGCATCGCCCATTTCAGCGGATTGATCATTCGCATCAATTTCAACGACATTCTTTTCATCCGTTATCCAGTCAGAGAAACTTCCTGCATATAAGCGGAGTGACTGGTACCCTTTATGGGCTAGCATGGCATACAACGCGGCAGCAGTTACGCCGCTTCCGCAATAAACCACTGCGGGTTCGCTTTTCTGGAGTATACCCGAGAAATCCACTTCTTCCGTGAATTCACCCCGGTGGTCAATCAACTGCTCCCAGTCGAAGTTGCGGGCGCCGGGAATTCTGCCAGCAACCGGATCAATCGGTTCAGAAATCCCTGCATAGCGTTCAGCAGACCGGGCATCTAATAAGATCCCAAGCTCTTCTCCATCGATAATTTGCTTAACGTAAGTTTGGTCGGCATAAATCGATTCATCAAAAGAAAGCACTACTTTAGCAGCGGCATGTTCAGGAACCATTGCGCTCGTTTCCAACCCTTCTTTTTTCAGCGATTCGAATCCTTTTTGGCTGATATAGGCATTTTCAAATCCAGCGTATTTCAATAGCCACCAAGCACGTGCTGCATAGGGAGCTCCGCCTTGGTCGTAGATCATGATCTCGTCTTTCGGATCAAGCCCGCTTTTTTCAATCAACCCGCTTAATTTTTCTTTAGAAGGCATCGGATGCCGCCCGCCTGCCGCTTCCATATCTGATAGGTCTTTTTCAAGGTCCCAGTAGACAGCTCCTTCAATATGTTCTTTGAGATAGGCTTTTTCTCCCCAACTCGGATCCTTCAAATCGAATCGTGCATCAATCCATCGATAGTTTTGTGTTTGGTCAATATTTTTGAATACTGGCATTCCTTACACCCTTTCAGCTACGAGATTTGAAAACAAGTCTTTCCACTGTGCCAAAATTTCCTGTTGCTGGAGCACAATTCGTTCTGATTCAATTTGATCGATAGCTTGGCGAAGCATGTGCTGCCGCAAGCCTTCCGCTTCCTGTTCAATCCAATTATCCGCCCAATGGCTGATTTTTACTTTTTCTCGGTCAAGATACTTTAAGGCATCCGGCTCCATCAAAGCCTGCAAAGCATTCCGTAATTTCTCTTTTTCATTCTTCTCGAAAAAGCTTTTATTATTTTTGTAATAGGATTTCACAGATGTATAAGATGTCCCCACAAAAGCCTGATCCGGTTCAATTGCCGCTGACTCTTCCACTTCATAAGGAGTCAGCGAGAAATCCGGATTCATCTCTTTTAGTTTCGCGCTGTCATCTTTGAAACGGTTTGAAATCCGCTTTTCAATAAACTGCGTTAGCCGGAAATGCGTCACCCGCAATTCCTGGGCAAAGTCGAATGTCGTCATTTCAACGATATCGTCGATTGCGGTGTCGAGTGCCTGTTGGGCTGATTTCCCATTGAATGCAGATGGATTAAAGGCTTCTTTGAAGAAATCATTGAAGCGGTAGAATACACGCTGATTTACGTAATACAGCAATTCATCCAATTCCTGCATGGCTTCTTTTATGAAAATCCGCGCAGCAGATGCACTGAACAAGATGCGCAATTGCTGCTCGATCTGTTTCAGCTCTGCTAGACGTTCATCTTTACGCATCAAGTTCTTTTCAGTTTGGGCGATCAACGCGCTAAAACGGTCAACCGCTTTTTGCTCTTCCTCGGCCAAGGATTGAACAGCCATCCCCTTGATTTCATCTTTCAAGAAATGCTGGAAAGCTTCTTCGAATTCCGGCATCCCTGAAACTGCTTTGTCTCTTAACGCAAGCAAGCTTGAAACTCCATAAAGCCTTGGGAAACGGATGCCAAAACGCTGCAGTTCGTCTTGAACATATGTAATGACAGCGTCTTTTTCCTCTTCATTATTCGCTAAATCGATTGCATTGACCACAAAAAACATCTTATCCATTTCAAATGCATCTTTTACACGTCCAAGCTGGATGAGGAATTCCCGGTCAGCTCTGGCAAATGCATGGTTATAATAAGTGATGAACAAGACGGCATCGGCATTGCGGATATATTCGAAAGCGACATTCGTATGCCGGGCATTGATCGAGTCAGCTCCCGGAGTGTCCACTAAAGTGACGCCGCTTCTCGTCAATTCACAGTCGTAGTAGAAGTCGATTTCATCAACGAAACAACTGCGTTCTTCTTTCGCGACATAAAGTCCAAACTCTTCACGATTGGTTCGGAGCGTCTCCCCGAGATGTTCCTTGAATTCCGGATAGCCTTTTTGGAACGCGTCGATAAACGATTTATGGACTTGCTGCTCTGATGAACCTTCTTGCGAAAGTGTTCCGGCTTTAGCGAAAGCTTCCTCTAGCGTGTGGACTTCTACGCCCAAGACCTTAAAGGAATTTCTCACATCTTCCGTCATCTGAGCGACCGTTTTCAAGCGGACATCTGCCGTTTCATGCGGATGGTCCTTAGTCACAGGACGGATCCGGTTAATGGTCGCGGTCGTCGGATTTGGGGAAACCGGCAGAACCGTTTCACCCATCAATGCGTTTGAAAAAGAAGATTTTCCCGCACTGAATGCACCGAATAGCGCAATTGTAAACTCCTGTTTCTCTAAACGTGCTGCTTTTCGCTTCAAGTATTCCGCTGTTTCCGCAAACCCTTTAATCGAAGTGAGGGCCAAAGCCGTTTGATTGGCTCTTCCAATTACCGCATTTTCATCAAATTGGTTTACATTCGATGAAGCGAGCTGGTCACGGCCTTCCCGGTTCGATGCGGCTTTCTGCTCGAGCATCGATTCATCAAATTCCACCATTTCTGCCATCGAAATTGAAAACTCATGCTGCCAATGATCGACTTTTTGCTCCGCTTCGACTTTCTGGCTAGGAAGCATCGCAGAAAAAGATTTTTTCACTTTATCAATCCGCTCATCCATCTCTTCTAAAGTTGTGATGGCCAACAGTTTTTGGTCCAGCAATTGGGCTTTCATATCCATTTCAGTATTGGCATCATCGGATAACGAAGTGAACTTTTCTTCTTGCGCCTTTTTCCAGCCTTCTGTCTCTTTAATGAACCAACGCTGAATGGAAACAGTGATATTCTTCGCAAAATTCAAGATGGCATCGCTCGTGATCGGACCGCTTTTCGGAAGCTGTTCTTCAATCAGCGAGAACGGAGGAGAAAACTCTTGTTCGTCAATGGAAATCGACTCGTCATCAGTTAAGAGCCCTGCGTCTTTCAACGAATTTTTCATCAGTTTTTTCAGATGATTCGTGATTTGCGATGGAACGACCGTATCGAGCCTTTCCACTACTTCTTTTTTCCGCAATGCCGGCTCTTCTTCCGTTTTTTTGCCGCTGAACAACAAACCGACCTTGAAATTAGGCTGGACCGACTCGACATAATTCGTAAGGGCATTCCGCAATTCATACGGCATGATATTGGCGTTTTCAACTAATTCTTTTCGGTCTTTTTCGAATTTAGCCTGCCATTTTTCAAAATCAAGAACCGATCGGCGATTCGCCACTTTCATATTTTCATGTTTGATATCTTCACGGTTTTCCCATTCGTCTTCAGTTAAAACGGATGAAAATGCCTGCAGCCGCTCCTGTTGTTCTTCTTCCAGGAAACGGAGATGTTCATCTTTCAATTGCTGCAAAGCTGCATCGGTCGCTTCCCCAACATGGCCTTGCCATCCTGCCATTGTAGAAGCCACCAATTCTTTGACTTGATCGAAGTCATTGCCCGGAAACGCAAAGTCTTTTAAGGATGTAAAGAAAATCCCTTTCGGTTCCACTCCCCATGCGGCAAATGAATCATAAACCGATTTTTTAAAGTCCTCGAAAGGCAATTCACTAGCCTGATGCTTGTCTATTTGATTGACAATCAAATAGAGCTCCGTGTATTTTTGCAGCTCACGGGTGAAATTGAAATTCAACTCGGACTGGACATGATTGTAATCCATCACATAAAAGACCATGTCTGCAACATGCAGTGCAGATTCCGTGGACAAACGGTGGGCATCGTCTGTCGAGTCGACTCCCGGAGTGTCCATGACCGTGATGCCTTCCGGAAGCACAGAGTCTTGGTGGCCAATATCAACTTGTGTCACATCTCCGCTTTTGCAGAATGCCTTTACCACATCGAAATCGTAATTCTCCGGAAAATAAACCGGTTTTTTGTTTTTGCGGTTGACGATTGCAAAATCGGAAGGCGCTTTTTGAACGTTCACGATATTTGCGCTCGTCGGAATCGGACTCGAAGGCAATAAGGTCTCACCTGTCAACGCATTGATCATCGACGATTTCCCCGAAGAAAAATGTCCGGCAAATCCAATAATAAAATTATTCTTTAATATTTTCTTTGCAAACAATTCCGCTTTTGATGCGCGTTCTGTGTCTTCATTATCTGCAAATATTTTATAAAGCCTTGCTGTTTCAATTAAATCTTTTTGATGGTCATGTGCTGTCATTTGATAACCCCTTCTTCAGATACTGCTTTAATCATAACATTTTTTTACGTCCAACGAAAAAAGGAGTTTCCCCAAATATAATTGGAACATTTCCTTTTTCGGCGAAGCTGGCGCAGCGCTTTAATCGAAACAAAAGGGCTAACCAATAAGTCGAGTAAAGACTTATTGGTTAGCCCTTGCAGATGCCTCACGAAAATCCGTGGATGGACATGCCGCCGTCGACAAATAAAGTTTGTCCGGTAATATAGCTTGCCGCGTCTGAAGCCAGGAAAACGACTGGCGACGCCACTTCCGGCAGTTCACCTACCCGCTTCATCGGTGTTACAGCCAAGATGGAATTTAAGTATTCTTCGTCCGCCAATATTTTTTCCGTCAACGGTGTTTTAAAATACCAAGGGCCGATCGCATTGACGCGGATGTTCTTTGTTCCCCATTCCATCGCCATCACTTTCGTCATTTGGATAATCGCCGCTTTTGAAGCTGCGTACACAACGCCTGTTTTCAGCGCTCGCTCCCCGCCAACTGAGCTGATATTGATGACTGAGCCGCCGTTTTCCATTTGCTTTGCCGCTTCTTGAGAAAACATGAAAACGCTATGGGCGTTCGTATCCATGATTTTTTGCCATTCGCCGTCAGTCGCTTCCATTAAAGAAGAACGGATATTCATGCCGGCATTGTTTACAAGGACATCAAGTTTGCCGAAACGTTCCACTGTTTTTTCCACTGCTTGCTGAATTTGTTCCCTTGAAGTAATATCAGCCACTGCATAATCCGTCCGGCCGTTATTGATTTCTTGTTGGACAGCCTTCAAATCTTCCTCTGTTCTCGCAACCAGCATCAGGTTTGCCCCTGCTTCTGCCACTGCCAAAGCGATCGCTTTCCCGATCCCTTTTCCTGCGCCTGTAACGATCGCTGTCTTGCCTTCTAAACTGAATGATTTTAACATATAACCCCTCCTGCATTTATTATAATCAAAATTCTTTGGAATTGGCTGATGGAAAATAAAAAAGCCCGAAAGCAACTGCTTTCGGGCTCACTTTTCATCTTAATTCAACTGATAAATCTTTGAATATTTCTCTTCCAGGTAGGCTGCTAGATAATCTGCGTTCAATCCTTCGCCGGTGGCGTCTTTCAGGATCTCCAGCGGCTTTTTCGACATGCCGTATTGATGCACGTTTTGAGTCAGCCATTCGCGGATCGGTGTGATATTGCCTGTTGAAAGCAACTCATCAAAGTTCGGCAAATCTTGTAGCATCGCATTTTTGAATTGCGCTGCGTACATATAGCCAAGTGCATAGGAAGGGAAATAGCCGAAGCTTCCTCCTGCCCAGTGCACATCCTGCAATACGCCTTCGGCATCATTTGAAGGACGCACGCCTAAATATTCTTCGTATTTATCGTTCCAAAGCTTTGGCAAATCTTTGACTGCAAGGTCTCCATTGAACAACCCTTTTTCAAGCTCATAACGGATCATGATATGCAGTGCATAAGTCAGCTCATCCGCTTCAATCCGGATTAAGGAAGGCTTCGATTCATTGATTGCCCGCACGTAATCTTCTAGGCTCACAGCTTCGAATTGCTTCGGAGCGTATTTTTTCAATAAATCATAATTGCTTGTCCAAAAGCTTTCGTTGCGGCCGATGAAGTTCTCGAAGAAAAGCGATTGGGACTCATGAATTCCCATCGAAGCCCCGTCTTCAATCGCAAGACCGGAAAGGTCCGCTCCCAGGTTCTGGTCGTAAAGAGCATGTCCGCCTTCGTGGATCGTTCCAAAAACAGCTGTTCGGAAATCGTGCTCATCGTATTTCGTCGTGACCCGAACGTCTCGGCGGTTGATTGTGGTCATGAATGGATGGACTGTTTCATCCAAGCGGCCAGCTTCAAAATCATAGCCTAATTGCTCCAACACTTCGATGCTTAAATCCCGCTGCGCTTCTTTTGGAAAATGCTCATAAAGGAAACCGGTCTCCGGTTTATGTTCAGAAGCCGCTATTTTTTGCACCAATGGCACGATGCGGTTTCGCAGCTTGCCGAAAACTTCATCAAGGATTTCTGTCGTCATGCCCGGCTCGTATTGATCAAGCAGCGTATTATAAGCGCTGCCGTTCTTTTCGCCCCAATAGCCGATCATTTTCTTTGTCATCGACACCAAATCTTCTAAATAAGGCTCAAATAACGAAAAGTCAGCGGCTGCTTTTGCATCTTCCCAAACCGACTCTGCTTTGGACTGCAAAATGACGAATTTCTTATATTCTTCAGGCGGAATTTTTTTGCTCAAATCGTATTCCTTGCGTGACTCTTCGACTGAACGCTGCATCACATGGCTCAGTTTTGCTTTATCTGTTTCCAAATCAGCCAATAATTGCCCGAATTCCTCAGACGTTGATAAAGCGAATAATTCCGAAGACAAAGTTCCGATCGTTTCAGAACGGAGATCCGTTCCTTTTTTTGGTGCTCCGGTACGGAGATCCCAATACAATAAGGAAAGAGCTTCATTGTACGCCTGCATTTTACTTACATGGTCTTTATACTGTTTTTCAAGTGTCAACATAATCCCCCCACATCTTCTTTGCCTAATAATTGTATCATAAGCAGGAAGAAAGGATTAAAAATTCTCAGCAACTACAGGCAAAATCCCTTGCCATAAATGCTCTACTGCAAGCTCTTCTTCATTCAGCAGCAAATGGATTTCACCGTGGTCGTTTGACGTACGGATCAATCGGCCGATGCCTTGCTGGATGCGCAGCTGCATGAACGGCAAATCGATTTCCTCTAACGGATTCAAGCTGAAATTGCGCTTCGCTTCAAATACCGGATCTTTTGGCGGGAACGGCAAATCGACGATGATCACTTTCGTCAATGCTTCTCCTGGCAGATCCAGTCCTTCCCAAAGGTGGTATGAACACAACACCTGGAATTTGCCTTCTTGGAATTCTTTAACGACCGTCGATAATTCCCGGTCCCCTTCGAATTCAATCGCATATTGATGGTCGAGCGGCAAGGATTGCTTGAAATGCTCCATATCGATCTTTGATTTAAACAGCACTAAAGTTTGGTCTCCTGATGAAAACAAATCATATACCCGTTCAAACTTATCTGTTTGCTGAAGTGGATGTTTGACGATTTTCATTACTTCTTCGTATTCAAAAGGTGACGGAACAGAAA
The DNA here is from genome assembly GCF_021513255.1 of Planococcus sp. 107-1. Taxonomy (GTDB): domain Bacteria; phylum Bacillota; class Bacilli; order Bacillales_A; family Planococcaceae; genus Planococcus. Next base: position 1,924,282 of record NZ_CP090977.1, read on the forward strand.
ATGATTGGAAATCATCGATTCCGAGGCTGTCTGCGATATAAGTGAAATCTTTTTGAACCGATAAAGTCGCAGATGAGAAGATGATCGGCGTTTTTCCATCAAACAATTTTTCGTCCAAAATATCGGTTACGAGACGAGGCATGATGACCAAAGTTTCGATTTCATCTTTCACTTCCATCCAGTTGACCGCATCGCCCTCCTCTACAAATAAACGCATGGAGAAATTATAGAGCTCAAAATATTCTTCTGCCATTTTCAAATCGTATTCCGGAATGGTATACAATTCGCCTTCAAAAACAAATTCTTCCATCAAATCATCAATCAATGCAATCAATTCTTTTCCTAACGATAGAAGTGAATCCGTTTTACGGATGCCTTGGCGGTCTTCATCGCTTGGAATGGCGCAATTTCGAAGTTCCCGGAAAAATTCATTGTGCAAATCGATTGTCCGCTCGATCATACTCAAAGTCTTTTCACGGACACCGTCGACCATAATGCGTTCTGTCACATTTAGCAGCGTCATTTCCTGCACTTCATATGTCAATGCGCGCTGCGCTGCAAATTCAAGCAAATGCCCTTCATCAAGAACAATCAACGATGTTTCCGGAAGCAGCGGCGTTTGGCCTTCCCTTGTCCGTGTTTCTTTTGTCCAAATATGCTCCATCAGGAAATCATGCGAACAAATAACCAAATCTGTCGCCTGGCGGTAATGGTTGCGGTGTATCGTCTGGCCGCATTTATTGCGCAGCTCGCAAGCCGCACAATTCTGGATCGGGTGGTAATTGACTTGCTGCCATTCTTCATCGGTGACATCCGGATAGCTTGAACGTTCACCGTAAGGATAGGTATTTTGCATCGAATAAGTTTTGTTGACGAATTCCGGCAGACTGAACTCGATATCATCCAAGAAATCTGCGTCGCTGCGCTTTTGAGCCCCTTCTAGGCGCTGAAGGCATAGATACTGGTCTCTTGACTTTGCCAGCCTGACGTCCATTTTCAGATCGAATAAGGAGTTCAAGCGGTCGATATCGCCGCCTTTTTTCACGAGCTGCTCAATTAAAGTCTCGTCTGCACAAGAAATGAGTGCCGGTTTGCCCGTGTAGCGGGCATACGCGATCGCTGGCAAAAGATAAGCGAGCGTTTTTCCAGTTCCCACTCCCGCTTCTGCAAAAAGAACCGATTTTTCTTTTAATGCCTGCTCAATTTGAAAAGCCATGAAAATTTGTTCGTCCCGGAGATCAAAGCCTTTTTCGGGAAGTTCATCATAAAAGATATCGCCAATCCAATCATTCAAGGATTCAAAGAAGGTTTTCTCTTTCGATAATGGAAATGGTATAGGTTGTCTCATATATTCTCCTCACAGATAAACGGAAGGGCTATCGCCCTTCCGTTATCCTGTCATTTATTTTTTGGACGCTCGCCCCAGAATTGGAATAAATCGGTGCGGATAAATCCGTTGAATAATTTTCTTTTCTTTGTTGCCGGCTGTCCGTACAATGTTTCAAAACGTGGCATTGACGACAGCATATAAATGGACCATGAAGGATATTTGGCAAAAATCCGCCCCATATCGCCGATCATTTCTTCAATTTCCTCAATTTCTCCAATACGCTCTCCATATGGAGGGTTTCCGACAACGACTCCGTTTTCGCCTTGCGCTGTGAAATCTTTCAACTGGCGCTGCTGGAATTGGATCAAGTCGCCGAAACCTGCTTCTAGTGCGTTCGCTTCTGCGATTTTCACCATGCGATGATCGATGTCAGTACCTAAAATTTCTAATGGTTGATCGTAATTTGCCAGTTCTTCCGCTTCATTGCGCACTTCTTCCCACATTTGCGGCTTCATCCATGGCCAATGTTCACTGTCGAATTCCCGGTTATAGCCGGGTGCAATATTTTGTCCGATCATAGCGGCCTCAATAGCAATCGTACCTGAACCGCAGAACGGATCGATAAAGGGACGGTCCGGTGTCCAGCGTGATAATTTCACAAGGGCCGCAGCCAAAGTTTCTTTTAGCGGCGCTTCCCCTTGGTCCAGCCGGTAACCGCGCTTATGGAGGCCGGCACCGCTCGTATCGATTGAAAGCTGTACTTTATCTTTTAAAATGGAGACTTCAATCTTAAAGCGGGCCTGATTCGTCCAAGAATGAGTTGCGGTGATACGCTTTTTTTAAACGCTCGACAATTGCTTTCTTGACGATCGACTGGCAGTCCGGCACGCTGTATAATTTAGATTTTACCGATTTCCCTTGCACCGGGAAATTCGCATCAACCGGAAGAAACTTCTCCCATTCAATCGCTTTGGTGCGTTCGAACAATTCATCAAACGTATAGGCATTGAATTCCCCTGCAATGATTTTCACCCGGTCTGCTGTACGCAGCCAAAGGTTGGCTTTTGCGATATCGCGTTCTTCGCCCTCGAAAAACACTTTGCCGTTATCTGTTTGTGTTTCATACCCTAATTCTTTCACTTCATCCGCTACAATCGATTCAAGCCCCATTGCAGCCGTAGCCAGTAATTTAAATGTGGTCATATTGACGCCCTTTCCTGTTGCTTAATATTCCAAATTTCGATGAATGCGAGCAGTTCTTCTGCTGCCATCGCTTTACTATAGACATATCCTTGTATCATATCACAGCCGAGTTCTGTCAGCAGTTCCACTTGTTCAGGCGTTTCCACCCCTTCAGCTACAACGGTCAAACGGAGGCTATGCGCCAAATTGATGATGGCATCTACAATGAATTCGTTTTCTTTGATGGAGACAATTTCTTTCACAAAGCTGCTATCCACTTTCAATTGATCAATCGGAAAGCGGCTTAAATAACTTAAAGACGAATAACCGGTCCCAAAATCATCTACAGCTATGGAAAATCCAAGATCTCTCAATTCCTGGAGCTTTACTGTAGTTTCTGCCACATTGTCCATAATGGTATGTTCAGTCAATTCGAGTTCAAAGAAACTCGGTTGGCAATTCATCTTTTCAAAAATCATTTTTATCGAAGCGACGAAGTTGGGCTGCTGAAAATGCAGGCTGGAAATATTGATGGAAATCGGAACATTCAAGCTGTCATTGAAATTCATGGCAATAAAATCCCGGCAAACTGTTTCAATAATCGCTTCGCTGAGAGAAATAATCAGTCCGGTTTCTTCCGCAAATGGGATGAATTCCGAAGGCGCCACTACTCCGAGCTTTTCGCTTTCCCACCGTATCAGCGATTCAAATCCAGTCACTCGCTTTGTCTGAATATCGACTTTTGGCTGATAATGCATCATAAATGTCCGATTTTCAATCGCTTTTCGCAATTCAGCTTCCATTAAGACGAGGCGCCTCGAAGCTGTTTTTAAATCATCGAAATAAAAACAGTATTGGTTCCTGCCATTTTGTTTGGCATAATACATTGCCTTATCGGCTTTCCGGAGCATATCATCCAAAGTCATGCCATCTATCGGATAAAGGCTGATTCCAATGCTTGTCGAAATGTAGATTTCTTCATCCGCCAAGTGGAACGGTGTTTCAAGAACTTCTATAATTTTTTCAGCCATATTGGCCGCTTCAGCGGGATGTTTGATAGCAGTCAAGGCAACGACAAACTCATCTCCCCCATAACGTGCTAAAATATCCTTATTTTTCAAGAGCCCTCGAATCCGTTCTGCAACGCTCATCAACAATAAATCCCCAATATCATGTCCTAAAGAATCATTGATCTGTTTAAAGCGGTCCAAATCCAGGAAAAGAATGGCGTGGCTAAGTTCATACTTTTGGGATGTCTTGATCAATTGCTGCATCCTCTCTGTAAAATCATAGCGATTTGACGTGCCTGTCAGCGAATCTGTCAGCGCCATTTTCTTTAACTCGTCTTCGGAAGTTTTCCGGTCGGTCAAATCAGAAAAAATGCCGCAGTAATTCCGGACAATTCCATTTTCATCTTTTATCGCGGTGATGTTCAACCATTCTGGGTAGATTTCGCCATTTTTCCGGCGATTCCATATTTCCCCGCTCCATTCGCCATCTAGATTCATCTTTTCCCACATGGTTTGATAAAAATCTTGTCTATGAATGCCCGACTGAAGCACTTTAGGTGTCTTCCCTAAAACTTCTTCCCGTTCATATCCGGTGACAAGTTCAAATGCGGGATTCACATGCACAATGCGTTTGTGGAGGTCCGTCACCATAATGCCTTCTGAAACTTTAGTAAATACTTTCTCAGGCAAATCTTGAGGGAACTTGGAAATTGAAATTGCGGAGTTTTTGATGAAAGCTTGTTCGACCAAAATCATGCACCACGATTCTAATAGTATAAGAAGAAAAGCTCCCCTTCCGGAGAGCTTTTAATAAGCAATTTAAAGCCAAAAGAAATTCTATAAGCCATGTTTTGTCTTCCACGTACTCAAACGGTTTGACCCTCGTACTAGTGGACGGCAACCATCTATCTGCAAGCTTAAGCCTGCCTCTTCCTCAGTTCAATTCCTTCAGAAAAGTGCCCCTACCATAATTTGGGTTTCTCACTCGCGGGGTTTACCTCGTTCCACCTGTATAATTTCTTATACAGCTCCGTCACTGTGGCACCTTCAGGGTATTTCGGCCATATCCGAAGACTTAGGCGTTCTACCCGCCGTCAGCTGTAAAGCTGCCTTAGCTTATTGTTTCGCTAAGCGCGATCACTACGGCCATCGCAGGTCCGTGTGAGCATGGACTTTCCTCTCCGAAAAAAATCCGGAGCGATTGCCAGAATTTCAAATGGCTTTACTAGTATACGTTATTCCGGGAAAGATTACAACGAAATTACTCGTTATTCAATTTGTTGCCAAACACATGGTTTTCCAAATGGGATAACCGGCGAAGGATATCAAAATTCGTTGTCCCAGGAGCTGGTGTCGCCTGCTTCCGCGGCATGTCTTCTAATTCTGCTTTTAAGCGTTTGTTTTCATTTTGCAATTGCTCGATTTTTTTTGCGAAAATTTCATAGTCCTGGATGATTTCATCTAGGAAATGGTCTACTTCGTCTTGGTTATAACCGCGCATGCCTGTTTTAAAATCTTTTTCTAAGATATCTTTAGCTGTAAATTTATTGTCCATTTTAATCGTCCTTCCGTAAAAAGCCTGCCATACGCTAAGTATAGCATAAGGCAGGTTATAGGTCTTTATATCTTCTTCACTTCCGGACGTTTTTTTCGAAGTTTTTCTTCCAGACGCACTTGCCGTTTGATCAGATCAAGGACAATCGAATTGCGCACTTTCGTATGTTCACTCGCTTCTTTGGCAAAGCCTGCCATAATCGCCGCTTGCTGAAGGTCCTTCAGTTGATGCTCATATAATTTTGCTGCATGGATCCAAGCTTCCACTTCGACTGTGCCTCTTAAATGAGGCGCTGCTTCTTTAAATAAGCGGACGGCCTCTTCGTATAGGCCGGATCTCTTTTTCTGGATGGCGAGCAGGTATCTGGCCATCGCAGCAGAACTTCCACGTTCTAAAGCGACGTGTTCAAGATAAGCTGCGCTTTGGTCGTATTGTTTTAAATCCGCATACCATTTGCCGATATTCGTATAGGCGCCGCTCGTCTCCGTTTCAAAATCTTCCATTAACAGATCCGACGACAAAACGTATAAAGAAACCAACGACAAGATATCCAATTCATTGTGGAAAAGAACTTTTCCTAAGCCTTCCGGATAGCCGCTTTTCACAGCATCCAGGTAAATCGGCGGGATCAGATAGCCCGGGACGTCTCCTTCTCTGGCAAAGCCGAGCTTTTCTTCTTCAATCGTACTCAGCTTCATTCGTTCCAGTTCATTTTTCCATATCCGTTTTGTGCCATGGAATAAGTCAATCTGGACCGGCGTCGGGAGCTTCGGCAAAATTTGGCGATGCATCGTCCAGCGCGACATCAATTGCGGCCAGTCAAAACTTTTCCCGTTGTAGGAAAAGATGATGGGCTGTTCTTCTTCCCACAGCCTTGTTTCATAAAGAAATGCCGCTTCGTTGGATGGATCGGGCATGATATATTGGATCATTTCGAAACAATTCTCTTTTTTCACCAATAAGCCGATCAAGAAAATATAGGCGCCAGTTCCGCTGAGTCCGGTTGTTTCCGTATCGAAGAAAACAATCTTGTCATCCACATTCAATTTAAATGGATGATCGAAAGAAACGTCTTCCCATGCCTTAAGCACCCGGTCAAGTTCGTTGAGCTTCACTTTGCCATGCTGCGTATTTAAAGGGTACGTGATTTTTTTCTCGTAAACAAATCCGAATTTATTTTCTTTCAGCTCTAGTCCGATACTCTTCCATTTCTCTTCATGCAGAGGACGCTCGTTTGCTTTTGGTTGTTTCTTTTTCACTGGTTGCTTTTTCAGCATGCCTTTCATCTGGAGTAGTTTGCTTTCAAATGACATTCGCTGCTCACCTCTCTTTGCGGAGCTCGCTCAGTAAATCGATTACGTGGCTCTTCATGCTGATGGCCGCTTCCTGCGCGCCGATGCATGCCGGGCATCCATCAAGGCATGGGCATTCTTCCACATGCTGCTGGGCTTTGTCGAGCAGCGGCTGCCAGAGATCGTAAATTCTTTCGCTGATGCCGATGCCGCCCGGATAGGAATCATGGATAAAGAAAGACGGCATGCCGTTATGCGGCGATTTCACTTGAGGCACCACATGAACGTCCCTGCGGTCGCATTGGACGAAAATCGGGATAAACGATTCAATGGCATATGCAGCGCCGGTCATCGTGTCCGACAGTTCGGAATCAGAAAAATCTTCCGGCTTTTCAAAGCTTAGCCATGTAGAAGAAGTATGCAATTCTTCGGCAGGCAATGAAATAGGTCCGGAACCGATATTATCATGGCTGTCGAAACGTATTTTTTTGAAAATCGTCGGCATCGCAAGAACGGCAATATCACCGAATTGGACATCAGCAGTATGCAGTTTCCGTGTTTTGTCTTCGCTCATCACTTTCAATTCAACCGCTAAATTCGCATCGGTAAAATAATCCACGTCCACTTCACGGACGTAGGCTTTCTTTTCTTCCCAATCCAGAATCTCCACTTGGAACTGGGTTCCTTGATGAAGGTAAATGGCCTCTTCGTGCAATAAAGTCATTGCGCTGAAGCGGTCCATTTCCCCGATTACTTTTGTATTGGCAGGAATCGATTGATCGATGATGACCACATTTTCCTGAGAAGCCGAGCGCAGTGAAATGTCATGGGCAGGAAAACGGTCGCTCATCCAATGCCAGCGATCAGAAGTCCGGACAAGGACCCCTTCTTCCTGCAAATATTCCAGCAATTCCTGGACATCAAATTCTCCGTATTGGTCATCTGTCGAAAAGGGCAATTCAAAAGAAGCACATTTCAGATGATCCATGAGAATGATGATGTTCTCCGGATGGATCCTCGCTTCTTCCGGCGTCTGATCCAGCAAGTATTCAGGATGATTGATGATGTATTGGTCGAGTGCAGTGGATTGCGCCACATAAACCACAAGCGATTCATCCTGCCTTCTCCCTGCCCGTCCAGCTTGCTGCCAGGCGCTTGCGATATTTCCAGGATAACCGGTCATAATACACGCTTGCAGCTGTCCGATATCCACTCCCAATTCAAGTGCATTTGTGGAAACGACGCATTTGATCGTCCCATCGCGCAGCCCTTTTTCGATGGCTCTCCGCTCAGTCGGCAAGTAACCTCCACGGTAGCCTTTTATGGATTCGTCTTGAAGCTTCGTTTTTGTAATGGCTTTTAGATACGTGACGAGCATTTCCACCCGCACCCGGCTCTTTGCAAAAACGATTGTTTGGATATTTTGTTTGACGAGATGCGTCGCCAAATCCCGAACTTCGAGCACTGCGCTTCTTCTCACTCCGAATGTTGGATGGATGATTGGCGGATTATAGAAAACGATGTGTTTTTTACCGGACGGGGCTCCGTTTTGGTCAATGAGCACATGCTCCGTATTTGTCAGATTCTCTGCAAGTTCTTTCGGGTTTGCAATCGTTGCTGATGTGCAGATAAAGACCGGATGGCTGCCGTAAAATTCACAAATCCGCTTTAAGCGTCGGATGACATGCGCTACATGCGTTCCGAACACTCCTTTATACGTATGAAGTTCGTCAATGACTATATAATGAAGGTTTTCAAAGAATGAAACCCATTTTGTATGGTGCGGCAATATCGCTGAATGGAGCATATCCGGATTCGTAATGACGATTTGCCCCGCTTTTCTGACTTTCGTCCGGATTGCCGGTGCTGTATCGCCGTCATAGGTATACGATAAAATATCCTGGTCCATTTTTTCGATCAAATCGTGGAGATCGCTTTTCTGATCTTGCGCTAGCGCCTTTGTGGGGAAAAGATAAAGGGCACGTGCGCCTGGATCATTTAAAATTTTGTGGATCACCGGCAAATGATAGCAATACGATTTGCCGGAAGCAGTTGGCGTAACTGCTGTAAATGACTTGCCGCTCACAGCGAGGTCAAACGCTTCACGCTGGTGGGTGTATAATTTATCCACCCCTTTTTTCTTTAGTGCCTGTTTTAAACTGTCATGCATTGCTTCTGGAAATTCCGCATACATTGCAGGCTTTTCCTCTTTTGTATGCCAATGGACAATGCGCTCCATCATATCGGGTTCCGTTTTCCATTCTTCCATCAACTCGGGAAGTTTTTTTCGTTTAATCATTGCAGTCGCCCTTTTCGTCTATCGCTCGTATAAATGTCTGCAAAGTATACTGGGCAGCCTGTATGGTTTGGATAAAACGCTTTTTGCTGGTATCTTTATAAAAGCTTTGGACAAAAAATTGCGTCATCCCTTCTGCTGCCGTGTCGATTTGCGGCTTGTGGACATGCTTTGGCCGCTCCTGCTGTATATAGACTAGCGACTCCCGCTGCCACTCATTTATCAATTCATGCCAGTGATCGGCATATGGCTTTACATCGTTATAAAAATCCGGCTCGGCATCGCGTTCGCGCATGTCAAAAAACCGGTCCTGGCATTTCCCGCATTCATCGAATAGCGTGGAAGAAAGTTCTCGTACTGTCATAAATCTGCCACCTCCGTTGCCAATAGTTTATCATATTCCTTTTAGGCAGACGAATATTATCGAACAGACATTCTTTTCAGTTGGCATTTGGGAAGAGTTCCGCTATTATAAGTCTAGCAATTTTTGAAACCTTTCCACATCGGCATCGTCTAAATCCGTGTGATATGATAGATGGAGTGAGGTGTATCACGATGGCAATAAATTATCCAAACGGAAAAAAGTTCATTCCTTCTAAAGAAAAGCCCGTCGCCAAAAAGAAGAAGGATTTTTCCTTCAGCAACCGGGGTAAGACATTAGAGGATGAATTAAACGAAACAAATGACTATTACTTGCAAATGGGTTTAGCCGTCATCCATAAAAAGCCGGTGCCAGTCCAGATTGTAAAAGTGGAATATCCGTCCAGGAGTGCAGCGGTTATTCGCGAGGCCTATTTCAGAGCCCCTTCTACCACTGATTACAATGGCGTTTGGAACGGCAAATATATCGATTTCGAAGCGAAAGAAACCGAAAATAAAACGTCCTTTCCTTTGAAAAACATCCATGACCATCAAATTCATCATATGGCCCAAGTCGTCAAACAAAAAGGGGTGGCCTTCATGATCATCCGATTCTCTTCATTGCAGCGTTACTTCATCATTCGCTTTGAAGATCTCGAAGTTTTTTGGAACCGGATGATTGCAGGTGGAAGAAAATCCATCGCCTTGGATGAATTGGAAGCAACTGCAATAGAAGTAAATCCAGGCGCTTTCCGCGCCTGGATTACCTGCCTATTCTGCAAAATCTTTAAATGCAAGCATTTACGAAAGTGAGGAACCGATTGTGAGCGAAAAACCAGTTTCGCGTGAACAACGCAGAAAAGCACTCGAGCAACAAAAGAAAACAGCACGAAAAAAGCCAGGCCCAAAGAAAAAGAAAGCCTCTTCCGGCACAAGCTGGATTAAACGGATTGTCCTAGCGATCGTCTTGATTGGCGTCGTCGGATTGCTATCCGGTTTAGGATTATTCGCATATTACGCGAGCGGAGCTCCGGATCTCGACGAAGAATTGCTGCGGGACCCGATTAGCCCGAAATTTTTAGCCGCTGACGGCAAAACGGAAATTCCGTTTATGACGGTAGAGGACCGAACCTATGTCAATTACGAAGAAATTCCGAAAGAGATGGAAGCTGCCATTCTCGCAACTGAAGATAACCGTTTCTATGAACACTCCGGAATTGATGTGATCCGTTTAGGCGGCGCTGTGATTGCGAATATTACAGGCGGTTTTGGATCGCAAGGCGCAAGTACCATTACCCAGCAAGTCATTAAAAACTCGTTTTTATCCAACGAAAAAACCTTGAAGCGAAAAGCCCAAGAAGCTTACCTCGCCTATAAACTTGAACAGGAATACACGAAAGAAGAAATTTTCGAGATGTATTTCAACAAAATCCTGATGTCCGGCAATACTTACGGCTTCGGTACTGCGGCAGAACATTTTTATGGCAAGCCCCTTTCTGAATTGGGATTGCCTGAAATGGCTTTGCTTGCCGGCATGCCGCAAAGCCCAAACAACTACAACCCTTTCAACCATCCGGAAGCTGCAGAAAAGCGCCGCAATATTGTGCTTAGCTTAATGGAGCAGCATGAAAAAATCACCACTGCACAAAAAGAAGAAGCTCAAGCAGCACCTGTGACTGAAATGCTGCTGGCGGAAGAAAACCGCCCGAAAGCACCAACAGGTGAATATACAGCATTCATGGAAATGGTCCAAAGTGAATTGGAATCATTGAGCGGCGATTACTCGCTTGATGAAGGATTGACCATTTATACAACACTTGAACCCGACGTCCAAAAAGCGGTCAACGAAACAATGTCATCCGATTTATTCTTTGACGACAAAGTCGAATCAGCGATGACAATTGTTGATACGCAAACGGGTGCAATCCGAGCAATTGGGGCTGGCCGCGACTATTCCGGCGATGTCCGCATCAATTACGCTACATCACGCGATCGGGTCATCGGTTCAACCATCAAACCGCTAATCGCTTACGGACCGGCAATTGAATATTTAGACTGGTCGACCGGCCAGCCGATTGTCGACGAACCGTATTCTTATGAAGACGGAAAACAAATTCGCAACGTTGATGGCAATTTCCTTGGCGGAATGACGATCCGTGAAGCGCTTTACCGCTCACGCAATATCCCAGCGGTCAAAACTTTGAAAGAAGTCGGCGCTGAAGACGCCAAAGATTTTGTCCGTAAACTTGGACTGGATATCGAAGTCTTCGAATCCACTGCCCTTGGTTCTGACGGCATCTCGACAGTCGATCTTGCAGGTGCATTTGCAGCCTTTGGAAATGACGGCATCTATACAAAACCGCATACGATCACGAAACTCGTTTTCCGTGACGGCACGACCGAAGAAGTAGTAAAACCTGAATCGATTCCGGCAATGAAAGACAGCACCGCTTACATGGTGACAGATATGCTCCGTGATGTTGTGGACTTGAATGTACCTGGAGCGACCGGAAAAGAAGCCGCTCTTAGCGGATTAGACCTTGCCGGCAAAACCGGTACATCCAACTATTCAGCAGACGATTTAGCTAAATATGGGCTGGATTCCTCTTCTGCACCGGATGTTTGGTTCGCAGGCTATACATCTAAATATTCCGTTTCAGTATGGAGCGGCTACCCTACTCGTGAAATTGGGATCGATACCGCTTCAAATGAACGGTTACTCGCACAGCGTTTATTTACGAGTGCGATGTCCAAAATTTCTTCAAGTGCCGATACAGACAATTTCAAAAAACCGGAATCTGTTGTCGAGCTTGAAATTGAAGCAGGAAGTTCACCATTAAGATTGGCAAGTGCATTCACGCCTTATAATTTAAGATCCACTGAATTGTTCGTACGCGGCACCGAACCGACGCAAGTATCCGAACAATTCGTCCAAGAAGAGTTGGACACACCTTCTGGCCTCCGAGCAACTGTAGAGGGCCAAACGGCTAACCTCTCTTGGAATTACGATATTACCGAAGGAGTCGCGTTCGAAGTGGCGGTTGAAGTGGATGGCAATAGTTCCATATTGACCACAACCGGCGACCGTGCTTATTCATTTAGCGGCCTCGAAGAAGGCAAAACTTATACCTTCCGTGTAACAGCGGTCAGCGATGATCTTCGAAGCGATCCCGCTTCTGTCGCAGTAGAAGTTGCTGGCGCTCCTGAAGAAGAAGTCGAAGAAGAAGAACCCGTAGAAGAAGAGCCGGTTGAAGAGCCGGAAGAGCCAGTAGAAACGCCGGAAGATGAAAATCCGGACGGCAATTCGAACGGCAATAACGGCAACGGCAATTCGAACGGCAATGAGAATAATAACGGCAATGGCCAGAATAATGGCAATGGCGGAAACAATGGCAACGGCAACGGGAACGATAACGGCAATGGCGGGAATAATGGCAACGGGAATGGCGATGGCAATGGCGATGTCCCTCCACCACCACCTGAAGACGGTGATGGCGAAGGAGATGCCAATCCGGCCTCTGTTCCAGATGCAACCCCTCCTGAAGAAAATGACCAGCCATAAGAATTAAATTGAAAAAGACCGGCCAATCTGCAAAAGCAGATCTGGCCGGTCTTTTTTAGCTATTTACATTTACTCTCTAAAACCTGGCATTGCACTTTAGCCCGCTTCTTCTTTCAAGTACGTATTCGCGAGGAAAAAACATCTTTCTTTTGTCAATTCTCGGGCTTTAGAAAGCTGTGCAACACTTTCAAGCGTGCCGTCGGCAAACTCAGCCGCGGCTTCGGCCGCTCTTTGGTCGCGCAGCGCAATCCAGTCCAATTGCTTAAGCCGCAAATCTTCCATTTCTTCTGGAGTTAATTGGGTTTTAAGCACGCCGTAGATTTCATTTAAAGCTTTATCCCATCTTCTAAGCGATTCTGCCTCCCCTGCCTTCAAAGCAGCTGTTGAGCCATTATTATACGAATTCTCCAGTTTTGTCAGCGCTAAGTCAATCCGTTCAAGTTCCAGCAAATAATAGGCTTTTGGATTTTCATCCATTGTTGCCCGCTTAGTTGATTGATTTTCAGCAAGCGGTAAAGCGGCATCTTCTGCCGACTCAGCCGTTTCTGCAGGGGTTTCTTCAGCTGGTACTGGTTCAGCTAAGTCTTTTCCGGCATTGCTGCAGCCGTTCAGTAATCCTGCGGCGATAAGCAGGTAAATAATTTTTTTCATAAGGGGCCTCCAACAGCTAAATCGTTTCTTTTGTTCTGCTTGTTCCTAACGACTCAAATATAAACAGTTTCTTTCCATTTAGCAATTTAATTTAAAAAACGATACTTTTTTTCTGATCTTCGTCTATTATTTACACGGGGAGTGAAATGTATGGAAGAAGAAATTGAACAATTATACCTTGATCACAGTGATCGGGTTTACCGCTATATTTTTCTGCTGATCAGACATAAAGAAAATGCAGAAGATTTAACACAAGAAACGTTTTATAAAGCGTTTAAAAACTTAAAGTCATTCAACCACCAATCATCCGTTTCCACTTGGCTGTTGAAAATAGCGCGCAATGTCACGTATGATTTTTTGAGAAGAAAAAAGATTATCCGTTTTTTCAGTATGGAAAATGAAGATGATCTAAATGGCAACCTTCCCGCTCTTGAAGACTTGGTTGAACAGAAAGAACAAACGAGCCAATTATACAAAGCGATGAAAACCTTGAAAAAGGATTACCAGGAAGTATTGCTTCTCCGAAAAATAAACGAATGCTCCATTAAAGAGACTGCCTACATATTGGGGTGGACTGAGGCAAAAGTGAAAACAAAAACTTCGCGGCACTCGAGTCCTTGAAAAAGGAACTTATCGGAAAGGATGGTGGCTTGCATGGATCCGAACAAACAACTCGATGACCTTTTTCAGCAAATGAAAGAAGTCGACCGGTCTAAAAAAGCGCGGCAAGAAGGTTTAGTGAAACTACGGGCACGCGTGCAAAAGAAAAAGAGATTCCATTTGGCCCCTGCCTTCATTTCATTTGGCATGCTGATTGTCGCGGCTCTTCTTTTTTTGACATTTACTACAGGCGAATCCCCTGCTCCGGATAGCCAATCAGGCGTCGGCACTCCTAATGAAATGGAAGAACGCGCAATCACTCACGTGCTGAACGAAGAATTTAACGGTCCGAACAAGGAATTTATAAAGCTTAAAACCAATCCCGCCAATGTTTTAACTGGCAGCTCTACATCGGCCGAGGATTCTGACACCGTTTTTCTTTATGAATTTCTTGAAAAAACATATGGACCTTACTTTACAGAAAGCGGCTTTGATAATTTCGTGCCGTATGCTTATTTCTATCATTTAGGTGAAGAGTCTTCCTCTTACCAATTCACTTTGGGATCAGTAGAAATCAAAAAAACGAATGAGGCACCGTCTCAATACCAAATTGATTTCCAAGTTAGATTTACCAATAGCTTCGGCGTTTCAGAAAACTTCCCGATGAAGGGCATCGCCAAATTTGGAGGTGGCGGAAAACTTCAGGATATTGAATTTGAAGATCCGGAAGGCTTAAGTGTGACGATTTTAGAAAACATCTAACACTTGACCCCTCCGCTTTTCTGTCTCATACATGTACATTGCTTCTCTAGTCAATCAGACGTAAACCTGGAACTTTAAGTTCCACAATCGATATTTAAATTCCATTCGACTCCGAGCATAAGAACATGGCATGTTGAAGGAGTTCATCCCTCTAGAGAGAATTAATGTCGATTCCCTTTCATTTAAATTTTTCTGCGACTAAAAACATGATTTGCAATTTCTGAATGCTCTTATTGAGCATTCTTTTTTTGTCAAATTACCGATACTTTTTACCCCTTCAAGCGTCTATCCAAAGTAAGCAATAGCTGATGACATTTCTGCTCATTTTCCGCTTTATTGCTCATAAATTTCATTGAAGAGGTGCATAAGTATGTGTGGATTTACAGGGTTTTTAGGAGCAGTCGAACAGCCAGAAATGGTTTTACATAAGATGATGGATCGCATTATTCATAGAGGACCCGATTCAGCAGGTGAATTCGTTGAAGGAGAAGCAGCGCTCGGATTTCGTCGATTGAGCATCATTGGATTGGAAACCGGCGGACAGCCTTTTTACAGTGAAGACGGATGTCTAGTCGCCATGGTGAACGGAGAAATTTATAATTTTATCGAACTTCGCCGTACATTGATCAACAAAGGGCATGTCTTTCAAACCGAATCTGATTGTGAAGTGATCCTTCATGGCTACGAAGAATATGGCGAAGGGATTCTTTCCAAACTGCGCGGTATGTTCGCTTTTGTCATTTGGGACCGGAAAAAGAAACAATTATTCGCAGGGCGTGACATGTTCGGCATTAAGCCATTTTATTATGGCCAAATGAATAACACCTTTTTCTTTGGATCGGAAATCAAAAGTTTCCTGCCCCACCCCAGTTTTCAAAAAGAATTCAATAAAGAGGCATTGATGCCTTACCTCTCCTTTCAATATTCCGTTTTAGAAGAAACGTTTTTCAAAGGCATATTCAAGTTGCCGCCTGCGCATTATTTAATCCATCAAAAAGGCAAAACTACGCTTAAGCGATATTGGGCTCCGGAATTCAAAGAAAAAGATCTGCAGCTTAGCCATCTAGTAGAAGAAATCGACGAGAGCATCCAGGAATCCATCTTAAGCCACCGCATCAGCGACGTCAAAGTCGGATCTTTTTTATCAAGCGGCGTTGACAGCAGTTATGTAGCCTCTGTTTTAAAGCCTGACCAGACCTTTACTGTCGGCTTCAGCGATGAGAATTTCTCTGAAATCGCTAACGCGAAACAACTTTCCGATGAACTGGATATTGAAAATAAGCATTCCATTTTAAATGCCGATCGATGTTTTGAAAAGTTAGAGACCATCCAATATTTGATGGATGAACCGCATTCCGATCCTTCAATTGTTCCTTTGTATTTCTTAGCGGAACTGGCCAAGAAAGACGTTACCGTAATTTTGTCCGGTGAAGGAGCCGATGAATTATTTGGCGGCTACGAAGCTTATGATTTGTCTGCTGGGATGAAAAAATATCAAAAAGTCCGCGCTTCATCCGGACACTAGCAGCAAAAACCGCCGCTAAGCTTCCTGAAATGCGCGGCAAGCAATTCCTCATGCATGGCGGGTTGCCGGTAGAAGAATGGTTTATCGGACAAGCAAAAGTGTTCCGTGAAGCTGAAGCCAAAAAAATTGTGAAAGAAGCTTTTCATCATGCCCCAACAATCCAGGATATTGTCACCCCCTATTACAATCAAGTAAAAGGACAGGACGACTTGACCAAAAAACAATTTTTGGACATGAACCTTTGGCTCGTAGGAGATATTTTGTTGAAAGCAGATAAGATGAGCATGGCCCATTCACTGGAAGTTCGTGTTCCGTTCTTAGACAAGCAAGTCATGGCAATTGCTTCAAAAATACCCGCTTCTTATCGTATAAATGAAACGGAAACGAAACACGCGATGCGTTTGGCTGCAAGAAAAGCTTTGCCGGAAGCATCTGCTGCCAGAAAGAAAATCGGTTTTCCAGTGCCGATCCGCAACTGGATCCGCGAAGAACGGTTTTATCGCCAAATTAAAACGTATTTTACTAGTGCAGAAGCCGAAGAATTTTTCAGTATTGAAGACATCATGCAGCTGCTGAATGACCATTACGAAGGAAAAGCCAATAACGGCCGTAAAATTTGGACCATCTTCACTTTCCTGATCTGGCATAAACGCTATTTCCAACTGGATTCAGAACCTGTTGCCGCAGAAAAGCCAGTCTCTGTTGGTGCAGCAAGTTAATCGAAAAAAAGCGTCCTTTCTATGAGGAAGGGACGCTTTTTTCATTTCAATAAACACTATTAAAGATTCACAATATCTATAATAGACACAAAAAATTTTATTGTTTCTTAGCGATAAGAACATAGAGAAATTCGGTCAGGAATTTTTTTTCGATGATCTGCATGCCACTGTTCACCAATTTTTCTTCCATTTTTGCACAGGTGATCCGGGGAGCTCTTTCGCTTGCTTGTGTTGGTTCAAGTTCAATGCAGATAAAATGGCCGCCGCTTTTCAAAACGTTCATGAATTGCTGCAAAGTCTCCTCCAGAGGATTCACTTCATGGAGCACTAGGGACGCCATGATTACATCAACTGAAGCGTCTGGCAAAGGTAAGCGATCATTTCCAGCTAGAATGAGTTGGATGTTGGTGATGTGCTCCTGCTCTGCTTTTGAACGAATCATTTCGAGCATGGTTTGATCGATATCAAGCGCATAGACCGTTCCGTCCACCTTTTGAGCGAATGGCAGTGTGAAATAGCCTGTTCCAGCTCCGAAATCCAAGATATGGTCAGCTTTCTTGAGGGGGATCATGTCCATTAATCGTTCAGGGGAAAGCTCCGCTTTTCTAGCTGCACTTTCCAAATAAGCGATTTTTCCACCGTGATGATGGGTATGCTTAGATTTCGAAAAATTATTTTCCATTAATCCCAGCTCCTTCTTTTTAGCGAATTTTTCTTCCACAAGATCCGCGTTTACACCAAAAGCGGCCATGCTGCCTTCCGAAGCAGCGATAATCAATTGTGCAGGTCCTTCGATTACTGTGTCTCCGCAAGCAAAAACACCTTCAATTGTAGTGCGTTTGAAAGAATCAACTTCGATTCCGCCTTTATCATTTAGACGGCATCCGAGTGATTCTCCAATAGAAGAAGCTTGTTTCCAGTCTGGTGTAACGAATCCACCTGTACGCTGAATTTTTTGTCCTCCATCAAATTCAATCTCTTCCAGCTTCCCCGATTTTCCGCTTAACGATTTGATTTTTTCTTCCCGGATGATAATTCCCTGGCTTTCCAAAATCCTCTTTTCCTCGTCTGTCAGCTTTGACTTGCCGTTCGTGCAAACAACGAGGTCATTCGACCAATTCGAGACCATCTTGGCCATATGGAATGCCCATTGGCTTTCAGAAATGATGGCAAGCGGCTGATCTTTCAGTTCCCATCCGTCGCAATACGGACAATTGAATAAACTCATTCCGTAAAACTCTTCCACATGCTTTACTGCCGGCAGAATTTCCTTTAATCCTGCTGCCAATATCAGCTTTTTCGATTGAAAACTTTCTCCATTCTCTGTTGTGAGATGGAATAGCCCATTTACCTTTTTGACTTCCTTAACACGCTGCTTTTCGATCCGTACATCTGGATAATGGCTCAGTTCGGCATGAGCGATTTTTTTCATTTCCTGAGGGTTGATTCCATCTCTAGTCAAATAACCATGGGCTTCATTCGTCACAGCATTTCTCGGTTTGTTGTCATCAAAAAGGATGGTTTTTCTGCGGGCCCGGCCAAGGACAAGCGATGCGCTCAACCCGGCTGGGCCTCCCCCTACTACTGCACAATCCAATAACATCCCATCATCTCCTCTAAGCTTTTTTATGTTGTTCAATTTCCTTTACAAGATCAGACAAGCGTTTTTCCTGAAGCTCTTGTTTCATGTTCTCTTCCGCTTGACGCATCGTTTTTTCTATCAGGCAGCCTTCATGATGAATGGTGCAATCAAAAAGATTCGCATCTCCTTCAATTGCTTTGATCACATCAAAAAATGAGGCATCGGTTTGAGTTCGAGCAATCTTATACCCCCCTTTCGCCCCCGGAGTCGATTCGATCAACCCCGCTTTAGTCAGTTTGGTTAAAATCTTAGAAAGATAGGTTGGCGACAGCTTCTGCATTTCGGCCAATTCCTGTACCCCTACAGCATTCTCTTTTGGCACCCGCATTAAATGGACCATCGTATGAAGTGCATAATTAGTCGCATTTGAATACTTCAACTTTTACTCCTCCTCTCAATAAAAGATATTAAAGACTCTTTTTGTCTGTAATTAGATTAACATGTCCTTTCTTCCGTGTCAAAGCAGTTCTTTCCGTTTTATACGATTGTGCGTATAATAAATTTAGAAGTATTTTGATAAATCTGAATCCCCCATGGATTTGTCTCTTCATAGAAAGGAAGCCGCTGCCCATGAAACGTCCAATTTGATATCCCTTCTTCGTTAGAATTTTAGTTGAAAAATGAATTCTTGGGGGATTATTAATGAAATTGAATCGCAATTTCACCATTCTATTGACCGGCCAATCTTTCGCCAATATTGGCGATGTGCTTTATATGGTCAGCATTATTTATATGATTTATGAATTGACTGGCTCTGCAGCATCTGCTGCATTTGTTCCTTTTATTATCACCAGTTCCATGTTTGTTTCCAATGCCTTGACGCCTCTTCTCATGCAGCGCTTTAACTTAAAATGGCTGCTTGCAGGCTCGCAGATCGGCAAAACAGCGCTATTGTTTGGATTAGCCTACGGGATGCCGCTGTTTTCACTTTCCAATTATTATTTCGGTTTCTTCATTATCGGGTTAATCGCTTTATTGGACGGCTGCGCGGTCCAGCCACCCAATCGCTGATTCCCATTTACGTGGAGAAAACGCGGCTCCTGAGAGCGAATGGTGTGAATGATGCCATCACCCAATCGATTCAGACCGTGATGTGGTTTATCGGCGGTTCCCTGTTGTTTTGGTTGGCTGCTAATGACATTCTTTGGCTGGCTGCCGGCTTATTTTTAATTTCAAGCCTATTGCTCTGCTGCTTGTCTCCCGTTGCTTATAAACCGGACAGCGTCCGGACTAACTGGCAGCAAATTAGCCATGGCTGGAAGCTCGTAGCGAAATCGCCTTTTTTGAAGCGTATTGCTTGGATGGATTTTTTGGAAACGGCAGCAGGCACTGTCTGGATTGCCGCCATTCTTTTAATATTCGTTCAAGAGGCCCTTTTCAAGGGTGAGGCTTGGTGGGGATTCATCAACGGCTCTTTTTTTCTTGGCTTGATTGCGGGCAGCCTATTGTGCCTGTCGTTTTCTCGGGTATTCGAGGAGAAATTAAGTTGGTTCATTTTTGTTGGCGCTTTTATCAGCAGCATCGCGACGTTCCTTTTCGGTTTATCCGGTTTTCCTGTTCTGGCTTTGCTTCTTTCGTTTTTGGTAGGAGTCGCCGGTCAAATCAAAAATATCCCGCAACAGACGCTGATTCAGTCGAGTACAGCTGAATCCGACTTGCCGACTGTTTTCACCACTTTAGGTGCGATTGCGACTGGCACTTTCGGCATCGCATCTCTTTTAATGGGAATCATCGCAGATGTCTTCGGAATTCGCTCTGTATTTATGCTTTCCGGTTTTCTGCTCCTAGTTGTTGGATTGATCGTCTATAAAGGCAGAGTCCTCTTATGGCGTCCCCAGCAACTTTAAAATCCATAATACGAAAAAGACGACAGGAATCCTTTTCCGGTCGTCTTTTCCTATCAACTTATATTTTCTATTTCAGCCAGCTGTCTAAAAACTCACTTTGGTCCCCTTCAAAATAGGCTTCAAAAAACTGCTTGAACGCTTCGCTGTCGACTTGCTTGAATTGAAATTCCTTGTAATAGGCAGATAAAAATCCAAATGCCGCTTCCGTCCCTCCATTCGCTTCAAAAAACTCTTTGAAAAGCATCGGTACTTTACCGTAAATCGTGGAATAATAGGTCGGTTCTTCAAAATCGTCCAATGGAATATTGGCGTATTTTTCTGTCGGGTAAGCCGCTTCCGCAAACGCGGCGTCTTCAAATCCGCTGTCTGCATCCCCGTTCTGTCCGCTAATATACAGCGCACTGCTAAACTCCGTTAAACTCTCATCAAGCCACGATTCCCGGAAAGGGTCATTCGTGACGAGGTAATAAAACCATTGATGGGCAATTTCATGGATCAATACGGATTCAAGCGCTTCCTGTTCGGATGCCACTTCAATCATATTCGGATATTCCATATAGCCATCATTTGCGATAATATCCAATTCAATGTTCGGATTATCGCCAATCTGTTCTTCAAAATATATGTAGGCGTCCGCAGCCATTTCAGCCGTCGTTTCGAGAACCCCAGAACCCTTTGGCGCAAACACCCTCAGTTCTGTGTCATTGGCTTTGATGCTCTGCGTTTCCCAATCGTCTGGATCCAGTAATGCCAGATAAAAATCCTTGATATTTTCACCTTTCACCGTTCCTGAATCGGCCGGTGCCATTTGGCCATCTTCTGCGGAAGTCGCGACCAAATATTCTTCCGGCAAACGGTAACTGACTAGATAATTTCCGTAGCCCGTATCATAGGATTCCCCTTTTGGATCGTAATCCTCTATTACCCATCCATCTTTATAAATCGCAAGCATCGGATACCAATGGGCCAGATAAAAATTATTGTCTATTTGAGATAACCGCATGCCATATTCGGGCAGACGCATTCTGTAGTTGATATCCACTACGACTGTCGACTGCGGTTCCAGGTGTTGGTCCAATTCGACCAGCAAGCCATTATTGTCTACTTGATACTCTGCCTTTTTCCCATTAACTGAAACTGAAGCAAGCTTAAGAGCGGCATCATCGTATTCGTAAAAAGGTGTTTCTTTTGAATTCATCGCATTTGGCACCAAAAAAAAGCCGATATCTTTTAAAGACTGGTCAGATGAATTAGTGACGGTAATCGAAGCATCAACTCTCACATTGTCTTCTTTATCCAACACAAGTTTCAGTTCATAGTTTGCATCAATATTTTCCGGTTCAGCTAATAAGGCGCAGTTGAAGAGACACGTTCTGCTGTTTAAAAATAGTATCAATGAGACTGCAGCTACAAGTCCAGCCAGTATCCATCCAAATTTCTTCATGATAGTTCTCCATTTCTAGAGCCTCTGGCTTCATTTGCTACCCGTATTCCTTCCAGCGGCTCAAGTGAAACCTCAATTGGCTCATTACTATCAGTTTACCATCATCCATGCATCGATTCTTAAAAACTTATGACAAGCGTTTTACTTTACTTCATAAATGAAGATAGGTATTATGGTCTTGAATAAGATGTACAGAGCCGACTCGCAAAATCATTATAAGCAAAAGTTGGTTCATGATTTATGACTAGATCAATTCCATAAACTGCAGGCAGTGTATTCCAGACAATAGTGCTGGCAATAACGCCAAAAAGAATGTTCCATTCTTTTTGGCGTTTTTTTATTTCCTGCCCATTGCTCTTATAAATGATTTTCAATTTTAAGTACCTGGAGGATGTTAATTTGCTAGTTAAATATAAAAAATTAAATGAGAAAATCGCAATGGGGCTGCTTTCTTTTATGCCCCGCGAACATGATTTGCAAACTTTACAGAATTCAATGGATAGATACACAGAGGACCCCAACTGGCAATTATATCTGTGGAAACAAGATGAAGATTTGGTCGGAGTCATTGGGATCGAGTTAGACGAATTGACTTTCACGGTCCACCACGCGGCCGTTAATCCATCATTCAGAAATGAAGGAATTGGCCAGCAAATGATTGAAAGAGCTCAACAGCTGCATGAGACATTGGCAATGTGTTCCACACATGAGACGAAAGATTTTCTTGAAAAATGTTGGGCAAATCAATATCCGTTAAAAGAAAGTTTGGAGAAATAGGCTTAAAAAAAGTCCAAGAATTCGTTTTCCGCAAAATGAGAACATACTGGTGGAAATTATTACAAATTGGTAAAAAATTCAATTATTGTGTTTTAATGTAATTTATTTGAGGTAGATAATTAATGTAACAAAATACGATTTTAGGAGGAATTGAAATGGCAAACCAAAACGATGATAACAAAATGAGCAGAGAAGAAGCTGGCCGCATGGGCGGTGAAGCAACATCTGACAGCCACGGCAAGGAATTCTATGAAGAAATCGGTTCTAAAGGTGGCCAGAACAGCAATAGCGGCGGCCAAAACAGCAGTAATAATAGCAGAAACAACTCCAATGATGGCAAAATGAGCAAAGAAGAAGCTGGCCGAAAAGGCGGAGAAAACAGCAACGGCGGAAATTCTTAATTTCCTTAAAGCAAAAAGACAAAGCGCATAGTCGTTTTGTCTTTTTATTTTAGATAAGGCAAGTGAGTTACGTTTCTTACAAAATCTCTTTTGTAAAACTCATCTCCTAGCTTCTTTGTGCCCAAAAAATGATCGAAACATCAGATCTAATCTACAGAATAATGAAAACTTCTCCGTACACCTCATTTACCATGCCAAATGATGACCAGGAGAAAAAAGCAAATTCTTCGCAGCAGTCCTATCCAGATTAAAAAAAGACCTGCTGGCTTTCAGCAGATCCTCTATTACAATAATTCATTTTTCATTTGAATTCTTTTCGCAGCTATCTTCTTTTTCATCTCGGAAAACAATTCATCCAATTGGCGAAAAGCCGCGTAGTTGCCCGGACGCTGTTCAATAAAGTGAATGCGCTCGTGGCCGTTCATCGGAAAAATTTGTTCTTCGCAATGAGTGAGCAAGGCTTTAAATAGATCCAAGCCTTGCATCATCTGTTGAGCTGTTTGATTGCAGCGATTTTGATGCAGGTTTGAAATCTCTTCAGCTAATACCGCCCATTGTTCAAAAAACGGAGAAACGGATTCTTTAGTTAACTTCTGTGATAATTTCACGCTTGACCAACCCTTTGTTTTCCCGTTTCTTCCCTTCTCTGCAGCGCTCGAACAGCGGACAGATATGGCACCCCGGATTTTGGGATTTGCAGTGGTAGCGGCCAAAAAAGATGATTTGATGATGGGTTTTCGACCAGTCTTCTGCTGGCGTTTTTTTCATGATCGTTTCTTCCACTTGAAGCGGATTGTCTTTCCAGCGGTTCAACCCCAGCCTTTTTGCGACACGCTCGACATGGGTATCAACTGCAAGTGCAGGTATGCCAAAGGCAACCGACACGACGACATTCGCCGTTTTGCGCCCGACTCCCGGCAGCGTCATCAACAAGTCGCGGTCTGGCGGAACTTCACTGCCGTACTGGTCGATCAGTATCCGGCTGAGCGCTTGGATGTTTTTAGCTTTGTTCCGAAAAAGGCCGATAGAACGGATGTCTTGCTGAAGCTCTTCTAGTGGCACGGAAATATAATCTTCCGGAGTTTCGTATTTCTGGAAAAGCGTCGCAGTGACTTTATTGACCAGTTTATCGGTGCACTGGGCAGACAATAATGTAGCGATCAACAGATCGAAAGGGTTCCGGTGGATCAATTCACAATGCGCATCCGGAAACATGCGATCCATTTCTTCCAGGCATAGAAGCCATTCTTTTTTCGTCATCAATTGCATTCACCTACTAATTCCGGTCCTCCAGCCAATTGTAAAATTGAACTTTTTTTGTCGTGCTTGCTGCTGGCTGAAGCTGGATATTTTTCTCTCTGAACGAAGTTGCATGGCGTGATACTTCCATTGATGTTTTGATGTTTTTCTTTTTCCATTCAAACAGGATGCGGTCCACGTAGCGAAGGCTGATCTTTTGAGAAATGACCGCTTCTTTTAGCGCCATGCGGATAATTGCCGGACTGTGGCCGTCCTGGTCCATCCACATCGAAATCGTTTCAATTTCCATCGGTGAAAGAAAGCGGCCGAATTCCTGTTCAAACAACTGGAATACTTCGCCCTCCAATGCTTTTTGGGAAAGTTCTTTTTCTTCCTGCTTTTCTTTATAAACACAATCCAATAAGCGTTCCCATAAGGGCTGCAAGGAAATATGCTCGGTTATCAATTCTTTGTCATTTTCCTGTTCGATGGCTAAATAGCCTTGCTGCATCAATTTTTGAATCATAGTGGTTACATGGTTTTGAGAAGTCATCATGCGGCTGCCAATTTCGTCTGGCGTCGGAAACGGGTTTCCGGCTTCCAGAAAAGCATGGACATGCATGATTAACATGGCTTCTTCATCTGTTATTTTCAATTCTTTATAGAATCGAAAAAAAAGCTGGGAAATGGTAACATTTCCCTGCTCGATCCAAGTTTGCAGTCGATCCGGCTGTTTCATATCCCAACCACCTTTCTATTCTGTTTCATTCAAACTTCTATCTGTTATTCCAAAAATTATTACGGGTATAGACGGTTCAACAAACGCGGGAATGGAATCGATTCTCTGACGTGTTCTGCGCCACTGATCCAAGCCACTGTCCGTTCAAGGCCTAATCCAAATCCGGAATGCGGCACAGCTCCGTATTTGCTCAGTTCCAAATACCAAGCGTAAGCTTTTTCATCGAGGCCATGCTCTTGGATGCGCTGCTTCATCAATTCGTAGTCATAAATACGCTCCGAACCACCGATGATTTCTCCGTACCCTTCCGGTGCAATAAGATCTGCACAAAGTACGACGTCATCGCGTTCTGGATGCGGCTGCATGTAGAATGGTTTGATGCCGATTGGGTAATTGATGATGAATACCGGCATGTCATAGCTTTCAGCAATCGCTGTTTCATGCGGTGCTCCGAAATCGTCTCCCCATTTGATATCATCATGGCCGTTATCGTTCAACCATTTGATGGCGTCATCATACGTGATGCGCGGAATGGTGCTTTTATGTTTTCAAGTTTCGATGTATCACGGCCAAGGCGCTCCAATTCCAGTTTGCAATTTTTCAATACCGACTGCACAAGGTGAGCGACAAATTGCTCTTGGACTTCCAAGCTTTCCGCATGTTCAACAAAAGCCATTTCCGGCTCGATCATCCAGAACTCGATCAAGTGGCGACGTGTTTTCGACTTTTCAGCACGGAACGTCGGACCGAACGAAAATACTTTTCCTAATGCCATAGCAGCTGCTTCCATATAAAGTTGGCCGGATTGCGAAAGGTATGCGTCTTCGTCAAAATACTTCGTCGCGAAAAGCTCAGAAGTTCCTTCTGGTGCAGATCCTGTCAAAATCGGTGGATCCACTTTCACAAATCCGTTATCGTTAAAGAATTCATACGTAGCACGGATGATTTCATTGCGGATTTTCATGATGGCATGCTGCTTACGCGAACGCAGCCATAAATGGCGGTTGTCCATCAAGAATTCCGTGCCATGCTCTTTCGGTGTAATCGGGAAATCTTTCGCTTCGTGAAGAACTTCAATGCCGCTCACTGCCAGTTCATAGCCGAAAGATGAACGTGTGTCTTCTTTTACTTCACCTGTTACATACAATGAAGTTTCTTGAGTAAACCCTTTTGCTGTTGCAAAAAGCGCTTCTCCAACTTCTTCTTTTACGACAACTGCTTGAACGAATCCAGATCCGTCGCGCAATTGAAGAAAAGCGATTTTTCCGCTTGAGCGTTTGTTAGCGACCCAAGCGCCTAATTTTACTGTTTGTCCATTATATTTAGCCATTTCGGCAATTGTAATCTTTTTCATCATAGCCTCCAAAAATTTAAGTCAATAGTTGTCTTTTAATCGTTCCATTTTGATTGGACAAATTCGTGAATACGTCCAACCGCTTTTTCAAGTGCTTCAAGCGATGTCGCATAGGAAAGGCGGATTGTTGAATGCGAACCGAATCCAGACCCTGGAATTACAGCTACATTCGCTTCAGTCAATAATGCAGTTGCAAAATCATCCACTGAATTATAGCCTGTCTTTTGCGCAGCTTCCGAAACATCCGGCAAGAGGTAGAAAGCACCTTGCGGACGAAGCACTTTAAATCCTGGAATGGCTGCGACTTTCGGGAAAATCGTTTCCAAACGGCTCTCAAACGCTTTTCTCATTTCTTCTACAGGTTCTTGCGTCCCGTTATATGCTTCAATTGCAGCGTATTGGGAAGTCGTTGTCGGATTTGATGTCGAATGGCTTGCAAGGTCTGTCATCGCTTTAATGATTGCCGCATCTCCTGCTGCATAGCCAATGCGCCATCCTGTCATCGAATGGGATTTCGAAACGCCATTAATGACGATTGTCCGATTTTTTGCATCATCTGACAATTCGGCAACGGAGGTATGGCTCGCTTCTCCGTAAATCAGCTTTTCATAAATTTCATCCGAAACGATTAAAATATCGAATTCACGGCAAACTTCCGCTAATTGCACCAATTCCTCTTTTGTGTAGATCATGCCCGTCGGGTTGCTTGGCGTATTCAAGATAATCGCTTTTGTCCGATCTGTAATTGCTTCGCGCAGCTGCTCTGCAGTAATTTTATACTCCTGGCTGGCTGTAGCTTCTATGTATACAGGAACACCTTGAGCCAATTTCACCTGTTCAGGATAGCTGACCCAATAAGGAATCGGAATGATGACTTCATCGCCTTCATTGAGCAATACTTGAAACAGCGTATAAAGCACGTGTTTTGCACCGATGCCGACCATGATTTCGTTTGGCTGATAGCTTAATTGCTGATCGCGCTGAAGTTTATCGATGATCGCTTTTTTCAATGCCGGAAGTCCGCCAGAAGGCGTATATTTCGTTTTCCCTTCCTTCATCGACTCGTAAGCAGCCAATAAGATATTTTCAGGAGTGTTGTAATCCGGTTCTCCTGCTCCTAATCCGATCACATCAACGCCTTTGGCTTTCAGCTCATTCGCTTTTGCTGTGATCGCTAGAGTAGTTGAAGGCGTTAAAGTCTGTACACGATTTGCTAAGTTAATCAAAGTTGTTCAACCCTTTCACAAATTCAAAATCTTCTTCCACTGTTTTCCATCACTCGCCATAATATAAATATAATTCAACTGGTCTTCTTTATCTTTATAAGCGACTTCCCAAACGGCACCGTCTTTTTCCATGCCGAGCCGCGTATGCAGGAATTCTTCGACATCCGCTTCTTCAGCCACTGCTTTTCGGGCCTGTTTTGCCGTCACTGCATCGTCAAGCGAAGCAATTTTCAATTCCCCTTCGCCAGTTGGTACAAAAATGGCATTTAGTTTTCCTTTGGCATCAGTTCCAATTACGGTTACAGAAGTTTGCTTATTGGCATACACATAAGCCTGTTTCACTTCTGCCAGCAAATTTTCATCTTTGACCCGTTCAATCGCTCGCTGTTCCACATCGGAATACGGCTTATTGCCAGCTACAATGACAATAATCATTAAAGCGACAGCCAAAAAAGATAAAAATCCAAGTATAAAAGTAACCCATTGCTTCATTTGATCACCTAAGTCTTATAAATTGTAAAGATCGCTTGTTCCGGATCTTCCTTGTCCAATGCAAGTCCAAACATCAGATCGTTGTGTTTTAACGTTCGATTTAAAGCATCTACCACTTTATACAAATCTGGCTGATATTTCACATTAACAGTGGAGAGCACTTCTATTTTCGATTCCATGCAAAGCGACCTTCCTCTCATTTTGTCTACTGTGTTTAGCTGATAGAGTTTGGCTCTATTCGCCGTTCTTTATTTCATTGCTTATTATACCAATGTTCAATATCGGTTACCATCTTTTCTAAGGACACTTTCGAGACTTTCACTTTTGGCAGAGCATTCAAAAATTCTTTTCCGTAGGACTTCGTTTCAATTCGCCGATCCAGGACAATGAACATTCCTTGGTCGTTTTTCGAACGGATCAGACGCCCAAAGCCTTGGCGCAGCCGCAATACTGCTTCCGGCAATGCGTAATGCATGAAAGGATTGATGCCTTCTCTGGAAATCATTTCGGATTTCGCTTTAAAAATCGGTTCATCCGGAGATGTGAACGGAAGGCGAACAACGACCACAGCACGGAGCGCATCTCCCGGCACATCCACGCCTTCCCAAAAGCTATTCGTTCCAAACAGTACGGATTTCTGGAAGCGTTGGAATGATTTCAACAGCCTCATGCGGCTGCCGGAAGAAATTCCTTGGGCAAACAGCATGTATTCATCGAGAAGCCCGGTGTCTTGGATCAAGTCCACCGTTTTTCGCAGCATATCTTGCGAAGTGAATAAAACAAAACAGCGGCCTTCGGTGACAAGCACGGTCTGGATGACTGCATCAGCTACTGATTCAATGTATTCGACTTGTGAAACTTGCTGGATGTCGGGCATGTCTTCGACGACAAAAACCCGGGCTCCTTGGTAAAACTCTTTCGGCGGTTCAAATTTCGTAATCGGCACTTCATGAGGAATGCCGAGCTGATTGACGATAAAGCGTTCGTTTGATGGCACGCTCATGGTGCCGGACAGCCAAATCACCGCTTTTTCACCCCGTATCGGCGCCACGATGCGCTGAACGATTGAAGTCACTTCAAACGGCTGTTTGTATAAGGACAGACTCGTTGGAAGGCTTCTCAAATCACCTTCAATCCAACTGACTTCATCTTCCAACGGGAACACAAAGATTTCACTGAACTCAACCGCTTTGACCATCAGCTCTTCGGTCCAATAACGCCAGTCTGTAATCGTCAAGCGATCTTGAATGCTTGTTTCTGTCAAACGCTCGGCTTTTTGAAGAATCAATTGCGATAAATCGATCCATTCATTCAAAAAGCGAAGCATATCCATGAAACGATCTTTCTCATAAGGAAGTTCCGCTAACAGCGAAGCACATTTCTTATGGCGGCTCCCTTGGAACCGGTTCTGGAAAGCAGCAGTCAGCGATAAAGCCAACTCATCAAAAATTGCCGTGAATTTATTGAATAACGCTTCTAGATGCAGCATTTCGGGGACATTGGAAAATCCGCTCGCTTCTGCCGCTTGATAAAGTTCGTAGAATAATTGCTGATCATCGTACGTACCCAATTGGCCGAAAATATATTTCCACTGCGTATAGACAAAGGTCTTTTCGTATTGGGAGACAGCTGCTTGCACCACTTGATGCGCTTCATCCCAAATATAGGCATCGACGTTTTCCAAAATGCTTTGGTTGGTCATTCGCTGGTTTAATAAAAATGCATGATTTGTCACGATGACATGAGCGTTTTTAGAACGTTCCAGTGCGTATTCATAAAAATCGAGCGCTTTTTCTTCTCGGGACAATTTGCGCAAATGCGAGCGCCGGATTTTATCCAGGACGAACTGTCCTCCGCTTGAAGTATTCAACTCATTCAAGTCACCGGTTTCCGTCGAAGACAGCCACACCAATACTTGCATGATGGTGAACGTCTCATCGTAAGATTCATCTTCTCCCTGCAGCAATTCCGTAAAACGGCCCAGATCAATATAATGGCGCAAGCCTTTGATGAGTGAAATGCGCACCGGCCCGCCGACCAGTTGTTCCACAATCCCGCCTTCTTTTTGGACTAGCTGGTCTTGCAGATGCGTCGTATACGTACTGATAAGAACTTGTTTTCCAGTCTTTAAGGAATGATTTACAGCCGGCAATAAATAACCGATCGTTTTCCCCATTCCAGTGGAAGCTTCAATGACCAATTCTTCTTTGTTATGAAGAGCTGATTGGATGGAAGCCATCATATCAAACTGGCTTTGTCTCCGTTCAAAATGCGGAAAGGCCGTTTCGAGGCGTTCTTCCCAGTCAAATACCGCAGAATAGGCCTTTTCTGAAGTCGGTGAATAATTTGGACGGACTTTTAACGGGACGCCTTTAAAGTTTTCAAAAGCTTCACTTTGACCATTTCGTTTTTGCTGGGTCATTTCGAAAAAGAGCCGGGATAAATCGGACTTCAATTGAAACGAGCGTCTGTGCAAAAGCGCTAAGGTTTCATAAGGCAGCCGTTGCATGTCTTTTTTTGCCTGTAAATACAAAAGTGCTGTTGCCATGGCATCATCATCTGCACGATGGGCACTTTGGAGCGGAATGCCAAGCTCCGAAGTGATATCCTGCAATTTATAGCTGAATGACGTCGGATACATCAAACGGGCAAGTTCGACTGTATCCATCGTCAATCCTTGCCAAGCCGGCAATCCGCTGCGCTTGAATTCCGACTGCAGGAATGGCAGATCAAAATTCGTATTATGGGCAATGAAAATCGCATCGCGCATTTTATCGAAAATGGTGTCAGCATGGGCTTCGAAGGGAAGTGCACCTGACACATCAGCGTCTGTAATATTCGTCAAATCCTGAATGAACAACGGAATTTTTCTTTCCGGATTGATAAATTCAGTATATGTATCAATAATTTTATCGTTTTCAATCGTTACCATCGCTATTTGAATAATCCGGTCACCTTTAGCAGGGGAATGGCCTGTAGTTTCAATATCGACAACGACATATTTTTGCGTGTTCATCACAAGCCCTCTTTCTCGGGTGATTCTCTCTTCAAAAATTGTAACATATCCAAGCGCATTCCGTCTTACGGACTGGCTAATTCAACCGACATTCTCTTTACAGGTAAGTGAACAAAAAAATCAGAAAAAGCCAAGGGGGAAAAGCAATGCTTTTCCCCCTTGGCTTTGAATCAGTCTTTTTAAACTATAGATGCTTACATCACGGTAGCTTCAGGTTCGTAATTGATGATCTCCCGGATTTTATTGTTCTCATCCATGATGGCTACTGTCGGTTTATGGCTTCTCGCATTTTCATCCATGACATAGCCGTATGTCAAAATGATCACGATATCGCCTTTTTGCACGAGGCGGGCTGCTGCACCGTTCACACAGATCACTCCGCTGCCGCGTTCGCCGGCAATGATATACGTTTCAAAGCGTGCGCCATTGTTATTGTTGACGACATGCACTTTTTCATTTGGCAGCATGCCGACTTCATCTAGCAGATCCTGGTCGATCGTGATGCTTCCCACATAATTCAAGTCTGCTTGCGTAACAGTCGCGCGGTGGATTTTCGAATTTAACATCATACGTAACATGTTCAGTTCCCCTTTGGATTAAAAATAATATTGTCGATCAAGCGAGCTTTTTCAAATTGGACAGCCAAGGCCAAAATGGCCTCCCCTTCAATGGCTGAAGTTAAAGCCGGATACGATAGGAATTCAATATAATCAATTTTGCCGGATGTATGCTGTCGAAGATAGGCCGTTGCTGCAGCTTTCGGATCTTCGCCTGCTAAAGCCGCTTGTTTTCCAGCTTGCAGTGCTTTGTTCAGATGAGGCGCTTCATTGCGCTCTGTTTCACTTAAATAAACGTTTCGTGAACTTTTGGCCAGGCCGTCCTCTTCCCGCACCGTTTCACCCCGGCGAATTTCAACCGGAAAATCATAGTCTGAAACGAGCGATTCAATAATAGCCAATTGCTGTGCATCTTTTTGGCCGAAATATGCCCGGTCCGCTTCAGTCAAATGAAATAATTTCGTGACCACTTTTAAAACGCCGTCAAAATGGCCAGGACGTGTTGCTCCGCACATCTTATCAGCCAATCTTCCAGCAGAAAATGAAATCGATGATTCTTTTGGATACATTTCTTCGACCGATGGCGCAAAAATGATATCTGTTCCTACTGAAGCAGCCAGCTGCTGATCACGCTCCAAATCTCTTGGGTAGCGGTCGAAATCTTCATTCGGTCCAAACTGAGCAGGATTGACGAAGATGCTCATGACGACCAAATCATTTTCAGCTTTCGCTTTTTCGACGAGCGATAAATGCCCTTCATGCAAAAAGCCCATAGTGGGAACCAGGCCAATGGAACGCCCTTCGTTTTTTTGGCTGCGGACCCATTCCTTCAATTCTGTGACGGTATTAATTGTATGCAAAACTTTTCTCTCCTCTCGGGAAGAAAACCATATAAAAAGCCCTTCTATCAAAAAAAGACAGAAGGACAGTAAATTTGTGTGTGGTTTCCTCCGTCCCTGTCATATAGTAGATCAAGGCAGGTGTTGATTATCAAATTGTATTTTCTTGCAAAATAGCCATAGATTTCAGGTGCAGTTCGCAAGCGATACTGCCCGTTGATCCAACTAAAATTACTATAGCAGAAATGCTAAAAAAACAAAACACTTCAGTTTGTCATTTCAATATCGGCCGAATAGATGCCATGCAATTTGCCATCCGCCGTGCGGAGCTGGAGCACGCCATCTTCGGTGATGCCTTCTGCGACGCCCGTCAAAGTCTCTTTTGCCATTCTTGCACGCACCGTTTTGCCGATTGTCGATGAATAGCTTTCCCATAACACTTTCAGCACGCCAAATCCGGTTTCGATGTACAGATCCGTATAAATTTCAAGATGGTGCAAAAGCGACCGCACCAAATCTTGCCGGTTTACCGGCATTCCGCTTTCAATACTTAGTGAAGTGGCAATATCCTGCAATTCTTCCGGAAAATCTTGCAGCGACTGATTGACGTTCAGCCCGATGCCGATAATCAGTGCTTGTATGCCGTCAGCATCTGATTGCAATTCCGTCAAGATGCCCGTGCTTTTTTTGCCTTTTATAAGAATATCATTAGGCCATTTAATTTCCGGTTTTAAGCCGGTCACTTCTTCAATCGCCCGAACGACTGCAACCGCTGCGACTAATGTAAATTGAGGCGCTTTTTGTGGGACGACATCCGGACGCAGGACGACACTCATCCAAATCCCTTTTTTAGCGGCAGAATCCCATTTCCGCGCCAATCTTCCTCTTCCGGCTGTCTGCTCTTCCGTCAATACGATGGTTCCACCAGGCGTACCTTCTTGAGCGAGTTGATGCGCTATAATCTGAGTGGATGGACAAGATTCCACGTAGTGGATAACTTGTCCGAGCTTCTTTGTATTAAGTCCAGCACCAATCGCCGTTGCATCGAGCGTATCGGGGGCGGAAGTTAAATAATAGCCTTTTTTCTTAATGGACTCGATGCCATATCCTTGCTCCACAAGCTCTTTAATATGCTTCCAAATCGCTGTTCGTGAGACACCGAATTCATCGGCGAGCTGCTGTCCCGAAACCGGTTCGCCTTGGGCTTCTATTAATCGCTCTGCTAATTTATTGGTGATGGTGATATTCATGCATGAACCAATCCTTTATGAGTTCTTTATCGTTGGCCAATTCCCCAAAGACAATCATCCGCTCGATTTGTGCGAGCCATTGTTTTATCCAAGGACCTTGCTTTAGGCTATTCCACTTCATTAAATCCGAACCATTTACCGCCATATCTGCCTTATTGCGGATCGGCAGTTTGGATTTCTGCCCGGCAATATCTGCATTACGACCTTGCAGTGAAGCAGCAATCGTTAACTGCATCGCTGTATAACTGTAAAAAACCCACTCATCCCATTCCGGAAGGCGAGCGGCTTCTAATGCCCTTTTGATCATCTGTTTTTCTTCGTTGGAAAAACGATACGGCAAAATTTCTTCTATGTCTTTCATGTGCTCAAATAGCATGTATGACCAGCCGGCAACAGCTGCATCAACTGGACGAAACTTCGTCCAATCGGCTTTGAACAAATAACCTGAAGGCAGATGCTGCGCTAACCCAGTATCCGTTAAATAATCGAAACTTCGCCAAGCTTTCTCATGGAGCATAATCTTATCGATTTCACTCTTGATGCGTTCAATCGCAATCGATTCGATTAAATGTGCCTGATGCCCAATGGAAGTTAAGGTAGCCGGGTCGATTTGAAAATCCAATTGGCTGGAGAACCGGATGGCCCGCAACATGCGAAGCGCATCTTCTTGAAATCGTTCATCCGGATTCCCAACTGCCCGGATCAACCCTTTTTCTAAATCATGTGCTCCGCCAAAAGGATCTGTGATTTCCATTTTTTTATCCATAGCCATGGCATTAATGGTGAAATCGCGCCTTTTCAAATCCTCTTCCAACGATTGGACAAATTCCACAGAGTCGGGACGCCGGTTATCGGAATAAGTCCCTTCCGTCCGGTATGTCGTCACTTCGATTCCGGTTCCATCTTTTAACACAAGCACGGTTCCATGTTCAATGCCGGTATCGACCGTTTTTTCGAATAAGGATTTCACTTGCTCCGGTGAAGCATTGGTCGCCACATCAATATCATGCGGCATCTTTTCAAGCAGGTAATCCCGGACCGCACCGCCTACCATATATGCTTCAAATCCTGCTTTCTCGAGCTGTTCAATCACTTTAATGGCTGTTTTCATTGCAACTTCCTTCTATCTAATAAACCCTCATAGATTTTTTCATATTGCTTTAGAATCTGTTCCGAATGGAAACGTTCTTTGACAGTCGCCAATGCCGCAAGTTTCATCTTTTTGTGCATTTCTTCATCTTTTAGCATGCTTATAATGAATTCTGCAGCCCGGTCCGTATCACCTAACTCCACCAAAAAGCCGTTCTCTCCGTGGTTGATGATTTCGGGAATTCCGCCGATAGACGATCCCACACAAGGAACACCGCAAGCCATCGCTTCCAATAATACGAGGCCGAACGCTTCTTTCTCGGATAATAATAATTTGGCATCGCTTAAACTATAAAGTTCAGAGAGGTTGTCCCGTTTCCCTAAAAATAAAACCTGTTTTTCAAGGTTCAATTCTCTTACTTGCTGGACAATCCTGCCCATCTCCGGTCCATCTCCGACCAGCAATAATCGCGTGTCCATCTCTCGGTTTACTTTAGAAAAAGTTTCAACGACATCCATCACCCGTTTCACTTTCCGGAAGTTGGATACATGGATCAGAATTTTCGCATTCTCACTTAATCCCAAGTCCGCTTTTAGCCCGCTTGAATCTTTCGGGCTGTATTCCCTTTCGTCAACAAAATTGTAAACGGTTTGAATCTCTTTATCAGGATTGATCATTTCATAGGTTTGATTTTTCAAGGAATCCGAAACAGCCGTCACAACGTCCGATTTCTCGATGCCATAGCGGATTGCTTCTTTTAATGAAGAATCCGTTCCAAGCACTGTAATATCCGTCCCGTGTAAAGTTGTCACGATGCCGATATCCGATCCAGCCATATCCCGGCCGAGAATTGCACATACCGCATGCGGAATTGCATAATGCACATGCATCAAATCCAAATTTTCATTTTTGATCACTTCTGCGATTTTCGTAGCTAAAGCGATGTCGTAAGGGGCATATTGAAATACCGAGTAACTATTGACATCCACTTGATGGCTATAAATATTCGCATCCATTCCGTTTAAACGAAATGGGGTACTGGAGGTGATAAAGTGGATTTCATGCCCTTTTTCTGCAAGCATTTTCCCGAGTTCTGTCGCAACTACTCCAGAACCCCCTACAGTTGGGTAGCAGGTAATCCCAATTTTCATTTTACGCACCTGTATCTCCCCCTAGTTTCTGCGCCCTTGTATCAGGCGCCAATCCACAAATCCCTCTTTTAAGCCTTGCAGCAAAACTTCAGCCGTGCCCATATTGGTAGCAAGAGGAACATTATAGACATCGCATAAACGGATCAATGCCGTTACATCCGGTTCATGCGGCTGTGCTGTCAACGGATCTCTGAAAAAAATTACCATATCCATATCATCTTTCGCAATCATGGCTCCAATCTGCTGGTCTCCGCCTAGAGGTCCTGATTGGAAACGAATGACATCCAAACCGGTTCCGTCAATAATGCGTTTGCCTGTAGTGCCGGTTGCGTATAATGTATGTTCGGCTAAAATTGGTTGGTATGCTGTAACAAATTGGATTAAATCGTCTTTTTTCCGGTCATGAGCAATTAAAGCGATTTTCATAAAATCTTCCCCTTTTAAATGATATGTTCCAATCCGTAGATCAATTCTTCTTTTTCCATCACCGTTTCAATTGAAAGGACAACGCCAGACATAAATGAGCCGCGATTAAAAGAGTCGTGCCTGATTGTCAGCAATTGGCCGTCTCCTCCAAGCAAAACTTGCTGATGGGCAACTAAGCCCGGCAACCGGACGCTGTGAATCCGCATGCCGTCATAATCCGCTCCGCGAGCGCCTCTTAAAGTCTCTTTTTCTTTCGGATGCCCTTGTCCATGAACCGGACGCTGATCGGAAATCAAATGCGCTGTCTTCATCGCTGTACCTGAAGGGGCATCTAATTTTTGATCGTGATGCATTTCGATAATTTCGATGTCCGGCAAATACTTAGCAGCCTGTTCCGCAAATTTCATCATCAGAACAGCCCCCACTGCAAAGTTCGGCGCGATAATGCAGCCAATTTTCGAATCCCTCGCTAATTGGGTGAGTTCGTCCAATTCCTCATCTGAGAAACCGGTAGTCCCGACCACTGGACGAATATTCGACTGCAGCGCCATTTTCGTATGTTCATAGACGGATTCGGGTGAAGTCAAATCCACTAAGACATCCGGTTTCGTTTCCGTATGCAATTTTTTCAAATCCATATAAACAGGAACTTGATAAGTATCCGGAAATAATGAAGTATCCGCTAAACTTGCGCCGATTTCTTTGTAATCCAAAACAGCTACCAATTCCATGTTTTCATTTTTCATGACCGTATGTACAGCTTCTTGGCCCATTTTCCCCCGGGCACCTGCTATTGCTA
The DNA here is from genome assembly GCF_021513255.1 of Planococcus sp. 107-1. Classification (GTDB taxonomy): domain Bacteria; phylum Bacillota; class Bacilli; order Bacillales_A; family Planococcaceae; genus Planococcus. Next base: position 1,961,415 of record NZ_CP090977.1, read on the forward strand.
CTCGAATTGCCATTAGTTTTCTTCCTTTCTGGTCCAACGGTCTTTATCCCGTGTATTGAATTTCTCCATGACACCGTCATGGGCTTTTGCCAAATCGATATCCATTGAATTCGCCATGCAGATCAGGACAAATAGAACATCGCCCATTTCTTCTTCAATGGAATTCTTTTGTTCGGAGGATTTCTTTTTCTTCGGGCCGAATTGATGCATGACTTCGCGTGACAACTCTCCAAGCTCTTCTGTCATCCGTGCCATCATTTCCATCGGGGTGAAATACCCTTCTTTGAATTGTCCAATATAATTATCCACATCTTGCTGCAATTGTCTCATTGATTTATCTCCGCTCATATCATCACACTCCTCATCTCATCGTAAAGAAAACTAGAGTTGTTGTCAAAATCAGAATAATAAACGATAATACAGAAGTTGAGTTTTTCCAAAAGGAGTTGGTTCGGTGTCATGAAAGGTTTACAGTTGAAGAATATATTCTTCATTTTGCTTGGTGCAGCTATTTATAGTTTCGGTTTTGTCCATTTCAATATCCAGAATGAATTGGGCGAAGGAGGATTTGCCGGAATTACCTTGATTTTATTTTTCCTTTTTAATTGGGACCCTGCGTTGATGAACTTATTATTAAACATCCCTTTATTCTTCATCGGTTGGAAACTTCTTGGAAGGAAGGTTTTCCTTTATACGATCATCGGCACGGTTGCGGTTTCGGTGTTCTTAAAAATCTTTTTGGTCTACGAAATCCAAATCGATTTGCATAATGATCTGTTCTTGGCTACTTTATTTGCCGGAGTGTTTGTCGGTGTCGGCCTTGGCATCATTTTCCGCTACGGCGGGACTACGGGCGGAGTGGATATCATTGCCCGTTTGGTGCAGAAATACAGCGGCTGGAGCATGGGAAAAACGATGTTTCTATTCGATGCCTGTGTTATCGTCCTTTCACGCTTGACGTTCCTCGATAACCGGACGATGATGTATACCTTAGTCGCCGTTTTTGTCGGGGCACGCGTCATCGACTTTGTACAGGAAGGCGCTTATTCCGGACGTGGGGCCATGATCATTTCAAATTCCCAAGAAGAAATCGCCATGCGCATTGCGAATGAAATGGATCGAGGCATCACCATTCTCCGCGGCTATGGCCACTTCACAAAAGAAGAGCGGGAAGTGCTCTATTGTGTTGTAGCTAAAAACGAAATTGTCCGGCTTAAGAATATTATCAACAGCGTCGACCCCCATGCATTTGTTTCCTTGACGGAAGTCCATGACGTCATGGGTGAAGGATTCACGCTGGATGAACAAAAACAGCCAATTGGCTGAACATAGAAAAAGCCGGCCCATTCTCGGGCCGGCTTTTTCTATTAAGATCTGTTCATATTTGTGTAAATAAGCAATAACCGTGCAAGTTCCAATACAGCTACTGCAGTGGCTGCGACATAGGTCATGGCAGCGGCACTCAATACTTTCTTCGCATGGCGTTCCTCGTCGTTGCGGATGATATTATGCTCCAATAGCTGGTCCATCGCCCGGCTAGATGCGTTGAATTCTACCGGCAACGTAATCAATTGGAATAATACCCCAGCTGCCAACAAGATGATTCCGATCAGCAAACCCCCGCTCCAATAAGTAAACAAACCGATCATGATGAAGACCCATGACATATTCGACGAAATATTTACAATCGGAACTAAACGATGGCGCAATCTCAAGAATGAATAATCTTCAGCATCTTGGATCGCGTGACCCACTTCGTGCGCAGCAACTGCTGTACCCGCTACAGAAGCGTCGTGATAGTTATGGCTGCTTAACGCAACAACTTTTGTGAGTGGATTATAATGGTCACTTAACATTCCGCGGCTTTCAATTACTTGTACATCCGTTAATCCGTTGCGGTCTAATATAGTTCGTGCAACTTGTGCCCCAGTAATCCCGGAAGTTGACCGTATTTTTGAATATTTACCGTAGGTCCGTTTTAATTTAAACTGTGCCCACATTGGAATAATCAGCAAAATTATAAAATAGACGATAAAACCCATCTAATTATCACACCTCTCTTTTATTCCTCTCTCCTTATTTTACAAGGATTGGTCAGCTATGGTCAACTGATACGGCGCGAGGTTTATTGAGGTTCACAACGAAAAATGCAAAGGCGATGCATGCAATCGAAAGCCAGAAAGTGAAGTAGCCAATCTGGGCACTATAGGCATCTAAACTGCGATAAATGGGCATCTGGCCAAAGACATAATCAATGACATCGTTATGCAATGTCCAAATGGCAGCGAGCGAAGCGGAAATCCAGCCGAAGCGATAATGGTCAATATACAATACAGCTTGAAGTGCCATAGCAAAATGCGAACCGATCAGCATCCATCCCATCCAGCCGATCGAACCGGTTTCAACCAGTGTAAGCAGATTCATCACAACTGCCCACAAACCATATTTAATCAATGTGACTACCGCTAAAGCCTCGATCAAGCCATTCCTTTTGCCCATGAGCCAAAGCCCTAAGACAATGGTAAAGAACATACTCGCGGTTGGACTGTCTGGCACGAAAATAAGGAATTTGGGCTCGGTGATGTCCAATTGCCATTTATACCAAATGAAGCCATAGACAGTCCCGCCTAAGTTAATCAGAAATACTAAGAACAAAAATGGCCGGAACATCAGCCATGCAGAAATTTTTTGCATAAACGATATCAACTGGCTCACCCCTTCAGATAGAAAAAAAGAGCCGGTTTCCCGGCTCTTTTTCGCTATTATTCTTCTCCGCCAAGTCCAGCGATGAATTCAGTCATGACTTTAAGGTCTTCTTCTGAACCATCCCAAGACGGCGGCATTTTTTGTTCTCCATCTACTTCAATACCGTTTACAGCGATTTCAGCAATTTCTTCAGCTGAAAGGCCAGTAGCAGTAAGAGCCGGTCCAACTGCACCTTCTAAATTATCGCCATGGCAACTGATGCAAGCGGCGCCTGAGTAAATTTCATACCCCGGGTCGGCTGTATCGATTTCCACTTCTTCCACGATTTGTCCTTGTGCTTCAGCAGCTTCCCAGTCATGGTTCGCAACAGATTCCCAAGTAAGGAAAACGATTGAAGCCACTGCAAGAAGCATAAATCCTGTTGGAAGCGGACGTTTTGAAGGGCGTCTTTCTGGACCTGGATCCAAGAACGGCGCAAGAGCCAACGCACCAAATGCAAGACCTGGCATAATGATGGCACCGACGATGTTGAATGGACCAGATGCAAATTCATACTTTAATAATTGGTATAAGAATAAGAAATACCAGTCTGGCAATGGAATATAGCCTGTATCTGTCGGATCCGCTTGGCCTTCAAGAGGTGACGGGTGTGCGACAGTCAATAGCAAATAACCAATTAAGAAGACAGCACCAATCATCCATTCTTTCAAAAGGAAGTTTGGCCAGAAAGCTTCTGTTTTGCCAGGATATTCGGAGTAATCTTTGGGAACGTTCGGCATACGATGCTGTAAGCCTTTAACACGGGAGTCCCCAACGAATTTCATCCCTTTTCCGCGATGCATAGTGTCCCCTCCTTAAATAAATCCTTGTGGCCGCTAGTCTTATAGCGGGCCAGAAATACCTTGTCTTCTGATCATGATAAAATGCGCTGCAAGCAACCCAAGCAAAGCAGCTGGCAAGAAGAATACATGGATCGCGAAGAATCGTGTCAATGTTTGAGCACCAAGGATTGTTGAATCCCCAGCAAGCAAAATTTTGATTGACTCACCGATAACCGGTACAGAAGCGGCAATTTCAATACCAACTTTTGTTGCGAACAATGCTTTCATATCCCATGGAAGCAAGTAACCAGTGAAACTTAAACCAAGGATAACGGCAAATAGCATTACGCCGACGATCCAGTTCAATTCACGCGGTTTTTTGTAAGAACCCGTAAAGAATACTCGTAGTGTATGTAGGAAAATCATTACAACTACAAGAGAAGCTCCCCAGTGGTGCATCCCACGCACAATTTCTCCAAAAGCGACTTCGTTTTGAAGATAATAAACCGACTGCCAAGCATTTTCAATATCAGGTACGTAATACATTGTCAAGAACATACCAGATAGAATCTGAATTACTGTGATGAAGAACGTAAGTCCTCCGAAACAGTAAACGAATGCTGAAAAGTGGTGTGCGGGGTTAACATGTTCCGGTACTTCATGGTCAGCGATATCGCGCCAGATAGGCGTAATATCCAATCGCTCATCAACCCAATCATATAACTTGTTTAGCACTGGTGTCGTACCCCCTAACTATTAAACTATTGTGTTCGCTTTTACTGCCCCTAGAGCCACAAAACCATCTCTGTCTTCAACTTCGAATTCATCGAGCGGCCCAAGTGGCGGTGTTCCAGCGACGTTTTGACCATTTTTCTCATAGCGCCCTGCGTGGCACGGGCAGAAGAATTGGGTCGGGTGTTCCGGGTCGGCTGCCCAGTTTACTGTGCATCCTAAGTGTTTGCAGACTGGTGAAAGGGCAACGATTTTATCTCCCTCTTTGTACACCCACGCTGAACTAGTTACTTCAGATGTATACCATGCATCTACTTGTTCATAAGCGAAGTCGACGCGTACAGGTTCTTCTGATAAATCAGCTACTGCTGTGTCAGTCAATATGAAATCTCCAGCATCGTGCTGTTGGAGAATTGGGTCAACTGCAAAACGAACCATTGGCATTAGCATACCTGCCGCCATAAATCCGCCAACACCTGTTAACGTATAGCCCAAAAATTGACGTCGTGATACACGATTATTACTCATCCTTATCCCCCCTCTAACATTCAAGGTCAGTCCAATGGACATACTCATTTCAAATATAATTACTAGGACAACCTAATGATATATCAATCAAATGTTAAGGTCAATATCGCAATGAAGCGAATATGACAGTTTGTGAACATTTCATGAAGGCTTCGACCATTCTTTTAAGAAAACAGGCAATACCTGGCGCAGTTGGTCTTCCATGACCGATAGCTTGAAAGATTGATCCATGTTTTCCGTCGGAATGGCTGGAAGCCAGATGACATTTGGCGCAGTTTCAATGGCTCGCCATTCCGGGTCAGTTGTGACATAAAATACATGTTTAAATTCTGTGTGGTTTATTTCAGCGGAAATCTCCGCAGCAAGCCGGCATCGGTCTGAAGTTTTGCTGTAGGAAAGCGGCGGAAAAAGCAGCACACGTCCTTTAAATTGTTTTTCTAATAGATTGGTCAATGATTGCAAATAGTCGGAGGCGCTAGCGCTAGGCTTTAATCCGCCTGGGCTAAGGTCCAACTGAACCAAAGGCACAACAGCAGTATCGACATACTCTTTTTGCTGTACGTATTGATCCATATCTTTACCTGTAAAATGCATAAAGCTCATTCACTCTCCATTTTCTTTAAAGTCTTGACAGAATGAAGCAAAGCAGACAATTCAAAAAAACGTTCCCGGTCATTCGAATCCAATGCTTCATCAATTTGCTGGAGAATTTTCTCCTCCTGGAATGTGGACATGCTTTCTTCAAGCACTTTTTCCGCTATTAGGCGGTCTTGGTCCGTAATCGACGCGTTCTTCGGCATGTACGGATTTTCCTCAAGCACCGATATATAAAGAGGCGAAGGTGGACGGTTAGGAAAGTTTAATTGCACATACAGATCGTCATCTGGATTTAGCCGCAAATCATGAAAAGATTTCTCAGCATCCGCCGTCATCAGATTGCCCTTATAGAAACGGAAAGGAATTTCATCGGATTCTGTAGAAGACATCACCATAGCTCGGGGACAATAATGTGCTTCTTCCACGAAATGTGTTTTTTCCAGAAGCTCTTCATTGCTAAGCATGTAATTAAGAATCCATATGCATTCCCTTCTCTTCATCTTATAGGATTGCAAAAACCACTTGACGAATTGCTTTTTCTCCCCAACAGAGATATATGCGGTCATTGGCCAACCTCCTTTCATTCGAATGACTGCTGCCAGTCAAACCATTCAGGGTTTTCAGGTTCCAGAACCTGCAGCTCTTTAATGATTTCGAGAGCCCGCTCCCTTTTCCCTTCTTCAATTAAAAAGCGCGCGAATTTTTCAAGGAAGTTCGGATCATCTTGAAAAGCAGGATAGGCTTTTTCATAATATACCGTTGCTTGATTGAATTGTTCCATCCGTTCATAAGATTCAGCGAGCATTGGGTAGAGTCCGGCCCAATCATCTTCGTTGGCAATGACATTTTCCGCCAGCTCCAATACATCCTCATCCAATTCTTCCGCGTGGAAGTATGAAATCAGCGTATAAATGGCTTCCATGTATTCCGGGTCCAACGCAATGGCTTCACGCAAATACTTCACACCATCTTCTGTATGACCAAGCTTCATGGCTAATTTTCCGGCGAATAAATAAAGTTCTTTGCCAAACTCATCCCGGGCTATCCCTTCCAGACTCGCCTTGTAAGCCGCTTCATAATCTTCGGCCAAATTATAGCTCTGCGCCCGGAGCAGATAGGCAGAGAAATAATCCGGATCAATTTCCAGCAGTTCATTCAGCTGGCGCACGGCCAGTTCGTATTGTTTCGTCTGAAACGCAGCGAAAGCAGCACGGTACAAGACATCCGGCTGTACTTGCTGTTTCAAAGCTGCTTCATAATTGGGCAGCGCTTCTTCGTATGCAGCTCCAGCGCTGTATACTTCAGCCAGCCTTTCAGACAGATCGATGCCTTCTATCACAATGTCCTGATCTTTTAAATCCTGATAAATCTTAGCTGATTCAAGGTACCTTCCTGAATCCAGCAATAATTCCGCTTTCGCCTGCATAAGCAAAGGCTCCTCCGGCAGCAAGTCGATTGCTTCGTTTAGCCGGCTTTCTGCCGCTTCAAGCAACCCCTGCAATTGGAATAGATCGGCAAGCGTTACAAGAGCTTGTGGATACAATTCATCTTCTTTTGAAACTTCCATCAAACTATTCAGCGCTTCATCTTCCCTGTCGATTTCGATCAGGAGATTGGCGCGATCAATCTTAAGCTGCCCTTCTTCAGGGAAAATGTACTGAAGATGCTCCAGCACTTTTATCGCTTCTTCTACGTAGCCGATTTCCGCCAGCCATTCGGCCAATCCATATTGTTCATCGGGATCTCCGCTGAGCAGATAAGCCTCCAGTAAATTATTGACGGAATCGGGGTCTCCCAGTTCCACCGCTTTTTGAATATCTTCTATACTCGCCATTCAATCACCTATTCTTTTCAGTTTCATACTTCCATCCTACACGAAAGTTTGTTCGAATCATAATAAAAAACTCCCCCTAAGGAGAGTTATTGGAGTAGAGAATTCATCTCTTCGACAAAATTTGGAAACGACACAGCGATGCAATCCGGGTCGTCAATTTTCACTTCCCCATCCGCTATCAATGCGGCTACAGCGGCCATCATGCCGAGGCGGTGATCTCCATATGACTTCATATGCGCTCCGTGCAATTTACTCGGCCCGTTAATGATCATGCCGTCTTTCGTAGCGGTAATATCTGCACCCATTTTGGATAATTCTGCCACAACCGCTGAAATACGGTCCGTTTCTTTTACCCGAAGTTCTTCAGCATCTTTGATGACCGTCCGCCCTTCAGCTTGTGTTGCAATCAAGGCAATCAATGGAATTTCATCGATCAGACGGGGAATCAAATCGCCGCCGATTTCAATCCCTTTCAATTGGGATGAACGGATCGTTAAATCAGCAGCTGGTTCACCAGCCGTTTCAAGTTCTTTGACGTCAAAGTCGGCACCCATTTGCTCAATCACATCGAGAATTCCTGTACGCGTCGGATTTATTCCTACATTCGTCAATTTCACTGTACTCTTTTCCGTGATTAATGCGGCTCCGATCATAAATGCGGCTGAAGAAATATCACCCGGTACTTCAACATGTGCAGCCGTCAGCTTTTGCCCGCCTTCGATTTCGATGCGGCCGTCTGCTGTTCGGTTGATGCTTGCTCCGAAATGCTCCAGCATGATTTCTGTATGATCACGTGTCGGCATCGGTTCTACGACGACCGTCTTGCCTTCTGCTTTCAGTGCTGCAAGCAAAATAGCAGATTTGACTTGGGCACTTGCTACAGGCAAGGTATATTCGATCGCTTTTAACTGGGTTCCTTGAATGGCTAAAGGTGTAAATTGGCCATCTTGGCGGCCTCTTATATCCGCCCCCATCTCGCGCAGCGGGTTGATGATCCGCTTCATTGGCCGTTTTGCAATCGATTCATCCCCTGCTACAACTGAATGGAAAGATGAGCTGGCAAGAAGCCCTAACATTAACCGCGTCGTGGTTCCCGAATTCCCGGTATCCAGCACTTCGGCAGGCTCTTTCCAAGAGGCCTCACCTCCGCTTTTAATACTGACGGATTTTCCGTCCAGTTCAATTTCCACACCCATCTTCCGGAAGCAACTGATGGTGCTTAAACAATCTTCCCCGAGCAAAAATCCTTCGACTGTTGTCGTGCCTTCTGCAATCGATCCGAACATGATAGCACGATGGGAGATCGATTTATCGCCTGGTACTTGAATTTCACCTTTTAATGACGGTTTTGAAAAAGTTAAAGTTAATGCCACAATGCCGCCCCCTTTTACGAAATATAAGAATCATAAGAAGTTCTTCTATTAAAACAAATCCGAGCCTTTTCCCGATCTTCCGGGGTCTGGAAACTGATGACGAGGATACCGAAGACATCTTCACGGGTTTCGATGATCCGCAAATTAACAATGCTGATTTGCTCTTCAGCTAAATAACCCGTAATTTCGGAAAGGATACCGGGAATATCCGGAATGTCGATATACAAATCATATGCACTGTACAATGCCCCATGCCCTGCAATCGGCAATTCGTCGCGGACTGATTTTGCTTCTTGGAAATAATGTTGAATGGCGGTTTCTTCATTTTCGACCAACAACTCCCGAAGCTCAGCCATTTCCGCCATCCAATTATCCATTTGCTGTACAATCATCGCATTATTTTGAGTTGTGATATCCCGCCACATTTCCGGATTCGACGAAGCGATTCTCGTAATGTCGCGGAATCCGCCTGCAGCTAGTTGACGAGTAAAAGGATATTCTTCTTCTTTCGCCAATTGGTGAACTAGCGAGGCAGCAATCAAATGAGGGAAGTGGCTGACAATCGCCGTCATATGATCATGGTCTTTTGCAGCCAGAACTTCAATTTTCGCTTTCGTGACTGAAAGGAGTTCTTTCAAAAACGCAATGCTTTCCGTTGAAGCCCCTTCGTTCGGCGTCAGCACATAAAATGCATTTTCGAATAGCATTTCCTTAGCTGCTTCCACTCCGCTTTTATGGGATCCCGCCATAGGATGCCCACCGATAAAGATGCGATCAAGATTTTTTGCAGCTTCCATGATCGTTTTTTTCGTGCTGCCGGTATCCGTTAAGATAACGCCATTTTTCAAATCCCAGTATTTGCTTTGCTCCATCAATTTCAAGGTTGTCGCCACCGGCGTCGCAAAAATGATCACATCCGCTTCTTTGGCTGCAATTTCAACAGACGGTGGAGAACTATGTATGATTCCCATCTTGTAAGCTTTTCGAGCTGTCAGAGCATCCGCATCGTATCCGGAAATATGCACTTCTGGATGGCGTTGAAGGGCCTTTGCCAACGACCCGCCAATCAATCCAAGGCCGATGATTAGGACATGAGTGTTCATTTTGCTTCCACCCGGCTTTTCTTCACTAGATCAGGTCTAAGCTTAATCGCATCATTCAAGTAAATATGCTGGATTTCATTTTGAGCGACTTCTGTATTCACGTGCATCATGACACGGATGCATAATGGCAAACTTCCGGGAACATCCATCTCATGCGTGCACATTACTGGGACATAGGTCCAATTTTCAAGCGTCCGTACAGCTTTTGCGGGAAAAGCGGAGGAGATGTCAGTAGTTGTTGAAATAATGACCGATGCTACAGCATCCGGATCGATTCGGTTTTCCTTGGCCATCTCTGTGACAAGTTTTTTTGTTTCCATTAAAATTTCCTCAGGCTTATCTGCTGAAACCGTGATGGCTCCTCGAATTCCACGAATCATTTCGTCATCTCTCCAATCTTTAAACGTAGTTCTTCATAACTTTTTGCAGCAAATTGCTCATCGATTTTCTCCATTTGTGGCTGTGCGATTTGGTGAAGCATGACAAAATTCAAGTTTCCATCCGATGACTTTTTGTCTTTTTTCATATAAGGCAGCACGTCTTCAAACGAAATTCCCACTATCTTCTCAAAGGGATAGCCATGCCGGAACCCCCACTCCAAAAACACAGTGGACTTATCGCTGCCTGATAGGTGGAGAGCATAGGCCATGCCTAGCACGACCGCTTCCCCGTGTGTGATTTTTCCGTATCCAAGATGAGCTTCTAAGGCGTGTGCCAAGGTGTGCCCAAAATTCAAAAACTTTCTCATGCCATTTTCAAACTCATCTTCTTCTACAATAGCGGCTTTGACCGCAATCCCTTTTTCAAGATGCTCTATTAATTGCTGTTCGGTTAAATCTTTGAAAGACTCTACAGCCAGTAACTCATCCAACCATTGCCCATTTGAAATAAAAGCATGTTTGATGACTTCGGCCATACCCGACCGCCATTCGTGGTCCGGTAAAGTTTTTAACAACTGGACATTATACAGAACCGTCTCAGGCTGATAAAAAGTGCCAATCATATTTTTTCCTAAAGCATGGTTGATCGCCGTCTTCCCGCCAACTGCGCTGTCATGAGCCAAAATAGTCGTTGGCAGTTGGATATAAGGGATCCCGCGCATAAAAGTCGATGCAACAAAACCTGACAGGTCACCTGTCGCGCCTCCGCCAAAAGCAAGGATCAAAGTTTTTCTAGAACAGCCCTTTGCTAACAGAAAGCTATGGCAGTCCATGAAAACGTCAATTGACTTTGCCTGTTCTCCCGCAGGCACTTTAAAGACATCCACTTTATAAGATTCCAGATAGGGCAATAATTGGTCTAAATGAAGTGAAGCAACTTTTTCATCCGCAACTACGATAATACGGTCAGCTGATCCAAGCAGTTCACGGTATTCGGAATTCAATAACCCAAAAACATCCGATCCAATATGTACGCTATAAGGCCGTCCTGCTTCTACTCGAATGGTCGGCATAATCAGAACCCCTTTGTATAATCTAAGTAATTCTGCACGTTTTCTTTGAGCCTTGGAAGCTGGTCGGCATCAAATTGCTCTAATAGCGCATTAGCAGCTTCCCATGCGACTACATGTTCAGCCACAATCGATGCAGCTGGCACTGCACAGCTATCTGAACGTTCGATGCTTGCCTGGAAAGGTTCTTTCGTTTCAATATCAATGCTCTGAAGCGGTTTGTACAAAGTCGGAATCGGCTTCATGACGCCTCTGACGATAATAGGCATACCCGTCGTCATACCGCCTTCAAAACCGCCTAAGTTATTCGTTCTGCGCGTATAGCCCTGTTCTTCTGACCAAAGGATTTCATCATGCACTTGGCTGCCTGGTTTTCTCGCCATTTCAAACCCAAGGCCGAATTCCACGCCTTTAAATGCATTGATGCTCATAACCGACGCTGCGATTTTTGCATCCAGCTTCCGGTCATAATGGACGTAGCTGCCGATTCCAGGCGGCATTCCTTCAACGATAACCTCCACAGTGCCGCCTATCGAATCGCCATTCTTTTTCGTTTCATCTATTAAATCAGTCATTTGTTTCGTAACAGATGGGTCTGCACAGTAAACCGCATCGTTTTCAACGATTTCCCGGATTTCTGCAGCTGATTTCCCGATATAGCTTTCCGGATTTGTTTTTATGCCGCCAATTTCCGTTACATGGGAAACAATCTCTACTCCTAATTGTGATAGCAATTGTTTGGCTACCGCACCAACAGCTACACGAACCGTGGTTTCCCGTGCAGAAGAGCGTTCTAGAACGTTCCGAAGGTCCCGATGGCCGTATTTCATGCCTCCATTAAGATCTGCGTGTCCAGGACGCGGACGTGAAATTTGGCGCTTCACTTCATCGTTTTCATCAATCGGTTCGATTCCCATGATATTCGTCCAGTGCTTCCAGTCATCATTCTTAACGACTAAAGCGACTGGAGAACCCAGCGTTTTCCCGTGGCGCACCCCTGATACGATTTCCACTGTGTCCTTCTCAATCTGCATGCGTCTACCGCGGCCATGGCCGCCTTGTCGCCTTTTAAGCTCTTTGTTAATCATTTCTGCCGTTAAAGGCATTTGTGCCGGCAACCCCTCAATAATAGCTGTAAGCTGTGGCCCATGTGATTCTCCTGCTGTTAAATAACGCATCTGCACTTTCTCCCTTCAACGCACTAAAGTATTTATGTACCACTATAACATATTGCATTTCCTCAATTCTATCTTAAATTTAGATAAAACTAAACTGTCCAAAAATTATTAGGCAAAAACAAAAATGAGCAAAAAAAAAAGCAGCATACGCCGCTTTTTTAAAAGCTGGATTAGTTAACCCAGTTGTTCATTGTCTTTTCATAAGTTACTAATTCTTCTTCTTTGAAGAACAAGCCAATTTCACGCTCAGCGCTCTCAGCAGAGTCCGAACCGTGAATCATGTTTTTGCCTACAGTTACAGCGAAATCTCCACGGATTGTTCCTGGAGCTGCATCTTTAGGGTTTGTAGCGCCCATCATTTGACGTGCAGTCAAAATAACGTTTTCGCCTTCCCATACCATTGCAAATACAGGGCCTGAAGTGATGAAGTCAACTAATTCGCCGAAGAACGGACGCTCTTTATGTTCACCGTAATGCTGTTCAGCCAATTCAGTTGGGATCTGCATCAATTTAGCGCCAACCAAGTGATAACCTTTTTTCTCAAAACGTGCTACGATTTCACCGATTACATTGCGTTGTACTCCGTCTGGTTTAACCATCAAGAAAGTTTTTTCCATTATGAACACTCCTCTATTAAAAGCTCAGGCATTTTTGCCCACCTTAAAAAATACTATCAGTTTGAACCTATTTGTCAACTGTGTTCTAAAACTTTCTCTTGCCAATGAAGAAAGCGATTTTGCGCATCGTTTTGCTGGCTGAGCTTTTCGGCAAATAAGATAATTCTTCCAATGCTTTTTCTAAATACTTCTCGCTGATTTTCTTTGCTTCTTCAATTGCGGGGCTGTTGCGAATCGTTCTGACAATATTCAGCCTCTCTTCATCAGACATTTCCTTTTGAAGATTTTTCTTCAATAGCTCGTAGGTCTCTAGATCTTTACGCGCACATAAAACCGGCAAGGTCATATTGCCTTGCATAAAATCGCTCCCGGCTGGTTTCCCCAATTCTTCATCCGAAGAAGTGAAGTCCAAAATATCATCAATAATCTGAAACGACATGCCGATAAAATAACCAAACCTTCTCAAATGGGCAACCGTTTTTAAATCCGCTCCAGAAACCAAGGCACCGAGTTCACAGCTGGAGGAAATGAGCAAAGCCGTCTTCCGTTTGATTCGGCGCAAGTAATCACGCAAATTCTGATCTAATTTGAACTTGTCTTCAATTTGGATGATTTCGCCTCGGCATACTTCAATCATTGTCTTCGACAAGATTTGGTGGAGTTTTGGATCTTCAATTTCTGTAATATATTCCAATGCCCGAGCTAAGATGAAATCTCCCGTATACATCGCGACACTATTATTCCACTCTGCTTTTACTGTCGGTTTGCCTCTTCTAAGCTCAGAATCATCAATTACGTCATCGTGCACCAATGAAGCCATATGAATCAGCTCTAAAGGTACAGCGACGCGCTTCATCACATCAATATTGTAATTTCCAAATTTGCCGGCAAGCAAAACAAAAACAGGTCGGATTCGTTTTCCTCCAGCCTGTAATAGATGAAGAGAAGCATCATTTAGTAAGGGAGATTCGGAATCCACTGCCTGTTCTAATTCTTTTTCGATCATATCCAATTCCGGTTTAATATCGGAATAGAGCAATTTCAACTTCACCTTTTCCACTAAATAACCTTCTCCCGCTAATTTACTTTTTTCATGCCTAAATGAAGAGCTGCAGCTCCTCCTGTATAAGGCTTATACTTCACTTTAACAAATCCCACCTGGGTAAATAATTTCGCCAATGGTTTCATGCCCGGGAAATCTTTAGCCGATTCCTGCAGCCAAGAATACTCTTTATAGCTCTTTGCAAATAATTTACCGAATACCGGCATGATGAATCTGAAGTAGAATCTAAAAACCGGTTTGAACAATAAATTATTCGGCTGGGAAGTTTCAAGGCAAGCGATTACTCCACCCGGCTTGAGCACACGGTGCATTTCAGAAAGGACTTGGCGATAATCCGGTACATTCCGCAAACCAAAACCGATCGTGGCAAAATCAAATGAATTATCAGGGAAAGGCAAAGACATCGCATTGCCCTGAATCATTTTCACTTGAGGGAGGTGCTTAGTTTTTTCGATTCCTACATTCAACATGTTCTGGCTGAAATCCAGTCCCACTACATGGCCTTGTTCGCCGGTCGCTTCTGCATGTGCAATCGTCCAATCTCCAGTACCGCAGCAGACATCAATTACAGATGCGCCTCTTGGCACTTGAAGCTTTTGCATCGTATCTTTGCGCCATTTGCTATGTTGTTGAAAACTGATGACAGAATTCATGTGGTCATAATTATCGGAAATTTTCTCAAAAACTTCGTGGACTTTCTGTTCTTTTGTTTTTTGCATATCAGTCATCCTTCTCGGGTTAGCTGCTCAGCTCTATGCTGGTGCGGGGTTATTTTATGGAGCATGAAATTCTTCAATTCATAATCAAATTTAGCGTCTCGCATAGTTTCAATCACTTGATCATGCAGAACGTCCAATTTCTCCAAAAGCCATGTCTCTGTGTCCACAGAATACTGGAGAGATTTGTTTAACACTTGAAGAATGCGGCTTTGCCCGCCTTCTTTCAAACATTTTAATTCCTCTTCATATCTGACGTAACTAAGCATTGCTTTTGCCAACTTCGTATATTCTTGATAGCCATAAAATTTGTAGAACGTTTCAATCAGTTCAATTTCATTTTTTTGGATTTGCTCATCGACCAGTTTAATCGGGCGCACCACTTCGTCGTAAAAAGAAGCCTTTCTTTCGCTCACACTAATGATTGCCGAAGCCAAGTGCTTAATCATTGTTAAGTTCTCCATATTAGAAAGCATCTGGTAATAAATTCCGCTATAGAAATCACCAGCCAAAACCGTCAGCTGCTGTTTTTTCGAAGCCAGAATATCTTCTTTCACTTGGTCATGGGCATGCAACGCCGCGTAGACGATAGATACGGTTTTAGCCGTCTGTTCTATGTCTGCAGACCATTGCTTTCCGTCTAAAGATGGCAGCAGCAAGAAAAACAAACGCTCCCCGCTCGACGGATGGACCTTCCGTGTACTTTTCGAGCGTCCGCTGTTTTACAGCTTTAAGGACTTCGATTTCCAGGGAAGTAATTTTCGAATGTATTTGTTGTTCATTCATACTGCTTGCTCCATTCATGATTTAGCCATACTAGACTATTATATCACAGGCAAAGCCTTGCCTTCACCCAAATGACCCTATTTTTTCGTTTCACTTTCGATAACGCCATGAGCAGTTTGAATCTCCGCTTTTCCGCGAATTTTCATCGCTGACGTGTGTTCCGTGAATTGGGCGATCATCACTTCGCCTTTATCAAGTTTTTCTGTATGATGGAATTTTGTATCGTTTCCGCGTCAATCCAATTACGTTTACGCCGTCTTCCTGCGCACGGATCACAATGTATTCTGGTTGAGCCATTTCCACACCTGCTTTTTCTGTAATTTTCAATTCATATTAATATAAGTCATAACTTCAGCACGTTTAACATCATCCGTTTCGAAGATGCCTCTTGACACAGCCGTTACGGTCTTCGCTCCAGGCTTTTTAATGCCTCTCATCGTCATGCACATATGTTCTGCTTCAATCATTACATAGACGCCATGTGGATTCAACGTCTCCATTAAAGAATCTGCAATGGTTGAAGTAATGCGTTCTTGCAGCTGGGGGCGTTTCGCTACAGTTTCCACAGCCCTCGCTAATTTGCTTAGACCCGTCACTACTCCGTCCCGAGGAATATAAGCGATATGCGCTTTACCGAAGAAGGGAACTAAATGATGCTCACAAGTCGAGTAAAATGGAATGTCTTTCACTAATACAAGCTCTTCATGCCCTTCATGGAAAACCGTCTTAAAATATTCCTTCGGGTCTTCCTTCAAGCCTGAGAAGATTTCCGCATACATTTTAGCAACCCGTTTCGGGGTATCAAGCAAACCTTCACGGCCCGGGTCTTCACCCACAGCCTCCAATATCATTGTTACCGCTTTTTCAATTTTATCTAAGTCCACTTTTTGCGTATCTAAATCAATCACTCTGTTTCCTCCTGTATAAACGGATTCGGTCTACCCGTTAGCAGCTTCGTTGTTTTTAATTCTGTTATTGGGGCTCATATGTTCTTGATTTTAATCCAGTTCTATTCCAAATGGCTGAACTTGAGCGGCTCTCTCCGCTTTTCTCACATGAATCGTAGCATATACGTTCGGGATTCGCAAAAATGTATGCTTAAAAAAAGAATGGCTTTTGCGTGACAAATCACACAAAAGCCATTCTATGTACTGCACTGTAGATTATTTCACTGCGTCTTTAAGCGCTTTACCTGGTTTAAATGCAGGTACTTTGCTAGCTGCGATTTCGATCTCAGCACCAGTTTGCGGGTTGCGTCCTTTGCGGGCTGCGCGTTCGCGTACTTCAAAGTTACCGAATCCAATCAATTGGACTTTGTCACCTTTAGTTAGAGCGTCTTGAATCGCTTCAAATGCAGCGTCAACTGCTTTCGCAGCATCTTTACGAGAAAGCTCAGCTGCTTCAGCAACAGAGTTCACTAATTCTGTTTTGTTCATGCCATTCACCTCCTCTCAAAGGGGATGCAAACCATCAATCCTGTAAAAAGAGTATCATATCGAAAATCGCATAGCAACAACTAATAGAGCGCTTTAGCAATAAAACAGTAAAATACTGACAAAATATTCTAAATGCGGCTCTTTTTTAGCAGAAATCTTGTTAAATCAATAATTTACTCGTTATTAAAGATCGGTTCCATTTCTTCGTTGACAGTGTACGGAAGTGAATAAGCAGGGACAATCGGGCTGTCATCATATAACAAAAACCGGATGTCCTGCCCCTCTTCAATCGTTCCTTCGTATTCCTGCAGTTCTGTATACAAATCCATGGAGTAATCAACGTAAACATCGCCTCTGCCCGTAATCACCAGCGGCAGATTACGGCCGCTATAAGGGCTTATTGCCACTTGCTCTTCCCTGAATCCCATTGCCGTATAGTTTAACCGGTAAACATTGTCTGCGATGATTTCAGCGATTGGAGCTTGGCCGCCGTTAGCGCTTTTTCGGACATTGATGGAGCGAATGGTTTCAGCCACTTGAAGGTCGACCAATTTTACCGTCGGATTTTCTTCGACGTCCATCAACACATACTGAAAGATTCCGCCAGTCTCAAAAGCATTGGAAGGAATTTCAGCTAAATATTTCGGAACAATCTTTGAAAAATCAATCGGATATTTGATGTATTGGTCCACATCCATATCTCTTGTCTTAATCGGCAATAATCCGCCGCTTTCCTCTTGATACTGCTTGACTGCATTTTGTACGGAATTAACTTGTTCCTCGTAAGGGATCTGATTTTCAGCCCGTTCGCTTTCAGGAAACATGCAGCCACTCAAAAGCAGTGCAATAACCGTAAACATGATAAGCATTGAAACTTTTTTCATTTTTATCACCTCAAGCGCCGCCTGTCGGCCCGCTGAATATAATAAATACCATAATAAAGAATCCTAAGATCAGCAAAATATATGCGACCAACGCGAAAATAAATTTTAAGAAGCCGTTATTCAGCTTGTATCTGCTCAAGTAAATCATTCCCATGGAAATCATTAAAAAAGCAATTCCTGCAAAAGAGACCCACATCTTGTCTAAAGAACTCATAATTGCCCGCCTTTCGTTCAGTTTCAGTCCATAGTATAGCATAAGAAATGCACAGGTGCCTGTGCAGATTTGACGGGCCTGGGACAATTTCACGTCCGGAAAAACCTTCCTGTTCCCACATGCCCAAGCTCCCTTAAATTTCCCCGCAACAAAAAAGAAGAGTCCGCAATATTGCAGCTCTTCTCTTTTTTACGGTTAAAGCAGGTTGATTAAATCTTCCATTTCATTCTTCTTCATTCTGCCCATTAGCTTTTCGGCAGCTTCATTGGTTGATACTTCTTCAAACAGGACGGCATAAAGAGCCGCAGTAATCGGCATCGGAACATCATAGGCTTTCGCTAGCTGAAATGCCGCTTTCGTCGTCCGAATGCCTTCTACTACCATTCCCATTTCTTCCAGAACCTCTTCGATCGTTTTGCCTTTGCCGAGCATATTGCCCGCGCCAGTTCCGGGAATGCGGACTGGTGCACGTAACGATCAGGTCGCCGACGCCGGATAGTCCGGAGAAAGTAAGTGGCGTAGCCCCCATCTTCACTCCTAGACGGGCAATTTCCGCAAGGCCACGGGTCATTAAAGCCGCTTTGGCATTATCGCCGTACCCTAAGCCATCTGTAATCCCGACAGCCAAGGCAATGATATTCTTCAAAGCACCGCCAATTTCAACACCGATGACATCCGTATTCGTATAAACGCGGAAGTAATGGTTCATGAAGAGATCTTGCACAAATTCAGCTGAAGCCGTATTCTCACAAGCGGCAGTTACAGTCGTCGGATGTTCAAGCACCACTTCTTCTGCATGGCTTGGCCCTGAAAGAACGACTACGTCTTCAACCCATTGTGCCGGAATTTCTTCACGAATCATTTCACTGATGCGTTTTAACGAATCCGGTTCAATGCCTTTAGAGACATGGACAAATAAAACCTTTTCAGTTAAGTTTTCTTTTATCTTTGCGCAAACCTCTCTGATTGCTTTCGTAGGAACTGCTAAGACCAAAACTTTCGAATGATGGACGGTTTCTGCCAAGTCACTTGTCGCCTTTAGACTGTCAGGCAATTTGATCCCTTTCAGATACTTCTCATTCGAATGCCTATTAATTTCATCAGCCTGCTCGGCACGGTGGGTCCAAAGCAGAACATCGTGGCCATTTTGAGCAAGGACAAAACTTAATGCAGTTCCCCAGCTTCCTGCACCATATACAGATACTTTTTCCATCTTATCGCACCACCTTTAAACAATTATGTCCGAGCACGCGTAATCAGCCGGAGCGGAGTTCCTTCGAAATCAAAACTTTCACGGATTCGGTTTTGCAGGAAACGTTCATAACTGAAGTGCATCAATTCGGGTTCGTTGACAAACACGACAAATGTCGGCGGCTGGATAGCCACTTGCGTCGCGTAATAAAGGCGCAGACGACGGCCTTTATCAGATGGTGCCGGGTTCATTGCCACTGCATCTTCGATAACTTCATTCAATATGCTGGACTGGATGCGGCGTGAATGGTTGTCATTGACTTTATTGACAACTTCCAAAATATTATGGACGCGTTTTCCGCTAATTGCGGAAACAAACATAATCGGAGCATAATCCAAGAATAAGAAATGTTCACGGATCTTACGCGTCATGACATTCATCGTTTTCTCGTCTTTTTCAATTGCATCCCATTTATTGACAATAATGACAATTGCTTTCCCTGCTTCATGGGCATATCCGGCAATTTTCTTGTCTTGCTCCTGGATGCCTTCTTCGGCGTTTAAAACGACCAAAACTACATCAGAGCGTTCGATTGCGCGAAGTGCACGAAGCACGCTGTACTTCTCTGTCGTTTCGTAAACTTTCCCTTTTTTGCGCATGCCCGCTGTATCAATGATCACATACGGCTGATCTTCATACGTATACTGGGTATCAATAGCATCACGTGTAGTCCCTGCGACTTCGCTGACAATTACTCTTTCTTCTCCTAAAAACGAGTTGACAAGTGAAGATTTCCCGACATTTGGACGTCCGATTAAAGAGAATTTAATCACATTTTCTGGATATTCCTCTTCATCTTCTTTCGGGAAGTTTTTAGCCACTTCATCCAATAAATCTCCAAGCCCTAGTCCATGTGAACCGGAAATCGGGAATGGTTCGCCTGCCCCTAACGTATAGAAGTCATAAATCATGTGGCGCATGTCCGGATTGTCAATTTTATTGACAGCCAAAATAACTGGCTTTTTAGTGCGGTATAAAATTTTCGCTACTTGCTCGTCTTGAGCCGTGACGCCATCGCGTCCGTTTACAAGGAAGATGATAACATCTGCCTCATCCATTGCGATTTCCGCTTGCTGGCGGATCTGTTCTAAGAACGGTTCGTCCCGCAGGTCGATTCCGCCTGTATCGATGATATTGAATTCATGTGTCAGCCAATCTGCCGAACTATAGATGCGGTCACGTGTTACTCCTGGAATATCTTCCACTATAGAAACGCGTTCTCCAACAATCCGATTAAAGATTGTCGATTTCCCGACGTTCGGCCGGCCAACGATTGCTACTACCGGTTTTGACATAATTAGTTCATCCTTCCACTTCTGATATGCCTATTATACACGAAAAAGGTGATGGCATCTTGTAAATGTCCATCACCTTAAAAGGTGTAATATTCAGTTTTTCTTGCGCCTTGCAAAAGATTTAGGATCCAATCCTCGAATTTCAAGGTAATGATAAAGTTCTCCCGAAATAATTAATGGACATTTTTCAAGATCACTCATTTTTTCTGCACCCAATGCAGTCATCATCATTTTAAGATCTTCCAGCAGTAATTGAATTTCTTCTATTAAACTTGCTTCCCCTTTATAGAAGGCTGTCTTTAAAAAAGATCCCGCAAGGCCGGCTGCTGAAGCGCCTAGGGCAAAAGACTTGATCATCTCTTGCGCATTCCGGATGCCGCCGGAAGCTAGCACCGTTTTCCCGAAGACTGATTTCGTTTCTACAATCGCCGCTGCGGTCGGAACGCCCCAATCTTGAAAATACGATAGTTTCCGCTGCCTGCGCTCGTTTTCTATCGAAGCGAAATTCGTCCCGCCGTAACCGCTGACATCAATAGCAGCAATTTGTGTTGCCGCCAATAATTCGGCTGTTTCTTTAGAAATGCCAAATCCGGTTTCTTTGACGATGATCGGCACTTCCACGGATTCAGCGATTAGGCCGATACGTTCCAATGCACCTTTAAAATCCCGATCACCTTCTGGCATGGTCAATTCCTGAATTACATTCAAATGGATTTGAAGTGCATTTGCCTCGAGCATTTCAATCGCTTCCTGCGCCTGTTGAATGCTCGCTTCACTTCCCAGATTGCCCATAATAAAACCAGACGGGTTTTCCTTACGGACGATTTCGTAGCTTGCTCTTTCGCTGGAATCTTTCAAGGCGGCCATTTGAGAGCCTACCGCCATGGCAAGGCCTGTTTCTTTTGCAGCTCTTGCAAGCATGCCGTTTAATTTTGCCGTTTCACTGCCGCCTCCGCCCGTCATGGCATTAATAAAAACAGGTGATTCGAATTCCAAATCACCTGTTTCCATATGAATGCTGACATCCGAAAGGCCAATTCCAGGCAACGCAGAATGGACGAAGCGAATATCTTCGAACATTGTCTCATCGCTTTGGCCAGTGGACAGCGCAAATTGAATATGATCCATCTTTCTTTCTGCTCTCGACATATTATTCAGATTTAAATCCTTTTAATTTATCGCCGATGACATCGCTAATGGAAAATCCGCTTGACTCTTCAGGCATTTCATAATTAGAAAAATCCTGTTCCCGCTCTTTTTCCTGGAGTTCCTTGATGCTAAGGGATAGGCGTTTATCCTCTTTGTTGACATCAAGGACTTTCACTTGGACTTCCTGGCCTTCAGACAGCACTTCATGCGGCGTTCCGATGTGCTTATGGGCAATTTGAGAAATATGGACAAGGCCTTCTACCCCTGGCAATACTTCTACGAATGCTCCATAACTCACCAGACGCTTCACTTTGCCGTCATGGACAGAACCTTTCGGAGCTTTGTCTTCAATCGAATCCCACGGTCCAGGAAGCGTGTCTTTAATTGATAATGAAATCCGTTCTGAGTCACGGTCAACAGAAAGCACTTTTACTTGCACTTCTTGGCCTTCTGTTACAACATCAGAAACTTTTTCGACATGCTCGTGCGACAATTGAGAGATATGGACAAGGCCATCTACTCCTCCGATGTCCACAAAAGCGCCGAATGAAGCGATGCGCTGGACTTTGCCAGTCAGTACATCCCCAGCATGGATGGTTTCCATCACTTCAACTTTTTGGGATTCCTTTTCAGACTCTACTACCGCGCGGTGGGAAAGGATCAAACGGTTATTTTCCTTCTCCATTTCAACAATTTTAAAAGTCATGACTTTTCCTTTATAGTCCTCGAAGGACTCAACGAAATAATCTTCAACCAGTGAAGCTGGCACAAATCCGCGGACGCCAAGATCCACGACCAATCCGCCTTTTACGACATCCTTCACTTCCGATTCGATGATTTCGCCGGATTCGAACTTTTTCTCCAAGTCGTCCCACGCCTGTTCGGCATCGACTTTGCGCTTGGACAATACGAAGTTCTCATCTTCGACTTTTGTGATGACCAATTCCAGTTCATCACCTACTTGTACTGAATCTGATGCTTTTTCAATGTGGAGGCTCGACAATTCGCTAATCGGTATAACCCCATCAAAAGGTGCTCCTTCGATTGTCACGGTTACTGCTTTTTCTTCGATTTTAGCAACTATACCTTTTACATGACTTCCGACTTGGAAATCACTGTTTTCCATCATATTCATTTCCTCAGACATAAGTAGCCCTCCTTCACAAACTATCCACTTCCTATTTTATTCGAATTCTCTAATAAAAACAAAAATAATCACTTATTTTTACTGTATTCATTCAGAATATCTTGGATGCTTGCCATAATCACTTCGGTCACTTCATCAGCAGAAGCTTTTCTCTCCCGAAATGGAGCCATTTGAATCGGATCACCGTAGACCACTTTCACTTTTCTAAACGTTTTATAGGGGCCGATAATCGCACACGGCATCACGTCCGCCTCGCCTCTCAAGGCAAAGAAACCGCCGCTCAAGCCTTTTTTCAAAACTCCGTCAGTTGACCGGGTGCCTTCCGGAAAAAGGCCGACCACTTCTCCGCTTTTCAGCACTTTTAATGCTGTCCGCATCGCTTCCCGGTCGCTCATTCCGCGCTTCACAGGAAAAGCATTTACTTTCGGCAAAATGCCGCCGAGCACCGGCAGCTTAAATAATTCTTCCTTAGCCATGAAATGGACAGTTCGTGGAGCTGTCATGCCAACGACCGGCGGATCCAGTGCATGAATATGATTCGAGCAAAGCAGGATTCCACCTTCTTTAGGGAATTTTTCAGCACCGATCACTTCAAATCGGTACAGAGGAGTTAATGCTGTTTTAACCAATGCTTTACCAAATGCATATAAGTTCACTTTAACTCAACCTTTCTTCTGCCAGTTTCAATATTTCTGAAGCCGCTTCTTGTATCGTTAACGTGGTAGTATCCAAGAAAATAGCATCTTCCGCTTTTTTCAAAGGCGCCACTTCACGTTCGCTGTCCATTTTATCGCGTTTGGCAATTTCAGCCTGAAGCTCATGAAGCGGCGTTTCGATTCCGCGCGTTTTGTTTTCCTTGAATCTTCTCGCTGCACGTTCTTCTACACTTGCTGACATGAAGATTTTCAGCGGAGCATTTGGCAGCACGTGTGTGCCGATATCACGGCCGTCCATTACGACACCGCGCCCTTCAGCCAATTGCTGTTGCAACTCAACCATGCGCTCACGTACAAGCCCGTGTGCAGACATCTGCGATACGGCTTGTGTCACAACTTGTGTCCGGATTTCTTCCGTCACATTTTTTCGATCTAAAAATACTAGCTGTCCGTTCGTTGAAGGCTGAAGATCAATTGCCGTTTCTAAAAGCAAAGCCCCCGCCTCTTCATTGCTCGAAAGATCAATCCCTTGATTGATCGCTTTCAGCGTAATCGCACGGTACATCGCTCCCGTATCAATATATATATAACCTAATTTCTCTGCCACAATTTTAGCAATCGTACTTTTTCCTGCCGCCGCAGGTCCGTCGATCGCAATTTGTATCGGTTTAGCCAAAACAGTCACCTCATCATATGTATTCGATTTATTTTAACATAGAAAAGCGAAGGCGCCTATCCAGCACCGACAAGCGCTGGAGGACTTTCAGGAAATGGCGCTTTTTGCCATTAACTGAAAGTCCGAAGCGTCTCGAGGGGCTAGGCCGCCTGAGTCTAGACAGATGAAAAGCGCAAGTGCCCGTGTAGATTCGACGAGCATAAGACAATCGCTCGAAGCGGCGTCTCTTCAGCCGCACAGAGGGATTGGCTTATGACCTAGAGAATCTGGGCGCTGGAGCTAGACAAGAAAAGCGCAAGTGCCCGTGTAGATTCGACGAGCATAAGTCAATCGCTCGAAGGGGCGTCTCTTCAGCCGCACAGAGGGATTGGCTTATGACCTAGAGAATCTGGGCGCTGGAGCTAGACAAGAAAAGCGCTAGCGTTTATCTCAGCCACATAACCTTCCAAAGAAAATAAAAAAATCGCCGCATCCGAATTTAAGGATGCAGCGAAGTATGGTCGTGATAATGCGTCAAAGACAGTTGATGCGCTTGCTTGACTTTCCGAAGGCCGAACCACCAAAGGAACAGCATGAACGGAATGACTCCATACGACCAACTTGTATTCGAATACAAGATCGAATTATAAAGAATGTGGAGCACCAAGGAAGCCAATAAACTCCAGAAAAGCCATTTGCGGCCATCATTAGAATTTGTAAATTTTGCTCTTCCTAAATAATAACCCATTACTACTCCAAATAGTGCATGGCTTGAAACCGGAAGGAAAGCCCGGATAAAAGCTGTCTGTAGTCCGAATTCCAATAGGTAGAGCACATTTTCAACCGTCGCGAACCCAAGAGACACACTTGCCCCGTAAAGAATTCCGTCATAGGGGTCTTCAAAATCAATATGCCGATAAACTGCGATAATCAATACCAGCCATTTAAAAAACTCTTCTACAGTACTTGCAAAAAGAACATTTTGAGCAAACAAATGGTTAAAAACGCCTTCAGTCTGGAAAACGTATTGGATAAACATGATTGGAAAAGTTAAGACCGCCCCGTAAATAAAGCAATTCAGCAAGAGCCTTGAAGGCTCACTCGAAAATTGATCGCGAAGGTAAAAATAACTAAACAAAGCTAAACTGGGAGCAATTGCAACTGTCAGTAAAATAATCATACGCCTGCTCCTTTGCTTAGAGTCTCTTTAGTATAACACGATTCACTGGAAAATTTTAGCCGAATCTGCCCTAATTGAAATTCAATAAGTAAAGCTATTGATATCTATTTCTTTCTTCTCAGACAGCATTACCGCTAATTTAATTCTTGCTTTTTTACTGTCGTAATCACTTCCCAAAAGAACGCCTTTCAGCAGCAAGTCATGTGCACTGCCCGGATAGCCATAACTCGGATAAGCATTTCCTTCTTCGGCACTCGTTGTTAATACTACTGTTACGCCTTTTTTCACAGCACGTTCTATCGCATCAACCATATGCGGCGATACTTGTCCTCTGCCTGCCGCTTCCAGAATAATCCCCTCAGAACCGCTTTCTACCAATAAATCAACCAGACGGCCGTCTTGTCCGGAATAGCATTTTACAATATCCACCTTCGGAAGAACTCCGTTTAAGGAATGGACTTCGCGTGAAATCGGCTTTTGATAAACACTCACAACATCATTGTCAATTATCCCTAAATAGCCGTGTCCGAAAGAGTCGAATCCTTGAAGGTTGCTCGAATGGACTTTTTTAACATATTTTGCTGAATAGATCCGTTCATTAAAGACGACCACTGTTCCGACGCCGCGCAAAGTTTCATCGACTGACACGTAAATGGAATTCCGCAGATTCGAATAGACATCTGTTCCGACGTCATCCGGTGAACGCTGCGAACCCGTTACAACGACCGAACGTTCATCGTCCACTGTCAAATCCAAGAAGTAAGAGGTCTCTTCTAATGTATCTGTACCGTGCGTGACAACTACCCCATCCACATTTTCATCTTGCAGTTCTTTATCGATCGCTTGTTTAATTATTTCCATTTCCTCAAAGCCGATATGCATGCTCGGCAATTGAAAAATATCGATTACATTCACTTCAATTTCTTCCGGCAACTGGCATAATGCCGCTAGTTCTCTACCGGATATTGCGCCGGACTTCAACAAGCCTTTCGAAATTTCCTTACTTGCGATTGTTCCCCCTGTAGTGATCAAAGAAACTTTTTTATTCATCGTATATACACCCTTTCCCCCCTATATTTTACACTATTCCAGATGCCAAAAAAGGCTTTCTTCGTGAAATAAATAGAAAAAGGTTCTGGAAAATTCCAGAACCTTAAAGCTCATCCCAAATTTAAGTAGCAAAGAAAGTTTTAAATGAGGTTTTCTTTTCTCGCAATGGACTCGGCAATCTGATCGCCGTGGAATCGCCCGTTTTCAATAAAGATTTCATTGGCATTATTGCCAGCTGCAATGACACCTGCGATATAGAGATCTGCCACACCGGTTTCAAATGTTTCTTCGTTGATTTCCGGGCGGCCCGTTGCCCCGTCAATTGTAATGCCGAGTTTCGTCAAAAATTCATGATCCGGATGATAGCCGATCATCGCAAAAACGAAGTCGTTTGGAATCACTTCTTTTTGGTCGTTTACTGTAAGCTCGACTTCCGTTTCTGAGATTCGGTCCACAATCGAATCAAATAGCATCGTAATTTCGCCTTTGCGTACTAAACTATCGAATTCAGGCAAGATCCAAGGCTTGATGCTTTTCGAGTAACTGGTCCCGTGATAAGACACCGTAACGTGGCTGCCCGCTTTGTGCAGTTCAAGCGCCGCGTCAACGGCAGAGTTTTTGCCCCCGATCACCAGCACGTTTTGGTCAAAATACGGATGGCCTTCTTTGAAATAATGCATGACTTTCGGCAACGCTGCCCCTTCTACGTCCAGTTGGTTCGGCTGGTCATAATAGCCTGTAGCGGCAATGACATATTTCGCTTCGTAAACACCTTTCGTGGTTTCCACTTTAAAGAGCCCATCTTTAGTAACGCCCAGCACTTTCTCAAAGGGGCGGACATCAATGCCACTTCGTTTTACAACTTCCCGGTAATAGACCAGTGCCTGGTTGCGCTTCGCTTTTCGGTCCTCCGTGATAAACGGAATATCGCCGATTGAAAGTTTTTCGCTGGAACTAAAAAAAGTCTGATGGGTCGGATAATGATAAATGGCATTGACAATATTGCCCTTTTCAATGACCACCGGCTGCAATCCGATTTTTTGTATCGCAATAGCTGCAGCGAGCCCGCAAGGACCTCCACCAATAATTACAACATCTTTCGTTTCCACATCTAACATCTCCCGAATTTAAATCAATTTGGTGCTTTCTTTTGGTTTAATGGTCAATAAATGATATTCAGCTTCCGCCCCTAAACGCAGCGGCAGATGGGTCGTACCATAGCCATTGCTGACAAGCCGGTAAACCCCGTCTTCTTCTGTAAGGCTGCCTTTTTTATAGAGTCCCCACTTCCCGAGCCGGATCTGACCGCCATGTGTATGGCCGGCTAGCATGAAGTCTACTGGATAATCCGCCTTCACCCGCGGAAAAATGAAAGGCGTGTGCGAAACAAAAATGACCGTGTCATCAGGATCCACATTCTCAAAGCTTGAATCCAATGGGTTTTCCCTAAAAGCGAAATAGTCCAAGCCCACTAATTTAAGTCGGCTATTTCCAAAAAGCGGGACCGCTTCATTTTCCAGCAACCGCACATGATAACGCTCGAATAAGCTTCTCAACTCTGTTTCATCGACTTCCCGGTCATTATTGCCCCATATGAAATATACCGGTGCAAGAGAGCTTAAAACCTTTAGATTATGTTCCACTTTTTTTAAAGGTACTCCTTTTTCAGCGATATCGCCACCGATGACAATAAGATCGACAGGAAAATCAATCATCTTTTCAGAAAGGACCCGATGATGAATATCTGAAATAAAAACCATTTCAAACGGTTTGAACGGCTGTTTTGCTTTCAGGTAAAGAGTTTGTCGCTTTAAGGTATGGACATGGGCGTTCCTGAACATAAAAAGAAGCAGCCCCATAGCCGCCAACCCGAATTTCAAAATCAGTTTCACTTAAAGAATCCTTTCTAATCAATAAAGAGGCACAAGCAAAGCTCTGCTTCCGCCTCTTTAACTATTATTTTATAAGATCAATCTTCTGAAACATCGAGTACCCGGAATCCGGATTTCTCCAACTCTTTTCTAAATTTATCGACATTGTCTTTTTTGCGTACTTTTAAAACGATCCGGCGGACCAATTTGTCCGTTTCATCAAATGTCACTAATGAAATAACCGACTCTTTGTGTTTTTCAATGATTTCGCCGAGACGGCCAATTCGGCCTTCTGACTCAACAGACGTGAAAGTGATGCGGACGCCTTCTTTGTTCATGCCGAATGCACTTTGCAATTGGTTCATAATATCAAAACGTGTAACGATTCCTAGAAATTCTGATTTTTCGACTACCGCAATAATCGGAAAATCATTCAATTCAAGGATCGCTTTTTCGTAGACATCATCTATTCCTAAATAAACGTCCTGATTAACGACAACGTCGCTGACTTTAGCTGTTTTAATAAATTCTTCCTTCGTCTTCCCTGAGTGGAAAAATGCACGGTAAGCATGGTACCACGTAAAGATTCCCTTATATTCTACTCCATCTATGACCGGAAGTGCATCTATTGTATGCTTTTCGAGCAAATCCATTCCTTTTTCAATGGAATCATCCATTGTCACTGTAATACATTTCTCTCTTTTGACCATTACGCTTTTCACAAACATGCAGTTCACCTCTACTTTAGATTCTTTTCTCTCTTTGACTGTATTTCGACGTGTACCGCTAGAATTCCTTTTTTTATGGCAAGACTAAAGTTTGGCCAACACTGATCTCGTTCGAAGGCAATCCATTTGCCTGCTTAATTTTCTCTACTCCCGCGCTGGCTCCGGCTGCTCCGTAAGTATTTACAGCTATGCGGTATAAAGTTTCGCCTGCTTGAACGGTATGGGATTTAGAAGATGCTGGCGGCGTTGGCTTTTGAGCTGCTTCTTTTTCTGCCTGGGCTTTTGCAGCTGCTTCAGCTTGCGCTCTTGCTGCAGCCTCTTTTTCAGCCTGCACTCTTGCTGCCGCTTCTTTTTCTGCTTGCGCTTTCGCCGCTGCCTCTTTTTCCGCTTGGGCTTTCGCCGCCGCTTCTTTTTCAGCCTGCGCTTTCGCCGCTGCTTCTTTCTCCGCTTGCGCTTTCGCTGCCGCTTCTTTTTCAGCCTTTGCTTTCGCCGCTGCTTCTTTTTCTGCCTGCTCGTCAGCAGCCGAAGTTTCATCCTGTTCTTCATCTTCACCAGGAATCGCAGCAGTATCCGGCGAAGCCGATCCTGATTCAACACTTACTTCGTTCGCAGTTTCATCCGTCGGCAATGTATCATCGGGTTCAAATAAGAAGGCCACATAAAACAGGATGGTAACAGGGATTAAAATGAAGATGAAAAATAAAGCCGGCAATAACATATTCTTGGTTTTCTTCGGTTTTTCTTTGACTGCATTCCGCTGCGCTCTTCTTGAAGGAGCGGAGCCTCGTTCTACGGCAATTTCCTGTCGGTCTTTTTCAACTGATTCACGATAATTCTGTTTTCCCATAGTAGACTACCCCTATCTTAACTAATATCTTTATTATGCCGAAAAATATCCAGTTTGTAAATGAGGCTTCCATAGTTTGTCATAAAGGCAATAGTGCATTTAGCCGATTTTGCCAACTTAACGGATCCCTCTTTTTAACCGTTTCATTGCGCAGCTCAAAAGCTTCGTAATCGATGTGGTCATTCACGCAGCAGCTTTCCGGTTTTTGAGTCATTTCCTGATCAAAGCTCTCTATCAGATATTGACGAATACAAGATGTAATGGTTACAAGCATTTTTATTTTTCCAGCTTGTTTCACTTTTTCTTGTTGAAGCATCTCTATTTGCTTGTATGTCTCTTCAAGCGATAATTGTTTTAACCAATAGTCAATGACGCGGTAAGCCGTTTCACGTACAATCCCATCGCTTACTAGGCTTTTGGGATCGTTCGACTGATGGACCTCGTATATTTCGTTTCTTGTCGGAAGATCTTCTAGCACGATGCTTTCCATTAGCCCTTCGTCGCCAGGCGCCAGCAATAAAGTTGCAAGTGCCTGTTTGCCGTCGCGTCCTGCCCTCCCGACTTCCTGTACATAGCCTTCGATCGATGTCGGCAATTGATAATGGATTACGTGTCGAATATCCGGAATGTGGACACCCATTCCGAATGCATTTGTCGAACAAACCCATTCCAATTCTTTGTTTTGAAATTGCTGCTGGACGAATATCCGGTCCTGGTGTTCCATGCCTCCGTGATAGTAGGCTGCTGAAATCCCGGATCCATTTAAGAGCGCTGCGAGTTCCTGCGATTTTTTGCGTGTTCCTGCATAAATGATTCCGGGCCCTTCAAATTTCTGCACAAAATCCTGAAGCCATTGAAGCTTTTCTCCCGTATTTTCAAAACGCTTGATGTCATACGCGATATTTATCCGATCCATCGGGTGGGTATAGACAAACGGTTCGTCAATTTTTAAATAGGTTTTTATTTCATGAGTGACCTTGGCAGTCGCTGTGGCGGTTAATGCCAGCACCTGCGGATTGCCCAGCACAGGCAAAATTTCAGAAATCCGCAGATAATCGGGACGGAAATCAAAGCCCCATTGAGAGATGCAATGCGCCTCATCCGCCACTAGCAAGGAAATGTTAAGCTGCTCCAATTGTCTTTTGACGAAAGGCTGAACAAGCATCTCAGGCGAAATAAAAATAAAGCGGTATTGGTTCAGCGATTGCCAAATTTTTTCTTTGTCTTCCCGCTTTAAAAATGAATTGAGGGCGACCACTGATTTTTCACCCATTTTTTTCAATTGGGCGACTTGGTCTTGCATTAGCGACAAGAGCGGCGACACAATCAGAACACTTCCAGGCAACAGATAGGCCGGCAATTGGTAGCACATTGATTTGCCCATTCCAGTAGGCAGTAAAGCGATCACATCATTTCCTGCCACCACTTGTTCGATGATTTCTTTTTGGCCAGGCCGAAAAGATGTGAAACCGTATGTCTGATGGAGCAATTCTTCCAGTTTCATTTCACTTCCTCCTTTATAGCTAAAGCTAGGCGAATTTGAAAATAACTGGCAGCTGGAACTTTGTCTTTTATATTCCGTAATCTTTTTGTCTGTTCAGCTTTGCTGATATCCGTAATTTCCCTATACAATTCCGGGCTTAAAAACGCCGAGTAATCAAATAGCGGATCGTTCATGGCAAGTTCAACAAAATGATCCTCAATGGTACTGATTTTCAACTGCCGCTTTGAAGAGATTTCATCCAGTGAGTATCCTTCTTTGAATAGCTTTTCCGTTCTTCTCGTGGATTCTGTCAAAGAGGATAATTCGACAATATTTTCTTTCATTCCATTTAATAAGGGATGCCGCTTTTCATCTATCGTTTCCAGCCAAGCATGTAAGCTTTCAATCACGGCTAATCGGGCATCTAAGACATGTATCCCTTGGATATCTGCGATTTGCTCCCATGTAAGTCCGCTCCATCCGAAACCGCTTAAACGCTGCATCAGCGCGTTTTTATGGCCATCACTTACTTCAAGGGTTTGAAGGCTATCGAGAATTTCCGCCTTTAACTTAGCGACGGATTCCAAGTCACGGAAATGGATGGCCTTTAAATACCTTTTAACCCATCCTTGGATGTCCTCAGAATTGTCGATCGGATCGAATTTATTGATCGATCGGCTCGTATGGGAAAGAGTCTGAATCACCAAAGACAGGCGATTGAAGAAAATCATCTCATTCCCTCTGTACTTCCAGCCGTTCAAGCTGGTAGTGGGCAGCGGATGGGTCAATGCTTGCTCAGTCAAATCAATGACATCTTCATTGAAGCGTATGTATTTTTT
This sequence comes from Planococcus sp. 107-1, assembly GCF_021513255.1. Taxonomy (GTDB): domain Bacteria; phylum Bacillota; class Bacilli; order Bacillales_A; family Planococcaceae; genus Planococcus. The sequence goes on from NZ_CP090977.1 coordinate 1,993,605, forward strand.
GTTGATCAAACCTTTTACCGCTTGATCATAGACCTTTTTCTCCAACTTTGGCATCAAGCCAAAATAAGGATGCAATTTATAATAACCGACATCTTGAATTGTTTGGCCTGACTTTTTCCCTTTAATGATGTGGTAAGGAGCTGATAATGTCCGCTCCAGATTTATGGTTTTCATGATGGCAATTACGAGTTCATCAAATAACAAGAGCGGTCCCCCTAGCGTTTTTGGTTGAAAATCTTCACAAACACCTTTAGAATGAATACGATAGTATAACTGAACTTGTTCGGAGATAAAGGAGAGGAAAATAATTATGGCTAAGTATACCATTGTCGATAAGGATACATGTATCGCTTGCGGCGCTTGCGGAGCTGCTGCACCTGACATTTATGACTACGACGACGAAGGAATTGCGTTTGTTATTCTAGATGATAACATGGGGACTGAGCAAGTTCCAGACGAATTGGAAGAAGACATGGAAGATGCATTCGAAGGCTGCCCAACTGACTCCATTAAAGTTGCGGACGCTCCATTTGAAGGCAATCCATTAAAATACGAAGACTGATTATAACTACGCGCATGTAAGGCTTTTGCCTTGCATGCGTTTTTTTGCAGTAAAAAAAGCAGGAAGCCAGTGACCTCGCAAGCGTCGGTCAATGGCTTCACTGCTTTTCTATAATTTATGATTGGTAATAAAGCCGCTGTTTCTCAATCCAGGAGTACATGCTATTGAAGATCAATAAGACAACAGCAGCAAGTGCAATTCCTTTAATCAGATTGAAAGGCAGGATACCGAGCACGATTGTGCCGAATAGGGCATTGCCTGTTTCAGCCGGCATATTTAAGAAGTAAGTGTACATCGGCAAGAAAACCAAATAATTCAAGAGGCTCATACCGATAGCCATGGACAATGTTCCAGCAGTTAACCCGATGATCATTCCTTTTTTAGAAGCAATTCTGCGGTAAATCACATAAACGGGTGTAATGAACAGAATGCTGGTCGCAAAGTTTGCCAGATGGCCGACTGGCACTCCTGTCGGGCTTCCTGCAAATAGCCAGTCCAGTACGTTTTTGAAAAACGCTACTAGGATTCCGGCAACCGGCCCCATTGTGATTGCGGCGATCAAAGCCGGCACATCACTGAAATCAACTTTCAAAAATGCGGGTAATGCTGGTAATGGAAAGTTAAAAAGCATCAAAATAAATGAAATACTGCTCAACATTCCGATTACAATCATGGATTGTAATTTTTTGTTCTTCATATTCCTCTCTCCTTGTCGTGATTCACCAGAAGAAAGGCTTGGACTATGCTGCTACATAAAAAACCCCTTAAGCAAACTTCACTTAAGGGAGAAAAGGCACACTTAAAATAGCGTTCCGTTTATATGTAAACGATACACGTCCGCACCTTCACCTTCTCCCATCCAGACTATACTGTCGGCTTTGGAATCTCACCAAATCCTGCGTTTTACGGCTCGCGGGCTTAAGGACTGCTGTCCAATTACCGCCGGTAGGGAATTGCACCCTGCCCCGAAGATGAATCGATATTTTGTTATGTCCTAATATTAGTAGAAAAAAGGCATAATGTAAACAGAAATGCTTCACATTATGCCTTTTTATTTATTTTTTCTTTTAATTTAGCGGCCATTGAAGTTCGTTGGGCGCTTCCGGTACAGGAAGCGGCTCCTGGAAATTAAACTCCTGCCATTCGTTTTGCGCCATCCCCGCTAATTCAACCGGTTTTTCGAACGATTTCGCAGTCAACGAAAAATTCTCAATCATTTTCCGAACGGCCTGCTCATCGAAGCTACTGAAATCCAGCGGCTCAGAAAAATTGATTGTTATCGATTCATCATTTTCTACAACTTCATATTCCACATCCTGCAAAATGGAGCTTTCGAGAAAATCATTCGGTGAATTTTCAAGTGCAGCTAGCGCATCAGAAGCAGACTCATAGACCATTCCATAATCGGGTACAGAATAGACATTGCCGTCAGCAGCTGTATAAGAATAGTAGGCATGCTTTTCCGGTGCTGTTAGAATCGGCTCCATAGCTCCTACCTGATCGAATTCAGCTGGATTCCCTTGCTCATCAATTACGCGAATTTCATCCATATCTTTAAATGTTTCCTGGAGGGTTCTTGTGTAGACTTCAATGCTTGCCGAGGCCATATCGTATTGATGATCGGCCGGCAGCACGTGTTCTGCCACTCTGCCATTTTCAGAAAGCTCGCCAAGCAAAGGATGGTACTCATCAAATCCTAAAGCCTGCTCATCCAATTGGCCCGCATAGCGGTTATACATATCAATGGATGAAGGACTCGCCTGTGAAAAATCCTGAGCAATCTGTTCGTTTGGAATTAAGAAAGACACCGGAATAACAAATGCATTTTCATTCAATCCGATCGTAAACAGCGTGTTGCCGTTCAAATCATCTTCATATATCGCCTGTATTCCGGAAGCTTCTCCGCTTTCTTCTCCACCAAAACTTTCGATTGAACTGGCACCTTCTGAACTTTCCGCTTCCGGTATAGCCTGTTCGTTTACATTGTTTGCATCCGATGTGACCGCTTCATCTTTTGAACTTTCCGAACCGCTGGAATCAGATGCGCTATTCATGCCATTTTGGCTGATAATGGAAGCGATTAAAACGCCAACCGTGATAAATGCCAAAGCCGCGACCAAAAATGGCAGCCACCGCTTTGGTTTTTTCTTCACAGGTGCGACCTGGTTTAAGCGCATATAAACTTCTTCTTTAGACCGTTCGTCTTTAATCTGCGGGAACTCCTTCAGCATACTTTCAATCTGGTCATCGTCCCATTGCTTATTCGGCATGCGCTTCTCCCCCTTCCATAGAGGATAATTTTTCACGGAGCGACTTAATTGCACGGTGCTGCGTCGTCTTTACTTTGCCTTCGGTCCAGCCGAGGACTTCCGCCGTTTCAGCGATCGATAAATCTTGGAAAAAGCGCATAATGATGACCATTTTCTGATCGCCTGTACACAAATCCAAAGTTTTATACAGTAAAATCTTATCTTCATTCAATAACGAAACTTCTTCCGGTATTTTCTCCGGGGAAACCAATTGCTGGGTTTCCCAATCGAAATGTTCCATCGAATGCTTCTGGCGCACCGCAGCTTTTCGGAAATGATCAATCGCTACATTTTTCGCAATCGAAAAAAGCCACGTTTTTTCAGAGCTTTTCCCTTCAAACCGGTCGTATGCTTTAAAAACGCGTATATAGACTTCATGCATCAAATCTTCCGACAGATGGCGGTTTTTCACTAAGTATATTAGAAATTGAAAGACATCCTGATGGTACTCATCGTAAAGTCGATGGAAAACGGAGTCATTCATATGCTCCCCCCGTTCTTAGATTAGTCGTTTTTCAGTCCAGCAAAGTTACATTTTTTTCAAAGGCAATAAGAAAATGAAAGAAGTACCTTCACCCACTTTGCTCTCTGCATAAATCTTGCCTCCATGGGAGTCAATGATATTGCTGGCAATCGCTAAACCTAAGCCGGTTCCGCCTTTGCCTAATGTACGGGCCTTATCGGCTTTGTAGAACCGTTCAAAGACATATTGCAGATCTTCTTCCGGGATTCCGACGCCGGTATCATTCACCGAGATTTTGGCATAGCCCTGTTCTTGTTCAACTTTAACGACGACATCTCCGCCTTCAGGAGTGTGGCGCATCGCATTATCGATCAGATTCGTCATGACTTGTTCAATGCGGTCTTCATCAAGTTCAGCTGCCGCCCAATCGTCCATGTCCGTTTCAAAAGATAAATGGATGCCGTTTTCTTTTGCTACTTGCGAAAACTTCATCGTCATTCGTTCCACAATTCCGTTCAATTGAACCAACTCTTTATACAATCGCATATGGCCGGATTCCATCCGGGCCAAATTCAAGAGATCGGTAACCAGACGGCCCATCCGCTGAGATTCTTCGTAAATGATTTTCGTCATTTCACGGCGATCTTCCTCGGAAGCTCCGACATCGTCGAGGATCGCTTCGCTATAGCCTTGCAGCATGGCAATCGGCGTACGCAATTCGTGCGAAACGTTGGCGATAAAATCTTCTCTCAGTTTTTCCAAGCGATGCTGTTCCGTCATATTGTGCAAGACGGCTACCGCTCCGCGAATAGATTCCCCGCTATATAACGGACTGAAAGAAACGCCATAATATGCGCCTTTGATTTCCAATTCCTCTTCAATTTCTTCTTCGAAATCGAGTACATGCTCAAGCATATGAAGCAATTCAGCTGGAAGCGGCTGTCCTTTTTCAGGGCCGTTTTTAAAAAGCCAATGCTGCAATAATTTTTCAGCAGGCGGATTGCTCAGCAAAATCGTACGGTCTTGGTTAAAGGTGATAACAGCATCTGCCATTGAGGTTAATATACTTGATAATTGTTCTTTCTCTTGTCCAATCACTTCGAGATGATGCTTTAATTGCTGCCCCATCTGGTTAAAGGCCGTCGCCAACTGGCCGATTTCATCTCGTGAAGTGGCTTGGACTTTTGTATCAAAATTCCCTTTCGCAAGTTCAAACGCACCTTCACGCATTTTGCGGAGGGGAGATGTAATTCTGGAAGATAAAAAGAATGCAAAAAAAGTTGTTAAAATAAATGCGATAAAAGCGGAAAGAAAAACAATATTCGTCGTCCGGCTTGCTGTACGGTCCATCACTTCTAACGATTGATAAATAAAGACGGTACCATGGACCTCATCGCCCGTTTGAAGCGGACTAGCTAATACGATATAGGATTCCATCCGTTTTTCTTCAGTCAGTGATGGCAAAAGCATTTCTTTCATCACGGTTTCATCCGTTTCAAATACTTTTTGGAAGGCTGGTTCGTTAAGGATTTTCTCTCTTGTTTCATCGCCATTTTTGCCGTCGTGAATATAATAAGAACTTTCAAAAGGCACTTCGGCAATAACCGCATTTGTTTCAGGACCTAAAATATCTTCTATAATCGTAAGCGAGATGTTCAAATTACCATGGTCGTTAAAAATCCTGGCAATGGTGGCCGCTTCTTTGTTCAAGGTTTCTTCTACCGCTTCGCTGTGGTAATTCCCCAAAAACTCAAGCAATAGAACGGTTACAATAAACAGGACAAATGAAACGAGAAGCAGTATGGTGATCCACAGCTTCCCGACGACACTATTCCATATTCTATTCATTGTTTACCTCGAATTTATAGCCGACGCCCCAAACCGTTACAATCATTTTCGCTGCGGATTCAGAGACCCGGTTCAATTTTTCTCTTAACCGTTTTACATGGGTATCCACTGTGCGTAAATCACCGAAGAAATCATAATGCCAAACTTCTTTCAGCAAATGTTCGCGGTCAAATACTTTGTCCGGTGATTTTGCCAGGAAGTAAAGCAATTCATATTCTTTCGGCGTCAAATTCACTTCCACATTATCCGCCGTGACGCGATGCGCATCATGGTCAATCGTTAAATGAGGGAAGACAACCAGATCTTTCGAGACAGACGAATTCGCCACCGGAGAATAAGCGGAAGATCGGCGCAGAATCGCTTTCACCCGCAGTACAACTTCACGAGGGCTGAAAGGTTTGACTATGTAATCATCTGCGCCCGATTCAAAACCTTCCACACGGTTAGCCTCTTCCCCTTTTGCCGTCAGCATGATAATCGGGGTCATTTTTTTCTCGCGCAATTCCGTACTTACTTCAATGCCGTCTTTTTCCGGCATCATCAAATCAAGCAAGATGCAGTGGTAATCTTTTTCTAAAGCCATTTCCAGTGCTTGTACACCGTTTTCAGCTTCTTCTACAATATAGCCTTCACGCTCTAAATACATTTTCAACAATCTTCGGATTCTTTCTTCGTCATCTACCACCAAAATCGTAATTTCTTCTGACATTGTAACCCCTCCAACTTTTGTCTCTTAGTTTTCATTGTACCGTCAACATATGTAAAAATAAATAAAAAGCCTTTTCCAAGGCGGAAAAGGCTTTTTATTGTAAGGTTGCTGAGTATTCCAAGCGTTTCGCTTTTCGTTGTCCAGACTAAAGCAGCCAGGTTCTCGGGTCGTAAGCGGTTGTTACCGCTTTTCATTGTTATGCGTAAGAATGCAAACCTGCAATAATCAAGTTTACCGCTACTAAGTTGAACATGATGATGGCAAAACCGATCACACCAAGCCATGCTGATTTTTCTCCATGCCAACCTTTTCCAAGACGGAGGTGAAGATAAGCTGCATAGAATAACCAAGTAACGAGTGCCCATACTTCTTTCGGGTCCCAGCCCCAGAAGCGGGACCAAGCAATTTGCGCCCAAATCATAGCAAAAATCAATGCGCCTAACGAGAAGAGTGGGAAACCGATAATTACAGCTCGGTATCCGATTTCATCCATTAATTGCAAGTTGACATTTTTAACAAATGGTTTGAAGATCGCGGCAATTCTTTTCCGTGCGATCAATCGAATCAACCAATAAAGGATGGTTCCGACAATCAAGGACCAAGTAACAGTCGTTAATTTACCGGCATTGACCACTGCAGGAGTTTCCATCAGCGGCGTCATCTTGTCTTCAGACAGCTGCTCATATTCATGCATTCCAAAAATGGCAGGCATGTGATACGTAATTTCAGCAGCTGCCCCTTCTTTATCCACATAAGTGAAATCGGATTGATAGCCTGTTAATGTGAAATACGAACTTGCTACAACAAAGCCGACAACAAGGACCAATGAATACATAATGGCTTCCAACCAAAATCGCTGTTTGGATTTTTTGTTCAGATCAACCACTTTCAACAAGTAAATCAATCCGGCAGCGGCGCTGATTGCCAGCACCCCTTCGGCAAGAACTACTGTGCTGACATGGATTGCTAACCAGTTAGACTGAAGCGCCGGAATCAACGGGCTGACTTCACTCGGGAACATGCTTGCGAATGCGATGATCAATAATGCAACAGGCAATACGACCATCCCGACAACTGGTGTTTTATACAATGCGTAGATGACAATGAACCCGGCTACAAGCGTCATGCCGAATGCTGTTGTAAATTCGAACATATTGCTTAGTGGCGCATGCCCTGTAGCGCCCCATCGGGTAAAGAAATAGCCTAAGTTGGCGATAAAGCCGCGATGGTGATGATGAATGCGATTTTGCCCCATCGGCCTTCGGATTGAAATGAACCTTCTTTGTTTCCTTTTACTGCTCCCCCAAATACAATTGCCGCAATTAAATAAGCAAAAAATGCGACATATAAAAGGTTTGCGCTTAAATCAGTTAAACTCATGACTGTTCCTCACTTTCCAATTTCTCTGCTTTCTCGATTTCCTCCTGCTGGTCTACATATGCAGGAAGCGATGCATATTCCGTCACTTGGTCAAGATCTTTCTTCAAGCCGAACCAGTTTTTATTGGTATGGCCTGCTAAAAGGATCTCGCCATCCGCTTTTTGCTGAATCCAGAAACGGCGGTGGTTAAAGTACATCCCTTGCGCAACCCCGATCATAAAGATCAATCCACCTAAACCGAGAATCGGCAAAGTGCGGTCTTTACGGATGGTCAATCCGGAGACATCACGAGTTTCCGCTGCTTGGAAAGCAAGTTTATATTGGTTTTCCCCAAAAGGTTCTACTGTATTTTTGATCGTGATAAAACTGGTTTCTCCATCAGGTGTTTCAGGTGTTTTCATTTCTACTAAAAATCCTGGATTGTTTGGCAACGGCGTTGCAGTTTGAGGTTCTCCGTTTTCAAAGCCTGAAAAATCCGGATAATAACCCAATAAATTCACGGTAGCGCCATTTTCAAACTCATATGTTTTCTCAGGGTTGATCAAATCGATTGTCAATTCCCCTAGTGATTCTTCTGTCTCTTTATTGGTTAACTGAAATTTCATGGCTTTTAGCTCATCTAAACGGAAATCCATTTGATAAATTGCATAGCCATCAAATTTTAACGGTTCGTTAACGCGGATAGATGATTCTTTTACTTTTTCTAAATCCGTTGCACCTGGCAAACTATCTTCAGGCTTTTGATAAAGAACAATGTCCGTTTGATAGTTTTTCGCTACTGAACCGACACGGTCAATTGCTTCATTAAAGACCGCTTCGTCGTCTTCACCGGTATATGTCTCCAATTCAAAGCCTTTGCTTTCCAAGGAATAGCCCGGGGCTTCCGGAATGGCTCTTGTCTCTCCTTCACGCAGCCAAAGACTTTCATCCACATAAAAGCCCGGCATCATCCGCAGCATGACCCCGAAAAGGAAAATGATTAATCCGATATGATTGACATAAGGGCCCCATCTTGAAAACCGGCCTTTTTCAGCCAATAAACCATTTTTGTCTGTCGTGACCTTGTATTTAAGTTCTTTCAGCTTCGCTTCAGCTTTTTGCAAACTGTCGTCAGCTCCAGGGCCGTCAGCGAAAATCCGCTGTTTGTTCATGAAACTGATGTGCCGCAGCACACGCTGATTTTTCAATGAACGGTAAAGCGGAACAAAACGGTCCAGACTCGCAACAATCAATGAAATTGCCAGTAAACCGACTAAAAGGATGAACCAGAAAGAACTGTACATGTCGTGGAATCCGAGAAAGTGATAAACTCGCCCGACGCTTCCGTAGACATCAGTGTAATAAGCTTTGATTTCTGCAGCTGTTGTTGCTGGAATATAAGCTTTTTGAGGCAAAATGGTTCCGATTGCCGCCGCAACAAGCAAGAGAACAATTAAACTGACTCCTACTTTAACACTGGAAAAGAAATTCCAGATTTTATCAATTATGGACTTATTGTAAGTTTGCGATCTTCTGGCAGTTCCTTCATATCGCATATCCACAAGCTTGCTTTTCTGTTCTTTTTCAGTCAACGAGCGTCCGCACGCTTCACACAATACTGTTCCGGGCGGATTTAGATGACCGCATTGACATTGTATTTTCTCCATCCGAAAAAAACTCCTTATTCAGGTTTGATTTCTTCCATAAAACCTTTGATATCCTCTTCCGTCATTTCACCTGTGACGATCCGTTCAATTTCACCTTCTGGATTGATAAGCACCGTTGTCGGCAACGGCCGGATATTATAAGCGGTCATGACACTTTTGGTTTTATCGATCACAATCGGAAATGATAAGCCATATTGATCTGAAAAAGACTGTACCTCAAAATCGGACTGTGCTATATTCACAGCCAACACTTGAACACCTTGGTCTTTAAAGACATCAAACTGTCTATCCATCGCCGGCATTTCTTTGGCGCACGGTTTGCACCAAGTTCCCCAGAAATTCAAAAATACCCCTTGCCCTTTGTAATCGGACAATTTATGGTCATTGCCTTCCAGGTCCGCTAATGCGAAATCAGGCGCTTTATCCCCGACTTCCAGTACGGTTACGTCGTCTGCTGTCGCACTATTGTATATGGTGTAGCCGATTGCAGCGATTAAAACAAGCAAAATAGCCGATCTCATGATGAGCCTATTTTGCTTCTTCTTGTTTTTCTTTTCGTTCAATTTTATTCCTCCTTCGAGGTTTAGAATGCAAATCCAATTATAGCAAAGTTTCATACTTGTAATGGATGGAGTTTTGAAGGGTTTGTGAACGTTAGTGGCGCTTGCCAGTCTCTGCCATTACACGCAGCAGCTTTACTTCATGAGCAGACAATTCTCTTGATTCACCAGCATTTAACCCTTTTAATGTCAAAAACGCAAATTGTTCACGGCTCAATTTTTGGACAGGGAAACCAATTGCATCGAACATTCTTCTCACTTGGCGGTTTCTTCCTTCATGGATGGTAATTTGAACTATCGCTTTGCCCGTCTTTTTATCCCCTGACAATAATTTCACTTTTGCTGGAGCTGTCATGCCGTCTTCAAGTTTGATGCCACGCTCTAATTTCTGCAAATCCTCTTTTGTCGGGATTCCTTTCAAGCAGGCGACGTATGTTTTGTCGATTTCAAATTTAGGATGCGTAAGAATGTTGGCAAATTCGCCGTCATTTGTCATCAGCAAAAGTCCAGAAGTGTCGTAATCCAGACGCCCTACCGGATAAATCCGTTTATCGATATCATCAAAGAAATCCGTTACTACTTTGCGGTTCTTGTCATCGCTTACTGCTGAAATCACACCGCGCGGTTTATACAGTAGATAATAGACTTTTTGCTCTTTTTCCAATTGAACGCCTTCTACTTCAATGGTATCCGATTGGGAAACTTTTGTGCCCAATTCTTTTACCACTTTACCGTTAACCCGTACTTTGCCATCTAAAATCAATTGCTCCGACTTCCGTCTTGAAGCAACGCCTGCATGCGCAAGCATTTTCTGTAATCTCTCCATAAGTTCACCTCATTGATATATTTTGAAAAGCGGAAGCGCCTGCTTTCGCACACTCTTGTTCCCGTAGTCTCACTCGGAATTATGTCACATTTCGAAGAAAAGAGAAAGTGCTCAGCATTGCGGCCAATTGGAAAACAAGCTTGTTTGGCACCTAAAGAATCCGATGCGAGGAGTTGAAAGCCATTCCATCGAAAGAAAACCATAATTGCCGCTTTTTTTGAACGAACAAAAAATGGCGGCCGATTCTCGGCCGCCTCACACCCATTATGCTTTTACTTCTTCTTTGAAAGCCTCTTGAAACCGTGTCATAAACAGATCTGTTTCTTCGTCTTGGCTTTCATTTGCCTCTTCCGGCAATGCCGGCAATTCGCTTATGTCTTTCAAGCCGAAATAATTCAGAAATTCTTTGGTTGTGCCGTAAAGAATCGCTCTGCCTGCGCCTTCAGCGCGGCCCACTTCTTGAATCAATCCTTTAGCTGCCAATGTATGGAGCGGCTTTTCGCTTTTTACTCCGCGCAAATCTTCCACTTCCAACCGTGTTAATGGCTGTTTGTAAGCAACAATCGCCAATACCTCTAATGATGCTTGGGATAGCGCTTGGCTTGTCGGATTTTCGACCAGTTTCTGGATCGTTTCTGCCACTTCCGGTTTGGTTACGAGCTGATAAACCCCAGCCAATTCTTTCAGCATGATTCCTGAATCGCCTTCGCTATATTTATGTGTCAATTCCTTGACACTTTCTTGAATTTCATTTTCTTCAGCCTCTGTCAAAAATTGAAGCTGTTTCATGGTCAAGCCATCATCACCTGTCACAAACAACAATGCTTCTATTTTACTCGAAAGAGTCGTCATCATAATCCCACGTCTCCTTTTTTAATTCCACCATTAAATCGGTGAAATTCTTTTCTTGTTCCACTTTTACGACTTGCCGTTTCATCAATTCCAAAATAGAGAGAAACGATACTACCAAAACCGTTTTATCATCAGAAGAAAATAGATCTGCAAAGTTAGTCCGGCCATTTGCTATCTTCAGACGATTGACAATCGAACCCATTTGATCTTTAATAGATACTTCTTGGCGTGTAACCCGGGCCGACAGCGGCGCTTTAAGCTGCTTACGCCGAAGCATTTTTTGGAATGCACCAAGCATGTCGTAGGCATTCACTTCCAGATCTACATTCTCTGTAGTTGGGTTTGCTTGAAGTTCGTTTAAGTCCATCGGCGCTTTTGTATAAATGGCCGATCGATTCGCTTCCAGCTCTTTTAACTTTATGGAAGCTTCTTTGAATCTGCGGTATTCGATCAATCGGGAAACCAGCTCATCCGCGGGTCTTGCTCGTCGAATTCGTAGTCGATCTCTTCTATATCCCCTTCATGTACCGGCAGCAGCATTTTGCTTTTGATCGCCAGCAAGGTAGCGGCCATTACTAAGTACTCACTCGCCTCATTCAATTCAAGGACTTGAAGTGCACGAATGTGTTCCATGTACTGAGAAGTGATCTCAGAAACTGGAATATCGTAAATATCGATTTCCAAACGGTGTATTAAATGCAATAATAAATCAAGAGGACCTTCAAAAGCCTCTACTTTTACTTCATAAGACATGATTGACCACCTGACTGTTGATTTCAGTAATATTGAATAAATAGATTGCCTACGGCTAGCGCCTAATCCATATAAATGAAGTTGCATTTCGATTCAATCAACTTCATTATATTATAGTAGAAAGGGGATTAAAATGCACCCACTCCACCATACACTTTTTATTGAATTTATCATTCATTTTAATTATGAAGAAGATTATTTCGAATGCCATGAAGTAGGGGAAGAGTATTGGAAAGCAGTAGCTCCGAAAGATAAAACGCACCCCTTGACCGGCTGGATCCAATTAGCGGTCGGCATGTACCATTGGAGAAGAAGCAATTATCCAGGGGCATTGCGCTCTTTTATCCGCTCTAGAGTAAAGCTTACAAACGCTGGAGTCTGGACAGAGGGATTCGACGAACAGCAATTGATTGATTGCCTGACGCATGCGATTGATGCCGTGACAGAACGGAAACCTTTTGCTCCATTCAAGGTGGCCATTACATCAAAAGAGCTTGAAAATGCAGTGTCAGCGTATCGGCAACAGCATCCAAATGCTGCTCAAGACCCTTATTATCTCATGCATAAACATCGCCTGCGCGACCGCTCCTCCATCATCAACCTTCGCGAACAACGCAAGCGCAGAAACTTAGAACTATAATGATTCTAATATAGTCAGCTGGTAAATCTTTTTCACTAGAAAATGCACGCGCTATTTCAGCAGTGCTTTTTTATTTGCGTAAAATTTATTGGAAACATTTTTTAAATATAATAATTACCACAAAAAAGAAAGTGCCATATTGGCACTTTCTTTTTTGTTCTATGCTGTTTTCTAAAGAACCGCTTAACTTATAATTCAGCTTTTTTTCAGGGCATTTCTCTAAAAAAGACTGCGTTTCTTCTGTTGCGCGCATTTCTTTGCCTTGCATGGTTTGCTGGATTTTCTCAACCATCGCCCGGCCGATTCCATCGCCTCTATGTGACGGATTTACCGAAACATGATGGATAACAAAGTATTCTTCTTGCACTTCAACACCTAAGAGCCCGACAAAATCTTCGCCTTTTTTCCAGAGGTATAGTTGCCAATCCGGATTTTCTTCATATATATGCATCGTTTGCTGCAGTTTCTTCAACTCTCGCTCTTTCGGCATGAACGATAACAGCCCCATAGCGATTTTCTCAAATGATTTCTTATATCTGAATAACATATCCGATCCCTCATTTTCATGTTTAAGCGGCTTTTTTTATCCTACTATAAACTCGGAAATAACTCAAGTTCGGTCAGTACTATCCGTTGATGACGCCTTCTGCAAAGAATAGCCAGTAGATGACGCCCCATCCAATTGCCATCGCTAAAAGCAAGATCATCAAAAGGATATTGGTTTTTCTCATTAAGGTTTCACCTGTTGTTTATAAGACATGTCTTGTTTAATCAAATCGTCTAAGTTTTCCCGTCGGACAACTAATTGATGTTCACCATTTTCCGCAAAAACCACCGCAGGGCGGCAATCCGGTTATAATTGCTTGCCATCGAATAGCCATATGCACCTGTACAGAAAACACCCAGTATGTCTCCAGACTCCACTTTCGGCAAATCTGCTTGTTCGATTAACTTATCACCCGATTCACAGCATTTTCCGGCAATTGTATATTGCTCATTAATCGCTTGATCGGCTTTATTCGCCAAGATCGAACTGTATTTCGCCCCGTATAATGCCGGGCGGATATTGTCCGACATGCCTCCGTCCACAGCTGCATACTTCCGGGTTCCTGGAACTTCTTTCATGGAACCGATCGTATAAAGCGTCGTTCCGGCATCGCCAATCAATGAGCGGCCGGGTTCAATCCAGATTTCAGGAATTGGAAAATCCATCGCAATTGTCGTTTCTTTTACAGTTTCAATCATTTCTTTCACATAAACAGAAGGTTCTAGAGGCTCGTCATCTTCTGTGTAACGGATGCCGAAACCGCCGCCCAAATTCAAGACAGGGCATGTATAACCAGATTCCGTTTTCCAATGGCCCATTTTCCCGACTAATTTCTCAGCGGCTAAACGGAACGCAGCAGTATCAAATATTTGGGAACCAATATGGCAATGCAGGCCCAGCAAATTTAAAAATCCATGTTGATAAACTTCCTGAAAAGCCTGATCTGCTTGGCCATTCATTAAATCAAACCCGAATTTCGAGTCTTCTTGGCCCGTCGTAATGTAATCATGGGTATGCGCTTCAATTCCTGGGGTTACGCGAAGCAAAATATTCATCCGCTGCTGACGTTGTTCTGACAATCTTTTTATCGATTCAATCTCATAGAAGTTGTCGACAACGATGCAGCCGATGCCTTCTTCAAATGCCATCTGCAGCTCCTCAAAACTTTTGTTATTGCCATGGAAATGGATTTTTTGTTTTGGGAAGCCGGCTTTGATGGCTGTATATAATTCTCCGGCAGAAACGACATCAAGCGATAAATTTTCTTCAGCTGCTACTTGATAGATCGCGATTGTCGAAAAGGCTTTACTCGCATAGGCCACTTGATAGCCAATTCCGGCTTCTTCGAATGTTTTCTGGAATGCTTTTGCCCGGTCACGGAATAATTGAATATCGTATACATACAACGGTGTTCCATATTCTTTCACTAGATCGATTGAATCTGTGCCTCCGATTGTTAAATGGCCCTCTTCATTAATCGTTTGTGTTCCGTATAGATACATGATTTCCCTCCTGTTGCGCGAATGGCGGATGTTAAAAAACCTTGCTGAGAATAATCTCAGCAAGATTTGTCAATCGGTGATCAGCGCTGAAATCAGCGGCGTCGTTTCAACCGGTTCGCTTGTATATTCGATACTATTATATATCATCTTCATGCATTCTGCGAGTTCTTCTGTGTTCGAATAAATAGTGGCAATCGATTCGCCTTTTTCTCACGAAATCGCCCACTTTTTTATTCAATACAATGCCGACAGCCAAATCGATTTCCGATTCTTTCGTCGCGCGTCCAGCCCCAAGAACCATTGCAGCTGTTCCAATTTCATCCGCTTCCATGAATGAAATATAGCCTTCTTTTTCCGAAGGAACTTCATTCACGTATTTTGCTTGCGGCAATAAGCTGACATCGTCAACAATTGCAGGGTTTCCACCTTGGTTTTCGATGAATTGTTTCATGACCTTCAAGGCTTCACCGTTTGCAATCACTTCTTCAAGCATCGCACGGGCTTCTTCCAAGGTTTCCGCTTTTCCGCCGACTACTACCATCTGGCTGCCCAGTACTAAGCACAATTCTGTTAAATCTTCTGGACCGTTTCCTTGCAATGTTTCAATCGCTTCTTTGACTTCAAGTGCATTGCCGATTGCAAACCCAAGCGGCTGGCTCATATCTGAAATGATGGCCATTGTCTTCCGCCCAGTCGCATTGCCGATTCCAACCATGGCATGCGCCAGTTCTTTAGCGTCTTCCGCCGTCTTCATGAATGCCCCTTCACCCGTTTTAACATCAAGGACGATTGCATCTGCACCGCAGCAATTTTCTTGCTCATGATGGAACTCGCGATTAGAGGAATACTGTTGACTGTCGCTGTTACATCGCGTAGTGCATACAATTTCTTATCTGCAGGCGTCAAGTTTCCGCTTTGGCCAATAACCGCCAATTTAATATCATTTACTTGCTTGATGAATTCTTCCGTTGACAATTCGACATGGAATCCTTCAATTGCTTCTAATTTATCAATCGTACCGCCTGTATGGCCGAGGCCCCGTCCGCTCATTTTCGCAACCGGAACGCCGCAAGCCGCTACTAAAGGACCCAACACTAAAGTAGTTGTGTCGCCGACTCCGCCAGTTGAATGCTTATCGACTTTAATGCCGTCAATTGCCGATAAGTCGATTTGATCTCCTGAACCTGCCATAGCGAGCGTCAAGTCTGCCCGTTCGCGGTCTGTCATGTTTTTAAAATAGATTGCCATAAGGAAAGCACTCATTTGGTAATCTGGAATATCTCCTGCTGTATAGCCTGTAACGATGTGTTGGATTTCTTCAGTAGACAGTTCAAAACCGTCTCTTTTCTTTTCAATTAAATCAACCATTCTCATGAACGATTACCGCCTTTTTTAGTTTAGTTTAGATAGGAAGCTTGAACCGAATTTCGGCATCGGCGCTGCAAAATTCTCTGCAATCGTTGCTCCGATATCTGCAAAAGTTTTTCCTAGTTCGAGCTCTTTTCCACCGCTAAAGCGCGGAGAATAAGCAAGAAGCGGAACGTATTCACGTGTATGGTCAGTGCCCGGGAACGTCGGATCGTTGCCGTGGTCGGCTGTAATAAGCAATAAATCATCATCTTTCATTTGCTCAAGCACTTCCGGCAGGCGCTTATCGAAAGCTTCAAGAGCTTCTCCATAGCCTTCCGGGTTTCTTCTATGGCCGTAAAGCGCATCAAAATCCACTAAGTTCAAGAAGCTTAAGCCGTTAAAGTCTTCTTTTACCACCTCGACGAGCTTATCCATTCCATCCATATTGTCTTTCGTACGGATGGCTTTAGTCACGCCTTCACCATTGTAGATATCATTGATCTTGCCGATCGCAATGACATCTTTACCGATGTCTTTCATTTCGTTCATTACAGTACGGTCAAACGGCTTCAACGCATAATCGTGGCGATTTGAAGTTCGCTTGAATGCGCCTTTTTCCCCTAAGAACGGGCGAGCGATAACTCGTCCAACCAAAAATTCAGGAGAAAGCGTCAATTCCCGGGCAATTTCACAAATCTTATACAGTTCTTCCAACGGAATGATTTCTTCATGAGCCGCGATTTGCAAAACTGGATCTGCAGAAGTATAGACAATGATTGCCCCAGTCTCCATATGCTCTTCCCCAAGCTCATCCAAAATTTCAGTGCCGCTGGCCGGTTTATTGCCGATCACTTTGCGCCCTGTTTTTTCTTCTAATTGCTTGATCAAGGTTTCCGGGAAACCTTCAGGATACACTTTGAAAGGGGTGTCGATATTTAAGCCCATGATTTCCCAGTGCCCTGTCATTGTATCTTTGCCTACAGAGGCTTCTTGTAATTTCCCGAAATAAGCGGAAGGGCTTTCAGAAGCTTCCATTCCTTTTACTGGGACAATGTTGGCAAGCCCCAATTTTTCCATGTGTGGCATAGTAAGCCCGCCTATCGCTTCTGCAATGTGGCCTACCGTATTAGAACCTACATCGCCGAATGCTTCAGCATCAGGCGCTTCACCAATTCCCACAGAATCCAGTACGATTAAATGTATGCGATGAAACGGTTTATTAGTCATATTTCTTCCTCCTTGTTTACGATTCTATAGTAACATATTTCCCTGTATTGTCAGAAGTCTGACCTGTGTTTTTTAAGCACGAGGATGAAATTGCGTATATACGTCTTTTAATCTTGTTTTGCTGACATGCGTATAAATTTGTGTTGTAGAGATATCGGCATGGCCAAGCATTTCCTGAACTGCCCGCAAATCCGCACCATTTTCAATTAAATGAGTCGCAAACGAATGCCTAAGCGTATGCGGCGTCAACTCTTTCTGGATGCCGGCTTTTTGGGCATGCTGCTTGAGCAGTTTCCAAAATCCTTGTCGAGTCAAGCGTTTCCCGCGTTGATTGATGAACAGCGCATCGGTTTTTGTTTCCGCTTTCACAAGTTCTTGGCGCGGTCCATCCAAATAAACTTTACAAGCACTTAAGGCTGATTTTCCCAATGGAATGATTCGTTCTTTCCCGCCTTTGCCAAAGCACCGGACAAATCCCATCGTCAGGTTGATGTCATCTATATTTAAATTTATGCATTCACTGACCGCATGCCGCTTCCATAGAGAAGTTCCAGCATCGCCTGGTCGCGGATTCCATTCGCTTTTTTTGTATCCGGCGCTTGGATCAACGCATCCACTTCTTCAATAGATAAGACGTTCGGCAATTTCTTATCCATTTGAGGCATTTCTAAATGGACGGTAGGATCGTTGTCGACTACCCGTTCTCTAATAAGAAATTGGTGGAATGACCGGATAGAAGAAATGTGGCGGGCAACGGTCCTAGACGTTTTCGTATTTTCTTTCAAATGGCGCAAATGGTTTAAGATATGTACGCGTTCCACTTTTCTTAAGGAATCCAATTGCTCGACTTCTTTTAAATAATGCAAATAGCTTTTTAAATCACGTTCGTAGGAAACCAGCGTATTCGCAGCCAGTTGGCGTTCTACCCGCAGGAAATGCAAATAATCGTCTAGCGCATCTTGTGCATATTTCATCTTTTCCCCTCCTAATCCAAAATAGAAAAGGAAGGATGACCTTTAAACGGCCGTCCTTCCTTTTCTCACCAATCATTGGGACGAATCTTGTGAGTTGCGGTCATGGCAACGCCAGCAAATGCCATGAAACGTGAGACGGTGGTCTTTAATTTGGAAATTCCACCGTTTTTCTACAACGGCCTCCACATCTTCAAGCAAATCTTCTTGTATTTCGTCTACTGCTCCGCACTCTATACAAACTAAATGGTGATGGAAGTGAGCTGCGCCTTCTTGGCGTAAATCGTAGCGCGAAACTCCGTCACCAAAATTGATTTTGTCGACAATTTTCAACTCTGTGAGTAATTCCAATGTCCGATACACTGTGGCCAATCCGATTTCCGGTGCTATGTCTTTCACTAACAGGTAGACGTCTTCTGCACTCAAATGGTCTTCTTCATGGTTTAACAAGATTCGGACAGTTGCTTCACGCTGTGGCGTCAGTTTGTAACTCGCAGCGTGCAACTGTTTTTTTATACGGTCAATCCTAGTTTCCATGCGACGCCCTCCCCTAAACTGTCTTCATTATATCAAAAGACAGTTCTCATTTACAACAGATACAACCATTCTTTATTAAGAATGATTATAAATAAGAAGGAGTTCAATTCTCATTTGCGATTTTCTGTTTTGCCCACAATACAGCAAAAGCCGTTTTAGCATCGTAAATGCGGTTCTCTTTCATCAATTGCTCTGCTTCTTCAATCGTCACTTCTAATAGTTCCACAAATTCATCGTCATCTAAAACCGCGCCTGAAGTCGATTTCTTTAATCCTGTTGCGGAATAGAGATGAATCACTTCATCTGCGAACCCGGGTGAAGTCGAAAATGATTGGATCAGTTCAAGATGATCTGCAGAATAGCCGGTTTCTTCTTCCAGTTCACGCATCGCCGTGTATTTCGGGTCTTCGCCTTTTTCAATTTTCCCAGCCGGAATTTCGATGATGGTCCGTTCGAGCGCTTTCCGGAATTGCTCTACCATAATTATTTTATGATCTTCCGTAATGGCAACCAATGCGACAGCCCCTGGATGCTCGATCAGTTCGCGTTTCGATTGGTTGCCATTCGGCAAAATAACATCATCAACTTTCAAGTTAATGATTTTCCCTTCGTAAATTCTTTCGGATTGGATCGTTTTTTCTTCAAATTTACTCATGCTCTGCCTCTTTTCATTTGTGATTTCTCTATGGCAAAGTATACCATAAGGAAAACAACAAATTAAACGAGGTGTAATGATGAAGAAAAGAACTTTAGGGTCAAGCAACATCCAAGTGAGTGAAATCGGTTTTGGCTGCATGTCATTGCCGCAGAACCAGCAAGAAGCTGGAACCATTATCGACGCAGCTGTTTCTTCCGGCATCAATTATTTTGACACAGCTGATTTGTACAATAAAGGCAAAAATGAGGAGTTGGTCGGCAACTTGTTAAAACCTCATCGCCAGAACATCATCCTTGCCACCAAAGTCGGCAATCAGTGGGAACCCGAATCAGAAGATGTGAAATGGAACGCCACTAAATCCTATATTACGGAGCAAGTGCATCATAGTTTGCGACGCCTCCAAACGGATTATATCGACCTTTATCAACTTCATGGCGGAATGATTACCGATCATATCGATGAAACGATTGAAGCTTTCGAATCGTTGAAAAAAGAAGGCTTGATTCGGGAATATGGCATTTCGTCTATTCGGCCGAATGTTATAAAGCGTTATCTTGAAAAAAGTAATATCGCTTCGATTATGATGCAATACAGTCTTTTGGACCGAAGACCTGAGGAATATTTAGAGGCTATCGAGTCGGCTGGCCGTTCTGTCGTTACACGCGGCAGCCTCGCAAAAGGAATGTTGACCAGTGAAGGATTGAAGCGTGCAACAAAATCAGGCAGCTATCTGACTTATCAGGAAGGCCAACTCGTGAATATAGTAGAGGAATTGACGAATATCCATCCGAGCCTTCACGCCCTTTCAGTGCACTCTGTGTTGCAGCAGCCTGCCATCGCATCCATCGTTGCAGGCGCCAGTTCTCCTTCTCAAATAGAAGCTACTCTGCAAGCCTATGAAACGGCTGTGTCACCTGAACAAATTAACGAGGCACTTAGCCTAACCAAACAAGACCGATATAAAGAACATCGCGAGTAACTTAAAAAAGGCTGTCGGCGAATACGCCGGCAGCCTTTTTTGTATTTCACTGTGAAGGCAGAAAGTCGTTTAAACAGTCAATTTTCAAAACCCAGCCTTTATAATACGTTTCTATTACTGTTACCGACAGTTTCGAATTTTGTATCAACGCTAGTGTATCCCGGTTTAAATGACAACCGCCAAATGCTTTTTTCCAAAGCGGCGTCATCAAATCCTGTGCTTTTCCCATTATTGGCTGCGGCATCCGCACATGTTCAAGAAAAAGATCCTTGCACCAGGTTTCGCTACCCGCTGAATTTCCTCAAGCGCCTTTTGAGGATCAGGGATCGTACAAAATACGAGAGTCGCTACGACCGTATCAAACACATTCTCATTAAAGGGCAATTGTTCTGCTTTAGCAACATGGAGATGGATAGGCGCTTTTGCCATTTTGACTTGTTTGCGTGACCGGCTAACTCTTCTTTCATCCGGTTCAATGGCATCTACGCTTAACGCATTTTTATAAAAAGGAAAGTTCGCTCCTGTGCCGGATCCAATTTCCAGCACATGGCCATAAGCATTTCCGCCGATTGCTGCTCTTAACTGAGTGATGCCTGTTTTCCTTGGAAGTTGATTTGAATGTCCGGCCTGGCTGCTATATTTTTCTTTCATCTCTTCCCCTTCTCTCTTTTTTCAGAAGCATGATCTGCCGATTTACACTGAATTTTATGCGTAGCATGAAATAAAAAAAAGTCTTTACGCTCGCCTGTTCAATAGGAGAAAAAAATTTTATGAAGCTATTGTCATCAAGATTCCCCTTCCCCTTAACCTCTAAACTGAATAAATGCATAGTTTAAAGTGAAATAGGGAAAATGCTTTAGAAGACAATATGGGAGGTGCAGCAAATGGAAAAACTTATTACAGCAGAAGAAACTACAAATTTTATGAAGCAGCCCGGCTTGAATTTCCTTTATATCCTAAGCCCGTCCTGAAGTGTTTGCCATGCACTGCTTCCTCAGGTTGAGGAAGTGTTGAATGATTTCCCGAAAATCCAAACGAAAACGGTTGATGTAACGGATCAGCCAGAACTTGCTGGTCAACTATCGATCTTCACAGCACCTGTTTTACTGCTTTTTGATCAAGGATTGGAATTATTAAGAGAAGCACGATTTGTACATCTCCAAGAGCTCGAAAGAAAAATCGATAAAATCTATTGGTCTTATTATGGCTAAGATAAAACTTCCATAATAGACTTACTTCAACCATCGACATTTTTATGTCGATGGTTTTTCTTTTCTTCCACCACTTCAATTAATTTCCTCTTAAAAAAGTTATTTTTTTGTTTCCGATGCCTTTTTAACTAATTCAAAAGAATCATTTTACGATAAATTAACCAAATATTTTAATTTTTAATAGGTTTTTATATGTGCTTTTATGTTATTATCAAAAACAATAAGTTATTTGAATATTCAAAATAGACTTATCAATTATTTACAGCTTATTAATGCTTTTTTCTAAATTGACGGATCACTATTGAGGAGGATGGATTATGACGAAAAAATTCTTTACCTATGCAGCGGCTGCCGCAATGACTTTTAGCCTCATTGCGCCAGTGCCGACCTTAGCTGCCGATTCAGCTTTTACAGAAGTAGCACCTGCGAACGCCGCTGCCGATGTTTACCGAAACGCTTCATTAGAAGCCGTTGTGAGTAACAACGACCCGGTTGAAGCTGTTGAATTCATGCAAGGAGATTTTAAGGATTTTTCCACTGACGGCATTAAAGCGAAAGCAAATGTAGCAGGTGAAGAAAAAGAAGCGACTCCTGAAAACAAAGCTGAACTAGCTTCAGACGATGGCAAATACTTTACGACTGCCTCTGATCAGGGGGATTCTTTCCAGACTTTCGAAGTTGATGCCGGAAAACTTGAAAAAGGCGGATCGGCTGAAATCAATTGGCAAGGAAAAACATTGCCTGATTCAACGCTTTCCATTTCAGTTTGGGACCATTCCAAAACTGAATGGGTTAAAGTGACTGAAAAAAAATCCGATAGCAAAGGTAGCGAAATCGATTTCTCTATTAATGTTTCGGATACAAAATTCATGGACGCCGGAAAAATCCTGGTAAAAGTTCAAAATGAACTGAAGAATACTGCTCCTTCTAAAGAAGAATTCTCATTACTATGGTTTACAGATACCCAGTTCTACGCAAGGCTCTTCCCGGAAAATTGGGACAAAGTCACAGATTTCATCATTGATCAATACAACAAAGACCGCTTCGAATATGTGATCAATACAGGAGACTTGGTGGATACCCCGGATAGCGAAGAAGAATGGGCTGTCGCCAAGAAAAACCTGGACCGAATGGATGCAGCCAAAATTCCATACGGCGTATTAGCTGGAAACCATGATGTTCAGCATAAGTCCGATATGCGCATAGACTACACCTATTTCCATAAATATGCCGGTGCTGATCGCTTCGAAGGAAAGTACTGGTACGGCGAGAACATGAATAATAATCAAAATCATTATGATTTGATGACCTTGAATGGCCATGAATTCGTCTTCCTGTATCTTGGATTTGGATTAGAGGATAAACCGGAAACCATCGAATGGGCAAACCGTGTGTTGGCAGAGCATGCGGAGAAAAATGCTGTACTGAATATGCATCAATACCTGGCGCACAACGGCAGCCTTGATCCTGGGATTCCTACAGTCGTCTATAACAAAGTAGTCGTTCCAAATGAAAACGTGAAACTTGTTCTTTCTGGCCATTTTAATGGAGCTAAAAAGAAAATCTCTAAATTGCAGAACGAAGATGGTTCAGAGCGTGAAGTATTGCAAGTAATGGGGAATTATCAAGGCGTAGGTGAAGGCGGCGATGGCTATCTTCGATTCGTTGATTTCAAACCTGAAACAGAGGAAATTGAATTCACGGCGATTTCCGCTATCACTGGAGACATTGACCACTATGAACCTGAAGATTCCTTCACTGGCAAATACGACTTAGTCGATTGGGAACCGAATCAAGAAGCGATCGCTAAAAACAAAAAAGAAGTCTCAACCGATTATGTCTCCGCTGAAATCTATAAAGAAAAAGAGATTGGTGTAGATGAAGAGCTGGAAAAAGGCAAAGCTTCAGCAGAATGGAAAAACCTTGAACCAAAAACAAAATATTTCTGGTACATGAATGCTTATACGGAAAACAGTGAATTCAAATCAGATATTTATGAATTCACAACAGGCACTGAAGCTGGACCTGTAAAACCGACTCCTGAGCCAGACCCTGAGCCTGAAACACCAACGAACCCAGGAACTCCGACAAATCCGGGCAACCCTGGTGGCGGTGGTGGTGGTACAACACCTGACCCTGGTAATCCCGGCGGTGGCGGTTCGACTCCTGTCCCGACACCGACACCAGATCCAACACCTGTTCCAACGCCAACGCCTGACCCTGGCCCTGCTCCAGATCCTGGCCCAGTTCCGGCACCCGTTGCCTTTACTGATGTCGCTAAGAAATACATGCCTTCTGTAATGTACTTAATCCAAGAGGATATTACAAAAGGATACTCCAACAGCAAATTCGGTACGGGTGATCCAATCAAACGTGTAGATGCTGCCATCATGTTAGCCAAAGCACTTAAACTGAATCTAGATGATGAGCCATCCGGATTTAAAGATGTGCCGAAGCGCGGCATCGAATATGTAAATGCTTTGAAAGCTGAAGGCATCATCAACGGGAAATCAGCTGTGGAATTCGGTTCGAACGATTTGATTACACGCGGCGAAATGGCGATTATGTTGACAAGAGCGTACCGCATGAATGCCGTTACTAAAGATACCGCATTTACAGATGTGGGTGGACGTTACCGCGACGCAGTTGCTGCATTAGTTGAGTATCAGATTACTAATGGGAAAACGGCAACTACCTTTGGAACCGTTGACCCCATTACACGCGGCGATTACGCGATCTTCCTTTACAAATTGAATGATATGAATTAACTGCTTTAAAATGCAAAACACGCAGCGCTTTTTAAAGGGCTGCGTGTTTTGCATTTACAGCGAATTAGTTGTTTGCATCCGAAAATTCGGGAATATAGTTTTTAAACGGCCAGTTAACTCAATAATCACTAAATTGGAGGGACGGCGAATGGCTGAAGCAGGCAGAACTTTTCCAGCAACTTACTCTATGGCGCCCATCATTTACCACGGACCTAAGAAAAAAAGACTCTCAACTGGAAAAATTATTCTCGGCAGTGTTGCGGTATTTACAGTGCTCGGAGGCTTTATAGCGGATATGAACAAAACACATATGAAAAACCCCGATTGGCCGCCTCATGCGAAATTCCATGATGCTATGTCAATTACCCTTGGCGCGTTTCTCGGTACGGCCAGTTTATACTTTCTTAGCCGTAAAACATTCGATTCACACCAAGATATTCAGCTTTCCGCACTGCTGCCTTCAATGTATTGGGCAGCTCAAGGCGTCAGCTTTTTTTACCGCAAACATCCGGGATGGAAGCTGAATTTCCTCAATACGTCCCGAAAGTTCAAGGACTCTTGGTCAATGAGAAATTTGCATCCATTGCGATGCTTGCTTTAACTGGCATAGGCTATACGATGGAAAACCTGCCATCGGGCCAGTCCCTGTCAAATCGTTAAAGCAAAAGCAAGGCCACCCTATTTCGGATGGCCTTGCTTTTTCACGTAATCAAATCAGCTGTTACATCATCAATCACCAATACATTTAAGTAATTGCCATTTAGCGCAGCTCGTATGCTTTCCACTTTATGGGAACCTTCTACAATGCCAATTACTTCCGGAATTTTTTTATATTCATTAATATCGAGGCCGATGACCAATTCGTTTAACGGGTGTTTGATTTCATTGCCAGACTGGTCATAGAAACGTGAACCGATATCCCCTATCGCCCCCGCTTCCTTCAATGATTCTAAATCCTCTCCCGTCAAATACTGCATCGTAGCCATTGTCGAACCTTCATAGGGGTTGCCGATTCCCACTACTGCCATATCAACATTTCGCCCTTCTTCCAGAACCATCGCAATATCCTCCGATTCGATTAAGCGGCGTTTCAATTCAGCTGTCTCGACCATTGCCGGAGCATAGAGATAGGAGCAACCTGTATTCATTTTTTGAGAAAGCTGATAAGCTAGCAAATTCGAATGAATTTCCACCAGGCTTCTTCCCATCCCTCCAACTAGCGGAATGATTTTCAGCTGTTGATGCTGCTCATATGGATATTCCTGAACAAACTTAGCCAATGTGCTCCCCAGGAAATGCCCAGCGACTTTTTTCCGTTAATATTTTTGGATATGTAAAAAGACGCCGCTTTTCCTAAAGAATGCTTAATCATTTCAGGATCTCGTCCTGCAGCTGGAACCACAATCGCTTCTTTCAATTGGTATTTCTTTTCAAGGCGATGTTCTAATTCGACTGTATGTGCATTTTCGTCTTTGATATAAATTTCAACTATGCCATTTTCACGCGCTTTGTTCAGCAATTTGGAGATCACCGGGTGGAAACCCCCATTTTTTTTGCGATTTCTGCCTGTGTCAGCCCGTCAAAATAATAGAGCCTTGATACTTTTACAATTTGCCTGCGTTCGTCCCAATTCATCATCAATGCACCTTCTCATTTTAATAAAACTTAAAAAGCGAATGGATTAACATGTGGACCGCTTTCATTTTCAAAAGCAATTCTGCTAACTCCTCTCAAGGCAAGGGATTTACTCGTTGCCTCATCTTGCTCTATTATAGGACGCAATGGCCACTTCTGGCAATTAATGGTGAACGCCTTTTTCAAGCCATGAAGCTGCCGCTTCATATACACTTTCAGATACAGTGGGGTGGGCATGAATCATAGAAGCCAGTTCTTCGACAGTCCCTTCTAAGCGCATAAAAGCAGAAGCTTCTGCTATCATTTCCGTTACGTGGGGACCAACCATCAAAACACCCAAAATTTCCCCGTACCGTCTGCTAGCAATAAGCTTTGTAAAGCCTTCTTTTTCATCTTGCGCCAACGCTTTCCCGTTGCTCGAATGATCGATTTTGATTATTTTATAGTCAATACCTTGCTGATTTGCTTCGCGTTCTGTCATGCCCACACTGGCAATTTCCGGACTCGTATACACACATCTCGGCACGATTGAATAATTCATGTATTCTGTTTCTCCTGCAGCATTCGCAGCAGCTACTAATCCTTCCGCACTTGCTACATGGGCAAGCTGCCACCCTCCAATAATGTCTCCAATAGCGTAAATTCCAGGTTCGCTTGTGGCCATCCGATTGTCCACTTTTACAAATGGCCCATTTATCTCCAAATTCAACTCAGAAAATGAAGAGGTGTTTGCGGTTCTTCCGACTGCCATCAAAATCGTCTCTGTCTCTACTATTTCTTTATCGCTATTTTCTTTTTCTATTTCCACAAACTTATTGGATCCGCGCTGTTCAATCTGTACTACTTTTGTATTCGCCAGAACTGTAATCCCTTTCTTTTCCAAAGACTTCATGAGCAATTCAGAAGCTTCCGGTTCCTCACTCGGCACAACCCTTTCGCCCATCTCGATAAGATGGACCCGAACCTGCAGACTGGCAAAAATACTGGCCAATTCGACTCCGATGATGCCGCCTCCTACAATAACCATGGATGCTGGTATTTTCTCAATATCAAAAATGGTGTCGCTCGTAAAATAGGCTGCACTTTCTATGCCCGGAATCGGCGGAACAAGCGGTTTTGATCCGGTAGCGAGAATAATGTTGTCGCCACTGATAAGCACTTCCTTCTCCTGCTTCCGGATAGCGATTGTCCGGTCCTTCCTCACTTCTCCGAAACCATTGTAAACTTTGATTTCACCTTTTTTTAATAAATAGGCGATGCCGCTTCTTAACTGTTTAATAACAGCATCTTTGCGAGCAAGCATTTTAGTGAGTGAAAAAGTTACAGGTCCTGTTTCAATTCCCCACTCTTTCGCTTTTCCGATGGTTTCAATCACTTCTGCGTGCCGAAGCAAGGTTTTTGATGGAATGCATCCGCGGTTTAAACAAGTACCTCCAAGATCACGCGCTTCGATAAGCGCCACCTTTTTTCCAAGTTTAGCTGCCCGTAAAGCTGCTACGTACCCTCCAGGACCACCACCGAGCACTACGACTTCATAATTTTCCAATGGAATCTACTCCTTAAACCAATAATTTAAAGGGTTGTTCGAGCACTTCTTTCAAGTTCGTTAAAAAGGCGGCAGCTGGAGCACCATCAATGACGCGATGATCAAACGATAGGCTAAGTACCATCATTGGCCGGAGTTCGATGGCTCCGTTTCGTCCGACTGGCTTTTCATTGATTCGCCCTACCCCTAAAATAGCGGATTCTGGCTGGTTGATGACCGGGGTAAAAGCATCAATGGCATACATGCCCAGATTGCTGATAGTGAATGTGCCTCCCGACATTTCCTGGGGCTTTAAGTTGCTGTTTCGAGCCGCCGTTCCTAAGCGTTTGCATTCTGCAGTCAAATCCGAAAGGCCCTTTTGATCGGCTTCCTTGACTACCGGTACAAGCAAGCCGTTTTCCACAGCTACAGCTATTCCTAGATTGATTTCTTCATGGAAGATGATTTCATTGCCTTCTAATGAAACATTTAAATTTCTATGGCGCTTTAAACAGGCGGCGACCGCTTTTAAAACAATTTCGGTGTAGGAAAGCCGGAAGCCCGTCTGCTTTTCGATAGTTCCCAGCAATTGCTTTCGCAAATGGATCGCTTCCGACATATCCACTTCTGTCGTCAATGTGACATGCGGTGCTGTCGTTTTACTCTGCAGCATGCGCTCTGCGACAACTTTTCGGATCCCTTCCATTTTCATCCGTCTGCCGCCGGTTTCAGAAGCGGTTGATGGCTGCCTCATTTTTTCAACATCTGCCCGGTATATTTTTCCTTGAGGACCCGAACCATTTATCGTGTGCAAATCGATTCTTTCCGCTCCTGCCACTTTTTTAGCAAGCGGAGTTGCTTTTGGTGCAGATTGCAAAAAGTCTCCAACATCCTTTTGGTGGATCCTCCCCTTAGGCCCGGTTCCAGGAACTTCGGAAAGTACGATATTATGTTCTTTAGCTACTCTGCGTGCTGCCGGTGTGGCCCGGATTTTTTCTGACTGTGAATTTTCATTGCCGGTATCGCCGGTTTCATTTATCGTAGTTGTTTCACTGATCTCTATTTCTTCCAAGTCGTGCATTGCCGGCTGCCGCGAGTCACTCAGAATGTCCTGCACTGCAGCAACCGATTCTCCGGGAGGAGCCTCCGGAATATGTTCACCCGCCTCTCCGATATACCCGATTACATGATTTATCGGAATTTCATCCTCTTCGGCAAAATACTTTTTTAAAAGGATGCCTTCCTCGTAAGATTCCACTTCGATATTGATTTTGTCGGTCATGATTTCAAACAACGGATCTCCCACTTCAACGGAATCCCCTTCGTTTTTAAACCATTGCAGCAACGTTCCCACTTCCATGGTGCTGCTTAGTTTCGGCATGAAGATTTCTTTCGCCATCGGGCTGATCCTCCTCCCTTACGATCGATTCAATACTTCTTTTACTGCTAAGACGATATCGTCCACTCCAGGGACTGCAGCTTTTTCAAGATCCGGATTATAGGGAATGGGCACCGCTTTGCCGCCTAAACGTTTAATCGGAGCGTCCAAATAGTCAAATGCTTCACTTTCTGCGATTATGCTGGCAATTTCCCCACCGAATCCACCCCGTTTTACCGCTTCGTGAACCACGACAAGGCGG
This sequence comes from Planococcus sp. 107-1, assembly GCF_021513255.1. GTDB lineage: Bacteria > Bacillota > Bacilli > Bacillales_A > Planococcaceae > Planococcus. The sequence goes on from NZ_CP090977.1 coordinate 2,022,703, forward strand.
CTCGTTTTTTTGACGGACCCAATAATCGTTTCTGTATCAAGTGGCACCAAGGTTCTGGGATCGATTATCTCGACACTGATGCCGGATTTTTCAAGTTCTTCAGCTGCTTCAAGCGCTTTATGGACCATAATGGCAGTAGCGACGATCGTAACATCTCTTCCTTCGCGTTTAATATTCGCTTTGCCTAAAGGGATGGAATACTGCTCTTCCGGAACATCCGACTTCGTTTTATAACAAAGTTTATGTTCATAAAAAATCACGGGATTATCGTCGTCAATTGCCGCTTTCAGCAAACCTTTTGCATCATATGCGGTTGAAGGCTGCACCACTTTCAAACCGGGCACATGCGCCATCCACGCTTCTAAACTTTGAGAATGCTGCGCTGCTGCTCCTGTTCCAGATCCAGCCGGCGTGCGAAGCACCATTGGCACTTTCCCTTTGCCGCCGTACATATAGCGGATTTTTGCCGCTTGATTGACCATATTGTCCATTGCAATCGTAATAAAATCAGAGAATTGAAGTTCAAGAATCGGCCGCATACCGGTCAAGGCAGCTCCAACTGCCGTACCCGAAATTGCCGCTTCTGAAATGGGCGTATTGCGAATCCGTTCGGGCCCAAATTCTTCAATCATTCCGCGTGTAACGCCAAAAGCCCCGCCGTATACGCCAATGTCTTCGCCTAAAATGAAGACATCTTCATTTTCCCGCATCTCTTGGCTCATCGCTTCTCTCACTGCCTCTAAATACGTTAGCTCTCTCAACCCGTCCACTCCCCTTTGCTCCGTCTTATGCGTAAATGTCTTCCATCAAATCATCGCGTGTCGGCATTGGGCTATTTTTGGCAAATTCCACCGAATCCTCTATTTCCTTTTTCGCTTCATTTTTCATTTGATCTGCGCTCTCTTCGGTTAGCAATCCTTCTTCGATCAATATACTGCGGAGCCTCGCAATTGGATCTTTTGCCCGCCATTCCTGTTCTTCTTCCCGAGTACGATACTTTTTCGCATCACTCTTAGAATGGCCTTTCCAGCGGTAGGTTTTGGCTTCCACTATGGACGGTCCTTCTCCGTTCCGTGCCCGTTCCACAGCCTCGCCCACACCGTTCATAACATCCAATACATCATTGCCGTCAACAATTTTCCCCGGAATCCCGTAAGCTTCAGCTCGCTTTGCCACGTCTTCGACATTCATCATTTCTTTTGCAGGACCTGACATGCCATATTGATTGTTTTCGCAAATGAACACTACCGGCAACTTCCAAATCGATGCCAAATTGACCGCCTCATGAAAACTTCCCTCATTCGAAGCTCCATCTCCAAAAAAGCAAAGCACAACATAGCCTTCTTTTTTCAGCTGCGAAGTCAATGCAGCACCGGCAGCAATCGAAAATCCACCTCCAACAATTCCATTTGCCCCTAAATTGCCCCTTTCAACATCCGCAATATGCATCGAGCCGCCTTTCCCTTTGCAATATCCCGTGGTGCGTCCGAACAATTCAGCCATCATCCGGTTGACTTCAGCCCCTTTGGCAATGCAGTGGCCATGGCCTCTGTGCGTACTGGTAATCTTATCCCGATCTTCTAATACAGCAATTGCTCCAACGGCTGAGGCTTCCTGCCCTACTGCTAAATGGGTCGTTCCGTGAATCATCCCTTTCGCAAAAAACTCATCCACTTTTTCTTCAAAGTACCGAATGAGCCACATCTGCTTAAGTAAAGCCGGTAAATCTTTTCCTTCCACGCCTGATGGTAAATTCAATAGCTGATTCATTTTCATTCCCCCTATTTACATATGTTCACTATAGTTACATATGTAATATATTAAGACTTTTCAGTTAATTAGTCAAGCAGTAAAAAGGCTGAACCACTCTCATTAGGAGCAGTCCAGCATTTTATAGGAGCACATTATTTTTTGGTCTTTTTCATTTTATAAGTCTGCATCACTTTTCTCGAAGAATTAACGTCTTTTAATATCCGGTATGGTTTTTTTATGGTCCGGACCGGAAGAGAAAATAAAAGGTGGCCAATTCCCTCTTTTGACTCTTTCGTCACCCGTTTCGGTTTAGTTGCAATGCGCTCATATATTTCCCGGTAAAACTCTTTTTTAAATCCACTTTCAATTCCTTCGTCCGGCCGCATTGCAAACACTTTATGGTTTTCATATCGCTATTGATGTAAGTGATCTCATGATCGACTTCTTCTTTGCAATTTGTACAGTATAAACCAGCTTCCATCTTTTTCACTTTCATATTTGAACACCTTCTCGCTCCGTTGTTTGCCTTCTCTACAAGCCGAATAGGATCAATTTTACAAATCGATCTCTTCATCTGTTTCAGACATTGATCGGGTGTACCTTTTGCTCTTTTCCCGCTAACATATCATCTTGCATCCGGCGCAGCCGCCAAATCGTTGATTCTTTTGTCTGAACGACATCCTCATACGCAATAATTTCACCTTTTTTAATAGAGCGCTTCAATTGGACATTCCGGTCCACTAGTCCCATCGGCAAGGCATCTTTGCTTTTTGCTTCTTGTGCCGATAGAATACTGCCGTAAACCGTAAACCCGCCAATGCTGTCTAAAAATTGGCCTTCTTCCAAGTCTGTTTTGGCTACCGCCACAGTCTCCGCCTGCAGCCCTTTCCAAGGCGCGATGGTCGCTTCATTGTAAAGGAACGCTCTCGCAATGGAGATCGGCGTTTCCAAGCTGGTAAGGTGGTAAGGGCGATAAAGCACGTAATTCGGGCCTTCACCCATGCTCAAATAATGCATTTCGTGATTTACTTCTTCTTTTTCTGATGCAATGATCGCAAAGACGCCAGGCGCAATCCCATTGATATACTCGACAACTTTTTTATGGCCCACTTTTCCGCCTTGCTCTTTCAATTTGAAAAGTTCCGGAAGGCCTTTTACGTCACTGACAAAGCCATGCATTCCTGGTACATCCGGAAGAAAACCTGTGGCGTTTGCGACAGCCGTCATTTCTACCATAGTTTTTGTACCATCTTGGAAAGAGGCAAGCATTTTGGGACTCGCGCCTTTTCTCGCAGCTTCTTCAGCAGCCGTATCTGGATTTGCTGCTAGATTAAGCGGATTGTTTTTTCCTTTTCCAAGTGCCACTACCTCGAAGCCGAGCGCATCTGCAAAATCATAGAGCTCCATAATGGCACCCGGTTCGTCTCCAGCTGTTCCGGTGTAGACAACGCCGCTCGCATCAGCCATCTTCTTAAGCAATGGTCCGATGGTAACATCTGCCTCCACATTCAACATGACGATGTGTTTTTTATTCAGAATGGCGTCCCATGCAATTTTAGCTCCGATGTCCGGAACACCCGTGGCGTCAACGATAACATCCACTTCAGGGAGCTCAGTGACGAGCCGCGCATCTGTCGTCGCTACCACTTTACCGGCTTTTACAGCTTCTGAAGCTTCTGCTGTCTGATCTGTTTTGATAATATCAGAAACGGCAACACCTGATTTTGCATAAGCACTTGTCACATTTTCCAGTTGAATGTCGGCTGTAATGACGACACGCATACCTGCCATGCTCTCTATTTGCGAAACCATACCTCTTCCCATTTGCCCTGCACCTACGAGGCCGACTTTTATGATGGTTCCTTTCTGCTCCAACTCTTGAAGTTTCCTGTTTATCCCAAGCATTTTTCAGTCTCCTCTTTGTCAGGCTTTATAAATCTGAATTAGTGCTCCCACTGCCATTTTAGGCATGGCTTTTTTCTCCACACACATCGTCCCCGGTAAATCAGCCGACGTTTCTCCATTGAACGAAATCGTGCAATGGCCGATTTCTTTTAACGTATCGTTCACTTTGCTTCCTACAAATAAAATATCGTATGGTTCACCTGCAATTTCAAGGACGTCTCCGCTTTCAATCTCCTCTAGAAGACGAACCTTTTCATGAATGACCCCAAATGACCTTAATTCGATCGGCACGGTATCATTAAAAATGACCATCATATTTTCTTCTGAGAAAATCTCCACTTCTTCCCCGATTTCGATAATTTTAGCTTCGTATTTTTTTATCATGACATTCTCCACCTAGTTGCCCCCTTTAAATTAACTGTACAATCCAAAGCTGAATAGATAAGCGATGACTACCGCAAGCGGCCCAGTGATCATCCGAGAAATCAACACTGCCGGAACCCCGACTTCAATCGTTTCCGGCTCAGCTTCCCCAAGTGTCAAACCAACCGGTACAAAATCAGCCCCAACTTGCGGGTTGATCGCAAATAAGGCCGGAAGCGCCAAAGCTGGCGGTATATTTCCGCGGCCGATTTCAACACCGACCAACACCCCTACTACTTGGGCAATGACGGCCCCTGGACCCAGCAGCGGGGAAAGAATCGGCAAGGCACAAATCACGGAAAGAATAAGTAAACCGAAAATATTGCCTGCAAGCGGCGAGACAAAGTTTGCAATGAGATCTCCTATACCGGTAAATGTGATGATCCCGATCAGCATACTGACAAAAGCCATGAATGGCAGGATATTTTTTAGTACTTGATCCACGGTTTCACGTCCAGCTTGGTAAAGTACCCCTACTACTTTTCCGGCGCCGCGCCCCACTTTTTCAATAATATTCATTTTCTTAGGCTGCTTGTAATTTTCTGCAGCTTTTCGTTTTGCTTCTTCTTTGATTTCCTGCGGCGTTTTTTGAACAGCTGGCGCTTCGACTTCATCGACCGCCTTTTTCAGTTGATCTGGATCTTCATAAGGGGCTGCTGAGGCACTAATATCAGACACTGTCACACCCGAAACGAAGTTTTCTTCATTAATGAATTTCATCAGCGGCCCTGAAGGCGAAGTTGGATTGACATTGATCGTCAATATGCCCATTTTCGGATACACTCCGCAACGAGCTGTACCGCCGCAGTCAATAATGACGCAAGCCATCGTTTCTTTTGCATAAGATGCTTTAAAACCGTCGACGGCTTCCGCTCCAGTTAAACGCGCAATTTCTTCAGCCACTGGATGTATTCCACCTCCAGTGACTGAAACGATATAACGCTGCTCTTCGTTTGGCCGAATGGTCAGCGGTCCACCCCAGCCGCCTCTGCCTTTCGTGACGGAAATCGCTTTGAAATTTAATGGTGCATGCGTATTTGTCATGTTACTAGCCCCCTTTTCAATTGAGCACTGCCATAGCCTTTATACTTCCATGCCTTTCGCTTTCATCATGCGAACTGTAATAATTTCTGTTACGATTCCACGGATCAAAATAACAATGATCCCAACTAAGAAAAAGCGGATCGCCAACGGTCCAAGCGATAACCCTAATGTAGTGATTCCTGCGGATATGCCCAGATACACGAACAATTCAGCTGGGTTTGCGTGTGGGAATAAGCCTGTAATCGGATGGACAAATGATACAGCTGAGTCGTAAAAAGCCGGTTTTTGTTTTTCCGGAAGAAACTTCCCAAATGTATAAGCCATCGGATTTGTCAAAAAGAAAACTGCCAAAACCGGGAAAAGGGTGTAGCGCAGAATGATATTTTTCGTGCTTCGGCGTGCTAGCCGATTGATCCGTTCTTCACCAATCATCCGGATCAGCGCGTTGATGGCCGTAATCAATACAATCAGCAAAGGGATGATTCCTGTAACTAAGCCCGTAAATGTATCAGCCCCTGCTTGGAACATGCCGATAAAGCCTTCAGCAAGTTTAACTAAAAAGTTCATGATTGAATCTAAAAAGTCCATTTTCCTTCCTCCTTAGACAGCCATAATAGTTTTCTTTTCCATTTGGCTTTCAATTTTTTCAAATGCCATTTTAAATGCTTGGGCGACTGATTCGTCTTTCGCTTTGTTTTTAATCTCTTCCATATGAAGACCGTTGTAATCTGTATAAGGTTCAAATCGGCTAAAGACCGTAACGCCTTTCATTAATTGGCTTTCAAGAATAACTCCATTGTCGTCTACAACTACTACAGCAATTACGCCTATCCCTAATTTTTGCTTTTGGATTCCTACCCCCAGATAGCCTGATGGCCGTTTACTCATCTTTTTAATGGTCAGCTGATAGTTTTTCATTTGAATTTTCGTCATCATGATTTGAAGCAGCCATACTCCCGCAAATACAGCTATAAACCATCCCCACAAAAGAACCCCTCCATTCTTTTACATATGTTCTCACATGTAACATATGTTAATACATTCATTATAAAAGCGCTTTCATTAGAAATCAATACTTATTGAAAGAATATTTAAACTATTCTAACTTCCCTTCTATTTTAACTTTATTTAAGCATTTATTAAATATAACGAATAAAAAAAGACAGCCCTCTAAGGCTGTCTTTTCTTGAAGAAACTATTTAGTTGCCCCTGCTCATGCTTATCTACCGGAGCCTATTTACATTACGATAAGGCGATTAATATACTTTATCTCCATTGAAAATGGAATTTTTTACAATGACATAATCTACCGTGCGGATGGCGCTCAATTTATCTCCTCCGGCGTAAGAAATAGCTGATTGCAGATCTTGCTCCATTTCGACTAAAGTATCCTGTAAAGATCCTCTATACTCTACGAACATTTTCTTGCCTTCAACGTTTTTCTTCTCGCCTTTTTGAAATTCTGAAGCTGATCCAAAATACTCTTTGTAGAGTTTGCCGTCGGTCTCAACTGTTTGTCCAGGTGATTCTTCATGGCCAGCAAACAACGAACCGATCATCACCATTGAGGCGCCAAAACGCACTGATTTCGCAATATCTCCGTGCGTGCGGATACCCCCGTCGGCAATAATCGGTTTTGTTGCAGCTTTCGCACACCAGCGAAGTGCCGCCAATTGCCAACCGCCTGTTCCAAAGCCCGTTTTGATCTTCGTAATACAAACTTTCCCAGGACCAATTCCAACTTTTGTAGCATCAGCTCCTGCATGTTCGAGCTCACGCACTGCTTCAGGCGTCCCAACATTCCCAGCGATGACAAAACTCGCAGGCAATCGTTTTTTTATGTATTGAATCATTTCAATCACTGAGTTTGCATGCCCGTGGGCAACATCAATCGTGATATATTCCGGAACAAGCTGTTGAGCTGCCAACTGCTCCACAAATTCATATTCTTCCGGCTTAACGCCAACGCTAATCGATGCATATAAACCGCGTGCTTGCATATCTTTCACAAAACCTAGTCTTGTTTCAGGCTGGAAACGGTGCATAATATAAAAATAATTATTTTCTGCAAGGTTGATGGCAATCTTTTCGTCAATGATCGTCTGCATATTTGCAGGTACGACCGGCAATTTAAAAGTACGTCCTCCGAATTCAACAGATGTGTCGCATTGTGAACGGCTATTCACCACCGCTTTTGCAGGAATTAATTGAATATCTTCGTAATCAAATACATTTTCCATGTTATACACTCCTAAATACGAATAATAAATATAATTATTTCGTTATTGTTCGTCCATAAGACAATGTACAATAATTAAAAATTTTTGTCAAAGGCTTTTCCAATTAACATGCAGCCTGTGTAATTCACAGGCTGCATAATTTATCCTTCAAATGGGCCTTCAACCACAATCTTGCCAATTGTCCGGTTTGTTAATAATTGTTCATAAGCCTCTTTTAACGTATTGGCATTGAGCGGCTTCAACTGATTGGCCATTGTCGAAACGATTGAGCCTTCATCTGCCCATTCACTAATACGATTCAAGGCTTTATGCTGGTCTGCCATATCTGCCGTTTGGTAAACAGAGCGTGTATACATCAACTCATAGGCAAAAGTGGCGCTTTTTGCAAAAAGCTGCATGTCGAGCGGTTTTTGCAGCGGCAAAATGGAACAAATTTTCCCTTGAGGAGCTATCACTTCTGCCATATTCGCCATATGCCCATCTGGATCGGAAAGGCAAAAGATGTAGTCCACCGCTTTTAACCCTTGCTCTTTGAGTTGAGGCATCAATTCCTCGTGGTGATTGATGACCATATCTGCGCCATGCTCTTTTGCCCAATCCGTTGTCTCTTGCCGTGAAGCAGTGCCGATCACTTTCAGCCCAGCCAACTTCGCCATTTGAACAGCAATTGACCCTACTCCACCTGCTGCACCAATAATTAAAATGGTTTTACCCTTATTTTCATTCGCCTCGTGTGAGACCCCTAGTCGGTCAAATAAGGCTTCCCATGCCGTCAAACTCGTTAATGGCAGAGCGGCCGCATGAGCAAAATCCAATCGTTCCGGTTTTTTGCCGACAATCCTCTCATCCACTACATGCAGTTCACTATGGCCACCCGGTCGATTATTGGTTCCAGCGTAAAATACTTCATCGCCGACTCCAAACAATTCACAGTCTTCTCCAGTTTCCACCACGATGCCCGCTACATCCCTCCCTACAATCGTAAACGAATCATCATCGTCCTTTTTTGCATCTCGAGTCCGCAAATCTGTCGGATTGACAGAAATCGCTTTTACTTCCACTAATAAATCTTTTCCAGTGACCGAAGGTTTTGGCATGTTTTCGGAAACGAATTCCGGCGGTTTTGTCCGATCTCCCGGTTGGTAGAATCCGAATGCTTTGATCTTTTGTTCCATGGATTTCTTCCTCTCTTCATGCATTTTGGCTAGTTATTTTGTTTCCGGTGATACATCTTCCACAAAAACATCAATGACTACAGGTTTAGATGAGCCTTTCGCTTTCGCTAATGCCTCTTTCAGTTCCGCTTTTGTTTTTGCAGTAAAGCCTACTCCTCCGCAGGCAGTGGCAAAAGCGGCAAAATCGATATTGCCGAGTTCTACATTGGTTGGCTCATTGCCAATTTCCTGTTGTTCATGTTCAATCAATTGGATTTTTTGATTATTAAATACAACAAGCGTCATCGGCAGACGATATTTCACTGCCGTCACGAAATCTTGCATACCCATTGAGAATCCACCATCTCCGACAATACCCCTCACTTGTTTATCAGGATAGGCAATTTTTGCAGCAATTGCCCCTGGCAGTGCACAGCCCATCGTTGCTAACCAGGCGGAAGTGATCAGTGCTTGGCCATCCAGTTTTAAATAGCGCGCAGCCCATATGGTCACACTCCCCACATCTAAAGAAATTATGGCATCTTTCTCCAAGACATGTTGGATTTCTGCGAGTACCTGTGGAGGCTGCAATGTTTCCGTTTGCTGACGCATATCTTCTTGCAGCTTTTCATTCCATTTTCGTTGTTTTTCTTGGAACTCCTCCAAATAATGCCCTTCTTTTTCACTGCTATGCTCTGCTAGCCAAGCAAGTGCAAACTTCGCGTCTGATACGATTCCAACGGTCGAAGGATAGTATTTGCCTAAGACACGCGGTTCGATATCAATTTGAATCGCAGGGGCATTGTCTGGCAAATAATCACGGTAAGGATACGAGGTGCCCGCTAAAATCAACAAATCCGCTCCTTTCATTGCTTCTTTTGCGGGTTCTGTTCCGAGCTGGCCCAATTGGCCAAGATAATGAGGATGGTTTTCCGGGATCATCCCTTTTGACGGCAGCGAAGCAATGAGCGGGGCTTTAATTTTTTCTGCTAATGCCAACAGTTCAGGCACTGCTTGTTTTGCCCCTTTTCCAGCCAAAATAATCGGCTTATTTGAAGCCGCGACTAAGTCTAAAGCTTTCTGCAAATCTTCTTCAGAGCCTCTTATTTTCGGCGACGAGTAGACTGCCGAACTGAGTTCTTTCTCCCGCTTAATTTTTGTGCTGAACAAATCGTCTGAAACAATCAACACAGCTGGCCCTTTTTCAGCGTAAGCCGTTCGGATCGCTTGGTTCAGCATATCCGGCAATTGTTCAGCCCGGTGGACACGGCGGTTGTATACAGCTGCGTCTTCAAACATGGATTCAAGTTGGAGTTCTTGGAAGTTGTCCGTGCCCACTTTTCCGCTTTCTACTTGTCCCACAATCGCAAGAACTGGTGTTTTATCTTTTTTGGCATCGTACAGGCCGTTTTGAAGATGAACTGCACCAGGACCGGCAATCGACATGCAGACACCGATTTTGCCAGTGAGTTTCGAATAAGCGGCAGCTGCGAGCGCACCGGTTTCTTCATGTCGAATTTGGATGAAGCGAATAGACTCTTCTTTCCTTAACTCTTCCATAAACTCATTGATGGAATCTCCAGGCATTCCGTATAGATGATCGACTCCCCACTCTTTCAACAATTCGACAACATAGGTTCCAGCTTTATGTTCAAACATACCGTCCCTCCTCAGTTTGGTCTTTACCTCTTTCATTTTCCTTCTCTCGAACGGCCATAAACAATTTCAGCCAATAAAAAAACACGCAAGCCAAACTTTTACGAGTTCAGCCTGCGTGCGATTAAATTAATAAATTGAATAGCAAGGGATCGTGGTTGATTTCAACAAAAGGAAAGCCTTGTTCAGCCATCCGCTGGACGAGCGGGAAATAATCTTCTTTTGACTGCAATTCAATGCCCACTACTACCGGACCCGCTTCACGATTCGTGCGTTTCGTGTATTCAAAATGGGTGATATCGTCATTTTCACCGAGTACTTGCTCCATAAACTTCCGGAGCGCTCCGGCCCGCTGTGGGAAGGTGACAATGAAATTATGCTTTAAGCCTTCATGGATCAGCGAACGTTCTTTGATTTCCTGCATACGCTCGATATCGTTATTGCCGCCGCTGATTACACAAACAACGTTCTTCCCTTTGATCTCTTCTTGGTGCTGTTCAAGTGCCGCAATTGCAAGGGCTCCGGCCGGCTCAACAACAATGGCATTTTCATTGTAAAGCTGTAAAATCGTCGTGCACACGCGCCCTTCCGGAATGATTGAAACCTGGTCCACCACGTTTTGGCAGATCTGCAAAGTCAGATCGCCGACTTGTTTGACGGCCGCTCCGTCTACAAATGTGTCAATGGATTCTAGCCGAGTCACTTGGCCGCGGTCCATTGATGTCCGCATTCCTTGTGCTCCTTCAGGCTCTACTCCGACAAGTTTCGTCGATGGGCTGACCCCTTTTAAATACGAGCCCATCCCGGAAGCTAAGCCGCCTCCGCCGATGGCACAAAATAAATAATCCACCGGTGCTTGCATATCATTCAAGATTTCCATCGCCACTGTCCCTTGCCCCGCAATGATTTTTTCATTATCGAAAGGATGGACGAATACTTTGTTTTCAGAAGTGCAATAGCTAATCGCAGAAGTATAGGAATCATCGAAAGTATCGCCAATCAATACAACTGAAACTTTATCTCCGCCGAACCGCTCCACCTGGGAAACTTTTTGGCGCGGAGTAGTCAAAGGCATGAAAATCTTTCCTTCAATGCCCAGTTTGAAGCATGAATAAGCTACTCCCTGCGCATGGTTCCCCGCACTGGCACAGACAACACCAAGACGCCGCTCTTCTTCGTTGAGGCTGCAGATGAAATTGTAAGCGCCGCGCAGTTTAAACGAACGGACCACTTGCAGGTCTTCACGTTTCAAAAAAACGTTGCAGCCGTATCTGGCCGAAAGAATTTCGTTTTTTTGCAGCGGCGTTTTAAGGACAACGTCTTTTAATGCCTGATTGGCGATGACGATGTCTTCAACCGTTACTTTAGGGACTTTTATTTCGCGCTCTTTTTCTGCAGTCATTCTTTTTGTCATATGCAACACCATCTCCACTAAAATTATTTCTCCCCATCGTAACATATTTCTTCAAATTCTCAGTCTTTTCTGTGAACTTTTTCTGACTTTTTTCACTGTAAGCGCTTCAATTGCGGTTTCTAGTTGTTTTCTCCAAATTGCACCTTTTCTTTTGACTGGATTTTCTGCTTGCTGCTTTAATTTATCCTTCTTCAATACAAGAAAAAAGGAACTTTCCGCCCCCAACGGGGAATAGAAAGTTCCTTAAACAATTTAAAATTTATTTCCTTTGTCCCCGTGCCGTTCAAGAAGTTCAGCGAATGACAAATTCTTTTCGCGTTCTTTCCGCTCAAACAGCTCCTGTGCATGTTTTTCTTCTGCACGTTTTTGTTCTTCTTTCACCAGTTCTTTTTTGGTTTCTTTTAGTTTCGCCAAAATATCTTCCGGTAAATTGCTCGATGTCTCTTCTCTTTTCTTCGCCATGCTGTTCTCTCCTTAAGGACGTTTTACGATGGTTGCAACGCCTTGGCCGCCGCCGATGCATAAAGTGGCAAGACCGGTTTTCGCATCGCGCTTCTTCATTTCATGAAGCAAGGAAACGAAGACACGTGCGCCACTGGCACCAATCGGATGGCCAAGTGCAATCGCACCGCCATTCACATTTAATATATCGTGGTTGAAGGCGAGTTCACGATCCACTGCAATCGACTGGGCAGCAAATGCTTCATTCGCTTCAATCAATTCGATGTCCGCTAACTCCATATCCGCTTTTTTCAATGCATTTTTAACTGCTTGCACAGGGCCGATGCCCATGACTGCAGGATCTACTCCTGCATTTCCATTTGCCGCAATGACCGCAAGCGGCGTTAAGCCCAATTCTTCCGCTTTTGCTCTAGACATTACGACCACAGCTGCTGCTCCGTCGTTGATGCCTGATGCATTTCCAGCAGTCACACTGCCGTCTTTTTTGAAGGCTGGACGCAATTTCCCTAATTTTTCAGCAGTGGAATCACGTTTCACGTATTCATCGGTCTTGAAAATGACAGGCTCCCCTTTGCGCTGTGGAATTTCCACAGGTACAATTTCATCATCAAAGCGGCCAGCATCGATGGCGGCCGCCGCACGTGCCTGAGAACGGGCTGAGAATTCATCTTGCTCTTCGCGCATAATGCCATAGCGATCGCAAAGGTTTTCAGCCGTAATGCCCATGTGGTAATCGTTAAACGCACAAGTCAGTCCATCAACAATCATGCTGTCAATGACTTTCTGATCGCCCATCCGGAACCCGCTCCGGGCATTTTGCAATAAATAAGGAGCTTGGCTCATATTTTCCATTCCGCCGGCCACTACAATTTCTGCATCCCCCGCATAAATTGCCTGGTAAGCTAAATGCACCGCTTTCAAACCAGATCCGCAGACCTTATTGATCGTCATCGCTGGCACGGTTTCAGGCAAGCCCGCTTTGATCGAAGCTTGTCTGGCTGGATTTTGCCCAAGTCCCGCCTGCAGTACATTGCCCATGATGACTTCGGAAATTTGATCTGCAGAGATTCCCGCTTTATCCACAGCCTCTTTAATGACGATAGCCCCTAATTCTGTTGCAGGCACGTCTTTCAAGGCCCCTTGGAACGACCCGATTGCCGTACGAACGGCGCTGACAATTACGATTTCTTGTGACACATGATTTCCCCCTTGTTGGCGTTTACTGGTTGCTCTTTTATCCCCATTCTCTATACAATGATAGGTAGGGGGGATACTATGTTCAGTTTACCAAAAAATGCAACAATTATCGAGGTTGGTCCGCGCGATGGACTTCAAAACGAAGGGCGCATCGTGGCAACGGACTTTAAACTGCAATTTATCGAAGGGCTTCAAAATTCCGGCATTCAAGAAATGGAACTCACTTCTTTCGTATCGCCGAAATGGGTTCCGCAGATGGCAGATGCAAAAGACATTATGGCAAACACCCAAAAACAAGGCCGTCAATTTGTGTTAGCGCCAAACGAAAAAGGAATTCAAGCAGCTTTGGATTCCGGAGCTAAAGCCATTGCCGTATTTGTCGGCGTTTCCAATTCGTTCAATAAAAAGAATATCAATAAGACCACTTCAGAAAGCATGGATGCATTAAAGCCGCTTGTCGCGATGCTAAAAGAGCAAGCCATTTTCGTCAGAGCCTGCATTTCTACAGCTTTCTATTGCCCTTTTGAAGGGGCGATTGATCCAGAAGCAACGCTTGCCCTCTGCCAGCAATTTGTCGATTGGGGAGTTGATGAGTTGAGTGTTGCCGATACGATCGGTATGGCAGCACCTAATGAAAGTTATGCATTGTTCAAGAAAATCATGGAAGCATTCCCGGATACGCTCATCGCTGCCCATTTCCACGACACGCGGAAAATGGCATTAGCGAACATTTATGCTGCTCTGCATGCCGGCGTTACGCGGTTTGACAGTTCGGCTGGCGGCATAGGCGGATGTCCATTTGCTCCAGGCGCTACAGGCAACGTCGCGACTGAGGACGTCGTCAATATGTTGCATCGCATGGGCGTCGACACGGGCATCGATCTTGACCAATTATGCGATGCCGTCCAAAAAATCGAGCATCATATATCCAATCCGGTCCAAACTGGGATGTATAGCCTCTATAAGAACCAAGTGTGAGGAGCCGATTTACTTGAAGAAAAAATTATTGTGGGCAACCGGGGCTGCTTCTAGTATTTTAGCAGCCACAATGACGGTATTTGGCATCGCCTTATCAAACCGCATTATGTATATGCAGATAAAAGATGACCAATTGATCTTAGAACGTGAAACCACGGCAAAACGAATTGACGAACATTGGTACGCAACTGCCAATAAAACCGAGAAATGGATCGATTCCGAAAACGGCTACCCCATCAAAGCGATTTTTTTGGAGCCGCATCAAACAAATCGCTATGTCATCATTTGCCATGGCGTAACAGAATCAAAAGTGAATTCCTTTAAATATGCCCGGATGTTTGAGCGACTTGGATACAATTCGGTCGTCTATGACCATCGCCGCCACGGCGATTCTGGCGGGAAAACCACCAGTTTCGGCCATTATGAAAAAACCGATCTGAAAGCGGTTGTCGCTGCTTTGAAACTGCATGCGGGGGCTGACGTCGTTTTTGGCATCCACGGAGAATCAATGGGCGCCGCTACAACGCTCCTCTATGCCGGCATGGAAGACTCGGCTAATTTCTATATATCCGACTGCGGCTATTCAGATATCTCGGAACAGTTACTTCACGTCATGAGAACGACGACGCCTTTTAGAACAACGATTGCTTTGCGAGTGGCCAGCGTTTTCCTAAAACTGCGAGATGGCTATTCCATCAGCACCGTATCGCCGCGAGAAGCGGTTAGACAGATTAATAAACCGGTTCTATTCATTCATAGCCTGCAAGACGATTTTATCTTGCCGGCCATGACACAGGAAATGTATGATTTAAAACCCGGTGATAAAAAACTGAAATTCTTCGAAGAAGGCGGGCATGCCCAATCTTTCAATAAAAACCCAGAAGCTTATGAACAAACGGTAGCCGAATTTTTAACGGAATATGGTTTTGCTGCTTCTGAAACAGAAAAAACCACTTTATAAAGAAATTTCTCTCTTTTTGTTTTTAAAACTGGTTCCAGAAGTACTTTTATCCAAACAAAAAAGCGCTCAATGTGAGCGCTTTTTATTTTTTAGCTGGTTTTCCAGGTTTAGTTGACGCTTTATTCATTTGAGCCATCATTTGATTGATTTTTTTCTGTGATGGTTTTTGCCCCATCTGCATCATCATGATTCGCAGCATTTCTTCGTTAATCGGCGGGTTGTCCTGCAAATACTTCATCATGTATTGACGAGCGATGAAAAAGCCAAGCGCAACACCGGCGAGCAAAGCCACGATAACGATTACGATCCAAATCCATGTAGACATTCAAGTTACCTCCTTCGTGTTGCATAAATAAGTAGTGCACCACAATGGATTATACTATAAATCCGGAGTGGTGACTATACACAGAAATAGATAAAAAAGAGAAGGGATGCAACTCCCTCCTCTTTGGCACTTATTCTTCGATCAATTGTTTAACGCGGCCGCAACATTTTCAGGAGTAAAGCCGAATTCCTTCATGATGCGTTCTCCTGGAGCACTTGCACCAAAATGGTCGATTGCTAAGATATCGCCTTCATCGCCTGTGTATCTTTCCCAGCCGAATGAAGTTCCCATTTCGATCGCCAAACGTTTCTTAACCGTTTTCGGAATAACGGATTGCTTGTATTCTTTATCCTGTTTTTCGAAACGGTCCCAAGACGGCATGGAAACAACAGAAACTGAAATGCCTTCTTCCGCTAATTGCTTCTGTGCGTCTACAGCTAAGCTGACTTCAGAACCGGTCGCCAATAATAAAGCTTGCGGGTTTTCTGCTGGTGAAACGACATAAGCCCCTTTTTCAACTCCGGATTCAGCCATTTCGCCGCTCTTCTCAAGTACCGGCAAGTCCTGGCGTGAAAGCACTAATAGAGTCGGTGCTGTTTTTGCCGTCAACGCTAGACGCCATGCAGCTTTCGTTTCATTTGCATCAGCCGGACGGACAACGCTTAAGTTCGGCATTGCACGCAGAGAAGCTAAATGTTCAACTGGTTCGTGCGTAGGTCCGTCTTCTCCAACAGCTACGCTGTCATGAGTGAAGACGAATGTTACCGGTAGGCCCATCAATGCAGCTAAACGGATTGCCGGGCGAACATAATCGCTGAATACGAAGAACGTACCACCGAACACATGTAAGCCGCCATGAAGCGCCATACCGTTTAACGCTGCGCCCATTGCGAACTCACGAACACCAAACCAAATATTGCGTCCAGCTGGGTTTTCAGCATCGAAATCTCCGCCGCCTTTGATATTCGTTTTGTTGGATCCCGCTAGATCCGCACTTCCTCCGAAGAACGAAGGAACAGCTTTTGCAATGGCATTGACCATATCGCCTGAAGAAGCGCGAGTCGCCTGCTTTTTGCCCACTTCATATGTCGGGAATTCAGCATCAAAGTTTTCTGGAAGTTCACCTGCGATTGCTTTTTGCAATTGCTCTGCAAGTTCCGGATACTGAGATTCGTATGTTGCATATAATTCGTTCCAAGCCTTCTCGGCTTTGCCGCCTAATTCTTCAGTAGCTTGTTTGAACGTTTCGTAAACTTCTTCTGGCACGTGGAAATCTTGGTCGAATGTCCACTTGTAGTATTCTTTCGCCAGTTTCATTTCGTCTTCTCCGAGCGGCGAACCATGCGCATCGGCTTTACCAGATTTATTAGGGGCACCATAGCCAATGACCGTTTTTACTTCAATGATAGTCGGTTTGTCTGACGATTCTTTTGCTTCTGCAATTTTAGCTGATAGGTCATCAAGTTCGTTGCCGTCATCTACGCGCAAATAATTCCAGCCGTATGATTCAAAGCGTTTCTTGATATCCTCAGAGAAACTCATTGCCAAGTCGCCATCAAGTGAAATGTCATTGCTGTCATAAAGAACAACCAATTTGTTCAGTTTCAAGTGGCCAGCAAGTGAAATTGCTTCACCGGCAACTCCTTCCATCAAATCTCCGTCTCCGCAAAGAGCGAATGTGTGATGGTCAACAATGTCCAAGTTTTCTTTGTTGTAAGTAGCAGCTAAGTGGCGCTCAGCCATAGCCATACCGACTGCCATGCCGATGCCTTGTCCAAGCGGGCCAGTTGTCGCTTCTACGCCGACCGTATGGCCGTATTCCGGATGTCCAGGAGTTTTTGAATCCCACTGGCGGAAGTTTTTGATTTCTTCTAATGACAAGCCATATCCGCTTAAGTGAAGCAAGCTATATAGAAGCATAGAACCGTGCCCTGCTGATAAGACGAAGCGGTCACGATTGAACCAAGTCGGGTTTTTAGGATTATGGTTCATATGTTTAGTCCATAATGAGTAAGCCATAGGAGCTGCGCCCATCGGCAATCCTGGATGGCCAGAGTTTGCTTTTTCGATAGCATCAATAGAAAGAGTTCGTATTGTGGTTACTGCAAGTTGATCTGCATGGTTTGACATGAAAACATCCTCTCTTATACAAAAAAATATAGATCCTTTTCTAGTGTAGTCAACAATAGAAAAGAATACAACTAGAAAAGCGCAAGTGCCCGCTTTAGACCCGCCAAGCGCTAGAAGTCTTAACGGAAATAGCACTTTGTGCCAGTGTCGAAAAGACAAATCGCGGCTTGAAGAACTGGGCACTGGTGTCTAGACAATTAAAAAGAGAATAAGTATTAATTCAAATACTTATTCTCTCGAATATTTTTGACCTTTTCGGGTGTTACGTCATTGCCGTTCGGGTCGATGACTTTTACATTTTCAATTGTGCCGCGCATCGTTTTGCGGAATGTCTGTAAATACTCTTGGCGAAGCAGCGATTGTTCTTTTGCTTCTTCGATAGACAATCCAGCTGTCTTCGACTTGCGTGAAAGTTCATTTATGCGATTCAATTTATCCGGTGGTAACATAAAATCCCGCCTTTCTTCTAATATATCGTACAAAAGAAGGGCGGTTTCTGCAATAGATTAGCCTTGTTTCAAGTTTTCAAATTCTTTATAGCGCCGGTGTACGGTCGCTTTGCTTGCTTGATAGCCGAACCCCTGCAATGTCACAGCAATTTCATGGAAAGTTAATCCATTTTCTTTCAAGCTGACAATTTGCTCGATTGGAAGGTCCAATCGTTCGCGTCCTTCCGGATTGCCTTTTCCTTTTAAATTCTTTTCGGGTTTATAGCCGTTTTCAACCGCTCGCTTCATTCCGCGCTTAATCTTGGCATTATGTATTTTCCGCTGGTATTCCTCAACAATAGCCAGAATCTCCAGAACCATATCATCCATGTCATTTAATGCGATTGGCCCTCTGTCAGATAAGGTATAAACTTCGACGCCATATTTTTTCATCACATGCAGCAACGCAATACGAGCATGCCCTCTCCCTAGGCGTGTTTCATCTTGGATAAAAACAGCTTCAAATTTTCCGGTCTTTATGCAATTGAGCATCTCTAATAAGCCTTCGCGGTCCATTTCATAGCCGCTATGCTGATCTGAAAAGATTTCTTCCACAATATAGGATTGCTCAAATGCAAATTTGAGCAATTCCTCTTCTTGCCGTTCAAGCGAAGTTTCTTGAGTGTCTTTCGTGGTGCTGACGCGGCAATAAATCAACGCAGATTTCTTCATTCTGCATCACCCGCCAGTTTAACAGTTTCGTCTGGGGCATATTTAAGTTGATCGCTTGGAATCTTAATCGATTGGCCAACGATAATTTTTGGGGTTTCTAATCCATTTTCCTGCATAATGTCCTCTATCCATTCATGATGTGGAATATCGCCGCTGAAAGATTCAGCCAGCGTCCATAGCGTATCGCCTTCTTGGACTTGCACTTGGCTCGTCGTCGCTTCACTGCTATTGTATGAAAAAATCGTATAAATAGATACTAGCAGAACTAATAGGAAAAATGCTGTAAGATAAGAATTTTTTTGGATGAATGTCATATGAACCGCCTCCTAGGAATGTGTGTTCGGAATGTATGTTCTTATAATAATGCGAACAGGTGTTTTTGTCAACAAATAAATTCGAACCTATGTTTGCATTTCATATCCCAAGTTGGTATACTTATGGTAGAAAACATACTGAACAACTAAAAAGAGGTGAAACTGTTGAAAAAAGTATCAAAACGGCAGGAAGATATTTTGACATTTATAAAAGACGAGGTACGGGCTAAAGGCTATCCGCCTTCCGTTCGGGAAATCGGAGAAGCAGTTGGTTTGGCATCAAGTTCGACTGTACACGGGCACTTAGCTCGCTTGGAAAGCAAAGGCTTGATTCGCCGAGATCCAACAAAACCGAGAGCGATCGAAATTATCAGCACAGAAGAAGCACTGATCGACAAAAGCCCTGTTCTTCATGTCCCGTTAATTGGTAAAGTTACAGCAGGATTGCCGATTACAGCGATAGAGAATGTAGAGGAGTACTTCCCTCT
Source organism: Planococcus sp. 107-1 (assembly GCF_021513255.1). Taxonomy (GTDB): domain Bacteria; phylum Bacillota; class Bacilli; order Bacillales_A; family Planococcaceae; genus Planococcus. The sequence continues at coordinate 2,042,306 of NZ_CP090977.1, forward strand.
TCCCCAATCCTACGGCACAGAAGATGACCACATTTTCATGCTGGAGATTATGGGTGAAAGTATGATCGAAGCAGGCATCCTTAACGGGGACTATGTGGTCGTTAGACAACAGCAAACCGCTAATAATGGTGACATCGTCGTTGCGATGACTGCCGAAGACGAAGCAACTGTCAAACGTTTTTTCCGAGAAGAAGGCTTTTTCCGCTTACAGCCTGAAAACTCATCGATGGATCCCATTATTGTCGAACAAGTTTCGATCTTAGGAAAAGTGGTCGGCGTATACCGCCAACTTCATTAATAAAAGAGCTGAGAATTTCTCAGCTCTTTTTATTTTTCACCAATTTCACTTTTCACACGAAAAGATCAGCATGATCGGCACGCGAGTCCTTCTGATGTATTCCTCTTCTGTCGCAAAGCGGCTTCGTTTAGGCTTCCCTTCTCTCAATGCTTTTAGCTGAAATCCAGCAGCAAGCAAAGCCGTTATGTAATATTCAGTTGTCCAATGGTATTTTCTCACCGTCTTATCAATCCATGGCTCATTCCGTTCACCTTCAATAAAATAATCATCCACAATCCAGTCTTCTCTTCTGCCGCTTTGTTCTTTGCTTTTAAAAGAGGACGTGGTCAGCGGATGCTGAACACTGAAAATGAAGCGCCCCTTTTCTTTTAATGCTGCGTAGACTTTTGCAAATAACCCTTCAATGTCCTGAAGATAATGGATGACAAAACGGGACGTCACTAAATCATATTTTTCGCTGCCAAATTGATATGCTTCGAGCGATTCGTTGATAATTTGAATGCCTGTACCTGCTGTTGTGCTTTTCGCAAGTTCAGCCATCTGCGCCGCCCCTTCAACTCCTGTATAGCTTTTCGCCCCTATATCAAGCAATTCCAGTCCGTATACTGCATCTCCGCACCCTAAATCTAATACATCCTGCCCGCTCGCTGTTTGGATCAGTTCCATCAGTATCGGTTTTTCAATCGCATTATTCGGGCTTTCCACCCGTTTTCGCCGCCTTAGATAATTGGCTAAAAAATCTTCTTCATTGTACGCACTCGGTCCTTTGTAAATCATTCCATCCGCTCCCTCGAGTAATTTCCGCATAGAAAAGGCACCCTTTATGTAGAGGATGCCTTAACGCTAAATTTCAGTGACGACTATATATTTAACAAGATTAATCGTGATTCGATAAAGTTTGCCGGTTAACTCATCAATCATTTCATAAGTACCGTTAGAGGGGATTTTGTTTAATGCCGCTTCTCGATCGGCGCCTTTTACATTTTGCACAATTGTATTGCCTTGATCAAAGTAAAATTCAATTTGGAATGTTTTCATAAAGGCCTCCTTAACTGTGTTATTTGCACTCTGTTTACAGTTTACCATAGCCTTCTGCTTATTGTTGTTTATACAATTCCTTATATGCGAGAACTTTCAGTGCAAGCATTTCTTCTTCGCTCAATTGGGTTTCCAGCTTTTGGATAGCTTCCTGCTGGGTCATCGTTCCTTTTTGCACTTCCGACTGCATCGTCTTCAATTCATTGATGCCCACTTTTTGAATCAATACACGAGTCGCTTCGCCTTTCGTTTTAATCGGCAAGTTTTTATCTTCAGCTGCTCTCGCTTCTTCAAGGTAGCCGGCTAATTGTGGATCTTTTTCTACATACGACTTGATTTCATCCATTTTCCCGCTGTCTTCGAGTTCCAAAGCTGCTTCTTCTACAATTTTTTCAGAAGCAATATTAGTGCCGATATAATAGACTCCGATTCCGGCAACACCTAGGATGATTACAAAAATAATAAAATACTTTAAAAAGCGCATACGCCATTCCTCCATTAATTCTCTACTGCTTAATAAGACGTACTTCCTTTTAAAAAGTTACTGAAAAACTCAATACCCCACTGCCGGGAACTTAGTAGAAGTCCTGGAAGTGGGGTATTGTAGCCTATTCGTTAACATTGCCGAGTTGTTTCCTCTGTTCAGTTACCCACCAGTCGATATGGCCTTTATCAAAAATCAACATGTCGCCAAAAGGCTGGCTATGCGGTATAGTCCGCTGGGTTATTAAATTTCGGATTTGCTCTTCAGTCATTGGGCATTCCTTTGAATCCAAGTACGTTAAAAGATTTTCGATCCCTTGGATTTTTTTCATTTAATCACCCCCACAAAATCCTCCTTGTACTTTCAAAAAGAAAATTCAGTACGGGTTATTAAATTTGGTAAGCCTATTTTATTTATACCCTGATTCCAAAGTCTTTAATCCTTATCCCCGCTTTTTATCCACCCCTTCGTGAAGTAGTGACGGGTTCAGTATAATTTTTTATTTTTACTAATTTCACATCTTCTTTGTTAAAAAGATTTACTTCCCCAAAATTATCCTCAAAACGGACGATTTTTTCTGAAAGCGCCATGTCAGCTACTTCATCACGGCTAGCAGCTTCCACTGTCCTTTCGACAGCCAGCCCCTTTTCTAAGAAGTATTGAATCACGAATTTCGCCATCGGCTCACCTCCTTCTTGAAGGGGTTCTCTGTTATCTTAATTTATTCCTGCCTATTTGCGAAATTAAAAAAGCTGCAAGAGCGGTTAAGCCCTTGCAGCAGATTCTATTAATACATTTTCAGGTATTGCTCGCGCTCCCATGGATGCACAGCCGTTCTGAACATATCCCATTCAATTTCTTTCGCTTCGACGAAGTTGTTTAAAATATGATCTCCTAACGCTTTTTTCATTACATCATCATTCTGCAGTTCTTGCAACGCTGCATAGAGAGTTGAAGGCAAGTCTTTAATGCCTACAGCTTCACGCTCTTTTTTGTTCATTGCATAAATATTACGGTCTACTGGTTTTGCCGGTTTCAGCTTGCGGCGAATGCCGTCTAACCCAGCTCCAAGCAATACCGCCATTGCTAAATACGGATTAGCGGCAGGATCAACCGAGCGCACTTCAACACGAGTTGACATGCCTCGTGATGCCGGAATCCGGATTAAAGGGCTGCGGTTCTGGCCAGACCAGGCTATGTAGCACGGTGCTTCATATCCAGGAACTAATCGTTTATAAGAATTGACTGTTGGATTTGTGACAGCTGTAAAGCCTTCTGCATGTTCCATAATACCAGCGATAAATTGATAAGCTGTTTCACTTAATTTCAATTCCCCGTCTTCATCCAAGAACATGTTCTTATTGTTATTGAACAACGAGACGTTCATGTGCATTCCAGAACCACTGACCCCGAATAACGGCTTAGGCATGAAAGTAGCATGAAGACCGTGTTTACGGGCAATCGTTTTAACGACTAATTTAAAAGTTTGGATATCGTCGCAGGCTTTAATGGCATCTGCATATTTAAAGTCGATTTCATGTTGGCCTGGCGCCACTTCATGGTGGGAAGCTTCAATTTCAAAGCCCATTTCTTCCAGTTCCAATACGATGTCGCGGCGGCAGTTTTCACCAAGGTCCATCGGTGCTAAGTCAAAATAACCACCGTTATCATTTAACTCCAGTGAAGGCTCACCGCGCTCATCAAGTTTAAACAAGAAGAATTCCGGCTCTGGCCCTAAATTAAAGTGAGTGAAACCGAGTTCTTCCATTTCTTTTAACACACGTTTTAAGTTTGTACGCGGATCGCCCGCAAAAGGCGTCCCATCGGCACTGTAGATGTCACAGATCAAGCGCGCAACTTTTCCTTTGCCTGTAATCCACGGGAATACCACCCATGTATCAAGGTCCGGGAACAAATACATATCCGACTCTTCGATCCGTACGAATCCATCGATAGAAGATCCATCGAACATCATTTTGTTGTCGAGTGCTTTGTCCAGCTGCGATGTAGGGATCTCTACGTTTTTGATAACACCTAGAATATCGGTGAATTGCAAGCGGATAAAATTGACGTCTTCCTCTTTAACTAGTCGTTGAATGTCTTCTTTTGAATATTTACCCATGAATTCTCCACTCTCCTATTAATAGTATGTAAGCCCGTCTCAGTTTGGAAAGAAACGGGATAATTCACCATGCCTAAAACCACTTTGGCTAAGCGGCCTTGCCTGTTGTTGAAGTTCCTCCCGCAAAATCCGTCGAAGTTCCGTATCGGTCAACGTTTTTGGTTCAGCTGTAACATTTACCGGTACGGATTTCATCGCATAGATCTTCTTGATTCCCGCCATGTTCAACCCTTGGTCCAAATAATCCTTGATTTCAAGCAATGTATCGACATCGTTCAATGAGAACATGCGCTTATTGCCTTCCGTGCGGGCAGGGCTGATCAATCCATGCTCTTCGTAATAGCGGATCTGGCGCGCAGTCAATTCTGTCAGCTGCATCACAATGCTGATGGGCAGAAGCGGCATCGTTCGACGAACCCGATTCGTCATTATTTTCACCCTTTTCAGTTTTACTACTCTTTCAGTATAAAACATGTTAGATAAATTGTCAAACTCATGTTATGTTTTCTAACACAAAAATATTCCTGCACTCTTTCAAGTGCAGGAACACTTATAAAAGACCGGATTCTTCTAAAGCTGCGATTGAATTCAATACCGCAATTTTCACATGTTCATAAGTTAATCCGCCTTGCACAAAGGCGGTGTAGGGCGGCCGAATCGGGCCGTCTGCTGTGAGTTCGATGCTGGAGCCTTGGACAAATGTCCCAGCTGCCATGATGACATCATCTTCATATCCCGGCATATAGGCCGGTTCCGGTTTGAACTGTGCATTTACCGGCGAACTGTTTTGGATCGTTTGGCAAAAGGCGATCATCTGCTCTGCCGTTTTAAAAGAAACGGATTGGATAAGGTCAGTCCGCGGCGCAGAATAATGCGGCGTCGTTTCCATCCCTACCGATTCCAAAAGAGCCGACGTGAAGATCGCCCCTTTTAAGGCTTGCGAGACAATGTGCGGAGCCATAAAAAAGCCTTGATACATATCAGGCAACGCGTTCAACGAAGCTCCTGCCTCTCCTCCTATACCCGGAGAAGTCATCCGGTAACCGCATTTTTCGACTAAATCTGCTTTTCCGGCAATATAGCCGCCGATTTTCGCCAAACCGCCTCCCGGATTTTTGATTAAAGAGCCGGCAATCAAATCTGCACCAGCCTCGATCGGTTCCCGCCTCTTCCACAAACTCTCCGTAGCAATTGTCCACAAAAATGATGGCATCTTCCTTTATTACTTTGACACGCCGGACCATCTCTTCAATTTCACCGACGGTAAAAGAGGGCCGTGTATCGTAGCCGCGTGATCGCTGGATTGCAACCACTTTTGTTTTTTCTGAAACAGCGCTTTCAACATTGGCCCAGTCGATCTGATTGCTCCTCGTTAAATCGATATGCTGATAGCCAATGCCAAAATCCTTAAGGGAGCCCGTATCCTTTTCGCCTCCCGAGACGATGGCGTCTAAAGTGTCATAAGGCTTTCCTGTGATGTACATCAATTCATCCCCCGGTCGCAGCACGCCAAAAAGCGCAATGGTAATTGCGTGGGTTCCGGAAATGATTTGTGGGCGGACCAAAGCTGCTTGCGCTTTGAAGACATCCGCATAGACTTTTTCTAAAGTGTCCCGTCCTTCATCATCGTAGCCATACCCTGTAGAAGGGTTGAAATGATGGTCGCTCACTTTTTGACGATGGAAAGCATCCAATACTTTCTTCTGATTCAGGAAGGCGATGTCGTCTGCACGCCGCAATTCTTTTTGGATTGTTTCTTCGATTGTTCTGATTGTTGTCTGCATGTTAATCTCCATTCATTTTTAATGCCATTTCCATTATTGCGCGAAACTTGAAATTGCGTCAAACTCTGATACAATTCATAGAGTTAGTTTTTCAGGGAGGATCAGTGCAATGGCTTGGGAAGTTTTAAGTGCAATCGGGACAATCGCGTTTGCCATTTCCGGCGCAATTATCGCAATGGAAGAAGAATATGATATTTTTGGCGTTTACCTTCTCGGAGTCGTTACCGCTTTCGGCGGCGGAGCTATCCGCAATTTACTGATCGGCGTTCCTGTTTCAGCCTTATGGGAACAGGAAATGATGTTTCAGTTAGCCGCCATTTCCATCACCATCGTTTTTCTTTTCCCGCATAAATTACTCGGGCCATGGAGCCGATGGGGCAATTTCTTCGATGCGATCGGCTTGTCCGCATTTGCTGTACAAGGTGCATTATATGCAGTCGATTTGAATATGCCCATTATCGCTGTCATGGTCGCCGCAATTTTAACGGGTTCCGGCGGCGGAATGATCCGTGATTTACTGGCGGGCCGAAAGCCGCTTGTCTTAAAAGCGGAAATCTATGCTTTATGGGCTGCCATCGCAGGCATCTTGATCAGCATTGATATGATCCGCTCGGACTTCGTCTTATACGGCCTGTTCCTAGTGATCACCGTTTTGCGCATTCTATCTTATACGTACAACTGGCGGCTGCCATCAAGAAAAATCCAGCTGCCTTAAAAAAACAAGCCATGCGGCAAAAAGCTGCATGGCTTGTTTTTTATTAAGCGATGACTTCCCCGTTCCAGTTCATCATGCCGCCTTCGATATTAATTGTTTCAATGCCATTCGACTCCAAAAAGTCGCAAGCCATTGCGCTTCTGCCGCCAGCTTTGCAGATCACATGGACATCTGCACCTGCCCCGATTTCATCTAAACGTTCCGGTAGCTGCCCGAGTGGAATATGCTTTGCTCCAGGGACCATGCCATAAGCTACTTCTTCGTCTTCACGCACATCTATCAGGTAAATTTCTTCCCCTTTTTCGACGAGTTCTTGCAATTCATCTGTTGTAATGGATTTCACGATTTATTTCCTCCTGCCAAATGTTTAAGATTAAGCTACTTAAAAAGGGTATACTCACCTTCTGCTTCTGTCAAATGAAAAAACCAGCTGGGTTGCCCCCGGCTGGTTGATCACTTATTCCTGATGTTCAATGTTCACAGCCTTAGCAGGCGAGAATGTTGAAATCGCATGTTTGTAGATCAATTGCTGTTTGCCATCCGTTTCAACCAGCACCGTAAAATTATCATAGGATTTAATGGTTCCTTTTAACTGGAAGCCATTTAGTAAAAAGACGGTTACAAAAATATTATTTTTACGCAGCTGATTTAAATAGACATCTTGAATATTGACTGGTTTCATGAATATCCCCCTTAGAATAAACCCTACTCTGTGATTTGCCGTGCTATTAGCTCTATTCGACGGTCCCGCTTCTTTTTCCTGCATCATCGTTTCAATTTCTGCCAGTTTTTTTTCATTTTCTTCTAAGGCATCAATCCAAAAGATCGGCAACTTGTTTTTAAAATAAGTAAACTGCCGTTTGGCGTACTTCCGGGAATTTTGCTTGATTTTGCTGATGGCATCATCCAAGGACAATTGGCCGTCAAAATAAGCATAAATTTCTTTGTAGCCAATCGCTTGAACCGATTGGACCCCACGAACCCCCTGGTCATACAAGCCCTTTACTTCTTCTAAGAGCCCTTTTTGGAGCATGGCATCCACCCGCCCATTGATCCGTTCATATAGGATTGGCCGTGGAATATCCAAGCCTACGATCAGTTCGTTGTACATGGGAGACAATGCTTTGGTCCGTTCTTCCTTCGCCTGCCCGCCCATATTGATTTCAATGGCACGCAGCACTCTGCGTGTGTTATTCGGATGGATATCAGCATCCGGGTCAAGTGCAAGCAATTTTTCGTGCATCGCCAGAGGGCCCCGTAGTTTCAGTTCTTCAGCCAGTTTCTCGCGAAGTTCTTCATCCGCTTGCTGATCTGAAAAGCGGTAGTCAAAGAGCACAGCTTGGACATATAGCCCGGAACCGCCGACGATAATGGGGAATTTGCCGCGCAACTTTATTTCCGCAATCTTCCCTCTAACTAGTTGCTGATACTCCGCAACGGAAAAAGGCTCTTTTGGGTCTTTGATATCCAGTAAATGATGGACGACCCCATCCATTTCATGCGCCTCAATTTTAGCGGTGCCAATCGACAACCCCTGGTAAACTTGCATCGAGTCGCCGTTGATGATTTCCCCGTCATACCGTTTTGCCATTTCTAAACTTAATGCCGTTTTGCCGGAAGCAGTCGGTCCGACAATGGCCATTACATCAATCATCTTTTCTCATCCATTCTACTAATGTGCCAAAATGCTGTTGCTTATTGGTTTCATGAAGCAATTCATGCCGGCCGCCTTCTGCCAGATACAATTGGACATTCGTCAGCCCAGCTTCCTGATATTGCTTGGCGGTTGAAAACAGCCCTTTCCCGTTGTCTCCTACAGGATCTTCTGCCCCACTGATCAGGAGCACCGGTAAGTCTTTCCGAATTTTAGCGACTTCCACTTTTTTATGGATTAAGCTCAGCCCGTGGAACAAATCCACATAGAACTGATTGGTCGAGGGCTGTCCGCTCATCGGATCCTTTTCGTATTTTTCGACTGCTTCTTTATCCCGGCTGAGCCAGGCAAATAACGACCCTTCGTCTTTGAACGGCTTGATGAAACTGCCGAAAGTCAATTTGCCGAGCATAGGATTGACGGCTTCTTTGCCGGAAAATCTTGCGGCAGCTAAAGCGAAAGCGAGTCCCGCTTTCCCTGCTATCCCTGGATCTCCCCCGGTTCCGGAAATAATAGCTTTGCTTATTTTATCGCTGTGCAATTGAATATAGCGTCTTGCGACGAAAGAGCCCATGCTATGGCCGAAGAGGATCAATGGCAATTGCCCGATTTGTGATTGTACACCTTTTAATACCTCATCAACATCTTCTACAACGCGGTTAAAGCCATCAAATTCACCAAAAAACCCCTGTGTTCCGTTCCGTTTTGCCGTCCGGCCGTGCCCCCGTTGGTCGTGGCCCGATACAACAAAACCATGCTGCGCCAGAAAACTTGCAAACTCTTCATAGCGACCGACATGTTCCGCCATGCCATGAATGATGTGCACATGGGCAACCGGATTTTCCGGTTCGTAAATTTCGTAGTAAATTTCCACTCGATCACTTGCGCGAATAAAATTCTTCGTGATTTTCAATGCATGATCCCTCCCGAAAACAAGATAGGCAATATTCATTTTCTATAGCCGTTTACATGACGCGCTTAAACATTTTTTCCACATCATAGGTTTTAAAGTGGATAATGACTGGACGGCCATGCGGACAAGTGAATGGTTGTTCTGCATCCTTGAGATCCGCCAACAACCGCTCCATCTCATGCTTTTGAAGATAATGATTCGCCTTGATGGAACGTTTGCAGCTCATCATGATCGCCGCATCTTCCCGCAGTTTTTTTACATCCACTTTTCGTTCATTCAACACTTGTTCGATTAAATCTTCAATCACTTCCTGCTCAAATCCCGAAGGAAACCAAGTCGGATGCTCCCGAACGATAAACGAAGTGTCCCCGAACTCTTCCAAAAAAACGCCGCTTTCAGCCAAGACATGCAAACTGTCTTTCAAGCGCAGCGCCTCGTCCCGGCTATAGTGGAAAGTCAGCGGCAAGAGTAGAGCCTGCCGTTCTCCAGCATCAATATCGCCGACTTTTTCCCGAAAGAACTCATATTTGATCCGTTCCTGTGCCGCGTGCTGGTCGATCAAATAAAAACCATCATCGCTTTGCGCCACAATATACGTGCCATGAATTTGGCCAACGACTTCAAGTTCCGGAAATTGAGGGCTAGTATCTTCTTCAAATTCCGGTTCTACTTGAAGATTTTCAGGCTGTTCATCGTACAGCCTTTCTTCCGGCGTTTCAAAAGGCGTCGTTTCTACCACGTTGCTTTCTTCTGGTGGAAGATGATGCACGGGCTTCAAAACAGGCAGAGTTTCCTCAATATCCGGTTCTTCTTTTCCACGCAGTTCCTGCACCACTTCTTTGACTGTAAACGATGATTTCCAAATATCCAATTGCTTGGAAGGGGTTTGTTTCGGCGCTTTCGGCTTTTCGATGACCGGCGCCCGGACGGCTGAAGAAATGGTCCGCGTATCGTTGTATGGATCAGTTCCATCAATTCTTTTTCTTTGCTGAGCCGGATTTGCTGTTTCGCTGGATGTACGTTGACATCGGTCAAATAAGGGTCGCCTTCAATATTCATAACGACGATGGGCTGCCGCTCCAGCGGCAAAAATGTATGATATGCCTTATGGACGGTGTTCGCAATCGCATAATGTTTTACCCAGCGCCCATTCACGAATAACGAAATGTAGTTTTTATTAGCCCGCGTGATTTCAGGCAGGGATGCGTATCCTGATATTTTGTAGTCATGCGACTCCCCTTCAAAGGGGATCATTTTCTTGGCAATCGAAACTCCATAAATATCCGAGATCACCCGTTTGATGTCACCGCTGCCGGAAGTCTGGAGAATCATCCGTCCATCGTGCGACAATTTAAATGAAATTCCCGGATAGCTCAAAGCGAAACGGTTCATCAGGTCAATTGAATGCCCCAGTTCTGTCTGCAAGGTTTTCATGTATTTCAAACGCGCTGGCGTATTGAAGAACAATTGGTCGATTTGGATATCGGTGCCTTTTCGAAGAGCGCCTGCACGGTGTTCGATCAAACGGCCGCCTTCCATATGCACATACGTGCCGGATTCGCCGTTTGACGTATGCAGCGTCACTTTTGAAACGGAAGCGATACTTGCTAATGCCTCTCCCCGGAAACCGAGCGTTCGAATGCGGAATAAATCATGTTCGTTTGCAATTTTACTGGTAGCATGGCGTGAAAATGACAATAGCGCATCTTCTGAATCCATTCCAGCGCCATTATCGACGATCTGGATAGAAGTCAGCCCCGCTTCGGTTAACAGCACTTCAATAGCGGTACTTCCAGCGTCGATTGCGTTTTCAACCAATTCTTTGACGACGGATGTGGGCCTTTCGACCACTTCACCCGCTGCTATTTTGTTTGATAACGGCTCGTCCATTAATCGAATAATCCCCATATCCTCACCCCTTCTTGCTTAATTTCACCTGCAGGTCATTCAAGAGCTGCAGCGATTGCAATGGCGTCATTGCCGCGATATTGGCATCGGAAATCGCTTGCAGCACTTCTTCGCTTTCGGTGTCACGGTCATCAAAAAACGATAACTGCTCCACTTCGCTGACATGCTTCTTGTTTTCCGATTCAAAGCTGACGAGCAGTTCTCTTGCCCGCGAAAGAATCGGCTGTGGCAATTCAGCGAGTTCTGCCACATGGATGCCGTAGCTTTTATCAGCTGGCCCTTTTTTCACTTTATGCAGGAACACGACTTTGCCGGATTGCTCCATGGCCGCCACGTGCACATTGCTCAATTTATCCAAAGTTTGGTCGAGTGCTGTCAATTCATGATAATGGGTGGAAAACAGTGTATTCGCCCCAATATTCTCATGAATGTATTCGATCATGGATTGTGCAAGCGCCATACCGTCGTACGTGGATGTCCCCCGCCCGATTTCATCGAATAGCAGCAGGCTGCGTTCAGTCGCATGCGTGATCGCATATTGCGATTCAAGCATTTCGACCATGAACGTACTTTGCCCGGAAACTAAGTCATCTGCTGCACCGATGCGTGTGAAGATCTGGTCGACGATCGGTAAATTTGCCGATTCTGCCGGCACATAAGAGCCGATTTGAGCCATGACAATGGTCAACGCCACTTGGCGCATATACGTACTTTTACCGGACATATTCGGCCCTGTAATCAATAGCATATTTTGGTCATTGGTCAAAACACAATCGTTCGGCACATAATGCTGTTTATTGAGCATTTTTTCTACGACCGGATGGCGTCCCTCAATGATGGAAATTTCTCTTGAATTATTGAAGTCCGGCTTCACAAAACGATACTTTTCCGCCACATTCGCGAAGCTCATAAAGACATCAAGGCCGCTTAATGTCGAAGCCAATTCTTGAATACGTGAAATGTATTGCTTGACTTCTTCGCGGATTTTTACAAACAGTTCATATTCCAGCGACAAGCTTTCTTCTTCTGCCGTTAGGATCAAACTTTCTTTTTCTTTTAATTCAGGTGTGATATAGCGTTCTGCATTCGCCAATGTCTGTTTGCGTTCATAGCGTTCCAGATCTGCTAAATGCATATTGGCTTTTGAAATTTCAATGTAGTAGCCGAATATCCGGTTATAGCCGATTTTCAACGACTTAATTCCCGTCCGCTGACGCTCCTGCTGCTCTAATTGGGCAATCCAATCTTTTCCGTTGCGTGAAGCGTAGCGGTATTCATCCAGTTTCTCGTGGTAACCGTCACGGATAACGCCGCCTTCTTTAGATGACAAAGGCGGATTTTCACTGATGGCATCGAGCAATTCACATACTTCTCCGCAGCGATCCAATTTGCGGCTGAAATCCTGCAGCACATCATCCCCGGAGTTTTGGAGTTCGTCAATAATTCCCGGAATTTTCTCCAATGAACTTCGCAATTGCGCTAGATCACTTGCGCTCGCACTGCCAAAAGCGATGCGGCCGCTCAAGCGTTCCAGGTCATACACTTCTTTTAGCAAAGTCTGCAATTCAACTCGCACAAAATAATTCTCAATCAAAGATTCGACCATGAATTGGCGTCTTTCGATTTGCCGCTTATTGGCAAGCGGCTGATGCAGCCATTGCTTTAGCTTCCGGCTGCCCATTGCCGTGACCGTTTCATCCAGCAGCCAAAGCAAGGTCCCTTTCGTGTCGCCTCCGCGAATCGATTGCAGCAATTCCAAGTTCCGCTTTGAGTGGAAATCGATCGATAGGAGCTGGCCGCTTTCATTATAGGAAAAAGCTTGGATATGCTCGAGCGACTGCTTTTGCGTCCGTGCAATATAAGAAAGCAAACGCAAGATGGAAAGCCTCAAGTCTTCAGGGCATGCCGCTAGTAGGCGTTCCTCTGCCTGGTAGACTTCATCCATCGTTTCAATCGATAGCACGAGATCTTGTGCATCTTCATTAAGCAGCAAGAATAATTGGTTGGATACTACCAACTCACGGATTTGCAAAGACTGCAGTTCCTGAAGCAAGGACTTTTCAGTTCCGGTTATGTATGTAGCTCTCGCTTCCCCCGTGCTGATATCCACATAAGACAAGGCAAAGCCATCAGGCAATTGATCGGCTGCCGCCAAAAATAAATTCGATTTGGAATCGATGCTTTTTCCTTCCGTATGCGTCCCTGGCGTAATTAACCGAACCACTTCCCGTTTGACGACGCCTTTCGTTAATTTTGGATCTTCCACTTGTTCACAAATGGCCACTTTATGCCCTTTTTGAATCAATTGGTCGATATAATTCTGGGCTGCATGATGCGGAACACCGCACATCGGAATTCGTTCATCGCCATTTCCGCCTCTGCTCGTCAATGTAATTTCAAGCAATTGTGAGGCTTTTAGCGCATCATCATAAAACATTTCATAAAAATCCCCAAGACGGAAAAACAGAAACGCATCCTGGTATTCAGACTTCACTTGCAAATATTGTTGGATCATCGGTGTAGGTGCCATTTTAATACCTCTTTCGCGAACTTTTCGTAGTTTCTCTATTATAACAAAAAGATGAAGGGAAAAGAAAAAACTGAAAGAGCAAGCTCTTTCAGCTTTTGTTTCAAATCGGCCTGCTTTCGCTTACAAAAGCTGAACGGCCGTTTCCGCTTTTCTTTGTCCAGGCTCCAACGGCCAGCTCCTCGGGTCATAAGCCGTTCTTCCTGTGCGGCAAAAAACGCCGCTTCGGAAGCCCGTCTTATGCCTTTCGGAGCTGAACAGGCACCTCCGCTTTTCTAATTAGCAGTTTCCTGGTGTGCTGTTTTTCACTTGGGATCCTGTTTCGCCGCGAAGAAGGTCTCCGCCAGTTGAAACGATGATGTTGTTTGTCACTTGATTGGCAATGGCGGTCGACACCATTTGAAGCAATGCATTGACATCGCTTTGAGACTGTTTGAACTCTTGTACGATTGGCACCGCATCGATTTCTTCTTCGATTTTCTGGATTTTGCTTTCGATCAAATTCAATGCACGTTCTTTGCCGTATGCTTGGAAGTTGACTGCTTGTTTTTGCAAACTCTTCATGCTGGCAATTTTCTCACGTACTTTTTGGTTTTCGTTTATTTGAGCTTCTGCACGTTTGAAGAATTCCACTTCTTCCGTTTCAGCGATCATATCCGCCACTTCACGTGCTTTAGCAATAATCTCTTCTTTTGAATACGCCATTCTCTAGACACCCACTTCTTGGCCGTTCATGGTTTCAACGAGTCCGCCACTCAAAGGCCATATTTTTTATTGTTGGTATTTTTCACTTTCACTAAATCGAAATATAATTTTTCAGTTTGCCCAAGGAGTCCGGGGCTCCGGCAGCCTTAAATGGCCAGCATTCGTGAAAAATCCCTTTCAATCAATACCTTATTATACTGAATAAGCCCATCACTCTACAAGGAAGCCGCACCAATTGTCGGAGAATCGACAAGAAGCATGAAGATTATCCTTTAAAAGGATAGTCTTCGTTGATATACACGCGTTCAAATGAAACTGCTTTTCCTGTAGTGTCGTCAAGCTCTGTAAAGAATCCGCTGACAACTGAACGACCGCGCTTCGGCACTTCAAACCGGGTCGGCATATTCGTTTTAAATCGGTACAAGACCGATTCCTTCGTCATCCCGAGGATTTCATCGTACGGCCCCGTCATGCCGACATCCGAGATATATGCTGTGCCATTCGGCAGGATGCGTGCATCTGCTGTCTGTACATGTGTATGGGTGCCGACTACTACTGAAGCCCGGCCATCTAAATGCCAGCCCATCGCAATTTTCTCACTCGTCGCTTCAGCATGGAAATCGACAAACACTAGGGGAGAAATTGCTTTCGCTTCTGCCAAGAGTTCATCCGCTTTTTGGAATGGATCTTCGTGCGGCGGCAAGAATACACGGCCATGAAGATTGATTACCGAAAGCGTTTTTCCGTTTTTGGTCACCGTAGCCATTCCGCGACCCGGTGCTTCGTCCGAAAAGTTTGCAGGACGGATTAAATAATCCACTTCGTCAATGAAATCAAAAATCTCTTTTTGGTCCCATGTGTGGTTGCCCATCGTGATCATATCGACGCCCATGAATAGCAAGTCTTGATAAATCGCTTTTGTAATTCCGCGTCCCGCTGCTGCATTCTCACCGTTCGCGATGACCACATCCGGGTTGTATTTTCTTTTCAAGCGCGGCAAATAGGACTCCAGTGCTTCTCTGCCGATTGAACCCACAATATCTCCAATAAATAATACTTTCATTCTGTTCACCTTTTTCCATAAGAAAAAGGCTTCTTTGAATAGACATTCATCGAAGCCTTTATCCTATTATTTTGCGTATTCAACTGCTCTCGTTTCTCGAATGACGGTCACTTTGATGTGGCCTGGGTAATCCAGTTCTTCTTCAATCCGTTTACGGATGTCGCGCGCCAGACGATGCGCAGTCATATCATCAATCTGTTCCGGACGAACCATAATGCGGATTTCGCGTCCTGCTTGAATCGCAAATGATTTCTCTACGCCTTCATAAGACTCGGAAATCTCTTCAAGTTTTTCAAGGCGGCGAATATAGTTTTCCAATGTTTCGCTCCGTGCACCTGGACGAGCAGCGGACAAGGCATCAGCTGCGGCTACAATTACCGAAATGATCGATGTCGCTTCTGTATCGCCATGGTGGGAAGCAATACTGTTAATGACCACTGGATGTTCTTTGTATTTCGTTCCTAATTCGACTCCGATTTCCACATGGCTGCCTTCGACTTCATGGTCGATTGCTTTACCGATGTCATGCAATAAACCGGCGCGTCTTGCTAAAGTCACATCTTCACCAAGTTCCGCTGCCATTAATCCGGACAGGAACGCTACTTCTACAGAATGCTTCAAGACATTCTGTCCATAGCTTGTACGGTAACGGAGACGGCCAAGAATCTTGATCAAATCAGGGTGGAGGTTATGGACGCCGACATCAAATGTCGTCTGCTCTCCGATTTCCCGGATTTGCTCATCCACTTCTCTTCTTGATTTTTCGACCATTTCTTCGATGCGCGCTGGATGGATACGGCCATCGGAAACCAATTTTTCAAGCGCCAATCGAGCAGTCTCGCGGCGAATTGGATCAAAGCCGGATAAGATAACCGCTTCCGGCGTATCATCAATGATTAAATCGATGCCTGTCAAAGTTTCGAGTGTTCGGATGTTTCTTCCTTCACGTCCGATGATTCGGCCTTTCATCTCATCATTCGGCAAGTTGACCACTGAAACCGTCGTTTCGGCTACATGATCAGCAGCAAAGCGCTGCATTGCCAACGACAGGATATTCTTAGCTTTTTTGTCCGATTCTTCTTTCGCGCGCGCTTCTGATTCTTTGACCATAACCGCAAGGTCCGTTGAAAGTTCATTTTCAACTTGCTCGATGATAATGGCTTTCGCTTCTTCGCGGGTTAAAGAAGAAATACGTTCCATTTCGGACTGTTGCTGACGAACTAGTTCTTCAGCTTTGCTTTCCATCTGTCCAATATGCTGTTGTTTTTCTGCAAGCGATTCATCTTTGCGTTCCAGACTCGCTTCTCGTTTGTTCAATGCATCATCCTTGCGATCTAAATTTTCTTCTCTCTGCAACAGCCGACTTTCTTGTCTTTGCAATTCAGATCGGCGTTCCCGAATTTCAGATTCTGTTTCAGTACGCAATTTATGATTTTCGTCTTTCGCTTCCAATAACGCTTCTTTCTTCAACGCTTCAGCTTCTCGTTTTGCATCTTCAACAATTTGCTCCGCAGAATTTTTAGCGCCTGCTATACTGGAATCGTTTGCTTTCTTTAATGCAAAATACCCAACAACTACACCGACGATGATACCAAGCAAAGCGAAGATGATCTCGGTAAACCCCATTCGGACACCTCCTCTTGCTATTCTTTTACTTTTTCAAAAGATCAATTAATATTGCGGGTCACACTTTTCAATCGTTGAAAAATTAGTAAATTATACAATTTTAATTGTATAGATGGAGTTATAAAGTGTCAACCCATTGAGAATAAGGATTCAGCACACCTAGAAGCCGAGCCGGCAATCTGCATGCATAGAGAAAAGCCGCAAAGCATATTGCTTCGCGGCTTCGGATCCTCTTTTTTATTCCTCTTCGTCAATCAGAAGATTAAACTCTTCCGGCTCTTCGTCTTTATTGGCGGCAATCGTATAAGTTGCTGCTGCCATGCCATAAGATTCGCGGATTTTGTTTGAAATTTCGTTGCGGATTTCCGGATTTGCAAGCAAGAACTGCTTCACATTTTCACGGCCTTGTCCAATGCGCTCGTCATTATAAGAATACCAAGATCCACTCTTCTGGATGATTTCAAGATCTGATCCGATATCCACGATTTCACCTTCGCGGAAATCCCTTTACCGTACATGATATCGAGTTCAGCTGTACGGAACGGCGGAGCTACCTTGTTTTTCACAATCTTAATTTTCGTTCTGTTACCGATAATTTCAGCACCTGATTTCAATGCCTCAGCACGGCGCACCTCTAAACGGACAGATGAATAGAATTTCAAAGCACGTCCGCCTGGTGTTGTTTCCGGGTTACCGAACATAACGCCGATCTTTTCACGAATCTGGTTAATGAAAATAACGATCGTGTTTGACTTGTTGATAACGCCTGACAATTTACGAAGGGCTTGGGACATCAAACGTGCCTGCAACCCCATATGGGAGTCGCCCATTTCGCCTTCGATTTCCGCTTTTGGCACCAATGCCGCAACAGAATCGACGACTACGATATCAACAGCGCCGCTTCGTACAAGCGCTTCAGCGATTTCCAATGCTTGCTCCCCTGTGTCCGGCTGAGACAAGAGCAGCTCATCAATATTAACGCCAAGATTTTTTGCATAAACTGGATCTAATGCATGCTCAGCATCGATAAATGCAGCTGTTCCGCCTGTCGCTTGAACTTCTGCGATAGCATGAAGGGAAACTGTCGTTTTACCTGAACTTTCAGGTCCATATATTTCAATAACACGCCGCGCGGATATCCGCCTATTCCTAACGCCGTATCAAGTGCCAATGAACCACTCGAAACCGATGATACATTACGGTCGCTTTTCTCGCCTAATTTCATTACAGATCCTTTACCGAACTGCTTTTCTATACTTTTTAACGCCATGTCTAACGCTGCTTTACGATCGCTCAAAAGAAATCCTCCTCTAATTAAAACCAATTTTTCTACCTGTCTCTAGTATACTTGCTCATTGAGAAATACGCAAGGAAAATGCGAACGTTTATTCGTGTTCGCATATTAAAAATGATTTTTGATCGGCTTATACAGCCCATTTTCCCTTTTTGAGCATAAAAAAACACGCAAAATTAAATTTTGCGTGCATTTCCGTCAGTCAGTGTTCGTATTATATACGACAGCGCCAATTTCACTGCTCTGAGACGGTTCGTGTTGCGCATCCCGGACAATTGCAGCCGGTAGGCTCTCGTTTCTTCTTCTGTTGAAATCCCGATCCATACAGTCCCGGCAGGCTGGTCGCCATGAGCGTCTGGACCTGCAGCCCCCGTTAAACTGACACTGATGTCCGTGTTGAATTTCATGCGGACCGCTTCAGCCATCGCAATAGCGGTTTCTTCACTGACGACGCCGTACTCGGCAAGCAGTTCACTTGAAATGCCCAATTGGCTGATTTTCATTTCTTCATTATAGGTGATGACGCCGCCAGCAAGCGCTGAACTAGCTCCTGCTACAGCAGCCAATTCAGATTGGAAGAGCCCGGCAGTCAAACTCTCGGCAGCTGAGATTGTCTTCTGCTGTTCGCGAAGCAACTCAATCGCTTTTGAAGCCAGCGAATCGTTGTCATAACCGTACAAATAGTCGCCTGCGCGCTCAAGAAGAGATGCTTTCGCCTCTTCTATCAACTTCCAAGCCTGCTCTTCTGTATTGGTCTTCGCTGTAATACGCAGCGTTACTTCCCCGTCAGAAGCAAGCGGAGCGATAGTCGGATTCGTCTGCTGCTCCAGAATATCTTGGATGCGGTCTTCAAGTTCCGCTTCCCCGATGCCGTAAAAACGCAAAACGTGGGAAACGATGACGTCAGCTTGGTTTAGCATTTTCGCAAGTTTCGGTTTCGCTTCATACTGGAACATCGGCTCCATTTCTTTAGGAGGCCCTGGCAATAGCATATACGTATGCGTTTCGGTTTTGTAAAGCATCCCGGGTGCCATTCCGTGGTTATTGACCAATACGTCGCTGTCTTTTAATACCAATGCCTGCTTTTTATTGTTTTCCGTCATTGCTCTCCCAGCCCGTTCGAAAAAAGCCACAATGGAATCAAGCGCTTCCTGGTCCATGTCTAAAGTTGTCCCTAAATGGCGTGCAATCGTTTCCTTCGTCAAATCATCTTTCGTCGGTCCTAAGCCGCCAGTGAAAATAATCAAATCTGCACGGCTTTCTGCAATTTTGATTGTTTCTTTCAAACGCTCTGAATTGTCCCCGACTACCGTATGGTAATATACATTAATTCCAAGCTCTGCTAAATGGTTCGATAAAAAGCGGGCATTTGAATTTGTAATCTGCCCGAGCAGCAGTTCAGATCCTACAGCAATAATTTCAGCATTCATCCATCTTCACCCCTTGAATGTTTTTTGGAAATCCTTACTTAGATGCCATCAAGCCTTTGCGGTTGGCGTAGAAATAATCCCAACCTGACCAAACAGTGAAAATCAATGCGATGTAGAGCATGATTTCGCCAAATGGCACGCCCATTAAAACAAAGATGGTATCGTGGAGCAATAATGCCGAAATGGCTAAAATTTGAGCAGTGGTTTTAATTTTACCTAAACTTCCGGCAGCGACCACTTCGCCTTCACCTGCAAGCACTAAGCGCAATCCCGTAACAGCAAACTCACGGCTGATGATGATGATAACAATCCATGATGCAGCGAAGCCAAGCTCCACTAAAATGATCAAAGCTGCCGACACCAGCAATTTATCGGCAAGCGGATCCAAAAATTTGCCGAAGGTCGTGACAAGATTGTATTTTCTCGCATAATATCCGTCAATCCAGTCGGTCAATGATGCAATGATGAAAATCAGCCCTCCGATAAAATGAGAAACCGGCATTTCTGCACCGAATAACGTCATCGTACCCCAATTAAAATCGACTAGCATGATCAACATGAATACCGGAATCAATAATATCCTCGATATCGTAATGCGGTTTGGAATATTCATTTGTTTGCCCCTTTCCTTTCTCAAGAAAAATAGCCATCAAAAGATGGCTATTCTGCGTCCGTAAATTGAATAACAATATTTTGTGTGATCAAGTCTTGCGTATATTCAATCGGTTCGCCATTTACAGTAAGTTTTACATTTGAGCTCGCTCCCAGTCTGACACGCACTTGCGCAACACCTGAAACGTCTATTGCTTCACTGTCGCTCGCCTGCATTGTGCGTGCCGGCTGCATCAACTCCTGCTGATCTGGGCCAGTAGCCGATACCCAAGATGGGCCGCTCGCTTCAATTTTCAATTCCGCGTCGCAGGACCTTGCCAAGCAAACGTAGTCGTTTCCCCTTCGGTCCCTACTACAGAAATGCTGGTTTCCGGTTTAGCAGGTTCCTCTGGCTCTTCAGCCGGAGCTTCTTCTGGTTCTTCCTCAACTGGCGCCGCTTCTTCATCTTCACCGTTTGGTTCTTCGTACGGAACGCCTTCTTCATCTGTCGCATCTTCCAATGGATCATTGGTCGCCAAATTATTATAAAAGAAAATAACAACTGCTAATATGACGACAATAAATAAAGCGACAATCACTTTTGGCATAATTTCACCAAGGCCATTAGAAGAACTTTTTGCTAAAGTTTGGCGCCGGGAAGGAGTTGGCGGCGTAAGCGTCGGCCGAACTTCCTCTTTCACTGAAACCGGAACCTCGGATTTATGCTGTTCGAGCAGTTCATCCGAATTCAAGCCTACCGCTTCCGCGTATTGTTTAATGAACGCACGAACATAAAATGGTCCGGGCATCATGCTATGATTGCCTTCTTCAATCCCTGCCAAATAGCGTTTTTGTATCTTTGTCACATCCTGTAAATCCTCTAAACTGTACCCTTTGGCGATTCTCGCCTCTTTCAAACGAGTACCTAATTCACTCAATACGATCACCTGCCCACTTAAAAGTTAAATCCGCCGAACATATCCGCTTGATTTTGGTCGCCCATGAAGTGGTTTTTCTCCAACACTTCATATGTAATCTTTTCTTCTGGATGATGGCGCAATTCGATAATATAATCGAAATCTTCGATGCTGTACTCAGATTGCTGGACAAACATATCCGGATGTTCCACAACTTTAATCGTTGGCATGCGCATCATTTCTCGAACCAGCTGCATATGGCGTTCATCTCCGGAACGGCGTGTGACGATGCCGTCCAGTATGAAGATATTATTCGCGTTATGCTCATCTCCCATCAACTGATTCCGCACCGTCTGCTTGATCATCGTTGAAGATAGGAAAATCCATTTCTTATTGGCACTCACACTCGCTGCGACGATCGATTCTGTTTTTCCGACCCTCGGCATCCGCGCAAACCGACTAATTTATGGCCTTCCTGCTTGAAAATCTCAGCCATGAAATCTACTAATAATCCGAGCTCATCACGGACAAAACGAAACGTCTTGCGATCGTCCGCATCTCTTTGTATATAACGGCCATGGCGAACTGCTAAAATATCGCGGAGTTTCGGTTCACGGAATTTCTTCACTGCGATTGTCTCGATAGTAGAAACAATTTGTTCGAAGCGCTCCAATTGAACATCATGCTCTGCGCGTAAAAGCATTCCTCGCCTGCCTTGGTCTACGCCATTGATAGTGACGATATTTACTCGGAGCATACCAAGAAGAGAAGCTATATCTCCTAATAAACCCGGACGATTCACTTGAATTTCGTATTCAAAATACCATTCTCTCATTCATCATCCGACCTTCCATTGCCAATATTTGACCAAAAAGTTCCTAACTCTTATGATAGCTGATTTATTGCACTAAGAAAAGGGGCAATAAGAAAGGAGTTGGCCCAAAACCAATGGGAACAACTCCTCTGTAATGAAGCTAACGGAGCAACTAGATGGATAATTAAGTAAAATTCCAAAGGGCTTCACTTACATATGCCATCCGCCATTGATCCGGAGAACTTGTCCTGTCATATAATCCGCTTTGCCGTTCACTAGAAAATCGACCGCATCAGCTACATGGTGAGGCAACCCTAACCCAAGCGGAATTTCGTCCTGGATCATAGCGAGTTCTTCTTCTGTCAAGTTCCCATTCATTTTTGTTTGAATGAAACCAGGAGAAATCGCATTTACCCGTGTACCGGAAGCGGCCATTTCTTTGGCATAGGCTTTGACAAATGCCAATTGTGCCCCTTTTACAGAAGAATAGACGGTTTCAAGAGCAGCCCCTATTTCTCCCCATATAGACGAGATAAATACGACATAAGTTGCCGGATAGCGATGAAAATAAGGTGAAATTCTGCGAATTGCCGAAATCGGATTTTTGACATGGACATTCCACAAGGCTTCCATTTCTGCATCTTCCGTATCAATCAACATTTTCTGCAAAGCATGGCCGCTCGCTACAACGATGCAAGCGGCATCATAAACTTGAGTTGCCAGCCGCTCCGCCCCGTCTGTACGGGTGAAATCGGCTTGCACAGCAATAAACTCCTGCTTTGTAAAGTTTCTGCTCAGTTCTTCTGCAAGCCCGTTTACGGGAGTGGAGTTCCAGTGGAGATAAAGTGACCAGCCATCGCTCGCCAGTTGGTTGGCAATCGCTTCGCCAATTGCTCCGGAAGCTCCCATTATGACGGCAAATCGTTTCACTTGCCATCCTTCTTCGGCGGCATAATGGTAAAGGTCGAACGCTGGCTGTCTAAGCTCACTGTTGCAAAAGCGGCTTGCAGATCCGGCACTTCTATTTCTTCGAGCATTGGCACCACGTCGAATAAGTTCATGTCGTTGAAGGCATACCGTGTGAATTGGTTAGCGATAAATTCAGGCGAATTTAATGCTCTCAGGAAAAAGCCAATTTTCTTGCGGCGGATCCGGTCAAGATCTGCTTGTCCGAATGGCCATTTTTCCATTGCTTGATCGAGTGTATGGTTGATTTCTTTTATTAGTTTCTCGGGTTCGTTTGTATCGGAACCGATCAACGCATAGCCAAAGCCGTTTTCTAGTGAGTAATCAAATGAATAGGACTCATCGATTAAATTGCTTTCGTATGCATGATGGTAGAAATCTGAAGTCCGTCCAAATAGCAATTCGAAAGCCAGTTCAGCCGCCAACTCGTGCTTCAGCATCGCTTTTCCGGAGTAATCGAGCACTTCCGGCTTAATGCCGACAAAGATTTTCGGTTTTTGCACGCTCATTTCAAGCGTCCGTTCTTTGATCGCCGCTTCAATCGGCTCTTCCGGATAAATCCGTTTGATTTCTTTCGGCTCTTCAAACGTCTTTTGGTCCTGATTTGCTTTGATGAATTCCATCATTTGCTCCGGATTCACTGCACCGACAACGAACAGCACCATATTGGATGGATGATAGAACGTGTTATAGCAGGTGTATAAATGTTCCGCTGTAATATCTTGGATGGAATCGACGGTTCCGGCGATATCAATTTTCACCGGGTGGTTCTTATACAGGTTTTCAATCATGCCGAAATACAAACGCCAGTCCGCCTGATCGTCGTACATCGTGATTTCCTGTGCGATAATGCCTTTTTCCTTTTCCACCGTTTTCTCAGTGAAATATGGGCTTTGGACAAAATCCAGCAGCGTTTCCACATTTTCATTGATTTGCCCGGTCGCTGAAAACAGATAAGCGGTACGGGTAAAGGAAGTGAACGCATTAGCAGAAGCGCCTTGTTTACTGAATTGCTGAAAGATATCGCCGTCTTCTTTTTCAAACATTTTATGCTCTAAGAAATGGGCAATGCCGTCCGGCACTTTAATCGGCTCTTCTTCACCATAAGGCACAAAATGATTGTCGATTGAACCATATTTGGTCGTGAACGTAGCAAAAGTCTTTGAAAACCCTTTTTTCGGCAAAATATAAACTTCAAGCCCGTTGGCCAGTTTTTCATGGTACAGCGTTTCATCTAATTGTTCGAATTGAACTTTATTCAACTGAATCGTCCTCCTTGCCAGCTAGGAAATACGTCATTTCCAATGATAATGATTGAGCCGCATCGGCAATATCTTCTTTTGTCACAGCATTCCATCTGCTGATCAAATAATCGGGTTCAAATGCTTTATCGAGTTCCATGTATTGATCGTAAATGTCAATTTGGCCTCTCGCCGAATCCAAAGCTTCTTTTAATTGATTGATCAAAAGCGCTTTTGTCTGATCCAGTTCTACGTCCGAAATATTGGCTCGTTTCACTTCTTCCAATTGTTCAAGTATGAGCTTCACAGCTTTGCCTTCCAGTTTCGAATCAATGCCGGCAAGCACAAACATCAAACCGAACTGAGAAGCGTACGAACTTGAAACGTAGTAAGCCATGCTTTCTTTCTCTCGGATATTGACGAATAATTTCGAATGGGCATAACCGCCAAGAACTCCGTTCATCAATTGCATAACCGGGAACTTTTCGTCGCGGAAAGTGATCGGCGTGAAGAAGGCCATGTGCAATTTCCCTTGTTTCATGTCTTCGTATTCGATAACCCGTGAAGTTTCAGGAGAGGTCAATTGCGTTGACGGCCCTTCCACTGCCTGTTCGCGGTCTTCGAAATGGAAGTATTGTTTAATATAGGAAGCAATTATTTCCGGCTTGATGTCGCCGACCACATAAATTTCAATTTCATTATTGTTCAATAATGTTTGGTATTCTTTCAGCAGCTGGTCGTTCGTCACTTTTTCCAATTCTTCAAGCGATCCATTCGCTTGGATGGAAGCAGGGTGCCCTGGCAATGCGAGTTCCATCATGCGCTGCTGCGCGTAGCGGTTTTTTCATCAAAGATTGACTCAATCCGTTCTTTAATCGTCTGCTTTTCACGCAGGAAAATGGATTCTTTGAAAAGCCCGTTTTCCATATTCGGCTTGAATAGGACAACATACATCAAGTTCAGGACTTTTTCCAACACCCCTTCTTCGGATAAATACTGGTCATTCACCGTTTCTACATTCAAAGTCACGATGTGTTCATTGCCCCGTTTAGAAGAATCTATGTAGAGGGATGTGCCGTACAGACCGTCCAGCACCATGCGCAGCGCCGTATGAGATGGATACACCTCATTGCTATGCTGAAGCACATTTGCCAAAATAGAACGGGCAGATGCCTTTTCAGGTGTTAAGCGATCCTTGAATTTAAAAGAAAAATTTATCGTCTTAAATTGAGTTGTTTCATTTACATGGACATTAACGCCTTT
This sequence comes from Planococcus sp. 107-1, assembly GCF_021513255.1. GTDB lineage: Bacteria > Bacillota > Bacilli > Bacillales_A > Planococcaceae > Planococcus. The sequence goes on from NZ_CP090977.1 coordinate 2,067,659, forward strand.
TGCAATATTAATAGATTGAAACATCAGTAAATCCCCTCTCAGCTTTCTTATTCTAACTATACCGAACCCCTGGAACTAAATGCAAATAATGAAGAATGCCCTTATGTCCAAAAGAAAAAGAACCGCCGCTTGGGCGATTCTTTTTTTAAAATTAGCGCTGCCCTTTGATATAAGGGATTCCGTTCGCTTTTGGCGCATTTGCACGGCCGATGAAACCAGCTAGAGCAAAAATAGTCAAAACGTATGGAAGAATCAGCAAGAAGACATTCGGGATGTCTTGGATAATAGGGATGGATGAACTGGCGATACTTAATGCCTGGGCTAAACCGAAGAATAAAGCGGCTCCCATTGCACCAAGTGGATGCCATTTACCGAAAATCATCGCAGCGAGCGCCATGAACCCTTGTCCATTGATGGTCGCGTGCCCGAAATCTCCGGAAATTGTCTGCGCATAGATTGCACCGCCGATTCCAGCTAATGCACCGGAAATCATAACAGCGATATAACGCATTCTGTTTACATTGATCCCCATCGTATCTGCAGCCATTGGATGTTCCCCGACCGAACGGAGACGCAAGCCAAACGGCGTTTTATAGATGACAAACCAGGCAATGATGGCAATGATGATTGCCAAGAAAGAAGTATTGTAAATTTTTGTAAAGAACATCGGCCCGATAAAAGGGATGTCCGATAACACCGGAAAATCATAGCGCGTAAAACGCTCTGTGATGAAATCTGTCTGCCCTTTTCCGAAGATTTTCTTAACCAGGTAAAGAGACAAAGCGATTGCCAGCAAGTTGATGGCAACGCCAGAAACCGTTTGGTCTGCACGGAAGGAAATAGAAGCGACCGCGTGAACCAATGAAAGCAAGAGCGCTGCAACCATGGCAGCGATTAACGAAAGCCAAGGAGTCGCATTGCCAAAAGTATCGGCAAATAACAAGTTGAACAAAATGCCTACGAATGCGCCAATGACCATCAAACCTTCGAGGCCGATATTAATAACGCCCGATCGCTCGGAGAACACACCGCCGATTGCAACTAAAATAAGCGGAGCTGCATAAAATATCGCTGAAGGAACGATGAAATACAAAACTTCTAAGAAACTCATATTACTTCGCCTCCTTCTTCTTAGCCGCGCGCAGCAGGAATAGACGGATGATGTATCCTGATGCTACAAAGAAAATAATAACGGCAATAACAATTTCTACAATTTCAAGCGGAATGCCCGCAGCATTCGGCATATTAAGTGCCCCGTATTTCAAAGAGCCAAATAGTGTTGCACCAAAAATAACGCCGAGTGGAGTATTCATTCCAAGCAAGGCTACAGCGATACCATCAAATCCGATACCCGTAAATCCAGCTTTAGAAGATACATATTCGAATGTTCCAAGAGCTTCCATTGCACCGCCAAGGCCGGCAAATGCCCCTGAAATGACCATTGCCAAAATGATGTTTTTGTTTACATTCATCCCAGCGTATTGAGAAGCGTTGTGGTTGAACCCAACCGCTTTCAATTCAAAACCAAGCGTCGTTTTTTCCAGAATGAACCACATAACCCCAACCATCACTAGGGCAATGACGATGCCGAAATGCAGGCAGGAGAATTCAGTCAAATTCTCAAGGAACTCTGAACGTAATGAAGCACTGGCGAAAATGGATTCTGTTCGGTCTCCGCCGCCAGATACTGTTTTAATCAACGCATTGGTTGTATGAAGTGCAATATAGTTCATCATAATTGTGACGATAACTTCATGCACATGGAATTTCGCTTTTAAGAGACCAGGAATGAATCCCCAAATTGCCCCTGCTGCTGCCGCTGCTAAAATCGCTAGCGGCAAGTGGATAATCATTGGCAGTTCAACAGCTACCCCGACGTACGCGGCAGCGAACCATCCAACGATCAATTGCCCTTCAACACCGATATTGAACAAGCCCGAACGGAAAGCAAATGCTACCGCAAGCCCTGCAAGTAAATACGGCGTAATTTGGCGGATTGTTTCTCCGATTGTGTATAGGTCACCGAAAATCCCGTTCCATAAAGCGGCATAGCCATCGATTGGATTATAGCCACTGACCAACATGATTATTGCTCCGACTATTAAACCAAGAATTACGGAAATGACGGGGACCAGTATATTTGTTGCTTTAGTCGACATGCTGATCCTCCTTATGATTAGAACCTCGAACGGCATGCCCTGCCATCAGCAAGCCCAGTTCCTGTTCTGTCGTTTCTTCTGGAAGCACCGTATCTACAATTTCACCGTCATGGATAACGGCGATGCGGTCGGATACGTTCATGACTTCATCCAATTCGAACGAGATCAATAGAACCGCTTTTCCGTTATCCCGCTGTTCAATCAAACGGCTATGGATAAATTCAATCGCCCCTACGTCTAACCCCCGTGTTGGCAAGGCCGCTATCAGCAGTTCAGGATTCCGGTCAACTTCACGGCCGATAATCGCTTTTTGCTGGTTACCGCCTGATAATGCTCGGGCAGGTTCGTGCGGTCCTTGAGTCCGGACATCGTACGCTTCAATGATTGCTTTCGCTTTTTCATCAATCTTGTTGTAATCGATAATGCCATTTTTTGAAATCGGCTGTTGATAATAAGTCTGCAATGAAATATTATGGCCGATTGGGAAATCTAACACCAAACCGTGTTTATGCCGATCCTGAGGAATATGGCCAATACCAGCTTCAGTTACTTTACGCGGTTTTAATCCGGTAATGTTCTTGCCATGAAGCGAAATTGTTCCGCTCTTCACTTTGCGCAGTCCGGTAATCGCTTCAATCAATTCTGACTGACCATTTCCGTCTATACCGGCAATTCCGACAATTTCACCTGCACGGACATCCAAGTTCAGCTTTTTGACTTTCGCTACCCGCGGTAATCGTCAACTACTAAATCTTTGACGCTTAAAATATTCTCTTTAGGAGAAGCGGGACTTTTCACTGTCTTGAATTCAACTTGGCGGCCGACCATCAAAGAAGCCAGTTCTTGCGGATTGGTCTCAGATGTAATGACTGTCCCAATGCCTTGCCCTTTTCTGATAACGGTTACGCGATCGGAAACATCCATAATCTCTTTTAGTTTATGCGTAATCAAGATGATGGATTTACCTTCTGCGATCAATCGTTTCATAATTTGGATCAATTCTGTAATTTCCTGAGGCGTCAAGGAAGCAGTCGGCTCATCGAAAATCAGGATTTCTGCACCGCGGTACAAAGTTTTTAAAATTTCGACGCGCTGCTGCATACCTACTGAAATGTCTTCGATGATTGCATATGGATCGACATTCAAACCGTACTGCTCAGATAGTGCTTGAACTTTCTTGGCAGCGTCTTTTTTGTTGGTCACCCCGTATTTAGTAGGCTCACTGCCCAGGATGATGTTTTCTGTTACCGAGAAATTCTCGACTAGCATAAAGTGCTGGTGCACCATGCCGATCCCTAAATCATTTGCTACGTTCGGGTCTGTAATGTCCACTTTTTCTCCGCGGACCCGGATTTCTCCGCCTTCAGGCTGGTAAAGCCCAAACAGCACGTTCATTAAAGTTGATTTTCCTGCCCCATTCTCTCCCAATAACGCATGAATTTCGCCTTTTTTGAGTTGAAGCGTTATATTGTCATTGGCAACGAATGTCCCAAACTCTTTACGAATATTGAGCATTTCGATTACATATTCCATTGTTTTCACTCCTTCGAAAACTGGTAACTTAAAATTTTTAAAAATTAATACATGAAAGGCTTTTACTTAGAAAAGCCTTTCATCTAATAATTCATTAAAAATAGGCGAAAAAAAATCATAAAGGCCGGCAAGACCGGCCTTTATGATGACCGTATTGAGTAATGCTTAGTTTTCTAGAGTTTCAGGAACGACGATTTCGCCGCTAGCGATTTTCTCTTTGTACTCATCAATTTTAGCCATAACGTCTTCAGTGATTGCTCCGCGTGAATCCGCAAGGCCAACCCCGTCTTCAGCCAAACCGTAAGTCAATGTTTCGCCGCCAGGGAAGTTTCCTTCCATTGCTTGAGTTGAGATATCGATTACCGCTTGATCTACACCTTTAAGAACTGAAGTAAGTGTTACGTTTGCATCGCCGACTTGACCTTCGTCGTATTGGTCAGCATCTACACCGATAACCCAGATGTTCGTGTCTGGATCAGCTTCTTTGCGTTCTTTTGCTTCCGTGAATACACCGTTTCCTGTTCCGCCAGCTGCGTGGAATACGATATCCGCTCCAGCAGAGTACATGCGGTTAGCAGTTGTTTTACCTAATTCCGCTTTATCAAAAGCACCTGTATATTGTACATCGACTTCAACTGCAGGATCTGCAGCTTCAACACCCGCTTAGGAATCCAGCTTCAAAACGCTCGATTACCGGAATTTCCATTCCGCCAACGAAACCGATCTTGCCAGTTTCTGTCATAAGAGCTGCAGCTACACCCGCAAGGAATGCACCTTCTTGCTCTTTGAACAATACGCTAGCTACGTTTGGAGCATCAACGACAGCATCGATAATTGCGATTTGAGCGTCCGGCTGCTGTTCAGCAATTTCTTTTACAGCGCCTTCCATCAAGAACCCAATTCCATAAACGACGTCGAAGTCACGACGGATCAAGTTGTTTAAGTTCGTATTATAGTCTGCATCAGAAGCCGACTGAAGATAGTCAAATCCGCCGTCTCCTTTTTCAAGGCCGTTTTCTTCACCAAATTCTTGGATACCTTCCCAAGCTGATTGGTTGAATGATTTATCATCCACACCGCCGACATCTGTAACCATAGCTACTGAGAAGTCGCTTGTTTCTTCTGAACTTCCGCCGTCGCCAGATCCAGCGTCACCGTTTGAAGTATCTTCGTCGCTGCCACACGCGGCAAGCATCGTTCCCGCTGCAAGCATTAAAGATAGACCTAGACCAAATTTACGTTTCGTCAATGTAATAACCCCCTGAGGTATGTTTGATATTAGCAGGAATTTGCCGTTTTACACACGTTTTCGAACTACATGAAAACTAAACTTATCAGCTCTGAAGTAATTCTTTGAGTAAAGCACCACACGATCGTCCTCATCGTAATGGAGCTGTTTTAACACCAATAATGCTGTTTCCGGATCGCATTCAAGAATCGGGGATGCATCTTCATGATACCCGATTGGATCGATGAATGTGACCGCATAGGCAATGCGGTTTCTCCGGACTCTTCTATCGCTGAGAAGATCGAGCTTTCTTTGCGCCCGAGAAAATCAGCCGGCAGGTAAGCCGCTGGCACTTTGTCGATGCAATAGACGACAGGTTCACCATTTGCTGTTCGGACGCGTTCAATAGTTATTATGGATTCATCGGCATCGCAATGAAAGCGTTTTATATCCTCTTCGGACGAAAGGCTTTTCCCAGTGCTTAAATAGATAACGCCGGGTTCCATGCCCGCTTGGCGAATCATGTCGGAGACGCTTGTCAATTGTTCGATGCCTGTGGAAAATACAGGTTTTGGATTGACAAAAGTCCCGACGCCATGCCGCCTTACGATAATATTATCTTCTTCCAATAAACGCAGTGCTTCTCTTAAAGTCGCACGGCTGACGCCAAGTGATTTTGCAAGTTCGAATTCGGATGGCAACTTCTCTTTCTCTTTGTACAACCCGGCCGCAATATCTTGCTTCATTCGATCGATCACTTGGAGATACAACGCGCGATGATCCGATTTAATTGTCATAAGACTCACCACCAATGACAGAGATCAGACATCTGATGTAAAACATTCCTACTAATCAAAATTACTATAACACTTATTCTAAACGAAATAAATAGTCTTTTGTCGAATTTCGCGAATTTTCATTGCAAATATTTCATTCAATGTAATCAGATTGTCACAAAAGTTCTGATATTTCCTTAATATTCCTCCTGCTTTGGAACTAAAACAGTTCGCGGTTTGCTGCCTTCATAAGGTCCGACAACCCCGCGCTGTTCCATCTGGTCAATGATTCGAGCCGCTCTTGAATAGCCGACTCGGAATCGCCGCTGCAGCATGGAAACCGAAGCTGTCTGCATTTCTGAAACCAATTGAACGGCCTCGTCATAAATTTCATCTGTCTCGTCGTCAATCGCCGTTTCTTCAATCTCGGATGGAATCATGTCTTCCTGGTATTGGGCTTTCTGCTGTTCAATGGCAAAATCCACCACTTTTTCGACTTCCGAATCCGACAAGAATGCCCCTTGTACCCGAACCGGTTTTGATTGACCAGCTCCTAGGAACAGCATATCTCCTCGTCCAAGCAATTTTTCTGCTCCGCCCATATCCAAAATTGTCCGGGAGTCAATCGCAGAAGAAACCGCAAAAGCAATTCGAGAAGGAATATTGGCTTTAATGACTCCTGTAATAACGTTGACGCTTGGGCGTTGTGTGGCGATAATCAAATGGATTCCTGCCGCACGTGCCATCTGCGCCAAACGAGTGATCGCGTCTTCTACCTCATTGGAGGCAACCATCATCAAATCCGCTAACTCGTCGACAATGACGACGATGAATGGAAGTTTCGGATGCTTCTCTTCGTTCTCCTCATTGAAAATGCGTACATAATCGTTATAGCCTTCAATATTGCGCGTTCCGGTATGCGAGAACAATTCATAGCGCCGCTCCATTTCGGAAACGATTTTTTTCAACGCTTGAGCCGCTTTACGGGGATCCGTCACAACCGGCGCCAATAGATGGGGAATGCCGTTATAGACGTTCAGCTCCACCATTTTTCGGGTCAATCATCATCATTTTCACTTCATGCGGCTTTGCACGCATAATGATGCTGGTGATGATGCCGTTGATGCAGACAGACTTACCGCTCCCTGTAGAACCTGCTACTAATAAATGGGGCATTTTATTCAGTTGCGTCATTACGGCTTGTCCAGTTACATCACGGCCAAGGCCAAAGAGCAACTTCGCATCCGGCTTGTTATTTTCTTCTGATTCCAGCACTTCACGCAAACTGACAATGGCCACTTCCGAATTCGGCACTTCGATGCCGATGGCCGACTTTCCAGGGATTGGCGCTTCAATGCGGATATCCCGGGCTGCAAGAGCAAGTGCCAAATCATCGTGCAGACTGACAATCTTGCTTACTTTTACGCCTGTGTCCGGAAGCACTTCATATTTTGTCACAGCGGGCCCTAAATGGACTTGCGTCACTTTTGCGCGCACCCCGAAGCTTTGGAAGGTTTTTTCAAGCTTCTTGGCGTTTTTCTGGATGCCTGCATATTCGCCGCTTTGGTCGCTGTGCGGCGGCAAGGTCAACAAATCGATCGGCGGAAGCTGGTATTCTTCATTTTCCATTTCTTCATGCGTAGACATGAGTTTAACTTCCCCGTCATCTGAACTTTCCAGTTCCGGTTCAACCGGAGCCGCTTCAACTTTTTTCGGTTTTACATTTTCAGTAAATGCTGAAATGATCGGTTCTTCATGTACATCGGGGTAAACCGTTTCTTCGTCGTCGTATTCAAGCGCGTCATCGACTTCAATGACCTGTTCCGCCTGTTCTGTATCTTCCAGTTTGGCCGCTTTTTTCCGCGGCGCTGCGATGCGCTTCGTTTTTGGCTGTTTCAAGCGAACCAATAAGCCGTCAATTACCGGGCGCATGCTTGGGATTTTTTCTGCAATATAAGGTGCAGCAGTTTTCCCTGTTAAAATGATTGCTCCAATCGAAAGAAGAAGGATGGCAATAATCCATGTTCCGGCTGTATCAAACAATACATGGAACAGTGCATATAAGAAACCGCCGAATAAACCGGCGCCGCTGGCATCATAGCTTTGCCAAATCGAACCCGTCAATTGGGTGGACTTAATCGTTTCGGCTATCACATTGTTGGAAGTGAGCGGCAAAATGGAACCTGCTGCATAGACCAAGTGGCAAATCAACGCAATGCCCGTCAAAATGAACAGCGAACTAACTGCCGTCTTCAGCTTTGGCTTCGGCCATCTTCGACGTACCATGACGTGGATAGCTGTGAAGAGCAAAGCCAGCGGTATAAGAAACGCTAAGTTGCCCATTAAAAGTTCTGCCGTATTTAAAAGCATTTTTCCGATGATTCCTAATTGAAATGCCATAAGTACCGAAAGTACAATTAATAGCAAACCGATGACTTCATAGCCAATAGGAGGAAACTGCTGTTTTTTCTTCGATGCCGGTTTTTTCTTTTTCTTGTTTCTTGCTGGAGTCCGCGGCATTTTGATCCCTCATTTCCTTCATTTTTAAGAAAAGCGCAATCTCTTTATCAAGGTTTCAAACCCGACTGAGAGCCGTAAATTCATTTGCGCCTTATCTTATTTCGTAAGCATTGAAAAAGGATTTCCACCGTGTCAGACGGTTTGGAAATCCTTTCACTTTTACTCTCTTAATATTCCATAATAATCGGGATGATCATTGGGCGGCGCTTTGTCTGTTGGAATAAATAAGAATTCAATGTGTCGCGAATTTCCTGTTTAATATTATTCCATTCAAAAGCATCTTTAATGACGTACTTCTCGACTACTTTCCGTACTAACTGTGTAGATTCTTCCATTAATTGTTCTGATTCGCGGACATAGACGAATCCTCTTGAAATCATTTCTGGCCCTGAAGCAATTTTCTTTTCTTTGCGGTTCAAGGTCACAACAACGATGAAAATCCCGTCTTGCGACAATAATTTGCGGTCGCGAAGGACAATATTGCCGACGTCTCCGATTCCAATGCCGTCAATCAGTACATTCCCGGCAGTAACGCGCCCACTCATCCGTACTTTTCCATCTTTGTATTCGACGATATCGCCTTTATCTGCAATGAAAATATCCGATTTGTGCATGCCGACTTGCTGGGCCAATTTAGAATGTGCAATTAACATTTTGTATTCACCTTGGATGGGGATGAAATATTTTGGTTTCATCATGTTAAGCATCATTTTTAAATCTTCTTGGCTGCCGTGTCCGGATACGTGGACTTTCTTGCTGGACGTTAAAACATTCGCGCCGGCTTTCGCCAATTTATTCATTGTTTGGAACATCGGCACTTCCATGCCTGGAGATGGTGTAAATGTAATTAAAACGGTATCCGTCTCTTTGATCTTCACATCTTTATGCTGTTTGCGGACCATTTTATCCAATGCCTCTAGAGGTTCGCCCTGATTCCCTGTTACAATGATGACCACTTCTTCATCATTGTAGTTTTCAAGGTCTTTCAATGAAATGACCGTGTCTTCATGGACTGTCAAATAGCCTAATCGCAATCCTACTTCATAGCTGCTTTCCAAGCTTTTCCCAGCAACTGCAACTTTTTTGCCTGTCGCATGCGCTGTATCGAAAACTTGTTGGATCCGTATGAAGTTCGATGAATACAAGGAAACGAGAATGCGCCCTTGAGCTGCGATAAACGCAGACAGCAAATGATCTGCAATGACCGTTTCAGAAGTCGTATAGCCTGGGCGTTCCGCTTCTGTGGAATCAGAAAGAAGCATCAAGACGCCGTCTTCACCAAGTTTCGCCATTTTCGCGATATCTGGCTTGTAGCTGCCTTTAGCCGACTGATCAAATTTGAATTCCCCGGTATGGACGATTGCACCTTCAGATGTATGGAAGACAATTCCTAAAGCATCCGGGATACTGTGCGTTGTATGGAAAAACGTCACATGGGTTTTATCGAAATTCATCCGGCTCTTGTTCGTTACTTCGAAGAACTTCACTTGTTTTAATGAACCCTGTTCTTTCACATGCTCTTTGGCTAATGCGATCGTCAATTTAGATCCATAAACAGGAGCCTGTACTTTTTTCAGCAAGTAAGCGATTGAACCGATAGCATCTTCATGCCCGTGAGTCAGGAAAATCCCTTTTACGCGGTCTTTATTTTCTTCTAAAAACGTAATATCCGGAATAACGATATCGATGCCCAGCATTTCATCTTCCGGGAACATCAATCCGCTGTCTACGACAAATAGATCTTCATCAATTTCAATGACATACATCGCTTTTCCGATTTCGCTGACTCCGCCGAGCGGAATAACTCTGATTACTTCATTTTTAACTTTACTCAAATTATTTCCTCCTAAAATTCACCCGTACACATCCATAGACTTTATTATACGGGAATCACTGGTAACAGTCCAAAGAAAAAAATAAACCGAACGGCTGTCCGGTTTATATTCCCCCTATTTTTCTAAAGTAACCTTAGATGATTTCCTGTTCAATCATCGATTCGGCAATTTGAACCGAGTTTAAGGCTGCCCCTTTAATCAAGTTATCGGCAACTACCCATAAATGGAATCCGCGCAGGTTATCCAAGTCTTGGCGCACTCTTCCAACAAACACTTCGTCTTTGCCGGCAGCCATTAGCGGCATCGGGTAAACCTGGTTGGAAGGATCGTCCAGCAATACGACGCCAGGCGCCTCGGCCAAAGCTTTTTTCACTTCGTCAATTGTCGGTGCACCGGATAGTTCGACGTAAACGGATTCGGAGTGGCCTGTCACAACTGGTAAACGGACGCACGTAGCAGCTACTGATAAGTCAGCGTCATGCATGATCTTTTTCGTTTCGTTGATCATTTTCATTTCTTCAAATGTATAGCCATTGTCCGTAAACTGATCGATCTGCGGAATCGCATTGAAAGCGATCGGGAAATGCCGTTCGGCTGATTTTACCGGCAAGACTTTTGCTTCTGCATTCGGTGCATTTTCAAAGTCTGCAGCTTGGCTTTTCAACTCATTGATTGCTGCTAGCCCAGCACCAGAAACGGCTTGATACGTCGATACCACCACTTTTTTAAGACCATATTGCTCTTTTAATGGCTGCAGCGCGCAGACCATTTGGATGGTGGAGCAATTCGGGTTCGCAATAATGCCCTTATGTAAAGTTAAATCTTCTTTATTCACTTCCGGCACTACAAGCGGCACTTCTTTATCCATCCGAAAAGCGCTTGTATTATCAATGACGACCGCTCCGCGCTTCACTGCTTCCGGGGCAAACTTTTCAGAAATGCTTCCGCCGGCACTGAAAAGTGCAATATCGATTTCTTCGAAAGATTCCGGGACCGCTTCCTGGATGATATGTGTTTTTCCATTAAATTCGATTTCTTGGCCTGCTGAACGACTAGATGCTAAAAATACAATCTCTTTTACCGGGAAATTCCTTTTTTCCAGTTGTTCTTTCATCTGTTGTCCAACTGCTCCTGAGGCTCCCATAATTGCTACATTATATGTTTTCACAAAATTCGCTCCTTATTCATTGATTGGCGTTATTGTACCATAATTCACCCTGATAAAGCAGTGAATTCCAAACAAAAAATGCTTCCTTAAGTTAAGGAAGCATTTTTGGCACGTATGATCGAAATGGCAGGATTCTCAGTCAATAAACTCATCAAGTTTTGGACTTTATCAGTAGTCACTTGTTCAATCAACTGGATAATTTCTTTATGGGATTGATGCCTTTGCAATAATAATTCATTTTTCCCGTTGCGGCTCATCCGGGAGGAAGTGCTTTCCAAACCAAGAATGACATTGCCTTTCAACTGCTCTTTTGTATCTTCGACTTCTTCACGAGTCAGACCGTCCGCTTTAATTGCTGCCAGTGTATCTAAAATCACTTCCTGCAACTCCGGCATCTGTTCATTTGAAGTGCCGCCGTAAATCGCTAAGGCTCCATGGTCAGAATAAGCGGAATGGTAGCTATAGATGGAATACGCAAGCCCCCGCTCCTCCCGGATTTCCTGGAATAGGCGCGAGGACATGGAACCGCCAATGACATTATTCAATACCGCCAAATTGAAAATATCAGGATGCTGCATCGATAATCCCGGATACCCTAGACAAAGATGGCCTTGTTCGGTCTCTTTATTTTTAAATGAGTGGCCGGCAGTAAAATCGGGCAGCACGTAATTTTTCGGCAGATTCGTTCTGTTAAATCCACCGAATAGCTTCTCGATCAATCGGATCAATTCCGGCGTAATGTTCCCTGCTACCGAAATCACCGTATTTTGAGGAGTGTAATGGCGTTCCATGAAATCTTCGATCTTTTCTTTTGTGAAACTTTGCAGCGTCTGGACAGTGCCGAGAATCGGCGCACCGATTGAATGTCGCGGATACATGACTTTCCACAATTGCTCATGGACATCGTCATCCGGCATATCTTCGGTCATGCTGATTTCTTCCAAAACAACTTGCCGCTCTTTCTCAATCTCAACCGGATCCATTTTCGAATTGAAAAACATATCCGCGAGCACTGTCACCGCAAGTTCTGCATGATGGTCAAGCACTTTTGCGTAGTAGCACGTGTATTCTTTTGATGTATAGGCATTCATGTCTCCGCCAATGCGGTCAAATTCCCGGGCAATCTGCTTTGCAGACCGTGTTTCAGTTCCTTTGAACAGCATATGTTCAATGAAATGCGTCAATCCATTTTCTTCTGGCAGTTCATCTCTCGAACCGGCATTCACAAAAACCCCGACGGCCACTGAACGAAAATGCGGAATCTTTTCAGAAACGATCCGAAGCCCGTTTCCGCATACATGTGTATTTACCAAATTTAATTTCCCCCTCAGTTAAAAAAAGCGAAAGCGCTCTCTATACCGTATAGCTTAAAATTAAACTCACAGCTTTAAAATCCTGAGCGCTGATGCTTGGATGCATCCTCGAATGCTTCCATTCTTAACTATGCTGTCATTTGAAAAAAATTGCCAACATATGTTGGCAATTTTTTTTGAGTACTTATTGATTTTCTTTTTCAGCTGCTTCTTTTTCTTCTTTCAAGACCACTTTGCGAGAAAGGTTGACGCGTCCTTGACGGTCGATTTCAATGACTTTCACTTTAACAACTTGGTCCATTTTCAGGACATCTTCAACTTCCTTCGTCCGTTCTTCCTGAATTTCAGAAATGTGAAGAAGTCCGTCTTTGCCAGGGAATAGTTCGACAAAAGCACCGAATTTCTCAATTCGCTTCACTTTGCCTTCATAGTATTCTCCGACTTTCGCTTCACGTACAATATTTTCGATCATTGCTTTAGCTTTTGCGTTCATTTCTTCATCTACAGAAGAAATGAAGATTGTGCCGTCTTGCTCCGTATCAATCTTAACGCCAGTTTCATCAATGATTTTGTTGATGACTTTACCGCCAGGTCCGATAACATCGCGGATCTTATCAGGATTGATCTTAACCATGATAATTTTCGGTGCGTACTTAGAAAGCGTCGTTCTTGGTTCAGCAATTGTCGCAAGCATCGATTCCAGGATGTGAATCCGTCCGATTTGCGCTTGTGTCAACGCTTCTTCCAAAATTTCGCGGATAAGCCGTCAATTTTAATATCCATCTGAAGCGCTGTGATCCCTTTTGCTGTGCCGGCCACTTTAAAGTCCATATCGCCAAGATGGTCTTCCATCCCTTGGATATCCGAAAGAACTGTATAGTTGTCGCCTTTTTTCACAAGGCCCATTGCAATACCCGCAACCGGAGCTTTTAAAGGTACACCTGCATCCATCATCGCAAGCGTTGATGCACAGATACTTGCTTGGGAAGTAGAACCGTTTGATTCCAATACTTCCGCAACAAGGCGGATTGTGTATGGGAAATCTTTTTCGTTCGGAATGACCGCTTCAAGCGCACGTTCGCCAAGTGCCCCGTGTCCGATTTCACGGCGTCCCGGCCCGCGAAGGAATCCAGTTTCACCTACTGAGAACAACGGGAAGTTGTAATGGTGCATAAAGCGTTTTGTATCTTCGATGCCAAGGCCGTCGATGATTTGAACATCACCTAAAGCGCCTAACGTACAAATGCTCATTGCTTGGGTTTGTCCACGTGTGAATAATCCAGAACCGTGTGTACGGTTCAAGATGCCCACTTCAGAAGATAATGGGCGGATTTCAGAAGGTGTACGGCCATCCGGACGGATTTTTTCGTCCGTGATCAGGCGGCGCACTTCGTCTTTGACCATTTTATCAAGAATTTGGCCGGCTTGTTTCTTAACAGCCTCATCCGATTCTTCATAAGCAGCTAAAGCGCGAGCTTTCACTTCATCAATCGCTTCGTTGCGCGCTTGTTTTTCATTGATTTGGACTGCTGCATTCATTTCAGCTTCCACCGCTTCTTTAAGTGTAGCCGTCAATTCTGCATCCAATTCATAAAGCTGGATTTCCGTTTTTTCTTTGCCGACTTCTGCAGCAATCTGTTCTTGGAAAGCGATCAATTTCTTGATTTCTTCGTGGCCGAACATGATAGCTTCTAGAATAACGTCTTCTGAAACTTCTTTCGCTCCAGCTTCTACCATATTAATGGCATCTTTCGTACCGGCAACTGTCAAGTTGATCGAGCTTTGCTCAAGCTGTTCGTTTGTCGGGTTGATGATGTATTCGCCATCGATTAAACCGACGATGACACCTGCAATCGGTCCATCGAACGGAATATCCGAGATCATCAATGACAGCGAAGAACCGAACATAGCAGCCATTTCTGACGGGCAGTCCTGATCAACTGACATCACCATCGAAATCACTTGGACTTCGTTGCGGAAACCGTCTGGGAATAGCGGACGGATTGGACGGTCGATTAAACGGCTTGTCAAGGTCGCTTTTTCAGAAGGACGCCCTTCACGCTTAATGAATCCACCCGGTATTTTGCCGACTGCGTATAAACGCTCTTCATAGTTTACAGTCAATGGGAAGAAATCTAATGGTTTTGGCGTTTTTGATGCCGTTGCAGTAGAAAGCACTGCTGTATCGCCGTAACGGATTAAAGCAGCTCCGTTTGCTTGTTTTGCCAATTGGCCAACTTCAACTTGCAATTCGCGGCCGGCCCAATCGAATGAATAGACTTTTTTCGTTTGCTCCATAATCGAGCTCCTCTCTCTTACAATGTTTCACTATATGTATCCAATAGTCGTGTATCTAGTGTATCAAAAATCCATTCGGAGTGCGATTGAATGAGATAAATTTTATCCATAAAGAAAAAGCGGGACGAATCCCGCTTTTACTAATTGCTATTATCGGCGTAAGCCTAATTTTGAGATTAACTCGCGGTAGCGTGCTACATCGTTCTCGCGCAAGTATTTAAGCAAGTTACGACGGCGACCTACCATTTTGAATAGACCACGACGTGAGTGATGATCTTTCTTGTGAGTACGCAAGTGCTCGTTCAAGTTGTTGATGTCTTCTGTAAGAATGGCGATTTGAATTTCTGCAGACCCAGTATCTGTGTCATGCACTTTGTATTCATTGATCAATTCATTTTT
Source organism: Planococcus sp. 107-1 (assembly GCF_021513255.1). Classification (GTDB taxonomy): domain Bacteria; phylum Bacillota; class Bacilli; order Bacillales_A; family Planococcaceae; genus Planococcus. Next base: position 2,082,888 of record NZ_CP090977.1, read on the forward strand.
ACGTTCTTGAGTGATTGCCATACTGTTTCCACCTCCTAATTTCTAATATCCCCAATTACTGAGCAAACGTTGGTGATTCGATTTGCCAAGCAACGGTTCGTACGTTTTCAGTACTTTTAAATGATAGCATAAGACATTTCCAAAATCAACTCTGCGTCTTATTTCTCCTCGGCAAAGTATTCGATTGCCGTTTCTTTGTCTTTCTGGATTTGCGCCTTCAGCTCGTCGATGCCCGAGAATTTCTGTTCATCGCGGATGCGCAGCAGCCAGTCCACATCTACCATCTCGCCATAGATATTTTTATCGAAATCGATGATGTAAACTTCGATGGTATTTTTCTTAATATCAGGATTATTGAAAGTGGGTTTATAGCCTACATTGCATACGCCGTTGTAAAATTGGCCCTGCACTTGAATCCTTACTGCATAAACGCCGCGGCCGGGCACAAAAGTGCCGATTTCCGGTTCCACGTTGGCTGTCGGAAATCCGATTGTTCTTCCGCGCTTATCCCCGTTTACAACCGTTCCGGAAATTCGGTACGGCCGACCAAGGAGGCCGCTCACTTCTTTAACATCTCCTGTTTTCAATAAGCTGCGGATGCGGGTGGAACTGATCTTTTCTTCAGCTTCCACTTGCTTTTCGATTGTCGTAACAGCAAAAAAACCTTCGCCTTTTTGTTGCATCGTCTCCATATTGCCTTTTCCTTTGCTGCCAAATGAATAATCAAACCCGGCAGCGACATGGACCACATTCAAACCTTTAATGAAATGGTCAATAAATTCATCGGGGCTTAATTGCGCAAAATCCGATGTAAACCGGACAATAAAGCAAATATCCACGTTCATTGACTCAAGGATTTCCATTTTCTTTTGCAGCGGCGTGATATAAAAAACTTCTTCTTTTCTGCCGCCGAGAACCACGGAAGGATGCGGATCGAATGTCATGACCGCTGATTTGATGTTCAATTTTTTTGCTTGGGCAATCGCTTCCCCAATTACGCGCTGATGCCCTCTATGTACGCCGTCAAAAAATCCAAGCGCGAGTGATATGGGACCGAATGGCGCATCCGGCTCAATATGATTTGGATAACTTAAATGAATTATTTCCATCTTACACCTCATCCATCTTCGGATAACCGAACATTTTTTCAGGCTTCATTTTGTCCGCTTTTTCCGGGTGGCGCTTGTAAAGTGCCAGCGGCTCGCCGCCTACGGTGAAAACAAGGAATTCATGTTCTTCCATTAACGGATGGCGGTTTAGAACTTGACCATTTTTAACTGCAAAAAGATCTTTAGGATCGATTTCAAAAAACGGAAAGTTGCTAAGCCCGTAACTTAACGGTTTCAAAATTGTGCCGATAGCTCCATTTTGAGCAAGTTCCTCCACTTCGGCAAGTGTTTTGCAATCTCTCACATCAAATTTTCCGGAAGCCGTCCGCGTAAGTTTCGACATATGTGCCGGATAACCTAGCTTTTCCCCTATCTGAACTGCCAGAGTCCGGATGTATGTCCCTTTACCGCATTGGATGCGAATGGAGAATTTCAGCTCTTGGCCGCTCCACTGCTCATCTTCATCAAGCAGTTCAATAGAGTCGATGCGGACGATGCGTTTTGGCCGCTCGACAGGAATGCCTTGACGTGCGTATTCATAGAGTTTTTTGCCATTCACTTTCACAGCAGAATACATGGGTGGAATTTGTGTAATCTCTCCTGTTAAGGCTTCTAGTGCTTCAAGTAATTGCTTTCGCGTCAAAACCTTATCTGAAGGGTCTGATTCTACGAGCGCTCCGGTAGCATCTTCTGTTTCTGTCGAAAAGCCGATTGTCACTTCCGCTTTATATGTTTTGCCTTGATCCGTGATGTATTCAGCCACTTTAGTGGCTCTGCCGATGCAGATTGGCAAGACGCCATCGACTTCAGGATCCAATGTTCCTGTATGTCCTACTTTTTTTGTTTTCAGGATTTTTCTTAATTTGAAGACGCAATCGTGTGACGTCATGCCTTTTTCTTTCCATAATGGAAGCACTCCGTTAATAGCCATTACTTGCCAACCCCTTTTTCAATATGTATAAAAAAAGCCTGCTTATCTATAGTAGACAGCAGGCTTTTACTAAGCTTAGGCGGTCAAACCCTTCCATATCCTCTATGGAAGAAGCGGCCGCCGGCAAAGTTGAACTTGCACTGATTTACTGCAATGCAATGGAAATCAATGAAATCCTTATTGGTCTTCTTTTGGTTCTTTAATATCACGCAAAAGTGAATCGATCCGATTTCCGTAAGCAACAGAAGTATCGAATTCAAAAGCTAGTTCAGGCGTTTTGCGCAAACGGATCCGTTGGCCAATTTCCGACCGAATAAACCCTTTTGACTTAGACAGCCCGAGCAAAGTCTGTTCTTTTGTTTTTTCATCACCTAGCACACTGATATATACGGTCGCTTGCTGCAAGTCTCCCGTTACTTCAACATCGGTTACAGTAACAAATCCGATTCTCGGGTCTTTCAATTTACGGCCGATGATATCGCTAAGCTCTTTTTTCATTTGCTCGCCTACACGATTTGAGCGCATTGTCATTGATTATTCACCTCGTTCTCACAAATATTCTTGATGAACTTCAAGACATTCCCATGCAGGATTGCTTTCCAAATAATAGAGCACTTGCGCCATTTCTTTATCTGCCACTTCTTTCGATGAAGAAACGGTGACAAAGGCCAGGCGCGTGCGCTGCCAGACATTTTGGTGGTCAATCTCTGCCGCTGAAACGTTGAATTTCTGCTTGGAACGGGTCAGCATGCTTTTTAATACTGCCCGTTTTTCTTTCAATGAATGCGCAACAGGAATGAAGAATTCACATTCCATGTAGAGGATCATTTACGTTCGATTTCTTCCATTACGAAGGCTTCAATAATGTCATTTTCTTTTACATCATTAAAGTTTTTAATCGTGATCCCGCATTCGTAGCCTTTAGCTACTTCTTTAGCATCGTCTTTAAATCGTTTCAATGTATCGATTTCACCTTCGAAAACGACAATTCCTTCACGAATGACACGCACACCGCTATCACGTGTAATCTTGCCTTCAATTACATAGCTTCCGGCAATCGTTCCGACTTTAGAAACTTTGAACGTGCTGCGGACTTCTGCTTGGCCGATGACTTTTTCTTCAAACTCGGGGTCAAGCAAGCCTTTCATTGCAAATTCAATTTCTTCAATTACTTTATAAATGATACGGTGCAAGCGAATATCTACGCCTTCTGCTTCTGCCGCACGTTTCGCATTTACATCTGGACGGACGTTAAATCCGATTACGATTGCGTTTGAAGCAGCTGCGAGTGAAATATCGGATTCGGTAATCGCACCAGCGCCAGTATGGATGATTTTCACATTTACGCCTTCAACATCGATTTTCATAAGAGAAGCAGCCATCGCTTCAACTGCACCTTGAACGTCAGCTTTAACAATGAGGTTCAATTCTTTCATTTCCCCTTGTTTCAACTGGTCAAACAAATTGTCGAGGGTAACACGTGTTTTTTCAGAACGCTGCACTTGAAGCGCAGAAGTTGCACGGGTTTCACCGACTTGGCGAGCCGTTTTCTCATCTTCAAACACAACAAAACGATCTCCTGCTTGAGGCACATCGTTCAATCCCGTAATTTCAACTGGGGTTGACGGGCCGGCATCTTTTACGCGGCGGCCAATATCATTGACCATTGCACGGACGCGTCCGTAAGTATTGCCGACAACAATCGGATCTCCTACGTTCAACGTACCATCTTGAACAAGCAAAGTAGCGACAGAACCGCGGCCTTTATCAAGTTCCGCTTCAATTACTGTACCGATAGCGCGGCGAGCTGGATTGGCTTTTAATTCCCCTACTTCAGAAACAAGCAAGATCATTTCTAAAAGTGTATCGATTCCTTCGCCTTTTAAAGCAGAAATCGGCACAAAAATTGTATCTCCGCCCCAAGCTTCAGGGACTAAACCGTGCTCTGTCAATTCCTGCATAACGCGGTCAGGGTTAGCGCTTGGCTTATCCATTTTATTGACGGCAATGATGATTGGCACTTCTGCAGCTTTTGCATGGTTGATCGCTTCTACAGTCTGCGGCATTACTCCATCATCTGCAGCTACTACGATAATTGCAAGGTCAGTCACTTTCGCTCCCGCGCCCGCATTGTTGTAAACGCTGCGTGGCCTGGAGTATCAAGGAACGTAATTTTCTTGCCATTTTCCACAACTTGGTATGCACCGATATGCTGTGTGATTCCGCCGGCTTCGCCTGCAGTCACTTTTGTATGGCGGATTGAATCCAGTAAAGTTGTTTTACCATGGTCAACGTGGCCCATGATTGTGACAACTGGCGGACGCTCTTCATTCAAGGTTTCATCTTCTGCTTCGAAGTAAACTTCCAAGTCAGATTTATCAACGATGATTTCTTCTTCCACTTCCACTTCATATTCTGCACAGATCAATTCGATTGCATCTTTATCCAGCTCTTGGTTGATGGTCGCCATAACTCCAAGCATGAATAATTTTTTAATGATTTCAGAAGGCTCACGCCCTAATTTTTTCGCTAATTCACCAACTGTCAACGATTCAGAGAACGTAATTTTAGCTGGCAATTCTTTTTCTTTCTTAGGCATAGGCGGCATCGGATTTACTGGACGCTGCTGCTTTCCTTTATTGCGGTTGCGGTTTCCACCGCCGCCTGGACGGTTTGAATTGCGCTGTCCTGGACCCGCAGTCGGTTTTGCAGCTTTCGGCGTAAAGTTCGAGCCGGATTTTGCTGGCGCTGCCGGGCGTTGGCCATTTCCTTGTGAACGGGACTGCCCTTGGCTTGGTGAAGCTGGACGGGATTGCCCTTGCCCTGATGGACGGTTTTGTCCTTGTCCAGCCGGACGGGATTGACCCTGTCCTGATGGACGCGAACTGTTTTGTCCACCTTGTGGACGAGAACCTTGTCCGCCTTGCGGACTTTTTTGAGCGTGCTGTTGGCGCATTTGCGTTTGCTGTCCTTGCACAGATTTCTTATAAATGCCGTCCAATTTTGAAACAGCATTGTCCTCTAATGTAGCCATATGGTTGGCAACTTCAATATTTAGCTTTGATAACTGGTCAATAATCTCTTTTGTCGGTTTATCTACTTTTTTAGCGTATTCATGTACTCGAATTTTGGTCATCTGCTCACCCCCGGTTTTTTTCATCGAACAAGCTTATCAGTTTTTTAGCAAATCCTGAATCAGTGATCGCGATCACAACTCGTTCTTCTTTGCCGATTGCATGTCCAAGTTCGAAACGTGTTCCGAATACTCGAATCTCGACATCATACGATTTGCATTTGTCATGCAATTTCTTACTCGTATTATCTGAAGCATCTTCAGACAATATGATTAATTTTGCGTTTCCATTGCGAACTTCGTTTACAGCCATTTCCTCACCAGTGGTGGTCATGCGCGCACGAGTCGCCAATCCTAATAATTGCAGGATTTTTTGATCATTCATTATTTCTTCAACTGCTCTCTGAGGACAACGCGAATTAATTCGTCGTAAATTTCAGCTGGAACTTTAACTTCCAATTGATTGTCCAATACTTTCTTTTTCTGCGCCAAGGCGATTGCATCTTCCGATTTGGAAACATACGCGCCCCGGCCTGATTTCTTGCCCGTCAAGTCGACAAACACTTCGCCTTCTTTTGTACGGACAACTCGGATCATTTCTTTTTTAGGATGCATCTCGCCTGTAGCTACACACTTCCGAAGTGGAATTTTCTTTTGCAGAGCCAACCGACATCACCTTTTCTTTCTTATTCTTCTTCGTTGTAGAAATCGAAATCGTCCAATTCTTCTCCAGATTCGACCAACTCGATTGATGAGTTTTCATTCGGATAAATTCCCATTTCACGGGCATCCGTTTCACTCTTGATATCAATTTTCCAACCCGTCAATTTAGCAGCTAAACGTGCGTTTTGACCGCGCTTGCCAATTGCTAGTGAAAGCTGGTAATCCGGCACGACAACTGTTGTCGATTTTTCATCTTCATTGACTTGAACATCTAGAACTTTTGAAGGGCTAAGCGCATTCGCAACAAATACAACTGGCTCTTCCGACCATTCCACGATATCGATTTTTTCTCCGCTTAGTTCATTGACAATGGTTTGAACGCGTGCGCCTTTTGCTCCGACACACGAACCTACTGGATCGATGTCTTCACGGTGTGCGACAACAGAGATTTTCGAACGGTCTCCGCTTCGCGTGCGATCGATTTGATTTCGACAATTCCTTCAAAAATTTCCGGAACTTCGTTTTCAAACAAACGGCGAAGAAGGCCTGGATGTGTACGGGAAACGAACACTTGCGGTCCCCGTGTCGTGCGCTCGACTTTAGTGATGTAAACTTTGATGCGGTCATGAGGCTGGTAAGACTCATTCGGCATTTGTTCAGTCTGAGGAAGCACGGCTTCCACTTTTCCAAGACCCACATAAAGATTGCGTGCGTCCGTCCGCTCTACAATTCCGTTAACGATATCATCAGCACGGTCAACGAATTCTTCGAAAATCAAACCACGTTCCGCTTCGCGCACGCGTTGCGTCACAACTTGCTTCGCTGTTTGGGCAGCAATGCGGCCAAAATCACGAGGCGTCACTTCTTCCTCTACAACATCGCCAAGTTCGTAAGCTGGATTGATCGCTTTTGCATCTTCAAGCGAAATGTGAAGACGTTCATCTTCCACTTCTTCCATAACATCTTTGCGCGAATAGACGAGCATTGTACCGGTGCCCAAATTCAAATCTACACGAACGTTTTGTGCTTGGTTGAAATTACGCTTATACGCTGTTACTAAAGCAGCTTCAATCGCTTCAATCAGCACTTCTCTAGAAATCCCTTTTTGCTTTTCCAAAGCATCCAATGCTTCTAGCAGCTCATTGCTGCTGTTCTTGCTTGTTTTCTTGCTCTTAGCCATTAGTCAATTCACTCCCAAGTTTCTTCAATCAGGTTTCACAGAAAAGTCAATTGCCAGACGGATTACTGCAATTTTTTCCCGTGGAATCGCAATTGTTTTTCTGCGTGTTTTGATTTTAATTTCAATTTCTACTTGTTCCTCATTATACGATAGCAAATATCCTTCAAATTCTTTCGCGTCTTCAATCGGTTCATAGGTTTTAATGTAGATGAATTTTCCCGGGCATTATCGAAGTCCTTGTCTTTTTTCAACGGACGTTCAGCTCCTGGAGAAGAAACTTCCAGGAAATAATTTTGCTCGATCGGATCGATTTCATCTAAGATTTCACTTAATTTTTCGCTGACCACTGCACATTGCTCAATATCAATCGGCGCTTCCGGATTATCTACAAACACCCGTAAAAACCAGCTGCGGCCTTCTTTTACAAATTCCACATCAACGAGTTCCAAATTCAGTTCTTCGATGATGGGCAAAGCCAGTTGTTCAATTTGTTCTGTAATTTTGCTCATACGTGCCTCCTGCCAAATTTATGCCATAACAACAGAAAAGAGCGGGAGATCCCACTCTTCTGCGACAGAGCTATCAGTAAATGTTATTACAATAATACCATAATTATCGGAATGGTGCAAACGCCTAGAAGAGCGACAACTGGTTGGCATCAGGCATTCCTTCAAGGCACCCGTGGTCGTCCATGTATTCGATGATGGTTTTCGACACACGCCCGCTGTTGAAGATCTTCTTTTGATAAGAATGTCCCATGTTCCCGAGCGGCAACAATTGATTTGGCCGCATTGGTTCCAAGTCCTGGAATGGCATTGAACGGGGGAATCAAGGAAGTTCCGTCGATGATGAATTCATCCGCTTTCGATTTATACAAATCGACTTTCTGGAAAGTAAATCCGCGTTCCACCATTTCGAGTGCGAGTTCCATTACCGTCATCAAGTTCTTCTCTTTCGTCGATGCCTCTAAGCCTTTTGAATTGATTTCCTCTACCCGTGCGCGGATAGAGGAAGAACCTTTCGCCATGGCGTTGACATCAAAATCTTCAGCACGCACCGTGAAGTACGCTGCGTAATAAAGGATCGGGAAATGCACTTTGAAATAAGCGATCCGGACAGCCATTAAAACATAAGCTGCAGCGTGAGCTTTCGGGAACATGTATTTGATCTTTTTACACGATTCAATATACCAGTTCGGCACGCCTTCTTTTTTCATCGCTTCTTCCATTTCCGGCGTCAGCCCTTTACCTTTACGGACCGATTCCATAATTTTAAAAGCGAGCGATGATTCAAGCCCTTGATAAATCAAATAAACCATAATATCATCCCGGCAGCCAATTACATCCGATAATTGGCATGTCCCGTTTTGAATCAGCTCTTGTGCATTACTGAGCCAAACATCTGTCCCATGCGATAGTCCGGAAATCTGAACCAATTCCGAAAACGTCGTCGGCTTTGTTTCTTCGAGCATTTGGCGAACGAAACGCGTACCAAATTCCGGAATGCCGAGCGTCCCGGTTTTACAGCCGATTTGCTTTTCGGTAACGCCAAGCGATTCTACGCCCGAAAAGATTTTCATCACTTCGGGATCATCTGTCGGAATCGTTTTTGGATCTATCCCCGACAAATCTTGCAGCATCCGGATAACAGTCGGATCATCGTGTCCCAGAATATCAAGCTTCAGCAAATTATCATGGATCGAATGGAAGTCGAAATGCGTCGTTTTCCATTCGGAATCCTGTGCATCTGCGGGAAACTGGATCGGAGAGAAATCGTATATATCCATATAGTCCGGAACAACAATAATCCCGCCTGGGTGCTGTCCTGTACTTCGCTTAACGCCTGAACACCCTTGGACGAGCCGATCGATTTCTGCGCCGCGAAGCGTCATGTCACGGTCATTGGCATAGCCGCGGACGTAACCGTAAGCCGTTTTTTCTGCGACCGTACCAATTGTACCCGCACGGAATACATTGTCTTCCCCGAACAATTCTTTTGTGTAGTTGTGGGCTCGTGCCTGGTAGTCACCACTAAAGTTCAAATCGATATCGGGAACTTTATCCCCTTTAAATCCAAGGAAAGTTTCAAATGGGATATCCTGCCCCTCTTTTTGGAAAGGGATGTTGCAGTCCGGACAAAGTTTGTCCGGCAAATCAAAGCCAGATCCGACGGAACCGTCATCAAAGAATTCCGATTTCTGGCATTTCGAACAAATATAATGAGGCGGCAATGGATTGACTTCCGTAATCTCCGTGAGCGTCGCAACCAGCGACGATCCGACCGATCCACGGGAACCTACCAAATACCCGTCATCCAAAGATTTTTTCACCAGTTTATGCGAGATCAAATAGATGACCGCAAAACCGTGTCCGATAATGGATTTCAACTCTTTTTCAATTCGGGCTTCTACAATTTCAGGCAGCTTCTCTCCGTAGATTTTATGGGCCATATTATAGCTTAATTCACGGACTTCTTCATCTGCCCCTTCAATTTTCGGTGTATACAAATCATCTTTGATCGGTTTGACCGTATCAATCATATCCGCAATTTTATTCGAATTGCCCACGACGATTTCATGGGCTGTTTCTGCACCAAGAAATTCAAAAGCATCCAGCATTTCATTGGTTGTACGGAAATGGACTTTCGGCAATTTATGGCGATTCAGCGGATTGGCCCCGCCTTGGGAACCAATCAATACTTGTCTGAAAATCGCATCGTTTTCATTTAAATAATGGACGTTGCCTGTTGCAACGAGCGGAATTTCCAGCTTTTTGCTGACCTTCACTAGTTTGCGGATGACATCTTCCAGATTCCACTCATCCCGGATCAATTCACGTTCGATCAAATGTGAGTAGACTTCTTTCGGATGGACTTCTAAATAATCATAGAACTTCGCTGTCTGCTCTACTTCTTCCATGGATTTCTGCATAACCGCTTCAAATACTTCCCCTTTGTCGCAGCCAGAGCCGACGAGCAGGCCTTTTCGGTGGCGCTGCAGCAAAGAACGCGGGATGCGCGGTACGCGGTAGAAATAATCGATATGTGAAGCGGATACTAATTTGAACAGGTTTTTCAAGCCTTCATCATTTTGGGCAAGCAAGGTGCAATGCGTCGGCCGGGAGCGTTTATAAGAATCCCCGCCGCCCACGTAATCATTGAGCTCATCGTGATAAAGAATCCCTTTTTGGTGAGCTTCTTTCAACAGATGCGTCAGTAGATATGATGTCGCTTCCGTATCGTAGATTGCCCGGTGATGCTGGGTTAACTCGATGCCGAATTTTTTTGCCAGCGTATTCAACCGGTGATTTTTCAATTCGGGATGCAGCATACGGGCGAGTTCCAAAGTATCGATTGTAGCATGCTTTGTATCAATGCCGTATTTTTTATAGCTGACGTATAGGAAACCCATATCAAATGAAGCATTATGGGCAACCATGATATGATCGCCGGCCCACTCATGGTAATTGCGGATGACTTCCTCGACTTCAGGTGCATTTTTCACCATATCATCCGTGATGCCGGTCAAGTCGATGGTCGTTGCTGACAATTCATGATGCGGATTGGCGAAGCTCTCGAATTTATCAATAATCTGTCCGCCTTTGATCTTTACAGCCGCGAGTTCAATGATTGTATCGTAAACAGCCGAGAGACCTGTCGTTTCCAAGTCAAAGACCACAAAGGTTTCGTCTTCTAAAAGCGCATGGCGTTCCTCGTAGGCAATCGGCACACCATCGTCGACTAGATTGGCTTCCAGCCCGAAAATCGCCTTAATGCCATGCTTTTTGCTTGCTGCGTATGCATCCGGGAAAGATTGGACACCTGCATGATCCGTGATAGCAATTGCAGGATGTCCCCATTTAGCCGCTTGCGCCACCAGGGAATCAACAGATGAAACAGCATCCATTGCACTCATCGGCGTATGCAGGTGCAATTCCACACGTTTTTCTTCAGCGGTATCTTTCCGGAAATCCGGTTTGATTTCTGCCATATCCTGTGCCATCATGACCAAATCGCGCACGAATGTATCCATTTGGATTGAACCGCGTGCTCTCAGCCACATGCCCTTTTTCAGGCTGGCCATTAACGCTGCATCTTCCTTGTCGCGTGAGAACATCTTCACAAGGATTGAATCGGTATAATCGGTCATTTTGACTGTCAATAGCGAACGGCCGCTTCGAAGTTCACGGACTTCCACATCAAAGACATAGCCTTCGATGGTAACTCGACGTTCTTCATCGACGATTGACTTGATCTCTGAAATGGTTTCATCCGGTTTGATCGCCGTACCCATTTGGAATGGCCCCGTAGGCACTCCGTTATCAACCCGATCCGTTTCTCTTTTCTTCATATCGGCGAGTGCTTTTTTCGCCATTTCTTCTTCTTCGATTTTACGCTGTTCCATAAAGGCGAGGTGAGCAGCTTCCTGATCGCCTTCTGCCAATTGGAAATCGATGCCGATGCGTGGAAAACCGAATTGCTGGTATACGGAAACCAATTTTTCGGTGTATTTGGATTTCAATGCCATCATTTCATGCTCATGGCTGCAGCAAAGCATCAGCTTTGAGCCGCTCCATTCCGGAACTTGAGACAATAGCTGATCTCGTAAAGGCGGTGCCATGTCGGAAAATTCTTCAACGACATATCTCCAGTACTCCATTACCAAATCACCGTCTGCATTAGCGGTTTCACTTTCAATGGTTAATTGGATACTGGCAATGCTTGAAAACGTTGTATGCAGCCGCTCTTTCAATAATAGGAATAATTCAAGCGGCAATACTTGTTTGACTTTGATCAAAAACCGCCATGTCCGCTCTTTCTTATGGACGGTCATCCGAGTCAATTCCGCCTCCTCAAAATATGGCATATGTACATCTTCTATTAGGTCGAGATGCTGAAGAAGTAGCTTGAAGCGCATCTTTGAATCTTGCTGGTTTGTCATAACTATCCCCTTCGTCAAAATGTATTCCCATGATCTATAAGGTGAGTCTTTTATATATGCTGATTTCCCGGAAAACCTCTGCTTTCAGGAATGTTTTCCAGTATCGTGTTCTTACTGAATCCATGTTGCTCATTGGTTAATTGTTAACCGTAGCCTTAAGGCGGTTAGCGAAAAAACCGCTCAAGAAACTGAAATTTCATTATTTAGGATAAAAATAAAGAAAGGAAAGTACAATTGTACTTTCCTTTAATCATATCAGATTTAACGATTATTTTTTAAAGAATTGCTGCACTTGTTCCAATAATTCTTCGCGTTTCCACTCGAATGTCTCACCAGTACGGCGATCCTTCACTTCTAAAATTCCTTCTGCCGCTTTCTTGCCGATCGTTACGCGAAGAGGTATACCGATTAAATCGGCGTCTGCAAATTTTACACCGGCACGCTCGTTGCGGTCATCCAGCAGCACTTCATAACGATTCGACTTCAGCAGTTCGTGCAATTCTTCCCCAAGCGTACGCTGCGTTTCATCCTTCATATTGACAGGGACAAGGTGGACTTCATACGGTGCTACCGCATCCGGCCAAGTAAAGCCGTTGTCGTCTTGGAATTGTTCAGCAATTGCAGCCACTACGCGCGATACTCCGATGCCGTAGCATCCCATAATATAAGGCGTCGCTCTGCCTTGGTCATTTAAGAATGTCGCTTTCATATCTTCACTGTATCGCGTTCCCAGTTTGAAGATATGACCCACTTCAATTCCTTTTGCAAAACGGATCGTGCCTTGGCCGTCCGGCGACAAATCGCCTTCTTGGACAAAGCGGAGATCTGCATATGCTTCAACAGCAAAATCTTTTTCTGGATTTACATTGATGTAATGGAAGCCTTCTTCGTTCGCTCCAGTTATCCCGTTTACAATCGATTTCACTGCCTTGTCTGCAAACACACGAATCGAATCCGGCAATTGGACCGGTCCGAGAGAACCGATTTCACAGTTCAACAATTCTTTCACTTCTTCTGGCGTCGCCATTTCGACGACCGTTGCACCTGTTGCATGTTTCACTTTCACATCATTGATTTCGTGGTCGCCGCGTGACAGTACAACAACAAAATCTTCATCTGCTTTGAAAACCAACGTTTTGATGCATTTTTCTGGAGAGGTGTTTAAGAAAGCTGATACTTCCGCAATCGTTTTCTGGTCTGGAGTCGGCACTTTTTCCATTTCTTTCGGAGCTTCTTCCGATTTCGGATAGTCCATGTTCACTGCCGCCATTTCGATATTCGCTGCATAAGACGATGAATCCGAATAAGCAATCGTATCTTCTCCGATTTCTGAAAGAACCATGAATTCATGGTTGTCTTTCCCGCCGATCGCACCGGAATCCGCAATCACTGCACGGAAATTCAAACCAAGACGCGTAAAGATATTCGTATAAGCCTGCATCATTACATCATACGTCTCATCAAGGCTTTCTTTCGTTGCATGGAACGAATACGCATCTTTCATCAAGAATTCACGGCCGCGAAGCAAACCGAAGCGCGGACGTTTTTCGTCGCGGAATTTTGATTGAATTTGGAAAAGGTTCAATGGCAATTTTTTATAGGACTTGATTTCGTCGCGCAATAAACTTGTGATGACTTCTTCATGGGTTGCGCCCAATGCAAATTCACGGTTATTACGATCAGTCAATCTCATCAATTCGTCGCCGTATGAATACCAGCGGCCTGTTTCCTGCCATAGCTCGGCTTGCTGCAAAGCCGGAAGAAAGACTTCCACACTGTTTGCTGCTTCCATCTCTTCGCGGATAATCGTTTCCACTTTTTGCAGAACTCGCTTGCCCATCGGCAAGAATGAATAGATTCCGCTTGTGTTTTGGCGGATAAAGCCCGCTCTTAATAATAGTTGATGCGATTTCACATCGGCATCTGCTGGCGTTTCTCTTAATGTAGGGATAAAAGTTGCTGATTGTTTCATTCCAAAATACACCTCAACTGACTATGAATTTTTACTCTTTAAAAGAAGAACTTCTGAATATCGTTCCAAGTAACCACGATCATCAATAGCATGAGGAGCATGATCCCGACAAAATGGACCATCCCTTCTTTCTGGCGGTCTACCGGCTTTCCTCTCAATGCTTCAAGGATAAAGAACATCAATCGGCCACCGTCTAATGCCGGCAGCGGAAGCAAGTTCATGATCCCTAAGTTTATGCTGAGCATCCCTGCCCAGCTCATCAATGTGAAAATACCGTATTTCGCTACTTCTTCTGTCGTTTTGTAAATGCCGACTGGCCCTGATAACGCATCAATCGTGAATTGTCCGGTTACAAGCATCCCAAGCAAGCGGAAAATCTCCTGGAACCAGAACACGGTACGATCCGCTCCATAAACGAAGGAGCCTAAAAAGTCCTTTTCAAATGGGCTTTGGTATAAAACGCCGATCACTCCGATTTTTTCCGGAGACTGCTCGGAAACTTCCGGCGTGATTGTGAAATTCAGCATCTCTTCGCCGCGCTCTACTTGGAATGGCAATGGATTTCCTGCATTATCCTGGACAATTGCTACTAATTCATCCCAATTCGCAATCGCTTTTCCGTCGATATTCGTTACTAAATCACCGTTTTGCATGCCCGCTTCAGCAGCTGGGCTGTCTTCAGTCACTTCCGTAATGATCGGTTCGTTTGTTGGAATACCCTGCATCATTCCGAGTGCTGAAAAAATGAAGAATGCCAAGATAAAGTTAAATAGCGGACCTGCAAAGATTGTCATAAAGCGATGTCCGATGCTCTTCGAATCGAATTGGCGGTCATATGGCGCCAAAATGGTTTCTTTGCCATTTTCTTCGACTACCGCATCCCGGGCAACTTCGATACGGACGAACTTCTCTTCTTCATCGTATCCTTTAATATAAAGATCTTTTTCCAAGTCTGCTTCTTCGACTTCAAGCAATAAAATATCCGGATACATCGTTTTCTGATTCATGATGATTTTTTCGGCTTTGCCTTCTGAATTGAGCAAAACTCCAATCCGGTGCCCTGCTTGAATTTGGATCGTATCCAAATCTTCCCCTGCCATACGGACATAGCCGCCTATCGGCAACAGCCGAACCGTATAAATGGTTTCACCTTTGGTGATGCCAAGAATTTTAGGACCCATGCCAATCGCAAATTCCCGTACTAGTATTCCTGCACGTTTCGCAAAGAGGAAATGCCCCAATTCGTGAAAAAATACTAAAGCGCCGAAAATTATGATAAACGCTAATACTGTCTCCATATAAACCCATCCTTATAAACCGTATTCGGTTTTAATCTTTAGCTATTTTAGCATGTTTTTAACGGATTTTCTTGTTTCAGCATCGACGTGCAGGATCGTTTCCAAATCGGGTACAGAAATAACTTCATGATTGTGCATCGCGCGCTCAATCAGCTCTTCGATTTGAAGAAACTTGATTTCTTCATTCAAGAACATCGCCACAGCTTGTTCATTCGCTGCATTTAATACAGTGGTCATCGTGCCGCCCGTTTTCCCTGCTTCAAAAGCAAGTTTCAGCGCATGGAAACGCTCATAGTCCATTTCACGGAAATGCAATTTCCCAAGTTCAGCAAGATTCAAGCGCTTCGCTTGTGGACGTGGCAAACGATCCGGGTAGGATAAGGCATATTGGATGGGCACTCTCATATCGGGCGTTCCTAGTTGGGCAATGACGCTTGTGTCTTGAAATTCCACCATGGAATGGATGATGCTTTCCCGGTGCAGCAAGACATCAATATCTTCGTACGGAAAATCGAATAGTACGTGGGCTTCGATTACTTCCAGCCCTTTATTGATCATCGTCGCTGAATCGATGGTGATTTTTGCTCCCATTGACCAATTCGGATGGTTTAGCGCTTCTTTGACTGTGACATTTTTCAGCTCTTCACGTGTCGAATCGCGGAAACTTCCGCCGGAAGCCGTTAAAATCAAGCGGCTGGCCTGTTCTCTTTTTTCCCCGTTCAACGCCTGGAATAATGCAGAATGTTCACTATCCACCGGCAATACGTCAGCTCCGTATTTTTTTGCACTGTCCAAGACGAGATGTCCGGCAGTAACCAATGTTTCTTTATTGGCGATGGCAATGGTGCGCCCCAGTTTTATAGCTTCCAATGTCGGTTCCAATCCAACACTGCCAATAACTGCATTGACCAGCACATCCGCATCGTATGTAGCCGTCTCGATTAATCCCGCATGGCCAAAGACAAACGAGACGCCAGGATATTCTCTTCTAAGTTCATTTGCATCTTCTTCTCTCTGTACACAAACAATTTCAGGTCGAAATTCTTGAATGAGTTTTTTGACCACGTTAATATTTTTGCCCGCAGAAAATCCTCGCAATGTGAATTCTGTATGATGCTCTCTAATTATGTCAGCTGTTTGCATACCGATCGAGCCGGTCGCTCCCAATAAAATGATATTTTTACCCATTCAAATAATTCCTTTCTTAGATGAAATGCAAAAAGTGTAGCAAAGGCATAACAAATAGAATACTGTCGAAACGATCCAGTATGCCGCCGTGCCCAGGCAAAATAGTACCGGAATCTTTTACATTAAAATGGCGCTTCAGTGCTGATTCGACTAAATCACCCATTTGTCCGAAAACGGAAGCGATGATGGACACGCCAATAATCAGAAGCACCGGTTTTTCGAGGTCTACAAAGAAGTTGAAGATCAACCCGATAGCAATAGCCCAGACAATTCCGCCAACAAAACCCTCAATGGTCTTATTTGGCGATATTTCCGGCCAAAGCTTGCGTTTGCCTATTTTGCGCCCAGTAAAATAAGCCCCGGAATCCGTGAACCAAACCACTAGGAGTGCAAAGACGACAAACGCCAGCCCTTCCACTCGAGTTTCGATCAAGTAATAGAATCCGATTCCTACATATAAAGTGCCCAGAATCGCAAAAGCGGCATCGTCGAAAGTGAAGCTATTTTTTACGACTACTGTATGAATCAATAAGAGAATGACTGCTAAAAAGGCAATTTCGACTTTCACATAGCCGGTCACTTCCGTTAACTCGATTGCCCATTTATCTGGAAGCATGAATGCATAAAGTGCGATAAGGGATATGAGCCCCGGAATGCTCCACAAAGTTCTGCCTTTCATTTTTAAGAGCTCTTGCAACCCGATCGTCGCAAGTGCATAAGTAAGCAAGATAAACGGGATTCCGCCAATGATGACAAAAGGGATGAAGAGGGCAGCCGCTACAATCCCGGTTATGATCCGTTGTTTCAATTCGCTTCTTCTCCCTTCAATCCTCCAAAACGGCGGTTTCGCTGCTGATAGTTCTCGATGGCTTCAAGCAATGACTCTTCGCCAAAATCCGGCCATAGGGTTTCGGTAAACCAAAACTCTGTATATGCCAGCTGCCAAAGCATAAAATTGCTTAAACGGACTTCGCCGCTCGTACGGATCAACAAATCAGGTTCAGGAAGCTGATTGGTCATCAACCCGTTTGTAATATGATCTTCTGTAATATCCTCTATGGCTAATTTTCCAGCTTGGACTTGTGATGCAATATCTTTAACAGCATCCACAATTTCCGCCCGGCTTCCATAGTTCAAAGCGAAATTCAAAATAAGGCCGGTATTGTCCTTTGTGGCCTCTTTTGCTTTGCGAATCGCTTCAATGGTGTGCGACGGCAAATTATGATGATAACCCATCATTTCTACACGTACATTTTCTTCAATTAATTCTGGAAGAAAAGTCGATAAAAATTCTTCAGGCAAACGCATCAAAAAATCCACTTCCATTTTAGGGCGTTTCCAGTTTTCTGTTGAAAACGCATAAAGCGTTAAAACACTTACCCCTAAATGATTGGCAAGTTTTGTGATTTTGCGGACCGTCTTCATTCCTTCATGGTGGCCAGCTATTCTAGGTAGTGAACGTTTTTTTGCCCAGCGTCCATTCCCATCCATAATAATGGCGATATGCGCCGGCACTTCTTCATTTGCCACGGCTAAAGCACGGCTTTCGTTTTCCGGCGCAGTATCGGCCATTCTTTTTAGTAGTTTATTGAACATTATCTAATCCTCCACCTATTACAAATCGGCATGTCTAATGCTTATCATATCAAAAAAATCACCTTCGTGCGCTTTCTTTCACGAAGCACTTGTATTTTTTTGGCATAAAAAAAGCGTCCTGTAAAACAGGACGCTTAATAACGAGTGAAAGTTCGATTAGACTTCTAAAATTTCTTTTTCTTTGTCTTTAGCGACTTCGTCAATTTTAGCAATATAAGAATCCGTCAATTTTTGGACATCATCTGAATAGCTGCGCAAGTCATCTTCCGTGATTTCACTCTTTTTCTCGAGTTTTTTCAAGTCATCATTTGCATCACGGCGGATATTGCGGATACCCACTTTCGCTTCTTCCGCTTCTTTTTTCACTTGCTTCACTAAGTCTTTGCGCCGTTCTTCTGTTAATGCAGGAATCGCCAAGCGAATGACCGTTCCGTCATTTGATGGGCTTAGACCTAAATCGGATTTCATGATGGCTTTTTCAATATCGCCCATGACTGTTTTATCATACGGCTGGATTACGATCAAACGTGCTTCCGGAACCGAAATTCCAGCTACTTGGTTGATCGGTGTTGGAGCTCCGTAGTATTCTACTGTCAGCTTATTCAGGATTGAAGGGTTTGCACGTCCTGCGCGGATAGAAGAAAGTTCACGTGAAAAAGCTTGAATGGCATTTTCCATTTTTGTTTTCGTATCGTTCAATACAGTTTTCGGCATTATATTGTTCTCCTCACTACTGTCCCGATTTTTTCACCGAGAACAGCCCGTTTTATATTTCCATTTTCCATAATTGAGAATACTACGAGTGGAATGTCATTGTCCATACAAAGTGTAGAAGCAGTAGAATCCATCACTTGCAGCCCTTGCTGAATTACATCGAAATAGGAAAGCTCTTCGTATTTAACAGCAGTTGAATCTGTTTTCGGATCAGCTGAATATACGCCGTCCACATTGTTCTTCGCCATTAAAATTACATCTGCTTCAATTTCAGCAGCACGGAGTGCAGCTGTCGTATCTGTCGAGAAGTAAGGATTTCCTGTACCTGCAGCAAAGATGACTACGCGTTTTTTCTCCAAATGGCGGATCGCTCTTCTGCGGATATAAGGTTCTGCAACTTGGCGCATTTCAATAGAAGAAAGTACGCGCGTTTCAATGCCTTGCTTTTCCAAGGAATCCTGCAATGCCAATGAATTCATAACGGTTGCAAGCATCCCCATATAATCTGCAGTGGCACGGTCCATTCCCATTTCTGAACCGATTTTGCCTCTCCAAATGTTGCCGCCGCCTACAACTACAGCAACTTCTACACCCAGCTCTACTACTTCTTTGACTTGGCTGGCTACCGTTTTGATGATTTCAGGAGACAAACCAAAACCTTGTCCACCTGCCATCGCTTCTCCACTTAGTTTTAGTACAATGCGTTTAT
Source organism: Planococcus sp. 107-1 (assembly GCF_021513255.1). Taxonomy (GTDB): domain Bacteria; phylum Bacillota; class Bacilli; order Bacillales_A; family Planococcaceae; genus Planococcus. The sequence goes on from NZ_CP090977.1 coordinate 2,102,260, forward strand.
ATTGTTGAACACTCATCGGTACCCTCCATTACACTTTTATTGAAAAATAGGGAACACTTGGACGTGTTCCCCAGGTAAAACATATTAAATGATTATTTTTTGTTGACTTGGCTCATAACTTCATCAGCAAAGTTATCTTCGCGTTTTTCGATTCCTTCTCCAACTTCATAACGGATGAATTCTTTTACAGATCCGCCAGTTGAAGCTGCGAAATCGCGTACTTTTTGGTCTGAGTTTTTAACGAAAGCTTGGTCAAGCAAGCAAACGTCTTCGAAGTATTTACCAAGGCGGCCTTCTACCATCTTCGCAACGATGTTTTCAGGTTTGCCTTCGTTTAGAGCTTGTTCAGTCAAGATTTTGCGCTCATGTTCTACTTCTTCAGCAGAAACTTCATCGCGTGATACATATTTAGGGTTCAATGCAGCAATGTGCATTGCGATATCGCGTGCTGCGCTATCGTCAGTTGAGTTTTCAAGAACAACTAGTACGGAAATGCGGCCACCCATGTGCAGGTATGGACCAAAAGCATCTGCGTCTGTTTTTGTACGGATTTCAAAACGGCGCAAAGTGATTTTTTCACCGATTTTAGCGATTGCATTTGAGATGTGGTCCGCAACAGTAGAACCGTTAGACATTGTTGAAGCAGTAGCTTCTTCAATTGTAGCCGGTTTTGTTGTGATCAAGTGCTCACCAAGTTCTTTAACAAGCGTTTGGAAACCTTCGTTTTTCGCTACGAAATCTGTTTCAGCGTTTACTTCGAAGATGACTGCATCGTTGCCTTGAACAAGGATTGAAGTGATCCCTTCAGCAGCGATTCTGTCCGCTTTTTTAGAAGCGCTTGAAAGGCCTTTTTCACGCAAGAAATCCATTGCTGCGTCGATGTCGCCATCTGTTTGTACTAGTGCTTTTTTGCAATCCATCATACCTGCGCCTGTTTTTTCACGCAATTCTTTTACCATTTGAGCTGTAACTGCCATGATTAAATTCCTCCTTAAGATGTGTACGATTTCTCAAAAAAAGGTGATAAGTGGGTTTGGCCGCTTATCACCTGTCATACTTGTGAATTACTCAGCAGATTCTGCTGCTACTTCTTCGTCTTCTTCAGGTTTTGACTCAAGCAAAGCATCAGCCATTTTACCAGTCAAAAGTTTAACCGCGCGGATTGCATCATCGTTTGCAGGGATTACATAATCGATTTCATCCGGATCACAGTTTGTATCAACGATACCAACGATAGGAATGTTCAATTTGATTGCTTCTGCTACTGCAATGCGTTCTTTACGTGGGTCAACTACGAACATTACGTCCGGAAGTGAACTCATATCACGGATACCGCCAAGGAATTTAACAAGACGTTCGTGTTGTTTTTTCAATTGAACTACTTCTTTTTTCGGTAGAACTTCAAAAGTTCCATCTTCTTCCATGCGTTCGATTTGTTTCAAACGATTCACACGTTTTTGGATTGTACCGAAGTTAGTAAGTGTTCCACCCAACCAACGTTGGTTGATGTAGTAGTTGCCAGAACGTTCTGCTTCTTCTTTGATCGCGTCCTGAGCTTGTTTTTTCGTACCAACGAATAGTACTTTACCGCCTTCTTCGCCCACTTGTTTCATGAAGCTATAAGCTTCTTCCAATTTGCGGACTGTTTTTTGAAGATCGATAATGTAGATACCGTTACGCTCGACGAAAATATATTTTTTCATTTTCGGGTTCCAACGGCGAGTCTGGTGACCGAAGTGTACACCAGCTTCAAGCAATTGTTTCATAGAAATTACTGACATGTTTGTTTCCTCCTGATAGGTTATTTTTCCCTCCGCATTTTTCTTCTCTGAACCGTTACTTTTGCAAGCACCTGCGGAACAGATCAAAATGCGTGTGTATTTAACACCATTTGAAATTATACCACGGTCTTCCTTAGTTCCGCAACAAGTTTGTTTAACAAGTTGAATTTGTTCGTAAATATTCTGTAAAACAGCTTCGCTTTCCTACGGGCTCCAAAGGAAAGCGTCCGTCCAGAGCAAAACGCGAGTCTTCTCATCAGTGTCTCATCACGCAAAAAAAGACACCGGAATTTATCCGGTGCCTTTCGATTTTAATTAGTTCATTTTCAATTGTTCAAGTTCAGCTAGGAATTTCGTGTTCAATACTTTAATGTATGTCCCTTTCATCCCTAGAGAGCGTGATTCAATTACGCCAGCACTTTCAAGTTTGCGAAGTGCGTTAACGATAACTGAACGAGTGATGCCGACACGGTCAGCGATTTTCGAAGCGACTAGCAAGCCTTCGTTGCCGTCAAGCTCTTCAAAAATATGTTCGATGGCTTCAAGTTCACTGTATGAAAGTGAAGAAATCGCCATTTGAACAACCGCTTTGCTGCGTGCTTCCTCTTCGATGCGGTCGCCTTTTTCGCGAAGGATTTCCATCCCAACTACTGTAGCGCCGTATTCTCCAAGAATTAAATCATCATCGTGGAATTCTCCGTTGACGCGGCCTAAAAGAAGCGTACCTAAACGTTCTCCGCCACCGATGATGGGTACGATCGTTGTTAAAGCTTCTTTGAACAATTCACGCTCTTCCACTGGGAAGATTGTGTGTTCGCTGTTGACATCCAAGTTTTCAGTTGTTTCGTGGATGTTTGAAAGGTTTTGAGTATACTCAGTTGGGAATTGACGCTCTTCAAGCATCCCGATCATGCGCTCGTTTTCAATTTGCTGGTTGATTGCATATCCAAGAACTTTACCTTTGCGGCTTACGACGAAAGCGTTGCATTCGATTACTTCGCTTAATGTTTCAGCCATGTCCTTGAAGTTTACAGGTTTCCCTGCAGCAGCTTGCAGCATTGAGTTAATACGACGTGTTTTTTCCAATAAATTCATTTAAATGAACCTCCTACTAATTTACGAACAGTATTTATTTAATATTCTAAAGGTTTTTACTACTTAATGAAACTATTTTGCATGAAATTACAGAATAAATTGTGACAAATCTTTGTTTTTAGCCACATTTTCAAGCTTTTCGTTCACATATTGAGGCGTGATATCGATTTGAGCCGGCGAAATCTCCGAAGCTTCAAATGACAGATCCTCCAATAAGCGTTCTAAAATCGTATGGAGCCTTCTAGCACCGATATTATCGGTATCCTGATTCACTTCATACGCTATTTCCGCTAGTCTGGTAATTGACGCATCATTGAAGTGTACCATAACTCCTTCTGTTTCGAGAAGCGCTTTGTACTGATTTATCAAAGAATGTTTTGGTTCAGTAAGAATTTTGACGAAATCTTCGACTTCAAGCTTCTGAAGTTCAACACGGATTGGGAAGCGTCCCTGCAATTCCGGGATCAAATCAGAAGGTTTTGACATATGGAACGCTCCGGCTGCCACAAACAGCACATAATCCGTTTTCACAGCCCCATATTTCGTCGATACGGTTGACCCTTCAACAATCGGCAAGATATCGCGCTGCACCCCTTCCCGAGAAACATCCGCTGATGAAGAGTTGTTTTTGCTTGCAATCTTATCCATTTCATCAATGAAGATAATGCCGTGCTGTTCAGCGCGTTGGATAGCTTCTAAAGCTACTTCCTCGTCATCCACCAATTTCGCAGCTTCTTCAGCCGTTAATATCCGGCGGGCTTCCTTCACTTGCAAACGGCGCTTTTTCTTTTTCTTCGGCATCAATGAAGACAAAGCATCTTGCATATTTGCTCCCATTTGTTCCATTCCCGAACCTTGCAAAGCATCAAACATGGACGGCATATTTTCGGTCACTTCCACCATGACCCATTCGTCTTCCAGTTTTCCCGCTTTCAAGTCTGCAGCAATTTCCCGGCGTTTTACGCGGACTTCCACTTCAGCTGTCGGATCTTCCTCTTCTTGCTGCTCCATTTTCTGCCCGAAAAGCATTTCCAATGGATTTTGGCCATTCGCTTTTTTCTTGCGGGACGGCGCTAGCAATTTCACTATCCGTTCGTTGGCCGCAGATTCTGCTTGGAACTTGACGGCTTCGAATTTTTCTTCCTTGACGATGCGGACAGCCGCTTCCACAAGATCGCGGACCATTGATTCCACATCTCGTCCGACATAACCCACTTCTGTAAATTTCGTCGCTTCCACTTTAACAAAAGGCGCACCTGTCAGTTTTGCAATGCGACGGGCAATTTCCGTTTTCCCTACTCCCGTCGGTCCGATCATTAAAATGTTTTTTGGGATCACTTCGTCTCTCAATTCTTCATCCAACCGGCTTCTGCGGTAACGGTTTCTGAGTGCGATGGCAATTGAACGTTTAGCATCTTTTTGCCCGACGATGTAACGGTCCAAATGGTCGGTGATTTGTCTAGGAGTTAAATCTTGTTGTGTTTTCATTTCCCCAACTCCTCTACGATGATTTCATGGTTCGTATATACACAAATATCCGCTGCTGTTTCGAGTGCAGACTGTGCAATTTCTTTAGCAGTCATTTGATCGCCGGCGTATTTTTTCAATGCACGCCCGGCAGCTAATGCGTAATTTCCGCCAGAACCGATCGCGAGTATGCCATCGTCCGGTTCGATCACTTCGCCTGTTCCGGCTACGAGAAGCAGTTCGCTTTTGTTCATAACGATCAACATCGCTTCTAATTGGCGAAGAATTTTATCTCCACGCCATTGTTTTGCCAGTTCAACGGCTGCGCGTTGTAGATTGCCATTGTATTCAGTCAGCTTGTCTTCGAACATTTCAAAAAGCGTAAAAGCATCCGCTACTGAACCGGCAAACCCGGTTAGTACCTGGCCGTTGTATAATCTCCGAACTTTTCTCGCTGTATGTTTCATAACGACTGCATTGCCGAAAGTGACTTGCCCGTCGCCTGACATCGCACATTCGCCGTTATGCCGCACTGCAAATATCGTAGTTGCATGGAATTCTTGCATGGTAAGTCCCCCTCTAAGCTCTTGGATGAGCATTTAAATATGTTTTTCGTAAATGTTCTTTGGTCACATGTGTATAAACTTGCGTCGAACTTAAATGTGAATGCCCGAGCAATTCCTGCACCGTCCGCATATCAGCTCCATTATTCAGCAAATGGGTTGCAAAAGTATGGCGGATCATATGGGGATAGATTGTGGAATTGACAGACGCTTTTTTCATGCACTCACTCAAGATATGACGGATGCCTCGGTCTGTCAGCAGTTCGCCGCGATTATTGACGAAGAGCCCTTGATGCTCTTTTTTCTTCATTAATCTAGGACGTGCTTCTTCAATGTAATGTTCCAATGCCTCATGGGCAAACTGTCCATAAGGGATGTAGCGCTCTTTCCGCCCTTTCCCCATGACTTTGACAATTTGCATGTGGCGGTCTAAATCCTGCATCCGGATATTTACGCATTCGCTGACCCGCATGCCGGTCGCATATAACAATTCAAGGATCGCCATATTCCGCATAGACAAATTGTCTTCGCCTTGAACAGAACGGAATAAAGCCTCCATTTCTTCTTCATAGAAAAATTGCGGCAGGCGTTCCTCTTTTTTCGGATGGTAAAGCGACCGGAAAGCGGCTTCACTTAGTCCGAATTCACGGTTTCCATATTTGAAAAAGGAACGGATGGATGAGATTTTTCTTGAAATGGTCGTACGCGATAACGTCATTTCGTATAAATTCGTGACATAATTTCTAGCATGCAAATATTCTACTTCCCGAATATCCGGAATCCCTTCTTTTTCTAGGAACAGAAAAAAATCCTCCAAATCTTTTTCATAATGGTGGACGGTGTGTTCAGAATAATTCTTTTCGAGTTGAATGTAGGTCATAAATGATTTGAGCATCTCTTCTTTATTCATCCGATGGACCCACCTTTTTTGTACAAATAGAAAAGCCTCTAAATTATAACAACATTTAGAGGCTTTTTTCAATTAAACCGTCACGGTATTCATAAAATTGTGAATCGCTGCCAGTGCACGGTCAGCGTGCTTCTCTGCGCGTTCCTGCTTGGATTTTACGCGTTCGCCTAAATCCGGGAACAAACCGAAGTTGATGTTCATCGGCTGGAAGTTTTTGCTGTCAGCTTCCGTGATATAGCGGGCCATGCTTCCCAAAGCCGTTTCCGCCGGGAAGATGATCTGTTCTTCTCCAAGGGCAAGTTTAGCAGCATTGACTCCTGCAAGCAATCCGCTTCCCGCTGATTCTACGTAGCCTTCAACGCCTGTCATTTGGCCGGCAAAGAAGATATTCGGATTCGCTTTCAATTGATACGTCGGCTTCAATACCCGCGGCGAGTTGATGAATGTATTGCGGTGCATTACACCGTATCTGACGATTTCTACATTCTCAAGCCCTGGAATCAAACGAAGCACTTCTTTTTGAGGTCCCCATTTCAAATGTGTTTGGAAACCGACAATATTGTAAAGCGTACCGGCAGCATCGTCCTGACGAAGCTGTACGACTGCATATGGGCGCTTGCCAGTTTTCGGATCTTCAAGCCCTACCGGCTTCATCGGTCCGAACGTCAACGTTTTTTCCCGCGTGCCGCCATAACTTCAACCGGCATACAGCCTTCAAAATAAATCTCTTTTTCAAATTCTTTCAAAGGCACAACTTCCGCTTCAACTAAAGCCGTATGGAAACGTTTAAATTCTTCTTCCGTCATCGGGCAATTTAAATAAGCCGCTTCCCCTTTGTCATACCGGGATTTCAAATAGACTTTATCCATATCAATGCTGTCTTTTTCAACAATCGGCGCTGCCGCATCGTAGAAGTAAAGGTATTCTTCACCCGTCAATTCTCTGATTTTTTCAGCCAAAGCCGGTGAAGTTAGCGGACCTGTTGCAATGATTGTGATGCCTTCTGGTATTTCCGTTACTTCTTCGTTGATCACTTCGACTAAAGGATGATTGCGGACTTTGTCAGTTACCATCCCAGCAAACTCGTGGCGGTCAACTGCTAATGCTCCACCTGCAGGGACCGAAGCGCGGTCAGCAGATTCGATGATGACCGAATCCATGTGGCGCATTTCCTCTTTGATCACTCCGACTGCATTTGTAAGAGAGTTTGCACGCAATGAATTGCTGCATACCAATTCTGCAAATTTATCTGTATGGTGCGCAGGCGTCTGTTTTACTGGACGCATCTCATAAAGACGCACATTAATTCCTCGTTTGGCTACTTGCCAAGCTGCTTCACTTCCAGCAAGGCCTGCCCCTATCACGTTTACATACTTCGTCATGTTTTAACACCTCTGTTTATTATTGAACTTCTTCTTTGTAATCACAGCTTGTACAATTGATCTGCACGCCTTTTTTGACTTTCTTTTCGACAAGCAGCTCACTGCATTTCGGACACGGCCGTTCGATGGGTTTATCCCAAGAAACAAAGTCGCATTCCGGATAGCGTTCACAGCCATAGAAAATTCGGCGTTTCTTGCTTTTGCGTTCCACGATTTCGCCTTCTTTGCAGGTCGGGCATGTGACGCCGATATGCTTGACGATCGCTTTTGTATTCCGGCATTCCGGGAAATTGCTGCAAGCCATGAATTTGCCGTACCGGCCAAGCTTAAAGACCATAGCTGAACCGCACACTTCACAATCTTCTCCTGCAGGCTCATCTTTAATCTGGACTTTCTCCATTTCATTTTCAGCGACTTCGAGATCTTTTTCAAAATCCTTGAAGAATACATCAATGATGGCGCGCCAGTCGATATCGCCTTCTTCTACACTGTCCAAGTCATTTTCCATTTTCGCGGTAAACTCAATATTCAAGATATCCGGAAAAAATTCACTAACCAGACCGTGGACGATTTCTCCGAGTTCTGTCGGGATAAATCGTTTCGCATCCAATGCCACATACCCTCGTTTTTGAATCGTATCCAATGTCGGAGCATATGTTGATGGCCGGCCTATTCCCAATTCTTCCAAGGTGCGGACTAAACGGGCTTCCGTATAACGCGGCGGCGGCTGAGTAAAATGCTGTTTCGGATCAATTGTGACAGCTTCTACAATATCACCTTCTGCCATATCGGGCAAAATATTGTCTTTATCTTCAGTCTGATCATCCGTGCCTTCAATATAGAGTTTCATGAATCCCGGGAACTTCACTTGGGATCCATTTGCACGGAAGACCGCTTCTCCGTTTTGCAGTTCAGCCATCACTGTATCTAAGATAGCCGGTGACATTTGGCTCGCGACGAAACGGTCCCAAATCAATTTATACAATCGGTATAAATCACGGGACAAAATGCTTTTCAACGATTCCGGTGTCCGCATCACACTGGTCGGACGGACCGCTTCATGGGCGTCCTGTGATTTGGCTGATTGTTTAGCGGCAGTGGTCTTAGTTACATAATCGTCTCCGTAATTGCTTGTAATAAAATCCAATGCATCTTTTTTGGCCGTTTCGGAAATCCGGGTTGAATCGGTTCGCATATACGTGATCAAACCTGTGATCCCTTCTTTACCGACTGCGATGCCTTCATATAATTGCTGTGCTAACATCATCGTTTTCTTCGCACGGAAGTTTAATTTGCGGGCTGCTTCCTGTTGGAGGGATGAAGTTGTAAAAGAAGGGGAAGGATTTCTCTTTCTTTCTTTTTTCACAACGCGGTTCACAGTGAACTTCTTATCTTTCATCGAAGCCATGACAGCTTTTACATCTTCTTCGTTTTGTAATTTCATTTTTTCAGTGGCAGAGCCATAATACTGCGCTTCGAATTTCTTCTTCGCTTTTTCAAACTCGCCTGTAATGGACCAGTACTCTTCGGGCTCGAAATTTTTGATTTCATTTTCCCGATCGATGATCAAACGCAAAGCGACGGATTGAACACGCCCTGCCGATAAGCCTTTTTTCACTTTTTTCCACAGGATCGGGCTGATGCTATAACCCACTAAACGGTCTAATATCCGTCTCGCTTGCTGTGCATCCACCAAATCCATGTCGATTTTTCGCGGATGTTTGAATGATTCTTTAATGGCATCTTTTGTAATTTCATTGAATACTACTCGGCATTCCGTTGTCTGGTCTACTCCGAGCGCATTTGCCAAATGCCACGCAATTGCTTCCCCTTCGCGATCCGGGTCAGCTGCGAGAAAGACTTTCTTCGCTTTTTTTGCTTCTTTTTTCAAATCCTGCAAAATGGGGCCTTTGCCTCTAATGGTGATATAACGCGGTTCATAATTATTTTCAACATCCACACCCATCTGGCTGCGGGGAAGATCCCGCAAATGGCCAAGTGAAGCCCGGACTTTATACTTTTTCCCTAAATAACGTTCGATTGTTTTCGCTTTAGCCGGCGATTCTACAATCACTAAATAATCCGACATGAATATTCCTCCTCATAGAGGTTTCTTAAAATGAATAAAAGAATTACCTGATGCAAAATGTATAACAGTTTTTGTCGGAATGCAAGGTTTTTCATTTTGCTTAGTTATAAATCCTCTGTAAGTTGGGGGTATTCTTCCAGTACTCGCACCCCGTCCCATAGCGGTACAGCGCCTTCTGCGATGAGTTTATGGGGTCCTGCAGATAAAGGTGAGTAAATATCGCCTGGAATCGCAAAAACGTCTCTGCCATGCTCCAGTGCATGTTCTATTGTACTCATAGTTCCACTCTTCACTTTTGCTTCAGTCACAATAACCCCTTTTGACAACCCACTAATGATGCGATTTCTCATCGGAAAATTCCATCTTAGCGGCTGCATATAGGGAGGGTACTCCGTTATTACTAAATGGGTTTCTTCTATTATATTATTGAGCGGCAGATTTTCTTTTGGATAGGGGTTCAAAAAACCGCTGCCGGTCACTGCAATGGTCCGGCCGCCATTGTCGATAACCGCTTGATGGGCCATTGCATCTGCACCGACCGCGAGTCCGCTGACAATAACGGTTTTTTTCGCAATCAAAGGCGGAAGCAAGGTCTTTATGGCTGCCCGTGAGTAGCCAGTAGCTTTTCTGGAACCGATTATGGCTATTTTAAAAGGCGCTAAAAGCAGGGAAGCATCGCCTTTTGCATACAGGATGGCTGGCGGGTCGATCAAATCCAGCAAACTTTCGGGGTAATGGGAGTGGAAATAAGATATGGGGGTTATCTTATGTTTTTTATAAAGTTCGTCAAAAGGAATATGCAAAGAATCCGTGTATGCTTTTTTCAATGACGCAGCTTGAGTCATTGAAATTCCAAGCAATACTGACCATTCATTCAATGGCCTGTTTCTCAAAAGGCCCAGTTCAGGATCGTCTTCCATTAGGCGCAAGATCCGGTTTAATGGTTTTGGATAAACATAATGAAGTGCATAGAATCGCTGCAAAAATTCTTCAGTCATTTGCTTCCTCCTCTATTTTTCTGTAAAAAAATAAGGCGCATCCAAAAGATGCGCCTTATTCTATTTATTAATGAGTCTTACATTTGTCGTAAAGGCCTTTTTCTTTGATCACTTTGATCAAAGTTTCGCCAATTACAGATGGAGTGTCCGCAACTTCGATTCCAGCTTCGTTCATCGCTTTAATCTTGTCTGCAGCAGTTCCTTTACCGCCAGAAATGATCGCACCGGCATGGCCCATACGTTTTCCTTCTGGAGCAGTTTGTCCGCCGATAAAGCCGACTACAGGCTTCGTCATGTTGGCTTTCACCCACGCAGCAGCCTCTTCTTCTGCTGTTCCGCCGATTTCACCGATCATAACTACAGCATACGTATCTTCGTCTTCGTTGAAAGCTTTCAATACGTCGATGAAGTTCGTGCCGTTTACTGGATCTCCGCCGATTCCGACTGCAGTAGACTGGCCGATGCCTTCTTCAGACAATTGGTGAGTCGCTTCATACGTTAAAGTACCAGAACGCGAAACTACGCCGACATGTCCTTTTTTATGGATATAGCCTGGCATGATACCGATTTTGCACTCGTCAGGTGTGATGACGCCTGGGCAGTTCGGTCCAACTAAACGTGTCTTCTTGCCTTCCATATAGCGCTTCACTTTTACCATATCCAATACTGGAATGTGCTCAGTGATGCAGATCGCCATATCAAGGTCAGCATCGACAGCTTCGAGAATCGCATCAGCAGCAAAAGGAGCTGGTACGTAAATTACAGATACGTTTGCGCCAGTAGCTTTAACGGCATCTTGAACAGTGTTGAAGACAGGTACGCCTTCTACTTCAGTTCCGCCTTTGCCCGGTGTTACACCAGCAACGATTTTCGTTCCGTATTCAAGCATTTGTTTTGTGTGGAAAAGGGCAGTTGACCCTGTAATTCCCTGCACAAGTACTTTCGTGTCTTTGTTAATATATACACTCATTTTTGTCCCTGCCCTTCTTAGCCTACAAGTTCTACGATCTTTTTAGCGCCTTCTGCCATTGTGCCGGCTGCGACAATATCAAGACCTGATTCGTTCAGCAGTTTTTTACCTAATTCTACGTTTGTTCCTTCAAGACGAACGACTAAAGGTACATTCAAGCTAACTTCTTTAGCTGCTTGGATAACGCCTTCTGCGATGATGTCGCACTTCATGATACCGCCGAAAATGTTAACGAAAATTCCTTTTACATTCTGATCTGAAAGAATGATTTTGAAAGCTTCCGTTACTTTCTCAGCAGTGGCACCGCCCCCAACGTCAAGGAAGTTAGCGGGTGTTCCGCCGTAGTAGTTGATCGTATCCATTGTTGCCATAGCAAGTCCGGCGCCGTTAACCATACAGCCGATATTCCCATCTAAAGAAATGTAGCTTAAGTCATACTTAGAAGCTTCAATTTCTTTCGCATCTTCTTCGTCGTAGTCGCGCATTTCCATAACGTCCTGATGACGGTAAAGAGCGTTTGCATCAAAGTTGAATTTCGCATCCAATGCTACTACTTGTCCGTCTCCAGTCACCACTAATGGGTTGATTTCAACGATGGCTGCATCTGTATCCACGTATGCTTGATACAAACCAAGCATAAGTTTAGCTGCTTTGTTTACCAATTTAGCCGGGATATTCATGTTGAATGCCATGCGGCGAGCTTGGAAACCAGTAAGTCCTACAACCGGATCGATTTCTTCATAGAAAAGGCGTTCCGGAGTATTTGCTGCTACTTCCTCGATATCCATTCCGCCTTCTTCAGAACCCATAAGAGTTACGCGAGAAGTTTCGCGGTCTAGTACTAAACCAAGGTAGTATTCTTTTTGGATATCGCTTCCCGCTTCAATGTACAAGCGTTTCACTTCTTTGCCTTCGGGACCTGTTTGATGCGTAACTAACACTTTGCCAAGTAGTTCCTTCGCATATGTACGCACTTCATCCAAGTTCTTCGCAAGTTTAACTCCGCCGGCTTTACCGCGGCCACCTGCGTGGATTTGGGCTTTCACCACAACAACATCTGTACCAAGTTCTTTAGCCGCTTTCACTGCTTCTTCCGGAGAAAAAGCTACATGGCCTTCAGGAACTGATACTCCATATTGCTTTAGGATTTGTTTTCCCTGATATTCATGGATATTCATCTGTCATCCTCCAATCAAACATCTGTCTCGTAATTTTATTGCCTCTACCATTGTATTAAAGTTGTCATCGAATGTCCACAGTTGATGATTATCGCCCTAAAAACTTAGACTATTCAAAATCCAATTTAATGTTTATAACGGTTTTTTCAGACGCATCGACTTGATCGGCTCGAAAGTTTTGCGGTGGATCGGAGTTGCCCCGTATTGCGCAAGCGCCGCCAAATGCTCTTTTGTGCCGTATCCTGCATGATGTTCGAAGCCATACTCCGGATATTCTTTGGCGTATTGGTCCATGATGGCGTCCCGCCCTGTTTTTGCCAATATGGAAGCGGCTGCGATCGCCAAACTTTTCGCATCGCCTTTGATAATGGATTCGCAAGGCTGGTCAGTATTCAGCTTCATTGCATCCGCTAAAATAATGTGTGGCTGCGGAGTGAGGGATCGAGCCGCTGCTGTCATGGATTCTTTCGTTGCCTGATAAATATTCAGGCGGTCGATCGCTTCTGGCGATTGGCTATGAACCGCATAGCTCACCGCTATTTCTTTAATAATTTCAGCAAAATGATTCCGCTTCGCTTTTGATAATTTTTTAGAATCGTCAAGCCCTACAAGAGCTGTACAATCTTCCGGCAAGATAACGGCTGCTGTAACGACTGGTCCGCAAGCGGTCCCCGCCCTGCTTCATCGATTCCGGCAACCAATGCCTGCGGATGGCTTCTGAATGATTCATCAAAAGCCAATTTTGCACCATGATTCTGCATCAGCTTCAACTTGGCTTCTTTTTTCCGCTGCCATGTTTTCAATAAGGCTTGAACGCTTTTCCGCTCATCTTTTTGCAGTTCATCCATCCACGCGTCCCATTCTTCCAATGCGGCTAATTTTGCTTTGATGTCATTAATTTTCTGCATGTTCTCAACTTCTTTCTGAATAGTTGTTTCCGGTTAAACGGCAAAAGAAAAGGCTGTGCCCAATTGCTTGAGAACAGCCTTTCATGTTTGGAATCATTCTTCCTCTTCCGTAATCATTTCGTCTTTGTAATCGAAAGTGATTTTCCCGAGATGCTGATTCCGGATATCGCGCACGATGATTTCTGCGGTCATTTCATAGTCCACTTCACCATCATTCGTTAAGCATCTTCTTTTCTTGCCGATTTTATCGAAAGTATCGACAATCTCTTCATCTACCTGTTCAATTCCGTATCTTTCCAACAGACGCTCTGGGTAGCGCTGCTCCAGAAAGTTCAATGAATAAATCGCCAGCTCCTGCATTTGGATGACTGAGTCCTTGATTGCACCGGTTACGGCCAGCTTAAAACCGATTTCCGGATCTTCAAATTTCGGCCAGAGGATCCCCGGCGTATCGAGCAATTCGATTTCCTTGCCTACTTTGATCCATTGCTGCGCTTTTGTGACTCCAGGCATATTGCCGGTTTTCGCTAAGCTTTTTTTGGAAAGGCGGTTAATGAGCGTCGATTTCCCGACGTTCGGGATCCCAACGATCATGGCACGGATGGCGCGGGGCTTAATGCCTTTAGCAATCATCCGATCCCATTTTTCCGCAAGAATTTCTTTTGAAGCTTTTGTAACCAATTGCAGTCCTTTGCCTTCAAGTGAATTGATGGCAACGGCTCTTGTTCCTTGATCTTCAAAATATCGAATCCATTTTTTGGTTTCAACATCATCTGCCATGTCCATTTTGTTTAATATGATCAAACGGGGTTTTTGCTGAATCACTTGATCAATCATTGGATTTCGCGAAGATAAAGGCAACCGGGCATCCACAAGTTCGAAAATGATATCAACCAGTTTCAGTTTTTCCGTAACTTCTCTTCTGGCTTTGGCCATATGCCCAGGAAACCATTGTATCGTCATTAAAAACACTCCTTAATTAATAACCCCTGCTTCTGCCACTGGCCAGAACACGAAATTTGTACTGCCAATGACTTCGTCAATCGGAACAATTCCGATATGGCGGCTGTCTTTGCTGGCCCTCCGGTTATCGCCCATTACGAACACATAGCCTTCCGGGATCGTACTTTGGTTAATCTTCTCTTCTAAAGTAAAGTCTTCTGTTAAAGTTCCAGTAATGCCTTGTTTATACTCATCTAAATAAGGCTCATCGACCGCTTCTCCGTTAATGTATAATTGATCTTCCTCGTAAGCGATATGGTCGCCCGGCATCCCGATGATCCGTTTAATGTAGTCTTTTTGTTCCGGTGCATGGAAAACGATAATATCGAATCTGTCCGGCTCTCCGACAATGTATCCAATCTTATTGACAATCATCCGGTCCCCATGCTCCAAAGTCGGCATCATGGACTCTCCGTCCACCACAATCGGAGTGAAAAAGAAAAAGCGGATAATTGCAGCAATACCGAACGCGATCAGTAAAGCTTTAGACCATTCCCAAACCTCGTTTTTTTTCTTCGCTTCACGTTCCATCCATGTTCCTCCCTAAACTTTCTGTTTTAATTGTACAAGGATAATAAACTTTTAGCAAAGACAAAGAAAAGCGGAGACGCCTTGTCAGCCGCGACAAGCGCTGGAAGTCTTGGCGGTAATGGCGGTCTTTTGCCATTGCCGAGAAGACTGAAGCGACCTCGAGCGGCTAGGCGTCGCAGCTGGACACTAAGAAAAGCGGAAACGGCCGTCTAGCCTCGACAAGCTTAAGGCGGATTGCCGAAGCGGCGGTTTTTGCCGCACAGGCGAGACGACTTAAGACCTCGAGAGGCTGGTCGTTGCAGCTGGACACAAAAAGCGCAAACACCCTCCGCCCACACTAGTTCTCGATCAACAATTTCTTTTAATAAGCAAAAAGAAAGAGGGCGAATTCGCCCTCTTTCATTAGTGCAATCTTATCGAATTTCTTTGATGCGTGCTGCTTTACCGCGTAGGTTGCGCAAGTAGTACAATTTCGCACGACGTACTTTACCACGGCGAGTAACTTCAAGCTGTGCAATTTTTGGTGTGTGTACAGGGAATGTACGTTCAACACCAACACCATAAGAGATTTTACGGACAGTGAATGATTCACTGATTCCGCCTCCACGGCGACCAATTACGACTCCTTCGTATACCTGGATACGTTCGCGAGTTCCCTCGACAACTTTCACGTGTACACGAACAGTGTCTCCCGGACGGAAATCTGGAAGATCCGTACGAAGTTGTTCTTTTGTAATGTCTGCAATAATGTTTTGCATGTTTTTTTCTCTCCTTCTACAGATGCTCTTGCACACAATTGATTGTTGCAGCGGAACACCGTGATCCTGTACTTCACATAAAAGTACAGACTCCATAGTACCACCAAATCTTTTGTTCTGCAAGAGAAAATCTGCTTATCATTTTTTATTTTTCAATGCTTCTAAAAGCTTTTCTTGCTTCGGCGTCAATTCAAGTTTTTCCAATAAATCCGGTCGCCGCTCCAACGTCCGCAGCAAGCTTTGCTGCTCTCTCCACTCATCCACTTTCGCATGATTTCCTGAAGTTAAAACAGCCGGCACCTTCCAGCCCCGGAATTCTGCCGGACGGGTGTATTGCGGATGCTCCAGCATCCCGGTAGAGAACGAATCCTTAACAGGGGAATCCGAGTTCCCCAGCACCCCTGGAAGAAGTCTGACGACGCTGTCGATCACAGTCATTGCTGCCAGTTCCCCGCCAGTCAGCACAAAATCGCCGATTGAAATTTCATCCGTCACCAAATGCTCGCGGATCCGTTCATCATATCCTTCATAATGGCCGCAGATGAAAATCAATTCCTCTTCTTTAGAAAGCTCTTCCGCTTTTGCCTGCGTAAAGCGCTCGCCTTGTGGACACATGAGAATAACGCGGGTTTGCGTTCTTTTGCCACGGTTTCCACCGCATTAAAAATCGGCTCCGGCTTCAACACCATTCCGGCTCCTCCGCCAAACGGATAATCGTCCACTTGGCGTTTATTGTCCGCAAATTCCCGGATATCGACGATTTCCAGCGAAACCGCACTTTTTTCTTGGGCTTTTTTCAAAATAGATTGTTGGAAAACGCCTTCGAACATCGGCGGAAATAAAGAAAGCACATGTATATTCATCACGATAACAAGCCTTCCAATACTTCGATGACGATTTTCTTTTCATCAATATCGATTTCTTTTACGACATCTTCGATATAAGGGATGTAATGCTTCTTGCCTGTTTTCGGCGTGACTTCCCATACATCATTTGCTCCTGTTTCCAGAATTTCTGTGACGGTGCCGATTTCTTCGCCTTCAGTTGAAAATACGGTGCATTCCAAAATCTCATGATGGTAATAGGCATCGTCTTCCAATTCGGTCAGATCATGTTCAGCGATCCGCAAATAGGATTCTTTGAATTCCTGCACATCATTGATGTTCGGATACCCTTCAAAAGTCACCAACTCAAAATTCTTATGCTGACGATGGCTTGCAATCTTCACCATGATCGGTTTTTTGGCGTCTGGCTTGAATAAGCCCAGCTTTGTGCCAACCGCAAAACGCTCTTCCGGAAAATCAGTTCGGGACATGACCCGGACCTCGCCGCGAATGCCATGCGTATTGACGATTTTCCCTACATTAAACCACTTCACGCTAAAACACCCTTCCACTTCGGTTTTGGCTGCAAAAAAGGAAGGAACCTAGGCTCCTCCCTTTTTGTTAATCCACAATATCGACGTAAGTTTTTTTCTTATGATAATTGCCTGCTGCTGAATAGACCACTGAACGAATCGCTTTCGCAACACGCCCTTGTTTACCGATCACTTTCCCTGTATCTTCTGGATGCACGGAAAGCTTGTAGACGATACGGCTTGCGTTTTCGTCTGTTACAACTCGAACTTCATCCGGATGATCAACCAACGGTTTCACAATCGTTTCAATCAGCTGCTTCATAAGAAAAACTCCCTTACTTGCTTAATTTTTCGTTATGGAATTTCTCCATAATGCCGTTTTGAGAAAACAAGTTGCGTACAGTGTCAGATGGTTTTGCACCATCATGAAGCCATTTCAACGCTAATTCTTCGTCGATTTTCACTTCAGCTGGAACTGTTAGCGGGTTGTAAGTACCTACTGTCTGGATTTGACGGCCGTCACGTGGAGCACGTGAATCAGCAACTACGATACGGTAAAAAGGAGACTTTTTAGCTCCCATACGTTTCAAACGAATTTTTACTGCCATTTCTTAAAGCACCTCCGAATAGTTTCACACAAGATATTATATTAGCAAGCTTTAAATAGTTTGTAAAGTATTTTTTCTTAACACCTGAAAATTTATTTAAAAAGTGAATCCAAACCAGGCATCGACATCTTCTTTTTGCCTTTTTGACTCATTCCAGACATCTGTTTCATCATCTTTTTCATGTCTTCGAATTGCTTTAAAAGGCGGTTGACGTCTTGGATCGTCGTGCCTGATCCCCGTGCAATCCGTTTGCGGCGGTTTGCATTGATGATTTCAGGGGAAGTTTTCTCCTGCTTGGTCATCGAACGGATAATCGCTTCGACGCGCCCCATTTGGCTTTCATCCACTTTCGCGTTTTCAAGCCCTTTGATCTTATTCGCCCCTGGGAGCATTTTCAGAATTTCATCCAACGGCCCCATCTGTTTGACTTGCGTCAATTGATCAAGGAAATCATCGAATGTAAATGAAGACGTCCGGAATTTCTCTTCCATTTCCTTCGCTTTTGCTTCATCAATATTCGACTGTGCCTTTTCAATCAACGACAGCATATCGCCCATGCCTAAAATACGGGAAGCCATGCGTTCTGGATGGAACGGTTCAAGCGCATCCATTTTTTCGCCCATACCGACAAATTTAATCGGTTTCTGGGTAACCGAACGGATGGAAAGTGCAGCACCGCCTCGCGTATCGCCGTCGAGTTTCGTCAAAACGACTCCGGTGATGCCGATTGAATCATTGAAATTCTGCGCCACATTGACCGCATCTTGCCCGGTCATGGAATCCACGACCAAGAAAATTTCATCCGGTTCTTTCAAAGCACGGATATCCTTCAGCTCCTGCATCAAATCTTCATCAACGTGAAGACGTCCGGCTGTATCGATGATGACCGTATCCAAGTGCTCTTGTTTTGCATATTCGATTGCCTGGCGCGAAATCTCGACGGGCGAGATATCTGTGCCTTTTGAAAATACCGGCAATGACAATTGCTTGCCGATCGTTTCCAATTGCTGGATCGCCGCTGGGCGATAGACGTCTGCTGCAACCAATAGGGGCTTGCGGTTGTTCTTTTTGCGCAATTGGCTGGCAAGTTTGCCGGTCGTCGTCGTTTTACCGGCCCCTTGAAGGCCGACCATCATAATCACTGTCGGCTGTTTGGTTGAGAACTCGATCTTGCTTTGTTCTCCGCCCATCAATTCCGTCAATTCATCTTTAACGATTTTAACGACCTGCTGGCCTGGCGTTAAACTTTGCATAACGTCTTGCCCAACAGCGCGTTCACTGACTTTCTTCACGAACTCTTTGACTACTTTTAAGTTAACATCCGCTTCGATTAATGCGAAGCGGACTTCGCGCATCATTTCTTTTACATCTGCTTCAGACACTTTCCCTTTGCCTTTGATCTTTTGGATGGTGCCTTGCAGACGTTCAGCTAAGCCTTCAAATGCCACTATTTCCGCCTCCTAATCCAACTCTTTTAATTGATTGAGAAATTCCCGGACACGATCTTCTGTAATCGGCTCTTTTTCAAATTCCGCAACCAATTCCTGGCGCTTTTGGAACTTCCCGAATAATTGCAGCTTCGCTTCGTACTCTTCAAGCATCGCTTCGGTCCGGCGGATATTATCATAGACCGCTTGCCTGGTGATGTCGTAAGCCTCGGCTATTTCCCCTAATGAATGATCGTCCAAATAATAGAGCATCATATAGCTCCGTTGCTTGGGCGTCAGCAACTCCTGATAGAAATCAAACAAATAATTCATGCGTGTCGTTTTTTCCAATCCCATCATCGCTGCTCACCTCACCTGCTCTACTGACAACAATACTGAAAACTCCATATTCCGTCAAGTAATTTTACTTGTCTGCCTCTTCCATCTCTTCTTCTTTATCAAGCCCTTCTGCAAATAGGCCGTAAACGTATTTTTGCGGGTCGAACGGCTGCAAATCATTCATTTGCTCGCCAAGACCGACAAACTTCACCGGAATGTTCAGCTTTTGGCGAATCGCTAAAACGATGCCGCCTTTTGCCGTACCGTCCAGTTTTGTCAGGACAATCCCTGTTACGTTCGTCACTTCTTTAAAGGTCTGTGCTTGCACCAAAGCGTTCTGGCCCGTCGTTGCATCAAGCGCCAACAGCACTTCATGCGGCGCTCCCGGGATTTCACGCGAAATCACACGATGGACTTTTTCCAGTTCATTCATCAAATTGACTTTGTTTTGAAGGCGGCCTGCCGTATCGCAGATCAGCACATCGACACCGCGCGATTTTGCTGCACGGACAGCGTCATACATGACAGCAGCAGGATCCGAGCCTTCGCTTTGTTTGATGACATCGACGCCGACGCGCTGACCCCAAATATCCAATTGCTCAATTGCCCCTGCACGGAACGTGTCTCCGGCTGCAAGCAGCACGGATTTCCCTTCATTTTTGAGGCGGTGAGCCAATTTGCCGATTGTCGTCGTCTTGCCGACGCCGTTTACGCCGACGAACAAAATCACCGTTAAGCCATCAGCAAATTTCAGTTCATTGATTTCTTCTTCGCCGCCTTGGTAGATCTCCACTAATTTCTCCGAGATGACCGATTGGACGTGTGATGTATCTTTTACGTTTTGGCGTTTCACTTCAAAGCGCAGCTGATCCATCAACTCCATGACCGTTTCAAAACCGACATCCGCCTGAAGCAGGATTTCTTCCAGTTCCTCGAAGAAATCCTCATCCACTTTGCGGTATCTAGCTACCAAATCATTGATTTTCGAGGTAAATCCAGTACGGGTTTTTGTTAACCCCTCTTTATATTTCTCTGTCGACTCTTCCGCTTCCGCGTTGCCGGCAAATTTATCTTTTAACTTTTTAAAGAAACTCACAAAACCACTCCTTTTTAAATTTCTTCCTGCAGCTTAACAGAAACCAGTTTGGAAATCCCGGACTCCTGCATCGTGATGCCGTAAAGCACATCTGCGCCTTCCATCGTCCCTTTGCGGTGCGTGATGACGATGAATTGGGTGTCTTCGCTGAATTTCTTTAAATACTGGCTGTAGCGGACAACGTTTGACTCATCAAGCGCCGCCTCCACTTCATCCAATACGCAGAACGGGACGGGACGGACTTTCAAGATCGCAAATAACAGCGCAATGGCCGTCAACGCCCGTTCGCCTCCGGACAATAAATTCAGGTTTTGAAGTTTTTTGCCAGGAGGCTGTGCAATAATGTCCACACCCGTCATCAATAAATCGCTCGGATCGGTCAAAACGAGGTCCGCTGCGCCGCCGCCGAACAATTCTTTGAAAACGCACTGGAACTGCTTGCGGATTGCATGGAATGTTTCATCGAAACGGCTAGTCATTTCTTCATCCATTTCTCCGATCACTGTGCGCAGCGTATCTTTCGCTTCGTTCAAATCATTTCGCTGGTCGGTCAAGAACGTGTGGCGTTCAGATACGTGATCGAATTCTTCAATGGCTCCAATATTAACCGGCCCTAATTCTTCGATTGATTGCTTCAGCAATTTCACTTTCTTGCGGACGTTCTCTTCTTCATCTTTCAAATCGAATTGCTTCGCTTGTTCCAGTGAAAGTTGATAAACATTTTCCAATTGGGCAAGGAAAGTTTGGATTTGAACGTCTATCCGAGTCGACTTCACTTCACAGATGCGAATCGCTTCGACGAAGCCTTTATAGAGGCGCTGCAGTTCTTTCAAACTTTCCTCCAGCCCGTTCATTTCTGTTTGGCTCGCCAGGCGTTCTGCCTTCAAAGCTTCGATAGCCGCTTGCTCCACTTGTTTCTTTTGGGACCATTTTGAAATCTCTGCCAGGATCTCTTCATCCGAATAAACCTTAGCGGCTTCTTCCGATTGAATCCAATCCAATTCTTTTTGAAGATCCTGCAATTTGCGGTCGCTCTTCAATTTACGCTCAAGAAGCTCCGCTTCGCTTTGGACTAATTGGGATACGCGTTCTTTGACGACTGCGTATAAAGATTTTTGGTCAGCCAGTTTTGCCATCACAGCATCCCGTGCTGTTTCGTTTTGCTGCTTGAAATACGACAATTCATCGATCTGGGAAGAAACCGAAACAAGTTCTTCCCCGATTTCACCGAGGCGTTCAGCTGCTGTTTCTTTTCGCTTCGCCACTTCGGTCAGATCAAAATCTTTATTGCTTTGTTCTGCCTGGAATAAACGAAAACGGTCCTTCGTCGATTTCAACACGGCATCAACTTCACGCAAAGTCATCGCGCGTTCCGCTTCTAAATCACGGTATTTTTCACCTTCAGAACGCAGGTTGTTCAAGTGCTGCTCCGTTTCATGGACTTGCGACTGCTCTTGGCTCACCGTTTTCTCTGCCTGGACGATGGTTTCCGCAAGCTCAGCCGATTGAAGGATCAATTGCTCAAGCTCCGCTTTTCTCGTGAAAAACGAGGCCCCGGTTTTATTGGCGCCGCCGGTCATCGAACCGCCGGCATTGACAACATCCCCTTCGAGGGTGACGACACGGTAACGGCTCATGGTCAATTTAGAAATGGCCGAAGCCCCTTTTAAGTCTTTTGCCACAATGACGTTCCCGAGCAGGTTTTCGATAATCATTTGGTAATGCGGATCGTAGCTGACAAGCTCATAAGCCATGTTGACGAACGAAGGATGCTGCTTGATGGCCGAAATGGAAGACTCCGCAATTTTGCGGGATTTCATCACCGTCATCGGCAAGAACGTCGAACGTCCAGCCCGCTTATTGCGGAGGAATTCGATCGCTGAACGGGCATGCTGCTCATTTTCGGTAATGATATGCTGGCTCGAGGCCCCTAAAGCGGTTTCAATCGCTTTTGCGTAGCTTTGGTCCACTTGTGCGATTTCCGCTACAGCTCCAACGATTCCATCGAGCAAGCCTTTATCGCGGGCGACGAGCACTTCACGAACGCCTTGGAAGAACCCGGAGAAATCCGCCTCCAATTCCTGCAAAGTCTGAATGCGCGCACCTAATTGCTTCTGGGACTGGTAGGCTTGGAAAAGCATCGATTGCTTCTTCTCATATGCTGCTTTGAGTTCCATAAAAGTGTTTTCTGTCGTTTTATAAAGTGCCCGTTTTTCAGCCAGAAGCTTTTGGATTTCTTGATGTTTCTTTTCTGCATGGGCCTTCTCGGTTTCCAGTTTAGCAAGTTCTTTCGAAAAGTCCGCTTGCTGCACAGCAATGCGGCTGCTCGATTCCGATAATTGCAATTCCTGAAGTTCCAGGTTTTTCAATTCGTTCCGGACTGTCGCCTGTTCATTCATCAATTCGATATAAACCGATTTCTGTGATTCGATGTCTTCTTCGATATCCCCAGGTGTCCGGTTTAATTGATCTTGCAATTGCTTGATAGCAATTTGGGCTTTTCGCTGTTCGGCTTTGCGTTCTTCCAACAGGTGCAATTGAGCCCCATGCTTTTGCTGCAGCTGACTGTTCTCCTCTTGTTCAGCAGCTAATGTATCTTGAAGCTGCTGCGCTTGCCGGTGAGCGTTGTTCTTCTTTTCCGACATCAATAATTTGCGGCCTTCCCATTTCTCAGTTTCGCCGCTCGCTTGCACTAAGCGGTTTTGGGAAGCGTCAATTTCAGTATCCAATTGGGCTAATGAACGGCGAATCTTTTTAACTGCCTGTTCTTTTTCTTCAATTTCCTGGCCCAATTGCTGTTCTTTTTCTGAATGGTTTTTTGTATCTTCCTTCAGTGAAGCCATTTCCTCTTCAAGGCGGCTAATATCAAAAGCCAATAGCGCAATATCTGCATCTTTCAGCTGCTCGCTCATATCCAGGTAATCGCGCGCTGTTGAAGCTTGTATTTGAAGCGGCTCCATCCGGCTATCCAGCTCATGCAGGATATCGAGCACACGATTCAGGTTTTCATCGGTTTCATTCAGCTTCAGCTCCGCTTTTCGTTTGCGCTGCTTGTATTTCAAAACACCAGCCGCTTCTTCAAAAATCGAACGGCGTTCTTCTGCTTTGCTGTTTAAGATTTGATCGACGCGCCCCTGGGAAATGATTGAAAAAGCCTCTTTTCCAAGGCCGGAATCCATAAACAAATCCGTAATGTCTTTTAAGCGGCAATTTTGTTTATTGAGCAGATACGCACTTTCGCCACTTCGAAAAACCCTCCGAGTTACACTGATCTCACTGTAATCGAGAGGGAAACGGCCATCCGTATTATCGAGTATTAACGTAACTTCTGCAAAATTCAGGGCTTTTCTTGAATCGCTGCCTCCGAAGATGACATCTTCCATTTTCGCCCGCGCAATGATTTGGCGGATTGTTCGCCGAGCACCCAACGGATGGCATCGGTCACATTGCTTTTTCCGCTGCCGTTGGGGCCGACTACCGCGGTTACACCTGGAACAAAATCGATGCCGATGCGATCGGCAAAGGATTTGAACCCCATAATTTCTAATCTTTTCAAAAACATTATTGATCCTCCACTGCTTCCTGCAATTTTTGGATTGCCAGTTTAGCTGCTTGTTGTTCCGCCTCTTTTTTTGAGCGGCCATTTCCGATTCCTAATTCTTTCTCTGCCAGCGACACCGCGTCACGAAAATGCGGCTATGGGCTGGACCTTTTTCTTCAATGATTTCATAGCTCAATGCACCATTGTTCTTTTGCTGCACCAACTCCTGCAATTGGCTTTTATAATCCATCACATGCGAAAAAGCACCGGTTTCCACTTTAGGAAACAAGACGATATCCAAAAATGCCACTACCGGCTCCAACCCTTGATCCAAGTAAAGAGCTCCGATAAAGGATTCAAACACATCCGCTAAAAGCGCTGGACGAGTACGCCCTCCTGTCAATTCTTCCCCTTTTCCAAGAAGAATATATTGGCCGAAGTCCAACTCATTGGCAAACAAAACCAAAGAAGGCTCACAAACGATTGCGGCTCGCAATTTGGTCAATTCCCCTTCGCTCATTTGTGGATATTTCGAAAACAAGTAATGGGATACCGATAATTCCAAGACAGCATCGCCTAAAAATTCCAGGCGTTCATTGTCTGTATAATATCTTCTCCGATGCTCATTCACATAAGATGAATGCGTGAATGCTTGATAAAGCAATGCAGGTTGCTTGAAATGGATATTCAATTGTTCTTGCAGCTCATTAAATGCGGCACGCTCCGTTTCTTTTAGCGTTCCGTTTTTCTGCTGGGTAGGTTTTCTTTTTCATTGCCATCTTTTATCTGCCTTCCTTTGACGTTCTTCGTTTAATTTTACCTTTTTTCAAGGCATTGTGCAAAAAATGTATAAACTGTGCTGTCTCTGTTCTTTTGCCAGCGGAAGCATTAAAAAGCCAATGAAGAAAAAGCATGGCCTTTTCCTCATTGGCTTTATATTTCGGCTCATTTGACAGCCCTCTATATTTCGAAAAATATTATGCTTGTTTTTTCTCAATATAAGTTACTGCGTCGCCTACTGTAGACATGCCTTCCGCGTCTTCGTCAGAAATTTCCATGTCGAATTCGTCTTCAAGTTCCATAACCAATTCAACCACGTCCAAAGAATCCGCTCCTAGGTCACCAGTGAATGAAGCTTCAAGTTTCACTTCGTTCTCTTCTACTCCAAGACGATCCACGATTACTTTTGTTACTCTCTCTAGTACTGTTGCCAATGTCGTCACCTCCCCTCAAATCAGTATACAAAATTTCCTGCTACATGACCATTCCACCATCAAGATGAAGGGTTTGGCCAGTCATATAAGAAGAATCGTCAGATGCCAGGAATAAAGCCGCTTTCGCCACTTCTTCCGGCTTGCCGAAACGCCCTAACGGAATTTGGGAAAGCATCGCCTTTTGGATATCGTCCCCTAAAGCATCCGTCATATCCGTCGTGATAAATCCTGGCGCTACGGCATTAGCCGTAATATTGCGGCTCGCAAGTTCCCGTGCTGTCGTCTTCGTCAAGCCGATCACGCCCGCTTTAGCGGCTACGTAGTTTGCCTGTCCGGCATTGCCCATGACGCCGACAATCGACGCAATATTAATGATTCTGCCTGCCTGCTGCTTCATCATTTGGCGCGTAACGCCTTTTGTGCAAATGAAGACGCCTTTTAAATTCGTATTGATGACGTCATCCCATTCGTCGTCTTTCATGCGCATCATCAAGTTATCACGCGTGATTCCTGCGTTGTTAACAAGAATATCAATGGAACCAAATGCTTTCATCGTTTCATCAATCATTGATTTGACCGCATCGGAATCGGAAACATTGGCTTTAACCGCAATGGCTTCTCCGCCCTTTTCCTGAATCTCCGCTACAACCGCTTCCGCTTTTTCTTGGCTGCCGCTATAGTTCACAACCACTTTTGCGCCGGCTTCTGAAAATTTGCGGGCGATTTCAGCGCCGATTCCTCTCGACGCTCCCGTAATAATCGCCGTTTTGCCTGCAAGTTTGCTCATTTCCCCAGCTCCTCTACCGCTTTTTCAAATGATTCCAGGTCGTAGACCGGCAATGTAACAACCGATCGATCGATTTTCTTCACCAAGCCGCTTAATACTTTTCCTGGCCCGACTTCAACAAATACCGTCACGCCAAGATCAATCATTTCACGAACGGACTGTTCCCATAAAACCGGGGAGTACAATTGGCGTACAAGCAAATCTTGAAATTGCGTCGCATGCGTTTCGCTTTTTGCTGCCACGTTTGTGATGACCGGGATTTCTGCATCTTTCAGGAAAGTTTGGCTAAGCACTTGAGACAAATCCTGAGAAGCCGGGCGCATCAATTCTGAATGGAAAGGACCGCTGACGTCCAAAGGAATCGCCCGTTTAGCGCCTCGTTCTTTCGCAACGACACAAGCTTTTTCAACGCCCGCTTTCGTTCCGGAAATGACAATTTGCCCGGGACAGTTTAAGTTCGCTAATTGCACCACTCCGTCTGTATCCGTCACTTCATTTGTCACTTTTTCCAGTTCTTCGCTATCCATCCCTAATATCGCCGCCATCGCCCCTTCGCCTGCAGGCACTGCTTCGTTCATAAACAATCCGCGTTTATGGACAATGGCGACCGCTTCTTCAAAAGGCAATACTCCGGATGCGACCAACGCGCTGTATTCACCTAAGCTATGGCCGGCCGTATAATCCGGCACAATGCCTGCGCGGTTCAAACGCTCGGTAATCATTGCGCTGACTGTCAGCAATGCCGGCTGTGCATGATATGTAAGTGTTAAATTTTCTTGCGGCCCTTCAAGCATCAATTCCGATAAATTGACGCTCAACGCTGCATCTGCTTGATCAAAAAAGCTTCGGCTCGTTTCATCCGAGAGGAAACTTTCGCCCATCCCGACTGCCTGAGAACCTTGCCCAGGGAAAATAAATGCAATTTTACTCATCTTGGTTCTCCTTTTTTAGCGTACTGTATATCGTTCCCGTTACATCAAATTCCACCATAGTGCGGGTTTGGCGGATCGCATTGAATAATGCCGTAGAATTGGAAGAACCATGTGCTTTAATCACCGGCGCTTTCAGTCCGAACAAACCGGCACCGCCGTATTCGCTATAGTCCAACATCCCTTTAAGCCCACCAATTTCATCTTTTACGAGAAATGCCGCCACTTTTGTTTTGGCAGATGACATAAAGACTTTTTTGATCATCGAGAAGACGTTCATCGCTGTGCCTTCGATCGTTTTCAACACCATATTCCCGGTAAATCCATCCGTCACCACTACATCTGCTACCCCGTTCAGCAAATCTCGGGATTCAACGTTTCCAACGAAATTGATCGGCGCTTCTTTTAAAAGCGGAAATGCCGCTTTCGTCAAATCGTTCCCTTTTTTCTCTTCCGTGCCGATATTCAATAAGCCGACCCGCGGATTTTGGATCCCTCTCACTTTTTCAGCGTAGATGCTGCCCATGACAGCATACTGCACTAAATGTTCCGGCCGCGCTTCCGCATTCGCTCCCATATCCAGCATGACGAAGCCTTGCCCGTCCATTGTCGGAAGTGTCGGCGCTAATGCCGGCCGGTCTACCCCGTCAATTCGTCCGACTACAAATAATCCAGCAGCCATTAAAGCACCTGTATTTCCTGCGCTGACACATGCATCGGCCCGCTGTTCTTTAACTGCTTGTGCCATCTTCACCATCGAAGAATCTTTTTTCTTCGAACCGCACGAACCGGGTCATCCGTCCCTTCGATCACTTCTTCACAATGGATGATTTCCAGACGCTCATGTTCTTTAAGGAAAGGCTGCATTTTTTCCTGGTGGCCGTACAGCTGTACCGCCAAGTCAGGAAATTCGTCCAATGCCTTATAGACCCCTTCTATAATTTCTTTCGGGGCGTTGTCTCCACCCATTCCATCTACAGCTATTTTCACTCTTCGTCACCTTCACTTTGTTCTGTCATTCGGTACATTTCAAACGTACCGATAAAAACGGTCACTTGATCCACTGAAGAAACGACTTTTACATAAGCCCGATTCTTTTCCGGATTGCGGTCCACCACTTGCGCTTTCGCAACTAACCGCTGCCCCGCCTTGACCGGTTTTAAAAATTGAAGCTCAGACTTAACCGTCAAAGCCAATTCGTCGTTCATCACTGCAACTGCCAATGAATTCGCCTGGGCGAACAGGTGGTGGCCGCGGGCAATCTGATTGCGCTGGAAAACATGTTCCGGCTTCACATCAAATATCGAAATTGCTCTTTCGTCCAATTCTATATCTATGATTTCACCGATTACTTCATCAATCGGCAACGATTTCACTTCGTCATCAAACGTTTTTACGGCCACATGCTTGATCCGCTCCCGAAGTTCAGGAATTGATAAT
The DNA here is from genome assembly GCF_021513255.1 of Planococcus sp. 107-1. Classification (GTDB taxonomy): domain Bacteria; phylum Bacillota; class Bacilli; order Bacillales_A; family Planococcaceae; genus Planococcus. The sequence goes on from NZ_CP090977.1 coordinate 2,130,630, forward strand.
TCCAGCCGGTCAAGCCGGATCGTCTGCACACTGACTCCAAATTCCATCGCCAATTCCTCGTCTGTCACAAACGGGTTTGCTTTGATCGATTGGATCAGCGCTTCTTGCCGTAATTTTTTAGGTCTTTTCACATTGTCACCGCCCGCTATTAGCACTTGGTACTAATATGAGTATATAAACAACAAAAAAAGAATGCAAGGATTATCTTGAACCCTGCATTCTCAGTCGAGCCTTCCGAGAGCCAATGCTCCCGATTCCTCCAATTGTTCACGAAGGCACCGGGTTTCTTCACCCATCCAGAATTCTTCGCTGTTGATCATCGTTTCCGCATCTTTCCGGGCTGTTTCAAGCGCCCGGTAATCGTGGATTAAATCGGCCATTTTAAATTCCGGCAATCCGCTTTGCTTACGGCCGAAGAAATCTCCAGGGCCCCGAAGCTGCAAATCTTTTTCAGCGAGCACGAAACCATCATTCGTTTCCGTCATGGAAGTCATCCGCTCTTTCCCGACTTCGGTCTTCGGATCTGCCAATAACACACAGAACGACTGGTCGCTGCCCCGTCCGACCCGTCCACGCAATTGGTGAAGCTGGGACAAGCCAAAACGCTCTGCATCATAGATTAGCATGAACGTAGCATTCGGGACGTTGACCCCGACTTCGACAACCGTGGTAGAAACAAGAACGGCAATTTCGCCTTCTGTAAAAGAGCGCATCGTCTCTTCTTTTTCATCAGCAGGCAAGCGCCCGTGCATCAACCCTACCGTATGCTTGCCATGGAAATAACTTGAGAGCTGCTGGAACAAATCGACCGCATTTTGGAAATCCAGTTTATCGGACTCTTCGATCAACGGACATATGACGTAAGCTTGCCGCCCGGCAGCCAGCTCTTTTTCCATCCGGCCGACAATTTTGCCGAACATATCCTTTTTCATCCAGAAGGTTTGGATTTCTTTTCGGCCGACCGGCATTTCATCAATCACCGACACATCCATTTCCCCGAACGCAGAAATCGCCAACGTTCTCGGAATCGGGGTGGCGGTCATAAACAGCACATCCGGATTATAGCCTTTATCTTTCAGGACTCTCCGTTGGTCAACGCCGAAACGATGCTGTTCATCCGTGATGACAAGACCTAACTTTCTAAAACGCACATCCGGTTGAATCAAAGCATGGGTGCCAATCAAAATATTGATCTCCCCGGAAGCAAGGCTCTCCAAGATCAATTGGCGTTTCTTCCCTTTCACCGATCCTGTCAACAGCGCAATATTCAATCCAAATGGTTCAAACCACTGGGCAAGCGTGTTGGCATGCTGTTCTGCAAGGATTTCAGTCGGCGCCATCAAGGCGCCTTGAAGTCCCGCCGTTACAGCCGCATATAAAGTAATGGCCGCAACGACTGTCTTCCCAGATCCTACATCTCCTTGCAGCAGCCGGTTCATGCGGAAAGGTTCTTTCATGTCTTTGCAGATTTCATTGACCACCCGCTTTTGAGCGTCTGTCAAGTCGAACGGCAACGTTTCAATAAACTGCTTGAGGCGATTTAAATCGTAATCGATAAACGAGCCGCCTTCTTCTTCCCGGTTCTTTTTTCGAAGTGCTTGCATCTTCAATTGGAACATTAATAATTCCTCGTAGACAAAGCGCCGCCTAGCTTGCTTTAATGCTTCGCCATCAACCGGAAAATGGATACATTCCAGCGCTTCGCCTACGGACATGAGGTGATAAGTTTGCCGCAGGCTTTCAGGCAAACAATCTTCCAAATCCGTTTTCGCTATATCCAATGCTTGCCGCATCAATTTCCGGAACGTTTTTTGATAGATGCTGCCTTTCAAGCTATAGACCGGTTCAAAATCCACTCCGTCCGTACGCGGCCCGATGGTATGGCTGGACACCGTGATCACTTGGCGGCCGCGGTCCCATTTGCCGGTTAACGTGATGATTTCCCCAATATGCAATTTTGCTTTGACGTATGGCTGGTTAAAGAAAATCGCCTTGATCAGATGCCTGCCGACCATGACTTGCACTTGCGTCCGGGATTTGTTCTTCCCTAAAAAAAGGACGGAAGGTTCACTTTCGACCCTTCCCTCCACTGTTACCCGTTCATTATGAGGCGTATCAGCCAAATCTTTCAGCTGAAAATCTTCATGGCGGTAAGGAAACGTCATGATGAGATCATGGATCGTTTCAATTTTCATTTCCTGAAGTGTTTCGGCAGCTTGTTTGCCGACCCCTTTTAACGTGGCGACAGAATCTTTACTGCCCACTGCCTACCACTGCTCCACCGAAAATTTTCGACTCCAGCCATTTGCCCGTAGGTGTCGCAGCTAGACCGCCTTTAGCAGTTTCCCCGCAAAGCGCTTGGCATCGATTGGCCAATTTCAAACATCGCGCCGATTACTTCGTCGCAAGGAATGCGGCTCGTCACTCCAGCTAGCGCCATATCGGCCGCTACGACGGAGTTTGCCGCTCCCATCGCATTTCGTTTCACGCATGGCACTTCCACTAATCCCGCCACTGGATCGCAGACAAGGCCTAGCATGTTCTTCATCGTAATGGCAAAAGCTTCGGATGATTGCTGCGGTGTACCGCCAGCCATTTCCACAATTGCAGCCGCAGCCATTGCTGCAGCCGAACCGACTTCTGCCTGGCAGCCTCCTGCCGCACCGGAAATCGAAGCATTGTTCGCTACGACAAAACCGAATGCGCCTGCCGTGAATAGGTAACGGATCATTTGTTCACGCGTCGGATTTAATTTATTCTTCACAGAAAACAATGTACCCGGAACAACGCCCGCTGAACCTGCAGTCGGAGTGGCACAGATAGTGCCCATCGCCGCGTTCACTTCGTTTGTTGCCACTGCTTTACTGACGGCATCTAATAACAAGTCGCCGGAAAGCGCATTTCCTTTTTTCATGTAATCCTGCAATAAGACGGCATCTCCGCCGGTTAATCCTGAAACCGAATGAACGCCGTTCAAACCTTTTTCGATCGCTTCTTCCATGACAGTCAAGTTACGGTCCATCTGTTTCATGATTTCTTCACGGGACCGATCCATCAACAGCATTTCTTGTTCAATCATGATTTCTGAAATCAATTTATTTTCTTGTTCCGCCCGTTCCACTAATTCTCTTACATTGCGAAATAATGCTTCCACAATTGAAACCCCCTTCTTAATCGGCAATTCTTGTGACTTGCATGATGTTCGGCAAGTCTGAAAGCTCGTCAAGTATTTGCCGGTCGACATTCTGGTCGATTTCGATGACCATTAATGCCATATGCCCTTTTTCTTTTCTTGAAACTTCCATATGCCCGATGTTGATATCGTATTTATATAAACAATTCGCTACGTTTGCAATACAGCCGGAACGGTCTTCATGAACCACCAGTATGGCCGGATGGTTGCCGGATAAACGCAAAGGAAACCCGTTCAATTCCGTAATTTCAATTTTTCCTCCGCCGATGGAAATTCCCATTAAAGACATTTCCGACTGCTCGTCGCCAATGACGATGCGCGCAGTATTCGGATGATCCACATGGCCTGTCTCCGGTATGAATTCAAAGCTCATCCCCAGCTTTTCCGCTTCTTCAAAAGAAGTTTTGATACGTTCATCAAACGTATCATAGTCCAATAATCCCCCTACAATTGCCACATCCGTGCTATGGCCTTTATAGGTTTCAGCAAATGAACCGTATAAATGGATTTTAGCCCATTTCGGCTGCCGCCCGAATAAATCTCTCGCCACTCTTCCAATTCGCGCAGCTCCGCTGTATGCGAAGAAGAAGGACCGATCATGACCGGTCCTATAATATCAAAAACAGATTTGAACTTCATTGCCCAAACCCCTTTCTATCGGTTACTTATAGCTTCAGTTTACATGATTTTGCGCTATTTAACAAAAATAAAAGGAATTGCCCCCAAAAGTGATATGGGAGAATTCCTTTTGCGGCAAATCTAGCGCAGTGAGGCAGGAGCCATAGTATTCTGCTGCGCATTATTAGAAATAAAGGGCTGTCCAATAAGTGATTGCTCAACTCATTGGACAGCCCTTCCTCGTTTCTATTCCACAGAAATAATATAGGGATATAACGGCTGTTTCCCATTATGGATTTCTACTTCAACATCTTCGTTAAGTGATTCGATAAAGGCGCCTAAAGATTCAGCTGCCTCTTCAGTTGTATCGTCCCCGTAAAGGATGGTGACGATTTCAGCATCTTCATCAATCAGTTTTTTCACCAATTCTTCAGCAACCTGCTCGAGGCTTGAATCCGAAATGACGATTTTGCCTTCTGATATGCCCATGAAGTCATCTTTTTTGATTTCGATGCCGTCAATCGACGTATCGCGGACCGCGAAAGTCACAGACCCTGACTTTACTTGCTTCGATGCGTTTTCCATCAATTGAAGGTTTTCTTGGACCGATGCCTCTGGATTGAAAGCCAGAAGCGCAGACATTCCTTGCGGCACATCTTTTGTCGGCACGACTGCTGCTTCGATATCAAGCAATTCTGCAGCTTGCTCCGCTGCCATGATAATGTTTTTATTGTTTGGCAAAATCAGTACGCGTTCAGCATTGATCGAACGGATGGCATTAACGATGTCTTCTGTAGAAGGATTCATCGTCTGCCCGCCTTCAATCACATACGAAGCACCGATGCTGCGAAGAAGTTCTGCTATCCCTTCGCCCATCGCTACTGTGACTACCGCATATGGATGCGAGCTCGGGGCAGCCGGCTGTGCTTTTTGGAAGCCTTCTCCGACGATATCGATATGCTGCTGGCGCATATTTTCGATTTTCATGCTGATCAAGCTGCCGTAGTTTTGTCCATATGTAAGAACTTTTCCAGGCTCTTCCGAATGGATATGGATTTTTGCAATTTCATCATCCGAAATGACAAGAAGCGAATCTCCGTATTCACTTAAATCTGTACGGAAAGCAGCTTCGTTGAATTCTTTTTTGCCTTCTTCGAATTTCACCATGAATTCTGTGCAATAACCGAATTTGATATCGGCCGTATCCATAAAGCCTGCAATGTTTTTATGGTGCTCCGCACTTACTAAATCATCCATCGTATTATGGGCATGCTTTTCTGGCAGCTGTTCGCCTTTCAGGCACGCCAAAAATCCTTCGTATACATAAACGAGCCCTTGGCCGCCGCTGTCGACAACGCCAACTTCTTTCAATACTGGAAGCAAGTCGGGTGTACGTTCTAGCGATGCTTTCGCTTCTGTTACTACTGCTTCAAACAAAACGACGATATCTTCTTCTTTGTTCGCGAGTTCCATTCCTTTAGCAGCCGCATCTTTTGCGACGGTTAAAATCGTTCCCTCAACCGGCTTCATCACTGCCTTATAAGCTGTTTCTACTCCATGTTGAAGCGCTTCTGCCAATTTCGCAGCAGAAAGTTCAGATTCATTAGCAATATATTTGCCGAATCCACGGAATAATTGCGAAAGGATAACGCCCGAGTTCCCCCGTGCGCCCATCAACAAGCCTTTTGACAAAGCTCCTGCTGTTTTGCCGATATGCTCTTCGGCATTCGCTTTTGTTTCTTTCGCGCCGGATGTCATCGACAAGTTCATATTTGTTCCGGTATCGCCGTCCGGCACCGGGAATACATTTAATGCATCTACATAGTCCGCATTCTGGAACAGATGGTGAGAACCCATCTGCACCATTTCCGCGAATTGAATTCCATTTAATGACTTCATAGCCGTTTTTTCCTCCTCTTACGGATTCGTGACGCGAACCCCTTGAACATAAATATTAACTGCCTTGACTGGCATGCCAAGCGTTTTTGTTATCGTATATTTGACTTTGGACTGCACTTGATATGCAACTTCGGAAATCTTTGTTCCGTAGCTGATGATGACATACATATCAATTAAGAGATCTCCATCTTCTTGGCGGACAATGACTCCTTTTGCAAAATTTTCTTTTCGCAGAATATCGGTTAATCCGTCGCGGATCTGATGTTTTGTCGCCATCCCTACAATTCCGTAGCATTCAATAGCTGCTCCGCCAGCGATTTGTGCAATCACATCATTGGAAATATCGATTTGTCCGTATTCATTCTTTAATTCAATCGACATGAGAATTCCTCCTTGAGTCCTATTTCACTTCTTCCATTCTACATGAAACCATTATACAAGAAAAGCCGTCGTTTAGGGTGTAAAGGTTTTTTTCTTGAAAGACCTTCAAAATTAGTTGCAAAGCAATAATGTGTGTGGTAAATTATTAAAGTATGTGAAACGAAAAACGAACTGAAATTCTATTATAATTTTCAGCTTCACTTGTGAGGAGGGACTTACATGCCTAAAGTATGTGCAGTTAGTGGACGCAAAGCCCGCGCCGGAAATGCCCGTTCACACGCGTTGAATTCGACAAAACGTACATGGGGAGCAAACCTTCAAAAAGTTCGTATCCTTGTAGACGGTAAACCGAAACGTGTATGGGTTTCTGCGAGAGCATTGAAATCAGGAAAAGTTGAGCGCGTATAATCGCTCATGAATAATGCCAGGTTGACTTTTGTCAGCCTGGCATTTTTTCATGCGTTCATTTCATCGCTTTGTTTCAAACCATTTCCTGCATCTGAACTTTCAATCATGACACAACTGCCTTTTGAAAATTTTATGATGCCTTCTGCATCCAGTTCATTGCTGATGAAGCGGGTCGATCCGAAAGGAATTGTTTCATTGTCCACTTCGTATTTAAAATGGGTCAATGAAAATCCTTCAACGGTTTCCGCAAACGGATAAAAGGAAATATAGCGATATTTTTCATTTGCCCAGATCCGGTGTGAACCGGGTGACAGAAAACGGATGCGGTTCTGCCGATTGACCAGCATAAATTCGGTATCCGGAAATTTCTGCTGAATCTGGTAGATGGCGTGAAGCGAACTCATATAATGGTCCAGCCTTCCGCCTGTCACTCCCGTAACAATCACTTGCACAGGTGAAAACTCCATCGCTTTCACGAGTGCAAGTTCCGTATCCGTCTCGTCTTTCTCAGAAGCTGCTCGGTCAAGAGACGGGAAAAGCGCTTCAATCCGCTTCATCTCAGAACCTGTCACCGAATCAAAATCGCCGACAGCCGCAACCGGGCGTATACCTTGATCCAATAACACAATCGTCCCCGCATCCACTCCAATAAACGCGGCTCCTGCCCATTCCGAGAAATCCGGCAACTCAGACGCTGGCCCTCCTGCTGTCACGACGACAATCACGAAATCGCCTCTTCTCCAGCCTTCTTAATTTTCTGCAATGCGCTAGCACGGTCCGGTTTGCTGTAAATCGCAGATCCAGCCACAAACACATTCGCTCCGGCTTTCGCACATGGAATAATGGTTTCTTCATTGATGCCGCCATCAATTTCGATGTCGATGGACAAGCCTTTATCACGGATAATTTTAGACAGCTGTTCCACTTTCGGCACGACCGATTCAATAAATTTCTGGCCGCCGAAGCCCGGGTTGACCGTCATGAACAACACCAAATCGATATCTTCCAAAATCGGCAAAATCGCTTCAACCGGCGTATGCGGATTTAATACCACTCCCGGTTTGACGCCGAAAGAACGGATTAATTGAATCGTACGGTGCAAATGAGGGCTCGCTTCTACATGGACCGTGATGTAATCGGCTCCAGCTTTTGCAAAATCCTCGATGTAGCGGTCTGCGTTTTCGATCATCAAATGGACGTCGAATGGCAGTTTCGTCAACGGCCGTATCGCATCCATTACAACTGCGCCAAATGAGATATTCGGCACAAAGTGGCCGTCCATCACATCAATGTGGATCCAGTCAGCTCCTGCTGCCTCGACTTCGCGGACTTCTTCGCCCAATTTAGAAAAATCTGCTGCTAGTATAGAAGGTGCAATTTTAATCATTTGAATACCTCGGCTTTCGGCTCATAATTTCTTCTAAAAACTTCAAATAATGCTTGTAGCGGTAATCCTTGATTTCTCCTGTTTCCACTGCTGCTTTTATGGCGCATTTAGGTTCATTCAGGTGAAGGCATTCCCGGAATTTGCAGTCATTCGACTTTTCCGCCATTTCAGGGAAACATGCAGAAAGCTCTTCTTTTTCCATCGTATCGAATTCAAATGAACTGAATCCCGGTGTATCTGCCAGCAAGCCCTTGTTCACTTCGATCAATTCCACATGGCCGGGTCGTGTGTTTCCCCCGGTTCAAGGCTTTTGAAATATCGTCGGTCTTCAGTTCCAGTGAAGGTAAAATCGTATTCAAAAGCGTTGATTTTCCAACGCCGGATTGGCCAGCCAAGACGCTGATTTTCCCTTCTAAAGTAGGCATAAGACGCTCTTGGAGCTCCAAATCGCCTTTATACGTCGGGATGACTTCATATCCGATCTTCTCATAATCCGCAATAAATTCGCTGATTTTTTCTTTTTCATCTTCTTTCAGCAAGTCCATTTTTGTTAAGCAAATGATCGGCTCGATGGAATGGTATTCGATTGCCGTCAAAAACCGATCCAATAGGAGGGGATGAAAATCCGGCTGTTTAGCAGAAAAAACGAGAAGTGCTTGATCCACGTTTGAAATAGGCGGACGGACAAGTTCATTTTTGCGTTCATAAACGTGCAAAATCGTCCCTTCTAAATCGTTGTCCGCTTTGTAATCGACGTAGTCTCCGACAAGCGGTGAAATTTGGCGGTTGCGGAATACTCCGCGGCCTCGGCATTGGATGTATCGTTCTCCATCCTCGTCCAAAACATAGTAAAATCCGCTTAACGCTTTTCTGATTTGACCTTTCGGCATGCTTTCACTCCTTTTGAATTGAAGTAAAGAAATTCCCTCTTTTTAAGAAAGAGGGTATTTCTTTAATTGGTTATTCCACTGAATTATAGGCAATCGTTTCTTCTTCAATGACGCGGTCGTCGCGGACGATTCGATAGACTGCAGTTTTCCCTTCGGCGATCTGCAGTTCGATGCGGCGCGATATGTCTTCTGTAATGGTAAATTCCTCAGCAGGTTCTGCCATGGTCGTATTCTCATCTTGAATATAGATAGCGACCTTTTGTTCGGCGGCCGGTTCCCCTTCAGCTGCAGGTTCAGCCGGCTCATACGGAATCTGGATCGTATGGATATAAGTCTTCATCGGCAAGGCAGCCGGCCCTGATGAAACGGTGACCATAATATCACTTCCTGCCTCAAGTTCTTCTCCTGCCGCAGGCGTTTGCGATAAAACGACTCCTGCAGCCACTGAATCGGAAGATGCTTCATCGACGATCCGGATATTGAATCCGGAAGAGCGGGCGTATTCATTAAGATCCGCTTCCGTATAGCCCGATAGATTTTCGACTTCTCGCATATCTTTGCCTTTGCTGACGGTAAACTCAATATCCGTTTCAGAAATGATGACTTCTGTTCCAGCTTCAGGATCTTGGCTTAAAATGGTTCCAACCGGTTCATCCGAGAATTCCTCTTCCTGGTCCACCGATTTGTAATTCTGCTGATCCAGCAATTCCATGGCTTGGTCAATATTGCGCCCGACATAATCGGCAAGTTCCGCTTTTTCTTTTCCCGTACTGATGAACAGCTGGATTTCAGATTCACGATTGCGCATTTTCCCTGCTTCCGGTATGGTCCTTACCACATTGCCTTCTGCCACTTCTTCAGAGGTCTGCTCTTTTTCTTCACCGATAACAAAACCAAGCGAACGCAATTCTTCAATCGCTTCGTCTCGTTCCATGTCTTTGACATCCGGCACTGCCACTTGGCGCGGTCCGAATAAGTCTGGGAATGCAACCGCGGCAACGAGTCCTGCCACCACTAAAAACAAAGCTATGCCCACAATCCAGGGCCATTTCTTTTTCTTTTTCTTTGCAGGCGGTGCTGCCGGTTTTTTTGCCGGTTCTTTTTTGCTGACAGGTGCCAATGTTTTTGTTTCTTCGACGCTGCCATATACGGCCGGATCTTTAATCGCAGGCATTGCCCGTGTTGCATCTTCATCAATTGGAGCTGAAAACTTCGGTTCATTCAAGCGTTCAGGCAACAAAACTGTTGATAAGTCCTCTTCCATTTCGTTGGCCGATTGATAGCGGTGCTGCGGATTTTTAGCCGTTGCCTTTAAAACAACGTTCTCCAAACTTTGAGGCATGCTTGGAACAATTTCACGCAAAGACGGTGTTTCTGTCTGAAGATGCTTCAACGCAATCGAGACGGCCGACTCTCCTGAAAAAGGCAATTTGCCTGTCAACAATTCAAACATCACAATCCCTAAAGAATAGATATCCGATTTTTTATTGGCGGTTCCGCCCCGCTTGTTCAGGCGATAAGTAATGAACCGTCCCAAGTACTGAATTGGTCTGAGTATAGGATGTGGCGCTCAATGCCATCGCGATTCCGAAATCAGAAATTTTCACATTGCCTTCCGCGTCCATCAATATGTTCTGTGGCTTGATGTCCCGATGTACAATTTGGTTTTGATGGGCATGTGCCAAAGCAGATGCCAGTTGTTTCATAATCTTGACCGCCTGTTCCGGCGCGACGGGGGAATTATCGATTATGTATTCTTTCAAGGTTTTTCCTGGAACATATTCCATCACTAAGTAATGCAAGGAACCTTCTTCGCCGACATCGAAGATGTTGACGATATGCGGATGTGCCAAACTGGTCGTAGACAAAGCTTCCCCGCTGGAAACGCCGGCGCAGCTCTTCTTCATTTGAAAAATCGTAGCGCAGAATTTTAATGGCAATATCGCGGTCTAAGATCATGTCGTGGGCCAAATATACGTTGGACATCCCGCCTCCGCCAATCAATTCTAAAATTTTATAGCGGCCATTTATGCTTCTGCCGATTAACATGGCTACACCTCCTCAACCTTTGAGGACAGAAGAACAAATGAAATATTGTCTTCTCCTCCTAAATCATTGGCGAGCTTCACCATTTCCTGCCCTTTACGTGAAAGCGGCATGGATGAACGGACAATTGATGCGATTTCATCTTTTGTGATTTTATTGCTCAAGCCATCTGAACAAATAAGCAAATATGAGGAGTTTTCCAGCGTGAAATGAAGAATTTCCCCATCAATATCCGGTTCCGTCCCTAGAGCTTTGACGATCCAGTTTTTCTTTGGGTGGTCTTCTGCTTCCTCTTCGCTGATTTCTCCGTTGTCGATTAACACATTTACATAGGAATGGTCTCGGGTGACCTGCTCAACCGATCCGTCGATCACATATGCGCGGCTATCGCCGATATGGCACATCACGCATTCTTCTTTATCCAAAATGGCCGCGATCAATGTGGTCCCCATCCCTTTGCAGTCCGGATGCGTTTCTGCATACTCATAGACAAGCCGGTTGACCGATTGGACATTCAGAGACAGCCAGGATTTCCGTTTTTCAATCGACATCAACGCTTCCGGCTGTTCTTCATTGAACATGCGGCTTAATGTGCTGACGGTCAATTCACTTGCTATATCTCCGGCATTATGGCCGCCCATGCCATCCGCTACCAACGCCAGCATGAGCCCCTCAGGCCTTTTCAAGACCGCTACCCGGTCCTCATTCACTTTTCTTTTCTTTCCAGTATCGCTTTCCATGACGTATTGATACAAATCCCGACACCCCATTTCTCATCAAATCAAATCTTTTCCTGCTTGAATTAACTTGTTTGCGTTTTGCGGAAAGCGGAAATGAAAAATCCATCTCCTCCAAAATCTTGCGGAAACACTTGGACAAATCCCGAATTCTTTAAACCGAGTGTTTCCGGCAAGGAAACTTCGATTTTTTCCATGTAGGGATGTTCTTTCAAGAAACGTTCAGCCGTCCCCCGGTTTTCAGTCGAATCGACTGTACAAGTGCTGTAGACGAGAATGCCGTCTTTCTTCAACAGTTGTGCAGCTTGGTCCAATAAATCAACTTGAATTTCCTGAAGCCGTGAAAAATCATCAGCAGTTTTGGAATATTTAATATCCGGTTTGCGTTTGATGACACCCAGCCCACTGCAAGGAGCATCTACCAATATCCGGTCAAATTGCTCTGTACCAAAACGCTCCACACTCTTTTTGCCGTCTCCGGCAGCCGTTTCAATAATGGAATGGCCGAGGCGTTTTGCCGTTTCATCAATCAACTTCACTTTATGCGGGTGAAGGTCCATGGCAAAAAGTTGTCCTTGATTGCCCATCTTTTCAGCAATATGCGTGGTTTTCCGCCTGGTGCGGCGCACATATCCAGAATTTTCATATTAGGGCCTGCTTGTAAGGCGTATGCCGGCAGCATGGAACTTTCGTCTTGAATCGTGATAAAACCTTTTTCAAAAGTCAAAGTTTTCGCCGGCTGTCCGTTTGATACGACGAGGCATTCCGGAACGAGCGGGCTCTGTACAGCTTCCAATCCTTCCGAAACGAGCATTTCAATCACTTCTTCGGGAGTCGCTTTTACGGTATTGACTCTTACGGTCTGCGGCGGTATTTTATTGTTCTCCAATGCCATTTCACGCGTTTTTTCAAGGCCGAACTGCTCAGCCCATCGTTTGATCATCCACTCAGGATGGCTTGTTTCAATGGAAATCTTTTTAACCGGATCACTGATGGCATTGAACGAACGGACGCCGTCCCGCTGAACAGAACGGAGAACGCCATTCACTAATGAGGCGACTCCACCATGGCCGCGGCGCTTTGCAATTTCCACGGCTTCATGGACGACTGCATGGGACGGGATCCGGTCCAGATAAACGATTTGGTAAAGGGATAGCCTTAACAGGATTTTCACCCAAGGTTCGATCTTCCCTTTCATAAACGGCTCCAAATAATAATCCAAAGTCATTTGATGCTGCAATGTACCGTATGTGATTTCCGTCAACAAGCCCCGATTTTTTGCTGAAATCCCGTAATTTTCAAGGGTTTGATGCAAAAGCAGGTTGCTGTATGCCTGTTTATTCTCGACCGCCCAAAGAATCGAAAAGGCAGCATCCCGGACATTGCCGTGAAGTTTTTTGTTTTTCATTCGAATAAATCTCCTACCTGGATTTTTGGTCCTTTTAAATAATCTTGCGCGGACATCCGCTTTTTGCCAGCTGGCTGGAGTTCCGTAAGGGCAAGAATCCCTTCGCCTGTCTGCACCAAAATCGCTTCATCAGTTAGTTCAACCACTTCGCCAGGTTTGCCTGTTTTCGAAGAATCGGCTTCTTCCGTCCACCAAATTTTCATGTTCGCATCTTTGAATGTCGTATAAGCGACCGGCCAAGGATGCAGTCCGCGGACTTGGTTGTAAATGGCCTGAGCCGATTTTGACCAGTCGATGCGTTCCTGTTCTCTTGAAATATTGCGTGCAAAGGTCACTTTTTCTTCATCTTGCGGAATTCGCTTATTCGTTCCTTCTACAATAGAAGGCAAAGTTTCTTTCAATAATTGTGTGCCGGCTGCACTGAGTTTTTCGAACATCGAACCGGTATGGTCCGTTTTTCCGATCTCTACAGCCGTTTGGGAAATGATATCGCCTGCATCCAGACGATCGACCATATACATGATTGTTACGCCCGTTTCCGTCTGGCCGTCAATGATTGCCTGGTGGATCGGTGCCCCGCCGCGGTATGCCGGAAGCAAAGAAGCATGGACATTGATCGATCCAAGTTTCGGGGCTTCCAAAATCGCCGTCGGCAAAATTTGGCCAAAAGCCGCTGTGACGATCAAATCCGGTTTCAAATCCAATACCACTTGCAATTCATCCGGATTTTTCAATTTTTCAGGCTGATAAACGGGTAAACCTAAGCGCAACGCCTCTTCTTTGACCGGCGTCGGCGTCAATACTTTTTTGCGCCCGACTGGACGGTCAGGCTGTGTCACGACTGAAATGACTTCATAACCTTCTTCTACGAGCATGCGCAGGATCGGGGCAGAGAATGCCGGAGTTCCCATAAAGACGATTTTCGTCAAATCTGCTCCTCCTCTTCAGCTGCCGCTTCTGCGATCATGGCGTCCAATTCTTCTTGAGTGACATATTTGGTGATTTTCGACGTAAACAAGATGCCGTCCAAATGGTCGATTTCATGCTGGATAGCCCGTGCTTCGTAGCCTTCCGCTTCTAATTCATACCATGAACCATCGCGTTCCTGTGCCTTAATCTTAATGTGGTCCGGACGCGATACTTCGCCGAAAACCCCTGGGAAACTAAGGCATCCTTCGACGTCAGTATCTTCCCCTTCAAATAAGACAAGTTTCGGGTTGATCATTTCAATCGGCTCTTGGCCTTCTGCAAAATCGACGATTGCTACGCGCAAATTAACGCCGACTTGTGGGGCTGCAATGCCCACACCATCGTTTTCAACCATCGTTTCATGCATATTGTCCAATAAAACCGCTAACTTCTTATCAAATTTAGTCACCGGCAAACATTTCTGTTCAAGGATTTCGTTCGGGTGCTTCACTATATCTAGGATTGCCATTCTGTTCTCTCCATTTCTTTACATGACGGAAGTCGGATTCATATCGATTGCTAAGGTAGCACCTTTTTTAATCCATTCTGAGCGATAGATTTTAATCAATTGCTGCATGACTTCAGCCAACTTCGGTTCTTTTTTGTATTTTATCAAACATTGATAGCGATATCTATTGTTGACACGGGCGATCAGTGAAGCTGAAGGGCCGATGATCAAAGTATTCGAAGAGAGCTGCTCTTTTAAATAACGGACAGATTGCTCCGCATAAGCAGCAGCTGTCATCAAATCTTCGTGCGTGAATTGGATATTCACGACATAATAATAAGGCGGATAGCCGCTTGCTCTGCGCATCGCCATTTCTCGGTCATAAAACGGTTCATACAATTGGTCTTTCGCCAATGTGATCGCATAATGCTCCGGCGTATAGGATTGCACAATGACCGTTCCCGGCAGGACATCCCGCCCCGCTCTCCCGCTGACTTGCGTCAAAAGCTGGTAAGTCTTCTCGGCGGCACGGAAATCAGGCAAATGAAGCGTCGTATCAGCGGATAACACGCCGACTAGCGTGATATTCGGGAAATCCAGCCCTTTTGCAATCATTTGCGTGCCAAGCAGAATATCCGCTTTCCCTTCACCAAATGCGGAAAGAATTTTTTCATGAGCGCCTTTATTCCGTGTCGTATCGACGTCCATCCGGAGAACCCGGGCTTCCGGCACTAAGCGGGCAAGTTCTTCTTCCACTTTTTGGGTTCCTGTTCCGAAAAATCGGATATGTTCGCTTTCACACTCCGGACAAGTATGCGGCACAGGCTCGTCGTAGCCGCAATAATGGCATTTCATCATTTCAGTCGAGCGGTGGTAAGTCAGCGAAATATCGCAATTCGGACATTGCATGACCGTTCCGCAGTCGCGGCAAAGAACGAATGACGAATAGCCTCTTTTGTTCAAGAATAAGACGATCTGCTCTTTCCGTTCCAGCCGCTCCCGGATCGCTTCTGCGAGCGGTATGGAAAACATTGAACGGTTGCCGCTTCGAAGCTCTTCACGCATATCAACAATTTGGACTTCGGGAAGAGGCTGGTTTTTGGCTCGCTGCTCGAGCACCAAAAGTTCGTAAACCCCTTTTTGCGCCCGTGCATAGGATTCCAAGGAAGGCGTCGCGCTTCCGAGAATCACCGGACAATTATGGTATTGACTCCGCCATATCGCCATATCGCGTGCATGGTACCTCGGCGAATCATCTTGTTTGTAACTGGATTCATGCTCTTCATCCAGAATAATTAATCCGAGGTTGCGGAAAGGCGCAAAGATAGCCGACCTTGCACCGACGACCACTTTCACTTCTCCGCGCTGGATTTTTCGCCATTCATCGTATTTTTCGCCAGCCGATAAGCCACTGTGCAGCACGGCGACCAGGTCTCCGAAACGTTCTTTAAAGCGCAGCGTCATTTGCGGCGTCAACGAAATTTCCGGCACCAGCATAATCGCTTCTTTTCCATCTTTCAGCACTTGATCAATCGTCTGAAGATAAATTTCCGTTTTTCCGCTTCCCGTAATGCCGTGCAGCAAGAACGTCTTAGAGGTATTGAGCGCCTCATCAATTGCATCAAATGCGATCTGCTGCGCTTCCGTCAATTGCAAAGAATGTTTCCGTTCAATTTCCGACTGTAATTTCGGATCCCGGTAAAGTTCTTCATTATCGATGAAGGCCGCCCCTTTTTCGACCAGGCTGTAAATTGTCGGCAAGGTTGTTCCTGCTTCTTTCTGCATCTGGGAGGACTCGATGGATTTTCCTAGATTCTGCTTCATGTATTCCATCAGCTTCAGCTGCTGCTTTGCATTGGGGCGCACTTCAATCGCCTCCAGCACATCCAGCGAATCGGTGATGTGAATCATCCGGACTTTTTTGACAGCGGTTTGCTGCGAAATATCGGTATCTGCAACCACCGTGCCTTTTTCTAATTCTTTTTTCAATAAACCATAGACCTCGACGGCATCTTGGGCACGCACAAAAGGCCGTTTGCCAAAATAGACACGAAGCGGCTCGGCAATTTCTTCAATAGGCGCGTCCAAAACAAAGCGCTTTTCATATTTGGCACGGAGCGCTGATGGAATCATCACTTGAAGGGCATCAATTTCAAAGCATACAGTCTGCTTTTTCATCCATTTTGCCATTTCCAATAATTCCTCATTCAGTACCGGCACAACGTCCATCAATTCATGGATCGGCTTTAGCCGCGCTGGATCGAATTCGGTCGTGTTTTTTATGGCAGTGATGAAGCCTAGGACTTTGCGGTTGCCAAAAGGCACTTTGACCCGCATACCGGGTTCAATCAAAACTTGCAAATGTTCAGGAATTGCATAATCGAAAGGCCGGTCAATGGGATGTGCGGCTACGTCGACAATGACTTCAGCGATCATGGCGCTCTTCCTGTTCATGGATCATTTCTAAAAGTTTGCGTGCCAGTTCCGCTTTCGGCATCATTTCAAAGGACTGTTCAAATCCATCCTTGCCGTAAACGGTCACCCGGTTGGTATCGGATTCAAAGCCCGCTTGCGCTTCACTGACATCGTTCGCAATAATGTAATCCGCATTCTTCCGCTGCAATTTGTCTTTAGCATATTTCGCCACATCGTTCGTTTCAGCCGCAAAACCGATCAATAATTGATGTGTTTTTTGTTCGCCCAAATAATGCAGGATATCGACTGTGCGCTCAAGTTCAATCGTTGAGCCGCCTTCCTGTTTCTTCATTTTTTGTTGATGTACGGTCATCGGGCGGTAGTCAGCGACCGCTGCCGTTTTAATGACCATATCCGAATCGTCGAAATGCCGCTTTACAGATTCCAGCATCTCTTCTGCACTTTCTACGAAAATACGGGTTACACCGCTTGGTACCGGCAGCGACACAGGACCGCTGATCAAAACCGTCTCCGCTCCCATTTCCGCTGCTGCTTGCGCCATGGCATAGCCCATTTTGCCGCTGGAGAAATTGGTTAAGAAGCGCACAGGATCAATCCGTTCTCTTGTCGGCCCTGCTGTCACAACCACTTTTTTGCCTGCCAATGGTTCTGGAGTTGCAAAAAAATCTGACACTAGCGCTGTAATTTTTTCAGGTTCCTCAAGACGCCCTTTTCCAACATAGCCGCATGCTAAAAAACCTTCAGAAGGTTCGATGAATCGCACACCGTCTTCATGAAGCTGTTGGATATTGCGTTTGACTGCCGGATGGTCATACATATGGACATTCATTGCCGGAGCCATCCAGATCGGCGCTGTAGCTGCAAGCAAAGTTGTCGTCACCATATCATCGCCGATTCCATTGGCCAATTTGCCAATGACATTCGCTGTCGCAGGAGCCACAAGAATCAAATCTGCCCAATCCGCTAAATCGATATGGGCGATTACTGATGAATCTTTCTCATCGAACGTATCAAAATAGACATCATTTCTCGACATTACTTGGAAAGACAAAGGCTGGACAAATTGGCGGGCTGATTCCGTCATGATCACTTTCACTGAAGCACCCGCTTGGGATAGCTTGCTGACAAGCGCAACCGCTTTATAAACGGCGATCCCTCCGCTTACACATAATAGAATTTTACGATTTGCCAACAATATAAACACCCTTTCTAAACAACAAACTCCCAAAGAACAAAGTTGCTCTGGGAGTCGTCGGTTACGATTAATCGTTAAATTTCATCTTCATAAATTGCAAATTCATCTTGGTGTTCCGGTTTTAATGCTCCGGCAGCGACTTCTTCAAGCGCTTTGCCGACAGACTTATGGGAAACGTATTTATCGAGCTTTTCGTCGCCGTGTTCGTGCAATTGGCGTGCCCGCTTAGAAGCAAGCGCAACCAGTGAATATTTTGAATCGATTTGAGTTTTAAGTTTATCAACGGATGGGTATAACATCAGGCATTCTCCTTTAGCATATCGAAATATCTTTTTTCTACACGTTCACGTTTGCAATGTTCTGCGATGATGATAGCATTGATGCGGTCACAGGCATGTTCAACTTCGTCATTTTCTACGACATAATCGTATAAGTTCATCATTTCAAGCTCTTGGCGGGCAGCTCCGAGACGGGAAGCGATCACTTCGTCTGTCTCAGTGCCCCGGCCGATCAGCCGCTCTTCCAATTCGGACAAACTTGGAGGCGCCAAGAAAATGAAGAGGCCATCCGGCACTTTCGAACGCACTTGCGCCGCGCCCTGCACTTCAATTTCAAGAAATACATCCCGGCCGGCATCCCGCATTTTATTGACGTATTCAAGCGGCGTGCCGTAGTAATTGCCGACGAACTCAGCCCATTCAAGCAGTTGATCCTGTTCGATCAATTCTTCAAACTCACTGCGGTCTTGAAGAAATAATCGACTTCATCCACTTCGCCTTCACGCGGCGCTCGCGTCGTCATCGAGATGGAGTATTCATAATTTGTATCCGGCTGTGAGAACAGCTCTTTTCTGACGGTGCCTTTGCCGACACCCGAAGGCCCTGATAATACAATCAGAAGTCCGCGTTGTTTTCTCATTTTATCCCTCATTCATCTCGTCATCGTTTTGTTCTGCGCGCTGCATTACGGTTTCTGCAGAGACTGCGGAAATCACCACATGATCGCTGTCCATAATCAATACAGACTTGGTCTTTTTCCGCCAGTGGCATCGACCAGCAACCCTTTGCTGCGCGCTTCTTGGATCAGCCGCTTCGACGGTGCAGAATCCGGCGTGACAATAGAGATTATGCGACTTGCCGAAACGGCGCTGCCGCCGCCTAGAGAAATGAACTTCACCATTTTCTTCACTCCATCACCGCCATTTGCAGCTGATCATTCTTCTTCGTTTTCTATCTAACTGTCTTATTATATCATAATATACCTTGAAAATGATAAGATAGAACAAAACGATTTGAAAGAGGGATTTTTCATGGCATTTGATGGATTATTTACAAAAGCGATGACAACAGAGCTTCAGCAACTGGTGTCGGGCAGGATTTCAAAAGTTCATCAGCCTAATCAGCTAGAACTATTATTGCAGATCCGTTCTCAACGGCAAAACCATAAATTATTAATTTCCATCCACCCTTCCTATTCGCGCATACATATGACGGGCATGGCGAATGTTAATCCGTCAGAGCCGCCGATGTTTTGCATGCTGCTGCGGAAACATATTGAAGGCGGTGTGATTACGGAAGTGGTCCAGCACGAAATGGACCGGCTGATTATTTTAAAGATCAAAGCGAAAAACGAAATCGGCGATGACATTGAACGGGAACTCCATGTGGAAATGATGGGGCGCCATTCAAATGTCATTTTAGTCGATGCCGAGCGCATGATGATTCTCGACAGTTTGAAGCATTTGCCGCCGAGCGTCAATACATTCCGAACCATTTTACCGGGACAGCCATACGTCTTTCCGCCGTCCCAGGAAAAAAAGGATCCATTCGGAGCAGCTGCGCAATTGGCCGCGCTTGACGAAAAAGAAATCGTCAGCCAGTACGCTGGATTTTCTCCATTAAATGCACGTGAACTGCATTACCGGATGGCGCAAGCAGACGATAAACAAAAAGCGGCTGAAGCGTTTTTGGCGGCTTTCTCCGCTGCTGATCCTCGGGGCTATTACGTGGAACATGAAGGGAAAAGTTATTTCTCCGCTTCCTCGCTTACACATATTAATGGAAACGAGCTTGGGTTTGATAATTTGGGTGAACTATTGGACCGGATGTATTTTGCCAAAGCGGAACGCGACCGGGTCAAACAGCAAGCTGGGGATCTGGAACGCTGGCTTCAAAACGAAATCGCCAAATTGAAATTGAAATTGAAGAAATTGAAAAAAGAACAAGACCAAGCGGAGAAACGCGATTTGCTGCAATTAAATGGAGAATTGATCATGGCGAATCTCCACCGGATCACGAAAGGCATGAAAGAAATTGAAGTGGACAATTACTATACGGATGAAAAAGTAATGGTCACTTTAGATCCGCGAAAAACGCCGATTGAAAATTCCCAGAAGTATTATTCGCGCTATCAAAAAGCTAAGACGGCGCTCGTCAAGACGCAAGAGCAGATTGAAAAAACGGTAGATGACATCAATTACTTTGAAACGCTGATGCAGCAAGTCCAACAAGCAGGCATTTCAGACATTGAAGAAATACGGGAAGAATTGGCGGAGCAAGGATTCATGAAGGCCCAGAAATCGAAGAAAAAGAAAAAACCGACCAAACCTTCTGTCGAACCCTATGTGTCTAGTACAGGCGTTCCGATTTCCGTCGGTAAAAATAATAAACAGAATGATTACGTGACATTCAAAGTCGCATCAAAATCCGATACATGGCTCCATACGAAAGACATCCCAGGTTCGCATGTCATTATCCACAGCAGCGATCCGGATGAAACAACGATTCTGGAAGCGGCGGCCATTGCTGCCTATTTCAGCAAAGCCCGTGAATCTTCTTCCGTACCGGTAGACTACACCGAAGTGCGACAAGTGAAGAAACCGAACGGGGCCAAACCTGGATTTGTTATTTATTTTGAACAAAAAACTGTTTTTGTGACACCTGATGAAGATCTGGTCATTAAATTAAAAAAATAAGTTTATGCTCCCGCAGACATTTTTATGTTTGCGGGATTTTTGCGGTTTACTGTGTGGTTTGACCACCGCTATTAATTGGGCAAACAGACAAATTGCCCAAACCCCTTTAACATGCTATCTTTTATAGGAATGAAAATTAGGAGGTATACATAATGTTGAAAGCGTTAACATGGAAGAACGGGATTGCCGCTGTAGGCATCCTCTCTCTTGGATTACTGGCAGGCTGCAGCAACGGGGACCAAGAGGAAGAAACTTCGGAAACGAAAAGTGCTTGGGATGAAATTCAGGAGAAAGGTTCGCTCAAAGTGGCCACTTCCGGGACCTTGCTTGCCACTTCTTTTAGAGATGCAGAATCCGATGAACTGACCGGATTTGAAGTGGAAGTCGTACGTGAACTTGGCGAACGGCTCGATTTGGAAATTGAATTTACAGAGCTTGGATTTGATGAAATGTTGACGAGCGTCAACACCGGGCAAATCGATATCGCAGCCAATGATATTGAAATCACCGAAGACCGCTTGGATAATTTCATTTTCTCCATACCGATTAAATATTCTTACGGCACGGCAGTAGTCCGGAAAGATGATCTTTCAGGCATTAAAACCTTGGAAGATTTAAAAGGAAAGAAAGCTGCGGGTGCTTCCACTTCAATTTATATGGAAATTGCACGTGATTACGGAGCGGAAGAAGTGACTTACGACAATGCAACAAATGAAGTTTATTTGCGCGACGTGTCAATCGGACGGACAGATGTCATCCTTAACGATTATTACCTTTCCACTTTCGGAGTTGCTGCATTCCCAGAACTGAATATCACCATTCACCCGGATATTAAATACAGCCCATCAGAAGTTGGACTGGTGATGAATAAAGACAACGAAGAGTTGGCGGACAATGTCAATCAGGTTCTGGAAGAAATGCTTGAAGACGGCACCATTTCCGAAATCTCCGCTGAATTTTTCGGCGGTGCAGATGTCTCCGTCAAACCCGATATTGAATAGGCACACGAGGAGGATTTTGAATGGCTGACATCGAATGGGGCTTGCTGTTTGACCCGCAGCTTGCAATCGAGTCTCTTCCTTATGTTTTGGAAGGAATCTGGTACACGCTTTTAATTTCACTGGTCAGCATGGGACTCGCCCTCATCATCGGATTTTTCCTGGCGCTTGCAAGAACTTCGAAATTCAAGATTCTTCAATGGCCAGCCCGCCTTTATATCTCTTTTATGCGCGGCGTTCCAATTTTGGTTATTTTGTTTTTGCTCTATTTTGCGTTGCCGGTCATCGGCATTGAATTTTCAGCATTGCAAGCAGCACTTATCGGTTTTACGATCAATTGCGCTGCTTATATCGCAGAAGTTTTCCGCTCTTCCCTCGCTTCAGTGGACAAAGGGCAATGGGAATCTTCCACAGCACTCGGCTTGAGCTATTGGCAAACGATGAGGCGCATCATTTTGCCTCAATCGGTGCGCATCGCGGTTCCACCGCTTTCCAATGTGTTTCTCGACCTCATCAAAGCATCTTCTCTGGCTGCAATGATTACAGTGCCTGAAGTTTTCCAGAAAGCGCGAATTGTCGGCGCACGTGAATACGATCTCCTGACTCTTTTAATCTTAGTTGCGTTAATCTACTGGGCCATCTGTTCAGTGATGACCATCTTCCAGAACTATATGGAAAAACGTTATGCAGACTATTTGTAAGAAATTTAAATGAAAGACAAAAAAATGCCTGAAACACCTGTTGTCCAACAGAATGTTTCGGGCATTTTCATTTTCAGCTTTCCGGCATATACATCACTTCCCAAAGGTGGCCGTCGACGTCCTGGAAACTCCAGCCGTACATATACTCATCGTCCATCTTGTCATTTGACGCTTTGCCGCCTGCTTCAATTGCCGTTTGAACCATCTCATCCACTTCCGCTTTACTGTCTGCCGAAATGGCCACGATGACTTCCGTAGCCGCCTTAGAATCCGTTAACTGTTTATTGGTGAATTTCAGAAAAAATCTTCAACCAAAAGCATTACGTAGATATGGTCCCCGACTATCATACAGGCTCCTTTTTCGTCGGTCATTTCATCATTAAAGCCAAAACCGAGTGCAGTAAAAAAGTCGATTGATTTCTGCAAATCCTTCACCGGCAAATTGACATAAATCTCTTTCGCTTTCCTGGCCATTTTATCCCTCCACTCCCATTTGATCAATTCACTCCTTTTATTCGCCGAAAATCATTCGATTCCTCTATTTTCACATCTGTTCAGGCGCACCAATTCCAAGCAGCCTTAACCCCTCTTTTAGAACGATGGCAGTTGATGAGACCAAGGCCAGTCTGCTTCCCAATTCCGCATCTACCTGCAGAATTTTCACTTGGCTATAATATTTATTGAAATCCTGAGCCAATTCAATCAAATATTTAGCGATTGCTGAAGGTTCGTTGTGATGGAAGCTTTTTTCAATGATGTCCGGGAATTCGAGCAGCTGTTTCACCACTTGCCAGCTAAACGGATCGTCCAGGCCTTCAACCGCTCCATGATCGCCTCCCGCTTTATGCAAGATCGAACAGGCCCGTGCGTACGTATATTGGACATATGGTCCTGTAGCGCCTTCAAAACGAAGCATATCTTGCAGCGAAAATTCCACATTCGTCATCCGTTCGTTGCGGAGATCATGGAAAATCACGGCACCGACGCCAACCATTTCAGCAACTTGCTGCTTGTCTTTCAGCTGGGGATTCTTCTCTTCAATATTTTGTTCAGCCAGTTGGATGGCTTCTTGCAGAACTTTTTCCAGAAGCACAAGGCCGCCTTTTCTGGTCGACATCTTCTTGCCGTTTTTCAAGATAAAGCCGAACGGAATATGCTCCATTTCTTCTGCAAAGGAGAAGCCCATCTTTTTCAAAGTGTAAAAAACTTGCTTGAAATGCAAAGTCTGTTCTTGGCCTACCACATATAAGGCTTTCGCGAATTGGTAGTTCTCTTGGCGGTATATAGCGGCTGTCAAATCCGCGTTGCATATAAAGTAGCGCCGTCTGATTTTCTGATTAACAGCGGAGGCATGCTCTCTTCCGACAAATCCACCACTTCAGCCCCTTCGGAAGCACTCAATAAATTCTTTTCGGCCAATAGCGCAATGGTGTGCTGCATTTTATCGTTGTAAAAAGCTTCACCGTTCAATGAATCAAATGATACGCCAAGCAATTGATAAATCGTATTGAATTCCTGAAGCGATTCGTCTTTGAACCATAGCCAAAGCCGTTTTGCCTCTTCGTCGCCGTCTTCTAATTTCTTAAACCAGCTTCTTGCTTCGTCGTTTAACGCGGATTCTTTTCTGCTTCCTGATGAAATTTCACATAAAGTTCCAGCAATTCCTTGATGGGCTGCTTTTGCACAGCATCTTCGTCGCCCCATTGTTTATAAGCCACGATCAATTTGCCGAATTTTGTGCCCCAGTCTCCCAGATGGTTGATTTTCACCGGTTGATAACCGCATTTTTCCGCTATTTTTGCCAGCGAATTCCCGATGACCGTTGACCGCAAATGCCCCATCGAAAAAGGTTTTGCAATATTGGGGGACGAAAAATCGATGACGATATTTTTCTGTTTGCCGAACTCATGCTGTCCGTAGGCGTTTCTCTTCATCTTAATTTCTTCGATCACGGCTTTACTTTCCACTTTCTTATGGAAAAACGCATTTATGTAGGCACCGTCTGCTACGACTTTTTCAAAGGCTGAATGGCTGATACGCGGTGCTAGCTCTTGTGCGATTTTGGGAGGTGCTTTTCTCATCATTTTTGCTAAAGCAAAACAAGGAAATGCCAAATCGCCTTGCCCTTCGAATTTCGGCTTTTCAATCAGTTGCTGGATTTCGGATAAATCCATTTTCCCTTCGATTTTTTCTTCAATGGCTTGTGCAAACTCTGCTAAATTTTTCATTTTCTCTCTCCTTTTTAAAAACAATAGAAAAATCCCGCCTCTAAATAAATTTAGAGACGGGATTCCCACGGTACCACTCTGATTGCCCTAACAGGCCAGCTTGAAAAAGATAACGGATTCCTCCGACTGCACCCTACTTTCATTTCAGGGAGTTTCTCAGAAGTGCGCTTCATTTTGAATTCAGCTATCAGGCTTCCACCATCCCCGACTCGCTAAAGCTTTCTTCAAAACTACTCTCTTCATCACAGAATTTTTGGTTATTTTTGTTATTCTAAGCGAAAACCGGAAAAGAGTCAAAGCTATTTTGAAATCTTTTCGATTTACGCCTTTAAAGAATCTACGTAATTTTTAGCATCCAACAAAGATAAGCCAAGGGACTCTCGCGCCATTTTGACTGCTTCGATGTTTTTCCCTTGAGCCAACAGCTCGCGAAGTTCTGAATCGACTTTCGGATCTTCAGCAGGCTCGCCTTTGCGTAAAGCATCGATGTTTTTTTGCATTGCGGCCATTCGCTTTTCCATCGCCTTAAACCGTTCATTCACGGAGGAATAAAGTAAAAGCATTGCTGCCAACACAACCCCTATTATCAGTAAGTTCATTTCCTATCCCCTTTCCTTTCTCTATAAGCTTATTTACAATAGTTTTTTGCCTTTTTCATAAAATTCCATCCGTTCATTTTCTGGCACGAGTGAGCCTCCAGTTGCCCAGACGATATGCACAGCTTTCGATTCGTCTATCCCGTGCTTCTGCAAATAATCGGTTTTCATCAATTCCGTTGGTCCCTTTAGCCCTGCAGCTGCTGAAGGTTCGATGAAAATCCCTTCGCTGTCCCATAAAAGAGCCAGCCATTTGAAGAGATCATCATCTTCGATTGTATAGACGCCACTGACGAGATGTTCACTAATGGAAGAAGCGAAACTGGATGGGCGCCCTACTGCTAAACCGTCCCCTTCTGTCCGGTTATCAATGCCGAAATCCTGAACGCTGACCTTTTCTTTTTCACCAGTGCCCAAGCCGATCAAAACTGCCGGCGAATGGGTCGGTTCAACAAAAAAGCAATGGGCTGCATCTCCAAAAACCTGTTTTAAGCCGAACGTAATGCCTCCAGGTGCTCCGCCTACGCCGCAAGGCAAATAGACGATTAAAGGATGCTCTTCGTCAATTTGTACATTCGCTTGTTCCAATTGCTCTTTTAAGCGGAAAGCCGCAACACTGTATCCGAGGAATAAAGGCTTTGACTTTTCATCATCCACAAAATAAGCATAGGGATTTTTTCGCGTCTGTTCCCTGCCTTCCGTAATGGCTTCACTAAAATCACCTAAAAATTCATGGACGATTGCGCCTTTTTGCCGAAGCAATTCTTTTTTCCAAGGCTTCGCATCTGCCGACATATACACAGAAGTCTGGAACCCAAGCTTTGCTCCCATGATGCCGATGCTCAACCCCAAATTTCCTGTTGAGCCGACGCCGATTGAGTACTGGCTAAAAAATTGATTAAACGCGTCACTCAGGAATTTTTCATACGAATCATTTTCAGCTAAAAGCCCGGCATCCATTGCTAAATTTTCTGCATGCTGCAAAACTTCAAAAATGCCGCCACGCGCTTTCACCGACCCGGCAATCGGCAGCTCACTGTCGCATTTCAAATATAAAGCGCCTCGCACTTCTGCTGTACTCCGCCCATTTAAAGCATTTTTCATTTCAGTTATCTCGCGAAGCGGCGATTCGATAATGCCATCTCCTGTTTCAGGAAAAGCTTTTGCAAGAAACGGTGCAAACCGTAGCCATAGTTGAGCAGCTTGCCCCATGTCTTCCTTGGATACAGCGAGTGGAGGAAGCTCCTCCATTTTTTTCAGTTTCGGATTTTGCCAGAAGAGCGGCTCTAATGACATCGCTTGGTCCAATACGGGAAAGCGCCGCTGCCACTCTTTGAGTTGATGCTCGGTAAAAGGCATGGTTTCATTCCTCCTTGTTGTTTAGACCATAACAAAAAACGGCTGAAAAATCATGGAATTCCAAGAATTCCTCTCAAATAAAACTCCGTTTCCCTATTACCGAAAAAAAGCGGGCCGCATGGGCCAGCTTTTAGTATTTCCTGCTTTTACTTTAAGGTGCCTGCCTTTAATCGTTCATGCCAATCGGCAAGCATCGGCAAATCCTTTTCCTGAATGGCGCCGTTTGCTCTCGCTTCCTCAACAAGCGCCGGAAAATCCGTCAGTGTATGGAACGTAAATCCAGCCGCCGTGATGGCTTCAATCGACTGCGGCAAATCGTATGTAAAAATAGCGGCAATCCCGAGCACTTCAAAACCAGCCGCTTTTAATCCTTCAGCTGCTTGAAGAACCGAGCCCCCTTTGGAAATCAAATCCTCGACAACAACCACTTTTTTGCCTGTCTCGATTTTCCCTTCGACCATATTGCCTTGGCCGTGCTCTTTTGGTTTGGAACGAACGTAGACCATCGGCAAATTGAGCCTGTCGCTGACCCAGGCAGCATGCGGAATCCCCGCTGTCGCTGTTCCCGCTACCACTTCACATTCCGGATAGAATTCCTCGATCAATTCGGCCAAGCCTTTGGCGATTTCTTTTCGCACTTCCGGATAAGACATGGTGAGGCGGTTGTCGCAATATATCGGTGATTGGACACCGGATGCCCAAGTGAACGGATTTTCCGGACGCAATTCAACGGCTCCGATAGTAAGTAATTGGCGTGCAATATGCTGTTTCATCATTCACCGCTCCATTCTTTTTTAATCTGGCTATAGGCTGCAGCGGAATTTCCCGCTTTTGTGACCGCTCTACCAACAACGATATGCGTTGATCCTTGTTCTTTCGCTGCTGTCGGCGTCGCCACCCGTTTTTGGTCATCTGCAGCCGACCCGGCTAAGCGGATCCCTGGCGTCACTTTTAAAAACGCATCTCCGCAGTCCCTTGCAATCGCCGATGACTCAAGCACGGAACAGACGACACCGTCTAATCCTGCGCGCTTCGCCTGTTTTGCATAATGCAGGACCGATTCTTCCAGGCTGACATAAATCAGCTGGTCTTCGTGCATCTGCGTTTCATCTGTTGACGTCAATTGCGTCACGGCGATCAATTGAGTGGCTGAACCGGCTAATCCCCGTTTCGCCGCTTTCATCATTTCCAAACCGCCTGCCGCGTGGACATTGGTCAAATCGACGCCCAGTTTTGCGAGTCCGCGCATTGCGGCTTCTACCGTATTTGGAATATCATGCAGTTTTAAATCGAGGAAGATCTGGTGGCCCATCGATTTAATCATTTTAACAAGTTCAGGTCCTTCCTGATAGAAAAGTTCCATGCCGACTTTCACGAAAAGCGGATCATCAAACTGTGCCAAAAATTTTTCGACTTGCTCTTTTGAAGAAAAATCTAACGCAATAATGGGTTTATTCACAAGCGATGGCTCCTTCCGATTAATTCTTCTGCCGAATCAAATCCGAGTTCATGCAGCCTTTCAGGCAGCTTTTCGATGATTTCCGTACAAACGAACGGATTGACGAAATTAGCCGTGCCCACAGCTACTGCGCTTGCACCTGCTGACAGGAAGTCGATGGCATCGTCGACATTCGTTATACCGCCCATGCCGATAATTGGCAGATCCGTATGCTGGCTCACTTCATAGACCATGCGAAGCGCGACCGGCTTGATGGCAGGGCCTGACAATCCCCCTGTGATATTCGCGATGACCGGCCGGCCGGTTTTCGTATCCATGCGCATGCCAAGCAAAGTATTGATCATCGTGATGCCATCCGCACCGCCTGCTTCGACCGCTTTGGCGATTGATACGATATTCGTGACATTCGGAGACAGTTTAATGTATACCGGCACAGAAGAGACAGCTTTTACCGCCTGTGTAAGTTCGCGCGCCACGTCCGGATCTGTGCCGAATGTAATGCCCCCTTGTTTGACGTTCGGACAGGAAATGTTGATTTCGAGCGCGTGAACATTCGGCGCTTTCGAAATTTCCTTTGCCACTTCCACATAGTCTTCCGTCGTCGTTCCGGCAACGTTGGCAATGATCGGCACGTCGAATTGTTCTAGCCATGGAAGTTCAGAACCGAGGACTCCTGCGAGCCCCGGATTTTGCAGCCCGATGGCATTCAGCATGCCGGAAGCAGTTTCTGCAACGCGTGGCGTCGGATTGCCAAGCCGTGTTTCAACTGTCGTCGCTTTGATCATGATCGCGCCAAGTTGGGACAAATCGTAGAGCTGCGCATATTCTTTCCCGAAGCCGAAGCAGCCGGATGCCGGCATGATCGGATTCTTTAACTCGAGTCCTGGAAGCTTTATCGCTAAATTCGTCATGAAATCACTACCCCCGCCTGAAATACCGGTCCATCTGAACAAACCTTGATGTAATCCGTTTCGCTTTTCGTCGTTCGGCAGACGCAGGCGAAGCAAGCGCCGATGCCGCAGCCCATCCGCTGTTCATATGACAAGAACCCTTTTTTCTCCGGATATGCCCATTGCACCGCTTCAAGCATCGCCGTCGGTCCGCAGCTGAAATAGGCATCAAAATCTTTCGGCAGCTCGTTCAAAATATGCGTCACAAAACCTTGGGTTCCGTGCGAGCCGTCGACCGTCGCAATATGGGTGTCGCCGAGACTTTTAAATTCTGCTTCATAAAAAACGGCGTCTTTGCTTTCAAAGCCTAGAATATGCACCGTTTCAATGCCGCGTTCATTGAGCGCTTTCGACAATTCGTATAAAGGCGGCACGCCGATTCCCCCACCGATCAAATAAGCTTTTTTCGCAGCTTCTTCGACCGGAAAGCCGTTGCCAAGCGGACCCAATACATCGAGGCCATCGCCGGGCTTTTTTCAGCCAATAAATTCGTGCCTCTTCCTTCCGCTCGGTAGATCATCGTGAATTGCTGCTTTTCCTTGTCGTAGGATGCGACAGATATCGGACGGCGGAGCAGCGGTTCATAGCTATCCGCTACCCGTATATGGACAAACTGTCCCGGAGCCATCATATCGTTTACGAGATCTCCTTCGACCGTCAGTTCAAAAATGCGCTTGGCGATTTCCTGTTGGCTGACGATCTTCATATGCTGTTGCCGAATCATACGCCTGCCCCCATTTCCTCCGCAGAGAAGGTCATCGATTCGATAACGCGGAGCATCGCTTCCGCTGTATCCAGTGAAGTCAGGCACGGAATGCCGTTTTCCACCGATTCCCGGCGAATCCGGAAGCCGTCGCGTTCCGGCTGCTTGCCTTTCGTCAATGTATTGATGACAAGCTGGGCACGGCCATTTTGGATGACATCGATCAAAGTTTGGCCATCTGAACCGATTTTTCCGACAGTCGACACATTGATTCCTGCGCTTTCCAGCGTGCTCGCTGTGCCTTCGGTCGCCATGATATGGTAGCCGATTGCTGTAAAACGCTTCGCTAAGCCAATTGCTTCCTCTTTATCTTTATCGGAAATGGTCATCAGCACCGTCCCGTGGTCTTTTATTTCCATACCAGCTGCCACTAGGCCTTTATAAAGCGCTTTTTCCAGCGTGGAATCTTTGCCCATGACTTCCCCGGTCGATTTCATCTCTGGCCCGAGTGTGATGTCGACGCGGCGCAGTTTTGCAAAAGAAAACACCGGCACCTTCACGTAGACGCCTTTTGAAAGCGGTGCAAGTCCTGGCGTGAATCCTTGTTCTTTGATGCCATGGCCGAGGATCGCTTTCATCGCAATATTGGCCATCGGAATGGCTGTAATTTTACTCATGAAAGGCACAGTCCGGCTTGAACGCGGATTGACTTCAATGACAAATACTTCGCCTTTCGAGATGACGTATTGGATATTCAGCAAGCCTACAATATTCAAGCCTTTCGCTAAGCGGGTCGTATAATCCACCAAGGTATCCAAAAGCACTTGCGAAATATTCTGCGTCGGGT
The DNA here is from genome assembly GCF_021513255.1 of Planococcus sp. 107-1. GTDB lineage: Bacteria > Bacillota > Bacilli > Bacillales_A > Planococcaceae > Planococcus. Next base: position 2,161,460 of record NZ_CP090977.1, read on the forward strand.
AGACGGCAATCGAATCGCCCGAATGTACGCCTGCGCGTTCGATATGTTCCATAATGCCTGGGATCAGCACGTCTTCTCCGTCTGAAATGGCATCTACTTCGATTTCGATTCCCGTCAAGTAGCGGTCAACTAGTACAGGGTGTTCCGGGCTTGCTTCGACTGCATGTTCCATATAATGGCTCAAGTCATTTTCGTTGTAGACAATTTCCATCGCCCGTCCGCCGAGCACATAAGATGGCCGTACTAAGACCGGGTAGCCGATTTCATTGGCAATCACAATCGCTTCTTCAGCAGAAATCGCCGTTTTTCCAAGCGGCTGCGGAATGCCGATTTCGTGAAGGGCCGCTTCGAACTTATTGCGGTTTTCTGCACGGTCAAGATCTTCTAGCGAAGTACCCAGAATCTTCACTCCGTTTTGCTCCAGCTTTTCAGCAAGGTTAATTGCCGTCTGGCCACCGAATTGGACCACGACGCCTTTTGGCTGTTCGATTTCAATGATATGCATGACATCTTCAACCGTTAACGGTTCAAAGTATAATTTGTCTGAGATGGAGAAATCCGTCGAAACCGTCTCTGGGTTGTTATTGATGATGATTGCTTCATAGCCTGCTTCTTTGATCGCCCATACCGAGTGCACAGTGGCGTAGTCGAATTCAACTCCTTGGCCGATGCGGATCGGTCCGGATCCAAGGACGATGATGCTTTCTTTTTCCGTACGGATGGACTCATTTTCATCTTCGTATGTTCCGTAGAAATACGGCGTTTCCGATTCAAATTCAGCTGCGCACGTGTCCACCATTTTATAGACGGGCATCAGTTTTTGTTCTTTTCGCCAGTTGTAGACTTGTTGCTCCGGCACTTCCCACAGCTTCGCAATCGTCTTATCCGCAAAGCCCATGCGCTTCGCTTTCTTCGCTATGCCGAAATCAAAACGATTCGCTTGAAGCACATTTTCATACTGCACGATATTCGAGAACTTCTTCAGGAAGAATAAATCAATCTGGCTCCAGTCGTGGATTGTTTCGATTGAAACGCCGCGGCGCAGCGCTTCGCCGATAAAGAACAAACGCTCATCGCCTGCACGGCGGATGCGCTTCTCGATCCATTCGTCGCTCATCGCTTCCGCCTTTTTCAAGTCCAAGTGAAATTGGCCGGTTTCCAGTGAGCGAACCGCCTTTAAGATCGCTTCTTCAAACGAGCGGCCCATCGCCATGACTTCCCCTGTCGCTTTCATCTGAGTCCCTAGATTGCGTTTTGCCGACTCGAATTTATCAAATGGCCAACGTGGAATTTTCGCTACCACGTAGTCAAGCGCCGGTTCAAACGCTGCATAGGTGCGGCCCGTTACCGGGTTCATCATTTCATCAAGCGTCAGTCCGACCGCAATTTTTGCAGCAAGTTTCGCAATCGGGTAGCCGGTCGCTTTTGATGCAAGCGCCGATGAACGGCTGACACGCGGATTGACTTCAATGATGTAGTAATTGAAGCTATACGGGTCAAGCGCTAACTGGACATTGCAGCCGCCTTCTATTTTCAAGGCACGGATGATTTTCAGCGATACATTCCGAAGCATCTGGTATTCCCGGTCAGACAAGGTCTGGCTCGGTGCCACCACAATTGAATCGCCTGTATGGATACCGACCGGGTCGATATTTTCCATGTTGCAGACAACAATCGCTGTGTCATTTGCGTCGCGCATCACTTCGTATTCGATTTCCTTGAAGCCCGCAATCGATTTTTCCAATAGGCACTGGGTAACCGGGCTGTATTTCAACCCGCTCGTCACGATTTCCTGAAGGTCTTCATCGTTGTGGCAAATTCCGCCGCCTGTTCCACCGAGTGTAAATGCCGGGCGGACAATGACTGGATAGCCGATGCGTTCAACAAAGGTTTTTGCTTCCTCTAAGTTGTGGATAATATCGGAATCCGGAACCGGTTCGCCGAGTTCGTTCATCAAAGTACGGAACAAATCACGGTCTTCCGCTTTATGGATCGCTTCCAGCTTCGTCCCTAAAATTTCAATCCCCAGTTCATCAAGAATGCCCGACTCATCAAGTTCAATCGCCATGTTCAATCCTGTTTGGCCGCCCAATGTCGGCAGCAAGGCATCCGGCCGCTCTTTTCGGAGAATCCGGCTGACAAAATCCAATGTGATGGGTTCGATATAAACTTTATCCGCGATTTCCGTATCGGTCATGATGGTTGCCGGATTGGAATTGATCAAAATCACCCGGTATCCTTCTTCTTTCAGCGCGAGGCAGGCTTGCGTCCCTGCATAGTCAAATTCTGCTGCTTGGCCGATGACGATCGGACCCGATCCGATGACGAGTATACTTTGGATATCTTGTCTTTTAGGCATATTGCTGCTCCTTTCGAGTTGCGTTCATGATGTCGATGAAACGGTCGAACAAGTAATTGGAATCTTCCGGTCCAGGCGATGACTCCGGGTGGTACTGCACCGTGAAAGCCGGGTAGTCCATATGGCAAAGCCCTTCATTCGTGCCATCGTTGATGGCTTGGTGCGTCACTTTCAGACGCGTTCCTTGCAGCGTATTTTCATCTACTGCGTAGCCGTGGTTCTGGGAAGTGATTTCGATCCGTCCGGTAGTCAGATCTTTTACCGGGTGGTTGCCTCCCCGGTGGCCGAATTTCAATTTGAAGGTTTCAGCCCCACAAGCGCGGGCAAATAATTGATGCCCCAAACAGATTCCGAAAATCGGAACTTCACCAAGCAATTCGCGGACAACTTCCACGCATTCTTCTACGTTTTTCGGGTCTCCCGGTCCGTTTGACAGCATGACGCCGTCCGGGCCCCAAGCGAGAATTTCCCGAGATGTTGTATTATAAGGAACCACGATCACGTCGCAATCGCGTTTATTGAGTTCCCGCAATATGCCGTGTTTCATGCCGTAGTCGATCAGAACAACCCGTTTTCCGCGACCTGGGCTTGGATACGGCCGCGCTGTTGAAACCTTGGCCACCTGATCAGTCGGCAATTCCGTCTCTTGCAGTTTGGCGACAATTTCTACTGCGTCCACCGTCTCTACGGCTGCTGTCAAAATCCCTTTGATGGAGCCTTTTGAACGGATCAAACGCGTCAATTTCCGCGTATCGATTTCTGCGATCCCCGGAATTCCTTTTATCCGGAATAAGTCATCCAATGTCGTATTGCAGCGGAAGTTCGATGGAAATTCAGCCGCTTCCCGGACGACCATTCCTTTTACAGCCGGTTCGATCGATTCGAAATCATCGCTGTTGATGCCGTAATTGCCGATCAACGGATAGGTCATGGTGACGATTTGCCCGCAGTAAGATGGGTCTGAGAGGATTTCCTGATACCCGGTCATGCTCGTATTGAACACCACTTCGCCGACCGATGCCCCTTCACTGCCGAATGCTGTTCCTTCAAATACCGTTCCGTCTTCCAAGATTAAATAGCGTTTCATTATTTTTCCCCCTCCTGCCAAACGATTTGTCCTCCGAAAATGGTCATTGCCGGCCATCCCTTACAGGTCCATCCGTTAAATGGTGTGTTTTTGCCTTTCGACAGAAATGCCTCCGCGTCGATTTTCTGTTCTTTGTCAAGCTCGAGCAAAACCAGGTCTGCAATTCCGCCTTCTTCCATCGTTCCATACGGCAAGTTGAAAGTCCGGCTTGGCTTCACCGTCAGCCAATCGATCAATTGTGCGAGCGTCCATTTCCCGGTTTCGACAAATTGTGTATAAAGAAGCGGAAACGCTGTTTCAAATCCCACAATGCCGAATGGCGCTTTTTCCATGCCGTTCGATTTCTCTTGGACCGTATGCGGTGCGTGGTCCGTCGCAATAAAATCAATCGTGCCGTCGAGCAACCCTTCATGGAGCGCTTCTAAATCTTCTTTCGCGCGAAGCGGCGGATTCATTTTGTAATTCGCCTCGTTCCCTGGAATATCATCTTCAGTCATCAACAAATGGTGCGGCGTCACTTCAGCCGTCACTCGGATGCCTGCCCTGCTTTGCATCGCGGATCACTCTCACCGATTCTTTCGTCGAAACATGGCAAACATGGTAATGGGCGCCGGCTGCTTCAGCGAGCAGCACGTCCCGTGCAATATGTACAGATTCCGCGATTGAAGGAATGCCTTTTAGCCCTAGCTCTTTGTTTCGCTTCCCTTCATGCATCACCCCGTCGTATATGAGGCTATTGTCTTCGCAATGCGCGACAACCGCCATGTCAATCTTTGCTGCATCCTGCATCGTTTCGTACATCATGCCCGCTTCCTGGATTCCCACTCCGTCATCCGTGAAAGCAAAAGCACCGTGTTCTTTCAATTCTGCGAGATTCGTGCGCTCTTTGCCCGCTTCCCGGATCGTAATCGAAGCATAAGGCAATACCCGGATCACCGCGTTCTTTTCAATCAACCCATTCACATGCTGCAGATTTTCTTTCGTATCCGGCACTGGGCGTGTATTCGGCATCGCACTGATTGTCGTATAGCCGCCTTTTGCCGCTGATTGCGTGCCGCTTGCGATTGTCTCTTTTTGCTCGCCGCCCGGCTCCCGTAAATGCACATGTACATCCACAAATCCCGGAGCGATCAATCGGCCATGGCCGTCGATTTCGGGTTCTCCCTGTGCTGCCAGTTCAGTTCCGATTTCTTCAATCCGTCCATTCCTGATGCGGATAGCTGCAGGTGCCAATTCTCCATCTTTTAGCATGTTTACGTTTTTAATGAATAAGTTCATGGTTACACTCTCCCTTTCATTGCGTATTCAAGTACCGCCATCCGGATAAAGACGCCGTTTTCCATTTGTTTGAAGATCCGTGAACGGCTGCATTCAACAAGACAATCCGAGATTTCAACTCCTCTATTAATTGGAGCTGGGTGCATAATGATCGCCCCGTCTTTCATTTTCCGCTCACGCTCTAAGGTTAGCCCGTATTGCTCGTGGTAATGCTCTTTCGAAAATAAGGCCGATACGGCGTGGCGTTCGTGCTGGACGCGGAGCATCATCACCACATCCGTCGTTTCAATAAAGTCATCCAGCTGTTCAGATGTTTTGTATCCGCCACTCCATTCGTCCGGACAGACAAAGGAAACTCTTGCACCTAATTTTTCTAAAGCTGCTGCATTCGATTTGGCCACTCGACTATGGGCGATATCCCCGACAATCGTCACGTGGATGCCCCCGATTTTGCCGAACTCCTGGTAGATCGTGAAGAGGTCGAGCAAAGACTGCGTCGGGTGCTGGCCGGAGCCGTCTCCGCCGTTGATGACTGGAATCTTGCATCCGGCGAGCTGTTCGTAATACGCTTCTTCTTCGTGGCGGATTATGACTCCATCGACTCCGATCGCTTCAAAAGTTTTGACTGTATCGTAGAGCGTTTCTCCCTTCAACACGCTCGAGAAAGCTGTTTCAAATGGCAGGACCGTCAAACCCATTTTATGCTCCGCCATTTCAAAGCTCATTTTGGTCCGGGTGCTCGGTTCGAAAAACAAGTTCACGACCGTGCCGGTCATCGGCTGGCTTTTGCCGCTTTTGAATTCGCCTGCCCGCTCTAATAAATGCATGATGGTTTCATTGTCTAAGGTGTTCATTGTCAGTACGTCCGGCATGTCCATCCATCCTCTCTTCATTTCAGCTATAAAAAAACACCTTCCTGAGGCAAGGAAGGTGTGAGGAAATAAGGGCATAGCGAGCCCGTGATCCAAACCTTTCCATGCCTCTCTGGACATTCATTAAAAGGTGATTATTCAGTTCCGTCGTCAATTTCTTCTTTATTTCGTCCCGGCAAGATCAAGTTCAGCAAGACCCCGATGATGGCAGCCAATGCCATTCCTTCAACTGAGAACGCTTCGCTAAATTCAATTTTCGCGCCGCCGATCCCAATGACCAGGATGACCGATGAAATCACGAGATTTCGTTTGTCCCCGAAATCGATGCCGTTATCGACCAGCATGCGAAGGCCGGAAGAAGCGATGATCCCGAACAGCAAGATGGAAATGCCGCCAAGCACCGCTGTCGGAATAGTGTCGATCACCGCCATTACTTTCCCGAGGAAGGAAAAGATGATGGCGAAGACAGCAGCTCCTAAAATCACGTAGACGCTGTAGACGCGTGTGATGGCGAGTACGCCGATGTTCTCGCCGTAAGTGGTCTTCGGAGGTCCGCCGACCAGTGAAGAGATAAAAGTTCCAATGCCGTCACCCAGAATCGAGCGATGCAATCCCGGATCTTTTATGTAATTTCGTTTCACGATTTTTCCGAGCACAAGCTGATGCCCGATATGTTCTGATATGGTGACAATCGCAATCGGCACCATGACAAACAGCAAAGTCGGTGTCACTGTGAAGGAATAATCCGCTCCTGGAATCAGGAAGTCCGGCACTGCAAACCAGTTGGCTTCGGTGATTGCCGTGTAGTCGATGATTCCGATAATCGCTGAGTAAATATAGCCGACGATAATTCCGATTAAAATCGGCATCAAGCTGATGATGTTCTTGAAATAGATGTTGCTAATGATGGCAGTAATCAGGGTTACGAGCGCTGCTGAGAAATGCTTGAAGCTATACTGACTGACTTCGTTGACCGTGATGTTCATCGCCATGTCGACTGCTGTTCCAGACAAGGCCAGTCCGATCACGATAATGACCGGTCCGACAACAATCGGCGGAAGGAGTTGCATGAGCCAGTGGTAGCCGGTTTTCCAGATGACTAAGGCGACAATCGCGTAGACGAGTGACACAAACATGGCGCCGATCATCGCCGATCCGATGCCGCCAGTTTCAGTCGCAATCGTTATCGGGACAATAAATGCAAAGGAAGATCCCAGATAAGCGGGTACTTTAAATTGTGTGATGATGATGAAGATGATGGTCGCAATTCCACTTGTTAAGAGAGCAATCGCCGGGCTCAAGCCGACTAATTGCGGTACCAGGATGGTTGCGCCGAACATGGCGAACATATGCTGCAAGCTCAATGAAATCCATTGGCCTGCTTTTGGTTTGTCTTTTACATCTAAAATCGCGTCAGTCACAATCTGTTCTCCCCTATTCTTAAACGTGTATCGCGACGCGGTCATTGCCGTCGCTTTCCATCATTTGGACGACTATCCGTTCTTCACTTGAAGTCGGGATGTTCTTGCCGACAAAGTCTGCCCGGATCGGCAGTTCCCGGTGCCCCCGGTCAATCAAGACCGCGAGTTGAATCTGCGAAGGGCGGCCAAGATCCATTACGGCATCCATGGCCGCTCTCACCGTTCTTCCCGTGTAGAGCACATCGTCCACCAGCACGACTTTCTTACTCGAAATATTGTGTTCGATGTCGACTTGCTGGACGAGCGGTTCCTGATTCTTATGCTTCAGGCTTAAATCATCGCGGTAAAGCGTGATGTCGAGTTCCCCTTTTAAAATCGGCTTGCCTTCAATCTGCTCAATTTTTTCTGCGAGCCGCTGGGCGAGGAATGTTCCCCGTGTTTTGATGCCGACCAATATGCATTCGTCGATTCCTTTATTGCGTTCGATTATTTCATGCGCAATGCGGGTAATCGCTCGGGCAATGGCTTTCTCATCTAAAATTTCTGCTTTTTCAACCATGGTTTTCTCTCCTTTTCCAAATAAGAAAAGCGCAAGCGCCCGTCTAGACACCGGAAGCGCAATTCTAATTTCTATACTTTCTTATTCAACTAAAAAATCCTCTTGCCAGAAAGGCAAGAGGATAGATGCGCAGAAAAATTCAGCACGGAAGACAGTCTTCCGGCTTAGCGTATGTACCTTCTCAGCCTCTCTGGACTGTTATTAAAGGTGTTTCGTATTCGATTGGTTTTTTCAAGTATAAAGAACAACGTGGCGGTTTGTCAATCCTTCTCTCGAAGAGATTCCAAAAGCTCCGCAAATTCTGCCGGGGGTTCCGCCGAGAATTCCATGTATTCTCCAGTCTTCGGATGATTGAATCCGATCACTTCTGCATGAAGCGCCTGGCCTCCGATGTCCATCGTTTTCCGTGGTCCGTACTTCGGATCTCCGACAAGCGGGAAGCCGATATACTTCATATGGACGCGGATTTGATGGGTACGGCCTGTTTCCAGACGACATTCAACAAGCGTGAAATTGCCGAAGCGTTCAAGCACGCGGAAATGCGTGACAGCATGCTTGCCTTTATCGACAACTGACATGTTCTGGCGCTCTTTCGGGTCACGCGCAATCGGTGCGTCAATCGTGCCTTTGTCATGCGGTATATGGCCATGGACAAGCGCCACATATTTGCGCGTCACGGTCTTTTTCACCAATTGATCCACCAACGAGTGGTGGGATGCATCATTTTTAGCGACCATCAATAAGCCCGATGTATCTTTGTCGATGCGGTGGACGATTCCAGGGCGAACGACACCGTTAATGCCTGATAAATCGTTGCAATGATGCATCAATCCGTTAACTAGAGTTCCTTGGGAATGGCCTGGAGCCGGATGGACCACCATTCCTTTTGGTTTATTCACTACTAAAACGTCTGCGTCTTCATAGACAATCTCCAGATTCAAATCTTCCGGGACAACGTCCAGTTCTTCTAGAATCGGCGGAGTCGCTATAATGATATCTTCTAGCCGCACTTTGTAATTTGGTTTGACGATTTCGCCGTTGACTTTGATGGCACCGTCTTTGACCCAGTTCGCAATCTGCGAACGCGACCAGTCTTCATCCATAGCTGAAACCACTTTATCGATGCGTTCTCCAGCCATTTCTTCTGTAATTTCTAACGTTAAATCTTCCATTAAGACACCTTTTTCTTTTCTTGTTTTTCGTCATAAATGACAAATATAATCATCAGCACAACGCCGACGGTCAATGCGGCATCCGCTACATTGAATATCGGAAAATCATAATTGATGATCGGGATTAATACATCTACAAAATCGACAACTTCTCCACGGAGCATCCGGTCGATGAAATTTCCGACCGCTCCGCCAAGGATAATCATTAAACTCAATTGGAATAATGGCTGCCCTTTTGCGTGTTTATGGAAATAATAAAGAATGCCGATAATAACCGCTATCGTAATGATGGCGAAAAGCCACATTTTGCCTTCCAGCATGCCCCAGGCTGCCCCTCGGTTCCGGTGAGATAGCCACGCTAAATAAGGTTCAATTACCGGGATGCGCTCGCCTAACTCCATATGTTTCAATACTAGCCATTTTGTCCACTGATCGGCTGCAACGATCAGCAATGCAATTCCATAATAAATAAACATGTGTTTCCCCCGTCAATTCATCAGTCAGTTTATTTTAACACATCCCCCGATAAAAAAGTATGCGGGCGAAAGCATGCTTATTTTTTCTTACCAGAAGTGCGAGGTGGAAAGATCCTCATATGTTATCTAGTATTTTCATTTACTTCCCTTGAAGGTCGAAATACTTTCCACTCAATAATTTGGAAATAAAAACAGGAAGAACCTGATTCGGTTCTTCCTGCTCTCTACCTATTAAGCGTATTGCGTTTCTACAACGCTTGCGCAGCGTGGGCAAAGCGTCGGATGCGCTTCACTTTGGCCGATTTCTTTTGAAACCGTCCAGCAGCGTTCACATTTTTCGCCTTCCGCTTTTTCAACAACAACTGCCGCGTCGTTTAATTTCAATGCGTTTTCCGGTGCTTCTGCACCGCCAAATTCATACTGGGAAACGATGAACAATTGAGCTACATTGTCGTCTACGGAAGATAACAAGTTTTTCAATTCTTCATTGCCGAAAACGGTAACTTTCGCTTCCAACGACTTACCGATGACTTTCGCAGCACGGGCTTCTTCCAAAGCTTTCAAGACTGCATCGCGGACGTCCATGAACTGGGACCATTTTGCTTCCAAATCAGCGAATGCTGGATTTTCCTGGCTTTCTGGGAAGTCCGTAAGCTGAACGCTTTCTTCTTCCACGAAGCCTAGATAGCCCCACATTTCATCTGTTGTATGCGGAATGATCGGCGTTGCCAATTTCAAGATCGCCATCAACGAATCGAACATGACCGTTTGCATCGCACGGCGATGCGGATGGTCAGCTGCTTCGATATATACGACGTCTTTTGCAACATCCAGATAGAATGAACTCAAATCGTTTTGGCAATAGCCGTTCAATGCGTGGTAGATGGACGAGAACTCGTAAGTTTCATAGCCTTTCTTCACCGCATCAATCATTTTGTTCAGCTTCATGACCATGTATTGATCCATTTCGCGCATATCTTCAAATGCTACGCGATGCTCTTTTTCATTGAAATCCGCCAAGTTCCCGTGAAGGAATTTAAGCGTATTGCGGATTTTGCGGTAAACTTCCGATACTTGCTTGAAGTTTTCATCCGAAACGCGCACGTCCGCTGTGTAGTCGACAGATGCAACCCATAGGCGCAAGATATCGGCACCCATTTGGTTCATCACTTTCGCAGGTACGATGACGTTCCCTAGTGATTTACTCATCTTGCGGCCGTTGCCATCCAACGTGAAGCCATGGCTCAATACGCCTTTATAAGGTGCAATTCCGTTGATCGCGACACTCGTTGATAGAGATGAGTTGAACCAGCCCCGGTATTGGTCAGATCCTTCTAGATACAAATCAGCCGGATATTGAAGATCTTCGCGCTCATCCAATACGCCTTGGTGAGATGATCCAGAATCGAACCAAACATCCATGATGTCCGTTTCTTTTGTGAAAATGCCGTTCGGGCTGCTTGGATGCGTAAATCCAGCTGGCAGAAGTTCTGCTACTGAACGTTCGAACCATACGTTTGACCCGTGTTCACGGAATAAACCGGAAATGTGGGCAATCGTTTCATCTGTGATGATCGGGTCGCCATTTTCAGCGTAAAATACAGGAATCGGCACACCCCATACACGCTGGCGTGAAATATTCCAATCGCCGCGGTCACGCAGCATATTGAATAATCTTGTTTCGCCCCATGCGGGAGTAAACGTTGTTTCATTGATCGCTTTTAAAATCTGGTCACGGAAAGCTTCGATTGAAACGAACCATTGAGCCGTCGCGCGGTAGATAACCGGCTTTTTCGTACGCCAGTCATGCGGATACGAGTGCGTGATGAACGATAGTTTTTCCAGCGCTCCTGCTGCATCCAAAGCTTCTGTGATCGATTTATTGGCTTTGTCATAGAATTCGCCTTCGAATCCAGGAGCTTCAGCCGTCATGACTCCGCGCTCATCCACCGGGCACAGAACATCCAAGCCGTATTTTTTACCGACTAGGAAATCGTCTTCCCCGTGTCCAGGCGCAGTATGAACGCACCCTGTACCGGAATCTGTCGTAACGTGGTCGCCGAGCATCACAAGCGAAGTGCGGTCATACAATGGGTGTTTCGCCAAAATATGCTCCAGTTTTTCGCCTTTCATTTCGCGAACCACTTCATAATCAGTCCAGCCCAGTTCCTGAGCAACGTCTTCTAAAAGAGCACGGGCGATGACGTAAAGAGAGCCGTTCACTGAAACTTCCACATAGTCAAGATCCGCATGAACCGTAATTCCCAAGTTCGCCGGAATCGTCCAAGGAGTTGTTGTCCAGATGACTAATTTCGTGCCTTCTGCCAATACGCCTTTCCCGTCCGTCACGGGGAATGAAACATAAATGGATGGAGATTTTTTATCCTGATATTCGATTTCAGCTTCCGCTAAAGAAGATTCACTTGATGGGGACCAGTAAACCGGCTTCAAGCCTTTGTAGATATAGCCTTTGCTCGCCATTTTACCGAATACTTCGATTTGGCGGGCTTCATAAGCAGGCTTTAGCGTGACATATGGATTTTCCCAATCGCCGCGGACACCGATGCGCTTGAACTGTGAACGCTGGTTGTCGATTTGTTCATACGCATATTCTTCACAAAGCTTGCGGAATTCAGCAAGCGACATTTCTTTGCGGTTAACGCCTTTATTGGTCAATGCCTGTTCAATCGGCAAACCGTGCGTATCCCAGCCTGGAACATACGGCGCATGGAAGCCCATCATCGAACGGGAACGGACGATCATATCTTTTAACACTTTGTTCAACGCATGTCCCATATGAAGATCGCCATTTGCATACGGCGGGCCATCATGAAGGATGAAGAACGGACGCCCTTTGGTGCGCTCCAATGATTTCTGGTAAATGTTCATATCATCCCATTTTTTCTGCATTTCCGGTTCCCGGTTCGGCAAATTGCCACGCATCGGAAAATCGGTTTTCGGCATCAATAACGTATCTTTGTATTCCATCAAAATTCCTCCTATAGACATAATAAAAAGCCCCCCATCCCTGGAAAGGGACGAGGAGCTTAAACTCGCGGTACCACCCTTGTTGCAGCTGAATTTAAGCTGCCACTCGATCGCCGTAACGTGGCGTAGACGGTTTTGGCTACTCCAGTTCACCAAAACGGCTCAAGAGTGATTTCATCAGAACATCCTTCACCAGGCTCCCACTGTCCCTGGATCGCTTTGTCGAATTGAACTGAATACTGTCTCTATCAATGCGTTTGTATATAGTCGTTATAAAAACCATTTCATGTAATTATAAAAGCAAGCTGTGAAAGCGTCAAGTTCAGTATTCTTCTTTTTTCGCTTCAAGCTTATCCAGATTGGTTGTATCGATATCGTATTCCATCAAAGTTTCCCAGTCATCCGTATCAATCAGATCCAGCTGCGCTTCAACAAGCATTCTGAAACGATTGCGGAATACTTTGGATTGCTTTTTCAACTCATCGATTTCCATTGCGATGCGGCGGGCTTTCGTCAGAGACTCATTGACGATGCGGTCAGCGTTTTTCTCCGCTTCGCGGACAATCAACTTCGCTTCTTTCTGTGAATTGCGGCGCACTTCTTCTGCCGCTTCTTGAGCGACGACAATCGATTTCTGCAAAGTGGATTCGATGGTCGTGAAATGGCCGACGCGTTCATCCGTCTGTTTTAAACGCTCTTCCAATTCTTTTTTCTCTTTCAGCAAAAGCTCGTAGTCTTTGATGATCTGATCCAGGAATTCATTGACCTCGTCTTCCTGATATCCTCTGAACCCTCGGCTAAACTCTTTATTATGTATATCCAGCGGGGATAATGGCATTTCGTGCACCTCTCCTTAACATCTCGTCGTAATTTACATTATACAGTCCATTGGCATAAATATCAGTAATATTTCGTAATTTTTCAGAACCGCTTATTTGCTGCTTTCCAAACGGCCAATCTGGAGGCGGATTTTATCTTTTTTTGTACGCCCTTCCACCATCAGCACTTTCACGCGGCCAAGCCCTCTCGATGACAGCATATCAGATTCGTGCAATTCAAATGAAGGCTGTTCCTGAACCGTCCAATTCACTTTCACCTTGCCGCCCGTGATCAACGAAGACGCTTTTTGGCGCGAAATATTGTAGACAGAGCTCATCACGGTATCAAGTCTCATCGAGCTGACCGTGTGGCTTTCCTCAGACCATTCTTCTTTTACGGTGATAAACTCTTCTTCGTTTGTTATTTCCTCCAGATGCACCTTCACTTTTGAAGCAGACGTGAAATTCGCATGCAAATACGCGCTTACTTCATCAGCGACCGCTAACTGGATGGTTTGCCCATCAATTTGGATATCGCCAAATTTATTGCGGTCCAACCCGATAGCCATCATAGAGCCCAGCACTTCCGGGTGCTGCAGCGTTACAAATTTTGTCGGATACTTCAGTTCATAGACCGTAATTCGGAAATCTTCTTGCTGGACTTCATAATAAGACGGATACAAGAGCACGCGCTGCCGCTCAGCGTCTTCAAACAAACCGGAAGCGGCCATTTGAATATCGCTTGAACCAAGCACAGCCTGTACGATAAAGCGCTGGCGCGGATCAAGAAAATCCGTCAACTTGGGTGTATAACGGTCTTCTACATCAATCATCCAACCGGATACTTGTTCGATAAATTGCTGTTCATCTTTACGGAAATGCTGGAATAATGAATCCATGCCAATTGCCCCTTTCGCTTTCGAATGGTCTACCAACTAAAAAACCCCACAACTGTGAGGTAATTAATAAAAGTAATTAAATAAAACGACGATTCCACGGCTTGCCAAATTCAATGCAAAAATCGCAACGATCGGTGAAAAATCAATCATGCCTAGCGGCGGAATAAACCTTCTGAAAATATCCAGATAAGGATCTGTTATACTCGAAAGCATTCTTCCAAAACCAGATTCTTTTGCATTTGGCAGCCAGCTCATTAAGATACTCGCGATCAAAATGAACGAATAGATGTTTATTGCAACTAATAATAAATTTACGATAGCTATCATTGGTCCTTCATGCACCTCTTTTATTGTTGATCATCGTAGTAATAATCCGAAATGGCACCGTCGACTTCAACAGTGTCCGGCACACATAAGAAGATGTCGGTCCCTATGCGTTGGATGTCGCCGCCTAGCGCATAAACCGTTCCACTAAGGAAATCGATGATGCGTAGGCCTTGGTCTTTTTCAATGCGCTGCAGATTGACTACAACTGCTCTTTTGTTTTTCAAATTCTCTGCTATGTCCTGAGCTTCGGCATAGACTCTAGGTTCTGCCAAAATCACTTTCGAGGATTTCACAGCACTTTGCAAACTGACTAGATTAGGCGTTGCGGTTGCATTCTCCACTGCTTTTTGTCTCCGTTCTTTAGAAGGTTTTCTGATTTCCTGTTGGGTTGCAGCCGGCTTCTCATACCGCGGAGCCGGTTGCGGCTTCGGTTCTTGCTGAATCGGCTCATCATCTTCATATTCTTCTAAATAAAAGAAGTTCTTGAATTTGTTTTTAATGCTCATCCCGTTGCCTCACTTTCAGATCCTACCAATGCAGTTCCAATACGGACAAAAGTTGCTCCTTCTTCAGCAGCGATCAAATAGTCATTGGACATGCCCATTGAACATTCGGTACAAGGTGCATGCGCCCATCCTTTTGATGCAATTTCAAGCTGAAGTGATTTCAAGCCCTTAAACACATTGCGGATCACGGATTCATCTTCTGTGTTTGGTGCCATCGTCATTAAGCCCACTACTTCAATTTTCTCAAAAGACTGCAAGGATTCTATGAATGCCAAAGTTTCTTCAGGAAGCAGGCCGCTTTTCGTCTCTTCTTGGGAAACGTTCACTTGCACAAAACATTTGACCCGCTTGCTTGCACGTTTTTCAATTTCCTTTGCTAAGCTCATGCGGTCCAGTGAGTGCAGGTAATCGATCTGGTCAATCACATCGCGAACTTTTCGCGTCTGCAAATTCCCGATAAAATGCCAAGCTGCATCTGAAGTTATAGACTCTTGCTTTGTTTTCAAACCTTCCGGCCGGTTTTCCCCTAAATGCAGAATCCCCCGTCAATTGCTTCAAGCGTTCGCTGAACGCTCACTTGTTTCGTAACAGCGACAATTTCAACGCCTGGCCGGATGCCATTTAATTGGTTTTTTATCTCTTCATATACTGGTTTTATCGATTTCATCATTTCACAACTTTTCTATAGATGTTCAACTTATTGTACCAAGGACAGGCATATTTATCAATTAAGCCCTATTTGAAAAAAAACAGCCGCCCAGTAGGCGGCTGTTTAGGTTTTCAGGATTAACGTCTCTTTTGGCGATTGCGCAGGAACGTTGGAATATCTAGCGCATCATCGTGCTGCTTTTCCTGGCGCTGCGGCTGCGGCTCTTGCTGATATGCTGGAGCCTGTTCTTCGCGGCGCTGTTCTTCACGGCGCTGTTCACGAAGAGATGGCGGCGGAGTCTGCTGTTGGATCGATTGGACTCTGCTTGAATTCAATCCAGATCCTCTTGGCGTTCTCGGCTGCAATTGTTCTTCGTTGAATCCTGTAGCGATAACCGTAACAACAATTTCATCTTTCAAATTGTCATTGATGACAGATCCGAAAATCATATTAACGTCTTCATCAGATGCAGAGGCTACGATGTCTGCAGCTTCCTGCACTTCGTAAAGGCTCAGATTAGAGCCGCCCGTAATATTCATCAAGACTCCTTTAGCGCCATCGACTGATACTTCAAGCAATGGGCTGGAAACCGCTTTTTTCGCCGCTTCAGATGCACGGTTCTCTCCTGAAGAAACACCGATTCCCATTAGAGCGGAGCCTTTGTTCGACATAATTGTTTTAACGTCCGCAAAGTCAAGGTTGATTAGACCTGGTACTGCGATCAAATCCGAGATGCCTTGGACACCTTGGCGAAGGACATTATCAGCTTCGCGGAAAGCTTCAAGCATCGGTGTGCTCTTATCAACGATTTCAAGCAAACGGTCGTTAGGAATAACGATTAGCGTATCTACAGATTCTTTCATCGTGCTGATTCCGCTGATTGCTTGAGTAGAACGTTTACGGCCTTCAAAAGTGAATGGACGTGTAACCACGCCTACAGTCAAAGCGCCAAGTTCTTTAGCGATTCCAGCAATCACCGGGGCTGCACCAGTTCCGGTACCGCCGCCCATTCCTGCTGTTACGAAGACCATATCCGCTCCGCGCAATGCTTCTTCAATCTGCTCTTTGCTTTCTTCTGCAGCTTTTTTCCCGACTTCAGGATTAGCTCCTGCACCCAGTCCACGAGTCAATTTTCCGCCAATTTGAAGGCGAACTTCAGCTTGGGAAAGATTCAATGCCTGAGCATCCGTATTCACGGCGATGAAATCAACACCTTGAACACCGTGTTCGATCATGCGGTTTACCGCGTTGTTTCCGCCGCCGCCGACGCCGATTACTTTAATTACTGCCAATGCATCAACTGATGTATCAAATTCCAACATTCTTTTTCCTCCTAAAATTGCTCTGCCTTTTGAAAAGAGGCATGAACAATATTCATTTTATTCAAAAAATCGATCGAATATCTTTTTGGCTTTTGTGACTACGCCTTCACTTTCCGGTTTAGCCGGTTTTTGCTTTTTAGGCTGATGCTGCTCTTGTTCGATTTTAACGGACTCGGATAACGCGGCTCCACTACCTACGCGTCCATAGAACATATCTTCCATGTAAGCGTATTGGATCAATCCTACAGCAGTCGTGTATTGCGGTTCGCGCACCCCGATAAATTCAGGAACAAACAAACGCACACGAGTTTGAAGAATATGGCGAGCGAGTTCAGATAATCCCTCTAACTTCGCCATTCCGCCGGTTAAGACGATGCCTCCTGGAAGGTCCTGTACGCCAAGCCGGTAAAGCTCATCTAAAATCAGTTCGAAAAGTTCTTCCAGGCGAACTCCGATTATTTCAGATATGTATTTTTGGCTGTATTGCTCTTTTGTATCCGATCCGATAACAGGAACTTCAAAAAGTTCATCTTCCGATGCATCATCATAGAATGCATGGCCGTATTCCAGTTTGATTTTCTCTGCTTGTTCTGTTGGTGTTTTCAACACGATAGATAAATCTTTTGTGACATGGTCGCCTCCGACAGGAATGACCGATGAAGCTGTCAAATGACCGTCTTGGAAAATGGCGATTGAAGTTGAACCTCCGCCGATATCAATGCAGGCGGTGCCATGATTTTTTTCATCCTCAGTCAAAGCATAGTACCCGGCCACTAAAGGCTGGACATAAATGTCTCTGATCTGCAGACCTGCGCGTTCGACGCATCTTAAGACATTATGCAGAATCGTCTTGGAGGTTGTTACCATTGTACCATCCATTTCAAGACGGATCCCGATCATGCCTCTTGGATCTTTAATTTCATCCAGATGATCGACAATATATTGTTTAGGAATGATGTTGACAAGTTCGCGCTCTGGCGGAATTGAAATCACTTGTGCAGCATCCAGCACCCGATCTAAATCGTCATCTGAAATTTCCCGATTTTCACTATTGACCGCTACTACGCCTTTTACAGGCTGAAGCATCGCCTTATTTGCAGGAATTCCGAGTACGACTTCATGAATGGATTTGCCGATCATGCGCTCTGCTTGATCAACTGCTTTTTTTATCGATTGGACTGTAGCATCTATATCAACAATCGCACCTTTTTTTATACCACTGGATTTTACATTTCCTACGCCGATGACATGCAACGACTTATTGGCCATTTCTCCGATTAAAACTTTCACGGATGACGAACCGATATCTAAGCTTACATATAATTCTGATTGACTCAATTCGTGGCACCTCCTTAGTAAACTGCTGTTACCTACATTCTATTGTAAATTGTACGCCTTGTCTAAGTAAAATAGAGCAACTTTGTAAATTTTCCTTCAATTTAACTGTGTGTTTCGCTTACTTGCTTTTTTCAGCCCATTTTGCCAAGATGATTCGGCGAATGACCGCAATATTCTGGAATAATCGGACCCCGAAAGCGAATATAGCTGCCAAATACAAATCGACCCCTAAATGGACGCCTAAGAACGCGAGGCCGGCCGCAAGAATGATATTGAAGAAAAAGCCGGAAACAAAAACTTTATCATCATAGACCTGCTGCAAATGCGCCCGAATCCCACCGAACAAAGTGTCCAATGAAGCTAAAACAGCTATCGACAAATAATTCGCATACTCCGGAGGAATTTGGATATCAGTCAATAGGCCAAGCGAAATGCCCAAGATCAAACCTAAAATGGATAACCACATTGCTATTCCTCCTCCGCTATTTGTAAATGCCGATAATTGAGTTCTTTTGCATAAGGCTCAATCGTCACATGTTCTTGAGGCGCTGAAATTTCAACTGATAAATTATCGATGTAGAAATCGTCAAGGATCCTTGATGACAATAAATGATTATACAACTTTTCGGTGTCTTCCATCGAGTTGGAAGCGATCTTAATTTTAAAAGGGGGCGTTTGTATCGGAATTGCATTGACTGTCGTTAGGCCATTAATATCACGGATGGCAGTAGTATTGACTATCCGGTTTCCATCGACTGAGACATACAATCCATTATTGCGATTTATTTCATTTACCAATCGAATCAATAGATCGGGCGCAATATAATCGATTTCTTCTCCGAAAGCCACCGCTTCAGCCGAAGGTTCAATCGTCATTTCAATTCCTGTAGCGGTCATTTCGGTTAGGCCCGCTAACCCCCTGAGCTCTTCGACCGTGTCTTTCAAAGCTTGCTCTGGACTTTCAGATGATATCTCTTCGTATTTCGATAGTGTCGCATCAAGTAAGCCGACTTCTGATAATAATTCAGAGTGGAGTTGCTTTTCCCTTGAAAGCTCTTGCCTGATTTCCCAGACATCGCGGGTATCCCTGTCATCAGGTTCATTTATCGTATTATATTGAATAGCTGTCATTAACCCTATGACAAACAATATGATTGAAAACCGGGAAAAGATTTTTCTTTTCATGCAACTCCCCCCTCAATTATGATTCTGTTAATAGTGCAGGCATCGTGATTTCTTGCCCTGAATCCAGCGTTACAATAATATTGTCATTGACCAATTGGTCCATGACACCTCCCGCCAATTTCATCGATGATTCCAAAGCATCCGGTTCCCCGATGGCTTCAATCGTGAATGGCGCCGGATATTGAACGCCGTCTACTGTGATTACCGGCCCTGTGCAGACGATATAGGAATTCGCATGGATGCGCTGTCCGTTAATCGCTATCGCTTCGGCGCCGGAAATGTATAGCTCGTTGATGACTTGGAATACATGGCTTTCATGGACGATATAATCATTCGGATTAACCGAATCCGAATCGTATTCCCCATCTTGCAAAGTCACTTTCAGTCCATTTCCTTCAACTGGCAATACACCTAAATACAAACGCAGCGCTTCCGCTTCTTCCGCATAATCGGCAAAATGTTCTTCACCATCCGCAAAAGACTGTTCGAATTGCTGAACGATTTTTTGCTTTTCTTCAATTTCTGAACGAAGCTCTTTATTGCGTTCCTGCTGTTCGATCAACTCTTCTCTAACCCGTTCTTCCTCTTGAGAAAATGCCCCGCCTGTAAATTCCACGGCTTCTTGTTTCGCCTGCGAGAGACTGTAGGAGTAAGCCATAATAAATCCAAGGACAAGAAAAACAAGTGAAAAAACAATCGATTTGCTGAAACGATAGCGCTTATTCTTCTGGTTCTTCTGGTTGCTCTGGTTGTTCAATCTCGTCACCTTCCTTCGGAGGACCATAGACATCATCATAGGACCGGAAAAATATTCCGACTTCCATATCGATGACCCCTTTTTGCCCATCTTCCAGTTGTGCAATGACCGATGGATAATAATTCAACTTATCGGTAAGGCCTTGCAAGATCCCTCTTACTTCATTGCCATCAGACATATACAAGGTAACAAAGGCTGCATCTTTATCGCTCGGATCTAAAATCACTTGGGAGATCAAGTTAAAAACTTCCGAGTCGACTTCAGTAAGCTGAGAAACTAATTCTTCTCTCGTTTCTTGGCTTTCGAAATTCGAGAAAATGGGCCCGTCAACCACCGATATGGCTTTATCTAAAGCAAAACCGTTAGAAAGAAGCATTTGATAGCTATTGCCTTGATCCAAGTAACCAATTTTCTCGTATTCCTTAATTCGGATGGCCACGCCGGTCAGCCATTTTTTCTGAACCTCGGCCTGTTCCACCCATTCAAGTTCTTTCAATTTCTCTTCAGCTTCCTTTTCAGTAAACGACCACATTGAATCGCCTATCGAAAGTTCACTGATTTCCTGGTAATTCTTTTCGCCGTAAATTTCCGCGCCTTCGACCGTGATTGTTTGAATCTCACTATATTTAGTTTGGCTATAAATGAGAATGGCAAGCAATAGAAGAAAAAGTAACAGCAAGGCAACGAACTTGCGATTGGTTCTTTTTTTCCGCCGCTCACGAAGCGTCGGGATGCGTTCTTCGATATCAATCACTTTGTCCATATTTGCTGCTCCTTTCTCTTTAGTCGTTTGCTTCCGTCACTTTACGGACAGCATCGATAAACGCGTCTCCGCGAATTTCAAAACTTTCATATTGATCCCAGCTCGCACAAGCAGGCGACAGCAGAATCGTATCCCCATCTGCGGAGTGATCAACGGCTTCCCCAACTGCTTCATCCATACCCATCACTTTTTTGATTGCCGGCACACCGCAGTCTTTTGCAAACTCGGCAAAACGGTCTGCTGTTTCGCCGAAAGTTATTAACGCTTTTACTCGGCTCATATAAGGGCGCAATTCTTCAAGAGAATGTTTGCGTTCAAGTCCGCCAGCAAGCAAAATCACTTGGCCCGGGAAAGCTTCTAATGCACTTTTTGTTGCCAATGCATTTGTGGCCTTGGAATCATTGTAAAATTTGCGGCCTTTCCACGAAACGATGAATTGGGAACGGTGTTTAACACCTGTAAAGGACGATAGGACACGTATGATGGTTTCCTTCGTTCCTCCCCAAAGCAAAGTAGCAGCAGTTGCCGCTAAGATATTTTCAAGGTTATGTTGTCCGCCAAGCATGATTTTCGAACGTTCCATAATTTTTTCGCCTTGCCAGTAAATAAATTCGCTGTCGGCGCTGATGCTTTTTTCCGTTCTGCCTTTTAATGTGAAAGGCACAAGCTGCGCTTTACTCTTCGCAGCATATGCCGACAACACAGGCTGATCCGCGTTATAAATGAAATAATCATCCGCCGTCTGGTTTTGGGTGATTTTCATTTTGGAAGCATTATAATCTTCAATGGAACCGTGATAATCCAAATGCGCTTCATACAAATTGGTAATGATGGCGATACGCGGCCGGAAGTCTACTGTTCCTTTTAGTTGGAAGGAAGAAAGTTCTGTGACGATGACATTCTTTTCTACCGCTTTTTCAGCGACACCGCTTGCTACTGTCCCAATATTCCCGGCAATCAATGGCTTCTTCTCATCTTGGTTCAACATGTGGAAGAGCAATGTCGTTGTAGTCGTTTTGCCGTTTGATCCGGTAATGCCGATAAACGGCGCTTCACTGATCAAATAGGCCAGCTCTATTTCAGTCCACACCGGAATGCCTTTTTCCATGGCTGAACGGATCAACACGTTTGAATAAGGTATTCCCGGGTTCTTAACGACTAATTCAAATCCTTCATCAAGCAAATCTTCTGGATGCCGGCCGCAGATGACCGTTACGCCTAAATTCAGCAAATCCTGAGCTTCAGGGTTTTCTTCAAAGCGTTTAGAGTCATTGACCGTTACAAAAGCACCCAATCCGTGTAAAATACGAGCGGCAGTAAATCCGCTTTTAGCAAGTCCGAGCACCAATACTTTTTTATGATAAAGTTCCGGAATCTGTTTCATTTACAATACCTCCAAAGCAATTGCAATAACTGCTGCGATAAGCCCTACCAACCAAAAGACCGTAACCACTTTCCATTCCGACCATCCGCTCAATTCAAAATGATGATGAATCGGACTCATTTTGAAAATGCGTTTCTTTCTTAATTTAAAGCTTCCCACCTGCAAAATAACAGACAAGGTTTCAATGACAAACACAAGGCCGATTAGCAATAATAGCAATTCCTGTTTCAAGAGAATGGAAACCATCGCCAAAGCTCCGCCAAGTGCCAATGACCCGGTATCGCCCATGAATACTTTTGCAGGGTACTTGTTGAATACAAGGAATCCCAGTAATGCTCCAGTTACAGAAAAAGTGAAAATGGCAATTCCTGTTTCGTCTTGCATAATAGCAAGAACTCCATAAGCTGCAAAAGCGATCGATGCCGTACCCGCGACTAAACCATCCAAACCGTCTGTCAAGTTGACAGCGTTCGAGAAGCCGACAAGCCAGAAAATCATAAATAATACGTATACCATCGACAATTCAAGTGAAATGGAAGTGAACGGAATTGTCACAGCCGTATCAAATCCTACGCTGTTCAGCAAGAAAAAGGAGATGGCTGCGATGACGATTTGAGCGATCAATTTTTGGAGGGAAGTCAATCCCAAGTTTCTTTTCAAGACCACTTTGATAAAATCATCCAGGAATCCGATCAAACCGAATCCAAATAACACTAACAGTAAGACAAATACTTTAGCGGTCAAAACATCAGCAATCATTGCCACAATCAGTACAGTCGCAATAATGGCAATCAAATATACGAGGCCACCCATGGTAGGTGTCCCCGTTTTCTTCATATGGGATTCAGGTCCTTCTTCGCGGATGCTTTGCCCAAACTTCATACGTTTTAATAGCGGGATAAAGATCGGCATTAACACCACAGTTAAGAGCAACGCTAATCCAAGGCCCAGCAACATGTAAATATCCATTATAGAGCTCCTTTAAATAGTAAATTATTCCCCGGTTTCTTCGGTGATTGGTTCTTCTAAGTTTTCTTCGAGAATGCTGCCTTCTTCTATCACCGGTTCTTCAACCGATTCTTCATCAACGGCAGTTTCATCCATTTCCGCTTCCAGCCCGTCTTGCCCAAGTCCTTCTTCGGAAGAGTTTTCCGCGTCTGTCTCCGGTATTCCTTCAGGCCCGTCTGCCATTAGCTGATTGAACGATTCTTCAGGAGTCAGCAATTGGATGACAATCGGCTCTCTCGGAGCAACTTCTGCACCTTGCGACAAGCTTTGGCTGACTGCGAATCCTTGTCCGGCAATTTCTAATGACAAACCGCTTAGCGATTGGAAAGCAAGCAAATCTCGTTTTGACCAGCCGGTAAAATCAGGAAGCAGCGGTACGCCTTCAGTTTTCAGGATCACTTTCGCACCTTCTGCGACCGTCTCCCCTTTAGCCGGATATTGGACGATCACTTTGTCGCCTTTTCCAGCAGGCACTGCTTCAATGCCTTGTTCTGCAAGCTGCGAAGTAAGGTCTTTTACGGATTTCCCCGTATAATCGTCTACCTCGAAGGTTTTAGCCGTTTCGGAATTTTCAGGTTCAATATTCATATACTTCAATCCATTTTCCATCACTGAAGTGAATATCTTCGAAACTGGAATTGAACCATATTCATCCAAAGGCAGCTGCGGCTGCTGAACGCCAATATAAATCAGCAACTCCGGATTTTCGGCTGGCGCCATACCGAGGAAGGAATACAAGTAATTATTTCTTCCCACCATATAGCGGCCATCTTCTCCAGGAATTTGCGCTGTCCCAGTCTTGCCGGCTACCGTGTAATCCTGCAGAGCGAACGGCCGTCCTGAACCATGTTCTGAAGTGACAGTGGAAGCTAGAACTTCCCGTACTTTTTGGGCAGTCTCCGCAGAAATCGGATTTCCAGCTTTTTCCGGCTCGCTTTTAACGGAAACTTCTCCCGTATCCGGGTTTTTAATCTGATCAATAACGTAAGGCTTCATCATCGTTCCGTCATTCGCGATGGCGGAAGCAGCCTGGATCATTTGAATCGGCGTCACCGTAGATCCTTGCCCAAAGGCAGTAGTCAAACGTTCCATCGGATAATTGTTCAAGACAGTACCTGAAGCTTCATTCGGCAGATCGATTCCGGTTTTTTTGCCAAAGCCGAATGCATCCACGTATTTCATGAAGTTTTCCGGTCCGATCCGTTCAAGCAAATATGCCATTGAAACGTTAGAGGAGCGTTGGAAACCTTCCAAGAACGTTATGCTCCCCCACCCTCTCCTACCGTTATGGTCACCGATCGTCGTTCCAAGCAATGTATAAGAACCTGAATTGTAATAAGCATTCGGATCCCATTTTCCTTCTTGGATTGCCGATGCCAGTGTGAACATTTTCATCGGCGAGCCTGGCTCAATCGTCAATTCAATGCTTTCGTTCAGCCAATTATCCGATAAACCATCGCGCGTATTCGGGTTAAAAGTTGGACGTTGCGTCATGGCCAAGATTTCTCCTGTTTTCGGATCCGCAATTACCGCAATCATCCTTGTAGGCGAATATTCTTGCTGAACATTATTCATCGCATCTTCCAAAAAGTTCTGCAATGTTTTATCCAAAGTCAACTGCAAATTCGAACCGTCCACGGCTGGAGTTACGATCGAGTCGCTATTCGGCAACAAATATCCCCATTTATCCGTATCAAATTCCATTTTGCCGTTCTTTCCAGTTAACACCTCATCATGGATGGCTTCAAGCCCCATTTTCCCTTTTGTTACGATTTGCCCATCTTCCAATTCTTCCTTTAAAGCAAAACCGATTAAATGGGAGGCGAAACTGCCATTTGGATAAAGCCGTTTCAAGTCTCTTACGAATAAGATTCCCGGGAGGTCTTCTTCTTTCATTTCAAGCATTTTTGTATGGCTGATTTCCCGTCCGGCAGAACCGAATTCAACCTGATACCGATCTTTTTCAATCCCAGTCTCTAAAATTTTCAGTATCTCATTTTCTTCCATATCCAGATGTTCCGAGAGAACCTGTGCTGTCATTTCAGGGTCGACCACATGATTCGGGTCTTTGGGATTTTGTGTTGCGGATTCTTCGATCACTGCCACTAATTTGTATGACAATGTATCTTCCGCTATAACTTCTCCATTGCGGTCAAGTATTTTCCGCGTTCTGCGGAAAGTACTTCTTCCTGGCTGTATTTGGCTGCCGCTTTCGCTGCCAATTCCTGGCCTTCAACAGATCCTGTTGCCTGAATAGTGACAATTCTCAGCGCCAAAATGAAAAAGAGCCCTGCAAAAGTCAAAAACAGCAGAAAGGCTCCCCATTGAAATCGAAACTTTTTTTTCATTGTCCAGGCACTACCTTTACATTTTGCTCATTTAATTTAAGGCCAGATTCTTTTGCTTTTGACCAAATGCGCTCATATGTAGAAAGTTCACTGACTTGCACAGACAAATCTGTATTTTGTTTCACTTTTTCATCGATTGATTGTTCAATTGTTTGAATTTCTTGAGTAGATGCCTGAATTTCCGATTGATTTTGCAAAATCATCAATGCACAAAAGACAAAAGCCGCCAAGAAAGACAAATAAAGGACTTTCTCACCTTTTGTGATTAAACTTTTTTCTTGACCGGCTGCCGACTCGGGTTTTGAGGAACGGCCGGCTGTTGTATGTATGCTTCTTTTCTTGCATTCAACGCCATTTGAACACGCCCTTATTCTCTGATTTTTTCTGCTATCCGCAATTTCGCTGATCGCGAACGGTTATTTTGCTCTAATTCTTCTTCTGAAGGCAAGATCGGCTTTCGCGTAATCAGCTTCAGCATCGGTTCCATGCCTTCCGGAATGACCGGTAAATTCGGCGGCAGTTCTGGAAGAGAGGAAGCTTCTTTGAAAATCGTCTTGCATAAACGGTCTTCTAATGAATGGAAAGTGATTACACTAATCCGGCCGCCCACTGCTAACAACTCTAACGCATGCTGTAAGGATATTTCAGCTGCGCCCAATTCATCATTTACGGCAATGCGGATTGCTTGGAATACGCGTTTTGCCGGATGGCCGCCTTTTCGCCTCGCAAATGCCGGGATGCCGTCTTTGATGCATTCCACTAGCTGACCTGTCGTTTCTATCGGTTCAATTTCTCTGGCCGCTTCAATCTTACGGGCAATTTGCTTGGAGAATTTCTCTTCCCCGTATCGGTAGAAGATGCGGACCAAGTCTTCAAACGGCCATTCATTTACTACATGGTAGGCGCTTAATGGAGCTGATTGGTCCATTCGCATATCGAGCGGCGCGTCATTATGGTAACTGAATCCCCTTTCAGGCGTATCCAGTTGGGGGGATGAGACCCCTAAGTCATAAAGAATGCCATCGACTTTGCCGATTCCGCGCATTTCAAGTTCTTCTTTTATCAATTTAAAATTCGCATGGATGAAGGTGATTCGGTGCAGATAATCTGCCAATTTTTCTTTTGCATGCTCAATCGCTGTCGCGTCTTGGTCAAAACAAAACAAATGTCCTTCATCTGATAATTGCTGTACTAAATATTCACTGTGCCCTGCCCCGCCTAGCGTGCAGTCCACATAGATGCCATCAGGACGAATGTTCAGTCCATCGACAGTCTCTTGGAGTAAAACCGTGGTGTGGTTGAACAATCCATTCCCCCCGTTCAATTTTTCAGAAATCAAAGTCCGCTAAATTCTCTGCAATATCATTAAATGAATCTTCTGATGCTGTAAAGTATTCTTCCCATGCATCTTTCGCCCATATTTCAAAGCGGTTCGATACTCCGAGGATTATGCATTCTTTGTCCAGTTTTGCGTATGTTAGCAATGTTGAAGGAATATTGACGCGCCCTTGTTTATCGAGTTCGACTTCAGATGCACCCGAGAAAAAGAATCGTGTAAAAGCACGTGCGTCTTTTTTAGTGACCGGAAGCTCTTTCAGCTTTTCTTCGATCTTTTGCCATTCATCCATTGTGTAACCAAATAAGCATTGATCCAGGCCACGGGTAATCACAAAACTTTCGCCAAGCTGCTCGCGAAATTTTGCAGGCACGATTAAACGTCCCTTTGCATCAACGCTATGTTGATATTCTCCCATGAACATGCCCGTCACCCCACTTATTGATTTTAATGTACCACAATCCCCCACTTCTCACCACTTGTTTTTGAAATATTTCATGTATGTTACGAAAATAAATCTCAGTTCTACTTCTTGAGACAAAAAAAGTCTGCCGAGGCAGACTTTTTGGACTTACATATAGATGATTTTGTGATTTTTGTCATATTTGAAATTCAGCTTCATCATGTCCTGCACAAGCGTCTTCCCATATTCATTCATATAAGGAAAAGGACTATATACTCGCTCTTGCAGACTATTATTTGGAATTAACTCATTCTCTATCATTTCAAAATGATTAAATTGCGTGCTGTTTTGAAGCAATACTTCATCTTCCAATTTGTTTTTCAAAAAATCCAATTGCTTTAAATGGATTTTAAGGTTCTTTTCGACAATCGGAGTCAAGCCTTTGCTAACTGTAGAAAACTTTTCTTGAATAGCTTCATATTCTGCTTGAAGATTCATCTTCAATTCTTCAATAATCGCTTCGGCATCTTTTTCGCGAACCGAATCCATCAACTCGCTCTTTAGCTGGGCCACTTTTTTGTCATTGACGATTCCATTGAAACCCAGTCCGTATTTCTCCATTAAACTCTGCACTTGGCGGTTCACAAGCGTCATGCCAAGGCGCGGTAAAATGACCGGCATTTCCATGCCCATTAGCTTAAATGCCTCTTTTAAAGCAGCCCAATAGGAAATTTCACCAGGCCCCCCTACAAAAGCCAGTACCGGGAACACCATTTCTTGCATTAACGGTCTCGTCACCACATTATTGCTTAACCGTTCTGGATTTTTTGCAGCAATTTCTTTGAGCTCTTCTGCCGAAAAGGAAACGGCTCCGCCGTTACCGATAAACTGGCCTTCGCTTCTTTGCAGCAGAATGCGTTCGCCTTGGACGGTGATAAATAGATTTGCCGCATCAGCCTCCGCTTCAATTGCAGCCGAATAGCCTTGTTTAACCAAAGATTGCTCTGTCCGATAAACCGCTTCTGCAATGGCTGTCGACTTTTCGATCATTTCCAGGAAATAAGAAGATTCATATTGGCGCAATTCCGGAAACGCTGCATCGATGAATACCAAGCCTTCTTCCTGGAAAAAATAATTGATAAAGGCAGCAAAGAAATCCGTGAACGAATCCGATGCTTCTAAAAAGCGGAAAGCCGTTTGATGCAATTCTTTGGAATGGGCCGTCTCCGGCAAGCTCCGGAAATACTCTTCCAAAAACTCCGTGATTTTCTTTTTGTTTAATTTCGCAGCAGAAGCGGAACTTTTTCCGTACTCCACGTGTGGAAAGTTCAATTTATCCACCCGTCCGCTAACTTCCCGGTACAGATGGCTGATTTCAGCTAAATCATGGTCTTCTCCGGCAATCCAGAATACTGGGACCACTTTTCGGTTTAACCGGTCGCTTGCTTCTTTCGCCAAGACGATAACAGAAATCGCTTTATGCACCGTATAAAGCGGACCTGTCAAAAGGCCGGCTTGCTGGCCGGTCACAACGACTGGCGCACCGTCTTCAAACGCCTGCAAATGCTCCAATGCTTTGTCAGAGATGCCCTGGCGGCCCATATAATTCCTTAAAATTGAACTGAGCCGCTGCCGGTCTACCGGATGCTGCTTAAGAACTTCCATTCTTTCAGCGAACTTTTCTAAGGCCGGTTCATAGGAAAAATAGTTATAAATTCCGTTCTCGCCATTTATGTAATCATTCATTAATTTATTTGCCGGTGCGGCATATTGTTCTTCTAGCCTCATGAAAAAAAGTCCCCTTTTCCCTATACATTCAAACTTACTATATCAAAAGGCAGTGAGAAATAAAAAAAATCAGCTTCATATCCCTAAAAAATGCAAAAGGGAAAGAACAATTCCAATTGCCCAGACCAAAGCATAGGCAAGGGCAAGGAGCACGAAATACATGCGCCACGTTTGGCGGATGTATCTCATTATTTCTATTTCTTTTGTCTGCCGCCATTCAATGACAAGCAAGACGATCGCAATCAATATCGCTATCAAATAAATGAGTGCTGATATTTCAATATGCCAGATCGCTTTGATCGAAACGGGCACTGAAAGGAACAGCAGAAACGTAGTCAAATCAGCAGCAAGGCCGATTGATTGGTATTTCATTTTTTTGCGTGCAATCAGCACAACTAAAAGAAAGGCAAGAAATGGCGCAAAGATGAAGATTGCCCCAATCGTATATAGAATATCCATCGCTTATACCTCAGTCGCTTTTAATAGATTATATAAAGTCTTCAATAACGGCAGGTCAACTTTTGAACGCCGCAGCGTATACAGCAAGATCGTATCGAGCTCCATTTTCCTTTTGGCTAATTTATCAGCCAGCATGGAAGATGTGTTCGTTGATGTTGAAGCGCATAAAGCCGTGACTTCCTCGAAAGGAAGGAGCTTCTCGATTTCAGGAAATGCGAGATATAATTCCGTGTAAAGATTTCTCAATAATTCATAGGCATGGTAATTCGTCAACAACTCGCCATTTTGGATTTCCATTAAAGCAGTTAAAGGATTGATCAAGCAATTGAGTAGCACTTTGCGGAATAAAAGCTGATCAGCATCCTCCACCCATCCGCTCGTAAATCCCTGGATGTCAGCCAACGGTTTGAAAATGGAAGCTTCTCCTCTCGCTAGCGCAAATTTTATCGTTCCGAGACCTGTGTGCCTTATTTCTGTCGCACTCACTTTAAGCGCTCCGTGTTCAACGCTGCCTAATGCGATTTGCTGCTGCGGCAGCTCTTCGATCAATTCAAGGTGCAGCATGCCATTTTGAAGGAAAATAAGCGGGTTGTCCGGACATTCACGGCTGAGTTCAGGCAAAAGGCCTTGAAGTGCATCATATTTCACTGCCACTATAATATAGGTGTCCGGTGAAATCAGTTGAAACTTTGTAATGGCAGGTATCTGGTATAGTTTATGGTCTTTTAATATCCCTATTTCTTCGATTTCCTTCGCTTGCTTTTCAGTCTTTGGCATCAACTGAACATCTTCTCCCGCATCTTTTAACAGACAAGCGATCAGCATGCCGATCGCTCCAGCTCCGACCACTGCAAATTTCATCTGGTTCCCTCCCCTATCCAAACCGATTATACTCTCAAAAAAGAAGCCTGCCTTATAAAGGCAGACTTCAGGTTAGTTCTTATTATACAGGATTGATCGCATGTTTTCGATATGGCAACGGCAAATCTTTTGTTTCATAGAAAGAAAGGCGCTGCGATAGAACTTCGCGCAATTGGCTTGGCGCGATAATTTCATCGATGATCATTTCTGAAGCCAGTTTATAAATATCGATTTCTTCTTTATATTCCTGATGCTTCTCTTGAACAAATTTCAAACGTTCTTTCGGATCTTCGATCGCTTCGATTTTGTTTGAGTAAACGGCATTAACTGCTGCTTCCGGTCCCATTACTGCAATTTGGGCAGTCGGGAGCGCAATGCAGACATCCGGCTCAAAAGCAGGACCAGCCATCGCATAAAGTCCAGCACCGTAGGCTTTGCGGACAATGACAGAAATTTTAGGCACCGTCGCTGAACTCATCGCTGCGATAAATTTGGCGCCGTGGCGGATAATGCCAGCCCGCTCAACTTTCGTCCCGATCATAAATCCTGGAACATCCGCAAGGAACAATAACGGAATGGAGAATGCGTCGCAAAGATTGATGAATTTCGCGCCCTTATCCGCTGAATCGCCGAATAAGACCCCGCCTTTAACTTTCGGCTGGTTCGCTAAAATTCCGACTGCTTGTCCATCAATGCGGGCAAGCCCGGTGATCAGTTCACCTGCAAATAGCTTTTTGATATCGAAGAAACTGCCTTCATCCACTAATTGATCAATCAATTCATACATATCAAAAGGTGCATTCTGATTTTCCGGAATAATCGCTTCGAGTGAACGGCCAGCCTTTTGGGCTTTCGATTCAATTCTTTCCGGCTTCAAAGCGAAATTCGCCGGGAAGAATTGCAGGTAGCGGCGAGCTTCTGAAATCGCTTCTTCTTCCGTCGAAACCAATACGTCGCCGACTCCACTGACGGTGCAATGCATGCGGCTCCACCCATTTCTTCGAGCGTCACTTTTTCACCAATTACTTTTTCAGCCATACGCGGCGATCCTAAGTACATGGAAGCATTGCCTTCCACCATGATGACAATGTCACAAAACGCGGGTATGTAAGCGCCGCCTGCTGCAGACGGACCAAACAATAGGCAAATTTGCGGAACCATTCCGGACATTCTCACCTGGTTATGGAAGATCCGCCCTGCACCTCTGCGGTTCGGGAACATCGCGAGTTGGTCGGTAATGCGAGCGCCTGCCGAATCGACTAAATACAGCATCGGCACTTGCATCTTCTCTGCGGTTTCTTGGATGCGGATGATTTTCTCCACGGTTCTGAAGCCCCATGAACCGGCTTTAACAGTCGAGTCATTGGCCATGACACAGACTGTTTCGCCGTTCACTTTACCGATTGCCGTCACTACGCCATCGGCCGGGAGGTCTCCCGCTTCCACATTTGCAAAGCGTCCGTCTTCAGCATAGTTTTCATCGTCAAATAATAGTTTCAGCCGATCACGTACAAATAATTTATTGCTTTCCTTCATTTTTTCATGATATTTCTGCTGCCCCCCAGCAAAAATTGTAGCCAACTTCTGTTCTAAACGTTCGTTATACCCCGTTGTTTCGGTGGTTTTCGTCATTTCTGCATCCCCTTTGCACGGAAATCCGTTGTTATTCGCCGAATGTGATTAACGTATCTTCTTCGTTGACAAAGCCGCCGATTTCAACGTGGATTTTTTCCACTTTGCCGCCTGCTTCCGCTTCAACAGGAATCTCCATTTTCATGGATTCCAAAGTTAAAATTGCTTGGCCAGCAGAGACCGTTTCTCCTTCTGCCACCAAAATATTCAATACTGTACCTGCCATTGATGCTTTTACTTCTTTCATAATCCTGATTCCTCCTTTGATTTTTCCATCCAATTCGACAATGTCGATGTTGCATATTCTCCCGAAACGAATTCCTGGGATTCGATAAATTCATGGAATAGCGGGATGTTGGTTTTTACTCCCGTTATTGTAGCATGATTGAAAAAATTCTGTGATTTGCGAAGCGCATCAATCCGGTCTTCTCCTGTTACAATGATTTTTGAAATCATCGGATCATAGAATGGCGTTACTGCATTGCCTTGTTCATAACCGGATTCAATACGGGCATCCTGCCCCCAAATGATTTTCTCAAGTGTTCCTGGTGAAGGGAAAAAGGTTTTCGGATCTTCTGCATAAATTCGGTATTCGATGGCATGGCCAGTCGATTCGATTTCATTTTGCGCAGGCAAAACTTCTCCGTTGGATACTTTCAACTGCCATTCAACCAAATCGAGCCCTGTTACTTGTTCCGTTACCGGATGCTCTACTTGGAGACGAGTGTTCATTTCCAAAAAGTAGAACTCGTTATTTTCATCAACAATAAATTCCACTGTGCCTGCATTGGTATAGGCAACCGCTTTTGCTGCCTGTACAGCTGCTTCGCAAAGCTTTTGCCTTACGTCCTGCGGCAAGTTCGGCGAAGGCGATTCTTCAATCACTTTCTGGTTGCGGCGCTGAACGGAACAATTCCGCTCGAATAGATGGACGATATTGCCGTGCTGATCCCCAAAAATTTGAACTTCGATGTGGCGAGCATTCGGCAAGAATTTCTCTAAGAAAACGATATCATCGCCGAAGTAAGCTTTAGCACGATTTTTCACCGACAGGAACTGTTGACTGAGCGCTTGCTCACTATCACAGCGCACCATTCCGATGCCCCCGCCTCCGGCACTTGCCTTTAACATAATTGGATAGCCGATTGCTGCCGCTTCTTTTATCGCTTCTTCCAAAGTAGCCACACCGTTTTCAGTTCCTGGTACAACCGGAACATCTGCCTCAATCATCGTTCTGCGCGATTCGATCTTATCGCCCATTTTTTCGATTATATCAGCTGCTGGACCGATGAATGTCAATCCTGCTTTTTCAACTTTGCGCGCGAACTCCGCATTTTCAGACAACAGTCCATATCCGGGATGGATAGCCGATGCGCCGTGCGCTTTCGCTGCTTCAATAATTTTGTCCCCTTGTAAATAAGATTGGACAACTGGATTCGGCCCAATCAATACATGTTCAGTTGCTTCACTTACATAAGGCAGATCCCCATCAGCCTCAGAGTGGATGGCAACTGTTTCAATCCCCAGCTTGTTGCACGTACGTATAATTCGGCGTGCAATTTCACCGCGGTTGGCAATCAGGATTTTATTCATATAAGAAATACCCCCTGTGTTTTTCTCCCTTCTCTAGCATATACGAAATTTGTAAGCGATTTCAACTATTCTTATAAAAATTATCATTTTAGGCTTTTGCCGTAAGTTTGCCGGAAATTAAAAAGCACCTCTGAAGGCAGACTGATATTCCAGTATGTCTTCAAAGGCGCCGTATTAACAATAAAAATTATTATTCTTCAGCTTCAAAATAAACTTTTTCAAGGCCTGTAAAGTTTACTGTCGAATCTCCCAATTTCACTTTAGATAAAATCACCAGCACTTTTTCCTGCTCATTGTAAATCAGATGGTCAATGGCACCATACGATTCAAGCTGGCCAAGTGATTTTAAAGTTTTATAGTCGTAGGCCTGGATGTAATTTTTCTTATTGGACGTATAGACCTCTCCAAATTCCATATCAAATGCAATCGAATTGTAAGGGCGGTCCAATTTCCCATGGTATACCATATCTGCACTGTCGGTTGCAGAAGAACGGAATACATGTCCCGTACTGTTGAAAATGAATTTTCCATCCGGTGAAAGGAGGATATCTTTTTCCATCGGATATGTGCCATGGTAAGGAGAATAGACCTCACCTTTTATCTCCCCATCCGCAATAGCGAATGCCGAAATATTCCGAGGGGAAGTGTCAGTTGTAATGGTATAAATTTTGTTTTCAGCCGGATGCATATCCATAAAAGAAGCAGCCCGAATCTGTTGTGAACTGATGACTTCACCTGTCGCTCCATTATACCCGACCATCGGTGCAAATTGGCCAGACCCAGGTGTAATGTAAACGAATCCGTTGCTATCGGCTTCAATATCATACGGATCAATATCAATATTGATCGTTTTTTCTAAAACCATAGAATCTGCATCGACTATAGCATAAGCACCTTGCTGCTCTTTTTCAAACCAATACGGGCTGTGCTTGCCTTTCGACTGCGTCAAATACAGTTTGCCGCCTGCCATCGCTAAACGTTCAATCGGAAGCGATAATTTTACAGAATCCATTTCATACGTATCGTAATTGAACGAAACCACTTCATTTGTATTCCCGTCGAGCAAATAGAGGATCGGTTCTACAGGATCTGCGACATAATCAAGAACGGTAATTTCCACCAGCGCTTCTAATAGCGTGTCCGCAACAGATGGATTATCCGGTTGGAATGAAGGCTCAATTACGCGTGTCATGAACGCTGCAAATTGGGCACGGTCAATTGTCTGGGACGGACGGAACGTACCGTCTGGATAGCCCACAGTGATATTATTCGCTGCCATTGCCGAAATATGCCAATATGCTTTAGAGGACTGGGATACGTCTTTGAATCCTTTCGGATAGATGCCGCCAAGTTCATATGATCTTGAAAGAATGATAGCCATCTCAGCTCGCGTCAATTTTCCTCGAGGATCAAAAGTCTGGTTGCCCTTTCCGGAAATGATGCCGAGCGCAACTGCTTTCGCTACATCTTCATATCCTCTTTCTCCAGGTTTTATATCTTTGAATCCAGGGTTTGGAATAGCTTCCATCTCTGGTTGAATTTCTCTCATTAACATTTGTACTGCTTGGATACGCAGTATCGGCTCGTTTGGACGGAATGTCCCATCTTGGAAACCAAAGATGATTTCTTTGCCGGTCAAATACTCGATTTCCGATTTGAAACTGGATACGTCTTTAAAAGACGGTGTTGCTGCCAATGAATGTGACGGTAAAATAAAGCCTAATAGTAAGAAGACCATGAACCCTTTTGCAATAATCTTAAACACATCTAACTCCCTTTCTCTATTTCGTGCTTATTTATTATATTCGAAGGTCCTGGTGGCTACTCTAGTCAAATGTATTCATTTTATCTTGTATTTCTAGAACTTCTATTAAATGGCAATAAAATAAAAAAACAGCCTTAAAAAAAGCTGTTTCATTTCTTTATTTCTTCTTATTGAGGAATCTTTCAACCGCCTCGTGATGGGCATCCGCTTCCCACAGTTCTGCACAAATTCGGATTTCTTCATTTACCCGGTCTTTCAAGTTTGAACTTTGCCATTTGCGAATGGCAATTTCTTTGTAAGCCCGATGGACTTCCGGAAGTATTTTTTTCATGGAATGGAAAAATTCGTCCACGTCGGCATCCGAATCCACTACTTTCGTGGCCCAACCGTTCTCAAGCAAGTCATTGGCTGTATAGACTTTCGCTTCACTCAGCATTTTAAGCGCTTCGGCATGCGGCAAGGTTTCCATTGCGTACGTGCCCCCGCCCCAGCCGCTTGTAATGGCGAGCGTTCCTTGGATAAAGCCGCATTTCGCATGGCTGCGGACTAATCGGTAATCGCAGGTAGTCGCGATTTCACAGCCTCCACCGACTGCCATTCCATTGACTAGCGCAATCACCGGAACCGGCAACGTTTTCACTTGGTAGAGGACATCGCCCATTTTTTTTAACATCGGATAAGCTTCATTCCGTTTTCGTAAATTCTGATAAACCGACAAATCGCCTCCAGAACAAAAAGCTTGTTCCCCCGAACCGGTGATGACGACAAATTGCGGATTATCGCTATGTACTTGTGCTACTAATTCTTCAAGGCCTTGGATCACTTCATCGTTGATTGCGTTTCGGATATGGGGACGATCGATTGTAAAAGTCAATATGCCATCGGACAAATCTATTTTATAAGACATCAAACCACTCCTTGCTTAAATTTAGATAGAGAAAAAGGCTATCGAGAGCCATGGCCTCTCAATAGCCTTTTAGCAGCAAATACTGGTTTATTTGCTTGCTACAACTTCTTTCCCTTTGTATGATCCACATGCTTTGCAGACGTGGTGAGCCAATTTCGATTCGCCACAGCTAGGGCAAGTTACCATGCCCGGCACTGACAATTTGAAATGAGTACGGCGTTTTCTTTTAACGGTTTTGGACGTTCTTCTGAACGGTACAGCCATTGGTGACACCTCCTTACAATGATTCTATTCATCTGACTGATCAAAATACTTTGCTAAATCAGCAAGTCTTGGATCCGGTTTTGGTGGTGCTTCTGCTTTCTCGGCTTCCGCTTGCTCATCCGTTGAATACGACCAATCGTTGCCGCCAGTTATAACGGCTTCGTCGGCGTCTTCCTTAAAGACTTGTATCGGTATCTCAAGCAAAATAAGCTCTTCCAGTATCGGCTGAAGATCAATTGTTTCAGCGTCTACAAAATGAACATTATCTTCCCTGCTTTCCCGGTCTTTTTCAGACCAAGAAAAAATTTCAACCGATTCTACGTCAATCGGGAATTCAACGTCTTCCCAAGTTCGTGCACAAGGCAAGATCAACTTGCCTTCGAGATGGAGCTGGCACGTTATTTGTTGCGAACCAACTGTACAATGTCCGGTGACATGCATAGGGGAAACATCACGAATATCACTATTGCGATCTTTCACTGCATCTAAACGGATCGTTTCGTCAATTGGCATTCCGTCTTTGCGAAACTTTTGAAGCTGTTGAATCGCCATTTTCATAAGTATCACCTCTAAGACAACAAAGTTGATTATATAATGCACAGAAAAAGATGTCAAGATAAAATCTTGTCAGGGGTTTCAAAACATCGGTATACTGTAGATTAAGTTTACCAAAGGGGAGAGCCAAATGAAAGCTACAGGTATTATTGTTGAATACAATCCATTTCATAACGGACATCTTTACCATGCCGAGCAAGCAAGAAAAAAATCCGGGGCGGATGTCGTCATCGCTGTCATGAGTGGGCAATTTCTTCAACGCGGCGAACCGGCTTTTGTCGATAAATGGACGCGTTGCGAAATGGCGCTTCAGAACGGCATCGACCTTGTTATCGAACTTCCTTACGTCTACGCTACAGGACAGGCTTCCGATTTTGCAAAAGGCGCCATCCATCTTTTAGAAGCCATCGGCAGCGAATCTTTCTGTTTTGGCAGCGAGCAAGGCACCATCGAGCCATTTTTAAATTCCTATGCCTTATTATCCGCTCACCGCGCTGAATACGACCGTTTGATCCACGAAGCTATCCAAACCGGCATCAGCTACCCAAAAGCCTTAAACAACGCTTACAAAGCGCTTACGGACTCGGATACGGGTTTTGCAGATTTATCCCAACCCAATAACATCCTTGGCTACCATTACATAGAAGCGGCGAAAAATTCCCGATTGGCTATCCAGCCTTTGACCATACAGCGGATTGCTGCCAATTACCACGATCCGGTCAATAAAGATTTAACAATTGCCAGCGCAACAGGCATCCGCAAAGCATTTTTTGAAGAAGGGTCGCTTGAAGAGCTTTCACGGTTTATGCCTGCCGCTTCTATCGATTCCCTTGTTTCGTTTCACAGCCATCATGGCGTGTTTGGCAGCTGGGAATTATTTTACCCAGTGCTTCGCACCATTATCTTGCGGGAGCGGCCGGAAAATCTAAAACGATTTGCCGAAGTGACGGAAGGAATCGAAAATCTCATCTATGAAGCGGCAAAGAATGAACCCGGTTTCGAAGGATTCATTGGGCGGATCAAATCCAAACGTTTTACAAGAACCCGTGTCCAGCGCATGCTCACCCATATTTATACCGGCTTCACGTGGGAACAATTGCGTTCTTTTGAAAAGCCTTCCTATCTACGTTTGCTGGGCATGACAGAAGCCGGCCGGCAATACCTCAATGTACGAAAAAAGAATATCGAACTCCCCCTTATCAGCCGCGCCGCTGACCTTAGCGACCGTATGGGAGGAATCGATATTCATGCAAGCTACATGTATTTATCTGGTATGGGCATCGCCGATCTTCAAAAAGAATATTCCACGCCGCCTTATTATTTGGCTTCTAAATCCGCTAAATAATCAAGGGCATCTGTGACATTTTTAACCGGAACAATTTCCATTTCCGAATTGATTTTTTCAGCTGTTTCCACCGCAATGTCGTAATTGGTTTCATCCACGCCTTCGGCTTCATCATCTGGAGCAAAGAAAATTTCGATTCCTTCATTGTCGGCAGCGATGATTTTCTGGTCGATGCCGCCAATTCTTCCTACACTGCCATCACTGGCCATTGTGCCAGTGCCTGCTACATTATAGCCTTTTGTAATGTCTTCATCCAGCAGCTGATTGATGATTTCCAGTGTGAACATCAAGCCGGCAGAAGGGCCGCCAATCGAATCGGAATCAATCTCCACTTTCGGAGTTGTCATAATATCTTTATTTTCTACAAATGATATTCCGAGTCCGATGCGTTCCTTTTCACTTGGCAATGGAGCCAGTTCGATTTCATTGGTGATTTCCCGGTCGTCGCGTTCATAGGCAACTTCTACAGATTCCCCTTCTTTTTTGCTCGAAATGTAATCGACGAATTCCTGTTGGGCAGAAAATTCATTGCCATCCAATGACAGCACCTGATCCCCTGCCTGCAGCGTTCCATCTGCTGCTCCGCCTTCTAGCACATTCAAAACGAACACTCCGTTATTGGTCACTTCATAAGGTAATTCTGCTTGTTCAAAAGCCACCTGCAAAGCGTTGATCTGGGAATCCGACATCAGCTTTAGTTGGCGGACGTTGTATTCCTCATCGCTTTCATGCGGACTTCGGACTTGTTCCGGCTTTAAAATCTTATAGCCGTCTTTCACTTTTGCATATAGATAAAGGGAAGGCGTCGCATTCAACATCGAAACCGTCATAAGGCTCAATGTCCCTTCGTCGTCTTCATCTCCCCCTTCAACTTTCACTAGAGGGCTCAATTCGTAAGCGCCGCCTGGTCGGGTAATATAAAGGTCTAAGCGGTACGTCGAAACGAAAATAGCCAATGCGGCTACAAGTACCGCGATAATCAGTTTTTTGTTCTTCATACGCTGCTCCTTTCTTTTTAGCAGCTCAATTACAAAAAGCCACGCAAAACGTGACTTAAATGAATTTCTGCTTTAATGCATCTTCTACTGCTGCTGGCACTAATCCGCTGATATTGCCGCCGTATTTCGCTACTTCTTTGACAATGCTCGAACTTAAGAATGAATACTGATTGTTCGAAATCATAAACAAAGTCTCAATGTTTTCATTTAAGAACCGGTTCATGGAAGTAATTTGCATCTCGTATTCGAAATCCGAGACGGCACGCAGCCCTCGGACGATAGCATTCGCTTTTACTTCAATGGAATAATCGATCAACAGACCCGCAAATGAGTCGACTTGAACATTGGGAATCGAACGGGTGACTTCCGCAATCAAGTCCATTCGTTCATCGACATTGAAAAGCGGGTTCTTCGATGAATTGTTCATGACCACTACTTTGACTTCATCAAAGATAGTAGAAGCTCGTTTGATAATGTCTAAATGCCCCATTGTAATCGGATCGAAACTTCCTGGCACAACTGCAATTTTACTCAATCTCTTCTCCCTCTTCCCCTTTAAAACGGTAAATTGAAATGACGGTGCTGCCGTATGGCTCATGCTTGAACCGCTCAAAATACTTTGTCTCTGCTTCGAGCTCCACTTCTTTTGCGTGTTCGCAGACCACAATCGAATCTTCTGTCATGATGCCGATTTCTGCAGCTTTATCCATTAATTCATAGGATTTTTCCAAATGATACGGTGGATCCAAAAACATTAATCTTGCTTGGACACCGTTTTTTTTCATTGCTTTGATGGCTCGTTCCGCTTCCACTTTATAGACTTCCGCCTGCTCTTGCAACTTTGTCTTTTCAAGATTCGCTCGGATTGTCTCAATCGATTTCCGGTCTTTATCCGTAAAAATAACCCGATCAATCCCACGGCTTAATGCTTCAATGCCAAGCCCGCCGCTTCCTGCAAATAAATCGACAGCGGTGCCCCCATCAAAAAATGGGCCGATCATATTGAAGATGGATTCTTTCACTTTATCTGTAGTGGGCCTTGTGGAAGTCCCGGGCACCGCCTTTAATGGCAGCCCTTTTGCTGTTCCTGCTACAACACGCATACTATCGCCTCTTATTTGCTAAATTTCTTCTGGATAAGTTGTTTGGTAATGGTAAAATGGATTTTGGAAAGGACGTGCTATCATGATCCAACGTTTTATCGAACTTGGAGAAGGTTACGGAGATATATACGAGCTCCGGGAACTGATCGCCACAAATTCACACCGTTTTCTTCATGGATTCGTATTTATGTCCAAGGATAAGGACGGAAAAGCTGTTCTATCAATTGCAGCTGCTTTTAAACCTGCAGAAGAAGGCAATTTCATGCCAATCTACCTCTGCCGCGAAGGGATTCCGGAGGACTCCAAGCGCTTGGCTATTTTCGAGCAGGCTGTAACCGAACAAGGACACACGCCAATAAAAATGGAAGTTAAGCATTCTTCTGTCTATGTGGAAAAAACCATGTACTTCAGCCACTTGATTGCCATCTTGCGGTTAAATCACTACATTCCGCCAATGCAATAATCAGAGGCCGATCTTATAGTCGTATTCTTTCGCTTTGTCCGGTTTTGCATTTTCATACTCGGTTTTAATGAATGGCCGGTAGGATTCAAGCACTTGTTTGACATAAGGAAGCTTCGATAATTTCGCTTTCGTGTTTTCAATTGCTTCTTGGTCCATATAAAGTACGACATATTTCAGCTTTCTCGAGATAAAGTGAACATGTCCGAATTTGCGCAATGATTTAGCTTGCTTCAAATGATGTACGTAGACAATGAGGCCTTGACGATCTCGCATAAATTCCCCTCTTTTCTACCGATTCAACGGCATATCAATTCCGCACGCTTTAAAGCCCTGGCGCCTATGGATCTTAAATCCTGGGCTATTCAGCTCTCACTTAAGCGCAGATGAGTTTGCTCGTGTGTAGGTTCAATGTATTTAGTTTAGAATACCATAGGTAAGAAAAATGCCGCAACCACAACAATTCAGGCACTCCAGTTCCCATTTTCCGCGGAAAACCCGACAGCGTAGCCGAACTTTTTTTGTGGGGCGAATGAAATGGAATTTTTGGGGTATAGTGAACAAAACACTATCGGATTAAACTAACACTAAATCGGATAGTTCGCTATAATATCTATAGTTATATTTTTGAGGGGGTATTACATAAGATGGGGAAGAAAACGAAAATCAGCCTTGCTGCAGTAGCGGTTGGAGCAGCGGCATGGGCAGGGACTAAAGCAATAGCTAATCCACAAAAGCGGCCACATAAGGAAGCTTTGGATTATCAACAGCCTATCGTATTAGCTCATCGCGGCGGCTGTGGAATTGCCCCTGAGAATTCAATGGCCGCATTTAGTAAATCTGCGGAATTAGGCGTACAAGGATTTGAAATTGATATCCGATTAACAAAAGATGAAGAGATCCTGGTTTTTCATGACGAATACGTAGACCGGACCACGGATGGAGCTGGCCGCATCGCGGATATGTCTTTAGAAGAGCTGCGTGAGTTTGATCTAGGCTATCACTTTATTGATATAGACGGAAGACATTCCTACCGAGGAAAAGGCGAGAAAGTAGTATTGCTGAAAGAATTGTTCAAGAAATTCCCGCATATGCTCGTCAATATTGATATCAAAGACTCGCCAGAAACATATGAAGGCAGTTTGATCCCTTCTAAGTTATGGCGCTTAATCGAATCAATGGATGTCCAGGACCGCGTTGTCGTCACCAGTTTCTTTGACGAACAAATTGACCGGTTTAATCTTTATGCGCAAAACCGCGTAGCAATCGGCGCTGGTGAAAACGAAGTGCGGAAAGCCTACACGGCCTTCAACAGCCAATTTGGCCATCTTTACCAGCCAAGAGCTGATGTGTTCCAAATTCCAGTACGTTCTTCTATGTTCAGGCTCGATTCACACCGATTTATTTCATTCTTAATGAACTTGAACATTCCGGTGCATTATTGGACAATCGATGACGCTCAAGAAATAAAGGCTTTGGTCGCGGCTGGAGCGAAAGGCATCATTACCCGCCGCCCAGATATCGCGGTTCCTTTAATTGAAGAACTTCAAAACAAACAATAAAAAACTGTGCAGCGAAATGCTGCACAGTTTTTTTATAGATTTATAGCCATTTCCTTGCTGCGGATTAAGCGGAGCAAGAACAGCCGCCGCCAGTCCCGCAGCTTCCTCCGCAAGAAGACCCGGATGAGAAGAAAGGATTGCTCGATGGGATCTTAACCGCCTCTGAAACCGATCTTCCGATGATGAAGCTTACTTGGTCCATCAAGTCCTGAAGATCGTTTTCTGCAAGCCGCAAAGCCGCTATCTGCTCATTCAGATCCAGCCGGCGTTTATCGACACGGATTTGCTTCATCACCCGATGATATTCGGGATGGTATTTGCCAAACCGCTGGACTTCTTCATACTGCTCTTTCAATCTTGCAAAAGCTTGGATTTCCGCTGCAAGATCTTTATCGTTATAGACGGAATTATAAGCATCTCGGTAAATCTCTGCTTGTTCCGACTGCAATATCATTTCGCTCAACTCTTCTGCAGAGTCAGTTATTTCAACCCATTCATAGGTCATAAACATAGTGATCTCCTCCTCTACGCTATCATCATAGCAGAAAATCGGGCATTTTCCTATATTCAGAAATGCATGATTGGAAGTTAAATACACGATGAACGCTTGTTACTGTTTTTCTGCACTCGTCGGTTCTTGGTAAATAAAGTTTTGCGTGTAGTATTTTCCAAATACCCCTACACCGATTTGATTGAATTTATCGGAAAGCAAAGTTTCCCGGTGATCCGATGAATTAATCCACCCATGGACGGCTTCAGCTGCATCAAAATATTGTGTCGCAGTGTTCTCTCCAGCCTCATTAAATAGAATATTTGCTGCGGTTAATCGGTCATTTAAATTTTCCAGCTCGATTTCTTGAGAAGAAAAATCTTTTTTCGCTGTATTTTCACTATGTTCCCTTGCCAATAGATTGATGGAAGGATTTTCGTATAAAGGATTTCGCTGATGGTGCAAACGATAAACATTTGTCAAATCAACAATCTGTTTTGCATTCGCTTCATCAATTGATTGCTGCAAACCTGATGATGGAGTAATTGGCGGCAGCAAATCGCCGACAAACA
Source organism: Planococcus sp. 107-1 (assembly GCF_021513255.1). Taxonomy (GTDB): domain Bacteria; phylum Bacillota; class Bacilli; order Bacillales_A; family Planococcaceae; genus Planococcus. Next base: position 2,205,069 of record NZ_CP090977.1, read on the forward strand.
TCATATCGTACGGCTGGTGCCTGATGAGCGTTTCAGCATCCATAAAACGTACAGCTTCCAGCTTATCGTCTTCTACATCAATATAAAGCTGTGCATAGACTTCATCAAAACTCACTAACAATCGCCTGTTTATATCTTCTGCACCTAAATTGAAGGTGTAGATATTCGTTCCATATTTTACGGTTATTTCATTTTCAACAATCGTAAAGCGGTATAGCTCATCCAATGTTTGGCCGATTTCATACGGAGCTGCATTTGTAGCGGTTCCTGCCGTATATACTTGGACAGTCTTACTATTCTTTACACCTACCATCATATAGTTGGAGAAAGAGCTATTATAAATCCACCATTCGTAGCCGAAAGCGGAAGGTTCGATCCGGTCTGGCATGCCGTAGTCGTTCAGCCATTCATCTGTATCTTGGCCAATATAAGTGGAAATCCCTTCTGCCGGGCGTTCAACATCCATGTTTTTTTCGACAATATCTTTCGCTGGCAATGGATCCATTGTCGGTGGTGCTTCCAAAACCTCATTTTCTTCTGTCGGTGAATCAAAATAAAAGAACACGATTAGAATAATCGAGAGAAAAATCATGATCTTCAATAAGTCTTTCAATCGATCAGCTCCTTAACTCCACTAGTTTCATAATTATAACAGTCGTCTGTATTCTGACACAATCTAGCCATTGCAACAAGTTCGAATATGATCTATTATTAAAGAAGCATTTAGTCAGTTTTGATTTAGAGGAGGAGATCCTATGTATTTTGAGAATACAGGACTTGAAGGCATTCAAGTAGATTTCACATTGCTTGATGACATTATGAGAAAACACGGTTTAACTAAAGAAGGTCAATGGGATTACGAACGCGTAACTTTCGACCGCAAATTCAAAGTTCATGAAGGCACTTTTTATCTGCGCGTATTCGCATACGCAATTGATGGAGACATTGATGCTGGAGACGCAGTAGTCCATGTGTTAAAGCCAGTTCTAGGCAAACACTACTACCCGCACGGCGTTGAATACGGCGAAGATGAACACTTCCCCGAACACTTGATCAAATCATGCACAGAAGTGCTGAAATCGATTCAAGCTGATGTTGAATCGTTCAAAATCAAAGCATAATAAAACGGCCGCAGTTCAATGAACTGCGGTTTTTTTTATTTTTCCCCGCTCGTTTTAACTGGTTATTGGTATACTGTTATTAATCAATTATTAGGAGGTTCATCGTGCGGAAATGGCTAAATAAAAGAGTGCTTACAATAGCGCTTGTGCTCTTAGCGTTAATTTTGATATCCATATACATATTGCCGATTTCAATCCCTTTGATTATCGGTCTATTAACCGCTATTTTTTTGGAACCGTTTGTCGGATTTGTCCAAAAGCGGTTTAAATGGCGACGAAAAAATGCCGTATTGACGGTTTTTGTTTTATTTCTTCTTATCGTCTCGGCCGTTCTTTACTGGACAGTCACCCAATTGATCGGCAGGATCATCCAGTTTTCAAAAATGGTTCCAGATTACATCAATTCATTATCCGATATGTGGGAAGAAATTCAATCATTCTTTTTACGTTCTACAGAAGAGATGCCTGTAGAAGTGATTTCCTCATTTGAAACGGAGCTTGCTCAATTTTTGGACGGCATCCGGGACTGGGTGCTCACCATCGTCAATTACGATACGGTCACCAACTTGCTGACAGGCATCCCGTCGTTTTTAGTCAGCTTTATCGTCTTTTTGATTGCGCTGTTCCTGTTCATGCTTGAACTGCTGAATTTAAGAGAAATGCTTTTCAAGCGTCTGAAAGAATCCACCGCGGAAAAAGTACGCTTTATGGCTTCCCGCTTGAACAATGTCATTTTCGGATTTCTAAAAGCACAATTTTTAGTGTCCGTCATTATTTTCATCGTGTCTTTGATTGCTTTATTATTCATCGCGCCAGAATATGCACTGTTGATGTCCTTAGTGATTTGGATCATCGATTTCATCCCGATTCTCGGCTCTATCATCGTTTTGACGCCTTGGTTTATCTACCAATTCATCATTGGGGACGTTTATCAAGGAACCCAGCTCGCGATATTGGCTTTGGTTCTACTAATCATCCGCAGAACCGTCGAACCAAAAGTGATGGGTACCCAAATCGGACTCTCGCCTCTCGCCACGCTGATTGCCATGTATATCGGCCTCCAGCTTTTCGGGGTACTTGGTTTCTTCATCGGGCCTCTCATTGTCATCCTATTTACTTCTGCACGTGAAGCTGGAATGATTAAAATTGATTTTAAAGTATAAAAAGAGGCTTTGGGCTAAGTAGTATTTCACTTAGCCCAAAGCCTCTTCCTTTTCATGATCGATACACAGCAAAAAAGTCGTCCCGCATGACTTCTCGGGACGACTCTTTTTTTATCCGCCTAATATCGCTTTAAAGACTGAAGTCGTGTGTCCGCCTTCATAAATAACGTAAAGCAGTAAGTATACGACTACTCCTGTGATCGCTGTAGAAAACCAAATGATGCTTGTGATAGGACCCAATTTCCGGTGTTTGTCCAAGCGGTTTTTCCAGCCAAGCCAAATGGTGATCAGCCCCATAACTCCACCTGTCGTTGCCAAAGTGATATGGAAAATCAAAAAGATCGTATAGATCAATTTGTATTCATCAGGTCCTCCAAAGGCAGTATTGCCGATGAAAATCGTGCGGGACATGTATATGATGAAGAATGTCAATGCGGATACTCCTGCTGCCCACATGACTTTTTTATGCGCTTCAATTTTGCGGTTGACAACTAAATACCAGCCAATCGCTACCAAAATTGCGCTTAATACAATAAAAAATGTACTGATGGTCGGTAATACCGGCAAATTCATCTAGATTAATCCCCTTTTTAACTCATTAAGCATTGTGCCTGTGATAAGCCATATTTTTTCTGTCTTGAATTGATTTTGCTGTAATTTCATCAGCATTATCATTCTCATTTCTCAACCATTCATAGAATACCAACCATAGGAAAACAGTAAACACTAATTCCTGCAAGACTTTCATGACTATGCCGCCAGTTCGTTGGTCTTCTACAGTAGACATGTTTGTAAATAATTCCGGACCAGATAAGTTCAGCTGCGACAATGTTCCAGCAGGTACACATAGAGCCATCGCTTGAAGCCACGCTTCTCCATCTGAATAAGTGGCATAGAATGGGCTGCTGCTGAAAATAATCAGCGCACAAGCTGGTGTCATCAAGACACTCAAACCAAATAAATAACCCAGCTTTTTCAAACCGTGGAACTTGTAAGAGCCTTCCAAATTATTCACAACCGGCCACCAATAAAAAATTGCTGAGATAAACAAGATGCCGTTTACCGCTGCATGGATGGATGTACTCGTCTTAACAAAATCAAAAACGAGCGGAATGTGGTAAAAAGAAAATACCAGGCCGAATAAGATCAACGCTAGCATCGGCTTTGTGAAGAAATGAAAGAGCGGTTTAACTACTGGGAAGTTGATAAACTTTCTCCATACCCACGAAGGAACCCCCATAATAAGAAGCGGCGGAACCAAAAGCAATAGAAATGCCATCTGAACCATGTGCATCGAGAAGATGATATGGCCAAGAAGATCGGTCGGAGACCCTTTAATGATATAAAGCAACACCATACCTGAAACGAAAAGAATCGCTTCTTTCGTTTTTAGAGGCTCGCTATCTTTAAATTTGTCTTTCCATTTTATCGTAAGCATAAAATACAAAATTGTAATAAGAACGAGAACTGCTAAGTAATACGGACTCCATAACGCAGGAAATCCGAAAATACTAATCGGCATGCTTGCATACCTCCTTTATCATAAGTACCCTCATTATATAGTGTGGTGTGAACTATATCAATGAACGAACTATGACAATTCATGAAAGGAAACCCTCTTGAAAGTTCTTTTCGTCCTTATGGGTTCATGGACGATTCGTGCTTTTAAAGCACCTGTCGCGTCCGCTGCTCTTTTAGAAGATATTAACACTGCACGATTAAACAAAGCCCAAAAAAACCCTCTGTCAGTCGACAGAGGGCTTTCTCTTTCTTACCACCAAACGATTGTAACTAGCGCAAGAATCGTGATGAATGCTACGAACATTCCGCTGAACATAAAGAATGCAACCATGCCATGCCCTTTATTGCTCATATGCATGAAACCATAAAGTTGAAGCACGACTTGAACTGCAGCCAATAAAAGAATGATTGGCGTAATCAAGTATGGAGAAAAGTCAGCAGCTACCGCTGTAAAAGCAATCAATGTCAAGAAAATCATGATTGCGAAAGAGGTTAGCTGACCGCGCATTTCTTTTGATCTTTGACGGCGGATATATTCGTATTCAGTTTGTGATCTCACGTGTGTATGGGTTTCGTGTGCCATATTAACCGATCACTCCCATCAAATATACTACTGTAAAGATAAATACCCAAACTACGTCGATAAAATGCCAGTATAGTGAAACTAAATAGAATTTAGGCGCATTATACATATTCAATCCGCGTTTTGAGTTGCGGACCATCAAGGCGATAAACCAGCATAAACCGAACAATACGTGGGCTCCATGAGTACCAACAAGTGTATAGAAAGCGGCACTGAACGCACTATGCGTATAACCGAATCCTAAATGGACATAATGGTTGAACTCATAAATTTCCAATCCAAGGAAAGTAGCACCAAGCAATACGGTAATTCCAAGCCATGCCTGCATCGCTTTGAAATTATGGTTTTTCATATGATACATCGCATAAACACTTGTTAACGATGAAGTCAAAAGAATCATTGTCATCGCAAATACGAGTGGAAGCTCAAATAAATTAGAAGCGGCAAATTCCATTCCGCTTGGTCCTTTGTCTTTCAATGCAAGATAAGTTGCAAATAAAGAAGCGAAAGTCACAGTTTCCGCTGCTAGAAGCAGCCAGAAACCGATGAATTTATTTTTACCTTCCATAGTAGCCGTTTCAGGATGATCCGGCCATGATTGAGGGGTATATTTTTTATTTAAGTCCATCCGATTTACCCCCTTTAACGTCTCTCATTAACTCTTCTTTTGAGATATGGAATCCTAAATCATCTTTAAGCGAACGGAACAGCATTGAGCCGAAAGTGATCGCTAGTCCAATGATAATGACTGGGATCGTCCATCCTTTATCTCCGTCCATATTGTATAGAGCACCGAATGAAGCGACAAACAAACCAAATGACATTACGACCGGCACGAAAGAACCGTTCGGCATGTGGATTTCTTCTAATGGCTCAGCATAGACCATTCCTTCTTTATTGCCTTCCATCTTCTCGATCCAGAATGTATCAAGACCGCGAACTAGAGGAGTTTGAGCAAAGTTATAGAATGGCGGCGGTGATGCAATCGCCCATTCAAGTGTACGGCCATCTCCCCATGGATCATTGCCGACGCGCTCGTTTTTAATGCTCGTCATAACAACGTTAACCAATAGGATAATTACGCCAGCCGCCATGAACACGGCACCAACAGAACTGATTGCGTTGAACAAGTCCCAGCCCTGGTCTGCGCCGAACGTATAAACGCGGCGCGGCATTCCCATAAGACCAAGGAAATGCTGGATAAAGAATGTTAAATGGAATCCGATAAAGAACAACCAGAAAGTCCATTTCCCTAATTTTTCGCTAAGCATTGTACCGAACATTTTCGGCCAGTATAAATGAGTAGCAGCTAAAATCGCAAGCACTACCCCACCAACAATTACGTAGTGGAAATGGGCAACGATAAAGTAAGAATCGTGAAGCTGGTAATCTAGTGGTGCGATGGCTTGCATAACACCTGTTACCCCACCTGCAACGAATGAAGGAATAAATCCAATCGCATACATCATAGGAGTGGTGAACGAAATGCTTCCTCCCCAAATGGTCAATAGCCAGTTGAAGATTTTAACACCAGTTGGAACCGCGATGATCATTGTTGCTAATGCGAAGACCGCGTTAGCAGTTGGCCCTAAACCTACAGTAAACATGTGGTGAGCCCAAACCATGAATCCGTAGAAACCGATCAGAATTGTTGCGAATACTAATGCAGTGTATCCGAACAAACGCTTGCGAGAGAAAATCGCAAAGATTTCAGAGAAGATACCGAATGCCGGCAAGATTAAGATGTAAACTTCCGGGTGACCGAAGATCCAGAACAAATGCTCCCAGATAATCGTATTTCCTCCCATTGTTACATCGAAGAAATTAGCTCCGAACATACGGTCGAATACCATAAAGAATACTCCAACAGTAAGTGGAGGGAACGCTAATAAGATTAACGCAGAAGCTACGAAAGTCGTCCAAGTGAATAACGGCATTCTCATGTACGTCATCCCTGGCGCTCTCATATTAATGATTGTAACTAAGAAGTTGATACCCGAGATCAACGTACCGAAACCGGAAATCGTTAATCCAAGTGCATAGAAATCAATCCCATGCCCTTCAGATGCAATGGCGAGTGATGCGTAGTTCGTCCATCCGGCATCCGGTGCGCCGCCTAAAAACCATGAAAGGTTTAGGAAAACTCCACCAAAGAAAAACAGCCAAAATCCTAAAGAGTTCAGGAATGGGAATGCTACGTCACGTGCGCCGATCTGCAAAGGCATGATCGCGTTCATAAACGCTAGCAATATTGGCATGGCTGCCAAGAAAATCATGGTCGTTCCGTGCATTGTCAATACTTCGTTATACGTTCCAGCACTAAGGAAATCGTTTCCGGCTTTCATTAACTGGATTCGGATTAACATCGCTTCTATCCCGCCGATTAGGAAGAAAATTCCTCCGGAAGCAAGATATAGATGTGCGATTTTCTTATGGTCTACTGTTGTCAAGTAGTCCCACATGGCAGCACCGAAGCCCTTTTTCTGAGCAATAGAACTCACAATGTAAACCTCCCTTTTTTAAGCTCCGATTCTTCTACTCTTCAACGGATAAAGACATCAAGTAAGCAGCAAGCGCATCAAGCTCTTGCTCAGTGAAATCTTTTCCATCGTTCAAAGATTTAGGATCAGGCATCAAGTTGCCTGGTTTGTATTCTTGTGGATCAGCAATCCATTTTTTAATATTTTCTTCGTTATGTTCTAAGTAACTCCGCTACACGGTTGCGGTCGCCGAATGTTGCTACGTTCGGTCCAACGCCGCCAGACGCTCCAGATCCAGAAACAGCGTGACAAGCGATACAGCCAGCTCCGTCAGCTCCGAAAATCTGTTCCCCTTCTTGTGCTAGTGCACCTTCAGCAGGAGTTGCTTCTTCTTGCATTGCAGCTACCCATTGGTCGAAGCTTTCACGATCCATTGATTTCACTTTGAAATCCATCAATGCATGTGAAGGTCCGCAAAGCTCAGCACATTTTCCGTAGAAAACGCCGTCTTCCAATTCAGCAGACTCTTGATCGAACGTTAAGTAGAAAGTGTTTACGTTTTCAGGGTTAGCATCCAACTTACCACCAATTGATGGAATCCAGAATGAGTGCTTAACATCAGCAGAAATTAAATTGAAGTATACTCGTTCATTAGTTGGTACAACCAATTCTTGAGCAGTTACGATGCCTTGTTCAGGATATTCAAATTCCCACCAGTACAGTTTAGCCGTAACGTTGACTGTTAAGTTGGTCATTGAATCACTATCTTCCGCTTGAACATCCATTGTAGAGACGTCAGCTAAATCGAAAGTGGAATAAACTGTTGGTACAGCAAGGATCAAAATTAGGACAATCGGAATCGCTGTCCATAAGAACTCAAGCTTCGCGCTTCCTTCCACTTGTTCCGGGATTACATCTTCCCCGATTTTTGAACGGCGGAATTTAACGATTGCCAAAACATAAATAATCGTTACGACAATAATTACGAATGCCATAACTATAGTAGACAAAATCAATAAGTTAAATTGATCTTGCGCAACTTCACCTGCCGGCAATAATGTGGAGATTTCTTCTCGTCCACATCCCGCAAGAAAGACCAGCAATGCAGTCATCAATGCGAAAAGGCGCCATTTCTTAAGCCCTTTAATCATAGCTTTTCATACCCCTCTCTCTCATTTGGTTAAAATTTTACTGAAATGCTGGAACTAGACGAAGACGGCAAAAATGATCATCGACACAAATAAGATGGTCATATAATTCAACGAATAGATGAACATTGTCTTCGCCCATTTCAAATCATCTTCCACTTTGAAGCCTTTAATGGCTAATTTTAGCCACCCTACGTTCAAAAGTGTGGCTAAGATGATGAAGCCTATTCCGAGATCCATTAACAGGAATGGCAGAGGAAACAGCAGCAAGACCCAAGCAAGCATCGACTTTTTCGTGCGGTGGAAGCCTTTCACTACAGGCAGCATCGGAATTCCGGCAGCACGGTATTCTTCCGTGCGCTTCATCGCCAATGCGTAAAAATGTGGAGGCTGCCAGACGAACATGATCAAGAACAATGCCCAAGCGCCCATTCCAAGCGCTGGTTCTACTGCAGCCCAACCGATTAGCGGCGGAATCGCTCCAGATATGCTTCCTACTATAGTATTGCTGACATGTCTTCTTTTAGACCACATCGAATAGAGGACGACATACGCTAGTATACCCGCAATTCCGAAAATACCAGCAGAAACTGAAGCAGAAAATAAAAATATTTCGCCTATAACGATGAAAGACAAAGCAAGTGCCAGTACAGCGGACGGCTTAAATCTTCCTGTTACAGTTGGACGCGACTTTTTACTGGCCATTAACGGATCGATATCTGTATCGATATAGTTATTCATTGCTGCAGAACCTGCTATGATCAATGCTGATCCGACCAAGGTGTAGACGAGGATGTCCAACTCTTGCAGGAAGTGCCTGTCGGAAAATTGGAAAGCCAACCACAGACCTGTAAAACACAGTGATCAAATTCGAATTCACAATTCCGATTTTTATCAGCGCCAGAAAATCCTGGGCGAATGTGGTCGTTTCCGGCGCCTGATGCGTTTCCGCAGACAAAGACCGGCCGTTTGACATATTACCCCCTCCTTTCAAAGTTGTAAGCATATTCCGCTAACCATAACTATATCTAAATTCCAGTTCTTTTTCTACATCTAACTGAAATTTCCTGATAAAAGCATGGTTTTCATGTAATTCGACTCAGAAATACGCTCTTCCTATCATACATGAGTCTCTTAATTATTTTAAGATAGAATAATAATTGTTTTTGAACAGTTTGTGAAGCATGACTTAATATGTCCAAATCTTGAAAGTTTCCTCTGTGTCCCATTTTCCATTGTGTTTTCCTGGAACTTTCGCTATTATCGAGTATGTATGTAAGGGACGTTTAAAAGTTTTATCCAAAAAAAGTAGGTGGCATAATTGCAACAAGGCAAATATATAAAATGGTTTGCAGTAGCAGCCACTATCGGGATGCTCTTAATCCTTCTCGGTGGTGCACTCGTCACAAAAACTGACAGTGGAATGGGCTGCGGCCGCAATTGGCCAGATTGCAACGGAAAATTGATTCCAGATGAAATCACAGCTGAAGTACTAATCGAATTTTCTCATCGCCTTGTCACAGGTTCAGTCGGCATTTTGATTGTCATTCTTTCTGTATGGGCTTGGAGAAAATACGGCCATATCCGCGAAACTAAATTCCTAGCTGTGATGGCTGTCTTCTTTTTAGTTCTTCAAGCATTGATCGGAGCTGCCCAAGTTTTATGGGGCCAAGGTGATTTTATCTTAGCGCTTCATTTCGGAATCTCCCTTCTATCATTCGCATCGGTTCTTTTACTAACCTTGCTGATTTTTGAAGTCGACCGGAAATTTGATGCAGACCGTTTAGTCATCGGCAAAAAACTGAAAATCCATACGATCGGCGTGACTTTGTATTCGTATATCGTTGTGTATACGGGCGCGCTGGTCCGCCACACCGAGTCGAGCCTAATCTGTGCAGATTGGCCGATGTGCCGCAATGGCGATTTCTCTATGCCGAATAATATGTACGAATGGGTTCAGATGGGCCATCGCTTTGCAGCAGGGTTGATCATCCTTTGGCTCGGTTACATTGCTTGGCACGCGATTAAGAATTACAAGCAGCAGCGCGTTATCTATTGGGGTTGGATCACCGCTTTCATCATTGTTCTGTTGCAAGCGACAACCGGCATGCTCGTTGTTTTGACTAAATTGAATTTAGCGGTAGCTTTGCTTCATTCATTATTGATTTCATTATTATTCGGATTGCTTTGCTATATGATTTTGCTGGTATCAAGAAGCAGACTCAAAAAATAAGAAAAAGGCAGCGCGCAAAATGCGCGGACTGCCTTTTTCTTATTTTCTTTCCATTTCAATTAGCAGATCGCCTGTCGAGATGCCGTCTCCTGCAACTACATGAATGGCTTTGATCGTGCCATCATAAGGCGCTTGGACCGTCGTCTCCATCTTCATGGCTTCAGTAACCAGCAAATGATCTCCACGGTTTACTTTCGCTCCAGTTTCAGCAACTACTTTCAATACGGTCCCTGGCATTGTAGCCGCTAAATGGGATTCATTCGTCATATCCGCTTTTGGTTTGGCTTTGCTGTCAGTTTCTACGGAAATATCTTGAATGTTCACTTCCGCGGCTGGCCGTTCAACTCAAAGTAAATTGTCCGGTGGCCATCTTTTTGAGGTTCGCCGATTGAAACCAATTTGATCATCAAGGTCTTCCCTTTTTCGATCTCCACTTCGATTTCTTCGCCCAATCGCATGCCGTAAAGGAAAGTAAGCGTATCAAGGACGGATACATTGCCAAATTGCTTGTTCGTCGCCAAGTATTCCTCGATCACTTTTGGATACAATGCATAGGCCAATACTTCCTGCTTCGTCACTGGACGTTCCAGTTTTTCGAAAAGAACTTTTTTGATCTCATCAAAATCTGCAGGTTCCAGCAATTCCCCTGGACGGACTGTAATCGGCTTGCGTTCTTTCAAGATGACTTTCTGCAATTCTTGCGGGGAACCCGCCGTGAGGCTGGCCAATATACCCTTCAAAGAATTCAATCACAGACTCTGGGAAATCGATGGTCTCACCACGCGATAAGACCGTTTGTTCATCCAAATCATTTTGGACCATGAATAATGCCATGTCTCCAACGACTTTAGATGAAGGCGTTACTTTCACGACGTCACCAAATAACAGATTGACTCTGGAATACATCGACTTTACTTCTTCCCAGCGCATGCCCAGTCCAACAGCTTTTGCTTGCTGCTGCAGATTGCTGTACTGGCCGCCTGGCATTTCGTGCACATAGATTTCAGAATGCGGGCTGTTCATGCCGCTTTCGAAATCACTGTAGTATTTCCGGACATCTTCCCAATAATGAGACAATTTTTCGATTGACTCAATTTCCGTTTTCACTTCCCGCCCAGTGCCTTTCATTGCATAATACAAGGAATTCGCACTCGGCTGCGAAGTCAAGCCGGCCATTGTCCCAAGCGCCGTATCGACGATATCCACTCCAGCTTCAATCGCTTTCGCATACATGTAAATGCCGTTTCCGCTCGTATCATGCGTATGGAGATGGATCGGCAACGAAATGGTGTCTTTCAGTTCCGAAATTAAGCGGTATGCGGCTTCCGGCTTTAAGAGTCCAGCCATGTCTTTAATGGCCAGGATATGAGCTCCTGCCGCTTCTAATTCTTTTGCCATTTTCTTGTAATAGTCGACTGTATACTTATCCCTGCTCGGATCCAATATATCGCCCGTATAGCAAATAGCCGCTTCTGCCACTTTGCCGGATAAACGGACTTCATCGATTGCCACTTCCATGCCTTTGATCCAGTTTAAGCTGTCGAAAATCCGGAAGACGTCAATGCCGGCGTCTGCAGAACTGCGGGCAAATTCGCGGATGACATTATCAGGATAGTTTTTATAGCCAACTGCATTTGCACCTCGGAAGAGCATTTGGAACAGGACGTTTGGAACTTGTTTCCGAAGCTTTTCGAGACGCAGCCATGGATCTTCTTTCAAGAATCGGTAAGAAACGTCAAAAGTGGCGCCTCCCCACATCTCCATTGAGAACAAATCGTGCTGCAAGCGAGCTGTTTCGTTAGCGATATTGAACATATCGTGAGAACGCAAGCGTGTAGCCAATAAAGATTGATGGGCATCGCGGAATGTTGTATCGGTTAAGAGCACATCTTTTTGCTCATGAATCCACTGTGTCAGCCCTTCTGCGCCTTGTTCATCCAAAATCTGTTTTGTGCCTGATGGCGGTGCATCCGATAAAATGATCTGTGGCTTTCTTGGAGCCGTATGGATTGGTTTCGCTTTTTTCTCGATTCCCGGGAATCCGTTTATCGTCACATTGCCGATATAACTCAATAATTTCGTTCCACGGTCTAAGCGAACTGGGAATAGGAACAGTTCAGGCGTGGAATCGATGAAACTTGTATCAAACTCCCCTTTGATGAAGTTTTCATGTTTTACCACATTTTCAAGGAACGGAATGTTCGTCTTGATTCCGCGAATTCGGAATTCCTGGAGATTGCGGTCCATTTTCGCTGCTGCTTCTTTGAACGTGACTGCCCATGTAGACAATTTAACCAATAAAGAATCATAGTAAGGCGAAATGACGGCTCCTTGGAAACCATTCCCTGCATCTAAACGAACACCGAAACCGCCACCGGAACGATAAACCATCAGCTTGCCAGCGTCCGGCATGAAATCGTTCAATGGATCTTCTGTCGTCACGCGGGATTGAATTGCAAAACCGAAAAGCGGGATATCTTGCTGCTCCGGTATGCCGATCACTTCGCTGTGCAATTCGTGTCCACGGGCGATATTGATTTGGGCATGGACGATATCAATGCCTGTCACCATTTCAGTGATCGTATGTTCCACTTGAATCCTTGGGTTCACTTCAATGAAATAAAATTCATCATTCGCCACCAGGAATTCAACGGTCCCCGCATTTATGTAATCGATATTTTTCATAAGTTTTACTGCCGCATCGCAAATAAGGTTGCGCAATTCATCGCTTAATGAATTGGAAGGGGCAATTTCAACAACTTTTTGGTGGCGCCGTTGAATCGAACAATCCCGCTCATATAAATGAACAATATTTCCAGCTGTGTCGCCTAAAATTTGAACTTCGATATGCTTTGGTTTGTCGACAAATTTTTCTACATACATTTCGTCGGATCCAAAAGCTGCTTTTGCTTCCGATTTTGCCCGTTCGTATGCAGATGCCAATTCTTCCTCCGATTTGACGATGCGCATGCCGCGTCCGCCTCCACCGAGTGAAGCTTTGATCATCAATGGGAATCCTGCCGTTTTACTGAATTCCATCACTTCATCCAACGATTCCACAGGACCGTCTGTTCCTGGAATAACCGGAATGCCAGCTTGGATCGCTTGTTCGCGCGCTTTTACTTTATCCCCGAACATATCGAGGTGCCGAGAAGTAGGTCCAATAAAGACGATCCCTTCTTCTTCACAACGCCGCGCAAAGTGGACATTCTCGGATAAGAAGCCATAGCCCGGATGCACCGCATCCGCTCCTGAATCTTTGGCAATACGAATGATGTCTTCAATGTCCAGGTAAGCGTCAATCGGTTTTTTCCCTTTGCCGACCAAATAGGATTCGTCAGCCTTATAGCGGTGATAAGAACCGCTATCTTCTTGTGAATAAATCGCAACTGTTGGAATTTTCAGTTCTGTACAAGCGCGGAAAACCCGAATAGCGATTTCTCCGCGGTTTGCTACTAAGATTTTGTTGATTTCTCTCACACCGCAGCAACCCCTTTATTTTTTCGATTTTTCAACTTTGTGGAACATGGAAACATTCATTAATACTCCCATAGCTAAAGATAACAAAATTACGGACGTTCCGCCATAGCTTATAAAAGGAAGCGTAACTCCAGTCAATGGAATAAGGCCTGTCAAGCCGCCTAAATTAACAAATGACTGGATACCGATCATGCTTGCAATGCCGGCAGCAAGCATGCGCGCCAACGGATCTTTCGTCGTCATCGCAATGGAAAGCCCCCGCAAAATGATAAAAGCCAAACCGCCTAAAACAAATAATACACCGAATACGCCTAGTTCTTCTGCAATAATCGACATGATGAAATCAGTATGGGGCTCCGGCACATAACCGAGTTTTTGAATGGATTGGCCAAGCCCTAGACCTTTCAATCCGCCAGAACCGATGGCTAAGTAGCCATTGACGATCTGCAGCCCAAAGCCCAGCTCATCTGTAAACGGATTAAAGAAAGCATCAAGACGCCCCAGGCGCTTTTCAGTAAAAATCGCATCTGATGCAAAAATCATAATCGGAACGATAAAGATGGCTGCTGCTCCAATTACAATAGATGCTAGCTTTGCAAATGATTTAAAACGGATTCCACTTGCAGCCATAACCGACAATCCCACTGCCCCAATGATCATCATGGAACCTAAATCCGGCTCGAAAAACACCAAGATCAATACAAAGGTCAAAATGCTGACCGGCGGAATGATGGAATTGCCCAATTCATTTATGGTGCCATTCTTGTATTTATTTGAAAATACCCCTGCCAAATAGAAGATGATGCCGACTTTCGCCACTTCTGAGGGCTGGATATTCCCGAATCCTAAGTTGATCCAACTTACCGCCCCACCAGCAGCCGAGCCGATAAAATGGACGAGGATCAAGCCGAGAAAGACAACCCCAAGCACCGTCATCATCATCCATTTTTTATTGAAATGCTTATAAGGGAAAAATGCGGCTATTGCGAAAACCGGAAAAGCGACTGCTAAGTTCTGGATTTGCTGTATGTAAAAACGATCAGGTGCGCTGCCGTAACGATTCACCGACCAGGCCATGCTCGAACTGTAAATCATGACAAGACCGAAAAGGGTTAAAGCTATGTAAACAAAAAATAAGGGGTAATCAAAGTTCTTCGCATATCTCTTGATGTACTGTTTCATAATTTCTATACCTCGATTTATTGGATTAGTAAAAAAACTCAAACAGGATTCGTTTGAGTTTTAAGTCATTTATTTGTGTACGCGTCATGGAGGATCGAAAGTTTCTTCTCCAGCGTATCCATTAGATTTTTGCCGGTTTCACGTTC
This sequence comes from Planococcus sp. 107-1, assembly GCF_021513255.1. GTDB lineage: Bacteria > Bacillota > Bacilli > Bacillales_A > Planococcaceae > Planococcus. Next base: position 2,220,126 of record NZ_CP090977.1, read on the forward strand.
AATAAGACCAAGCTTTACTGCAAAGTCAATTTCGCGCGAGAGGCCGAACATCTGCGTGTCGAGCACTTCTTCGTATAAGGGGCATGAAGGCAAAGTCAAATGGTCCATTTGGACTTTGATCAATTGCTCGATTTTCTCCGCATCCGCTTTGAGGAGCTCCAAAGCCTTTGCCTGATATGTTTGTTCTTCTGTATGTTCCATGAGGACTCCCCCATTAAATGATATTTATGCCTAATAACCTGTTTAAAGTGTATCTTTTAATAGGTGAAAATGCAAGCGTCTATCGGCCATAGAATTAATCCCTTTAGGATTTTGACAGGAAAAGGTATACTTAATGGAGATCGATTATTTGATGGAGGGTTTTAGAATGGAAACTATCGTACCGTTTAAAGGTAAAGTGAAATTTAAGATTACATTGGATCCAACTGTCTGGATTTTTGATGACCGGAAACTTGACCTCACTACGTATTTCAGTGAAGAGCGAATTATAAAAGATGAATTGGAAGAATACAAGCGGGATGGGTGAACATTGGTCGCGTGAAATCATGGAAGGTGCAACTGTGCCGCCTACATTGAATTCCGAAAAGAAATACAAAAGACAAGAAAAGCAGGAAATGATGACAGGAACATTCGGCATGGTCTTTAAGCCATTCCTTGAAACGACAGAACCTGAAAAAGATGCTTCTAAAGTCATCTTCGAAACAGCTGCCGGCGAATACAGCTTTGCTCTTGAAAGTTCCAAAGAACTGATTTTCAAGTTTAGTGAAAAAGGAAAACCACTGACAGAAAATGGGCCAGTCCACATTTTGCTGCCTGATGGATCGAATCAAGATAATCCGATTACGGATGTGTTAGCAATCCGGGTTGAATAGGAGGATGGTATATGCGTGTCCAATGTGTGATTTGCGATAAAATTGAAGAATTGGTTGATGATACGCTAGAGGCAAAACGCCTGCGCAACCGGCCGATCCATACCCATATGTGCAAAGAATGCCATGACCGGATATCCGATAGAACGAAAGAACGGCTCGCAACAGGGACATTCCATTTTTATCGGAGTTCCCGTCAAATCGAGGATGACTTTTGATGAAGGTACTTAAAGGCATATGGATCGGCTTTTGGAGCGGCCTTTTGCTTGGGCTGCTTCTAAAGTGGATTCAAAGAGTAACAGGCGAACAAGTGTATACCTTATTATTAAATGTTGATTTCATTCCATTCGTTGGAAAAATCAACTGGTCTGAACCTGTGGAATTCGCTTTCCACCTGGCCATTTCACTATTGATTTCCATTGCCTATGTCTATTTGGCAAAGCGCCGCAACTACTCGTTCGGCCAACTGACCTTGCTTAGCCTGCTCTTGTGCATACCGACATTTATCCTCTTTTTCCCATTGTCGTCCTTGGCCATCCGCACCGATGTGCCAGCGCTGACAGATGTTGGCGCGTACCTTTACTGGATACTCGCGCATTTAACTTATGCACTTGCCCTACCGATTCTCTATAAAACATTTGAACGCAAAAACGCTGCATCTCAATGAGATGCAGCGTTTTCGCGTTTTTCTCGCCATAGGCGGATTTTGTAGAGAATCAGAATCAATGCCGCAATGACCAATCCTTCAACTACTGGAAGGAAAAAGGCTAAGAACGTTAACCCTAATCCTCCAACAAGAAGAAATAGTCCAATAACCACATTTTTTCCGATAGATAGTTTTTTCGCAAATCCTAGCTTATAAACGAAAGCCGACAGCAAGAAGATGACTGCAAAAAGTGCATATCCCGCAACTGTAAAATTCGGCAGATTCTCATATAAAACTCGGGCTACGGGATACATTCTGTCATAGACAAAAGCTTGCTCGTCCACAGATTATACATCCTTCCTATTTATCAATTATTCTTCGATTGCAACTTTCTTTTTCTTAGCCATGCGCTCACGTTCGTTTTTATCAAGAATTTTTTTGCGCAGACGGATGTTTTGTGGAGTAATTTCGCAATACTCATCATCTGCCAAATATTCAAGTGCTTCTTCAAGACTCATCAAACGAGCTTTTTTCAAAGTAGTTGTCTGGTCTTTGTTTGCTGAACGGATGTTAGTTGCAGCTTTAATTTTGACAATATTCACTGTCAAATCGCTGTCGCGGTTATGTTCGCCGACAATCATGCCTTCGTAGATTTCAGCACCGACTTCAACAAAAGCAGTTCCGCGGTCTTCAATTCCTGTAAGGCCATAAGTTGAAACTTTTCCGCGTTCCATGGAAACCAATACACCTTGACGGCGTCCGCCAACTCGGCCTGAAGCCACTGGCTGATAGCTGTCGAAAGTATGGTTAATGATTCCGTATCCGCGTGTTTGAGTCAAGAACTCAGTTGTGTAGCCGATCAAGCCACGTGCCGGTACGTTGAATACCAAACGGACTTGTCCGCTTCCGTTATTGACCATATCAAGCATTTCACCTTTGCGTTCACCAAGTGATTCGATGATTGCTCCAGTATATTCTTCAGGTACGTCAACTTGAACCCGTTCAACTGGCTCACAGCGAACACCATCTACCATTTTTACGATAACTTCAGGTTTTGATACTTGCAGCTCAAAACCTTCACGGCGCATGTTTTCAATCAAGATTGACAAATGCAGTTCGCCGCGTCCTGAAACCACCCATGCATCCGGTGAATCGGTCGGGTCTACACGTAAAGATACGTCTGTCTGCAATTGTGCATCCAAGCGCTCCTGGATTTTTCTTGAAGTGATCCATTTACCTTCTTTACCAGCAAACGGACTGTTGTTTACTAGGAAAGTCATTTGCAAAGTCGGTTCGTCAATGCGAAGGACTGGCAAGGCTTCCTGATGGTCAGCCGGACAAACCGTCTCACCAACGTTGATATCTTCCATACCAGAAATGGCAATCAAATCGCCAGCTTCTGCTTTTTCGATTTCAACCCGTTTCAGACCCATGAAACCATGGATTTTTGTTACTCGGAAGTTCTTAACAGAACCATCAAGTTTCATCAAAGCAACAGATTGTCCAACTTCGATTGTTCCGCGGAAAACGCGGCCAATTCCGATACGCCCAACGTAGTCATTGTAGTCAAGAAGCGCTACCTGGAATTGAAGTGGCTCATCTCTGTTATCGATTGGCGCTGGTACGTGGTCCAAGATTGCATCATAAATAACCTGCATGTTTTTCTTCCTGATCTGCAGGATCTGATGAAAGACTTGCAGTACCGTTCATACCTGAGGCGAAAACTACTGGGAATTCCAATTGTTCGTCATTAGCTTCAAGTTCGATGAACAATTCGATGACTTCGTCAACCACTTCTTCCGGACGAGCGAAATCGCGGTCAATTTTGTTAACAACGACGATTGGTTTCAAGTTCTGCTCAAGAGCTTTCTTCAAAACAAAACGTGTTTGCGGCATACAGCCTTCATATGCGTCAACGACTAGCAAAACGCCGTCTACCATTTTCATGATACGTTCAACTTCTCCGCCGAAATCAGCATGTCCCGGTGTATCCAGGATATTGATTTTTGCATCTTTATATTGAATCGCCGTGTTTTTAGCAAGAATTGTAATTCCGCGTTCTCTTTCGATATCGCCGGAGTCCATTGCGCGTTCATCAACGTGCTCGTTTGAACGGAAAGTTCCGGATTGTTGAAGCAGCTGATCCACTAATGTCGTTTTACCATGGTCAACGTGGGCAATAATAGCAATGTTTCTTAAATCGTTACGTAAGTTAGTCATACTTTCACTCCAATATTCTTTTTTCATGTCTATAACTGTGTTAGTATAGCACATGTAGGGTAAAAACCCTAAGATTTTATTTCAACTATATGCGGCAGGAGGAAAAAAGTTTGAAAAACATAAAATGGATTTTCGTATTCTATTCGTTTGCAGCACTCGTATGCATGGCTGCAATCGGTGTCGCCGTGGGCTTCCGCAGCATTCCCGGAATCCTTTTTGCTATCATATTGCTTTGTGCAGTCATGGGAATGGGCTTTAAAAAGAAAAAAGAGATGCGGGAAGCCGGATTACTGTAAATCCCCTCCCTATGAACATCAAAGCATAACAAAGGAGTTGGCTCTGGAGAAAATCCAAAGCAACTCCTTTTTTTATTTCCTTAGGCTAGGGTTGCGTCCAACCGGAAATCCGCATAACTTTACTTGAGGCGGATATATTCCGACAATATACGATGGTGGATCGATGGGTTAGCTACGATAAATGTATCTTGCTTCAATAGGTTGGCAGGGTCCCCTGTGAAATTGGAAGTGATGGCCCCGACTTCTTCGGCAATCACTTTTCCGCCTGCTATATCCCAAGGCGATAAGCGCATCGAGATATAAGCATCCATACGGCCGCTCGCCACATAAGCAAGTTCAAGAGCCGCTGAACCGTAAGATCTTGTTCCTCTGACGTGCTGGACTAAACGGATCGTGGCTTCATGGTCGATATAGCGGTTAGGCGTTATCCATGTGGCGTTGATGCCGACAATCGATTCTTCAATGGAAGTGTCGAACAATGGCCGCAGCCGTTCATCGTTGTAAAAAGCACCGCCTCCTTGGATTCCATGGTATAAATCATCATTTACCACATCGTATATGTATCCCAATTTGCCGATTCCATTTTCATATATCCCTAATGAAATGGCGAAATTTCTTTTTTGATGCACGAAATTCATCGTGCCATCAATCGGGTCGAGCATCCAAATAACACCGTCCAGATCTTCGAATGTGTCTCCAAATCCTTCTTCTCCCAAAATGCGGTGGCCAGGAAAATCACGGCGAATCCGGCTAATGAAAAATTGCTCGATTTCTTTATCGATATTTGTTACGAGGTCATTTGCATCTGATTTCGTTTCAATGGTGATGTCCACTAAAAATGAGTTTCTGATGCGATGCCCCGCTTCTTTAATAAGCGATTTTATATAAGTGTCCATACTATGCAAATCCAAGTGATTGCCCCCTCTTTTTCCTTCATTATAACGAAAAAGGCACTTACTGTCTTATCTCAGTAAATGCCTTTATATGATCAGTTTATCAAAGCGCATGAAGTGCCTCCAACTCTACATGTATTTCATGAAGACGCTTTTTGCTTTTATCTTTTTGATGTTCATCTTTTTGCTTCATAGCATCAAACAAAGAAGCAAGTTCGTAATCAAGTTCCAATTTCAAAACATGGATGTATTCTTTCTCTACCTCGGCTTTGCGAATGATTTGAATCATCTGTTTCATATTAAGCACCCCTTTCTCTCCACTTTTCGATAATTCAGTTTAATAATAAGATTATTAGACCAATACCCCTTTAGCAGCTTAGGAAAACTTATTTATATTATTTCTTCCCAAAGTTCGTTAAAATGAAACCTATGATTGCTATTTAAGGAGGAAAAATAATTGGAAACTTTTTGGACCCAACAAGACTTTGAAGTATTTGAAACTCCTGGTTTGGAACAGCGGATGGAGTTGCTGATCAATAGAGTGCGCCCGAAATTCGAACAGCTCGGCACCACCTATTCTGCTTTCTTTTCGGGAAAATCCGGCGAAGAATTTTTCCCGCATGTCGCGAAGCATATGCGCCGTACAGTGAATCCTCCCAATGACAGCTGGGTGGCGTTCGCTCCGCATAAAAGAGGCTACAAAGCTGTGCCTCATTTCCAAATCGGCTTATGGGAAAGCCACATCTTCGTCATCCTTGCCGTGATTTATGAAGCACCGAATAAAAAGGTGATGGCAGAAGAATTATTGAAATCCGATATTCTCGCTTCCCTTCCAAAAGACTTCATGCTTTCTGGCGACCACATGAAACCGGAAGCTGAATCGATTGCAGATTTGGAAGAGGCAGGCATTGAAAAGTTAGTGACTAGGCTTCGTGATGTTAAAAAAGGTGAATTGGTTATCGGACGCCATATTTTAAGAGACGATGCTTCCGCTATGTCTCCAGAAGGTTTTCATGCATTTGTCGAAAAGACGTTCACAGAATTATTGCCGGTCTATGACATCATGCTCCAAAAAGTAAAAATTCCGCAGCGCTGAGCTGCGGAATTTTTTATTTTTTCATTTTGATGATTTCTTCGTCGCTTCGCGCTTTCATTTCTTTTATGACTGGGAAGCTGGCATAACCGCTTTCTTCTTCGAATTCCCGGAAATAGGTTTTCTCTTCTGCCATAGACGGCACAATTTCCTTGAACCGGCGATATTTCGCCATTAAACTTTGACGCTTCACTCCTTTCTCGTAAGCAAGTTCGATTGCTTCAAAAAAGGTGACCACGTCAACAATTTCCTCTGTTGTCCAGTCGATTGAAAAAGGGTATGAATAATCCATGTTATTTCCTCACTTTCGCATCATTGTCATATTGACCATCTTCGCCGAATTTCTTCAGCTTGCATTACCATCCGCTCAATCAATTCCTGCACAGATGGCACATCTTTGATCAGACCGGTGACCTGTCCGGCCCAACCAAAGCCTTCTTCCTGTTTTCCTTCATAGATATATTTTTTATTGGCTTCTCCACTGACATAATTTTTTATCGCTTCATAGCTTGGATGTTCCGCTTCAATTTCAAGAATCTTATCGGTCCAACCGTTCCTAAGCGTTCTCGCCGGGCTGCCGATGCTCTTTTTGATAATGACGGTGTCTTGTTCTGAACTGGCAATTAAAGCATTTTTATAAGCATCTGAAGCATGGATGCATTCTTTAGTTGCGATAAAGCGCGTTCCCATTTCAATGCCTTCCGCCCCAAGTGCATGTGCAGCCATCCAACCACGGCCATCCCCAATGCCTCCTGATGCAATGACAGGGATTGTGACCGCATCCACCACTTGCGGAATAAGCACCATCGTTCCAATATCATCTCTTCCTAAATGGCCGCCGCCTTCATGCCCTACCACCATCACGGCATCGGCTCCGAGTTCCTCCGCTTTTACCGCTTGCCTTCTGGCCGCTACCAACACAAGTTTTTTAATCGGCGTTCCTTCCAGCTGTTCGAAAATCGGCGTCGGATTTCCACCAGTCATCGAAATGACCGGAACGTTTTCGTCAATTGCTACTTGAAGCATATGTGAAAATTCGCGTCCGTGGTCGCCGATTGCAAAATTAACGCCAAATGGCTGATCTGTCAATTCACGGACTTTTCGGATTTCTTCTCTTAATTGCTCCGGTGCAGAAAGGCTCATCGCCGTAATTTGTCCCAGGCCACCAGCATTTGATACGGCTGCAGCAAGCTCGGCATATGCGAGATAAGCGAGCCCCCCTTGGATGATTGGCAAGCGTATACCTAGAAGATCCGTTATTCGTGTATGAAACTGCATGAAATCATTCCTTTCTCTGTCTTTATTTTATTCGGCAGGCAAAAACAATTTCCTTTTATTTTTATAGTATAGCGTTAATCTACATGCTATAATTCTTTTTGTTTTCATTTTTATAAAGCGAGGTGGCCCTAAATGTCTCAATTAGAAACTCCGCTATTCGATGCACTCCTAAAACATCGAAACCGGCACCCCATTCAATTTCATATTCCTGGCCATAAAAAAGGCCAAGGCGTCGACCCGGCTTTCCGGGAATTTGTCGGCGATAATATTTTATCGATAGACTTGATCAATATCGCCCCTTTAGATGATTTGCATTCACCAAAAGGTGCGATTAAAGAAGCGCAGGAATTAGCCGCCAAAGCATTTGGCGCAGACTATACGTTTTTCTCTGTTCAAGGCACGAGCGGTGCGATTATGACCATGATTTTAAGTGTTGTTGGTCCGAACGATAAAATCCTGGTTCCGCGAAATGTCCATAAATCCATCATGTCCGCTATCGTATTCGCTGGCGCTATTCCGATTTTCATCCATCCTGAAGTGGATCCGGAACTTGGGATTTCCCATGGCATTTCTGCAGAAGCGGTAGAAAAAGCATTGATCGAATATCCTGATGCAAAAGCGGTCCTTGTCATCAACCCGACCTATTTTGGCGTCGCAGCTGACTTGAAACGGATTGTCGATATAGCCCACGACCGTCAAGTTCCGGTTTTGGTAGACGAAGCACACGGTGTCCATATTCACTTCCATAAATCATTGCCGATTTCCGCAATGGAGGCAGGTGCAGATATGGCGGCTACATCCGTCCACAAACTTGGCGGTTCTATGACGCAGAGTTCAGTATTAAATGTCCGCGGGCTTGGTTTCTGCTAAGCGCGTTCAATCGACGCTTTCCATGCTGACAACGACTTCAACGTCTTATCCGATTCTTGCATCATTGGACACGGCACGCAGACAGCTGGCGATCCACGGTTATGATTTGATCGATCATGCGATCCGTTTAGCACAGGATGCCCGCAAGCGAATCAATAAAATCGCCCATCTGCATTGTGTAGGCAAAGAGATTTTAAACAGCTCAGCCACTTACGATATGGATCCGACCAAATTATTGATCAGCGTAAAAAATCTTGGCATTACAGGCCATCAGGCTGAAGAATGGCTGCGGGAAAACGCCAATATTGAAATCGAATTGTCCGACCTTTACAATATCCTTTGCTTAGTGACCATCGGCGACAGCCGCAAGGAACTGAATTTGTTAGTGAATGCCCTTCAGCGGATGAGCGAGGCTTTCGAGAGCGACGCTGCAATCGTTGAACCGGTTGTTCTCTTGCCAGACATCCGCGCCTTGCGATGACGCCGAGAGACGCTTTTTACGCAACCACTGAAGTCATCTCGATCGAGGAAGCCGTTGGCAGAATTTCAGCAGAGTTTATCATGGTTTATCCTCCGGGCATCCCGATTTTCATTCCGGGTGAAATCATCACCCAGGAAAACATTGAATACATCGATATGAACATCAAAGCAGGTTTACCGGTACAAGGGCCAGAAGACGATACGCTGCAAATGCTGCGGGTCATTAAAGAACAGCAGGCGATCCGTTAAAAATGCTTCGTGTTGCATCGAAGCTAATTAACTTAATGAAAAAAAGTCCGGAGCTTTCGCTTCCGGACTTTTTTCATTTACTCTTGAAGTTCAATTTCATGCGGATCGACGAACGTATAGCCTTTTGCTTTCAGGCCATCGACGATCCCTGGGAGAGCTGCAGCCGTCCATTCCCGGTCATGCATCAGCAAGTTTGAACCATTGCGTAGAAACTCTGTATTGATCATGATATCCGTTAGAGCCGCTGGGTCCATATACTGTTTTTCCCAATCGTAGCCATAGGACCAATTCATCAACATCATACCTTCTTGTTGCACCAGGGCACGGCTGAAGTCGGTATTGGCTCCATGTGGTGCACGGAAGAATTTCGGCTTTTCGCCGATTACTTGTTCAACTGTTTCATTAACAGCTAAAATCTCTTCTTTTTGCTGTTCATCAGAAATCGTCGTTAAATTCGGATGGGTCTGCGTATGGTTGCCGATCGCAAAGCCCATGTCATGAATTTTTTTCAAATTCTCTTTTTCTTCGTCACTATCCAAAAAATGGCCGTTGACAAAGAAAATAGCCGGTACCCCTAACTCTTTCAATGTAGTCGCCATTTCCACCGCATGCTTGTCGGGGGCATCATCAATGGTCAGCAATACCGCTTCTGCCGGAGCATCTGCAATCGGCTCCACTCCCCAAGTTGCCGGATTCAAGCGATATTGTGGTTCTGCTTCTGCCGCTTCTTCGGCTTTTTCCACTTCCTCTTGTTCAGCCGCTTCTGCTTGTTCGCTATCTGCTTCATTTGCATTTTCAGTTTCTGCCGGCGTTTCTTCTGCCTGCTCTTCCACAGGTGCCTTTTCTTTTTCATCAGCAGTTTCAGCTTGTTCATCGCCGCAAGCTGCAAGCAAGGAAATGCCAACTGCCAGTATTAACCATTTCATATGTACCATATCACTATCACCCTTTCGGTGCCATTCTATCATGAATAAAGGCATAAAAAAAGAAACCCGCATGAAAATGCGGATTTCTTCTTTCATTATTTAATGATATGGATTGGAGTTCCAAGTGCAACTTCTGCAGCTTCCATTGTAATTTCAGCCAATGTTGGGTGAGCGTGGATCGTCATTGCGATGTCTTCGACTGTCATACCCGCTTCAATAGCAAGGCCTAATTCAGCGATCATATCAGACGCACCAGCACCAACGATGTGAGCACCAAGCAATAAACCATCTGATTTGCGTGAAACAAGTTTCACAAAACCTTCAGATGCATTCAATGCAAGTGCACGGCCATTAGCTCCGAATGGGAATTTAGCAGCAGCCGCTTCAAATCCTTGTTCTTTCGCTTGCTCTTCAGTTAAACCGACGCTTGCAAGTTCAGGATCTGTGAAGCAGACAGCAGGGATTGCCAAGTAATCCACTTCTGATTTTTCGCCAGCAATTGCTTCTGCAGCGACTTTACCTTCGTAAGATGCTTTGTGAGCAAGTTGAAGTCCAGGTACTACGTCCCCGATTGCATAGAAGTTAGGAATGTTTGTACGGCATTGTTTGTCGACTTCGATCAAACCGCGTTCAGACATTTTCACTCCGACTTCTTCAAGTCCCATTTCATCCGTGTTTGGACGGCGCCCAACTGTTACTAATACATAATCCGCTTCAACGGTTTTTTCTTCCCCGCCTGCTTCATATTTTACAGTAACGCCGTTTTCAGTTTCTTCTACACCTTTAGCAGATGCTTTTGTGATAACTTCAACGCCTTTTTTCTTCAAGCCTTTTTTGACGATAGCCGTCATTTGCTTTTCGAATCCAGCAAGAATATCAGGTGCACCTTCAAGGATAGTAACTTCTGATCCAAGGTTTGCATATGCAGTTCCAAGTTCAGTTCCGATATAGCCGCCGCCGATGACGACAAGTTTTTTAGGAACTTCTTGAAGTGCTAAAGCACCTGTAGAGTTGATGACGCGTTTAGAGAATTTGAAAGTTGGAATTTCCACCGGGCGAGATCCTGTCGCAATGATTACATTTTTAAATGTATAAGTTTGCGATGATTTTTCGTCCATAACGCGTACTGAATTTTCATCTACGAAATAAGCTTCACCGCGAACGATTTCAACTTTATTTCCTTTTAGAAGCGATTCAACACCGCCAGTCAATTTTTTCACAACGCCGTTTTTGAATGCTTGCGCTTTTTCAAAGTTAATGGATACTTCTTTAGCGACAATACCCATATCATCTGAATGTTGAGCTTCTTCAAAACGGTGGCCCACTGAGATAAGTGCTTTCGAAGGGATACAGCCGACGTTCAAGCATACGCCCCCGATATATTCTTTCTCAACGATTGTTACTTTTTGGCCAGTTTGCGCTGCACGGATAGCTGCTACATATCCTCCAGGGCCTGAGCCGATGACGAGCGTATCTGTTTCGATTGGAAAATCTCCTACTACCATAATTTTTACGCCTCCATTAATAATAATTCAGGTTCGCTTAATAAGCGTTTGATGTGATTTAATGCGTGTTGCGCTGTTGCTCCGTCAATCATGCGATGATCAAAGCTCAATGATAATGCTAACACAGGTGCAGCAACAATTTCACCATTTTTAATTACTGGCTTCTCAGCGATGCGGCCAATTCCAAGAATCGCCACTTCCGGATGGTTGATGACTGGAGTGAACCATTGGCCGCCGGCAGAACCGATATTCGTGATTGAGCACGAAGCGCCTTTCATTTCAGCAGCAGTCAATTTGCCTTCACGCGCTTTTGTTGCAAGTCCATTGATTTCATCAGAAATCGAGAAGACGGATTTACGGTCTGCATTTTTAATAACAGGAACCATAAGGCCTTTCTCAGTATCTGCTGCAATTCCGATATTGAAATAATGTTTTTGGATGATTTCGCTTGTTTCATCATCGAAAGACGTATTCAATGCTGGGAATTCACGCAATGTGCTTACCAAAGCTTTTACTACATATGGCAAATAAGTCAGCTTGATTTCTTTTTCAGCCGCAATATCCTTGAATTTTTTGCGGTGTGCGACAAGTTCTGTAACGTCTACTTCGTCCATTAACGTAACGTGAGGAGCTGTATGTTTTGAATGCACCATCGCTTTTGCAATCGCTTTGCGGATGCCTGACATCTTCTCGCGTGTTTCTGGGAAGTCGCCTTCAGGAACAGCCGGCGCTTTTGAAGCTGCTGGTTCTTTAGCAGATTCTTTTTCAACCGCTTCCGTTTCAGGAGCACTTTCAGCAACTGCTTGCTCTTGTCCACCGCTCAAGAACGTTTCAATATCTTCTTTCAAGATGCGGCCGTTATTGCCTGATCCTGAAACTTGTGTAATATCCACGTCTTTTTCTCTTGCGAACTTGCGGACTGAAGGCATCGCGATTACACGTGCATTCGGGTCAGCTGGCGCTTTAGCTTGAGGCTGTTCGCCGGCTCCCGTTTCAGCATTTTTAGGCGCTTCTTCTTTTACGGGTTCTTTTTCAACATTCTGAGCTGATTCAGCTGTTCCAGCTTGAACTTGCTCTTCTGTTTCTTCTTTGCTTTCAGAAGGGGCTGCATCTCCGCTTCCTTCGTTATCTGAAGCATCGTCGCTTTCGATCCGAACCAGCACGTCACCAACAACTGCTACCGTTCCTTCTTCAACGATGATCTCTTTGATTGTTCCTGATACTGGTGAAGGCATTTCGACAACTGCTTTGTCGTTCTGCACTTCAAACATGATGTCATCTTCTTCGATTCGATCTCCTGCTTTTACGAACCATTTTACGATTTCACCTTCGTGGATACCTTCTCCGATATCCGGTAAACGAAATTCAAAAGCCATTAGTTTCACCCTTTCTTTTCTAAACGAATTAGAACGTTAACACTTTCTTAGCTGTTTCTAGTATATCCTTCGAGTTTGGAAGCCAAACTTGTTCAGCTTGTGAGAATGGGAAAATAGAATCTGGAGCCGTTACACGCAATACAGGAGCTTCTAAACTCAAGATTGCACGGTCCATGATTTCAGCTACAACGTTTGCAGCAATACCCGCTTGTTTTTGCGCTTCTTGGACAACCATTGCGCGCCCAGTTTTTTCTACTGAAGCGACAATTGCTTCAATATCCAAAGGCTGGATTGTACGAAGGTCGATCACTTCTGCAGAGTAGCCTTCTTTTTCAAGTTCTTCGGCCGCTTTCAAACTTTCTTGCACCATTGCACCGTATGCAATAATCGTCAAATCTTTGCCTTCACGTTTAATATCCGCTTTCCCTAAAGGAATTGTGTAAGCTTCTTCCGGAACTTCCTGGCGGCCTGAGCGATATAATTTCAAATGCTCAAGGAAAATAACCGGGTCGTTGTCGCGGATTGCAGAAATCAACAAACCTTTTGCATCATACGGAGTTGACGGCACAACCACTTTTAAACCTGGCTGTGAAGTCATCAGCAATTCTAGAGAGTCTGCGTGCATTTCAGGTGTGTGAACACCGCCGCCGAAAGGTGAGCGCAGTGTGATTGGTGCATTTAAGCTGCCGCCGCTGCGGAAACGCATACGCGCCATTTGGCCGCTGATTGAATCCATAACTTCATAAACAAATCCGAAAAACTGGATTTCGGGAACCGGACGGAAACCTTGCAGCGCAAGACCGATTGCAAGGCCGCCGATTCCTGACTCAGCCAAAGGCGTATCGAATACACGGTCTTCACCGAATTCTTTTTGCAATCCTTCTGTCGCACGGAAAACACCGCCGTTATTTCCTACGTCTTCCCCGAAAACTAGTACATTTTCATCGTTTTGCATCTCTGTTTTCAGAGCGTCGGTAATTGCTTGAACCATAGTCATTTGTGCCATCGCTTACTTCGACTCCTTTGCTTTGTAGATATCAAGTTGCTCTTGAACGTTGAATGGAACCTCTTCGTACATGATTTCCAAAAGGTTAGTAACCGTTTGTTTCGGAGCACTATCGGCTTTTTTGACAGCCGCTTTAATTTCTTCTTTTGCTTTTTCAATTACTTCGTTTTCTTTTTCTTCATTCCAAATGCCTTTCGCTTCTAAATATTTACGGAAGCGGATAAGCGGATCTTTCTTTTCCCATTCGCTGTCTGTGTCAGAAGTACGGTAGCGAGTCGGATCATCACCAGCCATTGTATGCGGGCCGTAGCGGTAGCAAAGTGTTTCGATCAATGTCGGACCTTCGCCACGAATTGCGCGTTCACGTGCATCACGCGTTACTGAATAAACCGCTAATGGATCCATGCCGTCAACTAGAACGCCTGGGATTCCGGCAGCTACTGCTTTTTGTGCAATTGTTTTCGCAGAAGTCTGCAATTCACGCGGTGTAGAAATTGCATATTGGTTATTTTGTACAAAGAAGATGGCAGGTGCACGGAATGAACCGGCAAAGTTAATGCCTTCATAGAAGTCACCTTGTGAAGAACCGCCGTCTCCTGTATAAGTAACAGCAACTGCTTCTTTTTTGCGTTTTTGCATACCTAATGCCACACCAGCAGCTTGGATATATTGTGCGCCGATAATGATTTGCGGCGGCAAGATGTTCAAGCCTTCAGGCATTTGGTTCCCCATGAAATGTCCACGCGAGAACAAGAATGCTTGGTGCAACGGCCAGCCGTGCCAGATTAGTTGCGGAACATCACGATAGCCCGGCAAGATGAAATCTTCTTTTTTAAGCGCAAAATGAGACGCTAATTGAGACGCTTCCTGTCCAGCAGTCGGCGCGTAGAAACCTAGACGACCTTGGCGGTTCAATGAAATTGAACGCTGATCCAAAATACGCGTATAAACCATACGGCTCATTAATTCCTGTAATTCTTCATCGGATAATTTCGGGTCTGCCTGTTCGTTGACGATTTCGCCTTCTTCGTTCAGAACCTGGACCATTTCAAACTTTTCTTCAATTGCATGCAGTGTTTCCACTGGATCAAATTGCTGTGATTTTTTCGCAGCCATAAAAGCAACTCTCCTTTTATCTGTATTAAGATTTCTTTACTGATATAGTAATACAATTGCACATTCTTCTTCAGTATACGTTACTTGATTTGCATGGTCAATCATTGAGAACCGTTAGTTATCAAGCCTCTTTTATGGTAGTGAATAATCCTTTTCCAAAAACTGTACTACTGTTTTCCAAAGTACTGTATTATATGACAGAAAGAGATATCACCCTCTTTTATAGCACAGAAAAAGAGCTGCCTCAGTCTATCGGGCAGCTCTTTTTCATGCTTCTTTTTATTTAGCTGAACGTTTCGCCTTATTTCTCTTCTTTTTCCAGTTCTTCAATGACTTTGTCTTTCATCTCATTAAACTGTTCTGTCCGCTCATTGAAAACTTCGACAGATTCTTGGACAGCTGTATTTTTTTCATTCACTTCCATCGCTTTTTCCTGCAACGATTGAAGTTCCGTTTCTTCGTTTAGGAGCATGTCGTACAATTCCTTTTGAAGGCCGGTCAGTTCTTCATACGCTGCGGCAAAATCCGAGTGCGCTTCAAAACGTTCCTGCATTTTCGTTTTCAGTTCCGTTAAATCGGTCTTCAGTGATTCTTCATCTGTTTCTTCAATCACAGCATCGATCGCTTTAAATTCTTCTTGGGCATTCTTAATCGATTCGTTTTTCAGTTTTCAAAAGTTCTAAGCGCTGGTCAGCCGATTCCATCGCCTCTTCAGCTTGGCCACTCACTTCTTCTTGCTGTTCTTGAGTCAAGCCCATAATGGACTCGAATAATTGTTGTTCGTCTTTTTCCAGTTTTTCCATTTCACTTTGAGTATCCCGGTACTCTTTTTCAGCAGAAAATGTTTCCTGTAAGACATTATCCAATTCTTCACTGGCATTTTGCCCTGAACAAGCACTTAGCAATAAAGCACTCGAGAAAATCGTAGCCATAAAAACCTTTTTCACAAAAAAACCTCCTTATTACATAAATTAACTATAATATTCACCGCACAAAAGCGCAAGCGCCCACCTGTTTCCACTAAACGCTATTTAACAGAAGATGCTTTACGTTAATGAAACGCTCTCAGCTAAAGGAATAAGCATACGAGTGCTTTTTTAGAAATCGCTCCCTATGTTGATAAAGCATGAAAATTAATCTGACTGTTAGAATTGCATTTTTCTTTCCGGGTGTCCCTTTCGTGCGTTATACTAAAGTGTAATGTGTCAGTACGAAAGGATGAATACACTTGATACTCATGAAAGATATAATTCGCGAAGGGCATCCTACACTCCGCCAACGTTCAGAGGAAGTAAGCTTCCCTCTTGCGGAAGAGGACCGCAAACTTGCTGAGGACCTTTTGCAATATGTAATTAACAGCCAAGATGATGAATTGATCGAAAAATACGATTTGCGCCCCGGTGTCGGGATTGCAGCTCCACAAGTCAATAAAGCTAAACGGATTTTTGCACTTCACTTTGATGAAACAAGCGGCGAAAACCTGAGTTTAATTGCCATCAATCCGAAAATCGTCAGCCATTCGGTGGAAAAAGCCTATTTAACCGCTGGCGAAGGCTGCTTGTCGGTAGACCGCGCTATTCCAGGATACGTTCCCCGATATGCACGCATTACCATCAAAGCTTTTAATATAGAAGGCGAAGAATACAAAATGCGTTTAAAAGGTTTGCCGGCTATTGCATTCCAGCATGAGCTCGATCATTTGAACGGAGTTATGTTCTTTGATCACATCAATCCTAAAAATCCATTTGCCGAAATTGAAAACGCCATGCCAATAGGAAGAGACTCGGATGAATAATCCGAGCCTCTTTTTTATTTTGCCGCTATTCTATTTAAATCAGCTTCAAATGTTTGAATGCATTTGCAAGGCCGTCTTCATCTACGTGGTCCGTTACATAAGTCGCGCGTTTTTTCGTTTCTTCATGGCCATTAGCCATCGCCACGCTGACGCCCGCCTTCTCCATCATCTGCAAATCATTCAATCCGTCGCCAAAAGCAATCGTATCTTCGATCGTATGGCCAGTGGCGCGGATTAAATGTTCAATGCCGCTCGCTTTCGTTCCGCCTTTTGGCAAAATATCGCAGGAAACCCGGTGCCAGCGGACAAATTGCATTTCTTTAAATGAATCATGGTATTGCTGCTCTTCATCTTCCTCGCAAAACACCAATGCCTGGTAAATTTCATTGTCTTTATGAAAATCTTCCACCATTTCAGGATGCGGAAATTTTAAGGTTTTGATGCTTTCATCGATATCCGGATGGTAATCAATCGATGAAACCATTTTCTTCTCATTCATGAAAACAATCGGATGCGCACGCTTTTCTGCAAATTCCACAATTGAAGACAAAATGCCCGTGTCCAATGCCTCGCGGTGAATGCACTCATCTTCATGGACAATGTATTGCCCATTGAAAGTAATATATGTACGGATTCCTGTTTCCTGCAAAACTTTTTTAATCATAAAAGGTGCGCGCCCGGTAGCGATAGCTAAATCATGGCCATTTTCCTTCGCCTGAAGAAGCGCTGCTTTTGCACTTTCCGGAATTTCTTTTTTCGAATTCATCAAAGTTCCATCGATATCTAATAATAATAATTTACCCATACATCATTCTCCTATCAAATTTTTATCGTAAAACAGCACTCATTCTTTACATTTGTCTGAAAATACAGTATAATGCACCTAAGGAGTGAGATAGCCATGCTGAAACTGAAACGTATGAAAAGAAGACTTCTCAGACAGCTAAACGGCATTATGAACAAAAAGAAAATTGCATAATCGGTTTAGCCCTTCTTAATAAATAAGGAGGGCTATTCTTTATTTTAAAACACGGTCATGATAATATAAAGAAAGTGAATTTAATTGAACGTGCAAAAGGAGAGCAAATTATGATTTTTAAAGTATTGTATCAAGAAAACCGTGCAGAGGTACCAGTTCGCGAAAACACTAAGAGCCTCTATGTAGAAGCATCATCCGAGCGAGAAGTAAGATTCCACCTGAAAGACCGCAACTACAACATTGAATATATTCAGCTGCTTGAAGGAAGCCATTTGGAATACGAACAAGCCGGCGAAAATTTCGAAGTTGAGAGTTTGGACTAATTATGAAATTTGTTAAGAATGATCAAACAGCTGTATTCGCACTCGGCGGACTAGGCGAAATCGGCAAAAATACGTACGGTGTCCAGTTCCAGGATGAAATCATCCTGATTGACGCGGCATCAAATTTCCGGAAGACGATTTGCTCGGAATCGATTATGTAATTCCGGATTATACTTATCTCGTTAAAAACGCAGATAAAATCAAAGGCTTGTTCGTAACTCACGGACACGAAGACCATATCGGCGGAATCCCTTACCTCTTGAAAAAGATCAACATTCCCGTCTACGGCGGCAAACTTGCTTTAGGCTTGCTGCGCAAGAAGTTAGAAGAACACGGTTTGCTTCGTCAAACTAAAATGATTGAAATCGAAGAGGAAGATGTCATTAAATTCCGTAAAACTTCGGTAAGTTTCTTCCGTACGACCCACAGTATACCAGATGCTTTCGGAGTAGTGGTCAAAACGCCTCCAGGCAATATCGTCCATACTGGGGATTTCAAATTCGACTTTACACCAGTAGGCGAACCCGCCAACTTATTGAAAATGGCTCAAATCGGAAGTGAAGGCGTTTTATGCCTGCTTTCGGATAGTACAAATGCTGAAGTTCCTGACTTTACGATGTCAGAACGCAAAGTCGGCGAATCCATCAAAGACATTATGAGAAAAGTGGATGGCCGCCTAATTTTCGCAACATTCGCATCTAATATTTACCGTCTTCAGCAAGTGACGGATGAAGCAGTGGCTCAAGGCCGTAAAATCGCGGTATTTGGACGCAGCATGGACAATGCAATGACAATTGGACGGGAACTTGGCTATATCAATGCCCCTGAGGATGCTTTCGTAGATACTCAAACATTGAACCGCCTGCCTGCCAATGAAGTACTCATCCTTTGTACAGGATCTCAAGGTGAACCGATGGCAGCCCTTTCGAGAATTGCAAACGGCACACACCGCCAAATTCAAATCCAGCCGAATGACACGGTCGTCTTCTCGTCTTCTCCGATTCCGGGCAATACGAGCAGCGTAAACCGTACAATCAATTTGCTGTTCCGTGCTGGAGCAGATGTTATCCACGGTTCGTTGAACAACGTCCACACTTCTGGACATGGTTCTCAACCAGAAAACAAATTGATGCTTCGTTTGATCAAACCGAAATTCTTTATGCCGATCCACGGTGAATACCGGATGCAGAAAATCCACGCACAATTAGCTGTGGATTGCGATGTACCGGAAGAAAACACATTTATCATGGAAAATGGCGATGTCTTAGCGCTTAGCCAAAACGAGGCTTCTGTTGCAGGACGCATCCCTTCCGGAGATGTCTACATTGACGGCAGCGGCATCGGCGACATCGGCAATATCGTTCTTCGTGACCGCCGTGTGCTGTCTGAAGAAGGATTGGTCATTGTCGTAGTCAGCGTTGATATGAAGAAAAACAAAATGAGTTTCCGGTCCGGACATCATTTCACGCGGATTTGTCTACATGCGTGAATCCGGAACAATGATTTATGAGGCTCAGCAAATGCTGAACCGCCATTTGAACAAAAAGATCCATGGCAAGAACACAGAATGGGCGGAGCTGAAAAGCGATATCTCTGACGTGTTAGGGCCATACCTATACGAAAAAACAAAACGCCGCCCAATGATCTTGCCGATCATCATGGAAGTCTAGAAAGGCGGAAGCACCTGTTCAGCCCCGACAAGCGCTGGAGGTTTTGAAGGCAATGGCGTTCTTTGCCATTATCGGCAAGACCGAAGCGTCTCGAGGAGCTAGGTGCTGCAGACTGGACATCAGAAAAAAATTTCAACTCTCATCAACTAAAAAACCGTTCGTATCAGGAATTTCTGACACGAACGGTTTTTTTCATTATCTTCAGTTTTTTAGTTTAGTACTTTTTTCTCGAACCGGTTAATATCCGCATCGGATCCAATGATGATCAATACGTCGGCCAATTCGATTTCCATATCGGCCTGCGGCGATACTAAGATTTGGCCCTCTCTTTTAATGGCGACGATATTAATGCCGTATTTTGCGCGTATGTCCAAACCGATCAACGTTCGCCCTGCGAGCTTTTCATTGGCTTGGAT
Source organism: Planococcus sp. 107-1 (assembly GCF_021513255.1). GTDB lineage: Bacteria > Bacillota > Bacilli > Bacillales_A > Planococcaceae > Planococcus. Next base: position 2,240,132 of record NZ_CP090977.1, read on the forward strand.
CTCGGCAATTGAATGCTCATCCGATAACTCTAAGTAATCCAACACATTATTGGATAACATATTATGGGCTATTCGAATCCCCATATCCCGTTCCGGATGAACGACATGATCTGCTCCGATTTTGCTCAATACTTTAGCGTGGTAATCATTTTGGGCTTTAACGGTGATTTTTTTGACCCCAATCTCTTTTAGCATCAAAGTCGTCAGGATGCTCGCTTGAATATTCTCCCCGATGGCCACGATGACATGTTCAAAATTGCGGATGCCTAAGGACTTCAAAACCGCTTCATCTGTTGTATCTGCAACGACCGCTTGAGTAGCAATGGTCGCAAATTCATCGACACGTTCAGTATCTTTATCTATTGCCATTACGTCTGCATCTTGTTCAATCAGCTCACGTACGATGCTTCCACCGAATCGCCCAAGGCCGATGACTACAAATTCTTTCTTCATATACATCCCCCAAATTCTTTTATAGCCATTAGTTTAGCATATTCCAACAAAAAAATAGCCCATAAAAAAAATAAAAAACCCCGCCTTATCAGCGGGGATCTAATGGCCGTTTCGGCCGTTTTTCACAGTATTCACAATGGATATCACTGCATTTTTCTTCACGCCATTCATTGCAGCTTGAGCAATAGCTTGCATCGAATTCATCATCGAAAGTCAATGCTGACAAGCACGTATGGCAATACGTATGGACATCCATCCAATTGATAAATTGCTTATTGGCTACTAAGTAAAGACCTTGCTCGTCCTGTTTATAATTCATAATTGAAGATTTTTGGACAATGCGGTTTTTAGGGTCCAAGAAAAAATTCATTTTGCCGTTCAAATTGATCACTCCCGAAAGATAGGTTAAACATGGTTATCTTTTAACTATCATATCATCATTTTTCTGAGTTAAAAGTGTTTTTTAGGTTTTCAAGTTTTACTCCATTCCTTAATGATAATAAAGTTTTGCGGTAAAAAGCAATGTTTAAGAAAAATTTCTTTAAAGTATTTATTATACTTGAAAAAACGAACTGGTTTTTGTATAATGATAATTGCTGTTAGTAAACTTAAAGTATATTTTTACTAAACTTAATTTATTCAAAGTTTACTATTACTATATAAAACGAGGTGAAGCTGCGTGCAAATCGGAATGAAGATAAAACGGCTGCGGCTAAAAAATGGATTGACGCAGGAAGAACTCGGTGAACGGACAGATTTGAGCAAAGGGTTTATCTCCCAGTTAGAACGTGATATGAATTCACCTTCTATTGAAACCTTATTTTCGCTATTAGAAGTTCTTGGCACGACGCCGAAAGAATTTTTCGATGACTCCGATAAAGAAGTGAAAGTTGTTTTTACACCAAGCGATCATACCATCCATACAGACACGGATTCAGGTTATGAGATTGATTGGCTCATCACTACTTCGAATGAAAAAGAAATGGAACCTGTCTATCTGACTCTGGAAGAAAAAGGTGAATTTAAACATTTTGAACCATCCCTAGCTGAGACGTTTATCTATGTGCTTGAAGGACGTGTTCGCCTGGTCCTTGGAGATAATGAGTATCTTGCAAGCGCTGGGGATTCCCTTTATTATGAAGCTTCTGACCATCATCAGCTTATTAACGCACATTCTGGAAAATCAGAAATGATCATTGTTGCCACACAATCATACTTGTAAATTTGGAGGGATTTCTATTGGATACATCAATTATTCGTTTTGAAAATGTTTCGCAAATATATGACGGGGCCGGCCCCGTTTTGAACGATGTCAGCTTTGAACTCGAAAAAGGAAAATTCTATACACTTCTCGGCCCATCCGGCTGCGGAAAAACAACAATCCTGCGTTTGATTGCCGGGTTCATTACGCCGACTAAAGGCGATGTGTATATTGAAGGGAAGAAGGTTAATAATATTCCCGCCAATGAACGCCAAGTAAATACGGTTTTCCAAGACTATGCCCTCTTCCCTCACCTCAATGTATTTGAGAATGTGGCTTTCGGGCTGCGCATAAAGAAACTAAAAAAAGCGGAAGTTGAACGCCGTGTGAAAGAAGCCTTGGAATTCGTTAACTTAAAAGGATATGAAAACCGGGAAATCAGTGAAATGTCTGGCGGACAGCGCCAACGCGTCGCGATTGCGCGAGCGATCGTCAATGACCCCGAAGTAATTTTGCTGGATGAACCGCTATCTGCACTCGATTTGAAATTGCGGACTGAAATGCAGTATGAACTTCGCGAACTTCAACAGCGCCTTGGCAAAACGTTTATTTTTGTTACACATGACCAGGAGGAAGCCCTCGCTATGTCCGATGAAATTTTCGTTATGAAAGCAGGCGAAATTCAACAAAGCGGCACGCCGATGGATATTTACGACGAACCGATTAACCGCTTTGTTGCAGATTTTATCGGTGAATCCAATATTGTGGCCGGTGAAATGATCGAAGATTACCGTGTCCGCTTTGCCAATAAAGAATTCGAATGCGTCGACCAAGGCTTGAATCCAAACGAACAAGTAGAAATCGTCATCCGTCCGGAAGATCTTGAAATCACAGCTGTAGAAAACGGGAAAATGGCCGTCACAGTCGACACCCAATTATTCCGAGGCGTCCATTTCGAAATTTCCACAATCGATGAAGTTGGCAATGAATGGCTCGTCCATTCCACGAAAAAAGCGGAAGTCGGTTCACTGATCGGCCTGGATTTTGATCCAGAAGCAATCCACGTTATGCGTTTGAACGAATCCGAAGAAGCATTTGATGCACGTCTCGAATCATACGGAGTTGAAGCCGATGAATAGTAAAGGAGCACGCAGTTTTTATCTAATCCCGTATTATATTTGGATTGCGCTGTTTGTTATTGCGCCGATTGCATTGGTCGTCTATTATTCCTTCTTCGACCTGCAAGGGAATTTGACGCTCGAGAACTATCAGAACTTCTTTTCATCCGTGTATTTGCGTTTGACACTGAGCTCATTCTGGTATGCCTTCCTGGTCACGTTCTTTTCGATCCTGATCGCATACCCGACAGCTTATTGGCTGACGAAAACGAAGCATAAACAATTGTGGCTATTGTTGATCATCATCCCTTCTTGGATCAATTTGCTGTTGAAAACTTATGCCTTCATCGGGATATTCGGTTTGTACGGTCCGGCCAATAAATTTTTGGCTGCCATCGGCTTAGGCGAACAGCAAATCCTGTTCACGGATTTCAGTTTTATTTTTGTATCGGTTTATATTTTTATTCCGTTCATGATTTTGCCGATTTTCAATTCCTTGGATAAATTGAATCCGGCTTTGATGGATGCTTCGCGCGACCTTGGCGCCTCTTCATGGATGACATTCAGAAAAGTGATTTTCCCATTGACGATCAACGGGGTTAAATCCGGTGTCCAAGCTGTCTTCATCCCTGCCCTGTCGCTATTCGTCATTACGCGTTTAATCGCCGGAAATAAAGTCATTACACTTGGTACAGCCATTGAACAGCAATTCCTCGTAACGCAAAACTGGGGCATGGGTTCAACGATCGCTGTGTTCTTGATACTCTTCATGATCATCATTATGATGCTGACCGGACAGCGGGAAAAAGGAGGCTCTGCAAATGGGAAAACTAAGTAAAAAAGCAAAAGTCTATTTGGCAGTTGTCTTCTTTATCTTATATGCACCAATTTTTTACTTGATCTTTTACTCATTCAATAGCGGCGGTACGATGTCGAGTTTTGATGGATTTACGCTGGAACATTATGCAGCAGTATTCAACGACACGCGGCTGCTCATCATTTTGATGAATACGGTCATTGTCGCCTTGCTGTCGTCTCTGATTTCCACAGCGATCGGTGTTCTTGGCGCAATCGGGATCGTGTTTTTGCGAAACCGGAAAATGCGCAATGCGGTGCTTTCACTGAACAACATTTTGATTGTCAGCCCGGATGTCATTATCGGTGCATCGTTCTTAATCCTATTTACGATGATCGGAGTTAAGCTCGGTTTCGCTTCCGTACTGATTTCCCATATCGCTTTCAGCATTCCAATCGTCGTCATCATGGTCTTGCCTAAACTGCAGGAAATGAGCAGCACGTTAATTGACGCTGCAGCGGATCTGGGTGCTTCTAAACGCGATATTTTGACACGGGTAATCATCCCTTACATCAAGCCGGGGATTTTCGCCGGATTCTTTTTAGCGTTAACTTATTCATTGGATGACTTTGCGGTTACCTTCTTTGTCACAGGAAACGGATTCTCAACGCTTTCCGTTGAAATCTATTCGATGGCGCGTGCCGGAATCACCTTGACGATCAATGCACTTTCCGCTCTGATATTCATCGTCACCCTCGGCCTTGTGGTCGGCTATTATTTCTTTAACCAACGGGCACGGAATAGCATCGGAACAGGAGGCCATTAAGATGAAAAGCATTATTCAAGCAACTGTTGCAATTCTGGTCGCTTCTGCCTTGCTTCTTTACGGCGTATCCGTCCTCGAAAAAAGTTCTGCGACGACTGGCGGTGGATCGATCACCGTCTACAACTGGGGCGAATACATTGATCCGGAACTCGTCCAGCAATTTGAAGACGAAACCAATATCAATGTCGTGTATGAAACATTCGATTCAAACGAAGCGATGATGACAAAAATCGAACAAGGCGGTACATCTTATGATGTCGCCATGCCTTCAGAATACGCCATCGAAAAAATGAAGGAAAATGATTTATTGATCCCGATCGATTCGGAGAAAATTCCGAACCTCACTAATATCGATCCTTACTTCCTGGACCTCCCTTTCGATCCAGGCAATGAATATTCCATCCCTTATTTCTGGGGAACCGTCGGAATTGCATACAATCCGACTTTACTGGAAGGGCAAACGTTCGAAAGCTGGGACGACCTATGGGATCCCACATTAAAACAGGAAGTCATTCTGGTGGACAGTGCACGTGAAGTCATCGGAATGGGCTTGAACAGCCTGGGCTATTCATTGAACTCTACAGATGTCTCGGAGCTCCGGGAAGCTACCGACAAATTGAAGACGCTCGGCCCGAATACTAAAGCCATTATCGGGGATGAAATCGTCGAAATGATGCGCCGCGAAGAAGCGGCTGTTGCTTTGACGTGGTCCGGACAAGCGGCAGATATGATGTGGATCAATGAAAACATCGATTACTCGGTGCCAGAAGAAGGGTCGAACTTGTGGTTTGACAATATGGTTATTCCGAAAACTTCAAGCAATGTAGAAGGCGCCCATGCGTTCATCAACTTTATGCTCGATGCAGAAGTTGCGGCTCAAAATGCAGATTATGTCGGTTATTCAACGCCAAACCAAGCAGCCATTGAAATTATGGATCCCGAAGTGACTGGAGATGAACGCTTTTATCCTCCTGAAGAACTGCGGGAACGCTTAGAAGTATATGAAAACTTAGGTCTAGAAATGCTCGGCATCTACAATGAATTATTTTTGGAATTCAAAATGGATATGGAAAATTGACAGGCAGCCAGCTGCCTGTTTTTTCTTTGGGCAAAAGGGTATGGTATTGAGTGCCTTTATGATAAAATTTAGGAACACGAAATATAGACAGTGAAAGAAGGATACGCTATGGCCGCAAAATCAAATAATTTCGCGTTGTATGTATTGATGTTCAATATGTTTATCGCAATGAGCGGCATCGGCCTTATCATACCGATTATGCCGGAATACCTGGACACGTTCGGTGTCGCTGGACAAGCACTTGGTACGTTAATCGCCACTTTCGCCCTCGCCCAATTTCTTTTCTCCCCATTATCCGGACAGTTATCCGATAAATACGGACGCAAAAAACTGATCATTATCGGATTAATCATTTTTGGACTTTCGCAACTCGTATTCGGCTTAGCTTCAGATTTATGGATTTTGTACTTGGCACGTTTTTTCAGCGGCCTAGGAGCAGCTTTCCTGATTCCCCCGATGATGGCTTTCGTTGCCGATATCACTACTTTTGAAGAACGCGGAAAAGGCATGGGCCTGCTTGGAGCCTCCATGTCGCTTGGCTTCATGGTCGGTCCCGGTTTTGGCGGATTTTTAGCCGAAGTCAGCTTGCAATTTCCATTTTATGTGGCTACAGCTGTCGCTTTGATTGCGGCTGTAATTTCGTTTTTCGCCTTGCCGAACGTAGCGCCGACCATTCCATCGGTACCAGCTAAAGCTGAGAACCTCTTTCAGCAACTAAAACGTTCGACCACGACTCCGTATTTCGTCATGCTTTTGGTAATGCTGATTTTCGCCTTCGGATTAGCCAATTTCCAATCGACGATCGCTTTGTACGTCGACAAGAAATATCAATTCACCCCGAAGGAGATTGCAGTCCTGATCACTATCGGCGGGTTTGTCGGCGTCATCGTCCAAACCTTTGTCATCAATAAATTATTCAAACGCTTCGGAGAAATGAAAGTTATTCTGGTGAACTTGCTGGTTTCTGCAGGGGCGATGATCGGAATCTTATTTGTCAACACATTCTGGACCATTCTTTTAGTATCTGCTGTCTTCTTTACAGCTGCCTCTCTGCTGCGGCCGGCCATCAATACGCTGATTTCCAAACTTGCAGGCAACGAGCAAGGGTTCGCAGCCGGCATGAACAATGCTTATATGAGTTTAGGGAATATGTTCGGCCCTGCAATGGCAGGAATTCTTTTCGATATCGACATGAGCTTCCCGTATATTTTCGGAACAGCCATTTTAATCACTTGCTTCTTTATTGCAAGCAACTGGTCAGCCAAAAAGCAGCAGTTGCTCGCAACGAGCAGAAGCTAAGAAAAGCGGAAGCGGCTGTTCAGCTCCGACTGGCATAAGACACAACAGCGAAGCGGCGCTCTTTGCCGCACAGCTGGGCTGGCTTATGACCCGAGGAGCTAGCTGCTGGAGTCTGGACACCGAAAAGCGGAAGCGCCCATGTAGATTCGACGGGCTTAAGACGATCTGGCGAAGCGGCGTTTCTTCAGCCGCATAGCCAGAGTGGCTTATGTCCCGAGAATCTGGGCGCTGGAGTCTGGACATCGAAAAGCGCAAGCACATCATAAAAGCGAAAAAGAGGTCATCCCCTCTTTTTCGCTTTTATTAATTGTTCGATGGTTTGCGGAGGTGCTTCTGGTGATGACGAAACCGCCGCTTTTGGTTTTTTCAACGAAGGGATCAATCGAAGCCCGAATCTGCGGATTGTGATGTCTACGAAAAACAGCAGCATCGCAAGCAGCAGTAAGAAATGCTGGATCGGCTGATTGGTCCCGCTTTCGTATGGGATTTCCCGGAGCGACTCTTCCAAAGATTCCAGAACTCTTCCTCCGCTCCTCTCAGCTACAGAAGCGAGCAATGCCGTGTTGGGTTCACTTAGGCGATATTCTTCTCCATAAGGGATTGTCAGCCCCGTCTTATACGCTTCCCCGTTTTCATTCCGGATGCTGAAGAAAACCAGCCCCGGATCCGCATCCAAGGTTACTTCCATTTTGCCTGGAGCCACCGGTTCACTTTGCAGCGGGATTTCCATTCCTTTTTCATCGATAGCGGCCACTTCAATAATGGCCGATTGCCGAGTGGGATCTTCCATCGTGTAAACGCCTTGTTGCTTCCTTGCCACTGTAAAGGGGATTTCGTCATATGACGGCAAGAGCTCGGAAACGGAGCGGTTCCAAAACGCCGGCCAATTTTTCCACGCCTGAAAATCTCCGCTCCATGCACTGCTTCCGGAAGTATAGGCCATCGTTTTGCCGAGGCCATAATTCCACGATGCGAGCACCGGGTCCCCTTCCTCACTTTCCAAAGCGACAGAGGCTGCAGGTTTCGCAGTTGTGGCAATATACGCATTCATTTGCGGCACGCCATCAGAAAACAAGTCGCTCCAAGGGCTGTCATAGACAATCGGATAAAACGGTTCATCTACGATATAAGTCCGGGACATCATAATCGTTTCCCGAGAAAGAATGGCGGGGATCGTTGTGGCATCCGCTACTTCATAAAATCGCCCATTGCCGGTGGCAGCCAAATCTTCCAGTAACCCGATGTCCGCATCTTGCCCGATTGAAACCGTCGATAAGGTAATATTTTCTTCCTTGCCGTCTTCGATTAAGCTCGTGTAATCACTCGGGGGAGATTGTCCGTCCGTCAATAAAATAATGTGTTTCCGCTGCAGCTCCAAACCTTCCAATTGCCCGTAAGCTTCAGTCAATGAACGAAAGATTTCTGTACCGCCGCCTGGCGTAACAGATAGAATTTTATCAGCTGCAGCCTTCGGGTCTGCCAATTTTTCCGTTTCAACAATTTGCCACGGCTGATCATCAAAAGCGATCACACCAACCGTATCATCTTCCCGGAGAAGTTCAACGGAACGTGCTGCCGCTTCCTTTGCCAACTCCATTTTCATGCCAGCCATACTCCCAGAACGGTCCATGACAATGATGAGTCCGAGGGAAGGAAGTTCGTGCTTTCCCTTGACTTCCATTTCAACTGGCAAAAGCCGTTCAATCGGCGATTTAAAATAGCCGCCGAGTCCATAACTTTCATCGCCGCCAACCATCATGAAGCCGACGCCGAACTGCTTGACTGCCTGTTCGATGACATCCATCTGCTGGCCGCCAACGGAGGTTCCAGAAACGTTGTCAAAAATGATGCCATCATACTGCAGGATCGATGAAAGACTGGCCGGAAGTTCGTTGGAGTCAATATTTGTTGTCCGTATATTTTCACCATCCAATAAACCAGGGATTGGACTTGGAATAGTTCCATTCACGACTAATAATTCCGGCTTCCCTTCCACTTCCGTGACACTCACCAAGGCGTTATTTTCCAGAAAACGATCTTCTGCAATCTCCAGTCTCGCTTCATATTTCAATAATCCTTCTTCACTAGCAGGGTATCGATAGGAAAACACATTTTCTCCATCAGCTAACTGAATACGATGCCGATCAAATTCTTCATCATTTTTCGAAAGGACCAGTTCCGCTTCCCTCTCGCCGTCCGACTGAAGCGTTAGGGAAAATGCCTGCGATTCGCCGAGAAACGCCTTCGAAGGCGTTTCAAACCCAGTAATCGCTGCGTCTTGAGAACTGTCTTGCTGAACCGGCAAGACATCAATTTGAACACGCTCACTTTGAAGCCTATTCAAACTTTCGAGAGCCGAAGCTTTTGTTTCGTTGCCATCGGAAATCAGCACCAGCCTCGTCGCTAAATCCGTATCACCGCTGTTGGAAGCGAGTTCCAACGCTTGGGCAATATTTGTATGGTTCGCCATCATTGTGCTTTGATCAAGCGGCAATGCCCGTGGTTCCGCTGATATCGGTAATAGCGTCTGAAAATCTTCTGCAAACGTATAGACACCGACATGCTGGCTATCACTCTTTTCAGCAATGGCTGTCTCAATCGATTCCGCAATCGCCGATTGAGATCCTTCCATTGAAGCGGAGCGATCTATGAGATAGATGATTTGCTGTTGATCGGCTGGCCGGTAAATCGATGGCATGGCTAAAGCGAAAATCAATAAAACTACGGCCGCAACACGCAGGACAAAAACAAGGCGGAAGAAAAGGCTGCCCAGTTTAACGTTTTTAAAACCGCTATACGCAAAGTAAATGAGTGCCGGTAAAAGCAGCCAAAGAAAGAGAGGTTCATCTAATCGCAATTCCACGGCGGTACACCTCCCATTCAACTAGCAGCAATAATAAGACAAGGGCAATGGCCCAGGGAATCAGTGGATATTGGATTGTTTCATCTTCCCCTTCAGTTTGGCCAATTGCATAAGATGGGCCGGATGATAGTATTTTTTCTTCGGAACTCAACTGGACAATCATCTGCATGGATCGGCCGTCTCCATTCACTTCATAAACACCTGGCTCTGTAGGGGCGATAAAAGGGCCTTCCCCCTCCAGATAGGAGCTTACATAATCTTCTCCCTTAAACAATTCCCATTCCCCTGCTTCAGAAGCAAGCCGGGACGGACCGATGTTCATTTGGCTGAAAATAGCCTAAAAAGGCTTCGTTTCCCGACAATTCATCCGCAGCACTCCACAGAAACAAAGGAAATGATGGATCCAATGGCCAATTTGTCGATTGGATATCTGAGAGAATTACGATATCGCCTTTTGGACTGATTTGGATAAATGGCTTTCCGTCGATTTCTGCAATGGTTTCATAAGCTGTAAATCCCGGATAAAGCGCTGATACATATACATTTTCCAAATCGGCATAAGTAAACAAGGGGTGCGCAGCCGTTTCAATCAATCCCGAAACCTCGGTTGCTTGAACATCATTTCTGCCAATTAAAAGAATCGGGGAATCCGACTCTATCAGTTCCGTTTGATTGGTTGCAAGCATCGATCCCGTCCGTTCTGCAAGCTGCATTGGGTCGGCAGTCGCCGCTTCCATGCCGATGGATTCAAAGCCTTTCGCTAACAACGAATGAAGCGACGAATCGATCACTACGCCAGTAGATTCTTGCTGGACAAACGATAGCATCCGGTTATCCACCTTGTAGTCATCTTCGACATTTATTTCAGCCGTCCATAAATCTTCAACAGGCAGGTCTTCAAACGGCACCAATAAATCTTCTCCTGCCGGCAGCTCCAACTCAGCTTCTTTTGAAACGTCTCCAGCCGATAAGCTTACTGTACCTTTCATCGTTTCTTCGCTTTCATTGACGACTTGCACAATCGCCCGCAAGCCATTGTCGGATTGGGACAAGCCAAATTGCCGGATGGACGCATTAACCAAATTATCTTCGTTTGCATGGACGACAAAAGACTGATCCGTTTTAGCCGCTAAGGCTTCACGCGCCAAAGCATCCGTGAAGATATGGATGACGGTCGATTCATCTTTCACTAGGGATTCCGCAAACAAAATCGTCTGGTCCATCCTAGCCTCTTCGTAGCTGATATCCAGCTGTTCGATGTTTTTTAAAAGTGTCTGCTGATCCCGTTCTTCCCGAACGGCGATTTCCGGAGTCTGGCCGGTCTTAATAATGGTCACAGGTTTCCCCCCGCTTGGTCGACCAGTTCCGACATTTTGATTTTCTGTTGATCGAAGCGGCTGGGCGAACCGGCAAGCATCGTAGCAGAAGTGTCCACAATAAAAATCAGTTCATTGCCTTGGACCGTCTCCGACTCGATATACGGTTGAAGTAATCCGAAAACACATAGGATCAATGCCGCCAACTGTAGATAAAACAAGAGATGATGCTGCAATTTTTTTAAGTACGGTGAAGCTTGAATTTCTTTCATCATTTCTTGCCAAAAAAGAACAGATGAAACATTTTTGTTTTGGTATTTTTTCCGGAAAAAATAATAAAGGATAACGGCAACCGGCATGATCGCTGTCCAAATCCAAATCCAATTCGCTATTCCCATGCCGCTCCCCCTCTATTCAATCCATTTTTTCCGAGCCAATTGATGAATCATTACTTGCTGGATGCCGTCTTCGATATGGATGGGCATATAATGGACACCGTGTTTTGCACACAGAGCTTCCAACGCCTTATTATGCTGCTCCCGCTGTTTTAAATACGCTTCAATCGCCTGGCGCGTCATCGTTACATTTAAATCCGTACCGGTTTCTTCATCAATGAGACGTATATCCCCTTCAAAATTAGGAAACCTTTCTTCAGCTGTGGATAAGTGGAGAAAGCGTACATCGTGGGAATATTTTGGCACCTGCTTAAAGAATAGTTGCCATTCTTCCAGTTCTTCCAAGCCGTCTGAAATAACGAATAAAACCGTGGAATCTTTTGCACTGTAAAAACTCGCATTTTTTGCAAAAGAACGGCTTTTGGGATCCGGGAGATTCACCATAAAATGTTCAAAAAGCTTTTTGGCCGACTTTCCTTTTTTCTTAAAAGGCGATGCTGAAGCTCCACCCGCTGAAATGCTCAAACGATCATCTTTGCTTAACACCATCACGCCTAAAGAAAACGCTAATTGCTTCGAGAAGAGCCATTTTTCTTCCATCGATTTTGAATCATCCAGCAAGACATGGACCCGCATTTCCTGTTCGTCCAAATACCGTTTTATATAAACTTTTTCCGTTCGGGCAAAAACGTTCCAATCGATATGGCGAACATCATCTCCAGGATGATATTCCCGGAAATCCGAAAAATCGAGGGAAGAACCAAAACGGCTGGAACGGTGAGATCCTTTATGATGTCCTCGGATTTTTGCTTTAGTGGCTATGGAATAACGGCTTAACCGCTTTATCCAATCGCCGGGCAATTGCAGCCCACTCATTTCAATACGCCTCTTCCTGCGGTTTCCAAAATCATTCCGATAAGATCGTCAATTGTTTTTTCAGCCGCTTCTCCTTCATAATTCAACAAAATCCGGTGCCTTAATACGGGTTGGGCTACATATTTCAAGTCGCCAATCGAGACATGAAAACGCCCTTCTGATAGCGCTCGGGCCTTCGCAAGTTTGATTAAGCTTTGAAGTCCCCTTGGACCGCTGCCATATTGGACAAATTGTTTGATTTCATCAAACTGCGTGTACTCCGGATTTGAATGCTGAATGATATCGACCGCCACCATGAGAATATCTTCCGCAATCAATACTTCTTTCACCATTTGCTGCGCTTCGATTAAAGAAGCTGTATCCATTTTCTTAACGAGGGAAACCGTTTCAGCTCCAGTTGTTCTTCGGCTAATTTCCGCCAACTCTTCACGATTCGGGTAAGATACAAGAATCTTGCATAGGAACCGGTCCATCTGTGCTTCCGGCAACGGATAAGTCCCTTCCATTTCGATCGGATTTTGGGTCGCTAATACGAAAAACGGCCGCGCCATTTTTTTCGTATCGCCTAATATCGTCACCGTTTTTTCTCCCATCGCTTCAAGCAAGGCACTTTGTGTCTTCGGCGTAGCCCGGTTAATTTCATCGGCTAATACCATCTGATGGAAAATCGGGCCTTCTCTGAAAGTGAATTGCTGCCTGCCTTCAGCATCCCGTTCGATCAGGCTGGTACCGGTAATATCAGATGGCATCAAATCCGGCGTGAATTGGATACGGGAAAAACTCAAATCCATCACATCTGAAATGGTACGGATTAACATCGTCTTGCCGAGCCCCGGCAAACCTTCAAGCAATGCATGGCCATCCGCTAAAATAGCATACAAGGAAAACTCCACCGCTTGTTCTTGTCCAACGATAAATTTGCCGATTTCCTCTCTGACCTCTTGCAGTTTGTTGCTCATTTCCTTAAAATCATCTGGTGAATACGCCATATAGTCCCCTGCTTTCTCTTAATCGGATTCAACTGTTGAAAAATACTGCTCAACGACTTTTTGCAAGTCTGGCGGCAATGCCAAACGATCGGCGCTTGTAAAATAGGAATCGCTATATTCGCCCACCACTTCAGAATAAGGACGGACTGTCCCTTTCGTAGCCGGGACAACCCCCTCCTGTTCTTCTGCCGCTTCACCGTCGCCAAGTTCTCCTTGATCGACAGTTGTCTCACTTTCTCCACCTATTCTAGAAGGAACTGTTAGGAGTTCACGGCTTCCTTGACCCGTTCCAAAGCCTGAGCCTTGTTGTCCTTGGCCTTGCCCCTGGCCTTGACCTTGTCCTTGTCCTTGTCCCTGGCCCTGGCCTTGGCCTTGGCCTTGACCTTGTCCTTGGCCTTGGCCCTGCCCTTGGCCTTGGCCCTGCCCTTGACTTTGTTGCTGATTCTGGCCATCGCCTTCGCTTTCGGATTCAGTATTGGGGGTGCCGCTGCTCCCTTCACCGGATTCACTTCCAGATTCTGAAGAATCTTCAGCGCCTTCAGATGCTGCCCCGTCACTTTTGGAAGCTTCCGGGTTTGCGGCCCCGGCAATGGTCTGTTGAAGCGGAAAACTTACCGGTTTCCCCATATTGCTCAAAGCTGTCTGTGTTTCTCCCGCTTGTTCAGCAAGCTGTTTTGCTGCATTTTCAAGATCTGCTTTTTCCTGTTCTGCAGCTTCCCCTTCTGCTGGCAATTGCTGTTGCTGAGCCATTTCTTTTTGCTTCTTGACCACTTCTTTCAACGCTTCTTCAGCTGTTTCGCTTTCTTCCACTTTTTTCAGAACTTCCTGCAATTCCTCTTTAACGACTTCTGTTTTTGCCTCTTTTTTCAGATCAGTAATTTTTTCTTTTACTTCTTCTATCACTTCTTGTTCCTTTTCAATATCTTTTGCTTGTTCCTGCAGCGTACTCGGAAACAAAAACAGCAGCATCAGCAATGCTCCTGTGATTAATGAAGCACTCAACCATTTCCCAAGAAACCATTTCTGCGGTTCTTTTCTAAACAATTGATAGCTAAAAGGGATGACTTCCGCAGTCTGTTTGGTCAATGCTTCTGTCAGCTCGTTCTGTTCCTTGATCTTCCAAGATGTCAACAGAAGATTATGGGGAGTAAACCGATCCAACTGTTCTACCGCTTGGCCGATGTTCGGCATGTTCTTATAAGAAAAAAGCAGGCCGACCAGTAAAAAGATGGACCCGGCGGCATATGCATAAAATTCATAATAAGGAAGGACGAACAACCGGGAGATGACCACAAGCAAAAGTGCAGATAGGAGTCCTAAGAAAACTGCAATTTGTAAAGCTCGGGTCATGTGAACAAGCTTCAATCGCATGGCTGTTTTTTTTACATAGCGGACCAATTCCCGGTTGTTCATGCGTATCCCTCCTTATTTGTATTTATTCATATTGACGCGCAAACGTTTGACCGACAGCCAAATCGCGCCCGCTGTCAGCAAACTGTAAAATACCAAATAACCGACCCAAAGCGGCAGTTCAATTACCGTCATCGTTTGGATTTCCTGGGCAAATCCGGGCTGCAATAAAGTAAGCATCACGATAGCCGGGTTAATGCTTGCCCAGAAATAGGAAAATGGCGAAAAGCTAGGCGCGGTTGTTCCAAGCGTTGAAATTTGAACGGACAGCAGCAGGAAAAACGCTGTCACGACAGCTAAGAAAATCATCGTTCCGTACGTGACGATCATCGACACGATCGTCTTTCGAATTAAGGTTGAATACATGACACCTATGCTTCCGATGGCCAATAACGTCAAGAAATAGAAAAGAAAAATGACAACAATCTGAAGCGGATCAACTCCACCATATAAAAATACCAAACTGTAGATAGGCAGACCCGATACGATCATCAACAGCAGAAATGCGATGGATGAAGTCATTTTTCCAAAGATGATTTGGAAAGATGTCTGCGCAGTCGTCAGCAAAATATTCAAGGTCTGCTTTTCTCTTTCCGTACTGATTGTCCCTGCCGTTAAACCGGGAGTGATGAAAAGGATCAAGCCTAGCTGGATATAGGTCATCATGCTAAATAACAAGAAACTCTCATCCGGTCGGAAAAATCCGCTTCCGGACAAAGAAGTCGTTAAAAAGATGAATCCGAAAACAAATATACTCATCGCCATCAAATAGAAGAGAATGCCTGTAAAGCTCTTCATACTGCGAAAACGCAACTTTACTTCTTTTATGAGTACGGGATTTGCGAGGAGTGTTTTCACTTAACTTCCACTCCTTTCGTAATGGCCATAAAGACATCTTCCAGATCTGTCTCTTCTTCGGCAAATGATAAAATTTGAAGGGATTGCTCCATAGCTTGCCGCAGTAAACGGATTTGGTCTTCTTCTGTTCCCCGATATAAGAATTCAATCGATTGTTTTTCCGGCTTCTCAATCAATTTTGAAACAAGTGGGTCGTTTTCAAAGAAAGCCATCGCTTCTTGTGTCGGCCCGGCTAGTTTAACTTTTAATACTTTTTCACTTTGAAGATGCGCTTGGATTTCATGCACAGAACCTTGAGCGATTAATTGCCCTGAATCAATGACTCCAATGCTGTCGCACATTTCGGCAAGTTCCGGCAAAATGTGGGAAGAAATCAGGATGGTTTTGCCCATCGATTTCAATTCCTTCAAAATATCCCGCATTTCCACGCGTGCCCGTGGATCAAGTCCAGATGCCGGCTCATCCAGAATAAGAATTTTCGGATCGTGGATTAAGGCTCGTGCCAGACACAGCCGCTGCTTCATCCCGCGGGACAATAAATCAACATAATCATATCGTTTATGCGACAAATTGACGAGCTCCAATAGCTTGGGAATCAGAACTTCACGCTCTTTAGGTGCTATCCCGTAGCTTGCCCCGTAAAAGTCCAAATACTCATTAGCCTTCAATTGATCGTATACGCCGAAGAAATCCGGCATATAGCCAATCTGTTTCCGCACCTCATGCGCATTTTTAGTAACACTCATTCCATTGATGAAGGCATCACCGGCAGTCGGCTGCAGCAAAGTTGCCAAGATGGAAAATGTGGTGGATTTCCCTGCTCCGTTGGCTCCTACAAAGCCAAAGACTGTGCCTTCTTCTATCGTTAAATTTAAATCTTGCAGCGCATAGAAAGAGCCATATTTCTTTGTCAATCCGACGATTTCAATCACGGAGCAACCACCCCTTTCAGCTTGATTTTCGGCAGCATGATTTCAGGCGAATTGCTGTCGGTATTGGCATCGACAACAAAGCTGACTATGCCGTCTTTTGAAATGTAATCCGTTATATTTTCTGTAATGGCTGCTCGGTTTTCTTCAATTTTTTCAAGTTTGTCGGTAGAAATATTGCGAATGGCCACTTCTCCCTTTGTATCGCCTCTTGAAATCTCCAGTGCACTCCACTCTGTTTTATCCAAGCTCAAAGCTTTCGGCGTCTGGTAAGTCATTTCAACTTGGCCGCCATCTATATAGTAAAGATAAGGATCCGGAGCAACATTCTCAAAATAAGTCGACTGATTCGCCGCCGCCACTTTTAAGGTCAGGGCTTCTACTTGCAGATCAATTTCTCCAGTCAAAGTCGTTTCGGGATTGAAAGGTTGTGCAACCAAGTTCATGGCTGAAACCGATGCCCGCTGATCTTTAAGCGAGACCGGAACAATCGCATCTTTCGTATAGGCAATCACATATGGCGAACTGTTATCTGCTTCCATTTGGTTATACGAAGCGGATAAGATCGTTTGTTTTCTGGCGGTTTCCAATTCCTTTTTATCTTGAATCTGTTGATAAGAATAATTCGTGGAAATCGGCGAAATAGATGCCAAAATATCGGATTGGACTTTTTCATTTACGGTCAGTTTTTCCCCCGGGCTTAAATTGCCCAAAGACATGATCCGGGTTCCTGTCCAAATGGAAACATCTTCGATCGCAAACGGGAAATTATTTTTGATCGTTCCTGACAATCGCTTATTTTCCACTTTCAGTTGAACATCAAAATCCCCTGTATTTTCAATATACGATTGGCCTAAAATCGACCCTACTGACCAATAGCGCATATTCCGCATAGTCAGTTGGTTGCTTGCAGCTTGATGTTCCAAAATAGCCGCATCTTGAGGCGACCCTTCTGAAAACTGCGAGTTCAACAAACTCGTCATTGAAGTTGAAGAAGGAGCTGTAAATTGATAATTGCCTCCTCGATTTGATAGGAGTGTATTCATATAATAGCCGTTTAATCCACCATCCTGATCAACTTTAAAAAATCCGGTCTGCTGGATTTGCGGACTCGCAATTCGGTCTTTTGCACCTACAGCAAACAAGCCGATTGACGTAAGCACTGCCACTGCCGGAATAATCACCCATGCAAGTTCACGTTTATCCCGTTTCTTCAAAACGATATACAGCACTGGAATAATTAAAATGATATAGAAAAAAACGATTGCGATTGTCCAAAATTTTGAAACGGCAAAGCTTTCAAACAGCTCATTCACATTGCCCACTTCATAGGACATGTATTCCAAAGTCGATTGGCCCTGGTTATATTGCTGATTGCTGATAGACAGCGGCAACAGGCCTTTCATCATTTCTGCAAATCCTTCTTGGGAGCTGATCTGGCTGTCGCCAAGCGAAAAAGCGGTTTGGGTAATAGAGCCAGCCCCTATTTGCTTTCGTGCTGCTAAAACAGCTGAGCCTTGAGTTAATAAGGCTTCGGCTCCTTCGTTCAACGCAGCTTCGAAAACTGGAACCTCTTTTTCAAGTAGCGGAACTGCCATTTGAACTTGCTTTCCTATGTTCAATGGCAATTCCTTGGCGAGTTCGCCCATCGCCGCCTCAATATTCTCTGTAGAACCGACAATTAAACTTCCGCCTTGTTGGACCCACTGCAAGATCGCTTGCCGATTAGCTTCAGGCAGATCACTGAATGAAAATTCATCGATCAGTAAATGATCAATGGTCCCCCAAGCAATCGCTTCTGTTGGCAACGAAAATTGATTCAATTGATTTAAATGGAAGACTTGTGTCAAGTCGCTTCCAGTCGGTACAACTTTATTCAATTGCAAAAGCCGATCTGAGTTTTCCGTTAAAGTTGCAATGAACAGTGAAGAAGGAGAGAAAAAAGATGGAGACAAATTTTTATCTCCTTTAATTTCTATTTGCTTTCCTTCTTCCCATCCTCCTTCATATAGAAAAATGTTGCGAGAAGAGTTTCCCATCGACATCATATCGGACAATCCCGGCACTGCGACTTGGATTGTTTTTGTTTCTCCTTTTGCCAAATCAACCGGCACGGAAATTCCTGCGCCAAGGCTGTAAGTTTCACTGTAGCCTAAAACCAAATCTCCTGAAAAGTCATCCCCATTGTTTACCAGTGTAAATTGAATGGGCACTCCGCTTTCATACTTCACTTTATTGGCAAATCCCGCTTCAGCATCAACGGAAATTTCTGCGGCTGCCAAAGCAGTCTGAGGCAGGATAATAATTAATAACATGAATACGCTTGCACTGATTGCCAGCCATCGCTTGAACATATGGACCCCCCTATTTATTCTCTCTACTAAGTAGTACGCTGTTAAACGGATTTAGTTCCATCTACATAGAAAAAAAGTGGCCAGCTGCATGCCGGCCACTTTTAAAGTTGTTTAAAAAATTGATGGATGAAATTCGGCAAAGTTTCCAGCACCGATTCATTTGGATTTAATCTGGAATGATGCAGCCCAAACGCTGAATCCACTCCTGCCCAAAACATGACGCCCGGCAATTCATCTGTAAAATAGCCAAAGTCTTCACCGGTCATGGCCGCTTCACTTCTTTTTGCTTGAATGCCTATAAAATTTTCAGCGAAGTTCAAAAGCTCTTCAGCCAATACTTCATCATTGTTCACTTCCAAATAACTCGAACCGTAGTCAATGGAGATTCGGCACTGATAGCCTTCTTCAACAGCCCGGCACATCGCTTCAACTCGCTGTTTTACTTTCAGCATCGATTGCAAATTCAAGGTACGGATAGTTCCTTCAAGCCGAGCGTTTTCAGCTATGATATTTTGGACTGTCCCTGCAGTGAATTTTCCGACTGTCAGGACCGCTGAATCCATCGGGTTCACATTGCGGCTGACAATCGTCTGCAGCTGCATCAGCAAAGCGGCTCCAGCAACGGCCATGTCCTCTGTTAAATGAGGAAACGCCGCATGGCCGCCTTTGCCGTGCAAGTCTATAAACAATTCAGATGTATTGGCGAATAGAAGGCCGGGTTTTGTCGCTATCGTTCCGACCGGTAATTCAGGAGCAATATGCAAAGCATAGATTTGATCCGGCAAAAACGAAGGCTGTTCGTTTTTTAGCCATTCTCGGAAAGGCAAAGCGCCCCCAGGCCCTTCTTCTGCAGGTTGAAATAAAATCACGGCATCTTCAGCAATCGGGTCTTGAATCAGCTTCTCAAGAAGCCCGATCGCATTTGCCATGTGGATATCGTGGCCGCAGGCATGCATAAATCCAGGGTGAGTGGATTTAAAGTCAAGGCCTGTTTCTTCTTGTATCGGAAGACCGTCAATGTCGGTACGCCAGCCAATGAGCTTTGTTGGATTCAAGCCGCGAATTTTAACGGCAAGGCCCGTTTTCCATTGGATGATTTCCAGACGCTCTTGCGGAAAAGTTGAAATGATTTCCTTTAAATACGACTGGGTCTTCACTTCCTGGAATCCAATTTCCGGAATTTGATGTAATTCTCTTCTGATTTTCACTAAATCCATCTGGTATCCCCTATTATAATTGGCGAAGTTCGTGTTTAATTTCCGTTTTCGCACGTGTTTTTTCGTCCATCAATTTCAAAACGCGCGCTGGCGTACCACCGACTACTGCATTTTCAGGAACGTCTTCAATAACAATCGCTCCAGCAGCAACAACCGCACCTTTGCCGATGCGTACGCCTTCTAATACAACGGCATTTGCGCCGATCATCACATTGTCTTCCACAATTACCGGGGTTGCAGATGCTGGTTCGATAACACCGGCTAGCACTGCACCAGCACCAATGTGGCAATTCTTCCCTACTGTTGCACGGCCGCCAAGAATAACGCCCATGTCAATCATGGTGCCATCTCCGATGACTGCTCCGATATTGATGACAGCGCCCATCATGATGATGCAATTATTGCCAATTTCCACATTTTCACGGATAAACGCACCCGGTTCGATGCGGCTATTGATGTTTTTCATATCCAATAATGGGATTGCCGAGTTTCTCCGGTCATTTTCGACGACTGAATCTTCAATAACAGCGGCATGCTCTTCAAGAGCTTTCTGGATTTCAACCCATTCCCCAAAAACAACTGCATTGTTGCCTTCACCGAATACTTTTGCTTCTTTTCCAAAATCCAAGTCAGCTACGCCTTGGCCTTTTATGTAAACTTTCACTGGTGTGGATTTTTTTGCATTCTGTATGTACGAAATAATCTGTTCTGCATTCATTTGTTCCATTATTCTACCTCTTTCCATAAGTTATGCTGTAATTATAACGGACATAGCAACTAAATTCATCACTTTAGCTTAATAAAGCGGCATGTTTTTTGACTATATCGACAAATGCCTCAACTTGCCTTAATTGAAACGCCGCATCATAGCCAATCAGCCATGTGTCCCGGGTCAATTCCAATTCTTCTGCACTGCTCGAAAGCGGCATCATATGAACCCCTTCCGTACCGCTTAATGTAATAGAAGGCAAAATCGCATAGCCGATTCCATTGACCGCCATTTGCTTGCAAGTCTCGATTTGATCGACTGTAATTTGGCGTTTTGGATTGGAGGAGAAATGCTTTTGCCACCATTGCTGAATTTCTTCGTAATAATTCGAGTCGCTTTTAAATTGGATGAAAGGGCGCTCGGTTTTCACAACTTCAGCCAAAGTTTGAATTTCCTTATCGACCAAATACAGCGTATCTTTGAACAAGTGGATTTTAGGCCCTTTCCAGTCCGTATGTCCACGTACAATTCCGATATGAGCTTCCCCTTCGTATAAAGCACGGACAATTTCAGAACTCCAGCCGGTGATCAGCTGAATTTTCGCTTCCGGGTAGAGCGTCACAAAATCTTTTAAGACTTTCGGCAGCCAGTTTTGTCCAATGATTGTGGCACAGGCAATTTTTAACGTCCCATGGACTTTCGATGTCAATGTATGAAGAACTTCAAACACTTCTTCTTTGCGCAGAATCATTTCATTGGCGTATTCAATGACCAATTCGCCCGCAGGTGTCGGGGTCAATCCTTTTTGGGAACGGATGAATAATTGTTCACCCCAATCTTTTTCAATTGTCTGAAGCCTTTGGGAAAGCGCCGGCTGTGAAAGAAATAATCGTTCCGCAGCTTTTCGCATATTCCCTTCTTCAGCTAAAATTTTTATGATTAACTCTTCATTGGACATCGCCGTTCAACCCTTTCTTTCTTGGCAAACCGAAAATCAACAGGAAGCTGATGCCGGCAAACAATGCTGTCACGCCGTAGACATTCTGCAACGCACCGCCCAAAGCATCTTGTAAATAGACTAATGTTTCAGCCGGTATCGCTTCCCTTCCTTTTTGTGTCAGCAATTCGTTTACTGAATTCAAATTCAAATTCAGTTCTCGTTCATTAAAATACTTTAATAGGGAAGAATTCAGAAGGCTTCCAAGCAAAGCGACTCCGATGGTGCTTCCTAAATTCCGCATGAACACATTGGAAGCTGTCGCAGATCCGCGCTGCTCGTAAGAAACCGCTGCTTGAATGGAAACGATAAAAGAAGTGCTTGTCAGCCCCATCCCGACTCCTACGAAGAAACTCGACATCGCCGCCCAAAATGGTCCGAATCCCGGTTCCATCAAGACGAAGAGAAGCGTGCCGATCACGAGAAAGACACCGCCTGCCAACGACGTCTTGAAATAGCCGAATTTAATCAGCAGCTTTCCGGAAAAGAAAGAGGCAATCGGCCAGCCGATGGACATCGCAGTTAAGGTGAAGCCAGCCACTGTAGCGGATTGTTCCATCACTCCTGTTACATATGTAGGCAAATAACTCGATACCGCAATTAATATAATGCCTGTGAAAAGTGAAACGAGGTTCGCATATAAAATGGAACGATTACTCCAAATATCAAACGGCATCATCGGATCCACTGCTTTTCGCTCAACTAAAATGAATAATCCAAAGACGAGCAATGCCCCTCCGCACAATACTGCCGACTGCGCCGACACCCACGGAAAGCCGACACCGCCTTCCACTAACCAATAGAGGAAAGCCGTTAGTGAAACTGTTAATAGAAATGCACCGATATAGTCAATCGAAGGCTTCGATTTTTTAGCAGGTTCCACTAAAAACAGCATAACACCGAGCAAAGCCAGGATTCCGAGAGGGATATTCACCCAGAAAACATACTCCCACCCAATGGTTGCCACGAGAATACCGCCGATTGCCGGTCCCGTAACAGCTGATATTCCCCAGACACTCGACAAATATCCTTGGATTTTTGCCCGTTCTTCAGCGGGATAGATATCACCGACAATGGTCGTAGCAATCGGCAAAACGGCTCCAGCCCCAATTCCTTGGATAAACCGGTAGAAAATAAGCATTTCCATTGAGTCCGCTAAACCGCAGAGTAAGGATCCGAACAAAAAAAGCAGGACCCCGATTGCAAAAATCGGTTTTCTGCCGAATATATCCGATAATTTTCCGTAAAGGAGGACCGTTACGGTACTCATCAGCAAATACGAAGAAAACACCCAACTGTATTTTGCAAAACCGCCGAGATCTGCAGAAATGCTTGGCATGGCGGTTGACACAATGGTCGCTTCTACTGCTCCGATAAACATTGCAAGCATGACCGCCGCAAGTACTAGTGGCCTATTTGTTTTTTTCATCTCTTGCCCCTTCTTTCAATTGACAGAAAAAAGGCCTCAAAATGAGACCTTCTTATAAATTCAACATTATTTTCTTAATTGATAAATCTGCTTTTTTAACTGTTTTAAAATGACTCGGCGCGTGAGAATCCCCATAAACATACCTTCAGCATCTACTACACATAGAAAGTTTTGATCAATCAGTAAATCCAAAGCGCGTTGAAAACGTTCAGTGATGTTGATCAGCGGCAAATCTGTCTGCATAATCTCGTCGACTTTTATATCAGGCAAACGTTCATACTCAATGTGTTCTAAACCTAAAATAGCATCCGTAATCCGCTGGGCATTGATTAAACCACAAAAGCGGTATTTAGGATCCAATACGGGAATAGCGGAATATCCGGTTTTTGTTAAGACAAGCAATGCATGTTCAGCACTATTTCCAAGTTGCACATGCGCGACTTTTTCCGATGAAATGATAAATTCTTCAATTGGCGTATCTAAAAAATCTCTGCTAGGTAATGAAATCATGTACTCTTCTCCTTTTGCATCCTAAACGAGTCACACTACTTACTTCGATTTCATCATAACATCTTTATTCGAACTATTCTATTTTGTTCTTTCGCTTTCCGTATTAAAATGGAAATTTATTTAACCACTGCCCGCCATCCAAAGTGACAATTTCACCATTCATATAAGAGGCTTTATCCGACATCATGAAGGCGGCAAGCTCTGCCACTTCTTCCGGTTTGCCCAAGCGGCCGATTGGAATCGACTCTAATGTCCGTTTTGCCGCTTTTTCAGATTCCCATAGTTTATCAGCTCCGCCTGTGCGTTCAATCGGACCAGGAGCGATCCCGTTTACCCGAATGCCGAACTGCGTTCCCCATTCAACAGCCAATGTCCGGGTCAATGACATGACGCCAGCTTTAGCTGCAGCTGAATGTGCGACACCAGCCCCTGCATTCCAAGCATATGTGGCCAGCATATTGATGATATTCCCTTTGATGCCATTTTCAATCCAGTAATTGCCGACAGCGTGGGAACAGAAAAAAGTACCATTCAATACGATATCAATGACGGATTTCCAGCCATTCGGCGTCAGTTTCTCTGCATGGACGATGAAATTCCCTGCAGCGTTGTTGACTAGGCCATCAATGCTGCCAAAAGTTTCATGCGTGAACTTGACCATCGCTTTTGCATGTTCCGGTTCACGGACGTCCATTTGGAAAGCTTCCACTGATCCCCGCTGTGCATCAATGGTTTTCACAGCCTCATTCAATTTTTCCATATCGCGCCCTGTGATGACTACATTGGCACCTTCAGCTGCAAATTTTTGTGCCATATGCAATCCCATTCCACTTGAACCGCCTGTTACAATTATCGTTTTTCCTGCTAGCATGATGCATTTCCCCTTTTTCATTATTTTCCCCGATATGCCTATTATTTAACTAATGGAAATTCACTATTTGCGCCGGTATACACTCGTACCGATTTTTGATATGATGAATCTGTATTGCACTGTAAAAGAATTGTCAAAGAAAGGAATGAGCCCATGTCCATTAAAAAAACAGATTCTGATATCGCCCAAGCCATTTTCACAGTGAATAGGCACGCTAAAACTGCGCCGGACAATCAATATCTGTATGCATTGAAAAAAGAAGCACTTTCTATCATGATTCTTCAAGAACGCGCCCAAAAGATCGGGCTTCACTTCAGCAAAAACCCCCGGAAAAGTCAACAGCAATCTTCAGTCCTCGTAAAATGCGGAAATTATTATTTTCACATGCTGCCGAAAAAAGAAGACTTTGAAAATCTCGAACATTTGGGCCAGCTCGATGAGTCTTATCGAAATCCGCCTAGCCGCATGAACCTTAAGATGGCGAAAGAAATGTTAAGCGAATTGACCGGCCTTACGCCGAAGAAAAAAGAAGAACCGAAAAAACAGTTCACGAAATCTTATCAGCCGCGGCAAATGGATCGATTCTACACGCCGAAAAAATCCTATTTTGATTGATATTAAACACCGAAGCCTTATAGGCTTTCGGTGTTTTATTTTTTATAGCGTTTTTACGATTTGCTGTAGAAATGGATCAATGCCTGTGTGCCATTTTCTTCAAAGCCTTGGTCGGCAAGTTCTTCATACATGCCTAGTGAAAGGCGCAGCCCTGGAAGATTTAAGCCCATTTGCTCTGCTTCTTCTGCAGCGATTTTCATGTCTTTTATAAAATGTTTGATATAGAAGCCCGGAGCAAAATCTTCGCCGATCATCCTCGGAGCCAAATTGGATAACGACCAGGAACCTGCTGCCCCCGATGAAATCGACCGCAAAACAGTTTCAGGATCAAGCCCCGCTTTTTTGGCATAAATCAAAGATTCACAAACACCGATCATATTCGTTGCGATATTGATCTGATTGCACATCTTTGTGTGCTGGCCAGAACCCGTTGGCCCTTGATAGACGATGTTTTCCCCGAACAATTGCAGCAACGGGAGCGATTTTCTGAAAACGGCTTCGTCTCCTCCGACCATAATGGATAGGACCGCTTTCTGCGCCCCGACGTCACCGCCCGATACCGGGGCGTCTAAGACGTCAATCTCATTAGCTTTCGCCTCTTCAAAAATGCGTTTAGCTAAATTGGGTTTGGAAGTGGTCATATCCACCAGCGTACTTCCTTTTCTAGCGTGCTTCAGCAAACCATTTTCACCGAAATACACTTCTTCTACATCACTTGGGTAGCCGACCATCGTAAATACTACATTTGACTGCTCTGCCACTTGCTTCGGCGACTCGGCCAAAACGGCTCCTTTCTCGATCAGCTCTTCCGCTTTTTTAGCGGTGCGGGTATAGATGGAAACTTGATGCCCTGCCTCAAGCAAATGCTTAACCAAACTTTTGCCCATAACTCCGGTTCCGATAAATCCTATTTCCATATGTAACATCTCCTTCAAGTTGTATAATCAGTTTAGCAAAAATCTTCTGATCATTCATCCTTATTTATTGATTCTCAAGGTTAACGACTTTGCGTAAGCTAATAACTTATGAAGCAAATTTGGAAAAAAGGCAAAAAAAAGAGGCCGACCCGTTACCGGACCGACCACAAAAGGGGGAAATGAGAATGTTGCTGTGTTCAAGTATACTATGCCCGCTGGCAACCCCTCTTAAACATCTTTTTTCAAAAAGTTTTCTTTCAATTTTTGGATTTCATTTATAAAGGGAGTTGCTTCTTTTTCCGATATCGACCCTTCACCGTAGCGGACGAAATCATAGGT
This sequence comes from Planococcus sp. 107-1, assembly GCF_021513255.1. Classification (GTDB taxonomy): domain Bacteria; phylum Bacillota; class Bacilli; order Bacillales_A; family Planococcaceae; genus Planococcus. The sequence goes on from NZ_CP090977.1 coordinate 2,266,497, forward strand.
CTGAAAAAAACTATCCGAAACCGGCCATGCCATTCGGGCAGTCCACTCTTTCACCGTTTCAAAATCTTGTCGCCCTTTCCCTGCCGCTGCTGCTTCCCTATCAAATGCTCGGAATGCTTCTCTGACAATCTGAAGATCCATTTCTCCGTACACAATTGGACTTTTCGCATCAGTTTCTACATTTTCAGGGATGGTTGCAAAACGTTCTACCGACACATGACTTTCCGGCTTTTCGTTTCCTTTTTCGACTTTTACTTTCTTCAGCCAAAAGATCAACGCGATTAAAGCCATTATAATCCCAGCTCCCAAGAAGACTTCGGTTGGAAAATCAAAACTTCCGGACTGGATGATTTCCTGTGCCTGTTCTTCACTTTCATCCGGCCCCATCTTTTCTAAAGTCGCTTCCATTTCGGACTCGGTGGATAAACCGGATAGATAATCCGTCAGTTTTTCCATAATTCCCGCAAACGGCCAAAGGACAACCCGGAGAATTCCGGCCAAAACAAATGCAGTACCTTGCCTTACTTCATCTGCAAGGAACCAAACAAGAAAAGAAAGGACACCGGAAATTCCAACTACCACTAATGCGGCGCTAACCGCCTGCCCTAATTTCACCCCTTGTGTTCTCGCTTCCAAATAGCGGTATGCCATTCGGAAAAACACATAGAAAACAAGGGCACTAGCTACAATTGAGAAAATGATCATTGAGGAATCAGCTAACGGGCTGAACAAGTCCACGATCAGGCTCGCAGAAAATAAGAGAACAAAAATCAGCAGGAAATTTCCGTCTGCATTCAATCCGTCGTCAAGAACCGAAAAGCGGGCATGGAGCCGGTACATGGTTAAAAAGATCAATAATAGAGCAACCCCTACCGATGCGCCGAGCAAAATTGCCGCTGACATGGTGAGCGCAGAAAGGGCAAAGGCTACCCCTACATGATAAGGCCATTTTGCAAAAATGAGAAAGCTAAGAACAGCAACAGCAAAACTTGAAACGAGCCAAATGAAAGCCAGCGGCAAGTCTGTTTCATTTGCGAAAAAAACGAAGATGAGTGAAATCGCGAATGCATCGAGCATATATTTGCCGGCAGAAAGAAAGCGTGCGCTAATCATGCACTTTCACTCCCTTTCATCCCATTTAGCATTTTCAATTCTGTTCTTCGACTCCATCTTGAAGCGAATTCCATCACCTCAGCTGGATCTTCCATCAGGAGATAAGTCGTGAAGGGAAGCTCCGTATGAACATCCAAATGCGCCAACATGGAACGGAATGGCATTGTAGAATGGTTCTTTGAGATCAATGAAAGAAAATCCAACGCTTTTTGGCGCTGCATCTGCCCTTCACCGGAAGCCAAATAAATATACGGTGTTTTTCCGGCGGACCGGATATTAATCGCTACAGAATAAGGAATGCCTTCCCTATAGCAATGTTCTATATAGGAAGCGACTTCTTCTATGCGTTCTTCTAAATTGGTAATGGTGGCATAATGAGAAGCTACATTCATCACAAACAAGATCGACTCATTAGCGACACGTTCAACGATTCTCGTCTGATAATTTTGCATCCTCGCACTGGCTTTCCAGTGGATTTGGTTAAATTGGTCAGTCGGCACATAATCTCTTGTGCCAATCGGCTGGAACGTATCTTCAAAAAGGGAATGCTTTAAATTGAACTGGCCAGGCCGTTGATGGGATGGTGCATAACGGAACGGATTCTTCCGGAGTTTCGGGTAGACGAGCTGCTCCTGCAGAATCATCGGTTTGTATTCCAGCACGACATTTCCTTCGCCAAACGGATGCGGGACGCTGAGTTCCATCTTTTTCAACCGCGCTAAGCCGCGTTGCTTGGCGATTAACGGAACTTTTAACACAATCGTCTCATTGCGTCCCACCGTTAAAGGCAGATCCATTTCTACTAATTCTCCGTAATTCACCATTAAATCGCTTTTGGATTGAACCGCATCAGAAAACCAGATTTTCAAGTTGCCTCCCCAAATCGGCAATCCTTTATTCGCGAAAGCCAACTCCCAGGAAGTTTCACTTCCGTTCAGCACCCGCTTCCGCAGCTTCTCATTTTTAAACTCCAGCCCATTGCCGACTTTAGAAAAATATAGCCATTGAAGGCCCACAATCGCAGCAATAAAGGCGATAACGGCAGCAGCAGCAAATTGCAGAAAAACCAATGCCATAAATAAGAAAACCAGCAAAAAACCGAATATCCATTTGGTGTTTTTAGCATGATGGTCATGTCGGATCCACATCATAATTAGATCGCCTCAACAGGCGAAGGAATAGATTCTGAAATTTCCTGGAGCACATCGCTCGCCTTTAAAACGAGCAGGCCTTCTGCTGATAGGAGCAGCCTGTGCAGAGCGACCGGCTTCAATACATACTTCACATCGTCAGGCGTCACAAAATTCCGGCCATCGATAAACGCTTTTCCTTGTGCCGCATGGACAAGAGCCAGTGCTGCACGCGAACTCAAGCCCAGCTCGATCATCGGATGTTCCCGTGTTGCCCGGACTAAACCAATAATGTACCTTTCAACATCTTCATGGATTTTCACTTTTTTCGCTTCTTGTGACCAGCCTTGAACATCCTCAATCGAGGCCACTGCCTGAATCGTTTTTTTATGGGACACATTGTCCCGGAAGTTTCGGATGATTTTCATTTCTTCCTCTGGAGTCGGATAACCGATTTCCAGACGGAAAAGAAAACGGTCCAATTGGGCCGCTGGCAGCGGGAACGTGCCTTGCTGCGACTCCACTGGATTTTGGGTAGCAATCACAATAAAGGGTTTTGGCAATTGCAAGGTCTCCCCATCGATGGTCGCTTGCTTTTCTTCCATGGCTTCAAGCAAACTCGATTGCGTTCTCGGAGTAGCCCGGTTGATTTCATCTGCCAATAAAAGATTGGTCAAAACCGCGCCGGGACGCAACTCGAATTCTTGAATTTTCGGATTAAAGAAACGGATGCCGGTCACATCAGACGGCAAGACGTCTGGAGTAAATTGCAGTCGTTGGAATTGCCCTGTAAACGATCCAGCGAACGCTTTTGCCATCCAGGTTTTCCCCGAGCCCGGCACACTTTCCAATAACACATGCCCTTCCTGGATCAACGCAATCAACATAAAATCAATTTCTTTTTCCCTTCCGACAATCAATTCATTCAAATGACCTTTAACTTCGCTCAATGTCCCCATTAGGCTCCCCCTTGTATGTATTGCTGCTTATTTTGATGGTTCTTCAGTATATGTATAAATCGTGATGCCGTGATGATAAGCTACCCCTCGAAAATGCTTAAAATCCGGCCGCTTAATTAATACTTTCCGGAATTCCAAAAAATCCTCTTTTTCAATCTTGATGGATTCCAACTCGCCATTTTTCAATTGCTCCAGCATTTCTTCGTAATTGGTCATAGAATATTCTCCTTTCGTCCCTAAATCGACTATTTTCGTCTGTTATAATAATTATTGGATACCTTAAGCTTTCATGTGTAATATAGGTAGCTACACCACCCAAAAATAATTGGTCTTATTTAACAGTATACAACATTAAAATAACTTACACAGTCTTAGCCAAGCCGATCTGGATTTTTAAGAACGGCTTTTCATTTTTAGGAGGATTTTTCATGTTCACTTTTTTAAAAGATCATAAATTGATTTTATTTATCCCGGTGGCACTGTTCTTATATGACTTAGCTTTCCGTGATACTGCTATTTTTTGGTATATGTATACATTTTCCATCTTGGTCTTAATGTCTATCGCCATGCTCTATACGAAAATATTGGATGAAATGCCGACATGGAAGTCCTTGATCTACGGCTTAGTTTTCGGTGGATTGATTTATGCATTGATCGCCGGCGGTTTCCAGTTGATGCAGTGGTCACCGGTTGCAGTCGAAAAGTCTGTGCGTTCTTTCCTTAACACCTATGCTCCGGCCTCAATATGGCATTATTTGCTGCTCATGTTCCTAATCGTTCCAGGAGAAGAAATTTTTTGGCGAGGGTTTGTCCAGCAGGAATTGAAGAAATACATGCCGTTGAAATGGACGATTCTCCTTTCAAGTGTTCTGTTTGCCCTAGCAATCGGCATCAGCGGTTTCTGGCTAGGTGCCCTTGCAGGCTTGGCAGCCGGCCTGGTGCTAGGCGGCTTATACGAGTGGAAGCGCAGCATGCCTTTGCTAATTATCACACATCTCGTTATGATAGTATTATTGTTTCTTATAGCGCCATTGGCTGTTTAAAATGAAACATATTGCCAGGTGAGTGCGTCAACTAGAGTAAAGGGAGGAATTTTTTATGAAAAAGAATTTATTATTTGCAGCATCCATTCTAGCAATCGGCGGTTTCTTGGCTGCATGCGGGTCGGAAGAAACGACTGATGAAAATACCGGATCATCTCCGGACAAGGCTACTGAAGAAGTGGTAGACAACGAAACAGCGGAAGAAACGCCAGCGGAAGAAACTGCTGAGGATTCAGAAGTCGTTGAAGAATCGGAAGAAGATGCAAGTCCTGAAGAAACAGAAGCCCCTTCTGAATCTGTTGATGAAACGGAAGAAGCGGCAGAAGCTGACGAAGCAGCTGAGGCGCCTGAAACAGAAGGCACTGTAACACAAAGCCCTGAACAAGCATATGAAATCACGGTATTGCCTGCCTATGAGCTTACTTCTGAAGAGCCTGGAAAAGATTCACTATTCCTTACTTCAGATTCTTCCGTATTCATGCGTGTGGAAACTTTCTCACCTGACGACCTCGACTTTGCTTATGCAGAAGACATCATGAAACAGACTGTACAAGCCTCAAACGGCGAAGCGGAAATGACTGAAGGGGCAGAACTGGACGGAGAAGAGTACATCAACTCCTCCGTTTATGAAGTTTCAAGCGAAGATGGAAAAGTGACTGGCGTTGTTTATGAAAAAGATGACATGATTGTACGCCTTACTATTTTCGATAAAACCGCTATTGATGCGACTCCTGACTTTATCAAAATGGGACAAACCATCGACTCAACCAACTAAACGAAAAAAAGCAGCCTATAAAGGCTGCTTTTTTTGATGCTTACTAAATTTAAAGGGTATTACTCTTCAATGCCTGTTTCTGCTGTTCTTAATAAGATAAATCCTTGATCGACAATCCAAGTTTTTTCATCAATTCGATGGCTTGCTCTTTTTCTTCACTCGATAAGGCATTTGTCAGTTCATGGAGATGCTTTTCATGTTCTGGAAAGATCTGGCTCATAAATTCATTACCGGCTTCGGATATTTCAGCGTAAGTGACACGACGGTCAGACGGGCAATTGACGCGCGTGATATAGCCCCTTTTCTCCAGCTTATCAATAACATACGTAATAGATCCGCTCGCAAGCAGGATTTTACCGCCAATTTTCTGCAGAGGCTGTTTGCCTTTATGGTAAAGAAGCTCCAAGACAGCAAATTCTGTCGGATTCACGCCATTTGCTTGGAAAAATTGATTGGTTTGTTCAGAAATCGCTTTATGTGCGCGCGACATCACGATAAATAATTTCAACGATTGCTTTATATCTTCATTCATTCTTTTCACTCATTTCCGATTAAAAATCTATTATACCAATTATAATCATTAAATCGAAAAAAGGCACGGTTTATAGTCTTTTTGTGGCTTTTTCTGTATTTAAAGCAAGCAAATCTTTACCCGATGATCACGCGTTCTTTAGGATAATGGAACTTTGTTGGATCAGTCTTTCCACCTATCGTGAACAGGAACGAGATCAAGCCAACCCGTCCGATAAACATCAATGCCATGATGATCAATTTACCCGGACTGGATAAGTCTTCGGTGATGCCGAGCGACATTCCGCAAGTTCCAAATGCTGAGGTGATTTCAAACACAATTTCGATGAGGCTAGCAGCCGGCTCTGTTAAGATCAATGCCATTGTTGCTGCCAAGACCATGAATCCTGCAAGGATAATTACAGCGTAAGACCGGAATACATCAATCAATTGAATTTCTCTTTTGAATATTTGTATCGTATTTTTTCCCCGTGCGAAATTGATCAAGAACAAAAGCGCAATGGCAAAAGTCGTTGTCCGAATACCGCCTCCAGCTGAACTTGGCGAAGCGCCAATAAACATCAATGCACTCATAAACAGATTGGTCGCTTCACTAAATTGAGTGATATCCATAGTTGTCATCCCGCCAGAACGGGAAGAAACAGAGTGGAACATCGCAGCAAAAAGCGTTTCATGCCAAGAATAATCTTTAAAAGCTTTAAAAGATTCGAAAGCCAGCAAAACCACGGTTCCTATCACCAATAATCCTCCGAACGTGACGGTCGTGATTTTCGTGAATAACGAAAAACGGAATTTCTTGTTTTTATTGGATAGAAATTCTTTCAGTTCGATCAATACAGGAAAACCGATTGCCCCTAAGATGATCAGGATCATATTAATGATTTGCACAAAGTAATCATTAAAATAAGGAGCCATCGACTGGCCAGTAATATCAAATCCACCATTGGTCGTTGCACTGACTGAAGCAAAAATCCCTTGCAGCATGGCTTCGTCGAATCCATCGTAATACTGCGTAAAATACAAAGTGAAAATAATGGCTCCGACTGCTTCAATCAGCAAAAGGATTTTAATGATTTCCCGAATCAGCTTAACCGCTCCGGACATGTTGAATTGGTTGTGGTCTACCATAATCAATTGGCGCTCTCTCAACCCGATGCGCTTGCCGACCAATAACCAGAAAAATGTCCCGATGGACATGATTCCGATCCCGCCTAATTGCAGGATGAACAGTAAAATCGCAATGCCGAAAATAGAGTAGGTTTCTGAAATATTGATAACCGTCAATCCTGTCACACTTACTGCACTCACAGCTGTGAATAATGTATCAATCCAGCTTATTTCAACCCCAGGCAAATGCACTTTCGGCAAGCTGAGCAGCAAAAAGGAAAAGGCAATCGCTACGAAATAATACGAAACGATTACCTGCGCAGGCGTTAATGACCTAATTTTTTGCAGCGATTTATTCATAACTTTTAATTCCCTTCAGCCTTATCTTCTTTCCTTATTCTATGAAAAGAATGTGGAAAAAGAAAGGATAAAATAAATTACTTTCCTAAAACAAGCGAAAAGAGCAGAAGAAGGACTTCTACTCTTTTCCGTTTTTCCCTTTATTATTTCCAGTTTGTCCATCTGGATTTTTCTTGTCTTGCCCTGGCGGTGTTTGCTTTTTCTCTTGGCCAGGCGGCGCTGCCTTCTTCTTTTCCTGTCCTGGAGGTGTTTGCTTCTTTTCCTGTCCAGGCGGCGTTGCCTTTTTCTTTTCCTGTCCTGGCGGTGTTTGCTTTTTCTCTTGGCCAGGCGGCGCTGCCTTCTTCTTTTCCTGTCCTGGAGGTGTTTGCTTCTTTTCCTGTCCAGGCGGCGTTGCCTTTTTCTTTTCCTGTCCTGGAGGTATTTGCTTCTTTTCCTGTCCAGGCGGCGTTGCCTTTTTCTTTTCCTGTCCTGGCGGTGTTTGCTTCTTTTCCTGTCCTGGCGGTGTTTGTTTTTTCTCTTGGCCAGGCGGCGTTGCTTTTTTCTTTTCCTGTCCTGGCGGTGTTTGCTTTTTCTCTTGGCCAGGTGGCGTCGTCTTTTTCTTATCTTGGCCAGTCGGCGTCTGCTTTTTCTCTTGTATAGGAGGAGTTGCTCGATTTGAACGTTCCGGTGCTGTCGCTTTCTTCTCTTGTTCTGGTGCAAGATTTTCTTTGTTCTGCTCAGAAGAGTCAGGCGGTGCTTTTACCGGATCTTTCTGCTTACTTTTTTCTTTTAAAGGCGGCTTGCTGTCCGCCGGAGTTTCTTTCGTTTTTGAAGATTCCTCAAAAACTTTAAAGTCCTCTACTTTTTGGCCGACTGGCACATTTTCCTTAATAGATTTTCTCCATTGCTCAGGGCTTGCTTCTTTTAAATGGACTTCTAATTTTTCTTTTGCCACTTTAGCTGAAACAGCCAATACCGCAGCTTCGAGATCAGCCAAACTTTCTTTTTCATCGCCAGTCACTACCGTTGTAATGGTCACTTCTTCTGTCGATTCCCGTAATGACAACAGGATGGCTTTTTCCAGAACTTCATCTACCGATAGATTTTCCCAATCCTTTATCTTCGAAATGACTTCCAGGCCATCTTTATTTAGTTCCCTTAACGATACCACTCGGAAATTCTCATCAATTCCCATTTCAATGCTCGGATTTACTTCTATCTGCACATAGGCATAAGCTTCATTTGAAGGAAGTACTGTTGATAAAACAAGCATGAGGATGGCCGCCGCTAACACAGCCGGTGCCAACATCATCCCTACGCGGCTTTTGGCTTTTTTTACTTTCGGAAAGAAATAAGCCTCTTCTCCGACAGCCGCTTCATCCGCTGGGCGGCCCTCTACAAATCTGCCATCCTTTAAGATGAAGACGGAGCGGTCCTTATTCAATTCCAGACAAATTCCTTTTTGCATCTGCATTAAAGCAACCGCTCCTTTAAATAATCTTTTAAATAATGTAAATCACTTTTGATCAAAATAATAATAGCGATAATATACTTCCGATTCCGTTCAATGGTTTTTCGGGACACTTTGACATGTTGTTCAATTTCTTTAATCGGCAATTTCTTTTTTTCGTAAAGATAGTCAAAGTATTCTTCTGTTTCTGCTATCATCTGTGCAATTTGCACGGCCGTTTTTCTAGCATCTTCATGAGCAGGTGAAACTTTAGCTAAGACTTGGAAACTGAGCTTGTATTCTGCGAGCATCTGCTCATATAAGTGAATTTCTTCTTTGCGGATCTCTGCTTGCTTTTTTACATCGTAATGTTTGATAGCTGCATCGGCTTCAATCCAATGATTGGTCTCATCACTATCTATCTGAACTTGGAAATCATGGCTGAATTCCGAGCGGTTACTTTCTTTTCGAATAAAATCAATCACTCTTCTGCGAATGATTAAATGGGCAAACGTTAGAAAGGAAGCATTTTTATCTTTTTCGTATCCTTTAACAGCTTCATGAAATGCTGACAACGCAATGCTCCATTCGTCATCATGCTGATCGATGAATCGTTTGCATACTTGTGCTGCAGTTTTTTTTACAAAAGGGGCATAAGATTGAAGCAATTCATTTAAAGCCTCTTCATCCCCAGCTTTGGCGAGCAGCGCTAATTCTTCAGCAGAATGTTTACCATCTCGACCAAATAACCCTGTTATTGCAGACAAAAGCATGACCATTCACCTCTTTTCATTTCTTCACTACTCCTGATTGTAACGGCAGCATTTCGAAATGAAAAGGAAGAGTTAACTTGCTCTCTATATATATTCGGAGATTTTTACATCTTTATGTCCGCATCTAAAGAATAATTTTCCAAAAGAAAAAGCCTCCCGAAGGAAGCTTTTTATCAAACATTCTCTTGCTTGCTTTTACGTACCCCTAAAACGGCACTTACTACGACAATACCGATTAGAACTGTCCAGAACGTAAGCGTCCATGGTGTTGAATGCGGGAAGTCATGCGGCAAAATACCAACATTTTCGTGTGCCAAAGTCATAACAAGAAGTTTGACCCCAACCCATCCGACAATGACAAATGCCCCTGTTTCAAGTTGCGGATACTTCTCAAGAAGCTGAACAAATTTATGGGCTGCAAATCGCATGATGATAACACCGATTAAACCACCCAATAGCATAACTGTGAATTGACCGGAGTTGATGCCGCCAATTTCTTCGACGCCGAATAGATCCAAATGAGGCAAGGTTACTGCAAGTGCAACAGCCGCTAACATAGAGTCAATCGCAAATGCGATATCTGCTAGTTCGACTTTTAAAACCGTCATCCAGAAACCAGAACCTTTTTTCTCGACTTTCTCGCCTTTATCATCGAGAATTTGATCACTGTCGCCTTTACGCTGATCGTAAATGCTCTTAACCGAGATAAACAGGAGATAAGCTGCTCCTAGGGCTTGGATTTGCCAAATATTCACAAGTAATGTGATCATGAATAGGGCTGCAAAACGGAAAACAAATGCCCCAACTAATCCGTAAAATAAAGCTTTTTTCTGTTGCTCTTTAGGCAAATGTTTTACCATTACTGCCATTACCACTGCGTTATCCGCAGCGAGCAGCCCTTCAAGCCCTACTAAAACCAACAGGACCCAGGCATACTCCAATAATACTGCTTCCATCTTCTTTCTCCTCCTAATTTTTGCCAGCAAAAAAGACCCCTGCCTAATAAAAGGCAAAGGTCTCGCTAAGCAATTAAAATCGCTATCATAACCGATGGTTACTAACCATGTATTGACGATTATGAAATAGGTTTCCCTAAAGCTACTCCCCCTTGACTGAAAGCCAAAGTGTATTGAGTTGTAATTTTATTATAGCATCTTTTGGAATGAAGTAAATATTTAACCTATTTTCACATGAAATTTTTTGTTAAATTTATGAAGTTCATAAAACTTGACCATCGTAGGGATTGTTTCTAAAAAATCGGCGCAATGGATTTCGGATCCTGCAAGGAGCTGTTGCGCATTCGCCGTATCAAAATGGGCGTTCCATGTTAAGTAATCCAAGGTTTCTGCTTCTACCCCTATAAACCGCTGCAAAGAAACGCTTTTCAATGAAAATGCCGCGACTGTATGAGGCAAACGCAGTTTTGGTGTCTTCCCTGTTTTTTCTTGAACCATTTTCCGGTAGACTTCTTCGACCGGATGCGGATTCGGATCCGTCAAATGGACGGTTTTCCCTTCCGCTTCATCGTGTTCACTTAAATAGACGGAGGCTTTCAATATATAATCGATCGGAACGACATTGATGAAAGCTGTTGATCTTCCGATATAAGGTATGAAAGGCAATTTTCTGAGCCGGTCAATCATGTTCAAAAAGAAATACGGACCGTCAAACTTAATGGTTTCACCCGTTTCAGAATTCCCTCGAACAATCCCTGGCCGGATAATGGTCACGGGACAGGTCTCTTTCAATTCTTCAACTAATAGTTCTGCTTCAAATTTCGTCTCTTCGTAGAAATTCTTGAAATTTTCCGGCCGGATCAATTCATCTTCATACAATGTCCCTTCTCTGTCTCCAGCTACATAAGCCGTGCTGAAATACATATAGCGCAATAGATGAGGCAGTTCCGATACAAATCGATTTACATTTCTCGTGCCTTCAACATTCACTTTCCAAGCGATTTCACGAGGGACAGCCAGGTCATAAATGGCTGCAAGATGCCAAAACACCACTTCTTTGTCTTTCAGATAGGCGGTATCTTCATCGTTCAACCCCAGCCCATCTTTGGTGATATCCCCTGCCATCAACCGAATGGGTCCACAATCAGTGAGCCGCTGAATTTCATCAGCCTCCCTTCTTGCTTTTTCCATTTCAGCCGCCAAGACGATTGCGGATACGCTATTTTCTTTTTTGATGACCGTGCGAATTAATTGGCTTGCAATAAACCCGGGAAAGCCTGTGAAAACGACTTCTTTCATGAACCCAACTCCTTCCTCCCCAAATACGCCTATCATTTGAAGTTGATTTTCATTCATTGTACTAAATATTCCAAATAAAAAATGCAAAAAAATAAAAAGCAGGGATTTAACCCTGCTTTTTATTCATCTTTCTAGTATTGCGATCGAATAAGCTATACACAATTGGAACAATGTATAAAGAAAGGAAAGTGGAACTGATCATTCCTCCGATAACGGTAATAGCCATTGGCTGATTGATTTCTGTCCCTTCGCCGATGCCAAGAGCAAGAGGGACCAAGCCTAAAATAGTCGTGAGTGCTGTCATCAGTATCGGACGCAGACGGTCTTTTACCGAAACAATAATCGCCTCATACGATTCCAGTCCCGCGGCTTTTCGCTGGTTAATATAATCAACCAACACGATGCCGTTATTGACAACAATACCGACCAGCACCAGCAATCCGATGACGGCCGTAATGCTGACTGGTGTTTGAGTGACGAAAAGAGCGATGGCTACTCCAATGAACATCAAAGGAACGGTAAACATGATCACAAGCGGATATTTGAAAGACTCGAACTGGGCAGCCATAACAATATAAACCAGGACGACTGCAAGAATGACAGCCAAGAGCATATCGTTTATAGCACTTTCAAATAATTCCCGATCACCGCCAAAAGTGATGACTGTATTTTCATCAAGATCTAATTCTTCAATCACTTTATCCACTTTATCAGACATATCACCTAAGCTGATATCCGACTTATACTGCATTGTTATCGAAACACTTTCAGCTTGGTCGACGCGCTGAATGCTCACGGGACCTTGCTCGATGCTAATGTCGGCAAGTTCCTGCAATTCAATGAACTGCCCCGCCGGTGTACGCAATTTCAGTGTGCGCAATTTCTCCACACTGTTTTTGTATTCATCATCAAATTTTACAAATACGCTATATACTTCGTCATTTTCAGCAAGAATTTGAGAAGCTTGCACACCACGTGTCGTGTTATTGACTGTTTGGGCAATCTGGACAGGTGCGAGCCCATATTCTGTTGCCGCTTCTTTATTGATCACCATTTGAAGTTCATCGATCGTTTCTTCCCGATCGCTGGTCAGTTCGGTGACATCCGGAAGCTCGCGAATTTCTTCGCTCAGACGGCTTATGGCTTCATCTAACCGGGCTTTGTCTGTATCAGTAACTGTGAAAGTTAAACTATTCGGAGTCGATCCTGCAGCTGTCTGCAAGTTAAAACTGACTTCGGCTTGTTCTCCAATTGTATCAAGCACCCGAGGCTGAACCTCATCAACAAAATCGAACACCGACCGATCCCGTTCATCCAAAGGAATCATTTTCACGTAAATTTCGGCCGTATTCGTTGCCGAGGTCCCTTGGGACTGGCCTTGTTGAGTTGTACCGATCAAACTGACATAAACATCGATATCCTCTTCTTTTTTCAGTTCTTCTTCTATTTGATTGACGACCTCATCCGTAGCTGAACGAGAAGCACCATTTTCCAGCTCAACGGACACACTGACAAATCCTTCATCAGTAGCTGGGAGGAATTCTGTGCCCACTTGCAGGATGCCTAAAGTTCCAACACCTAAAAGCACCAGCGCAGCTAAAATGACAGCTAACCGATGTGCCAAGGCCCATTTAATGGACCGCTCAAATTTTTTCAATCCTTTCGAACGCCGTTTTCTGGCCTCCATATTCCCTTTTGGCTTGCTTAACATACGGGATGCAAGCATAGGGATAACGGTCAAAGCCACTGCCAAACTGGCAAAAAGACTGAACGAAATCGTCAAGGCAAATTCGGTGAAGATTTCACCGATCAAGCCCGTAATAAAGATTACCGGTACAAATACGGCGATGGTCGTTAAAGTCGAGGCGATGATAGCTGTTGAAACTTCTTTGGCGCCATCAGAAGCAGCTTGCCGTGAAGTTTTGCCCATCGCCAAATGGCGCTCAATATTCTCGATAACGACAATTGCATTATCGACCAACATCCCTATCCCTAGAGCCAGGGCTCCAAGCGTCATGATATTCAAAGCGAAATCCGAGAAATACATCAAGACAAACGTCACAATTACGGAATAAGGAATCGCTACACCGATAATAATCGGACTCTTTATGCCGCGCAGGAAAAAGAACAAGACGAGCATGGCGAAAATACCGCCATAAATTAAAGTTTGCCCAATATTGCCGACCGCTAATTGAACATAATCACCTTGGTCAAATAAAATATCCGCTTCTACTCCGGCAAATCTTTCTTCTTCAAGAAGTTCGTTCAGCCTGTCTTGAAATGCACTCGAAACGTCGGCTGTATTCGCGCCGGATTCCTGAAGTGCCGATAACAGGACAGCAGGTTCTTCATTTGCCCGGGTTTCTGAAGTTCTTTCCCGTTCACCAAGCGTCACTTCCGCCACATCGCCGATGGTCACGTTTTCTCCATCTAACGGATTGACTGTAATTACGAGATTCTGGATATCTTCAACACTTGTTAAGGTGCTGACAATCCGTGTTGTTAAATTCCGCCCATCTTCCGTTTCTATCGCTTCCCCAGGCAAGGAAATATTATTCGCTTGGATCAGCTGAACAATATCCGATTGCTGCAGGCCTTTTTCTTCCAAAGTTTCCGGATTTAATGCAACATTGATTTCTTCAATCAATGAACCGGAAATATTAACATTGGCAACTCCGTCTGTCTGCAGTAATTCCGTTTCCAGCTCTTCCGCTAAAATCCGTACGTCTTCACCAGATTCGGTTGCGCGCAAGGACAATTGAAGAACTGGAAATTGTGCAGGGTCAAACTTCAAAAACCTTGGCGGGTTTGAGTCATCCGGAACCGGTGTTAAATCGATTCGCTGCGTAATATCCGCTTGCACATCATCCATATCCGTGGACCAGTCAAATTCCAGCAAGATGAAGTTCGAACCTTCTTGGGATGAACTTTGAATCGACTTAATCCCTGGCAAGGTGGATAAATTCGCCTCTAAGGGCCTTGTTACTTTTTCACTTACTTCAGTGGGGCTGGCCCCAGGATAATTTGTAACTACCACTCCGATTGGAGGGTTTAATTCCGGTATCAAAGTAACGGGAATCTTAAAAAAAGATACCGCGCCCAGAATGATGACCAATAGCATGATGACAATGGTAAAAACAGGTCTCTTAATTGAAAAATCGCTTAATCTCATCTATTCAAAATCCTCTCTCATTCTCATTCTTTTATCATAAGAAAAATCACTAGGAACCGCAAATTTAAATGTTTCTTTTCTGATAATATTACAAAGAAAAAGCCTGCATTAGCAGGCTTTATAATAAGCTGTAAAGTTTGATTTCAGGATTTTTGTCCTGGAACCAACGTGTTGCAAATTCATTTTCAAATAAGAAGACTAAATTGTCATGGCGATCTTTCACTAACATCGACCGGCTGCTAGACATCGATTCTTTTACATCCGCTTCGTTTTCGATCCAACGGGCAATTTTATTGCCGACGGGCTCCATACGGACATCCACATTGTATTCATTTTTCATGCGGTGTTCGAACACTTCAAATTGCAGCTGCCCGACAGCTCCGAGAATGACTTCTTCAAGATGAAGGGTTTTGTAATACTGGATAGCGCCTTCTTGAACCAATTGCAAAATCCCTTTATGGAAATGCTTTTGTTTCATGACGTTTTTCGCCGTTACTTTCATGAACAATTCTGGCGTGAACTGCGGCAAACTTTCAAATTCGAATTTTTTTCCGCTCGTAATTGTATCGCCGATTTGGTAGTTGCCGACATCATGCAAACCGATAATGTCTCCCGCCACAGCTTCTGTTACGGTTTCGCGGTCATCCGCCAAGAATTGAGTTGTTTGCGCCAGTTTAAAGGATTTCCCGGTTCTTGCAAGCGTCACATTCATGCCTCGTTCAAATTTCCCTGAGACAATCCGTACAAACGCAATGCGATCACGGTGAGCCGGATTCATATTCGCTTGAATTTTAAAGACAAAACCAGAGAATGGATTTTCTACTGGGCTGATTTCTTCTTTCTCTTGCGTTTCGCGCGCTTGCGGCGGCGGAGCAAACTGAAGATACGTTTCCAAGAAGGTTTCCACTCCAAAATTCCCTAAAGCGGAACCGAAAAAGACTGGCGTCAATTCGCCTTTTTTCACGCGTTCAATTGAAAAGTCATTGCCTGCTTCATCCAGCAATTCAATGTCTTCCATCGCTTGCGTGTAATAAGACGTTTTTGTCATCTCATGTTCTTCAGCTAATTGGCCATTTTCATCCAATGCTAAAAAGCGGTTGCCTTGTGAACGGAATGGCTCAATCCGCTTGTTGAAGCGATCGTAAATTCCAAGGAATTCTTTCCCCATGCCGATTGGCCAGTTCATCGCATACGACTGGATACCGAGCACTTCTTCCAATTCTTCCATAAGTTCAAGCGGTTCTTTTCCTTGGCGGTCCATTTTATTGATGAATGTGAAGATCGGAATCCCGCGCATTTTGCAGACTTTGAATAATTTCACTGTCTGTGCTTCGATCCCTTTCGCTACATCAATAATCATGACCGCACTGTCCACTGCCATCAGCGTACGGTAAGTGTCTTCACTGAAATCTTGGTGTCCAGGTGTATCCAGGATATTGACACGATGTCCATCATAATCGAATTGCATCACAGAAGAAGTTACGGAGATTCCGCGCTGCTTCTCGATCTCCATCCAGTCGGAAGTCGCAAATTTCCCTGACTTCTTCCCTTTTACTGTTCCAGCATCGCGAATTGCGCCGCCAAATAAGAGCAATTTCTCCGTTAACGTCGTTTTCCCGGCATCCGGGTGAGAGATGATTGCAAAAGTTCTTCTATTTAATATTTCATTTTTTAATTGGTCTGACATCATATACGCTCCTTTAATTCTACTCTATTCATATTAGAGAAGCGACGGGAAAAAGACAAGGAAATTTCACCGCCGCTCCAGAAAAAAAGAAGCCAAGTATGGCTTCTTTTTAACTAAATTTCTTTAAGGCTTCTTTTACGGCAATTTCTTTATCGCTATGCGGATACTTTGTCGATCCGATAATTTGGTAATCTTCATGGCCTTTGCCTGCCAAAATAATGATATCGCCTGGTTCTGATTCGGCAATTGCATGTTTAACCGCTTCTGCTCGGTCGCCTATGCAAGCGAATTCTTCATGTTTCATCCCCGCTTTTAAATCGTTTAAAATGCTGTCATCTTCCTCAAATCGAGGATCGTCGGTTGTGAGGACAACATACTCAGCAGCAGAAGCTTTTTCTGCCATGATCGGCCGCTTCGTCTTATCGCGGTTGCCGCCGGTTCCTACAAGGAAAATAACCCGATTCGTTTTAAAATCTTTTACCGCATCAATCGCTTTTTCAATCGCATCCGGTGTATGGGCATAATCGATGAAGATGGAAATCGGTGCATCCAGTTCTACTTTTTGCATCCGTCCTTCGACCGGTTGGATTCGCGATAATGCTGCAATGACTTCTTCCAACGGATAATTTTCAGCAGCTAATGCCGTGATGGCCGCAAGTGCATTCGAAACATTGAAATGGCCAAGCAATTTCATCGATACATTGAATTCACCTTGTGGGCTTGTCAACGTAAAACGCGTCCCTTGATGGTCCATTTCGATCTCACTTGCTTTGAACTGGGCTGGCTGCTCGATGCCATATGTATACACCGGATGTGCCGTCATCTCTGCATATTTTTCCGACCATGGATCGTCGGCGTTCAATACCGCCTGCTTTTTCTCTTGCAGATTTTGTCCCAGCTGAGAGAAAAGCAAGCCTTTCGCATGGCCGTATTCTTGCATCGTGCCGTGGAAATCCAAATGGTCGTGTGTCAGGTTCGTGAAAATGGCTGTATTGAATTCCACTCCCGCAAGTCTCCCTAGCACCAACCCGTGTGAAGATACTTCCATCGTCATATGGGAACACCCGGCTTCTTTTGCCTGGGATATCATTGCTTGTGTGGTCAATGCATCGCTTGTCGTATTTGCTGATTGGTGAAGTTCGCCATTCAAATTAAAGCCGATTGTCCCGGTTAAGGCAGAACTTTCATTCAGTTCCATCAACATGGCATGAATCATTCCAGCTACACTTGTTTTCCCGTTTGTGCCGGTAACGCCAATCATTTGAAGGGATTTGGACGGGTAGCCGTAGAATTTTGCAGATAGCAATCCCAGCGCCCGGTCCGTATCTTCTACAATTATGACAGAAGCCCCTTCGACGTCTATTGGCTTTTCAGCTACAAAAAGAACTGCACCTTGTGCAGCTGCTTGCGCAGCAAAATCATGGCCGTCTACCGTATAGCCTTTGATGCAGACAAATAATGAACCGTTTCTCACTTCCCGGGAATCCATTGCTAAATGTTCAATCGTTTCCGGTAGCGTGCCGATGATTTTTGTATAAGGCATGCTTGTGAGCAATTCTTGTGTTTTCATGATCTTCCTCCTACTCTGTAACCATCGGTGAAAATACGTATGCATGCAGCAAGGCTGCTGCCGCTTTCAACGAATCAATATGGGTCCGTTCATAAGAATGGGAAGCTTCTATTCCCGGACCGAATAAAGCGTGCTTAATATCATGGCCGGCACCGATTGCTGCAGAAGCATCCGATCCATAATACGGGTATATATCAACTTTATAATCAATGTGATTGTCTTTGGCCAAAGCGATTAAATGGCGTGTTAAACCGTAATGGTAGGGGCCGCTCGAATCTTTGGCACAAATAGATACCGTATATTCATCTGAAGCCTGCCCGTCTCCGATCGCTCCCATGTCTACTGCAATATATTCGACTGTTTCAGGTGTGATATTGGAATTGCCGCCATAGCCGATTTCTTCATTATTCGATATGTAAAAATGGGTTGTATACGGCAATTGCTCTTCCGTATCTTTTAAGTGCTTCACTAATTGAAGCAATAATGCCGTACTTGCCTTATCATCCAAATGGCGCGATTTAACGAAACCGGATGCTGTTTCGGTGTAGCGCGGGTGGAAAGAAACAAAATCGCCGACTTCAATGCCCAGATTCCGGACATCTTCTGCAGAAAATGCTTTCTCATCCAACCGGACTTCCATATTGTTTTCATCGCGGTCTGCGGTTCCCGCATCTTTGTATACATGCACCGTCGTTTGATGCATCAAAATGGTGCCTGAAACAACGGAACCATCCGCTTTATGGATAAGGCAGTTCTCCCCTTCGATTGCGTTGAACCGGAATCCACCGACTAATGAAAGCTTCAATCGGCCACTTGGTTTAATGTCTTTGACCATAGCTCCTAGCGTATCGACATGGGCTGTCAATAACCGGTGGCGGGTGTCGTCTTTTCCTCGCACTGTTGCGATAATGCTGCCTTTATTCGTCGCGGTGTATTCAATATTCCATAGATCAAATCTTTTTTTCACCGATTTCATCACTTCCATCGTGTAGCCCGATGGACTTGGAATTTCAACTAGCTCCTTTAAAACACTGAGCGTTTCCTGTTTATTCCATTCATATGCCATAATAAACGCCTCCTGTCTATTAATCATATCAAAATCAACCATGTTCTGACAGGGGATTATATAGTAATATTGAGACTAATCCCATAGACTGAGGTGTAGCATGGAACCTTTATCATCCAATATTAAGAGAAATCAGCTCTTTATTTATTTATACGGCTGCGCCGCCGTCCTGCATCTTTTAGGCAGATGGCTGTTCACTCCGGAAACCGGATTTGCATCGCCAATTTTTGGTCTGCTTACCTTCGGCATATTATGGATGCTGCATACCCTTCAATTGAACGTTCGGCTTATCCAAATCCTGATACTTGCATGCATGAATTTCTACGTCTTCATGTTGAATTTCGAATCGCTGTCAGCCGTTACAATTATCTTTTTTGTCATTCCAGTCATTGCTTCTGCTTTGTATTACGATACTTTTCCAAATATCATTCTCGGACTTATCACGTTTGCTGAGATTCTGCTTTTAGCATTTGTTTTCGATGAATTGGCAGGACGGGCATCCATCGCTTATATTCACGTATCCCTGTTCACTTTTGTCGCAAGCGTCCTGATCTTGACTACCATCCACTCGATTTATTTCAGCCGGATTTGGTCTCAGCTGGAGCAAAAGAACAAAACGATGGAACAAGCCTTGATTTCAAAAGAAGGCTATCTTCAACTATTCTTTGAAACTGCGAAAGACGCCATTGCCGTCTACGATTCGGACAATAGGATCATCGCCATCAATCCGGCTTTTGAAAAATTATATGGTTGGACTTCCGAAGAATGCATCGGGGAACCGCTTAGATTATATCCACTTGAAAATGCCGAGCTTGCCGAAATCCGTACCCGCCATGTCCAAGAAGGCGGAAGCTATTCGCTGCTTGAAACGGAAGATATCAAAAAAGACGGCACCGCTTTCACGCTCAAATCACACTGTCCCCCATTATTGACCAAAGCGGCAATGTGGTGGCGACATCCGTCATTTCGCGTGACATCTCTTACCAAAAAGAAGCGGAAAAATTAATTGTCCAATCTGAAAAGTTAAAGCTTGCCGGTGAAATTGCGGCAGGCGTCGCCCATGAAATCCGTAATCCGATGACCGTAATTTCCGGCTTTGTCCAAATGATGCAAAGCGACGCAGATTATCCCTATAAAGAATATACGAAGTTGATCCGTTCTGAACTGGATCGCATCAATTTGATCATCAGTGAGTTTTTAGTGTTGGCAAAACCGCAAGCCTCTTCTTTTAAAAAGATCAGTTTACGGAAAATTCTAGACGACACAATCGCTTTATTCGGACCCGAGCTCAATTTGCACGGCATCCTTTTTGATTATTGCTGGGAATTGGATGACTTCATCATTGAAGGCGAAGAGCACCGCATTAAGCAGGTCCTTATCAATTTGATGAAAAATGCGATTGAAGCAAGTCAGGATCCTGGGGAAATTTCGTTGATTGTGGAACTGCGGGATGAGAATTCGGTTGCTGTCCTATTACAAGACCACGGCAAAGGCATCTCTAAAGAAGAACTTGGCCAGATTTTCGAACCTTTCTATACAACAAAAGAAACCGGGACAGGCCTCGGATTAATCGTTTCCCAAAAAATCATCCAAGAACATGGCGGCACACTGAAGATTGAAAGCGAACCGGGCTGCGGCACTTTAGCAACCATCGTCTTGCCTATAAACTAAAAAAAGGAGCCGAGGGCTCCTTTTTTTGATTTAATCTCTATCGTCATCGTCATTATCAGTTTCATGTTCTAAAATGCTGCCGTCTGTTGCATTGACATAGATTTCATGATCGGTTCTGCCATCTTCAATTTCGACTTCATAATAAGCTACACCATCTTCACGGTCCAACTCGACTTTTTCGACAGTTCCTTTTGCCACTGCTTGTGCCGCTTTAATGGCTTCGTCTGAACTGATCAAGTTTTCATCAGCTGCAGCTGCATCTCCATGATCGTCAAAATCATCGTCGTCCCGGTCTTCTCTTTCTTTTTTCTGTTCCATCACTTCACCGGTTACCGCATCAAATTTCAAATCGTAGTCGTAACCATCATACCAAACGTCCACTTCGTAATGAGGCGTTCTCGCATTTTGATCCAGTTCAATGTCGGTAATCGTCCCATTGGCAATCCCCAAAGCTTTTGAAGAGACTTCATCAAAAGATAAGAAATTCTCTTGTGCGTTGTTGCCTGTTCCATTTTCTGTCTGATTTGTCGTTGAGTTCGCTGCTGGCGTCTCCGAATTTTGCGTGTTCGCCAAGACAACTCCTCCAAATGCCAAGACGCCAACTGTTACGGGAATGTAGATTAATTTTTTCATGTTCTTTTCTCCTCCTCATTTGTTCTATCTTTACTATAGCCCCCGCTTCTGAGAAGACTGTGAGAGCAAAATGAGAATTTGATGAGAACATCATGAAATTACGTTAATCTTCCCATTCAACTGTTAAGGTCTCGCCTCGGACAGCATGAACCCGAATGGTCGCTTCTTGATCAGTACGGTCATTTTCGATTTCAATCAAATAAAATCCACCGTCTTCCGTCTCCGTGAACTCCAGCTCCTGAACTTCCCCGTCCAAGGTTTTTTTGGCAATTGCAATTGCTTCCGCTTCGGTGATTACCCGATTAGCCGGCTCTGCTTCATTTTGTTGAATCGGTTCTTTTTGGATGTCAATGACCGTTCCACCAATCGCATCAACAAGAATTATGGCTTTTTCCTGTTTATTTTTTACAACCACTTCGTATTGATTTTGTGTTTTAGAGAAACTCGATTGCATAATTTCCCCGTCCACTTCCTTTAAAGCCAATTCGCTCGCTTCACTTTCAGTGATAACAGGATTTGCATCAGCGGCTTTTTCCAACAAAGCCAACGATTCAATGCGCCCAGTTGATCGGTCGACTTGCGCAGAATACTTTCCGTTATCCCGGTTGAAAATAATGGTGTAGCCGTCTTTTGCACGTTCTGTGCGCTCGACTTCTCCACCGTACAACTCAATTACAGCAGCACTTGCTTCCGTTTCAGTGACCGGATTGTCATCAGAACCAAAAATCAGCACAAAACCGAAGACAAGCAATCCAAGCAAAATGGTGGCACCGGCCATCATCAGTTTTTTACTCATGACCATCCCTCCTGCTTAGATTGTACTGCCCCAACATTAAAATCGGATGAGAAAATGATGGAAATCGTCGTACCAAGATCTTCAACACTTTCAATTTCCAATCTTACGCCCATGCTATCAGCAAGTTGTTTGGCAAGCGACAAGCCTAGACCAAATCCACCCGTTTCCCGACTTCTCGCTTTATCCACCCGATAAAACCGATCAAATACATAGGGAATCGATTCTTTCGGAATTCCGATTCCATAATCACGGATTTGCAGCATCGGGATTTCTCCATTTCTGACGATTAATTCAATCCGGTCCGAACTGTATTTTCTCGCATTGTCCAAAAGGATGTACATCAATTGCTTGATTTTGGCGAGATCGGTTATCACCATTACATGATTCTCTGTTGACACGAGCTGAAAATCCCGATTATAGGAAGTCGACATCGCAGTGGCAGTCTGCTTGGCCAAAACGACCAGATCGACAGATTCCATCTCCAATTGGGTTTCGCTTCGCCTTGCAATGTGAAGCAATTGTTCAATCAAAGCTTTCATCCGGTCCGTCTCAGTCCGGATGGCTAAAAGCCCTTCTACTGCAAGCTTTGGATCATCCATTCCTTGGCGCTGCAATAATTTCGCATAACTGCCAATCACCGTTAACGGCGTTTTTAATTCGTGGGAGGCATTGGATACGAATTCTTCCTGTTTCGTATAGTTTTCCTCGAGCAATTCCATCATGCTATTGAAGGTGCTGCCCATCTGTCCAATTTCATCTTTCGATGACTCGGTGATAGGCAATTTTTCAAACTGTCCGCTCTTTTGGATCCGCGTCATCGTCGTTGTCAGATCCGTGATAGGTTTCGTCACCACTTTCCCCAATACAACACTGGAGACGAAAATCGGAATCATCGCGAGCAGACTTACCGTAATGAGGACGAGCCCCAAGGTACGCGCATTATTGACCACTTCTTCTAAAGACTGCGCCACAACCAATTCCGCAATTTCTCCGTCCGTCCAAATGATCGGTGCAGTGACATAGGCAAACAAATCCCCTTCCACTTTTACCGTTCCCGAACTTTCCGGCAACTCTTCAGGAAATTCATTTGTGATATCCGGGTCCTGAATAGCTGGAATCAGCTCGCCCCCTTCTCTTTTCGCTTGAATCAAGCCATTTGGCGGAACATACCCCCTTAAAATGTCACTCGGGTCAGCTGTATCGCTTGTATTAAATGTCGACACCAACGCATCGACATCCGCTTGAAGCTGGCTGACTTCAGTCGAATAAGCGAGTCGGCTGAACGAGAAATAAATGATGGTCATCAACACGATCAAGATGAGCAGCATCATCAGCGTCGACCAAATATTGATTTTTGTTTTAAGCTTCATTCGCATGCTCCTTCAGGACATACCCGACTCCCCGCACAGTCTGGATATAAGTCGTCTCTTCGCCTGCGTCTATTTTCTTTCGAAGGTAGCGGATGTAGACATCAATGACATTGGTATCACCGAAATAATCATAACCCCAAACTGCATTCAATACTTGCTCCCGGCTAAGCACTTGCTGAGGATTTTGCATCAAATACAATAGTAGGTCGAATTCGCGCGGCGTCAATTCAATCGTCCGCGCATTTCTTGTTACTTCTCTTGTCGCGGTATTTAACTCGAGATCATGGAATACATGGAGATCCGTGTTTTTCTTGCCCGTCGAAAGCCTTAAACAGGCACGGATTCTGGCAAGCAATTCCTCAATTTCAAAAGGCTTTGTTACATAATCATTTGCCCCCAGATCCAATCCCGCAACTTTGTCTTTCACATCGTCTTTTGCTGTCAGCAAAATGACCGGGATTTCACTTCCAGCGGAACGGATCCGCTTTAGCACATCCAATCCATGAATTTCCGGAAGCATCAAATCCAGCAAAACTAAATCCCATTCCTGTTCCCTGAATCGGATCAGCCCTTCAGCTCCAGTCAGTGCCACACCGGTTTTATATCCTTCATATGTAAGCTCGAGTTCTAGAACGCGAGCAATGCTTTTTTCATCTTCGACGATCAATATCCGTTCGTCCATCCATCTCACCTCTTTGCTCCATCATAGCAGGATTAAAATGAAAAAAGCGACCAAATGGTCGCTTATTTCATTAAGGTTTTCACAAATTTCACTTTTTGCTTATACGGCGGATAAAGCACATTCGTCGAAAGTTTCGTCGACTTTTTCAAAATCGATTTGGCATGTGTGAATGTTTCGAAACTGTGTTTGCCGTGATAGGAATTTACCCCGGATGTTCCAATGCCTCCAAATGGAAGATACGAACTGCCGACATGGGAAACCGTATCATTGATGCAGCCTCCGCCAAACGGGAGTTCATCAAGGAAAAACTCGATTGCGCGTTCACTTTCCGAGAAAAGATAAGCCGATAAAGGCTTTGGCAATTTACGGATTTGGCGAAGCAATGCCGGAAGATCATTGTACGTGATGACCGGCAAAATCGGCCCGAATATCTCATCTTCCATAGAAGGGCTATCCCAGTGGATGTTGTCGAGAATAACCGGCTCCATATAAAGGTCGTCGCGGTCTCTTTGGCCGCCGTAGACAATTTGTTCTTGCTCTTGGTCAATGATCGCAGAGAGGCGGTCAAAATGCTGCGCGCTGACAATCCGACCGTAATCGGGGCTTGTTTGTGCGTCTTTGCCGTAGAAGTTCCGGATGGTCTTTTTTAATTTTTCCATAAATTCTTCTTTAACGGATTCATGTACACAAATATAATCAGGCGCTACACAAGTTTGCCCCGTATTCATCAGCTTGCCCCAAGCAATGCGTTTGGCAGCTAAATCCAAATTGGCTGTCTGATCTACGATAGCCGGACTTTTTCCACCGAGTTCCAATGTAATCGGAGTTAACCGTTCTGAAGCGGCTTTCATAATGACTTTCCCGACGTTGACGCTGCCGGTAAAGAAAATGTAATCGAAACTCGCGTGGATCAAGGCCGTCACTTCTTCTCTTTCACCTTCTACCACTCGGATATAATAAGGCGGAAAGACATCTTCGATAATCGTTTTAATCACGGTGGCAACATTCGGCGTGGTCTCTGATGGCTTGACGATTGCACAGTTTCCGCCGATCATTGCACCGATCAAAGGCTCCATGATCAATTGGAACGGATAATTGAACGGCCCGATGATCAAGACCGATCCGTAAGGCTCACGCATTACAAAACTTTTGGCCGGCTGCAGGTAGATCGGTGTTTTTACCGGTTCGGGCTCCATCCATTCATCCAAGTTTTTCGTCATATTGGTGATGCTGTCTAGGACAAAGCCCACTTCTGTTGAATAGGCTTCAAATTCACTTTTCCCTAAGTCTTTTCTTAAAGCTTCCAGCACTTCAGGTTCGTATTTTTTGATCGATTGTTTCAATTGGGCCAATTGGGCTTTGCGGAATTCCGCCGGTTTTGTAGCTCCTGTATAATAATAAGCGCGTTGAGATTCAATCATCTGTTCCACGTCGTGTGCCGTAAAATTCATTTCATTCTCCCCTTCGTCTCAAAAGTCTCACCTTAAACTCTTTACCCTTTACACTGAGCCCTAAATCACTCGGATCCAAGAAGCTGGTCGATATGCCGCTGAATTGTCAGCCCTTCTTCAAATGGAACAAGAAAAGTCGACTGCTCCCGCATCGAATCAAACAAGCTCGGTAATAATGGGAAATCAGCGAGGCGCTTTCGTTCCTCGTACTTTTCTGATAAATAAAGCTCTGACCAATTTTGGAGTGTTAATACGCCTTTTTCTCCGTACACTTTGAATTCCAGCAATTCTTTTTGCCCCGTGCCGCTGATGCCTGTAAGCAATAGCGGGATTGCTCCAGCGGAATGGCCATGCGCGATAATACCCGTCTCACATAGTTCTTGGTGTTCCGGATACGTAATTTGGTGGGACTTGATTGTCAGGCCGCCGAATATCCGATTGATCAATTGCAAATAATGGGGGAATACTTCCCGCACAAATCCACCTTGGCTTCTTGAAGCAATCCAAGGATTTTGCTGCCACGGACGCGGCCAATCCGGAAAGAAGGTCTGCAATTCAATGCGGACAATTTTGCCGATGCTTTTATTGCGGATTCGTCTGACCATTTCGTGGACAGCCGGTGAATACATGAGCGGAAAATGCATTGCTGTATGGATCCGGTTCTGATTGGCTGCAAGCGCCATCTGTTCTCCAGCTGCCGCGTTGTGCGCCAGCGGCTTTTCGCATAAAATATTTACGCCAGTGCGCGCTGCCTTTATGGCAATTTCTGCGTGGAATGCCGGCGGTGTCCCGATGTACAGCCAATCGATGTCCGCATGCAGCAGCGCTTCCAAAGACTCGTAGACAGGAATCTTGTATTCTTTTTCCAAAGCAGCCAATCTGTCTGGCTGCTCATCGTAAAGTCCGCGAATTTCAATGCCTGTCTCCTGCAGCATTTGCTTGATGATCCGTTCGCCTACGATTCCAGCTCCCACAATGCCGATTGTTATCATCTAACCCCTCTTTTCCAAAGGCCCTTTGGCTTAATTTTTGACTACCTGTTTAATAGTGTAACCTTTTGGGGTATAGAATAGTCAAACAATAAAGACAGAAAATTCAAAGGAGGAATTGATCATGGAAAAACAAGCAAACTGGTGGGAACCTATTTTTTCTGGAGAACTTGAAGTGGGATTGAACAAAGATAAGTTGGCGGATCTTGAACAGGAGTCCTTTTTGTACTTCGCCCCAACGTCCTCAATCGACATGGAGAACCACGCTTAATTGGCAGCATCAATTATCGTACTTTGCCGCATTCGTACATAGAAACGCCTTTTCGATTACTAATGGAAAAGGCGTTTTAATCTGCATATTTTTATTCGATGCTTCGCCATAAATACAAAGCGGCATACGATAAATAAGGCTCCCAGTCCGGAAAATGTAAAGCGATTTCTTCTTTTTCCGGCTTTTCGCTTCGTTGCCATTCGATTTTCAAGGCATTTTGAAGTCCGATATCCGCTAAAGGAAATAGATTTGGACGCCCTAAACCGAACATGAGAAAACTTTGCGCCGTCCAAGGGCCAATGCCTCTATAAGCGATCAGTTCAGAAGTAATCTCTTCATCTGTCCGGTTTTCCATTTCATCAAGCCTCAAAGTGCCGGCTGCAATCGCTTTGGATAAGCCGATGACATATTCCGCTTTTCTTGTACTAAACTGCAGCTCTCTTAAGTCTCCGGGTTCAAGCTTCGCTATTTTCTCGGCGCTTGGATAAAACCAGACCCCTTCCTTTTCTTCTCCGAAATTCTGGACAAACCGGCTTGTCAATGTATGGGCAAAAGAAAGGTTCAATTGCTGATGGATGATGCTTTTCATTAAAGAACCATATAAAGAAAATTCACGCACTAACGGCGTCCCTTGATGTTCGTGAAAAAGCTGGGCAAGATTCGTCTTCTGGTAATGCTCATATACAGGTTCCAGTGAACGGTCAAAATGAAAAATATGTTTGATTTCTCGGAGTTGATCCGGTTTCGTCCCTACAATTTCAAAGCTGGGTTGATGAGTTGAACCCGTCGCTCTTACTTTCACAATATTCCCTTCCGGCATCGGCAGCCTGACCGCTTTTTCTGATAGATCGATTGCATGAAGCGGGTCTAGTGATAAGCGCTCGAGCGTCCGATCAAAATCGTAAGTGAATGGCAAAGTGATTTCCATAGAAACCCTCCTTTTTTCTAAACGTAGCCGAACGTATTTTCGATTGCAAGCCGGACCTATTCAAAATATAATGAAAAAATGGAAGCAGGGATTTAAATGAAAAAATTAATCGGAATGATTTTATTGTCGCTTCTATTGGGCGCTTGCACTTTTCCGGACTCTGAAGAAGAAAGCAGCTCTTCTTCAGCCCTTATCCCCGTGGATGTCGTTTCTGTTATCGATGGCGATACGATAAAAATCGATTTTGAAGGAAAAACACAGACAGTGCGTTATTTGCTTGTCGATACACCGGAAACCAATCATCCGACAATCGGCAAACAGCCGCTCGGTGCAGAAGCCACTGCCGAAAACAAACGCATCATCGATTCCGGAGATGTTTCGATTGAATTTGATGAAGGCGGCCGTTACGATGATTACGACCGGCTCCTCGCGTATATTTATGTGGACGGAGAAAGTGTCCAGGAACAGATGCTTGCATCCGGATTGGCACGTGTCGCTTATATCTATCCGCCAAACACCCGCTACGTCGAAGAGTTCAAGGAAGTGGAAGAACAAGCCAAAGATAAAGGGATCGGTATTTGGGAATATGACCATTATGCAACCGACCGCGGATTTAACGCATCGGCTTACGGATCGACTGCACCGTCTTCTAGCCAATCCTACGATAAAAAATGCACGATTAAAGGGAATATAAGCCGCAGCGGCAGCAAGATCTACCATATGCCCGGCCAAAGCTCTTATGAACAGACCAATCCAGAAGAATGGTTCTGCACAGAACAAGAAGCACAAGATGCCGGTTTTAGAAGCACCGGGAGCTGACTTAGGAGGATATTTATGCAAGCTATTGTTTTAAGGTTCGATTATCAATCATCCGGCGTCATTGAAAATCTGCAAAATCAAGCCAAAACGGTAAGCATCAACCCAAACCAGATTTTCCCCGCCGCATATTACACTGCAAACCTATACACAAGCGCATCCGCTGGAACTGAAAAAAGCGATTGAATCGTGGGCAGGATCTTTTCAGCAGCTGCCGCTTTCCTTCGATTCGCTTGGCTTTTTCAAACAGCAAGGCAGTTTCTTCCTGGCTGCGGTTTTCACAAAAAGCTTGGCCGAATTGCACCGGGCAGTGGACCTGTCCACTCGCGAATTCTCCGGCCAAAACCATTACTATTTGCCGGATCACTGGGTGCCGCATGCGACTGTCATCAATAATATCGCCCCGCCTTTTTGGGGACCTTTATTTGCCCGGCTCAGCTTAGAATTTGAGCCCTTTCAAGGGAAGGGCATTGCACTCGAATGCTGGTCCATTCGGCAGGAAAAAGCCCAAACCGAATGGTGCATCTTTCTAAACGAATAAAGTATTGACTTTTATCCGGGGCGCGATATAATTATATTTGTCCTGGAAATTGAGATTCCTTAGCTCAGCTGGGAGAGCGCTACCTTGACAGGGTAGAGGTCGCTGGTTCGAGCCCAGTAGGAATCATTGGGTGCCAAACCCCGCAGCAGGCTTTAGGAACAGAGCCTGCTACAAAAAATCCGGCTGAAAGCGAATGCTTCCAGCCGGATTTTCTTTTATGCTTCAGAAGTTCTTACTTCTTTCTTTTCGCGCCCAAGCCATTGGATGACGAATAGGACGATGAATACGACTGCCCCGATTGCATCTGAATAACCTTCCGGATAAATCAATGCCAGCCCGGTAGCTACTGCAAGAATGCGTTCAAACCAATACAATTTCCGGTACCAGAATCCGATCAATCCGGCTCCGATCGCTAACATCCCTGCAATCGCCGTGATTAAGACGATGATTAATTGAGGGACCGTAGTATCGATCATCAGCAAAGCTGGATTCAATACAAACATGTACGGGATAATAAACGCGGCGGCCGCGAGTTTTGCGGCTATAAACCCGGTCTTGATCGGTTCGCCTCCGGAGATCCCAGAAGCCGCAAAGGCTGCAAGTGCAACCGGCGGTGTGATATCGGCGATGATGCCGAAATAGAATACGAACAAATGCGCAGACAAGGCAATCACTAATGGCACTGCCGCTCCTGCCGGTTCACCGATCATCAGCAAAGTGATGATCGCCGGTGCCGCAATGGTAGATGTAATAACGTAGTTTGCCGTAGTCGGCGAACCCATTCCTAGGACAATTGCTGCAAGCATTGTAAAGAAGAGCGTTAAGAGGATATTTCCGCCTGAAGCAGAAACAAGTCCGTTCGCTAAGCTCAAGCCAAGACCGGTCTTTACAACCACCCCAACAATAATACCAGCAGCTGCAGTCGCCGCTGCTACTGCTAACGCAGTTCTCGCCCCATCCACAAGCGCATGGACCATGTCTTTAAATCCTAAGCGAGTTTCTTTGTCAAAAGTACTTACAAAAATTGTCAAAACGATGCCATAAAGAGCAGCATGCATCGTCGGAACTCCAATTAAGAGGAAAACGATAATTGCAACAATTGGCAAAAGCAGATAAATTTTCTTCAAGACTTCTTTGCGGTTCGGCATTTCTTCTTTCGTTAGCCCTTTTAAGCCGATTCGCTTCGCTTCGAAGTGGGTCATGATCCAAACACCGGTAAAGTAAAGAAGTGCCGGAATGGCAGCTGCTTTTGCAATCTCCCAATACGTAACACCACCGATAAATTCAACCATCAAGAAGGCAGCAGCTCCCATGATCGGCGGCATCAATTGCCCGCCTGTCGAAGCAGCCGCTTCAACGCCTCCTGCAAATTCTTTCTTGTAGCCTAATTTCTTCATCATCGGAATCGTATAAGACCCCGAAGTTACAACGTTCGCTACAGAACTCCCCGAAATTGTTCCTTGGAGAGCACTAGAGAAAATCGCCACTTTAGCAGGGCCACCAGTCAAATGGCCGGCAAGTGAAACAGCGAGGTCATTGAAATATTGCCCTACTCCCGTTTTCACCAGGAAAGCCCCAAATAATAGGAAGACAAAGATAAAGGTAGCGGAAACACTGATTGGTGTACCGAGTATCCCATCAGTCGTATAGAACATCAACTGGATGACAGAATCTAAATCCTGTCCTCTATGTTTTAAAAAGCCCGGGAAATAAGGGCCGAAAAAGGCATAGGCCAAGAAAGCCGAAGCAATGACCGTGATTGGCAACCCTACTGCGCGGCGAGTTGCTTCAAGCGTCAGCAAAATCGCCAGAATTCCTACAATAAGATCCAATTCCGTTACACGTCCGAGCCGGAATACTAAATCATCATACATGATGGGCCAGTATAAACCGACACCGATCGCGAGTAATGCCAGAACATAATCGTAAATGGCGACTTTATGTTTTATGCCTTTACGCTTTACTGCCGGAAATAGCAGGAATATAAGCGACAATGCAAATCCTAAGTGGATGGAACGCTGTATATAAGCTGTATATTGACCGAAAATCGCGGTATAAAGCTGGAAAATGGAGAATGCTAACAAGCCAAAAAACACAATATGTTTCATGATTCCTGCTAAATCACGTGTATTGGATTCCGGATCGTATTTTTGCAAAATCTCTTTTTGTTTTTCTTCCGAAATGTAATGTTCATCTTCTGGCGGGAGTTTCATTGTTTCCCGTTCTTCCGGCGTACGTTTATCGCTCATTTAGACTCACTCCTTCTAGTTGCTCAAATAATGAAACGCGCTGGATTTTGATGGTATAGGATTTCCCCCTGCTCCAGCGTCTTCTTTAAATCGTATTGATGCCCATCTGCCAAGAAAAACAGATGAGCGTCAACGTCACCGACAAACAGCCGAAAATCGTCAACTTCCCTTTTCATATTCGTGATTAGGTATTTTCCATCTTTTTCGACAAAGGTCTCTCCTTCTCCTGCATTGGAAGGCATGCCGATGTTAAAATCTTCATATTCCAATTCCACCATCCGGATTCTATTGTCCGGCAATATTTTATAGCCTTCCAACACTTCAGAAAGATGGATGGAATGCGTATAGTTGATTTGAAAAGCATCATTTTCCGCTTTAATGAAAGCTGTCAATGTGCCTTCCCGATTATCGATAAAAACGATTCTTTTTTCTATTGGAATAAAAATGATCGCAGCGAGGATAAGAATGAGGGCTAGCACCGAAAGAAGAATCCACTGATTTGTCTTTTTAGGCATCTTAGTTCTCCTCTTCTAAATTTGAATCTCTACAAAAATAACGACGATAAAGCTTTCGCTTTATCGCCTATTATTTTGGACCGCTTATTGATTTGCTTCATCAAAGTATTTTTGTGCACCTGGGTGGACATCGATTCCGATACCATCAAGCGCCGTTTCCGGTTTGATGAATGCCGCTTTAGCATGCTGAATCTGATCCGTGTTTTCATAAATCGCTTTTGTCATGTCGTATACGAGATCTTCGGAAAGATCATTTTGTACGACTAGCATTGCAAGCACCGACACTGTCGGTACATCTTCAGTCAAACCATAAGTACCGGATGGCACTGTATCCGTTGCATAGTAAGGGTATTTTTCAATTAATTCCGCAGCTTTATCTTCTGCTACTGGTACAATCACTACATCCGAAGTTGCGCTTAAGCTTTCAACTGCTCCTGTCGGTGTCCCGGCAGTAATAAATGCCGCATCGATTTGGCCAGCTTGCAGACTTTCTTGGGATTCGCCGAAGTCAAGATTCTGTGCTTCGATGTCTTCCATTGTCATGCCGTGGATTTCAAGCAATTGCTCTGCGTTGATATAAGTACCTGAACCAGGCGCTCCAACAGAAATGCTCTTGCCTGCTAAATCATCAAAAGAAGTAATGCCGGAATTTGCAGTCGTTACCAATTGAATCGTTTCCGGATAAAGTGCTCCGATCGCTGAAACTGTATCGATGACTTCTCCTTCGAACATATTCGATCCTTCAGCTGCATAAAAAGCTGTGTCGGTTTGGACAAATGCGATTTGTGCATCTCCGTCCGCAAGCGCTGTCATATTGGCGGCAGATGCTTGGGAAACCTCAGCTGTTGTATCAATTCCTGTTTCATTTTCAATAATTGTAGCCATTGCTCCGCCAAGCGGATAGTACGTTCCTGTCGTCCCACCTGTTAAGATGCTTAGGAATTCCGGATCTGCTGAACCGCCAGAACCGCCGCCGTCTCCACTGTCGCTAGCCGTGTCATCTCCACAACCTGCAAGGAACACAGATCCTGCAAGTGCTACAGCTGCAAATAGACCAAATTTCTTTTTCAACATAAAATGACCTCCCCTTTGTTTGAATGTTTCTATATTTCCAATTCTATCATAACATGACTTTGTATCTAGGAGTCAAACTGATTTTTGAGAATAAAGAAACTAAGGGCAGCGTTCAGTCAATTCACATTAAATTTCCGCGCCGTCTACATGTGTTTCCGGCGCTGTATCTTCCGGACTCAAATCTTCAAATGTTTTGCCTTGCTCTTCCAAATCCCGAGTGCGATGGGCGATACGGGCCGAAGCACAAGCCGCGACGCTCGCGACCAAATCATCGAGAAACGTATGTACTGCTCCCCCGACTTTCGTATCCAATTTGCGGATGATGCCTACTTTGTTTTTATCGAGATGCCCAAAAGTGGTAACGGCAATGCTGCCATAAGTCAGAACTGCGCCTAAGCCGATCATTTCATCGACTCCGAAAAGCCCTTCGTCCGCTCCGACGATTTGCTGCAATGGAGCTGAAAGTTTCCCTTGTTCTGCGAGCTCATCCAATTCAATGCCGACCAGCAAGGCATGCTGTATTTCCCGTTTGCGAAGTACGCTTTCCACTGATTCTATGCAATGGGCAATCGTTAGACCTTCGTTATAAGGCAATTGCATTTCCAAAACGATTTTCGCGATCTCCTCTACTTCTACTCCGCGTCGAGCCAGAGCTTCATGAGTCGCTTTTGTCACTTCTTCTGAATGTACTCGGAATTTCCCACCATCCATACTAAAAATCCCCTTTCCAATTTAGCGTTCTTACTAATTATACCTTGTACCATGAATATGTTACAATTTTCGTACAGAATAGTATAGGAGGCTCATCTATGAACAGAGGCACAGTGGAAGATTTAACGATTTACAGTGAGGCGTTGCAAGAGGATATGCAATTATTGGTTTACCTGCCCCATAATTATTCGCCTTTATATAAATATACATTAGTCATCGCATCTGACGGCAAAGACTATTTCCAATTAGGCCGTGCACCGCGTAGCTGATGAATTATTAGAGAATAAGGAAATCGAAAATATTATTTTTGTCGGCATTCCTTATAAGAGTGTGAAGGAACGCAGCATGAAATACGAACCGACCGGCGAACAGCACGGAGCTTACCTTCGTTTCTTAGCCCATGAACTCGTTCCTTTCCTTGACGAAAAGTATCCGACTTACCAAGTGGGCATGGGCAGAGCTTTAATCGGCGATTCACTTGCAGCTACGGTTTCATTGAGTGCCGCTTTAACCTACCCGAACATCTTTGGCCGCGTCATTCTCCAATCGCCAAAAGTCGGCGATGAGTTATTGGAGAAAGTAACGAATTTTAAATCCGCTCATCCTTTCACGGTTTACCATGTGATTGGAACTGGTGAGACAGCCGTAAAACTAAGCAATGGCGGGACTGCTGACTTTCTTGAGCCTAATCGGGCTTTGAACAAATTACTGCAAGATAAAGGATTTTCCGTTTTCTATGAAGAATTCGATGGAGATCATACTTGGAAACACTGGCAGCCCGATTTAAAACGGGCACTTATACAAAATTTCGGTGTTTGACCGGCCATTCACAATTTTCAAGTTTCTTTTGGTATAATAAATTAAGAAATAGGAATTACTGACGAGGAGGTCATTTTATGAAATACGGAATTGTCGCTTTCCCATCCAAAAAACTTCAAGATTTAGCAAACTCATACCGCATGCGGTACGATCCGCATTATGAGCAGATCACGCCCCATATGACGCTCAAGGACGCTTTTGAAGCGGATGATGCTGAGATTAAAGATATTTCAGAAGAACTTACGAAAATCGCAAAACGCCATAAGCCGTTTAACATCCATGCGACACGGGTCAGCAGCTTTGCACCGTTGACGAATACGCTTTATTTCAGAATTGAAGACAATCCCGAAATTGCTGCTTTGCATGAAGACCTTCATTCCGACTTTTTCGGTGGTGCGCCACGCTTTTCCTTTGTGCCGCACATCACAATCGCCCAAAAAATGTCCGATTCCGAGCATGCGGATATCTTTGGCCAATTGAAAATGGTCGGCATCAACCATGAAGAAGTCATTGATCGTATCCACCTTCTTTATCAACTGGAAGACGGATCGTGGACGGTTTATGACACATTCCGTTTAACAGGAGATGAGCAATAATTGCAGAAAGCTAAAATCGCCGAAACCCCTTTAGAAAAAGAACACGCTTTTGATATCAGAAGAAAAGTATTTGTGGAAGAACAAGGCGTACCCGTACATCTTGAGTTGGACGAGTATGATGATACAGCGGTCCATTTTATCGGCTATGAATTGGAACAACCGATTGCAGCAGGACGCATCCGGGAAACGGAAATGGGCGTTGGAAAAATTGAACGCGTTTGCGTTCTTCCGGAATATCGTGGTTTGCATGTCGGAGTATTAATGATGAATGAAATGGAGGAATACGCGCGAAAAACCGGGCTTCTGACTTTAAAGCT
The DNA here is from genome assembly GCF_021513255.1 of Planococcus sp. 107-1. Lineage (GTDB taxonomy): Bacteria > Bacillota > Bacilli > Bacillales_A > Planococcaceae > Planococcus. The sequence continues at coordinate 2,301,896 of NZ_CP090977.1, forward strand.
CAATGCCCAGTCATACGCCATTCCATTTTATGAAAAATTGAACTACACCGTAACTTCACCCGAATTCCTGGACGCCGGGATTCCCCATCGTGCCATGGAAAAAAACGTTATGTAAAAACAGGCCATCGCTTTTTATGCGATGGCCTGTTTTTTTTCATTTATAGGATATGGTAGCCGCTGTCTACGTGGATTGTTTCACCCGTGATGCCCCGAGACATATTGCTGAAAAGGAAGACAGCTGTATCGCCGACTTCTTCTGGCGTCGTGTTGCGATGAAGCGGCGCTTTTTCTTCGATTTCATGAAGGATGCTGTTAAAATCGCTTACCCCTTTTGAAGACAACGTACGGATCGGCCCTGAAGAAATGGCATTGACCCGAATTCCCTGGCGTCCAAGATCAGCTGCTAAATAGCGGACAGACATTTCAAGAGAAGCTTTTGCTACGCCCATGACGTTATAGTTCGGCATCACGCGTTCGCCGCCGATATACGTAAGGGCGATGATGCTGCCGCCTTCTGACACAAGCGGTTTCGCATGGCGCGCAATAATCGTCAATGAGTACGAACTGATATTTTGGGCTAATAAGAAACCGTCTCTCGATGTATCCGAGAAATTCCCTGCAAGCTCTTCCGTTTTAGCGAAAGCGATGCAATGCGCCAACCCATCGATCGTGCCGACTTGTTCTTTAATAGAAGAAAAACAGTTCTCCACACTTTCATCGTTTGTTACGTCACACGGCAAAATGAGGTCGTGGTTTCCTTCAAGTGTAGCGACAAGGTCGCGAACCGATTTTTCAAATCGTTCTCCTGCATAAGTGAAAATAAGGCGGGCTCCTGATTGATCCAGTGAACGTGCAATCCCCCATGCGATGCTTCGTTTATTGGCTACTCCCATGATTACGTATGTTTTGCCTTCTAATGATATCGACATCCCAATTCCTCCTGCAATTCTATTTCTTGTTTTCAATGGCGTTTTACAAATAAACTTTTAAAACTTTATATTAATACCTGGTACTAATATTACCTCATAAAAAAGAAAAGTGCAATTCGCACTTTTCTATAGTTGCCCCAAAAATGTAGTTGCCAATCCTAAATAGATCAGGATGGAGATAATATCATTCAAAGTAGTGATAAAAGGCCCTGAAGCTACAGCTGGATCGATTTTCAGGCGATGGATCAACAAAGGGATAAAAGAACCTGCTAAAGTGGCTACAAATATTGAACCGAATACCGCCGTCCCCACTAAAGCGCCAATCAGCAGTTCGCCTTTCCAAAAATACACCAAGCCTACGACTACCGCTCCGCAAACGATTCCCGTGATCAAACCGGTGCCCGCTTCCCGGAATAATAAACGCATCTTGCTTTCTTCCTCGATATCGCCTGTCGCAATCCCGCGGACGGCAACCGCCAAAGCTTGAGTTCCGCTGTTTCCCCGCCATCCCAGCAATTAAAGGGATGAAAACTGCGAGAAGTGCCACTTTATCAAGCGTCGCTTCAAACATCCCCATCAAATTGGCCGTCAGCATCCCAAGGAATGTCAGCAAAATCAGCCAAGGCAACCGTTTTTTAGCTGCCGTAAATGGGCCTTTATCGAACGTATCCATATCGGAAACTGCGGCAAGTTTGGAGTAATCATCTGAAGCTTCCTCGTCCAAAACGTCGATGATATCATCGACTGTGATGATGCCGAGCAAATGCTGCTGAAAATCGACTACCGGTATCGCCAAGAAATCATAGTCTTTGATCATGCGCGCAACTTCTTCCTGGTCTTCGCTGACGGAAACACTGACTACCCGTTCATTCATAATTGCACTGATCAACGTATCTTCGTCCGAAACGATCAAATCCCGGAGCGTGACAATCCCAGACAAGCGTTTGTCTTCATCGACTACGAAAACATAGTAAATGGTTTCAGCATTAGGCGCAGCATTCCGCAAAATGTTCATCGCGGAACGGACGGTGGAATTTTTCGGAATCGAAACGAATTCCGTTGTCATGATAGAACCTGCCGTATATTCTTCGTAGTGAAGCAAATCTTTAATCTGCCTTGCTGACTCTTTTTCCATAATCGTCAAATAGGTAGCCACTTGTTCTTTGTTCAGCAAGTTCAAAATATCAACTGCATCATCTGTATACATATACGAAAGCAAATCGGATGCATAATTGACATTCATTTCCTTGAAAAGATCTTCGTATTCATCGTCATCAATTTCAATGGCTTCAAAAATATCCGCCATTTCCTTCGGAGAGAGATACTGATACATCAAATGCCGGATATCTTGATCTGCTTTTTCATAAAATGTAGCCTGGTCATATGGATGATGCGTTAAGAAATCACCCCTGAAGCCTTCAACGTCTCCTTGCTTCAGAAGATCCAAAAGCATTTCATTATCCATTTCACGATCATTATGGTTCATTTCTTCCATCTGGTGTACTCCCTCCTTCCCTAATCTCAACACACAATTTCACCATTCTATACGTTACACTATGTATAAAGATAATCAAGATTAAAGAGGTGTTTTTTATGGGATTTGATATTATTGGCGATATTCATGGATGCTACCAGGAACTTCTCGATTTGCTGAACGAGCTTGGCTACCTGGAAGAAGGTGGCCTTTACCGGCATTCAGACAACCGTCGCCTTGTGTTTGTAGGAGATGCCATGGACCGCGGTCCTGCCTCTCTTGATGTTCTGCATCTCTTATTTAAGATGCAAGACGCAGACATCCTATACTATTCCCCCGGAAACCATTGCAACAAACTTTATCGTTTTTTTAAAGGCAACAAAGTCCAGATCAGCCATGGCCTTGAAAATACGCTTGCTGAGTGGCAGCGTCTGCCGAAAAAGAAGCAATCGGAATTCCGGTCCCGCTTATCTGCAATTCTACGAAAAGCTGCCGCTCTATCAACAGCTTAGCCCAGACCTTGTCGTTGCCCATGCCGGCATCAAAGAAGAAATGATCGGAGCAAAAATAAGCAAAGGCATTGCGGCTTTTGTTCTTTACGGAGACACTACCGGCAAATTCCATGCAGATGGACGGCCTGTCAGAAGAGACTGGGCGAAAAATTACCAAGGGGCTAAATGGATTGTTTACGGGCACACGCCCACAGAAGAACCTTATCAAATTAACCGAACGGCCAATATCGATACCGGCTGTGTTTTTGGCGGCGCGCTCACTGCATTTCGCTTCCCTGAGAAGGAATTCGTTTCCGTTCCTTCTAGGCAACCTTTCCAACCGGAAAAATTCCACCGTTATACGTGAATCAATTGCTTCATATCTTCGTTTAATGGCGAAGAAAAGACTAATTTTTCTCCGGTTACAGGGTGCAGCAAAAGCAGCTTACTGCAATGCAATGCTTGGCGTGGGATGATTTCTCGGGTACCGCCATATAAATCATCGCCAACTAAAGGATGGCCGATGTGAGCTAAATGTACGCGGATTTGATGGGTTCTTCCCGTATTCAATTGCAGCTGCACGCGGCATATCCGTCGAATTGCTGAATCACTTCCACTTCAGTTTCTGCAAACTGTCCGTCTTCACGGACTTCCCGTTCAATGATGCTCGTGTTTTTTCGGCCAATCGGCTCAGTGATCGTAAACTTTTCTTCTGTAAAAAATCCATGTGCCAGTGCATCGTATTGCCGTTTCATAACTTTTTCTTTTTGCTGCATCGAGAGCATATGATGGATATGGCGATTTTTCGCGATGCATACAAGCCCTGAAGTATCCCGGTCAAGACGCGTGGCGATATGCAGCGTCGCTGGTACGCCGTGGTCTTCAAAATGTTTTGCGACGATATTGGCCAGGCTGCCTGAAGGATGTTCTCTTGAAGGTATCGTGTTTTGAAGCGGCGGTTTGTCTACAATCAATAAAGCCTCGTCTTCATAAATGATGCTCAAAGGACCGCTTTCCGCCTGCAGCCCTCCACCTAATTCCTCTTTAGGAAAAATAACGGTCACGGCATCGTCTTTTTCAACGACATGCCGGACCGTTACTTCACGACCGTTGACCAGTATCTTTCCACCCCCATATTTCACTGATGCCAAAGTCCGCTTGGAAATCCCCCAGCCGCTTAACGCATCACGCAGAAGCATGGAAGTTTTCACGTTATAAGTTAATTGAAATGCTGTCATTTGTTCCACTTTTAAACCTCGCTATCGATAAATGAATCGTGTACGCGTCTCCAAAACGGGAACGCGCGGAACCGTGCAAACCGGACATTTTCCTCAGCCACCCGGTATTCGATCGACTTCACGTCTTTATGAAGCAATTGCAGGTGGTCGACTGTCACCATAAAATCTGGTGCTTTCACCGGCCGAAGTGCACATCGGTGGTGGGCTGGCAACACTAATGGAGAGCCGACTGTACGAAAAACGCGGTTATTGATGGACGCCATTTCCGTCAACTGCATAGCGTGCAGCGACGGATGGATAATGGCTCCTCCCAAAGCTTTATTATAAGCCGTACTGCCGGAAGGTGTAGACATGCATAGTCCGTCTCCTCTGAAGCGTTCGAAATGCCCTTCGTTCAAAAAGACATCCATCACTAAGGTAACATCAGGGGATTTGACCGTTGATTCATTCAATGCCAAGTAAACAGAAGGTTCGGCTTTGTTTAAATAGTGGATGCTGACTTCAAGCAAAGGATACTCGATCACTTCGTATTCTTTTTTCGCAATCGACAATACTAATTTCTCAATTTCGATCGGTTTCCAATCCGCATAGAATCCTAAATGGCCTGTATGTATTCCGACAAAAGCCACTGTGTCCAACTGATCCCGGTATTTGTGAAAAGCGTGCAGGAAGGTCCCATCCCCACCAATGGATAGCACGACATCCGGCGCCTCTTCGCTCCATTCCAATCCAAAGTCCTGCAAATACTCCCGTGCAGTCGCCATTAATTCATTTGAAAGATCATCGGTTCTCGATATGATAAAATATTTCATCGCTTTGATTGTCCCCCTTCTCTTCCTGTAGGAAAATGTGTACCCGCGGATTCCTTGAATTCGGTAAAGTAAGCTTGGGCTTCCTGGATCTCGTCCCGGATTTGCGACATTTCTTCATCCAGTTGGAATGCCGCTTCTGCAGCGCGCTGGAGCCTGTTTTTGATTTCTTCCGGGAAAACGCCTTTGTATTTATAATTCAACGAATGCTCAATCGATGCCCAAAAATTCATCGCGAGTGTCCGAATTTGAATTTCAGCGAGAATCAGCTTTTCGCCATTGATGGTTTGGACTGGGTATTCCACAATTACATGATATGAGCGGTAGCCGCTTTGTTTTTCATGGGAGATGTAGTCTTTCTCTTCAACGATCCGCAAGTCATTCCGTTGGCGCAAAAGCGTGACTACGGTCTGTATATCTCCGACAAATTGGCACATCATGCGAAGTCCGGCAATATCCTGCATTTGATGCGCCAATTCCTCCGACGGTTCAAAAGCGATCCCTTTTTCAAGTGTTTTATCGTATATGCTCGCCAATGGCTTTACACGGCCGGTAACAAACTCAATTGGCGAATTCGTATTATCCGTTTCAAATTGCTGGCGCATCCCTTTAAATTTAATCTTCAATTCATCAACCGCTTGTTTATACGGTGCTAAAAAACGATCCCATTGGCCCATACCCAATCCTCCTTACTCCTCTTTATGCTTGTGAAGCAAGTGCCTCATGGAAAACAGCTTCGACTGCAATGCGGAAATCCTCCGCATAATTATCATTGCCTTCGATGTTTTCAAGCAGCATGCCCAGTTCTTCATGGAATGCATCTAGAGGCATTATTTGTTTATCCCAAACGAGCAGAGGAACAACATCCGTCTGCTTAAGCGCTTCCGCTAAAAGCGGCCATGTATGTTCTTTAAAATGGACATAAATATATTCGGTGCCGGTATCGACTACATAAACAAAAGCACAGGCTTCTGTATCTGTCAGCATTTTCCCGGCAGCTTCCACCGCTTCTGCAGGTTCTGCCGCATTCACTTTAAATTGAATGTTTTGGCCTTCGAAAAGACCCTCTGATACTTCTACTAATTTACGCAAAGGGATGCATCCTTTCCAGTTTTAATCTATAGTCATATTTTAACACAGCTCTCGTGTCCGTTGCAGTTTGGCAAAAATTATCCCATAATAAATAAGAATGATGAGGTGAAGCCGGAATGACAAAAGAACTTGAAATCGAATACAAAAACATGCTGGAACAAAATGAATACAATCGTTTATTGGAGGCTTTTGAAGTAAAGGCTGAAGAAATTAAAACACAGACGAACCATTATTTCGATACGAAAGATTTCAGCTTAAAAGCGAAACGCTGCGCATTGCGGATTCGCGTGAAAAATGAGGATTATGAATGCACATTGAAAACTCCCGCTCCTGAGGGGAATTATGAAATTACGGATTCTCTAACACCCATGCAAGCCGAAAAGATGCTAGACGGCCATTCTTTTGAAGCGCTGGAAGTGAAAGCAGCCTTAAAAGAATTGGCCGTAAATGAAAAAGACCTTGAACGATTCGGGACTTTAACGACCCATCGCGTAGAGTTTCCTTATAAAGACGGCTTATTGGTTATCGACCACTCGGAGTATGGCCAGGCTGAAGACTACGAATTGGAATTCGAAGTCCAAAATGCTGAAGTCGGCCGCAAACAGTTTTTGGATTTCCTGACTATACAGAAAATCCCTGTGCGTCCTGCCGATAAGAAAATTGCGCGTTTTATGAAATCCATAAAACCTTTTACATGAATTTAATCCATCCTTATTTCCTATCTTTTCCACTTTCAATCGATTTGTTTGAGAAATTTCCGTTGCGTTGATAGAATGAATCTACAGCTAAAGCAAAGGAGACTCAATAATGACTGGAAAACCGATTATTCCGTACGAAGAAATTGGTGCGGAACGCTTGTCACAGTTAATTGACGCGTTCTATTCGCGAGTGGCAAAGCATCCAAAGCTGCAGCCTATTTTTCCTAAGGATCTTACTGAAACAGCTAGAAAACAAAAACAATTTATGACTCAATATTTAGGTGGACCCAATATATATTCTGAAGAGCACGGCCATCCGCGGTTAAAGGCACGCCATCATCCATTTCCGATCACTCCAGAGCGGGCGCAGGCTTGGCTTGAATGCATGAGTGAAGCAATGGATGAAGTGGAATTGACCGGTAAATTCCGCGAAGTCTTTTACCAACGTCTTGTTTTGACTGCTCACCACATGGTGAATGAGCAAGATAGCGAGGAGGAGTTAGTGTGAACCAATTAGATCTGACTCAGGAAAGCCCGGATATCCCAAAGCCGGCAAAGCCCATGGAACTTTACATTTTTCTTGATCCCTTAAATCCGCAGTGCTGGGCGCTTCAATCGATCGTCCGTAAACTTCAAATAGAATATGGCCATTACTTTTCAATGCGATTCGTTTTAAGTACCAAATTGTTCAATTTGAACAAAGCTGCAGAAGCACCGAATATCGATACCGAAAACCTTTCCCATCCCGTTCTGGCTTCCGTAGCCGTAAAAGCTGCAGAACTCCAGGGCAGACGCGCAGGCAACCGCTTCTTGCATAAACTTCAGGAGCATCTCTTGTTGAAGACAAAAGATGTTTCTTCTTATGATGTTTTGCTAACAATTGCGAGCGAATCCGAATTGGATTTAGAGGAGTTCAAGCAGGATTTCCACTCTGTCAATACGGCCAAAGCGTTCCAATGCGATTTGCAGATTACGCGGAAATGGAAATCGACGAAGTGCCTAGCATCGTTTTCTTCAATGAATGCATTGAAGACGAAGGAGTAAAAGTATCTGGACTTTATTCATATGATGTTTATCAAACGATTCTTCAAGAAATGTCAGGAGAAGAAAATTTAAACCGACAGTCTCCGCCTTCTTTGGATGAATTATTTATCAAATACTCTACGATGGCAACGGGTGAAATTGCTTCTATTTATAATATTTCTGAGCAAAATGCAGAACGGGAATTGAAAAAGCAATTGCTTCAGCAAAAACTTGAACGCATTAATTTGCCAGGCCAAACCTTATGGACATTAAAATAGCCTTTCGCATATGCGAAAGGCTATTTTTTCTATTCGTCTGGAATTTTTGGCAAAGTGAAAGGCGCCTTCCACGTCCGGAAGGCGCCTTTCGGTATTACACAAAGGGGATGGGAGAAATGTTCACGCTCAAACAAAGGGGTGTATGTTTGTATGTGATTTATTTCACAACCTTACTTTATCACGGAATAATAGTTAATGCAATAATTCACAAAGGATTTCACAAATTTGTCATATTGCTGTAAAGATAAGTTAATCTATATTCTTTTTCATTATATTAATATACCAAAATAAAAGAAGCCGGTTGGTTTTCCGGCTTCTTGATCTTTTATTTATTCAATAATAGTTTTTCCAGTTCGTCGAGTTTTTGCTCGAAAACTTTACATGCTTCTTCCACTGGTTCTGGCGATGTCATATCGACGCCTGCTTTTTTCAGCACTTCAATTGGATAATCCGAGCTCCCTGCTTTTAAGAATTCGTTGATATAGCGATCCACTGCCGGCTGACCTTCTTCTAAGATTCCTTTGCTGAGGGCTGTAGCTGCACTGAACCCTGTAGCGTACTGGAACACATAATAATTATAGTAGAAATGCGGAATCCGCGTCCATTCCAAACCGATTTCTTCGTCGATTGCTGCATCTTCCCCGAAGTATTTCTTGTTTAAGTCATAATAGACTTCCGTTAACCGGTCAGCTGTCAACGCTTCCCCGTCCTGGTTCATCTTATGGATCAAATGTTCGAATTCTGCGAACATCGTTTGGCGGAAGACTGTGCCGCGGAAACCATCCAGCCAATAGTTCAATAAATACATTCTTTCCTGGTCGTCTTCCGTTGTCCGTACCATGTATTCATTCAATAAAGCTTCGTTCGTCGTCGATGCAACTTCAGCTACGAAAATCGAATAATCTCCATATACATAAGGTTGGTTCGAGCGCGTATAGTAACTGTGGACACTGTGTCCAAACTCATGCGCCAATGTGTAAAGATTATTGACGTTATTTTGCCAGTTCATCAAAATATAAGGGTTTGTGCCGTAAGCGCCTGAAGAATATGCGCCGCTCCGTTTCCCTTTGTTCTCTTTGACGTCTACCCAGCGGTTGTTGATGCCGTGCTCCACGATGCCGGTGTATTCTTCACCGAGAGCTTCGAGGCCTTTAAGCATGATTTCTGTGGCTTTTTCATATGGGATCTCCATTTTCACTTCTTTGACTAGCGGCGTGTACATATCCCACATATGCACTTCGTCGAGCCCTAGCACTTCTTTCCGCAATTTCACATAACGGTGCAAAAGATGGAGGTTTTTGTTGACCGTCTCTACCAAATTATCATAAACACTTTCTGGAATATGGTCATCAGATAAAGCAGACTGTCGCGCAGATTCGTATTTGCGGATTCGTGCATTTACGTTATCGCGTTTAATATTCCCGGATAAAGTCGAAGCAAAGGTGTTGCGGAATTTGCCATAAGTCGCATATACCGCTTTAAATGCATCTTCACGGACTCGGCGGTCAGTGCCTTCAAGGAAATTGGAATAATTCCCGTGGGTAATCTGCACTTTTTCACCTTTTTCATTTTCTATTTCCGGAAATTCCAAATCAGCATTGTTCAACATGCCGAATGTTTCAGACGAAGAGTTCGCCACTTCGGAAAGTTGCGCAAGCAAAGCCTCTTGTTCCGCAGGCAATACATGCGGACGCATATTGTTCAATTCTTCAAGGGCATGTTTGTACAATTTCAATCCCTCATGCTCTTCAATAAATGCATTTAAAGTTGATTCTTCAAGTTCCAAAATTTCAGGAGTCAAGAACGACAAGCCTGTCGCCACTTTTGCATAAAATGCTTTGATGCGGCTGTCCATTGCCTGATAAGTTGAATTCGTCGTGTCCTGGTCATAACGCATATGCGAAAACGTATATAAACGCTGCAGGCGCTGGATCAATTCATCTTTATAGACCAGCACTTCGTATAAAGCATTTGCCCCATCTTTCAATTTCCCTTGATAAGACCCAGATTTCTCAGCGAGTTCAGCAACTTCTTTGAATTCTTGTTCCCACGCTTCATTGGTTTCAAATATATCTTCCAATTTCCATGTAAGTTCAGCAGGTACTTCATCTCTAAGCAGTAATTTTTCAGCCATTCTATTTCCTCCTTTTCCCGCTCTTTCGGGAGTCGAACTATAGCTTATTTTCTCAATTTTCATACGCTATTGCAATAGTTATCATATAAAAGCTCAAGTGTTCTTGTAAAGTTATCTGACTGTCCGGTCAAAATAATGGAGATCTCGATATATTGCTCCAATATCTTTACTGCTTCATTAAAATAGCGCGGATCTGCCAATAAAATTTTCCCCGCTTTCGATTAACTTCGGCATCGGCATTTGTAGTTTGAATGCTTCAAGGGCCAATAGTTGCCACAACACGGCATGCTGCCGGAAAATGCCCGCACCGATAAACGGGAGGCCAATCGAATATGGCAGCCTGTCCCTCTCCAATTGCAGGGTATAGCAAGCACGCCAAAAAAGATTGCGTACCCTGTTCTTCGCAAATAGCTGGCTCTGGATAAATTGCTGGCGTGCTTTCAAGAAAAGTACATAAACGCGGCTGAATTCCTCCTGGCTCAAACGCTTAGGCACAGCAAAAGGAAACGATTGGCGTGACGCTTCCAAAGATTTCACCTTTCCAATTCTTCGGCTGCCACTTACGTAAAACAAGTTCGAATAATAGTAAAATCGATTATCGTCGGGATAAAAAGCCAACAAATATGGATTTTTATCTTTTCGCTGAAACAATTCAGTTTCGTATGCTTTCAACCGGATTTCTTGGATTGATTCATTTGGGGGATTTTTTAAGCCGCCGATCCAGATTGGATCAATTTCGTGCTGCAGATAGCCTGCTGTCCGCTGAATTACTTTATTCGGAGGAATAGCACTGCATTGAAATTCGATCGCTGTCTGTCCTTCTACGAGCAAATCTGCACGTTGGCGAATAGCGGGCAGGAATTTCTCCAGCTCGCTTTGGAAATGGCGTTTTTGGAAGAATTGATGAAGTAACAGCTTGCCATGAAGGTGCAAAGAGGATTCAGGTTCATTGGAATAGTCACAACCCGAAAGCGTTTTATGGGCGAAATGGGGGATTTTAATGTCACCGACCTTTAAAACGACCGGCGTAAAACACTGGGAACAAAAGAACTGTTCTTTTTCCCGAAGAGCGAGCAGACTCTCCTTTTGTTTAACATGAGCAAGATTGATGACGGATTGATCCGCTAATAATGCGATTAATATCAAAAACACCTCCCGCTCAATTGTAAGAATATTCCCGAATATAAGCAATAAAAAAAATCCCCGATTAAGGGGATTTTTATCCGAAATAATATAGTACATTCGACAAAGCATCTTGTTTAAAGATCTCTTTGCCATATTCCTCTAAACGGTGGATGGTTAGAGGTGAACTTTGCAAGTACTCGGATATGATACTGGTATTGTCTTTGACATCGTCTTCTGAATGAAGCAGATCATCAAAGCTCACATGAAGATAATACTTGTTTTCGAAATGATACAATGCAGATTCAATCGGCACATACATCAAGCGCCGGGCAATTGGCAATAACTCATCAACTTCAGTAAACGCATAAGTAAATTCAAGTTTCTTCAGATCCGGCTCATCGAAGACCGGTTCAAATTCATCAAAATCAGCTGTATTGGCATCATCACTTGAAAACATTTTACGTCGTTCTTCTATATCATCAGGCATGTCAATCTTCTGCCCGTCTTTCGTCAATTGTGCGCGAGTAACTGTTACTTCAAGTCCTTTATCCATAGCTTGGACTTGAATCCACAAAGGCCCTTCCATTACAAAATCAGCCTCTTCATTCACTTCGTCCATCATTTCCCAAAAAAGTTCTTCACTTTTATCTCTGTTAAACCATATTTCATCACGGCTGAAACCCCGTTCTTCAACGTCGAGATAGGAAATGTAAAATTTAACTGTATTGTCATTGATTCTTTCTATTTCCATTTTACACCTCTCCTTTCGAAATGGACTAAGAGGATTGTCCTTATATGCCGTGCTTATGTTACTAATACTAGTATATCGTGTTTCTTAAGAGAAGAAAAAGTTTCTGCCTGAATCATTTAGTAACTCTTAAGTACATACGAGTCTAGATTATTTCACCAAATTATGCAACTATTTTAGATAAAGAAAAGCTGTCCATGATTTCCTTATGAAAGTTCATAAAGACTGGACAGCTTTCGTAGCTTTTTTAGTTCACCATACGCTGCGCTTCGAGCAATTGGTAAGCACGAACTTTGCGCGGAAGGAAACGGCGAATTTCGTCTTCATTATAGCCAACCTGCAGGCGCTTTTCGTCCATAATAATCGGACGGCGCAATAATCCAGGATGCTCTTGGATTAACTCATATAAGCGTTGAAGAGGCAGACTCTCAACATCAACATTTAATTTCTGGAAAATTTTCGAACGAGTCGAAATTATTTCATCTGTTCCGTCTTCTGTCATACGCAAGATCTCTTTGATTTCGCTGATTGTTAACGGTTCAGAAAATATATTGCGTTCAGTATATGGAATTTCATGTTCTTCTAGCCACGCTTTTGCTTTCCGGCAAGACGTACAGCTTGGAGAAGTAAATAGAGTTACCATCATAGTGGAACACTTCCTTTCGGATTCAGGTTAAATCATTTTAGAAATTTATTAAATTAGAATCACTATAATATAGAAGCTCTACATTCATTATACAATATTAGCTTTCAGTTGAACATACCTTAGACAAAAAAACTATTTATCTTTAAGGGTTTGTCACATTATCGTTATAATTTCACGGCTTCATTCTCTCTTACATATTATTAAATTTACCCGGATTTAAAAACCTTTAAACCCTATTCCTAAAAATATTTATTCTCAATTACATCAGTTATCTTGAAAATAAACTCTTCTCTTTATAGTACGTTTCACCTTTTAAATAGTTTCGTCTAACTGAGAAATAAGTGCCGAAGTTTTTTAGCCAATTAAAAAAGCCGAAGGAGAAATTGTCGCTTTCCTCCTTCGGCTCTGTCTTAATGCCTCTTTATTCAGGTGTATAATCGACGCCAGTCGAATAACTATTGCCAGCATTCCATAGAAGATATTCTTCAATTCCATTATCATGCAATGCTTTGATCTGTGCTTCCACTTCCGCTTTTCCATAGTTCAAGTAATTTCCTGCTCCTAAATAGGAAGCTGTAAAATCTTGAAGCCAAGGACGGGATACAGGTGGATCTTTCAATTCGCCCAGCTTTTTATTTTCTACTTTTGCGTATTCCGAAACTAATTTATACGGCTCTAAATCCGGTTTGGCAATTCCGAAATAAGATGTCCAATGGCTAGGGTAGATCATAGATGAAATGACATCCACATTCTCAGAGATCTTCGAGAAGTTTTGTCCAATTCCAGGCGCTTCTGGCAGCGTAGCCGAATAGCCAAAGATGTCGACTGACACTTCAACATCAAACGGTTTAAGCTGCTCCCTTGCGTATGCCACGAAATCCGTTACTGCTTCCACTCTTCTTTGGACAGGATCTAATTCCGAGTTTTCGTATTCTCCCATCGAATATTGGAGAGTATCTGCCCGTTTTTCAAATCCTTCAGGGAATCTCACATAATCAAATTGGATTTCTTTAAAGCCAAGTTTTGCAGCTTCAATCGCAATTTGGACATTATAATCCCATACTTCTTTTAAGAATGGATTTACAAACGATTCGCCTCGTCCATTTTTCCAAACCCCGTTGCCCTCAACAAAGGAAAGCTCGGGTTTTGCATTGGCCAATTCCGAATCTTTAAAAACAACCACTCGCGCAATCGGGTAAATCTGTTTTTCTTCCATTCTTTCCAGAACTGCCCGCGGGTCTTTCATAAAAGGCTGCCCGATGCCCAGTTTAGCGAGCGGCGAGTCTTCTTCGGGTTTATATGTCAAATAACCCATATCTTCTTTGAAATCGATGACCATGGCGTTCAAGTCTGTTGTATCAATCAAATCAACCAGTTTTTCAAAACGCTCGCCGCCAGCAGAATGACCCGTCACAAAAATGCCTCTCACAGCATCTGGATATTCAAAAGACAATCCGGAGTCATATTTAAACAATTGGGATGTAGCTAAAATATCTGTATTCACTTCAAGTGAATGATATGTACGCGTGGTAAAATCAGGCGCTTGTTCTTTTTCCTCAGCCGCCATAACCGTGGTGGATGCCAATGTACTTAGCATCAGAGCGCTAATAACTGTAAATTTTGTCCATTTCATTGTTGCAATGCACCCTCTCCATGTTCTAGTTTAATTTTATCATTATTTCAATAAATTGAAAGAAAAAAACGATGATTCCAAAGTATGGAATCATCGTTAGAGTTTTATTATTTTACTGCTACAGATGCTTTTAAGGATTGGAACTCACTTTCTGAACATTGAACGAAATGTCCAGGCGTGATTTCTCTCATTTTCACATCGTCCTTTTCCGTGTAATTATGAGTCGATGGATCGTAAGATTTACGGACCCGATTGCGTTCATAATTTGGATCTGGAAGTGGGATAGCTGATAATAGGGACTGAGTGTACGGGTGCATCGGATTATTGTATAAATCTTCTGCTGGCGCTAACTCAACCATTTTACCGAAATACATTACGCCGATACGGTCTGAAATGTATTTAACCATCGACAAATCGTGGGCAATAAATAGATAGGTCAACCCTTTTTCTTCTTGTAATTCTTTCAGCAAGTTTACAACCTGTGCTTGGATTGAAACGTCTAATGCAGAAATCGGCTCATCTGCGATGATAAAATCCGGTTCTACAGCTAGTGCACGGGCAATTCCTAAACGCTGGCGCTGTCCACCTGAGAATTCATGCGGGTAACGGTTCGCGTGCTCTTTATTCAAACCAACTGTTTCTAGCAAGTCAAAAACCATCTTTTTGCGGTCTGCTGCATTTTTAGCGAGTCCGTGAATATCAATGCCTTCTGCAATAATGTCCATTACTTTCATTCGAGGATTCAAAGAAGCATATGGATCTTGGAAAATCATCTGCATTTTGCGATTGAATTTTTTCAAGTCTTTTTTGGATTTTTTGCCATGTACATTTTCGCCTTCATAAAATACATCGCCAGAAGTCGCATCATACAGACGAATGATAGAGCGGCCAGTTGTGGATTTCCCACAACCGGATTCCCCTACCAATCCAAGTGTCTCACCGCGGTAGATATCAAAGCTAATGCCGTCTACCGCTTTTACTTCATTTGGTTTGCCAACATTGAAATGCTGTCTTAAATCTTTGATTTCCAGTAATTTTTCTGCCATTAAATTGCGCCCCCCTCATAATATCGGCTT
Organism: Planococcus sp. 107-1; assembly: GCF_021513255.1. GTDB lineage: Bacteria > Bacillota > Bacilli > Bacillales_A > Planococcaceae > Planococcus. The sequence continues at coordinate 2,317,290 of NZ_CP090977.1, forward strand.
CCTGGGAATTTCTTCATGCGCTCGATAACAGTTGCAGGAGGTTCCACTTGTGGAGCATCCGGGTGCAACAACCAAGTTGCAGCAGAATGCGTATCGCTGACTTTGAAGAATGGAGGGTTTTGCTCCATATCAATCTGCAATGCATATTCGCTGCGAAGCGCAAACGCATCTCCTTTTGGCGGATCTAGAAGATCCGGAGGAGTTCCTGGAATGGCATATAATTTCGCTTCATCCGTATCTAAAGAAGGCATAGAACTTAATAGCCCCCATGTATACGGATGCTGTGGGTTATAGAAAATTTCATCTACAGTACCAATTTCCACAATCTTGCCGCCGTACATAACTGCTACTCGGTCAGCAACATTTGCAACTACCCCTAGATCATGGGTAATGAAAATGATAGATGTGTCGATCTTCTTCTGTAAGTCTTTCATGAGCTCAAGAATCTGGGCTTGAATAGTAACGTCAAGCGCAGTTGTCGGCTCATCCGCAATCAAGATTTGCGGGTTACAAGCTAATGCGATGGCAATTACGATACGTTGGCGCTGACCACCTGAAAATTGGTGCGGATATTGTTTCATCCGTAATTCAGGCTTCGGCATCCCAACAAGGCGCAGCAAATCGATTGCCACTTTTTTCGCTTCTTCTTTGCCAATCTTTTGGTGTTTTAACAATGGTTCTGTAATCTGGCGGCCAATCGGCATCGTCGGGTTTAAAGAAGTCATCGGATCCTGGAAGATCATCGAAATGTCCTTGCCACGGATTTTCTGCATTTCTTTGTCGCTCAATTTTGTCAGATCACGTCCGCCGAATAGAATTTCGCCGTTTTTGAATTCTGCTGAGTTTTCAGGCAGTAAACGCATGATCGATTTAGTCGTAACCGATTTACCAGAACCGGATTCTCCTACAATCGCCAAAGTTTCGCCTTTATATAGATCAAAGTTAACGCCTCGGATAGCTTTGACTTCCCCACCAAATGTGTTAAAGGAAAGCTCGAGGTCTTTTACTTGTAAAATCTTCTCCATTTAACTTTCCTCCTTAATCTTTCATCTTCGGATCAAGCGCATCACGAAGACCATCGCCGATCAAGTTAAAGCAAATCATGATTAGACTCAATAAGATAGCCGGGAATGCAAGAATATGCGGCTGGTATTGAAGCAATTTATAGCCATCATTGATTAATGTTCCTAATGATGCATCTGGTGCTTGCAGACCCAGACCGATGAAGCTTAAGAAAGCTTCGAAGAAGATCGCGCCTGGAATTGTGAACATTGTGTTGATGATGATAATGCCCAGCACGTTCGGCATTAGGTGTTTCCAGATAATGCGGGAATCGCTTGCCCCTAAAGTACGGGATGCTAAAACGAATTCTTGAGATTTATATTTTAATACTTGCCCACGGACAACCCGTGACATTCCTGTCCAACCGGTTATGGTCAAAGCGATAATAATCGCAAGAATACCAGGATCCATGATCAGGATAAAGAGGATAACCACAACTAAGTTAGGAATACCCGTTAAAATTTCAACGATACGCTGCATGATATCATCTACACGGCCGCCGAAGTAACCGGAAATCCCACCGTAGATAACCCCAATTAACATATCAATTGCAGCAGCAACGAATGCGATGAATAGGGATACTTGCGTACCTTTCCAAAGACGGGAGAACATGTCACGCCCCAAACCATCTGTTCCAAACCAATAGTTGACTTCTACATTCTTCATCTCATATAAGTCAACTTCTTTGCCGCCTAGTGTACCTGTCCCATCTAAGATCCCTAAGTTTTCAATAACTGGAATTTTCGGAGGCAAGTTAGCGTGTGTAATCGTTTGAGCATTCGGCTCATACGGGCTAATGATCGGCCCTAAGAATGACATGATGACAATCAGTCCAAAAAGGATGATACTGACGATTGCCCCTTTATTTTTCTTTAAGCGCATCCAAGCGTCTTGCCAAAAGCTGACACTTGGCTTAGAGATGCGTTCTGCCTGTTTTGTGTCTACCGTGATGCGTTCAAAAGAACCTTTTGGCAGCTTTTCTAGATTTTGTGTCATTAGCTTTTACCTCCTGAAAGACGGATCCGCGGATCAATAACGCCGTACAAAATATCTACGATTAAGATAACGACGATTAGGAAGACTGAGAAGAAAATCGTTGTACCCATAATGATTGAGAAGTCATTCACCATGATGGATTTAACGAACTGCTCGCCAATTCCTGGGATAGCAAAAATCTGTTCAACTACAAGTGAACCTGTCAAAATCGAAACCGTCATTGGTCCTAAGACTGTAATCAAAGGAATCAAGGCGTTTCGGATAGCATGTTTAAATGCGATTTCTGAACCGCTTGCACCTTTAGCTTTCGCTAATGTGATGTAGTCAGAACCTAATACTTCGATCATTTCTGTACGGATAAAACGTGCCGCTGTAGCAAGCGGGAACATCGCTAATGCGATAGATGGCAAGACACTCGACATGAAGCCGTCTTTCCATAAGGCTACAGGGAACCATTCCAATTTTAAGCCGAACCAATATTGCAGCAAGGATGCAAATACAAATGATGGAATGGATATCCCGATAATCGCCACAAGTGTACTGGAGTAATCAACCCACGTATTTTGCCGCAGGGCGGCAATCATACCAAGCAGAATTCCGATAATCGTTCCAAGCACCATGCCTTGGAAACCAATTTGTGCGGACGGCCCCATACGGCTAATAATTAAGTCCGTAACGTCGGCCCCTTTAAATTGGTTAATTGAAATACCTAAATCCCCTTTTAACAAACCAAACATATAGTCAAAATATTGAACTGGCAGAGGTTCATCTAAACCGTACCGTGCTTCTACTACTGCCCTTTGTTCTGGAGATAATTTATCTGCGGAAGCGATAGGGGAACCTGGTAAAATCTTCATTAAGAAAAATGTGAATGTCGCAATCAATGCCATTGTGATTACCATATAGATCAATCGTTTGCCGATGTATCGTGCCATGTTGCACCTCCAAAAAATAATTCTATTTCACAAGCTATGTGCGTTGACGATAGGCTTGATCTTTTCGATAGTTAGCAGAAAATGGTCAATTTTCGGTGAATTCGCCTGCATTAGAAAAGAGAGTATATCGTCCAAAAACCAGCGATATACTCTCTTTCTATTTGTTTTTCACAGAGGCCGGGTAATTAACTTATTTACCTGAAATGTAAGCCCATTTGTAGCTGTAATCTCCGCCGAATGGGTGAGAGATAATGTCATGCACGTAAGGTTTTTGAAGAGACATTAGACCGCGTTGGTAGATCGGTGCGATAGCTGCATCTTCTTCGATTAAGATTTGTTCTGCTTTAGCCATAGCTTCCCAGCGACCAGCAAGATCTTGAGCCAATTCGCCTTTCGCTTGGTCAACTAAAGTATCAAATTCTTCGTTAGAGTAAGACATTTTGTTTTGAGCAGATCCAGTTACGAATAGGTCAATGAATGTCATTGGATCCTGATAGTCAGGGCCCCAACCAGAGTTTTGGATATCATAGTCTTGTGCTTCATCAAGCTCTAAGCGAACTCCGAAAGGAACTGCTTTAAGCTCAAGAGTTAAACCTTCAAGGTTTTCTTCAAGCTGAGATTTCATGTACTCGTCCATTTTTTTAGCAAGTTCTGAATCTCCACCAAGCATTTCTAGTGTTACTTCAGTCAAGCCAAGCTCTTCCATTCCAGTTGCCCACAATTTCTTAGCTTCTTCTGCATTGAATTCGTTCATGTCGCCGTTAACTTCACGGAAGTCCGCGTTGTTTTCATCGAATGTGAATTCAGTTGGTACCAAGTAGTTAGCTGGCAATGAACCGTTTGCTAATACTACGTCAACTAGATCTTGTTTGTTGAAAGCCATAGAGATCGCTTTACGGATATTCAAGTTAGCAAGTGGAGTTTGTTCTCCGTTGCGCTCTTGGTTAAATTTCAAGTAGAAAATTGTTGGTTCTAATTCTCTTACAACTTCTGGATCTTCAGCATATTGCATTGCGAATTCACCAGATAGACCAGTACGGTCTTTTTCACCTGAAGTGTAAAGGTTGATTGCAGTGCTAGTTTCTTTAACAACGTCTACGTTGATTGTTTCAAGTTGAACTGTTTCTGCATCCCAGTACTCAGGGTTTTTTTCCATAGACCAAGTCAAGCCAGTACCATCCCAGTTAGTTAACATGAATGGACCGTTGTAAAGCAAGTTATCTGAGTTAGACGCGTAAGCATCGCCTTTTTCAGTTACGAAAGCTTCGTTTAATGGGTAGAAAGTTCCGAATGCCATTAATGACATGAAGTATGGAGTAGCGCGCTCAAGAGTAACTTCAAGAGTCTTCTCATCAACTGCTTTAACTCCTAATTCAGAAACTTCCATTTCGCCTGCAGCAATTGCTTCAGCGTTTTTGATTGTACCAGCCATCATGTATGGGCCGTAAGGTGATCCAGTTGCAGGATCGATAGCACGCTGCCAAGCGAATACGAAATCGTTAGCAGTTACTGCTTCGCCGTTAGACCATTTAGCATCACGCAATTTGAAAGTGTAAGTTAATCCATCTTCGCTGACTTCTGGCTCAGCTTCTGCAAGAGCAGGTTCAGCAACGTTTTCTTGGTTTAAACGGAACAAACCTTCGTTAACGTTGTTCATAATGTTGAAAGCAACAGCATCTTCAGCCAATGATGAATCCATTGTTGGAATTTCTGCACTTTCCATCAAGTTTAGTACTTGTTCAGCATCTGGTTCTCCAGCTGGTTTTTCTTCTCCGGCTGCTGTATCGTCGCCGTCTGTCTCTGGTGTTTCAGCCTTTTCGTCGTCCCCGCCGCCACATGCAGCTAGGAAAGCGCTAAGAACTAAAACAAGGCTAAGTAGCCAAAATAACTTGCTGTTCTTCACTTAGGTGACCCCCTTAAATTTTCTGAAAAATTGGTACACTGTTTATTATACATAATCTTTTTTTCTTGTACAGTACTTTTTTTAAAAGTATTTACACTTTTGTAACAATTGTATTTCAACAACATTACAGAAAAAGCCGTGATTATTGAAGTTATCAGCATTTTTGAGGTGGAATTTTTTTCATTATTTTTTTGATTTTTTTTTCAACTTCTTCTACAATTAATAAGAATTGAGGTGCAAAAATGAAAAAAATGGTGATAAGTGTCATTATTGTACAAGGGCTAATTTTACTGACCATGCTAATTCGAAGCGAGCCTTTCTCCCTGCTTTCTTATATAAATAATTCGTTTATTTTTGGCGGGGTCCTGGTTTTTATCGGTTTATGGGTGTTTGTTATCAGGACAGGAATTTTCGATATTTTCACTCTGAGCATGCGGAAATTCTTTAAAGTCAAGACCACATTAGATGATGATGAAATGCGCGCCCCTTCTGAAATATTCTCCTTATCTAGTGCGCCTTTGCTGATTCTTGGCGGAGTAACCCTATTATGTATGGCAATCTCGCTGGTAATTTATGAACTTTAACCATTGCACAATAAAAGTTTTTTGTATTATACTTAGAAAATAAACATTGAGCGATGAAAAAGAAGAGTAAATGCAGTTTCTTCTATATAGAGAGCCTGTGGTTGGTGGAAACAGGCGGAGAACTGTATTGAATGGACTTTTGAGCTGAAACGGTGAACTAACAGTAGCCGTTTCCGTGATCTTCACGTTATGAAGAAGAGTGGCCAAATACGGCAACTAGGGTGGTACCGCGGAAAAACACATCATTCGTCCCTTTTTTACAGGGATGTGTGCTGTGTTTTTTTATTATGAGGAGGAAAAGCAATGAAGAAGAAAATCTTTTCAGGCGTCCAGCCTACCGGTACAGTAACGTTAGGAAACTACATCGGCGCGTTTAAACAATTTACAGATTTGCAGGATGAATTCGATTGTATTTTTTGCATCGTCGACCAACATGCCATCACGATGCCGCAAGACCGCTTGGAACTGAGAAAGAATATTAAGGCTCTTGCAGCGCTTTACTTGGCTGTCGGGATCGATCCTGAGAAGGTAACCCTGTTCATCCAATCAGAAGTTCCAGCGCATGCCCAAGCTGGATGGATGATGCAATGCGTCTCTACCATCGGCGAATTGGAGCGCATGACTCAATATAAAGACAAATCAGCGAAGACCGCTTCTGTTTCTGCAGGATTATTAACTTATCCCCCGCTTATGGCTGCGGATATTCTGCTATACCAAACAGATGTTGTTCCTGTCGGCGACGACCAGAAACAGCATATTGAGTTGACGCGCGACTTAGCGGAACGCTTCAACAAAAAATACAATGACGTGTTGACCATTCCGGAAATCCGTGTGCCCAAAAACGGCGCGCGCATCATGTCTCTTCAAGATCCTTCTAAAAAAATGAGCAAATCCGATGCCAATAAAAAATCAATCGTCACGTTATTGGATGATTTAAAGATAATTGAAAAGAAAATCAAATCAGCTGTTACAGATTCAGAAGGAATTGTTAAATACGATCCTATCAACAAACCCGGGATTTCAAATCTTTTGACGATCGAAGCAGCCCTTACAGATGCAAGCATCGATTCGCTAGTCGCTAAATACGAAGGCGTCGGCTACGGCGACTTTAAGGCTTCTGTTGCAACAGCTGTAACTACTCACCTAGCTCCTATCCAAGAGCGCTATAAAGAATTATTGGACTCTGAAGAACTTGACCGCATTTTGGATGAAGGTGCCGAAAAAGCGAATTCCCTAGCCAATAAGACATTAAAGAAGATGGAAAATGCGATGGGCTTAGGCCGCAAACGCAGATAAATTAGAAAGAGGCTGCAAAATTGCAGCCTCTTTTATTTAGGTTCGCCGAATCTGCATCGCCGCTTACGCTTTTTTTATTGTCCAGACTCCAGTGGCCAGATTCTTGGGTCATAAGCCAATCAGGCTGTGCGGCTGGAAATACGCCGCTTCGCCTGCTCGTCTTATGCCCGGCGAATCTACATGGCCGCTTACGCTTTTCTTATTTCCCTGAGATGTATGCCCATTTGTAGCTGTAATCCCCTCCAAATGGGTGGGAGATGATGTCGTTGACATATGGTTTTTGCAAGGACATCCGGCCGCGCTGATAAATCGGAGCGATTGCAGCATCTTCTTCTATTAAAATTTGTTCTGCTTGCGCCATCGCTTCCCAACGCCCTTCAAGATCTTGAGCGAGATCGCCTTTTGCTGCATTGACCAATTCATCAAACTCAGGGTTTGAGTAAGACATCTTATTTTGAGGCGAATCGGTTACGAACAAGTCGATGAAGGTCATCGGATCTTGATAGTCCGGACCCCAACCGGAATTTTGAATATCATAATCTTGTGCTTCATCCCGTTCCAAGCGGACACTGAACGGGACAGTATTGATTTCAATTGTTAACCCTGCCAGGTTTTCTTCAAGCTGGGCTTTCATGTACTCGTTCAATTTTTTAGACGTCTCGGTGTCGTCTCCTAAATAATCCAGTGTGATTTCACTGACTCCGAGTTCCTGCAATCCCGTTTCCCAGTATTGCTTTGCCTCTTCTGAATTAAATTCATTCATATCGCCGTTGATATCACGGAAATCTTCGTTATTTTCATTAAAGGTGACTTCTGTCGGTACGAGATAGTTCGCTGGCAATGATCCGTTTGCAAGCACGACATCCACTAAGTCCTGTTTATTGAAAGCCATGGATATCGCTTTTCGGATATTTTCGTTGGCAAGCGGTGTCGCTTCCCCGTTTCGTTCCTGATTAAATTTCAAGTAGAAGATACTCGGTTCGAGTTCAGTTATCACTTCCGGGTCTTCTGCATATTGCATCGCAAACTCTCCGGACAACCCTGCCCGATCCTTTTCTCCCGAAGTATAGAGATTGACCGCTGTACTTGGTTCTTTAATGACGTCCACATTGATCGTCTGAAGCTGAACCGTATCTGCATCCCAATATTCCGGATTCTTTTCCATGGACCAGGTTAAACCGGTACCGTCCCAGTTCGTCAGCATAAACGGTCCATTGTATAGCAAATTATCCGAGTTGGCCGCATATGCATCACCCTGCTCCGTTACAAACTCTTCATTTTGAGGATAAAAGGTGCCAAATGCCATTAATGACATAAAGTAAGGAACTGGCCGCTCAAGGGCCACGACTAAAGTTTTATCATCCGTTGCTTCTGCTCCCAATTCTGCTTTGTCCATTTCCCCCGCTGCGATTGCTTCAGCATTTTTGATGGTCCCTGCCATCATATAAGGACCGTAAGGTGAACCCGTTGCCGGATCAATTGCCCGTTGCCATGCAAACACAAAGTCATTGGCAGTAATTGGTGTCCCGTCAGACCAATTAGCATCACGTAAGGTGAACGTATACGTCAAACCGTCTTCGCTGATTTCAGGTTCACTGTCGGCCAAAGCCGGTTCAGCCATATTTTCCTGATTTAACCGAAACAAGCCTTCATTGACATTATTCAGGATATTAAATGCTACCGCGTCTTCGGCTAATGCAGAGTCCATTGTGGGAATTTCAGCACTTTCAATCAAATTCAACACTTGCTCACTATCAGGCTCTCCAGATCCTCCCCCAGCACCGCCTTCATTATTCTGGCTCCCTTCTTCACTTCCTCCGCTGCCGCCGCAAGCTGCTAAAAATCCACTTATCGCCAAGATGAAAATAAGTAAGATGCGTCTCTTCTTGGTGAACACGGTAAGGCCTCCTTATTTTTTGAAAAGTTTAATTTTTTTAATTATAACTCCTCTCGATTATTTTTGCACTTTCTTTTGATAATTAATAATATTTTATCAATTTGTGTTTTATTCCATCAAAAAAGAGCCGCATATTATGCAGCTCTTGCTTTTATCGAAGTGATTTTGGATTAAGGGCATCCTTCAATCCTTCACCAATGAAATTGATCGACAGAATTGTCAATGTGATAAGGAGAGCCGGCGGCATCCAAATCCAAGGTTTGCCTTGCAATACATCCGGTTCATTTGCTGATGACAACATATTGCCCCAGCTTGGCGTAGCTTGTGGAACACCGAACCCTAAATAACTTAATGCCGCTTCCGCAACGATCATGCTGGCAAAAATCAAAGTCGCTTGCACAATAATGGTCGACATAACATTCGGCAGCAGATGCTTCCGGATGACTTTCCACGGGGAACAGCCGATCGATAATGCCGCCAAAATGTATTCATTTTCTTTTTCAGCCAGAACTTTGCTTCGCACGAGTCGTGCCACTCCGCCCCAACTCAAAACGCCAATCACTAAAATCAGCACCCACAGGCCATCTACGATTCCATATAAAATCGTATTTAATACGATAACAAAAACTAAAAATGGAAAGTTCAAAACGAAATCCGTAAAACGCATCAGAATATTATCTACCAAGCCTCCGAAGAAACCTGCAATCGAGCCGACAAGCGTTCCTAATGAGATAACAATTAAAGTCGCGCTAAAACCGACTAATAAGGAAATCCGTCCCCCGTAAAACAATCTTGTCAAAACGTCTCTCCCGCTTTTATCGGTTCCAAGCAAATGCTCGCCGTTCGGTTGAATGTTCATCGATCCGATATTTACTTTGGTTACATCTGGAAGCGGCGATAAAAAATTCGCTACAAATGGTGCAGATAAAGACATGATGGTGACAAGGATGATAAAAACGCTGCTGATCATCGCTAATTTATTGCGTAAGAATTTCTTTCTTGCAATCTGCCAGGGAGACAAGCTTCTTTCCGGCTTCTTTTGCTGTGCAATAGTAGTAGTTGATGCCATAATTGCTCCTCCTTAGTCCAAACGGATTCGTGGATCCACGATTCCGTATAAGATGTCTGCGATTAAATTCCCTGCCAGTGTCAAAAATGACAAAAGCATTGTAAGTGCCATTAAGGTTGGATAATCCCTGCTTGTAACGGATTCCAAGAAAAGTTGGCCAATTCCAGGATACGTGAAAATCGTCTCTGTAATGATCGCGCCGCCGATCAGCGCTGCGAAATCAAACCCTAAAAAGGTAACTAAAGGAATGATGGAGTTTCTTAAAATATGGACATTGTAAATTTTCTTGATCGGCGTCCCTTTTGCACGCGCTGTGCGCACAAAATCTTTCCGTGAATTTTCAATGATGTCATTTCGCAAAAATTGTGTGTAAGAGGCTGTGCTCATAGCACCTAAAACGATTGCCGGAAGGAGCACGTGATGTAATTTGCTGAACCAATAGTCCAACGTGCCTTCTTCAACCAGGATATCGACAGACCCTCCAAATGGAAACCAATTCAAATGGAAAGAAAAGAAGTAAATAGCGAATACAGCTGCTACAAATGAAGGAATTGCCAGCATGATATAGTTAATGCCCGCTATGGCATTATCTCCTAGCGTATACGGTTTGCGGCCTGAGTACATCCCCATTAAAAATGCAAGAATATAGGTTATGAGCAGGGACATGACTCCAAGGAACAGCGTATTAGGGATTTTCTCCATAATAATATCTGCCACTGGCACTTTAAAACGCGTCGACTTTCCGAAATCACCTTGCAGGAAACCGGTTATCCAATCAAAATACTGGACCGGCAGCGGTTCGTTATAGCCTAACTTCTCTCTCATCTCCGCTATGTATTCGGGATTCGTATTGAGCGGATCAATTTCGCCGCTCAAGGAATCCCCTGGCATAAGCTTTGCTAATGTAAATACCACAATGGATATAAGGATGAGCATAGGAATCATTCCAAGCAACCTTCTAATCGTATATTTCAGCATGTATACTCTCCTTGTCTGTAATATTCTCAGCTGTGCTCCCGGGCACGGTAAGAAATGTTTGTGTTCAAACACACCTTACCGTGCATAAGAGCTAATAATGATTCAACGATGGGCGATAACTGCGCCCACCGTTGAATGAAATCTTCTATTATTCTGTTACAAACCATTCTGCCGGGCTGTTTTGACCAGAAACGTCATACTCAGTTCCGCCAACACGTTTGTTTAATGCTTTAATTTCTTCCAGCTCAGCAATGTATAGCATTGGAACTTCTTCGTTGACGATCTTCTGCCACTCGATATAAAGGTCCGCACGTTTTTGCTGATCTGTTCCAACAATCTCAATATTCAAAGCATCATCAAGCAATTGATCTGCTTCAGGATTGTTGTAGCGCGGTAGTTCCACAATTGATCTGCTTTCCATAGGCCTGATGGATCTGGATCTGATCCAGTTCCCCATCCACCGAAGAAAGTTTCGATTGAAGGATCATCTTTTTCAATCATTTCGTAGTAAAGGTTTACTTCGACCATTTCAAGTTCCGATTTGATGCCGACTTCTTCCCAGTACTGAGTGATTGCTTGTGCACGAGACTCGAATGTCGGGTTTCCAGTTGCATAGTGGGAGAATTTCACAACGAACTCGTCGCCGTTCGGATCTTCACGGAATCCGTCGTCGTTTGTATCAACGTATCCAGCCGCATCTAACATTTCTTTCGCTTTTTCCGGGTCGTACTCATACGTATTCAAATCTGCTTCAGCATCGTCTGCTGCGTTCCAATGTGAAGTTGGAACCGGTTTGTTCACGACATTTGCATAACCGAAGAAGAATGCATCCACCCATTCCTGGCGGTTAATTGCATACATCATCGCTTGGCGAAGCTCTTTGCTTTGGTATTTCGGAAGTTCTTCTGTGATAGTTTGTGTCGCATTATCGAATTTACCAAGCTTGAATCCTACATAATAGTAAGAAAGGCCAGGATAAGTCACGATATCCACGTTTTCCAATGGCTCTACTTCAGGGCCAGAAACTGGCTGCAAGGAAATCATGTCCACATCGCCGTTTTGCAATGCCCCAACTACTGAAGAGTTGTCAATTACGCGCAAAACGATTTTGTCCAAGTTAACTTCGCCATTCCAGTATTCATCGAAACGAGAAAACTCAACCGATTCGCCGGGAACAATTTTGTCCACTTTGAATGGCCCGATTCCGATCGGAGTAGAACGCACCCATTCAGATGCTGACATTTCAGCTACAGGCACATCGCCTAGTACCGATTCTGGCAGCGGATAAGACCAAAGGTTCGTCAAGTTATTTACACGTGCTTCATCAAAAGTGATGTTGATTTCATAATCGCCGACAACTTCCACACCTGAGATCGTATCAGCTTCTCCGTTGCGGAAAGCTTCTGCTCCTTCAATTGTCTGAACGTTTGTGTAGCGAGGGCCATCATAGTCTGGGCTTGCAATTGTTTCGAATGCAAATACCCAGTCATTGACTGTCAATTCTTCGCCGTTGTGCCATTTAACGCCTTCTTCGAATTTGAAGTTGAAAACTTTATTGTCTTCTGTCGTCCAAGAAGCTACGTTCGGCTCTGGCTCAAGATTTTCGTTATAATTGATTAATGATTCATCGAATAAATCAATTACTTCGGCATCAGTAGCAATATTATAAAATGCTGGATTGTATAACCCTTCAGGTGGAGCATCGATTCCATAAACTAACGTGCCGCCTTTTTGCGGTTCTCCGTCGGCTGCCTTATCTTCAGTTGTGCCATCTTCTTTTTTCGAATCTCCACTGCCAGAATCGCCGTCATCTCCACCGCAAGCCGCTAGGAACGCGGAAACGACAAGAATCATAGCGAAAAGCCAAAGTAAGGATTTGTTCTTCTTCATACTTTTCCCCCCAAAAATTTTTTTGATTTAATACAGAAGACACGCAGCAAAATGTCCGGGCCGCACTTCTTTTAATGGAGGCTTTTCTTTCGAACACGCTTCCATTGCCATCGGACAGCGCGTATGGAACGGGCAGCCTGTCGGCGGATTTTGCGGACTTGGCACATCTCCTTCCAACACAATCCTTTCTTTCTTGATCGCCGTATTCGGTTCTGGAATCGCAGAAATCAAAGCCTGTGTGTACGGATGCAAAGGTTCTCTGTATAAATCTCTATTTGAAGCAAGCTCAACGAGGTTGCCCAAATACATCACTCCGATTCGATCGCTCATATGCTTTACGACGCTCAAATCATGCGCAATAAACAAATAAGTCAAATCGAACTCGATCTGCAATTCTTTTAGCAGATTCAATACTTGCGATTGAACAGACACGTCCAGTGCGGACACCGGTTCGTCTGCGACAATCAGTTTGGGATTCAACGCTAAGGCACGTGCTATCCCTATGCGTTGCCGCTGGCCGCCGGAAAATTCATGGGCGTATTTATAATAGGCCTCTTCCGGCAGTCCAACTCTCGTCAATAACGCTTTGATTTCTTGCTCCAACTCTTTTTTATCGCGCTTCTCGTAATTGAGAATTGGTTCTGCAATTATATCTCCAACCATTTGCATCGGATTTAACGATGCATAAGGGTCCTGGAAAACCATCTGAAAATCCCGTCGTGCTTTTTGCAATTTCGATCCTGTCACTTTCGTGATGTCTTTTCCTTCAAAAAGGATTTTTCCATCAGTCGGTTTCAGTAATCGGAGGATGGTCCGGCCTGTTGTCGACTTGCCGCAGCCAGATTCCCCTACCAGCCCCAAGGTCTCACCTTTTCGGATGCTGAATGACACATCGTCAACCGCTTTTACGTTGCCGACGACCCGCTTGAAAAATCCACCTGTTACCGGATAATAGGTTTTTAAATTTCGCACTTCTAGTAAGACTTCACGATTCTCTAGGCTATCGATTCTTTCCTGGATAAAATCTCTAGTTGTCATAGAACAGTAACTCCTTCTCTTTGGCGTTCTTCTCCTGCCGGCCAGCTTTCATCGTAAAGGAGGCATGCTGCTTCGTGCTGCAATTCCACTTCGCCTAATTGAGGAGTGACAGTTAGACATTCCGGCATTGCCTTCGGGCAACGGTTAGCAAAACGGCAGCCGATTTCCGGCATATTTATAATAGAAGGAACTAGTCCATCAATCGTTGCTAATTTCTCCACATCTTCATCCATTTTTGGAATAGCTTTCATCAGAAGATCGGTATACGGATGCTTTGGATTATTGAACAAATCATCTACTGTCGATCTTTCAACAATTTTCCCAGCGTACATGACTATCACTTCGTCGCATATTTCTGCCACTACACCAAGATCGTGGGTAATGAGGATGATGGACATATCATTGGTTTCTTGAATGCCTTTCAATAGTTCCAGGATTTGGGCTTGAACAGTAACATCCAAAGCGGTAGTCGGCTCATCTGCTATGAGCAGTTTCGGTTGGCACGCAATGGCCATCGCAATCATGACCCGTTGCCTCATCCCTCCTGATAATTGATGCGGGTATTCGCTGACGATTTTATCTGCTCTTGGAATTCCGACACTTTTTAACAAAGAGATAGAACGAAGTCTTGCTTCCTTTTTAGAAATATTTTCATGGTTCAAGATTACTTCTTCTATCTGGTAACCGATCGTGAAAACAGGATTTAATGATGTCATCGGTTCCTGGAAAATCATTGATATATCTTTGCCGCGTATTTTATTCATCTTTTTGTCATTCAGTTCTGAAATGTTCAATCCTTCAAAATCGATTTCACCGCCTCGAATCTTGCCAATTCCTGGAGGCAATAGCTGCATAATGGACAATGACATAACGCTTTTTCCACATCCAGACTCTCCGACAATCCCGACAATCTGTTTTCTGTCGACATCGAACGATACACCTTCTACAGCATTATAAAACTTGCCATCAATTTTAAATCCCGTCTGTAGATTTCTTACTTGCAAAAGGGGTGTCATTTTTTTCGTTGTGTAATTCCCAGTCATGTGAACACCTCAAAATTCTTTTTTTCTGTCAATTTAACTTAGATAAAGTTTATTACAAAAACATTACGAAGGCAACGTATTTTTTATAATTTTACAAATTATTTAACAATTTATATAAATATGACATTTAATGTGACACTCCTTTAAATTCTTTGAAGTTAAAAACATAAAAAAACCATCAGCTGGAAACAGCTGATGGTTTTAATTGCAAAAATCATTATTCTGCTAGTTTTTTAAATACTAAAGATGCATTATGCCCACCGAATCCAAGTGAGTTGCTCATTGCATATGCAAAATCTGCTTTACGTGCTTCATTCGGCACATAATCCAAATCACATTCTTCATCTGGTGTTTCGTAATTCATTGTTGGCGGCATGATTCCTTCTTTCAAAGCCAAGGCTGTGAAAATCGCTTCAATTCCGCCTGCTGCCCCTAATAAGTGGCCAGTCATAGATTTAGTAGAACTCATTCCTAAGTTATAAGCGTGCTCACCGAAAACCGTTTTAACTGCCATCGTTTCATATAAATCATTGTATTGTGTGCTTGTACCATGTGCGTTGATATAGCCGATTTCGGTTTTATCGATGCCGCCGTCTTCCAATGCTTGAGCCATTGCTCTTGCAGCACCTTCGCCACCTGGAGCCGGAGCCGTAATATGGTGGGCATCTCCAGTTGAACCGTAGCCTACCAGTTCCGCATAGATTTTTGCCCGCGTGCTTTTGCATGCTCATATTCTTCCAGGATTACAATCCCGGCACCTTCAGCAATAACAAAACCATCCCGGTTTTTGTCAAATGGACGAGAGGCTGTCGCAGTATCCGGATTTGTCGTAAGTGCCGTGTTTGCTGTAAAACCGGCAACCGATAAACGGGTGATCGGCGCTTCCGCTCCACCTGAAATCATAACGTCTGCATCTCCACGCTGGATAACTTTAAATGCGTCACCGATTGAGTTTGTTCCGGATGCACAAGCAGTCACCGAACAAGAGTTGATCGCTTTCGCACCAAAGTGGATAGAAACTTGGCCAGATGCCATATCCGGAATGATCATCGGTACAAAAAACGGACTGATCCGGCGTACGCCGCGGTCATTTAAAACATCCATCTGATTTTCAATCGTTTCCATGCCACCGATCCCAGAACCGATCCAAACGCCTGTGCGAAGTGCAGTCTTTTCATCAAGCTCAAGTCCTGCATCTTTCATTGCCATGATAGAAGAAGCTAACGCATAATGTGTAAAGCGATCCATTTTACGGGCTTCTTTGCGCTCAATGTAATCTTCAATAGAAAAGTCTTTAACTTCTGCAGCTACTTTAGCTGGATATTTATCTGCATCTAAACGAGTAAGCGGCCCTACGCCCGATTTACCAGACTTTACCGCTTCCCATGTGGTTTCGATATCATTTCCTAAAGGAGTCACTGCTCCAATACCTGTAATTACTACTCGACGATTAGCCATTCTCATTTCTTCCTTTCGCATATCCCTTTATTTGCCCCATCTCATTGCTATTGCGCCCCAAGTCAATCCGCCGCCAAACCCGACCATAACGACGACGTCATCCTCTTTGATCCGGCCTTCTTCCACATCTTCTACTAGAGAAATCGGAATCGAGGCTGCAGATGTATTGCCATATTTATGGATTGTTTTCGACATTTTCTCGATTGGCAACTCCAACCGAGCCGCGAAGCTTCCATAATACGGATATTCGCTTGGTGAGGAATCAGAAAATCGACTTCCTCTTTCGTTAATCCTGCTTTTTCAATGACATTGATCGCAGATTCACCCATTTGGCGAACAGCGAACTTAAACACTTCTCTTCCGTTCATCACCAAATGCTTTCCTTCTTGGTAAAGGCTCGAACCGCCGCTGCCATCCGCTCCAAGTTCAAAGGAGAGGATGCCGCGCCCTTCGGATACTTTCCCGACAATTGCTGCTCCGGCTCCATCACCGAATAACACCGCTGTATTCCGGTCTTCCCAGTTGGTAATTTTCGATAATTTTTCCACGCCTACAACGAGGACATATTTATAAACATCAGAATCGATAAATTGTTTTGCTGTTACGACGCCATACATGAAGCCTGCGCAAGCAGCAGACACATCCATCGCTGCAGCATGAACTGCGCCGATTTCCTGTTGGATAACGCAAGCCATCGATGGAAAAGGCTGATCCGGTGTGACTGTCGCAACCAAAATCAATCCGATGTCAGCTGGATCGATGTCAGCGTCTTTAATCGCTTTTTTCGCTGCCTCTAATGCCATATCCGACGTGTCCTGTTCATCCCTTGCAATTCGGCGTTCTTCAATCCCGGTCATTGTCCGGATCCACTCATCAGAAGTATCCATCCGTTTTTCCAAATCGAAGTTCGTTAATTTATCTTCCGGCAAACTTCTTCCTATGCCGATGATTCCTGCATTCATTATGGGTCCCTCATTTCAATTTAACATCAATTATTAGTACCTGGTAATAATGATACGTCATGTCCTTCATTTTTTCAACTAACTGACATACTTCCGACAAAATATCTTTGATTCTTCGAAACTTTCTTTGTGTATGGGGAACGGTATGATATGATTAAGCTAGATATTTTATGTAGAGGTGAAATTAGATGCAGTATATTGGAACATTCTTTTGGTCGTTCTTATTAATTTCTTTGTTGAACTATGTAGTAAGTGCTGTTCAAAACGTACATTTCGATTTCATGTTGGGCGTTTACATTTCTCTAATTGTCTCTGTCTTGATTTTTGCAATTTCTGCAATCATCCCAGACGAGCCAGCAGCAGAAAAGCATTAATAAAAAATCGCCATCCGGAACTCTCCGGATGGCGATTTTTTTAATTAATTTTGATCTTCAATTTCCCATCTTCCATCGCCAAATGCAGCGTGGTATTTGCTTCGATTTCGCCTTTGATCAATTCCCGGGCAATCTTGGTTTCGATTTCCCTTTGGATAAAGCGTTTCAACGGACGGGCTCCGAATATCGGGTCGGTTCCCGCTTCAATAATATAGTCAACGACAGAGTCGTCGACCGCCAATTCCAATTGCTGCCCTTTCATCCGCTGTCCAAGTTCTCCCAACATCTTTTTCGCAATGCCATAGAAATGCGAATTGTCCAGCGCATGGAAAATGACAATATCGTCAATGCGGTTCAATAATTCCGGTTTGAAATGCTTCCGCAATTCAACCATGACAATGTCTTCAAGCTCATGTTCATCATCGGTTCCGCTGATATAAGCAGAGCCGATATTAGAAGTCATGATTACGACTGTATTCGAGAAATTGATCAACCGGCCCTGGCTATCTGTGATGCGTCCATCATCTAGAATTTGCAGCAAAATATTGGCTACATCCGGATGCGCTTTTTCTATTTCATCCAATAGCACAACAGAATATGGATTTCTGCGCACCGCTTCTGTCAGTTGACCGCCTTCTTCATAGCCGATATAGCCTGGAGGAGCCCCGACTAAACGGGAAACGCTATGTTTTTCCATATACTCAGACATGTCAATGCGGATAAAATGGTCTTCCGAATCGAATAGGTTTGCGGCTAGCGCTTTTGCAAGTTCCGTTTTCCCGACCCCAGTCGGACCTAGGAAAATGAAAGAACCAATCGGCTTTTTCTCGTCTTTAATGCCAGCGCGTGCGCGCCAAACCGCTTCTGTCACAAGTTCAACAGCCCGATCTTGCCCAATGACCCGTTCTTTTAACGTTTCATCCAGCCTTAATAGTTTTTCGCGTTCCCCTTCGACCAATTTTGTGACGGGAATACCCGTCCATCTAGCAACGATTCCAGCGATTTCATCTTCGGTCACTTCTTCACGCAATAGACGTTCTGCACCACCCTCGTGCAATTCTTTTTCGAGTACAGCCAATTCCTTTTCCAGTTCTGGAATTTTGCCATGGCGGAGAACAGCGGCAGCATTTAAATCGTATTTGTTTTCTGCCTCTTCCAATTGCCGGCGATATTGATCCAGTTTTTCACGCTTTTCCTGAATTTTTTTCAGCGATTCTTTTTCCGCGCTCCATTGGTTCTTCATATCGGCTGTGGAAGATTTCAAGTCCGCTATCTCTTTTCTCAAAACGGCCAACCTGTTTTGGCTCGCCGCATCTTTTTCTTTCATTAGAGCTTGTTCTTCAATCTCCAATTGCATCAACCGGCGAGTGACTTCATCCAGTTCCTGCGGCATCGAATCGATTTCTGTCCGAATCATTGCACACGCCTCGTCGATCAAATCGATCGCTTTATCCGGCAAGAAACGTTCCGTAATATAGCGGTCAGACATTGCTGCAGCTGCCACAATTGCCCGGTCATGGATCCGGACTGCATGATGCAGTTCAAACCGCTCTTTCAATCCTCTCAAAATCGATACGGTATCTTCTACAGAAGGTTCACGCACAAGGACTTGTTGGAAGCGCCGCTCCAAAGCCGGGTCTTTTTCAATGTTCATCCGGTACTCATCAAGTGTCGTCGCCCCGATGCAATACAATTCTCCCCTTGCCAGCATTGGTTTAAGCATATTCCCTGCGTCCATTGCGCCTTCTGTTTTCCCTGCTCCGACAATGGTATGGATTTCATCGATGAATAAAATAATCTGTCCATCGCTGTCTTTTAACTGCTTAAGCACACTTTTCAGGCGCTCTTCAAACTCGCCCCGGTATTTGGCACCGGCAATGAGCGAACTCATGTCCAGTTCGTAAATGATACGGTCTTTTAACCCTTCAGGTACGTCATTTCGGACAATCCGCTGTGCCAATCCTTCGACAATCGCCGTTTTCCCGACGCCCGGCTCCCCGATTAGGACTGGATTATTTTTCGTTTTGCGGGATAAGATCCGGATCACATTGCGAATCTCCTGATCTCGTCCGATGACCGGATCCACTTTTCCATTCTTCGCTTGTTCCACCATATTTCGACCATATAGTTCCAATGGGGATTTTTGTTCTTCATTAGTAAATTGAACCATAAAATCACTCCTTATTAAGTTTGACCTTCTTTGACTAATTTAATTATAGGTAATCTCATCTTGTTTGGCAAATAATAACCACAAAAAAACACCGTAAAATCAACTGATTTTACGGTGTTTGATAGTCTCATTATCTAACGCCAAGCGCCATTTTCGCGTAGCGAGACATATGGTCTTTGCTCCATGCTGGCTGCCAAACGATTTTCACGTCTACTTCTTCTATTTCTGGAAGTTCGTATAACGCACGTTTAACCATATCTACGATTTGCGGTCCCATTGGGCATCCCATCGATGTCAAAGTCATCGTTACAACTGCAAACCCATCTTCTGAAAGGTCAAGGTCGTAAACAAGCCCTAAGTTGACGATATCGACTCCAAGTTCCGGGTCCACTACTTGCTCTAAGGCACCCATCATGCTGTCTCTCATATCTTGATCCATCATAATCCCTCCCTATTCTGCTCTTTTCATCTTAACAAATTTTCCTGGAAAAAGAAATTTAACCGCTTATTTAGCCACGTGCTCAACCAACCAAGCAGTAGCTGCAAGCATACCAGGCCGGCTGACCGCATGCCCAGACTCTTTTTCCCGCATAAAATGGATCCGGTCCGGCACTTCGGCGTAATCTTCTTTTAACGCATGATAGAAATTGAAAGTCGGTTCAAAAGGAACCGTTGTATCCTGTTCACCGTGCCAGAAAAATAGGGGTCTCTGTTTGAAGACAGCCCGGTTTTTCGTTCCGTCAAAACGGGCAAGTGTATCCAGCATTTTCTTCCGTTCGTCATCCGTAATCGGCAATTTAAACCCTTTCGATTCAAATTGAGCCATTTGCGCTTTTGCCAATTGGACGTAATTGGCAGCCCCCATCATGACCGAAGCCGCTTTGACCCATGGATAAACAGTCAAAGCACCTAAAGTTGTGATGCCGCCCATCGAAGTTCCGCCGATGCCAATCTCGCCTTCAGCTAATTTCTTTTGGTGGATAACTGTATGTATCGTAGCTAATTCTTCTATTGAAGTAAGAACAATTTCCCAAAAACGCAAGCTCATTTGGATTTCATCCAAACCTTCGTCCCGGTCGCCGTGCAAATGGGCATCCGGCAAGATGACACGCATTCCCTTATTTGCCAATTGATAGGCGTAATGCAGATTATGCTCTTTTGCACTCATATGGCCGTGAAAGAAAACAACCGTCGGCAATGCATCTGCAAACCGGTTTTCAGCTGCAACGTTCAGGAGCGGGATGCCTTCCCAAATTTCATGTACTACTTTCACTTAACCCACATCCTTTTTTCTTTTTCTATCCAATCCTACCAATGTTCTTCTTCTCCAGCAAACAATCTGCAAAGCCTTAAAGAAAATTTTCGAAATGAAGCATTCCGATGGAAGTTTTTTTGACGAACCGCTTCATTTATCGCTAAACTATACATAGAGAGAGAAAGGAGACGGTTATTAATGAAGCAACATTTAATAGTCTTAGATTTAGATGGCACCTTATTGACCGATCAGAAAGTCATTTCCGATAAAACAAAATCTACTTTAACTAAGGCTCAAGAACAAGGCCATCAAGTAATGATCGCGACTGGCCGCCCTTTTCGTTCAAGTGAAGTGTATTATAAAGAGCTTGGATTGAGCACGCCAATCGTCAATTTCAATGGTGCTTTTGTTCATCATCCAGCCGATTCTTCTTGGGGCACTCACCATACCCCAATTTCTTTGGACGTGGTACATGAAGTGGTCGAATCGATGCACCAGTTCGATTTTTATAATATCGTCGCAGAAGTATTAGACGATGTGTATGTGCATCACCACGATGAAAAACTGATGAATATCTTCAGTTTCGGAGATCCGTCTATCACGACCGGCGACTTGAGAAATTTCTTAAAAGTAAATCCTACTTCGCTGCTGATCCATGCACCGGTTGAAAAAGTGCAATTGATCCATGACCACTTATCTTCAGTGCATGCCGAAGTAATCGACCACCGCAGATGGGGAGCCCCGTGGCATGTGATCGAAATTGTCAAAAGCGGTTTAAGCAAAGCGGTCGGACTGGACCGGGTTTCCAAATCGCTTGGCATTCCACGCGAAAATATCATTGCATTCGGAGACGAAGACAATGATCTTGAGATGATCGATTTTGCCGGTGTCGGTGTTGCGATGGGCAATGCAATCGACCCGTTGAAAAATATTGCCAACGAAATCACCTTAACGAATAATGAAGATGGAATCGCTGAATTATTGATTGACCGATTAAATTTAAAATAAAAGGAGGATTTATATGCGATTATTCGCTGACAGTGCATCAGATTTACCTAAATCTTTTTTCCAAGATGAAAATGTGATTTTATTTCCGTTGCGGGTCCATATCGGAGATGAAGAGTTTGAAGATATTCGGACCGTCCACTCGAAGAAAGTGTTTGATGCCATACGGTCAGACATCCATCCGAAAACGTCCCAAGTATCCCCGGACGAAATGCTGAACGCTTTTGAACAATTGGCAAAAGACGGAGAAGAAGGGTTCTACATCGCTTTTTCTTCTGAATTGTCCGGGACGCATAATACTGCTGTTATGGTAGCAGAACAAGTCCGTGAAGATTATCCTGAGTTAAAATTAACCATTTTGGATTCAAAAGCGGCTTCCTCCGGTTACGGCCTTCTTGTAAAAGAAGCGGTTAAGATGCGGACAGCAGGTGAATCCCTTGAAACTGTCATCGAGAAAGTTCGCCACTTGGCGAATCATCTTGAAAGCCTGTTTACAGTAGAAGACTTGGATTATATGGCAAAAGGCGGAAGAATTTCAAAAGGCAGCGCCTTTGTCGGGGGCTTATTGAATATCAAGCCATTGCTGCACGTGGAAGACGGCAAATTAGTGCCAATCGAAAAATTGCGTGGACGCAAAAAAGTGCTCAAACGAATGGTGGAGCTAATCGAAGAGCGCGGCGACAAGTTGAGTGAACAGAACATTGCGATTTGCCACGGCGATGATTTAGAGTTTGCATTGCTATTAAAGAACGAACTTGAAGAACATTTTCATCCAAAAGCGGTTGAAATTGATATGATCGGCTCTGTAATTGGCGCCCATACCGGTCCTGGCACACTCGGTGTCTTCTTCTTTAACGAATGGAAAGCTTAATGGTGGCAGCCATGAAAAAAATTGTGATTGTCGGAGCCGTCGGCGGCGGAGCTACGGTTGCCGGCCAAATCCGTTTTTACGATCAAGATGCTAAAATTTCGGTATTCGACCGCGATTCGACGATGTCTTATGCCGCTTGCGGCACTCCTTATGCGATTGGCGGCGTTATTGAAGAAACTCAATCCTTGCTGATGGCCGACCCGCAGCAGTTTGAAGAAAAACGAAATATCGACGTCTATTTAGAGCACGAAGTACTGGAAATTAACCGGACGGAGAAATCCGTTTTGGTGAAAAACCTTAAAACCGGAGAAGTTTTTCACGAGGCTTACGATTTTTTAATCCTTTCTCCCGGCGGTTCCGCTATTGTCCCTGCAATAGATGGTCTCGATTCTACAAACCATTTTGTTCTTAGAAGCTTCGGCGATATGGAAGGGATTATTTCTTATATCGAGAAAGCGAAGCCTTCAAGTTGTGTAGTTTCAGGCGCCGGGTTTATCGGGATTGAAATGGCGGAGAATTTAATGAACCTTGGCCTGAAAGTCCAAATGGTACATAAATCCTCACATGTGATGTCGATATTGGATCCTGAATTCTCTGACCGGGTGCTAACAGAGTTGAAAAATAACGGCGTAGTTGTCTATACAGACAGTGTGATCACCAAAACAGATAAGAAGGAACTTCATTTATCCACAGGACAGAAACTGCAGGCTGACTTTATCATCATGAGCGTCGGAATAAAACCGAATACGCAATTGGCTGAAAAAGCTAGCCTCCCAATTGGGGAAACCGGCGGAATCATCACAAATGAATTTATGCAAACCGCTGATTCATCCATTTATGCGCTGGGAGATGCTTCTGAGAACACCGATTTCGTGACGGGCGGTGCAAAACGGGTACCGCTTGCTTCGCCCGCACATCGCCAAGCATTCATAGTTGCTAAGCATCTAACAGGAAACTCCATTCCAAAGGCCGGTTTGCTTGGCACATCGATTGTCAAAGTCTTCACGCTAGACGTGGCGATGACCGGCTTGAATGAACGTTCTCTACTGGAAAACGGAGTCCTTTATGAAACTGTGCTCCATAAAGGCAATTCAAACGCCGGCTATTACCCGGACCATAGCGAAATCACCTTGAAAGTCCATTACAGCCCTGAAACAAGGAAGATATTAGGTGCACAGTGCATCGGCAGCAAAGGCGTCGATAAACGGATTGATGTCCTAGCAACAGCGATGTTCGCAGGTCTTACGATTGAAGATCTGCAAGCACTCGAACTATGCTATGCCCCGCCCTATTCGTCGCCGAAAGACCCGATTAATATGGTAGGCTACAAAGCCATAAGAAAATAAAAAGGAACCAACGCCTCAATCGGCGTTGGTTTCTTTTTCATGTCCTTTATTTAGTTGCGTTTCTGTCCGCTTTCCGTTGTTTGCCTTTTCTCCAGACAACCCATAAGAATGCCATGAACACGAGATAAAGCACAGCTAAAGCTGCAATATAGGCTTTATTGAATCCAGTTTCGTCAATTACATGGAAAGTTTCCCCGATTTCACGGTCTAGCGTGATCCGGTAATCTCCGTTAGCTTCCTGGCGGATAATATCGCTTTCGAATAATCCCCGAAGTTCTTTATCACTGCCGATTACATCTGCAGGAAGATTGATAGCTTTTGTTTCCGCAGAGTTATTGATCGCTACAATCCATGTTTCTTCATCGTTAGACCGTTTGTAGACGAGCCAATTCGGTTCTTCTAAAATGATTTCCGTATCCCCTGTGCGAAGCGCTTCGGAAGAATTGCGCAGCGAGTTCAAATCGGAAATATGCTCGATCAATTCCTCATCTACGGACAAATCCAAAATCTGATGCGATTCTTGAGGCGTTACGCCATTCATGGCTGTTTCCGATCCGTATTGGACGACCGGAATTCCCGGCATAGTTAATAATTGAGAAAAGATAACCCGCATCCGAGTCGGCGGAAAACCTCTTTCAGCCACTACATCCGATACAAAACGCGAACCCAGCAACGAATCAATCTGGATGAGCTGGCCATCACTCGATTCAACCAATTCTCCTAACCCTGTGCTGTCTGCTCCAAAGTTTTTATAGCTAGTGCGCAATGTTTCTTCAGCTCCTGGCAGCACCATGGCATCGAATCCTGGAGTTTCTTCCATTTCTACGTCATTAATCAAATATACATCGCGGATTTCCTTCATCGCTTCTGAAAACTTCTCAATAAACTGAGGGTCCAATTGATCTGCATCAGATAAACGCAATCCATCCACTTGATATGTATCGATAAATTCGCTCATAGCGGCGATCAATTCATCTTGCACTTCCGGATTTGATGTATCCAAAGCCAGTGTCCCGTCTTCATTTTCAGAAAACCACTGAGGATTTTCAGCTGCCCAAATATGGTTGCTGCTGACTTGCTGAGTCGGCACATCCACCATCAATTTCAAATCGAATTCATGCGTCTTTTCAACGACTTCCTTCAACTCTTCTTCCGTTCCAAAATGCCGCTCCAATTGCCGGTAATCCAGTACTTTTTTGCCATCATAAGTATCTGTTGCAAAAACCGAGCCGATTGATAAAAGCGTAAAGCCCATGTCTTTTACATGCTGCAGCTGTTCGATTACGCCGCCAAAATCACCGCCATTGAAGGCTGCTGGATTTTGCGCATCCACTTCAAAATCGTTTTCGATTTGCTTATTGAAAAAGCGGTCAATCAACACGTCATATATAATTTCATCTTCAATCGTCTGTTCTTCTTCTGCAAAAGCTGCGGGTTGGATCAATCCAAATGCCAATACCCCGCTCAAGATGCCTGTTAACCATTTTGCTTTCAATCTAAATCCTCCCTTAATGAGGCTACTCTATTCCAGTCCACCCGATTAATTTTATCAAACCCTCGGCCTTGCCGCTATGGATAAATCGCGAAAACGCTGAGACGCCTTCCCACTTTCGTCTAAACTGTGAATGGAAGTCTATTCACTTCTTGATTTTACCCATAGAAAAACTGCACTTCCATTGCTATACACAAACAATGGAAGTGCAGTTCAAATTTGCCATTCGTTTAAACCTTAAGCTAAGAAATTGATGCCGACTGGAAGTTTAAATCCGAAGAACATGGTTACGAAAAGGAAGACCGCAAACAAAACCCAGAATAATGTGACCGGTTTTTGTTTTTTCGAACGGACCAATACCATTTCCATCATTCCGATCGTCAATAAACCGAACAAAAATTTCAAGCCATATTGCATTGCATCGAAAGAAGAATGTGCAATGAACAAAGCCAATCCTGAAATGACGATCAGGATATAGAACAAACGCAAGATCATGTGGACAATTTTGCGGCCCTTGCTTTCACGGTTCATGAATGCAGCTACTAGAAATAGAACGATTCCAATAACCCATGTCGTAATGTGTAGATGGGTAGTGTCAGTTAAAAAGTCCAAAAGCTCACCTCATTTAATAGTGTCCTTAACAGTTTAGCATAGTTAAGGTGCTAAAAGACATGCCTTCTGTTATGACAAATGTGTGACGAGCGTACCAATCGACTCGATTGAGACTTTGATGGTATCTCCTGCTTTAAGGAACTTAGGCGGATTATATCCTTTACCTACACCTGAAGGCGTGCCTGTTAAAATCACGTCTCCCGCTTCAAGCGGCACGTATTTGGAAATCTCGGAAACGAGATCATCCACACGGCGGATCATATCCCCTGTATTGCCATTTTGACGAACTTCATCATTCACTTTTGTGACAATCGATAAGTTCTGCGATTGCGGAATTTCATCTTTTGTGACAAGGTAAGGACCCATTGGGCAAGACCCTTCCAAGCTTTTGCCTAAGAAGAATTGTTGATGCTTTTCCTGCAAGTCACGTGCAGTCAAATCATTTGCTATCGTATAGCCGAAGACATAGTCGTATGCCATTTGCTTCGGAATGGATTTTCCTGATTTGCCGATGACAACCGCTAATTCACCTTCGTAATCGTAAGCATCCGTCAAATCCGAATGGACAGAAACGGTCTGCTCATCCGCAACAATGGTATGCGGCGCTTTTGTAAAGACCACTAAATCGACTGGGCCATCGCCGCCCATTTCTTTAATATGCTCTGCATAATTTTTCCCGACGCAAATAACATTTTTCGGTGTTTTTGATATTGGAGCTAACCATTCGATATCCGAAAAAGAGAGTTTAAATTGATCTGGGTTTTCAGATGCTTTAGCTGCTTCGCTTAATTTGCGCATTTGTTCTACGAATTCCATCCCTTGGGGAATTCCTTCAATCAGTGTAGCAGGAAACGAAGGCAAAACTTCCAATTCCTGTTGAATCGCTAACACATCCCACACAGCTTCCTCTTTTTTCACTTTTGGTCCAAAACGTTCTTCTTCTTGATATCGAAAAGATAACAGCTTCATTCGTCAAACACTCCTTTTCTTTGATTCCATTCATTATACACATTCATTCTTTTGAATTGTTGCTTTTTTCGAAATTTCTTCCATAGCTTGCTTTACGCCATAAAAATTCAATGGGGCCTTGCTTAAACTTGGAAAACCAGACTTCTGCAAAAATAAGTTGAATGGCAAAAATTCCGAGCGCAATCCATGTCCCGGTCAATAAATCCACTTGGCCATACAAGCCTAAACCGTATGAGTAGAAAATCAACGTGGCAATGACCGACTGCATTAAATAAGTCGTCATCGACATCCGCCCCACCTTGGCTAACGGATTGAGCAGTTTTCTAGCACTTGCATTTTGCGCAAGTAATACAATCATGGAAGCGTATCCGACAGCTACGATCGGTCCGCCAAACGAGTCCTGTAAATAACTATAGGCATAATTATTTTCAATGAAATATGGCGTGGCTTTCAACAACAAGCCGACCACGAGCGTGCTGATTCCAAGAATCCACCAAAACTTCGTTAAACTTTTAGCCCGTTCGATCAATCGCCATTTGGCTGCCGCTGCACCCACCATAAAGAATGGCAGAATGCGGACAATCAATTCCAGATAAAAAGCAGGATTATTGCTGTACAGCCAATCATCAAATCGTTGGCTGAAAATTTCTGCGAAAGTTCCGGTCGGATAGGCGGCCAAAGAATTTTGGACTTCCTGCATGCCTGTATAGAAGTTCGGATCGATCGCAACAGCTGCAAACATAAGGCCTAAAAAGAAAAATTGGGGAACTGCATAAATCACAGCTCCTAGGCCAAATAACCAAGATGCAGGAATCCGCATCATGCCTATCAATAAAAATCCGGTAATGGCATAAGTGATTAGTATATCGCCATACCAAATTAAAAATGCGTGAATGATGCCGATTATCAGCAGAATCGCCAGTCGTTTTGCCGCAAATGGCGCGAATGGCTGGCCCCGCTTCTCGGCTTTCATAAACTGCATAGTTAATCCATACCCGAAAAGGATAGAAAATAACGGATAAAAACTAGCTTGGACGAAGATATCCAAAAAAACGAAAACTTCATCATCCCAAGCCCCATCGAACCAGCTGTAAGGATCGATATATGAAAATGGCGAATGGAACGCCAGCATATTAATCAGCAGGATCCCCAAGAGAGAAAACCCACGCATTAAATCCAGCGCCGCAATTCGTTCAGTTGATGCAACAGGTTGTACTTTCACCTAAATCCTCCTAAATCTTTACTTCTTCGCCTGATGAAAACAAGTACAGCAGGCGTTCTTTAATCGGAATCTTCAATATCGCTTCAACTGCTTCTTGATAGACCGATAATTGAATCTCATAGCGTGCCGACATTTCTTTCGGCACATCTGAAATTTGGCTTACCCGATCTGTTTTGTAATCGAGCAGGACCCATCCATCCTCTTCTTCAAACAAGCAATCGATAATCCCTTGAACAATTTGGTAATCGCCTTCTTCATCTTTTTTAGCATATGTGAAAGGAACTTCTCTTTTGATATTCAAAGCATTCGAAAGGCGCTTGGCGATCTCACTTTCGTAAAATGCTTCAACATCTTTGACCCTGATCGCTTTTGCCTCGTCAGCGGATAAAATTTCTCTGCCTACCAAAGTATCGATAAACGATCTGATTTCAGCAGCCCCCATCTTCTCTTCGAAAGAGATATGCTGCATAACCGCATGTACTGCTGTTCCAATATCTGCAGCAGATAGCCGCTTATCTTGCATGAAATCCGGCCGGTGCATAATTGTTTTTTGAGCAGGGGCATTCGACTGGATGAACGATTCCGGTTCATCGGATCGTTGAAGCATCTGCAGCCGCTTCATTTCGGAAACCGATTGTTTTGAACGTTTTTCTACAGCGTGCATATAGGGATAACGATAATCAAAACGGGAGTTAATCTCTTCCGTATAATCTTTCTCATCAGCGGTGATCTGCAGGAGTTCGTCCAAATCCAATATGGCAGGCACGAGCGTTTGTGACTCGATTATGTTTAGCTGAAAACGCGAATGATGGGGCAGCATACTTCCTGAACTGCCAATCTCTTCTGTGATATCCGGGTGCCGGGAAAGTGCCGGTCCGATCCAATCGAGATAACCCTTTGCCCGGGAACGCATAAAGTCAGGCAATTTTAAATCAGAAGATGATACTTTCCATTTTTCGATCGTCTTCCCGATATCTTTAACAGAAGCGGTTAAGTAAAGGCGTTCTTTTGCCGCGTCATGGCTACATACAATACGCGCATTTCTTCCGCTTTCATCTGAAGCTGCTTCATTTCCTTTACAGCCAGAAACGGCAGCGACGTATATTCAATGCGCGTATCCGGGTTTACGGCTTTAACCGCCAACCCATAGTCCTGGTCAAATAAATAGGATTTATGGAAATCCATTTCATTAAATTGGCGGCCGGTCCCTGCAAAAAACACTACGGGAAACTCCAGCCCTTTCGACTTGTGGACGGTCATAAGGCGTACGACGTTCTCCTTTTCACTTAATGACTTTGCAGTTCCGAGATCGTCGCCTCTTTCCCGCATCCGGTCGATAAAACGCAGGAAGCGGAATAAGCCACGGAACGATGTTTTTTCATATTCAAGCGCCCGGTCATGCAGCGCCCGCAAATTCGCTTGCCGCTGCTTGCCGTTCGTCATGGCGCCGACCATTTCATAATAGTTTGTATCGAGATAAACTTGCCAAATCAATTCGGCGAGCGACCCGCCGAGCCAGATTGCGCCAATCTTCCAATTGGTACATGAACCTTCTTAATTTTTCTGCAGTTGCTGGATGAATGCCGGATCCTCCGCGGATAAAAATTTTCAACGCTTCATAGAAAGATGCTTGCGGAGCCTCTAGACGGATGGCAGCGAGTTCATTTTCCTTAAGGCCGATAAACGGCGAACGCAGAACTGAAACGACAGGTACATCTTGATACGGATTATCGATGACCCTCAGCGTATTCAGCATGATCATCACTTCCAACGCGTCAAAATAGCCGCCGGACAGTTCCGCATATAAAGGAATGCCTGCCATCTTGAATTCGTCCACAAAATCTCCAGACCAAGTCATCGAACGCATGAGCACCACAATGTCACTGTATTCCAATGTCCGCTGCGTCTTTTTCCACGGATCGTAAATCTGAGTTTCTTTTTCCATCAATTCCCGGATTTTGCCCGCAATATAACGGGCTTCCCATTGTGATTTCAACAGCTCATCTTCCGGCTCTTCTTCCGTTTCCGGCTCATGGATCAGCGTCAGTTCTACAGGGACTTCCTGTTCGGGATAAGGTGCCTGATGTTTTAACGCAGCTGCTTCGTCATAATTGATTTCGCCCACGCGTTCACCCATGATTTGAGAAAAGATGTAGTTTGTACCATCAAGCACTGCCTTGCGGCTGCGGAAATTGGCATTCAAATCGATTCGCATGCCATTCTCGCCGCCTCCTTTCGCAAAACGGTTGTACTTGCCAAGAAACAGCATCGGTTCAGCCAACCGGAAACGGTAGATGGACTGTTTTACATCTCCTACCATGAACAAGTTGCCATCTTTTTCACTGCCTGATTTGACCAATGAAAGAATGGTTTCCTGCAGCATATTGGTATCTTGGTATTCATCCACCAAAACTTCTGCAAACCGCTTGCGGTAATCTTCTGCAATGGGTGAAGGTTTGCCGTCTTCTAGCAGGATTTGAAGCGCATAATGCTCCAAATCGGAAAAATCAACGATGGCACGTTCAATTTTCAACGCCTTATACTGTGCTGCGAACTGTTTCGTCAAATCGACTAATGTCCGCATCAAAGGTGCCATTTCCCGCATTTCATCGAGCAAGCGGTTTGGGGTGCGCATGAAATAGGAATCGAAAACGCCATTGACGATTTTCTTTACGTCATTCCGGCGCTTTTTCGCTTCCTCTGCAAGGGCGGGTCGCAGCTATCTTTGCGGATGGTAGCCGCTTTTCCCCAAGTGAATTTTTTGCTGAAATGATAGAGGCTCTCCCAAGACTCCTCCAATGCGAAAATGGCCTGTCTGACAAGCTCACCGTCCATATCAAATGTCTCTGCAAGCAAATGGGGGCCATCCGGTTCAAGTGTCAGCTGCTTTCCTTCGTGGATCAACTGAAGCGCCTCTTCTAAAGCATGATGGATGGTCATTTTCAAGTCATCGATAAACGGCAGTTCGTCGATAGTAGATCCACTTGGCACATCGTATAATTCTGGGACCTTATCAAGCCATTGCTCAGGGGATGGATGCACACGCGAGTAATCATATAATTTGCTTAGCAGCACTTCCATCGCCTGGTCGCTTCTGTCAGAAGTGAAGCTGTCAGCCAACCGGTAAACCGCATCTTCCTGGTCGCCTTCATAAGCCCGTTCAAGCACCGCTTCCAATACATCATCGCGCAGCAAAGCCGCTTCGGTCTCATTGGCAATACGGAATCCGGGATCGATTTCCAATAGGTACGCATATTGCTTCACCACTTGAAGGCAAAATGAATGCAGTGTGGAGATCTGTGCTTTATTGATCAAACGCAATTGTTTCCGCAAATGCTTCGATTCCGGATTTTCAGCAACCGCTTTTTCCAAAGCTGCCGACATCCGGTGGCGCATTTCTGCAGCTGACGCGTTTGTAAAAGTCACGACCAGCAATTCATCAACGGAGACCGGATTTTCTTCTGATAAGACCCGCTCAATCATCCGATTGATCAAGACAGCTGTTTTACCGGATCCAGCCGCTGCTGAAACCAGCATATCCTGCCCTTTTGCCCAGATGGCCTGCCATTGCTCATCTGTCCAAGTCGCATCACTCGGTTTGATCGGTATCATCTGCAATCGTCTCCTTTCGAATCAATTCAACAGCCTTATCAGGTGATAAAGCCGGTAATTTCCGGAAATTCTGTTCCGGATCGGTCGGATCGAATTGGCAAATCGACCGGTAGGAACAAAATTGGCAAGGGGTATCTTCTTTTACTTTATAAGGGGTAATTTGTGTATCTCCATCAAGGATTCCATTACCCGCTGCTTGGTGCTTATTGCGGACAAACTTCCGGATTAAATTCATGTCCTCTTTCAAAACAGTTTTTGATTGGGATTTTGAAATGACGCCTTTCGTATTCATGCGCACCGGAATAATATTGGAGAACCCATCTATTTCATTGTCCATCGCATGGATCACTTCCGGGTCCTCCACTACCAACCCGTTCATTTTAAAGGACCGCGCCAATTCTTCTTCCAACTCTTCTGCTGTCATCAATTTCGTCAACTTCAACATCGGGTTGTGCATATGGAAATAAAGCACGCCCGCCGGTTCAGCTTCCGCTCCGAGCCAGCGCTCTGAATGGGTCAGAGCTACATCTAAGTAAGTGAACGTTTGAAGCGACAATCCGTG
This sequence comes from Planococcus sp. 107-1, assembly GCF_021513255.1. Classification (GTDB taxonomy): domain Bacteria; phylum Bacillota; class Bacilli; order Bacillales_A; family Planococcaceae; genus Planococcus. The sequence goes on from NZ_CP090977.1 coordinate 2,349,891, forward strand.
GTAAACATCCCCTAAATCCAATCCTTGCTTAGAAGATTTGTAATCGACAACGCGGATATAAGGTTTACCGTTAATATCTGTTGAGTCAATCCGGTCAATGCGTCCACGGACATTCATTTTCCGTCCGCGTTTCAAGTCGATAGCGAGTGGAGGAATTTGCTCTTTCGGGCCAAAGCCGACTTCAAGCGCTACCGGTGAAAAGCCTGTGACTTTTGCATGGCGGCTCAACATAAATGCCGTTTGGCGGATAATCCCTTCCAATTTGTGCTGAATGTAGCGATATCTATGGGAACTGATTAATATATGATTGACAAAATAAGGTGAAAGTTGATCTAGTGCATTTTTAGCCATTTCCCGGCATTGTTTTTCTGTCAGTGAAGACCACGAGACATTCAAGCGGTTTACTTCATCTGAAATCCATTTGATCGCTGCATGGAAAAGATCACCCATTGCCGGCGCCGCTAATTTATACTGGCTGCGTTCTTCTAAACGGAGGCCATACGTAACATAATGCGCAAAGGCACAGCCATAATACGTCTCCACTCTTGAAACACTCGATGCAATTGGTGTGCCATATAAAGGTTCAGCGATATCTTCCCTTAATTGTTCCGCAATATTCGGCTTCAACGGTTCCAAAATCCGTTCAATGACCGATGCCCATAGAGGATCCTGTTGATAATAATGGAGGACGGCCCGCCATTCAGGCGATATTTCGCCGTTCCGCAGTTGGGAAGTCAAATAAGACAACGTCGCCCGTGGATGAGAAATATAAGAGAGATGGGATACTTCTTTCAATTCTTCCGGATCGATGACGGCCGGAGTCAATTCGATAGAAAGCATATCACGGAGCTTCTGAATATAAAGTGAAGGCAAGAGCGCTTTCCCTTCTTCGTCGGCAATTGGATAGGATACCGTCAAATAATCGGAAGAAGATGTGAATGTCCGATAAGCCATATACGTTTCATCCATTAGCCGCATTTTCGAAGTCGGAGCCAGTTCAAAGCCGATTTGGGCAAACCATTCCCGCTCTGTATCGGTAAGCAGCCCTTCTTGTTCGACGCGCTGAGGCAAGATGCCGTCATTGGCGCCGATCACAAAGACCGATTTAATATCCATTAGACGGGCCAAGTCCATTTTGGACACCGTCACTTGGTCCAATGAAGGAGGAATGCGCGAGAATTCCAATGTTTCAAATCCTTCATCCAAAATTTTCAATGCAGCCCCTAACTCGACTTCTTTATCGCCGAACATTAAGACGAACTGGTCTAAAACAGTGGTCCATTGTGTCCACGCCTGTTCATGTTCAGTTGCCGACAGCAAGCGGTGTTCTGTCTCTTCTCTGTTTTTCAGGGCTTGCAGTTTTTCATAGATATGCATTTGCTCGATAAAGACATATAAAGTTTCAGCAATGTCTCTGCCGGTACGGCACCGCTCCAAATCGTCTTTCAACTGAAGCAACGGTTCCCTTATCAAATCCCGGACTGCATGCAGTTCCATTTGAGCAGCTAGCTCCTCGTCCGTTTGAATACCTGTATGGAATTCAAGTCCGCGATATTTTTTATAGAACCAGCGCTTCTCTTCAAACCAGCGCTCTCCATAAATGCCATTGGCAATGACGAAGTTTTCAAGAATGTCGCTTCGTTCCCGCCATTTAGAGACACTGCCTTCCGGAAAGAACAAATCGGTCTTTACTGCTCTAAATACCGGTTCGTAGGAGAAATTCGAAAGTACCGCTTCTAGAATCGACCGATTGAATTCGATGAGCGGATGATGCAGCATGGACTTTTTTCTGCTGATAAAATAAGGGATCTCATATTGCGGGAAGACCGTATTGATCAATTCATCATAGACTTCCGGCTGCCGGTATAATAAGGCAATGTCCTGGTAGCGCAGTCCGTTCCGAACCTGATCACGAATTTTACGTGCGACGGCATGCATTTCTGCGCGCCGATTCGAAGCCTCGATCAATTCGACGTTCCCTTCAGAGACGGTTGTGCGCAAAGGAAAATCATCGAAATGCTTTTCCAAATGCGCCAATTCACGATTATTATATCGCCGCTGTTCTGTCATATAAACGGGCATATCGATATCTACCGCTTCAGCTTTTGCCAATTCGGTCAACCGGCGTGCAGTATTCGCCGACTGAAAAAAAAGATCCTGTTCGTCCTCTGGATTCGAATGGTCATCCATTGGAAGTGCAATGGTCATATTCTTAGCGTATTTCATGAGTTCTGTCAGTATTTCGTATTCACGTGCTGTAAAATTAACAAAACCATCGATATAGATGGTTGAAGTTTTAATCATTTCCGAATGCTTAATGCGTTCTGAAAGCATAGCTAAATGCCCTTCAGAATCTACAAAAACCGTACCAAGCCGGCTTTCAATTTCCGAAAGGATCAGTTCTAAATCCGAAGCTTTATCAAGCAAGGTTCGCGGAGCCCCGCTTCAGCCAATGTATTGCGGATTCCAGTCAATTCGCCGCAATCTACGCAGTATCTCGAGAATTCTTTCACTAGCTGTTCAATCTGATCGGTAAAGCCTCTTTTTCCGGCAGCTCTCCGGAATAACTGAAACTCTTCTTTATGTTCTTCCAATAAACTGCGGATCAGCATGCGATAGCCGAATGTATCCACTTCTCTTCTGCTGATGCCGCCTACTTCCTGGAGCACTCGCCAAGCTAGGCGTTTAAAAGTCACGGCTTGTGCACGGATCATGCCTTGCATGCCATATGCTGATGAAAGCCTATACTCGGTAGAAAATGACATTTGATCCGGTACAATGAAGAAAATCGGATCGCCGTCAGCCTGCCGTTTTAATTCATCGGCTATTTCTTCTTGGATGAATCGTGTTTTTCCGGAACCCGCTCTTCCGTAAACAATTCGTAATGCCATTATTTAACCTCCAATAAGAACGTTTGTTCTAATTATATAAGAACTTGGCCATATTTGCCATTCCCAACTGCTATTCCACTTTGCTGCTTTCACGGTCTTTCTTGGCTTGCCGGAAGTCTGCTTCCACTCGCTTGTTCAATCTTTTCTCAAGCACCTTTCCGATAACGTAGAGTAAAATAATCACTACTATAACGACAGCTGTCCGTATCGGTTGAGTGAATAATGCACGGATATCATAGCCTACATAAGAAATCATAAAGACCATCACAAATTTCCCGGCCATCAGCGTCAACAAATAATAATGGCGGCTGATATTAGAAAGGCCTGCCACTAAATTTACTAATGCAGATGGTGTGAAAGGAAAACAAAGTAATAAAAAAAGCGGGCCGAAGCCATTTCGTTCAACCCAATGAATCAGCCGCTGGACACGCTCATGTTTTGTCATGAAATTCATAAAGCGTGCACGGCCATATTTCCGGATAATCAGAAACACCACATAAGATCCTGCTACTGCCCCGCCCCAAGAAATTAAAAATCCAATCCATAAACCATAAGCTGTCGCATTCGCGAACACAAAAACAAACAAAGGAAGAAACGGAAGAAATGCTTCAAAGAAAGGCAGCAAAAATCCGATCAACGGACCAAAAGCCCGATAAGATTGGGTCAATTCAATAATATTTTCCATCGTAAAAAAATCAGCCATGAACTCAATCCTTTTAATTGCTTAATTTTCAAAAATCGTTTCTATTTTCAAATAATTTTATGCTATGCTTATATTCGTATATTATTTACTTTACACTCTTTCTCTTCATTTGGAAAAGAGAAATACTTTGTGCAAGGAGCGATTTGAATGGATGATCGTGGATTTGCTTCCGGGATCAAAGCAGGAACAAGCATTGCAGTAGGTTACTTCCCGATTGCCCTGACATTTGGATTGCTGGCCAAGACAACAGGCTTATCATTGCTTGAAGCTACTGCGATGAGTATTTTCGTCTATGCAGGTGCAGCCCAATACATATCTCTTTCACTAATTGCAGCGGGCGTTTCTCCGCTTCTCATTGTCTTGAACACGTTTGTCGTCAACATTCGCCACTTTCTTATGACGGCTTCGCTCAACGAAAAGATGCAGCCAGAGAAAAAATGGATAAAAGCCCTTTACGCTTTTGGGGTGACTGATGAATCTTTCTCGGTGCTTGCGACTCAAAAAGGCGGCAAGCTGCGGACTTCTTTCGGGATTGGCGTTATAGTGATCGCTTATGGCAGCTGGGTCATCTTTACTGCCGTTGGCCATTTGATTGGAGCCAATCTTCCCCACTTCCTGCAAGCGGCCATGTCCATCGCTTTATATGCCATGTTTGTCGGGCTATTGGTCCCTTCCATGCGCGGCAACCGGAAAGTAGTCAGCTTAGCGTTAATCGCCGCTTTGATTAATTCTTTCTTTTATTTCACCGGTTGGCTGACAACCGGGTGGGCGATTCTTGTTTCAACGCTGGCATCAGCGATTTTTATTGAAATCATTTCTTCGAAAGGCAGGCGGACATGATGGGCGCTTGGTATTGGTGGATGATTATCGGTATGGCGGTAGTGACTTACCTTCCACGCGCAATCCCTTTGACTTTTTTGGAAGGGCGCGAATTGCCGCCGGCCATCCAAAATGTATTGCGCAATATTCCTTATGCGGTATTAGGTGCACTCATCTTCCCGGCCATCTTTTTTGTACAGGAAAATGTATGGTTCGGCATTATTGGAGCTACTGCTGCTTTTGGAATCGCTTTTACAGGAGCAAATGTGATGACGGTGGTGTTAGGCTCAATCGCTGTACTCGCCGTTTACAGCGTTTGGTTCCTATAATGACCATTCGAATCCTTTCTTGCCTATAAAAAAACGCCGTTACTCATCTTCATGAGTTTCGGCGTTTTTTCTGCGTTGGTACATCGTTGAAGCATACCAAAACCCGATGGTCAGGGAGGCGGCATTTACGACAAATAAGAGCCAAGTATGGGTGTAACCCGCGTAGACAGCAGCTGCAATAAGCGCCACTGTCAAGATCAATGCGACTATGTGATTGAAGGTCACGCGGGTAAATAACACGACGAGCAAACCGGGCACCAATAACGATAAGAAAAATTTTGTTATCATTGAGTCCATTTGAATTCTCCTTAGTTGACCACAATTAATCCTAAACGGTGGTGATCATGACGGAAAATGACATGCTGGCGCAATCGGACTTCCCGGTTGTGATCTAAAACTTCCAACCGGCAATGGGCCGCATTCACTTGGATCGCTTCGTAGAGTTCGGTTTCATTCGAAACAGACAAGCCATTTACTTTTCGGATGACTTCTCCTTTTAACAGACCCATTTTATCCGCTGGAGAATCCGGCAGCACATCGACTATCATGACCCCCATCGACTGAGGCGTCACTGCATGGTTTCCTTGGCGTTCTTTGATTTCAAAGAATAGCGTAATTGCCAAGCGTCCTGCTGCACCTGCCACCAATGCCACGAAAGCCATTGGTTCCCACAAAAATGAACCAAGTGCCAGGACGATGATGGCGATGCCTAATTTCCATGTAAGCCCTCCGATTTTTGGGAACAGGTAAATCGGCATCGTTCTTCTTGAGCGGTTCTGGAACGCGAAAATAAAAGGCACTAACATAAACGAAAAAGAACTTTGCCCGATTGTAAATTGCGGCCAGTAAGGTGCATAAGCATCCAGTAGGCTGCCTGGAACGACAATTAGCACCGGAATCAGCCATAAGCGTTTAACATCATAGACAGCAGCCATCAATCCGCGCGAAGTATTCTCACGGCGAGGAGAAGCCGAACTTGCGCCTTTTTTCGAGATAAGAATCCCTTCGGCTATAACGAATGCGCCGGCGATCAATGCCACAGGCACCAGCCAGCCCCAATCGAGGTAGTAACCTCCATATTCAAAAATCCCAAAATCGATGGTCCAGCCATTTCGTTTAAACAGCCAGCCAAAAATAACAGCCGCCAATGCTATATAAACAAATGAACCAAAGTAGAAAAATCCTGTAACCATCATTAAGATGCTGATGAGGCTGAGTGCTACAAGCCATTCGAGCGGAACGACCAATCCAAGTGCACAAAAAACCAAGGAATAAATTAAGATAAAGACCGCACCATCTTTTAACAGCCCTGAAAATTCAGTCCATCCCCAAACGATGCGTGTCCGAAACATCTTCCGTTCTCTTTTGACACGGAAATATCCTAACAGAACTGCTGTCAACAGTGCTATGTAAAAAGCAGGGTTGATAAAAAATCTTCCTATGTCCAGTAACGCATCCATTATCACTTCTTCACACCATCCTATCACGTGCACTGTCGTTTCTTTCCATTGTACCAAAGAACACGAGGTTTCTGTAGATTTTTTCGGTTAACGGAAAGCTTGCTCTAATTGTTTTAAAAGATCTTCCTTCCCTTCAATTCCTACGGACAGGCGAACGACTTGCGGAGTAATACCGATTTTCTGTTTTTCTTCCTCCGTTAAAGCTCTGTGTGAGGTGCCGTATGGATAAGAAACGGTCGTTTCCACTCCAGCCAGTGTAGGGACAATTTTAATCCATCCTAAAGAAGAAAAGAATTTAGAGATATCCACATCTTCCGGCAACTCGAACGTGACGATTGCGCCTTTTCCGGGATACCAAACTCTCGCTTTTCCTTGCAGGAATTCTGCAATGGCTTTCGCATTTTCAGTTTGGGCTTTCATGCGCACCGCGAGCGTTTTGAGACCGCGAAGAGTCAGCCAAGCTTCAAAAGGGCTTAAGTTCAATCCTAAATTAACCACTCGTTTTTCCGCTTCATCGATTAAATCTGCATCTCCTACAAGGACACCTGCCGTGACATCACTATGCCCGCCTATATACTTCGTCGCACTATGAGCTACAAGGTTTGCCCCTTCGGCATAAGGGGTGATCGTATATGGCGTTGCAAAAGTATTGTCGATCATCACTTTCACTCCATAGCGCTGTTTTAATTGCTCCAACGCCTGAAGATTTTCTACACGCAGGAATGGATTGGTAATCGACTCACTAAAAATCAATTTAACTTCGGGAAAATCATTTAGTACCTGTTCCATTTCATCGATTTTTGTAAAATCAGCAAAATGTACTTGGATTCCCATCCGCACCAATTCTTCTCTCAAAAGATGAAAAGTTCCTCCATACACATCTTCTGCAGCCAGTATATGGTCTCCCGTTTTCACCACCGCAAGCATTCCTGCGAGTATGGCAGACATCCCAGAAGAAGCTGCTATTCCCTTTGGAGCGCCTTCCATTTCTGCAACAGATTCTCCTAAAGCATCGGTGTTTGGATTTGCTGTGCGGGAATACAAATACGTCCCGTTTCCTTCGTAATGGCCTTCCAACTCTTCTAATGAAGAAAAAGAGAAAGCGGAAGTTTGATACAACGGCATCACTTTTGGTTGGATGGAACGTTCTTTCATTGTCGAAGTGTGAACGGCTTTGGTTTCAATTGAGCGCATTTTAGCATCCCCTTTAATCCATATTGGCGATCATTTCTTTCATCATTGTTTCATTCATCGGCCCTACGACTTTATTCTGGACTCTTCCTTCTGTATCAATCATGTATGAAGTAGGGATAGTCACCGCTTGATAAAGTGTTCCTATATCGCCTTTCTCATCCATCGGAATCGGAAATGTCAGTTCATATTCCTTCACAAAATTTTGAACTTTATCAATACCTCGATCTTCAGTCGTCAAATTCACTGCTAAAATTTCGACATTATTGCCAGCTGCATGCTCTTCAAAATAGTTTTGCATGTGAGGCATTTCCGCTCTGCACGGAGGACACCAAGTCGCCCAAAAATTCAAGATCACTTTTTTTCCTTGATAATCAGAAAGTTTTACTTTTTCGCCTTCTAAAGTGGTAAGTTCAAAATCCGGAGACAATTCTCCTTTTGCCAACCCTTCCTCCGTCGGAAGAAAATCGACATCGCTGCCTAGAGCCATATTATCAAATTCATCTTTATTTTCAAGATTCGATTTCACGATCCCTGCAACTGCAATTCCGATCATACAAGCAATGAGCAGTAATCCAATCATTTTTTTAGACATTTACAAGTCACCTCATTCATCTTTCATCATACGATAAATTGACCCCGCTTGTTCCACTTCTGTCTCCATAATTTAAATCATTTTGGCATAATAAAAAGCCGGCATCACTTGACGATGCCGGCTTTGGTATTAAAGTGAGATGTAATTTGCAGGGTTGACTGCATTCGTGCGTCCACCATTCCATGGACCTACATGGATTTCGAAATGCAAATGCGAACCAAATGAACGGCCTGTGTTACCCATTGCGCCGATGCTCTGCCCTTGGGAAACAGATTGTCCGACTGATACGCCAATTGAACTCAAGTGAGCATAAACTGTAGCATGAGTTTGTCCATTGAGAGAATGGGTAATGATAATTACATTCCCGTAGCCGCCCATTGAACCGGCATATGAAACAAATCCATTAGCAGAAGCCATAATATTCGTTCCGACACTATTTGCAATGTCTACGCCTTGGTGGAACTCAGGGCCTGAACCGATATCTCTCCAGCCAAACTTAGAGGTATAACGGCCCGAAGTTGGATTGATGAACCCTGAACTTTTTGCTGGCTGTGCTGCCGGTGGTGTATATGCCGGCGCTGCTGGTGCAGCCGCAGCATTAGCCGACTTCGCACTCGCAGCCACTTTGCGTGCCGCCGCTGCTCTAGCTTCAGCCGCCGCTTTTTCTTGTGCTGCTCGTTCAGCAGCTAATTTGCGTTGGCGTTCTTCTTCAGCTTTACGCGCTAATTCAGCAAGTCTTGCCTGTTCAGCCGCGATTTGCTTTTCCAGATCTGCACTGACATCAATGGTTTCTTCACGTTGCTTTTCTAATTTTGCTTTCTCGTCAGCTAAACGTTTTTGTTCAGCTTCAAGCTTTTTAACTAAACCTTTTTGCTTCGCTTTTTGTTCATCCAAAGATGATTTCAAAGAAACCAGTTCAGCTCGGCGCTCTTCTTGTTGAGCAAGTTTTGTTTCGACTTCCGCTTTCTGTTCAGCTAGAAGCTGTTTGTCTTCCGCTTGTTCACGCATGATTTTACGGTCAGCGTCGATCAATGTATTCACGGCAGAAAAACGGTCAATGAAATCGATAAAGCTGTTAGCACCTAGCAGTACATCTATGTAATCTACTGATCCTCCGCTTAATTGAATCGCACGTGCACGTTCTTGCAACAACTCGGTTCTTTCTGCAATTTTGCGCTCAAGTTCTTCAATAGAAGCTTTTAATTCTTCGATTTCATCTTTAGTAACACTGATTTCGCCTTCGACACTTGCGATTTTCGCTTCAGTTTCTTGTATTTTGCCATTCAATTCTTGAATCTGCGCCATGATTTTTTCTAATTCGGATTGATTTACAGAGATTGCTTCAGACTTTTTGTTGATCCCTGAATTCAATTCACTTTGTTTTTGTTGGGCTTCTTGCTGTTTTTGTTCTAATTCACTTAGTTTATCTGCACTGGCTGTAGGCATGATTAGCGATACAGCAAGTATAGAAGATAACCCAGTCAACATCCATTTCGACTTCGACTTCAAGTTCGTGTTCCCCTTTCGGATTTACGTTCTCTTCTCTCTGTCTTAAACACGCAAGAATTTACGTATTGACATAAAGCTTCCCCAGATTCCTATAAATATGCCCATCAATAAGATTAATGCGCTCACTTGATAGATGAATGGAGAGAATTCCAATAGCTGGAATATTTCATTTTTCAATCTTGGTTCTGCATAAACAGTAACGTTATAGTACAACGCAGCTACCAGGCCAATCGGAATAATAGATCCTAATAACCCTAGCCACATGCCTTCTAAAATGAATGGAATCCGTACAAACCAGTTGGTCGCACCCACTAATTTCATAATTTCGATTTCATGGCGTCTTGCGACGATGGTGATTCGGATTGTATTGGAGATCAAGAACATCGCTGTGAACAACAATGCAAGAATTAATACAAGACCCACATTGCGGCCGGTATTCAAAACATTGAATAATTTCTCAATCTTTCCTGCTCCAAACTCCACTTTTTCGATTAATTCAATCTTAGAAATTTCACCTGCGACTTTTTCAGTCTGCTGTGGATCTGTTGACTTCACATAAAAAACATCGAACAGCGGATTGTTTTGTTCGTAAAGGCTGAAATCATCTCCAAAGTTCAGGATTAGATCTGTCAATTCCTCTTCTTTAGTAGAGAATTCCACCGATTCAACCCCTGGCAAAACGCTGATTTCGTTTTCCAGCCGATCAATATCTTCCTGGCCTGTCTCTAATGCGATAAATACTTTCATTTCCACGTCGTTCTCAACATCATCCGCTACTTTGTTCAAGTTCATCATGATTAAAACAAAAACACCGACAAGCAGTAACGTTACTGTTACAGCACTTACTGATGCAAAGGTCATCCAGCCATTACGGCCAAGGCTTTTTAAGCTTTCTCGGAAATGGCGTGCTAATGTTCTAGCCTTCATAGCCGTAATCACCTCCGGCTACGTCTCTGACGATCAATCCGCCTTCAACGGCGATTACGCGGTGTCTCATTGAGTTTACAATCTCCCGGTTATGGGTCGCCATCAGGATTGTTGTACCGCTTTTATTGATCTGTTCAAATAATCTCATGATGTCCCAAGAAGTTTCAGGATCTAAATTCCCAGTAGGCTCATCTGCAATAACCACTTTCGGTTTATTGACGATTGAACGCGCGATTGAAACCCGCTGCTGCTCCCCACCCGATAGTTCTGTAGGAAACATTCGTGCTTTATGTTTTAAACCTACTAAATCCAAGACCTTTAATACACGCTTGCGAATTTCTTCCGGTTTTTCTTCTATTACTTCTAGCGCAAACGCGACGTTTTCGTATACGTTCAATTTAGGAAGCAATTTAAAATCCTGGAAGACGACGCCGATCTGGCGGCGAAGCAACGGTACTTTCGAGTTCTTTAATGTAGCAATATCAATGCCGTCTACGAACATTTGGCCAGAGGTTGGACGTTCTTCCCGATACATCATCTTGATAAATGTCGATTTCCCCGCTCCACTCGGACCTACTACATATACGAATTCACCTTGGTCGATCTCAACGTTCATTCCGTTAAGTGCCACAATGCCGTTCGGATACTTTTTGTAGACATTTCTCATTTGAATCATTTACTAACCACCTATATATATTAAGAGTTTCCCTAAACCTTAAGTTTCCCTGAAAATTTCTAGCAGACTCATTATAACACCTTAAACCTCTTTTTTTATTACATTTATGTATCAATTAAAATTCAATATGAAATATTTTATGGTTTAATAGTAATGCCTTTTTCTAGAATTACACATCAAAATAGTATCATTTTACTTAATTTTATTGCATTTTTGCATTGAGAGATAGTTGTGACATTTTTGTGAAATAGAAAAAACCGGCTTTTCAGCCGGTTCATTTCTTCTCTGATAACCATTTTGCAACTGCATCTGCTTCTTCGCCTTCAATGATATCCGGTGGCATAGCACCTTGACCGTTATCGATAACTCCACGAATTTCTTCTTCTGATAACCGTGCACCGACGTCATTCAAAGCTGGGAAATTGCCTGCGCCTTCCAAGTTTTCACCATGGCAAGAGATGCAATTTTGTTGTACAACTTGCTCGGGATCCACTGAAGATTCTTCTGAGCTGCCGCTATCTGGCGTTTCTGCTGGCTCACTTGATTCTTCTCCTCCGCCGCAAGCACCAAGAACCAGTGCTGAACCAAATAATAAAGCCATTAATTGCTTTTTCATACCGGGTCCCTCCTCGCTATTTTACCTACCTACTAGAGTATACCAAAGTTATGCCCGTTTGAAACCTTCTCCAAGAACCTCTGCAGCATCTGACACGATAACAAAAGCTGTCGGATCAATAATTTTCACCAAGTTCTTTAGGCGCGTGAACTCCGTCTGATGGACAACGACCATGATCATCGGCTTTTCTGCTTCCGTATATCCTCCAGTAGCCGATAACTTTGTAACGCCGCGATCGATTTCTTCATAAATAGCGTCTCGGATTTCTGCCTGCTTATTCGTAATGATATAAACTAATTTCGATCTGCCAAATCCGACTTGGACTAAATCGATTGTCTTGGTTGTTACGTATAAGCCGATCAATGCATATAATCCTTTTTCAATATCGAAGACCAAAGCAGCCGCAAGCACGATCAGTCCATCAATTAACGCAACGCTCGTCCCGAGCGTCAAACCTGTATACTTTGTAATAATTTGAGCGGCTAAATCAGTTCCGCCTGTAGAGGCTTGTCCGCGAAAGACAATCCCCAGTCCTAGCCCTACCATGATTCCGCCAAACAGAGACCCGAGCAACGGATTCATTGTCCAAGGCTCCCATGATTCCGTCATGAAGACAACGAATGGAAGGAAGATGGTTCCCACTGCTGTTTTCAAACCAAAATTCTTGCCGAGCAAAATGACTCCGGCGATAAAAAGTGGAATATTAAATGCCCATTGCACAAAGGCCGGCTTCCAATCGAAAACACCTTTTAAAATGGTACTGATCCCACTGACTCCTCCTGATGCCACTTCATTCGGCAGCAAGAATACATTAAAAGAAATTGCTACAATGGCAGATCCCAAAATGACACTGGCATATTCTAAAATTACACTAAGAATTGGATGCGGCTCTTTTCTATTTCGTTGATTTTTTTTCCCCATTAAACTTTCCTCATTCCTACCTAATCTCGAGTTCAACCCTGTCAGAGTATAACAAAGCTCCAGCAAATTGTGAACTTCATCAAGGTAAAGAGAAAAACCTCCACTACGCATATGTTGCGTGGTGGAGGCTTCGTTATAATTATGCTGGATTTTCTTTAAGTGGCAATGATAAAAGGCGGCTCCGCTTTTCTTTGTCCAGTCTCCGGCAGCCAGATTCTTGGGTCATAAGCCAATCTGGCTGTGTTGCTGAAAACACGCCGCTTCGCCAGCCCGTCTTATGCCCGGCAAATCTACATGGCTGCCTGCGCTTTTCTTACTGGCTAGACTCCAACGGCCAGCCCCTCAAGGTCATAAAACCCTTCACTACGGAAATCAGGATTTCCTGCGTGAAGTCTCTTATACCTGTCGGGGCTAGACGGCCGGTTCCGCTTTTCTATTGTCCAGCTTTGCCGCCAAGCCGCTCGAGGTCGCTTCAGTCTTCTCGAAAACGGCTAAAATCCGCCATTTCCGCTAAGACTTCCAGCGCTTGTCGCGGCTGTCAAGGCGGCTCCGCTTTTCTTTGTCCAGTCTCCGGCAGCCAGATTCTTGGGTCATAAGCCAATCTGGCTGTGCTGCTGAAAACACGCTGCTTCGCCAGCTCGTCTTATGCCCGGCAAATCTACACGGCTGCCTGCGCTTTTCGTTATTGCATTTTAGAACGCAGCAGTGAGTTGATGAAGCCGTCGATATCTCCATCCATCACAGCTTGCAGGTTCCCGGTTTCGTAATTTGTTCGGTGGTCTTTGACCATCGAATAAGGATGGAAAACGTATGAGCGAATCTGGCTGCCCCAGCCGATTTCTTTTTGTTCTCCGCGTATTTCAAGAAGTTGTGCTTCCTGCTCCTGGATTTTTAATGCGTAGAGTTTCGCTTTCAACATCTGCATCGCTTTTTCACGGTTTTTGATTTGAGACCGTTCTTGTTGGCAAGTAACCACTGCCCCTGTCGGCAAGTGCGTGATTCGGACAGCAGAATCTGTCGTGTTGATGTGCTGCCCGCCTGCACCGCTTGCCCGGTACGTATCAATTTTCAAATCTTCTGTACGGATATCGATTTCGATTTCCCCTGTAAATTCCGGCATGACTTCACATGAAACAAACGAAGTATGGCGGCGGCCAGAAGAGTCAAATGGGGAAATGCGGACTAAACGATGAACGCCTTTTTCCGCTTTCAAATAGCCATACGCATTATGCCCTTTGATGCCCAAAGTCACCGATTTCACTCCAGCTTCATCTCCGGCAAGGTAATCAAGAGTTTCTACTTTAAATCCACGTTTTTCAGCCCAGCGCGTATACATGCGCAAAAGCATCGAACACCAATCTTGCGACTCAGTCCGCCTGCTCCTGGATGCAATTCTAAAATGGCGTTATTCTTATCGTACGGTTCGCTTAATAGCATCGTTAATTCGTAATCGCTTAATTCTTTCCTAAAGGTCTGCATTTCACCGCTGATTTCTTCATGCAATTCTTCGTCATTTTCTTCACGAAGCAGTTCCAGCGTCATTTCTAAGTTTTCCTGGGTTTCCATGAAACGGTGGTACGTATTGACGATTTCTTTTAATCCATTTAATTCCGAAATGACCGTTTGGGCCGAATCTTGGTTATTCCAAAAATTCGGATCCAACATCATTTCATCCAATTCCTGGATTCTGGCTTCTTTGTTTTCTAAGTCAAAGAGACCCCCTAAAGTCCGCCAATTTACTGGCTGATTTATCAAGTTCGTTGCGGATGTCTGCTAATTCCATCATTATATGTTCCTCCTCAAAATAACACCGAAGAGCAGATGCTCTTCGGTCCTGTGGCTTGCTTATGTTTAATCATTTCAACTGCGCTCTGTTGAAAGAGCGGCGTCTTTTTTAAGCTGTTGCGCCATGGCAGTTTTTAAACTTTTTGCCGCTGCCGCATGGGCAAGGTTCGTTGCGCCCTACAGCCATGTCATTGCGTACTGGCGCTTTTTTCTTTTTCGGTGCCGGTCCGTCTTCTTTCGGGTTGACCGCTTGGCCTTTCGCTACTTCTTCGCGCTCAAGGTTATTGCGGATTTCCGCTTTCATTGCATATTTTGCAACATCTTCTTCAATCGATAAGACCATTTCCTCGAACATCGCAAATCCTTCATTTTGGTATTCACGAAGTGGATCATTTTGGCCATAAGCACGCAAGTGAATTCCTTGGCGCAATTGGTCCATTGCATCGATATGATCAATCCATTTCGTATCAATTGAACGAAGCAAAACAACTTTCTCAAATTCACGCATGCGTTCAGAAGTCATTTCTTCCTCTTTTTCATCATAGCGTTTTGCAACTTCCGCTTTGATAAAATCGATCAATTGTTCTTGAGTCTTCCCTTTTAAATCATCAACAGTAATGGTGTTTTCCGGCAATAAATTCGCTGAAGCCACATCCACTAGCGATTTGTAGTTCCAATTCTCAGGGTTCTCTTCGGAGGTATGCGCATGGACCATACGTTCGATAGAGCCATCAAGCATACGCTCTACTAATGCACGCATGTTCTCGGTCTCAAGGACTTCCATACGTTCCTTGTAGATAATCTCACGTTGTTGGCGCAAAACGTCATCATATTGAAGCAAGCGTTTCCGCGCATCGAAGTTATTCCCTTCCACGCGTTTTTGAGCAGATTCGACTGAGCGGTTGACCATCTTAGACTGCAGCGGCTGCGAATCGTCCATTCCCAGTTTGCCCATCATATTGCGCATTGCATCCGAACCGAAACGGCGCATCAAATCATCTTCTAATGAAAGATAGAATTGCGTCACACCTGGATCTCCTTGTCGGCCTGAACGGCCTCGGAGCTGGTTATCGATGCGTCGGGATTCATGTCGTTCCGTACCGAGAACTGCCAATCCGCCCGCTTCGATTACCCCTTCACCCAGTTTAATATCGGTTCCGCGTCCGGCCATGTTCGTCGCAATTGTAACGGCGCCTTTTTGTCCGGCATTTAAAATGATTTCCGCTTCGTGCGCATGGTTTTTCGCATTCAACACGGAATGCTTGATGCCTTTTTTCGAGAGGTAATCAGAAATGATTTCGGAAGTCTCAATTGCAACCGTACCGACTAGTACCGGTTGGCCCTTTTTATGGCGCTCTGCAATATCATCTGCTACTGCCTTATACTTACCGGCAATCGTTGCATAAATCAAATCGACTCTATCATCACGGATGATCGGTTTATTTGTTGGAATCGCAATAACGTTCATATTATAAATATTGCGGAATTCCTCTTCTTCCGTTTTAGCCGTACCGGTCATACCGGAAAGTTTATCGTACATACGGAAAAAGTTCTGGAACGTAATGGTCGCCATGGTCATAGATTCATTTTGAACTTCCAAACCTTCTTTGGCTTCGATTGCCTGGTGCAGTCCATCTGAATAGCGGCGTCCTTTCATTAAACGGCCTGTAAACTGATCGACGATTACAACTTCACCGTCTTGAACGACATAATCTACGTCTTTATGCATCGTCACTTGCGCTTTCAACGATTGGTTGATCGCATGGTTCAAGCGCACATGGCGAATATCGAATAAGTTATCGACATTGAAAGCTTTTTCCACTTTTTCAATGCCGTCTTCAGTCAACACGACGCCTTTTGTTGTTTCATCATACGTATAATCGGTATCTTTCACCAGTATCCGGGAGAAAGCATTTGCTTGCATATACAATTGCGCCGCTTTTGCCGCCTGTCCTGAAATAATCAACGGTGTACGCGCTTCATCGATTAAAATGGAGTCAACTTCATCGATAACCGCAAAGTTTAATGGGCGCTGAACCATGTCTTCTTTGTAAAGCACCATATTATCCCGCAGATAGTCAAAACCAAGTTCATTGTTGGTGCTATACGTAATATCCGCTTGATAAGCTTGGCGTTTTTCATCTTTCGTCAAGCTGTTTAAGTTTAATCCGACAGTCAGTCCCAACCACTCGAATAATTGACCCATTTCACCTGCATCGCGGCTCGCCAAATATTCATTGACAGTTACTACATGAACGCCTTTTTTTGAAATGGCATTCAAGTAAACCGCCATGGTTGAAGTCAAAGTTTTACCTTCACCTGTTTTCATCTCGGAGATATTGCCTTCGTGAAGTGCTGCCGCCCCCATAATCTGAACGCGGAATGGGTACATGCCCAACACTCGTTTAGAAGCTTCCCGAATTGTCGCAAATGCTTCCGGCAATAAATCGTCCAATGATTCACCTTTAGCAGAACGTTCAATAAATAATTCCGTTCTTGCTTTTAAAGCTTCATCTGATAAAGCTGCATATTCCGAAGCCAGCGCTTCGACCTGATCAGCAGTTTTTTCTAATCTTTTTAGGTCCCGTTTGTTCGGGTCAAATACTTTATTTAATACTCCAAGCATCTATAACCGCTCCCTGCGTAGTGTCCGGCTTTGACAAGTCCAGCCAGATCGCCTTTGCTTAATATTCTCATTGCAAATTGAATTAGTCCTTAATAACTAAAATATTCAATAGCTCTTAGTCCTTGGCAAAAATTCTCACTACTTATTTTAACACTGCAGGCAATCGCGTGCAAACTTCCTGTATGGCTTGTTAAACTGCTAGAAACAGCAGAAAATTAGTTTTTTTCTCCAATACAAAAGAAAAGCCTCTCATAACGAGAGGCTTTTTAACTATTATTATGAACTTGTTTCGATCAAACCATATGTGCCGTCTTTCCGTTTGTAAACGATATTGGTTTCATTGGATTCAGCATCTGTAAAGACGAAGAAAGTATGCCCAAGCATATTCATCTGCAATACAGCTTCCTCTTCATCCATCGGTTTTAGTTCAAATTGCTTTGTACGAACGATTGTCAAATCTTCATCGTCTTCGTCTGTATAAGAATTTTCCGCGCCATTTGAAGTTTGAGTCACTTGTTCAGCTGAAGCGAATGCCATGCCCATTCCTTCACGATCGCGGAATTTACGATTGATTTTTGTTTTGTATTTTCGGATTTGACGTTCAAGCTTTCCAATGATTAAATCTACTGCCGCATATAATTCATCGTGCCGTTCTTCTGCACGCAATACGAGATTTTTCATAGGGATTGTAATTTCCACTTTAGTTTGGCTGTGGTTAAGCGCTTTTAAATTAATCATCGCTGTCGCGTTTGTACCTTCCGGAAAGTATCTTTCGATTTTATCCACTTTCTTTTCGATGTACTCGCGGACTGCCGGAGTTACTTCGACATTGTCGCCCTTGATATTGTATTGAAGCATATGAACTCCTCCTTCTTTTGTGCTTACCTTTACATTTCTATATATCCCCTTAAGTTTCCTGCTTAAAACTAAAAAGTTTTAAGGAAGTTAAATTCAGGTAAAGTAAATCACAAGGAGATGAAGGCAATGTTTACAAATAAAACAGTAATAGTGACCGGCGCTTCCCAAGGCATCGGTCGGAGTATTGCAGAACATTTTCTAGCGAAAGAGGCTCGCGTCATCGGACTGGATATCCAAGAAAGTGAGCTGCCGGGAATGGATTTCCGCAAATGCGATGTCGGGAATTTCAAAGAAGTAATCCGAGTATTTTCAGATATCCATAAAGATTACGGAGCTATTCATATCCTGATCAATAATGCAGGCGTTTCAAAATTCACTTCGATTTGGGAGATTGAAGAACAAGATTGGGATGAGCTCCTCAACACGAATTTAAAAAGTGTATTCATTTGCAGCCGCGAAGCTGCGCGCTATATGACGGATGATATCCGATCAATTGTCAATATGGCCTCAACACGCGCATTTATGTCAGAACCGAATACCGAGCTTTACTCTGCTTCAAAAGGAGGGATTTTTGCACTGACCCATTCGTTGGCAGCTACTTTAAGCGAAAAAGGG
Organism: Planococcus sp. 107-1; assembly: GCF_021513255.1. GTDB lineage: Bacteria > Bacillota > Bacilli > Bacillales_A > Planococcaceae > Planococcus. The sequence goes on from NZ_CP090977.1 coordinate 2,368,412, forward strand.
ATTCGCGTAAACTCAATTGCCCCCGGATGGATTCACACTGGGGAAGAAGAACTCCGGAAAGTTGACCATGAGCAGCATTGGAGCGGCCGCGTCGGCAAACCTGATGATATTGCCCGTGCCTGCCTTTTCCTATCAAATCCTGAAAACTCTTTTATCACCGGCGAATGCCTCAATATCGACGGCGGGATGACCAGAAAAATGATTTATGAACATTAAAAAAACTGCCGGGCTCGTTTAAACGCCCGGCAGTTTCTATTCCAGTTCCAAATAGGCTTTTAATTCGCTATTGATCAGCATTTCTTTAATCGGATCTTTGTGGAATTCCATGCCATACATCCAGCCTTCTGTCGTGCTTTCTTTCCATAACAGAAGGGCTTTTAAATGAATTTTTTCGTGGTTTAAAGTGAACTCGACATCGATTTCTTCTTTTATTTTTTCTAATTCCTTCTCCAAAAAGAATTTTCCGCCTCGCGGAGAGACATCAAGCAAAAGTCCATAATGCTCAGGCCTTTCCCCCGGTTCATTTAAATGGATGATCAATTCTTGCGGATGGCCAAACGCATACCGATAATGTTCCTGCCTGTTATAAAACATTTGCATCCCTCCAAAATGTTTTTGAATCCCCATTACCCGCGAATCAAGCAAAACAATTCGATTTCATCCGCACCTGCATCTTTTAACACTTTTGCCGCATGGCGCATCGTCGTCCCTGTCGTATAAAGATCATCGACTAAAATAATCTTTTTCGGCACCGTTTCTCCATTCCAATGAAATAACGGAGACGAAGCCATTCTTTCCATTTTCGACTTTGTGCCTTGGACATCTTCGTTCTTTATTAAAAAATGATGGAACGGGAGCCTCGCTGACTCCAGCAGCGAATCAACTTGGGCAAAGGTCCGTTCTTTCAATTTTTTCGGATTCATCGGAATCGGTACAATCACCGCGTCCACTTTGGCTAAAGCATGATTCATTTCCTTTGCAAAAACTTCGGATAGAATAACATCTTGCAAAAATTTATATTGATGGAAATAAGATTGCATCCCTTCATTGTATCGATATAAACATCGCCCTTTTGCTATTAGTCCTGCATATTCAGTCTGTTCCCAATACATACAATCTGCACAAACCCCTTCCCCAGAGGCATCGCAGTACAAACAAGTGTTACCCGTGATGCTTTCAAATTCTGCTTTGCATTTCGCGCAAACTGCTTCGTCCAAATCATTCATAAACAAACTTCTCCAGGATGCCTGCATGGGCAGCTTCCTGCTGCATAAGAGGCAATTCATGAAATGGTCTTTCTATTATAAGCGATTATCGTATTTTTGGCTCTATCCATTTGCCTAGTAATTCCATTATGGAAAAAGACAACATCCCCATTTGGAAAGTCCGATGCCCTTCCCCGCTTCTTCCTGAAATTTGGATCAAAGCCGCTGCATCGAAAATCTCCTCATCTGCTCCGATAACTGCCACTTGAACATTCGGCACCGTAATGCCCCGTTCCAATATCGTAGATGTTACCAGTCCAGGAACGATTCCTTGCCGCAAGCCCATCACCTTCTCTTTTCGATTGGGATCTTTGGAATGTACCGCTTCAATAGCAGCGTCTAACTGTTTAAATAAAGGGATGCTTTCTTCAATCAATTCAATCGTTGGAAGAAATAACAGAAATGGTTCTCGCCGGGAAAGCCTTAAACGAATCCATGTTTCCAGCTTTTTAGGAATGCTGTTCTTTCTCAACCGCTTTTTATAGTTCCAAAGGGAATCGAACCTGGGCACCGGCAAAGGCTGTCCATGATACCGCCTAAAGATTTCTGAACGGCCCGGTGTCCCTTTGATTAACTGGACAGACGGTGTGGCAGAAACGTAGATCACCGGCGCATCGTGTTTTTTCGCTTTCATAACCGCTCTTTTTAAAGCCGGATCCATCGAATAGGGAAAGGCGTCAGCTTCATCCACGATCATCAGATCAAATGCATTTTGAAAACGGTAAAGTTGATGGGTAGTGGCAATGACAATTTCAGCAAATCCTGCTTCAGCCGGCGAACCGCCGTAAAGTGTATGGATGACGGTATCCGTAAAGATTGCGCGAATACGCGGAGACAGTTCCAAGACGACATCAGTCCTTGGAGCTGCAATACAAATCCGTTTGCCTGTCTTTAATGCTTCATACAAAGGAGCAAAAAGCACCTCTGTTTTTCCAGCGCCGCATACTGCATAGATAAGGTGAGATCGATTAATTTGAAGACTTTCAATCACTTGCTGGGAAGCTAAATTTTGTGAAGGAGTTAGATGTCCACTCCATTGAAATGAGTGGGTTTTCAGGGGTCTAGGAGATGGGGCCGTCCAAGTAATCAGCTCCGTACAAGAACTGATGCGGCCCATTTTAAGGCAATGGCGGCAATATAAACAGTCGCCTTCGCATTTTTCACAATAAAAAGAAGTCAGATTCACCGATTTTTCTAAGCATCTGCTGCATTCTTGTTTATCGGTGATGCCTGGAATACGTGTTACAAAACCTTGTAAAATAGCTTGATCGATTTCACTTTGCGGAAATGGGGTGAATTCTTTTAACCAAACTCTGCCGGTTAAAAAGTCTTCTAATTCTTTCATAAATTGCCTCCCTTTTTTAAAAAAATGGAACTTAGCCGGTTATTTTTTTACCCAGCCAAGCCCCATTGAGCCTTCTCCTAAATGTGTTCCAATAACAGGACCGAAATAAGAAATCACGAATTCCACTTCTGGATACTTCTCGTGCAATTCTTCGTACCATTTCTGCGCATCTTCCGGACGGTTGGCATGGATAATAGCCGCTTTAAGTGGGACTCCCGCTTTCACGTCTTCACCGAGCATATCTTCGATTCGCTTCATCGCTTTTTTCCGCGTTCGGATTTTTTCAAACGGCACGATCAATTTGTCCTGAAAATGCAGTAACGGTTTAATTTGCAGCAGGCCGCCAACAATGGCTTGCGCATTTGATAGCCTTCCGCCTCTTCGCAAATGATTAAGGTCTTCTACCATGAAATAAGCACGCATCGTCTTTTTCATTTCTTCCAATGCCCGAATGATCGTTGCTCCGTCCGCGCCTGCTCGAGACAACTCAGCCGCTTTTAATGCATAAAAGCCTTGCATCGCACAGGAGATTTCTGTATCAAAAGCAAAAACTTCCACATCTTTGACCAGTTCATTGGCCTGTTGAGCTCCATGGAAAGTTCCGCTGATCCCACTCGATAAATGAATAGAAACAATTTCATCGTATTCTTTTGCGAGTTCTTGATACTTCGTGACAAATTCACCAAGCGGCGGCTGTGAAGTTTTAGGTAATTCTTCAACCGCTTTTTTATAAAATTCGTCCACATGCAGTTCTTCCTCTTCAGCCAACGATTCGTTTCCAAAAGTCACTTGAAGGGGACCATATGAATATTTTCAGCTCTACGGATTTCTTCAGGTATGTATGCCGTACTGTCTGTTACTATCGCTGTTCTCATACTAATCAGCCTCCATTGCCAGTTTACCAAATAATGCATTAAAAATAACCATTAAGTTAAACTAAATATTTTTTGCGATTAACGTTAAGTTCAGAAAAATTCGGCCAAAAAAATAAAAACTTCCCGAAATTTCCGGGAAGCTAATTATTGGTTTCCGATAAAATGCAGGCTAGTCACTTTCCAAGCGCCATCTTCATTTTTAAAGACTACCACTTGCCGTCCTGATTGCTTTGCAGATTTATCCGAATCCGGTTCCGCCATCGTCACGTCGATTTGAGCATAAACTTCTGCCCGGTTCTCTTCATATTCCACAATGGTTTCATTGCTTGGCTTATAAGTTGTATCGAAATTCGTAAAAGCTTCGGTTAACGCGGCGCGGTCTTCTTCTCTATCAAAACCATCCGGTTCCTTGGCAATCACTTCCATATACCGTTCAACATCTTCCGCATTAAAAGCATCGATATATTCTTGATAAGCAGCTAAAATCTTTTCTGCTTCGGCTTCTGGAACTTCGGCTGCTTCCGCTTCCCCTTTATCGTTCAAGGTAAATCCGACTTCTTCCTTTTCTTTACCTTCTACATCTTCAACGCCATGGTCCACAGCATTGTTTTCGTTCGATACATTTCCATCATCTGCTGTATTGCTGTTTACCGAAGGCTCATCAGAATCGGAACAAGCAGCAAGCAATAAAGCCACACTTGCGGCCAAAATCATCTTTTTCATCATACATTCCTCCTGCGCTTCATTTTGCCATACGCACGAATAGAATACAATGAAGAAACTGTGTCGAATTAGAAAAGCGAAGCCGCCTTGTCAGCCGCGACAAGCGCTGGAAGCCTTTTCGGAAATGGCGGTCTTTGCCATTGGAGATAAGGCTGAAGCGACCTCGAGCGGCTAGGCGGCGGAGCTAGACATAGAAAAGCGGAAAAGTTCGACGGACATAAGACGCATTGCCGAAGCGGCGGTCTTTGCCGCACAGGCGATGCGGCTTATGACCTGAGAACTTGGCTGTTGGAGTCTAGACATAGAAAAGCGGAGCCGCCTTGTCAGCCGCGACAAGCGCTGGAAGCCTTTTCGGAAATGGCGGTCTTTGCCATTGCAGATAAGGCTGAAGCGACCTTGAGCGGCTAGGCGGCAGAGCTGGACTTTGAAAAGCGGAAACGGCCATGTAAGACTAAAAATCAAAAGAAAAACCCCGCATCAATGCTGCGGGTTTATCACATTTTCAATTAGCGCACTTCTACCCAACCATTTTTAATGGCTGTAACGACGGCTTGAGTACGGTCATTTACTTGCATTTTCTGAAGAATGCTGGAAACGTGGTTTTTCACAGTTTTCTCAGAAATAAATAGGGTTTCGCCAATTACACGGTTGCTTTGTCCATCTGTCAATAATTGCAGGACTTCACTTTCACGCTTCGTCAATAAATGATACGGACGGCGAATTTCTGTTTGATGGAACGAACCTTTGTTTTCACGCTCGCTTAAGCGACGGAATTCCATCACTAAATTGCGCGTTACTTTCGGGTGCAAATAAGATCCACCTTTCGCCACAACTTTAATGGCTTGAATAATCGCCTCTGCATCCATTTCCTTCAGCATGTAGCCAAGAGCACCTGTCTTTAATGCATGCGTAACGTAAGACTCATCATCGTGAATTGACAGCATAATGACTTTTGCATCAGGGAAATTCTCGATCAACTCGCCTGTTGCCTCTACCCCATTTTTTTGTGGCATATTAATATCCATTAAGACCACATCGGGTTTATATTCTTCATACAATTTGACGACTTCTGTTCCATCTCCACCTTCTGCTACCACTTCAAACGAATCTTCAAAATCAAGAATCCGCTTAACGCCTTCACGGAAGAGTTGGTGATCGTCGATAATAATAATTTTTGTCATTATGTTGTCCTCCTCGAATACCGTATCTTAACTGTCTAGTGTTAATGGAATAATAAACATCAGTACTGTACCGTTGCCTGGTGAAGAATTGATGATAAAATCCCCATTTATCAATTCGATCCGCTCTTTCATGCCCATCAATCCAAATGACTGGCTTTTCACGATGCTTTTATCGAATCCGGAACCATTATCTTTTACGATGATGGTCACTTGCTTTTCCAGCCATTCTACATTGACTTCAATTTCTGAAGCTTTCCCGTGACGGACTGCATTGGTAATCGCTTCTTGAACCAATCGGAAAATAGCCGTTTCGTAATTGCTTGGAAGCCGCACTTCCTTTCCTGTTGACTGGAAATTCATACGTGTTCCTTTGTTATACTCTTCAGTAGTGTCAATATACTTTTTCAATGTAGGAACTAATCCCAAATCATCTAAAGCCATCGGGCGAAGATCATAGATGATTCGCCTTACCTCCGTCAGGGCATCCCTTACCATTTCTTTTAATGAGGTAATTTCCTGGAATGCCAGTTCCGGCCCTTTTTCACGAAACGTCCTGTCAATCAAATCTGAACGCAAAAGCACATTCGCCATCATCTGAGCTGGTCCGTCATGGATTTCCCGTGACAAGCGCTTTCGTTCTTCTTCTTGCGCTTCAATGATCCGAAGACTATAATCTTGCTTTAGCTTTACACTGTCTTGTGCTTCATCAACTTTTTCATGATCTGAAGTTAGATAATTCATCGTAACGTTCAAACGATTGACCAGATATTCAGCTCGCTCAATTGTCTGAAGCAGGGATTGCAGGCGCCGCTGCAAGCTATCGCGTTTTTGGCGATACTGTTTTTCTTCAGAACGATTGATTGACAATTTGACTTGAAGTTCATTAGCCTGTTCATAAGCTTGCCTGACTTGGCTTTCTGTGAATGAGTTGAAGAATTGAGAAACTTCGGCAAGCCTCCTGCGTGCGGCTCGGGTCTTTTCTTCCAAAAGGTCTCCGGTCTTTATCACACGTGCAATATTCGTTCGCACTTCTTCAAGTTCATTTTTCATATCTTCATAACTTTGGCGACTTTGTTCACTGATGACGAAAATATCCTGTTTGGAACGTTCCATTTTTTCCATGACTTCGTCAAAAATGGAGTCTAATGCTTTCACATCGAATTTTTTAGCCATTCTAAAACCGCCTTAGCTATACTAAACTATACATAGAAGAAAAATACTTGCACCTTTATGCCTGCCACAGCTGTAATAAGTATATCACTTTATAAGCAAGCCCATGTTAAAAACACATTACAAATTATCTGATTACATTTTACACCAGGAGGCATTAAAATGCGAGAAAATTACAAAACTATCGGCAATGGAAAAGAAACGGAAATTATCATACAAAAGTCACGTTTTATAGCTCACGCAAAAAGAGCAGAAACCGAAAAAGAAGCTTTGGAATTTATCGATTCTATCAAAGCAAAACATAAAAGCGCCAATCATAATTGTTCAGCATACATGATCGGTGAACATGATTCAATCCAGAAGGCAAATGATGACGGAGAACCAAGCGGGACTGCAGGCGTTCCGATGCTTGAAGTCTTAAAAAAGCAAGGGTTGAAAGATACGGTTGTTGTTGTCACCCGTTATTTTGGCGGCATAAAACTTGGCGGAGGCGGATTGATCCGGGCTTATGGAAAAGCGACAACAAAAGCGATTGCTGCATCCGGAGTCGTTGAACGCCGGCTGCATTGCTTAATGAACGTCCATGTAGACTATACATGGTTAGGGAAAATGGAAAATGAAATTCGTCAATCCGAATTTCCTTTAAAGGAAATTCTCTACACTGAAGGAGTCGAATTATTGGTTTACGTACCTGTTGAACAAGAAAGCAAATTTATCGATTGGGTCAACGAAATGACGAATGGACAGGCAATTATCAGCTGCGTGAAAAAAGAATTTCTTGAATTCAAAATATCCTAATCTTTTTTCGTTTACGTATCTTTCAACTCGCTGTATAATAGGTTGAATCAGAGAACGCATGCAACTTAGACTATTGTCATGCGTCTACTATCATAGTAAGATTGGATCGACCCGAATTGAATACTCGGTTAGCCCATTCCTAATTAGAGGAGTTATAACCATGAACCGTAAAAGTTATCGCAAGTCGAAATCGAGCAAAAAACGGACAGCGATTAAAATAATCGTGACATTGGCCTTATCTTTGCTCATATGTGGATCCGCATTCGGTATTTACCTCGTCAAGAAAGCAGAAAATGCGGCGGACAGAGCTTTTGAAACCGCCGGAGACCGTGAAATGTCTGATTTAAGGGAAGAACAAGTCGAACCGTTGCATGATAATATATCGATTCTTTTTATCGGTGTAGATGACAGCGAAGCGCGAGATCAAGACGACCACAACATCCGTTCGGATGCTTTAGTTCTGGCTACTTTAAACAATGAAGACAAATCGATTAAGCTCGTCAGCATTCCGCGCGACACATACACTTATATTCCGGATGCTGGATATGAAGACAAAATCACCCATGCCTATGCACTTGAAGGGCCTAGCTCTACAATTGAGAGTGTAGAAGAATTACTAGAAGTTCCAGTCGATTATTACGTTCGCATGGATTTCCAAGCATTTATCGAAGTTGTTGATTCATTAGGCGGAATCGAAGCAGAAGTGCCTTATGATTTAGAAGAAAAAGATGAAAATGATATACACGGTGCAATTGTTCTTAAAGAAGGTTTACAAGAATTGAACGGGAGCGAAGCTCTTGCTCTTGCGAGAACCCGCCATTACGACAATGACATCGAGCGCGGCAAACGCCAGCAGATGTTGATTGAAAGCATCATGGACAAAGCTTTATCAGCAACCTCCATTACAAAATACGGATCTGTTATTGATGCAATTGGTGATAATATGCGCACGAACTTAACTTTCAGAGATATGCAGTCATTCTTTGAATACGCGAAAAATGGGAAGCCGGATATCGATACTTTATCTTTAGAAGGATATGATGATATGTCAACCGGTATCTATTACTGGCAATTGGATGACGAATCACTTCTTGAAGTCCAAGATATTCTACAAAGCCATTTAGGATTAAAACCTGATACATCGAGTTTATCCGACAACAGTGACACCAATCTAGCTGAACGTACAAATGTTGAAGAAGGTTATTAACCGCAGCCGAGCTGCGGTTTTTCTTTTGGAAGAAAACAAAAAAAGGCGCGATAGCAAGTTGCTATCGCGCCTCTATTTATTTTCCGATGAATTTCACTAAATTGATCAGCGGGCGGTAATTCTTCCCAGCTAATCCAACTACTTCGACAAACAATTCAATGGCAATCAACATCACGCTGAGCAGCAGAATGCCTCCCCATAATGTAGCTTGAGAGAACAATAAAGCTGCTAAACCGAATAATGCTGCTATGCCGTAGATAATCAATACTGTCTGTCGGTGCGAGAATCCGATATTCAGTAAGCAATGATGCAAATGTGATTTATCTGCTGCTGAAATCGATTGCTTCTCGCGTACACGGCGCACAATTGCAAAGAATGTATCTGATATTGGCACGCCAAGCATGATAATCGGGATGATCAAAGCGACTACTGTTACGTTTTTGAAGCCCATTAATGCTAATACGGAAATCATGAAACCAAGGAATAAGGCTCCGGTATCTCCCATGAATATCTTCGCAGGATGGAAGTTATAGAAAAGGAAGCCGATTGAACTGGCAGCTAAAATCGCAGCCAAAGACATAACAAATGGGTCACCCATGATGAAGGCCATAATTGCCAGCGTGATCAACGCAATGGTTGAAACCCCTGCTGCTAATCCATCAAGGCCATCAATCAAATTGATCGCATTTGTTATACCCACGATCCAAAGAATCGTCAACGGAATACTGAAATAACCAAAATCCAACTCTCCACCGAATGGCAAGTTGATGAAAGATATTTCAAGTCCCCCACCTACTACAACGATGGCAGCTGCAGCCAATTGGCCCAAGAGCTTCGCTTTTGCAGTGATTTCAAACATGTCATCCAATACGCCAGTAACAGTGATTAAAACTGCACCGATTAAAATGGCTGTTGAAATCGAGATAAATGATGCATCTACTGCATTTGAGACCGTTTCTTCCGGCCGCAAAATAAAGTAACCGATGACAAACGAACCGAATATTGCTAATCCGCCGAGTCGCGGCATAATTCTCGCATGAACTTTTCTATAGTTAGGTCGATCGACTGCTCCTACGCGAAAGGCAATTCGCTTTACAATAGGAGTTAGTACGATTGAAGCGATAAATGCCAAAACCAAAGTAAGGTATAGCATGTCCTTCCTCCTTAAAACTTCTAATTCAACATACAAATCCAATTTCATTATAGCATGTCTCTACAGGAAATAAAGTATTTATGTATGTGCAATTGCTTCTTCGGTTTATAAGACGCCTGAAAACACAAAAGGTTTCACTTTTGTTAAGTGGAGTTTGTTGGTAAAGTTTGATAAAATAATCAAGTAGCAATGGATGTACATAAAGGAGACTATTATGCATGGCAACGTTATTCAAGCGTTCTAATAAACCGAACTTAAGACAACTTAAAAAATACAAAAAGATTGTTGAAGAAATAAATCGCTTGGAAGAAAACTATCAAGCTATGAGCGATGAAGAGTTAAAAAATATGACCATTTCCTTCCGCGAACAATTAGCTGATGGAAAGAAAATTGAAAAGATCATCCCCGAAGCATTTGCTGTAGTCCGGGAAGCGTCGAAGCGTGTTTTGAATATGCGCCATTTTGATGTGCAATTGCTTGGCGGACTCGTACTCGCTGAAGGAAATATCGCTGAGATGCCTACTGGCGAAGGGAAAACTTTAGTCGCTTCCCTGCCCTCCTATACACGGGCGCTTGAAGGAAAAGGCGTCCATGTAATCACCGTCAACGATTACCTGGCGCAGCGTGATTTTGATCAAATCGGCCAAATTCACCGCTTTCTTGGATTGACTGTCGGCTTGAACCTTCCGTTAATGGATACAGACGAAAAGCAAACTGCCTATAAAGCCGATATCACTTATGGAGTCGGCACAGAATTCGGATTTGACTATTTGCGTGATAATATGGCCGGCACAAACGAAGACAAAGTACAGCGCCCCTACCATTACGCAATCATCGATGAAGTTGACAGCGTATTGATTGATGAGGCAAAAACTCCGTTGATTGTAGCCGGAAAAGCAAAAGCGAGCGCTGAACTCCATCAAATAAGCGCGCTCTTGGCTGCCCGCTTTAAAGAAGGCGTTGATTACGATTTCGACGCTGAAACGAAAGCAACTTCGTTGACTGATACAGGCATTGAAAAAGTGGAAAAAGCATTTGGCGTCGATAACCTGTACGAGTTGGAACACCAAACCCTATACCATTATGTAATCATGGCGGTCCGTGCGCATGTGATGTTCCAACGAGATGTCGATTACATCGTCAAAGATGATAAAATTATGCTTGTTGATATGTTCACCGGACGGACGATGGAAGGACGCACTTTATCAGATGGCCTTCACCAAGCGATCGAAGCAAAAGAAAAAGTCGAAATTACAGATGAAAACAAAGCACAAGCGCAAATCACCATTCAAAACTACTTCCGTATGTATCCGATTCTTTCCGGCATGACGGGCACTGCGAAAACGCAGGAAAAAGAATTCATGGAAGTTTACGGCATGGAAGTCATTCAAGTGCCTACGAACAATCCACGGGCGCGAGTTGATTTGCCTGATCGCGTTTTCCAGACCGCGGATCAGAAATACAAAGAAGTCGCTCGCCAAGTAAGCGAACGCCATAAAACAGGTCAGCCTGTTTTGGTTGGGACCACTTCCATCTTGCAATCCGAAATGGTCGCTGACTATTTAAAAGCCGAAAACCTTGAATTCCAGTTGCTAAATGCTAAAAGCGTAGAGCAAGAAGTGCATTTGATTTCCCAAGCCGGACAATTGAATCATATTACCGTTGCCACGAACATGGCTGGCCGTGGAACAGATATCGTGCTTGGTGAAGGCGTAGCTTCAATTGGCGGTCTTCATGTCATCGGTACGGAAAAACACGAAAGCCGCCGAATCGACAATCAATTGCGCGGGCGCTCTGGCCGCCAAGGTGATCCAGGCTCCACCGAATTTATCATTTCACTGGAAGACGATATGTTCAAACGTTTTGCAAGTGAAGAAACAGAAAAATTCACGAAGAAAATGACAACTAGTAAAATTGGAGAAATTACCAATAAAGATGTACAAGAACTAACAGATCGCACCCAGCGCATTGTAGAAGGCTCTCATTTCTCTATGCGTGAATACAATTTAAAATTGGACGACGTAATCAATGAGCAGCGCAAAATTATATATGGTTTGCGCAACCGCGTTTTAGATGGCAATGAAAATACCCATCTTTTAAAAGATATGGTTGCTGATGCTACGGACTTCATCATTTCAGAATCACTGCCGGAAGACCAAGATTATACAGCTGCCCATTTGCACGATTTGGAATTTTCGCTGCAGCAATTGCTCGGTCCGGAAGTATCCCTCTCAGAAAAATTGGATAAACGCAAGAAAGTGGATGCAGCTGTGAAACCGGCTTTAGATTCCGTCAATGAATTGATCGAAGCTTATGCGGACAACGAACGTGTAATGGCCACCATCCCATTTGTCATGAAATCTTATATTGACCAAATGTGGGTTAAACACTTAGAAAGCATGTCTCATTTAAAAGAAGGCATTGGTTTGCGTTCTTACCAACAAGAAGACCCGATGCGGATTTATCAGCGTGAAGGATTAGAACTCTTTGCAGGAAATTTCCAAAATCTCCGTTATTCAATCGCATCAGAATTACTGGGCTTTTTGCATATGCTTGAAAACGAAGATAAGGAGGCAGCAGAATGAGTATTTTTTCATTTTTTAATAAGACGACAAAAACTGGACTTGATTCTACGATTTCTTCAACTGAGGTCGTAGAAGGCAGTACTTCTCAGACAGACAACGAAGGCGATGTTCATACCTCGCTTTCCATTTCTCCTGACTGGAAGATCAGCAAAGAACAGGAATATGTATTGAAATTCTTGTCGAATGATTTACAGCCGCTTAAAAAGGATCAATTGTCGCTGTCTGGCATCGATATTGAACTGGATAAAAGAACTGGAAACTGGAATGTCCAAGCATTCCTTCGTTCTTCTTTAGACCGTCCGATGACTTTAGGAAAAGCTGAACTTCTTCTATTAGATGGAGACAGCCAAGTACTTGCAGCACAGGAATTCGATTTATCGACACTTGGTGCCATTCCGGCATTATCAAATCGCCCGTGGGTATTCCACTTCGATAAAGAGAACATCAAAACCCTTGAAGTGCCGGCTGAGAACTGGACTTTAGCTTTTAATGTCCAGTCACTAGTTCCCCACTCATTGGATCTCGATCCTGCTTGGGAAGAGGCATTGCCTGAAGAACAAAAAAATACGCTTAGCGCCATTGTGAAAGACTTACCTGCCTTAAATCCGAGAGAAGTCAATATTACCGGATTCCAGTCAAAATTGACTCCCGAAGGCAATTTAGCCGCTTCTGTATTTATACGGAATGGGCATACCCAACATATCCAACTAGAAAAATTGCCGCTGGAAGTATTGGACGCAAATGGACAGCAGATTGTGTCCGGATCATTCGAGCTTGATAAACTTGAAGTGAAAGCTAATACCTCAAAACCATGGACGTTCATTTTCCCGAAAGACATGCTTCAAATCCAAGAGCCTGACTTGTCCAGATGGACTGCTCGGGTCCCAAAATAGAACATAAGAAAAAGCTCAGCGCTATGCTGAGCTTTTTCTTATTGAATTTTAAATTCGGTAATATGGTCTTTCACCATTTTGATATTAGAAGAGTTTGGCACAAAATGCGTGACGACCAATTGATAATTTTGTCCACTCTTGTAGCCGCCAGCAGGTGCTTCTACTATTAATTGAGTCGGGGTAGTCCCTTTTTTTACAGTCACTGCTTGGCGTACGCCATATTGATCTTCAACATACACATACTTCCCGTGAATAAATTCTGCATTCATCGGCTGTGAAAATGTTACCGTGAATTTTTTATCCGCTTTTTCAATGCGTACAGATGGATCCGGAACAAAACTTTCCTGAACAGTTTTAGCTGTCGTATAAAGTGCTTGAATACCGTCGATCCATAAAGAACCTTTTGTCTTTTTCGTTGATTTCGTTTCCGCAACGTAGATTCTGTTTAAGCTGAATGGCGCTGCAGCAGTTGTCGGGATGTTTGCTTCAACATATTTCCAGCCTACCCAATCCAATTTGTCTTCTGCAGTAAAATCAATTACAACTTCTTTGCCATTTGCATCGGTCAAAGAACCGCGGAGCCAATGATTCATGCCATCTCCGTATACCCATGCACCGATCCGTTTCGGCTGATTTGGTATTTGGTAAGGGCTATTCCATTTCAGATAAGCTGCTGAAACTCCGTCTTTATAGGAAGTAAAATCATATGCTAATTTAACCGACCCGCTTCCCTCTTTTGAAGCAATCGTTTTCTCTGTAGAAATCGATGCCGTACCACGGGCTGCTTCTGCAGATAAGCCGCTAGTTGAATCCAATGCACTTAACGCTATGGGTTTGTCAGAAACTTTAGGTATTACTGTGACCGGAATAGTAATTGAAGCATTTTCATATTTAGCAGTGACAGTTCCTGCCCCTTCTTTAACCGCGATAAACTGGTTATTTTCAATTTTGCCAATACCGCCAGAAACTGAAATCAATTTCAATTTCTCTTGGTCAATCGGCAAGGTATTGTAATATTGATCCAAGACTTTATCCACTTTGAATCCAAGTGTCGAATCTACCGGAATGCTTCCAGCTTGTTTCGGTGAAGCTGTTGCATAAGTACCAACACCGTATGGAGCTGTGCTAACTGCTTCTAATATAGAAGAAACTTTGCGTTCGTATCCTGTAGACGGCCGGTTAACCAAAGTCGGCAAGATATCGCCGTACTTCCGGGCAACCATTGTAGTAGAGCCCCCGCCATCCAGATTAATAGCGTTATAAGCTCCTATTGACTTTAAATAACTCGCAAATTCAGTCAAGGTCATGCCTGAACTTCCTGTCACCCCACTGTCCACTGTGACGAAATAAGCATTGGAACCATCGGCATTTGTTGCGACTGCAGTGCGTGCTGTCCGCTGCGTTACTCGAGGGCTATTCAAATCGATCGATAAATCGACAGCACCATTTTGAACAAGCAGCGGCCCTGTTGCTAACATGAATTTAGAGCCTTTCCATTGTTTTTCTACATCTACTGTCAATTCAACATTATCGCCGATTTTCAAATCACGGATTTTATCGACTTCGGCTTTATCCACTGCTGAAATGACGTAGCCATTTTTTGGAATCGTAGCACTCGTATATTGTCCATACGGTCGGATGGCTGTCACTTTCCCTGGAACCTTTTCGCCAAATTCATGACCTGTATTAACAGAAGTTGAAGTGGAAACAACCACTTCAAGTCCCGTATTATTTGTCCGCGTATTTTCAAATGGCCAACTAGAAGTATAAAGAATGCTCTCTCCACGTTCTCTTTCTCTGTTTAAAGATGTTAATTGCGAGGATTGACCGTTATGTGTAATTGTATATGAAAGATCATACTTACCAACTTTCGCTTTATTATCGGCAGTGACGCCAAAAGCTGCTGGGGTATGCATGAAATCATTGTAATTTGTTGAAACAGCACCTAAATTAACGATGTTATTGCCTTCTGCTAACAAATATGTAGGCAGTCCCGATTCGAATGTAAAAAGCGAAGCGTTAATTGCGCCAATCACGTGATTTTGTTCTTTCGTATGTAAGCGGCTTAAACTTGAAGTCGTTGACAGCGCTGTAAACGGATTCGAAATCCCCATATTGATTGTTGTATAAGGCGCATTCATGTTAATCGTCATTCGATTGATGCGTTGAGCTTTTCCAGATATACTTTTGCTTTCATTTACATAATTTACTCCAGGCGACAGCATATCTGCATTTGCAGGCTTTACTTGCATCGATAATAAGAGTCCGGCAGCCAAAGAAACAGTCAGTAATTTTTTAAATTTCATCCAATAACTCCCTAAAGTATATTTTCATAAGCATTAATTTATATTTTCGACAAAAAAAGGAATCCACAAATAAAATTGTGGATTCCTTTTCTCGCTTCAACCAAGCCATTGCATTGCACTTTTATAGTAAAAACAGGTTAATTACAATTTCTATTTTACCATACCTATCCTTAATCACAACCACTAAAAGTGCAAATTTCAGAAAAATATCAATCCACTGATATTACTTCTGGAGGGGTCAGATCTTTCGAAAGATTATCTCCCTTAAATATGAAGATGGCAAATTCTCCACGCGTTATATTATCGTTTGTTCCGAACTTAGTCGTGCCTTTTCCGTTCGTTATTTTCGCTTCCACTAGCGCTGCAACGGCACTCACATAACGCGGATTTACATCGGTAAATGGAATTGAATCCGAGCTTGCAGATAATTTATAAGCGGAAGACAAGACGATCGCCATTTCTCCACGCGTCATATTTTGATAGCTGCCGAAAGAAGTTGCTGTCTTTCCGTTGATGACGCCTGCCTTGAATAATGCATCGACGGCCCAAGCCCGGTTATCCGGTACATCGGTAAAGCCGGCAGACGGAGTCGTTGAAGATTCATTAAAGCCAAGGACTTTTGCAATCATGACGGCTGCATCTAAACGAGTGATTTGATTGTCCGTGCCGTACTGAGTTGCACCGATTCCTTTTGTATACCCTTGCTCGACCATATGATCGACGGCTTCTTTATAGCGGTCGTTTACATCCGTAAAGCTAGCAGCTGCTTTTGTGTTGAAAATCGGTGAAGAAATAACCAATGCCAAAACAACAATAAGAGACAAAATAAAAGATAATTTTTTCAAAGAAACATTCCTTTCAATTTCCTGAACCCAATATACTATATGTAAATATTTGTTACAAGGTTCTTTTGAAGTATTCTTCTTAGAATATTGCCTATTAAATACAGTTCTGTAAACTGCCATAGATCAATAAAAAATAGTAGTTCAATAAAATAATCCGAAATAACCTATTTTGAACGTAATATAAAATAGACAAGAGAAAAAATAAGGAGTCTTATAAGAAATATGACACTGCTATTGAATCGGCATTAATAGTTAATATAGCACCTAACCTTATTAAATTCCTTTCATTTTAAATAATACGTGATATAATATTCTTATAAATCAAAAATAATTCACTATAGGAGTGAAACCTAAACAATGGATAGCAATATCGATTTTTATGCAAGCTTACGTGACTGGTCGCCTTGGGATGAAGCAGATGTTCTGAAAATGGAATTTGAAAATCGCGCCCAACTAGCCAAATCGATTTCTTGTGTAGGATTACTTGTTGACTTATCCCTCGATCAACATGCTGAAGTGCGAAAAGCGGTAGCAGAAAATCCGATCACTCCCCTTTCCACTTTAAAGCGCTTGGCAGAACAAGATTTGTGCATCAGCGTTCAGCAGACTGCACAAAACACTTTAACCACATTAGTAAAAGCATAAAAGCGCAAAGCCATTTCATTTTTAATTGAAATGGCTTTTTATTGTGAGGCTTCCGAAGTTTCAGTCAGTCCAATTTATTTGTCTATGTATTTCTGCTAGATTAAGTTTTCAAAACTTATTGAATTCAGCTATAATAGATTTCTATGCAAACAGATAAATTAAGGAGTCTATTATGCAAAAGAAAACGCTTACTCTAAAAGAGTCCATTACAGTCGGCCTCATGCTATTCGCCTTGTTTTTAGGAGCCGGCAATATTATTTTCCCACCTTACTTGGGCCAATTAGCAGGAGACAATATTGGAATTGCGATTTTCGGCTTTCTTTTAACCGGAGTCGGACTTCCTTTACTGGGCATATTAGCTATCGCTAAAGCCGGCGGTGATTTACAAACAATTGCGGGACGAGTGCATCCCTATTTCGGCTTAATATTCACTTTTGTCGTTTACTTAGCCATTGGGCCCTTTTTCGGGATTCCCCGTACCGCTACTGTCGCTTTTGAAATTGGGGTATTCCCCTTTCTCCCTGCAAGTTTAGAGAAATCATTTTGGCCATTACTCGTATTCAGCATCATTTTTTTCACAATTACCGTTTTATTTGCTTTAAATCCCACAAAACTGGTTGACCGAATTGGAAAAATACTTACGCCAATCTTAATCCTGATCATCGGTTCTCTCGCTGTTAAAAGCCTCATAACCCCTTTAGGACAAATCGGCGAACCGGTTGGCAACTATCAGACAGAAGCATTTTTTGAAAGTTTTCTTCAAGGCTATTTAACGATGGACGCAATTGCTGCTCTCGTTTTTGGAATCGTGATTATCCAGTCCGTTCAAGCAAAAGGTGTGACGGACAAGAAAAGCATTCTCAAAACTACTGTATTTGCAGGGATTATTGCGGCGACTGGTCTTGCTGCAGTTTACCTTTCTTTAAGTTATATTGGGGTTACGAGTGTTGAGGCAATTGGATTCCATGATAACGGCGGTACCATTATCGCTTTGGCCTCGAGAGTACTTTACGGGGAATTCGGCGGAATTATTGTAGCGGCAGCGATCATCTTTGCCTGCCTGACAACTTCCATCGGCTTGGTTTCTGCTACTGCACAATTTCTCAATAAAATCTTCCCTAAATTTTCGTATGTCATGTATGTATTTATTTTCGCCGGATTCAGCACGATTATTGCGAACATCGGCTTAACTCAGTTAATTTCCGTTTCACTGCCAGTCCTATTAATGATTTATCCAGTTGCCATTGTATTGGTCCTGTTATCCTTCATTGATAGAATTTTTGGAAGGCAGCCATTTGTGTATATAATGGCGCTTAGTGTGACAGGGATCATTAGTATTTTGGATGGGTTAAAAGCAGCAGGCATCCACTTTGCAGTCATTGATGAGGGACTCGGGTTCCTTCCTTTCTATGCACAAGGCATCGGATGGATAACCCCTGCTGCCATCGCGGCTATTCTCGGGATTACCATTTATCAAATGAAACCAAAAAAGCAACCTCATTAAGAAAATGAGGTTGCTTTTTTTAAAATAATCTAGGGGTTGGAGGAGTGCCGGTTTTTTTATCCACGTCTTCATGGAGTTTACGGCCATCTCTCGGATTCTTTTCATTTTCGTAATCATCGCGGCGTGGAGTATCGTTTAAAAGGTGTTCTTCCTCCGAATCGCGGCCAAAAGGCGCTGGACCTAAATTTGGATCAACTCCAGGCGATTGTTCATCTTCCCTACGATTAACGCCGTCATGCTGGTCTAAAAGGTCGCTTCCTTCACCTGATGCAATTCCAGGCTCGTGTTCCATCAATTTTTCTTTTGGTTCGCTTTCATCCGCTGTTTCTGAACCGGTCGTAGGATGAATGTTTTCTCCTTTGACACGCGAATCTTTTGCTTCATCCTGATATCCCGGCACTCCATATTGTTCTTCGCGTGAAACTTCAGAAGTATAGATCTCATCTTTTCCATGGTTTTCTTTTTCATTTAAGGCCATAGTGTTCCGATCTCCTTTCGATAGCGATTTGTCCATATACAGTAAAATCGCTCCGTTTTTCTAACTCTTCTTCATAACGGTCAACTTGCCGCTCTTCCAGATCCAAGCTTTTTAACTTTTCTCTGACCGCGTCTCTTCCAGTAAACATCGTTTTAAATGTATTTCCGAGCGTGCCGGTTTCGTGTACATCGATACGGCTTGTATCTTCAGCGCTTAAAACAGCTTCGTCGTCGACCAATACGTGAAAATCTTCCTCACGGTAGCCGAGGGATTTGAGCTCCTCTATTTTGCTGCGCATTTCCTCTTGGCTATATAGCACGATAAACTCGCGATCTGTCTCCATATAATTCAGCCTCCTGTCAAACGTCTTATTGTTTCATGTACCCGATATAAAGGAGTACTGAAACATTCAGACGATAAGTGGATTATATTTGAATCTTATTCTACTTGTATTTTTTATCGCTTGAGGAATGTTTTTCAGCGTCTGTCATTGATCCACGCTCTTTTTCAATTTCCGGCTTCTGTTGCGTACTGAAGGAAACATGGTGCGGTTCTTTCATTAAGGTTGGATCTTGCTGGAATGTTTCTCCTCTAGCAAACCGGTCTTCTTGCTCATCAAAATTATTATCTACCGAATTTACGAATTCATTTGTCGAAGATTCTACCGGATTTCCTTCTCTGTCCTTAAAAGCGCTTCCTTCTATGACTTCTTCAATTCCTTTACGCTCATCTGCATAAATCAGTATTCCACCATTAGCTAAGTCTGCTGTATACCGTTTCGTTTCTTCCTCGGAAAGATCCAAAGATTTCACACCACCGCGTACACTGCCCTCACCTGTGATAAAGCCTTTGAACTTATCTTTAAAAGAACCAGCTTTTTGCACATCTATATCACTTCCATTCTCGATGTCGTCCAGGCGATCTGAATCCTGAGCAAGCAGATGAAGATCTTTTTCCCCATAACCATCCTTTTTAAGATCTTCGAGTTTTATGGATTAAATCTGTTTCAGAAAATACAACCGCTAACACTTTTTTATCAGTAGCCATCCTCAAAACCTCCATCAATTATTTAATGTATTTGTTACTGCTTTCCCCTTACCATCAGCACCTTAAACTAAGAGGAAGATTTTACAGGTATATCTTCACTGCAAAAGAAGTAAAAATTTTTAATTTTAATTTATGTAATGCGAAATTAATCATTTTAATATTTATTTAATATGTTATTATAAAAGCCGAGAAAAAGTTTTTAGATATATTAACCATTTAATCCAATTAATAAATTTCTGCCTAGGTCATTCTTCCTTTTTATTTAATTTACAAAAAATAGGCATTAAAAAGGCAGTATATTTTGAAAATTGATGATATCATGGATTAAAGATATTACATTTTCGTACAATATAAGTTGTGGAGGCGGAAACTATAGTACTTAACAATCTTTCTATGCATTACTTCCCGGAGCCAACGTCAAAGCTAGAAAGAAACTCTCCTACATGGATGCTTGAAGTTCTGCCCATTCAAACGGAAAGGAGAGAATCAATGGACACTGGGTTGCGCCTGAAGTATCACCGATTAAAGAAAAAAATCAGCTTAGAGGAAGTTGCTTCCGGTATCCTCTCTCCTAGAGAACTTAAAAAAATAGAATCCGGTTTAAAAGAACCTTCTTTAGCTGACTTAGAAGCCTTGTGTAAAAAACTAGAAATCCCTCTGGCACCTAAAGACAATCCAGTGGGAAAAGTTTTAGTTAAAAACTTTAAGTCTTCATTAGTACATCCTCAGAACAAAGGAAAGATCATGGAGCAGTATTCCGATATTAAAGATCATCCGCTGCTGCATGTGAATGAAGATATTGAGTTAGAATATAGCATTCAGCAAATTCGGTATTTCATTGTCATAGGTGATCTAGATACCGCAGAATTAAAATTAAAAGAGATGGAACGCTTTAAAGAATTCATGAATCAAGAGCAATTTTACCTCTTCCATAAATACAATGGAAATTATCATTATATTTTAAACGATCATGAAACAGCTTTAAAAACTTACTTGATGGCTGAGAAAATTGCACCTTCTACTACCTCTCCTTCTGAGCTGGGAGATCTATACTATTCCATCGGTATTTCTTCTTCTCAATGTTGGGAAACTGAATTAGCCTTTAAATATACAGACTTAGCTTTAAAAATATATCAACAAGAATTTGTTCCAAAACGTATTGTAGAGTGTCATTTAAATATAGCAATGACACAACAACGTATAGGCAATTTTAAAATAGCTACAGAACATTTTAAAAACGCATTAACTATTGGCAGAAAACTTGAAATTGATATTTTGAGATTTACTACAGAATTTAATGTGGGTTATTCACATTTTTTATTTCAAAATTTCGAATCCAGTATTCATCATGTAACTGCGGCATTAGAATTTGTTCCTGCTGAATATACTGCTGATATCTTATTAAGTTATTGCTTGATTATAAAATGTAATATTGAATTAAAAAACATTGAAGAAGCTGTTCGATGGCAAATTAAAGGAAAGAAGATTGTAGTTGAGAAGCATCTCAATCTCGACTTACCAACCAACCATGCTTTCAAAGAAGCTATTATGGAATTCTTCTGTCTATCACATTATTTAAATAATGAGTACGATCAATTCGAATCCTTAGTAGTTAATACATTTTTGCCAAGTTTAAGCGTTAATGATAATTTTTACGAAATTGGTTATTACTATGGATTATTGGGTAATCTATACTATAATCAAGAAAGGTACAAAGACTCGTCTTTTGCCTTTAATAATTCTCGTTTGGCTTACAAGAATCTTATTACAATTAAATAGGAGTGAATTCAATGAGGAAATTGTCTAAATTAATTTTGGCTACAACACTAGTTTTCACAAGTTTTTCAGCTACTTCCTTGATTAACCCAAACGAAAACGATGTTGCTATGCAACATCGCGTTCCTGAGCCTTGGTCTGTTCACCAGAATTTTGCTATGCAGCATCGTGTCCCTGAACCTTGGTCTATTCGCAAGGATGTTGCTATGCAACATCGCGTTCCTGAACCTTGGTCTATTCGCAAAGATGTTGCTATGCAACACCGCGTTCCTGAACCTTGGTCTATTCGCAAAGATGTTGCTATGCAACACCGCGTTCCTGAACCTTGGTCTATTCGCAAGGATGTTGCTATGCAACACCGCGTTCCTGAACCTTGGTCCGTTAAAAACAAATTCCAAGCTTAATCCTATGAATACGAAAAAGCAGCTGCCTAGTTTAAAGGCAGCTGCTTTTTTGCTTTTTATTTCTCGTATCCTGGTTTCCCAAGAAGCTGGAACATGTTTTGTTTGTACTGCTCGACTCCAGGTTGGTCGAATGGGTTGACCCCTGAGAGGTAAGCGCTCATGGCACAAGCTTTCATGAAGAAATACAGTAAGTAGCCAGTATGATAGGTATCCAGTTTTGGAATTTCCAACTGCAGAATAGGCACGCCTCCGTCATGATGGGCCATAGCTGTAGCATTTAGCGCTTGCTGATTCACTTCATGCAACGTTTTATCCACAAGATAATTCAAGCCATCTCCATTTTCTTCATCGAACGGAATTTGGCTTTGCTGCTGGTCTTCCGTAAAACTGACCATGGTTTCAAATAACATGCGGCGACCGTTTTGCAAGTATTGGCCAAGCGAGTGCAAATCTGTTGAATAAATGACCGATGCCGGGAAAATCCCTTTGCCTTGTTTGCCTTCACTTTCACCAAATAATTGTTTCCACCATTCATTCATGCCTGCCATTGCAGGTTCGAAACTCGCCATTACTTCAGTCGAATAGCCGCGGGCATTCAATACTTGGCGATAAGCTGCATAAGAATAAGCTGCGTTCTCCTCTAAATTGGTGGAGATCAAATCCGCTTCCGCTTGTTTGGCACCGTTTAACAACTCGCGGATATCTACGCCGGCCGCCGCCAATGGCAGCAAGCCTACTGGAGTTAACACAGAATAGCGTCCGCCGATGTTACCCGGAATCACGAATGAAACGTATCCTGCTTCATCAGCTGTTTTGCGAAGCGCCCCAGCCGATTCATCCGTTGTAACAATAATGCGGCGGGCTGCTTCCTCTTTCCCATACGCTCCATACATCCACGCCTTAAGTTTCCGGAAAGCAATGGCTGGTTCTGTCGTTGTCCCTGACTTCGAGATAACATTTACAGCTACTTTTTTGCCTTCAACATAAGCAAGCAATTCTTCCAGGTATCTGCCGCTAATGTGCTGGCCTGCATACACAACTTCCAGTCCTTTACGGCCAAATGCTGGACTTAACAATTCCTGTACCGCTTTAGCGCCTAAATACGATCCGCCAATTCCGATAACAACTAGAACTTCAACATCTTCGCGCAATTTTGATGCCGTTTCTTCAATACGGGATATTTCTGCTTCATCCATAGTTGATGGCCAGTTCAGCCATCCAAGGTACTCAGCCCCAGCACCTGTACCTTCATGAATTTTTTTATGTGCGTTTTCAACGAAATCTTGTAAAGCCGTCAGTTCATCTTTTTCTACAAACGATTTAATGTATTTGTTATTTAAAGATATAGTTCCTATGGAAACCACCGCCTTTTTTTAATATATTTATTTTACCATGATTCCTTGAGAACGAGGAAGAATATGTCGAAAGTCACAGATAATTTACAGCAAATAAAAGCCGATGCCCATGATTAGATAGGCAGCCAATAAGGTCAACCCTTCAAACCAATTCGATTCCCCGTCATTCGTTACATTAATGGTAAGAAACACAGCCGTAATCATCGCTATGAGTTCGGGAATTGTAAAAACCAGTGGCATTTGGACTGGCATAAACAAAGAAATCAATACGAGCACCGGAGCTACGAACATGGCTACTTGCAAGGTCGAGCCAATGGCAATTTCAACCGCGACATCCATTTTGTTTTTCATTGCCATCATTAGGGCAGAAGCATGTTCTGCTGCATTACCGACAATCGCTACAATAATGACCCCGATAAATAGTTGAGACCAGCCAAATTGTTCTCCTACTTCTTCAAATGTATGGACCAAATTCTCCGAAATAAAAGCAACCACTAAAGTGGCCGCAAATAAAATGATAATGGCTTTTGGCTTCGTCCATTCCGGCTCTTCTCGTTCTTCTTCATTCTCGGCTTCTGTATGGGTATAAACCCCTCGGTGAGTAACCAATTTGAAAATCAACCCGGCCAAATACAATAGAATCATAATGATGGAAATACCGACGCTTAACTGGATAGTTTCACGATCTGTCATGGTCATCGAAAAAATTTCTGGTATTACAAATGCGACGACAACAGCAAATATCAACAAACCGGAATTGTGCGAAGCATCTTGAATGCTGAATTTCTGTCTTTTGAATTTAAGGCCACCCAAGAAGAAAGATAAACCGCCCACAAGTAACAGGTTGCCAAGCACAGAACCCGTTAAAGAAGCTAAAACTACGCCGACCAATCCCGCTTGGAGCGCAAAAACTGAAATAATCAGTTCTACCGCATTACCGAATGTAGCATTTAGCAGTCCCCCGATACGCGGTCCACTCACTATTGCTAAACTTTCAGTCGCGCGTCCCATAAAACTGGATAAAGCGATAATACTGATTGAACAAAGGATAAACATAACGATACTCGGCCATTCTAAAAAAGATCCAATAACGGCTAATGGCACGCCAATGATGACTAATATACCAAAAATCCGATTCATGCTCTTCCACCTCCCTTTTTAGCTTTTCCATACCCGAAGAAATCACTATCGACACGTTAAAAAGATTGAATGAAAGGGTCTGACTAATGTAAAAAGGCATATGCCTCGGAAATTACCGGGCGCATGCCTTTTACATTATATATTTGATTCTTTTATTGATTTTGCGCTTTATCTTTTG
Organism: Planococcus sp. 107-1; assembly: GCF_021513255.1. Classification (GTDB taxonomy): domain Bacteria; phylum Bacillota; class Bacilli; order Bacillales_A; family Planococcaceae; genus Planococcus. Next base: position 2,393,285 of record NZ_CP090977.1, read on the forward strand.
CACATTCTTTTACAAATCGTTTAAAGAGTTTTTTTGAAGCTTCGTCACCTTGCAAAGCAAATTCTTCAGGGTGCCATTGGATACCCATGACAAATTGATGGTTTTCACTTTCTAACGCTTCCACAAGTCCATCCGCCGCGCGTCCCGCAATTTTCAGCTTGTCAGAAACATCTTTGATCCCTTGATGATGGAAAGAGTTTACGTTAAACGTTTTTTCTTCCATAATTTTGATCAAGCGGCTTTCATCCTCTAGCGTCACTGAATGGGTCCGGTGCGTCCGCATAGCCATTTGCTTATGCTGATACAATGTCCCTTCATATTGCGCTTCTAGATCTTGATAGATGGTTCCGCCTAATGAGACATTCAGCATCTGCATGCCTCGGCACATGCCGATAAACGGTTTATCCAATTCAAGGAAATTTAAGATCAGTTCTTTTTCATATTGATCACTGCCAGGATAAACTGCTCCTAAGCGGATATGCGGTTCTTCCCCGTAAAGAGTTGGGTTAATATCTCCTCCGCCTGTAACGATCAATCCATCTAATCGTTCACAAAGCAAAGGAATATCTTCCTCGTCTACAATCGGAACGATTAATGGCAAGCCGCCTGCTTGCAGGATGGCACGTCCATAAACGGGATCCAACGAATACATTTGATCTTTTTCTACACGTGCAGTTATCCCAATAACGGGTTTATGTTCATTTTTCATTTTTAAAATCCTCTCTTTTAAAAAGCCACAGTATTCTATTTACCCTTATTTGTTAAAATAAAACACCGTTAAACTATTTACGGAAAGGATTGCTTAAAATTCAATGCGAAGGGTCGTATCGATACTGGTTCAAATCAACAATCCCATTTTGCGCCACTTCGACACCTTCTTCTTGAAGGGAATGAAGCTGAGCAAAACGGGATTCTTCATCTTGTACAACTATTTTCCCTTGGGCATTAACAACACGATGCCACGGCAATCCGTGTTTTCTGCTCATGCTGTGGAGCAGTCTCGCAACTTGCCGGGCACCTCTTGGACTTCCAGCATGAGCTGCAATTTGTCCATAGGTCATTACTTTCCCTTCTGGGATACGCGCAATAATTTCGATTGCTTTTACAGTAAACGGTTGCATCTGGTTCAATCCTATCTAGTTAACTTTACTTTTCTGTTGCTGCCTTTTCTTTTACTTCTTTTAGTAGCTCTCCGTTCCGATAGCGCTCAACGACTACATAGCTAAATTCATATAGAGGCAAATTAGCTGTTTCTGTCGCCATTCCTTCTGTTTTATAATGCAGGAATTTATAATAGCTGATCATTCTTTCGATCAATTCTTCCAGCCCTTTGATGGATTCTTCCTTTTCGTATTGAAGCGGCTTTGAAAATTCTGCAGCTTTCGCTTCAACGGCGTAAAGTTCCTCCATCCCTTCTAACCCATCAATCGTTTGATCAAATAGCATCTGTCTAGGTTCAAACCGATAATATCTTTGCCAGTACGAGAAAACTTCCTTTGCTATTCCTAGTTTTTTTGCCCCTTCAGATGCCGTAAGCCCTTCTTCCACACATAAATCATGCATGACTTTTCTCAATGATTTTTTATATTCTCTTTCAACTAAGCCTTTATACTGCAAGTATCTCATAAATAATCCTCCCCCGTATTATATAGATGTTCGAATGCCTGGCATTCTTTTTCTCATATATTGCGATAGCGCTTTATCACATCGGATTCTTCTTCGGAGATCAATTGTTTATAGATGGATCTATTGTGTATTTTTTTACATATATAAAATACAGAAGCCGGCATATTGCTGATTTCTGCTTTTACCCGCTGCTTTCTTTTTCAATTTCAGAATAGTCGCCGCCAAGATGGAAGAATTCATAATAATTGTCTCTTCCCCACTCCGCTATTTTCAATAAAAGCATCTTCGTCGCATCTTCCGTTTCAGGCTCTTCCAGATTCCCTTCGAGATGATGGTAAATGGTATTGCCTAAAGTCAGAACATAGGAAGCGGAGATTAATTTGTTTTTGTGATAAGCACCAAATAAATGCAGGTTTGGACCTAATGAGCTAATTAGCGCTTCAAAATAATCATTGGTAAAGAAATAATAGCTGTCCGCATCTTCTTTTCTCCTGACACCTGAATAATAGAGCACTAGAAACTCAAACATATGCCGGACTGTCCCTAGCTTTTTTATAACAAAGCCGTTCTCCCATTGCTCATTAGACTGAATAGAGGAAGTTTTTGAAACAGGATCCAACTGTAGGGTAAAAGTCTCATAAACAGGCAGCAGGTTCAAATGTTCTTTAAACAATTCCGCGTTCCCTTTTAACGGATGAAAACGGATATATTCGACAACAATATTTTCTTGCCGGCAGTATTCTGAAAACACGTGAAGAAAGTTTTGGATCAATAACGGCATGTTTTTCACTGCCCTAACTAAAGGGCCGCCGTAGCCGAAAGGCGTAGTTATGTCGTAATAGGATGAAGATTGTCCTTCAATCGCCCGCTTGATAAAAGGATAAGCGATTTCACCTTCTTCATCGATATAGTAAAACATTAACGCTTCTCCCGGATCCAATTTCATGGCACTTAAATAATATTGGCTTGTGTAATAGATATCGGATGCTTGAAAAAGATGGAGTATCTTTTCCCAGCGCATATGGTCATGTATGGATACAACCTCAAACATTCTACTCACCCCTGTTTTCAACTAAAAAAATTCGTCATTTCTACTATTCACTTTATCTCTATACGGAGTGTTTCTCGTCAAACTTCTATCCAATCAAACCAACATAAGTTTCACCGTGAAAAAGGTTTCAATAAGGAGGTGAGGGTAGAATTCTATTATTCCCATGAACTTCCGATACAATAGCTCAAACTGTATCTCTAAAGTTTAGAAATAGACTCAGTCGGCTGCCCTCTCGGAGCAGAGGATTGGACAAGGGGAGAGATATCAATTCAACAATAAACAATTATTTCTAAAAATTCAGATAATTATAGTTCATTTATATCATAAAATATTAGTTCTATCCACACTTTTTCAAAAAAAAATGAAATTTTCTTTATTTACTTTGAGTATTTAGACTTTAAAAACACCCCAAAAAACATTTATAGGGTCTTAAATAGTCTTAATGAACTATTAATAATATATATTGAGAAAGACAGACCTATGAAAATGCTTTTTCACAAAATAAACTCCCTCTTCAGTTTAGAAGAGAGAGTTTATTTTAATCTTTCCATAATCCGATAATTCCATTTCGGCGATAAATGATTTGTTTGTGTTCCAACGTTTTTAAAACTCGAGTTAAGGTTTGGTGAGGCGTATTCATTTCCGTCGTAATTTCTTTGATCGTCTTAAACAATACACCTTCTTTTGTAGCGTTCTTCATGAAGTATTTCATAAACCTTTCGCCTGTTTCAGCTATCCGATCAGATTCGCTAGTAAAACAATCTCTCGATTTCTTTAAAAGTTTATGTTCCGTAAAAGCTCGTGAATCAGACACATTATTAAATGCAGATACCATTTTATCGCCTCCCAGAAGTTTACTGTTTTTATTGTTCTTTTACATATATACCCTGTTTTCTATCAAATAGACATCAAAGTTTAAATTTTTATATTATTTAAAATAAAAATCCTGCTTTTTCATAGAAAGCAGGATTTTTAAAGTGAGAAAATGAAACGATATTCAGTTTGAACTAGTTTTAATTTCGTCCATTTTGCTTTCGATAAAGTCTTTTAACACATGGACTCCGTAAATACAGTCATTTAGAGACGACCATTCTTTCGGATTATGGCTGATTCCATCCTTGCTTCTGACAAATAGCATCGCAACAGGGATATAGCGGCCTAAAATCATCGCATCATGGCCTGCACCACTTGGAATATAAGTCGGTTCAATACCGAACTTCCGTAGCGAATCTGCCAATTGGGCTTGCAATTCTTGCTCAATCGGAACCGGTTTGATCTTCGTGTTTTGTTTAATTGTGAGATGAATATTCCGATTTTTGGCAATCGACTCTGCCTCTTCGATGATCCGTTTTAAAAGTGCATCTCTTGTTTCTTCGTAAATGTCACGGATGTCGGCGTGCAGCACCACTTTTTCAGGAATCACATTGATGCCGTTTGGAAGAACTTCTAATTTACCGACGGTCGCCACTGCAGATTCGCTGATTGCACCTGGGAATTCAGGTATACGTTGGATAAATTCGGCTGCTGCGACCAACGGATCTCTTCGGCCAATCATCGGCGTATTACCTGCATGACCTGCTTCCCCCGTAAATTCAACTTCCAACCATGCTGGTCCCGCAATTCCGCTCACAATGCCAACCGGCTGATCCGCTTTTTCTAATTTTTTCCCTTGCTCTATATGCACTTCCACAAACAATTCCAGTTCCCCTATATCTCGCTTTGCTTCTTTGAACTGTTGAATGCTGCTGCCATAATGGGCTAAAACCTGCTCCAGGCTATCTCCATTATAATCACGCATTCCAGCTATTTCCTCATCTTCGATGGCTCCGATCATTGCACGGCTTCCACTTAATCCACTGTTAAAACGCGAGCCTTCTTCGTCTGAAAAAACGATGACTTCATAAGGGACTTCAGGAATGTAATTCAATGTTTTCCATGCTTCCACTATTTCTAAAGCAGATAAAACGCCAAGAGGACCGTCAAAATTCCCTCCATTCGGTACGCTGTCTACATGGGAACCGGAAGCAACGGCTCTCGCTTTTGAATCTTTCCCTGCGAGCCTGCCTCTTATATTTCCAGCTCCGTCTTCCATAACATCCAGCCCAGCTTCGAACATCCATTTCTTCACTAATGATTTTGCCATTTTTTCTTCATCTGAAAATCCCGGCCGCTTCACTCCTCCAATTTGGGTATAGCCGATATGCGACAGTTCATAAAGCCTTCTTGCCACTCTTTCCCCGTCTATGCCGGAATGCGTCAAACGGCTGTCAAAGCCTTTCATTAAATCTTCGAATACCGGATTCTCCAGAGCCATAAAATTGTGTCCTCCTTTTCCATTACTTAGTCAAGTAAGTCCACGCGAATTGCGCATACAGTTCAGCACCTGTGGCCATAGCATCTTCATCAATATTGAATTTGCCATGGTGATGTGCCCACTCCGTATCTTTTTCTGTATTTCCGCTCCCGACTAAAGCAAAACTCCCCGGCACTTCGTCTAAGTAAAAGGAGAAGTCTTCTCCGCCCATCGTCGGCTTTTCATTATATATAGATCCTTCTCCAAAGGCCTCAGATGCTACTTGCTGGACAAGCGCTGCGCTTTCTTCCCCGTTAATGACTGCTTGCGTTCCGCGAATGTATTCGACAGTCGCTGTTCCGCCGTAAATGGCCGCTGTATTAGCTGCGTATACTTCTAATTGTTTTTCAATATGGTCGCGCGTCGCGGCATCAAAACACCGTACCGTCCCTTCAATCTCAGCATTTTCCGCAATGATATTAAAACGTGTTCCGACAATCATTTTCCCGATGGTTACGACTGCCGGCTGCTGCGGATCAATGGTGCGGGAAACGACCGATTGAACATTCATGACAAACGACGAAGCAATGACAGCTGCATCGATGCAATCTTCAGGAATAGCTCCGTGGCCGCCCTGCCCTTTAAAATGTACTTTGAAGATATCGGCTGAAGCAAAAGACGGACCCGGGTTGCAGGCAACTGTGCCGCTAGGACTCTGAGACCAAATATGAATGCCAAAAACCTCATCGACAGCTTCGACAGCGCCTTGTTCAACCATCGCTTTAGCGCCGGTAGCTACTTCTTCTGCTGGCTGAAAAATAAAGCGGACAGTTCCAGGAATTTCATCTTTAACCGCGACTAAGGCTTTAGCTGCTGCTAAAAGCATCGCTGTGTGGGCGTCATGTCCGCACGCATGCATTTTCCCTGCCTCTTTTGATTTATAATGAAGATCCACATTCAACTCTTCAACTGACAATGCATCCATGTCCGCTCGAAGCGCCACTGTTTTTCCATCTTTCCCTCCTTTTAAATTCCCGATAACGCCCGTGGGCTCTGTTTTTCGGCATTCGATACCGAGATCCGTCAAATATTCGAAGACAAACTGAGAAGTTTTTACTTCTTCCCACGACAGTTCCGGTTCGCTATGCAATTTTCTTCTGATCTCAATCATTTCTTCATTGTTTTCTTGAATCGCGTTTTTGATGATTTCATTTAACATTAATGCTCTCCTCCACTAGTTGACAATTTTTTTCTTCTATTGAATAGGGATTATAGGAATCCGACAAATATTCCTGCTAGTATAACGGAAACAATCGTTACTGTGATAAAACCGGCTACAAGCATTGGCGGCAGCATATGGCTTGTCAATACTTCACGTTCTTTTTCATCTTTCGTCAATGAATTGATGACTTCGTTAGTGATAATATAGTCAGCCGGAAAACCGTAAAGGGCAGTCAATGAAACCGCAAATGCCATTTCCTTGCTGACTTTCAGCACTTTCCCCATAAAGAATGAAAAGACATACATACCGGCAACTCCGATGACGATACAGCCGATCAACGGGTACAGAATTTCAAGCATCATGCTTGGTGTCGCTGTTTTCAACCCATCGAAGATGTAAAGCAAAAGTGCCATGATGGCAAAACCGAAGCCATTCGCTTTCATCAAAGGGTGTTTTTCTAAGAAGCCGATTGAACGTCCAATAACTCCGAAAAGAAGGCAAAGGACGAACGGACTGATTTCGACGATCGGAGCAGCCAGTGTGGATACTAAATACGCTAAGTAAGCTACTACCGATAGTCTGAAGAATTTGAAGAAATCCGTGTTGTATTTTTCAGGCATTTTCGCGAACATTCTCGGTTCCTTAACAGGCTTAACAGGCTCTGCTGTTTTCTTTGATGCAACCAGTTTTTGTTCAGGCAATTCATTATTGCGGTATTTGTTTAAGAGCATTCTACCTTCACGCTTCAACATGATTGATGTCAGCGGGTACCCCGCAAAACCTTGGACAACATAGATGACAATCGCAAAAACAGCCAATGTAGGCAATCCAGCAGCCGAGGCACCTTCAGACATGATCAAGGCAGATACTAACCCACCGACCAAAGGCGGTATCGCTACAACTACCGTTTCAAAATCGAAAAGGAATGTGCCAATCGCAAACAAGAATGCCACTATCCCAAGAATTCCAGAAAGTGCAATTAAAATCGTGCGCCATTGATTTTTCAATTCTTCAAGAGACAATAACGTCCCCATATTCGTGATCAGCAAGTAAATGAGCATCGTCGCAACAACTGGCGGAACGCCTGCTATTGAAACAATGTCTTCCGGAAAGAAAGTCCAGTAACCAATGAGGAAAAGCACACCGCTGACAAAGATGGATGGGATCCATGCTTTTGTCCGTATTGAAATCATTTCACCGATAAAAAGTATAAAAATCATTATTGCTAAAGCCAGCATTTGTGCCATAGTGCTTCCTCCTCTTTCTCTTACCCACATAATTTTCTCTCGCCCTAATGGATATGTACGCGCTGGCCAGTACGGCGTACTTTACTCCATTAAAGTAATGTTGCAATATTAGCATAGTTTTTAAATTAGATAAATAGAATAAAATGACTATTATGAAATTACGGATAAATGAAGAAATGCTTGAAGATGAATGTAACCGATTCCAACAGCTATATATTGCATATTAGTCACTTTTGAAAATTTAAATAAAAAAATTTAAAATTTTTTTCGTCCTTTCCGTTTTTCCTGCTTTTATTCCGAAAAAATGGTTTTGTTTAAGGCACTTGGGTTAGAGGTAAAAGATATAATTAGAGTAGGTGTGAATAAAAGGAGGAATTGAACAATGGAAGGCAAACATTATATCAATGGCGAATGGACTGTAAACGGAGATGGCGTAATCCAAGTCATGAACCCCGCTACCGGTGAACAAGTCGGCACAGTTCCGAATGGCGGCGAAGCGGAAGCAACGGCAGCCATCGAAGCGGCAGCGGCTGCATTTCCCGGCTGGTCGAAGACGACGGTTTATGAACGCGCAGAATTGTTAATGAAATGGCATGACCTGCTTCTTGAACACAAAGAAGAAGTCGGAGCAATCTTGACAAAAGAGATGGGAAAACCTTTAGCTGAAGCCATCGGTGAAATTGAATATTCCGCGTCTTTCATTTCTTGGTTTGCAGAAGAAGGCAAACGTTTATACGGCCGAACGATTCCAGCAAGCAAAGAAGGTAAACGCATTCAAATCAATAAACAGCCAGTCGGCGTCGTTGTTTCCATTACTCCATGGAACTTCCCGGCAGCCATGATGGCCCGCAAAATGGCCCCTGCTTTGGCAGCCGGATGTACCTTTGTGGCTAAACCTGCAAAACTCACGCCGCTCACTGCGGTTCGAATTTACGAACTGGCGGAAGAGGCTGGATTTCCAAAAGGCGTTATCAATCTTGTAACTGGAAGTGCGAGCAAAATTGGCAAGGTCTTTACGAGCCATCCGGATGTGCGGAAACTGACTTTTACCGGATCAACTGAAATCGGCAAAGAATTGATGAAGCAAAGTTCAGAAACGATGCTTAACCTTTCCTTGGAACTCGGTGGCCATGCACCGATTATCGTGCTCGATGATGCAAATCTAGAACTCGCTGTCGAAGGCGTCATGGCTTCAAAATTCCGCAATGCTGGCCAAACTTGTGTATGCGGAAACCGGATCTATGTGCAATCCAGCATCGTTGATCAGTTTTCATCAATGCTTCAGGAAGCGACAGCTAAGTTAAAAGTCGGGAATGGCCTTGACGAAGGAGTGACGATCGGGCCGCTCGTAGATAAAGATGGCTATGAAAAAGTGGAAAAACATGTACAAGACGCCGTTTCTAAAGGTGCGAAAGTATTGATTGGCGGCGACGGAAAATCTGAAAATCACGCTTACTTCTACAATCCGACCGTTTTGGTGAATGCCAATTCCGATATGCTTGTGATGAATGAGGAAACGTTTGGGCCAGTGGCTCCGATCATGTCATTCGAGAAAGACGAGGAAGCTGTTAAACTCGCAAATGACACACGGTTCGGTTTAGCTGCCTATTTCTTTACCGACAGCATGTCCCGCGGAACTTATCTTGCTGAAAACCTGGATTACGGGATTGTCGGCTGGAATGACGGCTCCCCTTCTACTGCACAAGCACCATTCGGCGGTATGAAAGAAAGCGGACTCGGGCGCGAAGGCGGACAAGAAGGACTCGAAGCATTCGTTGAAACCAAATACATTTCAATCAAATTATAATAAAAAGGTCCAGGGAATTTTCTCCCTGGGCCTTTTGGTTTTTATAAAACTGTTTGAACGGATTTGATCCCCGTCTCAGCAGGTTTGGTTGCGAGACATTCGTAATGTGGGAATTGCTTACTTAAAATCCGGCTAAGCTCCCGTTCTTTTCCTTTTTCCATCACGATGAAGAGAGACGGGCCCGCTCCGCTAATCGCGGTCCCATATGCCCCCGCTTTCCTGCAAACTGCACGGATTTCATCGAATCCAGGAAATTTCCCTTTTCGATAAGGTTCATGGAATTCATCTTTCTCCATCATGCGCCCAGCCGTTTGCCAATCTCCTATGGCAATTGCAGCTGACACAACATTGGCAGCCGCACTGCTGCAGACCGCTTTTTTATAGTCCAATTTTTCCGGCAGCAAACCTCTGGACTCACTCGTCAAAAAAACTTCCTGCGGCACTAAGATGATGATTCCGATATCGGCTTTCGGTACGTGCACGACTGCGAGATCTTCCCCATTTGCATATGAAATCGTAGCACCGCCAAGCAAAGATGCTGAAATATTGTCGGGATGCCCTTCCATTTCAGTGCCTATCTTGACCTTTTCCTGCTTGGTAAGCTTTAATCCCAACAGGCAATCGGCAATCTCGATTCCACCGGCAATTGCTGATGCACTGCTGCCAAGTCCGCGGCCCAGGGGAATATCGGTTTCAATCAGCAATTTTGCCGGAGCTAGCAGTTTTCCATATTGGCTCGCCACTTTATCAGCCGTCTGCACAATCAAATTGTCTGCTGAGTTTGGAAGATGGCGATACTCTTCATTCGCGTATTCCACAGCCCAAACAGGATTTTCTGAAACGTGAATCGTCATATGGAGATCGAGTGCCAGCCCGATTGAATCAAAGCCTGGCCCAAGGTTTGCTGTTGAAGCTGGAACAGTTACAGTGAAATCATTCCATTTCATAATTTCACTCCTTTTTTTAAATCCTCCCAAAATCGTTCCATATCTTCAGGCACGAGCTGTGCCTTGTGTTCATTTACTGAAATGGCCGTTTCGGGATCTTTTAAGCCATTGCCAGTCAAAACCGCTACGACAGTCGAGCCTTTTTCAATCATGCCGCTTTCGACTTGTTTCTTCAATCCAGCAATGGACGCACACGAAGCAGGTTCTGCGAAGACGCCTTCTGTTGAAGCTAGAAGTTGGTAGGCTTTTAAAATCTCTTCATCTGTGGCGGCGAGTATAGTGCCATTCGATTCGTCGAGCGCATTAAGTGCAAGCTGCCAGCTGGCAGGATTGCCGATGCGGATAGCTGTTGCCACGGTTTCCGGGTTTTCAACAACGTGATTATTGACGATCGGTGCTGCCCCTGCGGCTTGAACACCTAATAATACCGGGCGCTTTTCGCCTGTTTTCTCGGCATATTCGCTAAAGCCTTTCCACGCGGCAGAGATATTCCCTGCATTTCCAACAGGAAGTGCGAAAAGATCCGGAACTTGCCCTAATTGGTCGATGACTTCAAAGGCGATCGTTTTCTGCCCTTCCAAGCGATACGGATTTACTGAATTGACAAGTGCAATACCGGCTTCCTGGCCGACTTCCCGGACCATCTGCAATGCTTCATCAAAATTGCCTTTAATTTCAAGGATTTCTGCCCCGTACATTTTAGCTTGAGCCAATTTACCAAGTGCAATACGCCCTTCTGGAATAACGACAATCGTGCGCATGCCCGCTCTTGCACCGTAAGCCGCTGCCGAAGCGGAAGTGTTTCCAGTAGAAGCACAGACAAGCACCGTTTTCCCTTCTTCTTTCGCCTTTGCTACTGCCATGACCATTCCCCGGTCTTTAAAGGACCCTGTAGGATTGGCCCCTTCCAATTTCACGTATAGGTTGATGCCCCATTCTTCTGATAATTTCTCCAAATGCACCAACGGCGTATTTCCTTCTTGCAATGTCAATGCCGGCGTCGCATCGCTTACTGGCAGCCACTCTTTATATTGTTCGATCAATCCTGGCCATCTCATGCTGTTTCCTCCCCTTCAATACGGTAATGGCTGATGACGCTTGCCGTCCCTTCTAAATCTTTGAGTACGTCCAAATGCTGCTGGCGTGAAATTTGATGGGTCAATAAAATCAGTTCTGCTTGGCCTTCGTTTGCTGCCGGATTTTGTATGACCGACTGGAGGCTTGCATTGTTTTTACTATAGATAGAAGTCAATTTCGACAGAACGCCCACTTCGTCCTTCACTAGCAGACGGTGGAAATACTTTGAATACCGGCTCGTTTCCGGTTTGATGACGCGTTCGTGCTGTGCTGAATGGACGCGTTTGCCGTTCACTTCCAGTAACAGATTGCGGCAAGCAGCAATGATATCCGAAACCACTGAAGTGGCTGTTGGCAGCGAACCTGCCCCCGGGCCATACAGCATCGTTTCTCCCACTGCATCGCCATATATGTATACTGCATTGAACTCATTATTGACAGAAGCCAATGGATGGGAATTCGCTAAGAAAATAGGTTCCACAGAAACTTCGATGCCTTCTTCATCTTTTTTGGATGATCCGACCATTTTCATGGTATAGCCGAATTTCCCAGCCATTTCGAGGTCTCCATCTTTGATTTCTTTCATGCCTCTTACGAGTACATCATCCAAATGGACTTCCGTCGAGTAAGCCAAAGAAGAAAGAATGACCATTTTCCGGGCTGCATCCAAACCGTCTACGTCTGAGGATGGATCTGCTTCTGCATATCCAAGCCGGGTAGCTTCGGCTAGCGCATCTTCATAACTCATATTTTCCTTTTTCATTTTCGTTAAGATGAAATTCGTCGTCCCATTGACAATCCCCATTAAACTCGATATCCGGTCAGAAGCTAATCCGTCTTCCAATGTCCGGATTATCGGGATGCCGCCTGCGACACTTGCTTCATAAAACAGATCGCATTTCTCAGCATCTGCAAGTTTTAATAATTCATGTCCATATTCAGCCATCACGTCTTTATTGGCTGTCACGACTTGCTTGCCTGACTTTAGCGCTTCTTCGATTGCTTTCTTTGCACCATCAATGCCGCCCATCACTTCTACAATGATATCAAGGGAAGGATCATTCAAAATTTCCTGAATATTGGTCGTGAAGACTTCTGGATTTAAACTTGTTAATCTTTCCTTATTATGGTTTCGGACTAGCACCTTTTTTATCGTGACAGGTACGCCAAGTTTGTGGTGAAGGTCCTGCTGATGCTGCTGCAGAATTTTAGCTACACCGGTCCCGACAGTTCCCAGTCCGAGCAAGCCGATTGAAATTTCATTTTTCATTGACGATTCCTCCCAAGGTGTGTACACTGTGAAAATACAGTTGTTTTCTACATAAAGACATTATAGTATTATATAAAATTTAACACAACCCTAAATTCACTATTAACAGATTGGACTTGATAAGATGAAGGTATGTAAATTCGGTGGAACATCCGTCGCAAATGCTCAGCAATTAAAAAAAGTAGCCTCAATCATCCGTGAAGATCCATCCCGAAAAGTCATCGTTGTATCAGCTCCCGGCAAACGATTCGAAGGCGATACAAAAGTAACCGACCTTTTAATTGATTTAGCCGAGGCTGCATTAGCTGGACAAGATACAGCGCCGGCTCTTCAAAAAGTGGTGGACCGCTATACTCAAATTGCTGTCGATTTAGAGCTGGATAGTGAAATTACAGCTATCATAGCTGCTGACCTTGCCGGCCGTTTGTCATTCAGCCAAGAAAACCCTTCTCTATTCTTCGATCAATTCAAAGCGAGCGGCGAAGACAACTCCGCTAAGCTCGTTGCAGCTTATTTAACTTCCATCGGGTTGCAAGCTGAATACATCAATCCAAAAGAAGCGGGACTCATCGTCACGGCAGCGCCCGCCGCGTGCAGGCGTTGCCGATTTCAAATGACAACTTATCGACTTTGCGCGAGAAAAACTCCATATCCGTTTTCCCCGGATTTTTCGGCTTCACTCAAAACGGAGAGCTGCGGACATTTGACCGCGGCGGTTCCGATATTACCGGTTCCATCTTATCCGCAGCTATCCAAGCGGAACTTTACGAAAACTTTACGGATGTGGATTGTGTTTTCGCCGCGAATCCACGGATCGTAGAAAACCCGGCGGAAATTGAAGTGATGACTTACCGTGAAATGCGTGAATTGTCTTATGCAGGCTTTGCTGTCCTCCACGATGAAGCATTAATGCCGGCATTTAAAGCTTCTGTACCCGTCTGCATCAAAAATACGAATAATCCGAATGCACAAGGCACGATGATTGTTGCAGAAAGGGATTATTCCAAGCGTCCCGTTACCGGCATCTCAGCAGACAGCGGCTTCTCCACTTTATATGTCAGTAAGTATTTGATGAACCGGGAAGTCGGCTTTGGCCGGAAGCTGCTGCAAATTCTTGAAGACGAAAACGTTTCTTATGAACATATTCCATCGGGCATAGACAATTTATCTGTTATCATTCGGAGCCACCAATTGACTCCTGAAAAAGAATTCCGCATTGTCAGCCGGGTAAAAAATGAATTGAACGCCGATGACGTCCATTTGAACAGCAATTTCTCCATGGTGGTGCTAGTGGGTGAAGGCATGAAATATACAACCGGGCTCGCTGCCCGCGCTACAGAAGCCATCTCTAGGACCGGCGCTAATATCGAAATGATCAACCAAGGCTCTTCTGAAGTCAGTTTGGTGTTCGGCGTCCTTCAGAAAGACGAACAGAAAATCTTGAAGGAATTGTATAACGAGTTCTTTGTTCCGTCTTATGCGTTATAAAATATTTAAAGCCCCCTGACTTTCTAATGTCAGGGGGCTTTCATTTTTCGACTAATTGGCCAGCTTGTCGAAGCTACACGGCTATTTCCGCTAAGGCTTCCAGCGCTTGTCGCGGCTGACAAGCTGCCTCCGCTTTTCTTATTGTCCAGCTGCAAGAGCCAGCTTCTCGGGGCATAAGTCAGCCCACTGCGGCGGCAACAGCCTCCTTGCGGTCCGCCTTATGCCTTTCGAAGCTCCATGGCTCTTTCCGCTTTTCTTATGACCAATTCGTTAGCAATGGGCCGTCTTCTCCGTGCACCGGATCGTATTTGGGCAAAGGGGCGTCTAAAATATCTTCGAGTACTTCCGGCCGTTCATCTTGTTCACCCAATTTTTTATTGGGCTTGAGTCCGTCTGGATAAGCTCCGACCACTTGGAAATCTTCTGTGCTTTCAAGCAATTTATGGCCCGTTCCTGCTGGCAAAACGACCACATCGCCTGTTTGGACGTCAAAAGGCTTTCCTTGTTCTCCGCCAAGCTGGATTTTTGCCGATCCTGAACGCACACCCAGTACTTCGTGTGTATTGCTGTGGTAATGGTGATAATCGAACACACCGTCTGTCCAGCTATTCGTCCAATCATTGCGGTTGAATACCGCTTCGATTTCTTCCGGATTTTCTTTAAATGCGCTTGGATAAATGACTACCGGGAGCCTCGGGTTATTCGGGATGGATCCGTCATCTTCAAAATGTACAAATTGTTCCTCTGGCATCTGTTTCACTCCTTTGTCTTCTTACCCCCTCTCTTCCCCAGTAACGCTTGCTTAAAACGGAGAACGTTTTAAAAACCGAGTCGCTCCCTTACCGTGCTTACATAGTTTTGGCTGATCGGCAAAATCGAACCGTCTTTCATTGTCATTAAATAATTGGAGCTAAAATCCCGTGAAATTTCTTTAATGAATGAAATATTGACGATATAGGAACGGTGGATAGGCAGGAATAGATCCGGAAGGCGATCTTTCAAATACTTTAAAGTATGGATTGAACAATAGGTTTCCTCTTCTGCATAAAACCACGTTTTCTTTTGGCTGCTTTCGATATGTGAAATTCGATTGATCGGAACTGGACGCCATGTTTCTTCCACTTTTCCAGTTAAAAAATGCACGGGCTGTGTTGGCTGGAGCATGTGGTCAGGCGGCAAGATGATCACTAGAACACCTGCTTTTCCAGCCGCTTCAATCGGGTAGCCGACACCGAAATAAGCGGCTCCAAGTATTGATTCTTCAACAAGCATTTCGATTCGCTTTCCTTCCATATATGTACGGGCAGCTACACTCCCCGGTAAAACTTTGTCGCCTAAACCGATATGGAGATCCCGTTTCCCTGCTTTGTAATAGACATACTGCCCCTCTACCGCAATCGCAATCGAAGCCTCTTTCGGAATCCAATCCCCCATAATGAAGCCCACTTGTTCCAATGCCAACTTATCCATGCAGCGATTCCCCTTTCAAATGTCTTTGTCGTGAAATCCTTTCTTCCATCCGCGAATAACTCGTTTTATCCAATATTCAAGACAGTCAAACTATTCTGTTATATAGTAATATACATCAAAACAAACTGTATTAATACAGTGAAATTAAAATTTTTTATTCGAAAGGGATGGTTAAATGGTCAGCAAACAACAACAAGCAGAAGAATTGAAAAAGAGCTGGGAGCAGGACAGCAGATGGAATGGAATTGAACGCCCTTACTCCGCAGAAGATGTCGTTAAACTTCGTGGATCCATTCAAATTGAATATACTTTAGCTAAAAAAGGAGCTGAGCGTTTGTTCCGCTCGATCCATGAAAAAGATTTCGTCAACGCGTTAGGCGCATTGACCGGCAACCAAGCCGTCCAGCAAGTCAAAGCCGGACTGGAAGCAATCTATTTGAGCGGTTGGCAAGTGGCCGCGGATGCCAACTCAGCTGGACAAATGTATCCAGACCAAAGTTTATATCCGGTCGACTCGGTACCGACGGTTGTCAAAAAGATCAACCAGGCATTGCAGCGCGCCGACCAAATCGATCATGTCGAAGGCAATGAAGGATTCGACTGGTTCGCACCGATTGTTGCAGATGCAGAAGCAGGCTTCGGCGGCCCGTTGAATGTATTCGAATTAATGAAAGCGATGATTGAAGCCGGTGCAGCTGGCGTCCACTTTGAAGACCAATTGGCTTCAGAAAAGAAATGCGGCCATTTAGGCGGGAAAGTTTTGCAGCCGACGCAAAATGCTGTGCGCAATTTGGTTTCTGCCCGCTTAGCATCTGACGTGCTCGGTGTACCAACTGTATTAATCGCACGGACTGACGCAGATGCCGCTGATTTGATTACCAGCGATATCGATCCATTAGACCATCCGTTCATCACAGGTGAACGCACACCGGAAGGATTCTACCGGACGAAAGCTGGAATCGATCAAGCCATTGCACGCGGCCTTGCTTATGCTCCATACGCTGATTTAGTTTGGTGCGAAACTTCGCATCCGAACTTGGAAGAGGCAAAACAGTTCGCCGATGCAATCCATGCGAAATTCCCTGGCAAATTGCTCGCTTACAACTGCTCGCCTTCCTTCAACTGGAAAGCGAAGCTCGATGAAGAAACCATAGCGAAATACCAAGTGGAACTTGGGAAGATGGGCTATAAATTCCAGTTCGTCACGTTGGCCGGCTTCCATGCTTTGAACCATAGCATGTTCGAGCTTGCACATGATTATAAAGACAACGGCATGGCCGCTTACTCGAAATTGCAGCAAGCTGAATTTGCGAGTGAAGCAAAAGGCTATACAGCCACTCGACATCAGCGTGAAGTTGGAACCGGCTACTTCGATGAAGTTTCACAAATCATTTCTGGCGGCACAAGCTCGACCACTGCCATGAAAGGTTCGACTGAAACGGCTCAATTCCAATCGGTGAAATGAAAGGATGATTTGATTGATCACGAAATCGAATGTCTCCATTAAAAATACTGTGACACCCGAAATGGAAACGATTTTAACGCCTGAAGCATTGGTATTTATTGAAAAACTGCATGTGCATTTTGATGGGAGGCGCCGCAGTTTGCTTGAACAGCGCCAAGACCGCCAACAAGAAATTAATCGTGGAAAACCGCTGGATTTTCTTCCGGAAACGAAGCATATCCGCGAAGGCGACTGGACAATTGCTCCGTTGCCGGACGATATGAAAGACCGGCGCGTGGAAATCACCGGTCCGACCAACAGGAAAATGCTGATCAATGCATTGAATTCAGGCGCGAAGATGTTCATGGCTGATTTAGAAGATGCGACCGCACCGAATTGGTTCAATGTCATCGACGGGCAGATCAATTTGCGTGATGCGGTGAGGCGGACAATCTCTTTTGAAGCGCCCGGCACTGGAAAGAAATATTCTCTGCAAGAAGACACGGCCGTCTTGATGGTCCGGCCACGCGGCTGGCACTTGTCCGAGAAGAACATCGAGATAGATGGCCGTGCTGCTTCAGGCAGCTTAGTCGATTTCGGCCTTTACTTCTTCCACAACGCAAAAGAGTTGATTGACCGGGACACGGGTCCTTATTTCTATCTTCCGAAAATGGAGAGCCATTTGGAGGCAAGGCTTTGGAATGATGTTTTCGTTTTTGCACAAGACGAACTCGGAATCCCGCAAGGAACCATTCGTGCGACGGTGCTGATCGAGACCATTCTAGCAGCTTTTGAAATGGACGAAATTCTTTATGAACTGCGCGACCATTCAGCTGGACTCAATTGCGGCCGTTGGGATTATATTTTCAGTGTTATCAAGCGCATGCGGAACCGTCCGGAATACCTTTTCCCTGACCGGGCACAAGTCACGATGACGGTGCCGTTTATGCGAGCCTATACCCAATTATGCATCCAGACTTGCCACAGGCGGAATGCACCGGCACTTGGCGGCATGGCAGCACAGATTCCAATCAAAGGAAATCCGGAAGCGAACGAAGCGGCATTTCGAAAAGTGGCGGAAGACAAGCGGCGGGGAAGCGGCAGATGGCCATGACGGCACATGGGTCGCCCATCCAGGAATGGTCGCTGTCGCAATGGAGCAATTTGACGACTTAATGCCTTCGCCCAACCAGATTCACCGGAAGCGGGAAGATGTTCAGGTGAGCGCAGAAGATTTGGTGGAAGTGCCTACCGGCAACATTACGGAAGACGGATTGCGTGCCAATATCTCCGTCGGCATCCAATACATTGCTTCATGGCTATCCGGCAACGGAGCTGCCCCCATCAATCATTTGATGGAAGATGCAGCCACAGCCGAAATTTCCCGTTCCCAAGTGTGGCAGTGGATCCGCCACCCAAATGGAATGTTGGAAGATGGACGGGACATCACGATTGAGTTGTTCCATGAAATCATCGAAGAAGAAGCCAATACAATTAAAGAAACTGTCGGAGATGCCATTTATCTTTCAGGGCATTTCGCAGAAGCCCGCGAATTATTTACAGAGCTGACGTTACAAAATGATTTTGCCGAATTTTTGACATTGCCAGGGTATGAAAAACTAAACTAACATACTGGAGGAGATCCCTATGAAAACGACAAAAACATACGAAACACGCTCTAAGAAAGAATGCCGGGAATGCGGCTGCGAAATCAAAGAACAACGTGAATCCATCATCTATGAATGCGAACGCTGCATCGCAAGCAAAGACGAATAACCGGTTGAAGGCCTCTTCCACATATGGAGGAGCCTTCTTTTTTATTGCTTACAGACAAAAAAGAACCGCTCCAGCGCAGTTGCTGGAGCGGTTCCATCCATCAATCTTGATTGGACGATTGAATGCGGTAACGCGAATCTTCTTCTAGTTTATTAAAAATTTCAATGAAACGGATGCCTTGAGGTTTTTCTTCAGCTGGCGCCTCTTCAGCATCCAGTACATCTGCCAATGGCTTAGACTCCGGTTCAATGATGCGTGAATCGAAATCCTCCATCAAGCTTTGCAGACCCTCATAGCCATCTATTTTTTTATCTTTGCTCACTTGCTCATAAAGCTCTTGTGATTCATCTTCTGTCAACTCAACATATCCTACCGTGATCCGTTTTTCCGTCATGCGATGACCTCCTGTCAAACTCGTTACGTTTCCTTTCTATACCCTTCACTGGAAACGGGGTAAACATCCGCTGAAGCAGGCTTTTTCACTTGCCAGAACAAAGGTGCATTTTTTGGAAGCTTCCCGAAAACAAAACTTGCAAAAGGAATAAAGCGGTGGAACCACCAAATGACGAAATAACAAATCACGGCTACCAAGAAGTATTGGAAGAATATCATGAAATGCCAAGAATACCAGCCATCCTTGATCGGAAAATAGATATTCACTTGCGTGATAACGTAAGGATGCATCAAATAGAAACCGAAAGAATAATAGGCGATATTTTTGATTTTCAACGTGGTGCTTTCCGCGAATGACATGACAAAGCGCTCTGATAGATAGAAGAAGAAAATTCCACCCACGACCAGGAAACCGATGCCGATCAATTTATATAATTCCTCTGGAATCGGCACCCGTGTATTAAACGCATTTTGATAGCGGATCAGCACATAGGGGATCGCCATTGAAAGGAATGCCAAAAAGAGCCAAGCAGTTTTGGTTTTGGTGACTTTCGCGGTCAATTCCTCATAATGAAGCCCGATCCAAGCGCCAAGCAAAAATGCCGCCATTGTGGACATAAAGAACGGACCCGTGATTAACTGATATTTGAGATTTGCAAAATAATAGACGAATTCAATGACAATGCCGACGAGCCATAAATATTTTCTCAGGAAAGCTGACTTTTGCACAATGAACATTAGAATCGGGAAAATCAAATAGAATTGAACCACCAGCGAAATAAAATGAAGCTGGTATTTACTGCCGCCGTCAATAATATTGTCTATAATGCCAGCGAGATCGAACACTTTATGGTTGTAGTGGATTGCATCTGCTTCATAGATGATGCACCAGACAACATATGGAATTAATATGTATACAACCCGTTTACGGAAATAATCGAGAAGGACTTTCGGGGTCCATTCGCGGTTCCGGTAATTATAGAAAAACACAATTCCCACGAGCATGATGAACAGACCGGCTTCTACACGCACGATATTGTTTAGAAAATGATAGGACATATGTTGAATCGTATTCGGTGAAAACAGATGGCTATATGGCGCCGTCACATGGACCAGAACAACCATCATCATTGCAAACACCCGTATGTAATATATCGATTTAATTTCTTTTTTCAAATCCACTACCTCCGGAAGAAATTGCAAAGTGAAAGTGCCACTCTTGCCTCCCTCCATCTTATCATAAAATTAGCATGTTTAGGTTCCTTTAATACATTGGATAAACAAGTAGAAGACTCCACTCGTTTCCGTTATGATGTTATTACAAGAAATTTACAACGACCGGAGTGATTTCCATGCGTGTAGCAATATTCGATTTTGACGGAACCCTGTATTCAAAAGAAACTTTTCAATTGATGATGGACCATTTAAAAAACCATCCGACCCACAGCAGCAGGTATCGCCAGTTCTACCGTGCGATTATGCCGCCCTATATCGGTTCAAAATTAAAACTTGTCTCTGTCCAAAAAATGCGTGAACGGTCTGTACAAGCTTACCTAACTGCGCTTAAGAGTTTTACTAAACCGGAAATGGAATCCTATTTCACAGAGATTGCAGACAAAATGCAGCATGATTTTAACCCAAAAGTTGTTGAGCGGCTAAAAAATCATGTCGAAAAGGGAGATTATGTGATGCTCGTTTCTGGCGCCTTCACTCCTTTGCTTCATTCAGTTACCGATAACTTGCCGATCCAGGCCATTATCGGTACGGAAATCCCTTATACCAATAGCATCTTGGATCATCAAGCTAAGATCAACCACATACAAGGGGCGATGAAAACCAAGAAGATCCATGAAGTATTGGCCGGAAAAGAAATCGACTGGGCAAATAGCTTCGCCTATGGGGACAGCCATTCCGACCTGCCCGTTCTGGAACTTGTCGGCCATCCTGTAGCCGTTCAACCAGAAGCACGCCTCCGTACTGTGGCAGAACAGCGAAACTGGGAAATTATCTAAAAAAAAGCGATCCGCCGAATTACCGGCGGACCGCTTTTTTTACTTTTCTCCCATCACTTCAATGCAAAGGCGAATGCCTTTTACTAGGTCGCTGTGCGGCCAACTTGGAATATTGCCGTGCTCTATCCCCAGTTCATGGGAAGCGGGAATGTGGATAAATCCAGTCGGCATGTTCAGCTGTTGGATTGCAGCTAGATGAAGACCTTCATACATAATATTGTTGCATAGATATGCACCTGCTGTATTTGAAACATCTGCAGGCAAGCCATTTTGAATCAAGCGATCAACCATTTTTCGGATAGGCAGCGTTGATAAATAAGCAGGCTCTCCATCAAGCTCAATCGCTTCATCCACCGGCTTATGCCCTTCGTTGTCTGCTGCCCCGTCTTTAAAATTGATCGCGATACGCTCGGGTGTGATCTTAAAGCGCCCCGCTGCTAATCCCAACGACACCACTGCGTCTGGCTTGGCTTCTTCTATGTAAGATAAGAATTGGTTGCCTGACTTATTAAAATCTACCGGCATCACCTTTCCGATAATCTCATAGCCAGCAATTTTTTCTCCGTCTAACTCTTCCACTATTTTCATCGTCGGATTGACAGTATAGTCCGAGAACGGTTCAAAACCGGTCAACAATAGTTTTTTCATCCTCTTCACACCTCTCCCTTTTATTATAGCTGAAAATACAGAAAAGTTAAAATACATTTTTATTCATTAAATCGAATAAAAAACCCTTTATTATTTGCATTTAGTTTGTTAAAATTCATTTAGTTGAATAAATATTCGAAAACTTGGAGGAATTACATATGAAAAAGAAAAATGTTTTATTGGCTTTAGCTGCATCTGCTGCATTAATGCTTGGGGCTTGCGGAAATGATGACTCAACTTCAGGAAGCTCGGAAGCTTCGGATGAAACAAAAGTGTTGAAAATGGGTACTTCAGCAGAATTCCCCCTTTTGAATCCCGCAACGTTGATGGGGAAATTGTGGGATTTGATATTGATTTGGCCAACCATATTGCAGATGAACTCGGCTATAAACTCGAAATTACGGATATGAAATTTGACGGCTTGATCGGTGCTCTTCAAAACGACCGTGTGGATATGGTTATCGCCGGTATGTCCGCGACCGAACAGCGTAAAGAGAACGTCGACTTTTCTACAGAATACAATCATTCCGGCGAGATGTTCTTGACCCCTAAAGGGTCGGATGTGAAAAGCCTTGAAGATCTCGAAGGAAAAGTCGTGGGTGTACAGCTCGGTACAATTCAAGAAGAAGGTGCGAATAGCATCATCGAAGACGAAGGCATCAATTTCGAGCTGAAAGCATTGGATGATTCCGGAGCTTTGATCCAAGAGATTTTGTCCGGCCGCATCGATGCAGCTTATATGGATAAAGCCGTGGCGAAAGGCTATATCGAAGCCCAAGACCTGGATGCATTTGATGATCCGACAACCGCTTCCCCTGGAATGGCCGTTGCTTTCCCGAAAGGCGGCGATCTTGTGGAAGATGTGAATGCTGTCCTTGCTGAAATGGAAGAAAGCGGCAAGATTGATGAACTAAAAGAGAAATGGGAGATCCAAGAGTAATCTTCCTGAGAGAAAAGAGTTGGATACAATGAACTTAGACTTTTCGCAAATCGTCCCGTATATCCCTTTCATGTTGGAAGGGATTTGGGTGACGTTGAAATTCGTATTCTTTGCCATCATTTTAGGAGCAATTCTCGGGACGATTTTAGCTTTATTCAAAATCGGCAGCATCAAACCCCTGCGTTGGTTCGCTGATGCCTATACATCGATTTTCCGCGGCACTCCCCTGATTTTGCAATTGATGATTATTTATTATTCTATCCCGCAACTAACCGGCTATGACATCTCGCCTTTCCTTTCTGCGATCCTGGCATTCGGATTAAACTCTTCCGCCTACATTTCAGAAATCATCCGGGCTGGCATACAAGCTGTGGATAAAGGGCAGATGGAAGCGGCACAAGCTCTAGGCATCCCTTATCGCGCAATGATGAAAGACATTATTTTGCCGCAGGCATTGAAAAACATCCTTCCTGCTTTGATGAATGAATTTATCACTCTAACGAAAGAATCAGCCATCGTTTCAACCATCGGTTATCTTGATTTGATGCGCCGCGCACAAGTCGTCGGCTCCGACCTATTCCGCAACTTCGAACCGCTATTGTTCGTCGGTTTGATCTACTGGTGTCTGGTCATGGGATTGACGGTTCTTGGAAGATTGTTCGAACGGAGGTTGAAACTAAGTGATTAAAGTAGAAAAGCTGTATAAAAAGTTTGGAAACAACGAAGTCCTGAAGGATATTTCCACCGAAATCAAAAAAGGCGAAGTGGTCTCGATCATCGGCCCTTCCGGCTCAGGAAAATCAACTTTCCTGAGATGCTTGAATTTGTTGGAGACACCCACTTCGGGCTCAGTTATCGTAAATGGACAGGACTTGTCCGGTCCCAAAAAAGACATCCAGAAAATTCGCCAGCAAATTGGCATGGTGTTCCAGCATTTCCACCTCTTCCCTCATCTGACGGTTTTGGAGAATTTGACGTATGCCCCGATGAAAGTCAAAGGCGAGAAAAAAGCGTTGGCTGAAGAAAAGGCGCGGACATTGCTAAAACGCGTCGGCTTGTCGGATAAAGAAAAAGCCTATCCAAGCAGCTTGTCTGGTGGGCAAAAACAACGTGTTGCCATTGCACGGGCTTTAGCAATGGAACCGGAACTCATGCTTTTCGATGAACCGACTTCAGCTCTCGATCCCGAAATGGTGAAAGAAGTGCTCGAAGTCATGAAGGACTTAGCAAAATCCGGCATGACAATGGCCGTCGTCACGCACGAAATGGGCTTTGCCCGCGAAGTAGCAGACCGTGTCATCTTCCTCGACCACGGCGTATTGGTGGAAGACGGCCAGCCAATTGAATTTTTCAACAGCCCGAAAACAGAACGTGCGAGAGATTTTTTGGAGAAAGTTTTATAAAAAAAGCGCCTAAAGCGGCGCTTTTTTCTATTTACGCACAACTTCCTTATGAACCAGCACTTGTTCATCCGATGCTCATATCTCCTCCGTTTATTTACCTGCCCTCATGATATAATCAAAGCAGTTTGAAATAATAGAGGTGGAAATGTTGATTCGAAAGATTATACTCTCAATAGCTGTTTTCTTTTTCATGGCGCTGATCCTATTTACCGGCATGATGTTCCTGAAAAACGAAACAGAAGTCTACTCGCTAGGAGAAATGAAATTAATGGTGGAAAAGCCGACGTTTTTCACCCTAGCAGATGCAAAACCTATACAAGAAGATGAAGATCTTATTTCTGAACATGAAATCACGTTGCTTGGGCTTCCGATTGGTACTTATACCCTTGTCGAGCGGACTTTGGAAAATGGCGTGAAAATCATTTTTGAAGAAATCGATAATACCAGTTGGATGCCTTATGCGCTTTCATTGAATACAGACGGTTTAAAGGAAGCTAAAGTGAAATCATGGAATGACGAACCGGTGCCACGCGATGAGGATCCGGTATACGGCAATGACCCGACGCAACCCTTTTGGCACAATCTCTTTTTCTGAGAATGAGATATTGCAAGGGAACTTATACGTATCGCGCCAAATCCCTCTAGGAAACGGCAATAAAGTCCAGGAACTGCGCCACGAAATTCCTGATCTCACTATAGAGGAAGGCAGTTTGCTAAAAAGCTTCTGGCTCCCGCCAAAACACCAAGTGCAAACGTGGTTTATGTTGGCCCAAACTCCATTTTTCGAATCCGAAGAAACGGAAGACGAATGGGTTCAATTTGCCGCTGAAAACCGGCAACAGCAACTGAATTGGCTGACGCCTGCTGGACCATTGGTTAAAGTCGAACAAACAGACGATCTTCGCACAGAGCTTGCCTATGATTTAAACGAAAATCGGACAGCAGATACGGTTTCAGCAGAATGGAATGAAAAATCCCCTTCCCTCTTTTTTGAATCGATGATGCTGAACGCTGACATCAATTCAGGTAAATGATTAGGATCCGTAAAAGCAGTTTCGCTTTTGCGGATTTTTTTTGTAACAATCGTCCTCTTCAAGCGTCTAACTCTAAAAATACGGGAGGATCTCATGGCCAAAATATGGACAATCGTTTTCTTCATGCTCGCCGCTTTTCCTGCAATTGCACTCGCAGCACCCGATCCAAATGAAGTGAAAGCGATTAAACAAGCAGCGCCAGTCCATCTGATTGGCACCGTTATTGAAGACGAGATGCTCGAACAAATCGATGACTCGAATTTCCCATATCAGGAACGGAAGATGGTTTTACAGATCACCTCGATCGTTAAGGGCCTTGAAGAGGCAGATGCCAGTTCCTCTGTGGAAGTGCATTATACGTTTATTCCGTCTTGGCTCGAGATGGAAGGCGGAGCCCGGATGGACATTGCTAAATCGGACGAAATCGAAATTTGGCTAAAAAAAGAGGCAGGTGTCTTAAAACCCGCTCTTTCAGGAAATACGGTTGTGCATCTATATAAAAATGAGAAGCGTCCGCAACACATGCTTCTCCCTGCAACAACCGTGCCAAATTTTATTAAAAGCAAATTGAGTGCCATGCCTCTCGGAATAATCGTAGCGGTCCTGCTCTTTTTCTCCTTATTTCTAATTGCCGGTATTTCAAAACGATTTTCTGCTCGTTAACACGCAAATCCGAGTTCATTCGCTTCCAATAAAACAGAATAATCAGTATAATTAACAGAGAGAGAATAATTCATCCTTCAGCTAACGATTTTATTCATAAGGAGGCTATTTCATCATGGAACGCGCTCGAGTGGACCAAAAAGAAATTACCCGTCTCTTGGATGAAGATTATTATGCGGCTTTGAATATGATTGGCGAAGGCGGACCGGATTTTGCGGCTATTGAGGATGATGCACCTGAAGAAGTGAAGCGAGACGCCAAGAAGGCGGAAGAGCTTCACTAAAATTTTATCTTAGAACAAAATAAGGCCCCGAGAAAGCCATGCTTTCTCAGGGTCATTTTTTGCTCATTCCATTAATTCGGCAATGATTTCATAAGAACGCAGACGATCTTTCTGGTGGAAAATCTGCGAATTGATGATTACTTCGTTCGCTCTTGTTTTATTGATGAAACTGCGCAGTTTTTCACGAACCACATCCGGTGTCCCGACAATCATCGATTCCGAATCCAATTTCTCACGGAAAATCGCAATTTCACGGTCCGTCCATTCCTCTTCCAAATTATCGATTGGCGGCATGAAAGTTGTTGGCATTCCGCGCATCAAAGCAAACATTTGCGCTTGGCTTGAAGTCGCTAACCACTCAGCCCGTTCTTGAGTATCGGCTGCGATCACATTGACCCCAACCATTGCATAAGGCTCTTGCAAGTCTTTCGATGGTTTGAAATTCTGATGGTACAATTGCATGGCTTGCATCGTAAAGTCCGGTGCAAAATGGCTGGCAAACGAAAAAGGCAATCCTTTCACTGCTGCAAGCTGGGCGCTATAGCCGCTTGAGCCCAATAGCCATAAAGGAATATTCAAGCCGATTCCTGGATAAGCCTTGACGCGGCCAACCGGGTTATCGGAAAAATAATTCTGCAGTTCAGCGACAGACTGCGGAAATTCATCCACATTGCTCTGCAAATTTCGGCGGAGCGCATAAGCCGTTGCCTGGTCGCTCCCTGGCGCCCGTCCCAATCCAAGATCGATCCGTCCTGGATAAATCGTCTCGAGCGTTCCAAACTGTTCAGCAATGACGAGCGGTGCATGGTTAGGCAGCATAACCCCACCTGACCCCACTCGGATCGTATTCGTATGGCCTGCAATATGGCCAATTAATAAAGAAGTCGCAGAACTGCCGATTCCTGGCATATTGTGATGCTCAGCAAGCCAGTAACGGTTAAAGCCCCATTTCTCTACATGCTGGGCAAGTTCTACACTATTTGCAAAAGACTCAGCCGTTTCGCTGCCTTCATTGATCGGCGCTAAATCCAAAACGGATAAGGGAACATTTTCAAATTTCTTTTGATTCATCTGATCTTCACTCCTTGTCACTAATATTGTAGCGATTTTGCCAAATAAAGGCATGCAATCAGCTCAGACGAGAAAAGCGCAAGCGCCCATCTAGCCCCGACAGGCTTAAGGCAGAACACACAGGAAATCCTGATTTCCGCAGTGGGCTGACTTAAGACCCCGAGGGGCTGGGCGCTGGAAACTGGACAACGAAAAGCGCAGGCAGCTCGCCAGCCGCGACAAGCGCTGGAAGCCTTAGCGGTAATGGCGGGTTTTGCCATTGCTGATAAGGCTGAAGCGACCTCGAGCGGCTAGCTGCCGGAGTCTGGACAATCAGAAAAGCGGAGCCGCCTTGACAGCCGCGACAAGCTTAGGTCCCCCCATATCCCCACGCTAATTTCTGCCACATAAAAAAGCCGACTCGGGATTTTTCGAGTCAGCTTTTGCTGGTTTCTGGGCGCAAAGCAATTACTTCCTGCAAAGAAGAAATAAACTTTACGGACAATAGCGATTGAAGATGATGAAGCTTTTTAGCATGAATCGGTTTCACTCCGCAAATAATGCTTTCTGTTCCCATCACGGAGATTGTCTGCAAAAGAGATTCTAAGCTGGTCAATCCCTGACTTGTAATTTTAGTCATTGCAGTAAAGTCCAGAATGACCATTTCCGCATCTACTTGATAAATATTTTCCAACAAGCGGGAACTGACTGCTTCCACTTTTTCTCTGGATAATTCCCCAAATAACGGTATTAAGAGCCGGTCCCTATCCAATTGGATGCAAGGAGCGGATAACTCTTGGACTTGCTGCAACAAGTCCGCAGTCCGTTCTTTTTCCAAAAATAAATCATAATCGGTTTCATTTAGACGGGAACGGAGCTGGCCAAGCTGCTGGATGACTCTCTCCATTTTACCGTCTTTAGGCACAAGTATTACAGATAAGCTAAATTGGCTGTCCCATTTTGCAAAAACATCTGCCAAAATCAGATTGCTTGGCTGGGCGATCACATTCAGTTCAAATTTTTCGACCACCGTTCCAGAAGCAAGCATCTTCTTTGCTTTGTTTGCACTCGCTTCATCCACGATTTCTAAGAATGACGAAATCTCGCCAAACAAACGCCGAGCTTCGTCGGAACAATTGACCACGGAGAGCTTTTCGTTTAACCGAAAAGCCGGGAGCGGCAATGCATCATATTGATATTCTGTATTCATCATCCGGCTCCTCTCCCGTTTTAATCCAGTGTTCCAGTTGCTCGAGGTCCTTCACTAAAATGGCGCCTTCATCAATCAGGATGCGGCTGCTTTCAAATGCAGCCGCTCGGCCACCGACGATGATTGCAGGAGCATGCGCCAGCTCTTTGAAACTTTTGATATAAGCTTTTAAAGTTGGCAGACGATAGACAAGCGCCGCTGATAAAGCGATGGTGTCTGGCTGCCAGCGATTGGCCGCTTCTATAGCATGGTCAAGCGGCATATTCGGCCCTAAATAATGGACAACCCAGTCGTTTTCACGGAAAAGGCTTGAGACCATCTTCAATCCGATATAATGTTCTTCACCCTCAGGCCCTAATACCATGACTTTTCGTTTTGAAGAATGCGTTTCTTCTCCCCGCTTATCAATTATCGAAACGACAAAATCGCAAATCGCCGTAGCAAGATGTTCATCTGCCACTGAAATGGTATTCGTTTCCCATAACTCACCGATATGGTACATGGCAGGTGTTAATAGCTGATCAAAAAGTTTTTTCCGGTTATGGCTGTCGAGAAATTGCTGAACTTGCACCAGCGCTTCCCGGTCGTTGCCTTGTAAAAAAAGTTCGGCTAATTCGGTTGGTTGGATCATCTGATCAACCTCCCTTCTTCAAATTGCTGCCTTTCAACAAATCGATCGCCTCTTGAAGGCATTGTTGCATAAATTCTCTTTCTTTCAGTTCAACTTCTGCATCCAATAATCCAATGAGTCTTTCAAAATTATCTATGATCAAGTCTGACTCGACATTTCGGCTCGTTAATACCTTTTCCAGCCATAATGTATATTCAAGAAACACCTGTCTATCGTTCAAACCATACGCCGTCTCCAAATGGTCGAGATGATGCATATTGTCTTTTTCGGTATGGTCAAATCCGCGTTCTCCAAAACGATCCCATAGGGTTGGATATGCTTCATATATTTGAATCGCGATGCTTTTGGCAATTTGCTTCTTTAAATCTTGCTTCATTCTGCCACCACCTCATACTGATGGACTTTTGGCACTATGCCGGCAAGCGCTTTGTCCGGATAATGCTTTTCGAGATCATGGATTTCCTTGAACTCATTGCTTCTTACCCATTCCATGTAGGCCTCTTTTGAATGCCATTCCAAGTGGACAGTCAATTCATTGCGTTTCTTTGTATTCTGGATCAGCCGGAAAGAATGGAATCCAGGAGCTTTATCTACTCGTCTTGAACGTTTGCGATAAATATCAATGAGGTCCTGAGTCTTCTCTTCAGGCACCACAACAGTGGATGTCACAATATACATCAGATTACCCCTTTGAAATAAAGTGTTAATATCCATTATAACCTTTCGTCTTTCGAATTAAAAGAAATCGCCCATTTGCCTATAAAGCGTTTAAATCTTAAAACGTTTTTTCCATTTAAAAGAATATTTTCACAATTTCTCTTGCAGTTTCTGGTGAGATGGTTTAAGCTTGAAGACATCGCAACATCCATAACTTCATATTATTTATTTCTTATCAAGAGAGACGGAGGGATTTGGCCCTTTGATGTCTCAGCAACCAGCCTGACGAAGGCCACGGTGCTAATTCCAAAAGGCATATGCCTTAAAGATGAGAAGAACGCGTTCCCTATAAAACGGGGCTTTCTTCTTGCTGAAGAAAGCCCCGTTTTTCTATGCATTAACCAGAACCGTTCTCTACAACTAATAGGAGGTTTTCATGATGGCAAATCATTTAGAGACTCGTTTTATCCATTCAACTGGCGTAGACAAAGAAACAGGGGCAGTCAACGTCCCTATTTACTTGTCCTCCACTTATCATCAGCCCAATATCGATGAGTTCGGACCATTCGACTACAGCCGTTCAGGCAATCCAACGCGTCAAAAATTAGAGGAAACGATTGCGAAACTCGAAAACGGCACCCGTGGATTTGCCTTTTCTTCCGGCATGGCTGCGATCTCCTCTGCTTTCATGCTTTTATCTGCCGGAGACCATGTTCTCGTTTCTGAAGATGTCTACGGCGGAACTTATCGTTTCGTCACAGAAGTGCTGAATAAATTCAATATCGACTACACATTCGTCAATATGACCGATCTCAGTGAGATGGCCGCTGCCATCCGCGAAAATACAAAAGTCATCTATATTGAAACGCCTTCTAACCCGGTGATGAACATCACAGATATTGAAATCGCAGCTAAACTTGCAAAAGCGAACGATTGTTTAACTTTTGTCGATAATACATTCATGACGCCTCTTTATCAAAACCCACTTGACCTTGGAGCAGACATCGTCTTGCATAGCGCTACAAAATTCCTTTCCGGCCATAGTGACATCATTGCCGGACTCGCTGTGACAAAAGACGAAGAGCTCGGCAGCCGGCTCGCTTTTATCCAAAACACATTCGGTTCGATTTTAGGGGCGCAAGATTCTTATTCACTTATCCAAGGCATTAAAACACTTGGTGCCCGTATGAAACAGTCGTCCGCATCAGCTCGAATTATTGCCGATTATTTGCATAGCCATCCCGTAGTAGAAGAAGTATATTACCCCGGTTTCCGTTTCCATCCGGGAAATCCGATACATGAACGCCAAGCACGTGGAGCAGGTGCAGTTCTGTCCCTGCGCCTCGCCGATAAAGCCGCAGCCAAAATTTTCGTCGACAGCTTGCAAATTCCGGTTTTCGCAGTATCGCTCGGGGCAGTTGAAACAATTCTTTCCTACCCAGCGACCATGTCTCATGCATCTATGCCAAAAGAACAGCGTGAGCAGCGAGGAATCACCGACGGTTTACTGCGATTGTCCGTTGGTTTGGAATATGCTGATGACTTGCTCGAAGATCTCGAACAAGCATTAAAAAAAGTACGCGAAGCTAGCCCACAACCTGTATTAACTAAATAAAGCAAGATACGAACCCGGACAGACATCAAGTTTTCTCATGCTTCTACACAACCTAAAAAGCCGTTCACCTTTACAAAAGATGAACGGCTTTCTTCTATATATTGTTATTCTCTGACAATAGCTGCAGTTAAATCATCTTTGTTTTCATTAACTTGATTTAGGCAAGCAGCATAGTTGGCAACGCCTGTTTCGATTGCCGCAGCAGCTACCGCTTTAGCAACTGCTGTAGCCACGCGCAGATCAAAAGGAGTTGGAATGACATAATCCTCGTGGAGTTCATCTTCTTCAATCAAATCGGCAATGGCTTCAACTGCTGCAATTTTCATCGCATCATTGATTTCACTGGCTTGCACGTCTAACGCCCCTCTGAATATGCCTGGGAAAGCTAATACATTATTCACTTGGTTTGGAAAATCCGACCGTCCTGTACCAATTACTTTGGCTCCTGCACGCTTAGCCTCATGCGGCAAGATTTCAGGATTCGGATTTGCCATCGCAAAAATAATGGGGCCTTCCGCCATGGTTCTCACCATTTCTTCAGTTAATGCACCTTCTGCAGAAACACCGATAAAAACATCCGCGCCGATAACGACCTCGTGGAGCAAACCTTCGTTGCGCTCGAAGTTGGTTATCTCTGCAACTTCTTCTTTAAACGGATTCATACCATAAGTTCGGCCTTTGAAAATCGCACCTTTTGTATCGCACATGATTACGTCGTTAAAGCCGAATTTACAAAGAAGCTTAACCACAGCAATTCCCGCAGCACCTGCCCCGTTAACGATGATTTTCGTCCCTGCAATCCCTTTTCCTATCAGCTTTAGCGCGTTAATCAAGCCGGCTAAAGTGACAATGGCGGTTCCATGCTGATCATCATGGAATACAGGTATATTCATTTCTTCTTTTAAACGCTGTTCTACGATAAAGCAAGTCGGTGCAGAGATATCCTCTAAATTCACACCGCCAAATCCAGGTTCCAATAATTTCACGGTCTGGATAATGGTTTCGGCATCTGTCGATCCAAGGCAAATTGGAAAAGCATCCACTCCAGCAAACTCTTTAAAAAGTACGGCTTTTCCTTCCATGACAGGCAAGGCAGCTTCAGGACCAATATTTCCGAGTCCAAGTACAGCGGTTCCATCTGTGACAACGGCTACTGTATTGCCTTTCATCGTGTAATCGTAGACTTTGGCGGGCTCCTGCGCTATTTCCTTGCACGGTTCGGCCACTCCAGGAGAATACGCAAGACTTAGATCGCGTCCATTTTCCACCGCCACTTTCGACCGTACTTCCAACTTCCCTTTATGCTGCAGATGCAATTGCAAAGAGTCATTTCTCAGATTCGACATCGCTTCATCTCCTTTAACACATAATGGTTCATTATAGAGTGATTTCTGGAAATTGAAAGTCTTTTTCGTAATATTCGGACTTTTGACTGAGAGTTTAAAAATTGAAAACGCTTTCTTTTCGGTATTTTGGATCACAAACAAAAAAGCCCCATTAGGAGCTTTTTAGCTTCATGTTAAGATTTTCATAAATGAAACGATTCATCGTAAATCGGTTTCATATGCAAATCGAATTTGCCTTTTACTTCCTCAATATCGTAAATGTTTCCGGGAACTTCACCTTTTTCGATTTTATCAATATGCGTCTTTACAAGATCGGCAAAATATTTTCCGCAAGCGACGTCATTGGGGTATTGCGCTTTTACTCTTTCCACAAGTTCTTCACTCATAATTTCCTTAAAGGCATAATACAAGGCTGCATTTATAAGCGTCAATGAATCTTTGCCAGCATACGAAACGAAATAATAATTGCCATACCGGTCTTTTAACAAATCCCTTTTCGCTACAACTTCCATTTCATCCACTCTCCTTATGTCCTTTGTGATTCCATACCCTTAGCCCTTCTTCAAAAAACGTTTACCCCTAGATTCTCAATCGGAGTAAGCTTTTCCTCCATAGAAAAAGCCAGTGGCACTTGCCACTGGCTCCTTTGTATTATTTACACGGAAATCAATCCGCCAAATAACGATATCAGCAGTAAACTGACCATCCCGACGGAAATGGCTGCGATAAATCCGATATAGAATGGCTTAATGCCCATTCCTTTAAATACTTTCAAATTCGTACCAAGCCCTACTGCTGCCATCGCTAGGCCGAGCATGTAAGTAGAACCGAACGAACTCCAAAAACTATAGAAACTTTCCCAAGTACCCGGATCCCATATTCCAAAAGCCGAGCCGGAAGAAGCCATTGTAGAATCACCGATTGTCCGCAACAATGACAAGAATAAAAATCCTAAAATAAACAATGGGAATAATTTATACCATTTCGGCAATTGGGCTGCCTGTCCATTTTCTTTGTTGTTCCGGTAGAACAAGAACGAAACAAACGGGATGACTGCAATGATAAAAACATTGCGGGTCAGTTTGGTGATGGTTGCAACATCTACCACTGTTGATGAATTATATAATTGATCGTATATTAAGGCTGCACCTGTGACTTGCGCAGTGTCATGGATAGCCGTTCCAAGGAATAACCCGGCTTTTATCGGCTCATCCGCGAAAAAAGCATTGGCCAAGTACGGATAAAAAAGCATGCCAAGCAAACCGAAAATCGTGATATTGGCGACTGCATAAGAAATCTCATTTTCCTTCGCTTTAATGACGGGTGCTGTCGCCATAATGGCTGTAACGCCGCAAATCCCGGTGCCTGTAGCGATTAAAGTCCCTAATCGCTTGGATTGATTCATTTTTGCTGTAAAAAATAATGTGACAAAAAGTCCTACGGAAATACATGCCACAATGAGCGGCAATCCCCATGCCCCTAATTTTAAAGCTTCGGTCATGCTCAGACGCAAACCAAGCAAAATAATTCCCGCACGCAATGCATATTTAAGGGCAAAACTGATTCCTTTAGCAAATGCATCCGGCAAACCGATAAGATTGCGGATCAGGATTCCGAG
The DNA here is from genome assembly GCF_021513255.1 of Planococcus sp. 107-1. Taxonomy (GTDB): domain Bacteria; phylum Bacillota; class Bacilli; order Bacillales_A; family Planococcaceae; genus Planococcus. The sequence goes on from NZ_CP090977.1 coordinate 2,427,506, forward strand.
AACGATGGCTACAAAAATGCCTGATATCGGGCTAGCACCGCCTTCCGGTAAAATTCCCGCAGCCTGCAATCCGATGCCAATCCAATCCGCACCGATGATTCCTGCCATCATGACAATAAAACAAAGCACTAAACCTGGAATCAGGCGGAGAATAGATGCTTTCTTACCATTTTCAACCATAATACTTCTGCTCCTCATCTCTAACTAGTCTTTTTCTATCGTAACATTTCCAAAGCATTTCGGGGAACGAACAGGCTTCTGAAGCACACCATGAAAAAAGAACAGGAATTTCTTCCTGTCCCACCTTTGAAATCATACTTTAATTAGCCAGTTTATTAATGATGAGCTGAAAATCTTCGTCCATATTTTTAGGCATTTCTTCAACCACCCGGATATTAAATTTCATATCCTGGCTGAATGCAGACTGCAAGTTTTGATGAATCGTTTTGGAGAGTTCATTTGTATAGGTTTCCCCGGCTTCCACAAACACTTCAATCTCTTCCTTTTTATGCTGGACAAATTGCATTTTCTTTACACTTTCGGAAAACGCAATGTCGGTTTCATCCAACTGAGGCAATTGCACTTTTATATTATCCGCTATGGTTAAACAGCTTGAATCGGATTCTTTGCGGCATTCAATGATGGGCTGAGACGATCCACATGTACAATTTGCAGCCCCATTATTCAGCTCAGCATATACCCCAGTTTTACAACGGATGATCGGCGTTCCGTAGCTCATAAAATTGGTGACAATCATTTCCCCGTCTTCAGCCAATTCAATGATACCGGCTCTTGGGTGGATGTGAAACTTTCCTGTTGAGCATTCGGACATGATCGGAAATTCGTAAGAAGGGACAAAATAAGTGCGCACGGGACAGGTAAAAGCTTTTTCGATTTCTATTTGCTGAGCCGGTTCCATCAACCCACCTTGCAGAAAGATTGCTTGCGGCGAGAATGCCAGTTTCTCCTTTGTTTCGTTCAAAAAAATGGCAAGCTTATATAAGATCGGAGAAGTTCCAGTGATAAAGGCAGGTTGAAATTCATTCAGGTTTCGTATATACAATTCGGCATTCTCTTGTGTGCAATGATAGTTCGAATATAACCGAATATTTTCCGGACGGTTATCCCGCCAATAGGCTTTCTTTTGCTGAGCTTTTGGAACAATCTTTCTGGAAGTAAAAATCGCTTGTTTCATTGCCCTGGAGGCTCCACCATCCTGCTGTTTGTAAAAATCCATAAACGCATTGCGCTTTTGAATATCTTCTTTTGTGAGCAGAAACTTCAGCGGAACCCCTTCTCGGTCAATTTCGTGGGCAACGGCAGCAGCCGCGCCCTCTACTGCATGCATCTGATGAATATGCTGTTGAATGGCTTCTCTGTCCAGTAAGGGAAGTTTCGGCAAATCACCGATTCCCTGAATCGCCTTTAACTCAATCCCTTGATAAATCTTCCGATAGAATGGGCTCTGCCCGATTGAATGCTCCAGCAGTCTGCGAAATTCATTCCACCGGGCTTCTTCTCCACGTTCAACATTTGTTTTGGACATAAGTTCGCGCATCAAGGCCGCATAAGTATCCCCATATCGCTCTTCTTTCACCTTTTTGTTTTCAACGCTTATATAAAGATTTTGGAAGTATATCGGCAAATGATTATAGATAATCGATAAGAAATTTTGCAATGCACTTCCTCCTTTGCTACTGATGGTAGTCCTCATAATATTGGTTATTCTCCAATTCATGATTGTTTAAGATAACACCTAAAATAGTGGCTTTTGAGGAGATTAATGCCTCTTTTGCTTTCACGATTCTTTTTTTATCGGTTTTCCCGCTGCTCACTACCAAAACGGTGCCATCGCATTTGTTGGCTAAAATCTTCGAATCTGCAATGGTCAAAATAGACGGCGAATCGAAAATGATGACATCGTAATATTTTTTCATTTCCGTCATTAATTGTTCCAAAGCGGCAGTTCCTAAAAGTTCTGCAGGATTGGACGGGACATGGCCACATGGAAGTACTTCCAAGCCGACAATGCCAGTTCGCTTAACCGTATCCAGAAGTTCGCCTTTTTTCAGAAGCAAGCTCGAAAAACCATTGCGGCTTGCAATACCGAAAAAATGATGGACTGAGGGCCTGCGCATATTCCCATCCACCAATAGAACTTTTTTGCCCGATTCTGCGTAGACAATGGCTATATTCAAAGCAGTTGTGGTCTTCCCTTCCCCATTCTCAGCGGAAGTGAATAGAATGGTTCTTACATTCGAATGCGGCATCGTAAAATTCAAGTTTGTGCGTATGCTTCTATATTGCTCAGCAGCAAGCGAATTCGTTTTTGGTATTTCAATCGGCTTACTCCCGCTTGCCCGCTTCGTTTTCTTTTGAATCCCCATCGGGTGCCAACTCCTCCGTACTGCAAGATTTCCGCTCGCCTTTCTTAAACGAGCAGTTCCTCTTGGCAAACATCGTTTGCTTGAATGTCATTGAAGCTTCAATTCATGTTATGGGCGAATTTATAGCCGAACCCTCGAATGGTGCGGATATAAATTGGATTAGCAGGATCTTTTTCGACTTTTCTTCTCAGGTTGCTAATATGGACCTTTACCGTTTGAAGTTCGCCAGCGGAATAATAGCCCCATATTTGGTTATATAGCTGTTCAGCTGTCCAAACCCGATTCGGTTGTTGGGCCAGCAATAAGAGCAGCTGAAACTCTTTGTGATTTAAGTGAATAGGGTTGCCACCTATATACACTTGCCTTGCATCTGCATGAATATGTAAATCCCCGTAACGAAGTACTGTTAAATCGACCGTTTCCTGCGTCCATCCCGTTCTTCTTAAAACAGCTCGGATTCTTGCTTCCAGCTCGTTGAAATCAAAAGGCTTTGTAATGAAATCATCTCCGCCTGCATCTAGGCTTTGAATTTTGAAAGACAACTCTTTCCGATAACTGATGAAAAGGATAGGCAGCCTTGAACGGGAACGAATTTTTGCACAGACTTCCAAGCTATTGATGCCTGGCATTTCCGCATCCAATAAAATCAAATCCGGTTCTCTTATTTTAAGAAGTTCAATGACTTCAGAACCTTCGTTTACCTCTATGACTTTATATCCTTTCTCCTTTAAAAACGTATGGATCAACTCCCGTACCCACTTTTCCTCTTGGATTACCATGACTGTCGCGCTTATCATCCCTTTTCCTCCTATCCGAAATCCGCCAGACCGGTAATATCTAAATCATTCTAGTTTAATTAATAAAATATTCAGAAATTATAGAATCACCAATATTCCATTTTATGGACCGAGTGTAGGTTTATTCGTACAAAAATCATACCATTTTTATCATTAAAAAAGTATATTAATTTTTCGGAAAATTCAAATAAAACTATTGACCTAATTAAGAAATCGGTTTACCCTATAAAAAAGAACCTTAGTGGTTCAAATGTCTCTCATTCCTTTTCTTAGAAATTTCCTAAAAGGAGAATGCAAATGGCTAATTATCCTGTAAAGCCTAAAAAGAAAAGATACACAAAGTGGCTTTTGATTGCTCTCGCTTCTTTCGTCCTTGTAATATCCCTTGGCCTGATGGCTTTGTTTCCAAAAGCTACAAGTACCTTAGACGAAATTCACGAACCTTTAACCCGCCAAGTATCAGCTAAGCGGCCTGAAAAGATTGTATTAGAAGAGAAAGAACCGCTGTCCATCTTGCTGCTGGGGGTTGATGAGCGGGAAAATGATAAAGGGAGATCGGACACGATTGTGGTTCTTACGGTTAACCCCTCTGCCCAGTCGATTAAAATGGTCAGTATTCCAAGAGACACTTATACCGAAATAGCGGATATGGGCAGATACGATAAAATTAATCATGCATTCGCTTTCGGTGGTGCCGAAATGTCTTTGGAAACGGTAGAACAGTTATTGGATATTCCCATCGACTATGTGATGCAAATCAATATGGAAGGTTTTAAAGACATTATTGATGCTCTTGACGGAATCACCGTCAACAATGAATTTGCTTTCGATGGATTTAGCGAAGGTGAAATTTTACTGAGCGGCGAAGATGCCTTAGACTTTGTTCGAATGAGAAAAGAAGATCCTGATGGTGATTTTGGAAGGCAGAATCGCCAAAAGCAAGTTTTGAAAAGTGTTTTAGCAAAAACCGCTTCCGCCAATACCCTTTTCAATTATTCCAAAATCATGGATGCTCTAGGAGACAACGTTAAAACCAATATGAGCTTTTCAGAGATGATGGATGTTCAAAGCAATTACCGTTCAGCCATCAACTCCATTGAACAGCTCAATTTTGAAAGAGGCAGCGGAGAAATAATGAATGGCATTTGGTATTACCGAATGGATGACGGAGAACTTACGGAAGTACAAAATCTTTTAAAAGAACATCTAGAGATGGAATAAAAATAAGCAAGGCTTCTGCTGTTCGCAGAGCCTTGCTTATAATTGGTTTATTGTGGGTTAGCTTTATTCAACCTTGCCATTTGTTATAAGATCACCTTGGTTACTTTTTCGGAGCAAGCTCCACCGCTTGTCGCAGAGCTTCTACTAAACTCTTTTCATCGGCAATTCCAGTGCCAGCAATATCAAAAGCTGTGCCGTGATCAACACTTGTACGGATAATCGGCAAACCTACAGTAATATTCACTCCTGCTTCCAAACCGAGAACTTTGACAGGCGCATGCCCCTGGTCATGGTACATCGCAACCACTATATCAAAATCGCCTCGCACCGTGCGGAAAAACAAAGTGTCAGCCGGCAATGGCCCTTGAACGTTGATGCCTTGGGCTATTGCTTTTTCTACTGCCGGTATCACCTTCTCTTCCTCTTCGCCATAACCGAATAATCCATTTTCCCCTGCATGTGGATTAATTCCACAGACTGCAATTTTCGGGTTTTCAATTCCTGCTTTCGTCAACGTTTCATGAGCCAATTGAATAACATGAAGCACACGTTCCGGATTTATCATTTTAATCGCATCAACAATGCCTACATGAGTAGTCACATGAATTACTTTTAAATTTGGCGCAGAAAGCATCATCGAATAGTCTTTCGTTCCGGTCAATTCTGCTAAAATTTCCGTATGGCCAGGATAGCGATGACCGCCTTTTTGCAATGCTTCTTTATTTAGCGGAGCTGTACATATTGCGTCAATTTCCTTGTCATTTGCTAAGTTGATAGCTTTTGACAAATATTGAAATGCCGCATCTCCCGCTGCGGCTGATACTTCTCCAATTGGCAGATCAATTGGCAATAACTTTAAGTCTAAGCAATCAATCGTATCTTTTTCAAATTTAGCTTCAGAAGGATGCGATATGCGGTTTATGATTTTAGTACTGCCTGTATATTGTTTAGCACGTTCTAAAATGTCGGCATCTCCAATAACGAATGAATGGCTTGTTTCGAATACGATGTCATGCTCGAAACTCTTCAAGATAATTTCTGGCCCTACTCCAGCTGCATCCCCCATCGTAATGCCTATAACCGGTTTAGTTGTCTGCATCTAATCCTGCTCCCTTCAGATAATTCACTGTGTTCGATAATGATTCGGCAACTCCGAACCCTCCCGCTTTTGTAACGACAATCAGTTCTTTTCCATTTCTGCTCACCCGGCCAAGAGGTAATCCAGCCTCTACTTCAAAACGCAATTCCAGATCGTAAATCCCCAATACATTGCAAATGTCTTTGGCAGTGTCTCCGCCCGTCATTACGAGAGCATTAAATGCTGACAAACCCATAGCTTCTTGTACAAGATGGCCCAATCCTTTTGAAATTCCTTTAGCCGTTTGATTTGCAGAATGGCCATGGATGGTTGCCCACTCTTTTACTTTATCGCGATTCTGTTGGTAAGCGCCAACGTAAATAACTGCACTGTCCCACCCATCTTCACGTTTCAATGATTCAAGCATGGCAACTGGCTCTTGAGAATTTTCAAGCAGCATGATTGGATCTATCTCGATCATTTTAGTGCGCGATCGCTTTTTTAAAATTTCTATTTGCTCTCGAGTTTGAGCGGATAAGCTCCCCGATATAACAAGAACTTTTTCGATTGGCACCTCAAGAACGCGGTGAATTGGCTTTCATCTCCAAACTCTCCGTATAGATGATTAATCATACCAGCTGATCCAGCCCAGCCCAGGTTCAAATTTAGGTTTTTTTCAATATTTGCCAGTAAAGCGAAATCAGCTTCTTCCTTAACATCACAAACGATCCATTGAACACCTTTCGCTACTTGATCAAGCACCCATTTCTCAGGATGATCTCCATGCAGCTGTTCTGTTTTCAACACAGCAATATCAACGTTTTCACGAGCTACTAAATCGGGAATGTAACTATGCCGAACTGGCGTTTTAGGGTCTCGTCCAAACTCTGTATCGGCTACAGGTACGCCGTTTACATATAAAATACCATTTTCCACCGTTCTTCCCATGCTAGGAAAGGCGGGTGCAATAAGTATGACATCCACTTCCGCGGCATCTTGCATGGCTTTGAGTTCTGCAGAAACAGATCCTCTTAGAGTCGAATCCACTTTTTTATAAAACTGGCTGACTCCACGGGCTTTAAGCTGGTTAATCTCTTTTACAACCGTTTCATAAGCCTCGTTCTCTTCCATTGCCCGGCTATTCGTATCTACAATCCAGACATCAATCTCGTTATTCGGCCTAGCAATTTCGTTTTCAACATTTGCCAAGACGACTCGGGATTTAAGTCCTTTTTGAGCGAGCCTAACCCCCGAATCATTAGCTCCTGTAAAATCATCTGCAATGATGCCAATCTGAGTTGCCAAATTCCGCCACTCCTTTAAACTTCTTTTTTTATCAAATCTCCATTATCAAACAAATAGCCTTTTTTTTCGAGTCTCTTCACTAAAAATGCAACATAAAGCGGCAATAGAATCGCTGTTGTTACAGTCGATGCCGCTACTTGTACAGTGGCAATATCCACAACTGAAGCAAACCCGGTGCTTGCTGCTGCAATGGCGGCAGGTGTTGCTACAGCATTTCCGGCTGTCGATCCTTCCGCTGCCCCGACAATCGGATTCCATTTTAATGCTTTAAATACAAAATAACCTGCAGTACCCGTTATAAATACCGTCATTAAACCGAGTGCAATTCCTCCAAGTCCCCCTTCAATAATCGCTTTAAAGTTAATGCCCATCCCCAAAGCGAAAGCAAAGAACGGAATTAGCATAGAACTGCCCTGATCTAAGAAAGAACGCATATCTTCATCCAAATTTCCGATGATCATCCCAATCACAATCGGCAATAATACAGCGATAAAAGAAATCGGAGAAAATAGGCCATCTACAAAGCCCATAGCGCCAAAGATTGTCAATGCTACCATCGTTAAGAATGGCCCGTCATTCAATGCTAGTAATGAATAGGCAGCCCGATCCTCTTTGTTTCCATATTGGCCAACTAAAGCAACGAAAAGACCGCCATTGCTATTCGTCATTGCAGCAATGACTGCAATTGGTGCAATACCTAGCCACAATCCATTATCACCAGCCAGCATATAGGCAATCAACCCAAAAATTGCGCCGACCACCCATTTAGTTGTCAGCAATGTGGCTCCTTTTGCCAACGAAACGCCAAACGTTTTAACATTTATTTGTGCACCTGTACAAAGCAAGAAAAGTGCAATCAATGCATTTGCGCTATCAACAAAAAGAGCCTGCGTGAAACCGCCAATACGTAATAAATCTGGTGCCAATGTGTTGATTATAGCCGCCAACAACAATGGAACAACCATCATACCCCCTGGAATACGTTCAAGTGTCGCTTTAATCTTCATCCTATACCCCTCTTTTCTATAAATATAAAACTATGCGAATTTTTCATGAGTAATCGCTTTCATTTGTAACTATAAAAAGAATTGTATAATAAAGCAACAGTATTTATATAATATCTTTCTTATTTCATAAAATAGTTTAAAAATGCAACACTTTAGATAAAAAAACACAAACTCATTTATTGAGTTTGCGCCATAAAGTTGCCCGGTTTATTCCTAAACGTTGAGCAGTTTTAGTTTGATTGAAGTCTTCTTCTTTAAGAACCTGTTCAATAATTTGCTGTTCAATTTCTTTTAAGCTCTGGTTTCCATAGGAAATTTTCGGTTCTTTTGAAGAACACGCGGAATGAAAAGGGATACTTAGCAAAGTCGTTTTTTCGATAACATAATCTTTCTCGACTAAGGCTAATTTTTTCACATACATTTTTAAATCCATCAAATTTCCTGGCCATTCGGTTTGCTTGAGTTGATCCATTGCATCTTCACGGACTTTTATCGCTTGTGTACCCAAGCTTTGATGGAATTCCAATAGAAATTGGCGAACCAAAAAAGGGACGTCTTCTTTTCTTTCAGCTAAGGAAGGTAAAATAATCCGCATCGCATCGGATATTCCTGTTTCCATTAAGAATTCATTGCTGATTTTTGTACCAGCAAATATAACCTGAACGTTTTTTCCCTGCGCCCATGAAACTGCAGAACGCACAGAAACTATCTGATCATCGGTAGTTTTGCTTTTCAACTCTATCAACAGTGTGGATGCTTCCTCTATGTCAAAACGTGGGGGGAAAGTTTCAAATTCTTCCAACGAAAGATGGATAATCGCTCCGCTTTTTTGATGGAAATGATGGAGGTACCGCACAATTTCTTTTTTTCCAGTTCCTATTTCCCCTTCTAGCAACAGGGCTTCTTTGGCCATGGCAGGCTCTTCAATCAGTTTTTTTATGCCTTTCATCACTGGACTCTCGGTTACGAGAGAAGGAAGTAATGAAATATGCTCCAAATGCATCCCTGGAATAACCGCTTTATAATTTTCAGGATGTTTTAAAGCGTAGATAAACACATCGCCATCGCGGTCTTTCATTCGATCTGCTTGTATTTCAACTAACACTCCATTTTTATCAGCCATTTTAACAATAGTCTTTTCTTTCTCTAGAACTTGTTGATGAATTTCCTGTAGAGCAGCCGAAGAGAGAGGCGATTCGCTAAATGAAACCCAATTCTCAAATAGAACCCGTCCATCTTTTGAGAGAATCACTATATCCTGTTTTTTTATCTTCAAAAGGTTGCGCATCACTCGGAGTAATTGTTGGCTATCTTTTTGCGACTTAAATATTCTTTTCGCTTCTTGAAAAGATTCCAATATCGATTCTTTCCCCGATTGGAGCAGTAAGCCATTCATTCCTAGCTTTCCAGCCGCTTCAACGGTTACCACATCTCCAAGAACACTCCTGTAGCCCTCTTCTTTTAATTTTAGCAAGACCGCTTCTACTTCTGTCGCTTCTTTAAGCGTTACAACTTCCATTTCAATATCCAATAGACTCACGATAGAAGCTGCCCCTAAAGTAATATTCGAAAAACCGACTAAAGCTTTTTTTCGTCTGAGTAGCCGTTGGCGAGCATAATTGAACGCAATAAATCATAACCCGATATGTGGACATCAATAACTGGTACAGATACAGCTTCGCGAACTAAGTTCGCTGTACCGCCACGGCTAATTAAAATATCGATTCCTTGCTTTTCCATGGCCAGCGCATAATTGACACCCGCTTCCAGATTCCCGACTTGCACAATGATATCAAAATCATCGTTGCCCTTATTTAATTCCTCAATTAGCGGAACCATCGCCACATATGGCGAAATAAATCCTAATCTGATTTTTCTCATTGCGGCAGCCTCCATTTTAAGAACTCTTTTGCCATTATATCAAGCTGTTGAAAACCAGCAATAAAAAACGAATAGAAAAAGCCATCCTGCTAAAAACAGGATGGCACAAGGTAAGGCACACATAACATAAAGTTAGTGTATCAAATCGTTTTAGGGGATTCAAGGTATAATTGTGGTTATTTCTAAAAATTTTCTGTCAAATTATTCCTTGCCATCTTAAAATTACCTCTGCAATTAATGCAGATCCTAAAAAGGTTCCAAGGAAGACAGCAAAAGCGACGATTACACTTCGGAATCCGAGCTTTTTAAAATCTGCCCAGTTTGAACCGATGGATATTCCAGCGTACGCCAGAATAGGCGTTGCTAGTGCTAAGATGCTTATTTTCTCGGTCCATTCAACGAATAATGCCGATCCCGGAAACATAGGTAAAGATATGGCGATTGCTATCAACCCGATATAGCCGACTGCCGGGATATTTACAGGGATAATTTTTTCAAGCACCAAGCCAATCACGCTGACAGCTACAAGCAAAAGCATACCTGGCACCGCTTCCCATGGCAGGACGCCATAACCAAGCCAGTTGCCGAAAAGAGCCGAAAATCCGAACACAACCAAAACGAGTATCCATTCAGTAATTGTTTTAAGCATTCGGCTTGCCCCCCTCTTCTTTTAAGCGGTCTTTTTTATCTTTTCTTCTTGTCATGATTTCATACAGCTTCTCAGTCAGCGGCAAGCCGATAAAGATACTTACATATAGTCCGGTAGATAACGAAAGAAGATTGCTTGCACCGGCAAAGGCGACAATTTGATCTTCCATCTCCGGAAATGCAGCGATCAACGAACCACTAGCAGCAGCCATCATACTCCCGCTTCCTACACCGGATGCCATCGCAAAAGATAAAGGATGAAGCGGTGTAGCTGTAGCTAATAAACCAGATATTAAACCTAAAAAAGCTGCACCAAAAACGGTGCCGAAAATATAGATGGCCATAACACCGCGTCCCTCGGGCGACTCAAAACCGAATTTATTGACAATGAGCCCTACGTTCGGCTCACGTGCTATGGAATGGGTCATCCCCACAGCTTCCCTTTTGAATCCAAGCCACACTGCTAACGGCAAGGCTAAAAAGATCGTCCCTAAATTCCCAAGTTCCTGAAGTAAAAGAGCCGGCCCTGCCGCGATTATCGCTTCAATCTGCGGTCCAATCGTAAACCCGATTTTAGCAATCAGCAACGTAACCCCTAATACAATCAGCGGTTCCGCATTCTTGGAATTCTTTTCATTGATCATGGGTGTAAAATACAACCCTAGTCCGATGAAAAATGCATACAGCATAGGCAATAGCAAAATGACGCCTGGCCCTAAACTGATGCTGAACTGCCCGATAGCTTCCGTAATGCATACTAATATAAAGACAACGCCGTGCAGCCGCCAGTCTTTAAGCACAGTCAACAGATCTTTTTTCTCCATATTCCCGCCTGCCTTCTCTATGTAATCGCGGTTTTTAAAAAACCACCTTCCACTAGTCTAACTGTTTTTTCAGACAATTTATACTGAATTTTAATTTTTATTCTATTTTATTTATTTTTATTCAAATCTTTTTTTCTTATTATAAAGCTATTACGGAAATAAAAAACCGCTAAAAGCTTATGCTTTTAACGGTTTAGCTGAAAATTATTTTTTCCGGAGTTTTTCGCTTCGTATAATGCATGATCTGCATTTTTCAGGACATCAGAAGGATTGAAAGCCTCTGCAGAAGCAATGTGAATTCCAATACTCGTCGTAATCTTTAAATCAGTGTCCCATGCATTCCAGGATAATTCCATAGATTGGCGAATAAGCCCCGCTTTTTCCATAACCTCTTCAGGAGAAATCGGGCCTTTATAAAGAATGACAAACTCATCTCCACCGAGCCTTGCTGCTAAGTCACCTTCCCCAATGTTTCGGGTTAACCTTTGCGCAAATTCCTGGATGACCTGGTCCCCAACTTCATGGCCCCATTCGTCATTAATTACTTTAAAATCATCGATGTCTAATATCATTACGGCAAATTCTTCATTTTGCTCAATTTTTCTAAACATGGCTTCTTTGAGCATCCTGCGGTTTGGCAATCCGGTCAAAGAATCGTGGTAAGCGAAAAATTCAAGTTTGGATTCATACTCTTTTTGCTTCGAAATATCGCGCAAGATCAAGACTTTATGAATAAACTCCCCATCTTTATCGAATACTGGCGTACCCAAGAGCTCAGACCAAACCCAGCCTCTTGTCTTATGTTGGACACGCAATTGCATTTTACAGAGCTTGCCGGTTAAAATCGATTCTGTAAGTTTTCTGTCTAACTCTTCATTGTCTTCTGGATGGATAAGCGAAAGAAGGGCTTGGGCTTCGATTTCTTCTCTAGTCGATCCGTACACATTTAAACACGAAGGGGAGATATACATAAATTGACCACTATTATTCAATAACACGATAACATCGTGCGCATTTTCCGCGATAATTTGAAAGAGATTTTCACTTTCAGCAAACTTTCCGGCCATTTTGTCGAGCTCAGTCATATCTTTCAAAATGGCATATATCCCTACTCTATTGCCGCCGACAATAATTGGGACGAGTTTGAGCAAACAATTCACCTCATTGCCGGCGCTTGTTAAAAATCGGATGCGGCTATCTTCTAACGGCGTCGACAGCGCTTGTTCCAAGTAAAGCCGGAATCTTTCAGGATCATCTGCTGCTACATAATCCAGAAAACGGTTTTCTTTCAATTCATCGATAATGAATCCAGTCAGTTTCGACGCCGTTTGGTTCCCTTCCAAGATCCGGCCTTCCAAATCGAGAGTAAACACAGCATCCGTATTATTTTCATAAAGTGAGCTGTATCTTGAACGGCTTTCTTCTAAATGCCTCCATGTTTCACTGGCTTTCTGTTCTGCTTTTTTTCTTTTGTCACGTCTTTTACAAATGCAGAGATATGCGTGCATTCCTGTTGATCATTTAAAAGTGGCGTCAAGGCAATTTGGTAAAAGTGAATTTCACCGGAACTCAATTTATACGCATCTTCGAATTCCATTTTTTCTCCACTTTCGACTACTTGTTGATAATGGCTTTCCAAGTATTCCCCCATTTCAGAAGAGTGCACTTCACGCATATTCTTTCCAATGGCACTTGCATCGAATCCAATTTGTTTTATCGCTTCTTGATTAAAAAATTCATAAAAGAAATTCCCGCAGCCATCCACTTTTACGATGAACACCATCTCTTGTGTACTATCCATTAATACCCGTTCGATCAAAAGCTCCTCAGTTGCCCCCACAGCCTTGTTCCTCCCTAATCTTCATTCAATCGCAAATTGATACTGCTTGCGCAGATACTTCTCTTCAAAATTCTCTACTGTTAAAGGTTTATCAAAGTAATAACCTTGAAAATGGATGCAATCGTGTTTCTTTAAAAAAGCCACTTCCTCAACCCGTTCCACGCCTTCAGCGAGCAATTCGCATTCAATGCTTTTGGCTAAATGAATAAGTGATGTTAGCACCGCTTCCGACTTTTTGTCTTCTCCTATTTTTTGAACAAAAAATTTATCGAGTTTTATTTTATTGATTGGAAATTGAGTCAAATAAGCGATCATCGAAAAACCTGTACCAAAATCATCTATGGCGATGGAAATGCCTTTTGATTTGCAAAGCTGCAAGTTTTCCAAGGTACAGTCGGAGTAGGTCAATTCAGCCTGTTCTGTAATTTCAATTTCAATCAGTTCCGGTTTTATTTCGTAGCGGTCAATCAATGCAAAGAATTCTTTGAAGAATTCCGGATTGGCGAGTAATGACGGCGTCATGTTAATCGCTGTCTTTAAGTTCCACCCAAAACGCAATTGCCAATCCTTCAATTGGGTAAAAACTTCGTTTAATAGATGCGTTGTCAATGCGACAATCGTCGAAGACTGTTCAGCGACTTGGATAAATTCCAAAGGCGACAGTTCACCTAATTCCGGATGATTCCATCTGGAGAGAATTTCAACCCCCGTAATACTTCCGGTAACTCCATCAATTTGAGGCTGAAGCGTGAAATAATAGCCAAGGCCATTCAAATTTTCGAGCAGCCCTTTTTCAATTATAAGTTTTCTTTCCCGTTCTGAATTCATTTCTTTCCGATAAAATCGGAAACTTGTTTCTTTTGTTTTTTTGGCTTCGAACATCGCCGTTTCAGCGAAGGAAAGCACTTCACCTAGATTTTTTGAATCATAAGGAAAACAGGCAATTCCGATACTGGCTGTGATATTGACGGATTGTTGGTTTTCCAGCAGAAAAGGATGCATGAAAATCTCTTTCAGTTTCTCCGCGAAATCCTCAAGTTTCTCTTTGCCTTGCGGCTGGCGAACCACTATAAATTCATCCCCGTCTAACCGTCCAACTTTGCAATTCGGATCGGCCAATTCTTTTAATTTCGCAGCAACAGAAACAAGAACTTTATCGCCAGAATTGAAATTATGCATGGCGTTCACAATTTTTAAATTATCGAGATTGACAAAAAACAATGTGAACTTTGTTCTGCTGTGGATTAAGGAATTCGCCAGTTCGGACATTGCTCTGCGATTCGGCAAACCGGTCAAGAAATCGGTATATGCATATTCCCAAAGCTTTTCTTCATTTATTTTTCGTTCATTGATATTCTGAAAATATAAAGCTATTCCTCCACTTGCCAATGGATAGGCGTTCAGACGGAACCAAGTCGTTAGCGGTGCATAATATTCTTCAAAATGAACAGTGGCTCCTTGATGGATCACTTTGTCAAACTCCTTCTGGAATTTCGAACCGACAGCTTCAGGAAATAAATTCCACCAGTTCATTCCGACATTTTCTTCACGAGGGCATTTTAATACTTCTTCGCCATATGCATTCAGGTAATGGATTTTGTAATTCTCATCCAATAGCGCGAAACCTTCTGCCATATTTTCGAGCACATTTTCTGCGGTGATGGCCTGGATGCTATGAAGGTTTACCAGCCTCAGTGAAATAACCGTTCCCTTTGAATTTTCATTCAAGGTTTTCATCGGACGCGCTTTGATCGAGAACCATTGCAGTGAATTGTCTTTTAATATGACCGGTATCATATCTAAATATTCCTTTAGTTCTTTATCTATGACTTTTTGCAGCGTCTTTAATTCGTCGCCTTTCCCAAAGTCCTCGATAAAGGAAAAAAAGTTTCCGTTAGTCTTCCAGTATTTCTCGATTAATCCATGTTCTTTCCCAAACTCATTCCATCCTTCGATATTTCGAATAATCGATCCAGTTTCGTCAAGAATGAGAACGAGTTCTTTGTTAGGTTCAGTCAATTCCCTTAAGGTTTTTTTATCGTTCTCCATCTTTTAACACCGCCTTCACACATCTTGAAAAATCAAATATATACTTTATTAATAGTTATTATATACTAATTTTAAATAATTTATTGGATTATTTTTCCTATAATAAATAAAATTTCTTATACATTTCTACTTATCTATTCCCCAAAAACTTTTCACTAATCAATTACTTCCATTTTAATCTCACATTTTTCAAACTTCTTTTCTGTTTTCATTTTATTTCCTTCTATATAATGAATACAAAAGGAGTGAAGGCGATGTGCTTAATCAATTTTAGTTTTCATGCTCACCAGCGCTACAAACTGGTCATTGCCGCTAACCGCGATGAGTTTTATAAACGGCCAACAGAAAAAGCGCATTATTGGAACGATGAACCAGACATTTTGGCTGGCCGTGATCTCTTGCAGATGGGCACGTGGCTTGGCGTCACAAAAACGGGTAGAATTGCAGCCCTCACTAATTTCCGGGATCCTTCTATGCCAGAAGCGGGAAAATTATCACGAGGTGCCCTTGTCCGGGATTTTTTAGCAACTGACGAAGCGCCCGAAGTTTTTATCCATTCTTTAGCTGCCGAAGACTATACGGGATTTAACTTAATTGCTGGCACAGCGGATGAACTCTTCTACTACAACAATATCGATAAAAGGCTTTCTGCGATCCATAACGGCGTACACGGACTAAGCAATCACTTTTTAAATACTCCCTGGCCGAAAGTAATTAAAGGCAAAAATCAATTGGACCGGTATCTCTCAGAACACGAAGAGCTTGATTTAGGCCTGATTTTTGAACTGTTGGCGGATGCAGAACAAGCTGACGAAACAGATTTGCCCAATACAGGCGTTGGCTTGGAATTCGAAAAAATGCTCTCACCGATGTTCATTAAAACCGCTGACTACGGAACCCGCTCTTCAACCATCGTGGCTGTGGATGTGGAAAATAACCTTACCTTTGCAGAACGCGTCTATAAGGACGGGGTATTGAAAGAAGAACAAGTTTTCAATTTCAAGATCAGTAATCTCTAGCATTTAAAAAGGAGTTGTCCCAAATTACTTTTGGGACAACTCCTTACACATTCCCGCATTAAGTTTTCTTATCCTAAGGAACCGGTAAGGCTATCCAGCAGCCGCTGATACGCGGGGAGTTCTTTTTCCCATTCTTGTTCTCGGACTATTCCCTTCTCATCCAATTGCGCTTGGATTACATCGAGACACACATGCCAGCCGGCAAGGTCTTTTGCGGTGTGTGGCGTCAGTTGGCGAATCGTTTCGATTAAGATGAGTTGAGTTTTGCCTTCCAACGGCTGCACCTCAAAATGGACTTCGTCTTCTCCCCACTCAAATCCCAGGATGCTTCCTTCTTTATAATGCAAAATGGCCATTTCTTCATAAGATCCATTGCCGAAATCGAATCGAATGGCGCCTCCTTCCTTCAACTCCTGAATCGATAATTCTGGAAACCATTGCTTAATCTTTTGGTTGTCGACCAGCATTTTCCACACAGATTCTGGTGCATGCGACAATATGCGCGCAAATGTAGCTGTATATCCATGCTCATCTTGAATAATTTCTGCTCTCATCCATTTTCCTCCTCGATTTAGATGCTTTATTATTCCTTACCCTTGTAGAAGGGATTTTCTCCAAAAGCCCTAAAATTTTTTGAAGCCGATAAATGAAAGAAAATCTGGGTATACAGCGTTTAAGGAGTTGAATAATATGAGACTGGGTTATGCTTGTATGAATACTGAATTGAAAACCGTGTTCCGGACTTTGCGTGTTGCAACAGCGGAAGCTGAAGGCATCGCGAAGATTAAAGACTTAACATTGAAAAACATGCAGACGACTTTGGAGATTCTCCAATGGAATCTTGAACATGATATTTATTTCTACCGCGCTTCAAGTTCGATGATTCCGCTTTCCACCCACCCCATCAATGATTGGATTTGGTGGGAAGATCCTGATTTCCTATCGATTGCCGCTCAAATAAGAGAGATTGCAGAAACGCATGAGATGCGTGTTTCGATGCATCCTGGCCAATACACGGTCCTGAATTCCCCAAAGCCCGAAGTGGTGGAGAAATCCGTCCAGGATTTGGTGTATCACGACCGGCTTATTGCATTGTTAGGAGGCAATGACTTGATTGTCCATACAGGCGGTGCCTATGGAGACAAAGAGCAAGCAAAAATGAGATTCGCTGAAAACTATGCTTTATTGCCAGCTAGCATAAAACAGCGGCTCCGTTTAGAAAATGACGACAAAACATTTACTGTCCGCGATGTCCTGGACGTCAACAAATTATGCGGTGTCCCGATTTGCTTTGATATTCATCACCATAATTGCAATAACGACGGGAATCCTGTTGATTACGCCGAAATCTTGGCAACTTGGGATGGCTTCGGCACACCCAAAATCCATATCAGCACTGGCAAGGAAGGATTTACAGACCTGCGCCATCATAATATTGTCACGAAAGAAGACTTTGACGAATTGCTGCTGCTTCTAAAAGGGACAGATGCGGACATCATGTTTGAAGCCAAGATGAAAGAACAAGCGGTCCTTCCTTTTATCGAACAATTAACGGGTAAAAAATCGTAAAAATTCCGGAGAAAACCTTCTCCGGAATTTTTCATGAACAGCCGAACATTTTATCTAGACAATGTGATTTGATCTTGGTTGATGTTTTCTTTTAGCTTTTTTAAAACACGCTCCCTCCTTTTTTTCATGCCAGCTAGCGAGAGCCCTTCCCGAGCTGCAAGTCTAGTTAAGCTGTTTCCTTTAACGAAAAGTTCTTCCAATAGTCTTCTTTCTTCATTTTTTAAATAGAGGGCATCTATCCATTCCGGCAATTCATCTTCTTCTGATGAAACAGCTACGTCGTCAAATTCATGATTTTGCTGCACAAGATTTCGTTCAATGTATTTCGTCTCTTTTTTCAAATGATCAAGCATCGCGCCATGAATGGTCCGATAAGCAAATGTGGTGAAACTTCCTTTTGATTCGTCGTAGCGGATACTCGCTTGCCAAAGTGCAATTTTTCCTATCTGGCGAAAGCTTTCAAAATCTCGGTATATATGCAGTTTTCGAATGAGCGCGGTAATCATTGGTGCATATTGAACAGCTAATTCTTCGTATTCTTCCAAGTTCGAATCCTTCTGGATATCCTTTTGTATTCCCGGGTATTTCCAGAATAGCTGTTGATTTTTCCAGCAGCAAAATCGGATTTATGGCGTTAAAGCCTTCATATCGCTCTTCTCAACAACTCTAGAGCCCTATACTGCCAAGCAAAACTTTTGTCCTTAGCCGATTCCAAGAAATTCCGAACAATTTTCTTTTCAATCAATTGGCAAATCAAACTCGAATCTCTTTAAAAAACACTGCATTGGAGATCGGGAACATCTTCCCATTCTTCCAATGCAGTGTTTTTAAGCGATTTCATCACGCAAAATCAAAAAGGATATTTCGATTTCCCATTTGGTTAAATCCGGCTCCGTTTCAGGATCCGTTAAATACTGTTCGAAGCGCCCGTTCCAAATTTCAGTATCTCCTTCAAAGCGTTTATCAAAAGACAAACCTTCCTTTAGCGCCCATTTTTCCACTTCAAGCACGGAATCCCGGAGCCTATCTGGATGCCCTTTATGGATGGCTCGAACGTAAGACCCTTCAGGAATCGAACTGGCAATTACCCGCTCATCGCCAATCACCATCCTTTCTAATGGGACTCCGACTTCCAGATCAAATTCATTATTGCCCTCTTCCAGACACCAATACCGATAGAACGGCGCTCCTGCTGGCATTAAGTTTTTGTTTTCCAGCCACTGAAAGAGCTCCGGCACTAAAGCAGTGGTCCTACTCCACTCCTCCATTGCCGCTTTTACAGGGATTGCTGCATACGGCTGTTCAATTCTATATTCCACGCTTGGTCCAGATAATAAATACGATGCCATTTATAACCTTCCCTTCCTTAAAACGCTTTTATTGAATATGAAATACCGCTACTTTTTTGCTATTTCCTCTCTATTTACCCTATTTTCTTGATGTAAACGCTAGAGGCACTCAGCACCTTTTGCAGACACAAAATAGACACAGGATAAGAGTTCCTATAAATTGACTCTGTTTTTTCCAAGCTTTATCCTAAAGTATGACCGAAGGGTTACTTAAAATGACCAACTGGTTTTAAGGAGGGTTGTCATGGACAAACGGCAGGAATTGATGAATCATGCTGTACATTTCTTTTCCATCAAAGGATTTCATCAAACATCTGTCCAGGAAATAGCGAAGGCGGCGGGAATCTCAAAAGGGGCTTTCTATAAGCACTTCGATTCGAAAGAAGGTATATTCGTAGAAATCCTCAAGCAATATCACGAAGATTTGACAAGAGATTTGAATAGCACCGACTTTGAGCCTGGCTTGACTAACCGTGAATTTTTCAAGAAAAAACTATTATTGGAGATCGAACGGACAGTTATGAACAAAGAATTCTTTTTAATGGTCTTCAAGGATTTTCCGGCAAATGATAATGAACTTATGCAAAATCTGCTGCAAGAACTTCGGATCGCGCAGCTAGTCTTACATAAATACAGTTTGCTTGAAGTCTACGGGAATAGAGCCGAACCTTTCATCTACGATCTTGTGACCATCTTTGAAGGGATTAAAAAGGAATATTATTTCTATTTGATTTTTGAGAACCGGCCTATCGACAAAGAGCTGCTGGCTGAATTCATCGTTTCAAGCCTCGATGCCATCGTCAACCACTCTGAGAAACTTAACCCTGTCCTTACCGACTTCACCTCTTCTATTTCTCCACTGGAAGAAGCTTTCAACCAATTGGAAGGGCAGATCAAACAAACTTCTTCCAAAAGAGAAGAGCATCTCTCTGCTTTTCTCATGCTGAAAGAAGAAATGGGCAAAAAAGATTCCAAGTCATTTTTGATCGATGCCCTACTGGATTATTTAAGACAAGAAGAATCATTAGCAACCGAACTTTCAACTTTAGAGAAGTTCATTTGAAGGAGTGTATGGATTGAAGAAAATTATTGATTTTTCATTGAACAACAAGTTCGCTATTTGGATCTTGACGATCATGGTTGTTGTTGCCGGCCTTTATGCAGGCTTGACTATGAAACAAGAATCCATCCCAAGCATTACCCTTCCTGCCGTGACCGTCGTCACGACGTATCCGGGCGCTGCACCGGATGAAATAATGGAAGAGATTACAATTCCTATGGAACAGCGGATTCAAAACATGAGCGGTGTCGAACTGATGACATCCACTTCGCTTGCCAATGCTTCCACGATCCAAGTCCAATATGCTTTTGAAGTGGATATGGACGAAGCGACACGCGAATTGGAAGATGCTTTATCACAGATTTCCATTCCGGAAGCTGCAAATGAACCGCAAGTATCACGCGTCAGCTTAGATGCTTTCCCGGTTCTTGCATTAAGCGTCAGTAAGCCTGGCAGTTCGTTAGAAGAATTGACTGCAGACGTAGAAGAACATGTCCTTCCAGCTATCGAAGGCATTGAAGGGCTATCCGAGGCGCAAGTTTCTGGGCAGCGCGTCCAGAAAGTGACGATGACTTTTGATAAAGCTGCTTTAGCGCAGTATGGATTGACGGAAGAAACGATCCAACAATTGATCCAAGGTTCGAATCTCACCTTCCCGTTAGGATTGACGAATTTCGATGGCGAATTGAAAAACTTGGTCATCGATGGCAATGTGACGACTGTTGAAGATTTGAAGAACCTTCAAATTCCAGCAGTCCCTCAATCGGCACAAGCACCTTCGGGTGATGCCGCTGGAGCTCCAGGAGCACCGGGAGCTGCGCCTGAGGCACCATCTCAACCGGCAGCACCTTCCACACCTGCTGCTGAAGTGCCTGCTGCAGCTGCAATCCCAACTGTCGCATTAAGTGATTTAGCGGAAATTGAAGTTGTCAGTGAAGCGGAATCCATTTCACGGACAAACGGCGAAGAGTCGATCGGCCTTTCGATTGTAAAATCTCCGGAAGCCAATACAGTGGAAGTTGTAAATGGCGTAAAAGACGTCATCACTGATTTGGAAAAAGACTTTGACTTAACCGTTGCCACCACATTTGACCAAGGAGAGCCGATTGAACAATCGGTTGAAACGATGCTGAGCAAAGCCCTTTACGGCATCTTGTTTGCCGTTGTTATCATCTTGCTCTTCCTGCGCAGCTTTAAAACAACATTAATATCGATCATTTCGATTCCTCTATCTTTATTGATGGCGATTTTCCTACTGAATCAACTCGATATTACGTTAAACATTATGACACTCGGCGCTTTGACCGTCGCAATCGGACGTGTCATTGACGACTCGATCGTAGTCATTGAAAATATTTACCGCCGCATGGCATTGCCTGGCGAAAAATTGCGCGGCAAAGAATTGATTCGTGAAGCAACACGCGAAATGTTCCTTCCAATTTTCTCTTCTACTGTCGTAACGATCGCCGTATTCTTGCCGCTGGCGCTTGTCAGCGGACAGATCGGTGAATTGTTCTTGCCATTTGCATTGGCAGTAGTCTTTGCACTTGCCGCATCTCTGCTCGTTGCAGTTACAATCGTGCCGATGATGGCCCACTTGATGTACGGCAAACAATTAAAAAACTTGGATGCCAACAAATCAGTTACTAAAGAACACAAGCCTGGGAAAATGGCAGCTGGCTATAAACGCATCTTGGAATGGTCGTTGAACCATAAGATCATCACATTCGGCGGAGCTGCTGTGCTTCTCGCAGCGAGTCTTTTCTTAGTGCCGGTAATCGGTGTAAGTTTCTTGCCTGAGCAGGAACAGAAACTGGTAATGGCTACTTACAGCCCAGAACCTGGACAGACGCGTGAAGACGTTGAAGAAATTGCCCTTAATGCAGAAAGCGCAATCGGAGAACGCGATGGCGTCACTTCTTATCAATACTCGCTTGGCGGTGGAAATCCATTGACAGCGATGGGCGGCGGCGGAGATAATTCCGCGTTGTTCTATATTGAATATGATTCTGATTTTGAAGAATTCAGCGAAGAAAGCACAAACTTAATCGAAGAGTTGAACGAAAATACAGAAGCAGGCGAATGGAGCAGCCTCGACTTTGCCGCCATGGGTGCAACAGGACTTGAACTGTTCGTCTACGGCGATAATATCGAAGACATCCAATCCGCTATTGACCAAATCCAACCTATCATGGAAGAACATGATGAATTGGAAAACACAGAGTCCAGTTTGACTGAAGCTTACGATCAATTTACTTTAGTCGCAAATCAACAGGCGCTAAGTGAAAAAGGGCTGACTGCAGCTCAAATCGGCATGGCATTAAGCAATGTCGGTGAAGCACCAATCTTAACTACCGTAAAAAATGAAGACAAAGACATTAATGTTTATATCGAAACAGAAGAAACAACGTATGCAGGAATTGACGACGTGACTAACGTGCAAATTCCGACAGCACTTGGCACGACTGTTTCGGTCGGCGATGTAATGGAAGTCGAAGAAGGCAAATCACCGGATACCATTAACCGCAGAGACGGCCAAATGTACGCTTCATTGACTGCAGATGTGCTCGGAAACAACGCAGCTGCCATCACTACTGAAATTGATGAAAAAGTGGCGGACCTTGATTTGCCTTCTGGCGTTTCAATTGACCACGGCGGCGTTACCGAACAAATCAATGAATCATTCAGCCAGCTTGGCTTAGCAATGCTTGCTGCGATTGCCATTGTCTACTTCGTTCTTGTCGTAACATTCGGCGGAGCACTTGCTCCATTCTCAATCTTGTTCTCGCTGCCTTTCACAGTTATTGGTGTATTGGTCGCGCTATGGATTACAGGAGAGTCGTTGAGTGTCAACGCATTGATCGGTGTCCTGATGCTGATCGGCATCGTAGTGACGAACGCAATTGTCTTGATTGACCGGGTTATCCACATGGAAAAAGCCGGACTTACGACACGCGAAGCGCTTCTTGAAGGCGGCGTCACACGTCTCCGTCCGATCTTGATGACGGCCCTAGCAACTATTGGCGCATTGATTCCACTGGCTATCGGCGCTGAAGGCGACGGCGGTGGATTGATATCCAAAGGACTTGGCATCACCGTAATCGGTGGACTTGTCAGCTCCACTTTATTGACTTTGGTAATTGTACCGATTGTCTATGAAGTGACAGCGAAATTCCGTAAAAAGCAAGTCGATTAAACGAACTAGCTTAGCCCCTTTCTTATGAAAGGGGCTATTTTTTTAAAAAAACATGGACGAATAAAGGCGAAAGCACCTCGCATCCAAGTTTTCGCACCTCAACACGTCAACTTCGCACCTCACACACAAAAAACATCCAAAAGTCCGCTGAACTAAAAAATTTAGCAGGCATTCTCTTTCTTCTTCCATGATGACAACCTTTTCCATCAATCATGGTGTGTTCTGTTCAATTAAACTCCGAGAAAATAACTAGTACTTTTTAAATATATTTTTTATAATATAGATAAATAAATGATATTTTATTGATTAAAAATGATATAATATAATCATAAAATAGAACAAAATAATATTTTAAGTTATTACTAAAATTATTCATTCCAAACTTATACATACGCATTCAACTAAAATGCGTTATGAAAAAAGGGGTGGACAATGTGAAAAGCAAACTTCTCAAAATTGCCGCAGCCTTCTTATTAATTCTTTTTACCGCCCTCTCATTCTCACCATCTGCTGAAGCAGCCAGCTCTAAATTCATTTCAAAAGCCACTACCTCAAGCAAAGTTGTCGCTTTGACGTTTGATGATGGATCTGACGGCACCAATATCCAAAAAATCCTCAATACTTTGTCGGCGAATAAAATCAAAGCGACATTCTTTCTGACGGGATCCGGTGCAAATAATCATCCACAAGCCATCAAAAATATTGCAGTGGGCGGCCATCAACTTGCCAACCATTCCTACTCTCATCCCGACTTCACAAAATTGACTGCGTCTCAAATAAAAGCTGAACTGGACAAAACAGAAGCTGCTGTCAAAAAGATCACGGGCAAATCCACGAAGCCTTTGTTCCGTGCACCGTTTGGAGCTTCGAACGCAGCCGTCTTTGCGGCAGTTGGAAATGCCGGATACACCCATACAATTCAATGGAATATTGATACTTTGGATTGGAAAGGCGTATACTCTACAGCCATCACCAATAAAGTCGTCAATAATATCGTGCCGGGTTCCATCGTCTTAATGCACACGGGCGCTGGGGCATCCGGAACTCCGGGTGCGCTTCAAGGCATCATCACCAAATTGAAAGCAAAAGGCTATTCTTTTGTGACAGTCTCTCAATTGCTGAAACTGCCTTCCGCCCCTCCACCTGCTGCCGGCAATAAGTATACGGTCAAAGCGGGAGATACGCTTTACAGCATCGCGAAACGGTACAATGTCACAGTAAATGCTTTGGCTTCCGCCAATAAGATATCAAGCCCATATATCATCCGGGTCGGCCAAGTATTGATCATCCCAGGCAAGGCTGCACCTCCTGTTGCTTCGGTGAAATATACCGTCAAAGCTGGAGACACGCTTTATAGTATTGCGAGAAAATATAATTCAACTGTAGCTAAAATTGCCGCAGCCAATAAAATCCCAAGCCCTTACCTTATAAAAGTGGGACAAGTCTTGACGATCCCGAGATAATTTTTTGACAAGCAGCCATTTCCACTGGCTGCTTTTTTGTTTGAATCTTTTTCCTCTTCGTTTTGAAAATCACCTCTTTCAGCCTAAGTAAAATACAATAATTCCAATATAATGTACGCTATAATTGAAGCTGGATTCAATATTGCAGAAGAAAAGAGGAATGCCGGTGCGAAAAATTCTATTTTCCATCTTTGGGCTCATCATTATAGTAGCGTTACCTTTCGCTTTCTGGTTTTTACAAGAAAAAGAAAATTTGCAAGTCGCCATTATCGACAAAACGGTGCCTAACGAATCCTACCGTGAACACCACGGTTTGACATGGCTCTTAAATCATATGGGCTATTTGAAAAATGATGATTCAGCTTATCAAGCAGGTGTAGACTATTTTGGCTTTAAGCCGGATGAACAAAACGAATCCTATGAGTTAAATGAAATTCCGGAGGATTTCGGCGAAACGGATTTTATTTATTTAGCCGATACTTACGGAGTCTACCAAGAAGATCTGGCTTGGAATGAACAAAGCCAGGAAGCAGAAAATGCTCCTTCATTGGTCTATGGAGGACTCGAAATGGCCGAATGGCAAAGCATCCAAAATCAGGTTGATGCTGGAGACAGCGACCTTGTGGTGGAATTTAACACGCTCGCCTCCCCCACTTCCACGGAAGTCAGGGACACGGCAGCAGATTATTTAGGGATTCAGCCGACTGGCTGGAGCGGCCGGAAATTCAATGAATTGGATGAACAGCAAGAGGAAGTTCCGAAATGGGTTATTTCCCGTTATGAAGAAGCAGGAGATCGCTGGAACTTTGCCGGCGCAGGTTTTGTCCTGGCAAATGATCAGTCTGGTGAGATCCTCGTACTCTCTGAACAGGAAGGGCTGATTGGCGATGATGGGATTCAACTGGATTTCACAGAAGCCGGGCAAGAGCTGTTTTCAATGGAGGATTCTCCTGAATTCACTTATTGGTTTGATATCAATGAAGCAGCTGAAAGCAGCATCTTAGCCAATTACAAATGGGACCTTTCGGAAAAAGGAAAAGCATTATTAGCTGAAAATGGAATTCCCTCGTCTTTCCCAGCTATCGTCCATCAGCAAAAAAATACGGCAGAGACGTTTTATTTTGCGGGAGATTTTGTGGACATTGCAGAAGTTCCGAGCTTTTATCAATTTGCCGGATTTGCGAAAGTGCGGTCTTGGCTATCGTTTGAAAGCATCTCTGGAGATACGAGCTTCTTTTGGAAAACTTACGCTCCGATGATGAAGAAGATTCTCGAAAACACCGCTTCCCCTGAAACGGTTGCCGCAGCTCCGGAATTGGCAAGCGATGAAGGGATCGCTTATCCTGCCCGGGTCAATGGCCAGGATTTCCAAGTCTATGAAAACGGCGAATGGGAGAACTTCACTGTCAAAGGGGTTAACATGGGGATGGCAAAACCGGGAACTTTCCCAGGGGAAGCAGCAATTACCCGGGAAGAATACGATCGCTGGTTTAAACAGATCGGTGAAATGAATGCCAATGCCATTCGGGTTTATACATTGCATCCCCCTGCTTTCTATCAAGCTTTGAAAGCCTATAACGAGCGAGCAGACAAGCCAATTTATGTGTACCATGGCATCTGGATTGACGAAGAGCCGCTAGCTGAGAAACTTGATGCTTTCGATCCGGAAATCACGGAAAGGTTCCAAGCGGAAATTCGGACATTGGTTGATGTCGTCCACGGCAGCGCAGAAGTGGAACCCCGTCCCGGCCATGCTGCCGGAACATACGATGCGGATATTTCACCTTACGTGATCGGCTGGATTGCCGGCATCGAGTGGGATCCGGTAATGGTGGATCAAATGGTGAACAAGTATCCAGATCTCGGTGAGTTTGAAGGAAAGCATGTTTATACAGAAGGCGCCAGCCCGATGGAAAATTGGATTGCGCAGCAGCTGGACATGCTTGCTTCATACGAATTGGACAATTATCAGAGCATGCGTCCATTAAGTTTTACGAATTGGGTGACTACGGATAATTTAGAGCAGCCTTCAGAGCCAAGTGAAAAAGAAGATATTGCAGAAATCGATCCCAACCATATCAAAATGACAGGGCAAACTGAAAATGTCGGGATGTTTGCTTCTTATCACATCTACCCTTACTATCCTGACTTCTTGAATTTAGAGGAAAAATATACGGAGTTTATTGATCATCGCGGCGAGAAAAACAACTACGCCGGCTATTTAAAAGACTTAAACGACTCGCATGAAATGCCAATATTAGTAGCCGAATTCGGTGTGCCCGCTTCCCGCGGAAAAACGCATGAAAATCCATCCGGATGGAACCAAGGCTTCATATCCGAGACGCAGCAAGGCGATATTGCCCAGCGTCTTTATGAAGATATTCTAAATGAAGGCATGCTTGGCGGACTTGTGTTTACGTGGCAAGACGAATGGTTTAAGCGGACTTGGAATACCATGGATTACGACAATCCGGATCAGCGTCCATTCTGGTCGAATGCCCAAACAAACGAGCAGCAATTCGGCATCTTGAGTTTTGACCGCCATAAAGTGAAAGTTAATGGCGTGGATGACTGGGAAACGGGTGAAACGCTTTATGAAAAAAATGAGGGGCCAATGCAGTCGATCGAAATGGACCATGATGAACGCTACCTCTACATCAAAACCACTTTCGATGAAGCACATAAAGCCTGGTGGAACCTTCAGCAATTCCATTTGTATTTCAATATTCGCGACGGCAAAGGAATTCCGGTAGAAACTGGTGCTGCTGCACCATTCAATGCTGATTTCCATTTGCAGATTGACGGTAAAGAATCCGCCCATCTATTAGTTGCAGGAGATTACGATTCGTTCTACTACGATTATGCAGAGAGGCTTGAAATGATTCCGGAATCGAAAGAAGACATTTCGACCGTCTTCCATCCGATCCGTCTTGCTTTGAGCAAAGAATTTACACGTCCCGATACCGGGGAAGTCTTCCCGTTCTCTTCTTATGAAACCGGCGTGCTGCAATTCGGAGTTGCAGATCCGGAAAGTGAAGACTACGACTCATTGAACGATTATTTCTATTCGGAAGAAACCGGTGTACTGGAAATCCGGATTCCATGGATGCTGCTCAACGCCAAAGATCCGGGCCGAAAGGAATTTGCGGGTGATTTCTGGAAAGAAGGCCTTGAATCTTCCATTACCGCAGAACGGATCGCAGTTGCAGCAACATTGACCGATCAGGATGAGAAAATCGTTGATTCATTTGCTGGCAAAAATCCTGCGGAGTACACGTGGGAAACTTGGGAGCTTCCTGAAACAAATGAACGTTTAAAACAATCCTATTACATCCTCCAAGAATTCTTTGGAAAGATTGAATGAAAAAAGGAGTTGTCCCAAATATAATTGGGACAACTCCTTTTTAGGTAGGCGTATCGTCTGAGAAAACGCCTTTTCGTTCCATGTCTCCCCATGCGTGCTTTTTGCGGAGCGAATAAACCAAGCCTTGCACGCGCCAGAAGTTGGCCAAAATCCGGTACCAGAATATTTCTGTCAGTGCATAGATGTATAAAATGAAAATGCTTTTGACATCCGGATATTTATGATATGTCCATTCTTCTAGCAGCACGGCAAGAGCTGATAAAAGGGAGCCGTATAAAATCATGACGAGAAGCATCACTAACGCAATCTCGGTATCAACAAATGAAAACAGCAGTCCGCTGATAATGATGCCATAGCCGATGACTTCAAAAACGGCACTCAACAGCTCGATGAACAAATAATAAGGCATGGAAAACATGCCGATGCCTTTATATTTCGGATTGAACAGCATTTTCCGGTGGATCCAAATCGTTTCCGCTAATCCGCGCTGCCAGCGGATGCGCTGTGCCCGCAAGGAAGCGATTGTGCTCGGTGCTTCTGTCCAGCAAACCGGATCTTGGATATATTCGATGCGCTGATTGGATTTCTCCTCTTTGATCGAACGATGGATCCGGACGATCAATTCCATATCTTCGCCGACCGTTTTCGTATTATAGCCGCCGACTTTAATAACGCGGCTTTTCTCGAAAACACCGAATGCTCCAGAAATGATCAGTAAAATATTCGCGCGGCTAAAACCTAGGCGGCCAATCAAAAAGGCCCGGAAATATTCAACGATCTGCATCACTTCCAACGGCCGTTTCGGCAATTTGATTTCTGTGACTTCGCCTTTTACGATTTTACAGCCGTTGGCAATCCGGACCGTTCCACCCGTTGCAGTTACTCTGCCGCTTGAATCGATGATCGGCTTCATGGTCTTCAATAAGGCGTCTTTTTCCAAAATGGAGTCGCCGTCAATCGCAGCAAAATAAGGGTATTGCGAGAAATTCACCCCAGCATTCAATGCATCGGCTTTTCCCCCATTCTCTTTTTCGATCAAATAGAGATTCGGATGCAATTGGGATTGATAAGCAGCCGTCAGTTTGCCGGTCTTAAAATAGCTTCTCGCAGCCAATTCGATTCGCTTCATTTTAAAGACATCCATTAACTTTTCACTCGTTTTATCTGTCGAACCATCATTGACCACGATGATTTCGTATTGTGGGTAGTTTAATGCCAGCAAAGACCGAACGGTGCTCGCCACTCCCGCCTCCTCATTATAGGCCGGAACCAAAATAGAGATCGGATAGGTGTCTTTATTGATCATGATTTCTTCAATTTGTTCCGTCCGGTTCAATTTTTTCTCCCGGTTGATTTTTGGGCCGGCTACCATAAAAAGTACGAGATAAATACTGCCGGCTGCCAACATGTAAATAATGATGCCGAAGGATATTAGTTCAACCACATTCATCGATTTCCTCCCCCTTTCTTTGTCAGCATATGTCTTGCAACATCACGGGCGTAGGCGTCTTCGCTGGTTGAAGCAATTTCATGCAGCAAGGCATTGCCATCTTCAAACTCCTGAAGATTATCTGCTGCTGAAAAGCGCACCCACCAAACAGGGTCCGTGAATAAGTGGATAAGCTGTTCTTTAAAATCGCTCAATTTGCAAGCTCCGGCCAATTTCGCCGCATACATGCGTTCTTCCCAAAAGATGGAGATAAAGAACGCTGATAACTTTTGGGGTTCTGAAATTTTGCCGTAATGCGTCAAACTCTTCATCGCTTTGATCCGCACTTCTTTTCGTTCGTCCGTCATCATTTTTTCGACAAACGGGAAAAAGCGTTCACTTTTCCGTTCGCCGTTTAGCATAATAAATGCATATAGAAGGTTTTCAGGTGCATCATCTTTCATAAACATCCTGGCCATGATTCTTTGATGAAGTTCTTCGTCCATTCTCATCAATAATTCTTTGGAAAAGCCGATAGATAAGGTCTTTTGTTCGAACAACACATCCACTACTTTTGGGTCCTGCAAGATGGCGGCGGCCCGAAGGCATTGCCAATATTCATCGTCCTGTTTTTGTAAACCTTTGAAATGTGCAAATACATCTTCCTTTAAAGATGCCATCCGAAAATCCTCGATGAAATAAAGGGAATTGATCCGTTCAGCCCATCCCCCATTTTTCAGGATGGATTTATAGCGCGGAGCCAAATGGCGTTCTGCCAATTCCGTAATTCGTCCTCGCTCTTCTTGGTCTTTATAAGTCTCTTGAAAACCGATGAGCATTTCTTCTAATGCAGCTTGTCTGATGGATTTGTTTGAAGGAAGTTGAGGTTCCAACCATTTTTGTTCGGGAGTTTCGATAAACTTTCTGTAAATCGGCATGACTTGGCTTTTAACCCATGCTATTTTCCGTTGCCGTTTAAGTGCCTTCTGTTTGCCGAAAATTAAAATAGCCAACAATATCAATTGCACTGCTAGCAATCCCATAACTATCCAGAGGAATGTCTGTACCATTCTCATACGCCCCTTCTTTTACACGGCTCATACTTTTTCATACCCTATTATTCCTAAAATAAGTTAATTAGTTTTGACAAATTGTAAATATCAAACAATAGCAAGCTTAATCTTACAACATACAGCTAGAAAAAACAGATGAAAAAAGCCCCCTATTGGTTATAATAGGGGGCTTTGCATTTAATTCTCTAAACTTTTTATCCATCTATCGTAACCGATCCCTTTTAAATGGATGCCGTCAATTGTGATTTCATTTTCCAACTGCCCATTTGCTCCTTCAAATTCCGGATGCAAATCCACAAAACCAAGCTCATATTCGTTAGCCAATCTTTCAAGAATTTGATTGAATTCATCGACTGTCTCATTGGACAGTTCATTATTGAAATCTTTGTTATTGATGGGCAAAATCGACTGCAGGACAAGCCGGCTTTTTGACAGATCAAACGATTCGATGATGTTACGCATATTCTTTTCATAAGTGGCTGAATTTGTCCCTGCCCCAATATCATTAATGCCGATCATTATGTATACTTCTTTCGGATTTCGATCTACGACTTCCGCAATCCGGTTCAGGACGCCTGTTGAGGTATCTTCTGCGATTCCTCGATTCAATACTTTCTCTTTTGGATAGTATTCCTGAAATTCTCCATGGTCGGTGATGCTGTCACCTAGAAAAATTTTATCCGGCGCCTCCGTATCCAGTGATTCAAAAATCGCTTTTTTCTGCAGGTAATAATCTGGAAATTTTTGATCCGAAGCCAGTGAATCCCATTGTTCTTTGATAAAACCGATTCCTCCTTGTTTTGCCAGGATGAATCCCGCAATGCCGACAAAGGCAAGATTCAACGCTACGGATATGCTTAAAAACACTTTAAACTTCTTCATGCTGTCCACTTCCTGTTTCTCTAGTTGCTTTTCTTCGCACAATAGGAAGTATTTCCTTCTTAGCCAGGCTTTAAACCCGGCTAAGCAGCTCTTGGCCTTGAAAAGAACTTGCGGTAAAGTTTCAGGAAAACGATGGCGAGCACAACCAAGAAGACAATCGCTAAAACGGGCACAATTAAAATTAAAATTGGTACAGTTGTCGCCGTTGCATCTTCAATTCCCGCTACCACCGGACTCATCAGCACGGTTTCACTTGCTCCTTTGACGGATGCCACTGCAGCATGTGAAGCGCTGGCAATGCCCCCGCCTCCAATAATGGCGATGCTCCATTCCAAAAATGGACTCATATCCCCGATAAATGATGCCGTCAATAAAATTCCTGCAAGTGCTGCGAGAGGCGTCTCCAATACTTTCATGAATGAGCCGACGGCCGGAATGTAATTGACCGACACTTCCAGAACCGTCGCTATGGCAAATGCGATCAGTGCCGGAGTACTTCCGATCCAACTAAACCCTTCTGAAAGCGATAGCCAATCAGCCCGCACGAATATGCCGGTAATCAATAAGGGCGTAAAAACCCGGAAACCTGTAGTGGCACTTAAAGCCAATCCGATGCAAACTGCAAGTATCGTCTCCATCCTAATCCTCCATCCTTTGAAACGCTTTGTTCTTACTATACCTGAAAAGCGTCTCTTCAAACTTTTACTTGGAACAACTCGTAAGAACAAGTAAAATAATTAGAATTTAATGACATGGAAGGAAAAAAGATTATCATTGCTACTACGGTAATAAATGATTTGAATCCTCATTTGCCCTATTCATCCCAGAAACACTCCACCTTATAGTTAATCCCATCAAATCGAGAAAGAGAAGATTAAGAAAGTATACGGACCAGACGATTTACTTTGACCAAGGAGGATGTTTGTATGCATTATGTGGTGACTTCAACCTTGCCTGCTGAATTTGCAGGGCGTACAAAAGCATTATTGAAAAGAACTCGCTTGCTCAGCGAACAAGGGCAGCTTCCGATCGCCATTATTTCAACCAATTATAATCCGAATTACAAAAGCGTCTACCGCCTTTATTACAAAAACGGCTATATCCCTAAGCAAGTGAAATTAATGAATATCTATGACTTCCTATCAAAAAGAACTCATGAAGTGCCAGAAATTGAACACCCGCCTGAAGAAAAAGGATTAACTCGCTATGAACTGGAAAAAAACAAGGTTTACCGCTTTTTCGATAATGGAAAATATGTTTTATACAAAAATTATGAAAGTCCAGGCAATCGCTTGAAATTCATCGATATCATGGATCCCCACCACCGCATCCGAAAAATACGGAAAGAGTATAATCTTGCCGGACTCTGCCATAAGGAAATCATCTACAAACAAGGGACAACCTATATCTTAGAAGAGATTTTCTTAGATGAATCCGGAAAAGCCTATCTGAATAAAACTTATAACGGAACGGCAGAACAAAAACTGATACGCATCTATCTTTTCCAAGAAGGAGAGGCATTTGGATTCAAAACGGAAAAAGAATGGATTCGCCATTGTTTTGAACAAATGATTGAGAAGCATTCCACCGTCATTTGCGATGCCCGCTTTTTGGATCGCCCTTTACTGGAAATGGACGTGCCAAAAGTTAAAAAAATCCTGCTATTCCATAACTCACATTTGAACAGCAATGATGTAGCCGACGTGAAATCGTCCTACCGCTACGCACTTGAACATTTGGATGATCTAGACGAAATTGTGGTCTTAACGAACAAACAACAGGCGGATTTAGCTGAAGTCGTACCGGATACTCAAAAAGTAAAAGTTATCCCCCATTCCGTTGAACTGAAAAACTTGGGCTCCTCTTCAAAAAGAGAAAATAAGCTGGTGTTTATCGGGCGTTTGGATGAACAAAAACAGGTCCACCATTTGATTGAAGCTTATCGCTTAAAGCGGGATGTGCTGCGTGCACACCCACTCGAAATATACGGCGATGGCGATTACAAAGAACAGCTGAAGCAGCAAATTAATGACGCCGGGCTTCAAGAACAAGTAAAATTGATGGGGAAAACCGCCACTCCGGAAAAAATATTTGCACAAGCAAAAGCTTCTTTTCTAACGAGCCGTTTTGAAGGCTTCGGATTAGTGATGATCGAAAGCTTAAATAATGGCTGCCCAGTGGTCGCTTATGACATCAAATACGGGCCGAGCGACTTGATTGTTTCCGGACAAAACGGCCTCTTGGTCCCACCTGACGATATCTATGCTTTATCCGAAGCGATGGCAGAAGCCGTAGAGACGGAGTTTCCTGATGTCCGGCCCGCAGACCGTTTCAGCGACGAACAATTCCTCGAAAACTGGCTGTCTCTTTTAAAAGAACCGCGGCCCGGCCAGCCCCTTCAGCAAATTTTTCAAACGGGCTTAGTGGAACGGGTAATCGAGTGAGGCGACTCATTGGATTACCATTCTTTTTTGTTATCTTGCCCATTTAATATCCGGCATTTTCAATGCCACATCATTCACTACAAACGCTACATAACTATTTGCCAGTTTGCGCCTTTCGTGCTTGCTTAAATAAATGTCCATGCAGAAGAAATAATCGCCATTTTTATATTGAGTGGTCAGCCCGGTGCCGGAGATGGACCATTCGCCAACAGCTAAAAAGACCTGCTCCACCTCATCTAAAAATCCATCGTATTTCGAGTGGACATGCACACAAATGCGCACTTCATCGCCGTTCTGATAAAAAACCGCTTCCTCAACCGAAAGCTTGTCTGAGATTTTATCGGGTTCTTTAAAAATTGCCGAGAAATTCCCATGCTTTGTGCGATAGGGCTTAACATCAAAATAGCCGATTTTAGCTGTTCCGAACAAACCGAACGAATCTTCAAAATAGCGGGCATCCGCCATTAGACGCGTCTGGACTTTGTACCCCTCGTAATCGCTGACCAATGAAAAATCAAAATAATGCGGTTCTTCAATTTCCCGTACAAATGACAAATCGAGTATGGCATGGAAATAGCCGTGTTTTTCTTTTCCTTCCGGCACTGTCAACAAAGGCGATCCTGAGCTCTTCTCTGCTAGTCCGAGTTTTGCTGGAATCCGGTAGACTTCTTCCGTATCGCGCCTGCTCATCAGCACCGTCAAAAAAGGATTCTCGGGTAAAAAGCGGCTATGGTATTGATGCCCTTCAATGATGAAGTTCTGCCCTTTAATATAAGCATTGATGACACAAGCTGTGTATTTATTGGCTTGTGTAAAACTGATTCGCTCGTCAATCGCTATTTTAAAAGCGGCATTAGTGGCCGGGTATAATTCTCCTCGGTAAACTTGCAGATCTTCCTGCTTTTTCTCGCTGTCGAGATAATCCATTAACTCATTTGCTTCCCCATGCTCCAATAAGCGGAATTTCACTTTTTGGATAGGCGTGAAGAATTGAAAGCTTTCGCCTGGTCCATAATCTTTCAATAAAGGCGCTAAACTGGCGAGATGTTGTTTTTTTCTGGAGTAATCCAGTTTTTTATTCACTTCATACATGACTTCGAAATTCATTAGCCGGTCCCAATACTGCTGAAGCCCGCGATTGATTTTGCTTTCTTCCACGTTAAGCGAAACGATCGCTTGAAGCGCTGCCTGAATAAAACGGAAGACTTTCGAAAATGGCCTTTCCTGCTTTGTCAATTGGACTTTAATGGCATCTGGATTGCGGTCGCATAATAACAGTCATAGTCTTTTACGATGGCTATGCCATTCGAACAGATATAAGCAGGGACCGTAAACGTATGGGCCTCGCCAATATTGGTTTCTTCAAAAAAACGGATCTGGTGTTCATGAAGCAAAGAAACTTTGAACATCTTCAATGAGCTGATAGTCGTTAACGCGTTGGATCCGTAAAATGAGAAAAACTCCGGATTTTTTGAAAAAATCGCTTCCGGGACGCCTCGATTCACCCCTTTGTATTTTCCGACAACAATATCGCTATCGTATTTTTCTCCTACCGCCACCATTCGTTCCAGCGCTTCTTCCCCTAAAAAATCATCTGCATCCACAAAGTAAATATACTGGCCATTCGCTAGTTCAATCGCTTTATTCCGCGGACCGCTCGGAGAGCCTGAGTTCATCTGATGCTCTACGTGAATATTCGGGAATTCTTTCTCGTAGCGATCCAGGATGGCGCCGCTTTGGTCAGTAGAACCATCGTCTATACAAATAATTTCCAGAAATTGCTGGTCTAATGTCTGATTCAGGATGCTGGCAATGCAACGTTCAATAAATTGTTCGTCGTTGTATACGGGAATAGCTACAGTCACTTTAATCATGCTTCCCCCTCTTTCCTCTCCTAATTAAGCAATGGCTTGCTATAAATTATACCAGTTATCTGAAAATTTAATCAATTTAAAAAACCACTGCCGCTTTCTCTTAAGGCAGTGGTTTTTAATGAACTTATTTCAATAAATCAGGATAAGCGGTTTCGGCTACCAGTTTCACGGCTTCTCCTATTCTTGGCCCCGGCCGTGAGGTGATATCTGAATCCAACAAGAAGACTTGCTCATTTTGGACAGCCGCAATTTCCGACCAGCTATCGCGGGCTTTGATTTCATCTACAGCGTTCTCCACATAGGATACCGTTGTAAAAATCAGTTCAGGATTCCGGTTCACCACTTCTTCTTCAGAAAGTTGCGGCCAGCCTTCCAAATCTGCAAATACGTTTTCCACTTGAGCGTGGTTCATAATTTCCTGTTGGAAAGTCTTATCGCCCGTTGTATAGATTTCAGGCAACGGGCTGATTTCGATGTAAGCTTTTTTCTTTTGCTCAACTTCAGCGAGCTTGTCT
This sequence comes from Planococcus sp. 107-1, assembly GCF_021513255.1. Classification (GTDB taxonomy): domain Bacteria; phylum Bacillota; class Bacilli; order Bacillales_A; family Planococcaceae; genus Planococcus. The sequence goes on from NZ_CP090977.1 coordinate 2,463,780, forward strand.
TGGACGTCTTTAATTTCTCCTTGAATGGAAGCAATCAGTTCTTCGCCTTTTTCTTCCACTCCCATTACTTGCGCGATTTGTTCGATGTCGCCATATACATCTTCAAACGAAGCGGCGGATTCGATGACGAATACCGGAATATCCGCTTCTTCTAAAACCTCGAGTCCGGTCGGTCCGCCAGTCGAATAAGCGAGGACAATATCCGGATCCAATTGGATGATGCGTTCTGCATTGAATTTCACAGAATCAGAAACCCGCTCAACTTCCAAAGCTTCCTCCGGGTAGTTATCAAAATCCGTGGCCCCGATCAATTTGTCTCCTTCTTCTAATGCATAAAGGATTTCCGTATTGCTCGGAATAAGCGAAACGACGGTTTCCGGAATTTCTTCCAACTTCACTTCATTGCCTAAATCATCTGTCACTGCGTAAGACTCAGCCACTTCCGTTTCCGTGTTTGCATTGTCTGCAGTATTAGTTGTTTCCGCACTTTCCTCACTTTGGCAGGCTCCGAGAAATACAGCCAGTGCAAGCGTTCCACTCAATAAATAAGATTTTTTCATTTGCTCTTTTCCTCTTCTTTCTTTTTCGGTCTCGTTGGATAGGATTTGCTGATGAACGGAATCTCTTCCACCCCGTGTTTGCGATTGGTATAAACTGCCATGACAAATAAGACGTTAGCGAGCAATTGCGCATAATCAAATAAAATCTCGGGAACTTCCCCGCTCCAAACTCACTTTATGCAATGCCCTAACTGATTTTTTCGCTTCGCTTCGGCACACATGCAAGCTACAGGCAGCCTGACTCCCTTGTGGCAAGACAAAATTTCCGATACTGTCTTCCACCTCTGCCACGTAAGAATCGTATAAACTGCTCAGTTTTTCAAGGTCTTCTTGGTCAATCGCTATTTTGCCACGCACCGAACCGTTCAAATGATAGGCCATAGGCTGTAAATAACGAAGATCCCGCTCTACTTCCGGAATGTCTTTCGTCAACGAAATGGCTTCACCAATGCGTGTCGTGAGTGAATCGGTGCGAATTTCAAAATCCACTGTGGATGCGGACTCCCGCATGAATGGATAGCAAATATAGCGCATTTCTTTTTTCATTCATATCACCTCTTCTCCTGCTTTACTCAGTGGTAATCTTCCGCATCGCACTTCAGATAAACAGCAAAAAGCCGCCCTCATAAAAAGGGCGGCACCATAACAATTAAACGGCTCGTCTATAAAGCCGCAATTGAAAAAGTTGCCGTATGATTCCCTTATCTTCCGAAGAGTAAAAATACGTTCAAAAAAAGGTAGGTCTCCTGGCTTGTGCATCGTTTTACTCTAAGAACCTTCCCGTCGGATGATCACTCATCTAAGACAGTGGCATTTTCTTATTTCATACGCACTTACAGTTGCGGAAACAGCTCCGGATTCGCACCGGATTCCCTGTTATACTGACGAATCAGTACCTTTTTTCTGCATGATTATTCACTTGTTTCAAGTGTAGCATAATTTATTCCTCAGGAAAGCCTAATTTTCCGATTAGAAAGCGCTTCCAGATATTTGAATAATATGACTTTTACTTCTGCTCTCGCTTATTAATCGTTTATTGGTTAAACTAATAATCAGATAAGTCGAAAATATGAAATAGGAATGAATTTTACGACCGACAACTAAGGGGGATTATTAGATGAAAGAAAAGATTCATGAGCTTCTGAGAAAAGAAAACTATGCATTCGATAATGAAAATTGGAAGTCCATCGAAAATGTTCCTTTTCTTTTAAATGATGAGACCACGATGTTGTTGAACAAGATTAAATTGAACATGGGGATGGCTAAAGGCATCTATATTTTCTGTGACTCCAATCAAAACATCCTCTATATCGGAAAAGGCGCACCAATCTACAACCGCATACGCCGCCATTTCGCAAAACTGAAAAAGACAAATCATGCCCCTCACGGATTTTCCCAAGAGATCCAGGCACCTATCACGATTCATTGGGTCGAAATCGAACAGCCTGAAAAAAGGGAAATCGTTGAGCATATGCTGGCATATACCTTAGAACCGGTGTACAAGAAATGGTACGTAGGATAAATAGAAAAAAGCCTGTAAAGGACGCTTACTGTCTTTTACAGGCTTCTTTCTATTTTAGAGTTTTCATTTTTTCATTAAGCTTGGCAAATAGCTCTTCTACCTTCTCTGCCGGCAAAGTTTCATACAAATCACCTAGGCTGACTTCATAGGAGCTGCCCCCGTTTTCCAATGTTTTAAGGTAGCTTGTAAGCCCGATTCCCGTTTCCTGATGAAGCTCAGCAAGCAGCTCTTCCATCGTGTCATTGGCATAGCTGAAATGGACATGGAACATATTCGATACAGGCTCCACGGGCAGAGTGGTAATCCCTTCACAGCTATTGAAAAAGCCGGCCAGTTCTTTTGCATGTTCATGATACATCGCCATCTTTTTAGATCGCTTGTCAAAATAATAGTCAGCGGAAAGGATATACGGATACAGCGAAATCAAATCGCCGCCGTGGCGCCGTTTCCAAACTTTTGACTGAGCCATGAACTCTTTATCTCCTGCCAGTATCGCTCCTGCGATGCCGCCAATTCCTTTATAGAGCGAGATATAGACACTGTCAAAAAGGCCGCAGACTTCACTTGCGGTTTTACCGTAATAAGGCAGCACTTCCAGAAGCCGCGCCCCGTCCAGATGCAGTTTGATCTCGTTCTTGCGGCAATAAGCCGAAATCTCTTCCAAAGTTATGTAGCTTGGCAATTGCCCGCCAATTTCACGCTGCGGCAACTCCAACAGCACACAGGCCACTTTCTCGTCCATTTGGAGGACATCTTCTAGCTCAATGACGCGATCCTTATCAGCGAGCAGCACAGACTCGATTCCATGCAATTCTTGAAGCCCTTTTTCTTCGTGGATCTCCAGATGGCTCAATGGATGATAAGCTACTTTCCGAATGCCTGCCGCGTCGCACCAGATACGCAAGGCAATTTGCTGCGCCATTGTCCCGCTCGGGAAAAACACCGCATTTTCTTTTCCTAGCAGCTCCGCCATCTTCTCCTGAAACTCTTCAATAACCGTTCCTTGGCCGTAAATATCGCTTTCTACATTTCCATCAATACCCTCAAATGCCTCTTTCAGCACCTTCACATCACGCTTGCCGTGGCCAGCCAACTGGTGCTCACTCTCGAGAAAACTTCGCTTCAACCGTTCATTGGATGTCATTGTCTTGCTCCTGTCTCTATTCAGAATACTTGCGCTTTTATCCACTATATCATTTTTAAGGATGCCAGCAAATCGCTGGAAATCGGGAGAAGCCAATACCATTCATGTAAGAACCAAGTACACCCCAAAAAAACCGCTCTGATCTTAATCGATCAGAGCGGTTTATCTATGAATTTATTAGTTTACTGCGGCTTTAAAAGAAGCACTTGAACGGCTTCCGCCAACTTCAACCGGATGTACAGCTTCATATAGAAGCCCTTCCAGCTCGTTATTGTAAGCTGTTGCCTGTTCCTCAGTCCAGCCAAGCACTTTGCCCATATAAGCATTTACAGCCGCTTTATTGGCGTGTACCCAGTTGATATCGAAGAACAATGCACCTGTACGGCGGATGAAGAAATCAATCGGTTTGTAGGCTGCTTCGTATTCCAAAGCGTAGCGCAGCATAGCGAAAGCGATTGGGTCGATTCCCTCTTTAGCCGCTTCTTCGTTTCCGGTAAATAAGAAATTGAAGACTTGGTCAACATTTGATCCGTAGCGTTGAACCAATTTGCGTGCAGCTTCCGGAGAAAGGCCGCGGCTCACACCTAAACGCACCCGATCTTCAGAGAACTTCACGAACCCTTTTGACCCTCCAACTTCGCCGCCTGAAATCGGCAAATGTTTTGTGGATACTTTTTTGAATTTCAAGCCATGCTCTTTTTCCAATTGCTCAGCTACCATATCGACGATGCTTTCGCCCATTTTACGGTAGCCGGTCAGTTTACCGCCGGCAATCGACAGCAATCCTGAATTTGAAACAAAGATCTCATCTTTACGTGAAATCTCTGAAGGGTCTTTGCCTTCTTCGTGAATCAACGGACGCAATCCAGCCCAGCTTGATTCGATATCTTCCGTACGGATTCCCACTTCCGGGAACATGAAGTCGATCGCTTTCAAGACATAATCGCGGTCTTCTGTAGTCATCGTCGGATGAGCAATGTCCTGTTTGTAAACTGTATCTGTTGTACCGACATACACTTTCCCTTCACGCGGAATCGCGAATGCCATCCGGCCATCCGGCATATCGAAATAGATCGCTTGTTTCAACGGGAAGCGGCGGCCATCGAATACTAAGTGAATTCCTTTTGTTAATTGCAATGTCTTACCTTGTTTAGAATGGTCTTTGTCGCGCAATGTATCCACCCATGGGCCTGCTGCATTGACGATTTTCTTCGCATAGATTTCGTGGATTTTACCATCGACCTGGTCTTCCACACGGATGCCGACCACTTTGCCGTTATGGTAGATGAAGCTTGAGACTTTTGCATAGTTCATAGCCAAAGCGCCTTTTTCAACCGCTTTTTTCATGACTTCCATCGTTAGGCGAGCATCGTCTGTTTTGTATTCTACGTAGTAGCCGCCGCCTTTAATGTCTTTCTTTTTCAATAAAGGTTCACGGCGCAAAGTCTCTTCTTTTGACAGCATTTTACGGCGTTCATCTTTCTTGACTCCTGCTAAAAAGTCATAGACGCGCAAGCCAACATTTGTACTAAGCGGCCCAAAAGTTCCACCTTTATAAAACGGCAATAGCATCCATTCAGGAGTCGTTACATGCGGTCCATTTTCATAAACGATTTCACGTTCTTTCCCTACTTCTGCCACCATTTTCACTTCAAATTGCTTCAAATAGCGTAGCCCACCGTGAACGAGTTTGGTAGAACGGCTGCTTGTGCCTGCAGCAAAATCCTGCATTTCCACGACCGCCACTTTCATGCCTCTCATTGTTGCATCTAGCGTTGTTCCTGCACCTGTAATCCCACCGCCGATCACGATTAAATCAAGAGGTGTATTTTTCATTTTATTGTACGTGTCTGTTCGGTTTAAGCTGGAAAATTTCATCATATACCGCTCCTTTAGTTTTTTACAATTTTTGGAAAGGAAACAAAAGAGACCAAGCTACAGTCGCAGAATTTCTTCAGCTGAACTGGCTTGGTCTCTCGATATCTCCGGCCAAATATTAACTTTTACTTAAGAATTAACAATTGATTTTGCTTCAGGTTTTTTAAATGTACGAGTTGCAGCTACTGCATTTTTCCAACCTTCGTAAAGTTCTTCACTTTGCTCAGCTGGCATCAAGCTCGTAAACGTTTCTTCCACTTTCCACTGTTTCGCGATCTCTTCTTTGTCTTTCCAGAAGCCTACCGCGAGTCCTGCTAAGTAAGCAGCACCAAGTGAAGTTGTTTCTTGAATGACCGGACGTTCTACCGGTACATCAAGTATATCACTTTGGAATTGCATCAGCAAATCATTTGCAACGGCTCCGCCGTCAACGCGCAATGTCTTAAGTTCGATTCCGCGTCTTTGATCATGACATCTACCACGTCTTTTGTTTGATATGCCAATGATTCTAGCGTCGCACGGATGAAGTGGGCTTTCGTTGTTCCGCGAGTCAAACCGAAGATGGCACCGCGTGCATCTGTATCCCAGTAAGGTGTTCCAAGGCCTACAAATGCAGGTACCATGTAAACGCCGTCTGTTGATTCGACTGAAGCCGCGTACGCTTCGCTTTCAGGTGCGTTATCCAAGATTTTCAAACCGTCGCGAAGCCATTGGATAGCGGATCCAGCAACGAAAATACTGCCTTCAAGAGCGTATTCCACTTTGCCGTCTACTCCCCAAGCAAGTGTTGTCAATAAGCCGTGATCTGAAACCACACCTTTTTCACCTGTATTCATCAACATGAAACAGCCTGTGCCGTATGTGTTTTTCGCCATGCCTTTTTCAAAGCAAGCTTGGCCGAATAAAGCGGCTTGTTGGTCGCCTGCAATTCCGGCAATCGGCACTTCATGTCCGAAGAAATGATAGTCGACTGTGTTTGCGTAAACTTCAGAGGACTGGCGCACTTCCGGAAGCATGCTTTTTGGAACCGTCAAGATTTCCAAAAGCTCATCGTCCCATTCCAAATCGTAGATATTGTACATCAATGTACGGGAAGCATTGCTGTAATCCGTAATATGCGCTTTTCCGCCGGATAATTTATAGACTAGCCACGAATCGATTGTACCGAACATCAAGTCTCCGTTGTTCGCTTTTTCACGAGCACCCTCAACATTGTCCAAAATCCATTTTACTTTTGTTCCAGAGAAGTAAGCATCGATCAATAAGCCCGTTTTCTTGCGGAATGTGTCTTCCAATCCTCTTTCTTTCAAATCTTTGCAAATGCCATCAGTTTGGCGCGATTGCCAAACGATTGCGCGATAGACAGGTCTGCCAGTGTTGCGATCCCATACGACTGCTGTTTCGCGTTGGTTCGTGATTCCGATTCCGGCAATTTGATCCGGCGTAATATCTGCTTTTCTTAAAACTTCTGCGATACAAGCAAGCACGGAAGTCCAGATCTCATTGGCATCATGCTCTACCCAGCCTGGCTGCGGGAAAAACTGTTCGAATTCCTGCTGAGCAGAATTGACGATTTCACCTGCATGGTTGAACAATACTGCACGCGAACTTGTAGTGCCTTGGTCAATAGATAAAATATATTCTTTAGTCAAAACGATCTCCTCCTCCGGAAATTAAGAAACGATTTTTTGTTCTAATTTATCAGCTACTGTTGAGCCTTTTCTCAATTCTACACTTGCTGCGCCGAATAAAACCAGCAGGAAGATTGCACTAAGCGCCCAGAAAAGCAAATTGAATTCGCCTAGGAACATTGCTTTATAGAATACTGCTCCGTAGATACCGCCGAAAATTGGTCCGACGATCGGCACCCAAGCGTAGCTCCAATCTGAACTTCCTTTGCCTGGAATCGGCAATAATGCATGGGCAATTCTTGGCCCTAAATCACGAGCCGGGTTGATCGCATATCCTGTAGGACCACCTAAGCTTAAGCCGATTGCAAGGATCAATGCCCCAACGATCAATGGGTTTAAGCCTTCTGTAAATTCGTTTGCTCCGATGAACAATAAGCCCATTACTAAAACAAATGTCCCGATGATTTCTGAAACCAAGTTCGAGAATGGCTTACGTACAGCAGGGATGGTTGCAAATACACCAAGTTTCGTCTCTTGGTCTTTCGTACGCTCCCAATGCGGCAAGTAATTGAAAAAGACGATAGCTGCTCCGATGATCGCACCGATCATCTGCGCCAAAATATAAACTGGAACTTTTGACCAAGGGAAGTCGCCGACTGCCGCAAAGCCAAGTGTAACTGCTGGATTCAAGTGAGCTCCGGAGAAATTGCCGACAGCGTAAACCCCCATCGTTACTGCTAAGCCCCAAGCGATTGTTACAACGATCCAGCCGCCGTTTTCTGCTTTAGAATCCTTTAATGCGATACCAGCTACAACTCCAGCACCAAAAATAATCAAAATCATGGTACCAATTACTTCAGCTAAAAATTCCGTCATTTTTCAACACTCCTTTATAATTTTGTTTAAGAACCGAAAAGAAAAAAAAGACCTCCACTGAAATGAGCAGACTTCTACTTAAGAAGTACTCATATCAGTGCAGGTCTCCATTTCTCCAACACAGCTCTTAACTTGTTAATCCTAAACTATCACTTACTGAAAGCGCTGTCAACATCAATTTTTTAAAAAGTTTCTGGATTTGACATATTTTAATCCAGAAACTATTTTAATCTGCAAAGCGCCTTTATTTGTCCCATAATTCGGGTTGGGAAGTCGAAATCGCTACAGCGCCGCCTTTATAAGCAAGGCTTATATCTTCTTCAGTCCGGATCAAACCGCCAGCAATTACAGGGATCCCCGTTTTTTCTTTCACTTCTTTTATAACCGAGGGAATGATTCCAGGAAGAATTTCAATGTAGTCCGGTTTCACTTGATTGATCAGATTGATATTGTTTTCAAGCGCTTGGCTATCCAGCAAAAAAAGCCGTTGGATAGTCATCAATTTGTTTTTTTCGCCAGCGTAATCACATTGCTGCGCGTAGAAACGATGCCATCCGGCTTGATTTCCCTTACCAAGTATTCGATTCCATACATATCCGCTTTGAGCCCTTGGATCAAATCGACATGAAGAATCACTTTTTTATCCGCTTTTTTCGCTGCTTGCACAAGCGTCTTCAGCTGCGATAAACGCACTTCCAAATAAATGATGTATTCATGGTCGCTTTTCAATAAGCGTTCAAATTCTTTCATATTGCGCAACGCCGGCAAAACGCCTTTTAATTCATCCACGAGTTAAATTCCTCCTTTCATCGAAAACTGCTTGAGATATCCATTCATTCCATTATCCACTCCTTTGCAGTGCCTATCAACAGTTTTTCAAATCCTTTTCTGTCTATTAGCTGCTCCATTGAAAATCCCTGCATCGCAAAGGAGCGATGCAGGGATTTTCTTGGTACTCAATAGGCATCTTTAGAGCCAAACAGCACCAACACTGTTTTTAGTATCAATTTAATATCAATCAAAGTATTGCGTTCACGAATGTATTTCAGGTCAAGATAAACCCATTCTTCAAAGCCGATATTGCTGCGGCCATTTACTTGCCAGTAGCAAGTGAGGCCAGGGGTCACACTGAGCCGCTTCATTTCATAAAGCGTGTATTTCTCGACTTCATCCGGCAAAGGCGGCCGCGGACCTACTAGGCTCATTTCGCCTTTAAGTACGTTCAACAGCTGCGGCAGCTCATCGATGCTGGTCTTCCGGATGAAACTTCCCACTTTTGTTACCCGCGGTCATGCTTGATCTTAAAAACCGGTCCAGAAACTTCATTTTGCCGCAGCAGCGCTTTCTTTAATTCTTCTGCATTGCAGACCATGGAACGGAATTTATACATATAAAAAGTTTCTCCATCTTTACCTACTCTTTTTTGCTTGAAGAAGACCGGTCCAGAAGAATCTTCCGCTTTTATCAAAATGGCGACCATCAGGAATAACGGACTTAAGCAAATGATCCCAACAAGTGCTCCAATCATATCGATAAACCGCTTCGTGAATAAGTATGCATAATTTTCATTGGTTGTGACCTCTTCAAAAGTCAGATGCGGCATCTCATTCATCACCGGATCTTTTGTTTTTTCAGGAGTGGAAATTGACAATAAAATCACCACTTTCGCCTAGAAGTTAAATTTCCAAATTCACAGAGAGGCAGTTTCAATAATTTCAATTACAGAAGGTCTTCCAATTGAATGATATTCGATTCTCGCTTGCTTCATCGAATCGAGTGAAAAACAATTTCTGCCGTCGATGACGAGCGGCTGCTTCATTCGTTTAAATACAGATAGATCCATGCTCTTAATTTCATCCCACTCCGTTAATATCAATACAGCGTCACAGCCGACTACAGCTTCTTCAACTGAATAGGCGTAATCGACAAGCGGATCTAAAATTCTCTTGGCATTGTCGATCGCGATTGGGTCATAGGCGATTACGCTTGCGCCTAAACTCAATAATTCATTTGTCACTTGGATAGAGGCAGCTTCTCTCATATCATCCGTATTCGGCTTAAATGCCAACCCAAGTATCCCGATTTTTTTCCCATACAAGTTGGAGAAACAGCCTTTTAACTTATTCACTAAAATCCGTTGCTGTTTTTTGTTAACGCTGACAACGCCTTTCAGCAATTTAAAATCATATTCGAAGTCTCCAGCAATCTGGATAAGCGCTTTTGTATCTTTCGGAAAACACGAACCGCCGTAACCGATTCCAGCCTTAAGGAATTGGCTGCCGATACGCTGATCCATTCCCATGCCAGCTGCAACGTTTTCAATATTTGCGCCAACCAACTCACAAATATTCGAAATTTCATTGATAAAGCTGATTTTGGTTGCTAAAAATCCATTGGAAGCATATTTAATCATTTCTGCACTTTTAATGTCCGTTTTATAGATTGGAATTCCGAACGGCTTATTTATTGTTTCCATCACTTTGAAAGCATGTCCGGTTTCAGCACCGATGATGATACGGTCGCCATGAAATGAATCGTGGATAGCGGATCCCTCTTTTAGAAACTCAGGATTCGATACGATATCCACCCTTACCGGATGGACCAAATTCTGTTTGATTACTTGCAGCAATTTATGATTTGTACCGACTGGAACGGTGCTTTTCGTGACAACCGTGACATGGCTCGTAATGTGTTTAGCTATATCGATTGCCGCCTTTTCAACGTAATCCAGGTTTGCAGCACCGCTTGGTTCTTCCGGGGTACCGACGGCAATATAAATCACTTCCGCATCTTTAAAGGCTTCTTTATGGCTAGTAGTGAATTCCAAACCATTCTCCAAGATGTTCTTGTTCATCAGCTCACTGAGTCCAGGCTCATAAATTGGAGAGATCCCTCTCTTCATTTTTTCTATTTTCTTCTCATTAATGTCTACACAAGTGACTTGATGCCCGATTTCGGATAAGCTGACACCCGTCACTAATCCGACATACCCTGTACCGACGACCGAAATCTTCATTCTCATTCCCCCAGGCTAGATTAATGATGCGGCTGATTTTTGGCTGAGCAATTCTTTCATAATTTCTTCAAGCGGTTTGGAAAACTCTTCATTATCCAGTGCAAATTCAATGGTCGTCCGGATAAAACCGAGCATTTCACCAACGTCGTAACGTTTGCCTTCAAAATTGTAGGCAAAGACATTTTGAATTTCATTTAACTTTTGGATGGCATCTGTCAGTTGGATTTCTCCACCAGCTCCTAATTCCTGCTGGTCCAGGAAATCAAAAATTTCCGGCGTTAGAATATAGCGTCCCATGATCGCCAAATTTGATGGCGCTGTTCCTTGTTTCGGTTTTTCCACATAATTGCTGACTTGATAACTGCGGCCGTCTACAGCAACCGGATTGATGATGCCGTAGCGATGAGTTTCAGTGTCAGGCACTTCTTGGACGCCGATAACCGAAGACTGCAAGCTGTCGTATTGGTCCATCAATTGCTTCAAGCAAGGTTTTTCGGCCTTCACCACATCATCTCCAAGAAGGACGGCAAATGGTTCATTGCCGATAAACTTCCGTGCACACCATACTGCATGCCCTAACCCTTTCGGTTCTTTTTGCCGGATGTAGTGAATCTCTACTTTTGAGCTAGCCCGGACTTTTTCCAGCAATTCGTATTTGCCTTTTTTGAAAAGATTATCTTCAAGTTCAAAATTTTTATCAAAATGATCTTCAATCGCACGCTTTCCTTTGCCGGTAACGATAATGATATCTTCGATGCCAGAAGCGATTGCTTCTTCTACGATGTATTGAATCGTCGGTTTATCAATTAAAGGAAGCATTTCTTTCGGCATTGCTTTAGTAGCTGGCAAAAATCGCGTTCCAAGGCCAGCTGCTGGAATAATGGCTTTTGTCACTTTTTTTGTCATTAGATTCCCTCCTGAGATTAGCAATCAATTATATCTTCACTTTCCACTAGTCGTGTTGAGATGTTCAAAAGCCTGAGAATAAGGATGCAGATGTTTTTATCGGATGTTTCATTCCGCGATTGAAACGGATATTCATAAGTATTTGCTAATTCTTCAAGGGAAATTCCATATTTAACCCAATTACATAACCCCACAAATTAACTAATACTTTATACCCATCCAAACTATAAATATCAATTTATCACTCCTTTTATGGTTATATATAATTACTAATATTCTTAATAATCGATTTATTTAATCATTTTAACATCCATAGTCCTAAATAGGAAGCTTTTTCAGTGAATATATTACATTTTTCTAAATTTTCTAGTAAATTAGAATACTTATAATGTGAATATAAAAAAAAGCTAGAGCGCTTGCCCCTTACAGGACATACACTCTAACTGCTCTCACTTATTATTTTGTTGAACTTCTTTTTCCTTTGGAATTTCTCTGTTCAATAATTCCTCGCGGTGCTTTTCTGTTATTTTTTCTGCTCGTGAGCTTGTTTTTGCAAAAGAAAATGCAAAGCCGATCACTACTGCTATTCCACCTGTTAACGCCATCCACATAATTGATTCCTCTTTTTATCCGCATATGTATTTTTCAACTTTTCCGACTCCCTACGCAATTTCAACATCATGCCATTAATTTCATCTTCTAAGTTTACCATCTAAATGGGAACTTTTAATGAATATGGCAAAAATTTTCCGAAAAATTTTTGTCATTTGAATTTTAAATGCTTCCATTAGAAAAAGCGATTGCAAATTCCAATCGCTTTTAATAGATTATTCAGAAATTAAAGCATAGAATAAGAGACCTTCCTCTTTACTTCAATCCGATAGCGGCATTTGAAGTATGTGAAACGATCATTTCCATCTCGCCGCTAACATAATAATCCTTAATAGTAGCAGGCAGAATAAAATTATCCCCTTTTCTTAATGCCATCCTACAGTCTTCGGTTCCAAACTCTCCAGACCCTTCGATAACACTGACCATCAGAAACCCCGCTGCTAAGCTGGCTTCCATCTTCCCCTTTAAGAGCCAATGATAGACAGTGAAATACGTTTCCTCTATTAAACGTGTAGAAACCAGGTTCCCTTTGTCTTCACGCAATTTCTCGCACAAAAAATCCTGATGCGGATACATCGTGCATGTCAAAGCCTGCTCTAAATGAAGTTCCCGCTTGAGGCCATGCCGATCCGTCCGGTCATAGTCATAAACGCGGTAGGTGATATCGGAACTTTGCTGGGTCTCCAAAATTACAATTCCTTTGCCAATGGCATGCAGCGTTCCGCTCGGCACGTAAATAAAATCCCCTTTTTGGACTTTCATGGTCTGAAGAAGATTTTGCCATTCTCCATTCTTCACCATTTCTTGAAATTCCATTTGGCTTTGCGCTTTATGGCCGATAATAATTTCCGCATCTTCATCACAATCCAATATATACCAGCACTCTGTCTTACCGCATGGTTTCCCGACGACTTCCCGAGCATAATGGTCGTCCGGATGGACTTGGACAGACAAATTATCGTTTGCATCCAAAATTTTGACCAATAGCGGAAATTCGTCATCAGAAGCGCTGCGTCCAAACAAATCCGGATGCTCTTTCCAAACCTCTGATAATTTCTTGCCTTTTAATGCCCCGTTTCTCACCACAGAGGGGCCGTTTTCATGTGCAGAAATCACCCAAGCTTCTCCCGTCAAATGAGTCGGGATTTGATAATCGAATAAAGTTTGCAGTCTGCTGCCTCCCCAGATCCGCTCTTGGAAAACAGGATCAAGAAAAACCGGCTCTTTATACATGAACATGCCTCCCCATCCCAAAGATAAGAATTTGCATTTTATTGCTGAATAGCCGACAGTCTCCCTTTGCAGACTGCTTCGATTTCTTCCCATTCATTCAAAGCCCGGAATATATCCTCCTCGATCAATTCACTGCCAGTTTGGACTTCAATGATCTCCATTTCAGTCGTAGCACGAAGGGTATGCTTTGCAGCCAAAGGAATATGAATCACATCGCCAGTTCGCACATGGCTCAGCTGGTCATTGATCACAAAAACCCCTTCGCCTTTTACAATTGTCCATACTTCGCTTCGCTTATAATGAACTTGATAACTGAAATTTTTACCCGCATGTACAGTGAGGCGCTTGATCAGCACTTCATTTCCTTCTGGGTACTTCGTGTGTTCCAATACCCGGTACCATCCCCACCGGCGTTCTTCATACATCGGGCGGCCGCCAAAGCCGTCGACATATTCTTTTACTTTTGTACTGGCATCTTTATCGGTCACTAAAATCCCATCCGGGCTTGCAGCCACTACGACATTATCAAGACCGAGCAGCGTAATCGGCACGTCAAGTTCATTGACGATATGCGAATTTTTCACGTTTTTGCCGATGACGCCTTTCCCAGTAATCGAACCGCCCATTTCTTCCGTTAACGTATTCCAGGTACCAAGGTCTTTCCAATAGCCTTCGTACGGCAGCGAAATAATTTGCTTCGCCTTTTCCACCACTTCGTAATCGAAGCTGTTTTTAGGCAAAAGATGATAATTTTCGAGGAGCCCTTCATAATCCGTCGGAAGGCCACGTTCAATTAAAAGGTCAATAATATAATCCAGCCGGAACGCAAACACTCCGCAATTCCATAAAGCATTTTCAGCAATCAGGGTCTCTGCCTCCGTTTCACTCGGTTTTTCCTTAAAATAATCAACGGTTAAATAATCATCGCCATTCAATGCTTTCGGAATAATATATCCGTATTTCGCAGAAGGATAAGTCGGTTTAACTCCCATTAAAGCCAAATCGGCTCCTGAGTTTTTCAGCGCTTCCTCTAAGTCGTGGACTCGTTTGAAAAAAGCATTGTCTACATATGGATCCACAGGAAGCATGCCGACCACTTCATCAAGCCTGCATCCTTTTACAGAAAATAAGTAAACGGCCGCCAGTGCAATTGCCGGGAAAGTATCTCTTCTTTCCGGTTCGGTCACGATATGGACAGATGGCCCCAATTGAGTTTTAATCATGTCCACTTGAGAATAGCTCGTTGCTATAATGGAATGGTCTGCTAGGTTGGTTTCCTGCAATTGCTGCCATACACGCTGGACCATCGACACCTTATTGCCCTCTTGGTCATTCAGTACCTTCAAGAATTGTTTTGACCGTGCATCATTCGATAAAGGCCAAAGCCGTTTACCTGATCCTCCTGACAATAAAACAAGTCTCATATAATATCCTCCCATCGCCTTCTAATCTGCTTTATTCACGCTAATTCAGCCGCATTTAACACATGACTCTTAAGTAGGTATAAAGAATGACTTAATCCACACCCAAAGATTCTTTCTACCTGCATAAGAAATGGATATAACCCCATTGTACTCACAATTATCTGATAATTCAATATAAATATTCACATTAGTTAGAAATATCAGAAATCATTAAATCTTTTTATGGAAAATATCATTCATTTTTATAAGTAATTAGAATTACTTAACCTAATTAATTTAATTTAATCCCTAAATGAATATGGGTATTTAGGTTTTCCGGATTTTAAAAAACCGTCTTGTCCCTATGTGGACAAGACGGTCGGCTTACTTATAAAGATTTTAATACTTCCCGGTATTTGCCGATTGAATTTTCCCGCGTAAGATTCTGTTCTAAATACACACGGCCATTCAATCCCATACCTTTTAGCTCTTCCCGGTTCATCTCATAAAGCTTTTTAATTGAATCGACGATTCCCGCATAGTTCTGTGGTTCTACGACGACACCCGATCCGCTTTCCGAGATCAGCCTCTCCACTTCACTGCCTTGTTCCAAAACGCCAAGAATCGGTTTTCCAGCTGCCATCACCCCGTAAATTTTACTTGGAACCGAAACACCTTTGATCCCTTTCTGATTCACCACTAAGTGGACATCGGCCGCATTCAAGGAATAACGGATAAACTCTTTCGGTTGATAGGGAAGAAACATCACATTGTTTAAGTGATTCGCTTTTGCATATTCCTGCATTCGGTTCTTCACAGCACCTTCTCCAATAAATAAGAACACAATGCCCGTTTCTTCTCTAAATTCTTTAATGATTTCTACGATATTCTCCAAATCATAGTAGAGGCCCAGATTGCCTGAATACATGACGATGAACTTATCCTGCAATCGATGTTTCGCCAAAAAGTCAGCTACCATCGGCTGATTTTTATCAAGCGGGAGGATTTCTTTTTCATTGGTCCAATTGCTGATGACGGAATGATCTGGCACGCTCTGATTCGAAAATCGCTGCCTAAGCGTTTCGGCCATGTCCCGACCGACAACTAAAACATGGTCAGCATAGCTGCAATTCCATTTATCAACCATTTTTGCGGCCTTAAATATTGCTTGGTTATTCGTGTAGGAAACAGCTTGCGCCTGCTCCGGATTAAAGTCATGGATGCTATATACATGTTGGGCCCGCTTAAGGAACTTCCCGATCGAGCCGATTAACCCGCCTAAAATTGGGGGTTGAGAAATCGTAAAGATAATATCAATATCCCTTTCCTTGAGCAGTGCTACATTCGCTAAACTGAAATACGAAAGGATATAGCGGATCCGGCTAATTTTCGAGTTCTTATTAACTTCAGGCAATTTAATCCGGATAATTTTAATCGTTTCCAAATAATCTTCCTCGAAAGTCTTCTTTACTACTTTCTTTTCCCCTGCATAGCCAGGCTGTGCCGCAATAACCGTAATCGAAAAGTCTTCTTGGAGATCTTTGGTCAATTCGGTCAACAATTGGCTGGTGGCTGCTAAGTCCGGATAAAAATAATTGATGACAAAAACGATTTTCTTTTTAGGTTCCATACGTCGCCTTCCTATCCTAAAGAATTAACAGAGATTGGTGCTTCCTGATTATCGAAATCACTGAAAATGGCTATAAGCGAATCGGTATATTTGTCTTCTGTATAATATTCTTCGTAGATCTCCCGGCTGATTTTGCCAAGCAGCTTTCGCTCTTCTTCATTTACAGCTAACTGTTTAATCGCTTGTTTGATATCCGTCACTACAGGTTCGACTAAAATTCCGCAGTCTTCTATCAATTCAGCGATAATTCCACGATCCGACGATATAATCGGCAATCCCGCAGCCATGCCTTCGATAATGGACATCGGTTGGCCTTCCACTTTGTATTTTGTTGGCAGAGCCATCATATCGGCTTGAAGGAAAAACTGCTTTTTCTCTTCCCCACGTTTCGTTCCATGATAGATAATTCGATCGGCCATTCCGTATTTATCAATAAACCGTTTCACTTCCTGGAATTCATTTTCACTTTGGATCGCTCCTACCAGATTCAATTCAAGGTCCAACCCTTCTCTGATCAAACCCACCACAGCATGGATCAATTCAACATACCCTTTTTCAGCCATTAAATTGCTCAAATACAAAATCGATATTCTGTCTTTCTTCCGATTAAAATCGATTTCACTTTTTCGGATGAAATTTTCAGGTATACCGTTTGAAACCACTTCCACTCGTTTCACGAGATTTTTATAATTGGGAGCCAATTTCCCGCCTAAAACGATGCCAACATCCACTTTCTTCAAGGTATTTTCGATGAATTTCCGCAACCTCCCGGAAGTCGCATCAATTGTTCCGCCTAGATTATTGCCATGGAGATGGGTAACCACTCGATTCTTATGGGAAATTTTACAGAAACGGATGAACAGGCAATCGCGGATCAATCCCATTTTAGTTTGAGAAATTGAAATATAAAGGATGGCATTTTTATTAAACAGACTGAGAAAAGCAGTATATACAAGTTTCACTGAATCAAAAAATAATTTATCAAATGCCAAACCCCCGGGATCTTCAAAATCCTTTCGGTTCAAATTCATTTTTTTTACATCATAGATTTCATGGAGCTTTTCTGCTTCATACAGTGATTGAAGAGCGATGCTTTCGCCTAAAATCGGAGGCGGCAGCGGCCCTACAAAAATTAAAGTTTTCTTTTTCATGTTCCCCATCCGGTTCACCTCTCCATTCCTAGGATCCCTATTTGAATTTCAATACCGGCTTTCCAGCCAAATCTTTTTCCAATGCATTGACCACCAAATAAATTAAGATAAAGACTGGAACAATGACAAGCATCGGCTTTATATAATAGATATATCCATACCAGAAAACACGCGCGATGGTGGTTACGATTAAGTAATAGCCGAGAGAAAAACCAAAATCTCCGAATAGCTTCCGGAGCAGTAATGCCGGGATAAACACCACAAGATACGTTAAAAACGGAGCTAGAATGACTCCCATTACTTGATAATTCAAGAAATACTCCCCGTATATGAACAAGCCATAATTGGTATGTATCGACTCCGCCACAAGATGCGCTGCCCCTGGACCTGCTTCCGACCCAAGAAACGAAGGCATTAATTGCGGAATATAACCGAGAAGCGTAGAAACTGTCCCATGATCATAGGTCACCTCAATGGCAGCAGCAGTGGAGTAAACCAAATCCTGGACTGTTGGATAATTCACTAAAACTGCAAATGAATCCAAAATGGCTGCTGCATCAAACACCAATCCGTTATGCCGCACAATCCCTAAATAAGAAAAGACCAAAAGCCCGATGGCAATGATGCTGAATTTCTTAAAATTAAAGTTGGCCTTAAAAATCTTCCCTTTCTTCGTGTTCGTAATGATGACGTATAAAATCAGGATCAAGCCCAGAATATCCACCCGTGCATAATGGGAAAGCAGCCAAAAAGGCACAAACAACAAAGCAGCTTTTCGCAGCATACTTCCCTTAACCCCAATCAGGACAAAAAAGTAAGAAATGGCAACCACTGAATTCCAGGCATTTCCCGGCAGCAAGCTTGGCGAGAATTCATGGTAGGCCCGCCCCGGAAGATCCGGCAGATAAATGATGGCGGACGCAATCGCAACAATGCTGAAGAACCAGGTAGACAATAAGCTATTCGAGTCCCTGAAAAAGAATTTTAAAATGACGGCATCATATTTCTTAAATGATTTATTATCAAGAACTAGTAAAAGCGACCAAATGAAGTAAAAAAATAATGCCCCAAAAGCTAAAATGTAAAAATGTTTTTCAATTAGCTGCGTTCGATCATTAAATAATGGCTGCACTTCGCCAGCAGGAGCAAATCCGAGAATGCTCAATATCGGCAGGAACAACAGCAAAAGTGAGAATGAAGCAAAACCGACTTTGAAGATGGCGACATCCATGACAAATTTAACGGCAAAAATTCCTAATATAATAAAATGAAACACATCTTCCGCATGGAATTGCTGGCCGATTTGAGCAAAATAATACAACATCGCTATTCCAGCAATGATATTGACTGCCACTTGAAAGATCCGCTCATTTTTATTGTCTGATTCACTGTAATTCACCATATGCTCATCCCTCTATCCTCATAATGCTCTTCGGTATTCGATTAAGTATTAAGTAGAAAGAATTTCAGAGAATTTATAGTTCTTTTTCGATTGTTTATACATGATTTCCAGGACTTTCAGCGGCAAGAAAGTAGAAAGATAATAGATGAACGCTTTTAACGAGCTATTCTTTTCAAATGCAGCTTCGAGCAACACTTTTCTGGCCAATTTAACCGCTTCTTTGTCGCAGCTGGTAATGCCCACTTTCAGCAATGTCTTAAAAATATTAATTGAAAATTTCTCGAAAACGCCGTTCCCTAATTCCTTCGCTAAGTTTTTATAAGCCTTAAAAATATATACTTGGCCGTTTAGTACCGCCGTATTATTCGTTGAAATGCGCTCTCCGGAATGCTGGAAAAACAGCACCATGGAATCTTTCACAAAATCAAAATTTGTAATCTGTGATAAACGGAGATATAAGTCCCAATCCTGGCAACTGGGTAAGGCGGATTCAAACCCGTTGATTTCATGAAGCAGCTCTGTTTTAACTAGAACCGAAGAAGTCGTGTCAATACAATTAGATTCCATGAGCATCGGCAAAATATTCCCACGGTAACGAGGAATAATTTCCTTAATGGTTTCGCGCTCATTGACCAATTTGACACCAGTGTATACTGCGCCGACTTCCGGATTGCTATTGAATATCGCCAGTTGTTTTTGTAATTTGTCCGGCAGCCATTGGTCATCTGAATCCAAAAATCCAATGTAATTTCCCTTAGCGTGCTTAATGCCGGTATTTCTGGCCTCAGAGCCGCCTCTATTGATCTGATGCCGAATGTATTTGATGCGTGGGTCGTGCATTTCTTTCACAACCGCTTCTGTGTCATCTGTCGAGCAATCATCCACAATGATGATTTCTAAATTTTGATGGCCCTGATGCTGGAGGCTGTAAACAGCTTTCTTCAATAATTCAGAACGATTATAAGTGGGGATTACGACACTTACTTTTTCATTTGTTTTTCCCAATCGAGTCCACTCCTTAGCGTCTGTCTCCTCTTATATATTGAACATACAATTTTACAAATTTTTAATTGCACGCTTAACACTGATGCAGGATTAAGACAGAATCTGACTCGGCGGAAGCCATACATATCTTGTCTATAATCTAATTTCTGAGTTGTACGAAAATACAGAATACTTATATGGATGAAAAAATATGCAGAGCCCCTCTCATCCGCAGCTCTGCATTTTTTCCTTAAAACTCTTTTGTGCTGTATGCTTCTTGCTTTTCTTTGCCTAATAAACGCAAATCGTTTTTAACCATAATCTCTACCAACTCTTCAAATGAGGTAGCAGTGGGATTCCACTTCAACAGCCGTTTCGCTTTTGAAGGATCGCCCAATAATTGTTCCACTTCAGCCAAACGGAAGTAATCCGGATTCACTTCAACAATTACTTCTCCTGTACGCTTATTGATGCCTTTCTCTTCCGGCCCTTCGCCTTGCCATTCGATTTCTATTCCGGCATGAAGAAACGCTAGTGTCGCAAATTCACGGACCGTATGCATTTCTCCGGTCGCAATGACAAAATCTTCCGGCGTCTCGTGTTGCAGGATCAACCACATACATTCAACGTAATCTTTTGCATATCCCCAATCCCGGCGGGCATCCAAATTCCCAAGCGATAGCTTCTGCTGTTGTCCACTGGCAATTCGCGCTGCGGCCATGGTAATTTTACGTGTCACAAAAGTCTCTCCGCGGCGCTCTGATTCATGGTTGAAAAGAATGCCGTTCACGGCAAACATGCCATAAGATTCTCTGTAGTTTTTCGTTATCCAAAAGCCATACAATTTGGCGACCCCATATGGTGAACGCGGATAAAATGGCGTTGTTTCTTTTTGCGGCACCTCTTGGACTTTTCCGAACAGTTCTGAAGTGGATGCCTGGTAAATTCGGGTTTTATGCTGCAGCCCAAGAATTCGTACCGCTTCCAATATCCGTAGTGTGCCAATGCCATCTACATCCGCTGTATATTCCGGAGTTTCAAATGACACTTTCACATGAGACATGGCGGCCAAATTGTAAATTTCGTCTGGTTTGATCTCGCTGATCAACCGGATGACATTTGAGGTATCTGTCATATCCCCGTAATGGATAAAGAAATTCTCGCTGGTCTTCAGCTCTTCGATATAAAGGTGTTCTATTCTCTCTGTGTTAAAACTCGAGCTTCGCCGAATGATGCCATGAACTTCGTAGCCTTTCTCCAAAAGAAAATCTGCTAAAAACGATCCATCCTGTCCTGTAATCCCTGTTATCAATGCTTTTCTCATCGAATCCCCCATTATTTAACCGTAATAGTTTCTTTGCTGATATTTTCCAAGAACCACTCATAAGCTAATTTCAGCCCATGGTCCAATGAAGTTTCCGCTTTCCAGCCAAGGCTATGCAATTTGCTTACATCAACGAGCTTACGGGGAGTACCATCCGGTTTTGACGTATTGAATCTGATTTCCCCTTCATAGCCAGTAATATCCTTAATCTTTTCGGCTAATTCTCTGATGGAAATATCTTTGCCTACACCGATGTTCACTAATTCACTTTTACTGTATGTGTTCATCAGATAGACAGCGGCATTGGCCAAATCATCTGAGTATAGAAACTCTCTTCTCGGCGTTCCCGTGCCCCATACTTCTACTGTTGGAGCAGAATTCACTTTCGCTTCATGGAATTTCCGGATTAACGCAGGCAGCACGTGGGAACTATTTAAATCAAAATTATCATTAGGGCCAAATAAATTGGTCGGCATAATCGAAATAAATTTAGTTCCATATTGCTTGTTATAGTACTCACACATTTTAATCCCTGCTATTTTCGCAATAGCATAGGGCTCATTGGTCGGCTCCAACTCTCCAGTCAATAAAGAATCTTCTCTCATTGGCTGAGGGGTGTATTTCGGATAAATGCATGTGCTTCCTAAGAAAAGCAGCTTTTTTACTCCGTTCTTATAGGACGCATCTATTACATTCGTTTGAATCATTAGATTGTCTCGAATAAAATCAGCTGGAAAATCGTTGTTTGCTACAATCCCCCCGACTTTTGCAGCAGCTAAAAATACATATTCCGGCTTTTCTAAGTTGAAGAATGCGTCAACTTGGCCGCGGTCTGTCAAATCCAATTCGCAATGAGTCCGTAAGACAAGATTATGATAGCCATTCTTCTTCAAATCTCTGACAATAGCCGATCCTACAAGACCCCGATGCCCTGCTACATAAATCTTTGATGACACATCCATTTAAACCCCATCCTTTTCTATGGTCTCTTAAGAGAATGCTCTCTTGCCTATTGCCAGAGAGCATATGCCGCTGAATAATTGCATATCGCTAAATCGGGCCCTTTTCACTCTTTAATATTCTTCCTGTATATCTGTACATATTTACCAATACTAAATGCTTATACTATACTTTATTTTTATCATTTTAGCATACTTTAGACTTAATAAAACAGATTATTTAGATTATTTTATAAATTTTACAGAATTTCTTTTCTATAACCAGTAATCTTCCAATTTCGCACTTATTTTTTAACTTCTAGAGGCAAATTCAAACCGTCGCCTTTTGGATAAAGAAACTTTTTACTTCCAGCAGTAATTTTCGCTGGAAAATAATCATCATGAATCCATAGATCATCATTCCTGCACTAAAGCTAATAAGGATAATAGCTAAGTCATTGGTTTTCGCCAGGATGCTGATCAACCCATGGAGCAATAAAATCATCACTGCTGAATGAAAAATTGGAATAAAGATGGATTTCAATAATTCATTAAAGCTATTGCCGATAATTAGCCGGATTCTGCTGAAATAATTGACAAAGAACAGAACAAACCGCAATAAGCCCATGGCTAATGCGACCAATGCAATTTCTCCAGTCAGGCTTGAGAAATAAACAACGACCGGCACAATAAATAACAGCCCCAATTGCCAATAAAAACTCCAGCGCACCTTCCCTACTGCAGTAAATAGGCTTCCGCTCGGATTTCCTAAAGCACGGAATAAGGCATAGAAGCAGAGAATCTGGACAATGATTACGGCTTCCGTCCATTCTTTCCCTAAAAGAAGCGGCACAAGATAAGGCGCTAATACGATAAGACCGGAAAAAAATGGTGCATTTAACGTCATAATCAGCTGAATGATGAATAGATAAGCTTTTTGCAGCCGCTTTTGATCACTTTGAATTTTAGCGAAAACAGGAAATGATACACGCGTAATCATAGGATTTAATTTCTGGATAGGTTGCATGATCAAGTTCATTGCCATACTATAAATCCCAAGAATTTGAGGTCCCATTAAAATTCCGATAATAATTTGGTCGATTTTCGTATTGAAATAATTCGCAGTCGTAGTCCCGAGACGATACAATCCGAACGTTATCAATTCCGTAATGTTTTTCCAAGAGAACACAAACAGTGGCCGGGTTTCTGGATTTTTAAAGCCTGAAAAGACCCACGGCACAGTCCGTACGAGCGAACTTGCAATATGGCCGAATACAAGAGACCACGCCCCCGATCCCATATAAGCTGCTAAGAAAATCGTGAGAGAAACCCCTATAAAAGAAGCGATGATTTCGTTCTTCGTAATTTGGCTGAATTCTAAATTTTTACTGGCTATCGTTTGGAATTGCAAACCAAACGGGATAATGAGAAAACTGATGCCGACCACCCGAATCATCCCTTTTAATTCAGTATGATCAAATAGGCTGGCGAGAAGCGGTGCAGCAAAGAATAAAATGATGAAGATTCCAAAACCCATGAAAATCGAAAACCAGTAAAGGCTCGATAATTGAATTTTACTGATTTTCGCCTTTTGGATGATTGCATCTGTCAGTCCCATATCCATATACATTTGGGCAAACTGAATGACGATTTGCACAAGCGCTAAAATCCCATAGACGGCAGGACCGAGAATGCGTCCCAGAACTACTAATTGGATAATCTGCAGGACACTTGTAATGAGCATTGATAATGAAGTGAGTTTCATGCTGTTGGCCACTTTCTTTTTTAAAGTCGACATCGCTTCAACTCACTCCAATCTCAATACAGGATTTTTTTCCAAAGATCTTTTCTGCTTTTCAAATCGATGCCATACGGGATGTCCGCCATAAAGTTATCGGGATATCCGATGAAATCAAACGACTCATCAATTGTTTTTGGTTTGTGATCGTATTTATACAAGAACTCAAAATCGATGATTCGCGGCCCCTCTTTGGTCATTAATATATTGCCAGGATGGAAATCGATCAATGCGAATCCTTTTTCATAAAAGAACCGGCTAATGCCCAAAATCTCTTCTTTGTATTTTTTCAACATCCACTTTTTCACTCGTTTGTTTTCAGCAATCCTCAGTGTATCCAACAATGGCACAATCAAATAATTGTCGCCGCTGTCGAGGAGTTTCGGAATAAATTCACATTCTTTGCTAAGCTCTCCATAAACATAAACTTCACGCTTTAAAAAACGTTCTTTTCCTGCTTGATAGGTTTTTTTGACTGCTTTTTCCCCTTGATATTCGATCACTTCCACTTTAGCCCGCCGCCGATTACCGGATAAATCTTTATAGACTTTCTCTTTTGTTACGTAAGCTTTGTCCCATTCAGTAATGGTATTTCGGACGTAAGCCATCGTTTCTGGAACGACCATATTGATATAATCCAATGCTTCAATTTCATCATCAGAACTATGGATCGGATTCGTCTTCTCTTCAGCTTCAAGATTTGAATTGATTTCTCTCCGGACTTCTTCCTTAAAGAGATAATGTTCGTTCGATACATGCGGATATTTCTTTTTGAATTTTTCCTTTAAAGGTTTGGGATGATAATCATACATGACAAGCAGTACTGCCGGATCTCCCCCATTTACTGGCCATGGTCCTTGCCCCCAATTGCCCCCGCGCAGCCTTTGAGATGCCTGCCTTTTTTGTTCGCGATTCAATTCAATGGCTTTCACCAGGTTTAATCCGCTTTTTTCCAGCCAATTGATGATAAAACCCGTCAGCCCCCTCTTATAAGCCCAATCCCTTATAACGAACACCATCACTTCTCCCGATTTTTCAAAGTCATCTGAAGAACGGATGATAGTCTCTTTCAACCAAGATGCATTTTCTTCCGGCAACTTTCGAATCGTATCGGTCGCCGGCGCCCACCCTGCTTCTCCTAACAAACGATGGAAATACATAAGATTAAGCTCTTTTAATTCCATGTTATTTTCCTTCGCTAACGCTTGTAAAATATTTAAATATTCATGATCGGCCAATTCTTGCCGGCCAAGGTCTCCGTCTCGAACCGGGATTCCGGATTTTATTCCTTTATGATAAACTGCGTGATAAAGAAGGCTTAGAAAGTAATGGCGCTTGTCCGGCACAAAAAAACGGCCTTTCCAAAGCGTTCTTTCTGCGAGGATTTTCTCAGCCAAATTTGGCGGGTAATAAGCCATATTCTTAAAGCTGCTTCCCGGCAAACCACTGACACTATAGAGGTCGAATGGCAGAATGCCTATTTTCTCATTTAATACTTGTTGTACTCTGAAAATGTCTTCGTCTGCTACTAAGAGATCGACATCTTCCTGAATATCGGAAAAGGGGATCTTATCAAACCATCTGAGGACAACATATCTCAATCGCTGTTCATTAAAGCGTTTGAAAAGTGAATCAAGCGGCGTTTCTGGAGATAGATAATAGCGCGCTTTCTTTTCTTTCTTGTATTTGCGTCTAAACAAAATGCCCCTGCTGACTGCTCCATTTTCTTCAGCGAACTCTTTAAAACTCATTTCCCATCTTCGTTTCCGGGCATATTTGTACGCCCATACTGCCAAAAAGCTGAAGTTATTCACCAAATGATTCGGTTTAAAGACAATCAGTTCTGCTGAAGAATTAAACGCTTTTTTAATGTCATCGAATCCTGCCTTGCCTAAAATCAGGACGTCCGCATTGTTTTTAAAAATGACATCATTGCTGTTTACGGGATATGCATATCCACTGAACGAATGGGAAATATCAGAGACCACCGCTAAATAATTATCATATCCAGCTGCAGCCAGCTCCATTTTCAGCTTATTGTCTTCCGCGTTATAATGCAGGATTTTCACTTTCCTCTTATCATCATTCAATTCTCTTAAATAATCACTGATGCGCATACTATTCTCCATTACTGCACCTCCCCACTTTTCATAAACAGCCGAAAAAAATCAAAACAGAAGAGCCTCATCCCAAATGTCCGCTAAAGGATGACGCCCCTTGAACCTATATGGCTTTCTTTTTCATTATTTGCTGATAGGCTGCAAATCCGGTTTTGGCTGGCGCTGCCGTTTCAGGATATGCTCCCACCAATCCTGGTTTTCCAAATACCATTGAATGGTTTGCTGAATGCCGCTGTCGAAACTATACGTCGGAATCCAGCCCAGCTTCTCTAATTTGGACGGGTCGATGGCATAACGGCGATCATGGCCAAGGCGGTCGGGTACATATTTGATCAATTCTTCGGATTTCCCTAGCCCTTTGAGAATCGTCTGCACCACTTCCAAATTGGATTGTTCATTATGGCCGCCGATATTATAGACTTCACCTAATTCTCCTTTATGGAGAACCAGATCAATGGCCGAACAATGATCCGCCACATGCAGCCAATCCCGAATGTTTTTGCCATCTCCGTAAACCGGAACGGGTTGATCTTTCAAAACTTGAGAAATGGTCAATGGGATCAACTTTTCCGGAAAATGATAAGGACCGTAGTTATTGGAACAGCGCGTAATATTGACTGGCAAACCGAAGGTCTCGAAATACGAACGCACCAATAAATCGGATGAGGCTTTACTTGCACTATAAGGGCTATTCGGCTGAAGCGGAGTCTCTTCTGTGAAGAATGTAGAAGGATCAAAATCCAGCTCTCCATATACTTCATCTGTTGAAATATGAACAAACTTTTGGACTCCGATTCGTTTTGCAGCTTCCAACAGAATTTGTGTGCCTAATATATTCGTGCGGATAAATACTTCCGGTTCACGGATTGAACGGTCGACATGGCTTTCAGCTGCAAAATGGACAACATAATCAAACTTTTCCTTTTCAAAAAGCTTATGAATTTCCAAGCTTTTCGTTATATCTGTATGGACAAACGTATAATTGCTTTTCCCTTCAATTTCCCCATGCTTCGTCAAGTCTCCGGCATAAGTTAAGGCATCCAGATTAAAAATATGGTATTCAGGATATTTTTCCACCATATAATGAACGAAATTACCGCCGATAAACCCTGCTCCACCAGTTACTAATACTTTTTTCATCAGCAAGACCTCTATTCTCAATTGTTTAATTGAAAGGATTTTTCTGCAGCGATATCAATCAAATATTTTCCATAATCGGTTTTGATCAACGGCTCCGCCAATTCCACTAATTGCGTGCGAGAAATATAGCCCCGGCGGTAGGCGATCTCTTCGATGCAAGATACGTATAACCCTTGTCTTTTTTGAATGGCTTCGACAAAATTAGCCGCCTGCAGCAATGCTTCATGAGTTCCTGTATCCAACCAGGCAAGGCCGCGTCCCATCAGGTTGACCGTCAACTCTCCGCGCTGCAGATAGACATCTATAATAGAAGTAATTTCCAATTCTCCGCGTTCTGAAGGATGAATGTTTTTAGCGATTTCAATCACCTGATTATCAAAGAAATACAAGCCTGGAACTGCGAAAGAAGATTTTGGTTCTTTCGGTTTTTCTTCAATCGAAAGGACCTTATTGTCATCCCCGACTTCTACTACGCCATATGCTCTCGGATCAGCGACATGGCAGCCAAAAATGATGCAGCCATGCTCAAGTTCAGCCGATTCGATCAACCGGCTTCCAAAATCGGATCCGTAGAAAATGTTGTCACCCAGCACCAATGCGACGGGAGAGTCGCCGATAAAACTTTCCCCAATGGTAAATGCTTCAGCTAACCCTTTCGGCTCTTCTTGAATAGCATATTCCAATTTAATCCCTAATTTTTGTCCATTGCCAAGAAGGCTCAAAAAACCGGCCACGTCCCGTGGAGTCGAAATGATCAAAATTTCTTTGATGCCCGCAAGCATCAACACCGAAAGCGGATAATAAATCATCGGTTTGTCATAAACCGGCAGCATCTGTTTCGAAATGGATTTCGTTAATGGATAAAGGCGCGTTCCGGATCCTCCGGCTAAAATGATCCCTTTCATAACCAATCCCTCTTTTCTTAGATTCGAGTCAAGGCCTTCAAACTTTGTTGAAGTTCTTTAATCAATTGGCAAATTTGATTTACCGCTTCTATCGGCAAGTTACCGTAATACGGCATGGATAAGACTTGTTTCACTGCTTTTTGTGCAACAGGCAAGTTTTCCGGTTTCGCAGATTCAAGCTGTCGATACCAGTCAAAATCACTGCATAGCGGATAAAAGTACTTGCGGGTGAAGACATTGTATTTCTCCAATTCTTGATGCAGCCAGTCCCTCGAACTGCCGAATTCCTGTTCATCCACTTCAATGACGAAATACTGGTAACTGCTCGATTCCCCTTCTAGCACGGTAATCGGACGGATGCCTGGAACTTCTGAGAAATGCCCTTCATAGGCTTTTTTCAATTGATGCCTTTTTAGGCGCTCTTCTTCTACGAGCTTCAGCACTTCGATTCCGATGCCCGCCTGGACTTCGTTCATTTTAGCGTTCAAGCCTGAAAGCACCACTTCTTCTGCATTCAGGATTCCGAAGTTTTTCAAGAGATTCAATTTCTGAAGCAATTCTTCGTCTTTAACTGCTAAAGCGCCGCCTTCGATGGTATTAAATAATTTGGTTGCATGGAAACTGAACATCGTCATATCCCCAAAATCACTTATTGGCCGATCATGCAGTTTCGCACCAAAAACATGCGCTCCGTCGTAGATGACTTTCAATTTATGTTTTCTGGCAATCTTCTCAATCTGGTCTACATCACATGGATTTCCAAAAACATGGACCGCTAAAATAGCGGAGGTTTTTTCCGTGATTAACGCTTCTATTTTAGAAGCATCGATGTTTAAAGTGATGGGATCGATATCGCAAAAAACAGGCTTCAGGCCGTTCCAATCCAATGCCTGGACGGTGGCTGGAAATGTAAAAGGCGTCGTAATGACTTCGCCAGTTAGCCCAAGCGCTTTTATGCCAAGCAGCAAAGCCAGTGTCCCGTTGTTGAACAAGGAGAGATTCGGCGCTTGCAAATAGGCTTCTAATTGCTTAGTCAATTCTTTATGCTGATTCCCGTTATTCGTAATCTGGCCGCTTTTCCAGATTTCGCTGATTTTATTCGTGACATCTTCCACTTTCGGCATTAATGGACTGGTGATAAATATCGGATTTTCAAATGGACTGGCCATATTCTTCATCCCCCGCGATCATACTTTTTTTATATCACTAGATTTAGCAAAGCTGATTTTCTTCAACATCGGTTTAAGCAAATCAACAACAATACTCAATTCCTTAATTCTCAAAAGCTTACTGATTGCAATGTATAAGATGATGCCCAAACTGATCTGGAACAGCAATTTCAACAAATTGCTTTCAAACAGGTATTCACCGCCGATATAAACAGCAATTCCCATTGCAAGAGAAATGAGATACATCGGGAACAAGTCCTTTACCTGCTCTTTAATGGAGTAGGAAATTTCACGGGCAGAAAAATAAGTATTGAAATACAAAGCGACGTAAGAATCGAGGACGATGACGCCGACAAGCCCCATGATGCCAAGCTTGAACCAGATTGCTAAAAAGATGAGCAAAGACAAGACCACCATTTTGGCAATTTCCAAGTACAGGAACAAATCAGAGCGGCCGCGCACTTGGAGAATATTTAAATTCAAGGCATGGATGGGGTAAAGCATTCCGGCAATGCACAGCAATTGAAAATAGACCACCATTCCGGCCCATTGTTCCCCCAAAACTAGATGGATGAGCGGTCCAGCTATGGCAGCGATTCCTGCCATAACCGGAAAAATAATAAAACCGGATAACTTAATGATTTTACGGAAAGCTTGCTTGATTCGATTTTCATCATCTTGAAGGCTGCTGAGCACAGGATACGTCACACGCTGCAATGTAGCTGTCAACGTTTGTGCAGCAACATCACTAAATTTGGAGGCATTTGTATAATATCCAAGGCTTCTCGCCGAATATTGCTTCCCGATGATCAAGAAGAAAATATTCGTATAGATTGTATCGATCAAACCCGAAATCAATAATTTCCATCCAAAACCAAACAAGCGTTTAAAGGATTTCCAGCTAAATACGAATGAGGGCATCCACTTTCTTGATAGGGACAAAAATAGCGACTGGACTGCATTCATTGTCAATTGCCGGATGACTAAGCTCCAAACTCCCAGTCCGGCAAAAGCTGCCCCAACAGCAAAAACTCCTGACAAGATGCTTGCCGTTAAATTCACTTTTGCTTGGACTTTGAAATTCACTTCTTTCGTGAACATTGCTCTTGGAATGATGGCAAAAGAATTGATGATCACGCCAAGCGAAAGTACTCGGATCAGCATGGTCAAATCAGGCTGGCTATAAAAAGAGCTGATAGCCGGCGCTGTCAAATAGAGAAGAGTATAGATAAAAAATGAAACAGCAATATTGAAATAGAAGACCGTGGAATAATCCGTTTGAGTCACTTTCTGCTCACGAATCAGTGCTTGGGTAAATCCACTGTCTGTAATGGAATTGGAAATGGCTATAAAAATCAAAATCATGCCAATCAGTCCAAAATCTTCTGGAAGCAACATTCTGGCCAGTACGACTTGAATGATAAACTGCCCACCTTGGTTCCCAACCAAGTCACCAAAGCTCCAAAGCAATCCGCTTATTGTCTTTTTCTTTAAGGAATTCTGCTTTTCCATAAGCTGGCTCCAATCAAAATAAGGTGGTTTCACTCTTTTTTACGTAATCAGTTTCCATTTCACTGCTTTTAATACGCAGGCAATACGTGGAAATGAATGCTTCACTTTCAAAGCCGCGATTCTTTTCAATCCTAATTCTTTGTACAGCTCGCTATATTCCGGTTTTTTCGCTTCTTCTTTTTCTCCCATTTCAATTAAGAGGCAAAGATGGTTTTTCTTCTTCGTGCGGTTGATTACCGCATCGTACTGAAAATGTGTGTACGCATTGATTTCATCCAGCATTGCTGCAATGTCATAGACATGCTGCGTCTTTTTGCTCAAAGTGCCTAATTCCCTGTCTGTCCAGGAACCATTCACACCAATGCGGTAGGCTGACATGATTTCATCTATATAATAGACATTGCCTTTGAGGGCAGCGTAAATCACTAAAGGATAATCGCCAACTACAGCATTCAAATAAAACGCCGGCATTTCGCCTACCTTTTCACGGGCAATCATAATCGAATTGGTAGCAACAAAATCTCCTCCGCCTTCAATCAATTCTACAATCGTGAAAATTCTGCTTTCTGCACTCGGCCGCACTTTTGCAACCACCTTTTTCCGGCTGGAAGATACCTTGTAAGCCCCATGCACACACATGCTGCACTCCGGATGAGCTTCCATATAATCCACTTGCTTTTGAAGTTTGAGCGGATCCGTCCAGTAATCATCGCCTTCACACATAGCTGTGTATTTCCCACTAGCCCTGCTGCTGTTGATCAGCTCTACACTGACCCCTTTTGAATATTGATTTTCTACTTGGTAGATGGGTTTTATAATATCTGGGTATTTTCTTTCATACTCTTTGATAATTTCTGCTGTCCGGTCAGTTGAAGCATCATCATGAATAAGGATTTCAAATGAAAAATCGGTTTTTTGCATAAGAAAGCTTTCAAGTGCATCCGCTATATATTTTTCATGATTATAGGCTTCACAGGTAATGCTCACCATCATCTCTTTTTCCATCCTTATATGGCTCCTCTTCAATTAAATTCTTCTATTTCAAGAGATCGCTTCCATCAGTCCACTCTCGTTCAGGCAATTACATCTAAGGTTTTATCAGTCTTCCTTTCATCAGAAACCCAATAACCAATAATGAGAGCCATTAGTAACGGGTTTGTTAAAATAATCCTTTTAGTTCGAAATAATACTAATACTTTCTACTTAAGTGATTCTATTTAATTTTCATTCTATCACAGAATGCACCATAAGTAACAGATTATTTAGATTATTTTATTTATTTAGAAAATATAAATTGTATTAATCTTGTAATTTAAATCTATATAACCAACTCTATAAAAGTATTTCGCTCAATATTATTCTGAATAAATAGTTTTCTTATTCACTTTTCTATTTGTTGTTGATATAATTAAATTGATGTTTCCCTGATTCAGGAATTTTTAGGAGTCTGTTGGTTTTGTTCGATCCGATTCGTCTAAAATATATTCTTATAAAACAAAGTGAGGTGCATTAATTAGTGGATGTATACTATAAGAAAAATTATGGGCTCTTGTACGAGCAAATTGAAAACGGCAAATGTGAAATTTTTGATTTTCAAAGTTCAACTGGCTCTGTGAGGCATCTGTTTATCAAGAAAGAAATTCCTTATTTACTAAACGGCATTCAATTTTATGATATTTTTTCTCCTTATGGCTACGGAGGACCACTCATCACTTCATGCAAAGAAGGAAAAAGAAACGTGCTCGCAAAAGAGTTTGAAGCAGCATTCTCCGCATACTGCAAAGAGCAGCAAATCGTCTGCGAGTTTGTACGGTTCCATCCTCTCTTCTCCAATGCCCAGGATTTTTCAGCCTGCTATGAACTTTCTTTTAAAAGTTTCACTACTGGCACGGCATTAGCCCCTTATACCGATCCAATCCAACATGAATTTTCAAAATCCACTAGAAAAACGATTCGTAAAGCATTAAAGGCCGGCGTTACCTATCGAATCACAAAAAAACCAGAAAGCTTGGCACCATTCCGCACGATGTATGTGGAGACGATGAAAAGAATTGGCGCACACGATATCTACTTCTTTGATGACATCTACTTTTCAAACTGCTTGGCATACTTCGGCGACAATATCCTTTTGGTCGAAGCCATATACGAAGGAAAAACGATTGGCATGGAACTCCATTTTCACTACAATAAGTGGATCCATACGCACCTCTCGGCTACCAAAGAAGAATTTCATCATCTGTCTCCCGTTTATGTCATGACCTATGCAATCACAGAATGGGGCAAATCGAATGGCGCCGAGCTGATTCACTCAGGAGGCGGCAGAACAAGTGAACCGGACGACAAACTTTACCTCTTCAAGAAAAAATTTGGACAGAACACACAGTTTGAATACTATACCGGCTCGAAAATTTGGAATGTGGAAGTATATGAACAGCTATGTGAAAAAAGCGGCATTTTAATGGAAAGTGATTTTTTCCCTGCATATCGCAACCCTGTCGAAACACCTTCGAGAGTCTAATCCTGTTAGCAAAAGCCAAGAAAGCTGCCGAATCCATAATGGCTGGCAGCTTTCTTGGCTTCATCTTTTGATGGCAATATAATTATTCAGCGCTTCTTTCAATAGGCCGGCCATATACTCCATATCTTCCAGGCTATAGCGTTGATCACATGGAAGCGGCAGGATATTGGCCGTATAGCGATTCTCAATAGAAGTTTCTTCGGTATCAGCCAAAACATTCGGCCAAAGCGTAGGGATATAAATTTTCTGTCCAGCTAAAAGCTTTCTGATTTCAGGTCCGTTTTCGCAGTAAAATGGATAGGCAAAAGCACCTTCTGGAGAAAAAACATTTAAAGGATTCAATAGGCGAAGCTCATTTGCTAAATAACTGAAATTGCGGCTGCGGACCTCTTTCGCTTTTTCATAATCAATAGCACCCATAATATTATGCGTTAGCTTAGACATGTGTTTCAGCGGCTCCAAATCAAATAATTCATTGACTTCATGGTATTCCTTATAATAATCCGATGCCTTCCCTTCAAACCGCCCCAATAAATACGGATAACGGTCTTTGGAAATATCCACTGCCAATTCTTCATCCAATACCGCATCCGTAGAAAGATAGGCGCCGTCCGGTACCCCAAAAAATTTTCGGCAGGAATAAATTGTATCGATTCTTGGAAGCGGTGGCTGAAAAAACGCATGGGTATTGTCGACAATAAGCGAGCCATACAAAGATTCGAATTTCTTAATCGTGTCATTTGAATGCTGGCCGTAATGATTGACGAGATAAAGGTAAGCCCCGTTTTCCAGCCTATGATCGATTTTCGGCTTAAAATCCTCATCGATATGGTAATAGCCGAAATCATAGCTGTAATTCTGCAAGGTATCCCGTATGCAATCACATAAATAATAAGGAATGTATATTTTTTTAATCGCTCTCGCTTTCATTACATATAACAGAGCATTCCGCGCACTATTTAATGCGAGTAGATCCGGATAAAATTCCTGCCCCGCTAAATTCTCAAGTTCAAAATATCCCCCGATTTCCTTCACATCAACACCCCTTCGATACTTTATCTATTCCGCTTCAAAACTTAGCTCGAGGCTATTCTACATAAGAATTTTGCTTTTCATATTTGGCAAACATTTTCGGATCTGTGATGATCAAATTCCCTTTGTTTACCGTGTTCCCCGTAATGACATGCCCTTCCCCAATGTCTACAAAAATCCCGAAATGCGAATTGCCCCTCGGATTCGTCGCAAAATTATTGGTGATGACAATATCATGGCTTGGCGTCAAAAGATTTTCTCCGCCGTCTCCTGGGCGAATCGCAATATTGTATTCATTATCAAAAACATTATTGGAGGTGATAATATTCGATTCAGCGCCATTTTTAATATCAATGCCATAATAAAATCCGCTGACGGTATTGTTTTCAATGCGGCTATTCTTTTCGCTCTCTACGGTAATCCCTTGTTCAATCGTATGGTCTGGACGGTCTTCCGTAACTACACAATTAACTACGGTATTGTTTTCCCCCACCCCGTATAAAGAAAGATGCCCGTCGCTCGAATTCCGGACAACACAGGAATCGATGATGTTATTGTTGGACGAAAAATTGATGATGCCGGAGCCATAATTGTATTCTGATGTGACGTTTCGGATTAAATTATTATCCGCATCATGCAGATGGATTCCCTGGGAGTGGTTTTTTGTATACGTGTTTTCAATCGTACTATTTTGCGTTTCATGCAAGAGCACAGCAATATTGGAAGTCAATTCAGCATCAACCGGAAATTTGTCCCCGATGAGCGAGCCGCCCTTCAAATGAACATCTGCCGTATCATGAATCCAAAATATTCCGTAGCGTCCGTCGGTTTCCGTTTTAATGGTCACTTCATCCATTTCAATAGTGATTGGATTGGTGATTTCAAGCGCAAAATGACTTTCTCCATATCCGGTGACCGCCTTCAGATTCGGGTTTCGGCTTACTTTATAGATGCCATCCGGCAATTTCAGGGTTCCTCCAGTAGGCACTTCATTAATGGCTGCTTGCAGCGCAGCGGTATCATCCGCTATGCCATCTCCTACCAAACCGTTCTTATCCTCTAACATTTTTTCATCCTCTGGTTCCATCGCAACTTCAGATCTATTCAAATTCATATACAAGAGATAACTGATTCCAGCGATTCCAAGAAAAACGACCATCCACCTTAACCATTTTGCATTATCCAATTAAATCCTCCTTTGGCTATTTAAAAATAAAGTTCTTTGAAACGATTGCCAGGTTGTTTTAGGAGAATTCACACGCCTCTCTTTAGAGATATCATTTTATTAATATTATCAGAGAAATACACAAATTAATAGTTATTATTAGAATTTTCTAATATCTAAAGACAATAGAAAAGCCGTTTGCTAAAGGAGGTGGATTTCCTTCCAGCTGCGGCTTCGCCAAAGTCTTTAATATTGGTAGTAGTATGTTTCTTTCGTCTGCGTAAAGTTATTGAGGACGATTCCCAAAAGCTTACTGCTGGTCAGTTCAATCATCTCCTTCGCTTTTAACGCTCCACGTTTTTCAGTGGTGCCTGAATTGATGATCAACACGGTTCCTTCACAATGATCCGCTATCAATTTCCCATCAGCTACTGATAAAATCGGCGGCGAATCGAAGATGACCAAATCATAGGATTTTCCTAAATGTTGGATCAGGTGAGCCATTGTCTCTGAAGCTAACAATTCAGCCGGATTGGGAGGAATCGGTCCGCAAGTCAATAAATGAAGCCCGCTGATCGGCCCTTTTTTAATCGCGGCTTCTACTGGCAAGCGGCGAGTCAATACACTCGACAATCCGACCGTGTTGCGGATTTCAAAAGTGTGGTGCATCGTCGGTTTTCTCATATCGCCATCAATTAGAAGAACTTTCTTTCCTTCTTGTGCAAAGACGACGGCCAAGTTAGCCGCAGCAGTCGACTTCCCTTCTGCAGGAGCTGCAGAAGTAATCGCAAGCGACCGGATTTCTTTATCAGCCATTGAAAAATTAATATTCGTTCTGACATTCCGGAATTGTTCCGAAACGAAACTTTTCGGTGTTGTATAAGCAACTAATTTTCTTCCGGTACGATCTATTTTCCGTTTCGTTTTACTCATGTTCTGAACGCCTCCTTCTCTTTAAGCGACACTTGCTCAATCTTGCGGATTTTGTGATTCTCATTCATCGGCGACACTACACCAAGTATTGGGAGACCGAGCAACTCCTCGACATCTTCTTCACTTTTTACCGTGGTGTCTAAAAATGCCAGCAAGAAGGCGATGCCCACCCCAAGTACAAGCCCGCCTGCAGCAGCTGCTGCAATATTCATCACCAAATTGGGCTCAACAGGTTCCGGGTTTTCGCTCAATGTTGCTGTTGAAAGAATATTAACATTGTCCACATTCATCAATTCTTCAATTTCTGCCTGGAAAACCGTTGCAATCATATTCGCGATTTTGACTGCTTCGGCCGCATTTTCATCTCTCACGGAAATATCAATAACTTGAGACTCGGACGCTGAATTCACGGTTATTTTATTTGTCAGCTCTTCCGCTGTTGCCGTTAAATTCAAGCGTTCGATTACTTGATCGAGTATAAAAGGTGTTTTAATGATGACACTGTACGTATTGATCAATTGAAGATTCGTTTGAATGTCTGTATTCGTAATAGGCATCGTTTCACTTTGCTCTGAGTTGATCAGAATCTGGGTGGAAGTCTGGTAAATAGGCGTCACTAAGTAAACAGTCGCCGCTCCAGCCAATACAGCGGCTAAAATGACCAGACTGACAATCATCAAAATCCTCTTTTTAATAATTCCATATACCGTCCGCAAATTTATTTCTTCAATCATTTCGCTGTCCCCTTTGCTCCGAATTTTCTTTTACACTGATTTGAATAGGCCCATAGAACCTGAAAATCTTTATTCCGTTAATTAAATCTAATAATTCAGATTATTTAAGAGCTTAAATTCCTCCTCATATAACGGATCTTTTGCCAGATGGACCATTAATGAGAGCTTCTCTTCCCAATCTTGTTTCTTCGCAACTATTTGCCTTTCTTGAATCAAGCTATCAGAATTTCTAAATTTAATGCTTTTTAGGCATTCTGAGATAAACTCCAAATCGCTTTTCGCATAGGAATAGACGCCGGATTGCTGATACTTTTCTGTAGTGGGCACGCCGATGCCGACTACCGGTATTCCAGCTGCTAAGTATTCGAACATTTTCAATGGACTGACTGCTTGATTGTATTCAATTTTTTTATAGGGCAGCACCCCAACATCCATCGCCTTCATATACCGCGGAACGTTTTCATATTTTACGCCGCCCAAGCTATGAACATTCTTCAATGCCAGCAGCTTATCGAGCGATTCATTTTTTTCTTTTGCTACAGGACCGACGAGTATCAGTTGGACAGAAGGTGCTGTTATAGCTAGTTTATAGAGAAGCTCAAAATCGAGTTTACTTTTAATGCCGCCTATAAAACCGAGCCGCGGCGAGGGAATGTTCTTCAATTCAGCTATTGGCGCATTTGCAAAATCATTGTACTCGACTCCATTTTCAATGATTACAGCTGGTTGGCCGGTGATGCGCTCAATTTTATCACCTAGAAATTGCGAACTCGCGAAGCGGACCACGCTGCTTTTCGCAACTCTTCTCTCTGAAAGCTGAATCATTTTCTTTAAGATAGCTGGTTTTACCCGTTTCAAGCCGCTCGGCTGTACCCAAGTACTCCCCCAGGAATCACTGCAGTCATAAACAATGCGATCCCATTTTGCAGCTGCTGCTAAATCGCTGAATCCCGGATAAGTGAACCAAAGAATTCGCTTTTCTCCTTCGCTGACTTCTTTTACGATTTTCTTGAAAATGGAAAGTGTCATTCCGCTTTGAAGATTGATGATATTCTTGTAATCATTGATTTTCAGCTCTACGAGTTTTTCTGACTGATCCACTCTTCTCCAACGTTTTTCCTTCCTGAGTAGCTCTCCTTTGTTGCCCGTTTCGATAGGAGAAATCCAAAAGACCTTTCCCGTATCTGGATGCTGCAACAGTTTTTCTACGAGCCGGTGCCTTCTATACTTTAATGCGTCATCTCCAATACCAGACGGCGCTACCACAAAATGATCAATTTGCATCTTCATCACTCCACTCCCTATTGCTTAGGTGAAAAAAAAGACTGCTTCTACAAATGATTTGGTTCATTATAATCAAAATACAGTTGAATGGACATAGGTTTCATAGTTAATAAAATCATTATAATACGAATTTAACTGAAATACCTAATAATTCTGAAAATATTTGAAATAATTTTTCTTTTAATAGTTAGAAGGACTGAAATTGCTTAATACTAAAGGAGCAAGAGAAGATTTCAAGAAAAAACAGCCTGCCCTTTTCAAAGGGTAGACTGCTATTTTCGCTGAAAGGTTTCGTTGAATTCTTTTTAAATTTGGCGATTAAGGCTCTTGCTATGCCAATTCCATGCGCTCTTAATAATTTCTTCTAATTTGTATTTCGGCGTCCATCCAAGAATATCCTGGATTTTTTGAGAAGATGCGACTAGCACCGCAGGATCTCCAAGACGGCGTTCCGTATAATCGATTACTGCTTTTTTGCCAGACACTTTCTCACAAAGGTCAATCACTTCTTTTACCGAATAGCCGGAACCATTGCCGAGATTGAAAATTTCATTCTCTACAACGCCTTTGACTAAGCCTTCATATGCCAAAATATGCGCGTTCGCTAAATCAGTAACATGGACATAGTCCCGAATGCAAGTTCCGTCTCGAGTCTCATAGTCGGTTCCGAAAACGGAAATCTTTTCACGCTCTCCAAGAAGGTGCTGCAAGATAATCGGTATCAAATGGCTTTCGGGATCATGGCTTTCCCCTATCTCCCCGGAAGCGTGTGCGCCTGCTGCGTTAAAATACCGTAAAATGACGTATTTGAAATCATGGGCTTTAGCGGTATCTGCAAGAATCCGTTCAACCATCAATTTCGAACGGCCGTATGGATTGATCGGCTTCGTCGGATTGTTTTCTGTGATAATCGCAGTTTCGGGAATTCCATATGTAGCTGCTGTAGAAGAAAAGATAAACTTGTCCACACCGTATTCAACCATCTTTTTCAAAAGCATGATGGTGGCCCCAACATTATTTTGATAATACTTTAAAGGCTGTGTGACAGATTCACCAACTAGGCTATTGGCTGCGAAGTGGAAGACTGCTTCAATATTGTGTTCTGTGAATACTTTATCCAAGGTTTCCTCATCACCTAAGTCTCCGTTAATGAATGTTGCTTTTTCGTTCAGCAGGAAAGGAAACCCCGTGGTCAAATTATCCAGTACAACGACATCATAATTTCCGATCAACTCTTTTACCGTATGGCTGCCAATATAGCCGGCGCCTCCGCAAATCAATATGGACATCGAATTCCCCTTTATTTTTCAGACATTTAGTTTTTACAAAATATGTGAAAAGCATAGCATATTTTCAAAGGGAATGGGTAATTCCCCTCGAATAAGGGGCAGCGTGAAATCACTGCCCCGCTCAAGCATTCAAATTTAAAAAGCTTTATCCAGCTCCCGCCTAAAAAAGCGGCAGCGGGATGTGTGGATTCTTTGTAGCCAAAGGGATTTTTCGCTTGCCAGTTCCAAGAGTCCTTACACATCTGCATTAAATCTCTTTCTGCTTTCCAATCTAAGTACGATTCAGCTTTTGATGGATCCGCATAATAAGATGCTGCATCCCCACTCCGGCGAGGGGCAATCTGATAAGGAATATCAATACCCGTAGCTAAAGAAAAAGTCCGGATCAGGTCGAACACGGAATAGCCTCTTCCAGTACCTAAATTGAATGTTTCAAGTCCTTTATGCGTTTCTAAATAGTCCAAAGCTTTTACATGTCCTTTTACAAGGTCGACAATGTGGATATAATCACGGACACCGGTTCCATCATGCGTTTCGTAATCATCACCGAAAACTTGCACGACTTTCCGCCTTCCAACTGCCACTTGTGTAATGAACGGCATCAGATTGTTCGGCTTGCCTTTTGGTTCTTCACCGAGCAACCCGCTTTCATGTGCTCCGATCGGATTAAAATAACGAAGCACAGCAATGCGCCATTCGGGATCCGAGGCGATTAAATCTTGAAGAACTTCTTCCGTCATCGACTTACTGCGGCCATACGGATTGGAAGCGCCGAGAGGCGACTCTTCGATGAGCGGCATTTCATCCGAGACATCGTAGACCATAGCCGAAGAGCTGAATATTATTTTTTTGACCCCATGCTTCTTCATGATTTCACATAAGTACAAGGTGCCTCCTAAATTGTTCCGATAATAGGCTAGCGGGTCAGTTTCCGATTCAGCTGCCGATTTTAACCCAGCAAAATGCATGACAGCTGAAATCGGATGCAAAGAAAAAATTTCGTTCAATTTCTTATAATCCAATAAATTGACTTGATAGAAAGGAAAGTCTTTGCCTGTAATCCCTTTAATGCGCCGGATCGCTTCACTCTGACTGTTGATCAACGTATCGGCAACCACAATTTCATGTCCCGCTTCCAGTAATTCAACTGCTGCATGGCTGCCAATGAATCCAGCTCCGCCCGTTATAAATATCATAGTGGCCCTCCTCCTACCCAAGGATTTCTAATGAATCTCTATACTAAATGACTTAGGTTAAATTAAAGTTAAATAGTCTAAATTATCTAAAAACTTTAAAAAGGGTAGGTTGTTAGATAGTTTTCACTGTAAATAATAGAAAAAATATTTAATATAAAAAAATCGTTCCCTTTTGCAGGAACGATTTTTAGCGAACTTCAATTTAATGATTGGGAAACCCGCTTAGAGAAGAACCATTTTCTAATGAGCCAAAATAACAGTAAACCGGTTGCAGCTCCGCGCTGTCTATCCCTACGTCCCGTATTTCTCCGCTTCTGCCAGGGATAAAAAGCTGATGGAATTCATCGGACATTGCGTACGCCGCAGCAATCAAAAAAGCATATGCATAACTGCGGAATCCTCCTGCACCACTTTTTTGCAATGCATTGAGCGCCAAGATCCCTAGCAATAGGTAGGCGATAAAATGTGCACTTTTGCGAACGATAGTATGCAGCGTCTCTACTGAATCTCCGAGTGCCGGCGAAATCTGCTCAGCCGCTTCAATGATTTTTTCCGTAATGACGGAACTTAATTCACCTGATTCACTACCAGGTTGATGGGACAGGAAAAAAATGACGGCCATCCAAATCAGGACAGCTGCCCAAGCTGCTATAGGTATATTTTTCATCAATCGATTAGCCTCTTTTTCCAAATGTTTGGCTTTATTATACCACCTCTCTGGCCTCCTTTCTCTTCAACTCATCGTTTTTTCAGGTTTAGCAGTCATCCGGTAAGCTTGCGGGGTGCTCCCGTTCTTTTCTGCACCCACCATTTCACATAAATGAGCGTATCTTTCGGGATGCCAGATGCGATGGCCTGTGAAATAGTCCAACTCTTCGCTTTTGCTGAATTTCTTTTTAAACTGATAGAGTTTATCGTCGGGCTCTCCCGTTCTCCCGCCGCCATGATGGATTCGCTCATAGCCATGTTCCTTCCCCCATTGTGCAAGGGCATATTGCAGGACATAGGCCGGTGCTAGCCGGTGATATTCTTTTAACGTCCCGGTAAGGTGCGCATGGATGGTATTGCCGCAAGCAAAGCTGATGCTCATGCCAATTGTTTTCCCTTCGTACAACACTTCTACTGTGACAAGATATTCCCCTAACAGTTTCATGCAGTTTTCAAAGTATTCATCATCAAAATAGTAAATGGAATCTGCATCATTCCGGTTCATCGTCAAATAATAGATTTTTTTAAAATCATGAAGATCGTCCGGATTTTGAACCACTTGGAATTCAACACCGGCTCTGAGCGACTGTCGAATGTCCCTTCTGCATGACGAGGAATACTCATGCTGGATAGGATCATCAAAATCTTTTAACTGTGTCTGGATGGTCTTTCTTTTGAAATGGATATCGTAGCAGTCTTTAAAATCAGCTGCATTATTGAAAAGCGGATGAAATCGAACAAATTCGCATACGATTTTATTTACTTCACAGTAATGCTGAAAAGCCGCTTCGTATTCTTTCACAAGTTCTTTTCTGTAGCCTTCTTCATACTCAACAATGATTGGACCTCCGTAGCCATAAGGAGTCGTCAAGTCGTAGTATGGTCCACCTTCGATTTCTATTGGAATTTCCCTTTTGATAAATAGATTCTTAATGATTCCTTGTGGCCCTTCGTAGGAAAATTCTTCAGCAATGCCGCCTTCGACGTTTTCATAGAGCCGTGCATAATCTTTTTTGAAATAGATATCTTCCATACTTAAAACCTCTTTTCTTCTCTCTCTTTAGATAAGCTTCTATTCCCACTCTTAACCCCGGTACAGTGGGAAATAGCCTGGATATTTAATTCCCTGCGTTGCCTTTTTCGCTTCCGATAATTGCTCATAAGCTTCCTGCATGCGGATTTTCTTCCCCATCAAAAGCTCTAAAAACGGCGCTTTTGTAAAGTTCTGCTTAAAGCGGTAAAGGTTCTCATCAGAAGCCCCTCCAAGATGAAATTCCTTTTTGCCATTTTCGACTCCCCACCGGCAAGCTTCGGAAATTACGAGGCTATTCCCTGCCAGTGGATAGGCCGCAGGATCATTTGCAGCTAAGTGGTAATGCATATAATCTCCGTGATGAAGAATGAGAGATGAGGAGATGTAGTTCCCTTCATGAATCGCATTAATGAAAAATTGCTTTCCACTGAACACTTCAAACGACGCGTGCAGGGAATCCAAACTGAAAAGATAATAGTCGCCAATGTTATTTTTTTTGGCTGTCAGCTCATAGAGCCGCTGAAATTCACTTGCGCTTTCGCCAATGAAATCCAGTTCGATGACGACATTATTTTTAGCCGCTTTTCGCACTTGTCTTCTGCTCTGGGAAGAAAATTGCTCCATAAAATAATCTTCCCCAGTCAAATCGATATAGACCGTATATCCGTTATCGCGAAACTCATAATAATCTTCAAAATCCAGTCGATTTTTTAACCATGGGTTGAATCGGATATACTCGCTGACAATCTTATGATCTTCACAATACTGCTGGAATTGCTCTTGGAAGACTGCAGCTAAACGCTGCCGCTGCCCATCTTTGCATTTCAAAATAATCGGTCCACTAAATCCGTAAGGCGTGATGATATCGAAATAGAGTGCACCGCTTATCTGTACCGGCGTTGGCCTGACGATAAACTGGTAATAGACATGTCCGATGTCATTCTTTATTTCAAACATACGCCATTCACCGCCTATCTCTTTTGTCTCAAAAAATTTCCCCCACTCTGGTAAAAAATAAATATCCGGCACTTGCACGTTCACTCCA
Organism: Planococcus sp. 107-1; assembly: GCF_021513255.1. GTDB lineage: Bacteria > Bacillota > Bacilli > Bacillales_A > Planococcaceae > Planococcus. The sequence goes on from NZ_CP090977.1 coordinate 2,507,571, forward strand.
TCATTCCTTTCCAAAAACAGGATAAATAAGCTAATTTCTATCAATTAATTTCTAAAATATTTGAAAAGAGTATATCATAAAGGCCTATATTAAATACAGATAATTCTGAATACATTATTGAAATTTTAGCTGAAATGCATTTAAATATAGTTTGAGGGACATCTAACTATTCATTTGCCTAATTCAACTTTCCGCTTATACTATGTGTAATTCAAAGGTTTACTATTTTAAGAAATGAGGGTGATTGGATTGCCAGACATCTATTTTGATGAAGCTTATGGAAAACTTTATGAAGAAATCGAAGGCGGTGTCTGTGAAACTTTTGAATTCACCCACCCGCTTGGCAGCGTTAGGCACCTATTTATCAAAAGAAAAATTGATATTGAACTGGATGGCATTTGCTATTACGATTTAACGACGCCTTATGGATATGGCGGACCACTCATGCACTGTGAGGAAAAATCCAATCGACCGCTTATAGCGAAAGAATTTCAAAATGCGTTCCAGCAATACTGCCAAGAACAGAATATCGTCAGTGAATTTATCCGGTTTCATCCCGTCTTTTCAAACGAAAAAGATTTTGAAGAGGTGTATAAATTAGTTTGGAGAAGAAAAACAATTGGCACCAATATTGCCGATTTTGAAAATCCGGTTCAAAGCGAGTTTTCAAAATCGGCGAAAGAGAATATTAAACGGGCAGCAAAGGCTGGAATCGAGACTCGTGTGACTCGTCACCCGAAAAGTTTAAAACTGTTTAAAGAGTTCTACTATAAAACTCTGCAAAAAAACCAGGCGGAAGACATCTACTTTTTTACAGATGATTATTTTGATAAATGCCTGGCACTTCTCGGGCCTTCCATTTTGCTGATTGAAGCCGTTTATGAAGGTGAAGTAATCGGCATGATTTTAAATTTTGTCCATGGTGATTATGTCCATATCCATTTATCCGGTACGCTGCAGGAAACGATTCACTTATCGCCCGTCTACATAATGATGCAAACACTCACTATTTGGGCGAAAGAACAGAACATGAAATTGATCCATTCCGGCGGCGGCAGAACATCAAGCCCTGATGACAAACTATTCCAATTTAAAAAGCGGTTCGGCAAACATACGGAGTTCAATTATTATTTCGGCTATAAGATATGGAACCCATCTGTTTATGAACGTTTGATTGAAGCAGTTGGAGCGGTTCCAAACAGCCCTTGTTTTCCGGCTTATCGGGCTCGGCTAACTAAGGAAGTAGGATAAAAAAGACGCAAGATGGGTTATTCCCCCATCCTGCGCCTTTTTTCTATGGTTGAAGTTAACTATTGCCTTGAATTAATGAAGCATCTCTTTTTTTAATTCCTTCATTTTCTTATCGTATTCTTTCTGGATCACACCTGAGAGGAGATGGCTGAAAACAATTGGGACCGCCATCATGAAAACAGCTGCAAGAAATACGTTTAGTCCCAGATGAGCATGAAGAATGCCGAAAATCACAAAACTGAAAGGGGCGACCCCAAAGACAGTAGCAAGCGACAAAAACAATTTCATCGACTCAAATTTTCTGCGTTCCGCTGCGCTGAACGTGAATATGTATCTTCCGGGTTCTGCACCTCGCTTGTGTGCAAGCCTTTCGCGTATTTCTTTTCAATCATAGGCAAGAATACATCTCTGTTCATCAATAATCCCCCTTTGTCAGTTTTACGTCGATGGCAAGCTCTTTGTTAAGATGAGACTGAGGCTAAAGAAACTAAAGAAGTTATTTCCTAGTGCTATAATATCATATTGTTTGAAAATTAGAACTACTTTATAAAGAATATTTCTTCTTTTCTTCACTCAATTTATAGGCAATGTATCTTAAACTGAATTTTCAGTTTAATTTATTAAGAATTTAGTATATACTTAAAAACAATATGTTTTTTCATTCTCATTAAAGGAGCGAATTCATGACTTTAAAAGATATTTATTTTGAAAAGCCTTACGCCCGTTTATATGAAGCCATTGAAAAAGGAATTAGCGAGGTATTTGAATTCCAACACCCATTAGGGTCGATCAGACATTTGTACATTCGATGCGAATTGGATACAAGACTGGGTGGGCAAACTTATTATGAAATTAAAACGCCTTACGGCTATGGCGGACCATTGATATCCGATTGCCTTGAGCGCGACAAGCCCTTTCTAGTAAAAGAATTCCAAGCCGCTTTTCAAAAATACTGCAACGAGCAGCGGATTGTCCGCGAGTTTGTGCGCTTCCACCCTGTTTTCTCGAATGCAGAAGATTTTGCAGACTGCTACGACGTTTCTTTCAAGCGAAAGACAACCGGCACCAATCTGGCATTATCGGAAGACCCGGTCCAAGCCGAATTTTCGAAATCGTGCCGAAGGAATATCAAGAAAGCATTAAATAAGCGGGGTCAGCTTTAAAGTAACGGTTCGACCGGACAGCTTAGGGGATTTCATGAAACTTTATTATGAAACGATGAAGCGAAACCAAGCTGAAGAGATCTATTTTTTTGATGAAGCTTATTTTGATAATTGCTTGGCATTGCTGCGTGAAAACATTCTGTTGACCGAGGTGTTTCATGAAGGAAAAGTAATCGGAATGGGGATTAATTTTGTATATGGCAAGCTCATCAGTACGCACCTATCGGGCACTCTAGGAGAGTATCATCACCTTTCCTCTGCTTCAATTCTGCAATATGCTTTAACCTTATGGGGGAAGGAAAACAATATCTCTTTGATCCACGACGGCGGCGGAAGAACGAGCGATCCTGAAGATTCCCTGTTTCTTTTCAAAAAGCAGTTTGGAAAAAATACAGAATTCTCCTATTACGTTGGAAACAAAATCTGGATGGAAAAAATCCATCATGAATTGAAGGAATCCGAGCAGCTCATTCAAGCCAAATAAAAAATAAAAGGCGATTTAAAAGGGCAAAACAAGCCTTTTGAAATCGTCTTTTCATTATTTTTGTTTACGTATTCATATTATGACCAAATGCATCGATAACGGCCTCTTTTATCCACTTGGATGTCATATAGGCGGATCAATTCGCACATACAATAAAATACTTTTAAGTTTTCCATCGAGAAATCTTTTATTTTTTCATCATCTATGTAAGTGACGAGGTTATCGTCTTTTCGGTAAATATATCGTTTTTCTGTATATAAAGATTCGTTGTAGATAGAAGAACCCTCTTCCAAAGACGTCTGGAACTCTGACCATTTATAAAGGGAGCCTTCAAGATGATCAAACTCCCACGAGAAAACAAGGACAAGGTCATGTTCATCTAAGAAATACACCGTTTCCTCTCGCGTTTTTAACATTTCTTCTACGGTTTCCCCTACAATTTTTTTAAATTTACTTGTATCAAATTCCTCTACTACTGGTTCCCTTTTGAATATAAACATGAATTCCTCTCTCCTACGTAATAAAGTATTTTAATGTTCTCTGGAAAACCCGCAGCAATCTATCAACACGTGCTTTTGTTGCTGAATGTTACCTTTAACTTTTTACAAAATTAACTTGAATTAATATACAATAAAATATCTCTTTAGACTTTTAATTTTTATCTTTACTAGGTATTATATACCTTTTAATTATTTTTTAGAATAGACTTATATACTCATAATTATTATTCCTAAAAAATTCTTACTAGTTTTATTTTTTTAGGAATATTTAATATAAAAATCATTTTATTAATATTTAATAATAGAACCTTTTTTATTTTATAACTTTCAATAGTTAGTATGATCTATTATCTTCTACTAAATGAGCAATTTCTCAAAGGAGAGAATTTCCATAGAGGTAGATAGTAATACTCGCAATTCAAGATTTACGGGTTAGGAAATTATTTTCACCTTTAAACTTTTTGCTATATCAATTAAAAACCATCCCCATTTTATAATCGGGGATGGTTTTCTCAAAATCGTTCTTATTTTGCCGCCTTTTTTTCAACGGGCTGTTTTTTTGAAAGGTCTTCAAACTCGCGGGAGATCCGCTCAAGTGCTTCTTGTATCAATGGACGCGGAGATGGAATGCAGATCCGCTGGTACATTTCCCCTTCTTCCCCGAACATATTGCCGTCTTCAAGCAAGACATTGGCTTTATTGAAAATCCGGTCATGGATTTCTTTTGCGCTGATGTTGTAGCCGCTGAAATCGAGCCACATTACATACGTGCCTTCCGGAATAATCACTTTCACTTCCGGCATATGCAGAGCCAGATAGTCTTTGACCATTTGCATCGTGCCATCAACATAATCTTTTAGCTGATCAAGCCAATCTTCGCCATCGTTGTAAACCGAGATCAACGCAGACACTGCAAATGGCGATGGCAGCTGCATCCCCATTTCAGTTGCGAAAGTTGCCCGCAAATCTTCGTTTGTGATAATAACATTCGTACAATGCAGTCCGGCCACATTAAAAGTTTTATTGATGGCTGTGAAAGTGATGAGCTTATCGGTAAACTCAGTGGCTTTCGCCATCGGGATGAATACTTCACCTTTACGGATCAAATCGCCGTGGATTTCATCTGCGACAATCACGACGTCGTGGCGATGGCAAATTTCCGCCATGCGCGCGAGCTCTTCTTTCGTGAAGACGCGGCCAGTCGGATTATGCGGATGGCAAAGGACGAACATGGTCGTTCTCTCCTCTTTCGCTTTTTCTTCAAAATCCTCAAAGTCGATTGCGTATTGCCCGTCTTCCCTTTTGACCATCGCATTGTTGACAACTTTTCGGCCGTTGCCTTCAATTGCTGATGTAAACGGCGGATAAACCGGACGCTGGATGATAATGCCGTCGCCTTCACTTGTCAACGCTTTAACCGCTACGTTGAGCGCATGCACAGTCCCTGGGCTATAGACGATTTCCTTTTTTTCAATCTTCCAGCCATGGCGCGTTTCGAACCAGCGCTGGATCGCTTCGTAGTATTCTTCCGGAAAAACGGAATAGCCGAAAATACGGTGGTCCACTGTTTTGTGGAGTGCATCGACAAGCGGCTGCGGCACCGGCAAATCCATATCCGCTGTAAATAAAGGAATGGTGTCTTCATCATAGCGCTCCGTCAATCCAAATTCCTTGATCATATCGCCGCCGTCCCATTTCATCGAATAGGTCCCTCTTCTATTTACAAATTCATCGAAATTATACTTCATTTCACTACTCCCTTTCTATTCTATTTCTAGTTTGGCATATGGACGCGCGGCTCGTCTAATCATATACATTTCCACTTAAGCTATTCTTGAAGCATAAGGTGAAATCCTGCTGAGATAAGTCCGCCTCACATTATTTGTTTGAAAATTAACAAAAGAAAATGCTGTATCCGTCTTTAAGAAGGATACAGCATTTGGGTACAGCTTAGAAATTAAACGTTTCAGGATCTGCACCGCTACGGCTGTTGATATTTAAGCCGTTGATTTCTTGCATATCTTCTTCTTCCAATGAAAAATCGAAGATATCTGCATTTTCAATGATTCGATGTTCTTTAATTGATTTGGGAATGGTTAAGACATTATTTTGGATATCCCAGCGTAAAATAATTTGCGCGGGGTTTTTTGATGCTTTTCAGCAAGCCGTTGAATAACCGGGTCCCCTAGCAATTCGCCTTTTTTCAATGGAGACCACGCTTCTAACTGAATGCCTTCACGTTCACAGAATTCTCGTAGCTCCACTTGCGTCAGATGTGGATGGTATTCAACTTGGTTAATCACTGGCTTAACTTCGCCTTCTCTCAGAATATCTTCTAAATGATGAATATTAAAGTTGCTGACGCCAATCGCTTTGACTTTCCCCTCATGATACAGCTTTTCTAGAGCTTTCCATGTCTCAACATATTTGCCTCTAACTGGCCAATGAATCAGGTAAAGGTCCAAATATTCCAATCCTAGTTTCTCTAAGCTGATATCAAAAGCTTTTAAGGTGTTTTCATAACCATGGTCGCTATTCCAAACTTTTGTGGTAATGAATAAATCTTCTCGAGGAACGCCAGATTCTTTAATCCCTTTTCCCACTCCTGCTTCGTTATCATAAAACGAGGCTGTGTCGATGCTTCGATAGCCATTTTGAATAGCTGCTTTAACTGCCTCTGTTACAACATTTCCGTCTTCCACTTTAAAAACTCCAAGCCCCATAATCGGCATCTTAACCCCATTATTAAGTGTTACTGTATCTTGTAAACTTTTATACATTTTGTAGCCTCCATTTGTTATTAGTTTATTTTTGTTTTGCCATATCTTTTAATTCTTTGACTAGATTTGGCGGATTTTGCCCTGTAACTCCTGCTACTAAATTATGCGCCGCCGTCATAGCCATTTTGAATCGTGTCGCTTCTGTAGCGGAACCCATGTGCGGCATAGTCACCACATTGTCCATTTTTAGCAAAGGATTGTCTTTATCCACAGGCTCTGTTTCATATACATCAAGGCCAGCTCCTTTGATTGAACCGGTCTGCAACGCTTCGATCAATTCTGCTTCTTTCACAATTTTTCCGCGGAGCAATTGAAAAAGAAAGATGACGGCTTCATTAAATCGAATTCTCTTTTGCCAATCAGCCCTTCCGTCGCAGAACTAAGTGGGAGCATAACTAAAACAAAATCAGCTTTTCGTAGGAGATCATCCAATTCTGCGTAAACTGCTCCATATTTTTCTTCAGCATCTGGACGCTTCGAACGATTGTTATAAAGTACGTGCATATCAAATCCTAAGGCTGCCCGTTTAGCGATCTTTTCACCAATATTGCCCATCCCAATAATTCCCAAAGTGGCATGGTGAACATCTTGCCCTAAGAAATCTTCGTCGTCTAAACGGGACCAGCTTCCGTCTTTTACGTATTGATTCAACCGCCCTAACTTTCTAGCCGTCATCAAGATTAGTCCCAATGCCAAATCGGCAACACTGTCATCCAGAACATGAGGAGTATTGGTGCCTAGCACATTTCGTTTTTTCATCAGTTCATAATCGAAGTTTTCATAACCGGCTGCGACATTGCTGAGAATCTGCAATTTTGGTGCATGGTCCAAGAATTCTTCTGAGACTTTCCATTTCGAAATCATTAATCCGTCGACATCAGCAATCTCGTCATATAGAACGTCTTGGGGAATCGCTTCTTTTTTATCCCAAATTTTATACTCGCAGTACTGGGCAATATATTCTTCTACTTCAAGCGGAATCGGTTTAGCAATATATACTTTAGGCTTCATCTTTTCCCCTCCCATTTACCACTCGGCAATGCTGCCATCTTGATGACGCCAAACTGGATTTTTCCAGTTATGGCCGATTTCACTTTGCTGTCTCACGTAATCTTCATTTATCTCGATTCCAAGACCTGCACCTTGTGGAATTTTCACATAACCCTCGGTATATTCAAATACAGAAGGGTCTTTAATATAGTCCAGGAGATCATTCCCTTGATTGTAATGGATGCCCAGACTTTGTTCTTGAATAAAAGCGTTGTGCGCGGTCGCATCTACTTGTAAACAAGCAGCTAAAGCAATAGGGCCAAGTGGACAGTGCGGGGCGAGGGCCACATCAAATGCTTCTGCCATAGTAGCGATTTTTTTGCATTCAGTGATGCCTCCAGCGTGAGATAGATCTGGCTGGATAATATCCACATAGCCTTCTGTAAGAATCTGCTTAAAATCCCAGCGAGAAAACATTCGTTCTCCTGTCGCAATCGGTATTGTGGTATGTTTCGCAATTTCCCTCAACGCTTCGTTATTTTCTGCAAGTACCGGTTCTTCGATAAACATCGGCCGGAATTGCTCGAGTTCTTTGGCTAAAATTTTTGCCATCGGTTTATGTACGCGTCCATGAAAATCAATGCCAATGCCAACATAAGGGCCAACTGATTCTCTAACCGCCGCAACTCTCGCAAGCGTTTGATCGATTTTCTCGTAAGAATCGATATATTGGAGCTCTTCGGTGCCGTTCATTTTAATCGCTGTAAATCCAGCATCCACCACTTTTTGTGCAGCTAACCCAACATCAGCTGGACGATCTCCGCCAATCCATGAATACACTTTAATCGAATCACGGCAAGCACCGCCGAGCAATTGATAGACAGGGGCATCAAAATACTTCCCTTTAATGTCCCATAACGCTTGATCAATACCGGCGATTGCACTCATTAGAATTGGACCTCCCCGGTAGAACCCTGAACGGTATAACATATTCCAATGATCTTCAATTCGCAAAGGATCTTTTCCTATCAAGTACTCCATCAATTCATGGACGCAAGCTTTGACCGTAGATGCTCGACCTTCAATTACCGGCTCTCCCCATCCGATAATTCCTTCATCTGTTTCAATTTTTAAAAATAGCCACCTCGGTGGAACTTGAAACAATTCATAGCTGATGATTTTCATTTAAGATTCTCCTTCCGTCGTCGGTTTTTTCACTTTTCTAGTCAACAGCGGAGAAAATAATGTTATAACCGCCAAGATGAGCAAGACCACTGTAATAGGTCTAGTGATGAAGATGTCAAAGCTTCCTTGAGACATTACTAAAGCCCTTCTGAAATTACTCTCCATTAATGGCCCCAGTATAATCCCTAAAATTATTGGAGAGGCAGGGAAGCCGTAGCGCATTAAGAAGTATCCTGCAATTCCTGAAATCAACATGACGAGAACATCAAAATAATTATTTCCAAGAGAATACGCTCCAACTACACAAAGCACTAAAATAATCGGTGTTAATACAGTCGTTGGCACCAGTAATATTTTTGTGAAAAGCCGGATTCCAAATAACCCGACAATCAGAATCATTAAATTTGCAACCAACATCCCGACAAATAATGTATAGACGATCGGACCGTTATTTTCGAACAACATCGGACCCGGCTGAATTCCTTGTACCATTAAAGCACCTAATAGAACTGCGGTAACGGCATCACCTGGAATACCCAAAGTCAGCAAAGGAATCATTGCGCCGCCAGTCACACCATTATTTGCTGCTTCTGGAGCTGCCACACCTTTCATTTCCCCTTTGCCGAAGCCGTCTTTATTTTTCGAAAAACGTTTTGCTTCGTTATAGGCAACAAAAGCGGCAATGTCTCCGCCCGCTCCTGGAATCATTCCGATAAATGTTCCGATAGCCCCTGAACGAAGGATTGTACCAATTAAAATTTTAAATTCAATCCATTTCAACTTTACTTTTTCAACTACAATTGTAAGTTTTCGTGTCGAGAAAATACTCCCCATCGCCCTGAAAGCTTCCGAAGCAGCGAAAAGCCCAATCATTACTGGTATCAAATTAATGCCGCTTGAGAGATTGACATTATCAAAAGTAAAACGTGGGAAGCCACCAATTGGATCGATACCGATAGTGGCAATCAATAAGCCGATAAAACCAGCAATCAGCCCTTTAACCATGGACTTTCCAGCAATGCTTGAAATAATGGAAATTCCGAAAACTGCCAATGCAAATGTTTCCGGAGCACTGAATTTCAAAGCGAACGTAGCCAGTTGTGGTGCGATAAAAATTAAAACAATGACACTTAATATACCGCCAATAGCCGAAGAAACTGTTGATACGGTTAATGCTTTATGCGCTAATCCTTTCTTTGACATCGCATAGCCATCTATTGCAGTAGCTGCAGAAGATGGGGTTCCTGGCGTGTTGATCAGAATGGCTGTGATGGACCCGCCGTATACGGCTCCGAAATAGACTCCAATCAATAAGAGAATTCCGGTAACCGGCTCCATTCCAAAAGTGACTGGCAAAATCAGCGCCACTCCCATCGTAGCTGTCAGCCCTGGAAGTGATCCAATTGTGATACCAGCAATAATGCCCATTAAAAGGATGAGCAGTACATTTAATTGAAATACACCTGTTAAACCTTCTAATAATAAGTCCAAACTATTCACCCCTAATTAAGAAAATAACGTACCCATCGGTATCGATACTTTCAGCAGAATCTGGAAGAAAACGAAAATGAAGAGACTGGTTCCAACCGGTATCGTAATAAGCAGGATTTTGTTCTTAACTTTAGAGAACAGCAATAATCCTAACACCAGCAAGAAAGTCGAGATATAAAATCCGATATATGGAATGACAACAACATACAAAATAACGAACAACATGGCTCCGATTGAATATTTCATTGTATTCTCTTGTTCATCCGATTCTTCCTTGTTACGAAATGTCTGAATCAGAAGAATGGAACCTAAAATAATCAGCATAACGGAATATACACGCGGCATAAATTCTGCGCCGATTAATTGATTTTCCAATTTCGGAAAATTGAAAGTTAACGAATAGAAAAAGCCAGCAATAATGATTATGATCAGTCCACTAATGTAATTGGGTTTCTTCACGCATTTCACTCCTTAAAGAAGAGGCTTGACAAATGCCAAGCCCCTTTCATGACAATCGTCTGGGTAATGTTCTCTGAACTTTTCAACTGGATTTAATTAAGCCCTAAATCACCAATGATCTCACCGAAATCTTCTTCGTTTTGCTTCATGTATTCCTCAAACTCTCCGGAATCTTTAAGTTCAATTCCTAAGCCGTTTGTTTTCATGAATTCTGCAAAATCTTCATCTTCTGCTGCTTTCATGAAGCCCTCTTCAAGCTTCGCTACCACATCATCCGGCGTATCCTTCGGTACAGTCAACCCTCTCCAAGTCCCTGTTGGATTGACTTCAAGTCCAGCTTCTCCAAATGTCGGAACATCAGGTATGATATCGGATCTTGTGTCAGCCATCACTGCAAGCGTTTTTACATTTCCAGCTTCAAGCTGCGTCTTAACTTCTGCCGGGCTAACAGTAACTGCATCAATATGGCCGCCTACTAAAGCAGTGACTGCTGGAGCAGCCCCTTCATGTGGAACATGGTTCAATTTAATATCCGCCGCTTTTTCAAGGCTCGCTGCAGCAATATGCCAAATCGATCCTGTCCCTGAGTTACCAACACTTACTTCACCTGGATGATCTTTTGCATAAGCAATAAATTCTTCAAGTGTATCGTATGGAGCATCAGCTGCTACAGTCAAAGCCGCTGGATCAAAATTAATCATCCCGATAGGCTTGAACTGATCATAAGTAAGTGGAGATAAGCCTAAATGTTTGAACATTGTCAGTTCTACGAAAACCATCGTCACTTTATAGCCATCAGCTTTTGCATTGGCACCTTCAGACATGCCGACTGAACCGCTTCCGCCTGTCTTATTTAATACACCGATAGATTGTCCAAACACGTCTTCCGCTTCATTTGCCAGCGCACGAGCAGTGGCATCCGTCCCGCCTCCAGCAGCTGCTGGAACAATAATTTCAATAGATTTCTCTGGGAAATTCCCGCCATCACCGGAAGAAGCCCCCGAACTTTCTTCACCACACCCACCGATTGTCAAAGCTAACGCGGATAATGTAACAGCCCATAAAAATTTCTTCATCATAAAACCCCCTGTTTTGTTTTAGTAATCGCTTACATTCAGTTCATTGCCTGTCAGATAAACTGATGCGACTTCTTGTGCTCCGAAGACCATAGAAGCAGCCACCTGCTGATCATTTGCTTCGATAATACGCCAACCATTTCCTAAATACTTTAATAAATGCACAAACACTTTTCGCAAAGGATCTGACCCCCCGACGATAACCCAATCCACTTCATTGTGTTCAGTTGTCTGCATCAGGGCTTTAATATCGTCGTGAATGACTGCTCCGACAAAATAATTAGCACGCTGATTCTCATTTAAAGTTGAAAACATCTGTAATAGCCGAATATGATAGAAACTTCTTGTAAATCCATATTTTTTTGATGCTTCGTATCCTTTTTCCAACATTTCTAAATCAATTTCCTCCACAAGGCTAGTTGTAAGAGATTTTGATAAAATTGTCTCTTTCTGGATAGCGTGAAGAATTTCTCCTCCTAGAGTCGAAAGGCACGACTGCAGATTTTTTTGGTTATCGACTGCGACGTATTTTGTGTGAGAACCCGGCAAAACCATAATCCCATTCCCTTGGACCTCAATCTGTTTTAATAAGCCGATTGTTTCAACTTCTTCTCCCCTCATCACATCATAGTCATTGATAAATGCCAGAGAGTCTGAAATATCCTCAGTATTATTCTTCATGCCCGGTACGAAAATACAAGGAATCGAGAAGAATTCTTCAAGTTTGATAACTACGGATTTTCGGGCAAAATCATCGAAGCTGGCTGGACTGGTAATGTGAGGAACCTCATGGACGCCTAAATCAGAAGTAATCATTCCCGAAGCAACCATGTACCGAATATCTTTCGACGCCAGCGAATTTCTTTCCAAAATTTTTTCAATAGCATCTTTCAAGCCACTCTTTAACTGTTCATTATGGCCATCTATTGCCGTGTTTCTTACGCCGATATTTATTTTTAGTTGATCTAAGATTTCACTGCTGCCTCTATCTACGAGACGAAGCCGTGAATTCGTTGTCCCTGAATCTATTAATATCGTTTTCATCAAATCCACCACTTTTTATAATTTCTTAGACAATTCAAATCGATTGGCTAACTCGACAAATTCTCTAGCACGTTTCTCAATTTCATCAAAATCTCCTTGTTTAACTAACTTATTATCAACGAGAGCGCTGCCGATACCTAAAGCGGAACTGCCAGCTTCCAAAAACTCTTCTGCATTTTCAAGAGAAATTCCACCAACAGCCATAATATCAAGATGTGATAAAGGCCCTTTGAGATCGGTGATATATTTAGACCCAACTGATCTAGCAGGAAAGATTTTAATCATGCGAGCACCATATTCATAGGCTGTTAATGCTTCTGTCGGTGTTAAAACTCCTGGCACGATAAAAGTGTTATATCGATTGGCCATTGCAATTGAACTTTCTTTCAAAGTTGGAGCTAGTAAAAAAGTGGCTCCTGCCAATATGGCCTGACGGGCACTTTCAGGATCCAAAACTGTTCCGGCTCCAATGGCCAAGTCAGGATACTTTCCTTGAAGTGAAGCGATTCCTTCTAGCGCTCCGGGTGTGTTCAATGTTATTTCAACAATCCGTATGCCTCCTCGATACAAACTTTGGACTGTTTGTTCCAATTCATTAACTGAATCTGTCCGGATAATGGCTACAATTTTATGCTTGTTGACTTGGCTAATCACATTTATCATTTCCTGCCCCCTTTGTTCCTTAATAAGGAACGTCGTTTCATAAATAATTTTTATTTTTGGCGTTCCTTACTACGGAACGCCGTTTTGTTTAGTAGATTCTTTTTTAGTATATTTAATAAAGAAAGCGCTGTCAACGAATATTTTGAATTTTCTTTAAGCGCCCAGTAATTTTGAAAGTTCATTAGAAACCCGTAGTACTTCTTTAGCCATCATCTCTAACTTCTCTTCAGTGACCCGCATTATTGGACCTGCTACGCTAATCCCGGCAATTACTTCTCCTTGATGATTAAAGATTGGAGCTGCAGCACATTTAATGCCTGCTTCGTGCTCTTCATCATCAATTGAATAGCCTCTTTTGCGAATCAGCTGAATATTTTCCAGCATTGCTTCTTTTGTAATTAAAGTTTTCTCGGTGTATTTGCGAAGGCCAGCTTCAGTGATTACTTCTTCTATTTTCTCGTCCTGCAGAAATGCAAAAATCGATTTGCCAATCCCCGTGCAATGAATCGGGGCTCGCTTGCCAATATTTGAAAACATGCGAATCGTTGCGTTGCTTTCCAACTTATCAATATAAACGATTTCGTGTTTGTCCATGATTGCCAAATGGGCAGTTTCTCCCGTTATTTCAGTCAATTGATGCAAATACGGAGAAGCAATCTTTCGAATATCCAAATTATCTGTAACGACTTGTCCGACTTCTATAAACTTTAAACCCAGCATATACTTTTCTGTCTGGTGATCTTGTTGGACAAACCCCTTATTGTACAAAGACATAAGGAGGCGATGTGCTGTGCTCTTAGAAACGTCAAGACGATTCGATAATTCGGTTACCCCTAGCCCTTGGGGAATTTGCTGCAAAATCTCAATAATTTGTAAAGCCCGATCAACAGACTGAACGGTAATGGCTTCTTTTTTCATATACTTTCCTCCTGGCAGTATAACAATCATCTAATAAAGATTCTCCCTAAATTCTATAGGATAGTCTCCTAGATTCATACAATAAACTCACTCTATCCTCTGACTTCAGTAAGTAATCTCTTTAAAAATTGCTTAGTTTGCAGCTCGGTGGAATGGGCATTTTCATTCTCGTTTGTCCGTACTTCTACAGAGATTCGGAATGGCTTTGCAGCAAAAAGCCCCTGAGATTTTACTTTCTGCATAATGCTTAGCGCTTTTTCATATGTCAAAAATCCAGGTGCACCTAGAGGGATATGATGATCTCCATAAAGCGGATCTACCGGATTTAAAACAGCATTTGAAAGATGCAATTGGCCCATAAGGGGACCAGCCAATTCTATTGCAGTTTCAATTTCTTCTTCATTCAAAGCAGCATGTGCTGTATCAAATGCAAAGCCAATATTGGGATGATTGTTTTTAACGGTTGATAAGATTTTGCAGGTGTCTTCTGTAGGGCCAAGAAACATTTTTTTATGGGCATGTCGGTCTAATGGTTCTACAAGCACTTCTATGCCATAAGGCTCCGCTTCTGCACAAATTGACGAAAGGCTCTTTACCAGGTTTTCTCCGGCTTTTATCCGCAGTTCTTCTCCTGGATCCTGTCCGGTTATCAATGCGATATTTGAGGCTCCCGCTTCATTAGCCCATTCAATATTCCTTAAGATTTCGTCCACGGCATGCTGTCTTGCTTTTTCATCAATAGCAGATAAGTTCAATCCATGCTCCGTAATAATCGCAGTCATCCATTGCGTTACGATTAACTCTGAGGCAGAAGTAACCTCCTGAATCCTTTTTCTTTTTTCTTTGTCATGAATGTTCGCAATTTCAATTCCTCGGTAAAAACCTTCTTGTGCAATCTCCTCTATTTTTGAAACAAAAAAGCTTTCATCTCCCGTAAATGGGCGATAAATTTCAGGCATAAGAATGGTGGGCAAAAACTCAATCGGTTTTTCCATATTAGTTAACCCCTTGACTGATTGGTTTAAGATTCGAATTCACGTATTTGCTGATATCGACTACCGCTTGTTTCGGGTTAGCTGTAGATTCCTCAGTTTCTTCTTCAACCATGATCCATCCGTCATATCCTGAATCAGTCAGCAATTGGACAATTGCAGGGAAATCAATATCCCCGGTTCCCATCTTTCTCCACTGAAAATCTTTAGTAGCATCTTTGAAGTGTACATGCTTGATGAAAGGCAAATATTTTTTGAAAATCTCCAATGCATCCATCCCACCAAATACAATGTGGCCGGCATCCGGAGTATAGCTAATATAATTCGTATCCAACCCCTCAAAAAGAATTTCATAATCTTCCTTTAAACGGAATACAGACCCTGCTGGTGAATTAGGATGAAATGAACAGAGCACCCCTTGTTCGTGCGCTCTCTTCGCTAATTGATTAGCACAACGAATGATGTTTTGCTGGCGGTTCACCAAGTTTTCCCGCAAGTTTCCGGTTCTTGGAGCTACATTTAATAAGGCATTAGGAAAATGCTTTATATATTCAATATAATAGTCAGCTAAAGCTTTTTCCTCCTCCGTTTCTTGTGGTTCTAACCAATTGAATGGGATCGTCAGAGCAGCCAATTGAAGACTTCGCTGATCTAGTTCTTTTTTTAATGCTTGTGGATCGCCTTTAAATCTTCCTAGTAAAGAGACTTGAATATCCACTCCCTGAAATCCAGCATATTCCACGACATCTGCTATTTCTGGAAAATAATCTGATTTTTTATCATAATCCAGCTCCCAAGTCGATCCATGACACCCATATTTTATAGTCATTTATTTTCCTCCTCGAATTTTTTGTTCCTTTATACGGAACCTTGTTTCATTAATTGAATCTTTCATCAATTGTAGGAAAAAAAGAAAGCGTTGTCAATTTAGTTTGAGTTTAATTTCTTTAATCCTTTCTTTAGACAAATAAAAAACCAGACACAAAGTGCCTGGCCGCTTAGCTTTTCTGTTATTTAGAAACTTTGTCCTTGAGGTTATTCTTCAAGTTCACTGCTTTGTCTTTATAGTCTGCTGCTTTCTCTTTGTAATCGTCCTTATTTTCTTCCCAATGGGCTTTGCCTTTTTCGATTGACTTGTCTTTCAATTCGTTGAGCTTATCAAGAAATGCCATATGCTTCACCCCGTTTTGCTCATCTTACAGGAATGGATCTGATTTCACAACGATTTGCTCTAATCGTATAAACCAGGCGTTTCTTCTAGCTGAATAGCGCAAAAAGCTCGGCATTTAACGGCAGCTTTACTAATGAAAATTAACTTATTGTGTGGGCATAGCGGTATGCCGGAAAGGCTAGAACCGTTTCCCCCACTCGCTGCATATGGCATAAGCGGCTGTAGATTTCAGGGTTCCAGATTTTATGGCTGACATAGTAATTGAAATCCGTGTTCTTTCCAAATTGCTTTTTCAAGAGATATAACGGATCATCCAAGCCTCTTCCTTTTCCCCCGCCTTCGTGGATCATTTCACATCCCTGCCCTTTCCCCCAGAGCACGAGTGCATAGCGCATAACAAACGCAGGCGAAAGATGGCGATATTCAAAATACGTCCCCGATAGATGAATGTGGATCAACTTTCCATAGGCAAAGTTCAAACTCATTCCAATCACCCGGCCTTCATAAAAAACTTCCACGAGCAAGATGTATTGCCCCAAATTCCGAAGCAGTTGATCGAAATATCCATCATCAAAATAATAGATAGCATCCGCTTCTTTCCGGTTCATCGTCCGTTCGTATATGTCTTTAAAACCCTTCAAACTTGCCGGGTTTTGAGTAATCCGGTATTCCACACCTGCATTTAAGGCTTTCTGAATGCTTTTCTGCTTGGATTTCGAAAACTCTGCTTGAATCGGATTCTCAAAATCCCGTAAATTGGTGCCAGTCGTATAACGCTGCAGGGTCAACTCATAACAATCGCAAAAATCCTCGGCATTCATTAAAATCGGATGGAAACGGACGAACTCACAAATGATGTTCTGTTCCAAGCAATGCTCCTGGAAGGCACGTTGAAAAGCCTCCACAAGACGTGCTTTTCCCCGCTTCTTTTACTCGGATGATCAGCGGCCCGCCATACCCGTAGGGAGTTACCAAATCATAGTAAACTTCACCCTCCAACCGAAATGGAATTTCCTTTTTGATATACAGATGCCGAACTTCCCCTTCTTCTCCTATATAATGAAAGACTTCACATTTGCCATTTTCAATTTTCTCGTATAATTGGCCGTAAGCTGTTTCAAAATAGATATCACTCAACTGGAAAACCTCTTTTCGTAAACTGGAGCGTCCTTTAGAAAGCATTTTTAAATTTTTGCCGTGTATTTCGTTAATAAATGCAGTACGGTTATACCTGAATTAAAGAATTCTAATAATTCAGATTATAATTATTTATTTTAGCTGTTAATATACAAGGCGTCTAGTGGTTTCTCGCATAAAATGTAAATTTGATGGAAATAAAATTAAAAACGTTCCTCTATATAAAAAACCTGAAATCCTGACTTAACAGGATTTCAGACCATCAAATTTTATTCCATTGTTACAAACTTTTAATTTCTCTCGTCAACTCATTGAATCGGCCATCCAATAAGGCATACTCCTTATCGTTCGGCGTCATGAAACTCAATTTCCCTAGCACCGCTTGGCGTTCCGTTTCTAGTTTCAGCCGTAATTCATCGATGGCTTCCTGCTCCGGCGCCATTTGCTCCAATTGTTTATGGATCCCCCCGTCTTTGATGACCAGTTTGGCAGACGTTGTTTCTTCGATAAAGGTTTTATCGTGCGATACCACTAACATCGTTCCTGGATATTCCGCTAGCGTCGCTTCCAATTGCTCACGCGACTGCAAATCCAGATGGTTGGTCGGTTCATCCAAAATCAAGACGTCTTTTTCTTCCAATATATAAACCATCAATTTGCATTTGATGCGCTCACCCATGCTCATCAATCCGATCGGCTCCGTCCACTGCGCTGCGGTAAACCCGAGATGCTTCATCAAATTTTGGACTTTGCCTCGCGCTGCGAATGTTTCTTTATAGAACAATTCCTCCGGTGTCTTCTCTAGCGGCAAGTCGAATACTTCTTGAGTCAGATAGCCGATATCTGCTGAAGGAGAAAGCCAAATCTCGCCTTCCGTTTCCTCTTCTCCCATGATTATTTTCAGTAAAGTCGTTTTTCCGCTGCCATTTGGCCCTTCAATTGATATCTTTTCTCCGTGCTGCACTGTGAAATTGGCCTTTTCAAAAAGAATGCGGCTGCCAAATGCCTTCGACAGATTTTTCGCTTCCAAAAACCGTTTGCCTATTTTTTCATTGGCTTTCACAGAAAATGAGACTTCGTATTCCGCTTCCGGCGGCGCTGCTTGATGCTTCTCCAATTCTTTTTCGAGGCGCTTCTGCTTCGATTTGACTTGCTTGTCCATGCGCTTCGCTTTCTTGCGGTAATATTCTTTCGCTCCTTCTTGCTTTGTGGACTCCGCATGCGCTTTATGGGACCAGGATTTAAGTTCTTCCATATGGCCTTCGATCCGCTCCACCATCTTCTGCTGCTTTTCGTAATCGCGCTGCTGCGATAACCGCTTTTGCTTTCTTTCTACTACATAACTCGTGTAATTCCCAATATGCTCAATCAGTTTTTCGTGTTCAATCGACCAAATTTTTGTCGCAATCGCATCCAGGAATGTCCGGTTATGCGAAACTGAAACGATCGTTCCTGGGTAGTGTTTGAGTTGCTCCAGCAATAATTCGATGCCTGGCTGGTCAAGATGGTTGGTCGGTTCATCTAGCAATAGTAAATGGGCCCCTTTGGCAATTCCTGCTGAAAGCCGGGCCTTCAATTTCTCGCCACCGCTCAAAGAAGAATAATCGTGTGCCGGTACTTGCCATTTCTTTAGTAGAACCGTTTCCGCTGAATCAATTTGGTCCACTTCATGCGATTCCGCCTCCTGTTCGACATATGCGATTTCCAGGCGACCCGCCATGTGGTGAATCCGCCCTTTGCTTGGTGCCAATTTGCCGGCTATCAATTCAAGCAATGTCGATTTTCCTGCGCCGTTCTTGCCGATGATCCCAATAATCTCCCCTTGGCGAACACTCGCATTCACCTCTTCAAAAATCACCGTATCTTCTATTTCATAATTGACTTGCTGCAATTCCATCAATTCTTTCATCTAACCATTCCCTTCTGAATAAGGGAGAATTAAAAAATCCTCCCAAAAATTTCTTGGAAGGATTAGCCGGTATTTGCCTAACTTAAATAAGCCATTTCGATAAATGAATAGCTCGACAGTTTTATAAGTGGGCAGACTAATCCTATTTCACGTGATTTGAAATATCCATTTCAAATGAAGAAAATAAGATTAGTTACGCATTGTCCACCCATCAGCCTTTCTGTCGCTTAGTTGAGATGATTATAGCATAGAAGGATAATTAAATAAAAGAAAATTGAAAAATTAGAACATTTGTTCTTTTGTTTTTCTTCAAATGGGAGTATACTCTTTTCAAGAGCTGCACAATAATCCAAACGAAAGGTGAGGATTTTAGTGGATGCAAATCGGACGAGGGAAACAACATCATGGGCCATTGAAGCAAAAGGGCTCGTGAAGACATTTGGAAAGCACCGGGCCGTCGATGGTGTGGATCTAACCATTCAAGAAGGGACTGTCTATGGATTTTTAGGACCAAATGGCGGGCAAAACGACAACGATCCGCATGCTTGCGACATTGTCAAAGCCTGATGCCGGAACTGCACGGATCTTCGGATACGACCTCGCAACTGAAGGAGACCGTATTCGAAGCCGCATCTCGTTGACTGGACAATATGCTTCTTTAGATGAAGATTTGACTGGCCTCGAGAATTTAGTGATGATGGCTGGCTTAATGGGCTATGGACGAAAAGAAGCCAAAACACGCGCAAAAGAATTGCTCACCGCTTTCGGCTTAGAAGATGCGGCCAAACGCCAAGTGAAGAATTATTCAGGAGGGATGCGAAGACGCATCGATATTGCCGCAAGCCTAGTGGTCACACCGGATCTGCTATTTTTGGATGAACCTACCGCGGGACTGGATCCGCGGAGCCGCAACCAAGTTTGGGATATCGTCCGTACACTCGTTTCTACAGGAACGACTGTCCTTTTGACAACGCAATATTTAGAGGAAGCTGATCAACTCGCAGACCGCATCGCCGTGATCAACCAAGGGAAAATCATCGCAGAAGGCACCAGCAGTGAATTGAAAGCATCTGTCGGCACCGGAACGCTTACGGTCCAATTGGTAAACGCCGAAGACCGTGACCGTACAATCGAATTGCTAAAGCAAAAACTTTCAGTTGGCATCCATACCGGGACCGACCCAACAACGCTGACAGCTCAAGTAAGCGACCCTTCATTAGTTGCAGAGGCTTTAGGTGCCCTCACACAAGAACGGATTGCCATCAGTGACTTTTCACTCGGACGCCCAAGCCTAGATGAAGTCTTTTTGACTCTTACCGGACAAGCCGCAGAAACAGAAAACGTTTAACGAGGAGGAAAACACATGATTGACTCCACGGAACTTCGTAAGCAAATTACGGTAGATGAGCGTTTGCAAGATGCGATTTCTTCCACTAGCCGGCCGAAGCGTCCGAGCGCGGTTTCGTCAACTATGGTATTTGCCACCCGTGCCTTATTGCGCATCCGCCATGTCCCTGAGCAAATGTTCGATGTGACGCTTTTCCCGATCATCTTTTTATTAATGTTCACTTATTTGTTCGGCGGTGCGATTGCCGGATCGACTGCGGATTATCTCCAGTTCCTGCTGCCCGGAATTCTGGTCATGACCGTTGCACAGATTACGATGTATACGGGAATCGATTTGAATAATGATATCCGCAAAGGCATTTTCGACCGTTTCCGGACCTTGCCAATCTGGCTGCCGTCCGCATTGATCGGCGCTCTTTTGGTCGACGTCATCCGCTATTCCATGGCTTCTTTCATCATGATTGGACTGGGACTCGCGCTTGGCTTCCGTCCGGAAGGCGGACTTTCTGGTGTACTGATGGCCATTGGGATGATCTTAATCTTTTCATTCAGCCTTTCTTGGATTTGGACAACCTTAGGATTAATCGTCCGTTCGGAGAAATCTTTAATGATGCTCAGTTTCCTGGTCATGATGCCACTGACTTTCGTCAGCAATGTTTTTGTGGATCCGAGCACTTTGCCTTCATGGCTTCAAGGATTTGTAGAAATCAATCCTATTTCCATTCTGGCTACGGCCGTCCGCGGATTCATGCACGGCACGGCAACATTCGAACAAGTGATGTGGGTGTTGATTGTCTCGCTGCTATTTGTTGCGATTTTTGCACCACTGACCATGTATCTCTATCGGAATAAGAAATGAGCTCTTTAATGAATTGAATGACAAACGAAAGAGATTGACGGCTTGATCGCCATCAATCTCTTTTTCATTGGACTTCCAGCACTTCTCTTGCTTGCTGCAATGCCCAGACGATTCGGTTCTGCCCGCTTTAAATGGTTCTTTAACACGTTGAATTCGTGGGAGCCTTCTGTTAATCCATCAAAATTCAACGCTGGGGCAATATCCGGCAGCGGCGGAACATTTAAAGCTGAATCATGCCAGAACTTTCCTTTTGTCGTGTAATTGATCGGTATGAGAATACGCGAAAGCTTTTCAAGCGCCGCATTGGCTTTTCTCACTTGTGGGTTTGTTACTTCCACTGTTTCCAGTTGCTGTAGTTTTTGATAGAAAGACTGCAAGGCATTGCGCAATTCTTTCACTTCTTTTAATGCCGGCGCAAAATCAAAATGGCTTTTCGCTGCTTCTTGGTAGCTAAGAATGGTTTGTTCAAACTCATCCGCTGTATGCACAAAATTAAACGGGTGAATCGGTGCATTCGCAGCTCGAAGCACACCGGTCAAATAGATTTTAATGTCTTTTAGTAGGATGTCCATATCGGCTACATGCATCCAGTCTTCTTCTGTATGCCATTCAATATTGCCGCCGCACCGCCTACTGGATAATATCCCTTTTCATTTAACAAAGATTCCGGAATGGTCGACGAAAGCATGAAGAAGGAAGTGATTCCGATGTTGTTGAATGAGTAATCTCCCGCACGTAACGGCCTTCCGCCTTTTGACGGCAAGTTTACCGCATCTTTTACCACGTCGGTGCAAAATTCATCCACTTCGCTCATCCACATCATATGGTCATACGATGTTGCCCACCTGCACCCCGGAGAATCGCAGTTTACCGAAGCAATGCAATTTTTTTCAAGATCCAACCCGAACTCATCCGCAAACCAAGTCGACCCGCCGTAGCGCCCTGTCGAATGCCCTGTCCAAATAGCGACTCGGACGCTGCGTTTTAATTTGTCTCGATTGCTATGTAAAATCCGCACCATTTCAAGCAAAGCCGCATTTCCGGTAGCGTTATCGCCAATTCCTTCATGCCAAGAATCCAAATGTCCATGCAAAAGCACGTACTTTTCCGGTTCCTCCGTGCCTTCTATGAAAATATCGATAATCGGGCACGAGAACCATCCTTTTTCCAGATTCGTTTTGAATGTTACGTGTACGGCTCCCTGTTCACAAAGCGCACTCAATTCTTGCCCGTCCGGCTTATTGATCGCCATTACAGGAATGCCTGGCTCATCGTGGATATTGGTTAAATCAGGCGCACCCCAAATGGTTGTGCATATCCCTTCGTGAATATTATTTCCCGGGCTAATAAACAGAATGGCAGCAGCACCTTTGTCGGTAAATTCCTGAACTTTCCCTGGCATCGGAAATCCTTCCGTCAAAATCACTTTGCCAGTCAGATCGCCCATATCCTTTGGATTATCTGCCCCAAAAATATCATTGATTCCTTTGGCGTAGCCTGTAGGAATGTAGACAACTTCTCCAGTAATCGCTTCGTCTCCTGTTATGACTGAAAAGGAGGGAGATTTGATGCGGTATTCTTTTTCTAACGGAGCCGTTACGTGCAAAGAGGACTTTTTGGGCACACTTAAATAAAGATCAGGTGTGTGGATCTGATGCGGAACGTCCCAGTCCTTTAAAAATCCAGCCAAGTAATCGGCAGCGATTCTTTCATCTTCACTGCCGGATTCCCGAACCAATGTGCTGAATCTTTCCAGAATCGTGAGAGGCAATTCAGAAGTGATTTCAGCCAGCAAGGCTTTTTCTACAGATACATCTACTTTTTGATTCATTTGCTCAACCTCCTTTTATTCGTATTAATTGTTTTTCACGATGGCTTGATAATAATCTTTCCAAAATGTTTTCGTTGGTCCAACTCTTCTTCTGCCGCTGCAATTTCTTCAAGCGAATAAACAGCGTGGACTTGCGGATGCAGTTTTCCTTGCCAGATGGAATCCGTCACTTGCAAGAAATCTTCCCAGTTCCCCATCGGTGCCCCAAGAATTTGGCGATGCCATTGATAAATTTCACGGATGCTGATTTCCGGAAAATCTCCGGCTGTTGCACCGGACAACACCATTCTTCCGTTGAAATCCAAACAATTAAGGCTTTTACGGAATGTCGGCTTCCCTACTGAATCCAGCACGAGGTCGACGCCTCTTCCATCGGTCCATTCCAGGACTTCCGTTTGCCAATCTCCATGCGAATCAAAGGCCGCTTTCGCACCGATCTTTAAACATCTTTGCCGTTTCTCCTCGCTTCCCGCTATCGCAATAACCGTTGCGCCTGCAGCCACCGCAATATCCAATTGAGCAGAACCAAGGCCGCCTGATGCCCCGACAATGAGTACGACATCAGAAGTTTTCACTTTCCCGACAGTTACTACGCCTCGCCAAGCCGTTGTATAAACAGCTGGAATAGCAGCGGCGGTTTCATCCGAAATTTGATCGGGAATCGCAATAATGTTTTTTTCAGGAACCACAACAAATTCTGCAAGGCCGCCCCATCGATGTTCTCCGATGATTTGGTAATCCCTGCACATGCTCGGTTCACCCGCCCGGCAAGCTCTGCAATTTCCACAGCCGTATGCCGGATTGACCAATACACGGTCTCCTATTGAAAAGCGGTGATCACATGCATCCTGTCCGGAACCGTAAGCAGCCACTCTTCCCGCAATATCCACTCCTGAAATATGGGGCAATGTCAGTTTCGGGACACCTGGTCCTTTTAAGCCTTCGCGTGCAAAAACATCTAGATGATTCAGCCCGACAGCTTTCACTTGAATAAGCACTTCTCCTGCTTTTGGCCGGGGAGTCGATAGTTCTTCTAATTGAAGAACTTCTGGACCGCCATGTTCCCGAATTACGACTGCCCGCATCTTTTCAGGGACATTCGTTTTTAAAGAATTTACTGCGCTCTCTTTTTCTGCCATTCGGATTCCACCTTTCCGGCTTATTGGCATTGACTGAGATCATTGGATGTTTTATTTATTTACAGGAGACGACACTTTGTTCAGGAATTCCCTTACCAAGGCCAAATAGTCTTCGTTTTCCTCTTGCTGCGGCGAATGTCCGCTGTTTTCAAAAATGACCAGTTGTGCATTCGGCACTTTCTCTGCAATCAACTCTGAACATTCGACTGGCGTAATCCAGTCGTGTCTGCCCACCGTTACCAGCACTGGAACTGAAATCTTGTGGAGGTCATCGTCCAAGTCGAATTCCGGCTTGTTGTAGCGGAATGCATAATTATGGGTTTCGTAGCGGTAGTAAATTGAATCGATGCGGCTTTTGACGGCTTCTTCATCGTATTTCACCGTATAGAGCGGTTGAATGGCTGCGAACATTTCTTTTAATTCTTCATTAGATTCCGTCTTGCCGTCGAACAAACGGCGTATCCCATCTTCTTTAATCCCTGGAAGATTGCTTTGAAGAGCCCGGTCTACAGACAGGTGATCGAATTTATTATTCGATCCCGTATCTCTCAGCAGGACATGCGTGACATTTTCGGGATAGCGGAGGACATATTCAAGCGTCAAGAACCCACCGTAGGAACCGCCAAGGATTTTAATCGGTCCATCAACTAAGCGCTTCCGCATTTCTTCAATGTCGGCAGTCCATTGTTCATGGGTAAAAGGCGGCTTTCCTTCTGAACGGCCAGATCCGCGCATATCCATGAAGACCAGCCGGTATTGGTCTCCCAGCGGCGAAAAAGCTTTAATATCTCCTCGGCAATCCCCGAGACCCGGAGCTCCGTGGATGAAAAAGATCGTTTCCCCTTCCGGGTTCCCATGAATTTCGTAATAGAGTTCATTGTCGTTAATGGTAATAAACAAATTCCATCTCTCCGTTTCATTTTTTATTTTTTAACAAATTTCGGGTCCAATGCATCTCGGAGTCCATCGCCTAAGAAATTATAAGCAAGAACCACGATGGTGATCGCTACACCCGGCAACACGCCCAATACAGGGGCAGTCCAGATGTATTGCTGAGAATTTTGGAGCATATTGCCCCATGTGGCAGTCGGCGCTTGAATTCCCAATCCCAGATAACTGATGGCACTTTCCGTCAAAATCGCTGCAGCAATCGTTAAAGTTCCGGAAACGATAATGGACGGAACAATTTGTGGAATGATGTATTTTGTCAAGATCCGGAATGGCGTAGCACCTGAAGCATTGGCTGCTTCGACAAATTCGTATTCTTTCCATTTCAGCGTTTCCCCGTAAACCACACGGGCAATTTCCATCCAACTCCGCTAAAGCGATCACCAGGATTACCATAGCCGGGCTTGTGCCAAGAACTGTTAAAGCGACTAAAATGAAGAAAAACGTCGGAATCGCCATCATCGCTTCGGTGATTCGCATTAAAATGGATTCAACCACTTTCCCAAAAAATCCAGCGCAAGCACCGACTACTGTTCCAATCAGCAATGAAAATAACATCGCTGCTAAACCAACGATCAATGTCACTCGGCCGCCATGGAGCATGCGGGCGAAAACGTCCCGGCTTAAATCATCTGTCCCAAAAGGATGCTGCAAGGACCAGCTTGCCAACGAACCTGCATCCTGCAAAGTGTCTGGATCCGTGGTCCAAAACAGCGGCCCTAAAAATACGACAGCGTGTATAACGACTAAAAACCAGAACGAACCGTAGGCGACTTTATTATTGCGCAGCGCCTTCAAGACACTCGTTTTGCCTTGACTCGGCTTAATATCCAAATCTTCAGTCAGAATTGGTTTCGTAGATACTTCCATTTCCCCTCACCTCCTGCTTATACGTTTTTAACTCTTGGATCCACGCGGAATACAGAAGATCCACGAGCAAATTACAAACAACTACCACAATCGTGATGACCACTGTCACTCCCATAACCAGCGGATAATCACGGCCTCGGGCAGCTTCGATAATCAATGTACCGATTCCCGTCCATCCGAATATCGCTTCGGTAATGACGGCTCCGCTCAATAGCCGCGGAATCAGCATTCCGATGATGGTGATTATCGGGATCAATGCGTTCCGGAGTGCATGGACATAAAGCACAATCGATTCTTTCGCACCTTTTGCCCGGGCAGTCCGGATGTAGTTTTGCGAAATGACTTCAAGCATTGAAGATCGGGTAAAGCGGACAATATTCGGCAATACCGTCGTAGTCAAGATGAGCACAGGTAAAATCAGATGCGATACGTAGCCCCATAAACTAAATTCCTCTCCCCTTGAACCGACGCCAGAAGATGGCAGCCAGCCAAGATTGATGGAAAAGAGCAAGATTAACATTAAACCAAGCCAGAATGCCGGCACCGACAATCCGACGACACTAAAGAAATTTATCACGTGGTCTTGCGCTTTCCGCGTTTAATGGCGGATAAAACGCCTAAGAAAATCCCGAGGATGACGGAAATCAAAATGGTGAAAATAGTCAATTCAATCGTATAAGGCAGCCTCTCTAATATCCGCTGCGTAACCGGTTCACCCGAATTAAAAGAAGTCCCTAAATCGCCTTGAAATGCATTGCCGATCCATTCGATATAGCGGACCATGACAGGTTCATCCAACCCCAGTTTCTCGACCATTGCTTGCCGCTCTTCGGCAGTCGCGTCCATCCGCATCGTACTGGATGGGCCGCCTGGAGCAAGGTTAATCAAGAAAAAGGTAATGATGGTGACAATCAATAGCAAGATAATGCTCTGTCCGAGACGATTCATTAAAAAACGCAGCATTTCATCTCCTCCTTCCGCTTTATTGAGGAATGGAAGTGTACCCGTGAGCACACTTCCATCAAGTTCCTGTCTATTCTTCGATATACCATTTGTGGATATGGTGCAAGGCATCGCCAAATGCCAGATTTGGTACACCTTTCAAGTTGTTTGCACGCACTTGTGCTTCTTGTGGATACCAAAGGAAGATATACGGCAGCTCTTCTGCCATCAATTTCTGGGCATCCACGTAAATTTCTTTCCGTTCTTCTACATCACTCGTTTGAGCTCCGGCATCCAGCAATTTATCCAGTTCCGGATTTTGATATGCAGGAATATTGTTTCCGGCTACGCTGCGCGAATGCATATAAGCGGATAAATCAGGATCAGCCGGGTATCTCCACCAGTTCAAGCTCATTTCATAATCACGGTTTACAACGACTTCCTGAATCATCGAATTCCATTCCATCGCATTCAAGTTCACGTCAAAGCCAGTCTTCACCAAATACTGCTGCACCATTTGAGAAATGGCTTCCAAATCTCCTTGAAGGCCGATTTCGAAATCAATCGTAAATGGTTCTCCGTCTTTATCTACGACACCGTCGCCATCGGTATCTTCCCAGCCCGCTTCAGCCAATAACTCTTTCGCACGTTCCGGGTCGTAATCGTAGCGGGTTACATCGTCTGTATAATAATCTTTCAACGCTGGGGCAATCCCTGCGTCTGCAATCGTGCCGTATCCTTTTAAGACGGTATCAATGATGTTTTGGCGATCGATTGAGTGAAGAATCGCCTGTCTCACTCGTACATCCTGATACTTTTCAACTTCCTGGTTGGCAATGATCCAGAAGAAACGCGGTGTCTCACGAGCTTCAACCGTTACATTTTCAGCACCTTCGATGCGATCGATGGCCGACAGATCATCTAAAGCGAAGATGGAAAGTTCGCCGCTCAACAGTTGGGCTACGTGCGTATTGGCATCTGCCAACACTTTGTATTCGACTTCATCCAATAATGCGATATCTCCGTAGAAATCTTCATTTCGCTCAAGCACTACATTTTGCCCTGAAGTATAGCTTTTTAATTTAAATGCGCCGGTCCCTACCGGATTCTCTTTGTTGAAAGAAGTCAGATCCCATGGATCTTGTCCAGCAAAGATATGCTCCGGGATAATTTCTGTGTTAAAGCTCAAGTATGCCGGCAATGCAGCTACTGGACTTTCCATGATGAACTTGACTGTATAGTCATCAACAACTTGAACTTCTTTCAATTGGCCGAAATAAGAAGTATTGTTCGCGCCGAGTTCTTCATTCAAAACAATTTCATTGAATGTGAACGCCACGTCATCGGCTGTAAACTGCTCGCCGTCATGCCACAAAACATCGTCTCTTAAATGGAAAGTCCATTCCAACTCATCTTCTGATGTTTCCCATTCCTCCGCTAAATCCGGAATCGGCTCCAAATTTTCGCCGGTTTGCGTCAAGCCGGAGAACAACACCCGGTTAACGACGTTCGACTCAGCATACGCATTCGGATGCCACGGGTTAAACGTTGGATCGGCGACAATCGGAATTGAAACTTTCCCCGCCTTTTTTCGGTTCCCCTTCTGCTGCCGGTTCTCCGTCGCCTTCAGCGCCTTGCGTAGAATCATCAGCCCCGTATGAACAAGCAGCCAAAAGCAGAATCCCCATCAATAATGTGAACAAACCCAGCCATTTCCTATTCTTCATCTTCAATTTCCCCCTTTTAGTTTATTTTGCCCAAGTCGCTTCAAGAACCCTAAAGATGTTGCCGCCCGCCACTTTTCTAATGTCTTCGCGGCTATAGCCTTTCTTAACTAACCAACGGATAATGTTCGGGAAGCATTCTGCAGGATTTTCCAGTCCTTCCACATATTCCACTCTTTCCATATTGGCCATTTGTGCACTTTTAATGGAAAGCTTTCCAGATAATAATTCATGTGTGCCTACGTGGTCGCCGAATAAGGTATCCGGTCCGAAAGCGACATGATCGATGCCGACAAGATTAGCGGTGTATTCAAAATGCTCCATGAACGATTCGATATTATGTCTTGGATGATTCTTCGTAATAGTAGAATGCGGAGCCGCCTCAATCGCGATGACGCCGCCTTTTTTCGCACATTCGATAATGACATCATCCGGCTTCATCCGTTTTGTATCCCATAAGCCGCGTGCTCCGGCGTGGTTGATTGTCACCGGCTTTTCACTTGTTTCAATCGTATCCAGCGAAGTTTTATCGCCGGCATGCGAAACGTCAATCGTAATGCCCAGTTTGTTCATCCGTTGAACTGCTTGCTTTCCGAATACTGTCAATCCTCCGTCGCTCGGCTCTCTCAAACCGGCGCCAAGTGCATTCGCTTCCGAATAGACGATTCCCATTGTCCGAATGCCGAATCCGTATAAAATATCCAAGCGATCAAGTTCATTTTCAATCATCGTAGAAGATTCCAGCGCCCCGACAAAAGCGATTTTGCGTTCTTTTTTCGCCCGGTACAGATCTTCAATCCGTTCTGCTTTGATGATCATATCCTGATGGGCAATATCGCTGAAGCGGATGCCGATATCATGGATGACATCGGACCATTTCCAGCCTGCTTGCGAAGTGACCATTGCCGTTCCATCCATAAAGTTTTCAAAAATAACATCGAGTCCGGACTGGCTCAACGCTTCATAAGCTGTCCAATCGCGGCCTTGTCGGCGGAACTCGTAGAATTCCTGTAAATTCTCCGGCATGATAAATGTATGTTCATGCATCGACACCATGTAATCTTCTTCCATAATCGTACGGACTTGTTCTTCTTCGTCTTCCGATACCGGATAAACAAATTGAGGCACCCGATCATTTTCTTTCGACAGTTTATATTCTTTGTAGTCTGTGCCAGCTTCTAAGTATTGGAAAGATTTATAGCCATCGTAGATTTTCTTATTTAATTGGTTTTGGATTTTATTTGTCATATTTACACTCCTTCAAATTGGGTTTTCAGTTTCTGATAGGATTCGCTACACTATTGAGTGACAGGTTGACGGCTTTGTTCTAAGGATGTGATTGCTTCTTTGAGAGTTTGGCCTTTTTCTAGGGGGTAGTGGCATGCAGCAAAATGGTTATCTCGAACTTCCGCGAGTTCCGGCCTTTCATTGGCACAGCGCTCTGTGGCTAGAGGACATCTGGTTCTGAAATGGCAGCCGCTTGGGAGTTCGCCGGAGAAGGTACTTCTCCTTTTAAGACAATACGTTCTTTTTTCAATCGAGGATCTGCTTCTGGTACGGTGGACAGCAAAGCTGCTGTATAGGGATGCGCCGGATAATCGAATATATTATCCGTTTCGGAAAGTTCGACAATCCTTCCTAAATACATGACCCCTACACGATCTGAGATGTGGCGGACGACATTCAATCCATGGGCGATGAACAGCATCGTCAAGCCCAATTCTTCTTTTAGTTTCATTAACAGGTTGATAACTTGCGATTGAACCGAAACGTCCAATGCGGAAACCGGCTCATCCGCTACTACAAATTCCGGATTTAATGCCAACGCACGGGCAATGCCGACGCGTTGCCGCTGGCCGCCAGAGAATTCATGGGGATAGCTGTGGTATCGGCTTGGATCTAATCCGACCAGTTCAATCATTTCTTTTA
This sequence comes from Planococcus sp. 107-1, assembly GCF_021513255.1. Lineage (GTDB taxonomy): Bacteria > Bacillota > Bacilli > Bacillales_A > Planococcaceae > Planococcus. The sequence continues at coordinate 2,538,373 of NZ_CP090977.1, forward strand.
CTTTCTTTTCTTTCTCTGCGCCTTTCGCAACGCCATGGATGTCGAACATCTCGCCAATAATTTCACCTACTGTAAATCGGGGATTCAGCGAACTGAATGGATCTTGATAAATGATCTGCATCTGCCTCCGCAGTTTTCGCATTTCGTGGCTCCGGTAGGCCAAAATGTCGTTTTCTTTAAAGAAAACTCTTCCTTCTGTCGGCTCTTGCAGCCTTAAGATATTTCGGCCAAGTGTGGATTTCCCGCATCCGGATTCTCCAACAAGCCCTAATGTTTCGCCTCTGTAAATTTCAAAGGAGACGCCATCGACTGCTTTGACAACTTTCTTATTGCCTTTAAAGTAACCACCTCCTTTAATGGGGAAATATTTCTTCAAATTCTCGATTTTCAATAGCGGTTCACTTTGTTCAGTAGGAGAGTTCTTTAACTCCTGATTCATCCATTCCACCTCCTTTTATTTCGTTCTTCAAGGATTCATCTTGCAGCAGCCGGTCGACGTGCCAGCAAGCCACTTGGCGGTCGCCTCTTGCTTCAAGCGGCGGCATCTCGGCATGGCATTTTTCAGTGGCGTACGGACAACGCGGTGAAAACCGGCAGCCTTTAGGCACTTCATTCAACCTCGGGATTGAACCTTTAATGGAGTTGAGCGGCACTCCCCGCTGTCCGTCCATTCGCGGAACCGAATCCAGTAGCCCCTTCGAATACGGGTGCAAAGGCTGATCAAACAAGTCTTGAGTTTTTGAAATTTCCATGATCTTTCCGGCGTACATGATGATGATGCGGTCAGCCATTTCAGCGGCGACGCCAATATCATGGGTAATGAGCATGATGGACATATTGCGGTCTCTTCTTAATGACCGAAGCAGCTCCAATATCTGCGCTTCGATTGTTACATCCAGCGCCGTTGTCGGCTCATCTGCAATAAGCAGTTCCGGCTCGGATGCCAGAGCAATCGCGATCATGACCCGCTGCCGCATACCGCCTGAAAGTTCATGCGGATATTGCTTCAAACGTGCTTGCGGATCTGAAATACCGACCATTCTCACCAGCTCTTCCGCTCTTCGGTAAGCCTCTTTTTTTCCAACTTTATGATGGAACAGAATGGCTTCGGTAATTTGCTTTCCTATCGTGAATACCGGATTCAACGCGGTCAACGGTTCCTGAAAGATCATGGAAATTTTGGATCCGCGTATTTTCCTCATTTCTTCATTGCTTTTTTGGGCAAGATCTTCACCGTTGAACTTAATGGTGCCTTCTTTGATCGTGCCATTTTCAAATTCGACCAACCGCATGATGCTCATCGATGTTACGCTTTTTCCGCTTCCGGATTCGCCGACGATACAAACCGTCTCTCCTCTGTTCAAATCAAAGGAAACGCCGTCGACCGCATGGACGAATCCTTCTTTTCCTTGATAGGCCGTAACTAAGTTATCGATTTCCAGAATTTTATCCATCAACTTCACCTCTTTTTCATATGAACTTTTTGGTTAAATAATTTCTCCGGGAAGGAAAATTAACTTTGCTCAAAATGGAATTCAGTTTTTCTACATTTTCAAGCAAAGCCGGCAGCTTCTCTTCTCCTTCTTGTTGAGAAAAGCGATATTTAGGGCCGGCGATGCTTAACGATCCTAGAATCTGATGTTTGCTGTCAAACAGCGGCACTGAACAAGCTGCAACATCATCGAAGGTTTCACCTTCACTGAAACACCATCCTTCCCGTTTTATGGTTTCCAGCCTTTCCATCAGTTTTTCTTTTGAAGGGATTTGTTTGGATTGGCTTTCAATTCCTTCATCAATAATTTTGTTTTGAAGCTCTTCCGGCAAATGCGCCAGAATAATTTTATGGGAAGCCCCGATATAGAGCGCGCTCCTTTTTCCAACAGATTCTGCGAAGCGCACCTTTTGCTCACTTTCAACAATCTTCACGAAAACGCCTTCCTCTTCATCCAGTACAGTCAGCACTACACTTTCGCCAGTTTTTACTGCTATTTCTTTCATAATGGGCTGGATCATCGTAGATATATTCAAATGCTCTTCCACGACATTATTCAATTCGATGAATTTAATTCCCAACTCATATTTTTTGGTTTCCGGGTTGCAATACAGATAGCCTTTATCTTCAAACGTCGTTAAGATCCGATGAACGATTGTATGATTCATATCCAAATTCCGTGCTAATTCTCGCAGCCCCCACGTAGGAGTTTCCACTGTAAAAACATCTAGAATGCTAAGTGCTTTATCGACTGTCTTAGAACTCATTTTTTCCCCTGCCTTCCGTGGTTCGATAATCGAACCACTGATTCGAATAATAACTCTTTTTAATAAATTACCACTATTTCTGAAATAATCAATAGCTTTTCGCAAATTAGTTAGACTATTTTGATTTTTTATTTAAATCGTATAAAAACTCATTCATATTTATAAAAATTAGTAAAATTCTTCAAATAAAAAGCGCTGGCTTATTTCTATGCATAAATGGGTACAGTGTTTTATAACTAAAACTTTTTCAAAGGAGAGTGGAAAATGAATCATGTGATTGCGTTCTTCATTAAATTCGTGATGATTACTGCTGTTTTACTGATCGTATTGACGTGGATCTTCGATGTATCCTTTGTCGACACCTTGATTATCAGTTTGGGATTGACCGCGATTGCCTACTTGATGGGCGATTTGCTGATTTTCCTAAATGCCGGCAAAGCGGATGACCAGTCGACGCGCAATACGATTGCGACCGTCTGTGATTTTGTTCTAGCCTTTCTCGTGATCTGGTACGTTGGCCAATTAATCAGCGGCACGATGGCCGAAATGGTGACACCTGCTCTCGTTTCGGCACTGGTGCTTGCTGCCGGAGAATGGTTCTTCCATATTTATATGGACCGCGGCGTGATGCCTTGGTACAACAACTACAAAGCTGCAAAATAAAAAATGCACCTGTTTTTTGCCTGTGAGTGGCAGAAACGGGTGCGTTTTTCTTTAATTATTTTTTAGTAAATACAACTTTATTCAAACCGCCGATATATATGCGATCATTATTCTTTAAAGTAGTGGTTACACTGGAAACCTCGTAATAATCCGGCTTGTTCGCTAAAATTTCGTTAACCAGCAAATAGTCTCCGCGATACATAATTAGATTGCCGGAGCCTTTCGGTGTAGTGATACGATAATTCCCAGCTGCAATATCTTTGCCAACTGTCCAGTAACCGGCATGTAAAATATTTGTTTTCACATTGAAAACTTGCGTGAAAGTGACATTATTTAATCCCATTATTTTGATGCTGTCACCGGATTTGATATCCGTTGTGACGGCAGTAACCCCGAAGCCATCGTCTTCACTTGAAAGAATCTCATTGATGAAACGGTCATAATCATTTTCAGCGATGATTAAATTTCCGGAACCTGAAGTTGTTGTGATTTTATAACGTCCTGGCGTTAAATCTTTTCCTGCCTTCCAATTACCGGCACTTAAAGTTTTGACATTCGGTACAGTAATCGTTGTAATCGCTGTTTTTCCATTTGAAGTTGTGACCGTAATCTTGGCAGTTCCGCTTCCTACTGCCGTAACTTTGCCCTTGCTGTCCACTTTTGCGACTTTTGCATTGGAAGTCCGCCAGTTAACATTTTTATTCGTTGTTGAACTCGGGCTAACCGTGGCCGTTAAATTTAGCGTTTTCCCTTTCGCTAATGTTGCGGACGTCTTGCTTACTTTTACTGATGTTGCTAAAACCGGCGCTTTTACTGTGACTTTAGCAGTTGCCACTTTTGCTCCTTTAACAGTTGCCGTTATGTTGACGGTGCCAGTGGCTTTTGCAGCTACCTTTCCATTTTTATCAACTGTCGCAATCTTATAGTTTGACGTCTTCCAAGTCACACCTTTGTCGGTACTGTCGATTGGCGAAACGGTTGCTTTGATTGAAGCCGTTTGCCCTTTAACAATAGTCAGGCTGGTCTTGTCCAGTTTCACTATTTTATCCGAGACTTTCACTTCAATCTTTTTCTCGACTTTCGGATTTCCTTTTGCCGATGCTGTGACAGTGGCTGTGCCATTTTTAAGCGCTTTTACAGCTCCTTTTGCATCCACTGAAGCTACTTTCGGATTTGAACTTTTCCACAAAACCGTTTTATCCATTGAATCTGCAGGTGCTACAACCGCTGATAATATCACGGTCTGCTTGCTTGTAATCTGCAAGGAAGATTTGTTCACTTCGATCTTCTGAGGTAAAATCGCTTCTCCTTCCGCCTTCGCAAATTGCACAAACGGAATCGATACCATAAATAAAAGCAACACTAAAATTTTCATCCATTGCCCTTTGAACATTAGCTCTCCCTCTTTCTAAATAGATTTTTTCTCATATCTCTTTTTTTGAAATTAACGCTTTTTGATTATACTATATCCCCCGAATTCTACTTGATTATTTTTGCCTATTTATTGTTACTTTCTTACATTAATGAACACAGTACTACTTGTTATTTATTAAAATTTCAAATCACCTTCTACTATTTAATGGTTTTCTTAATAAAAAGATTTTCTGCTATTAATATTTCGTGAGTCAAAGTAAATGCGTTTTAAAGGATTATTATTTACACTAAAAGGGTATCAAATAAAGCGCTTGAATTTATTTTGAAAAGGGGTAATGGATAATGGATTACGTAACGTTAAACAACGGTTTGAAAATGCCGCAGCTTGGCTTCGGTGTGTGGCAGGTTCCTGACGACGAAGCAACCGCAGCAGTAGCAAATGCATTAAAAGCAGGTTACCGCTCGATCGATACAGCAATGATTTACCAAAACGAAAAAGGTGTCGGCAAAGCGATCAAAGATGCTGGCCTTCCGCGTGAAGAATTGTTCATCACGACAAAAGTCTGGAACAGCGACCAAGGTTACGAAAATACTTTGCGTGCGTTTGATGAAAGTTTGGAACGTTTAGGATTGGATTATGTGGATTTGTATTTGATCCATTGGCCGACTCCGCAATTTGATGACTACGTGGATACATACAAAGCTTTGGAAAAGCTGTACCACGACGGACGCGTGAAAGCGATCGGTGTCTGCAACTTTGAAATCGAACATTTGGAGCGCTTGCTTGCTGAATGTGAAGTGACGCCAGTGTTGAACCAAGTGGAATGCCATCCGTACTTGGCTCAAACAGAATTGAAAGAGTTCTGTGCAAAACACGATATTTTTGTAGAAGCGTGGAGCCCGCTTGACCAAGGCGGCGAAGTGCTGCAAGACGAAACCGTCAAGAAAATTGCAGAAGCTCACCAAAAATCGCCTGCACAAATCGTATTGCGCTGGCACTTACAGAACCAAACAATCGTCATTCCAAAATCTGTGACACCTTCACGCATCGAAGAAAACTTCCAAGTCTTTGATTTTGAATTGTCTTCTGATGAAATGGAACAGATCCATGCGTTGAATAAAAACCGCCGCAAAGGTTCTCATCCAAACGAAATGAACGTACGTTAATATGAAACAGCCGCTAGTGGAATCATTCTCCACTAGCGGCTGTTTTTGTTTTTTATTCGAATATCGGCGCTTGGCGCTTTTTCGTTGCCTGCTCATAGGAATAGGCAAGTTCAATCAATCTCGGTTCGCTGTACGCTTTCGCTGAGAACGTCACGCCAACCGGCAAACCGGTGCTGATGTATCCAGCGGGGATCGTAATGGACGGATAGCCCGCTTTTGCCGGGAGTGCCGCACCGTCGTTATTTTGAAACAGCAAAGCATCCAGACGGTGTTCGTCCATTACGGCATCGATGCCTTCGCTGCGGAAATCCGGATGTCCGTTTCGCGGTGGAAAACGTAAGTCGGATCTTTTGGATCGTCGCTCAGCGCTTGTGCTTTTTCGAGTTCCACTTGGCCGAACTTCATCCGCTCTTCCGGATTTTCTTTGTTGAACGCAATGACGTCTTCCAAAGATTTAACGGGAACATCGCTTGAGACTTTGCTCAAGTAGTCGTTGACTCCTCGCTTGAACTCGTACCAAAGCACTTCGGATCTTGCGTCGGACTGCGGAATCTCTACATCTACAACGGTTGCCCCGAGTTCCACCACTTCGATAATCACGCGCTCCATCAAGTCCCGCTCTTCTTTTCCGATTTCGCTCAGGAATGCCCGGTCAACACCGATCCGCGCTCCATTCAGGCCGTCCACTTTTAAATGCGGTGTGTAATCTGATAGCGCATGGGTTTCATTTTGGGCTGTCGCTGGATCTTCTTCGTCAACGCCTGTTAAAACACCAAGCGTAATCGCCGCATCCGCGACTGTGCGCGCCATCGGTCCTGCAGTATCCTGGCTTTCGGCAATCGGGATAATGCCTGTTCGGCTGATCAATCCCACAGTCGGTTTGATGCCGACAAGTGAATTGGCGCTAGACGGACTTAAAATCGAACCCGAAGTTTCCGTCCCGATGCCGACCACCGCGAAATTCGAAGCAATGCTCGCCCCGGTCCCTGAACTCGAACCGCCGACACTCCCCGCTTCAAACTCACCGACACCGTACGGATTCAACACTTGGCCGCCGAGATTGCTGAAACCGCTCGGCACATCATTCGTCATGAAATACGCCCATTCGCTCATATTCACTTTCCCCAGAATAATCGCTCCGGCATTTCGAAGCTGCGCCGCAACAAATGCATCTTTCCGCGCAAAATTATCTTTGAGCGCAACCGTTCCAGCCGTCGTCGGCATCGCATCGACCGTATCGATATTGTCTTTTAATAAGACCGGAATGCCATAAAGCGGCCCTTGCCCATCTTGTCCGCGCATTTCATCCAATTCCGCTGCGATTTTAAGCGCGTCCGGATTGAGTGCTAAAACCGAATTGATCATCGGGCCGTTCTTGTCGAATTGGTCGATGCGGTCCAGATAGGCCTGCACCAGTTCCACTGACGTCAGCTGGCCGTTTTCAAACGCCTGCTGGATCTCATATATCGTCGTTTCTTCTATTTCAAAAGCTGTCTTTTCCATGCTGCTATCCCCTTTGGCTAATAAAATCGTCAATCTTCTTCTATTATATAAATATCTCATTGGATTAAACCAATTATTCGAATGAATTGGAAGATTTTTTGTTTTGGTGAAAGGGATCAAACGCTGGCGAGAACTGACACAATTCAAGAAGAATCCGGAATAACTCATGTAGAAGCCGACACAATTCAAGAAGAACTCGTCACAATTCATGTAGAGCCTGACACAATTTAAGTACAACCCATAAAAAATGGACCGCCAATTCGGCAGTCCATCGGGTTCCTTCTATTTAATTGAAAGCTGGAACGGCATTAACGACATGAGCACTTTTCCTTCGACCATATAAGCTGGCACGAGGCCGACTTCTGCACTTCGGCTATCGAGGCTTTCGCCGGGTGTGCGGTTATCCCCCATCACGAAGTAGGCATTTTCCATCACTTCCACCGCAGCCATGTCATCTGGCGTTCCCGTTGTATAAGCCTCTTCCAGTACGCTGCCATTCAAAAGGACTTGGCCGTTTTGAATCGCTACCGTATCTCCTGGAACTCCGATCACGCGTTTTACGACTGAAAAACCGTATTCGTTATTGAAAATCACCACATCATCCCTTTGGTATTCATTAAACACCTTGCTTGAGAGAATGACATCATTCGTTTCAAAGCTAGGGTTCATCGAATCGCCGCTGATGATCGATAAGCCAATTACGTAATTAAAGAAAACATAGATGCTGATCAGCAAAAGCCCGAAGCGGATCCAGCCGAACACTTCGCTTTTCTTTTTTGTTTTCACTTTTGAAGGTTGTTCGACTAAGGTCGTTCCTGTCATTCACCATCACCTGCCGGTTGCTCAACTGGTGTTTCACTTTCTGGCGCTGCAGGCTGTTCGACCGGAGGAGCCGTTGGCGTCGGAGCAGGCGCAGGTGGTGCTTCCGCTTCAGGAGCCGGAGTTTCTGCTTTTGGCTCTTCAGGCTTCGCTTCCTCTTCTTTCGGCTTTTCCGGTTCCGCTTTTTCTACAGGGACGATGCTGCTTTTCCAGTTAGAATTTGCCGTCTGCATCGCTTTTTGCGCTTCGGCGTAAATGGAATCCAATTGGCGCTTCAATTCCTGCTCTTTCGCAGAGTTGTCGATATCGATTCCTTGGATCAGTTGATCGGCGTAATTGCGGATATTCTGGACACGGCGTTCTTTCTCAGCCGCTGTGAATTGGTTCATTTCGACTTCCGCAGCATCCATCTCTTCTTTTAAAGCCGCTTTCAGACGTTCTTTTTGAATCTCTTTCTCGCTCGAAACCGCTTCTTTTATGTGAACAATTGCGTTCTCTCGTTTGTCATCAAACCATTTCGTCAACACTGCATTCAAATCCTCATTGGCAAATGAAACCGTTAAAGTCCCTCCCATGATCACCAGCACGGTCATCATCGCAATCAATACTTTCGCAAAAGCCGTCTTTTTCTTTTTTCGGTAGGTGTCTTTTCTATTTAACATTTCGCCCCTCCTACTAAAATATTAGGGCCCCTTTATGAGGCCCTAATGAGTTTGTGTTTATAATTATTTGTTGATGGAAGATACGATAGCATCTAAATCAGTTTTTGCATCCGCTTCCATTTTTTGAGCTTTTTGAGTAATCAAATCTTGCTGCACCTTTACTAAATCATTTTTCTGCTTAGTGATAGCATCTCGAAGTTCTTTAATTTTGTTATCAATGGCCTTCTTCAAATTATCAGCAGTTACATCTTTTTTGCTATTCAATTGAACGGTCAATTCTCCTTTAGCAGCATTAATTGCCACCTGTAATTCTAATTTAGCGTTATTTGTTACATTCGTTAATTCTGTATGCAATTCACCTAAGGCCTCAGAGCCTTTTCCATTTACAAACGGAGTCAAATCATCATTTGCATACTTAAGCGCTTGATTTCCTACCTCATTTAACTCAGCTATGCCAAATGCATAAACTCCAGCAAATTCAGCATCCATACTATTTAGCAACGCTGTTTTTTTGTCATTTACTGATTTAATATGTGTACCTTTAGCTTCATTGATTTTAATTGTTGCTACTGTTGCTCCTGTCGTCTTTGTAGTCTGGATTGAAGTAGCCGCTGAGTTCTTTAGAACATTATATTCATTATATAAACCACTGATTTTGCCATTTCCGTATGCTCCTACTTTCTGAGCTACGTCTGCTGAAGCATTATTAAATTGCCCATCATACCAACCCTTTAAAGCCGTCCCAGCATCCGTATTCGCCGCTACAAACCCGACTCCTGAGAACAACGTGACTGCTGCAACTCCTGCTACCATTTTGCTTTTTACTGTGTTTAGTTTGATTTTTTTCATTTTCATTTCTCCCCTTTGATTTTAGTTTTTTGTCTTAATAAAAATTTATATAGGATTTCATTAAAACCGATCATCGCAGTGCATCCTCTAAAATTTCATCGATCTCAGATTCCAGTTCCGCTTCAACTGATTTCTTTTGTTCGTTTTCCACTTCGGAGAAGTCTTGCTGCTTGAGCCGCTGCTCTGTGGCATTGGCTATGTCGATATAGCGCTTCTGGTAGTTCTCTACTTCTTTACCTGAATTTTCAGATAATAAATTAGAGAAACTGGCCAATTCATCCTCCGCTAACAACGCCTGCTCTTTTTTGTCTTTGCTGACGGCTTTCTTCAGTTGGATCACTCCAGCTAAATAGTCGCCTACTACCTCATCAACCGCAAAACCAAATGCCTGGTCGTACCAGTTCTTCAGTTTCAACCCACTGTCTGAGTTTCCATAGGCAGTTAGAGAAAATAGTGCTAAACCTAAAACCAATACCATAGTCGTGAACCTTTTCACCCACTCACCTCTCTTTTGAACTATTTAATTTAATTTGTATGGGACATATTGACCTGTCATCCTTACAAGAATTACCTTATCAAATAAATAATTGTAATGCAAGCACTATTTTTAAATTTTTCTGAATATTTTATTCAATTTAGATAGTTCTATTGGTACATCAAGGTTTTCAACCGAAAATTTTTTTATTTCTGCTCAGGACAATATAAATCGCAAAAGCAATTATTCACTAGAGAACGCAAAAAACCATTCTCGATTTAAAACCGAGAATGGTTTTTTTAATTAAACAATCTTCCACGGCGGACCGTGCGGATCCAGAAACCACCATGAATCGTTTTGGAATCATTCGCTACAACAAACGCTTGCGGTTCCAATTCCTTAATCGACTGATATAATTTCAGCTCCCGCTTTTTCGGAGTCAATATCTGCAGAGAGCGACGCGGACCTTCGTGCCCATTCGTTTCCCAGTCCGTAACCCCGTAACCCTGCTCACGCAATTGCTTGGCCAAGTGATCGGAATTATCCGGTGAAACCACCGTAGCCGTTACATAGCCCAAGGTCAATTTGTCTTCAATAATAGAGCCGACCACGACCCCAGCTCCGAAACCAACCGCATATGAAATCAAGTTTTGAATTTGCGAAATGTTTTCCAGCACCAATCCGAGGCCGAGAATATTAATAATGACCTCGATAACGGATAACCCAGCTGCCAAATACCGATAGCCTTTCATCATCAAAATCATGCGGACCGTCGACAAAGTCACATAGACGATACTGATCATGAAAATGACAATGACTAATACAATAGGATTTAAGCCCAAATAGAAACCCTTCTTCCTAATAGTTTATATTTTCCATATACTATTTTGATTTATGTACCTTTTCCGCTCATCTTCCCCTTAAACGTGAAATTGCAAAAACGCGAACCAAATACGATGGCAGAATAACTTCCTACCCGTTTAAACAATAAAAAAATGCCTTCCCGTAAAAGGAAGGCAGCTCGATTTCATTCAGCTGTGACGTTGCGTTTCGGATGTGGTTTTGTCACATCAACTGCATACACTTTGATCTTATTAACCATCAAATCACGGATTCCGTAAATCGGCCGGTTATTCTTTTCAATCGCTTCAATGTAGGCATTCATATGCTCTTGGACTAAAACCCCAACCGGCTTGTCCTTATAAGCATCGTTCATTTGAACTTGGAATGATTTTTCAAAATAAAGATTGGACACTTCAAGTGCTTTCAAGGTGTCCCCTTCAAGATGCGTGCCGACCACTTCGTAGTAATTTCCGTATTCGTCGCGCACTAAATCAGAAGCAACAATATGCTGCATGCTCATCTATTCCAGCTCCTTTAATCTATAAGTATCGGAAGAATTAGCGGCTTACCAAACCAGTCTAAAACTATCTATCCTCTATTATCGTTCCCATCCTCTGCTGCCGTTAAACTTTTTCTTCAATTCAACGAACAAAAGCTCCTGGATTTCTCCAAGAGCTTCCTTACATCTACAGCACTTTACTCAAAAACGACTTCGTCCGCGCATGCTGCGGCCGGGCAAATAATTCGGACGGCACATTCTCTTCAACAATATAGCCGCCGTCCATGAACAAGACGCGGTCGCCCACTTCCCGGGCAAAGCCCATTTCATGCGTCACAACGATCATCGTCATGCCTTCAAGCGCGAGTTGCTTCATAACTTCCAGCACTTCCCCGACCATTTCCGGATCGAGCGCTGACGTCGGTTCATCAAACAGCATGATTCGCGGTTCGAGCGCTAGCGCCCGGGCAATCGCGACGCGCTGCTTTTGCCCGCCGGACAGCGAATCCGGGTAGGCATTGGCTTTTTCGACAAGCCCAACTTTCTTCAATAAAACCAAAGCTTTCTCTTTCGCCACTTTCGGACTTTCCTTTTTCACCTTCATCGGCGACATGGTGATATTCTCCAAAACGGTGCGGTGCGGAAACAGGTTGAATTGTTGGAACACCATGCCGACGTCGGTACGGATTTTATTGATATTGGTTTTTTTATCGGTGATGTCGACGCCTTCAATGTAGACGTGTCCGTCCGTGATGCTTTCAAGTAAATTGATGCAGCGGAGGAAAGTGGATTTCCCGGAACCTGAAGGGCCGATGACGACGACCACTTCTTTTGGCTGAATATCCACAGAAATATCTTTCAAGACTTCATTGTCCCCGAAGGTTTTCTTTAAATTTACGACTTTGATCATTCTGTAGCCAACCTCTTTTCTAAACGGCCCAACAGGTAGCTCATCGACAGCGTCAAGATGAGGTAGATGAGCGCTGCTGTTAAGTAAGGCTCCCAAATTTTATAGTATTGCCCTTGAAACGCACGTCCCCAATACATCAATTCCGGAACGGTGATGACGGCGAGCAGGGAAGAATCTTTCAATAGCACGATGAATTCATTGCCAAGCGGCGGTACCATCCGCTTGAACGCTTGCGGCAAGATGACGTAGCGCATCGCCTGCGCATGGGTTTGTCCAAGTGAACGCGCGGCTTCCATTTGCCCCCGGTCAATTGACTGGATGCCGGCCCGGAAAATTTCTGCAATATAAGCTGCGGCGTTCAACGTCAACGCCACAATCCCGGCCACTATCGCATTGGTCTGTCCGATGACTAGCGGAATCAACCCGAAGTGGATCAATAGAATTTGAACGAATAAAGGCGTCCCCCTGAAAAAGGTGATGTAGAGAATAAAAGGCAGCGCCAGCAATTTGTTGCGCATGATTTTCCCCATGCCGATGAGTAACCCAAGAATGGTGCCAAGCAAGATCCCGACGAGCGAAACGCCGATGGTATATAATGCGCCTTTCAGGAAAAAAGGCATGTAGTCGATGACCAAATCCATCCGAAAATCCATAAATTGCCCTCTCTTTCTTTATTCCGCTTGCGTGCAGCGGAAGAACCGGATTCTCCTGACAAAAATTGCGCAACACCTAGAACCGGAGTTGCGCAATTGGAGCTGTATTATTATTGCTGCGCTTTTAAGGTTTCAAGATCCGGTTCGGTGCCGAACCATTCCTGGTAGATTTCCGTATAGGTGCCGTTGTCGATAATGGCTTTGATCGCTTCATCAAAATCTGCTTTCAACTCGCTGCCTTTCGGGAACAGGATGCCGTAGAATTCATCGGCAAAATCTTCATCCGGCACAACTTTCAATTTCTGCTCCGGATTCATCTGCGTATAATATTCGACAATTGTATTATCCGCAATAACCGCATCCGCTCCGCCTGCCAGAAGTTCTTGAATCGCCAAATTATTATCGGCAAATTTCAAAACGTCGGTGCTGTTTTCACCGGCAATCGTTTCAGCCGCTTCCTGTCCTGTCGAGCCGTTCAATACGGCGATTTTCTTGCCTTTCAAATCTTCGCCGCTCTCCACGTCACTGTCTTCTGGAACCATGATCATATTCGTCGACAAATAATAAGGGACGGAGAAATCGTATGTTTCTTTCCGTTCATCGTTGATTGTGATGGACGACACCGCAAGATCGGCCGTTTTCCCTTCAATCTCAACAAAAATCGGCTCCCAGCCGATGACTTCGATATCCGCTTCGTAGCCGGCTTCTTCAACGACCGCTTCCGCAAAATCAACGCCGAAGCCTGTGACTTCACCGCCGTCCAGGTATTCCATCGGTGCATAAGCCCCGTCTGTTACGAGGCGCAGTTTTTCTTTCTCGCCGCCGGAATCCCCTGAACTTCCGCCCGCCGTCTCCTCTTCTCCGCAAGCAGCCAGTGCAAGCGAAAGCGTCCCCATCAAAACTAAACTGATTAACGACCTTTTCTTCATTTGTCATTTCCCCCTTTGTCTCTATGCATTTCCTCCACGTACTGAAGACAGCACGGCAATACCATCCTTCAAGATAAATACTAAAATTATTTCAGAATCCGTTACTTAATTCCTTGAAAAACCACCAAAACCAAAGACGAAATTACTATATTAAATGAAAATTTTTAATTATTAAAATATTATCAATGGAATCAATTTCCGTCAAGCACATCTTTTGCTTGCAACATTTTGGGCAAGAGAAAAGCATGAACCCGAATCGGTCCATGCCTGTCAATTATTATTCTGTAGAGCCTATCGTTTTGTTTCATTCTTCACGAAAGTCTTTTCACCAGTCCGATGGTCTTTGATGATTTTATCTTCTGTTGGAACGTCTTCAGAGCCTTCATCCGGCGCGTTCTGGAAATTCTTATCCGTCAGCGCATCCGGATCTTTATCGCCTTGAACCATTTGCTTCGCTTTCTTCGCGAATTTATCAATTCCTGATTCTCCGTTTTCAGCCATAGTGAACGCCTCCTTCAATCTTTATTTACTCCTTTCCCGTTCACTCCATTTAAAAAACGCATCAGAGAAAATCTCCGATGCGCGCATTATGCCTTAAACCGTTTCAACTTCTTTTTGAACAAAGCTGTCGGCTAAAATCAGCTCTATATTTTCAATGCCGAGACGCGTCGGCGTCCGTCCTTGCGTCCGCATATCCCGATTGAGTGCTGCTGAAGCCATTTCAATGAGTGATGTGCAGATCGGCGTCGCAACAGACAGCTGTTTGCCGAGCGCTTCAAGCATCACAAGCCCTTCCGGAACGTCTTCTGTTATATAGCGGGAATCGACTTTCACCGGGCCTTTTGCACGGGTCGGCATCGCTGCATACCAGAAGAAAACTTCCTTTGCATCTTCCGTATCGTCCAAGGTGTTGCGGTATTTGCAAGCTTCAACATACGAAAGCCGAGGAAAACCGAGCTTTTCCAAGACATCCATTTTTTCGCTGTCCAGCTTCTCTAAAATGTTCCAGACGCTCGGCGTGAAGACTTCATGGTACATGACATAATCGCCGTTCGTTTTTTCGATGCGTGGCATGCTCATGATGGCGCCGACCGTATGGACGATTAGATTCGGATTATGAAGTGCCGCTTCCACGACAGAAGACAAGTAAACGAACGGGAATCCGAGCGCCTCCAAATCATCTTTCACTGCCGGAAGATTCGCTGCAGGATAAACGCCAAGCGGATTTCGCACGTTGCGGAATCCAACTTTTATCAGCCCCGGCTCCAAAATGCGGCAATCGAGGAATGAACTTTCCGCCTCTACAATCGTAATCGCTTTCCCGGAATTGTATTTCAACATGTAAGCGGTCGACAAGTACCCCGGATTAATCAACACAATCTGGCCGTCAACCAAATGCTTCGACATTTTAGCGATCAGCTCTTCGTGATAATTCGTTTGAATGTAAACGATTACAATTTTAGCTCTAGACAAATCGGCTAATTCTTTTGTGACGTGCGCGATTTTAGTCGTCTTCATTTCCTCTTTCTCGTGGAGCCGCACTTCCCCGTCATGATCTAGTAAATGCTGGAAGTTTTCATTGTGCATCGAATTCGATGTCTTGATCAATGTCACTTCATGCCCCTTTAGCGATAAATCGGCTGCAACTGCACAGCCGCCATTTCCTGCTCCCAATACCGCAATTCTCATCTTGCATTCCCCCTTGTTTATCTACCTATTTGATATTTCCATAGATGTAGATATCTGTAAATCCAGATCAATAAAATAAACCCATTCCTTCTAAAGGAATCGATTTTTCAACCGCCTGGCTATTCACGTGTTTATTCTAGATACAAAGATTCAAATCACAGCCTAACTTTCCGTGATTTCCTAAATTTTAGTATATCACAGTAATTTTATTGTCTATTGTTTCTACACAATTGTCTGGCTCCGGTTCATGAGTAAAATCAGCATCCAGCAGTGTAGAAAGAAAGACTAATTTCAGCAGACTGGACTTAGCCCAATAAATCTTATTGCTTATACAATTTGATCCGATTATTAAAGACTAGAAAGAAGCCAAGCAGAGAACAAAAGGATTTCCGCTTGGCTTTTCAATTGATTTGACTGTCCTTAGGTTAACCAAATCCCTATAATATCCCCTCTCTCAAAATGGCAAATCCCCAAGCCGGCTATCCTTCGCTTCCCTCTCCTGTTCAGCCAGGAATTCGCTGAAATGCTCCCACGTCGAATAACGCGGATCAGCTGCTTCATGGGATGTGAACATTTCAGCGAGGAATTTACCGAAGGCGTCCGGACGTGCTTCGTGGTCCCAGACCATTTGAAAGTTCTTGCTGTAGGTGACGCGGTTGAAATTGCCGAAAATCTGGGTGAGTGCGCTGACCAGTGAACGGATTTTTGATAGCAATGGCTTCTCCATAAAGCGGTTGTCGCTGTAAACGAGCCCATCCCGGTCCATCAAGCGCACACTGAAAGACAAGTCATAATCCTCCAATACGAGTACTAAATTGTTCTTTCCGAACATCTCCCCACCTCCTCTACTTTCACCATACAAAAGAGTCCGACTGTGCGCAAGCACACAATTCGGACTCTTGCTGGCAGTAACTTTAACTATTTACCGCACATTCACCAATTCCATTTCCACACGCCCTTGCGCATTGACCGATTTGACGGTCGCATAGCCTTCCACCATATAGTATTTGAGTCCGCTTTGCGTCATCACTTCTGTCGCATTCGTAAACGTTTTGTATTTGGTCGTCACGGTTTTATTGACCCCGGTGATGGTGTTTTTGATCATTTCATCTCCGAGTCCCGTATCAAAGGTTTTGCCGACGCGAACCGGATAAGCGAGGGCGATGTCGTATTCGGAATACGGATAGCCATAGGCAAAGATACTATAGTTTTCAAGCTCCAAGTATTCGTAGGAATCGCCGTCGACTTGCGCTGTCCACATAAATCCGTAGACGAGCCCGTCGCGGTTCGGCACATTCTGATAGCGGTGAACCGCTGTCGTTCCGTCAGACATTTGGTAAGTGTAGGTTTTCGTCTTGTCTTTCAAGTAGGAATCTGGAATCACCGCATCATTTTTAAATTTCGGTTCAAGTGCCCGTGCGAGAAACGCAGAAAACTGGCCGCGTGTGACAGCTTGGCGCGGCGGAACGTATTGTCCGGGTAACCCACCGTGATATTCGCTGCGAGAATTTTGCTGATGGCTTCAGAATAGACGGCATTCGGACCGACATCCTTGAAGGAAGAATTGAACGTAAACGACAGATCAAAGACCCGCTCGACGATCAACGCCATATCCCCGCGGATAATCGGCGCGTTCGGACGAAACGTCCCATCTCCGTATCCTTTCAAATAGCCTGCCTCTGCCGCTTCTGCAATATAGCCGCTCGCATAATGGCCGCTCGGCACATCTTTAAACGGCGTCGTCCCTTTCGTCCCGTCAAAACCTTTCAAACGGCCGATTATCACAGCCGCTTGCGCCCGTGTGACTTCCACGTCGGGCCGCACTGTACCATCGGAATAACCGCTTACGACGCCTTTCTCCATTAAATACGTCATTTCATCATAGAACGCATGCTTTTTCGGCAAATCGGGAGCCGCTGCCGCTGCTGGGAGTGCCAAAAACAAGGTCAGTAAGATGATTACAAGAGAAAAAAGCTTTTTCATGATGCCACTCCTTTGCTGGATCGATTGGTTGTTAATTTCATTCTACCGTTGAAAGTTATTAAAATCTATATTATTTATTAAATATTCAGATATTTTTTCATGTGTTTATTAAATAAAAATCCATTTGCAGAGATCTTTCACTCTGCAAATGGATTTGATTATCTTTTATATTATTTTATAGAGTAGCTAAATCTTATATACTTTAATACCGCTTCTTAAAAGCCGCATTCCAAAGTGCCGCACTCGCACCGGCAATCAATACTGATGCAATCACCGGATGCTGTTCAGCTGTCGCATACAAACTTCTCGAGCGGACCCAGCCGGTATTCGCTCCTCTTTCATGCCTGCCCTAGCCCGCTTCGTATAAAGCGGTGTCTTCAACCGAACGGGATGGACGTTCGGATTGCTAGGTGCGGAACATCGTCAGCTCCATGAATTTATCCATGAAGCGCGGCGCGACGTTTCCAACGAATGCGCCGAACTTCGCCTGGAAGCCGACGAACATGTCGCGCTTCGGATGCGCAGCCGCAAACAAGATGGCATTCGCTACCGCTTCCGGTGCGTACAGTTTCATTTCTTGGCCGCCGTTTTTTTATAATCCAGCTTCGCCGTAAAAGACAAGTTCGTCATCGTCCGCTCTTCGTAATTCACACCGTTCACCATCTTGAACAAATGGTACGGCGTTTCCGATGCCAATTCGTCGAGTTCTTCAAGCTTTCGCCTCACAGCCATTTTGAACTGAAGCTCATACGCCTTCCGCATCTTTTTATCAAAAATCTCTTTGCTGATGTCAATGTCAATCGTGCTGCCGTTGCTCAGCGTCACGAGTGTATGTTTATCCTGTAAATTGTCCGTCGCATGGATATGGCTCAGCGAAAACCAGATGCAGTCTTTCCGCGCCGGCGATTTGCACGGAAGCAGGATAATTTCTTTCTCATAATCCAAGATGATCGGATACATGCTGATCTTCCCGAGAATATCGTGCGCACCTTCCATTGCTCCGCGCAGGCTCGTCCCCCGGTAGAGAAAATTCGTATCGATTAATTGATAAGGGCTTTTATCAGCCTCGAGGTAACCATCCTTCCCGCACACCAACGAATGCAAATCTCCATTATTATAATGCGGCACAATCATCAGCGTGTCGGGCGTGATTGCGTAATTTTTATTCATTCTCATCTCTAAATTTCCCCCTTTTGAATTAAACCCTTTATCAATCCAATAAAAAAGGAGTATACTAACAGGTAGTTGGTATACTCCAGCTAACAGCCTCCGGGTGATGGTCCGCTCAGACTTTCACACCCGGAGGTTTCTTTTTGTTTTTCGGCTCTTTTTCACTTCTCACCTTCCTTCCGGAAAATGCCGGCAGGTACGGATCTAAAGCCTTTCCTCTGCCTTTCTTTTCCTATTCTTCACAATTATATAATCACATAGTACTATTGTCTAACTATTTATTCTATTTTAACTATTTTATTTTTTTAGTTATCAAACGCCTTCAAAACCCCTTTAGAGCCAACGAAAAAGCGATAACTTTTGATTTTGTATTCGTTTCAGCATGTGTTAATTTCCCTTCTATAGACCTAAAAGAGTCTCTACGAATATTTCCGTTACCCAACTAAAACCTCTGAATAGCCAATAAAACAAATTAATTCCATATTTTCTCTTTAAATATTGATACTATCCTTCTCCATCGATTATAGTAAATAAGTTGTATACTATTTATTTACAGGAGGAACAGCTATGTTTTTCTCAGATCTCTTTTCTGGGCCATATGGATTCATCACGGCTTTTGTGTTTTGGTATCCTTTTTTCATGGCTCTTTTTTGGATGGCCGGATCCATTCTGTTTATCCGGACAAAAGAATCCAAAAGCGAAACCGTAAATTTTGAAGAAATCGATTGGCCCATGGTCAGCATCTTGGTGCCTTGCTATAACGAAGAAGAAACAATCGAAGAAACGGTTAAAAATTTGACCGGCCTCTCCTATCCTAAAAAAGAAATCATCTTGATCAACGACGGTTCGACCGACCGGACAGGAGAACTTATTCAACAGTTATCCGCTGAACATGAAAGTGTCCGCGGCATCCAACTTCACGAAAACCGCGGCAAAGCGAATGCGCTGCAAGTCGGTTTGTTCGCATCGCGTTCGGAATACTTGATCTGCGTCGACTCGGATGCATTACTTGCAGATACCGCTCCTTATTACTTGATCCACCATTTCTTTAAAGGCGGCGAACGCCTCGGCGCAGTAACCGGCAACCCGGCGATCCGCAACCGGAACAATTTGCTGAGCCGGATGCAATTGGTCGAATACGCCTCCATCATCGGCGCCATTAAACGGACGCAGCGGCTTCTCGGAAAGGTAATGACGGTCTCCGGCGTCGTCGTCGCGTTCCGCAAAAAAGCGTTGGTCGACGTTGGCCTTTGGGACCGGGATATGATTACCGAAGACATTGCCGTCAGCTGGAAACTCCAGAAGAAATTCTGGGATGTGCGCTATGAACCGCGCGCAATTTGCTGGATGCTTGTGCCGGAAACCTTATCGGGCATCTGGAAGCAGCGCGTGCGCTGGGCGCAAGGCGAGGCAAGAAGTCATCCTTCGTCACTGGCGCATCCTCTTCAGCTGGAAACAGCGAAGAATCTGGCTGATCTACCTAGAGCAATGGACAAGCATCATTTGGGCCTTCAGCTGGCTATTCGTTACCACCATCTTGCTATTCACTGCAGAAACTTTCCAGGAAATGCTGATTTGGTTCACCATTACATCGTTCGCCCTCGTCTTCATAAGCTTGATTCAGTTATTTGTCGCGCTGTCGATCGACTCGCGTTATAACCGCGTGATGAAGTATTATTTCTGGGCCGCTTGGTACCCGGCCATTTACTGGATGGTCAACACCGCTGTGGTCATGGCTGCCGTTCCACGCGCCATCGCATCACGCATGAAAGGAGGGTATGCCGTATGGCACAGTCCGGACCGCGGCTTGAAGAAGAAAACTTCATAATCACCGGCAACCGATCCTGGTTTCATGTCATCGTTGACACCCTTTTCACGTTGATTTTCTGGGCATACAGTTTACTCGTAGTCGTATTTTTCCTATCCGCTACATTCGGCTTCAATACGATTCTGACTCAAATCGTCAATGCCGCTTTTAATACAGTCAATCAAGACATACGAGATTTAGTGCTGTTAGGCTTAGCCGTTTTTCTGATCTTCTATGCTTTACTTTTTATAAACCGGCTCTACAATAAAAAGAAATTCGGTGTTTTGAAGAGACGCCATTATCCCGATGCCGTCACCAATATCGAACTTGCTTCACTCGGATTAATGGATGAAGACGCCATCGAGAAACTGCAAAACTCCGATTATGCTGTTTTTGAAACAAATCCGATCACTCCATTGGAAAGGAAGAAATGGTGATGAGAAAAATCGGCATCTGGTCGATAGCCATCCTGCTTGTCGGCCTCTTCCTATTCTCTCGAAAAGACTTGTTTGTCAGCGCATTTTCAAACAATACCCCGGCAATGTCTTTTCCAAATGAGCTAGAAACTGGCTGCCTTGGCCTGAATTATCACCGGGTTTTGGACGATACGCTGTTCGTTAAATCTGCGCGAAGCTTGACGCAATCGAAAGAACTGGTGCAATACAGTGTACTCGAAAGCGAGTTCAAGGCACAGATTGCGGCATTAAAGAAAGCGGGCGCCGTTTTTCTGAATGAAGAACAGCTGCTCAAAGCGAAGCAAGAAAATGCCTTGCCAAATAAATGCGTTTGGATCTCGTTCGATGACATCGACCGCTCCGTCTATGAAAATGCTTTTCCCATACTAAAAGAAGAAAATGTGCCATTTACGATGTTCGTCATTGCCGGACACGTGGGCGAAGAAGACTTCAGCAATTTGGACATGGCGTCCTGGGACGATTTAAGAAAAATGAAAGACAGCGGCTTGGCCGATTTCGGGTCGCATACATACGACATGCACCGATTTGAAGACGAAACACCGGTCTTCCTGCTTCCTGAGCAAGCGGATAAGTTTAAACAAGACCTGCAAAAAAGCCTCGACACCATCGAATCCGAACTCGACGTGACCGTCCGAAGCTTTGCCTACCCGTACGGCAATACAAATGAGCTGGTCAAGGGCCTCGTTGAAGAACAAGGACTGGAAGCCGGCTACATCTTAGCCCCACAAACGATTCGCCCGAACGACGATAATTTCCTGACAAACCGGATCATTGTCAATCAGGCAACGTTTGACGATGTGGTGCTTCCTTATATAGAAGGAAACTAAACTAGCCGATCCCCAGAATCGTTATTCTGGGGATCGGCTTTTATAGTGAATTCAGCTGCTCGTTCAATTTTGTCTGGCAACAGCATAAGCTTTCTCTTCCCCCTAGTATGAGTCGCTTATCGACACTAATAGTGTTTCAACCGACACTATTTCCTTTTCTTCCTGCACTATCCCCTTTTCTTCTTACACTAGGCTGATTCCGTATCCAATCTCATACTTTTTGAATCCAGTCCAAAACAATCCGAATTCAACCAAGTTCGTACTGAAATCAAACCTTGGACACGTGGAATCAACCCATACCCTATCGAAATCAATCCGTACTGCTTTTTTCGCTTTTCGCAAAGCGGAAAGCCGGTTTTGGGCGATTGGATTGTGCTTTCGGGCGAGTTTCCCGCAAAGTTGCTTGAGTTCCTCTCAAGTCGTGATGAGTTTCCCCCTAAGTCGCTTGAGTTCCTCTTAAACCGCTTTGAGTTTCCCGTAAATTCTTATTTCCGCTTTCCCCCGCCCTTCTTCTACCCGAAACAGATTGACCATTACCAACAACAAAAAACCGTCCCCAGAACCCAAAACGGATTCCAGAAACGGCTCTTCTATTCACTCACGTATCCAAAAAGTTCTTTCCAACCAACTCCCCCGCATGAAAAATAAATTCCGCTGCGAGCTTCACACCATTTTCCAAATCATCTAAATCGACAACTTCTACAGGCGAATGCGTATAGCGGGACGGAATCGAAATGACTCCTGATGAAACACCAGTCGATGTCATATGAATCGCCCCCGCATCCGTGCCGATGCCCATGAAGATTTCCGTTTGAACCGGAATCGCCTTCTCCTCTGCGACGCGCTCCAACAAACCCGTCACAAGCGGATGGGCAATCAACGACTTATCGGCAATCTTGATGCATGGACCTGCACCAAGCGTCCGTGTGCCTGTCATCAACACATCATACGTATCGCTTGTCGGCGTCGTATCGATCGCCAATGCAAAGTCTGGTTTGAATGCCGGCGATAAGACGGAAGCTCCCCGAAGTCCCACTTCTTCCTGTACGGTAAAGACACAGTAGACATCGCCGTGCAAACGGTCCGGATTGTCCTTCAGCAAAGAAATCAGTTCAATCAACATCGCACATCCCGCTCGGTCATCCAACGCTTTCCCAACTACCCTGTTGCGCCCCACTCGCTTCAATTCACTGCCATAGCTGATCGGCTGCCCGACTCGTACACCCATTTCCAGCACTTCTTCGGCATTCGCTGCACCGATATCAATATAGAGTTCCCGATGATTCGCAATCCGTTTCGGGTCGTCCCATTTCATGTAGTGAGTCGACAAAGTTCCGATCACCCCATCAACATAACCATCCACGCCTTTGATCTTCACCGACTGCGCATGCAAGATGCGCGAATCAAATCCGCCAAGCAATTCAAAGCGAAGCGTACCGTTCGGTTCGATCTTTTTGACGATAAAGCCGATTTCATCCGCGTGCGCTGCAAGCAGCACAGACGGCATACTAGTATCCGTCGCATTGAGTTTAACAATCAGATTGCCCAAAGCGTCCACTTCGACTGAATCCGCCTGGTCCACTACTTTATCCCGAATATAGCGCTGGACGTCCTGTTCAAATCCGCTCGGTCCAACGAGTTCGCATAATTCCTTCAACAATTGATACACAAAACCACTCCAAGCGTTTAGTTAGTCAAATACACGTCTGTCAGTAAATCATTGCTCATCGGATGCGGCACATAGCCTTCCACGTAATCCGCCTGTGCAAGCGGCGGTGTCGTATAGGCAAGCATCGTCCAAGGTGCATCTTTTTGGAACAATTGCTGCGCTTGTTTGTACAGCTCTGTCCGCTTGTCCTGGTCGATCGTTTCACGCGCTTCCGTGATCAACGCCGTAAACTCTTCGCTGTCGTAGAACGCGATGTTCTGCGCCGGCTTCGTAATATTCGTGTTGCTCAAGTTCGGGTAAAGGAAGTTGTCCGGATCCGCCATAACGCCGGTCCAGCCGTAAAGCGCCATGTCATGCTTCCCGGCACTCGTATCATCCAAATACGTCGCCCATTCCATCGACACGATTTCCGCTTCGATGCCCACTTCCGCAAGATCCGCCTGAATCGCTTCCGCAATCTTCATCGGCTCCGGCAAATACGGGCGTGGGTTGCTCATCGTATACAGCTTCGTTTTGAAACCTTCTTCAAGCCCAGCTTCTTTCAATAAATTCTTCGCTTCTTCCACGTTGTAATCATACTTCTCTAAACTGTCGTCATAGCTCCATAAAGAAGGAGGCAGCGGGCTTGTCGCTGTATCTGCCAGTCCGCTATAGAACGCTTCAACGATTTCCTCTTTATCAATCGCCATATTGATCGCTTGGCGAACCAATGGATCGTCAAACGGTTTTTTCTCCATATTAAAGGCCATATAGCCGATATTGAAACTCGGACGTTTCAACAACTCAAAGCCGTCCGCATCTTCAACAACCGTCGTATCTCCTGCATTCATCCCGTCCAGCACATCAATTTCACCTGTCTGCAAAGCATTCAAACGAGCGGAGTTTTCAGGAATGACGCGGTAGATGACTTTATCCAAATGCGGTTTGCCTTCCATCCAGTAATCTTCGTTTTTAGCTAGCGTAATTGTATCGTTGCGGTTCCAGCTTTCAAACTTGAACGGCCCTGTTCCAACCGGATTTTCGTTTAAGGCCACGCCGTATTTCTCAATCGCTGCCGGGCTCGCAATCCCGAACATCGAAATTGCAAGGTAACTTAAGAAAGGAGCGGTTTTGCGCTTCAATTTAATCTCCAATTCGTAATCACCATTTGCTTTCACGTATTCGATCAAATGATTCTCATCGCCTTTAAACCCGCCGTACAAGAACGGATAGTAAGCAAAATCCCCTTGGTGGTACGGGTTTTCCGGATCCATCCAGCGTTCAAAGTTGAACACCACTGCATCTGCATTAAAATCCGTGCCGTCATGGAATTTCACGCCTTCACGAAGTTGGAACGTCCACGTCAAGCCGTCTTCACTCGACTCGTATTCCGTCGCAAGCTTCGGCTGCAATTCCAAATTCTGATCATACTCAAGCAATGTCTCAAAGACATTATGCGTTACCCGGATCGATTCACCGTCCGTCACATTGATCGGATCGAGTCCAACCGAATCCGCTCCGCGTCCGTAGACAAGCGTACCGCCTTGCTTGTCGCCTTCAGCCGGTTCTCCTCCACTATCCGATTCGCTCGCTCCGTCATTTCCGGAACAAGCTGCCAATAATAACACCAAGATCAATCCGATTAAAAATGAACTATGTACCCTTTTCTTCATCTTGTCTGCCCCTTTCTTGTTGTGAATATTAATAATAATACAACTATACTGAATAATTATCCATAGCATTTTGAAAATTAGTACGATTTCCGAAGTATTTTATTTTATTAATCTAATAAAATCTGGATTCTTTTCCTTGCTTTTCTATCTTTTCCTCCTGCATTAACCAATAACGGAAGATAATTTCCTTTTTTGAAATTATTCATGACAAGTTCAACTTATTTGTAAAATACAAAAACCATGTATAAAAATCATCAAAGAATAAAAAAAGCCTCTCCCCTCCTTTGATGCTCAAAGGAGATGAAGAAGCTCTCTAAATATAAAGTTATTCAGTAACCCTTACTCAAGCAGTCGAATCTCCCGTAGGTTGAGAAATCACAGAATCCGAACGCTTATACAATTCCAACTCTTTGCTCGATTCCTCTTTCGTCATCTTGTAAATTCCTACTCCTGTGAATGCCAGGATGATCGCGATGAGCGGAGTGGTGTAGGACAAGACCGTCCAGATAGCGTAGCCGCCAGATCCGAAAGGCGCAACGCCGAGAGTCGCAATGTAAAAGGCCCCCGATGTTCCCCACGGGATAAAAGGCGCCATCATCGTACCAACATCTTCAATGCTGCGAGACAAGACTTTTGGCGGCATCCCTGCTTTCAAGAAAGCTTTCTTGAACATTTCAGGAATGAGGATGGCCACCGCATAGGAAGTTCCGGAAACCAATAAAATCAGAAGCTCCGTGAACAAAGTCGTCACCATAAGCGGACCGCGCTTCTGCACACGGCTATACAAAGGATTGAGGGCAGTCTCCAAAAATCCTGCTTTACTGACAATCGCGGTGTAAGCATAGCCGCAGTAAATGATGATGACGACACTCACCATCGACATGATGCCTCCGCGGTTCAGCAGCGTCATGACCCCATCCGAAATCGAGCCTTCTGCCGCACCTGGAATCATTGAGACATTAAAACCGCTAAATGCCGCATTGGTTCCGTTCTGAAGTGAAAATCCTTGAAAGACCACTCCTAGAATGACCGCAGATAACGCTCCCAACAGCATCGTCGGAACAGGCGGTTTCTTCAGTATTGCCCCGATTAAGATAATGACGAGCGGAAGAATCAATAAAAGATTCCAGTTGAAAATGCTGTCGAGACCATCGAGCATTTGAATACTTGATGAAGATCCGCCTCCACCAGTTCCGATCATATTGCCGACAATCAGGAAAAAGACAAACGTGATGATGCCTGCAGGGATTGTCGTCCACATCATCGACTTGATGTGATCGTAAAGATTGGCCCCAGCCGTTGCAGCCGCTAGATTGGTCGTTTCAGAAAGAGGCGACATCTTATCGCCGAACACCGCACCTGAAATGACGGCTCCCGCTGTAATATGGAGCGGAATGCCAAGCCCTTCCGAGATGCTCATAAAAGCCACACCGACAGTTCCGGCCGATCCCCAGGATGTTCCCGTGACGACCGAGAATATCAAGCACATCAAAAATGCGGAAATCAACAGATACTTCGGATTGACCAATTGTATCCCGTAATAGATCATCATCGGAATCGAACCACTGAAAATGAAGGTGGCAATAACGATCCCGATCACCCAAATAATCAGGATAGCTGGCGTCGCACTGACAATGCGCTGTGAAATGGCCCCTTCCAAATCACTCCACGTATACCCGAGCCGCCAAGCCATGATTCCAGCTCCAGCTGCAGCAGCCACCATCATCAGTTCAATGCGCATCCCCATTATCAAATAACCCACTAAAACGAAAAAGAACATAAGCAGAAATGCAAATACGGATTCTGCAAAAGTCGGTTGCCTAATCTCCCGTTTTTTCTCCAATCGAAATCTCCCCTTTTTAAAATTCTCTTCCTTTTTTCTGTTACTCTTCTTTTACTTTCTGTCCTGAAAGAAATCGTTCAGGCGAGAAATCCCCAATCTCAAAATTGGATGACCCGGTCATCAGCAGCTCTTTCGCAATCTTGCCCATCGTTGGCGCCATTTTAAAGCCATGCCCTGAAAATCCGGTTAGCACCACGACGTTCGGATGCCCTGGTACTTCCCCGACGATGGGATCGTAGTCATCTGTGTAAACTTCCATATACGCACTCGTCCGGGACGGATCATTATACAAGCCGGGCATTTCATTCCGAAGAATTGCTTGCAGCGTCGCGAGCTCTTCCACCCCGACATTCTTATTCAATAAACCCGCATGTTCAATCTTGTGTTTCTTCGTACTTAAAATGCCGATCTTCACCATGTCTCCGTCCACTGCCGGAAACCCGTAATATGTATCTTCTTCTCTTTCTCGCGTAAAGACTGGAAAATGGGCTTCAGTGAATGTCTCTTTGTTTCTTGGCAAGAACCAAGCATTTACCAAGCGGCGAACTTCCAGACTGGATTCAATTCCTGGAATGAACTGAGCGGTCCAAGGACCCGCTGTAATCAATAGCTTTTTCACCTTGTATTCTTTCTCTTCCGTTTGAATGACCACCCCTTCGCCATCCGGAACAATCGCTTTCACATATGTATGGCTATGAATTTTCGCACCCAACTTTTCAGCGATTTCAACTGCAGACTGAATGGCGTATTGTGGGCGCAAAAAGCCTGACTTCTTATCCATAATGACGATTTCGTCATTCCCGATCACGTGTTGGGGAAATTGCTTTCGCGCTTCTTCCGAATTCAAGTATTCATGTTCCAAGTCGAACTCCTGAATGCTTCTCAACACATTTTTCATCGTTTTCAATTGAGGATTGCCAATGATCAATCCGGTCGTTTCGTGAAATAAGTAATTCCCCGATTCCGCTTCGAGCTGTTTCCACATCTGATAAGCATCCTTCAACAACGGAATATACTTAGCGCCTTCTTTATAAGCGGTGCGGAACAAGCGGGTTTCGCCGCCTGCAGCCGACCGGTCATGGCCGATTCCAAATTGTTCAAAGCCGATTACCGAAACCCCTTCTTTCGCCAGCTGCCACGCGGCCATACTGCCCATCGTTCCTAACCCGATAATCCCGACCTCTGCATCCATCTCCATCCCCTCCGTTTTTTACAAATCTAAATCACTCCAATGATTTATTTAACGTTATCGGAAAAATAAAATATTGTCAATTTAATATGAATTTTCAAAATTATACCTATAATCATTTTAGATTAGCCACCTTAACAAAGGGCAACATTCGCGTCCTCCCACTTTCTGCATAAAATACAAAATCGATTCTTTTTTCAAAAACACTAGGGATTCTCCATAACGGGTATACACCGGGGAAAGAACGTAACGGAGGAGGAAACAGAATGGGACAGCAAGTTAGGCATTTGTTGAAACTGGCTGGACTTATGATGCTTTGTCTCATGGTAAGCGCATGCAATCCAAACAACCCGAAGGAGCCAGAGCCGAAAGCGGCGTCCGGCAGTGACCGCTGTGAAGCAGCTGTGAATGAAGTTGTGGAATCGGAGCTTACAGGCCCCGACAGAGAAGTGACCCGTATGAAACAGGAAGTTGACGATATGATGGCAGAGTTTGATAAAGAAAACCAAGGACGCGTGGACCATCCAGGCTACACGGAAAGCGGACCTGAAGTGGATGCATTTTTTGCATATGCCAGGGAAACCTATAGGTCTTATTTTACGGAAAAGGGATATGTAGAGTTCATCAATCGAGAGATTCCGGATGTTTTCAAGTTTCATCAAAACAACCTTGATTATTGGATGGATCCCGTTTCTATTTATGTGGAGAAAGTGGCGGTAGAAGAAACAGATCAGGAATTCAGTGCGTTTAATTTCACCGCTGAAGTAGAGTATTCAACGCGAAGAGAAGGCGGCTCTTATGATTTTACCGGATGGGCACTGTGTACACCGGACGGGGAAATTTCACATTTGACCCTAATCGATCTGGACGGGTTGGCTGCCAGAATAGAGAGCGATCTGTAAAGTTGCAGGTTAAAGTCCTGTACAATTCATCAGAATTTTGCTTTCTGCATAAAAATCGATTCCCGATAAATTTGCATTCCCGGGAATCGATTTTCTTCTGCTATGTGATTGATTATTCCCATCCCTCAGTAAATCCATGCTCCTGCAGAAAAATCCCCTATCGAAAAGCCTTGAATCTCCTAACAGAGGAGTTCAAGGCTTTTCCATTCTTCTATGAAACAGAGATCGAGTTAAGACTCATAACCTTCTCTTGCCGCTGCTTTTTTCCTTTTCTTCTCTTTCCGGTCTTTCTTGTAATACTGATCCGAAGTGAAAAATTCGGTCGTCAATGCTTTTACTTTATTGCTTAACAGCAGGATGGCGATGACATTCGGAATGAGTATTGCCGCCAGCATGATATCGAGGAAGCCCCAAATCACTTCTGCTGCTCCGACAGCTCCTAAAACGACTGCCAAAATATAGACCACCTGCATTCCGTAGGACGCTTTTATGCCAAATAGAAACTCCGCCTGCTTGGCACCGTAGAAAATAACGACAAGTATCGTCGACAAGACAAAGAAAATTAAAGCGATGGTCACAAGAATGGCACCGAATTCACCAAAATACGATTCAAACGCCAAGCTCGTTAAAGCTGAAGAGTTTTCCATTGCACCGTCGTTAGTCCAGACCCCCGATGACAATATCACAAAAGCGGTCGCGGTACAGACGATTAAGGTATCGACGACCACGCCAACGACAGCCCAGAATCCTTGTCTGACGGGATGGTCTGTCATCGCAGCCGCGTGGGCAATCGGCGCCGTTCCAAGCCCCGCCTCGTTGGAATAAAGTCCGCGGGCAAATCCCCACCGGATTACTTCCACAATGGCTGCACCGGCAAAACCGCCCATCACGGGAGCAGGGGAAAATGCATTGCTGAAAACCAGCATAAAGAACTCTGGTACTGCGCTGACGTTCATCAAAAGAATCACCACCGCACCGCCGACATAGAACAAGGCCATAAACGGAACAAAAATTTCCGTGACCTTGCCGATCCGTTTGATGCCGCCGAATACAACAATCGATATAAGAGCAGCAGTTGCAATGCCTGTCCAGAGGGAAGGAATATTGAAGGTCGTTTCTACCGTACGGCCGATGGAATTCCCTTGCACCATGATGCTCGGGATCAATTCGATCATCAAGGCGAAGGAAAACCAAACTCCCAGCCATTTCATATTTAACCCTTTTGTCATGTAATACATCGGTCCGCCGACAAACTCACCTAAGGCGTTTTTCTCGCGGTATTCGACAGCGAGTACACTTTCAGCGAATTTGAGCGCCATGCCGATCAGCGCAATGACCCACATCCAGAACACAGCTCCGGGTCCGCCGAACATGATCGCTGCCGGCACCCCGACAATATTGGCTGCACCAATAGTGGAAGAGAGCGCCGACGTCAGCGCTTGGAAAGGAGTGACCGT
The DNA here is from genome assembly GCF_021513255.1 of Planococcus sp. 107-1. Lineage (GTDB taxonomy): Bacteria > Bacillota > Bacilli > Bacillales_A > Planococcaceae > Planococcus. The sequence goes on from NZ_CP090977.1 coordinate 2,568,642, forward strand.
CCCTTCGCCTTTCGGTTTTTTAAAAACACTGCCGAAGGTTTGTCCGACGATATAGCCAAAATAACGGAATTGAAAAAATCCAAGTTTAAATGTCATATAAAGACCTGATAACAGCAATAGCGTGATGAGCGGAATCCCCCACAACCACGCTGAAAAATCAGCGACTCCCTGTAAAAAACGTTCCAACTGTTCTCCCCCTACATTATATTAGTATATGAATTTTTCCCTAGTTCAAAGATCTTCAAACCGAAATCTGGGAATTCCATAAAAAATAAAAGGAGAAAGATTGAAGGGAAAGCTTACAGTGGAGCTTCATGGTTTATTCAACCCTATGTTGATTGAAATGAAGTTGACCTAGCTGATTCCTCTACGCATTCGGGCGCAAGCCACAAAAGTATTTCCCGATAAAATAAAAAAGCGCTCCCTATAGGAGCTGCATCACTTGATTATTCTTGTGTTAATTCTACCGCCAGACCGTTTTCTTCAGCTGATCCGATGCCTTCTCGCAAAGCTTTTGCGAATTCTTCTTGGCTTTTGAAAAAGATAACCTCGTTATTTCTTGTACGGGTTTCCATCGTATTTACTTGATTTGTCTGATTCATTTTTCTACCTCCGTTATTAAAATAATCTTGTATTTTGTGCAAAATTCGATTTAGCAGCACATTTTGTTCTTATACTATTTATTCCCTATATATAGGATATTAAACCTCGCCTTTTCTACCTTCCACTTTTAAATTGCACAGATTAAAAGGAGACAATTGTAAACGCTAATATAAAAGTTGACCACTTGAAGGAGTTTCGCTCATCAAAAAGTTGACCACCCTTATCAGGTATTCCGTATTATTATGTCTGTCTGGAACAAGTATTATTATGGAGGACTCTACCAATTCCTATACAAAAAAGAACAGCTAATCCCGAATGTTGCATTTCCAGGATTGGCTGTTCTTTTGCGTTTGAGAACCATTTAAAGCTATTCGTTTTTCTCCGGATCTATCGTAAGCTGATTCTCGTCATCTTCCCACACAATCTCTTCTTAGGGATTCAACATCTCAAGCTTCACTTGAGATCCTTCATAATGCATCAACATCTTGCCGACTTCCTCCCATGTATAGGACTTTCCATCGACCCATCGATTTTGTGCTGGCCATGAAAAGCCAAAGCGTTTTGGATCAAACTACTGCCGCGACATCCGTTGACTTGCGGCAAACCGTAACAGCGGCACGAGCCCGGCAACGGCTGCGCTACGGTTCGAATTACACGAACACCATTGTGCCGGTTAAGTTATTTGAGGAGAAAGTCCAGTTTAGCGCGGCTCAACTGGAACGCATCGAAGCCGCCAGTTTCCAGGAAAATTTGAACAGCCGAGCAACGCTGAAGATTTTGCGGTTGGCCCGGACGATTGCTGATGTGCTGGATTGCGACACGGTACCGGACGCGGCAGTGGACGAGGCGCTGAAATGGAAAATCAGTGCACGCCGGGCCCATCAGTCGCTGTTGAGATGACGCCTCGGCGCGAGTTCAATCCCAATTCCTATTACCACGTCATTATGCGCGGCAATAACCGGCAGCCGATTTTCAAGACGAAAGAAGACATGTTTGAGCTGAAGCGGACGCTTTTGCATGTCCATGCGGATTATCCGTTTACGGTTCTGGCTTATTGTTTCATGAACAATCATTATCATCTTTTGTTGAAGCCGCTACGGGATCCGCTGGATAAAATTATGCAGCGGATTAATAAACGGTACAGTATCTCTTATTCGAAACGGTACGGACATGTCGGACAAATTTACCAGAAACGCTATTTTGCGAAAGAAGTCGATTCCCGGCTTGGCCTTCTGACCGTCAGCAGCTACATCCATCGCAATCCAATCGAGACGAAGAGGCCGATGGTTGAACGGCTGGAGCAATACCCGTACAGTTCGTTCCCTCTGTATTGGGATGATGCGCTACCCGCTCCGCCGTTTTTAGACCGCAAATTTTTGCAGGAACTGTTGCCGGAGCCATTTGATAGAACAAATACAGCGTATTGTACCTATTGCTTAAGCTATCGGCAACAAGTCGATGAAGATCCGCATGCGGAAAAATTCAATCTGTGACGCGAGTGCTGCCATTCCCGTTCCTATTCTTTTTCCTTTTTACTCGCTTTTTTATTCCCAGGGAGCGACACAATTCACCACAATTCCAGTTTCTGCATAAATATTGAAAATCCACGCTTTTGAACCTTCAGTTCTCAAGCATGGATTTTCTTTTGTATACATTTGTAGCGAATTGTCGGAATTGTTTCTTTCCCTGGGAAGCGATTTTAAAACGGAAGAAGAAATTTCGGCTTCGTTGAACAGTTGAAGCGCCAACTGGTTGTCATCCGTCTTTTCGCTGGATGAACCAAACCGTTTCTGCTGGCCCAGCCGGAACTGTTCTTCGTACCACTGCACCTTCAACTCCAGTGCTTTCATCTGGTTCTCGAGCTGCGCGTTCTTCTTTTCCAGTTCTTCAATTGTAGGTGAGGTGTTTCCGTCCATTGTTTTCATAGGTCTAAGAATAGCACAAAATGTTAGTGCCAAATAGACCTAAATGATTTTTTTCGCCGCAACGGATGGGTGGGCCTGGCGCTGGTTCAGGGGAAGGCCATCAAGCAGCCAGTTTAACTGCCGGGGCGTGATGGGAAGGGGCTGGCTGGACCCAGGGTCCGGCCAATCGAACAACCCTTTTTCCAATCGCCGGTAATAGAGCCAGAAGCCGTTGTGATCCCAGAATAGAATTTTGAGCTTGTCTTTCTTCCGGTTACAGAACACAAAGAGTGCTTTGGAGAATGGATCGAGCTGGAACAATTCCTGGACGATGACCGCCAGCCCATCAATCGACTTCCGGAGATCCGTCGGTCCAGCAGCCAAATAAACCTGCTCGACAATCCGGCCGTTCATCATAATTGGTCAAGTGTCCGAAGGACTTTCAGTAACAGTTCGTCCTGGAAGCCACTCATCACCTCGATTTCTACATTTTTTATTCTCAACATAATCGTGTCGCTCACAGGTTCCTCCACCACACAGGAGACCCAAGCGGTCTCTGGGTTTTTCAATACAGGCGACTGCTTCCGCAACCAGTATTTCATCGTGTGGATTTTAACATCATTTTTCTCACACCAAGTAACCAATGTTTCACCACTTTTTCGGTATTCGCTGATTTGACCTGACCAATACAGGGCTTTCTCTTTTCTTATCAAAGAAACTCCTCCCAGAAATTCAATTCTGGAAAGAGTATCTCACGAAAAATCTTCTATTAGAATGTGTTCGCTATTAGACGCTTACGCTGAACTGAACATCGATCACCTCATGCCCTGGTCGAAGGACCTTCCAAAAGACTGCTATATCCAAAAGAAAAAATAATAAAAATGCCTTTCCGACAAAAAATAGGAAAGGCATTTTCTTTTCTAAGAAACTAGGTGTTCGTTATTGGACGCTTACTTCTTGTCGAAGATGCGAAGAAGAGGACCCAGATCTATTGTCGAGAAAATGGCATTAAATCGATGGGTAGGTTCCATCTCAAATAATTCATGCATGTCAAATAGGTTATCTTGTCTTATAATAGGCATAGAGCGCTTTCCCTCCTGTTTGTGTATGTTGTGGTGACTACCATTATACAGGATTTGGGGAGGTGCTCTATTTTCTTGAGATATTACACTTAGAGCCGCAAGGGCTCGGAATTATGAAATTAACTCACTTAATAAAGTTGAGAAATTTATTAAGGGGTTTTTTTAAAGCGATTAAGAATTATAGAAAAATCTACTATTTTTAATTTGAACAAAAGTAATCCATAAAAGATTAAACAGAAAAAGATAACAATAATAAAAGCAGAGTTATTCGAAATATAGAATGAAAGAACATTATATATTAGTTTAGAGATAATTACTGTTACAAAAGAGATAAACAATATTTTTAAATTCATAGTAACTATATCTTTATATCCGTCCCAGCCATTTTTTCTTTTAAAGACTACAATTAGAATGAACGAGGAAATTATAGTAGATATTGAAGTTGCTAGTGCTAATCCAGCAAGTCCTAAAAACTGAGATAAAATAATATTAAGAACTATATTAAGTATTAAAGCAACCAGTGCTATTAACATAGGAGTTTTCGTATCTAACATTGCATAGAAGCTTCTAGAAATAACTTCACGAATTCCAAACCCAATCATTCCAAAAGAATAAAATATTAAAGCGGAATTTGTTAATGAAACTGAGCTAGAATCAAAAGCCCGCGTGCAAATAGTACATTGATAATTTCATTAGAAAAAAATATAGATCCTATCATTATAGGAATTACAAACACATTTATATTATTAATTGTGTTATTTATAGTTGTATAAAAATCTTTCATATTATTCTCGTTTATTAATTTTGAAATATGAACATACATTACAGCAACTAATGACGCTACAAATACCCCTTGTACAACTGCATTTAATTTACTTGCATATGTAATAGCAGAAATACCACCAACTGCAATGTAAGAGGCCATAGTTCTATCTACAATTATATTTATTTGTACAAACGATATTCCAATTAGTACAGGTAAAGAAGATTTTAATAAATTTATAATATAAGGATTATTAAATGAAAATGAATATGAAAATTTATACTTATTCTTTTTAAGAAAGAATAGTAAAAAACAAAGTTGACATCCGGTTCCAATAACAAAGCCTACTGCCATAATATAAACCGAAAATTCATGGCTCAGAATTATAGATATAATCATAATGACATTAAGAGGAATGGTCATTAAACCAAATGCTTTAAAGCTTCCCTTCAGTTGCAAAAGGCTAGTATAAATAAATATTAAGCCAGAGAATAAAACACTTATAATTGTAATCTTAGTAAAATCTACTGCAAGATTCAGACTTTCTCTTTCAAAACCTGACGCAAACAGCAATACGACTTCTTCTGTGAATATATACGTAATTAGAATCGTAAATATGCTAAAAATCGTAATCATACTAACTAAAGTATTGGTAAAACTTTCTGCTTCATTATGCCCTTTATTACCGAAAACCTTATTATAAAGTGGGATAAAACTGGATGCTATTGCAGCACCTATAAACGAAAATATTGTTTGAGGTATAGTTAAAGAAATTAAAAAAACATCACTTACATAACTTGTTCCATAGTAATATGCCAAAATTAAATCTCTTATAAAAGCTACTATTTGCGAAAAAATAGTTAATATCATTAGTATATAAGCAGTTTTTTTCATTTAATTACCCCAGGAAAGTTTTATTTAAATCTTATATCTCTTTTTTTGGACACTGATAAATTGATCAATATCAGAAAAACTATCAGAATATTCTTTCAACCATTCGTTTTTTCTATTCCACCATTTAATTTGAGATAATTGTTCTTTTTGATTTGCTGTAAATCGATCTTTAATTTTTTTTGCTGGAACTCCTCCCCAAATTTCAAATGGACCAACATTTTTAGTCACAATTGCACCAGTTGCAATAATTGCCCCATCTCCAATTGATATACCATCAATTATTTTCACTCCAGAACCAATCCAAACATCATTTCCTATATTAACTACTCTTCTATTTTCATCAATGTAAGAAATTTCAGAAAAGCTTTTATCTATATTAAAACTTTTCAAAATATAATTTTCTTTAGTGTAGAAACTTGGATGTGTAGATACAAAAGTGTGTGAAGGATGCTTTCCAACAATTATTTGCACATTATCAGCTAATGAACAAAATCGACCTATATTACAGTTGTTTAATTTTGAATGCTCTCCAATATATGTTAAATAACCTATCTTTGTATTGGATATTGAACTTTTATATCCAACTTTGTTATACCCTTCTAACTCTGTTTCTCTATTTAATAAAACTTTTCTATTTATTATAGATTTAGTTTTTCGAGATAAATAAATTGAATAAATTCTTACGATTATTCTCTTCATTAACATTAAACCTCCATTCAAAAACAATTTGCTATAAGTAAAAGTAAAAATCTAAATTTAATATTTACTTTTATCACTATACATTCCAATCCGTCTATTGAATTTAAATTATGAACATTTCCCTTTTTTCAATTTAAGCTAGACAAACCTTCTCCATTCCGATGACTAAAAATTGCCTCCAGGTTTATTTCATAATCTTTTAACTTCCTCGGAATGTTGATCCGTTTCTTAGACACTATGAACTGAACGTTTGATTTAGCTGATTAAAGTCTCTCCCCCTTTACCAAGCAGTCTTTTCAAAGGGGCCTTTGGAGTTTTTTTCATAGCAAAATGGAGAAATCAGCCATTAAACCAGTGTAATAACCGAACATTTGTGGTTGGCGCCTTAGATATGCCCAAACTCATTCTGGAAAGAAGTAAAGGCGGCTTCTCATTCGAAAATATGTCGTTTAAACGCCTACTTTTCCGACCGTTTTGGCGGACGTTTGTTTTCCATATTTCTTTCATCCGAAGTGCGGTAGCAGCCAAAACACGATTGTTGAACATGCGATAAAGCGTAGGGATAGAATATTCGACTGCCATATCTGCCTATTTGATTATGACATCCGGCATACAGCTCTACGCCAACATATCTTGACTGTAGGAAGGATGCTTCTTCAGCAATACGACCTTTTGACGCCAGCAATAGTTTACGTTTTTCTCGTATTGTGTATAGAAATCGATGCTCGTATATCCCTTCAGATAGTAGAAGAAATTGTTGAGCTGTCTCTAACTGTTTCAAAACCTGCATTTATCATCACAACGGCATTTTGGTGGTGCTTGGATTCAATCATGACCATTCCAACCGTAGTAATATAGAAAAGGATATTCGAGAACACTCTTATGCTTTACTTTGGTCAGAAATTACATCGTTAGTGGATTACTAAAAGCTTTTATATTTATCTACCTTTGATAATGGCTGTCCAAACATCAAGCTTAATTTCACAGTCAGCGCAAGTGAAAAAATTTACAAATTTTTTTTACTTCTTTATCCTATTTTAGTTTTAACAATAATATTAGAATCATCTTTTTCTTGAACTCTGCCTATCGAACTGGAAAAAGGTAAAACTAAAAACACTAAAATAAAAATATGAGTTAATAAAGCAGGATTTAAAAATCCTAATAATAATACGTATAGTAAAATTATATTTACAAACTTTTTATGAATTCTCGAACTCGCGTATTTCCGTAAAACTTTCGATATTTTGAAAATTCCAATCCAGAAAAACATGGAACTAATTATTCCATATCTTGCTAAATCATCGAACCATTGACTATGTCCACTAACAATATTGTGGTTAGAGACCATTTCATAAGGAAGAATTCCATAAACCCCTAATAAAGGATTTTTAATAAAAGTAACTAAAGAATTCGCTACAAGATCGCTTCGCCCATAAAATTGAGAAAAAGATTGATATTCTCCACTTAACAACTTTTGGAATTCTATTATTTTATAAAAGTAAGCCGGGTTATCAATTATTAAGGATAAGAAGCTTATAATTATTTGAGATAACGGAACTAATAAAGCTAAAATTGTTAAAATTAAAGAAAAATACATTATTTTCATCTTTTTTCTTTTTGGAATTAAAATTAAAACGATTAAAATCAAAAGTAAAAATATAGCTGTTGAGAGTGATGATTGAAAAACAATAATTGTGAAGAAAATAGCTAATATGAAATAAATCAATGAAATTCTAGTTTTAATATTTACTAATGCAATTAAAATACATATTATTACAGTACCAACTAAAGAATATATATAATCCCAAGATCCAATGAATTTTATTCCATTTCCGTATTCATTTATTAATCCTTCTGTTTGTGTAAGACCTGCGCCTGCATATCTAACCAAATCTGGGTCAATATTAAGAAAAACTAAAGTAACTATGCCAGTACTAATATAACCTATCATTATTGTAAAAAATATAATTTTTTTTATTCTAATTCCTTTGTCTTTATAATATAAAAATAAAGTAAGTATCATTAATAAAGTTATTGAATAAATAACTTCATATGATAAACCGCTATTCCTTATTAAAGACCTGGAAATTACACTTAGAACCCAAAGAATCAAAAAAAGAGAACTACCAAGAATAATGTCTATAAACTTTGGTCTTCTAAGTATACTTAAAGTTATCCAAATCAAATAAATAAAAGAAATAACATAAAACGATATAGATGTACGAACAAATTCGTTGCTAAACCATAATAAAATGATTATTAATAATAGAACATGGAAACTTTCTAAAACATTTAATTTCAAAATATTTCCATGCACCTTCAAATTCACTTCTTTTTTCATTTGATTTTTCTCCTTAATTCCATAGCAAAGAAAAATGAGGAATTATAGCTTGAAGACACACGAGTCTCTCATTGTCTTGCAAGTTACATAGATCTTATACCCTTTAATAATAATGCCATGTTATATTTAAAAATTTTAACACTGATTATAGAAAAGATTTACTGTTAAAATTTTTATAAGTTTTACATCTGAGTTAATTTCATAATTCCGAGCCCTTGCGGCTCTAAGTGTAATATCTCAAGAAAATAGAGCACCTCCCCAAATCCTGTATAATGGTAGTCACCACAACATACACAAACAGGAGGGAAAGCGCTCTATGCCTATTATAAGACAAGATAACCTATTTGACATGCATGAATTATTTGAGATGGAACCTACCCATCGATTTAATGCCATTTTCTCGACAACAGATCTGGGTCCTCTTCTTCGCATCTTCGACAAGAAGACGCATCGCGGCGCGCCGAGAGAACTCAATTACGGTGCCATGATTTATTCGTTGATCGCTCGTGTGGGGGAGCGTATTCCGACGATCAACTTATTGGTGAAGCGCCTGAAACAAGATCCTTTTTTTCGGTTCGATTGCGGGTTTCTGTTATCGGACGACGTCCCATCTGAAGCTTCTTACTCACGCATGATCGCAGCGATCAGTGAAACGGATGCCCTGTCGAAAGTGCAAGACGTGCTTGTGGCTCTAGCGATCCAGGAAGGTTTCATCACAGAGGAATCGCTGGCTATTGATGCCACGCATTTCGAAGCACGCGACAAACCGGCAGCGGCTGAGAAAAAAGAAAAAGCAACTCCGAAAAAACGAGGACGGAAGCCGAAAGCCGAACAAGCTGAGTGGCAAGCCGCCCAACAAAAACAGGAAGCTGAGAAGACGCTCTACGAAAAAGAGATTGTCCATCAATTGGGTGCCTCCACAGAGGCGCTGGTAAACGAGATGCCCGTTGCCCCGAAATGGGGCATCAAGAAAAATAGTGATGGAAAAAACACATTTTGGTTCGGCTACAAAGCTCATTTAGCTGTCAGCACGATCAGCCAATACATTATCAGAGGGCTCATGAGTTCCGGCAACTTGAATGATGGAAAAGCCGCCATCCCTCTCCTGAAGCAAATCCAGCAAACGATGCCGGGTCTTTTTCAAGCGGGCATCCTGGACAAGGGTTACGATTACAAACCCATTTACCAACAACTGCAGGAGATGAACCTTCACGCCGTCATCGCTTACAACCCGCGCAGGGAAGGCGAAGTGATCGGGTTTGATGAGCATTTCGCGCCGACATGCGTTCGGGAACACGCGTATCGCTACGACAGTTATGACGCCAAATACGAAACCTTGAAATATACGCGTCCCAAAGAATGTGCGACGTGTCCGTTGAAAGACGATTCCCTTTGCCAAAAAATCTTTAAAATCAAAAGGTCAGTAGACCTTCGAAAATATACGTCTCCTGCCAGAGGTTCCTTGAAATGGACGCTGTTCTATAAACAGCGCGCCGCAGTGGAACGCGTCAACGCTTACTTGAAGGAGTATTTCGATTTGAATAATGTTCGACACCGGACAGGCAAGAAAGCGAAAATCCATTTTGAACTCGTTTCGTTGATTTACAACGCGTCCCGATTGGCGAGCGATCGTTTGAAAGTCGCTAGAAACTGTGCTTTAGCAGCCGCTTAAATTTTAAAAACAGGAAAAATGGTCCGAAAAACCGTCTACACTTTTTTAAAAGGGCGATTTATGAAATTGATTCATTTATTAATGATTTAACTTTAAAAAAACTTTTTTAACTTGTTTATCCCAATTTTTCTCCTTAATTATAAATTCTCTTGCCTTAACTGCTTTTGAAATTAATACTTCCTTTTCTTCTATTAAAATCTCATCAATTGTATTCGCAAACGTTTGAGGATTAGTATCATTGAATGTGTATAGGTTTTGCAAATAATCTTCATTTAAGCCACTTACTTTAGTGCTTACAACAGGTGTCCCGCTAAGTAAATATTCAACAATCTTAGATGGAAATGCAACTTTAGCTACAGAGTCTTCGGGTAGTAAAGGACTTACTAGGAGTGATGCGTTTTGTTGTAATTTTACAATCTCTTCGGAAGAAACTTTCCCATAAAAATTTATATTTTCATTTTTTTTACTTTCAGCTTCCACGAACTTTGACAGTTCTCCACTTCCATAAATTTCTAATGAGAATTTCTTATTTTCAACTAATTTAGCTGCCTCGATTAAATTTCTAATACCATTATATTCAGTTAATGAACCGCTATATAACACACGAAGGATCTTAGTCTTTTCATCTTCTTTTTCAAGCCACTGCCCTCCACATCTATTAGTAGGAACCGAAGAAATATCAAAACCGCCGTCTAGAACAACATAATCTGAGTTTGGAGCAAATTCGATAATAGCATTCTTGTTAAGAACAGCCAATAAATCAAATTTCCGGATATTTTTTTTTGCTATTCGCTCTTCATAATTTCTAGCTATAAATTTCAAGCCCTTATGTTTCACTACTTTATTAACAGGAAGATCTGCTAAAATACAAACAGTTTGTATATTTATTATCTTACTAATCCATAGAATAGGAGTAGCAATATCAGGATAAGAATTAAAACAAACTATAATTTTTTCTTCTTTTCTATTTTTTAAACACCAATTTAATATCATAAAGGTTGCGAATAAAATCTTTGTTATTTGTTTAATTAGAAATATATTTATAAATGGAACTTTTTTACTACGTAAATTTGGAGCTATTTCGATACTTTTATTATTTATAAACACTTTCTTCTCAGTTGGATAAGCTGCGATGGGATATTCTGTTAACACCGTTAAGTCTTTACCTAACTTTTTATGAAGAGCTTTTATTAAGCCCAACTGCATTTTATTACCTGCAATTGAAGGGCCAGCAAATTTATCGCACTCTTCATTTTTGATAGCATTTCCGAGATACAGTAACTTCACAAAACACCCCTCCTTCATTCTTTAAATTTTTTCAGAATCTTTAAATGCACTTCTACCATATTTTCGATAGTATAATTTTTACTTATTATATCTAATGAAGCTTCACTCATTTTATATTGCAAAATTTCGTTATTTAGTATTTTGTTTATCTTTTTTCCTAACTCTTTTTTATTATCAACTGGTACGATAAAACCGTTAGTACCGTTTTTAATCAATTCTAAACCAGCAATGCATCTGTCTGTAGTAATGACTGGTAAACCGTGTGCCATAGCCTCGTTAATTACTAAACCCCATATATCTTCACGTGTTGGCAAAACAAACAGATCAGCAGCTTTATAATACTTTTGTAGTTCTGTTGGTACTTGAAAATCAATAAAATGCAGGTTACTTAAATTTAAGTTTCTTTTTAGTTCAATGTATTCTTCTTTTGGTTCTCCGCCGATTATATATATTCCTACTTCACGATTAATATCTTCTCCCGCTTTTATTAATACATCTAAACCTTTACGTGAAATGTATTGCCCTATAGATAAAATAACTTTACCTTCTTTAATACCAAGTTCTTTTCTAACTTTATTTTTATTAATTTGATTCACCGGATTTTTTAAAATGTTTTCTTCATAAATTGAAGTGAAAGGATATCTATAAATTTGATTAGGATTTGCTCCATATTTTTCGTAATATGCATCATGTATTACAGCAGTACTAAAATACATGTTTGCCCCTTTGATTATATGTTTTTTGATTTTTTCTTTAATAACACTAGGATTGCCCGGAAAACCACCATCACTTTCAAGTGAATATCTAATTTTATTTAAACGCATATATTCTATAGCTATAATACCAGTAGGAGTAGAAAAATTTGTAACAATTATCCGGTCATAATTCCCTTTTTTTAAATATTTTAAAACTTCAAAGCTCAAGGAGCTATCTGTTTTAAATTTAATACCTTTCAAAATAATTCCTTTGAAATTTTCGAAGTTAAAATCTTTCCAACTTTTATCTCTCTCTTTAGAATGTTTTCTTTCAAATAGAACAGTGAGTTCACATCTTTTTCCTAATTCGTTAAAAAAATTTACCCTATATGGTGATGGGATGTTAGTGAGCCATAATACTTTCATAACTCATTCTCCTTATTTAATCAAAATATCTACCACTTCGCTCCAAGTATTAATTTCATCATTAAAATTTACTTCAATATTGTGTTTCTTAATCTCTCCTTTAATAACCTTATCAATCAATTTTGCTAATTCCTTAGGTTTATATGGATTAAAATAATAAGCATTCTTATAACCTGACAATATTTCTCTTGCATATTCACAATCTGCAGCTAAAATTATTATTCCAAGTTGCTTAGCCTCTATTAACGGTAAACCCACAGTTTCTATTAACGAAGGAAAAATAAGAGTAGAGTTTTTATAATTCTCTAAAACTTCTTCAAATGATAATGCACCTAAAAAGTTAATGTTTTTAACTTCTTTGTTTTCTTTGATAGTTAGATCAACACTAAAGTTAGTAATTCCGTCATTATTTAGAATGGCTGCTGCTTCATATATACAACTATGATTTTTATAAGAAATTTTCGAAGCGGGATAAAAAAACTTTTCTTTATTAAATGAGCTTCTTTGCAACAATTGAACACTTTTTTGCATAGGAGGAAGTATATTTTCAATCTTTAAAGAAGAAATACCTGCCTTATGAACTATAGCTTCTTTAATCCATTTTGTTTGAACAATTATTTTGTCTGCTTTCTTTAAAGATTTGATAATTAAACTACCAATAATGTGTTGATACACAGCTAATTTTCTTTCATTAGCTTTAAAAAAAGAAAATTTTTTTGTTTTTTGAAAGGGTATCGATTGATGCATGTAAACAACTTGCCTTACATCTAATCCATAAGTTATGGTATTTTGCATTGAGAATACAACATCAGGATTAAATTTTTTTATGATTTTTTTACCAGAAATATAGTCAAATTTCAATCTTCTGATCCAATTTTTTTTAAAAACGATAACTTTAATGTTTTTAGTCTCTTTTATATAATTATCATTTAATAAAAAGACCCATTCATGATTTTTAGCTTCTTTTGATTTAATTAAATACTCGTAAAACCCTTTTAATATAGAGAGTCCACCACCAGAAGTAGCTGCCATATTATTTATAATGATTTTCATTTTTCCCCCACACTACTCTATTTACATAGTCTGTTAAAGAAATTATTAATCTAAGTATTTTTTCTGATACATTTGGCATATTGTAATCTTCTACTTTTCTAAGAGTACTCATTACTTGAGTTTCTAGAACTTCTAAACCCTGTAAAACTCGCTCCTGCCCAAGTCCTACCATCATAACAGCGGCTTCTTCCAATGCCTCAGGACGTTCTTGCGCCTGTCTGATATTAAGTGCTTTAAATCCAAGAATAGAGGACTCTTCGCTTATAGTTCCGCTATCACTCAAAACAGCTTTAGCTCTCATCTGCAACTTCACATAATCATTAAACCCTAGAGGCTTCATCGTTTTAATCAATGAATTGAACTTAATACCTTTAGAATCAATCATCTTTTGAGTTCTAGGGTGTGTACTGATTATGATTGGCATCTCATACTGATCTGCAATCGCATTTAAACTCTCACACAAGTCCATAAAGTTCTTTTCTGAACTAATATTTTCTTCACGATGAGCAGATACTACAAAATACTTATCCTCTTCTAGGTTCAATTTGTTGACTATATCTGATTTCTCAATATCGTATTTTCTTGAGTTAAGAACTTCAAACATCGGACTCCCAGTTTTGATAATTCGATCTGCTGGCAAACCTTCTCTTAAGAGATATTCTCTAGCAATATCACTGTATGTTAAGTTGATATCAGCAGTGTGATCAACAATTTTACGATTAGTTTCTTCTGGCACGCGCTGATCAAAGCAACGATTTCCAGCTTCCATATGGAAAATAGGAATCTGTCTTCTCTTTGCAGCAATTGCACAGAGACAGCTATTTGTATCGCCAAGTACCAATAATGCTTCTGGTTGAACTTTTTCTAAAATCGGATCAATCTTCACAAGAATATTCCCTATTGTTTCAACAGCAGTACCGTTCGCTGCATTTAAGAAATAATCCGGTTTTCTTAAGTTAAAATCTTCGAAGAAAACTTCATTCAACTCATAGTCATAGTTCTGACCAGTATGTACAAGAATATGTTCAATCGCATTTGATTCCTCTAATTTATTGATGACTGCTGAGAGCCTGATAATTTCTGGTCTTGTTCCAACAACAGTCATTACTTTTAACTTCTTCATCTTCAAACCTCCAAATAGTGAGTGTCTGGATTTGCCGGATCAAAGCTTTCATTCACCCACATTACTGTAACTAAGTCTGTTTCCCCCACATTTACAATTGAATGTGTATAGCCAGTAGGAATGTCTACAACCTGCAGTTGGTCACCATTCACGTAATATTCGATAATTTCTTCTGAATCAATGTTTCTGAACCTGATTAAGCCATTACCACTAACTACTAAGAACTTTTCATTTTTTGTATGATGCCAGTGATTTCCTTTAGTAATGCCTGGTTTAGAAATATTTACCGAAACCTGACCGCAATCTGGGGTACGGAGGAATTCAGTAAACGACCCGCGATTATCCACATTCATTTTTAAATCATATGAAAAATTATCTTTAGGCAAGAAGCTTAGGTAAGTACTGTATAATTTCTTGGTTAGTTCGTCGCTCATCTCAGGAACAGCCAAAGAGATTCTGCTTTCTTTAAAGCTTCTGATTCGTTCTGCTAGTTGGCCCAACTCAATTTTATGTGTAACTGGTACAATACAAAAATTTTCATCGATGGTCGGTATTCCTTCAAGAGCTTTCAAAAATTCCTCTATCACATCGTCAATGTAAGCTAATTCCAAAAGCGCAGCTGGATCGTTGACTTGAATATCCAAATCTCTAGCAACGTTATAACAATAAGTTGCAACTACTGTATTATAATTCGGCTTACTCCATTTCCCAAATAAGTTTGGCAATCTATAGACAAACACATTTGCACCTGTTTCTTTTGCATATGCAAACACTTCGTCTTCGCCGGCCTTTTTGCTCTGGCCATATGGGTTTTCTTTTTCTGCTTGAATCGAGGATGTAATTAATACTGGAGCTTTGTTTTCATTTTTAATTAGAAAACCGAGCAATTGTGATGTTAAAGCTTGGTTCCCTTCCATGAACTCAATTTCATTTTGGGGCCGATTAACTCCTGCCAAATGAAAAACGAAGTCACAGTCTTTCGTAAATTCTTCAAGGTCCTCAGAAGAGTTCTCTCTATTTAATAGATATAACTCTTCATGACCCTGATTTCTTAATTCCGCCACTAAGTTCTTACCGACAAATCCATTTGCACCTGTCACTAAAATCTTTGTCATTGTGTGACACCCATATTAGCCAATTCTTCTTTAACAACATCTAATGTAAGTAATAGATTTTTAATTTCCTGCATACTTAAACGGTGTGTATTGTGAGAGTTGTATTCCCAACCTTCAGATATCTCTTCTTCACCTTCAGTGAAGTATTTGTTATAGTTCAAGTCGCGGTTGTCTGCTGGTATACGATAATACCCACCCATATCTGTAGCAACAGCCATTTCTTCTCTAGTAAGGAGAGTTTCATATAATTTTTCCCCATGACGTGTACCAATCACTTCAATAGGATTATCAACTTTGAATAACTCTTTAAGTGCTTGAGCTAGTTCACCGATCGTAGAAGCAGGAGCTTTTTGTACAAATATGTCGCCTTGATTTGAATTTAAGAAAGCAAATAAAACCAATTCAACTGCATCTTCTAATGACATTAGATATCTAGTCATTTCTGGGTCTGTGATAGTTAAAGGTTTTCCAGCTTTAATTTGATCTATAAATAATGGAATTACTGATCCACGGGAAGCCATAACATTTCCGTAGCGTGTTCCGCAAATGTTTGTATCATCGACACTTACAGTTCTCGATTTAGCGACAGTTACTTTTTCCATCATTGCTTTGGAGATCCCCATGGCATTGATTGGATAGACTGCTTTATCAGTTGAGAGACAGATAACTTTTTTAACTTTATTTTGGATTGCGGCATTCAGAACATTTTCCGTTCCCAAAACGTTGGTTTTAACTGCTTCCATTGGAAAAAATTCACATGATGGCACTTGTTTTAATGCTGCAGCATGGAATACATAATCCACGTTATTCATAGCAGTATTAATGCTATTTATGTCTCTAACATCTCCAATGTAGTATTTGACTTTAGGATTGTTAAGGCGTTTTCTAATATCCTCTTGCTTTTTTTCATCTCTTGAGAATAAGCGGATTTCCTTGATGTCTGTATCTAAGAATCTGTTTAGCACAGCATTCCCAAAAGAACCTGTTCCGCCAGTTATTAATAACGTTTTATCTTTAAACATAATCCAACCTCTTTCTTTTATTCAAAGTGACTCATGATAACATCATAAGAATGTTTGGGAGTGTAATTTTCTTCTAAATACTTTCTAGCGTTCTTGCCCATTTCTTCTGTAAGATCTTTATTAGTTAATTTACTTACTTTTTGATTAAAATCTTTTACGTCATTACTCTCACACCAATATCCAAAACTTCCATTCTCTATTACTTGCCCTACATCAGTATTAGGATCTGTGGCAGCAAGAACCGGCATGGAAGCTTGCATGTATGAAAGTAAACGAGAAGGAAAATTAGGTATGGTAAAACGGTGATCTAAGAATATTAAACCGACATCACAAGAGTTAGCTAAACCTTCGTAATCTTCTTTAGGAAGTTGTTGAAAAAGTTGAGCGTTTGAAGGTTTTTTCACATTAAAGTAAGATACAATTTTATTAAATTCAGTTCCAGATCCAGCAATTACAAAGTGAACTTTATCACTTTCTTTATTAGCTTCCAAACATTCAATTAAAAAATCTATGCCTTGAGGTTTCCCAAGATTTCCTCCATAAATAAAAACAGTTTTATCCAATGGTATATTGTACTTTTTTCTAATTTCTTTATCATAATTCACTTTTAAAGGTTGAATACTATTTGGACATATTTCTACTTTCCCGGCCTCTATATTGGGGTTATGTTTTAAAACAAAATCTACATTCGCTTGAGACATGCATCCAATATAGTCTGACTGCATATACAATCTTTTCTCTTTAAATCTAAAAAAATTATATATAGGGTTTTTCTTACTAAACATATTTAAATCTACAGCGTTTTGAGGGAAAATATCTTTTAACATTAGATAAGATTTTGCCCCATCACGATCTTTAAGATATTTTATAGTACTCACTAATGTAATTGGTGGAGTAGAATAGAGGACTAAATCAAACTTAATATTACTAAAGTGCTTTTTTATAGCTGCCTTAAAATTGTTTTCAATTAAGATAGTTGATATGCCTTTTTCAAGTATATTAGTTTTTTGTATATTGCCAATCTTAACTTTTAAAATCTGCGAGTTCTCTTCTTCAATTAAAGTTGTATTCTTTTTGTATCTTCTTTCTGAAGGACTTACGATATAAACATTGTGTCCATTTTCAATGAATTCTCTTAGCAAATCTGTATATATCATTTTTTCATGTATTGAGTTAATATCGGTAACCGTTAAAAAAATTATGTTCATAATTAACCTCGATATTTCGGGAAAAAATTAGAAGTACTTTCTTTTGTGTGATTCCCCTTATTTATTTTTAATAATTCTATATAAATATCTTCAGAAAATATCTTTTTTCCCACAGAGAATATAGTATCCGAATTCTTATTAAATGCTTTTTTAAATTTATATAAGCTATCTTCTTGACTGCCAAGACCCCCACCCAAGTGAAGAGTTTTGTAGCCATTTTTTGCTCCCCAACATGCAGCTTCAAGGAGTAATAAGTTTGTCGGGGCCAGATGTTGATGATTTTTAACAGATGCAGAGAAGTGGTAGTGCATCTGATTATTTGAGAATAATATCATTGACATCGATATTATCTTTTCTTCATAAACAGCATAAAATATCATTGAATTGTATCTTAAATCTTCAAGTACGCTTGCATAAAAATCTTCTTTAAAATAGTAGTAATCTTTAGCATTATCCTTTTCCATGGTAGCATTATACATTTCTATGAAATTTTCAATCAGTTGAGAATTACGGCCCCAATAAATCTTAATTCCAGCGTTTCTGGCTTTCCTAATAACATTTCTATTTTTACCGATTAAATCATTCCATATCTGTTCTGGGGTTTCTAATTTCATAGTAATTGTCTTACCTAAATCTACAACGTCATACATAGAAGTTAATCTATTCGAGTTTTTCAAAATCGGATGAAAACGTACAAATTCACTAACTATCCCTTTTTCGTTACAGATGGAACTATACTCTCTATTTAGTAGACTAATATTTTCCTCCGTTACTTCTCCTTCTAGCAAAAATCCACCATAGCCATAGGGAGTAGCGATATCAAAATATGTTTGTGCTGGAATTTCCCCTTCGAACTTCTCATCTAGTGCAATATCTCTTTTCATGACGACATTGATAGCTTTAAAGTTATTTCCTTGATAATAAAAAAGAATAGGTTCTCCATCTCCATGAACCTCAAATGCTTTTGTATATTCAGCTAAATAATAAACATCAAAGTTTGTAAACCCTTTTACTATTTCGTTCCATTTTCCAGTTTCATCATTAGTAATTATTGAAATCACGAATCCACTTCCTTATTTAATACTGAATATTCATCTTAAATGTATAGAATTAAATACTGTTAAAACTTTTTTTATGTCTTCTTGATCGTACCTTTGATCACAAGGAATTGATAAAACTTGTTCATAAATCTCTTTGGTTGAAGAGATAACATCTGTACCAATTTGTGGTGGTATCGGCCAATGAATCGGACAGTATATTCCTTGCTCAGCAAGTTTACCTCTAACCGCATTTCTGAGCTCTTTTTCGATAAGTACTGGGAAAAACATAGGGCACGTATTATCATCTTCTTTCAAAAAAGTATGTTGAAGATAAGATACTTCTTTTAAGCCAGAACTTAAAATCAAATAATTACTTTTTCTTTTTCTAATAAGCTCTTCTTCATCTATTGAGTTTATAATTTCAAATGATAACCTATCAATTTGATATGGATAAAAATCTTTATTGATATTTTTTTCAGCTTCAGAAAACTGACTTAATGCCTTGTCCTTCAATTCAACATTCCCAGTTTCAATATAATTCTTCTTATTAATAAGAGCTTCGAGTCTTTTCGAAGAAAAAAAGGTTTTTCTTCAAGTTTACTATCAATTATATCTTTCGAAGCTAAAAATCCTCCACTTGGTATACCAAACCACTTTCTAATACTACCAACATAAAAATGATTAAACTTAGATCTTTTATATTTTGAAAAAAGGGTATGTGTGACATCTTCAATTATAATAGTTGAATTCTCGTAAAAAGATTTTAGGACATCTTCCAAATTAGAATTCGTTGGAAATCCATAATATCCAAGATGTAAAAACACTCCAACATCCTCGTATTCCCTTATGCTTTCTATAGATGGGATTAAATTTTCGTCTACTTCGTAATAATTACATTCATACCCCATCTCAATAAAAGGTATAATTACTGATTCGCAAATATACGCTGGCAAAAGAGCAGATTTTCTTTTTGGTTGCATCTGTTGTAAGAGGTGGGTTATGGCTCCCCTTCCTGATGAAGTTAAAATTACATTTTTATATTCCTTCAAGAAATCTGGAGTCTTACGTTTTGAATTCTCGTCTACACTTTCTAACCAAAATTCACTACCTATCTCCATAATGTTATTCCTCATTTAATATAGATAGAACTAACACATCATGATAGTTCCCTTTTTTAAAAATTCTATTTCTAAGTCTGCCTTCTAAGATAAAATTGCATTTCTCAAATAATTTTTGCGAAGGGGTATTATAAGCGTTGATACTTGCAAATACACATTTAAGCCTCAACTCATTAAATGCATACTCTACTAAAGTTTTGATTGTATCAGCTCCATACCCCTTGCCTCTGGCATCTTCAGTTAATTTAATATGAATTTCAGCATTACCGTTCTTGTAATCTATATCAGATAATATGGCTGTACCGAGTACCTGCTTAGTTTTTTTATCGTCAATCATGCATCTTAAAACTCCAATATTAGGCTTTTGATTTTTAATCCAATCCTCTTGATTAAAACTTGAAACCGGGAATGACCATCCACCAAGAGAATTCTCTGTCTCTGAATCATTTATGATTTTCAACAAAGTTTCTTTATCTGAGATTTCAATAGCTCGCAATAAAACTTTTTCACCTGTAATATTCATTTAAATAACCCACCTATCTTTTATTTTTTCTTTCGATACTGATCAAAATCTATTGGCGCATCTATCCCCCGCTCACCAATATCACTTCGCTTAACCGCTTTTAAAAGAGTCTGGCAAATAATCTTTATATCTAAAATAAAAGTAATTTTCTTTACATATTGAATGTCATAGTAAAATCTTTGTTCCCAGGTTGCGGTATTCCTACCGTTAATTTGAGCCAATCCAGATAATCCAGGCCTAACCGAATGTCTTGTCTTTTCTTCATGATTGTAATATGGCAAATACTGAACAGCTAAAGGTCGTGGTCCAATAATAGACATATCACCTTTCAAAATATTCAAAAGCCCCGGCAGTTCATCCAAAGAAGTAGATCTCAAAATTCTGCCAAACTTAGTCAAACGAATACTATCAGGCAACAAATCTCCATTAGCATCCTTTTCACTAGTCATCGACCGAAACTTATACATCTCAAATATCTCTTCATTTAACCCAGGTCTCTTCTGTCTGAACAAAATTGGACTCCCAAACTTGGTTCTTACCAGAATAGCCACTATAAGAAATACAGGACTAAGTACAATAATTGCTAACAAAGAAAGCACAAAATCCATCGGCCGTTTAAAAAACCTTTTATATAATCCGCCTTTAGAAACAACCATTCTTATTCCCACAACCTTCTAATAATCTTTACAACTCGCTCTAACTGTTCATCCGAAATTTTCGTATCACTCGGTAAGCAAACCCCATTCTCAAACAATGTCTCTGAAACATCCGTCCCGACAAAATCATACTTCTCGAAATAAGGCTGCAAATGCATTGGCTTCCACACAGGACGAGACTCAATATTCTCTTTCTCAAGAGCATCCATCACATCAACCGGACGGATCTTACCAGTCAATGTCATCGCGCTCAGCCAATAATTCGGTTGATCCCAGTCATTGCTCGGCATGAATTCCACACCTTCAAGATCACTGAGATTGCTCTTATAAAAATCGTATATGTAATTTTTCTTTTCTACTCTCTTGTCCAACACTTTAAGCTGTCCTCTGCCAATTCCAGCAACAACATTACTCATCCGGTAATTGTAGCCCAATTCGCTATGCTGGTAATGTCTCGCTTGGTCTCTAGACTGAGTTGCCCAGAATCTCGCTTTAGCAATTCGTTCTTCATTATCAGATACCAGCATTCCTCCACCCGAAGTGGTGATGATTTTATTTCCATTAAAAGAAAAGATTCCGTAATCTCCAAAAGTTCCGGTATGCTGGCCTTTATAGTAAGTACCTAAAGACTCAGCTGCATCTTCTATCAAAGCAACATTATATTTTTTGCAAAGTGCTATAATTTTGTCCATATCTGCCGATAAACCATATAGATGCACTAAGAGAACTGCTTTCACTTCTGGATATTTCTCAAAGGCTTCTTCCAATGCTTTCGGAGACATATTCCATGTTTCGTAGTCGCTATCGATAAAAACTGGAATGGCATTTTGATAGATAATTGGATTTGCAGTCGCGGAAAAAGTGAGCGTCGAACAGAAGACGATATCCCCTTCTCCGACTCCAGCTGCTTTTAAAGCTAAATGGATGGCTGCTGTCCCGGAAGAAAGGGCGGCGGCGGCTTTGGAACCGACTTTTTCAGCCAATTCATTTTCAAATTCGTTTACATTTGTTCCAAGAGGTGCAATCCAGTTTGTGTCGAATGCTTCTTTTACGTATTGCTGTTCATAGCCTTCATCACTCATATGGGGTGATGATAGGAAAATTCGTTCTGCCATTGTCTGTGCTTCCTTCCTGATGCTCTACAATTTTCTAATATGCATTTAATGATTTATTTTGCAGCTTTTAATAAGTTGCTTTCACTCACACCTACATTCTTACGATTCGCCAAAGCAATTAATGTATCTTTTAAAATATCCGTCTCCATATCCAACAACTTATCCAATAGAATTGTAAGCTCACCCTCACTAACCGGATTCGCCTTCCCAATATGGATCTTCGGAAACACTTGCTCACTCTGAATCTCATCGGAATTCAACAACTCTTCATACAACTTCTCTCCAGGCCGAATTCCTGCAAACTTAATCCCTATATCCTCTTTTTCATAGCCGGACAAGCGTATCAAGTTTTCTGCCAAATCCACAATCTTAACAGGATCTCCCATATCAAGGACAAAGACTTCCCCGCCTTCAGCTAGTGTTCCTGCCTGAATCACAAGACGCGATGCTTCAGGTATCGTCATGAAATAACGGGTCATCCGTTCATCCGTGACTGTAATCGGACCCCCTGCAGCAATCTGTTTCTTAAAGAGCGGAATAACGGACCCCCGTGATCCAAGTACATTGCCGAAACGCACTGCGGCGAATTTCGTCTTGCTGCGTTTCGCCAAGTTCTGGACAATCATTTCCGCAAAACGCTTCGTCGCGCCCATTACGTTCGGCGGGTTAACCGCTTTATCCGTCGACACCATAACGAAGTTCTTGACGCCGGAGAAATGCGCTGCATCGGCTACGTTTTTCGTGCCGTAAATATTATTCTTCACGGCTTCCATTGGATTTCCTTCCATTAAAGGAACGTGCTTATGCGCCGCTGCGTGGTAAACAACATCCGGCTCATAGTCCATCATGATCTGAATCATGCGTTCACGATCCTGGACGTCTGCAATGATTGGGATGATTTCGGTATCGCAGTCGATCGAGTTGCGCAGTTCCATATCGATCAAGTAAATCGAGTTTTCACCGTGGCCGAGAAGCAAAAGCTTCTCCGGTGTAAAGCGTGAAATCTGACGGCAGATTTCAGAGCCAATTGAACCGCCTGCTCCTGTAACGAGAACCGTCTTCCCTGTCAGTTGCCCTTGGATTTTATTCATATCTAGTTTCACTTCGTCGCGTCCAAGCAAATCTTCGATTTTCACGTCTTGCATGTCGGTAACGGACAGTTTTCCTGTCATTAAGTCTTCGATGAGTGGGATGATTTGCGTTTTGACACCGGTGTCGACACATCGGGTGATAATTTCTGCGGTTTCGGCTTTTGACAGTGACGGAATGGCGTAGACGATTTGTTCGATTTGATTGTCTTTTGCAATGTCTGCAATCGCTTCGGTTCCGCCTTGAACCCGTACACCGTAAATTTCCAAGCCTTGCTTTTTGATGTCGTCATCCACAAAGACAATCGGCATCAAGCCTTTTTCCGGGTTGTTAATCAGTTGGCGAGCTACTAGTGTCCCCGCTCTCCCCGCACCAATGATCAATGTCCGTTTCTGGTCGCTTTTTTGACTCCCCACGAACATATCCCGGAACAAGCGCCAAGAAAGACGCGAACCTCCAATTAGCAAGAGATGCAGCATCCACGTAATCGCTAGCGCCCGGAGCAGCACATCTCCCCGCACGAGAAATTGGACCATTCCGACGGCAATGATAGAGAACGTCACCGCCTTAAAGATTGAGGTGAGTTCACCGATCGAAGCGTATTCCCAGATTTTCCGGTAGAGCCCGTAATACATCGCAAATGCGTGGTGCGCGACAAAAATCGTCGTAGCGCTCGCCAGCAAGAAGATGCTGTCAAATGGGTTGGTCAGTGGATGAAGCAAGTAATAACCGATAAAGATGGAGAAGAAGACAATAAATGAATCCAGCAACACCAACAGGGATACTCGGTTTTTTAAAGACACACCGTTCACTCCTTTCCTTTTTAAGTACTTTAGATCTAGGTATTTAGACTATTAATCTATTTTAGCATACTAGTATTTGGAAAAGAATAGATTTCGAAAACAAATTCTTACTTTTTTTGTTAAAAATTTCTAAGATTACTTACAATTCCTACAAATTGATGAATACGTAATCCTTAGTTCCCGATAAAGAAATCATTTTATTTATTATTTAAAAAGCTTATGTATGAATAGTCCTGAGGAATGGGTCTAGGGGTCTTAAACTGAAAAATCCGTTTATAGGCCTTTTTCCGAGCTCATTTAGGCATAGAAAAAAGTAAAAAGGGAAGCCCTTTTTACTTTTCAGCTCCGTAGTATTGGTAATAGTAATTGTCTTTTGGAAGAATGAAGTTATTCAAGACGGCACCAATCAAGCGGCTATTGGATGAAGCAATCGCTTCTTTCGCTTTTAAGGCCATTTCTTTTTCCGTTGTACCGGAATTGACGACCAGGATCGTCCCTTCGCATTTGCTGGCAAGGATTTGGCCATCTGTTACAGAAAGAACCGGCGGCGCATCGAAAATGATGATGTCGTAGGTTTCTTTCAATTGTTCAATTAAGGCGTCCATCGATTTGGAAGCGAGGAGTTCTGCCGGGTTTGGCGGAATCGGTCCGCATGTCAATAAGTCGAGGCGTTCGATTTCCGTTTCCCGGATCGCCGTTTCCGCTTCGATCTGGCGAGTTAAGACGGATGACAAGCCTTGCGTATTTCCCATATGGAATGTGTAATGCGTTGTCGGTTTCCGCATATCAGCATCAACTAGCAACACGCGCTTTCCTTCTTGAGCGAATACAACAGCCAAGTTCGCTGAAGCTGTTGACTTCCCTTCAGAAGGTGCCGCTGACGTCACAAGCAGTGAACGGATATCTGAATCCGGCGACGAGAAGTTGATGTTCGTCCGGAGCGTCCGGAATTGTTCCGCTACGTAAGAGCGGGGATTGGTAAACGAAATTACTTTACGCGCAGTTTCCTGCAATACTTTTTTCTGCCTCTTTCTTGCCATCTGGTTTACGCTCCCCTTCTCTTAGATGAAGTTTTTGCAGCTTCCTGCATATCGGTTTTTTCTTCGATTGGTGAAATCATGCCAAGTACCGGAATGCCCAGGACGTCTTCGATATCTTGATCGCTCTTGATCGTTGTATCCAAGTATTCAAGCAAGAATGCAATCCCGACGCCGAGCATTAAGCCGATGACGGCGGCAATGGCCATATTGAGCATCGGATTCGGTTTAATCGGTGTAGGATTTTCTTTCATGACCGCTGGAGACAAAATTGACACGTTGTCGACATTCATCAATTCCAAAATTTCCGTTTGGAAAACGTCCGCAGTCGTGTTTGCAATGTCGACGGCAATTGCCGGGTCTGCATCTTCAACTGCCACATTTACGACTTGTGAATTTTCAGCATTGCTGACGGTGATTTTGCTGTTGAGCTGTTCAGCCGTCAACCCAAGGTCCAACTGCTGTGCTACTTGGTCTAGGATTGCCGGGCTTTTGATGATGACCGAATATGTATTGATCAATTGAAGATCAGTTTGGATGTTCTGGTTGGTCAGCTGCGTTGCTTCTGTCTGTTCCTGGTTGACGAGAATCTGCGTTGACGTCTGGTAAATCGGTGTCAGCAAGGTATAACTGACAACGCCTGCGATGATGACAGCCAGAATCGTCAAGATGAGGATTAGGCCCAGCCTTTTTTTCAAGGTGCTAAAAAGTTCCTGTAACGAGATGGTTTCTTCCATGTGCCGTTTGACTCCTTTAAAGGTAAATGTGGTTTTATCTTACTTTAAATGACAGGGCAATCCCTCTTTTGATGCGGGAATCAGCTGGCGGTTAAAGTGCGATTGGTCTAAACGATGGTAAATAATTTCCTGTTCACCGTTTCTCTTTATCTCAGTATAACACGAAGTTATAAGGGTATTGCGGTTTATTTTGGAAAATTTTCGTAGGTAATGTTTCCTTTATTGGGAATGATGCAGGTATTTCTGCATGTCCAGCTGGATATATTTTGTCGGAAACCATGCGTTGAGAAGATATTTTTGAGTTTTTCCGTACAGAGCTTAGGGAGTTTGTGGAAAAGAGATTCTTACCAATAGAAGTAGAGATGAATAGACTTTGTCCTTATGTGATGGGAGGTGAACAAGGGTTTATGGCCTTGAAATTGCTCTCCACTCGGACTGAGCTAAACGGAACAGTTTTTATTCTAATTGTATGAATTTAGGAATTGGCATGACTTCTTTTGAATTTCATCCTATAATGAGAAGGACTATGAAAAAGGGGCTTTTTGGCAATGACTTCAAAGATTTTGATTATTGTTCCTGCTTATAACGAGGAACAGGCCATTGTTGGGACGGTCCAGCAATTGGAACAATTCCATGAATATGATTATGTGGTGATTAATGACGGCTCTACGGACCGGACGAAAGAAATTCTCGAGCAGCACGGCTTTTCGCATGTGACACTTCCTGTGAATTTAGGCATCGGCGGTGCCGTACAGACGGGTTACCGATATGCGGAACGCTTCGGCTACGATTATGCGATTCAATTGGACGCGGACGGGCAGCACGATCCGGAAGATCTTCACCATTTGGTGGCGGAGATGAAGAAGCGTGATGTGGATATGCTGATCGGTTCGCGTTTTTTGGAGAAGTCGAATTATAAAGGCAGTTTGACACGCCGGACCGGCATTCTTTATTTCAATTATTTATTGCGCATGATTGCCCGGGTGAATATCACGGATCCGACTTCCGGCTACCGGATTGTGAACCGTCGTGTGATCGAGTGGTTTGCGAAAGACTACCCGGTGGATTATCCGGAAGTGGAAGTGATTGTGAAACTTGCGCGCAAAGGTTTTAAAGTGGAAGAGACGAAAGTCGAGATGAATGCGCGGCAAGGCGGTGCATCTTCGATCACCGCTGTGAAGTCGGTCTATTATATGGCGAAGGTGACGTTCTTTTCGCTGATACGTTCTTATATATAGGAAGGAGTTTTGTTCATGAATACGGTTTATCTCATCGTGATCGCTTCTTCCCTGTTCTTTTTGATCGTGGTGATTGGGATGACGGCGAAGAATAAGTTGACGGACCAGTACGCATTTATGTGGCTGACGTTTTCGATCATCGGCGTGGTGCTGGCGTTTGCTTTGCCTTATTTAAATGATTTTGCCCGCGCGATCGGCATCAGTTATTTGCCGTCGCTGATTTTTTTACTGGCGTTTTTGGTGGTGTTGAGCTTGCTCATCTACCATACGCATTTGTTGTCGAAGCAAGAGCATCGCATTAAGACGCTCGTGCAGGACGTTGCGTTTTTGCAGCGTGAAATACAGGAAGTACGGAAAGAGGATTCTCGTTCATGAATATCGTGTCGCTGTTATTGGTATTGTGTAATACGTTGATATTGGTTGCCGGCCAGTTTTTATGGAAGGTCGGTATGGAGAAAAATACGGATGCGTTCAGTTCTGTTTTCTCGGTCGTTAAATTATTTTTCACACCGTATATTTTTACGGGGCTGACGATGTACGGACTTGCTACGGTGTTGTGGCTGTTCATTTTAACTCGGGTGCCGCTAAGTGTGGCGTATCCGCTGCAGTCAAGTGCGTATGTGATCGCGGTTGTGGGAGCGTTTTTCATTTTCGGTGAGGCGATTACGCTTTGGAAGATTGTGGGTGTGTGTTTTATCATGCTTGGGGTTTCGATTATCGGGATTAGTGAAATGCGTTAATAGTGAGTTTAGAGTCCCTGCTTTTAGGGGCTCTTTTTTTATAATAATTTTGAGGATTCTTTAACCGTTCGTGCCGCTTAGGGGGAACTACCTCACTTTAGGTGCGAGAGTAGTTTGGATGAGTAGTTTTCGTCGGGCGATACTGGATACACGGGTGAAATCACCTTTAAGCTAGCTGAAATCAACTTGTTGGGTATCGAAATCAACCTTTTCTCTGTTGAAATCAACCCATTTCGCGCTGAATTCAATCTGTACTTGTTTTTGTCGCTTTTCGCGCAGCGGAAAGCAATGGGCTTGGGTAATCGGTTTTTAGTTTCTGTATGAGTTGCTCGCTTATTGAGATGAGTTTCCCTTTATTCTTGTTGAGTTGCTCGCAAAGTTGGCTGAGTTTCTCTCAAATCTCGATGAGTTTCCCTTTAACGCGTTCTCCTACCTTTTAAAAGGCGAAACACGAACGTGCTAAAAACTCTCTTTAGCCAGAACTAGTCCATCTTGCTCTTTTTCTTTTGGAATTCTCTGGAGGTCTATATAATTTCTATTCGTTTGTATTAGAATGGGAGATAGGTTTTGTTTTCTAGGAGAATTTAGTAGAATGGATTGATTGTTCTATTCTTACAGATCAGAGGGGTTTCGTTGTGATATTTAATTCGTTTGAGTTTATCTTTTTGTTCCTTCCGATTGTTTTTGTTGTTTATTACATACTCGGCCGGTTGCATATTCCGTTTGCGAAGAGTTGGCTATTAGTCGCTTCGCTGTTTTTCTATGGTTACTGGAATCCAGCTTATTTGCCGCTGATTTTAGTGTCGATGGTGATCAACTACATCATCGGAGCTTTTCTTGGCAAGGACCGGGCGAAGCCGCTTCGTAAAGGGATATTGACGCTCGGCATTTTGTTTAATGTCGGTTTGCTTGGCTATTATAAGTATTATGATTTCTTTGTAGAGAATATCAATATCGTGTTCGGTTCTGAGATTGTGCTGAAAGAGCTCCTTTTGCCGCTCGCCATCAGTTTTTATACGTTCCAGCAGATTGCGTATTTGGTGGATTCGTACCGCTTGGAGACGAAGGAATACAATTTCCTCAATTATGGGTTATTCGTTTCGTTTTTCCCGCAGCTGATCGCGGGGCCGATTGTGCATCACGGGCAAGTGATGTCGCAGTTTACGGACAAGAAGAATTACCGGATCCAGTATGAGAACATTTCGAAGGGCTTGCTGGTGTTTGCGATCGGGCTTTTCAAGAAAGTCGGGATTGCGGATACGTTTGCGGTTTGGGCGAACGAAGGCTATAGTGATGTCGGAGCGTTGACGTTTGTCGATAGCTGGTTTACGACGCTTTCCTATACGCTGCAATTGTATTTCGATTTCAGCGGCTACTCGGATATGGCGATTGGGCTTGCTTTGCTGTTCAATATCCGCTTGCCGATCAATTTCAACTCGCCGTATAAGGCGCGCGACATCCAGGACTTCTGGCGTCGCTGGCACATTACCTTGTCGCATTTCTTGACCGCTTATATTTACATACCGCTCGGCGGGAACCGGAAAGGTCCGCGGCGGACGTACTTGAATATCTTCATCATCTTTTTGGTAAGCGGCATCTGGCACGGAGCCGGATGGACATTCCTAATTTGGGGCGTCATGCACGGTGTGGCAAGCATCATCTGCCGTTACTGGAAACTTGCGGGACATAAGATGAACGGCATCGCTGCCTGGGTGACAACGTTTTTATTCGTCCACTTGGCTTGGGTGTTTTTCCGCGCATTGACTTTGGAAGATGCCATGACGGTGCTAAAAGCGATGTTCGGTTTCAACGGCTTCTACTTCCCTGCCGGCATTTACAAACTGTTCCCGGACATCAATCCGGATTGGGTCGTGCTGCTGCCGTTTGATACCCCGACCATCCAGATGTATTTCTTGCTGCTGATCGGTTTATTGCTCAGCTGGTTTGCGAAAAACTCGATTGAAATCAAAAATGAGATGAAACGGAATGTGCCGATGGCGATTTTTGTGGCGTTGCTATTGTTCTACAGCACGATGCAATTGCAGCAAGTCAGCGAATTCCTGTACTTTAACTTCTAGGAGGAGATCCCGTGGACGATAAGAATTTTACAGTTACGGTCATGGCGATCTTCGCCTCGTTGACCGCGATTGTGGTGGCGGTGAATTTTTGGATCGATCCGCTTTGGCATTATGCCCATGCGCATTTGTTCAATGATGTTCAGGTGGTGACGGATGAGCGCGAGCAAAAGACGGCGAACCAGAAGTATCAGCCAAAAGATGCCGATACGCTGTTGATCGGTTCGAGCCGCAGTACCTATATCCATACGATCGCTTTTGAGGATTGGGACGTTTATAATTATTCGGTGGCGAATCTGTCGATGCGTGAATACCGTACGATGATTGAATATGCGTTTGAAAAGAATCCGGATTATGAACGTATTGTACTCGGTGTCGATTTCTTCAAGTCGAGCACCCAGGAAGCGGAAGCGCCGAAAGACATCACGAATCATGTGGCGCGGACCGAGAAATCGTTTTACCGGACGAAGAATTTATTGTCATTGGATGTATTTGAAACGTCGCTAAAGAATCTACGTTTGTCCGCGGCCAATGAGATTTCTGAAGACCGCTTGTATAACCGCGAAGGCAATGCGTTTGCGCGGCGCTTAAGCGCTGAAGAGACGGCGGCGGATACAGCCGATAAGATTGCTACGTTTGAGAAGACCTTTTACGGTTCAAATTATGTGTATTATCCTCGCTATAAAGAGATTATGGGGATTGTCCGGGATACGGAGCCTGAAGTTGAAAAGCTTGTTTATACGACACCGATTTCGACAGAATTGTTCAAGTCGCTCGTTTCGACGGATCTGTATGATGACTATGAGGTCTGGCTGCGCGACTTGGTTGAAGTTTACGGCGGTGTGTGGAATTTCATGTATCCGAACTCGGTGACGAATGAGATTACGAATTATTATGACGGGCATCATTTTTATCCGGAGATCGGCAATTTGATCGCGAAGCGAGTGGAGCAAGGTGAGGACGCTGCGGTGCCTGAGGATTTTGGGGTGTTTGTGACAGCAGATAATATTGAGGAACATTTGGAAGATGTAAGAGCTTTGGTTGATGGGTTGGAGATTGATTGAGGTTTTAATAGGCGTTCGTGCCGCTTAGGGGGGACTTTCGCTAGAAGCCAAGCAAAGAGCGCTTGTCTTCTGGCTGCGTCTCCCCCGTGGCGCTCCATCACTTGGGTTGTAGTTGTAGGTAATTTGAGGAATTTAAGAAGCTGCTTGTACCTTTTGGTGCAGGTGGCTTTTATTTTTTGTAGTGATGACATCAACCTGTTAGTTGCCGAAATCACCCCTGCCTTGTTTGAAATCATCCCTAACCTCTTCGAAATTACCCCACTCATCAAGGTTTTGTCTTTTATCGCTTTTTGTGGAGCAAAAAGCCATGGTTTTGGCCAATTGGGTTTTAAGGTTTTGGGCGAGTTGCTCTTAAATGGTTGGGAGTTTCCCTATTACGTTGATGAGTTGCTCGCAAAGTTAGATGAGTTTCCCTCTAATCACTGTGAGTTCCCCCCAGCTTCCTCCGGCAAAATAAAAACGCCTTCGCATTATGCGAAGACGTTCCACCATTTTGGTTTTGGGATGTCTTGAGGTTCCAAGACGATTAAGTTGCGGTTGAGGAGGATGCGCTCGTTATTTTCGAGCATCAAGTCGACCATTTCGTGGCGATTCTTTTTCTCCAGGTAATCGAGTCCTTCATTGAATAGGAATGGGCGTTTGTCCAAGCTATGTACGTCGGAACCGTAGACATGGATCAAGTTTGCATCCAGCAAAGTCAATGCCGTTTTCTGGATGGCTTTGCCGAAGCTTCCTGCGAGTGAGCCCGCTGTCACTTGTGCGACTGCTCCGTGAAGGAGAAGTTTACGCAAACGTTCAGGCTTTTCGATGATGCCTTGGTTGCGTTCGGCATGTGCAATGATCGGTACATAGTTTGCCATGATCAGCTGTTGGATGATTGGCACGGTATATGCCGGAATGCCGGATGATGGCAATTCGAGCAAAACGTATTGCGAATCGGCAAGCGGCAATGCTTCGCCGTCTTTTAGGCGCTGCGGCAATTGTTCAGATAAGCGATTTTCAAGTCCGCTGTATATTTTGATGGGCAGCTGCTGTTCTTCGATATAGGAGTTCGCTGCAGCCAGTTGAGTTTGGATGGCCCCAATATCGGTTTTAAAATTCGGATGGTGGCCATGCGGCGTTGCGATGATGCCGGTAATTTGCTCTTCGACTGCTTTTTCGAGCAGGCGCTTTGTCTGTTCCATGGTTCCAGCGCCGTCATCGAGGCCTGCCAAAATGTGTGAATGCGTGTCAATCATAGGTGTTCTCCTCCGTTGCTTGAAAAATGTTGAGTGGAAGCCTTTCGCAGGTTTTAGTTGAGGGGCTTTCGGGTTTTATTTAAAAAACAGGCACTCCGGTTAAGAAGTGCCTATTGATATGATTAGTTAATGAATTTAATTGAGTTAAGGAAATTATACAGGATTCTTGAAGTTTCTGCACGTGTTGTTTCATTTTGTGAACGGAACGTGTTGTCTTTGAATCCAGACAGGTAAGACGCTTGAAGTACGCGCTCAACATGCGGACGCGATGCAGGCGAAATGTAACGGTAATCCGCGAAGCTTGAAACTTTCTTCGTCGTATCTAATTTTACATCTTTAGACCCGATATAGTCCATTGCTTTGCTGATCATGATTGCTGCTTCGTTGCGTGTGATTTCGTTGTACGGACCGAATTTTCCGTTGCCGTAACCTGAAACGATTCCCCGCTTCAACAACTGCTGCGATTTCTCCGTTGCGGTTAACCGCTTGAGTTGGTGATACGTCCGTGAAGTCTGCTGCGTTCACGTCTTCAGCAACTAAACCAAGGCCACGAGCAAGTACTGCAGCGAATTCACCGCGAGTGATTGAAGTCGATGGCGAGAAGCTATCAGCTGATTTACCCGAAACGATCATTTTCGAAGCCAATTTCTCGATGTATTCCTCAGCCCAGTAGCCGCGGTTATCGATGTCTTTGAATGTTTTTGCGTTTTGGATCACTGTGTAAGCTGAGTTTGCCGAGAAGTACAAGTTTGCTGTTTTTCCATCAATGTATGTTGGAACTGCTGTAAATGAACCGTCTTGGTTTACCCGTACGCCGACTGAAGTCGCTGCGTTAAGTGCCGTCGGAGTTTCGATTGAACGCAATACTGGGTAACCCAAGTATGTAATGTCAATAGATTTACCGTCTGGAGCTACTGCTTTGATGCTAAATTCGATTGCGAAGCCGATTGAGTTTTCTTTTGTCAATTGGTTTGCGATTTTTGTCAATTCAACTGTGATGCTTAGTTCAGAAGAAGCAACGCCTAAATCTTTCGCAAGTTTTGCTGCGTCAATTACGGATACTGGCAATTCGTATGAAGCTTCAGTAGAAGCAATGACGATTACTGCATCTGCATTTTTGTTTTCAAGTGCTGCTGCTACGGTCATCGGAATCGATACCGCTTCGCCAGGTTTTACGTCAACTGCTAATTCTGTTACAGAAGGTGCGTTTTTAATTGCTTCAATTACATCTTCAGGGTTGTTTTTCAACGTGTCCGGAGAAGTTTCGATGCCGCCTCCTGGAGTTGTTGTTGGTGGTTCAGTTGGTGTTGTTGGTGGAGTTACTACACCACCGCCACCGCCGCCTGGTGGTGTTACTACTGGTGGAGTATCTAAATCTGCTACTGCTTTTTCAATGTTTGAAACGATAGTTGCTAACTGTCCTGCAGAAGGTTTAACAACGATATTTTTAATTGAAGCTGGAGCAGCATTATTTTGGAAGAATGTTAGTGCTTTGCTATATAGCGGATCTAAGTCTTTAATTGTAGAGTTTAGTGCTCCTTCGTATAAGCTTGTACGAACTAGTTCTGCATAAGCGAATACTTCTTGTACTTGAAGATCATCTTTTAAGTATGAGCGAGCACTGTTTTTGAAATTCGTAATTCTTGTTAATGCAGCTGCTTCAACATTGTTTTGCTCAGTAGAAGATAAAGGTGATATTAAAGTGTTTAAGTTTTGAACTAGTTGTGGTTTATCTGCATAGTTCGCATCGATAAAAATTCCAGTTTGTTTTGCTACTTCTTTTTGTGCAATTTCGAGAATTGCTTTTTGGTCTCCATTCAAAGCTTTATAGTCAGCTGCAATTTTAGCTGCAATCTGTGCATCTGTTGGCACTTCTGTTGCAGCATCTGCTGTACCAGCCGGGATTCCTACTGCAACAACTGATGATAAAGCCATAGTTCCAGCTAGGAACATTTTCGTGTTTTTGTTTTTACTCAACCTTGCTCACCTCTTGATTCAATTTTGTGGTATTGTCTAATTGTAGCTTAATAATATTGGTACTACAATAATAATTTATGTAAAAAGTTAGTAATTCGATGGTTATTTGTATATAATTAGCAATTATTATGGCTAATATGATTAGATTATTTATTGAGGTATGGGAGGATTTAACGATGAAAAAGCATTGGAAAAAGATTGTTTTGGTACTGGGGATCATCTTTTTAAGTGTCGCAGGCTATTTAGTGTATTTATTCCAATTTAAGGAGTACGACGTAGCGGACGAACAGGTAGATGAAATTACAAAAGAGAATTATGAGGTAGAATTGCCTGATGGTTCTAAGATTATTGTCGATGGTGATGGAAATGTGATAGAAGAAGGTTCTGATGGGAGTTCAGTGGATGGTTCGAAAGACTCTTCACCTGAAACGGCTGCTGGAACGGATGGAAATTCAACAGACGGATCAAGTTCAAGCAATTCTGAAGGCGGCGCTTCTGAAGGTGGATCGACTGGTTCTACTTCTGGTACAGCCGGCACATCCACTTCAAACGGCGGAACAACTTCTGGCAGCTCGGATAAAGCAAGCGGTTCTGGATCAAACTCTGGTTCAACAACTGGAAATACAGGATCGAACGGATCCGGTTCTTCTAACTCCGGCAAAGGATCTGCAGGCGGATCTGGAAATTCAGGTTCCAGCAACTCCGGTTCGGATGCTGGATCAGGCAAAGTCACAGTCGCACAGATCAAACAGAAATACGAACCAAGTTTAGCGGATATCGAAAACCAGGCAAATTCACGCATCAACGGATTGGTTGGCCGCGCCAAGAGCGAGTATGACGCGAAAAAAGCAAAAGGCGAATCGATCAGCTACGGTTACTTCTATAATAAGTACATGTCCGCAGCTTCTGAACTCGAAGGCCGCACAGACACAGTCTTCTACGCGGTGCTTGGATCGATGAAAAAGGAATTGAAAGCGAACGGCTTGGCTGAATCGCATGCCGATTCCCTAGTTTCTGAATACGAAGCACGCAAAGAACAGCGCAAGAGTGATTTAATCAGCAAAGCAACAGGGTTATAAGAAAAGCGGAAGCGCCTATCCAGCTCCGACAGGCTTAAGGCAGAACACGCAGGAAATCCTGATTTCCGCAGTGGGCTGACTTAAGACCCCGAGGAGCTAGGCGCTGGAGTCTGGACAATAAAGAAAAGCAAAAAAACGCCATCCACTTTCAAAAGTGGATGGCGTTTTTCATTTGTCCGGGCAAAGGTTCTGGTCGGCATGCAGCGCATGTTTGACTTCTTTTAGACTATAGTAGTTTCGGAAGTAGATAAAGACGCGGCGTGGAATTCCGAGTTCTTTTGCCCCCACGGACGGCCCGTAGTTTTTCGTGATGTAGTATTCGTAAATGATCTCTTTCATGGGTTTGCCAAATTGTTCTTCAAGTTTGGTTTGATACATTTCGAACTCCTCCATAAACCTTTTTACCTACTCTCTATAGTGTTTTATCTTACATTAAAAATTACGAGGGCTATAAGTTACATTCATTATAGCTTAATCAGTAATTTTTGCCTATAGAGATTCGGAAGTTTTTTGAGAAAAAATGGGTTTATTTGAAATTTACTGGTTAATGATATCCGAGATGTAATAAAAGCCGGAATCGTCCATTACGACGGTATAGGTTTTATTGCGTTCTTCTTTCGTTGCCTCCCCTTCCGCATTAAGGAAGTCAAAGGCTTCGTAGGTATGGACAAGTGCGTGATCTTCGTTTATTTCCACGCCGGTGATTTCCAGGTCAGTGAATGTATATTCCATACCTTGGCCGGTGATTTCCGTGATGTAATCGCGGAGGCCGATATAGGCTGAGCTGTCGTACAGCAGCATGTCTTCGACGTAGAAGAAATCTTCGCTGTTGAGGGCGATTTCGTAATAGTAGCGGAAGTCGCCGATGAATTCACTCAGGAAAACTTCGTCAAACGCGAGATTGCCTTCGTTTTCGTAATCGTATTCGTAGTCTTCGCCTTCGTGATTTTCAAAGTCGTCATAAGCTGGGAACATGGCTGCGACTTGGTCCGCCGTCATCGGGCTATTTGCCCATCCTGTGACAAGATCAACCATCGAATGCATCGGAATCGAGAAGCCGATTTCGCTTCCGTCCATAAACAGCAATGAGTTGATGCCGATGACTTTGCCCGTTTTTGCATCGATTAACGGGCCGCCGCTTGAACCCGGTGCAATCTGAGCATCGATCTGGTAAATGTCTTCATAAAGGAAGTCCTGCTCGAAATCGCGGTCGATTCCTGTCAAATAGCCGATCGATGCGGTGTTTTCAAAACCGGACGGGCTGCCGAGTGCGATGACTTCGGTGCCGACATCAGTCGGGTTCATTTCAATTTCAAGCGGTGCAATGCCTTCGTACGCGTCGACTTTAATCAGTGCAACGTCGTATTTATCGGAAATGCCGATGACTTTCCCGGGCTGTTCCTGCCCATTGATATTCCGGACCATGACATCTGTGAAGCCAGCGACTACATGGGCATTGGTGACGACCGTTCCGCTATCATTGAACGAGAAGCCGGATCCGTAGCCATTTTCCGTTTTAATCGTATAAACTTTTTGCTGCGTTTCTTTGATAATGGCCGTTTTTTCACGCGTCTTCGGTTCGGATAACTCTTGCTGTTCCGCAGGCGGCTGAATCGTTTCGACTTTCGTCACTTCACCAGCAGATGGCTCTGTTGTCTCTTCTTCTTTTGGCTCTTCCGGTTCCGGCGTTTCCTCTTCGGTGACGTCAGCTGTTTCTTCTGTCTGTTGCTCTGTCCGCTTCCGTTCATCGTCATCGTCGCCGAACAATTGCGCCGCTCCGATGCCTCCTGCCAGCAAGACTGCCGCAGCGATGCCGACATACAAGCCCTTTTTCTTCTTCGGTTTCTTCGAGCGTCTTTCTTCCAGCGGTTCGCCGCAGCTTGAACAAAAGCGAGCGCCTTCCTTATTCTTATGTCCGCAATTCGAACAGTACATAGTGGTTCCTCCTACTAATTTAGAATGATTTTATGCGAATGCATTAGTTTCCTTTGATACAGGCCATTATACATGGAAAATAGTACCATGAATAGATTACATAAGGTGTGTTTTTAGTAGACGAAAAGTGTAGGAGGAGGGTTCCTTTGCGAAATTACCCTATCTCCGCTTGAAATTACCCCAATGTCTTTTGAAATCACCCTTACTATTTTATTCACTCTATATTTTTTCAGATTTGTCTAAAATCAGATGTCGTTTTCGTTTCTGAATTGGTATACTTCAGTAGAAAAGGAGGAATGTTATGTTCATAAAAGAAAGAGTGCCGCCAATCGAGTTGGAGCTATTGCCCAGATTAATGCATCGCCTCCCTCATTCCCATAAAAGTTGGCCCGATGTTGAGAAGACCCATTACATGATAAAAGCTGGATATGGCGGTGAGATCGAAGTTGATCGGCTATTGAAGCGGACGCGATGGAAGGAATGTCTTTATATTGGAGATCTTCAATTAAAGGAAGCTTATTGCCAGATGGATACCATTGTATTGACGCCTTATTTTGCAGTGATTCTAGAAGTGAAGAATTACTCCGGCACTTTAGTATTTGATGAAGAAAGTATGCATATGCGGCAAATTACAAAGCAGGGCCAAGAATTCGGCTACCGCTCCCCTGTGACGCAAGTCTGGAACGTGCGTGAAGAACTGCTGATTTTATTTGAAGAAATGGGAATTTCACTTCCTGTGTTTGCAGCCATTGTCCTGCCTTATCCGACAACATTAGTCGAAAATATTCCCAACACAGTTCCTATCATTTATGGCCATTCCTTAAATCGGTTCATCTTCACCCTCCCCCGGACCGGACAGCCGCTTCCAAACGAAGAACTTCTTCGCATCGGCGAACTGCTTATCAAACAACACTCACCCTTCAACAAGAAAAACTACCCCCAGACATTTAAATACCTGCCAGCCGAATTAAAGAAAGGCATTCTTTGCCGGCAATGCGGGGCTTTGAGCAATCGACATAGTTCACGAACCTATCATTGTTCCATCTGCCAAGCGAAGATAACAGATGGCTTTCGTCATGCGCTGGATGATTGGTTCGCTCTCGCATCTCCCACAATCTCCAATCGTCAGTGCCAGGATTTTTTGATGCTGCACAATAAAAATGCTGCCCGTCATATTTTGATGCGTGCAGAATTGAAACGTGTGCGTGAAAAAGGGCAATTCTACTATTATAAATGATTTCGTGAGCTGACCTTTTAGAGAGGTCAGCTTTTTTTATTGGTTTCGAGTGTGAAATTACCCTAATCTGCTTCGAAATGACCCTTTGCGCATGCGAAATCACCACACTCGCCCATGAAATCACCCCTTTCCTCATCGAAACCGACTCTCCCCTCCAAATCAGGCATTCGCTGGCGAATGCCTCCTTCCTCGCGGTTCGCTATAAGCGAAACGCATCCATTTATGCACTTGATCTCACCCTGCGTGTGAAATTACCCTCATCTGCTTCGAAATCACCATTTGCACATGCGAAATCACCCCACTCGCTCATGAAATCACCCCATCCCTCATCGAAGCCAACTCTCCCCTCCAAATCAGGCATTCGCTGGCGAATGCCTCCTTACTCGCGGTTCGCTATAAGCGAAACGCATCCATTTATGCACTTGATTTCTCCCTACATGTGAAATTACCCTCATCAGCTTCGAAATCACCTTTTGCGCATACGAAATCACCCCACTCACCTATGAAATCACCCCTAACCCCTACGAAATCAACCCTCACCTCCCCCTCACCCACAAACCAAAAAAGCCCTCCACCAAATGGTGAAGGGCTCTCCCGCTTACAATTTCTTATTTCATTTCGATGCTGTACTTCGCGAAGCCGTCTGCTGCTGCACCAAGGTATTTGATGCCGCTGTCTGCTGGCACTAGTTTTTGGCCTTTGCCAGATGTTTCGAAGACAACATTCGGGTTGCCAGCGATTGGTGCGAATGACCAGTTGCTGTCAGCCGATGGATCGATTGTGCCGACTTCGACCATATAGTCCATGATGACTTGGCGGTTTTCGTAAGCGTAGTCGACTTTCTCACTCGCTTTTGTCACGCCTGGGAAGTTGCCGCTTGCGCGGTAGTTGTTCGTTACGACCAAGAATTCTTGAGTCGCTGTTACTGCTTTTCCATCATACTGCAGGTTTTTGATGCGGCTTGCTTTTTCGTTGATCAATTTGCCGTCCGCGTCGTATTTCGCTGGCTGCGTTACGTCGATGTCGTAAGTGACGCCGTCGATTACGTCAAAGTTGTACGTGCGGTAATCCGGGTTGATCAATTGCTGCTCGCCTGTTGCTGTTGGGTTGATTTGCTTGAATTGGCCTGCTGACATTTCCAGCCATTCAGTCAAGTCAGCTCCCGTCAATTTCAATGTGAAGATGGTGTTGTCGAAGACGTAAAGGTCTGCAACGTTTTTAATTGCGATTTCGCCCGTGTTGATTTCTGTGTAGTAATCCGAACCGTTTCGTCCGCCTGCTTTGAACGGTGCTGCAGCCGAAAGGATTGGAAGGTCAGCGTTTGCTGTGCCGGCCACTTTCTTCTCTACGTACCATTTTTGTGCATTGTTGACGATTTGGATCGATGGATCATCTGTTACTTGAGAGAAATAGCTGTTGATCGGAGCTGTCGTTTTGCCGACTGGGCTGCGAACATATTCGATTGTGCCTTCATGTGTTTCTTTGACCGCTTTAATGACTTCTTCTGAAACTTTATCGTTTGTTGAATCGATTGCGCGAAGTGCCGCTTTTTCAGAAACGATTTCCCACTCTTCCCCTTTAGGCGAAAGTTTCAAATCGATGACGCCCAAGTGGCTGCCGAATTTCCCTGGCATTACGATTGGCGTACCATTGATCGTGCCTTGCTCTTGGTTAACGTTTTTCAAATCGCCGTAAGATCCAGGGAATAGATCGTGGTTATGTCCTGTAATAATGGCGTCGATGCCGTCAATTTCAGAAAGCTGGTACGTGATGTCTTCTTCGCCGACATCGTGTTTTTCATCGCCCATCCCTGAGTGAGAAAGAACAACGACCACATCTGCGCCCGCTTTTTCGACTTCAGGAAGGAATTTTTCTACAGATTCGACCGCATCTTCAGCGATGACTTTGCCTTCAAGGTTCGCGCGGTCCCATTTCATGATATGCGGTGCAACGACGCCGATGACGCCGACTTTGATCGTGTGTTTGTCGCCATTGCCATCAACCACTTCTTTGTCGATGATTTCATATGGCTTGTATTTGTTTTCTTTTGTTGCTGCATCGTAGACGTTTGCATTCAATACCGGGAACGGTGCATCATCAAGTGCTTCGTCCAAATAATCGAGGCCGAAGTTGAATTCGTGGTTCCCTAGAGTCGATGCATCAAAATCCAATGACTCAAGCGCCGCGTAAGCTGGGTGAAGTTCACCGTCTTCGAGGCGGTCAACCGTCACTTTATAGCCGCCGAATGGCGTTCCTTGGATCAAGTCGCCGTTATCAAATAGAAGGCTGTTCGGGTTTTGCGCACGTGCTTCTTCGATCAAGACGCCTGTTTTCGCAAGCCCTAAGCTGTTCGATACTTTATCTTGGTAATAATCGTAGTTGACGAAATTCGTATGAAGATCGGACGTTCCAAGAATGCGGAGCGATACGTCTTCAGCATTTACTGGCTGGTATTCTTTCAATAAACGCTTGATGATTGCGCTCATTTCTTTCGGCGCAATTCCTTTTGCCGGTTTCACCGTGCCATCGCTATAGCCTTTCAGCAATCCGATGCCGACAGCTTCTGATAAATCAGGCGTCAAGCTTTTGCTTAAGTAGCGGTTGTCTTTGAACGGCTTCAATAATGAACTCGGGTATTCTTTCCCAGAATCGACTGCACGTGCAGCGATTGAGAATCCTTGCTCACGTGATAGTTTTTCATTGGGCGCGAACGTTGTCTTTGTCTTGCCGCTTGTTAATCCCAAATTGAAAGCTGCTTCCACGTAAGGTGCAAGTTTAGCATCCACGTCTTTAAAAGCGATTGTCGAGCCATCTCCTAGCTTCACATCAAGAGCCGTCACCAATTGTTTGATGTACTCTCCGCGCGTCACTTCTTTTGTTGCAGCTTGAGCTGGTGCCGTTGTTGCCACTGCGCTCGTCGCTAAAACAAATGCCGCTAAAGCCATTGCCGCTTTTTTACCGATTGCCATTTTCCCATCTCCCTATTATTGAATAGTCTAGCTTTTTTATTATATGCCTAATAATAAAACAATTGAATACGTTTACATAAAATTTATAAAGAATTTGCAGTTAATTTAAATTTAATTTAGAAATTTCGAGACTTTTTCGATTTCTAAGCGTCTAGTAGGAGGAAGGGCACGCTGGCTAGAAATATTTGCATAAAAAGACCTACTTACTAATTCTGGAATGTTTGTTACAGTATTATTACATAAATGTTACGAAATGACTTTATTCCATGAAATGGTTTCAAACACAGTAATTAGGAAAAAACAGGAATATGACGATTGCTGGCCTGTCTTTTATACACGGAAGTAAACAATTCTATTTGAGGGGTGTCGTTTTGAAAAAGTTTCCATTAATCACAGGTGCCGTATTAGCAATCAGCTTACTTGCATCACCCGCATTCGCAGCAACCGATTTACCGAAGAGCCACGGTTTCTACGACGAGATGACGTATTTGATCAATAAAGGAGTCGTCTCCGGATTTGAAGACGGCACGGTGAAACCGGATAAAACCGTCAGCCGTGCAGAAGCTGCCATCATGATCGGCAAGCTGAAAGGTTTTAACGGAACGCAAAGTGCAACGAAATTCAAAGATGTGACGCAAGGCCAAAAAGCGAGCGGCTATATTGCAGCTGCTGAAAAAGCTGGCTATATCACGGGTTATCCGGATGGCACATTCAAGCCGAATGCAGCGATTACACGCGGCGATATGGCCATCATCCTTTCACGCGTCTTCCCGATGGCGATGGAAGGCATTGAAGAATTCAAAGATGTGTCGCCGAATATGCGTGCTTTTGATGCCATTGGCGAAGTAGTCAGCGCAAACATCGCAGCGGGCTACAAAGATTTCACGTTCAAACCGAATAACGCAACAACTCGTGCACAATTCTCCGCTTTCCTAGCTCGCGGGCTTGAGCCGAAATTCAAGAACGACACGCATATGGCGCATTCGTATTTGAAAGATAAAACAAAAACGTATACGTACCGTGAAATCACGGGCGAAGTGTCAACTGAAAAATATGTGGACAGCGCGAAATACTTCGACGAGCCGCTTGGCTTCTTCTGGTTGGTAGATTATAAAGAAGACAGCGAAGATTATTTCTACGGGGAATACGAAAATCGTGAAATGTACATTACCGGCTTCCCGGAAGATGGATTTACAGCTAGCCTGGTCTACCCGATCACAAAAGGCAAAACTTTCGATAGCGGCGACACCGATTTACCGCCATTCAAAATTACCGGCGTGAATGTAAAAGTGACGACTCCTTTTAAAACGTTCACCAACGCTGTCGAAGTTTCCGTTTTGGATCCTGAATGGGATGGTAAAAGCTATAAATACTACATGGCAGAAGGCTATGGGTTGATTAAAACCGTCCATTACGACGGCGATACGCTTTATGAATTAGTGGATGTAAAATAAACATCAAATAAATTATTGAAGGGAACGATTCTTTGAAGAAATTTTCGATGATCTCAGCAGCAGCACTCGCACTTACCCTACTTGTCTCGCCAGTACAGGCGGCGACAGATTTGCCCACAAGCCACGGTTTTTATGATGAAATGACCTATTTGGTGAATAAAGGCGTCATTTCCGGCTACGAGGATGGCACTATCAAACCTGACAAGATCGTGACGCGCGCAGAAGCAGCTATCATGATCGGCAAATTGAAAAACTTTAAAGGG
Organism: Planococcus sp. 107-1; assembly: GCF_021513255.1. Classification (GTDB taxonomy): domain Bacteria; phylum Bacillota; class Bacilli; order Bacillales_A; family Planococcaceae; genus Planococcus. The sequence goes on from NZ_CP090977.1 coordinate 2,611,916, forward strand.
ACGCAAACTTCTACTAATTTTAAAGATGTTTCGAAGTCCCAAAAAGCAAGCGGCTATATCGCTGAAGCGGCAAAAGCCGGCTATATCAGCGGTTACCCGGATGGCACATTCAAGCCTTACGCACCGATCACGCGTGGCGACATGGCCATCATCTTGGACCGCACATTCAATATCTTTAATGGCGTTGGGGCGCCATTCAGCGATGTATCCCCAAATATGAAATCGTATAATGCGATTGCTACCATGGTGAGCGGCAATATCACTGCTGGTTATTCGGATAATACATTCCGTCCGAACCAAGCGATTACGCGTGGCCAGCTTGCTGCTTTCATGTCTCGCGTCCTTGAGCCGAAATTCAAGAACGATACGCATATGGCAAACTCATACTTGAGAGACAAAACTAAAATATACAGCTACTCAACCAAGCAAGGCACGGCTACTTTGAAATTTGAAGAAGTTCCTGTAATCGAGGGCAATGACTTTGGTTTTATGTGGGTGACAAGAACCGATTGGAATTCAGCTACTACACTGTTAGTGGAGAACGAAACAAAAGATGCGCTGATTTATGGCTTGCCATACTCTGAAGCTGAAACAGAGATTGTTTACCCGATCCAAGTCGGCAAAACTTTTGAAAATGGTTTAGGCGAGCGCTATATTTCGACCATCACTGGTGTTAATAAAACCGTCAACACACCGTATAAGAAATTCACCAACGCTGTCGAAATTACTATTGAAAGCGGCGAAAAGTATTACATGGTTGAAGGATACGGATCAGTCAAAGCATTGGATGCTAAAGGCGAAACAGTAAGTGAACTTTCAAGCGTGAAATAATTGTTTAAGATCGGAGCCTTCTCTTTTTGAGAAGGTTCTTTTTTTGTGTGCTATTTGGTGAGTTGCTCTTAAAGTTCGCTGAGTTTCCCCAAATGCGATGTGAGTTCCTCTTAAAACCGATTGAGTTGCTCGCAAATGAATTTTCGCCCCCTTTTTTTGCCCTTTCGCTTTCCGCTTCTAGTGGAAGGCATCCATTTAGGGTTTTGAACTTGGCTGAGTTTATCCCTAAAAACAAAATGAAAAAGGGTTGTCCCAAAAGTAATTTGGGACAACCCTTTTTGCGACGAAGCTAGCGCAGCGATGCGGGAGCAATAGTGTAATCACACGCTTTATTAGTAACGAAGGGCCTCTCCACAAACTTCTATTTCAACAAATTCATTTTGCCAAGCGCACGGTGCAGGATGACGGCTGTTTCAGCGCGTGTCGTGTTTGCTTTCGGATCGAATTTATTGCCGGCACGGCCTGTAATGATGCCCAGCGCATACGCTTTTGATACGGCATCTTTCGCATAGCCGCCGATTCGGTTTGCATCCGAAAATTGATGCGGCTTTCCTAAGTTTTTCAATAAAGAAGGATTCTGGAACTCGACTGCCCGGATTGCCATGACGGCCATTTCTTCCCGAGTAATCGGTGCATCCGGTGCGTAGCTGCCGTCTGTTTTCCCTGCGACAATTCCGGCACGGGCCGCAGCCTCGATTCCTGGATATGCCCATGCTTTACTTGAACCTACGTCTTTAAATGTCCCTTGATATTCTTGCAACGGTAATTCAAGAGAACGGGCAAGAAGCACGGCGAATTCCGCCCGGGTCAATTTGCTTTCCGGTTCGAACGTAGTCGCTGTTTTCCCGGCGATGATGCCGCGGTTTGCCAACGCTTCAATTTGTGTGCGGGCCCAGTGGTTTTGGGTGTCATTGAATCCGCTAGGACTGGCAGCGCCTTTTCCGGAAATCACTTGCTTGCCGCTATTCCCCGCCGCATCTTCAACCCGGACTGTGATTTCATCTTTTTCGCCGGCAGTGACAGCGAAAGAGAACGTACCATCCGTTGAAAGCTTGATCGGCACCGCTGCTCCTTCTTTGCCGCCAGACGTCACCGTATAGGAAGCTTTCAGTTTTTCATTGAGGTCAAAAGCCGTTCCGTACTTTGTCAATTCTTTATAATAGTCGATGTATTTGTCAGTGATTTTGCCGCTTGCCTTGCCTCCGCTCAGAGAGCCGGAAATTTTCGGCACGGTCGATTTGACGATGACCGGACCAAGCGAAGCACTGACGACTGGCGGATTACCGGACACGGTCAGCCCCGTATAATCGATCGTATACAAACCGTCCGGAATCGGCTTTTCTTCCGGGCCGCTGCCTGGGATATAGTTGCCGTCAATGTCCATTCGGTAAGAGCCGGCTGAAAGTGTAGTCGCTGCGTACAAATAGCCGATATAGCCGTCGCCTTCAACGCCCGCTGCCGGATCCATGATGTTCCACAACTGGATGAAGTTTGTTTTGACATCTTCCGTCAAAGCAAAACTCAGTTCCGCTTTATCGTTGATGCCGTCGCCATTAAATGAAAGATCGGTTTCCGTCATTTTGAAATCTTTCACTTCTGTCGGCGCGCCTCCAAAATCTGCGGCGAACGGCAACGAAATTTCCTTGGATTTCCCGGACTCTGATTTGATGTGGATATAACCCTGTGTTTCATCTCCCAATTGAAAGTTCGCATTTTGAGATGCTGTCAAAGTCACTTTAATCCGTTGCTCACCGTTTAAGGCAAATGAAGATTTGTCGACAGTGACTTTGGCATCCGCAAACGTCTTCAGCGTATCTACTGAAACGGTATAGTTCCCACCGCCTCCATCCATATCTTTTATTTTGATTTCCTTGGTAATGGCAATATTGCCAGCTCCCGGATTCAATGAGCCGAATGTGACGGTGCCTTTGACATTCGGCACGCGTTTGCCGCTTTCATCGAGGATCGCTTCATCTTCGGCATAAGCTAAGATGTCGGGATGGAGCGCTTCGTATGGATCGACCCGTCCGGCCCCTTGGGCAAATACATCGTATTTTTTCGTATCCAAAATTTTAGCCGTATTGGATAACGCCACTTTTACATCAAACGGTGACCAATCAGGATGCTTTTGCAATAAAAGAGCGGCAATTCCAGCAATATGCGGTGCGGCCATGGAAGTTCCGGTTTCATTGCCATAAGCAAGATCGTAGCTCACTTTCGGGTTGTCGGCTTTATACATCGGCAGCGTCGACATGATATTGGTGCCGGGTGCCATGACATCCGGTTTGATGTCGTAATTCGGCGTACTCGGTCCGCGTGAGCTGGTGTCGTTGATGTCATCGCCTTTTAAGACCGTTTCAGTAAATTCGCTGAATGAAACACTCCCTGTATTTTGCGAAATCATGATTTTGATCGCTTCCCCGTCTCCTTTCGATAAATCGAAAGTCGGAAGAGCATCAAGCCCTTCGCCGAGAGATGCGCCAGCCGGCTCTGAAAGGCTGCTATTGTTATAGATGAGAACCGCTGCTGCACCTGCCTTTTTGGCATTTTCAACTTTTTCGACAAACGGGATTTCACCTCTCGAGATGAGCGCCACTTTGCCTTTCACGTTCAGTCCATTAAAGTTGTTCTCTTTGCCGAATCCAGGAATGGAAACAATTCCATAGCTTCCCGCCAATTGCTTGGCCGGGTCCGTATTGAAAGTTTTAAGCATCAGTTTATTCACTTTCGCGTAATTGAACAGCCCAGCTTTGACTGTCACTTTTCCGCTGTAAACCGATTCTGGCGCTGTCGTATTTCCGACTGCAATCCCGAGGCGCGCGGTAGACGGTGTGCCGATCGTCCCCCGGTCCGGACCGAAATTACCTGTCGCGGAAACTGCGACAGTCCCGGCTAGCATCGCATTATTGATGGCAAAAGAACCTGCATCCGTTTCGGAATTCGTGCCGCCTCCAAGCGATAGGTTGATGACATCCATATCCTGTTTGACCGCTTCTTCGATAGCTGCGACGATGCTTGAATTCAAGCCGCTGCCGTATGCCCCAAGGACCCGGTATGCGTAAAGATCCACTTTTGGCGCAACGCCTTTCACCTTGTATTTATTGGCTCCGTTTGCAGCAATGATCCCTGCCACATGCGTACCGTGTGATGTATAGAACGGATCGCCGCTTTCATCAAACTCCGGCAAGTTGCCTGGACGTTCTGATGGGCGCGTTTCAGAAGCATCATTTGCTGCACGTGGCCGGGTATAAATCGAGGAATGCTTGACGAAATTTTTGCCGCCTTTGTAAATTCCTTTGAATTCGGGATGGTCGGCATCAATTCCCGTATCAATGACTGCAACGCTAATGCCTTTGCCGTCAATGCCTTCCGCCCATAATTTCTCAATTCCGAGAAACGGTGCGCTGATATTCATCGCCGGCTTGACTTCCGCGCTGCCCGCTTTTACCGAAGCGGCTCGTACCGTGACATCCGGCTCCACTAATGTTATGCCATCGATTCCCATCAATTTGTCCAAGTCATCGGCTTTGACCGTTGCCGAAAAGCCGTTGAACACTGTTTTGTAGCTAAAGCCAACTTCGAATGAAATCTGATCGCTAGCCATTTCTTCTTTGGCCGATCTTTGCTGGCTCGCGACTTTCACTTCCGCCGAATTTTCGAGCGAAGCCGTGAATGCTTGTCCAGCAGACTCCGTTATTCCTTTTTGCAATGCTACCGGTTTTTCCGATAGATGGATAATGACCGGCACTTCTTGGCTGCCGGAAAGATCTTGTAGATCTTTATGTAACTTTGATGCGCTTTTTGACAATTGAAGCTGTTCTGCAATGGCGGCCTTAGCTTGAAGATTTCCTGCAGTGTGGGCTGTTTTGCTATACGGGTTTTTTTCCGCAGCAGCCTCTGCAGTATCAAAGGGCATGAGCAATGAGAGAACCAGGGCGAGGGACAGGAAGCTGCTGAAGAATTTCACATGCAAAAGTTTCTTCATGAGACATAACTCCTTCCGTTCTATCATTATTATCTGAATAATTAGATAATTTTATAATATCATATGATTCTAAAATCCCAAGTTTTATTTTAAAAATTTACAAATTATTTTCAGACAAGTACTTTAGTCCTTAAAAACAAACAAAAAAAGACTCAAGCTGAAAGCTTGAATCTTTTCGGTAATTATTTCCTATTCTTGATTTCTAAAAGTTAACCCTTTTTCTTCTAGTGCCTCTCGAAGCTTTGGCAATGAAGCCGGCCCCATACCGTGAAATTGCAGCACTTCTTTTTCTGTGAAGGCCGATAATTCTTCAGCTGTAGTGATGCCGTGACTTTCTAATGCGCGTCTCGCTGGTCCTGAAAACCTTGATAGGAATTCATATTCTGGAATTGTCATTGCTGATCATCCTTTCTTATCGAGATTTCGCTAGTGTTTGGATTCAGTATAAGAAACTTTTGTGGAATTGAAAAGTTGAAGAGGTTCAGTGCTTTGGGTTGCTCGCAAATTCGTTTGAGTTTCCCCTTTTTGCTCTCGAGTTTCCCTCAATCGAAGGTGAGTTGCTCGCAATTGACGGTCAGTTTCCCCAAAGCCCCTCCTCTTCACAGCTTTCCTTTGAACTTTCACTTTTCGCTGCAAGCGGAAAGTGGGCTAATTTTGCTTTTGACCGTTAGTTAACAGCCGGAACTTTTGAGTTGCTCGATAACGTGCTTAAGTTTCCCTCAAATGCTCCCGAGTTTCCCTTAATCGAAGGTGAGTTGCTCGCAAACGACGGTGAGTTTCCCCACCACAACCATTCCAGCTAAAAATCTTCTTCTCCAAACAGCAAAAAACCCGGAGCAACATCCGTTGCTCCGGGCTTTCCTTCTTATTTCACTGTCAATTTGATCGTGGTTTCATTGCCGCCGTAAGAAACGGTGATCGTTGTGGAGCCTTTTTTCTTGGCTGTCACTTGGCCGTTTTTCACTTCAGCAATTTTGCTGTCTTTGACGGTGAATTTCGCTTTTTTCGTGACGTCTTCTTTGACCGGTTTGGCTTTGCCTTTAACCGTCGTTTGCGTCACTTTGATTTTTTCTTTCTTGCCTTCTTTTAATGACATGTTCGCTTTATCCACTTCCAGCGTTGTTACTGGCTTCGGATCAGCTACTGTCACATTCACAACGACTGTATCGTTGCCGTGAGTAATCGTGATGGTTGTCTTGCCTTCTTTTTTCGCAGTGATTTCGCCATTTTTCACGCTTACGATGGACGAATCCGCTACTTTATAAGAAGCTTTTTTCGTTACGTCTTTTGTTTTCTTTTTGCCGTTTGGCAAAGTCGTTTCTTCTGTCACCGATACTTTTTCTTTATCGCCGACATTCAATGAATAGCTGTCTTTTTTCACTTTCAACACTGTGCCGTCTTCCGGAGCTGGCGCTGCTTGTTTTGTGATCGTGAAGTCCAACTCGGTGCGGTGACCAGTCAAATCGACAACTACCAATTTGTATTCGTTGACGCCTTCTTCAAGCACCGGCACAGTCGTTTTGATGTTTTGGTCAAAACTCTTGCCGCTATAAGTGGACATTTCATTCGCAAAAATTTCGCTGTCATACAAGTAAACGCGGATTTGATCGAAATTGTCTTTGACGTTGAATGTAATTTCCACTTCATCTGTATCCAGGTCGACTGTTTTCGGAGCATCTACCAATGTGATCGTAGCTGCTTTTGTATCAACCAGGATTTGGCGGCGGATTTCCATTTCGTTGCCGAATTCGTCTACCGCTTTCACTGTAACGTATTGCGAACCGTCTTCAAATGTCAATGTATGTGTGAAGTTTGTGCCGTCGAATTCTTTTGCCGGCTCGCCGTTCACCGTTACTGATGTGATATTTGAATCATCTTCTACGCGGCCTTTTACTGTTACTTCGTTTTTATCATGCGTTGAAAGAACTCCCGGTGAGTCGATGAAGATAACCGGTTCTTTATCTTCAGAGCCGGTAACCGGCAATTCCACTTCGGTTTTATTGCCAGCGACGTCGTAGAACACTGCTGTCAATTTGTCGTCTTTGTTCAACTCTGCCGTAACTGTATAGTCTGTTGTTGTCGGTGCCAATGATTCATCAGCCGGCGTTGACTCGTCTTCCGTCAATTCCTTGCCGTTCAAGAAGACTTCCCAGCGGTCTGGGCCCGTGTTGTCTGTAAAGTTGTTGACGATCACTTTTTTCGTTTTTGGATCGAATGATGCTTTTGCTGTTGGCGCTTTCGTATCCACGATAACCGGGAATTCGATCGACTGCCATTCAGCGTTCGGGTAATCGATTACGGCACGTAGCTGCAATTTGTAATTGCCGTCTGCTACCACTTTTCCAAGCGCTTTTCCATCCCACGTGAAATTAGGTGAGAAGATGAAAGGTTCTGTGCTGTCGTAGTTTTTAACCAATTCTTTTTCGGTGCGGATCGTCCGCAATTTCTTGCCATTTGCATCGAGTACATTCAGTTCAAACTGTTTCACATTCCGCATAAGCGAGAATACTGGAATGACGCCATCTTGCAGACCATCACCGTTTGGTGAGAACGCAAATTTCGTTGGATCGAATCCTTCGATATGCGTGCCGCCGTTCAGGATGAATCCTTTATCGTCTGCAAGCATCGTCTGTCCGTAATACGTCATTGGATCCCAAGCAAAATCATCGAAAATGCTGGCATCGTCCCATTCGCCGTTAAAGCCGAAATATGGAACGACCAATTCCGTGTTGCCTGTCACTTCTTCGTTTGCATCCGTCAATGTTACAAAACCGTCAACGAAATAGCCGTTTGTGAAGCTTGCATCCAGTTCAGCGTCGATCGCTGAAACGTCAACCGTTACCGGGATGTCGACTGTTTGATTTGCCGGAACTGTTACAGTTGCCGGAGCTGCGATCGTTACGTCGTCAGAAACATTCACCGAACCGATTTCGTTCGGAGCCGTCACTAGGACACCGCCGCCGTCCGTTGTTGCATCCACTTGCACATTGACATCCACTGCGAATTCCGCAGCTTCATCCGAATAGTTCTGCGCTGTCAATGTGAATGAATATTGGTTGTTCTTGATTTCTTTTAATGCCACTTTTCCTTCGTTTGTCGCTTTGTTCACGACCGTTACGTCAGTTGAAAGCGCATCGTGCAATTGCATCAATCCTGCACCTTGGCGGCGAGGCGATACAAACTGGCCATCAGCGAATTCCACTGGGTTTGCTGTATTCATCATGATGTTCTTCGCGAATTGTACGCGGTCTTTCCCTTGTAAGCCAAGTTCTTCAATGCGCTGGAACACTAATGCCGTTCCGCCTGCCACATGTGGCGCTGCCATTGAAGTTCCGCTCATCAAACCGTATTCATCGTCGTTCAGCGTCGAGAAGATATTGCCGCCTGGCGCTGTGATTTCCGGTTTGAAGTCAAGGTTTGGCGTTGGTCCCCATGAAGTGAAATCACTCATTTGGCCGGCTGCCGGATTTTGCGTTTCCAAATACTGTCCATCAAATGAAACCGTTACGGTTTGTCCGGAAGCAAGCGCATTTTTCATCGCTAAGCCTGCGTCTTGAACCGTTGACATGAATGGAATCGTGATTGATGGATCTGATGCCATATTGATCGTGCCTGATGTGTTGTTGTAAATGATAACGCCGATTGCGCCCGCTGCCTGTGCCGCCTGGCCTTTTTCGACAAAGCTGATTTCACCGCGTGAAATCAATGCGAATTTGCCGGTGAAGTCTTTGCCTTCAAAATCAGCTGGCAAACCAAGACCTGCATCGACCACTTCATAATTTTCTTCCGGCAGATCGCGCGGATCTTTATCGTTCGCTAATAAATACAATGCGCGTCCTGCTTCAGCACCGCCGAATTGGTAGCCGAAGCTAAGTGCCGTAATTACATCATTTTCAAATGAAGCGACACCGAAAGAGTCGTAAGAAACACTCGGTGAACCGGTTAATCCATAATCCTGATTTTCTGCATATGGATAGAAGAAACCAGATCCGAACATATCCGAGTTCCCTGCAGAAATCGATACTAAAATACCGTTGTTTGTTGCACGTTCAACTGCTTGCTGTTCAGGATTTGTAGAATCCACGAAACCTGCAGTAGAACCAAGAGACATGTTGATGACGTCTGCCCCTAATTTAATTGAATCATCGATAGCTTTAATGTAGATATCGCCGTAAGTGGACGGGTACAGCGGATCGTTGCCGAATACTTTCAATGCCAGAAGCTGTGCTTCCGGTGCAACGCCTTGGATCCCGCCGTTTTCTTCGTTGCCGTTCGCGCCGACTGTACCGGCAACGTGCATGCCGTGCATCGAAGCTTCCGGCCCTAGGTCAAGAATCGTATCGTTGCCGTCCATATAGTTGTAGCCGAATGGCACTTTTGCTGTGTAGTATTTCCCTGCTTCCAATGATTTGTCTGAACGCAATGCGTCGACTTCCGCTTTGGTGATTTCACCCGTTGCGTTGTCAGTCAACACCATATCTTTATGCGATGGGTCGATGCCGGTATCGATAACGCCGACAACCATTCCTTCGCCTTTGTAACCGTAGTCATTCCAGACCTGCTGTGCCTGGACCAATGCTTTCGAATACTTCATTTCCGGTTTGATCGCCGGACGCTCGTATTCGGTTGCTTCATAAACTGCTTTTACGCCTGCTTGTGCAGCAATTTTCTCGACTTGTCCAGCAGGTACGTTCGCTGAAAAGCCGTTGAATACCGTGGTAAAGTTTTCGAGATATGTAATGCCGGGTGCTGCTGTTTTGATTTTTGATTTGACCGTGTTTTGGTCAGTGACCACTGCTGATTCCAAACTGTCTTTTGTGGAATCCGGCAAGCTCTTATAAAGAACCCCTTTGCGAGTCGCATTTTCAATTGCCGGCTCTTTTTGGAGCTCGACAATGATGCGGACCTGCTTTTTCGGATCTTCCGGGTTTGCCAGTTTGTCCGGCAATTTAACAGCCGGCTTCTGGTTCACCTGTTTCGCAACCCCTGCGGCCGAAGTGTTCGGTGCAGCGGATGCTCCCGTGAACCCGAAGGCCACCGAGCTGAACGTCAACAAAACCACAAGTGCCGTGATGACAAGATTGCGTAAATTACTCAATTGTTTTCCCCCTTATGATCATGTGTTTGCTAAATTAAATTTAGCGACATCTCAAATTTACCATATTATTAAAATATTCTAACTAGTCTGATGGGATTATTTCTTCTTTTTTCCAGCTCTTTTTACATAGGTATATGTATGTTTCCCATCCACTCTTATGAGGAGTTATGGACTACTCATAAAATTATTCCTGGGACTTGTGATTATATTTCAAATGTAAAACCCGTCTCCAGAATAGAGACGGGTTTTCTAAAGGCCATTTATGGCACAATATTCTTCACGACTGGAATCTTCTGCAGCACCAAAATGACGCCAAATGAAATCAGGAAAATGAGGATCCACGATACAGGAATGCCAAATGCCGGGTGGATCATCGTTTCATTTATTCCGAAGAATTTATTCAAGTAAAGCTGGACCAGCGGATGGATCACGTAGATGCCGAGCGTCGCCATGCTGATGCGGGTGATAATGGGATTCGGGTTTAGGCGATTGCTGAGCTTTTGGAAGAGGACAAATAAAAACAGCGAAATGAAAAAAGCGTTCGGCCTGTAATGTTCATAGTAGAATTCATCGAGTTCACCTGCCTGATTGGTCAATGCCACGGTTCCCCAAATGGTCGCGATATAGCCGATCAGCGCTGTTGCACCGAGCCAGACCAAATGCTTTTTCGCCAGCGGATACATGACGAGATAGGCACCGAGCATGAAATAGCCGATATACGGTGAGAACAATCCGGCAGGCACGGCAAGTTCAAACTCCAAGTATTTTGGAAAGAACGGAAGGATGGCCGAGAATAGGAGCCAGAATCCGAGAAGCCATTGAAAGGCTTGCTGTGACATGTAGTGGACGAGGATGCGGAGGAAAGGCGCCATCAAATACAATCCGAGAATCGTGTACATGAACCAAAGGTGGTAGTAGACATCCTCCGTCAGGAACAATTTCACCATTTCCCAGGCCGTATAGCTTTCGCCGAGTTCCATCACATTATAGACCAGATAAAAACCGCTCCAGACAACCAGCGGAATCAATAATTTGCTTAAACGCTTTTTCAAAAAATCGCCGACCGGTTCATCCGGATGCCGCGTCAGCAGCAGCGCCCCGCTCAGCATGAAGAAAATCGGCACGCACCAGCGCAGGCCGGAATCGATGACGTTCGCAAATTGCCACGCCCATTCATCTGTCGCCGCGCTATTGATGATTTTTGACACCACATGAACGCCGACAACCGCAACAATTGAGAACACACGAAGCCAGTCCATATAATCATATCGTTCGTTCATAGCCCCGCCCCTTTGCAAAAAATCTCTTTACCCTACACTTCCCCTTCCCATCAATTCTTGAAACTCCTGTTCCACTGAAACGAAACGGACACATCCTACGTTCACCGCCAGCGCTTCATTTGATATAATAGGTGCCGTTATCACAAAATGCATTTGCAAGAAACGGAGCACTCTTTTTGAAACCATTAAACGAAATCAATATGATCCGGGCATTTGCCTGCCTCAGTGTCGTCTATAACCACGTGCTGACGAATTACGCAAAGTTCGCCGAAACGGATTTTACCGAAACCCCTGTATTTTTGGCCGTCCGCTATTTATTCTTATTTGCCACTCCTGTTTTCATCCTGATTTCCATCACCTTGCTTTCCCGGAATTACCCGGATAAGCTGCCGAAGGATTTTCTGTGGAAACGGGTCCAATATATTTTATTGCCGTACGTTTTGATCGGTTTGTTGTCTGCATACATCACTGCTGAACAAAGCGGCAGCGCCTTTTGGCCAACCGCTTGGAATATTATCGGTACCGGTGACTGGCACGGGTTTTTCATCCTTGTCATTTTCCAGTTTTACCTTTTGTATTACTTGCTGAACCGTTTCTTGCGGAGGATTAATCCTTTTGCTGCGCTTGCTGCCGCATTCGCATTGTCATTTGCGCATCTCTACGCCCTGGAGCATTTGGAAAGCTACCGCCTATTCATTTTCGAAGAATATCCGCTCTGGTACCGGACTTTCATTTTTGCCTGGCTGTTCTATTTTGTCGCCGGCTTTTATATCGGCGTCTATTACGATAAGATCTTTGCCTTTCTGGCTAATAAAATCTGGCTACCTTTGCTTGCAGCAGTAGCAAGCTTCAGCTGGATTTACTTTAATGCAGCGGAAACCGATTATACCTTGGTTTCAAGCGACCGCTACGATATGTTTTTCTACACCTTATCGGTTTACTTCCTGATAACGGTGCTGTTCCAGAAAATGAAAAAACCGCGTCCCTTGCTGGAAATCGTCAGCAGCTTTTCGTTTTTCATTTACCTATCGCATATGCTGTTCATTTTGGCACTCGGCCGCATCGTGAAAGTTTTTGAAAACAGTTTCCTTCTATATACGGGATCGCTGCTGTTGTTCACCGTCGGAATTTGCGTCGGCGTCGGCGCATTGTTGTATCTTTATCGCTGGACACAGTGGATTACGGGGCGCAATCGCTTGATGGACCGCCTCCTCGCGAGATTTGAATAAAGAAAGACCGATTCGATTTTGAATCGGTCTTTTTTTATAGATGGTTACCGGAAGATGGGAGTCGCTTGTAAAAAATGCTGCCTTCTTTCCCGCTTTTTGCTATAAGCGGAAAGCATCCGATCGTCCTTTTGAACTTGGTCTTGGATGAAAGGCTCTTCCATTTGATGAATTGCTCTATAATTTGAATGAGTTTCCCGTAAGAACCTTTGAGTTTCCCTCAAATCCGTCCGAGTTGCTCGCAAATACCCTTGGGTTTCCCTCATTTCCCTGTAAGTTTCCCGTAACTATAAAAAAGGGACCGATTCGCAAACTGAATCGGTCCCTTTTTCTTTATTCCACTAATCGGTAAATGAATACCGCTAGCTGGCCTCTTGTAATATTTCGTGAAACGCCAAATTGCGTTGGCGTCAATCCGTCGGTCACGTCGTTTGCAACTAAGGCGTTGACCGCATCTGCGTAAGCGGGACGAAACATCTGTGAAAGCGGATGTTTGATTGCCTGCCTCCAAGTCATAAGCCCGCTGCAGAATGATCGCCACTTCGCCGCGCGTGAGCGGATCGTAGGAACCAAACCGCGTTGCTGTCTTGCCGCCGATGATGCCCGCTTGTTTCAAGGCATTAACGGCTCCTACTGCACGGTCCGGCACGTCGCCGAAACCGGATGGACGAGCATTCGCTGTATTCAAGCCGAGTTCCTTCGCGAGCCAGACCGCTGCATCCGCGCGGATGATCGGGTCGGTGACGCCAAATTCAACAGCAGATTTTCCTTGCGTAATTCCTCGCTGCACTAAATAATCAACTGCCGGTGCGTAGAACGATGGGACATCGTCGAAATGGATTTTATTCGGCGCCGTTTGAGGATTTGGACTGTTGACTATAACAGTCGCCGTTTGGCCGCCGAATGAGAGCGAGATGGTTGCCATGCCATAGCCTTGAACAGTGATCTTGCCATTCGAAACCGTCGCAATCGCTTCATTGCTCGAAGTCCAAACAGCTTCGTTCGTTACCGTTTCTTTTTGGCTATTTTTAAACGTGGCTGCTGCAGAAACTGTGAACACGTCACCAGGTTTTCCAACGAGTGTCGTCTGGTCCGCTTCCAACTTCACAACAGGATTTGCTTCAGGCTGCGGAACCGTGATGGTCGCCGTTGCCGATTTGCCGCCGAAAGTCGCTGTAATGGTTGTGCTGCCATATGCTTTTAACTGAACCTTGCCGTTTGCAACCGTGGCAACCTTTACATCAGCGGACGACCAGACCGCATCAGGCGTTACATTTTGTACACCGCCGTCTTGGAACGTCGCCGTCGCAGATAAACTGAACGAATCGCCAGGCGCTCCCGTTATGGCTTTTGAATTCAATGCCAGATTGGCCACCGCATTAACCTGTTGAGAACGCGGCGGTGCTGTAAAGGATGACGCCCGGATGATGCCGTAGCCATAGTACGGATCTTTCCCTGCCGGACCTGCGTCTCGGGTATGGTCGATCAATACTTGCCGCAGTTCTTTATTCGTCAAACTCGGATAAGCTTGTTTGATCAAAGCAAGTTCGCCGGCGACATAAGGCGTCGCCATCGATGTTCCGCTTAAGTAAGCGTACTGGTTGCCGGTATAGGTGCTTAAAATCCGCTCGCCCGGCGCCGCCACTTCGACTGTGCTGCCGGTTGAAGAAAAATCAGCCCGTTTTGAAGAGCGGTCAACCGCCCCGACCGCAATAACGGATGGATAGCGGGCAGGGAAATCGACCGTATCGCCTGCTCCTACTGAATCGCCGTCGTTCCCTGCAGCAGCCACGATTAATAATCCGCTGGCATATGCTTTATCCGCTGCCGATTTAAAAGCGGTCGAACCCGTCTGTGAACCTGCGCTTAGATTAATGATGTCCATATCATTGGCAACTGACCAATTGATGCCTTCGATCATATCGGACACATAAGCCTGGCCCTTTGCATCAAAAGCTTTCACCGCATAAAGCTCCGCATCATATGCGACTCCTTTAACGCCGTAGCTATTATTCAATCCGCCTATAATTCCCGCCACATGAGTGCCATGCCCTTGGTCATCTGCGTAGGAATTTGTATAATCTACAGTCGATATGCCACCAGCCAGCTTTAAATCTTCATGGCGCGAAATTCCAGAGTCGATGACAGAAATCTTGATGCCTTCTCCCGTAAAGCCGGAATTCCATGCAGCCGGGATGTTGCTTGAAGCAATTCCCCAATCTTCCATCTGCGCTTGAAGTTCGACAACCGCATCTTCTTCTATAGAAAGGATTGCAGGATCTTGCCGCAATTCATTAATCGCGGAATCCGTTAGTTCCGCTGAAGCGATATCAACTTCCTCGAATGCTTCTGTTGCCGTTCCACCTGCGTCCACAATGATTTCTTCCATGTCGGCTTGCTCATCAAAAACCACAATCATCTTTTGTTCCTTTTCGCCTTGGGCCGATGCCGGGATTTCGCCCACCCCAAATACGAGCAGCACCAACGCCATAAATCCACTTCCGATAACTTTCAATTGCAGAACTCCTTTATGAAATAAAATTTATAAAATGAATCCATAAATTTACATTATTTTTAGTATCTTTCCATTATCAGTATATAATTTTTGCATGCTAGACGTCTATTTTATTCGCTTTTTATTAAATTATTATTTCAAAGTAGAGAAAATTATCAATCTATTATGTAGATGTAAGAAAAAGTAAACTTATCTACAGCTTCAGGTAAAATTTTCTTGTCACATAAAAAATCTCAAAATTCAATAATTTTGTAATAAACCAAATGCTGCTTTTCCAGATCAATGCTGGATAGTGTAATAGTACACTTTCCCTTTTACCACATTTTTCTTGAAATATATCCTGTTTTATACCCTTTTTTTTACATTTTTAAGGATCTAAACGAGCGCAAAATTGAAATATTTATTGCATATAACCACTATTTCTGATTTTTAAACATTTGGAAGCGATTTTTTATTTCTTGAAAAAGCTTGATATAACTGGGTTTATTAAACAAATTTTTCTTTGTAATGAAACTGTAATATAACTGCAATCTTACTGACGTTGTTTTTAAATACACAAGCCTATATAGTTAAAAACAGATTCCAACGAAATTAAAAACTTATATTTAGATAATATAAAACGACAGGGGAAATAAATTTGAAGAAATTTGTCTTTTCAGTATTAGCAGCAAGTACACTACTCCTTAGCCAAACAGCCACGGATGCACAAGCAGCCTTCAATACAAACGACGAGGTTCTTTCAACTTATGAATCCACTACTTCCGTAGAAACTTCTGTAGAAGTTGAGCAAGTTGCAGCAAGCAAAGCAACTGCTAAATCCGGAACTTTCAAAACAAAATACAACACGAACGTACGCCAGGATGCTGGCACAAAATATAAAGTTGTCACTCTAGCTAAAGCAGGCACTAAAGTTACTGCCACTCACCAAAAGAAAGTCGGCAAAGAAACTTGGTACAAAGTAAAAGCGAACGGCAAAGCCGGTTGGGTTTTGAGCTCACTTCTTACTTCAACATCTTCTTCAGTAGCTAAAGTATCAAACACAGCTTCAGCTTCAACAATCGTTTCTAAAGCATTGGCACTTAAAGGAATTCCATACAAATTCGGCGGCACAACAACTGCTGGATTCGATTGCAGCGGATTCACTCAATATGTATTCAAGCAAGCAGGAATCAACATTTCACGCACTACAACAACTCAGTTTGCTGAATCGACAACTGTTTCAACTCCACAAGCTGGAGATCTAGTATTCTTCGCAAACACATACCGCGCTGGGATCTCTCACGTCGGGATCTACATCGGGAACAACCAGTTCGTTCACGCTGGCGGATCTAAAGCAGAAGTAGTTAGCTTAAACAACTCTTACTGGGGACCAAAATTCCACAGCTTCAAACGCATCAACTAATCAAATACAGAAGAGCCAAGCAGTTATTGCTTGGCTCTTTTTTTGTGCGTTTTTTTATATAGAAGGAATTTTTTATAAGGGGTAATTTCGCATGCTCAAAGGGTGATTTCGATAAGAAAAAAGTTGATTTCACATAAAACTCCACAAAAAAAGAGAGCCGGCACTTAAGCCGGCTCCCTTACTTCATTTCAATATTCTTGATCTGGTAATCTCCGTATCCATCAATCACGACGGTATAAATCGCTGTGTGCTCGATGGTTGAGGTCTCTCCTGTTTCTTCATCGTGATAAGTCAATGTAGCTCGCGCCTCGACAAGCGCCTCTTCCTCGCCAATTACGACACTTTCAATAGAAGGAACGACAGCATCGAATGTGCGCGTCTCGCTGCGATTCGTTTCGACGAAGTTTTTACCTTCTGTCGCTCCTTGGCTATCCGGCAGCAAATACGACTCGTAATATGCCAGTTCCGGATCATTCAACGAATACGGCAGCAATTCGTAATACGCTGTGATGAAGTCGCGCAGAATCGTTTCTTCAAAGAATGCATCTTTCACATCCGGCAAAACAATTTCCTCTTCTTCATACGTGATCGGATCCGCTGCCCAAGCATTTAGCTGGTCCACAACCGAATACATAGGAATGGCATAGCCAATTTCCGGATTGTCTTCCAGGATAATCGAGTTGATGCCTAGTACTTTTTCGCTTTCCAAATCGATCAACGGGCCGCCGCTCGACCCTTTCTTCAATACGGCCGTCATTTCATACATATCCGTGTACTCATAGCCGTCTGAGAAACTTGCACCAGTTGCGGTGATTTCCCCTTCTGTTACGGTGTTGCTGACGTCTCCTGGGCTACCGATCGCCACTACATCCGTTCCTGGCTCTGCAGGTGATGTCGCGATGCCCATCGGCTGTTTACCGGCCAGTTCTTCAACCCGCACCAATGCAATGTCTTCTGTTTCAGAAATTCCGGCAATCTGGCCGCTGAACTCTTGGCCATCGCTATTCTTCAAGACGATATACGACGCATCTCGCACCACGTGAGCGCTCGTCACGATATCGCCTTGCGTGTTATACAAGAATCCAGATCCCTGCTCTAAATCCGTGTAGATCGTATAGACATGCGCTTTGGCATTGGCGATCATCAACGAACTGTCTTTTTTCGGCGGGATGATGACGGTTTCCGTCTTCACCGGCTCTTCGGGTTTACTTTCCACTGCGTTTTCGACCGTGCCTTGCACGACTTCTTCCGGCGCTTCCAGTTCTTCGATTTCACTGACATCAAATCCCGTATACACCATTCCCCGCGAAATCCTCTTTCATCGGCGGTGAGGCATTCGATTTCGAATCCGGCGTAAAGGCTAAAAAGTAAGCCCCCAGCCCAATCGCTGCCAATAAAATCAAAGAAACTATGCTAAGAAGCAACCGTTTGCGCGATTGGTTCTGCTGCTTGCGTTTTCCTGTTCGGTTATTCATCTATTCATTCAACTCGCTTCTGCTTTTCTCGTCATATAATAGACGGCCCAAAAGCCATTTGGTTTCAATTCCTTCCTATTATAGCAAGTGAATTGTGCGGTTGCCAGAAACGAGGGGGCTATTTACAGCAAAAAAGCTGCAGCCTTGGAGGCTACAGCTTTTTTATTAATCTAGTAAATCCATTTTATCAAGTCCGCGGTAAAGGATGACAATGGTTTCAGCACGTGTGATATCAGCTTTTGGATCAAACTTATTATGCACACGGCCGGAAATGATGCCAAGACCGTAAGCTTTCGCTACTGCCTCTACTGCGTGTTTGCCGACTTTTTTCGCATCTGCAAACTTGTGGGAAGCATCAATGCCTTCTAAAAGCGAAGCATCTTGATACTCGATTGCGCGGATCATCATCGCGGCAATTTCTTCACGCGTGATTTCAGCATCCGGATCATAGGTACCGTCCGTTTTACCGAAGACGATGCCTGCTCTTGCAGCCGCTTCGATTCCCTGGTAAGCCCATGCTTTAGACGTTCTCACATCTTTAAATGTACCTTCGTATTCTTTCAATGGCAATTCCAAAGCACGCGCTAATAGCACGGCGAATTCAGAACGTGAAAGTTTGCTTTCAGGTTCGAACGCTTCTGTGGATTTTCCGAAGACAATCCCTTTTGAAGCAAGTGCTTCAATTTGTTTTTTCGCCCAGTGGGATTGGATATCATCAAAAGTTACAGGTTCTGGAACTTCCGGTTTTTCTGGCTCAACAGGTTTTTCCGGTTCAACTGGCGGATTTGGATATGAAGGATTCTCAGGTATTGTTACCGGCTTTTTCAAATCCATTTGTACCAGAACAGGATCGTGGTCAGAAGCACGTCCGTGCTCTTCCATAAACATTGAGTTGATGTGAATCATATCGATTTCTGTTCTATCTTTCAAGTTCTTCGTTACTAATACATGATCAAGAACCTGGGAGTTTCCTTGGTAATAGTAAGAGTAACGGTCTTCTACTGGCACATCTTCGACTTTATTCGCCAAAATATCGCCTTTTAATGCAGCTAGAGCTGGTGTGAATTCAAAATCATTCATATCTCCTGCTACAACCACATTCAAATTAGGGTTTTGAGCCAAACCTTCTTTGATGAAACCATTAATCGCTTTTGCCAATTCAATGCGTTCAGGTACAGACCCTAAAGTAGGAGGCTGATTCTTGCCGAATAGCGGCTGATCTCCGCCTTTTGAATTTAAGTGAGCACCGATAACGACTACTTGCTCCCCTTGGAATTCAAATTGCGCTGCCAGTGGTTTTCGTGTACCCGGCATTGGAATCGGTTGGACACGACCTGGGTTCAACGCAAGTTCACCATTTACCCAAGAATTCGTTTCTGTTGCTGACCCTTTCGTTCCTTCGGATAATTTAACACGGTCGGGGTTGTACAAGTAGCCGACACGGATATTCCCGCCCGGCTCCCCGCCGTCCTGATTGTATTCAGGTGCAATATCCGTCCATTTGTATGTCGGGCCGCCTGCAGCTTCAATGCCGCTGATCAACCGTTCATAAGTTGCGGTTGCATCGCTGTTTCCTGTAGTTTTAGGACCGTCGTTGTCCTGTACTTCCACCATCACGATGATATCTGGAGAGTTCAGATCTTCGACGAATGATTCAGCAATGCGCTCCGCTTTCTCATTTGACGTATGGCTTGGATCTGCAGAGAAGTTCTCTACGTTATAAGAAGCTACTGTCAATTTATCGTTTTGTTTTTTGATCCACGTTTGCTCTGGTGCAGTGCCGCCATCCACGAGTGTTGGCAGGTCGCTTTCCACTGCCCAGATCTTGTAGTTGCCGAAGCCAAAGCCTAGGACGCCGACTGGAGTTCCATCAAACGAATCGCCAGCTTTTGCAATGAATTTTTCATTGTCAATATCGAAAGCGATGCGCTCTGGGTTGTAATCGTCTTCTGCAATCAAGATGCCGCCTTGTTTATGGAAAGCATTATTTGTCGCATTTTTAGAAACGACAATTACCTCTCCGTAGCTTTGAGGGCCAACGATTTGGGCATCCGCTACACCGACGCGCATCAATTCAAGCGATTCCCAGAAATCAATGCCATCAACATCTGGATTGAATTGAGTCAATCCGTCCGTATCAATGTTCTTAGTCGGCGGGAAAACGTCTTTTCCGATGACAATCGGTGCCGGAAGTTCCGCAGTACCGGTTTTCACTGCATCTGTTGCGCGGATGCGGTAATCGGAAGGTCACTTGCCTTCATGTCTGAATAGCCTTCTTGATTATGTTCTTCAACCGTTCCACTAACTGTGACCAAATCACCGACTTTTAAGCCATTCGAAGCTTTATTGACCATGATTGCTTCTGAAGTCGTCAAATCGTCATCTGGATTTGTGTCTTGAATAACAAAGTTTGATGAGTTGTAAAGATGCGTCACCACACCTGTAATTCCTGTCACTGTTGCATTCTGATAATCCGAATAATGGCCATCGCCTTGGATATCCCGGATTTTCAGATCTTTCGTTTTAAGGACCGTGTATTCGAACGAGAACACTTCTGAAGTCTCGTCTCCAACAGCAATCGCTTTGATCACAGTGTCTTTTGTCAATTCGATCGGCGCTGTGTATTTTGTGTTTGCTGGAGTTGGCGTTGAGCCATCCAGCGTATAGTAGATGTCCGCATTTTCCCAGCCCGATTGAAGAGTGATAGCTGTTCCTTCTGAAACAACTCCCGGGAAGATGTCTGCGTAAACTGCAGGTTTGTTGACTAAATCAAAGCTTTCGCTGCCTAAAGTTTTCACTTGGTACACTGTATTGAATTTTGACGCGATTCCTGTTACATGAATCAAATCGCCTTCTTTGTATTGCTTGATAAATTGATCATAAAGCAATCCGTTGCGGTTATCGTTGCGGATTGTTATCGATTCGCCGTTTTCTGCAAGCGCTGTAAATTCAAACGTGCCGTAATTTAAGGATTTCAAGTCAGTAATCGTTACATTTTTAAGTTCAATCAATTCGCCTTGTGTGCTTTCACCGATGCCCGCAGGAGTCAGTATTTGCAAAGCTGGCAGCTCATTGTTTGAAGAAAGTTTTTCCACACTAGTCGGCTGCAATTGCAGTTCGCCCGAATACGCAGAAACTTTCCCCGTCAGCTTAACATTATCTCCCGGGGTTAAGGCGTAATCCGTGCTTGTGTAAACGTAAATTCCACCGGTTTCATCTTGTACGTAAAAGGCTTTGCCGCCCCAGAAACCAGTACCCGTAGTTACAGTCCCTTCCACTTCAATCAATTTATCTGTTGTTGCACGTGCTGCAGCGATTGAATCGACTTTTTCTGCAGTTGGTGCTGGAGGAGGAGTTTCACCTTCAGAAAGAATCGTGAACGCAGTTGGTGATTTTAATCCAGGAACTCCAAAGTATGCTTGAAGAGATCCTGTAATTACAACTTCTGCTTTAAAATTTGATGGATTATCAACTAAATTTAATTCTGTTCTAGCTGCTGATTTACTTGGTAATTCCACAGGCAGAATTTTCGTCGGATCGGTTTCATCAGGCGAATCTGCAATTCCTAAGTTACTCGGAACTGTAAATGGCGCTACCTGATTAAATTTCGGACCAGTTGCAGTTGTCCCCACAATATATCCTTTCACAGTCTGAGTTCCTGTATTATTCGCAATTGCTTCTGCAACCGTAATCGGTTCAGCCGCATTTGCAGTCGCCGTATAAGGCAAAGCTGCGGACAGAACCAATATTAGGCTCAAAAACAGTTTAATCCATGCATTTTTTGACAAACTTTTTCACTCCTTGGATTTTTTTGGCGTTACAAATTAATTATACAGGGAGAATGTAAGCGCTTCGTAAATTTTCTGTAAGTATTCCAACTAATTGCCCTAAAATCATATTTAATTGTAAATAAATTCTATATTATAATTCTATTTTATTATTTATTGTAACATTCTTTGAAATTATTTCAGAAAATTCTCTTTTGCTAAGTCTTTTAAATCAGTTTAAAGCTTTAGAAATTTCCCAAAGACAATGAATCAATAAAGAATTAAGGAAGTAAGAGTAACTCATTTTGATTAAAGGGAAACTCAGATTCATTAGCGGGCAACTCACGAACTTTCGAGGGAAACCCAGAGATATTTGCGAGCAACTTCCAATTTACACACTCACTTTCCCATCACGAAAAAGCCCCCGCAGCAAATTTTGCTGCAGGACTCCCCTATCTTAGCTCGCATCCCAAATTGACGCTGCCCATTCCGGGTGGTCGACAAACGGATTGCGGTTGCCTTGAATGTCTTGAATTTTATCGTTGCGCTGGCGCTCCCAGTCGCTGACGGGATCCTGCTCATGCCATTCAAGCAAAACAGACAATTTCCCGTGGTACGGCGCCGATCCATTATTCAATAGCTCGTTTAGCTCCAAATCTACAGGATCGCCCGGTTCATAGCGAACAGCCATATAAAACAACATACGCGCTACATCGCCTTTCACTCTATCCGGCGGCTCAAATGAACTCGCTGTTCGCAAACAGCCATCGCAGCCGCTCACTGAACTGCCGCCGTAATCAAAATCGAGATTTCCGCGTGCCCCATTCACTTGCACGTCCGTCGGGCGCAAATGGTGGATATCCGTCCCTGCGCCGCGCGAGGTTCCAAAATCGCCATGCGACTTCGCCCATGTGTGTTCACGGTTCCAGTCGCCGACATTGCCGCCGTTCAACCCTTTCGAACGCGATTCGCCGGTATAGAGAAGGATGACATTATTCGGATTGTTCGGGTCTTCATCCGTCACTTTCAACGCATCCCAAACGGCTGAATAGCTCAGCTGATCGTGATCGTCGATGATGGCATGCAATTCATCTTTCAATGCATCGCCGCTCAAACCTGTAGCTGTTTCATAATAGCTTCCCGTTGCCGGAATTTCTTCTATCACCGTTACCGAGAACGATTGTGTGATGCTTTCTTTGCCATCAGTTGCCGTCACACCGATAATATGTGAACCTGCCGGCAGATCCAATGTCAAGATAGAGCCAGCTAAACTGCCTTTCGTCGCGGCAAATGAAAGACTCGCCCCTTCCGGATCAGCAAAATACTCTGCCAAGTCATATTGCAAGGTTTTGCCGCTTTTCACTTGTTCATTGGCAAATGCTTTCAGAACGACCGGCGCTTTGTTCTCGGCCGGTAAATGAGGGGAATTCATCGGCTGGCCGGCTGCGTCGTAAAATTCGATCGCTTCGTAATCTGCTCCGTTCCTAAACTCGATGTCTCGAATATTTTCCGCCCCTCTAATTTGAGAAACCTTCGGGCCATCAACCACCACTTTAGCCACTTCGATTCCTTTAAAATCAAAAATGGATTCGGCCCTAGCCGGACTCAATACCACTTTCACATTTTGAAAGCCAATTCCGTGAAATTCAGCGTATTTTCCTTTCAAATAGACCGCATCAGAAATCGCTGTCTTGCCCTCGAGCGTCAACGATACGCTCGGCTGGCCAATATTCAATTTCTTCTTGTTTAAGTTTTTATAATGAAGGAACTTTTGAGGTTCGATCGGTTCTATCCCTGGTGCCGGTTCAGGATCTGGTGTTGGTTCCGGTTCTGGCTCAGGTTCTGGAGCCGGTGTTTCACCGAAGCCCGTCATGGTATGCGCTCCAAGGTGCTCGAACGTATCTGCCGGATAAGCGATCCATTCGTCCGCAGGATTGAATGCATCGTCCACAATGCGATCGCCCGCTTGAATCTCGGTTTTGCGGACCAGCGTGACATCTTTCGCATTTTCAATGCGCGTGCCCACTTGGCCAAAAGAATCGATTGGTGTGCCGTCTTTCCTCAGCACTAAAGCATCATCGCCATTAAAATTGATAACATTATTATTTTGTAATTGCCCTTTGCTCTTGATGCCTTCAGCTGCCTGGCCATTGTAGATGACCACCGTCTCTCCACTAGCCACCGTTCCGGATAAATCCATCTCGCTTTGCACCGTCGTGCTGCCATTTGCATACAAAGCTAACGAGTAACTGCTTAAATCGATAGCATTTCCTGTGCCATTATAAATTTCAATCGCTTTGTTCATGCTGCTGCCTTCAACGTACTCCGAGATAAAAAGATCGCTTGCCGTTGTCGCTGCTTGAACCGGTGATTGTGCTGTTGGCATCCACAATCCTGCCGCCAACCCGATCGACAATAAGACTTTCACAGGCTTGCTCCATTTTCTTTTGGCCATTTGTGCTGTTCCTCCTCTGTTCTTCGTATTCCTATTTCCCCCACATCCCACCAAAAAAATATTGTAAATTATTTACTTATAATAAAGTAAATTTACAATTTTAACTATTCTCTACTTACGACTTTAACTAACTACAATTCTTACGTCAACGCTATTTAGAAACTATTACATGAACTTAATAAAAGCAAAAGCCTATAATAAGAAACGGCAGCTCTACTCTGCACAAATTTATTTCATTTTTTCTGTCCCCAATACTCTCGTAAAAAACAAAAGCTCCACTGCCTAATTTTCGGCAATGGAGCTTTTCCAACTTTTATTTATTCTAATTAGGGTACAAGGAACAGGGATTTAATCGACCATTTCTTCTAAAAAGAACTCCCCTTTATGCGTTCCGCCAATGAGGACCTCTTGGCCGAGAACAGAAGAAACGATTTTGAAATGAGATGAATCAATAACTACCGCTGTTGCTGGCACCTTGGCTTTTGAAAGCTGACTATTGATTGTAGTGACCATATTAGAGATAGCAGCGAATTTTGTGGTCAAATTAATTGTAGCTGTTTTTTCGCCAACACTGACGGTAAACGAACGATTTTTGGAAGCATCCAAATCTTTTCCGGCACTGTAGTTCTGTTCAAAAAAATAATTCCAGTCCGGCCCTTCCAATCGAATCGTCGACGCGCTGCCGGACAAATATGAGTTGATTGAAAATGTGTCATTAAAACCGTAAGAATTCACTGTACGATTCATAAGCCCATTTACGCCTAATTTCGCATAGAAATAATCTTGAATCGCGCTATCCACTACGCCGCCCATTGACTGGCCTCGCGTAAAGTCCGTTGAAAGCTTCCAATATATGTTGACAGGTATTCGGTGCTCTCCAGCCACAATCACAAAACTCTTTGGATTCCCTGTAAAGTCACCCACAGTGACAGGCTTGCTGCTCAACGACGCACTAGTTGCTTGGGACGTTGAGTAGTCGAAGTTCGAAATGGATTTGCTGTTAACGAATAACGGCAATTCTTCAACCGCTATTTCAACTGAAAACGCTTGGCCGGCAAAGTCGATATCTGTTTGATCGTCCCATTTCGCTGCAAATGTATAAGACCCAGCTGCCTGATGATTATAGCCATCCACATCTGTCCATTCGGCTACTGTCAGTTCTCTTGTTTTGCCGCTCGCAAGCACTACTTGTATTTTTTGCGGCAATAAGCTTTCATATGCAGCGGGTGCCGTATTCGTGCTTCCTGCTTTGATTGTGTCAATGGCAGTAAAACCAGTGATGCTGTATTTAAGAGAATCCAGTGCGTTTGCAATAGCTTCTGCTTTACTGTTCACTTCTGCGTTGGTCGTTTCCGCAAGGCGAAGTGCAGCTTTTAGCACATTTACGCTGTTGGCAGAATAGTGAGCTTCCTCGATATCAGCTGCTCTGTTTTTGGCCATATCCAATTTTGCTTGATCCGCAAAAATGAGTTGGTTAATGGCTTGCTGAATCATCGCTGTCTTCGCTTTTACTTCATTGTTGCTCTGGAGCGGCTGAATGGCTAAAGCCGAAGTCAACTGCTGATAGCTCTCTTCCGTATAGTCAGCTTCAACATACAGTTTCGCATCCAGCATCGCTGCATCCAAAGCCGCTTGGCCAGCAAATACAAGGCCGGAAATCGCTGTGTTGATCGCATCAGCCTTTGCTTTTGTTTGGACTTCTGTAGTCGGCTTCGGCAGTTCCAATGCCTCCTCTAAATTACTGAAAGTAGAGCTCGTAAAGTCCGCGCCCAAGTAGTTAGATGCAGTTGCTAAGGCTGTATCCAATGCGGCTTGGCTTGCAAATACTAATAGGGAAATGGCTGAATCGATGGCATTCTTTTGCTGTTTTACTGCCGCATTGCTCGTCGGAACAGGCAAATTCAAAGCGGCCGTCAATTCTCCATAGCTCATTGACGTATAATCGCCTGTCTTGTAGGTTTGGGCTCTTTCAATCGCAGCGTCTAAACTGTCTTGGTCCGCAAATACCAATTGGGAAATGGCGCTGGCAATTTGATCGGCTTTCGCTTTGACTTCTTCATTACTAGAAGGCTTCGAGATCGCCAAAGCATCGCTTACCTTTTTATAACTTCCATTTGTATAATCAGCTGCAGTCAACGACGCTGCTTTTAATTCAATTTGGTTTAACTTGTCCTGGTCTGCAAATATTAATTGAGCAATCGCACTGGCAATTTGGTTAGCCTTTGCTTTTACTTCTTCGTTGCTGGAAGGCTTCGAGATTGCTAAAGCATCGCTTACCTTTTCATAACTTCCGACTGTATAGTCTGCTGCAATCAATGACGCTGCTTTTAATTCAATTTGGTTTAACTTATCCTGGTCCGCAAATACCAATTTTGAAATGGCGCTGGCAATTTGATCGGCTTTCGCTTTTACTTCTTGATTGCTAGTAGGAGCAGGAATCATCAAAGCACCGCTTACCTTTTCATAGCTGTCAGCGGTATAATCTGCTTCAACCAAAGCCCCTGCTTCCAGTGCAATTTCATTTAATTTGCCTTGATCTGCAAATACCAGTTCAGAAATAGCCTGGTGAATCACCGCTATTTTGTTTAATACTTCTTGATTGCTTTGCGGCTTTTTCAAAGCGATGGCCAGTTCCAATTCATTAAAACTGGCTGCCGTGAAATCAACCGCTACATAAGTTTCTGCCTTTCTTAACGCTGCATCCAAATCCTGCTGATTCTTAAAAACCAGCCCTGCGACTGCTGTTTGAATCGCTTCCGCTTTTGCCTTTGCTGATTGGTTGCTTGTCGGCAACGGGAGGTTGAGAGCTTCTTCGACCTCAGCAAAACTTGCTAACGTATAGTCTTTTTTCGCTAATGCCGTTGCAGAATTGATTGCTTCGTCCAATGTTTTCTGGCTTTCAAACACAAGCGCTGAGAGAGCTAAAGAAATCGCTTCTTGTTTTGCTATCGCTTCTTGGTTGCTGCCAGGCTGAGCCAAATCGGCTGCTTCTTTTACGCGCTGATAGCTTACTGCCGTGTAATCTGCTTCCGTTAACGCATCTGCTTTTGCCATAGCCAGATCCAAATCAGCCTGCGCTGCAAATACCAGTTGGGTAACTGCCTCATTGACCTTCGCTGCTTTTTCAATTGTCTCGCCAAAAGTTGCTGGCACGGCTATTTCTTTTGCTGCTGTCAACTTTTCAAAGCTTTTCACGGTATAATCTTCAGCTGCAATTAAACGGGTAAACCGGATGATTCGGTCACTGATATAACTTGCCGAATTCTTTTCTATTCCCTGGATCAACATCTGATTAGATTCGGACACTTTTTCTTCTTCCAATAATTCCAGTTCTGTCTCCCAGCCTTTAAAGACTTCTTTTATCGGTGATTCCAGTTTATCCAATGGCAAGTCTAAATCGACCAATTGATAAAACGGAAGGCTTGCTGCCTCAATAAAGCTTTTATGGAAGGCATCGACAGGTGCTTTGCTTACATAATACTGGACTTGCCCCGGCTTAATAAGTGAACTTGAATGGGCAGGCGCGTTCCCGCTGACACTGCCTTTTCCTTCCACTGCCCAAATCGTTGGCGTTCCAGTAGTTTCCTGTGTATTGATGATTGATCCGGACACTTTCAATTCTGAGTTGAAGAGTGTTGCATCCGACCCTTTCGATACTTCAATCCCACCGAACTCATTTCCTTCTACTGTCGTTGTACCTGTCAATTCAACAGTTGAGCCGTTGACTAACAAAGCTGCATCAGCGCCGGTTCCTGTAAAATTATGCAATAGCACATCCTTCGCTCCATAAACTTGAAGGGCATAAGTTCCTTCCCACCCGTTAACGTCTGCCATTTTTACATTTAAATCAAAGACTTTCGCTTGATCTGCCAAAATGACAATTCCGCTTCTTTCACCGGTTTGTGCCGTGTTTAAACGATCAGTGAACTGGAGCTTAAACCCTCGTCCATTCAGGTTCACTGTACGATTGATTTTAATCTGCTCGGTTAACCCCTCAATATTTTGAGTTAAGTTGATGGTTTTGATTCGCTCTGCAGCTAATGCCGCTTCCAGCTCTTCGAGATTTTTCACGTAAGCTGTCGTAATGATGCCTGGACTGCCTGGATTCTCAGTCTTCATTTCTACCAACTTACCAAAAGAATCTTTAACGATAATGCCTTGAAGCGCTTCCAGTATATCGATTTTCCCTTTAAAGTTATCGATTGTAGCCCCGTTTGCTTTAAAGATCATTTTCTTCACTGAAGATTGTTCACCGACATTGACTCTTGCAGCTTGATTTACGGTTACCAAATTGATTGAACCGATTAATGCCACTTTCCCCGTTGTGTCTAGCGCCAATTCGTCTAATACGATGCCATTTTCTACATTAGCAAAACTTGCGCCATCGATGTCTCTAATTACGACTGAATGCAAGATTCCTCTGTTGTAAAACGTACTTGCTTTGACATTAACAATCGTGGTTAGCCCAGTAATTTCAACGTTTTCTCCGACAGTGAAATCAGCATTGGGTACGTTGACAGTTAAATTCCCGGCTAACTTGCCGCTTTTTATAGACGACGTTAAAAAGAAATCCGAGTTTGCATTATTTTCATAGCTTATATTTCCGGTCAATACCTGCCCATTTAAATCTAATTTTACATTTCGTTTAATGATAAGGTCTTTAGATAAAACGATACTTTCTGCCAATAAAATATGTTGGATGTCTGTATTTTTTAAAGCGGCTTGCAATTCCAGTTCGTTTTTCACTATGGCAGAAGACGGTGCTGCATTTTCCAATTTCGATAGTTTATGAAGGAAAATAGCAAATTCACCGCGTGTGATGGCTTGAGTAGTGCCAAATGAAGTTTTCGTTTTTCCAGAAGTGATTTCAGTTGCTACTAGCGCAGCAACTGAGTCTGCGTACCGTGAAGATACGTCAGTGAAAGTCATTTTAGTTTTTTCACCCTTCAGGTTAAACGCTTTTGCCAGCATGATGGCCGCTTCGCCGCGCGTAATTTCTTGATCTGAAGCAAAAGTAGTAGCAGTTTTGCCATTAACAATGCCAGCTGCTTTCAATGCATCCACGTAGTTTTTTGCACGTTTCGGCACATCTGTAAATCCAGAATCAGCAGGTGCATTTACATCTAGCTTCAGTGCTTTTGCGACCATTACTGCCACATCTGCACGCTTAATTGATTGTGAGGTCCCAAAACTAGTAGCAGTAATTCCTTGAGCAATCTGGTTTTCAGTCAAATAGTTGATTGCTTCATCGTAGCGGTTTGATACATCTGAATAAGGTGCTGCATAAGCAGGCACGACTGCTGTTGCGACTAGTGAAGCCGTAATTGCTGCAGCTGCAAATTTGCGGTGTGAATTTGATAAATAGGCCATTATGATGGTTCCCCCATATTCTCTTTAAACGTTTAACAGCCGCCCATACAGATGCATTTACCAAATTAAACCACAAAATTACAAGTTAAAGGTTACAAAGTCATAAATACACTTATATAATTGGTGCTATATTCTCATGTTAGCAATATTATTATAAATTTCAATACATTTTATAAATTTTTTATTATATTTCCAATAATTGTGTTATATTTGTAAATTATTGTTAGTATTTTTTCCTATCTTTTACAATTTGAAAAAGCCTCTCAGCTTAGAAGCTAAGAGGCTTTTATATTAATTCATATTTTATCGTTCGCAAGCGATATTGTCTTTGTCGCGATCACTCTTACTATTAGCATCATATAAGGCTTGAGAAACAAACGGCTTATATTTCGTCTTTCCGCCTTTGTTCTTTGCTTTTGAAGAACGGGCAATGCCGCCAGCATAGACCTTGTTAATCTCTTTGCAGTTCGCATACGTCTTCACTTTCGCCCCTGCAGCACCTGCCGGCATTGGTGCTGCACTGAACGTAAAGCTAAGTGCCATCATTACAGACAAAACTGCAAAACTAAGTTTTTTCATAGGATTTCCCCTCTCTCTTTGTGTAATTTTGCCAACAAAATCAAAAATGCCAGGAATTTATTATCCAGGAATTGTTAGCAAGATGATTGTATCAGGTATTTATCACTATGACTATAATCATTTTTATACTAGATACTACTTTCTATAAAATATATACTAGAAAACATTTATAGAACTTTTTAGAATAACTAATTTTTTAATTTTATGTATCTCATAATTATTATTTTAATTAAAAAAAACCTCTCAGGATAGTCCTGAGAGGTTTTTTAATAGTTGCATTACTGAGTTACAGTAACAACTGAAGATGCACTTACTTTGTTAGTTGCTGCATCTTGTACATCAATAGTGCTAACAGCAGATAAGCTTAGACCAGCAGCTAAATCAGCTGCAGTTACAGCAGTACCAAATGTAACTGTTAGTGTGTTAGTTGCAGCAGTTGGTGTTGAAGTAGCTACAGTATTAGTTACTGCTTTCCCGCCTACTAATAACTGGAAGTCAGTTCCTGTACCGTTAGTTACAGCTTCAGAGAAAGTAACTTCAGCAGTAGTTGGAGTTGTCAATCTAGCACTTGTAATTGTTGGAGAAACGTTTTCACTTAGTGTTTCTGTAGTGCGGTAAACGTCCATAGCAAGACCGTTCTTCGCTTTTACATTGCTGATAGTTACGTTACGAGCTCCAGTGAAAAGATTTGAATTAGAAGCTAATTTCAAAGTAACTGTTTGTGTTCCGTCTGTTGCAGCAGGGTTAAGGATTGCAGTTTCAACTACAGCTCCGTCGATAACGTAGTTAGCAACATTTGTCGCAGTTACTCCATCTACAGGTTGGTTAAAGCCAACAGTCAATGTGTTGTTATCTACTACAGCAATACCATTTGCTCCAACAGCAGTGTTGATAGTCGCTTTAGTGTTAGATGCTGGTGTTCCATCAGCTACACGTTTGAATGAAGCAGTAACATTAGTTGCTCCAACATTGCCGCTAATATCTTGTACTAAACCAACGTCAACAGAAGAAGCATTCTCACCAGTTACAGTTAAGTTGTAAGAAGCGCCTTCAACGTCATTTCCTGTGCCGTCTAATAGATCAGCCAAAGCAATGCGGAAAGAAGTTTTGCTGTCAGTTACTGGAACTAAATCAGTAGCTGGAATATTTTCGATAGATACTGGAGTTGTTACATAATCAACAACTTTAGTTCCTGTAACATCAAGATTATTCAATGCAGCATTTTTAGTAACACTTTCATCAAATGTAAGTTGTAAGTACTCAATACCATTTACAGTTACTACAGAGCTTGACTGTAATTTTGGCGCAGTTACATCTGCTACAAAGTTAATTACTCGGCTGAATGCTTCGCCAGCTTCACCTGAAAGGTCAGTGTAGTTTGAAACTTGTACAGTTTGTAATCCACTAACTGGAGAAGATGTTTCAACTAAATATTTAGTTGGAATTTTTTCATCTTTAGTTACTTTAAGTGTACCTGTATAGCCCACTAAAGAGATTGAAGGATTAGCAATTAGAGCTTCAGAGAAATTAACTTCAAATTCTCTAGCATTTAATGGAGTTACAGAAGTAACTACTGGCTCAACTCCATCTACATTCCCTTTGAATAGAGTAGTAGTTGATGGGTTTGGTGAAATAAGGTTACCAGCGTAATCTTGTGTACCAACGAACGTAGCTACTACACTAGTACCAGCTTTTACAGATGGTCCGAATGAGAATGTAACTTCTTTGTTGTTAGTAACTGCATTGAAGTTGTTAGTAATATCAGTTACCGGTGTACCGTCTGCTAATTTGAATGTTACGTTTCCTAAAGATTGTAACGGTTCAGAGAAAGTAACTTTAACTTGATTAGCATTTACTGTTTGAGTTGAAGCAATTGCTGGAACGATAGTATCGTTAACAGTGATGGTTTCGAAAATATCTTTCACAACTTCATCAGTAGTTGTTTCAAGGTTTTCTACTTTAACATCATAACGACCTTTTAATCCATTTTGAGTTTCGATAGTCAATGTTTTGCCATCAGTGCTTAATTTACCTGTAAGAGTACCAGCTGCTTTGTTATCTAATGAATTAACTACAACAGTGTTAGCTTTGAAAGCACCTTCTTTACCATCAACAAATAATGTTTCAGGGTTTACTGCAGCTGAGAAAGAAACAGCAATTTGTTTAGCGTTAAGAGCAGTTACTCCAGCAGCAACTTCTTCATCAACAATGTACTCTTCAAGAGCATAAACGAAACGAGCGAAGTCACCACGTTTGATGTTGTTAGAAGTACCGAATTGAGTTGCAGAAATACCGTTAGTTACGCCTTCTTCTACTAAAGCAGCAACTGCATTAAGGTAACGGCTGCTTACATCAGAGAATTTTACTTTTGTAATATCGCCAGTCAAGTCAAATGCGTTAGCGAACATGATTGCCGCTTCACCGCGAGTGATTGAATCGTTAAAACCAAAGTTTGTAGCAGATTTACCGTTAATGATGCCAGCAGCTTTCAACGAGTTGATAGCTAATACACCACGAGTTGGTACATCAGAGAAACCTGAAGCTGGAGCTTCTGGGTTGTTAATTTTAGCAGCGTTAGCGATCATGATCGCAGCATCACCACGTTTGATTTGTGCGCCAACTCCGAATTGAGTTTCGCTTAAACCTTTAGCGATGTTTTGTTCTACTACAAAGTTAACTGCAGCTTCGTATTGTTGAGCAACGTCCGTGAATGCTGCTGGTTTTACTTCGTCAGCGAATGCTGCAGGTACTACTGCTGTTGCTACTAATGTAGCTGTCGCTGCAGTTGCAACGAATTTTTTGTAAGACTTTGGTTGGTAAGCCATGTGTGTAATTCCTCCCTGTTTTAGGTGTTAATGTGTTAAATGATGAGTATTGGTTAACCCAATTTAATTATACTGATAAAAACTCCTGAATGCCACTTTATCCTAAATTAATATGACTAAAGTCTAAAAGTTAGTATTGCGAATAAGTAGGCAGTTAGCAAGAGATTATCAGAAAATTAAACTCTAACTTAGTTTAACAAAGATATTAAAGATTTCAACTGATAAATTAAAAATGTATCCTAAAAATTACACTTTATTGTAAAAAAGAGTCTATAGTATTACAAAAAATACAGAATCTCGAAGCTTTTCGTGTGATTTAGGGGTTTTTCACCTATCAATCTGGAAAATCTCCGCTCTCACTAATGTTTAATTATACATGAAAACTGGATTTACATTCATAAATTGTTGTTAATAATTTATTGTGCCAGTTTGACGAGTAAGGGGCCAGATGGCTCACATCAGATTATTATGAAAATTATTTATCATTCCGATAAAATATTGATTTATTATTCGTTTTCAAGTAAATATCCTAGTCCGAAACGTTTAGTTTCGTTGTAAGTTCAGGATTTCTTATTTTTTTCCATTTGTGACTAAAGAAGCGTTGTGAAAAACTAGAGATATTTTCCTTTTCTTCATGAAATGGCTGAGAACTCTCCCGTTTTCCTTTATAATAGGAAGTGCTATGCATTTAGGAGGATATTATGATTACAAAGATTACAAAACTGAATCTCTGGCTTTGGATTCCCCTCGCTATCGGTTTCATTCTCAGGTTAGCGATTCTTATTTATTACGGACCTGACTTATCACTGAACAGCGACGATTACTTTTATATTGACAGCGCGAAGTTTTTATTGGAAGAAGGCAAATTGGTTTATGTCGATCACTCAGAGCCGACTGTGCACATTATGCCCGGTCTTCCATTCCTAGTCGCCAGCGTGTTTTTCTTTTTCGGCACAGGAACTGTCGGGCTTGCAGCAGCGAAAATAGTTATGATCTTAATCGGCTGCCTTAGCATCTTCGGCATCTACAAAATCGGGGAGCGCTTGTTCAGTCCCTTGGCCGGTTCGATTGCTGCGTTGATCCTCGCGCTTTATGTACCGATTGTCGTGACAGATAATTTGATTGCCACCGAGTCGCCGGTCACAGCCGCGTTTATCTTCTTCGTCTATTTCTCGCTGCGGCTCGCTAACACGCATTCGATGAAAGATTTCTATTGGGTTATCGGCTTGTATTTGTTCATGCTGATGTTCCGTCCGACAATTGCGCTGTTCCCGGTCATCTTGCTTGTGTATTTAGTGTTGAAGAAATATCCCGTCAAGATTGCATTGAAGCAGTTCGGCATCGCCGCCGTTTTACTGTTGCTTGTGATGGGACCGTGGTGGGCGCGCAATTACATCGCCTATGACGCGTTTATCCCGCTTTCCGGCGGCGCAGGGAATCCGACCTTGCTCGGCACTTATCAAGGCAACGGCTATAAATACGGACCGCCTTTTGACGTTGTCGTCCAGCAGCTTGTCGACGAACATCCGGAAGCAAGCCGCTACGAACAGAATATCTACCAGATGGAAGTGGCGAAAGAACGCATTGAAATGATGCGTGAGCATAATTCCGACTGGTTCTGGGAAACGTATACGACGGCTAAGCTCCGAATCCAGTGGGAAGATCCTTTCTATTGGCTCCAGGTATTGAGCATTGAAAAAGAGACGATGCGTACCGCTTATCTCGTTTTGTTCTGGACGGGGCTCGCTTCCCTTCTCTTGATGTTCGCTGTGAAAGCGCGAATCTGGAAGGAATGGCTGTTTATCATTCTCTTCATTCTGTACTTCACCGTGATGAACAACCTGTACTTGGCTTATCCACGCTACAATCAGCCGCTCCTGCCATATTTCTTCCTGGCAATCGGCGGCATGGTCCATGTGCTCGTGAGCTTTGTTAATAGAAACAAAATAAAAGAAGCTGAGTTGGAAGATCGTTTATAACGGTTTTCCACCAGCTTCTTTTTTATATTAAGATTATTCATGAATTTCACAACATCGTTTTGGTTTTCTCTGAAGAAATCGCTCCAGGCGGACGCTTTCCGCGGGCGAAGCGCTGAGCCTCCTCATCGCTTCGCTCTTGCGGGGTCTCGGCTGTCTCGCTATCCCGCAGGCGTCTGCGCTGTTTTGCTCCATATCATCTTGTAAAAAACAAATTTAATCCTCTCTCCAAGTGCATTTAGACAAACCTTAGATGAAAAAGCGGAAGGCGGCGATTCCAGCGGGAATAGCGCGAGCTGGAGCCACTGGACTGAACGCAGTGAGGGAAGTGGCAGAAGCCGTGCCCGCGGAAAGCGTCCGCCTAAAGCGCTTCATCTAATTTTCAATAAAAAAATCCGCATCAGAATTTCTGATGCGGATTTTTATTAGCTCTTCGATTTAATTAAATTCTCTTTCACAACCAGCATCGCAAGGATTGCTGCCAGGTAAATCGATACGGCTGGTGCGGTCAGCACGTGTCCTGCTGTATAGGCAATACCGATGCCAAGCAAGAACCCGACGCCGTAAAGCACGTAGAAATACGTGAAATGCGTTTTGATGTTGCGGATAAAGTGGATCAAGTATCTTGCAGCGAAGTAAACAAAAGGCGCCATCAAGTAAATGAATCCGATAAAGCCGAACGAATAGAACCAATCATGGAAGTCCATCTCAATCATTTTCGGTGTCTTGCCCGGAAGCTGCGGTTCGTAGTTTCCGGCAAAGCCCATACCGAACAGTTGCTGCGAAATCGGTGAACTGTAGAAATCGTCTTTCATGACTTCTTTATACTTTTCACGCGAACTGAAGATCAAGTTTTGGACTTGGTCATTTGTAATTACCGGTTCTTCTGGTTCGAAACCAGGTTCTCCTTCAACAGGAGCTTCTTCTCCCGGACGTTCGACAGCGTCGCCGAAATTGATGCCAAAAGATCCAAGATGCGCAAACATATTCTCATATACAGGAGTTGCCGGTGTAATAACCACTAAAATCACTGTCAAGACTGCTGAAATCAATAGGTTGGATTTTACATTGGCCGTCTTTTTCTTCATAAAGAACAGCATGATCAAACTGCCGATCAATACGGATAAGAGAACGATGATGATGCCGCCGTAGCCGACTTTCGTGCCGAGTGCCAGCATCCCGATGGATAAGAGCACAAACGGAATCCATGCCCATGGCTTTTTCCAGGAATCGGTTTTCTCTGCCCCGTAAAGCGCCATAATCGGCAATACGATGGCCATGATGGCCCCGATTTCATTGCCCGCATAGAACCAGCCTGTGAAACCGACTTTTGTATGCGAGTAGTTGGAAAGGCTTGTCCCCGTGATTTGCGCCACGATGAAGACGATGCCGATAATCATGCCGGAAAGCCAGAAAAACTTCGTCGTTTTCCCGGAAATGTCGTAATCGCGGTCTTTCAACTCACGGTAGACGATCATCAATCCAAGCAACACAATATGGAAATAAATTACTTTATTGAAAAATTTAAGTTCTTGGAATAAATAATACGGATCTTTGACTTGCAAGTTGACCAGGACATTGGCTGCGAGCAATACTGCTAATCCCACCAAGTAAATCGTGAAGATCCGACTGATCTTGCTTTTCTTTGAAGCCCAGAGAAGGACAAGGAGCAAAGCGACCATATAAGCGGCGCGGATAAGTACTCCCACTGTTATGCTGGTGTCCACGATGAAGATGGACGCGGTCGTCAGAACATCAATGACTGGCTGCAGGGCGATGAACGCCACTAGGAGCATAAGAATTTTTTTATAATTCATGGTTGGGAATCCTCTTTCATTTTTTTAACCGAAGCTCGTGAAAAATCGCTGAAAGTTTCGATTGAATCGTTTTTTGTTCATACTGTTGAGCTGTTTGATAAGCGGCTTGGCCGACTTGTTGTTTTTGTTCCTTTGAAAGCTTGTTATAGGCGGCTAAGCCCCTTGCCAAATCTTGTGGATTGCCGGGTTCAAAGAGCCATCCATTTTCGCTGTCTTTCGTGTAATCGAGTATTCCGCCGATGCGGCTGGCGAGAATCGGCGTACCGCAAGCCATCGCTTCCAGGCCGACGAGCCCTAAACTCTCCCCTTTCCGAGTGGTCGGGAAGATGAATAAATCGATGATATTGTAAATCGCAGCAAGATCTGCATGCTTCATCAATGGGAAATGCACTACTGATTCTTCCAATCCAAGGCGTTTGCGAAGTTCGAAAAATGCGGCGTCGTCTTTGCCGGAGCCGACCATGATCAAGCGGGTCTTGGCTTTTTCTTCCGGATGTTCGTTCAGGAATGCGGCGAACCCGTTCAATAGATGGTCCCAGCCTTTTCCGACGTCCATGCGGCCGACATAGCCGAAATAGCGGAAATTCGGATCGAGTTTATAAGTCGCCATAAGTTCAGCGTTGTTTTCTTTATTCGGGTAGAAGACAGCCGAGTTCACGCCGCCGGAAGGAAAAATCCGAATCGGGGTGCGGACTTGGTATTTTTCTTTGACGAGTTTTTCGTAGTAATGGGAAGGTGTAATAATCAGTGTGGACTGGCCGAGAAGCTTTTTGACATTCGGCTGGAATTTCTCCTGCGAAGCCACTTCCGGTACCACGTCACTGCCGTGGACATTGGTCACAATGCGCACTGACGGCTTCAGTTTCTTTAAAACAAGTAATGGCAATGCGTTGTGGGCAGCGTAATGGACATAAATCGCATCATACTTGCCGCTCGCGCCTTTGTGGATCACGTTCGCGTAATGCTGTGCATAGCCAAGTGCTTTTTGAGCCTTGCCGGTCTTTTTCGTCAGCACCGCTCTGTCGACGCTGAATCCCTCGTCTTTCAAAATGGCTTCCGTGTTTTGGACGAAAACGCCATAGCTAGGAAATGCCTCAGAAGGATACATATTCGATACCAATAAAATCTTCAAATTGTCCCTTCCCTTCCTGTGGTTGAATGTTTTTTATGAGTGCGTTATGCAGGTAATAAAAGATATTCCGCAAAACAGCTTGCTTGCCGCGGGCGAGCGCCAATCCTCCTCGGTCGCTATCGCTCCCTGTGGGGTCTCGGCTGTCTCGCTATTCCCGCAGGCGTCTGCGCTGTTTTGCTCCATATCTAAATGAATATTTCTTTTGATTTATAACTTACTTAGCGCCGCCGCGCCTATGGGCTAGACGAAGCAATAAGACAAGTGGTTTTCTTGGCTTATTGCGGGAGTCATGCCCTAAGCGGCGAAGCGGCTATAGAAACGACTCTTCTATTAATTACAATCCCTCAAGCTTCGTTTTCATGAACTTGATCAAGTCTTCGCGCAGGTCTGGACGCTGCAAGGCGAATTCGATGGTGGTTTCGACAAAGCCGAGTTTTTCTCCGACGTCGTAGCGCTTGCCTTCGAAAGCGTAGCCGTAGACATTTTGGATTGTGTTCAGCTGTTCGATGGCGTCGGTCAATTGGATTTCTCCGCCTGCGCCGACTTTCATCTGGTCGAGGTACTTGAAGATTTCCGGCGTGAAGACGTAGCGTCCGATGATCGCCATATTTGACGGAGCTGTTCCGGCTCTCGGTTTTTCAACAAAACCTTTCGCGCGGTAAAGCTTGCCCATCTGTTCGGCTGGGTTGATGATGCCGTAGCGGTAAGTTTCGTTCTCCGGCACTTCCATCATGCCGATGACGGATGATTGCTGTTCGTCGAACTGGGTGATCAATTGCTTTAATCCTGGCGTTTCCGCTTGGATGATGTCATCGCCGAGAAGAACCGCAAACGGTTCGTCGCCGATGAATTTGCGTGCCGTCCATACGGCGTGGCCAAGGCCAAGCGGTGATTTCTGGCGGATGTAATGAATGTCCACTTTGCTGGAAAGCTGGACTGCGTTCAGTAGTTCGAATTTCTCCGATTCCGCTAGACGCGTTTCAAGCAAGTGTGCAGAATCGAAATGGTCTTCGATGGCACGCTTGTCTTTTCCGGTCACGATGATAATGTCTTCGATTCCGGATTCAATTGCTTCTTCTACGATATACTGGATCGTCGGTTTGTCGACGATCGGCAGCATCTCTTTTGGCATGGCTTTCGTGGCAGGAAGGAAACGCGTACCAAGTCCTGCAGCGGGGATAATCGCTTTTCTGACTTTCTTCATTCGGTTTCCTCCTCTTAGTTTTTCGAATCGCCTAGCAAATAGACGTCAAATCCTGCGTTCTCCCATTTTTCACGGTTGATGCAGTTTTTCGTGTCGATGATGATTTTATTCGCTACATTTGTCAAAGTTGTCGGATCGATGTCTCGGAACGCTTGGTGATCCGTCAAAACGACCAGCGCAGATGCGTCTTGGATCGCTTCATCGAAGCTTTGTGTCTGTTCCGGCAAGTTGTTGACTTTGATATGCGGATCGTGGGCAGTCAGGTTCATGCCGCGTTCGCGGAATTGCGATACGACTTCAACAGACGGACTTTCGCGCATGTCGTCGATATTGCCTTTGAATGCCAGGCCAAGAACCGCGATTTTCGGATCTTTGATGCCTTTGGCTTTTAGGATATCCGCTGTCAGCTGCGCTGTGTAAGACGGCATGCCGTCGTTCGTTTTGCGCGCCAAGTGGATGATTTTCGATTTTTCCGGATCCAATTCCACAAGGAACCATGGATCAACGGCGATGCAATGTCCGCCGACGCCAGGTCCAGGCGTATGGATGTTCACGCGTGGGTGGTAGTTGGCAAGCTTGATTGCTTCCCAAATATTGACATTAATACCTTGAGCGATCATAGCGAGTTCGTTGGCGAATGCGATGTTGACGTCACGGTATGTATTTTCCATTACTTTAACCAATTCCGCTGTTGTTGCATCTGTTTCGTGCATAGTCCCTTCAACAAACGATGCATACAATTCAGAAGTCAGGCGTGCTGATTCTTCGTTGATGCCGCCGATAATGCGGTCATTTGTGACAAGTTCCTGGAACACACGGCCTGGGATGACGCGTTCTGGCGAGTGGGAAACGAAAAGTTCCGTTCCGATTTCGAGTCCGGATTGGACAAGTTCCGGCATCATGACATCTTCAACTGTTCTTGGCGGCACAGTCGATTCCAAAATGACCAAATCGCCTTTTTTCAAGAAAGGGACAACCGAAGCTGTGGCTTTGCGAACGTACTCGAGTTCAGCCGTTTTATCCGCTTTGATCGGTGACGGAACGGCAATGATGAAGACGTCTGCTTCTACCGGCTTCATCGAAGCGGTCAGCATGCCTCCGTCGATTGCCGTATCAAGGCGTTCCTGCAATCCGTTTTCTTCTATATGAAGCTCTTTATTTTGAATCATTGTTACCGCTTTTTCATTGACGTCTACGCCATGGACTTTGTGTCCGTGGTTCGCAAACATAACGGCT
Organism: Planococcus sp. 107-1; assembly: GCF_021513255.1. Taxonomy (GTDB): domain Bacteria; phylum Bacillota; class Bacilli; order Bacillales_A; family Planococcaceae; genus Planococcus. Next base: position 2,652,089 of record NZ_CP090977.1, read on the forward strand.
GTCGGCAAGCCGATATAGCCAAGTCCGACAACACAGATGGATTTCTTCATTTTGACATTATCTCCTTTTATCGTGATCGCAATACTTTAAATAAGAAAACAGGCAAGTTGAGCTGGCGTTTGAAACGGGAAGGGCTGGCCAGTAGCCTGTAGAGCCATTCGATTCCGAGTTTTCGGAACGGTGCCGGTGCGCGTTTGACAGTCCCTGAGAACACATCAAAACTGCCGCCAACCCCCTGGAATACTTGGACGTTTGGCAAGCTCTTCAAGTTTCTTCTGATCCAAAGCTCTTGTTTCGGGCTGCCAAGCGCAACGAAAAGGATTTTCGCTCCGCTTTGGTGGATGCGTGAAACAAGTGCTCCTTCGTCTTTTTCATAGCCGTTCGTGTAGCCGGCGACGCGGATGTTCGGGTGCTGCGCTTGGATGTTCGCAATCGCTTTCGTCACCACTTCTTCCTTCGCGCCGTAAAAATACACAGAATGGCCATCACTTTCCGCAAACTTCAAAAGACGTGCCATCATATCGACGCCAGTGACGCGCGACGTGATGCCGCCGCCTTTGATTTTTGCTGCCAGCAAGATGCCGACGCCGTCCGCAATTTGGTAAGTGGAAGCATTGATCAGTTCTTTCACTTTCGGATCACGCTGGGCGCTCATTACTTTTTCCGGGTTCACCGCAATGATGGTCGACTGTTTGCCGCCATTTATGCGCACCCTCAAATCATTTATTATACCTTCATATGACAGAGGCGAAACGTCTACCCCTAAATATTTTTCCTTCATTAGTCAAACCCTCGATTCAGTCGCTTTCAATTTTATTAGTATAGCAGATTTTTAGAGGAGTTGCACAGGCTGTTTGACAAGTGGTAGAATTTAGCGAGGACAAGGCTTGCGAGCTTTAGTTTGAGGAGGAAAATATGTGAAAATTGTACTATCTGGCTTCTATGGATTAGGCAATACGGGTGACGAAGCCATCCTGAAAGCGATTATTGATAATTTGCGTGCGGAGTTGAATAACCCGGACATCACCGTCTTTTCATTGTCACCGGAAAAAACGGCTAAAGAATACAATGTGAAATCAGTTTACCGCGCATGGCGCCGTGAAAATAAAGAAAAAGTCAAAGCGCTGCGGAGCGCCGACCTGCTGATTTCCGGCGGCGGTGGTTTGCTGCAGGATACATACCCGACGAAATTCCTGTTCGGTCCCCTTCCGTATTATTTGCTGATCGTGATGCTGGCAAAACTTTGCGGAACGAAAGTGATGTTCTTTTCTCAAGGGATCGGTCCGGTCACTTCGACTTGGGGTAAGATTTTGATGAAAGTCTTCGCGAACCGCGCCGATTTTATCACCGTTCGCGATCAGTATTCGAAGGACTATTTGAAGAAGCTCGGCGTAACACGTCCGGAAACGGTTGTGACGGCGGATATCGTGTTCGCGTTCAAAGCGGACGAAGAAGACCGTGCGTATAACTCACTGCCTTTGACGGGCACTGAAAAAATTGTCGCTGTGACGGTGCGCCCTTGGTTCGACAATCCCGATTACATCGAAAAAACGGCTCGCCTGCTTGACCAGTTGATCGAGCTTCGCGGCGTAACGCCGGTATTCGTTCCAATGGAAGGAAAATACGACGTCCCCGCTTCAAACGATGTGCTATCGAAAATGAAGCATGCTGATAAAGCGATGCTGCTCGGTTCTGACTTTACGCCGAATGAGTTCTTGAATTTCATTCGCCATGCGGAACTGACGGTTGGCCTTCGCCTCCATGCATTGATTTTCTCAGCACTTTCAAATGTGCCGCATCTCGGCTTCAGCTACGACAAAAAAGTGGAAAGTTTCTTGAAGCGTTCGGGCATGTGGGACTATTCGTTCCGCCTCGGCGAAATCGATGAAACTAAACTGCTCGAGAATGCGTTATATCTATTGGACAACAAAAGAAGCTGCGCAAGCGATCATCAAACCGAATGTCGCAACACTTCATGCAGAAGCGATGCGCAATGTGGAATTATTGGAAGAGAACTTTGTGAAATAAAGGATTTATGGAAGGGACAGAATCATGAAAATTTTACTCGCAACATCTTACGATTACCCTCACCTCGGCGGTTTGTCGACGCATATGACGACGCTGAAAACTGGGCTGGAGAACTTAGGGCATACGGTTGAGACGTTATCGTTCTCAGACGTCGCCAAATGGCGCCGCGATTTGATTGCCCGCGGCCTTCGTTCGTCTTGAACAAAATGTCTTTAGGTGCTGGATATGTCTGGACATTAAACCGCCGCCAAGGTTTCTTGGAAGCGATGCTGAAACAGGAGAAATACAAATCCTTCGACATCGTCAACGGCCAGGACGTTTTCGCGACGCGCGCGTCGTTGAATGCGGGCTCCCGACTGTAACGACAGCCCACGGCTATTTGACGTATGAAGGGATTTCTAAAGGTTCGGTTGCTGAAGACAGCAAACACAAACAGACTTTGCTTGATGTCGAATTCAGCATGTACAAGAAAACGCGTGCCGTCATTACGGTGGATACGCGCATTAAAGAATACATCAAGCGCGAATCCGGCGTGGATGCGACGATGATCAAAAACTTCATTGATGTGGAAGACTTTAAACCGGAAGTCGAACGCCGCGCTGAATTCCGCACGAAATACAATTTGCCGCAGGATGATTTGATTTTCTTCATCCCGCGCCGATTGACGAAGAAAAACGGCGTCATCTACCCGATTCTTTCGTTCCCTCCTGTACTGGAGAAATACCCGAATGCTCGTTTGGTATTTGCCGGAACGGGTGAAATGATGGACGACATGAAAGCGAAAGCGCGCGAACTCGGCATCGAAGAACGCGTGACGATGCTTGGCGCTGTCGACCATAAAGACATGATCCAATATTATGCTTTGAGCGATATCGCCCTAGTGCCGTCGATTTATTCGGCCGGCGTTGAAGAAGCGACTTCGATTTCCGCTTTGGAAGCGATGGGTTCAGGCATTCCGTTGATCGCTTGTGCTGTCGGTGGTTTGAAAGAAATCGTCGACCACGAGAAAGACGGCTTGCTCGTTGAAGAACGCAATGTGGAAGACCTGTCGAATGCCATGATCCGCTTATTGGATGAGCCTGCGTATGGACAGGAGCTTGCGAAAGCAGCCCGCGAGAAGATCATCGCGGAGTACTCGCATTTCGCGGCGGCTGAGAAATACGAAGCCATCTATAAAAAAGCGCTCAAGAAATGATGCGTTGGGCATAACTCTAAACGGCGGCTGACTCGAGGCTTTAAGGGTCAGCCGCTTTGCTTGTCTGTGCCAAGTGCGCACATACTTTCAGAAAGAAGGGAAATTGATGTCCAGTCTTAAAAAAGCGGCCATATGGACAACCGGTCTTGCACTCCTATTAAAATTATCCGGCTTCCTGCGCGAATCGATCGTCGCCAAGGAATTCGGGGCTTCCGATGCAACAGATGCTTACTTCCTGGCCTTTTCATTCATCACGCTCGTCGTGGCGATGATCGCCACCGGCTTTAACAACGTCTTTTTGCCGATGTACATCAAGCGCCGAAAATCGGGTGAAGATAAAGACGACACGAACGCGAACGCCTTATTGAACTGGACGATGATTCTGTTCGCCGGCATTTCAGTGGCTGGTTGGTTCTCTGCCCAGTGGCTCGTGCCGCTCATCTATCCGAAAATGTCGGAAGGCGCTGAGCCGATTGCCGTTGAAATGACCGAAGTGTTCTTCATCTTCATGGTCTTTATCGCACTTGCCGGCTTATTGGAATCCTATCTGCAATCGCGCCGCATCTTCGTGCCGACTTTGATGTCGAAATTGCTGGCGACCTTGATGTCTGCTGTTTTCGCTTTATTATTCTCGGATATTTGGGGAATTTATTCGCTGGCGTACGGTTTTGTCTTCGGTACGATCGTGGGTGCGCTGATCCAAATCTATTATTTGATCCGCTCCGATTATTCCTGGAAACCGACCTTGCATATGGAATCCGATTTTAAAAAAGCGTTCCTTATCCTGATCGTCCCTTCCCTGTTGAACTCAGTGGTCGGACAGATCAACCTTTTTGTCAATAAAGCCTTTGCATCCGGTACCGGACTTACAGGTGCCGTCACGTACTTGAACAACTCGCAATTGATTGTCAGCATTCCGAATGCAATCTATGCAGCAACGCTCGCTGCCATCATCTTTACGATGATGTCGGAACAGATAAACGATTTGCCGAAATTCAAAGATACGGTGTTCCGCGGCATGGAGATTTCGTTCATCACGCTCGTACCGATCGCGGTCGGCCTTGCGGTTGTCGGAGACGCCGTCGTTTCCTTCATCTACGAACGCGGGCGTTTTACCGCCGAAGCCACAGCAAACACGCATCTCGCTTTAATGTTCTACTTGCCGATCATCATTTTCCAAGGGATGCAATTGATTCTTTCTAAATCGATGTACGCACGCGGCAAAACAGCTGTCGTCTTCCGCATTTCCGTGACGACGATTGCCGTCAACTTGCTGTTGAACTGGCTATTGGTTGACCGCTACGGCTACACGGCGCTTGCTTTCGCCGCTTCAGTCGTTTCAATCTACTACTTCACCGTTTCGATGATTGTCGTGTATAAAGATTTGGGCTGGGACCAGTTGCGCCGCTTCGGCACGACGGCTTGGCGCATCTTGATTCCGGCCGTTGTCATGGGCGCAGTCGTATGGGGAGCAAAACAGCTTCTCGGCGCTGAAGACTGGTATTCACTAATCCAATTGGCAGTTCTTGTGCCGCTCGGGATTGTAGTCTACGCAGTGATGCTGCGCATCGTCCATCCGCATGGCTTCAAGCGTTTCCTTGGGCTTGCACGACGCGGAAAGAAATAAAATAAGTTTGATTGATGAAAGATCCGCTGCGGCGGTCTTTTTTTAGTGGTTTTGGGACAAGGGTTGATTTCGAAGAGGAAATGGTTGATTTCAGGTACGAACGGGTTGATTTCAGATACATAATGGTTGATTTCGCATACCATAAGGTTGATTTCAAAAAAAAATGCATAAAAAAAGGGCCAGCCGCAGCTGACCCTTTTCTCAATTTCAGTTGATGACATCGACCAGATCTGAACGGATCCAGCCAAAGCCGTTATTTGTATCTTGTTCCGGGTTCAAGTCGGAAATGACTTTGTACCAGTTGTAGCCGTCTGTGTGTTTTTTCGTTTCGACGATAACAACCGGGTAGCCGAAGGCATTTTCAACGCCTAAGTAAGTGCGTTTGTATTGATACAACAAAGCGCCTTCTGGAGCGTTGCGTACGTTTACAGAAGCGGTATTTGTGATGCCAAGCTTGTATTTATTGATATCTTTTTGGCCAAGTTCCAAATCAGCGCGGTACATATGCCCCGCCACTTTCGATCCCCATGTCGGATCAGAAGCATAGCTGACGTTGAAGCCTGTGGTTTTATTCCCCGGAGCTGCTCCGTTTGCGTAAGAGCCGTTCGGGTTGACGTAGTTGCGGTTCATGTATTCGCGCGCAAATGCGTCGATGCTGCCTTCCGGCTGCTTATACGTAGTGCCTTCATGCGGCGAACCGTCGTAAACGCGGATACCGAATAAGTTATTCTTTGTCTGTGCGTTCGCGCTCATGCCATAAGCACTTTCATGCATCGCTGCAGAAAGCATGAACAATGCATTGATGTTGTATTTCTCTTGCATTTCAAGGAAGTATTTCCCTTTGCCGATCAGTTTTGATTTTGTGACTGCGTCTTTGTAAGTTCCTGATGAACTATTCAAAGCCGTCAAGCGGTTCATGATGTATTTGTCGAGTTCCGCTGCTGAGTAGTTCGTTTTCGTGCGGACGGACTGGTATTGGAAATACGGGTAATGCGTCACTTTCGACGAACCCGCTGCGAAATGGACACCATCGTGGCTGTAGTATTCCACACCTTGCTTCATCGCGGATGGAGCCGGCCCGATAGAGTAGCTCGATCCTTGTTTGTTCACATAATTGTATTGGTAATGGCTAAGCGTCCCCCACTGGCTCACGATGTAATAATCGCGGTCTTTAATCAATTCAGAAGGAACAAAATCCACTTCGCTGTGCTTCGCGTAGCCGATTGTGCCGCCGACTTGAACTTTGACAAAGTCAGAGTTGGAATCAATGTAGCGGATTTCACGGCCGTGCTCCACATAAGTGGCCTGTGTCTTGAAAGCCGTATCCAGGTAAATCGTCGTCACTTGCTTAACGCCGTTCAGTACTCGGTCGCCAAATGCAAGGCCGCTCTTCACGCGGATGATTTCATTGCCGCGGTAAATCGCTTTTGCTGAATCCACTGTTTTGAAAGACTCAGCTGCACTCAAATAATCTTTGTGGCCGAATGCCTGTTTCACCAATTTGCCGTTTTCCACATACCCTAAATAATAAAGGCTGTTGTCAGTTGGCGGTGTTGGTGTCGGAGTTGGATCAGATGGAGCCGGCTGCTCAGGCGCAGGCGCTGGAGCCGCTTCGTAAGCCGTTAAGAAACGGTAAATAAAGGCAGCTGCCTGTTCGCGAGTCGCGTTGTTTTTCGGTTTGAACGAGTAAGTAACTGGAGAAGTTTTGTAATCCGGATAACCGAAAACGATGTCATAATTGGCGATATTGTAGATGGCGCTCAACGTTACCGATGACATTTCAGTTTCATCTGTGAAACTCATGCGTTTCGGCTGCAGGCTCATTTTGCTGTATTCCAGCATATTCTTCACTGTAATCGCCACTTGGTCGCGCGTAATCAATGCTTGCGGCTGGAATGTATCTTTTGTAATCCCCTGCATGATGCCTGCAGCGTAGACTTTGCCGACTTCAGCACCAAGGCTCGAATCACGGCGGACGTCTTTAAATGTATGCGTCCCTGCTGGCAACTTCATGGCCCGGCTAATAAAAGCGGCAAACTGTTCACGCGTCACGTTTTCAGTTGGACGGTACGTACCGTCTTTATAGCCTGAAAGGATGCCGCGGTTGATCATTTCATTCATTTCTTTTTCCAGGGCGCTGCCCGGGACTATGTCACTGGCCTGGCTTGGTGATGATGCGAACCCTAAAACTCCCACAATCAACAAGATAGACGCAACGAATTTACTAATATTCTTCATGAAGTCCTCCTTATTTCTGCCTGATTTCAGTGTAATGCATTTTTGTCCTTTAAAAAAGGTTTTTTATGGTATGTCCTTAAAGAACGAGTCCTTTGCCTTAACAAAAATACGATAAAAAAAGTTTCTTCTATAGAACTAGTTCTTTTGTTTTGAAAAATTGAGAAGAACGTTTTTTTCTCTGAGTTGCTCGTAAGTAGTGTTGAGTTGCTCTCAAAGTGGCGTGAGTTGCTCGCAAACATGGGTGAGTTTCCCTCAAAACGGATTGAGTTGCTCGTAAGCAAAAAGGAAGGGCCGGCATTTGCCGGCCCTTCCTGTTCTTAATTAATTTTTGTTACATTTTCTTTAAGTATCCAGCCGATGCCGTTGTACTTATCATCTTCCGCTTTTAATTCGGAGATGATTTGGTAGTATCCGGCTTTGCTGTCTGTGATGATGACTGGATAGCCGAACGCGTCATTCACGCCAAGATTCGTTCTCGAGAAATGATATAGATAACTGATGCTGGCCGCCGGTGTCGGGTAGACCTTCACTCTAGGAGTATTCGTGATTCCCAGTTGATATTTATTAAGATCTTTTTTGCCTAGTGCTTTATCCGCCCGGTACATATGTCCAGCCACTTTCGAACCCCATGCAGGGTCAGAAGCATAGCTTACCGTAATGCCCGTGGTTTTATTGCCTGGAGCGGCTCCGTTGTAATGGCTGCCGCGCAATGTGTCAGCGTAGTCGCTGTCCATCCGGTATTTAGCGAAGTCCTCGATGCTTTCTTCAGGTGTGTTATAGACTTTGCCATCCTTCAAGCCGTTGTCGTAAACTTCAATCCCGAAAAGATTGTTCTTCTCATGCGCAATTTCGCTCATGCCGTATTGGCTTTCGTGCATTGCTGCCGCCAGGATATAGAGGCCGTTGACATTATACTTTTCCTGCATCTCCAGGATGAATTTTCCTTGGCCGATCAATTTTGAACGAGTGGCCGCGTTTTGATAGCGTTCAGAGGAATTATTTACGCCATTCAAGACTGTCATAATATAGCGATCCAACTCTTCTGCTGTATAGCTTGTTTTAGAACGGACGGATTGGTATTGGAAATACGGATAATGTTTAATCTCCGCGCCGCCAGTGAAAGGTGTGAAATGGACACCGTCCACTGATTTGTATTTCACGCCTGTTTTTATATCAATCGGCGCAGGGCCTACGGGATAAGGAGTTTCTTGTTTTCCAGATATGAAATTATACTGATAATGATAAAGTTCCCCATTCATCACTTGATAGAATTCCTGCTCTTTGACCAACTCAGTTGGGACGAAATCCACTTCTCCCTGCTTCGCGTAGCCGATTGTTCCGCCCGCTTGGACTTTTACGTATTGTCCAGTCGCTTCAATAAAGCGCATTTCGCGGCCTGGTTCCATGTAAGTCAGCTGAGTTTTAAAATCCGTACTGCTGTAAATCGTTGTCACATCTAAAACCTTTTTGCCGTTCACAATCGAAGTACGGTCGCCGTATACGACGCCATCTTTGATCGCAACAATATCCGTTCCTTTCAACAAGGCGTCGGCTTTAGCATCGGCATTGAACGCCGTTGAAGCTGCTGAATGGGTAGCGTAATTCTTATCAGTCGGAACCACTAATTTCCCATTCTCTACGGTACCGATATAGTATGTATTTGGATCGAATTTCTCGCCTGGCACTTGCTCTTTCGCCATCAGGAAACGGTAAATAAAAGCTGCCGCTTGTTCGCGCGTCGCGTTTGCATCTGGTTTGAAGCTGCCGTCTGAATGGCCGGCTACAATGTTATAGCTTGAGATATTATAGATGGCTGATAAAACGACCGACGTCATGTTTTTACTATCCGTGAACTCCACGGCATTGCGTTCCATCTTCATGTCGCTGTATGCAAGAACTTTTTGCAGCGTCAAGACGACTTGCGCACGGGTAATATTGGCTTTTGGCGCAAAGCGGTCTGCCGAAACCCCCTCCATGATGCCAGACGAATAAACTTTTGCCACTTCGCTCGATAAATTACTGTTAGCCGGAACATCTTTAAACGAATGTTCTCCTTCCGGCAAGTCAAGCGCACGGCTGATAAACGCTGCGAACTGTTCACGTGTCACGTTGTCTTTCTCACCGAGACTTCCGTCCTTATAGCCAGAGATAATCCCTCGCTTGACCATTTCGTTCATTTCTTTTTCAAGCGAACTTGCTGCATTGCTTGCGGCCGCAAAACCGAAAATGCCTGTAATTGCTAATAAAATAATGAGTAACCTGCTTATAAACTTCATTGTCGCCTCCTAGGGTTTATTTTCCATCCTTAGATATTTTTTGGATGAATTTGTCTACTCCTACAATTATAAGCGAAGCCTATCTTGAATCAAAGATAAAATCAGGTAATTAACTGGAAATCCTAAAGATTGTTTCGTTGAACTTATACCTGAAATTAAAAAAACTGCCCTGTAGTCATTTAACGACTTTCAGGACAGCTTTACGCTTCTATTATTTTGTGTTCATCGCGCTGTAAAGTGCTGCAGCGAATTCTGCACGGTCTGTATTCGATTCACCATAATAGTTTGATGTTTGGAAAACCGTTGTTTGATCGATCGCTTTCAATGTGACGATTGGCTCGTGCGCCCAGAATGAAGGTGCCACGTCCAAATATTTCACTGAAGCTGTTTGTGCTTGAACTTCTTCTGATTTAGACATCTGGAACGCTCTTTCCAGGATGACTGCCAATTGCGTTTTCGATAACGGTGCGTACATTCCGAAAGATCCGTTTGTGAATCCTTGCAGAATTCCCGCTTCGTTCATCGCTGCAATGTCTTTCGCGAACGAGTGGTTTGCTGCTACGTCGCTGAATTGGACTTTGCCTTTCGCTGAAAGGCCAAGCACGCGGTTGATCATTGTGGCTGCTTGCCCACGCGTTACTTCCTCTGATGGACGGAAGTCTTGCTGGTGATAGCCGCTGATAACGCCTGAAGTGTTCAATGTTTTGATGGCTTCATAAGCCGGGTGTGATGTTTTTACATCCACGAAGTTGCCGTTTGTTACTGGCGGCAATGGCTTCGGCTCTGCTTTTACCGGAGCTGCGCTTTGTACGCTGCTCAAGCGTTTAGCGCCTGCATATTTTGGTCCCCAATAAGGGTTCGTATTGATATTTGAAACTTTGACTCCGCCGCTTTCAGCAGAGACTACATTGCCGTCACCTAAGTATATTCCTGTATGTGAGATGCCTTTTTTGTATGTATTTGCGAAAAATACAAGATCTCCTTTTTGCAGGTTGCTTTTTGATACGGACGTTCCAACGTTATATTGTTCTGCTGAAGTTCTTGGCAAAGAAATTCCGAAATTGTTGAAGACATATCGGATGTAGCCTGAACAATCAAATCCTGAAGGGGTTGTTCCTCCAAATTTATAAGGGGTGCCTTTAAATTTCAAAGCGTATGCTGCAATATCATCTGGTGTTGCTCCACTGGCATCGGCTTTAGTTGTCATAAACGGACTAGCTGTTATCAATAGGACAGCAATCATCATTAGTATAATACGTTTTTTCAATTCGTCACCTCTAAGTAAGTTTGGCGATTCAAGGTGTTGATCAGACACTGAATCTTTCTGTTTTTCTTAACCTGTTTTAGATTCTAACAGAGAATATGACAAAATTAGGTTACGGTTGTATTACAGTTGTGTAACATTGCCTATAAACAGGTTTAGAATCCGGGTAAAGTGGGCAATATAAGGGGTTGACGTATGATTAGTGAGTCCTGAAATCAACTGATCAACCTTTATTTAAACTGAATCTTACATATGTGAAATCTAAAAAACCGCAAAACGGCTCTTCCGTTTTGCGGTTTTTATAGTTAATTATTTACTTTTATTATTTAAATAGTAATGGGTTTTCTGCTCTTGCTAAGAACACGCTGAACGAATAGCGGTTCATGTTCATGCTTGGTCCAAAAGTTGTTTCACTTACGCCTAAAGTAATGCCTTGCTGCGTCATTGCTTGGATCGCTTCATAGCTCGCCATGCTTTCGTTTACGTCAGTGAATGGCATTTTAGCTGCTGGATCAAATTTGAACTGGTACGTATTCTGGATCAATAACGCCATTTCAGCGGGTAACGGATTGATAAGGGCGGAATGTGCCGTCCGGGAATCCGGATAAAATGCCTTTATCGTATGCTGCCTGGATATATCCTGAAGCCGCATTATTCGCACTAACGTCTTTGAAGACCGTGTTGCGCGCTTTGCCGTCAAGCCCTTTCGCTCTGCCGATCAGGATCAAAGCTTCTGCGCGTGTAATTTCTTTTCGCGGTTTAAAGGTTCCGTCTGTATAGCCGCTGATCATGTTGTTGCTGTAAAGATAGCTGATATGCGGTGCAAACCAAGACGTCATCGTCACGTCTTTAAAAGCAGGCTCCGTCAAACTGATGGATAAATTCTCCGTCTTTTTCACGCCTTTTGTATCGGTATAGCTGAACGTAAAGGAATAATTCCCTTTCGTTTTATACGTTTCCCATTTATTCGTACCGGTACTTTTCAGCTCAGTCGTCCCTTCTTTTAGAGACGGCGAAGTTGCCAATTCAGAATTTTTTAAAGTAAAGGAGATGCCGCCTTTCTTAATGGCTGCTTGAATAAATGGAACGGCTTTAATTTCTTTTTCGTACTGGATGGCTCCGAATCCATAAACATTATCGCGGCCTGGCGTTCCTAAATCTTTAGCTGTGGCTTGCGCCATTTCGCGCAGTTTCACATTTGTAAGGCCAGGATACTGCTCTTTGTAAATGGCGAATACACCTGCTACGTGCGGAGCGGCCATCGAAGTTCCCGTCAAATTCCGGTAGCCGTCTATTTTATTGTCCCACTCATCCAACTCTTTCGGATAAGTGCTGAAAATCTCCGTTCCGGGAGCTGCAAATTCCATCGAGGGCCCGATCGATGAATTTTCTTCTCTTGAAAAGTCGTTATTTACGGCCCCTACAGCAATGACTGAGGAATATTTGGCTGGGTATGTCATTGTGTCCATCTGCCCGGAACCGCCTTCATTTCCGGCTGCCGAAATGATAATCATGCCTTGCTTATAAGCTTCTTGCAGCATCAACTCCAGCGGACGGTCATTGACCGAAATCGAAATGCTCAAGTTCAAAATATCAATCTTATTTTGAATCGCCCATTCCACGCCTTTCGTAATTTGCGCAGTTGACCCTGATCCACGGTTGTTCATCGCTTTAATCGCATACAATTGCACATTTGGTGCAATTCCGATGATGCCTGAATCATTTTTTTGCGCAGCAATGATGCCTGCTACGTGGGTACCGTGGCCGAAATTGTCATCATAAGGGACTTTGCTCGCACACACAGCAGCCGTACAGACGCCGCCTGCCACTTTCAAATCCGGATGCTCTGTATCAATACCCGTGTCCAGGACCGCCACTTTCACGCCTTTTCCGCTATAAGGGGAAGTTTGCTTCGGTGCACTCTTAATCATTGAAAATGAGGGAGATACCAGGTCTGCTGCAGTTTCATACTGTCGGTTCGGATAAATCTCAGCGCTTGAGAATTGCTCTTGCAAAGCGGCTTTATCCGACTCGCTCAGCTTCAATTCAACAAGGGGGATTTCTTCAAACTCTTTTGTGACTGCACCAAACTGGACTTTGATCTCTTCCAATTGATCTTCGTTTGCGTGGATTAAATATGTATCGGTTTCTTCGGCAAAAATGTGGGAAGGCAGAAATAGGAAAGCGAGTAATAAAGTAAGTAAGCCGACGCGTTTCATGGTGACGATCCCTCTTTTCTCAGTATATTTCTCATAATACCCTAACCGGGATTTTAAAAAACCGGACAAAAGATAGAAAAACGTATTTTTTTAACATTATTATTATTAATTTAAAATAAAAAACTTGCTTTTGTTATTTTCATAGGTATTTGATACAGCTATCTTGTCCGAATAGGACTACATAACAAATGAATAAAATAGAACGATATCTTAATCATAGGAGTATTGCTAAAAAAATCCCGCCAACAAATTCGTTGGCGGGATTTCGGATTAATGAAGTCTTTTGCTTGGTGAAGCACCAGCTGTGCTGTAATACTGGCCAATGTCTGTCCGGCCTTCATAGTTGTAGAAGTAATCAAGTGTTCCAAGGAATAAGGCTCTGCCCATTTTCTTGCGTTCTGCTTCTGACTTGATGTATTGGATGTCTTTTGAGCTATCGATGAAGCCCATTTCCACTAAAGCAGCTGGAACGGTATTTTCACGAAGCACCGCGAAGTTGCCTGAATGGTTATTCGGATTGACTCCACGGTCTCTTAGAGTCGGCCAAGCTTCCATCATGCGGTTCTGCAGATAGATAGCTAAAGCACGGGATTGTTTTACATTCGGATTGTTTGCTGCAGTTTTTGCGTAGTAATACGTTTCCTGCCCGTTCGCTGTTCCGTTAAATGCATTGGTATGAAGGCTGACAAAAATATCGCCGCCATTTTTCGATGCAAATTTCGCGCGGTCGCTCAATTCCATGAATGTATCGCTTGTACGCGTCATTTTCACATTGATTGGTGTTTTATCAAAATAAGCTTTGGTGTGAAGTCCGATATTCAATACTACGTTCTTCTCCATAAAGCCGTTGCCTATACCGCCTGAATCCTGTTTGCCGTGGCCCGGATCAATGATGACCGTCAAATCACTGCCGCCTATCGGTGCTGGGCTTGGCAATACAGCCCCTGGTTTTGAAGTTGACAGATAGCTTGTCGCTACATAGCCGACCACACCGTTTACACGAATATGGGACCATCCATTAGAAGTTGTTGCTACGCCCACTGTCGTTCCGCTTTTCAGTTTACTGATTACTGCACCCGAATTGCTTGGCGCTGAACGCATGTTTAATGTATCCGATCCTGTGTTTACATACATCGTTGTGCTGAATGAAACTTCGCCCGGCTTCACGCGGAAGCTTTCATTCAAGCTGCGTGCCAAAAATACGGCAAAGTCAGCACGGATGATTGTTGCTTCAGTTCCGAAAGTGCCATCCGGAAAACCTTGGGCAATTCCTTTATTCATCAAGTTGGTTGCTGCTGCCGAAACGCTATTGCCGCCGTAGCCGAAAGCCCGGTTGATCAAGATCGCCATTTCGCCGCGTTTCAACACTTTGTATGGTTGGAATGTGCCATCAGGATAGCCGGAGATGACGCCGCGTTTGACCATTTCGTTTATGTAGCCGGATGCAAAGTTTCCTGAGCCGACATCACTGAATTCCGTATTTTGTTTGGTTCCATTTAAACCGAGTGACCGGCCAAGCATTGCTGCCGCTTCTCCCCGGGTAACTTGTCTGCTCGGGACAAAATGAGTGTTCGAAACACCGTTGACAAAACCTTTATCCACCAAATAGGTGATTTCCGCTTTTGCACGATGAGTATCTCCGATGTCTTTAAAATTCGCACTTGCATTCGCTTGGCTTTGTGGGACGATTATTGAGGCAATTAATGCAAAACATAGCATCATAATCCATTTTTTCAAATCTCATTTCCTCCTAGGTTTAGTTCTCTTCACATACCTTAACCCAATTTATTGAAAATTTCTATGTATCATTTGGTCTAATTCGACATTTCTGACGGACTTTTAGATATTACGTATAGGTAAAAAGAAATAAAGCCCAACCTCGGCATGAGGTTGGGCTTTTGATTTTAATAATTTCTTCATATCGCTGCAATTTAACTTTTACAATTAATTGAAAATAAATTAATTAGCTGCAGCTGGATTTACGTCCGTGATGCGGCCTTCTGTTTTCGGTGTAACTGAACCGATTCTTTCCAATTCTTCTCTTAAGTTTTCCCAATCTGAAAGGCCTAGATCTGTTACGCGCCCTTCTTCATAAGCTTTCGCAAAACCATCGAAGCCGTCGCCGCCTTTAGCAGTGAAAGCATTTGTTGCAACTGTGTAAGTCGTAGCATCTGCAATAGCTGTCAACGTACCGTCTGCATTTTTCAATGAGATCGAAACGATGCGCTCGCCTGCCGGTTTAGAAGAATCGAATTTCACTTCTGCTCCAGATACGTGCAGGAATCCGCCATTTTCTTTCGGATACTGGCCAACACTTGTTTCAAATGCATCTTTAAGTTCTGCACCTGTCACTTTCATCGTTGCCAATGTGTTTCCGAATGGAAGAACTGTAATGATTTCACCAACAGTGATCGGTCCAGCATCAATTCCTGCACGGATTCCGCCGCCGTTCTGGAATGCCATTACGACATCTTTGTTGTATGTTTTCGCTTTAGTCAACATACCGTCTGTAATGATGTTCCCAAGAGCTGTTTCGTTTTTACGGACACTTGGCGCTGCTGGGTTTTCACCCGTACGCGGAGTTTCAAGGGCTGCTGTTGCAGTCGCTTTCGTTTCAGTTTCAGAAACTTTCTTCACGCCTTCTTTATATGGTGTCAACACTTTTAATGCTGCTTCGTCTTCAGCCAATTTACCGACTTCGATCAATTCTCCGTCATGGCTCATCACAACGCCTTCGTCATCGAACTTAACGTCCAATGTCCCTAAGTTTTCGCCGTACTGTCCAGTTTGAACAATTACAGTCGGTTCTTCTTTAGTTCCCGCAACGACCGGTGCAGCCAATTTTGTATGGCTGTGCCCGCCGACGATTACGTCAATTCCTTGGACGCCTTTCGCCAATTCCAGATCGTTGTCGATTGTCGGGTTATCGTCATAGCCGATATGCGTCAAAGCGATTACTTTATTGACGCCCATTTTTTCGAACTCATCGACCATGTCTTGTGCTTCCTTGATGTAGTCTTCATCAAAAGAAACAAGTTCCGGGCTTGCAATGTCTTCCGTCTCTTTCGTCGTCAAACCGAAAATCCCCACTTTTTCGCCATTCACTTCTTTGACGATTCCTGTGTAGATATTCGCTTTTTCAGGTGCAGAAGAAATTTTCGTTTGGAATAGGCCATCGAATAATGGATCTTTCGAGAAATCTACGTTCGCTGAAACGAACGGGAAGTTCGCTGCTTTTACGAATTCCTGCAGCGCTTTATGGCCTTCAGGCGATGAACCCAAGTCGAATTCATGGTTCCCGAAAGTCATTGCATCGAAATTCATCAAGTTCATTAATTTAACGTCCGCTTCTCCTTTGTATTCGTTGAAGTAAAGTGTTCCTGAGAATACGTCACCTGCATGAAGAAGCAAGGAGTTCGGGTTTTCTTTGCGGAATTCTTTTGTTGCCGTCACCAATTTCGCTGCGTCATCTAAATGCGCATGAGTATCGTTCACGTGCATCACCGATAAAGAGAATGTGTCATCTTCCAAAAGGAATTGGGCTGTACGGTGAAGGAAAAGAGCTGCTTCTCCGCGCGTTACAGCAGCATTCGAACCGAATTGCGTAGCGGTCTTGCCGACTGCCAGTTTATTCTTCACTAATGCGTCTACGTATTTCGCAAAACGCTCGTTTACGTCTGTAAATTGTGTTTTCTTCAAATCATCGTTGATTTCCAATCCAGCTGCTGTAGCTAGGATTTTCGCTGTTTCGTTGCGTGTCAACGGATCGCTTGCGCCAAAACGTTTCGCCGATTTTCCATCGATGAACCCTTTTTCAGCTAATGCATCCACTGCCCATTTCGCGCTAAGCGGAACGTCTGTAAATCCGGAATCTGCGTATTTGCCAGCTGAAGTATAGCCGAGTGCACTCGCAATCATTACTGCTGCATCTTGGCGCTTCACGCTGTGATGGGTACCATACGTTGTTGCTGTTTCACCTTTTACGATTCCGAGATCAAACAAAAATTGAACTGCTTCTGTATAACGGTCCGGCACATCAGTAAATTTCATCTCTGCCGCTGATGCTGGTGAAACCGCTGTTGCCACTGCCGCGATCGCTACTGCTGAAGCGACAAACTTTTTGTTTTTCAAGACATTTGTCATGTGTTCTTTTCCTCCTTAGGGAATGGGTTTTCTCATGCATCTCTACTTTACCAAATTTGTGACTTACGTTCTATAGAATTTGCGTAATTTTTACAATCTTACAACAGAGAATGTTGTTCTTTTCTCCTAGCTTTTATTTTTCGCAGTAAATATAAACAGCTGAGCGCAATGACGGCACCCGAAGTATCGAGCAATACATCCGTTGCCATTGGGCTTCTGCCGCCAGTTAGCGCCTGATGCCATTCATCCAAAACAGCAATCATTGCTGTTGCCGGCAAAGCAAGCCACCATATTTTCTTTGGCACCATATTGGCGATGGCCAGTGCGATGAGACCGAAAATGGCTACATGTGCGCCTTTTCTTAAAAAGAATTCGATGAATAAATAATAGCCCCTTTCTTCAATGGAAATGACACTTCCCCAATACGTAATTTCCAGTGTGCTGAGCAAGGAATAAAACGGCATGGAAGGAAAATATTGCTCGAGCACAGGAATCAATGATTGCTGTTCATAGGTTTGGCTTGATGAGATAAACAACACAATAAATAAGGCGAGGAAGATTAATAATTTTTTCATACATAAATTGTATCATCAGTTAAAGCGGTTTTTACATTTTTTTCCGCAAAAAAAAAGCACATCTGCAATTGCAAATGTGCTTTCGTCAAACTTTTATTAATCTCGATTATGTTCTCCCCAACATTCGGTATTCTTTAAGCCAGGGATATTTTTCGCAAAGAATTCCGGATTCTTGCCAGCTTTCCGTTGACTCATGTAATCGCCCAGCACTTTGAATGCCGTCTTTCCAAGAATCGCAATGACAACCAAGTTGATGACAGCCATCAGCCCCATGAACAGATCGGCCATATTCCAAACCACTTCGACTTTCGCCAAGGCACCGAACATGACCATCGCCAATACGCCGACGCGGTAAGCGGTCAACCAGTTTTTATGGGCATTGATGAATTCAATATTTGTTTCTCCGTAATAATAATTTCCGATGATTGAACTGAATGCGAAGAATAGAATCGCTCCAGCCAAGAAGTAAGGCGCCCAATCCCCAACATGCACGTTAAGGGAGGCTTGGGTCAACAGGATGCCTTCCTGTTCTCCTGTTTTGTAAACGCCAGCTAAAATGATGATAAACGCTGTCGCTGAACAGATCACGATTGTATCGAAAAAGACCCCAAGGCTTTGCACAAGCCCTTGCTTCGCCGGATGCGAAACATTGGCAGATGCGGCAGCATTCGGAACTGAACCCATACCGGCTTCGTTTGAGAACAATCCGCGGCGCACTCCCTGCATGATCGCAATACCGATTGCTCCGCCTGCAGCTTCTTCAAGCCCAAACGCACTTTTCACAATTAATGAAAAGACGGCTGGAATTTCAGTGACATTCATAATGATGACGTATAATGCCACTAATATATAAAGAATGGCCATAACCGGAACCAATACTTGCGTAACGCTTGCAATCCGTTTAACTCCGCCGAAAATGACCAAAGCGGCTAGAATGACCAAAGCGACGCCGACTGTCCAATCTGGAATGTTGAAGACATCCCCGAATGATGCGGCAATCGTGTTGGATTGTACAGAATTAAAGATGAATCCAAATGCCAAAGTTAAAAGGATGGCAAAAATGATGCCGAGTTTACGGTTGCCTAGCGCCATTTGCATATAATAGGCAGGGCCTCCACGGAATTGGTCTCCATCTTTAATCTTGTAGACTTGCGCTAATGTACTTTCCACAAAAGCGGTCGCCATCCCGATTAATGCCACAATCCACATCCAGAAAACGGCACCTGGTCCCCCTATAGCAATGGCGAGTGCCACTCCCGTGATATTCCCTGTCCCTACGCGGAAGCTGTAGAAATCGTAAATGCCTGGAACGCGGAAACTCCGCTTTCTCCGTCCTTTTTCTCTGTGATGACACGGAACATTTCACCAAACAAACGAATCTGCACAAATTTTGTCCGGATGGTAAAGTAAACGCCAAGCCCTAATAAGAGCGCAATCAGTATGTACGTCCATAATAAATCATTGCCTTCATTGACAATCCAATTTAAGCCATCGATAAATGCATCCATATTAAATCTCCTCTTATTCGTTTTGTAAATATGTATCTATACCCTAATATACCAGTGAGAAACGGATTGCTTATGTATTTGTAAAAGTGAAAAAATCCTCTGGCAAAAGAGGATTTTCCACTTTAGTTGATCGCGAAGAGGTGAACCCAATACGGAATGCCATCTTCGTCTTCAACATAGCCCACTCCAATCGATGTGTAATCCGGAAGCAGAATATTGTCTTTATGTCCTTTTGATTCCATCCAGGCATCCATCGTTTCGCGGGAAGATGCATAGCCAAGCGCGATATTCTCGCCTACCTGATTGGTCGGATAGCCGAAATGCACCGCCATTTCCGAAGGTTTGCCGTAAAGCGGGGAAACGTGGGCGAAATAGCCATTGTCCACCATATCTTCCGCTTTCAATTGTGCGATTTTCGATAACGCAGGATCTTCCTTGACCATCTTCAATCCTTTTTTCGCCCGTTCTTTATTGACCATGGCGATTGTGTCGAAAGCGACTGAATTGATGCCGGAATACAATTTCAGGGTAGCATCATACGTAATGGATTTTTCTTTGACGCGCTGATCGAATTTCAGTGCCCTTTCCGTAAATGCCGCTAGCTGCGCCCGTGTTACCGAAGCTCCCGGCTGGAATGTCGTACGTGTTACGCCGTAGGAAATGCCGATTTCAGCAATTGTGATGATGTAATCATGTGCCCAAAAATCTTTGGATACGTCCTGATAAGATACCAAGTGATTGGAGTCTACTGTGATGCCAAAACCTTTGATGAGGATCTTCGCCATCTGCGCACGCGTCAATGCAGCTTCCGGATTAAATGAGCCCGCATCCGAAAAGATCCCTTTTTCCGTTAATGCATTGATCTCTTTATAGGCATAATGTGAAGTGGGAACATCTCTGAATTTCGCTTTAAAGCTGGTCTTCCCATCAATTTTCAAGGCTTTCGCCAAAATCATTGCTGCCTGTGCCCGGGTGATTTCTTGATTAGGCTTGAAACTGCCGTTGGAATAACCTGTTAAGATTCCTGAATCCGATAAAGTATGAACAGAATGATATGCCCAATGCTTTTTTGATAAATCGGTGAAATGATGTGCACTAACCGTCATTGGCATGAGAAATAGGAAAAGGATAATGGCAGCTGACAGATATTTTTTCATTCATACACCGCCCTTTCTTTGATGTTATTGCCCAGGAAATAGCTGGTTTTCGATGTGTATTATTTCTATACCCATTTTCACATGCTTTTTACACCAAAATATTAAAAAAGCCCTTTATTTTAACAAAAATAAATTATGTTCTTTTAATTGTTTCTGCGAGTACGCGTGCACCGATATCGAGCGCGCCATGGTTGAATTCCATATCCGGATGATGCAGCCCCGGACTCAAGTCCGCACCGATCCCTAGCATGGCCGCTTTCAATTCCGGCTTTTTGATCGTATAGAAATGAAAATCGTCCGCCCCCGTCGTATCGATAGGTGCAGCCGTCTGCTCATCCCCGATAACGGCACGGATTGCGTCTTCTGCGATAGCCCTTGCCTCTTCTGACACTTCAGCTGCCGGTGTATAATCCGTCCACTCCCATTCCAGGTCTATGTCGTGGAGCATTTTAATCGATTCAAAGCCGTTATCGATCCGGCTACGCAGTTCGTCCATCAACCCATTTGACTGAGAACGGACATCGAGTGCAAAGGTCGCATTTCCTGGGATGATATTCAAGCTGTTTCCGCCGGCTTGGATATTCGTCAGTTTCACCGAATACGATTCAAATGGCGAGAAATAAATGGTTTTGATAAATTGATGGATTGCCGCGATGACGTCAATGGCATTGCTGCCCTGATGCGGCCGTGCACCGTGGGCATCGCTTCCGCTAATCTTCCCTTTCAGGAAAATACCTGAACCGTGATGGATGGCCGGTGCGACTTTTCCAAATGGCAATTCTTCGATCGGACGCAAATGGACGCCGTATAGATGGGAGACCTCATCAAGTGCGCCTCGCTCAATCATGGCAAGCGAACCGTTCCCTTGCTCTTCTGCCGGCTGGAAGATAAAACGCACACGTTTCGTTAGCGTTTCTTCTTTCAAATACAGAAGCGCACCGAGCACCATTGCCATATTCGCATCATGTCCACACGAATGGTTGGCTTGGACCGTACCTTTCACTTCTTGCCAAAGTGCATCGATGTCCGCCCGTACAGCGATCACGTCTTGCCCTTCCCCAATCTCGGCAATCAATCCGGTAACGTCATCGAATGTCTTATACGGAACATTTAACGCTTCCATGATCTCCGCCAATTTTTTCGTGGTCTCGATTTCTTTCCAGCTCACTTCCGGATATGTGTGGAAATGGTGGAAGTATTCTAAGATTTCCGCTTGATGGTTCGTCATTCAGACACCTCCTTCAACGATGCAAGAAGCAGTTGTCAGCTTTTCCAATTGTGCTTCGTTTACCTCAATGCCTAGCCCTGGATTTTCCGATAGATGGACGTTCGGCAATTGGTAATTCAGATTGCCGATCTCTTCGTTGAAAAGCAGCGGACCGGTCAGTTCGGAACTTTGGATGTTGCGGCGCGCCATCACGGCATGATAGCCGGCTGCAGATCCCACGGAAGATTCAACCATCGATCCGATCTGCGCGATGATGCCTGCGCTTTCGGCCGCTTTCGCCATTTGGATCGCCGGGAAGATGCCCCCGGACTTCATCAGCTTGATGTTGATGTAGTCAGCCGCTTGGAGCCGGATGATTTCGAGTACATCTTCCATCGTCTGGACGCTTTCATCTGCCATGATCGGCGTCGACGTTTTCCGGCGGACTTCAGCCAATCCACGGATATCGCCCATCCGGATCGGCTGCTCGATCCATGTGAGCTGTGCTGCATCGAGCTGGTTGATCACTTGGACCGCATGCCCGACCGTTTTCCATCCTTGATTGACATCGATCCGAATCGGCATCGATTTCCCGACCGCTTCGCGTACCGCGTAGATGCGCTCGATGTCTTTGGATGAATCGGGTCCTCCCACTTTTAGTTTCAAGCTGCTAAAGCCTTGATCTACTGCAAGCTTCGCTTTTTCCGCCATGACGGCCGGCTCTTCAATGCTTAAAACTTTCGGGTATTGGAGCTGCTCATGCGCGCGTCCGCCGATCAAGTTGTAGACCGGCTGGTTCGCCGCTTTCCCCATCAAGTCGTAGCAAGCGATATCAATCGCCGCTTTCGCCGCTTGGTTGCGGACAATCGCACTGTTCATGAGGTGATGGATGTTTTCAATATCGAACGGGTTTTGCCCGATAATCTGCGGAATCAAAACCGTCCGCAAAATTTCATACGCTCCCCGCTACTTGTTCACCGGTCACATGTTCGTCCGGCACCGCTTCGCCGTAGCCGACCAGCCCCGTGTCCGTTTCAAGTTTGACGATGATCGCCGGCATGTTCGGGTACGTAGCGTAGGAAATGATGAATGGTTCTTTTAATGGAAATTCAACTGCGTGGATATGTGCTTTCGTAATTTTCAACGCTTCTGCCCCCTTGGTTTATGTATAAGGTAAATTGTACACAGGATAATTGTTCGGAACAATGAGGATTCAGTAGGGTTTAGGGTGATGGAGACCGCGTTTGTACGGCTGGAAATATTTTCTTCATGAAGTATGAGGGTTTGTTCTTACATTATCTCAGTTTGTTCTTACACTATTTTAATTTGTTCTTACACTATACCGCGTTCTTCTGACACTATTTTATTTTCTTCTTACATACCCACGTTTTAACCCTTAGATGCCTAAGCCAGTTGCTTCGCAATCGGCCCTTGGTTCGCTTGCAGCGAACGAAAAATAAAAACCTCCACAAAATATGCAGAGGTTTTATTGCCACTTAAAATTTTCTTTTGGTTGATAGGTGCGAAAACATCGACTGCCGGATTCCTCTAGTTCCATACTTTTCAGTATACGCCTAGCAGTATCCGGGTCCCTTAACCCAAGGAAATTCATGCATTCTTTTGCAGTGATGGTCGATTTGAAAATCATAAACCATTCATCTAGCGCTTTTAAATACGCATCTCCGCTAAAATAATTACAAGTTTTGCAATGCCATCTGCGGTTAATCTTATTCATCTTTTTCACCCGACACTGTTCGCAAAATATGCCGTTTTCTATCTCGTGGAGAGCTATATTGAATTTGGGGGCTAGCGGGAAAGGTTGATAGGATTGGTGCATGGAGAGGAGAAGTTGTCCGATGGCATTCATTTGCTCGAGGGTAATGAGGGGCTCCATACTTTGATTTCGATGAAGCTGGACCATCACTTCGTCGGCTTTCCATACATTTACGCCGGGCGGAACACCTTCCATTGTCTGGGACGGATATGCGAGGACGATGGCCGTTTCAATTTTCAATGGATAGCTGAAGCGCTTCAGCACCTTCTCCATTTTGATCTTGGCCGTTTCCGCTTGCACCACCGGACTTTTAAACGTTTTTTCTTGGCCATTTGCCAAAGTTTGGTGCAAGCCGCTCGGATTCGTGGTGAGACGCAGCTTCCCGGACATATTCTTCACTTCTAAAATCATTAGGAAGCTTTGCGTAATCAATAAGGTATCGATTTGATTTTTCTCTGGCAAACTTAAATCATGGATGAATAAATGCGGATATGGCGGATCGAAGAACGCCAACATTTTGTCTAATCGTTCTTCTCCGCCTATTCCCGCTTGAGCTCCTTTAAGAACGTCAGAGATTGTATTTCTCATCGGATGTTGAAGTGACATCCGCCTCAATAAAGCTTCGTATCCTGCAATCTTGATCGGCTTTTCCCTGTGTTTAATGATCATATTTCACACCTCCTTCTGTAAGTTTAGCAGGTAGGGTTGATGCATTCCATAAATATCCAAATTCCATTTTTGATTACGATATACGGGACAAAAATGAGATTTGAATGGTTTCTATTTGGCGATTTTTTATTTCTACTTTAATTGTGTCGCTTTGTACTTTAATTGTGTCGGGTTCTACACGAACTATGTCCATTTCTACTTGAACTAATCCGCCGCCTACCTGAATTGTGTCAGTTTCTCTCACAAAACCTAATCGCCTAAGCCGCCCGCTCCGCAGCCGGCCCTTGGTTCGCTTGCAGCGAACGAAAAACCAATTTGTGAGAAGATGCTGTTTTTCTATGGACACGAATGGCTTATCTATCGACACTGGTTCACCTTCTATCGACACTATCTACCTTTCTTATCGACACTAGCTCCACTTTCAATGACATTAGCTCCTCCCCACACAAAAAAAGAACCTCCACACTAAGTGGAAGTTCCCTCTTTCATTCAATGTCTGCTTTTCACGGGAATCGACAGGATCATCTCTTCTAGCAGCACTGGCATTTCTTCGAAGGTGTTTTTGATGTGCAGGCGTTCGGTGCGCTTGTGGGCGTCTTTGCCGAAGGGGCCGACGTTTAGCACGGGTGCTTTGAGTTCTTTCATGGTTTGGAACGGGATGCTGTAGGTGTCGCCGTAAACGGGTGTGTTCCGTTCGTAGGTGACCCAGCCGTCGCCTTGGTCGCCGTAGTTGACGTAGCTCAAATCCGAGATGCCGTTGAAGTAATGGATTTGCTGCATTTCCAACCCGAATTTATTCATCGCGTTGGTTGTGACTTGTTCGACGCATTGCTTGACGAGTTCATCTTCTGAAGAGTTGACGGCTGGGTAATACGGCGGCGCATAAAGCAGGACGATCGCCGGTGTGAGTTCCTGGCAGTTGATGAGCAGGATGTCGACGATGTGCATGGATTTCTCGCGGACGTCCCATTCCGGATGCATCAAAGTATCGTACAGGGCTTCGTTGACGTAGTCGAAGCCGAATTTGCCGATGGCATAATCCATCAATTCCTGGTAGCGCATGACGCGGATTTCACCGACCGGCTCCACGCCTTCACGTTCACACATCGCCAAATAATCGCGCGTGCAATGGGCAGCGGCGTCTTTCGCCACTTGTTCGAAAATCTCGAACACTTCTTCCGCGTTGCGCTCCATCATGAAGACGTTATACATCGCGCTCGTGCGATACGGCGTCTGCGCGGAGTATTCGTGTTTGATGTCACGCTGCGTCAAGGTTACCGGCAGCGGCGTTGCTTCGCCGTAGACGGTTTCTTTGAAGCTCGGATTCCATTCCATCCTATGTGTCAAATAGGTCGAGATATAGCTCGATGTGATACCGGAGAGCGGTTCGCCGACATGCGTTTCCTTGCCGTAGAACAAAGCGGACGGCATGATTTTGCCGATTGACCCCGTATAGAGGTAATGCGCGGTATCGCCAGGCTTCATGGCGAAAACCGGTTCACCATTTAGGAATAGAATATATTCGAGTCCGTGCTCACGCTCGAGATCCAATAGTTTCGAAACGCCGTAGCGCATGCCGGCTGAATTCACTTCTTCGTCCGGCACGGTCATTAAAACAAGATTGATCGGCCAGTTTTCATCGGCCGCTTTTTCAATCATTGCCATGTGGAGCGCGAGCCCCGCTTTCATGTCCATTGTGCCGCGGCCAAATAAATATTCACCGGAATCGAGGTCGGCCTGGGCTTCCGGATCAAGTTCATCGCGAACCAATTTCAAGGCTTCGCCGAGTTCAAGCGGCTGGCAAGCAAGCGGCTCCAAATCCCCATACTCACCCGTATGGACCGTATCGAAATGGCTGATGAGCACAATTGTGTCGATCGCCTCCGGATGCTTGTAAAGCGCCGTCACGTATTGGCGCCCCCAATTGACTTCGCCGAGAAACAGATGGTCCGGATGTTCCTGGAAATAGGGAATCATCTCCAATTCCTCTTTTAGCCGATCGGCAAATTCCACTTCCCCTTCGGTTAGCGTCATGCTTTTCCAACTTACCAGTTCACATAACAACTCTTGCAATTTATCGGGTGTCCCCCACATTAACGCCATTTCACTTTCCCCTTTCTATTGGTCCAAAGTCTTTAGCCAAGCCGCCATCCGCTCCATTGCCTGTTCCAACGTCGGCATGGAGTAGGCGTATGAAATCCGCAGGAAGCCTTCGCCGTATTCGGTAAACGCCGTTCCCGGCACTGCTGCAACTCCCGCTTCTTTCAATAAACGCGTGGCAAACTCGAACGAGCTCATGCTATATTTTGCGATGGAAGGAAAAATATAAAATGCACCGTTCGGCTTCACCACTTCAAGCCCCATCTCGATCAATTTTCCGTAGACGAATTCCAAGCGCTCCATATACGCTCGATTCATCTCCGCTGGTAAATGGCGGTTGTTTTTCAGCGCTTCGATCGCTGCATACTGCGTCGGAACCGACGCGCATACGGTATTGTACATATGCACTTTCAATATATGCTTCACGTATTCCTCCGGTCCAAGCAGAAAGCCCATCCGCCAGCCTGTCATGGAATGCGATTTCGACAAGCCGTGAATCAGGAACGTCCGGTCTTTGATCGCGTCAAAGCAGGCGAAAGATGTATGCGAACCGATAAATGTATTTTCGCTGTAAATTTCATCTGTCAGCACGAAAATCTCATGATTCTTCAATTCTTCCACAATCACTTCCATTTGCTCTTTCGTCAAGGTCACGCCTGTCGGATTGGATGGAAAATTAAACAAGATCGCTTTGGTTTTATTGGTGATCAACGCTTTAATCGATTCTGCAGTCGGCACGAGCCCTGTCTTGGAAGTATCCAGCAAGACCGCTTTGCCGCCGTTCAATGAAACAAGCGGTTCGTATCCGGCAAAGCAAGGCGCCGGAATGATGACTTCGTCGCCTTCGCAGAGAATCGTCCGGAACGTGGCATCGAGTGCTTCGCTGGCACCGTTGGTTGCAATGATTTCCGTTTGTGGATTGTATGTAAGATTATAAGTATCGCTGAAAAAAGACGCAATTTCCTGCCGCAGTTCAAGCAGGCCGGCGTTATGGGAATAGCTCGTCATATCGGCCGTGATCGCCGCTTTTCCGGCTTCTTTGACTTTTTCTGGCGTCGGGAAATCCGGTTGGCCGATCGTCAAATTGATGGCATCGGGATAATCGACCAATTGGTTGAAGAATTGGCGGATCCCCGAAATCTTCAGCGCTTCCGCGCGCGGATTTAATTGTAAGGACATATTTATGCGCTCCGTTTCACGTTTTGGCTTTCCTCTATTATATTGCAATAAATGAGAAAATAAAGGGCAGCGGGCCGGGAATCCTTGTGTCATTTTTCACAATTTCGCAAACCGCTTGGGACGCTAGACAAATTCAGCACTTCCTGAGATTAAAAAAATCCCATCCGCCGTCAACTGACAGCAAATGGGATTTCCTCTTTTATTCAACCCGTTTTCTTCTTTTCCGCAGCAAGTCTTCCGCAGCGCCTGAACCGAATAGCACGCCGATGATAATCAGCACGAGGCCGTAAATATGGCCGCTGGTGATTTTTTCACCGAGGATGACGGCTGCTCCGACGAGAGAAAACAAGGTGTTCAAATTCATGAAAATCGCGGCTTTTGTTGGTCCAGCTTGTCCAATCGAGTAGTTGTATAGCATATGCCCCATCGCTGTCCCTATGATTGCGGAAAAGACAAAGCCCAGCCAGAAAATCGCAGGCATGTCTTTGAATGCCTGGATTTCGCCTGGTTCTTGAATCAGGGAAATGACGAGCAGCACGACGGAACCGAGAACAAACATATAGCCTGTCAACACACGCGGATCCATCGAAGCAGCTGCTTTCGCGATGACGATATAACTGAAGACCTGCACCAAAATTGACAAGAAAACAAAAACGTCGCCGATGTTCATGCCGGAAGCGGCTTCGTTGCCGACGAGTACCGTTGCTGATACGCCGGCAAGACCGACAAAAACACCGATCCACTGAAGTTTCGACGGATAGCTTCGCATGATCAGCGACACCAGTACCGCCGTCAACATCGGCCCAGTCCCAAGAATCAACCCGGCATTCGAACCGCTCGTAAGCGATAATCCGCTTGATAGGAAATAATGATGGCCGACAACATTCAGCAAAGCGCCGAGCCCGATGTATTTCCATTCATTTTTCTTTGGCCATCTTAACAGCCGCATGGCAGCCAGTATGGCCATCACGGCAATTCCGGCGAGCATGATCCGGAATGCTGTCAGCGTGATGGGATCGACAAATTCAATCATGTATTTAACGACTGGCAGGTTGATTCCCCACATGAACATGACAAGCGTCAATAAGAGATAGATTTTCCATGGTTTCAAATCAGAAGACCTTCTTTCGCCTGCCGGATTATTTCGCAGCCCTCACATTGTAATCATATGCTGTGCGCCCTATCAGCAAACTGAATGCGATAAAAGCAACGAGTGAAAGCAGAACGGGCAGCGTCACCGTATGGACGCCAAACAAATTGCCATTCGCAGTATTGTAGAGATGGAGGAAAACGTAGCTGCCGATCCCTGTTATCATCGACGCAATCGCTCCGTATTTATTGCCCCATTTCCAGTACAGGCCGAGAACCACCGGCCAGATAAACGCCGCTTCCAAACCGCCGAATGCAAATAAATTCAGGAAGATCAACAGGTCTGGCGGATTTAAAGCGAGCAGGAAGACGATGATGCCGAGCGCTCCTGTGACGCCGAAAGATAATCGTTTGATTGATTTCAGATCGGCATCCGGTTTGATGTAATTCAAATAAACGTCTTTTACAATTGAAGAACTGACCAGAATCAGCAACGAATCGACCGTCGACATGATGGCTGCCATTGGAGCCGCAAGGACAATACCGGCAGCCCAAGCTGGCAAGGTTTCAAGTGCAATTAAAGGGATGACTTTATCGCCGATATCGATGCCTGGCAAGATTGGACGGGCAAAAACGCCGATCAAGTGCATATTGAGCATGATGAATCCGGTAACTACGGTTCCGATGATCAATGCCCGGTGCATCGATTGCGAGTTTTTATAAGACATCGCACGCACGGTGATTTGCGGCAAGCCCACAACTCCGACTCCGACCAGAATCCAGAAAGAAGAGACATACGCAGCGCTTAAATTGCCATCCGCTCCGTAAGGCGTTACGAGATTCGGGTTTTCATTCAGCAAATCCGCCATGATGTTCGGAATGCCGCCGCCTGCGATAATGACCGCAATGAGAAGAACCAAGGTCCCTACAAACATGACGGCGCCTTGGACCGCATCTGTTACAGCCACTGCACGGAATCCGCCGATGGTCACATAGACCAGCACGCTGACCGCAAAAATGAATAAAGCCGTGTTATACGGAAGACCCGTCAGCGATTCGACGAGACGCGCACCGCCGATCCACTGGGCAGCCATCGCAGAAAACAGGAAAATGATGATGCTGAGCGCCGATAAAATGACCACCCATGTGCTGTTATAGCGGGCTTTTAGAAAATCGATCATCGTCACCGCTTGATAGCGGCGCGCCATGATTGCAAACTTTTTGCCGAGGATCATCAAGACAAAATACCCGGTGACCACTTGCGTCATGGCAAGCAATACCCAGCCGAAACCCATCGTATAGGCGGTTCCGGGACCACCAAGGAAACTGGAAGCACTGCCGTAAGTCGCAACCATCGTCATCGCAAGTACGAAACCGCCTAGCTCCCGGCTCCCGAGGAAATAATCATTGATGAAATTTGAACTGGAAGAAAGTTTGGTGCTCGACCAATAGCCGATCGCAAAAATGATCAATAAGAAAACAAACATTGGAATGATAACTGCATAATTCATCGATCATCGTCCTCCTCATCAAAAGGTACTTCCACAAAGAAAAATTTGACGATGACGATCACTAAAACGACAATCACCAAGAAACCCACTACGCAGCTCCAGAAAAACCAATCGGGCAAACCGAAAACGTAGCTGTATTCTTCAACTGGCCGGCTTCCCATTCCATATGCGAATCCGAACCACCAGACAAAATTGAATAAAGCCAGTCCCAAGCCGATTAACGCTTCCCGGTTCGCAATTTTAAATCGCCAATCCGTTTCTTTCATTTTTTTCACTCCATTCTATAGTCTTACTTCCTATTTAGTCTTTTGGCACAATTTCTTGATTTTAAAAGTATGAATCCATTTCCTTTTTCTTTCATCAAAACCTTATTAAAATGACCTTTTTCTTATCTTATCATTTATTACTTATGTAAAATATCCTAAAAATCTATTGACTGAATATTCTTTATCACATATATTAAGAAAAGCACAAGCACCCATCTAGCCTCGACAGGCTTAAGGCAGAACACGCAGGAAATCCTGATTTCCGTAGTGGGCTGACTTAAGACCCCGAGAGGCTGGGTGCTGAAGTCTGGACACCAAAAAACATCTTACCTTTGGAGGTTGAAGCATGAAGCAACAATTACTGTCCGGTGTATTGGCTATCGCTCTATTCTCCACCGTCTCTCTTCCCTTGGCGGAAGCCGCAACGTATAAGGTACAACCTGGAGATACCCTTTACCGAATTGCACAAAAACACAAAGTAAGCGTCGCAGATTTAAAATCGTGGAACAAGCTCAGCAGCGACTCCCTCTATGCCAACCAATCCCTCAACATCGGGAATGCGGTGATCGCAGCACCGAAAAAAGTAAAAAATCCGGTGAAGGCGAAAGTGCCTGTTAAAGTAAGCGCTCCAGCGCCAAGTACCGGCACAACCACTTACATAGTCAAAAAAGGCGATTCGCTTTACAGCATCGCTAAGAAATACGGGGTTACGGCTGACCAGATCATTGTTTGGAACAAACTCGCATCCACGAACCTGCTGGTCAATCAAAGCTTGAAAATCGGCAATGCCAAGCAGCCTTCTAAAGTGGTCCCGGTATCCGCTGAAAAACCCACTCCGGTTCCCGCTCCTGCACCGATTGCAGCGCCTGTCGGCAATCAGGCAAGTTCCGTTTATGCAGCTGCTTTGAAAATCGCCTATTCATTAGAGCGTACACCTTATGTATTCGGCGGTGCAAGCCCTGCTGGCTTTGATTGCAGCGGATTTATCTATTATGTTTATTCCCAGGCTGGATTAAAAGTTTCCCGCACAGACAGCGTCGGCTTTTACAACCTTTCTTCTGAAATCGCGAATCCCGCAATCGGGGATTTGGTCTTTTTCCAAGATACATATAAGCCAGGCATCTCACATATGGGCATCTTTGTCGGCAATAACTCCTTCATCCATGCCGGCAGCAAGGGAATCGAAGTCTCGAATTTGGATACGCCTTACTGGAACCAGCATTTCGTTGGATTTAAACGCCTTAAAGCTTTGAAATAGGCAAATATTTTATTCAGTTCTTTATTATGTAGTTTTTCTGCCGTGCAGGCAATCCTTTCTTTTATCGTTAAACATAAAAACCCCCTTGGCCGCAACTGCAGCCAAGGGGGTTTTCGTGCTTATCGCGCAAGCAGATATTCTACATAATTACGCCAGTTCGTATTTTTCGCGAACTCAAAATCCGGCTGTTCGCTTGGGAACGGCATGAAGACTGCCGGTGGCGAAGTGAAATTCTCAAGTGTGCCGTCTGTTACAACGACTGCACCTGGAACAATGCCTTCCGACAATACGGCTTTGCCGTTTAAATCAAAATTGATGATGACCGGTACAGCAGCAGCGTAGCCTTTTTCTGTTAAGGCGTTCACCGAGCCATTCATATCCGTCCGATCGAAAATCCATGTTTCCGGCAAGGCTACAGCATCCGCCGCCTCGTTTGTAATAATCGAAGCGTTGGCTTTACTGCCAAACGGCATGCTTGCTTCAATCGGTTCATCGGTCATGATATGCACTGCATAGAATGCGAGCGGATTTTTCTGCTCTTTCGGATCAAGTGTCCGGTAAGCTTCCAGCCATCTTGTTTCTTCAGCAGGGACCTGTGATTTTTTCAATACCGTGGCCGGCATTGCTTTCCCCATGCCTTCCGCATGAACAAAAACCCGATCCTGTTCAGAAACGTCTTGCCATTCGTCTTCTAATACATATGTCACAAATGATCTTTCATTGGAATAAATTTCAATGCTTAGCGGTTCAGCATTCCGCTGGATGGAAGATACGACACCTTCCACCGGGCTGATCAACGCCGGATTTGAAACACTTTGAGCCAATTGTGCTTCCACAACGGCCAATTTGGAATCAATTGCTGCAAGCTGCTGTTCTGCTTGGGCGATGCCCGCTGCATACGAGCCGTCTTGCGGCACTTCTACATCCACTCCGACTGAAAGGTCGACATTCAGTTCAACGGTATCGCCTTCTCCGTTTGTGACGGTCGAATTATCTGAAGCATCACTTGATTCCGAGCGGCTTTGCTGGCTGGAGCGAGCCGATTCAAGCGAAGATTTCGTGCTTTGGACTTCTCCACGCTCTTGCAGCAATGCATCTCGTTCAGATTCCCAAATTGCGCGCTGGTCTTCGGATTCGGCTTCGTTCAACATCGCCAGTTCAGAACCCGCTTCAATCACGTCACCTTCAGAAACAAGCCATTGTTCAATCGCTTCTGAGTCTTGA
This sequence comes from Planococcus sp. 107-1, assembly GCF_021513255.1. Taxonomy (GTDB): domain Bacteria; phylum Bacillota; class Bacilli; order Bacillales_A; family Planococcaceae; genus Planococcus. The sequence continues at coordinate 2,684,596 of NZ_CP090977.1, forward strand.
ACGTAAATTTGCGTCGTGCCAAGCGGCTCGATCAATGCTTCTTTCGCCAATTTCTCCGTATACGTATTCGTATAAGCCCGTTCGTATTCACTGACATATACGTCTTTTGCCAATATGCTCTTGTCGCCGAACATCAATAAGGCGTTTGTCGCCAAAAATGCGGTGACGGCGATGGAAAGGCCGATGAAAAAGAATCTATTCAACGGAAGCGCCTCCTCTCGTGAAATCGGCAATGATTTCATCAAGCGGGATCAAGCTGAATGAGGCAACTGCCAAAGCCACGACCACGTGAATGAGAATCAATGCAAATAAAACCTTTTTCGGTGAGTATTCCGAGAAACTGCGAACGTAACGGTATTGCACAGCAATGATCAGCGCTGTGAAAAGCGTCAATTGATTAAAGAAGAATGTTAAAAATGGTACATCAAGGAACGAAGCCGCCATCGGGCCAAACGATAGCATCGAAACCGGCAGCGTATAGCCGACGACTGCGAAAATCACGAATGTGATGGCTTTTTCGATGAGTAAAAGGGCCAGCACATAAGTCTGCATGACCAATGCCGCACGCCAAGGCATCTTCGTGATGCGAGCGAATAGATAAGCCACTCCGTAAGAATGGAATGCCAAGTAAAGTCCTGCCCAAATCAAGGTGCCGGCAAGCGAAGTCCAACGTGCCAGCGTATATGTATCCCATTCGCCTGCAGCTAGGAGAGGCGTCAGCGACGACGTATTCATCCCCCAGATTTCACGCAGCGCAAAAACCAGCAAGCCTAAAACGAAAATCCAGGCAAGCCGTTGATTAAATCGTCTCATCTCCGATTCGTGCAAATTATGTATAAGTTCTCCCTGTCTGGTAAAATAATGCCAGAATTTAAAATCAAATATCATGCGGTGTGATTCCTTTCGGTGCAAATGATGGTTCTGCATACTTTACTTTACCAAAAAACACGAATGTTTGAAACGCAAAACCTGCCACATTTTTCAATATCCAACGCTTTGAGCCAAAAGGCATAGAATAAGCACCAGAAAACTGAAAAAATGCCAAATGGTTCGCAGGCTCTTTCCCTTTAATTCGCTTAAACAATCTTTTCTTAAAATAAAAACCTTCCGTCGAAACGGAAGGTTTAAATCTTAGACGATTTTGTATTTCTTATGTGAAATTACGGTCATATTGGATGCCGCACCAATTTCTTTTGCATCTTCCGGCGAAATCTCGACGATTACCGAATTGTCCATGATTTTAAAAATGGTTCCATTGACTTCCACACCATTGCGAGTGAAGGAAATCCATTCGCCAATTTTGCGAGCTGCTACAAATTCAGAAACTTCTTTTTCATGTGGTTGAAATGCCATCGTTATCCTCGCCTCTCTTTATAGAAACAATATCTATTCATTATAGCACATTTTATAGAAGATTTCACGTCTGAAGATGCGCTTGTTTAGAGCCGCACTTCCGCTTTTCTTTGTGTCCAGCTACAGTGCCCAGCCCCTCGGGATCTCAAGCCAGTACACTTCGGAAATCAGGATTTCCTTCGCGTTCTGTCTTAAGCCTGTCGGGGCTAAACGGGCACCTCCGCTTTTCTTTGTGTCCAGACTCCAGCAACCAGATTCTTGGGTCATAAGCCAATCCGGCTGTGCGGCTTGAAATACGCCGCTTCGCCAGCTCGTCTTATGCCCGGCGAATCTACACGGCTGCTTCCGCTTTTCTTTATTCTACTCCAGGAAGAATGGTCAACGTTTTTTCATTCGCATCAAGTCTTGCCTTTACGCCGAGCGGTACGGAAAAATGCGGTTCACAGTGGCCGATTTTGAATCCTTTTACGACCGGGACTTTCATTTCCTTAAAGTAATCGTCTAACACTTGATCCAGAGTCAACGATCGTTCCGGCTTTTTCGGTTCTGCATTCTTGAAGTCTCCAATAACCACTCCTGCCACGTTATCGAATTTCCGTGCCATGCGCAGGTGATTCAACATTTCATCGATTTGATAAGGCTCTTCATCAATGTCCTCGATTAATAAAATCTTGCCAGCCGTCTCCAAATCAAATTTAGTGCCAATCGCTGAACGGATCAAAGATAAATTCCCGCCCACAAGTTCCCCTTCTGCTACGCCATTTGTCAACGCAGTCAAAGGTGAAATTTCATCGGAATAAAATAATTCAAATGGCGCAAACAGCTGCCCGAACATCCGCGCACTGCGTTCATGGAACGTGTCTTTCCCTACATCTGAAGCAAGCATCGGGCCGTGGAACGTGACAAGGTCTGCATATTGGCCAATGGCCGTATGTAAAAACGTGATATCGGAATAGCCCCAAAACACTTTCGGGTTCTCCTTGATCATTTGAAAATCGATATTTTCCGTGTAGCGCGCTGCCCCGTAGCCGCCGCCGGCACAAATAATCCCGGAAATTTCAGGGTCTTCAAACATCGCATGAAGATCCGCTAACCTTTCTTCATCACTGCCTGCTAAATGGCCATGTTTCGCTTCAACTGACTTCCCCATCTTCACTTTTAAGCCAAGCTCTTCTAAAAAAGGCAGAGCTTTTTGTAAGTTTTCCAGATTTGGCGGGCTTGACGGTGAAATGATGCCGACCGTATCCCCTTTTTTTAATCGTTTTGGCATTGTGCGCAATTCCATTCACTCCTTGTTCTCTTTTATTTTTCTAATCGTTCTTAGCAGAATTTTGCTTGATCCGCGAGCTCTGTCATGACGAGCATTGCACGGTAAGCTTCCACTATATCTGTAGCCTGGAACCGTACAATCGTTGTGCCTTCTTCAAATTCACAGCCCGGCATCATCGCGGCCAGCTCCGCTTCACCGTAATTGGTGAATTCAATCCGCAAGAGCGGCGACTCTGGCGGTACGAGCGGCGCCACATTTCCCCGGTTCTGAATCGCTTCTTTGGTCTTTTCCTTCAATAAATGCTGGGCTTTTTTCGGATGAAGGGTTTTCACCGCAGAACGCGTTATAGTTTCTTTCACTGCTGCTGTGACGACATTCGGGATAAGCGCTTCCGCTTCCCGGCAAGCACAATCATCGCCAGCGACTAAAAGCACAGGCACCCCGAAATGTCCCGCTACATAAGCGTTAAAGCCGAGCTCCCCAATTTCCGTTTCATTGATCCACATGGAACGGACCGCAAAAACCATGGCATGCGACATGACGCCTTTTTGCCCGGCACGTGCATGGTAGCCAGCTAACAACAAGCCGTCGAAACTGGAATCCAGCCCTTCTACCATCGAAAGCATCTTGACTCCACCCGTGATCAATTCCGCTTCTTCATGCAAATCTTCCGCAATGAGATTATTCATTTTTGAATGGCTGTCGTTAATGACAAACCGGGTAGCCCCTCGATCGTATGCTCCGTGGATAATGGCATTGGCGTCCTGCGTCATCAGGCGGCGGCCGCGTTCATAATTCAGCTCACTAGACATAACGTATGTATAATCCGGAAGCGCCGTAACGCCTTCCATATCCATCGACAAATAGAATTTCATATCGGCTGATTTCCTTTCCTTTTAACTTCTTATTTACAAATGTAGCAATAGCAAGCTCTGAATACAATCGCTATCTCTCCTCCGAAGCATGGAAATCCTATTATTTTAGCCAAATTATATGAAAATAAATAATTATTTTGAATTTTTAGTCATTTAGATGCATGACGGATTTTACAAGTTGCCTTATGATAAAAACAAGCTATAAATAACAAGGAAATCGCAAAAGAATTTCCGCTATAGCACACTAGATCTTCTAAAAGCAAAGGAGCGATTGCAGATGAATTTTGAAAAAGTATTGGAACTGGAATTAGGAGATCTAGCGTTAGGATTAGTTGGCTCGACGGGATTTTTGGTCATGCTGACAATCTTCACAGCTTTGTGAGAGGTGACTTATGAATAACCCCAAAGAATAAAAGCCCTTTTCCGCATATCCGGGAAATGGGCTTTTGTTCGTTTTCGCACATTTAAAAACGCCTGCTCCTTTTTATTGACCGGGGCAGGCGTTTATCCATAATCCTTATCCACTTTACAAACCTCCATTTTGTTGTTCTTCGAGCAAATGATGGAACATTTCTTCATTGCGCTCTGATAATGCATAGTCGATCATGCGGTTGAAGTTTTCTTTTTCAAGAAAATGAATCGCTTCTTCAGCTTCTTGCTTCGCTTGGTCGTTCACTTCCAGCAAGCCCGCTCTTTCTTCCTGCAAAATCGCTTGAAGGTGCGTATGGATATCTGAAACTAGCAGCAGTTGATAAAGCGGCAAACGGATGAAACGGTTTCCTTTCTGGAACACAAACACTTCAGAAAGGTTTTCCACTTGGAAAGTGTTTAAATTGACGACAATCTCTTTTCCTTCTACCGGAATAAAGTGAAACAGCTCATCATCTTTCATAATTGAAAAGTATTGATAAGCAAAGACGAATTTAATCAAATGATCTTCTTTCTTTGTATAAAAAGGCTTCATCAATTTAACGTGCAGCATGACACTCCCCCTTTATAAGAAATTAGAATATTCTTACTACGTTAATCATACCATGAATTTGAGGTTTCGGATAGAAAAAAGCACATCAGAATCAGTCTAACCAAATTATTTTTCTATTTTCAAAAGGGCAGGCAGCACCAAAAAATGCAATTGATCAGGATTGATATGAAGAAATAAGGAATCAATGAAATAGTAAATAAAATCTTCAAATTCCTGTTCATTTAACTGTCCCCTGTAAAAGACGATGCAGTTGTTTTTAAAATCGAGCCGCACGGCTTTTAAAGGACGATAAGATTTTTGTTTTCCGGTAAATACATAGCTGTCATTTAGCGGCAATACCTTCCAAGCAATTTTTCGATACTCGTTGTTGGCAATCAATAGAAATAATTCAAATCTTTCCACATCTTCTTGTTTTAATACATACCCAAAATTCGGTAACTCCAAAACATAAGAATTGATCATTTCTATTCCCCTCTCAATTGGCTGTGCTTATTTTAAACTGTTCATTCATACTGCAAACTTCGTCTGAAACTGTCCTATCTATCGTTGTCTTAACAGAAAAAAGTGCATCGTTTCCCCCTAAGATTCGAATTGTGGTCGGTGCCGTCTAGAGCCTTGTTTCTTCGCCTACCTGCCTACCTGACAGCATTCGTAATGATTTCATCAAGAAAATAACAAATAGAATTAAAGGATTAAAAGCTAAATACCTAAACAAAGACGGCAATTAACTTTCCTTCATCGTTTACGGAGGAGCTGTAAAGCCGTATAATAGAAGGAAAGTTTTATTTTGGGGCGATGTAAATGGCAACAGTTCAACATTTGGCAAAACGTTTTGATGATACGATCCACAATTATATGGCTGCTATCGACGACTCACTCAATCCATCTCGTGAAATGGATGAGGAAATGGTTCGAAAAGCAGTCTTTTTAGTGCGCCATGATGGTGTTCAAATTCTGTCGTTCAACGAAGAACGGCTCCTGCTCGAAGCCATCGTAAAAGACGCTCATACAGTTAAAGTCGTTTTGAATTTCGAAAAATTAACAGCAGTTTGTGCGTGTCCGCAGGAAGAGAATTGCCGCCATAAGCTTGCGGTTGTTTTCTCGCTCTACCAAAAAATCGGCTCGTTATCGGAATGGGTAGCCCAGTGGCGTGCCCGTCCAGCAGAACAGCTTAATTTATTGACCGATAAACGGTCTCCTGTGCAATGGGTTCACATCATCCGCAATGCGTGGCGGGAACCGGTTCCGGATTACACGAAACGCAATTATTTCTATTTCGAGCAGCTATATGACGGCAGATTGAAAAATGCCTTGTCCTTCGTTCCGCTTGAAAGAGAATGGAAAGTATTCTACCGCACATACGCCCATTTGATTTCTTTGATGGAAGTATGGGAAACCTATATTGCGGGAACTCAGGAAGTGCACCATTCATTCTTTAAAACTTGGTTCGATGATGAATTGCATGCGCTCCGCGATTTGCTGGAGCAATTGCGCATTCAGCACCGGACATTTGAAGCGGACGCTTTTTTGGAACATTTGAGAAACCTGGTACATGATTTTGTTACCGTAAAAGACGGATCCTTTTCACAGCGCTTTACGGTTTACCAATTATTCTGGACCTCATTATTTACAACGGCGAAACTCCGTAAGGAAGAGCTTGCTTCATTTGTCCGTCCAGAACCGCGGATTGAAGCATTTTTTGCCATTCTCCTTGGCGAAGATGTAAAAGCGAAAAAACTGTCTCCGGATGAAACCCCGGATTGGGTGCAGCTTGCCACCCTCGCAGAGAGCGAAACCCATGAACAAGCATTGACTGCCATTTTGATGTCAATCAAACCGAATGTTAAAACCTTCCTTTTTGAAGGTCTATACACTCAATACCGCCACCAATATGTGCGGTTTTGAGCAGGTTGTTTTCGTTGATCCATCTAAGCGAAACCGATTGGGAAGATTTGTTCAAACAGTTCGGCCATTACGGCCTCCCAGCTTATTCAACTTATTTAATCGAGAAAAAGCTATTCAAGCAATGGGCGGAACTTCACCATCTTCACAACTCGCCGCTTTATTTTGCTGAGGAATGCGGCTTAAAAGAAGTACAAGAAGCTGCTCCGGATTTTGTTCTTCCTTTGTTCCACCGCTATGCGATGGATTATCTGGAAGAACGCAATCGCCCCAGCTATAAACAAGCGGTGCGGATGTGGAAGAAAATGAAAGCCGCTTGCAAAAAAAGCGGTCAAATGGAATTCTGGACTGCGTATATCAATGAGATCCGTACGCAAAACAAACGCCTTCGGGCACTCCAGGAAGAGATCGAGAAAGGACATCTTGTATGAATCAGTTCCAAACGGAAGGAAACCGTACCTATTATTTAAAAATCCGGCGCTTTGAAGAATTCCGGGTACAAGCGATAAATGAAACCGGAAACCGGATTCCACCAGAAGTCTGGAAACCATACTTGTATTTCCTCGACAAAGAAAGCTTTTTCGGCTTGACTGCGCGGATTGACGGACTGGATCTATTGTTGACGCCTGCTGATTTTGTGCGTTTATTCCAACGGGAGGCGCATCATTATGTGTCATTTTCCGGCCAGACCGAAGAAGACGAAACCTGGCTGAATCTTGCTGGAAAAGTAGCCGATTCCTTGAACGATCCAAATCTTTGGGATCATATCTCAGTAGATGGAGAAGACATTTTGATCGATCCAGCATATGGAGATCCGGAAATCCAAGCATTCCTAAGTGATACCATCAAGCACCAATTGCATCAAAAAGGATTGGCAACTGCACAGCTGCCTTTTATCCAGCATTTTGTTCAACATGCCGGATGGGACGGTTTGCCTGCGAGCGACGATTACGTCATGGCGGTCCAACTTGGCGAACCGCAAGACGACGCTTTCTGGTCATTCAAAGTGGTTCTTCGCTCCAAACGCGGAAGTGTCTACTGGACACCTTCCAAACGGCGGATGGATGAACCTTTCGATAAAGTGCTGCCTGAGAAATGGCGTGCTCATCAACAGGAGATCAAAGAAAAACAGATGTTGATTCTGAGCCTCTGCCCTTCTGTCGAAAATTACGACGAAGACCGCCTTTACCATGCGGAATGGACAGATGCAGAAGTGTTGGAGTTCTTGCGCAATGATGCAGAGATCCTTCAGTCTTTTGGCGTCGAAGTTTCAATCCCTTCTTGGCTGAAAGCGGTCCAAGAATCCAAAATCCGAGTGAAAGCCAATATCCATTCTCCGGTCAAAAAAGCATCTGTGGTCGGCCTAGATCAAATTGTGCGCTTTGACTGGCAATTCTCATTGAACGGCCACGAACTCAGCATGCAGGATTTCCAGCAGCTTGTCGCTGAGAACAAAGAATTTATCCGCATCGGCAACGAATGGGTACGTGTAGACTCCAATTTGCTCATGCAGCTTCGGAAAATGATCGAAGAAGCAGATGACGCCGATTGGACCATCAAGGATATGCTGTTCCAGAATGTGCCTGAAATTATGCTGGATGAAGGTGTAGACGAAGAAGATCCGTTGATTGAGTTCCATTTGAATAAATCATTGCGGACATTGCTCGATAAATTGCTGGATAAACGCGATTTACCGGAAACACCGATTCCTGAAAATCTTCATACAGAACTTCGGCCTTATCAGAAGACCGGATTCGATTATCTTGTATTCATGCGCGAAGAAGGCTTCGGCCTTTGCCTTGCAGATGACATGGGACTTGGAAAAACAGTTCAATTGATCACTTACCTTCTGCATGTCCATGAGAAGAAACCCGAGCAGCCTTCACTGATCATTTGCCCGACTTCCGTACTCGGCAACTGGCAAAAAGAGCTTGAACGCTTTGGCCCGGACTTGAAAGTGGTTACCCATTACGGCAGCACCCGTCCAAAAGCCGAGGAATTCCAGGCCTTCCTGCAGAAAGAAAAACCGGATGTCGTGCTATCTACGTACGGCATCGCTTCTTCGGATGCGGAAGAGATCCAAGGCATCCACTGGACCAGCATTACGCTGGATGAAGCACAGAACATCAAGAATATGTATACGAAGCAATCCCGTACCATCCGTAAATTTAAAGGCGACCATCACATCGCTTTGACCGGGACACCGATTGAAAACCGGCTTTCTGAACTTTGGTCGATTTTTGATTTTATCAATAAGGGCTATTTGTATCGCATCAAGCAGTTCCAAGAGAATTTCATGATTCCGATTGAACGCGACGATTCAGAAGAAACGAAAGAAAAGCTTCGACAGCGCATTCAGCCATTCTTGCTGCGCCGGACGAAAAAAGATCCTGATTTGCAATTGAATTTGCCGGAGAAGCAAGAGCAGTTGGAATACTGTCCATTAACGCCGGAACAAGCAGCTTTATATGAAGGTTTAGTGCAAGATACGGTGCAGAAAATGGAGACGCTCACCGGATTTGAGAAAAAAGGCCTTGTCTTAAAGATGCTCAGCAAATTAAAGCAATTGTGCAATCATCCTTCTTTGTATTTGAAAGAACCTTATACATCCGCTGCAGAGATATTGCCGCGGTCCCAAAAACTTGAACGCATTGTGACTCTGGCAGGAGAAATTGCCGAGCGCGGAGAGCAATGCCTGATTTTCACTCAATATATCGGCATGGGGCATTTATTGCAGCAAGCCATCAATGAATTATATGGCCATGAAGTTCCATTCTTGACTGGAAGCATGCCAAAAAATCAGCGCGATTCTCTCGTAGCTGCTTTCCAAAACGGCAAATTTCCAATTTTCATCCTTTCGTTAAAAGCAGGGGGAACCGGTTTGAACTTAACAGCCGCTACCCATGTTTTGCATGCGGACAGATGGTGGAACCCCCGCAGTTGAAAACCAAGCGACAGACCGGGCTTACCGAATCGGCCAAACCCAATTCGTACATGTCCATAAATTTGTGACCATTGGCACGATCGAAGAAAAAATTGACGCGCTGCTTACTCAAAAGCAGACCATGTCCGAACAATTTATCCAATCCAGCCAGTGGATGACGGAGCTGTCAGACAGCGAATTGAAAGAACTGTTTACCTATAATCTATAATAATCCGGCTGAGCCCCCACCCAACCGGATTTCCTTCTGGCGAGTGAAAACTTCATCCTTGTTGGACGGAACGGAAGCTCTCTTTCAGTTCACCTAGTTCCCGCTCCGCCTCTGCCAATCGGCGATGAAGCAAGGCGGTCAGTTTGATTAATTGCTCCATATGCACTTCCAATTGCAATTGAACGTCTTTTGGCATAACTAAGTGCCTCCTTATCCTAATTAAGTACTTATTACAGTAGCCGTTCCTGGCGGCTGGAAATCAAAGTCTGCTTCAGACCCAGGTTCCAGCGGTTTAGGAGCGGCTTCTTCTTTTGGCCGCTTTTTATCAAGAAAACGGATTTGATCACCCAGTACTTCTGTTACATAAACACGGGATCCGTCTTCTTTATCGTAATGGCGGGATTGCAGTCTGCCTGTTACTGCCACCAAAGATCCTTTCGTGCAGTATTTCGAAACGTTGTGGGCGGGCTTGCCCCAGGTTGAGCAGAGAACAAAATCCGTTTCCACTTCCCCTCGTTGATTTTTGTAATTCCGGGACACGGCGACGATGAAAGAAGTATGTACGCGCCCTTCGCTCATCACACGCATTGTCGGGTCTTTCGTTAAGCGGCCAACGATTCCGACTTGATTCATTTTTTCACCTCCTTTTGGCTTATTAACAATATACTAAGGAAAGTGAATATTGCGCAAAAGGGCAAATTCGATTTTTGGCTCAATAACGCTGATGAAATCTGATTTTTAATCATTGATGAAAATTGTTTTTCTTCTACATCCTTGCAACCATATGGTTTCTGAAGTTCTTATTTGGTTTTGGAAAAATGGAATTTGGCATAATAACAGGAAAAATAAAACGGTTTTCCAGCCGATAAGCGGCATGTTTTCGGCTATGCTATACTGAAAAAAAGCGATGTTTGGAGGAATTGACGTGAAAACATTTAAAATGCTGTCACTCGGAGTCGTTAAAGAAGATGAAGTGACGGATTATCCTTTAATTGACGGAATCATTATCAATCAAGAAAACAGCCACCGTTCATGGGTGCTTGAAATGCTGATGGAATTAGATTACAAAGAGAGCTTCGATCGAATGATGGAAACTGGGGGTATTTACGATGTGAAAGTCGTCATCTCCTATCCTGGAAACGAACCGGCCACCTTTGAAGTAGCCATCTATGGCGTCAAAGTCATGGGCAATCAGGTTTCGGTATTAATGAAAGGAACCTTGAAACGCGCAAGACGGAAATACGCTGAAACCCTACTATCGGAATTGCTTGAAGACGGGCTAGAGGGCGAAGAATTGCTTGAGCGCTTCGAATCAGACATGCGCACACGACCCGGACTGAGAAAAGACGAAACAAAGGCATAAAGAAAAGCGAAAAGAGCCGTTTAGCTTCGACAGGCTTAAGGCAGAACGCGAGGAGGCTGTTGCCGCCGCAGCGGGCTGACTTAAGACCCGAGAAGCTGCCTCTTGCAGCCTGGACAATCAGAAAAGCGGAGGCGGCCGTTTAGCCTCGACAAGCTTAAGGCGGATTGCCGAAGCGGCATTTTTTGCCGCATAGGCAAGACGACTTAAGACCTCGAGAGGCTGGCCGCTGAAGTCTGGACAATCAGAAAAGCGGAGGCAGCTTGTCAGCCGTGACAAGCGCTGGAAGGCTTAGCAGTAATGGCGGGTTTTGCCATTGCTGATAAGGCTGAAGCGACCTCGAGCGGCTAGCTGCCGGAGTCTGGACAATAAGAAAAGTGGAGGCAGCTCGTCAGCCGCGACAAGCGCTGGAAAGTTTCTTCTTTGAACAATAAAAAGGCTGGCCGAGATGGAACCCCATCTCGGCCAGCCTTTTTTATATTTATTTCTTCATCGCATTTAATTTCGTTTCCACGAAAGCAGCTTCTGCTCTGCATGAATAATCGAAATGCGTATTCATCGATTCCTGCATGATTTCAATGCGGGCGATTTGATCTTCTGAAGGCGGCTCGTTTAAAATCTTATCAATGATCTGATTCATTTTGTTCGCCACTTCTTCATGGAATTCAGGGCTTAACTTGACTTCGAGAGGAACTTTCTCATACCAAGCAGCTCCGTTTTCGATGTAGTCTTTCCAAATCTTTACGAAGTCTTCTAAATTAAAACGTTCTTCATCCCATTCAATATTCGCCATGTAAGCTTCAAATATTTTTGAGATGGAGCGTGTGATGCTGCTTTTAACGCCTGTCGGCAATGTTTTATACATGGTAAACCTCCTACACTCCGCAAGAAAGAATAGCAATCGCTTTCCGCTATTCCCCTCCTATGTATTTCCCTGAATCATTTTACAGGAATGAACTTTCAAATTCAAATTCGAGCTTATTTTTCAACTACTGGCCCTAAAGCGAATAAAATATCACATTCACAAGCGATTTCTCCATCGACGGTAGCAATCGCATGGCCTTTGCCCATCGATCCGCGAAGCTTCGTCAATTCTACTTCTAACCGCAATTGATCGCCCGGTACAACTTGCCGTTTGAAGCGGCAATTGTCAATACCCGTGAAGAATGCCAAACGGCCTTTATTTGCTTCCAGCTGCAATACAGCGGCTGCTCCCACTTGCGCTAAAGCCTCGACGATCAGCACACCCGGCATAACCGGATATCCCGGAAAATGGCCATTGAAAAATTGTTCATTTGCTGAGACGTTCTTTAATCCGACAGCTTTTTTACCCGCTTCGATTTCTAAAATCCGATCCACCATTAAAAATGGATAGCGATGCGGTAAAATTGCTTGAATTTGTTCGGTCGTTAACATAATCCCACTCCTTCAACCATAATTTATCTATATTGCTCGAAACTCATACAAGCGGAAAAATTATTTTTTTCCGCTCATAATATCTATTATATGCTGCCACGTTTCCCATTTCAGCGCATCCCTTGCTTCGCCGTCCCCGATCACGCCATAACCGACCATAGCCCCTAAAATTGCAGCCAGGGCAATCAATACGAGAACAATGATGATTCGAAGCCAAATTGGAAATAAACGAATTTGGACCCACCAAGTCTGTTTCTCATCTTTTTCTGGGGCCTTTTCGAGTTTTGCTTGTTTTCGAAGGGAAACTTTCTTTTTTGTTTCAGCCATTCGCTCAGTCAACCTTTCTATTGATGCATGCCTCATTTCGAGGCAGTCAATCTTCAAGAATTCTATACGGCAGAGAATCTATCCTCTATCCCCTTTTAAGAGATCCGGATTTCCACTTCGGTAATATGCATTAATTATCATTATACTAAAGATTTTTACCATCGCCATAAGGCATTCTGCTTAAAAGTCGCCTGATGCCTTTATATGCCTATTAAACCCCTTTAGAAACAGAAGAAATTCACGGTTCAAATCTGGCCATATGCCGGATTGGCTAAAATCCCAAGAGGATCAATGCTAAAGCTTAACCAAAAACTTAACTGCCACATTCGAATAAGTTCAACTGATTTAACGGCGAGAAAGTTTTTGCATATTATCTAAAAGGATGCCGGTTCCGAGTGCCACACAATCCATCGGCAATTCAGACAAGGAAACCGGAACTTTCAATTCTTCTGCAAGCAATTGGTCAATGCCGTGAAGCATAGCTCCTCCACCCGTTAAAATCACACCGCGGTCAATAATGTCCGCAGAAAGTTCGGGCGGCGTTTTTTCAAGCACGCTTTTCGCAGAAGCAACAATCATTGCAACAGATTCCTTCAAGGCTTCTTCTATTTCAGCAGACTGGATCTTCACTACCCGAGGCAGTCCCGTCATCATATCACGGCCGCGAATTTCCATTTCTTCGTTGCGGCTGCCGCCATACACTGAACCGATCTCGATTTTGATATTTTCTGCTGTACGGTCGCCAATCAATAATTTGTATTGGCGTTTTACGTATTGAAGAATGTCTTGGTCGAAAACATCGCCAGCCACTTTAATTGATTCACTCGTTACGATATCGCCCATGGATAAAACAGCAATATCCGTCGTTCCGCCGCCGATGTCGACGACCATATTGCCGCTTGGCTGGTAAATGTCCATCCCTGTGCCAATTGCCGCGACTTTCGGCTCTTCTTCTAAAAAGACTTTCTTGCCGCCGGATTTTTCGGCTGCTTCACGGATCGCTTTTTGCTCGACACTCGTAATATTAGTCGGACAGCAAATTAAGATGCGTGGTTTAGTCATAAAGCCTTTAACCTTCAAACGGTTTAAGAAGTACTTTAGCATCATTTCAGTCACATCAAAATCTGCAATGACGCCATCTTTAAGCGGTCGGACGGCCACAATATGTTCAGGTGTGCGTCCGATCATTTTGCGGGCTTCTTCCCCAACCGCCAAAACGCGGTTTGTTTTTCGGTCAAGCGCAACAACCGATGGCTCATTTAATACGATTCCTTTGCCTTTTACATGGATCAAGACATTTGCCGTTCCTAAATCAATACCGATATCTTTTGAAAACATTATTACGCTTCCCCTTCCAGCTTTCTAAACCTAATGTGTTATCTAAAAAGACTCTCCTAAATGAACATTTTAGCATAGTGTGATTAGAAAAGAAAAAGAATTTTCAAGGAATAAAGACCCGATTCGCATCATAAAATATTTCAACGACCATAAAATTTTGTGATATTGATTTGGAGCGATGCGCTTCTAAAATCAAAAACAATAAAACCCATGAGGCAAAGTTGCCTCACGGGTTATTAGAAGAAAAATAAATGATAAGAGAATTAGACCGTTTGTTTTTCTTTGACTTCAGCTTCCACTGTCGATACACGTTCAATATCTGCTCCCAAAGCCGCAAGTTTCGAATGGAAATTCACATAGCCACGATCTAAATGCTGCAACTGGTTAACGCGTGTGATGCCGTTAGCTGCTAGTCCTGCTAGTATCAATGCCGCTGCAGCTCTAAGGTCCGTTGCTGCAACTTCTGCTCCTTGAAGTTCTGAAGGGCCTTCCATGATGACTGAGCGTCCTTCAATTTTAACTGCTGCATTCATGCGACGGAATTCTTCCACGTGCATGAAGCGATTTTCGAAAACAGTTTCTGTCAAGATGCCATTTCCAGTTGCCGTCAACATCAACGCCATCATCTGTGATTGCATATCTGTCGGGAATCCTGGATGCGGCATTGTCTTAATATCAATCGAGCGAAGCGGACGAGAAGCACGGATGCGCAATCCTTCCTCTTCCTCTTTGATTTCGACACCCATTTCACCCATTTTAGAAATCAATGCAGCCATGTGTTCAGGCACTGCATTTTCGATAATAACATCGCCTTCAGTGATGGCAGCAGCCACCATGAACGTTCCAGCTTCAACGCGGTCAGGAATAATATAATGAACTGCACCGTGCAATTCTTCTACTCCTTCGATGCGCATCGTATCTGTACCCGCACCTACTACGCGGCCGCCCATTTCATTGATGTAGTTCGCTAAATCTACGATTTCCGGTTCTTTTGCTGCATTTTCAATGATGGTTACACCATCAGCCAAAGCAGCTGCTGACATGATGTTCTCTGTTGCGCCGACACTCGGGAAATCAAGATAGATTTTTGCTCCGCGAAGTCTTCCATTTACATTCGCTTCAACAAAACCGTTTCCAAAAGTGATTTGAGCGCCCATCGCTTCAAATCCTTTTAAATGCTGATCAATCGGACGAGAACCGATTGCACACCCACCTGGCAAAGCAACTCTAGCGAATCCATTACGCGCAAGCAACGGCCCCATCACCAAAATTGAAGCACGCATCTTTCTCACATATTCAAATTGCGCTTCACTAGATAATGTTTCTGATGAATCAATCACCATTTCATTCTTTTCAGGGAAGTATACAATCGAAGCATTTAAACTTTTAAGCACTTCTTGAATGGTATAAACGTCTGCTAGATTAGGTACTTCCTTAATAATGCTTTTTCCTGTTGATGCGAGAAGTGCTCCTGCAAGAACCGGCAAAACTGCATTCTTAGCCCCTTCTACCCGAACTTTCCCTTTTAATTTTTGGCCGCCTTTAACGATAATCTGATCCACTGATATGCCCTCCATATGTTAAATATTCATCTATATGTACCTTTAAAGTCCAATGTCATAGTTTAGAAACAAAACCTTTTCCATAATACCCGTTTTTTATTAAATATACAAGTAACTTAACGCTCATTTTAGTAGTTATATTACCCAGTTAGTATATCATTCGTACAATACCGAGTCCTTATGTCCGTCCTAGAAAATTATATATTACATTTTGATTACAAACTTAAATTTCCCTTATTCTTAAGAGATAAACATGCTTTTAGTTATTTCCTGGGAAATAACAATAAAAGGTTTGCTGTTTTGCCATATGGGCGAAAATCGCTCTCATGGCAAACTAGCAAACCTAGAATAGATAAGGCAATTGTCTTGACCATGAAGAGATATTCAAAAAGAAAGTCGATACCGCAGTTCCAATGGCAATGCTGAGAAAGATATAAAGGATTTGAGCTTGCAGCACATGCTGCTTGCGGATCCATTTCTCAAACATCACGGCACGCAATGCGTAAAAAGCGACGCCAGTAAAAAAGATATGGCTGAATATTGAAATGAGGGCTTGCTGCCCAATGGCGGTCTCCATTTAACTGATCCCCTCCTATTTAAAAAAGCGGACAAAAGTCAATTGCCCTTCTGCCCGCTCGTGAAATTCTACTCTTTTTATTTAATGTCCAAACTTTAGCAGCTAGCTCCTCAGGTCATCGACCAGTTCAGCTTTGCGGCAAAAGATGCCACTTCACTATTCTGTCTTGTATCCATCAGCACTGAACAGCCGCTTCCGTTTCCGTCATTAAATATTACCCTCATAAACGTTGATACGATTCTTCGCACGTCTTAATGCTAGTTCAGCACGTTGAAAGTCGACTTCTTCTTTATTCGCCTGAAGCATCGCTTCTGCACGTCTTGCAGATTCTTGTGCTCGCGCCAGATCAATATCTGTCGCAAGTTCTGCAGACTGAGCAAGAATCGTCACTTTATCCGGACGAACTTCTAAGAATCCGCCGCTTACAGCTGCTAATTCAGTCGAGTTCTCTTTCTTTAATCGGACTGCACCGATGCCAAGAGGAGCTACTGTAGGAATATGGCCAGGCAAGATACCCATCTCGCCTGTCGCTGTAACTGCTATTACCATAGAAACTTCTGAATCGTATACCGGGCCGTCGGGAGTGACAATATTGACTGTAATGGTCTTCATTTTTTCCCCTCCTGGTCCCTTGTTTTAGACTTCTACGCCCATGCTTTTAGCTTTTTCAATAACGTCTTCGATACGTCCAACTAGACGGAATGCATCTTCCGGCAAGTGATCGTATTTACCAGCAAGAATTTCTTTGAATCCTTTGATCGTTTCTTGAACTGGAACATAAGAACCTTTTTGGCCCGTGAACTGTTCAGCAACGTGGAAGTTCTGAGAAAGGAAGTTTTGGATGCGGCGTGCACGGTTAACCGTCAGCTTATCCTCATCACTTAACTCATCCATACCAAGGATGGCAATGATATCTTGTAGTTCGCGGTAACGCTGAAGCGTTTCTTGAACTTGGCGGAAATTGCATAGTGTTCTTCACCAACGATTTCAGGCGACAAAGCGCGTGAAGTTGAAGCCAAAGGATCCACCGCTGGGTAAATACCCATTTCCGATAGTTTACGCTCAAGGTTAGTTGTCGCATCCAAGTGAGCGAAAGTTGTTGCCGGAGCCGGATCCGTATAGTCATCGGCTGGTACGTAGATCGCTTGGATAGATGTTACAGAACCTGTGCTTGTAGTTGTAATACGTTCTTGCAATTGACCCATTTCAGTAGCAAGTGTCGGCTGGTAACCAACCGCTGAAGGCATACGTCCTAATAGGGCAGATACTTCAGATCCTGCTTGTGTGAAACGGAAAATGTTATCGATGAACAAAAGAACGTCTGCGCCTTGCTCATCACGGAAATATTCTGCCATTGTCAAACCAGTCAAGGCAACACGCATACGTGCACCAGGCGGCTCGTTCATTTGGCCGAAGACCATTGATGTTTTCTTGATAACGCCAGAATCGCTCATCTCGTGGAATAAGTCATTTCCTTCACGTGTACGTTCACCAACACCAGCGAATACGGATAAACCACCGTGTTCTTGTGCGATGTTGTTGATCAATTCTTGGATAAGAACTGTTTTACCTACACCGGCACCACCGAAGAGACCGATTTTACCACCTTTGATATAAGGAGCAAGCAAGTCAACTACTTTGATACCTGTTTCAAGAATTTCAACTTCTGTGGATAAGTGTTCGAAAGTCGGTGCTGAACGGTGAATCGGGTTACGGCGCTCAGTTGCTGGAATTTCTTCCCCTAAGTCGATTACTTCTCCTAGTACGTTAAATACGCGGCCTAAAGTTACTTCTCCAACTGGAACAGTGATAGCACTGCCTAAATCGGTTACTACTGAACCACGTTGCAATCCATCGGTGGAATCCATCGCAATTGTGCGTACTGAATCATCACCAAGGTGAAGCGCCACTTCAAGTGTCAATTTCACTTGTTGTTGGCCTGGACGATCAATATATACAGTTAGGGCGTTGTAGATCGCTGGAAGTTGGCCATTCGCAAACTTAACGTCTACAACCGGACCCATAACTTGAAGAACGTGTCCTGTGTTCATGCTGTTCCCTCCTGTCTTACTTTTTTCTTATTATTCAAGGCTTCAGCGCCAAACTCTTCGGGATCTTAAGTCCGTCGGGGCTAGATGGACGCTTGCACTTTTCTTATTGTCCAGTTTCAGCGTCCAGCCCCTCGAGTCGCTTCAGCCTTTCCAGCACTGGCAGAGAACGCCAGTACCGGCAAGGCTTCCAGCGCTTGTCGGGGCTAGATGGACGCTTGCACTTTTCTATTCTAACGCGGCTGCTCCTCCGACGATTTCAGTGATTTCCTGAGTGATCGCTGCTTGGCGGGCACGGTTATATGAAAGAGTCAATCCATCGATCAACTCACTTGCATTATCGGTTGCGCTCTTCATAGCGGTCATGGACGCAGCGTGTTCACTTGCCTTACCGTCAAGAACTGCACCAAAAATCAAGCTTTCTGCATATTGGGGAAGAAGAACTTCCAAAATCGCTTCGGCTGATGGGTCAAACTCGTAAGAAGCAGTTGAACCAGTCGTTTCGATATCCGTTAATGGCAAAACTTTCTTTTCGGTAACTTCTTGCTGAATAGCAGAGACAAAGTGATTGTAGTACATATAAACTTCATCATACGTACCATCTGAGAACATACCAACAGCTTTGCGCGTTATTTCTTTAATATCAGCGAAACTCGGGTGATCTGGAAGTGCGATTGCACTATCAAGAATCGTCATTCCCTGCTTAGCAAAGAAATCCCGTCCTTTACGGCCAATACTTAAGATAACGAACTCGTCATTTGAGGTATGGCGCTGACGGATTTTGCTCATCACTGTACGAAGAATATTACTATTGTATCCGCCTACTAACCCACGATCCGAAGTGATGACAAGATAAGCTGTTTTTTGTACTGGGCGTGTCGTCATCATTGCATGGCTCGTATCGTTCGATCCGGCCGCGATTGAAGCGACAACATCCTGAATTTTTTCCATGTAAGGAACGAATGCTTTCGCATTCAATTCAGCACGGTTCAACTTCGACGCAGAAACCATCTGCATCGCTCTTGTGATCTGGCTTGTTTTCTTGGTTGAAGTAATACGGTTTTTTATATCGCGTAAAGATGCCACTGGTATTTCACCACCTTATTATTTTTTCTTCTAGTCCGAACGAAAGTCTGTTAGAGCCTCTTCCATTCAGCAGTTCCCTAAGTTACTGCTGAATGTGGAGTTTCTCTTATTCTGATTTTGCGAATGTGCGTTTGAATTCGTTGATTGCTGCGCCAAATGCTTCGTCAGAAGGCAAACCTTGCGTAGTGCGGATAGTTTCTAAAACTTCTGTGTGGTTAGAATCCAGCCAGCTTGTCAATTCAGCTTCAAAACGTTGAATATCTTGAACTGGAATATCATCAAGGAATCCACGAGTCAATGCATAGAAGATGACAACTTGTTTTTCAACTTTGATTGGATTGTTCAAATCTTGTTTCAATACTTCAACTGTACGTTTCCCACGCTCAAGTTTTGCTGCAGTTGCTGCATCAAGGTCTGAACCGAATTGAGAGAACGACTCTAGCTCACGGTATGCAGCCAAGTCAAGGCGCAATGTACCTGCAACCTTCTTCATCGCTTTGATCTGAGCTGAACCACCAACACGTGATACAGAAAGACCGCGTTGATCGCCGGACGTACACCCGAGAAGAATAGATCTGATTGAAGGAAGATTTGTCCATCAGTGATCGAAATTACGTTTGTTGGAATATAAGCAGAAATATCGCCCGCTTGCGTTTCAACGAATGGAAGAGCTGTAATCGAACCAGCACCTAATGTTTCGTTCAATTTTGCAGCGCGTTCTAGTAAACGGGAGTGCAAGTAGAAAACATCCCCTGGATATGCTTCGCGGCCTGGAGGACGACGTAGCAATAGCGACAATTCGCGGTAAGCTGAAGCTTGTTTAGTCAAATCATCATATACGATCAAAACGTGTTTGCCATCGAACATGAACTCTTCCGCCATAGAGATACCTGCATAAGGAGCCAAGTACAATAATGGAGCTGGTTGAGATGCAGATGCAGTCACGACGATTGTGTAATCCAAAGCGCCGTTTTTACGCAAAGTTTCTACTACGTTACGTACAGTAGATTCTTTTTGTCCGATTGCTACATAGATACAAATCATGTCTTGGTCAGCTTGGTTCAAAATTGTATCGATCGCTACAGAAGTTTTACCTGTCTGGCGGTCACCGATGATCAATTCACGCTGTCCACGGCCGATTGGCACTAGAGCATCGATCGCTTTGATACCTGTTTGAAGTGGTTCATGAACCGATTTACGGGCCATAACCCCTTGTGCAGGGCTTTCGATCGGGCGAGTTTTAGTTGTGTTAATCGGTCCAAGACCATCAACTGGTTGACCAAGCGGATTTACTACACGTCCGATTAGTTCTTGTCCTACTGGTACTTCCATAATACGGCCAGTTCGACGTACTTCATCGCCTTCTTTGATGTCTGTGTAAGGCCCAAGGATAATGATACCAACGTTGTTGGCTTCCAAGTTTTGTGCCATACCTAGAACACCAGTAGAGAACTCAACAAGTTCTCCAGCCATGATGTTGTCGAGGCCATGAGCGCGTGCGATACCATCACCAATCGTGATTACTGTACCGACGTCGTCAACTTTCATCTCAGATTGATAATTTTCAATCTGCTGTTTGATCAAGACACTGATTTCTTCAGCTTTGATGCTCATGTATTTCACCCTCTCATAATTTCCTGAATTAACCGATCAACTGACGCTGCAAACGGCCCAGTTTTGAACTGATGCTGCTGTCATAAATGCGGTTTCCGATTTGAAGACGCAATCCACCGATTAGGGTTGGATCAATAATGTTTTCGATGCGCAAAGATTGCTTACCGATTTTTTTAGCGAAAGTGGAAGAAATCGATGCACGTTCTTCTTCCGTCAACGGACGGATTGAATAGACTTTTGCATCTTCGATTCCTTGTGCTTCGTTTGATAAGTTAATGAACTCTGTAGCCAAGCCGCTGACGTCGTTTAAACGTTTGCGTTCAGCCATCAATTGAAGTGTGTTCATCACGTAAACGTTTACGCCATTGAACACTTCATTGATCAGGTTCGTTCTTTTTTCAGCTGACAATTTTGGAGAAACAATCAGATTGTAAAGCTCAGGAGTCAGTTCAAAGACTTTCTTCACTTCACGCAAATCCATTTCTACCTTATCAACCACTTCATGTTTTTGAGCGATTTGGAATAAAGCTAATGCGTAGCGTTCTGAGACTTGGCTCATTGCACTTCGCCTGCCTTCGCAATCGTTTCGTTAATCAACTGGCGGTTGTCTTCTTCAGAGATTTCTTTTTCCAACACTCTAGATGCTGCAAGCAATGACAATGCCACAACTTCTTCGCGTACTGCAGAAATCGCTTTTTCTCTTTCGTTCGCAATTTCT
Organism: Planococcus sp. 107-1; assembly: GCF_021513255.1. GTDB lineage: Bacteria > Bacillota > Bacilli > Bacillales_A > Planococcaceae > Planococcus. The sequence goes on from NZ_CP090977.1 coordinate 2,706,176, forward strand.
TGTACAGCTGCATCTTTCATGCGGCCAGCTTCAGCACGCGCAGTCGAGATAATGTCCTGACGCGAAACTTCGCCTTGTTTTTTAGCATTCTCAACGATTTCTTGTGCTTGCGTACGCGCTTCTTTCAATAAGCTGCGCTGTTCTTCAAGCATTTTTTGTGATTCCTGGCGGCTGTTTTCAGCCGTTACGATTTCACTAGCGATCAATTCTTCACGCTGCTGCATGATTCCCATCAAAGGACCCCATGCGAACTTTTTCAATAACAGCATCAAAATAATGAAAACTGCTAGTGTAGCGATGATATCTCCGACGTTCAAAAACTCCCCGGATGCACCGAGTACGAGGTGATCAAAAAACACGATTGTTTCACTCCCTTCAAGAGCCTAAAATTCAGTTTCTTCTATTATAAGATCTTTAATGTAAGATGGTTATTCAAAATTGAAATGGGCCATACAAACATAAATGGCGAAAAACCTGCCGAAGCATTCCCGCCATTTACCTTTGTTATTGTCCAGATTTCGATGTCCAGACTCCAACGGCCAACTCCTCGGCCTTAAGCTGCCCTTCCTGTGCGGCAAAAAGCGCCGCTTCGGAAGTTCATCTTAAGTCTTACAGAGCTGAACGGCCGTTTCCGCTTTTCTCGATACTATTGGTTCATAACGATGAACGCGATAACTACAGCGATGATCGGCAATGCCTCAACCAATGCAACCCCGATGAACATAGTTGTTTGAAGAACGCCACGTGCTTCTGGCTGGCGAGCGATACCTTCAACTGTTTTTGAAACGATAAGACCGTTACCAATACCTGCGCCTAGTGCTGCTAAACCTACTGCGATTGCTGCTGCTAATAAACCTAATGAACCTGTCATTGTAATTTGTCCTCCTCAGGATAGTTGTTTTTTTCTGCTCATTTTGAACAGTTTATACTCAATGGTCGTCGGCAACTTTATGCGATAAATAAACCATCGTCAACATAACGAAAATAAATGCTTGGATTGCTCCGATAAAGATCGAGAATCCTTGCCAAGCCATCATCGGAACGATAGCTGTTGCAAAGCCGACAACGCCAGCTCCGCCGAGTCCCGCTAATAATCCAAGCAAGATTTCACCTGCATAGATATTACCGTAAAGACGCAGACCAAGTGTCAACGTATTTGCGAACTCCTCAATGATTTTCAACGGGAACAAGAATGGCATCGGTTTTAAATAACCTGCACCGTATTCTCCCAACCCCTTGAGTTTGATGCCGTAGTAATGGCTCAAAATGATGACCATGGCGGCCAATGTCATTGTCACTGTTGGATCAGCTGTCGGGGATTTCCACCACAGTTCGCCATAGACAATGATCGAGAACGGAAGACCTAACATATTCGAAACGAAAATGAACATGATCAGCGTAATTCCAAGAACATGGAATCGTCCGCCGTCTTTCCAGTCCATGTTGCTCTTGATAAGCCCTTTTACGAAATCCATAACCCATTCCATGAAATTTTGCATGCCGGTTGGCTTAAGCTTTAAATTCCGAGTAGAAATGAAGGCAATTAGAAATACGATAACAGCGGCTACGATGAGCATCATAACGTTCGACAAGTTAAACCAGATCCCGAACACTTTAAGCATAGGAGCTTCATGACCCACGATAGTTTCACCTCTCTTTCCACTTTCTTAATGGTGTTTCACATGATAAACAATCCGTTCTGCCAAGAGCAGAACATAAGGGATCATCAACCCGATTACTGTACTGACCAAGTGAATATGCTCTGCGAATAATAATGCCATCGCCACAGCAGCTACACCCGATGCAAACCGTAATGCCGTTCCAAGCGAACGAACCTTCGAGCCTTCTGCCACCGCCCGGTCGAATTTTTCCATCCGGCGAACCAGGATCCACATATTATAAATGCCGAACAAAGTTCCGATTAACAGACCGGCGAACACCTCTTGATAAGGGGTAAACCCCCAACCAATAACGAAAGCCGCCAGGATGAAATAAATCATTCTTTTTAGTCTTGTATATATCTCCCTAAGTCCATCCATTTTTCATTTGTCTCCTGATTCGAATTTTCGGACGGTCTGCAGCATTGCCCACACACCGGCAAACATGCCCGTGAGCAAGCAGATGATTAAGAAAAGCGGGGGCGGTTCCGAATTGTTCATCGAGCCACATACCTGTGAACGTACCGATGAGCACGGACCCGACAAGTTGTGAGAGGATAGCACTGTAAAGTGCCATCGCTTGTAAGGGACTTTTTGTTGGGCGCATGATAAACCCCTCGAGTTTCGTTTGATTTGACATTTTACCCCTATAAAAGAGCAGTCGCATCAGGCTTTCGGAACAACATCTATATGTAAGAAAACCTTCTCATGCATACCCTTTGTAAGCATACAATAGGGGTAAAATCATGTCAATTACTAGAAGTGAAAAACTTCACAAGCAACTACGCTTCGACATATTCTTGACAAATTCGTGTCGAACATGTCCTCTCAACAATTCCGCTATTTATTTCTCAGAAAAATACGTGTGCAGCGCTTCAACGATTCGGCGGGAAGCTTCCCCGTCCCCATAAGGGTTTGAAGCATGCGACATTTCTTTATATGCGTTTTCATCTGTCAATAATTCTTTTGCCATTGAATAGATGGTTTCTTCTTCTGTACCTGCAAGTTTCAACGTTCCTGCATCGATTCCTTCAGGGCGTTCCGTCGTATCGCGAAGTACCAGTACCGGCTTGCCGAGTGATGGCGCTTCTTCCTGGACGCCGCCAGAATCCGTCAAGATGATGAATGAACGTGCTGCGAAGTTATGGAAATCCAGAACTTCAAGCGGTTCGATTAAATGGATCCGTGGATCGCGTCCTAAAACTTCATCTGCCACTTCCCGGACAGCCGGGTTCATATGCACGGGATAAACCACTTGGACGTCATCGTGTTCTTGAATCAACCGTTTAATCGCACGGAACATATTGCGCATCGGCTCTCCAAGGTTTTCGCGTCGGTGAGCTGTCAACAAGATCATCCGGTCATCGCCGATCTGTTCAAGGATCGGATGGCTATAAGTTTCGCGCACCGTCGTTTTCAATGCATCGATCGCTGTATTGCCCGTAATGTAGATGGTTTCTTCTTTTTTGTTTTCATCACGCAAGTTTTGCGCAGATTTTTCAGTCGGCGAAAAGTGGATATCAGCCATTACGCCCGTCAATTGACGGTTCATCTCTTCCGGATACGGCGAGTATTTATTGTGCGTACGCAGACCCGCTTCTACATGGCCGATGGCAATCTGATTGTAAAACGCTGCTAAACTGGCAACAAAAGTTGTCGTTGTATCGCCATGGACCAAGACGATGTCCGGCTGTGCTTTTTTCATGACTTCGTCTAAGCCAAGCAGAGCACGTGTCGTAACGTCGCTCAATGATTGGCGGTCTTTCATAATATTCAAATCGTAATCCGGCGTAATCTGAAATGTCTCAAGCACTTGATCGAGCATCTGTCTATGCTGAGCTGTTACCGTCACAATCGGCTCGATTGTTTCCGGATGCTTTTGAAGCTCGAGCACTAGAGGCGCCATCTTGATTGCTTCCGGGCGCGTGCCAAAGATCGTCATTACTTTCCACTTTTTCGTCAAACTAATCAACCTCGTTTTCATATTATTTGAGTGAGAAAGTGATCACCTTTGTTTCCGGCAATCGCTTACCTGACTTATCGCTTTTTCGTGTCCAAATTCCAACTGCATAAGGCTAAACGGGCGCTTCCGCTTTTCTACTGTCCAGACTCCAGCGCCCAACCCCTCGAGTCGCTTCGCCCTTTCCTGCAATGGCAAATACCGCCATTACCGGCAAGGCCTCCAGCGCTTGTCGGGGTTAAACGGGCGCTTCCGCTTTTCTCTTGTCCAGACTCCAGCGCCTAGCTCTTCGGGACATAAGCTGCTTCGGCTGTGCGGCTGAAAAACGCCGCTTCGCCGAATCATCTTATGTCTGTCAGAGCTGACCAGGCGCTTCCGCTTTTCTATTTACTTCGTGCCGAACAATCTGTCTCCGGCGTCTCCGAGTCCTGGAACGATGTAACCGTGGTCATTCAATTTTTCATCAAGTGCCGCGATGTAAATATCCACATCCGGATGCGCTTTTTGCAAAGCTTCTACACCTTCTGGAGCTGCGATGATGCACATGAAACGAATTTTAACAGCCCCACGTTTTTTAAGTGAATCTACTGCTTCGATTGCAGACCCTCCTGTAGCAAGCATCGGGTCAACGACAATCAATTCACGTTCTTGAACATCAGAAGGCATTTTAAAGTAGTATTCCACCGGTTGCAAAGTTTCCGGATCACGGTATAAACCGATATGGCCGACTTTAGCAGCTGGCATTACTTTCAAAATACCATCTACCATGCCAAGACCGGCGCGGAGAATCGGCACGATGCCTAATTTCTTGCCAGAAAGCACTTTTGAAGTTGTCAATTGAACAGGCGTTTCAACTTCAATATCCTCCAACGGCAGATCTCTCGTAATTTCAAAAGCCATCAATGTAGCAATTTCGTCTACCAATTCGCGGAATTCTTTCGTTCCTGTAGATTTATCACGGATATAAGTCACTTTATGCTGGATCAACGGATGATCAAATACATGTACTTTTCCCACGGCACATCTCTCCTTTTCAAACTTTATCTTAAATAGTATAACAGAAAATTTAGGCCGCTTGGGGCTGTAGATAGCATTGCAACTTTTCAGTTAATTGGAGTTTTCCGCAAAAGAAAAATGGAAAAAACAAAAAACCGAAGTTAAAAACTCCGGCTTTTTTATAAAAGGTTGGCTTCTTCGAGCGACATCGGACGGTAGTAGAAATACCCTTGCCCTACCCGGCAGCCGAGCGATACCAACACGCGTCTTTGCTGATCGGTTTCAATGCCTTCCGCAACTGCTGTCATATTCAAGTTTTCAGCTAGTTGAATGATGGTTCTGACAATCGCGAGCGTCCCTTGTTCATGCATAGTGGAAATGAAAGAACGGTCGATTTTGATTTCACTGACCGGAAGTTTCTGCAAATAACTAAGCGAAGAATAGCCTGTCCCGAAATCATCTACAGAACTGGTGAATCCGTAGCGATTTAATTTTTTAAACACTTGATGAGCGGTTTCAATGTCAACGAAGCCGATGCGTTCGGTGATTTCAAGCTGAATCCATTTATGTTCAATGCCGTATTCAGCCATTTTATCAACCAGATGCGGTATGAACGAATGGTGGAAGAAATGATCAGCCGAGACATTGATGGCGACTTGGCGCAATTCAAGTCCGATTTCTTTGCGTTTCCTTAACCATGTCAGCACGCGTTTTAAAACGACTTGCTCCAGCAGTCGGATTTTCCCGTTCTTCTCCGCTGCCGGAATGAATACATCCGGCGCAATATTGCCTAGCTCCGGAGAATTCCACCGGGCCAAAGCTTCAAAGCTGATGATTTTGCCTGATCTCAAGTCCACTTTCGGTTGGAGATGGACATCGATTTCTTCGCGTCGTAACGCTGCCGATAATTCATTGGCAATCCGCAAATCCCTCATCATGAAATCATCGTGCTCATTTTCAAAATAACAGATGGATTCTCCGCGCGCAATTTCGCTTTTGACAGCGCACTGTCTGCATAGCGGATCAGTTCTTTCTCATCCTGCTGTTTTGGCGTAATAAGCGCGACGCCCATTTTTAACGTTAAAAATAATTCCATGTCTTGTACACTGATCGGTTCGATCACACATTGCGATAACTTTTCTAAATACGCCGGTACATCCCCTAACGGATTTAAATTTACTAAAGCAATGGTCGAATCGGAAAAGCGCGCAATGACATTATTTGCAGACATGCCCGCTCTCAAAAATCGTTTGCCGATTTCCCTGATCAGCGCATCTCCTGCCGTATGGCCGTACTGATCGACTACTTTGATGTATTCATCTGCTGAAACGAAAGCAACAAATCCTTCTTTCTTTTCATCCAGCAATTCTTTCAATTCATTGATAAAATAATTCCGGTTTGGCAAGGCGGTCTCTTTGTCGGTGTATGCTAAGCGCAGGATTTCTTCCTGTTGCTGAGAATACCTTACGGTTAACGACACAATAGAGCCGACCTGCTCCATGAAGGCAATGTCCTCTTCAGTCGGCAATGCCTTATCTGCGAAATAGATTCCGAACGTACCGATTGCCCGGCCGTCTGCATCATTGATGGGCACAGACCAACTTGAAGTTAAATGGTGTTCCTCCACTAAATATTGAAGGCCATTCCAGAGCGGACTTACCTTCATGTCTTCAACAATGACCGTTTTATTTGTATGGAAAGCGGCTCCGCACGTACCGGTTAACGGAGAAGACTGGATTTTCTCGACTTTTTCATGAAATTCACTCGGCATTGATTTTCCGGCACCTACTTGAAAATAACCGGCATCATTGACAAAAAGCACGGTGCATTTCGTATCATCTTTGAAGAAAGATTCCACTGTATCACACGCTTTTTGAAGCAAAAAGCTTAGTAGATAGCCTTTGCCTATATCGTTGTAGATTTGCTGCTGCAAATTGATCAGTGCCTCTGCCCGTTTCCGATCAGAGATATCGCGCTGCAGCATGATCGTGAACGTAAAGCCCGTTTCATGCATGACGATTGGCTGGATCGTGATTTCATTCCAGAAAGGAAGTCCGTCTTTCCGATAATTGACGATTTCAAAAATCCCTGCTTTTTTTGATTCCATGCATTTCCTGATTTCCTGCCCAACCTGCTTATCTGTTTTAAGGCCATGCATGAACCTGCCATTCTGCCCTAAAACTTCCTCTTCTTCGTAGCCGCTCATCTCTAAAAAAGATTGGTTGGCATAGATGATCGGATGGTCTTTCACTTCTGGATTCAGCACAATAAAACCTGTCTGGAATTCCATTCCCAAACGCCGCAGCCAGTTTATGATCACTTGTTTCTCTTCATGTATTTCGTGAGTCGGCATACGCGGTTCACCTAGCTTCCCTTAGTTAATGTATTCTATGTATTGCTGGTTTCTGAAGAAATTAGAAATAAGTAACATTATTAATGAAATTACCAGTTTTATACCAAAAATCTAGTTGCTATTCTTCAAAAATCGGGGAAAAAATACAGCTGCCTTAATCCCTCTTTGGCAGCTGTATTCCCTTATTTGTATAATGGAAAACTAGCTGTAAGTTTCGCAGTGCGCTCAGCAGCTTCTTTTTTCGCATTTTCATCTTCAGGATTTTTTAGCAAGGATGCAATAATGGATGCAATTTCCTTCATTTCAGGTTCTTTAAAGCCGCGAGAAGTAACTGCCGGCGTTCCTAAACGGATGCCTGACGTGACAAACGGGCTTTCCGGATCATATGGAATCGTGTTTTTATTAGTCGTGATGCCGACTTCATCCAACACGTGCTCCGCTACTTTTCCAGTTAGACCTAACGAACGAAGGTCAATCAGCATCAAATGATTGTCTGTTCCCCCAGAAACGATATCCACGCCTTCAGCGATCAATCCTTCAGCTAACGCATTTGCATTCTTCACTACTTGTTCAATATAAGTTTTGAATTCCGGCTGTTGCGCTTCACCGAATGCTACCGCTTTTGCAGCAATGACGTGCATCAACGGTCCGCCTTGGATTCCCGGGAAAATCGTTTTATCGATTTTCTTTGCGAATTCCTCTTTGCAAAGGATCAATCCGCCGCGAGGTCCGCGCAAGGTTTTATGCGTTGTTGATGTAACGAAATGGGCATGAGGAACCGGGTTCGGATGGGCTCCGACTGCAACAAGTCCCGCAATATGCGCCATATCCACCATCAAATAGGCGCCTACTTCATCCGCGATTTCACGGAATTTAGCAAAGTCCAGTTGGCGTGAATAAGCACTTGTTCCAGCAACGATCATTTTCGGTTTGTGCTCAAGAGCGGCCTGTCGAACCGTTTCATAATCGATCAATTGATTGTCTTCTGTTACTCCATACTCGACGAAATTGTACTGCATCCCACTGAAATTCACTTTACTGCCATGTGTTAAATGTCCGCCATGGTTCAAGTTCATCCCTAAAATCGTGTCGCCTTTTTCAAGAACCGCTGTATAAACTGCCATATTGGCTTGTGATCCAGAATGTGGCTGTACGTTTGCATGGTCTGCGCCGAAAATTTCTTTCAGGCGATCACGAGCAATGTTTTCTACGATATCTACATATTCGCAGCCGCCATAATAGCGCTTGCCTGGGTAGCCTTCGGCATACTTATTCGTAAGTACAGAGCCTTGAGCGTCCATTACTGCTTGTGATACAAAGTTTTCAGATGCGATAAGTTCGATATTCGATTCCTGACGTTCCTTTTCCGCTTGCATTGCTTCATAAACTGCCTGGTCCTGCGTCTTAATCAATTCCATCTGTTAATCCCTCCTGTAGTTGAACAAGCTCACGATCATACCTAGCGCGTTCCCCCCCGATCAATTTCGGCCGAGTGGTTGCAGCTGAGACAATCGCTTCTCCTACTAGTTTAACAGAAGTTCGCACAGGAACGGCTACTCTTTTTAAATGCATGCCAATCATTGTCTGGCCGATGTCGATTCCGGCATGCGCCTGCACTTCTTCCACGACCACCGGATCTTTTAAATTCGAATAAGCGAATGCACTCATCGAACCTCCCGCTTTTGGCACCGGCACTACCGACACAGGCTCCCACCCGTATTTTTCTGCAGCTTCCCGCTCGAGCGTCAATGCCCGATTGATATGCTCGCATCCTTGAAAAGCCAGGAAAATGCGGTGGCGGTCTGCAAAATTCTGCAGAGGTTCAAACAAACTTTCGGCTATATCAAGGCCACCTGACGTTCCGATCCGTTTGCCTACCACTTCTGAAGTCGAGCAGCCGACGACAAATATCTGGCCATTTTTAAATTGAATTTCCTGCTCCAATTCACTTAAAGCTTCTTCAAGCTGTAATTGCCATAAGGGTTGCATGCCAGCCACTCCTTCAGTTTATTATTTTTCTAAATCCGAGATTTTTTGAACGCGTTTTTGATGGCGTCCGCCTTCGAATTCTTCAGTCAGCCAAGTTTCTGCAATTTCACGCGCAAGTCCTGGGCCGATGACACGTTCGCCCATCGCCAGAACGTTTGAATCATTATGTCCTCTCGTCGCTTTCGCACTGAACACATCATGTACAAGCGCGCAGCGAATGCCTTTTACTTTGTTTGCGGCAATCGACATGCCGATTCCTGTTCCGCAAATTAGAATGCCGCGGTCAAATTCTCCGCTAGCCACTTTTTCCGCAACCGGTGTTGCATAATCCGGATAATCGACCGAATCATCTGTATGCGGTCCAAAATCTTGATATTCCATGCCAAGTTCGTTTAATAAGTTGACAATTTCTTTACGAAGATTATTTCCGCCGTGATCTGATGAGATTGCAATTTTCATTAAAAACCCTCTTTTCTTTTCAGATAAAGTGAAATCCAGAATTGCATTCCACTTACTTTCGCTTCACTAAGGGCTTTGTTGATTAACGCGCCCTTAGCGATGGTTCACTTTATTTTAACATCATTATATGAAAAAACATACAAACCTGCATAGGCTTGTATGTTATCACTCTATTTCATCATTCAATTTTTCGGCTACCTGGTTGATCAATCCGTGCAATTCATTAAACGTCGACTGATAAGTGGCTAAAGAGCCGCCGTATGGATCACTGACGTCCGCTGTAGAACCATTCGCGAATTCTTTTAATGTATAGATTTTTGTTGCGTATTCCGGAAAATTCTGCAGCAAGAATTTCCGGTGCGATTCGGTCATCGTCAAGATCAATGTCGCCCATTCCATGTCGCCAGGCAGCAACTGTTTGGAAGTATGGGTAAAATCGATCCCTTGATCATCTAAAACCGTTTGGGCATGGGATGACAAGGGAGATTCTCCAGCAAAGATGCCGGCTGAACGAACTTTCACATCCGGCAATTCCTTCGCTTTTAAAATTGCTTCCGCCATCGGGCTTCTGCAGGTATTCCCCGTACAAACAAAGAAAATATTCATGTTATTTCCTCTCTTTCTACTTCATTAACTGAACCATTTATGGTCAGCCGCTTTCTCCAAGCGATTCATCATCGCTTCACTTCTATTGGCATCTGTAGAAATTGCAGCCAATATCAAGTCTGCATCCGTTTGGTCGCATTTGCGCAAGCTGGCATACAGCGTTTCCGCTGAAAGTGGGAAGCAATAATCCGCACTCGGATGCTTTTCCGAACTTAGAATCGCCACTTTTTTGCCGTCATTTTGCACATGTGCGATCGCTTTTTCAATCAAGCCATCTGCTTTTTCAATCAAATAGACCGGAGCTTCTGGTGCATAATGAATGTATTTCATTCCCGGTGATTTGGGGATATTCCCTTGAATTTCCGAAGAAAGCCGGACTGTTCCGATAACAGCCTCTAAATCTTCTTTCGTGATTTTGCCCGGACGAAGGATAACAGGTGGTTCACTTGTCATATCCAATACGGTCGATTCAATGCCGATCATTGTCGCCCCACCATCTAAAATCAATGGAATGGTTCCTTCCATATCGTGATACACGTGCTCCGCTAAAGTCGGACTTGGTTTGCCGCTTGTATTCGCACTTGGCGCCGCAATCGGCAATTTCACACGTTTTAGCAAATTCAGCGCTACCGGATGATTCGGCACTCGAATTCCAACTGTGGATAGACTGGCTGTTACGTTTTCAGCAAAAACTCCCGGTTTCGTTTGTAGAATCAACGTCAATGCGCCTGGCCAAAATGCTTCCATGCATTGGATCGCTTTTGGACTTACATTTTGAACATAATTCAATGCGCTTTCTTTTGAATCCACATGGACAATCAATGGATTGTCGGCTGGACGCCCTTTTGCAGCAAAGATTTTTGCCACAGCCTCCGCATTTGTAGCGTCTGCTCCAAGTCCATAAACGGTTTCTGTCGGAAAAGCGACAACTTCTCCATTTTGCAGTCTTTCCACAGCCTGTGAATAAGTTTCTTCTTTATTCACATTTCTATCCACAAGTATGGTTTCCGTTTCCATATAAACATCTCCTATTATAACTAGTTTTCGACAAAGTTATGCACATTACGTGGATAACTTCACCTACCCTGTTTAAAATATGTTAGTAACTTACACGTTTATGCAAAAAACCATTCGGTCATTTTTGTTGATATCTTTTTTGACATACACATTCGCTTCCGGAAAAGCATCTTTTAAGAGATTTTTTACAGCCTTTCCCTGTGTATAACCGATTTCAAAACCGATAATGCTTGGTTTATCCACAATTTCCGGTAACCCTTCAGCCATTTTTTCATACAAGGCCAAACCTTGGTTTTCTGCAAATAAAGCCGAGTGAGGTTCGAAGTCACGGACACTATCCGATAAATCAGGAGCTTCCTCGTAGCCGATATAAGGAGGATTGGATAACACGATATCCCATTTCCGGTCTTTGATCGATTCCAGCAAATCTCCTAATTTAAACGCCACATCTGCATGCAGCCGTTTCGCATTGTCTGTTGCAACACTTAAAGCTGCTTGTGAGATATCCGTTGCTGTCACGTCTGCAGCAGGCAACTCGCATTTCATCGTGATGGCGATAACGCCGCTCCCAGTTCCTATATCTGCGATAGACGGATTGCCAGTTGGAAAATAGCGAGCGGCCAACTGCAAAGTTTCTTCGATTAGTTCTTCTGTTTCCGGCCGCGGAATCAGAACATGCTCATTTACTCCAAATGAACGCCCGTAAAATTCCTCGCTGCCCGTTATGTGCTGAATTGGCGTTCCTAAGGAATGCAATTCAATTTTAGACCAAAACTCACGGAATTTCTCTTCTTCCAACTCTTCACGCATTGAAGCGAGCAGCCCCGCATGTGAAAGGCCCAGTTCATGCTGAAGAATAATCCGTGCCGCTGCTTCTTCGCGGCCTTTGCTTTTTAAAAAGAAGAAGCCCCTTGAAGGGCCTCAAAAATGTATTTTTTATTAGTCATTGTTTAAGCTTTCCATTCTTGCTGATTGTTCTTCAACAATCAATGCATCGACGACTTCGTCCATTTTGCCTTGAAGAATCTGATCCAGCTTTTGAATCGTCAAACCGATGCGGTGGTCTGTAACGCGGTTTTGCGGGAAGTTATACGTACGAATCCGCTCAGAACGGTCGCCTGTTCCGACTGCAGATTTTCGGACTGCATCATATTCAGCTTGCGCTTCTTGCTGGAATTTATCGTATACACGTGCACGAAGTACTTTCATCGCACTCGCTTTGTTTTTAATCTGTGATTTCTCGTCTTGGCACGTTACGACCGTATTGGTCGGGATATGCGTTAAACGGACAGCTGACATGGTCGTATTGACCGACTGCCCACCTGCACCGGATGATGCATAGGTATCGACGCGGATATCGTTGTCATGGATTTCAACTTCCACTTCTTCCACTTCCGGCAAGCAAGCGACTGTTGCTGTCGAGGTGTGGATCCGGCCGCCTGATTCCGTTTCTGGTACCCGCTGCACACGGTGTGCACCGTTTTCGTATTTCAATTTCGAATACGCGCCTTTGCCGGTAACCATGAAGACCAATTCTTTGAATCCGCCGAGTCCGGTCGGATTGGAATCCATGATACTCACTTTCCAGCCATTTGATTCCGCGAATCGGCTGTACATGCGGTATAGATCTCCCGCAAACAAAGCCGCTTCGTCTCCGCCTGCAGCTCCCCGGATTTCCATAATGACGTTTTTATCGTCATTCGGATCTTTCGGAATCAATAATACATGCAAACGATCTTCAATCGCTTTCGCTTGCGTTTCCAATTCGCTCACTTCTTCTTTGACCATTTCGCGCATATCTGCGTCCAGCTTCTCATCGAACATCGCTTTCGCTTCATTCAATTGGGAAGTGACTTCCTTATATTCGCGGTACGCTTCCACCGTTTCCTGCAAATCCGATTGCTCTTTCGAGTATTCGCGCAATTTGTTTGTGTCGCTGACAATCGCCGGGTCACTCAATAATTCGTTTAAACGGTCGTACCTGTCTTCTACTGCTTGTAATCTATCGAACATTGTTGCATCACCTCTAATTCACATATTTATTGTTAAACTATATAAGTTCACTAGTGTTGCATAAATAATGACGAAATATTCAGTCACAACGTTTCAATTATTTTTGCCAAAAAGGGAAGCACCCGAATAAAGGTAGCACTGTCCATTTGGTAAATTTATACATTTCGGCAGAGGCGACAATGACAGAACAGCTTGTTACGGAACCTTTTCACTTCCGATTTTCCGAAGCCAGTACTGGGGATTTTTCCAAAGGTTGGCGACCAGTACACGCGAAATTCGTAAGATCGACACTCTACTGTTCGTGTCCATTTGAACAAGCACGTTCAAGCAGTAGGCAATCAAAGCAAGGTACACCTGGTTTTTCACGGCGTTTTCGCTTTGACCATAAAAATGCTTGATTTTCACGTGCTGCTTAAGCCATTTGAAGAACAGTTCGATGGCCCAACGGTTCCGGTAAATATCACTGATTTCCTCTACGGAAATATCGAAGCGGTTGGTGATCAGACGCAACACATCGCCTTTTCCATCTGGGAGAACGATAATTCGGAAGACATTTTCTGTACAATTGGTGGCGTTTCCCACGAATGCCATCGAATCGGAAACAGCATCGCTTTCTTCCGGAAGTTCAAATGTTTCGACTGAATGGATGACGGCTTTGTTTTTCAATCGGGAAACGAAAAAGATGCCGTCATCTGTGAAGGTATCAAAGCGTTCATAGTCGATATAGCCGCGGTCAAAAACATACATGGCTTCCTTGTCGTCCACCAGCACTTCCAGCTGATTGCGATCGGATTCCTTGGCATGGGTCATGACTTCTTTGTCCGGATAATGCGTTCCGTATTCATCGTAAACCAGTCGCAGATGCAGTTTGATCCCCGCTTTGGTTTTTCGGAATTCCGCCCAGTTGAAATGGTTCACATTCAAAGGAAGTGTCGTGGAATCAATGATTTTTAACAACATGCCCTTTTTCGGCGCTCGCTTTTGCGCGGCAATCTGGCTGACCAGCTGCTGGAAAAGATTCGACAGAATCGCTGGATCCAACTTGTTGTTTTTACGGGAAAGCTGCGACACACTGATGGACTTCACGCCAACCGCCCGCTGAAAATCGGCGTTCGTTAACGCTGCTTCAAGCGCATGAAGACTATCCGCCTCGGTCAATTGCGCGTGCAGCATCAGCAGCGTATACGCCTGTGTCGTCAGTTTTTTCGTGTACCGGTCTTGCCCGTGAATTTTCACGTTTTCGTTGAATTTCTCAAAATTAATGGCGTGAAGCCATTTACCAAATGAAGTTTTTCGTGTATTCTTGTCCATGCGTGAGTCCTTTTTATTGGATTTGGACAGGAACTACCTGACCTTTCCATTATAAAGGACTTTTTCTTTTGGTTTTCATCGGTTTTTGAATGTTTTATGAATTCCTAATCTTCAAAATCAATTAATGCAACACTAGTGATATAAGTTGAACTAATAACTTTTCCCTATCGATATTCCGCAAAACAGCTACGCTTGCCGCGGGCTCGCGTCCAAGCCTCCTCAGTCGCCTTGCTCCCTGCGGGTCTCGGCCGTCTCGCTAAGCCGCAGGCGTCGTAGCTGTTTTGCTTCATATCTTGATACTTCTTAGATGAAAGAGCAGAAGGCATCCGCCTAGAGCGATTTCCTCACACTACAATTAACTTAGTTTACCATCTATAAAAATATTCATTCTTAAAACAGTGCCACTTCATATTTCAAATTAGTTAGAGAGCCTCCAAAATAACCTATTTCGTCACTGTCACGCCAGCAGGCACTTCATGATGATGGCGGCAACGGGGCTCGTAGGCTTCTGAAGCGCCAACTAAAATGGTAGGATCGTCAGAACCGGCAGGCTTGCCGTCAATTAGGCGCTGCGTCCGGCTTGCTGGAGATCCGCAAACTGTACATACTGCCTGCAATTTTGTCACTTGCTCAGCTATCGACAGCAAATTCGGCATCGGTCCAAACGGACGCCCTCTGAAATCCTGATCCAATCCGGCAACGATTACGCGGAATCCATGATCCGCTAATTTTTGTACGTTCTCAATGATCTGTTCATCAAAAAACTGGGCTTCATCAATGGCAATCACATCGAAATCATCGGAAATATAATCCCAAATTTCTTGTGAATGCTGGATTGGTAGAGCAATTACGGTCGTGCCATTATGGGAAACAACCGCTTCTTTGCTATAGCGGTCATCGATTTTCGGTTTAAAAACTGCAATCTTTTGTTTGGCAAATTGTGCGCGGCGCACTCGGCGGATCAGCTCTTCTGATTTCCCTGAAAACATGCTTCCGCAAATCAGTTCTACCCAACCGGATTGTTTCATAACGTACATAAATAAGCCCCTTTCAAACAACTTTATCATTATTCATCATACCCAAAATCGGGCTGAATTACTGCTTTTTTCTCGATTACGTAAAAGAATTAACGCTCAAAATGTGTCTTTTAAACGAAAAAATACCTGCTTCGCGTTTTCGCGCAAAGCAGGTATATTCTTTACTATTACTCGTTGATTTCTTCTTTGATGCCGTATTTTTTGTTGAAACGGTCTACGCGGCCATCTGCTGCTGCGAATTTCTGACGTCCAGTGTAGAATGGATGACATTCAGAGCAAAGCTCGACGTTGATGTTTTCTTTTACAGAACCTGTTGTGAAAGAGTTCCCGCAAGAGCAAGTTACTGTTGCTTGTTTGTAATCTGGATGAATACCTGTTTTCATTATTGTTTCTCCTCCCGCCCTGAACCATCTGGAACAGAGTTTGATAATCTATTTTGACTATTGCCTTACATGGCTCTTTAGGCCATATATGCAATAGCACTGTTTTAATTCACTCTCATAATCATAACAAATCTTTCGTCTGTTTGCAACTAATTAGATCATCTTTTTATTGCTGCGATGAGCTTTCAATTCGCTGTTAAGCTGTTCGAAAAATTCTTCGTTAGTTTTTGTTTGGCCAAGTTTTTTCAAGAAGCGCTCTCCGAAATCATGCGTATCTGAGAACGTTTTACGGATCGTCCATAGCTTGTCCAACTGATCGGCTCCGATGAGCAATTCTTCTTTCCGCGTTCCTGAACGGCGAATATCAAGTGCCGGGAAAATGCGGCGTTCCGCTAGGCTGCGGTCCAAATGCAATTCCATGTTGCCGGTCCCTTTAAATTCTTCGTAAATGACTTCGTCCATACGTGAACCTGTATCAACTAAAGCCGTTGCAAGAATCGTTAAACTGCCGCCTTCTTCAATATTGCGGGCAGCCCCGAAGAAACGTTTCGGACGGTGGAATGCTGCTGGATCTATCCCTCCTGATAGTGTACGCCCACTTGGAGGAATGACCAAATTATATGCTCGCGCCAGGCGCGTGATGGAATCCATCAATATAATAACATCTCGTTTGTGTTCGACCAAGCGCATTGCTCGCTCTAAAACAAGTTCAGCCACTTTCACGTGATTTTCAGGAACTTCATCAAAAGTCGAAGAAACGACATCCGCATTTACCGAGCGTTCAATATCGGTTACTTCTTCTGGACGCTCATCAATCAAGAGAACAATCAATTCCGCTTCAGGATGATTGGTTGTAATTGAATTGGCAATTTCCTTTAAAAGCATTGTTTTCCCGGCTTTTGGCGGAGCGACAATTAATCCGCGCTGCCCAAATCCGACAGGTGCTACCAAATCCATGATCCGCGTAGATAAATGTTTAGGCGATGTTTCCAAACGGATATGGCGATCCGGATAAAGCGGCGTCAAACCTGGAAAATGGACGCGTTCTTTTGCCACTTCCGGATCTTCACCGTTAACGGCTTCGACTTGCAGCAATCCGAAATACCGTTCGTTTTCTTTTGGCGGACGGACTTTCCCTGAAACTTTATCGCCATTTCTTAAATCGAATCGGCGGATTTGTGAAGCGGAAATGTAGATATCCTGGGAACTTGGAGAGTAATTGATTGGACGCAAGAAACCGAAGCCTTCTGACTGGATGATCTCTAAAACGCCTTCCATGAAGAAAAAGCCTTCTTGTTCGGCACGTGTTTTCAAGATAGCAAAGATCAATTCTTTTTTTGTCAATTTGCTGTAATTCGTTAATTTGTATTCTTTCGCTAAATTATAAAGCTCTTTTAGCGTCATGTTTTCCAATGCGGAAATTGTTATCGTTGTCATGTATCAGACACCACTCTTAGTCATTTTTTAGGGTTAATTTTTTGAGGATCAGTCGTTGCAATGATTGGAAGATCTTTAAAGAAGGAGCCCGGCATTCAGCCGGACTCATTTTAGAAGTAGGATCATTAATCGTGCATGACAAGATTCGGTTTTTTCTTCAGGCTGTGACGGCCTTCTACAAAGCGGACAGTTCCTGATTTCGCACGCATAACTAAAGTGTGGCTTTCTGCAAAGCCGCCTTTCAGTTGAACGCCGCGCAATAATTCCCCGTCCGTTACACCCGTTGCAGCGAAAATGCAATCGTCGCCTTTAACAAGATCGTCCATTTTCAGGACTTGAGTAACGTCGATTCCCATATCAATGCAGCGTTGTGCTTCTTCTTCGTTTTGCGGCAATAATTTGCCCTGCAGTTCGCCGCCCAGGCATTTCAGGCCGACTGCAGCAATCACGCCTTCAGGTGCGCCGCCAGTTCCAAATAAAATATCGACGCCCGTCTGGTCAAAAGCCGTATTGATGGCTCCTGCTACGTCGCCGTCGTTGATCAGTTTGATCCGGGCTCCGGCTTCGCGGATTTCCTGGATGATTTTATCATGCCGCGGACGGTTCATAACAGTCGCCACTACGTCTTCTATATCTTTGTTTTTGGCTTTCGCCACTGCACGGAGATTATCAATTACAGGTGCATTGATATCGATTTTGCCAACCGACTCAGGTCCCACTGCAATTTTTTCCATGTACATATCCGGTGCGTTCAATAAGTTTCCGCGATCGGCAATTGCCAATACCGCCAAAGCGTTCCATCCGCCAGCTGCGACAATATTCGTTCCTTCTAAAGGATCGACTGCTACATCCACTTCCGGCCCTTGACCCGTGCCAAGTTCTTCACCGATATAAAGCATTGGAGCTTCATCCATTTCACCTTCACCGATAACCACGATTCCGCGCATCGGAATCGTATCAAATACATTTCTCATTGCCGTAGTTGCTGCATCGTCGGCTTCGTTCTTCAGTCCACGGCCCATCCATTTAGAGGATGCAATTGCAGCCGCTTCTGTAATGCGCACCAATTCCATCGATAAACTTCGTTCCATTATGCATTTCCTCCAGTTCAGCTATAAGTTCAATTTAATTGTAGCACAGTTAAATCAGCCAAAAAGAAGTCAATTCGCATTATGCCCAAGGTCAGACTTTGCACTGCTGACGGGATCGATTGTTTCTCTGCGGATATCCGCACCTAGCCCTTGCAGTTTCTGGACAATTGCAGAATAGCCGCGTTCGATATGGTAAATCTCCCGGATTTCGGTTTCGCCTTCAGCAAGCAAACCAGCGATGATCAAGGCCGCACCGGCACGCAAATCAGATGCTACAACAGTAGCAGAAGTCAACGGCGTCGGTCCGGTAATAATGGCAGCCCGGCCTTCCACACGCCCACTTGCATTCATGCGGCGAAGTTCATCAATATGTTTGAAGCGGGCCGAATAAATGGTATCCGTAATCATCGAAGACCCCGTGGCCTGCGTCATCAATACAGAAAACGGCTGCTGCAGATCCGTTGCGAATCCAGGATACACAAGCGTTTTTACATCAATCGCTTGCAGTTTCTCAGCTTTCGGAATGTAAATGGATTCTTCGCCTTCTTGCACGTCGACTCCCATTTCACGAAGTTTCGCCGTCAAAGCTTCCATATGGAATGGAATAACGTTATCAATCGTGATTCCGTCTCCTGCTGCTGCCGCCATGATCATGAATGTCCCGGCTTCAATGCGGTCTGGAATGATGGTATGGTTCGTACCATGCAATTCTTCAACGCCGTCAATCCGGATAATATTCGTGCCTGCCCCTTTGATTTTCGCGCCCATATTCGTCAATAAAGTAGCAACGTCAATGATTTCAGGTTCTTTAGCAGCATTTTCAATGACCGTCTGCCCTTTCGCAAGAACAGCAGCCAACATGATGTTGATCGTAGCGCCAACGCTCACGACATCCAGATAGATCTTCGCACCGCGAAGTTCATCTGCACGCAGATAAATCGCGCCGTGTTCATTTGTCACTTTCGCTCCGAGTGCTTCAAATCCTTTGATATGCTGATCGATTGGACGAGGCCCTAAAAAGCAGCCGCCCGGCAAACCGATCGCCGCATGCTTGAATCGTCCAAGCATAGCGCCCATCATATAATAGGAAGCGCGAAGTTTTTTAACATTTCCGTTTGGCAGAGGGATATCAACCATATTGGTCGGATCGATGTTCATGGTTCCGTCTTCGAAAGAAACTTCTCCACCGATCTCTTCAAGAATATTTTTCAGTGTCCAGACATCAGAAATTTCCGGTAAGCCTTCGATTTGCACAGGCGAATTCGCTAAAATTGATGCAGGAATCAAAGCCACTGCACTGTTTTTTGCGCCATTCACTTTTATCGTGCCCGACAAGCGTTTACCGCCTTTTACTTTATATACATCCATCAGATCTAATTTCTCCTTTGCCCTACTTCAAGAATCAGCCAGGCTTTCAAAATAGAAAGCCTGGTGAATCTCGAAATTTGATTGCCGTGCCGATTTATTTTGCTTCCTCTTCAATTGAACGTTTTTCCCAATCTGCCAGGAACGCTTCGATGCCTTTGTCTGTTAGGGGATGCTTGAACATTTGCTCCATAACTTTAATCGGCATTGTTCCAATATGCGCACCGTTCAAAGCAGCGTCCGTTACGTGCTGTGGATGGCGGATTGATGCGGCAATGATTTCAGCTTTGATGTCATGGATAGCGAAAATGTCTGCGATTGTCGCGATTAAATCCATGCCGTTGTGTCCGATATCATCCAAACGCCCAAGGAAAGGAGAAACATATGAAGCGCCGGCACGAGCTGCAAGAAGAGCTTGGTTCGCACTGAAAATCAATGTAACGTTTACTTTGATGCCTTCTGCTGCAAGTGTTGAACATGCTTTCAAACCATCTGGAGTCATTGGCAATTTCACAGTAATGTTTGGAGCAAGTGCAGCCAGTTCACGGCCTTCTTTGATCATGCCTTCTGCATCTAATGCAATAACTTCACCACTGATTGAACCATCGACCAAAGCCGCGATTTCTTTTAAACGATCATGGAAAGAAACGTTTTTCTCTTTCGCCACTAATGACGGATTTGTCGTAACGCCTGAAAGGATGCCCCATGAATGTGCTTCTTTGATTTCCTCGAAGTTTGCTGTATCAATAAAAAATTTCATTGTTGTTTTCCTCCTGTAATTTGGAAAAGGAAGAAGAGACCACTCGGACGCTTCTCCCTTTCCACAGTTTTAGTTTATTTTTTTGCCGATTCCAGAGAATCGATTACGCTTTGTTCGAACTTCCGAATTCACGCATTTTGCCGATGACTGTCGCTTTGATCGCGTCGCGAGCTGGCGTCAAGTATTTACGTGGATCATACATTTCTGCATCTTTAGCCAATGCTTCACGAACCGCTTTCGCTGACGCAATCTGGTTTTCTGTATTGACGTTGATTTTCGCTGTTCCAAGTGACACAGAACGTTGAATATCTTTTGTCGGAATGCCTGTGCCGCCGTGCAATACAAGCGGAACATCACATAGTTGAGAGATTTCTTCCATTTCTTTAAAACCTAAATTCGGCTCGCCTTTATATGGTCCGTGGACGGATCCTAAAGCTGGTGCTAAACAATCGATGCCTGTTTGGTCAACGAGTTGTTTGCATTCCTGCGGATCTGCATAAATAACGCCGTCAGCGATGACATCGTCTTCCTGGCCGCCTACAGTGCCAAGTTCCGCTTCAACTGAAACATTGTGTTGATGTGCGTATTCTACCACTTGTTTCGTGATTTCGATATTTTCTTCAAATGGGTGATGGGAAGCGTCAATCATGACAGATGTAAATCCAGCATCAATCGCTTCTTTGCATTTTTCAAAGCTAGAACCGTGATCTAGGTGAATCGCCACTGGCACTGTAATTTTATAATCGTGCATTAAGCCTTTCACCATATGTACTACAGTGGTGAAACCGCCCATATAACGTGCTGCCCCTTCAGATACCCCTAAAATAACTGGTGAGTTCTCTTCTTGTGCAGCTTGTAAAATTGCTTGGGTAAACTCCAGGTTATTCAAATTGAATTGACCGATTGCATAACCTTCTTGTTTCCCTTTGATCATCATATCTTTCATTGAAACTAATGCCATTCACAATTCCTCCTAAGCTCTACTCTTATCCAAATATCCTTTATACTATACCAAAAACGCCGTGCTTTCGCCACTTCTGCGTGTATCAGTCTGTTAACAATTGCTTTACAGCTTCACGTATCTCGAATACGTCAAACGGTTTTGTGAAATAACAGGATGCACCGTTGATGAGCGATTCTTCGATCAAATCCAGTTCGCCATAGGCTGTCATCATGATTACCTGGACATCCGGCTGAACCTGTTTCAAATTCTTCAATATCTCGATGCCGTCCATCCCTGGAATTTTCATATCGAGCAATACGATATCCAAATGCTTTTCGCCTGCCGTTTGAAGGGCTTGGTTGCCATTTGCAGCCGTCAAGGTGTCATACCCCTCTTTTTTAAATACTTCATTCAATAAAAGACGGATTCCCATTTGGTCATCTACAATCAATATCGTCTTCAACCGTATTGCCCCCTTCTGTTCCAGCTTTCTCAACTCTAGTTTCATTCTACTGAATCGCCGCATGCATTTCCACCAATACTTTCCAATTATTTTTGAACTCATTTAAAATTGGACGACTGGAAAGCTTATTCTTTTCTTTCATTTGGCTATAATGAAAAGTGAGGTGAATGAAATGAAAATGTTAGCAACTCAAACCGCCGGGCTGCTCCAGCGTCTTTCAAAGCAAGAAGAGGCCGTTGAAGATACGGCAAGAGTCTTGGCTCAGGCCGCAGTCGGCGAAGGAACTATCTTTCTCGCAGCCTTTGGTGAAATGAAAGCAGTCGTTGAAACGGCGCTAAACGGTGCTGAACCGCTCAAAAGCAGTATCGACTGGAAACCTGATAGCATTTTGACAAGTGCTGATCGTGTATGGATTCTTGCACCCAATGATGAAGGCGACGAACTGGCAGGACGCTTGAATGATGCCGGAATTCCGTTCGCCATGCTGACGGGTGCCGCAAGAGATCCGGTAGAAGCCGATGCATTCATTTCACTCGGCATTTCGAAAGGCCTTGTTCCTACAGACGACGGTGGACGCACGGTGGTTCCTTACGCAATAGGCGCATTGTTTATTTACCACGCTGTCAAAATGATCATCGATGAAATGCTCGCGGAATAAAAAAATCCTTCCCAAGGAAAGCTCCTGGGAAGGATTTTTGATATTAGTTGTTCAAAGAAGCTCTAACGAATTCTCTGAATAGCGGCTGTGGGCGATTCGGGCGCGAGATGAATTCCGGGTGGAATTGGCAAGCGACAAACCATGGGTGGTCTGCAATCTCGATAATTTCCACTAGGCGGCCATCCGGGCTCGTTCCTGAGAATTTAAAGCCGGCTGCTTCGAATTGCTCACGGTATTCGTTGTTGAATTCATAGCGGTGGCGGTGGCGTTCATACACCAATTCTTCGCCGTATGCTTCATGCGCTTTTGAACCAACTTCCAATTTTGCCGGGTAAAGTCCAAGGCGAAGCGTTCCACCTAAGTCTTCGATGTCTTTTTGTTCCGGAAGAAGGTCGATGACCGGATACGAGGTTTTCGGGTTCAACTCAGATGAATGCGCATCGTCAAAGTCCATGATGCTGCGTGCAAATTCGACTGAAGCCAATTGCATGCCCAGGCAAATCCCGAAGAATGGCACTTTGTTTTCGCGTGCATATTTTGTCGCCACGATCTTCCCTTCGACTCCACGGTCTCCAAATCCACCAGGAACCAAGATTCCGGCACAGTTTGCGAGTTTCTCTTCAACGTTTTCAGCGTTGATGTGTTCTGCATTGATCCAATCCACTTCGATATCTGCATCAAATGCAAATCCTGCGTGTTTCAATGCTTCTACTACAGAGATATAAGCATCTTGAAGTTCCACATATTTTCCGACAAGGCCGATGCGGACTCTTTTCGATAATGATTTCACTTTATCCACAAGTTCGATCCACTCGCCCATATCCGCTTCCGGTGCTTCAATGCCGAAATGGTCAAGAACGATCTGGTCCATATGCTGTTCTTTCAAGCGAAGCGGCATTTCGTAGATCACGTCAACATCACGGGATTCGATGACTTCTTCTGCTTTGATATCGCAAAACAAAGCGATTTTGTCTTTCATGTCCTGAGGCACTTCATGCTCGGTGCGGACAACGATCAAGTTTGGCTGAATCCCTAAGCTGCGCAATTCTTTCACGCTGTGCTGAGTCGGCTTCGTTTTCATTTCCTTCGCAGCGCCCAAGTACGGGATCAACGTACAATGGATGTACATGACTTCTTCGCGGCCAAGGTCTGAACGCATTTGGCGGATGGCTTCAAGGAATGGAAGCGATTCGATATCCCCAACGGTCCCGCCGATTTCGGTAATGACGACATCTGCTTTTGCTGTTTTCGCAGCGCGCAGAAGGCGGTCTTTGATTTCATTTGTGATGTGCGGAATCACTTGGACAGTTCCGCCCAAATAATCGCCGCGACGCTCTTTTTGAATGACAGTGGAATATACTTTCCCTGTCGTTACGTTAGAGTATTTATTTAAATTGATATCGATGAAACGTTCGTAATGCCCTAAATCCAAATCTGTCTCCGCGCCGTCATCCGTTACGAAAACTTCTCCATGTTGGTATGGGCTCATCGTTCCCGGATCAATATTGATATATGGATCGAATTTTTGGATTGTGACGTTCAACCCTCTGTTTTTCAATAAACGCCCGAGTGAAGCGGCTGTTATCCCTTTTCCTAATGACGATACAACGCCGCCAGTTACAAAAATATACTTTGTCATGCCGGTTTCCTCCTTCAATTTTGAAAAAATAAAAAGCGCCCCTTCTGCAAGTGCAGAGGGAGCGCGTAAACTGTACGAATCATCTCTCCTATTTTTAAGGAGCCCAGTAAAATCTTATCCAGTCTAGTCACATAAGTCAAGGTAAAAAATTGTTCTGATTACTTCAGATCATCTTCCTCTTCGTCATCTTCATCATCAATGATGTTGCCGTCCAAATCTTCTACTAAGACGCCATCATTATCATCGTCTTCATCTTCTACGTCGAAATCAAGGACTTCCACTTCTGGAACTTTCAACAGCTCATCTGTATCATCGTCATCGTCGTCTTCTTCATCGTCGCCTTCGCCGAAGTCATCGAATTCCAATTCATCTTCAAGATCAAGATCCAAATCGTCGAAGCCATCGTCGCCTGCCACTTTCGCTTTTTTCTTGCGTGCTTTAACAGTCGGTGCCGATTCTTCTTCGATCTGTTCAACCGGGTACCATTCGCGAAGGCCCCAACGGTTTTCGCCGAGAATCAAGAAACGGCCGTCAATATTCATGTCTGTGTAGAACTGAGCCAGACGTTTTTTCATATCCTCTTTAGATAAACCGAGCAATTGTTCAATTTCTGCAACAATCTCCGGATAAGTTTTTGTTTCGTGTGTTTCTTCTAAAAGTGCATAGGCTAAGTCGACAAACGACTCTTCCACTAATTCTTCTTTTGATAATTCACGGATTTTCAATCTGTGCACGTCCCTTCTTCTATCTTAACTTAATTCATTATATACAAAGTAGTTGCGCTCCGCTACCGTGTTTTCTTTTTTCTGCTACTCAGCTGCGTCCAGCCGAAATAAAACAAGTAAAACGACAAGATCAAAAACGGGATTGATCCGAGCGCTTTGTTGTAGAGAAAGAAAGTAAGGACGAGGCAGAGGAGGATGATAAGATAATGTGCGTATTTCGACATGGGTGATCATCCTTTGTGTTTTCTACAGTGAACTTTCTTCTATTATACAGAAAATTGCCATCTTTATCGACTTGCTGCACTTCCAGGCGGCGAAGATATTCGTGTGGATGTGCCCATTGGGTCGAACGCGCGTATTCTTGGTTGAGCGCGCGCATTTTTCATTGAACGCGCGCAAATGGATTTAAACCATCTAAATTCAAAAAAAGAAGAAAAAGTGGTTCGTGGATGCTCCACGAACCACTTTTGTCATTATTCAAGCTGGATGTCGGAGCAAAACGGCCGATTCCGCTTTTCCATTGTCCAGCTCCTCCGCCCAGCCCCTCGAGGTCTTAAGTCAACTTGGCTGTGCGGCTGAAAACATGCCGCTTCGCCAAGTCGCCTTAAGCTTGTCGGGGCTTTCGCGGGCGATTCCGCTTTTCCATTGTCCAGCTCCTCCGCCCAGCCCCTCGAGGTCTTAAGTCAACTTGGCTGTGCGGCTGAAAACATGCCGCTTCGCCAAGTCGCCTTAAGCTTGTCGGGGCTTTCGTGGGCGGATCCGCTTTTCTAACTACATATTCCGTCTGTACTGTCCGCCAACTTCATATAAAGCTGTCGTGATTTGGCCTAGGCTTGCGACTTTTACGGTTTCCATCAATTCTTCGAAGATGTTGCCGCCGGATTTCGCTACGTGTTTCAAGCGATTAAGCGCTTCTTCTGAAGCATTGCGTTCCTGGAAAGCGCGCAAGTTGGCAATTTGTGTTTCTTTTTCTTCGGTCGTCGCACGGGCGATTTCCATTGCGTTGATATCGTCGTCACTTTGTGGATTCGGATTCAAATACGTGTTCACGCCGATGATCGGCAATTCGCCTGTGTGTTTCTTCATTTCGTAATGCATGGATTCTTCTTGGATCTTGCCGCGCTGATACTGCGTTTCCATCGCGCCAAGAACGCCGCCGCGGTCATTGATGCGGTCGAATTCCTGCAATACTGCTTCTTCAACCAGCTGCGTCATTTCTTCAATGATGAACGCACCTTGCAGCGGTTTTCGTTTTTCGACAAGCCGTGCTCTTTTGTAATGATCATCTGGATTGCCATTGCACGGCGAACCGATTCTTCCGTCGGCGTTGTAATCGCTTCGTCATAAGCATTTGTGTGAAGCGAGTTGCAGTTATCCTGCAACGCCATCAATGCCTGCAGCGTCGTACGGATGTCATTGAAGTCGATTTCCTGTGCGTGCAAGCTGCGCCCGGAAGTCTGCACATGGTATTTCAGTTTTTGGCTGCGTTCGTTTGCGCCGTATTTATCGCGCATCACGACTGCCCAAATGCGGCGTGCCACACGTCCGATGACTGTATATTCCGGATCCAAACCGTTCGAGAAGAAGAACGATAAGTTCGGTGCGAAGTCATCAATGTTCATACCGCGGCTCAAATAATATTCGACATAAGTGAAACCGTTCGACAAGGTGAACGCGAGCTGTGAAATCGGGTTCGCTCCCGCTTCTGCAATGTGGTAGCCGGAAATCGATACCGAATAGTAGTTGCGCACTTTATGGTCAATGAAATATTGCTGGATATCGCCCATCATGCGCAACGCGAATTCTGTTGAGAAGATGCAAGTATTCTGGCCTTGGTCTTCTTTTAAGATATCCGCCTGCACCGTCCGCGCACTACTTGAAGCGTCGATTCACGAACTTCCGTGAATTCTTCAAGCGTCAACGGACGGCCGAATTTCTCTTCGTTTATTTTCACTTGCTGATCGATGGCAGTGTTCATGAACATCGCCAAAATGATCGGCGCCGGTCCGTTGATCGTCATCGACACCGATGTAGATGGTGCGCATAAATCAAAGCCTGCGTATAGTTTCTTCATATCCTCTAATGTACAGATCGATACACCCGACTCGCCGACTTTTCCGTAAATGTCGGGACGGTGGTCAGGATCTTCGCCGTATAGCGTTACCGAGTCAAAAGCCGTTGATAAGCGTTTCGCATCGTCGTCTTTGGATAGGTAGTGGAACCGTTTATTCGTGCGTTCAGGTGTTCCTTCTCCTGCAAACTGGCGCTTTGGATCTTCGCCTTCCCGTTTGAATGGGAATACTCCAGCCGTGTAAGGGAATGAACCTGGAACATTTTCCAAATAAACCCATTTCAAGATTTCGCCGTAGTCTTCGAATTTCGGCAGTACCACTCGCGGAATCTTCAATCCTGACAAACTTTCCGTACGCAAAATCGTGCGGATTTCCTTGTCGCGGACTGTTGTGACGAATTCATCTCCAGCATAAGCGTCTTTCAGCTGTTTCCAGTTTTCAAGAATGCGTTTGGATTCCGCCGTCAATTCGTCGCGGACGCCGTAAGCAAGCGATTGAAGCGATTCAACAAGCGCATCATCCGGCGCTTTTTCTTTTACCGCTTCGATGGCGCCTTCCAATTGGAACAAGCGGCGTGCAAATGCTGCTTGCGCTTGCGTTTTCGCATGGTAGTTGCGGACTGTATCCGTGATTTCCCGCAAATAATAGCGGCGGTCATTCGGAATGATCAAGTTCTCTTTTTGCGTTTTGACGAATTGGTCATAATCCGTCGTCCACTCGGTGCCGCATTTTTCATTGACTGCATGCACTAGCGCTGCAAAAAGTGAGTTCGTGCCTTTGTCGTTGAACTGGCTTGCGATTGTGCCGAATACCGGCATTTCGTCCAAGTCTTTATCCCATAAAAGATGGCTGCGCTGGAATTGCTTCTGCACTTGGCGAAGCGCATCTTCTGAACCTTTGCGTTCGAATTTGTTGATGACAATCAAATCTGCGTAATCGATCATATCGATTTTCTCAAGCTGTGTCGGCGCACCGAATTCGCTTGTCATGACGTACATTGAAACGTCTGAGAAATTAGCGATTTCCGCATCCCCTTGTCCGATTCCGCTTGTCTCCACTACGATCAAATCGAAATCTGCCGCTTTAACGACATCAAGGACATCGCCCAATGCGCTTGAGATTTCCGTTCTTGAACCGCGAGTCGCCAAACTTCTCATAAAGACGCGTTTGTTGAAGATCGCATTCATGCGGATCCGGTCACCAAGCAAAGCGCCGCCCGTTTTTTGCTTTGTCGGATCAATGGAAAGAATCGCGATTTTCTGATCCGGAAGTTCAGACAAGAAACGGCGGATCAATTCATCTGTCAGAGAAGATTTTCCTGCGCCGCCTGTTCCGGTGATGCCGAGAACTGGCGTGTTCTTCGTTTGGGCACGTACTGCCTGAAGCAATTTATCGGTATCAAGTTCACGTGTATGCGCTTCTTCGGCTGCCGTGATCAAGTTTGCCAAAGCTACCGGATTGTCAGCTGAAATCACATCAAAAGCAGGTGTTTCTTTGATTGTCGAGAAATCGCATTCTTTGACGATTTCCAGAATCATGCCTTCAAGGCCCAATTTGCGTCCGTCTTCCGGCGAAAAGATACCGGCAATGCCGTACTCTTCCAATTCTTTGATCTCGCGCGGCAGGATAACACCGCCGCCGCCTCCGTAAATGCGGATATGGCCAGCGCCTTTTTCCTGAAGCAGATCGTACATATACTTAAAGTATTCCATGTGGCCGCCTTGGTAAGAAGAAATGCAGATTCCTTGAACGTCTTCCTGGATTGCTGCGTTTACCACTTCTTCGACTGAACGGTTATGGCCTAAGTGGATCACTTCAGCCCCGCTTGCCTGCAAAATGCGGCGCATGATATTAATCGATGCATCGTGTCCGTCGAAAAGGCTGGATGCCGTTACAAAGCGAACGTGATTTTGCGGCTTGTATTTTGTTTCTTCTTGAATTGTCGCCATAATCTATTAAACCCCCCGTAGCGTAATTTTCTCCCCTGCCATCCCCTGCAGCAGAAATTTCGTTTGAAGTTCGATGAATTCCTGAATTGTGTAATCACGCAATGCCCAGCGGCGGAATGCCCACATTTGGCCTTGGACAAATAAATGATTGGCTGCCAGTTTAATTTCCTTCGGCGCCATGGTGATTTCTCCGCTGTCCGCACATTCTGCGAGCAAACGCTCAAAGAGAGACACCATTTCCATTTCTTTATCCAGCACATAGCGAAGCGCGTCTTTTGGGAGCGATTTCGATTCCTGGTACATGACCACGTATTCGTCCTGCATGTCATCGATCAAGCTGTAGTAATGTTCGATTGCCGTAATCAGTACATCAAGTGATCCTTTGTCAATGTCAAGCGCATCGAGCCGTGCATGCACTTCGTCGTAAATCGAGTCACAGACCAAATAAAGGACATCCTCTTTTGTCCGGATGTATTCATATAAAGTGCCGATACTAAAACCTGAAGCTTTGGCAATTTCTCTTGTCGTCGTCCGGTGAAAGCCTTTTTCTTTAAAAAGCGTGACAGCGCCGCGAATCATCTGTGCACGGCGCTTTTCAATCAGGCTTTCGTCTTTTACGGAGGACTGAATTTCACGCTTTTTATTCATCAAGCAGCCCTCCGGTTATTTAGTGACCATACGGGAAATGACCAAACGCTGGATTTCCTGTGTGCCTTCGTAAATTTGAGTGATTTTCGCATCACGCATGAAACGTTCGACCGGATAGTCTTTCGTATAGCCGTAGCCGCCGAATACTTGAACAGCTTCTACTGTGACTTTCATCGCCGTATCTCCAGCCATCAATTTCGCCATTGCCGATTCTTTGCTGTAAGAAAGTTTGTTCGACTCAAGCCAAGCAGCTTGGTAAGTCAACAGGCGGGAAGCTTCAATCGATGTTGCCATATCCGCCAATTTAAACGATACGCCTTGGTTCGCAGCAATCGGTTTGCCGAATTGCTCGCGCTCTTTTGCGTAGCCGATTGCAGCGTCCATCGCACCTTGTGCAATTCCGACTGCTTGTGCAGCGATTCCGTTGCGTCCGCCGTCAAGCGTCTGCATCGCAATTTTAAAGCCTTGGCCAAGTTCGCCAAGCATGTTTTCTTTCGGTACGCGGCAGTTGTCAAAAATGATTTCAGTTGTCGGGCTTGAACGGATCCCGAGTTTCTTCTCTTTTTTGCCGACTGAGAATCCTTCAAAGTCTTTTTCAACGATGAAAGCGGTCGTGCCTTTATGCTTGGATTCTGGATCTGTCACCGCGAAGACGATGTAGATGTCCGCAATTCCGCCGTTTGTGATAAAGATTTTCGAACCATTCAAGATGTAGTGGTCGCCGTCTTCTTTAGCAGAAGTTTTCATGCCGCCTGCATCCGATCCTGAAGCGGGCTCCGTCAAACCGTAAGCACCAATTTTCGTACCTTCTGCCATCGGGCGAAGGTATTTCTGTTTCTGCTCTTCTGTTCCGAATGTGTATACCGGCCAGCCTGCAAGTGATGTGTGGGCTGAAAGCGTTACGCCAGTTGAAGCGCAGACGCGCGACAATTCTTCCACAGCGATGCAGTATGCCAAATAGTCAGATCCAATACCGCCGTAC
Organism: Planococcus sp. 107-1; assembly: GCF_021513255.1. Taxonomy (GTDB): domain Bacteria; phylum Bacillota; class Bacilli; order Bacillales_A; family Planococcaceae; genus Planococcus. The sequence goes on from NZ_CP090977.1 coordinate 2,736,690, forward strand.
TCTTCCGGCCAAGGAATCCCTGTCAATCCCAGTTCCGCCATTTTATCGAAAATTTCGCGGTCAAAACGTTCTTCTTCGTCGCGCTCTTCTGCTGTCGGCGCCACTTCTTTGTTTGCGAAATCGCGTACCATTTTGCGGATCATTTTATGTTCTTCGCTCAATTGAAAATTCATTTTCATTTCCCCCAATTATTTTAATAGTTGCTTGCTGATAACAATGCGTTGAATTTCACTCGTGCCTTCATAGATTTCCGTTACTTTCGCGTCGCGGAATAAGCGCTCGACCGGATAATCTTCCGTATAGCCATAGCCGCCAAAAACTTGGATGGCTTCGATGGAAACGTCCATTGCTGCTTTGGATGCGAATAATTTCGCCATTGAAGCTTGCTTATTGCAGTCTTTACCTTGTGCATAAAGATCAGCCGCCTGGTAGACAAGCAATTTTGCCGCTTCCACTTGTGTTGCCATATCCGCTAATTTAAAGCCGACGCCTTGCTGCTGTGAAATCGGTTTGCCAAACTGCACACGCTCTTTCGCATAAGCCACCGCATGTTCATAGGCCGCTTCTGCGATGCCAAGTGCCTGTGCCGCAATCCCGATGCGTCCGACGTTCAAATTCGCCATGGCGATGCTAAAGCCTTTATTTTCCGTGCCAAGCAAGTTTTCAACCGGCACTTTCATATTATCGAATGTCAGCTGCACTGTCCGTGAACCGTGAAGCCCCATTTTCTTCTCATCTTTGCCGATGACCAAGCCCGGAAAATCCTTTTCCACAATAAATGCAGAAATTCCACGCGAGCCCGCTTCCGGTTTTGTCGACGCGAAAACGATATATGTATCCGCTTCTCCGCCGTTTGTGATAAATACTTTTGAGCCGTTTAAGACGTAATGATCACCGTTCAACACTGCTTTTGTCTTTAAGCTGCCTGCATCAGAGCCGGCAGCCGGTTCTGTTAGGCAAAATGCCCCCAAATATTCGCCTGAAGCCAATTTCGGAACATAGCGCTGGATCTGCTCTTCTGTACCGAAGTTCAAAATCGGATTGGTGCCGACTGACGTATGGACGGACAAAATCACACCGACAACTGCACTGACTTTTGACAATTCATGAATGGCGCTGATATAAGAAGTAAAGTCCATATCGGAACCGCCGTATTTCTCAGGTGCGGTGATGCCCATCAAGCCAAGTCCGCCCATTTTCTTGATGATTTCGCGGGGAAATTCCCCTTCTTCCATCCGGTCGATAAATGGTGCTATTTCTTCTTTTGCAAAATCACGCACCATATTGCGCATCATCAATTGTTCTTCTGTAAATCGCAAATCCATTGCTGTTCCCCCTAAATTAGCTGTATTCATAAAATCCACGGCCCGTTTTCTTGCCTAACCAGCCGGCTTTCACGTACTGGCGAAGCAATGGGCTTGGACGGTATTTGCTGTCGCCGAATCCTTCGTGCAAAACTTCCATGATGTAGAGACAAGTATCGAGCCCGATAAAATCGGCAAGCTGCAATGGCCCCATCGGATGGTTCATGCCGAGTTTCATGATGTCGTCAATCGCTTCTTTCGTTGCGACACCTTCTTGCAGCGTGAAAATCGCTTCGTTGATCATCGGCATCAAAATGCGGTTTGCAACAAATCCTGGGAAGTCGTTGCATTCAACCGGCGTTTTCGAAAGTTTGAGCGTCATTTCTTCAACCGCTTGGTACACTTCATCAGAAGTTGCCAACCCGCGGATGATTTCAACCAATTTCATGACCGGTACCGGATTCATGAAATGCATGCCGATCACTTGCTCTGGCCGGTTCGTCACTGCTGCAATTTCCGTGATTGGAAGCGACGATGTGTTCGATGCTAAAATCGCATGCTTCGGCGCCACTTCATCCAGCGTTTTGAAAATGCTGTGCTTGATTTCCATATTTTCTACTGCAGCTTCGATGACGATATCTGCATCATGGGCATCTTTTAAATCAAGAGATGGTGTAATTCGGCCGAGAACCGCTGCTTTCTCATCTTCCGTCATGCGTCCTTTTTCAACGTTGCGGGATAAGTTTTTCGTAATCGTCCCGATTCCGCGGTCATAAGCTTCTTGTTTCATATCATTCAGTTTCACGTTAAATCCAGCTTGTGCACAAACCTGTGCGATGCCTGAACCCATTTGGCCGGCACCGATTACCATTACGTTTTGAATCGCCATTGTCAGTTTGCCTCCTGTTTCGGTACTTCGATCATGATTGCATCGCCTTGGCCGCCGCCTGAACAAATAGCTGCGATGCCAATTCCGCCTCCGCGGCGCTTCAACTCATACGCGAGTGTCAGGATGATGCGTGTTCCGCTTGCTCCGATCGGATGTCCAAGCGCAACCGACCCGCCGTTCACATTCACTTTTTCAGCATCCAACCCAGCAATTTTCGAGCTTGCCAGCGCCACTGCTGCAAACGCTTCGTTAATTTCGAATAAATCGATTTCCTCTAGTGATCTGCCCGTTTTCTTCAATAATTCGTTGATGACAATTCCTGGAGTTTCCGGGAAACGGTGCGGCTCAATCGCCACTTCCGTATGCGCCAAAATATGTGCCAACGGATTCTTGCTTTCTTTTTGAGCACGTTCTTCGCTCATCAACACGAATGCTGCGGCACCGTCATTGATTCCTGGTGCATTCCCAGCTGTAATCGTGCCGTCTTTTCCGAATGCCGGCTTTAATTTCGCAAGCGCTTCGATCGTTGAATTGGCACGTGGTGCTTCATCAAAATCAACTGTTATTGAATCGCCTTTACGCTGTGGAATTTCAATCGGTGCGATTTCTTCGGCAAAAAGGTCTTTCGCTTTGATCGCCCGTTCATGCGAACGCACGGACCATTCGTCTTGCGCTTCACGCGTCAAACCGAAATCTTCCGCAGTCGAGTTGCCGTATGTTCCCATGTGCACGCGGTCCGGGTGGAACGAACAAGACAATCCGTCGTGAACCATCCCGTCAATCACTTGAGCATCGCCCATGCGAAGCCCCCATCGGCCTTTCGGCAAATAATACGGCGCATTGGACATCGATTCCATGCCGCCTGCCACGATGACTTCTTCATCCCCTAAGCGAATGATTTGATCCGCAAGTGTCACGCTGCGCATGCCGGAAGCACACACTTTATTGATTGTTTCCGATTTGACGTTATAAGGAATCCCCGCTTTTTTAGCTGCCTGGCGGGAAGGGATCTGCCCCTGTCCTGCTTGAAGCACGTTGCCCATGATGACTTCTTGTACTTGTTCCGGCTCAATGCCTGCTCGCGCCATCGCTTCTTTGATCGCTGCTGCCCCAAGCTCGCTTGCTGTGAGCGTACTTAAATTCCCGCCAAACTTGCCAAATGCTGTCCGTGCCCCTTCGATGATCACTGTTTTTGCCATTTTCTTTTCCTCCCCTTCGTGTAGGTGTAAACGGTTTCATAGCGGTATAAAAAAATTCATTTATGAAAATGAAATTGGGTTATACATGAAGATAATTGGTTTGTTTCTGCGTCACTTCGCTGCTTCGAAACATGAAAGTGCGTTGCATCGCTGCGCTAGCTTCGGCAAACCGTTTGCTCCTCCATCGCTTCGCTGCTTCGTCGCAAATTTTATACTTAGCATCGCATAATACTATTGCGCCTGTTTCTGCATCGCTTCGCTGCTTCGTCGCAAATTTTATACTTAGCATCGCATAATACTATTGCGCCTGCATCGCTTCGCTAGCTTCGGCGCAAACATTTGATGCCGCGTTCCCTGCGGCATCAAATGTTGACTGAACGCTCGCTCGGATTTTGGTTCAAAAGAAAAGGGAGTGGTTAGACTCCCTTTCATTTCTGTTGCTTATGATTCTATCTTATAGAATTTTTGTTGTTTTGGCAATAATTATTGAACGATTGCCGGTTCTAGTTCTGGTGTCTGGCTGCCGATGACTGCCATTTCCAGAAGTTCTGCTACGTCGTAAGTGCTGACGGTTTCTTCTACTTCTTTTGCTTTCGTTCCATCCGACAACATCGTCAAGCAGTACGGGCATCCAGATGAGATGACGGTTGGGTTTACTTCCAACGCTTGTTCCGTACGCGCTACGTTGACGCGGTGTCCAGCATCTTCTTCCATCCACATCAATCCGCCGCCGGCTCCACAGCACATGCCGTCTTGGCGGTTTCGGACCATTTCGACCAATTCGACTCCTTCGATCGATTTCAAAATCTCACGCGGCGCGTCGTAGACGTCGTTATAGCGGCCCAAGTAGCAAGAATCATGGAATGTGATTTTTTCATTTACCGGGAATTGCGGTTTCAGTCTGCCTTCTTGCACAAGTTCAAACAGCATTTCCGTATGGTGGTAGACTTCCGCTTTAAAGCCGAAATCCGGATATTCGTTTTTGAAGATATTGTATGCGTGCGGGTCAATCGTCACGATTTTCTTGATCTCCGCTTTTTCGAATTCTTTGATGTTCGCTGTTGCAAGTTCCTGGAACAAGAATTCATTTCCTAGACGTCTCGGTGTATCGCCGGAGTTCTTTTCTTTATTTCCAAGAATCGCGAATTTCACGCCTGCTTCGTTCATCAAACGGGCAAACGATAAAGCGATTTTCTGAGAGCGGCTGTCGAATGATCCCATCGAACCTACCCAGAATAGGAACTCGAATTCTTCGCCTGCTTTGTTCATTTCTTTTACAGTCGGGATTGAGATATCTGGACGTGCATCTCTCCAGTTTTCTTTTTCTTTGCGGTTAAGGCCCCAAGGATTCCCTTGCTTCTCGATGTTTGTCATCGCGCGCTGAGCGTCTTTGTCCATCTTCCCTTCCGTCATTACAAGGTAACGGCGAAGGTCGATAATTTTATCCACGTGCTCGTTCATAACCGGACATTGGTCTTCACAGTTACGGCAAGTTGTACATGCCCAGATTTCTTCTTCTGTGATAACGTCTCCGATCAAGCTTGGGCTGTAAAGTTCGTCGATGCTAACCCCTTCAGCACCGGCAGCCATTGCCAACTGGTTCCCTTTTGTTCCGTTGAATGCAAGTGCCGGAACCCATGGTTTTTGGCGTGTCATAACTGCGCCTGTATTCGTCAAATTGTCGCGAAGTTTCGTAATCAAGTCCATCGGAGACAGCATTTTCCCTGTTCCGGTTGCTGGACACATATTCGTACAGCGCCCACATTCTACGCAAGCGTAAAAGTCGATCATCTGCGATTGGCTGAAGTCGGTGATTTTGCCGACGCCAAATGAAGGCATCGCTTCCTCGTCTTCTTCGTCTTCCATCTCTTCAAAATTGATCGGTTTCAAGCGGCCCACGTGGTCCACACGGTGAAACCAAGTATTGACCGGTCCGAAGATTAAATGTGCGTGTTTTGATTGCGGTACGTAAACTAAGAATGTCAGAAGGAACAATAAATGCGCCCACCACATTACGTAGAAAATCGCAGCTGCTGCTGTTTCAGGAAGTCCTGAGAACAAAGTGGCAAATACAGAAGCTACAGGCTCTGTCCATGCAGTTTCGTGTCCAAGCCAAATCATGCTGGCACCGTTCCCAACAAGTACAGAAACCATCAATCCACCGATGAAGATCAGCACTAATCCGGATTTCCATCCGCGTTTCAAACGCACCAATTTCTCGATGTATCTTCTATAGAACGCCCAAACCACTGCAACCAAAATCGTCAATGTCACGATTTCCTGGAAGAATGTGAAGGCTGGGTATAACGGTCCTAGCGGCAAATGTGCTCCAGGCACAAGCCCTTTAATGATGAAATCGATGGCGCTTGCCTGCACCAATAAGAACCCGTAAAAGAACATAACGTGAATCGTTCCGCTCTTCTTATCTTTCATCAATTTCTTTTGGCCAAAAACGTTGACCATGACTTTGCGCAAACGCTCTTTGAAATTTTCTTCAAACTCGACTTTCTTTCCGAGCTTGATGAAGTCGTAGCGCGTTTTCAGCAAATAAATAAACAGATAAACTGCATATCCCAAAATGGCTATGAAGAAGACCCAGTTCGCAATGAGCAATGGCTCCATGATGTTATCCCCCTTTTTTATGTGTAAATTCCAAAAATTCCTTAAGCAAAGTGTACGTGAACCCTTTTTAAATGTCGATGCTAAGTCTAGTTTAAAATATGAATGAGCATTCAGTCAACTGTTATTTGAAAGGGGTTTCATCTTTTTATTATACACAGGCTCCAGTTGAATAAAAGCTTTTTCTGGAATCGCTCTCATCGGCTTGATATCAAGGGAACCAGGATTGTGCCAAATACTTAAATTTCGAAATTGCTGCACGTGAACCTTGGGGCCGAATTATTGCCCATAGAAAAAAGGCAGCGTCTTAAACGCTGCCTTCTTCCCGTTCTACAATCAATGGTTCAAAAAATTTACCGAAAAACAGAGCGGCTTCCTTTGTCCGCTCTGTTTCTACACCGAGCAGTACGCAGCAGGCCGGACCAGCGGATACATCCAATTGAACATCTGCAGAAACGGCTGCAGTTGCACCGAATAACTGCCGGGCTTCTGCTTCAATGCCTTTGGAGCCAATTGGCCAAATCCGTTTGACGATTCCGCTTTGGATGGCTGCGCGGATTTTCTTCAAATCCGCAACCGCTTCTTTTTGTGCAAGTACAGCTTCACCGACGAGCGGCTTCCCGTAGACATACCATTGCAGTCCTTCCGAAACGAAGTGACGCTGCTGCCGGCCAAGCATCGTCACCGCAATTCCGGATTGCAGCGTCGCCATATTCGTCTCGGAACTTCCACCGATTTGCGGCACGTCCATATCTGCTTCTCGGAAAATTTCTTCGATGCCAGCCTTATAGGAAGCCCATTGCGCATCCCCGCTGAAATTGTGGACGAGTACAGCTTCCGGTTCACTTCCGGCCGCCCATTGTTCAAGCAAGGCAACACGGGCTGCAAATTTTGCAGTTAGCTGGTCCGGTGCATTGACTTCATCCAACTCCTTGCCGCCGATTCCCGCTGAGTTATCGGATGTAATCACCCAGCCATCCAGTTCGATCCCGTTTCGCATCAGCTCACCTTCTCGCCAACTCGGAACATGAAGGGCATAACGACTGCGGCAACGCCGGCGTTAATCGCTGCCGCAAGCAAGAGTCCTGGAACAGAAGCATAGAAAAATGCGGAGACAATAAAAAATAGAACGGGATGGCGGCGATGATTCCATTCCCTATAACAAACGCCGGCCATCTCAATTTATTCCACCTATGTTCACTCATCTTCGCAAACAGCCAAACAACCGCAAACATTTCAAACGCGATCAGAAAGTGAAATGGACCGAGCGGAAAACCGCCGAGCATCGCAGATAGTAAATGGCCGGCCGCAGCCACTGTCCCAGCAAGCGGGGCTGACAAAAATAAGGCGGCAATTAACGCCGGCATGGAATCGAGTGCGATCGAAGCGATGCCGACTGGAATTTTCAATAATCCGCCGATTGCAGCTAAACTGATAAATAGAGCAGTGAGGGCAAGCGTCTTTGTCTTCATATTAATCCTGTTTTTTCGCACGGCCGCCGTTTTTGAAGACTTTCGCACTTCTGACGTATTCGTTATCCGGCACTCCTGCACGCGAATTCACCACACGGGCTGCTGCAAACAAGTAATCGGACAAGCGGTTCAAATAGCGCTGCACGACCGATGGAAATTCTTCCCCTGATTTCATCAAAGTCACTGTTTGCCGTTCTGCCCGGCGTGTGATTGTCCGTGCGATATGCAAAGTGGCTGCAGCCGGCGATCCGCCCGGCAAGATGAAACGCTCGAGAAGCGGCGGCTCTTCCATCAAGTCATCAATGCGCGATTCCAACACTTCCACCGGCTGTTCGGTCATTTTGTAATTCGGCTCTTTCCGGACATCTGCAAGATCCCCGCCGCAATCAAACAATTCGTTTTGGATGGCTTCCAGATCCGCCAACAAGTCGGCGTACTTTTCTGCATCCAACTCTGTCATTGCTTTGCCGATAAACGAATTGACTTCATCAATCGTTCCGTAAGCTTCAACGCGCGGTGCATCTTTATCCGCCGCGCCCCGATTAAACCCGTTTGCCCTTTGTCGCCTGTTTTTGTGTAGATTTTCATCTTCCATCCCCGCCTTTTAAGTTTTGTGGTATGCCGTACCAAATTCGTGTAATTTCAGTCGCTTCGGAGAATAAAAATTGATAGATCCTGCCGAGCACATCGCGCAGTTCGCGTTCGAGCGGATCAATCGGTACGATTCCCCGGTTCATATCGGTTAATACCCAAATCAGCTTATAATCTTTGTACTTAGCCAGCATCTGTTGGATTTCTTCACGAATTTGAAATTCGGAAATCCCATTGCCCAATTGGGTTTTGATGCGGTGCTCAATTCCAGTGACCACTATTGTTGAAAATACAACCGAACCTTTTGGAAGTTCGCTTTCCAACCATTCCACTTCCTGGCCAGCAAAACGTTTTTTTACGTATTCACGTTTGCCATTAAAGGCACCGCCGAAAACGATGCGCATAATTCCCCCTCCTCCATAGCTTTCCGGTTTTTCCATTCCAACGTAATTTGGCGCCCGTGCTGCGCAGTTTGCCGTTGGAACGGCTGTCCCATTGCTCTCGCCAATATATATCGGATGGGTCCTCCGTGCGTCAAAATGGTGAATTCATCGCCTTCCGGCAAAACTTTTAACGCCTTTTCAATCCGTTTCGCTAGCTGCTGCAAGTTTTCTCCATTAGGAGGTGCCAAGTTTAGCGGATCGTCAATCCAGTTCCGATACAATTCGTCGTTTTCGAGTTCTGCATAGGTTTTCTGCTCCCAATCGCCGAAATGGCATTCGCGCCAAAGCGGCGACGGGTGATAATTCGCATTTGGAAAAAGAAGGGCTGCCGTTTGCTTGCATCTTTTCAGATCACTTCCCCAAACGGATGTCTGCGAAGAATTGGGTTCTGCTTTAAACGGCAACACCGCTTCATCAGTCCAGCCGATATATTGTTTCGCCTGATTTCCTGCAGTCGGTGCATGGCGGATCAGATGAAGAATAAAAGAATTGCCCATAATAGCCATTCCGTCCCTTCTATATAAGCTCCAAACAAGTCTCCCGTCGCCCCTCCGAAATGGCGCTTGCACCAATTCCGGTAAAGCCCTAAAGAAATGGCAAAGGCGAGAGATAAAGCAATAGCTATTTTCCAGCCAAGCAAGATGACCATCCCGCTTAATGCGATTGCTAAATATAGGGCCGATGCTGCAAGCAAACTTTTTTTATTCGCTTTATTCTGAAAAAAGAATGCAAGGCCCTCTGCTTTTGCACTGCCAAGCGTATTGAACAGCAGCAGAAGACCCGTTCGGGACAGGAATGGGAGGAATAAAACTGCAATGAGTGAAACCTGGTAAATAATTTCCGAAATAATAAGGATTTTCCCGATTACTGCAAATAGCAGCACCATCGTCCCGAATGCACCGATACGGGGGTCGGCCATGATTTCAAGCCGCTTTTTCCGGTCCCGATAAGAGAAATAGGCATCTCCGACATCCGCCAAACCGTCCAAATGCAAGCCGCCTGTTAAAATAACGAAGAGAACCGTGATGAAGAATGCGGCAATTAATGAGCTGAGTTCTGTGAAATCCCTGAATACCAACGCAGTAATTGCTGCTGCACTGCCAAAAAACAATCCCAGAAAAGGCAGAGCCGCATACATTGCGGTGATGTCTTTTCTCTCCATCGGCAATTCCTTTTTAACCGGAATGGCAGAGAAAAACTGAAAAGCCAGTGCAATTCCATTCACTACATGGCGCATCTTTTCATCACTTCCTTTTTTGGGCCATGCCATTTTCCATTTCATAAGCTTCGTCTGCTTGTGCAGCAATCCAAATATGGATTCTCCCGAGCCAGCGCTGATACGTATCGTCCCGGACGAAATCATCCAACACTTCATTCGAGACAATAACCAGCAGTTTTGTCCGGCACTGCAAACTGTGGATCGTGTTCTTCAAATTGGCCCATTTTTGCTCCATACATCCTGGCTGTCCGGCACACGAAGCCCCTTTTTCCCAGCCTTCGTATAATTCATTGGCGAGCCAGGTGGTGGCGCAATCCCATAAGACCGCGTCGCCGTCTTCTATAAATGGAAGCGCCTTTTCCAAATGCAAAGGCTGTTCGATGGTGATCCAATCTTGTTCTTTCCGGTCCTCCTGGTGGCGATGAATTCGTTGCACCATTTCCGGGTCATGCGCTTGCCCGCTCGCCAAATAAACTTTGCGAGTCCCAGCTGACCCTTGAATTCTCCGTTCAGCCCACGCACTTTTCCCGCTGCGGACACCTCCGCTCACAAAGATCAATTGTCCATTAGCCATCTGCCGATCGCCTCCTGCAATTGATCCATTTGCGCAGGTGTCTTCATGCCGATGCGGAACCATTCGCCATCCATTCCCCGGAACGATTTGGTATGCCGAAGAACAAAGCCTTGCTCAAGAAAATCGATGAAAAACCGGCAGGAATCTTTTTCTTCCGGCAGTTTGAAAGATAAGAAATTTACTGCGGATGCACTCACCTTGCATTGAACGCCTTTTAAAAAGGCTGCCATGCGCTCCCGTTCTTCATTCGCCGAAGCAATTACTCGCTCCCTGTAAATCTGTTCCTTAAAACATTCGGCTCCGATTTGAGCGGAAATGGCGTTGACATTCCAATGTGCCGCTCCTTGTTTTAGCGCCTGCATGATTTCCAGGGTGCCAATTGCATAACCGAGCCGGAGTCCGGCAATCGCGTACATTTTTGTCATCGATCGGACGATGATGGTTTGAGGGTAAGACGATTGGCGCGGAATAAATGAAAAAGCCTCCCCCGCAAAATCGATGAAGGCTTCATCGATCACCAATTCACATCCCGCCTTCTTGCAAGCTTCAGCAATAGATTCCATCTGCGGCTGTTTAATCAGAAGGCCTGTCGGGTTATGCGGGTTGCAAATATAGACAGCGGCACAGCCATCAAGAGAAGATGCCAATAATTCGATATCAAGCTGCCAGTCATTTTCCTCCGTCAATTGGATGGTTATGATTTGGGCTTCTTCCGCTTCCAGTGTTTTTCGGTATTCGGAAAAAGCCGGTTCAATCAGCACCACTTTCTTTTTCTGATACCGGTGTGCTAACCATGTAAAAATTTCAGCAGCACCGTTTCCTGTAATCACTTGTTCAGTTGAAACCCCATGGTAACTGGCAGCGGCGCTCCGAAAAGGTTCACCTTCCGGATCCGGATAACGTTCAATCAATCCATGCATGGAATGCCAAGAGTTCCGGATGAATTCCGGCGGACCAAACGGATGGACATTTTCACTGAAATCCAAAATCCGCTCCGGACATTCGATATTCAATTGCTGGTAAAGCCGGTGTGGATTTGCTCCATGGTCAGGCAATTTCAAAAATCATCGCTCCTCCTGCAAATAAAATGTAAAACCAAAAAACAGCTAGATGCATATGCGCTACTGTTTCTTTAATATGATGGGCTTCCAATTTAAAAATTGGCGTCCCCATTCGCGCACGGACGGATTGAACCCCTTTGTAAGTATTGACGCCGCCCAATTCGATGCCAAGCTGAATGGCAGTCGCAGCTTCCAGCCAGCCACTATTCGGACTTGGGTGTTTCGGAGCATCACGCAGCCATTCAGCAAAACGCTGACGTAAGGTGAGCCCTCTTTTATTTCTCGTTGACAATAGAATAATCGCTCCCGTAATACGGCTCGGGATAAAATTCAGCACATCGTCCAATTTGGCAGAAGCATAGCCGAATCGGCTAAACTGTTCGTTTTGATAACCGACCATCGAGTCGCACGTATTGACTGCTTTATACATCCAAAGCCCGGGTGCACCCAGCAAGAACGCCCAAAACAAAGGAGCCGTGACGCCGTCGCTCGTATTTTCGGATACGGTTTCGACTACACCTCTTGTGATTTCGCTTTCGTTCAAGTGCCTGGTATCCCGACCGACAATCCAGGATAGCTTTTCGCGTGCTTTTGAAAAGTCCTTCCGCAAAAGCGGCTGATGCACTTCTTCTGCTGCGTCCTTCAAGCTTTTTTGTGCGAGTCCTACCGCGATCAATACAGCTTCAACAAAGAAGCCCACTATTCCTTGCACTTCATAAGCTAAGCTGATGATCAGATAAGCAATCGCAAAAGCACCGCCAGCCATTAAAGCGATGAGCAAGAAACCATTGCGAAACGCATGTGGCGCACGGTTCAACTTTCGAGTCAGCTTCATAATGAGCGATCCGATCCAGCGAACCGGATGCGGCCAATTCTCGGGATCGCCGATGACCCGGTCGATTAAAATACCAAGGGCAATGGCTAAGACATGCGCCGTCATTGCTGTTTCGCCTGCCGGTAGGATTCAAGTGCATCCAATGTACATTCAAACACACCCGTACCGATCAATTTGCCCAGTTCCGTAATCGGCCCGGCATAAGGCAAGTATTCGCCTTGCTGAGTAGCAGAGACGAGGCAGCTGTCTGTAGATGTTCCGGTAGCGATCGTGCCCGTCAATGGATCTTTTACCTCTTCTTGATGAAGCGCTTTCGTCTTGGCTTCTGTCGCTGTTATCATTGCCTGGATAAACGCTTCATCCGATAAATGGCCATTGACCATAATCCACGTATTGATGGTGCCGACGCCAATTTCCCGGTCAACCGCCCTTGAGACATCGACGGCATTTCCGACACCTGCAGTCACGGCAATGACAACCGATCCGAAATCTCCCTGATATTCTTTCACAACCGCATGTTCTGTTCGGACAGCCGTCATCATCCCGACTGTTTCTGTCGGCTTATAGCCTTTGCTCTCAATGAAACCGGTCATTTCCTGGACACTGTCGTCGATATTATAATCCATATCCACGTGGCGGTTGATAAAGGTACGGAACCAGCCCGCCTCCCGCATTAATCACCGCGGAAGAAACGGTTTTCAAAGGCATTTCACTTTGGTATACGACCATTTCAGGTGAAACCAGAAAATCGGCGGCTGCAATTTTAACCGCGGCTGTTTTGCGTTCCACTCCCGGCAGCAAAGTAATCTGCGGCTTTGGAAGCTCTGGATGGGGATGATTGCTGACACGTGTATGGTAAACCGCTTCGATATCTTGCTCCCGCACAACTTCGTGCGGTTCGCCCATGCGGACAATCTGCCCTTGATCCAATAGCAAGAGCTGGTCGCAATACATGGAGGCAATATTGATGTCATGGAAAATCGAAACGATCGTCAGATTTTTTTCGATTGCTTGTTTTTTAATCGTGTCTAATAATTCCTTTTGGTGGTTAATGTCCAAATGATTGGTTGGTTCGTCTAATAATAGAACGGGCATTTTGGGCTAGAGCTTGCGCCACAAAAACACGCTGTTGTTCTCCGCCTGACAGCTGGTCAATTTGCGTCTTTTCATACTGGCCGATGTTCATCAGGCGCATCGCTTCTTGCACTTCGCTTTCATCTTCCGCTGACCAGGAAGAAAACCAGCCGCTTTGATGCGGGTAGCGGCCAAGCGAAATCGTTTCACGGACCGTATGGGCAAAAGCATGGGCGTGAAGCTGCGGCAAAACAGCCATCTCTCTCGCTAATTCTTTTGCTTGGAATGCGCCAATTTCTTTGCCGCCGATTTCGACTGTTCCGGCAGTTGCCGGCAATACCCCGCTGATCAACTTCATTAAGGTCGATTTGCCGCTGCCGTTCGGACCTAAAATGCCGAGCATGGACCCTTTCGCTACGGAAAAAGAGACATTCCGGACAATATTCCGGTCCCCATATCCGCCGCTTAAGTTGTTTATTTTCAACATATTATGCCACTCCTTTGCGTTGGCGGAAAAAGATAAAGGCAAAGACCGGTGCACCGATAAAGGCTGTGATCACGCCAATTGGAAGTTCCGTCGGCGAAATGATCGTACGTGAAACTAAGTCACAGACGATCAGCAATGCGGCTCCGTTGATAAAGGACAGCGGCAGCACATGGCGATGGTCCGATCCCCACAGTAAGCGAACCATATGCGGAACCACGAGCCCGACAAATCCAATCGTTCCGGAAACGGCAACGGCTGCACCAGTCAGAACAGAACCGCTGACCAAAATCATCATTTTGCTCCTTTTGATATTGACGCCAAGATGCTGTGCCCGTTCTTCACCAAAAAGCATGGCGTTCAACTCTCTGCGGTTCAGCCATAACAGAAACGATCCGATTAAGAGAAATGGCAGCGCCATCTGCACATAAGGCCAACCGCGCATGGAAACTGAACCAAGAAGCCAACCGATAATCTGGCGCAGCTCTTCCCCCGTCAAAGCGATCATCAACGAAATGACCGAGCCGAGAAAAGAGCTGAAAATGATCCCCGTTAAAATCACCGTTTCCATCTTCATCGACCGGTCCACTAATTTGGCAAATCCCATGACAGCCAACATTGTGGCCAGTGCACCTGCCATACTGATGACCGGCAAGGTGAAAATTCCTAAAAAAGGGATGGTAATGCCGAAAAAGAGCGTCGTCACGGCACCTACTGAGGCACCGGAAGACACTCCTAACGTATAAGGATCGGCCAAAGGATTTTTCAGCAACCCTTGAAAAGCTGCTCCGGCAATGGCCAGCGCCGCTCCAACAAGGCCTGCCAAAACCACACGCGGCATCCGGATATTCCAAAGGATATTGGCCGCTGTTTCATCCGAAGATGGATTCCATAGCACACGCGGTGAAATCGTTACCGTGCCGACCGTTACACCCAACACTACAGCTCCCGCCAATAAAATGAGGGATATCGTGTAGGCGATCAGGTTTTTATTCACCGTAGACCTCTGGATATACTGCCCGTGCAAGCTCTAGTAATCCTTCTGTCACTCGTGGGCCTTGGCGTGTCAATTTATCCGAGTCCAGGTTATAAACCGCCTCGTCTTGTACTGCCGTGATTTCAGCAAAACCATTGCGTCCCATGATGAGCTCGACTGCATTTGGTACGTATGCGCCTTCAGTAGTAACAATTACATCCGGATTGCTGCTGACGATTGCTTCCGGATCCATGCTGACCCAGCCTTCCTGATCGCCGGCGATGTTTTCAGCATTGATCGTTGACAGCATTTCGTCTATGAACGTGCCCGTTCCGGTCGTATAGATTTCCGGCGTACTTCCCACTTCGACAAATACTTTTTTCGGTTCTTTTACTTCTGCAGACATTTCTTCGATTTCGTCCAATTGCGCTTCCATCTCTGAAATTTGCGCATCCGCTTCTTCCATGGTGCCTGTTGCTTGCCCGATGATGGTCATCGTTTCAAAAACTTCATCAAAAGTGGTAGCTTCTTCAACTACAAATACATCTAGGCCAGCATCTCGAAGCTGCTGCAACCCCGTCTCCGATTCCTAAATTCGATTCATGCGCTAATACGATATCGGGTTGCAGGCTGATGATTTTTTCCACATTGAATTCCTGTCCGCCAATTTTCTCAACGCTTGCCGCTTCTTCCGGATAATTATCAAAATCGGAAACCCCGACCATTTTTTCACTCAATCCCAGTTCATAAGCGATTTCCGTATTAGAAGGCACCATCGAGACAATCGCATCCGGCTCTTCTTCAATCACCACTTCTTCGCCGACAGCATCCGTCAAAGTCACCGGGAATTCAACTTCTGCCACCTCTTTGGGCGGTTCTGCCGGTGTTTCTACGTCCTGTTCTTCTGCCGGTGCCGCCTCTTCCCCGCAGCCTGCCAGCAGCAAAGCCGCCATACCCGCACTCATTCCAAACTTCCAAAACTTCTTCATTGCTGTATCCCCTTTTCTCTTGTTGGTATTATTGCGTTCGAAATAAAAAATCCCTCCGCATAAAACTGCGGAGGGATGAAAGGACGGCATAATAAAACTATGCATCCAGCCGGTCCTCGCAGGCTTATGGGGCGTTTCATAAAGGCAGGTCTCCTGGCTCGTGCTCGGCGCTTTCTGTTCCTTCCCGGAGTCTTGCTCCAGTGGCATCAACAGATTGCTCACACTTACAGTGGCGGGACCGCGCCGGATTCGAACCGGCTTCCCTTTTAACTTATGCTGTTACACATAAGCACCTTTATGATTTCAACTATTCAATTGATTCATTTTCATTATACACATTCAGTTTAAAAACAGAAAGTTTACATTTTATCCGGTGCAGAAACGCCGATCACTTTTAACGCATTCGCAATCGTCGTTCTAACTGCTGTAATTAATGCCAGACGTGCACGCGTCAAATCTTCATTCGTCGCATCCAATACTTTATTGGCATTATAGAAGCTGTGGAAGTTCGAAGCAAGATCTTGGATGTACGTCGTGATGCGGTGCGGTGCACGCAGCTTTGCGGCATCGGCAACCACTTTCGGGAAATCGCCGATTTTCTTCAAGACATCCACTTCTTTTTCTGATGACAATAATTCCAGATGGTCAGTTGAAGCTGTGAAACCTTGCTCTTCTGCCTGGCGCACAATCGAACAGATGCGGGCATGCGCATATTGCGAATAGTAAACCGGATTTTCGTTGGACTGGGAAACGGCCAAATCCAAATCGAAGTCCATATGCGAATCGCCTGAGCGCATCGCGAAGAAGTAACGGACTGCGTCTAAGCCGACCAACTCAACCAATTCACGCATGGTGACCGCTTTGCCGGTACGTTTGCTCATCTTCATCTTCTCGCCGTCTTTATAAAGCTGGACCATCTGCACGATGTTCACTTCCAACGTGTCGCGGTCGTAGCCAAGCGCTTCGATTGCCGCTTTCATACGCGGAATATAGCCATGGTGGTCAGCGCCCCAAATATTGATCAATTTATCAAATCCACGCTGCAATTTATCTTCATGGTAAGCGATATCCGGAGTCAAATACGTGTAAGATCCGTCGTTCTTGATCAATACGCGGTCTTTATCGTCTCCGAATGCCGTTGAACGGAACCATGTAGCACCGTCTTCTTCATAGACATGGCCATTTTCGCGAAGTTTTGCTAATGCTTTATCGATTTTGCCATTTTCATAAAGGGACGATTCCGGATACCACACATCGAATTCCACGCGGAAATCCGCAAGGTCTTTCTGAAGCTTCGCCAATTCCACTTTCAAGCCGTGTTTGCGGAAAGCTTCAAAACGCTCTTCGTGCGTCATCGCAACAAATTTATCGCCGTGTTCTTTTACAAGATCTTCCGCGATATCTTTGATGTCTTGTCCGCGATAGCCGTCTTCCGGCATGCTGTCGCCTTTTCCTAATGCCTCAAAATAACGGGCTTCGATCGAAAGCGCCAAATTGTTGATTTGGTTTCCGGCATCGTTGATGTAATATTCACGTGAAACGTCATAGCCTGCAAGGTCCAGTACATTGCAAAGCGAATCGCCGACAGATGAACCGCGGGCATGGCCAAGATGCAAGTCGCCAGTCGGATTTGCTGAAACGAACTCGACTTGAATGCGTTCGCCTGCGCCGGAATTGGTGCGGCCGTAATCTTCCTTCTGCTCCAATACGGTTTTGACGACATCCAGTAAATAGTCTTTCTTAATCGTGATATTGATAAAGCCAGGTCCTGCAATTTCCACTTTTTCAATATTCGCTGATTCTTTATCCAGGTTTTCCACAATCGCTTCCGCAATCGCACGCGGTGCTTTTTTAGCGATGCGCGTCAATTGCATGGCGATATTCGTTGCATAATCGCCATTCGCTTTGTCTTTTGGAGATTCTAAATGGATTTCCATTGGTTCGGTTGTTAATTCGGCTTTTTGAACCGCTTCACTGATGGCCAATTTGATGGCCTGTTGAACTTTTTCTACTGCATTCATGATTTACCCTCCGTAAATTGTATTTCCATTTCGTATTCCCCGACATGGGACGAGCCCATTGCCAGATCGTATCGAACTTTGAAACGCGTATCGCTTGCTGACAATTCGTGCGCTTTCGTCGTCAGCATAAAAGACCCCTGTTCGTTCGTTAAATTCCCCGTTTGCTCTTTATGTAATAAAAACGGCAGGCGCATCTGCAAGCCTCCGCTTCTCATGATTACTGCTTCATCATCGCTGATTTTCACTGTGGTTCGGATGCTGAGCTCTTCAAGCTGCTCTTCATATTGCAAATAAAGCCGGTTATTTTTAACCGTCATTGTGCCTTCCGACCGCATTTCCAACACTTGCTCTTCAACATCCGGTTGGCGGATTTTAGTTGTCAGTTTGATTTTCACGAATTTCTTCAAAACGCTTCCGCCTTCCTGTCAATTGATAACCTTTATATTATAGCCTGTTTTGCACTGGTTTTTCAATTAAGTTTGGGATAGCTCGCGGCACCGCATAAAAAAATGGCGCACAGCCATGCTGTGCGCCACTTGGAGCCATTTATCGCGTATACGTTTTAACGAAAGAAGGGCGCGGAAAAACATTCGGGCGCTTATCAATGCCTTCTGCTGTGCCGCGTTTCGCGTGGGCATGGCTATAGGCTTGGGACTGCTGCCAGTTTGTAAACGATTCTTCATCTTTCCACAAAGTCAAAATGATATACGTATCCGAATTTAGCGGTCGAAGCACCCGGATCGCCGCAAACCCCGGCTCTTCTTCCACTTTGCCGGCGCGATTTTGAAAGCGCGCTTCAAACAGCTCGCGTCCTTCCTCAGTTACCGGAATGTTGTTGAAGACCGCATAAAAGCCGTCATTGATATCACCGACTGCGTTCAAGATCTGAAATGCTTCAAACCCTTGCGCCGATGTGCCATCTTCCGCTTCAAACAATACCGTTGCCTCTTCGCCGTCCACCAAGTAAATCAATCGCGAATTCGGCGAGGACGCAAGGATCGATACCCCCTGGTCGCGCGGTCCAGTCCACTTATATAATTCCATCGTCAGCACCTCTTTCAATATTTTCTCTCTCATCTTACCGTTTCTTTTCGAAAGATTCTATTTTGCAGGTCTTACGAGCGAGTTTTGTGTTTTTATGAGCGACTTTCGCCATTTTATGATCATTCACCAAGAATCTGCATTCCGCCGTCCGAAAAGTTGCCGAAATAAAAAACGGCCTGGAGATTTCCAGGCCGTTTCCGCTTTTCTTATTGTCTAGCTCCAACGGCCAGCCCCTCGAGGTCTTAAGTCGTCTCGCCTGTGCGGCAAAAAGCGCCGCTTCGGCAATCCGTCTTAAGCTTGTCACGGCTACACGGCCGTTTCCGCTTTTCTTATTGTCCAGCTTCGCCGCCTAGCCGCTCGAGGTCGCTTCAGTCATATCAGCAATGGCTGAAGAACGCCATTCCCCGCTCTGACTTCCAGCGCTTGTCGCGGCTGTCGAGGCGGCTACGCTTTTCTTATTGTCCAGACTCCAACGGCCAACCCCTCGGGTCATAAGCCAAACCAGCTGTGCGGCAAAGAACGCCGCTTCGCTGATTCGTCTTATGCCTTTCGGGGCTAACGGGCCGTTTCCGCTTTTCTTTATTTCACCCAACCCAAAATCATTTCGCGCAGCAATTTGCTGGCGGTGTTGGCTGTTTGGTCGGAGTGGTCGTAAACCGGAGACACTTCCACCAAATCGAAACCGACAACATTGACGCCTGAAGCGGCGATGGCGTGGATCGATGCGAGCAGTTCGCGGGAAGTGATGCCGCCTGCGTCAACGGTTCCAGTACCCGGTGCATGCGCCGGATCCAGGACGTCGATATCAATCGTCACATAAACTGGGCGTCCGGAAAGTGTCGGCAATACTTCTTTCAATGGTTCCAATACTTCGAACATGGAAATGTGCATGCCGTTTTCTTTTGCCCAGATGAATTCTTCTTTCATTCCTGAACGGATACCGAACGAATAAACGTTTTTCGGTCCGATATGATCTGCGATTTTGCGGATCGGCGTCGAATGCGAATATTCTTCGCCTTCGTAATTTTCGCGAAGATCAGTGTGCGCATCAAAATGGATGATCGCTAAATCATCGTATTTGCTCGCCACTGCCTTCATCACCGGAAGCGATACTAGATGTTCGCCGCCCATGCCGATTGGGATTTTATTGTCAGCCAATAAGGTATGGATATACGTTTCGATTTCAAGCAGCGATTTTTCCGGGTTGCCGAATGGCAATGGGATATCGCCGGCATCGAAAAATTTCACGTCATCCAGTTCACGGTCCAGGTAAGGGCTATACTCTTCCAGGCCGATCGACACTTCACGGATTTTGTTCGGGCCAAACCGGGAACCGGGACGGTAGCTGACTGTCCAGTCCATCGGCATTCCGTAAAGGACCGCTTTCGATTCTTCATAATTCGGATGGCTTTTGATAAATACTTTTCCAGAATACGTCTCGTCGAAGCGCATCTTATTCGCCTGCCATATCTTTCACGAATTTCGGCAAGACGAATGCCGCGTTATGCAATTCTTTCGTGTAATACTTAGTTTCGATGTCATGGAAGCGTTCAGCTGGAACAGCTGTCGGATCGTATTTCTTCGAACCGATTGTAAACGCCCAAAGGCCTGATGGGTACGTCGGGATGTTCGCCAAATACAATTTCGTGATTGGGAAAATTTCCTTCACGTCTTTTTGGACTTGTGTGATCAAATCCGCTTTGAACCATGGGTTGTCCGATTGCGCGACGAAAATGCCGTCTTCTTTCAATGCGCGTGAAATCCCAGCGTAAAAGCCTTTTGTGAATAAATTCACAGCCGGGCCGACCGGTTCCGTCGAATCCACCATGATCACATCGTATTTATTTTCAGATTCTGCAATGTGCATGAAGCCGTCGCCAACGATGACGTCTACACGTGAATCTTCAAGGCCTGACGCAATAGATGGCAGGAATTTTTTCGAGTACTCGATCACTTTGCCGTCAATGTCGACAAGCGTCGCTTTTTTAACAGAAGGGTGTTTCAGCACTTCACGGATAACGCCGCCGTCTCCGCCGCCTACAACCAACACGTTCTCCGGGTTCGGGTGCGTGAACAATGGAACATGTGCCACCATTTCATGGTAGACGAATTCGTCTTTTTCAGAAGTCATGACCATGCCGTCAAGGAAAAGCATATTTCCCCATTCCGCCGTTTCAGCCATTTCTAAATATTGGAAATCCGTTTGTTCCGTGTGAAGCGTTTTGTTGATTTTCATTGTGATCCCGAAATTCTCGGTCTGTTTTTCTGTATACCAGAATCCTGCCATTTATAATCAAACTCCTTTAACTTTCAGATTAAAATCTACTTAAAAAAGTATAAATCTTTTCAACGAAAGTGCAATCATTATTTGCACAGTCTTCTTTACCCGAATCCCATCCAATTATCCCCAAAATAAAAAGGTTTTCTGCGCAGAGAACTTTTCCCTGTACAGAAAACCTTTTTATGCCTGACGGCGCGAAGAAAGAGACATGAGGCATTGGGCTTGGGTTTTCTCGCAATGGCTCACGTCACTTGTCCGCAATCAGGTGTCCTAGCTTTCTATTTAAAAGCTGTAGTTATAGTGTACTGCCTTTTTTAAACAACTTCAACCGCCTGTTGGAAGCAATTGCAAATGTCACAAATCGTACAAATATTTTTAGCTTTTATGCGTTTAAATCTTGTTTCAACTGATCTTCGCTGCGCTCCCACATTTTGGGATTGTGGCTTCTCAAGTATTCAGCCAAGACTTTTTTCGAACTTTCGTCCATCTGCTCGACGATAATCTTGCGTTTCATCGATTTATCCATGAGGTTCACATGATCGGCTAATATCTTATAGCCTCGGCGTTTTTCCCGGTTCACAACCATTTCACAAGCCGTCACGCCAGCGTAATAAGGGCCTTCCGGATTGAAGTCGATCGTGATCCACACAAGCCAGTAAGGTTTTCCGCCTTCCGAGTCTTCGCGGTTGACCGTAAACTTGATGCCGCGTTCGACTTGGCTGCGGGCGTGCATAGCACCGATATCAATAAATGCCTCCTGCTCTTCGATGTCGATGAACAGCGGTGACACGTTTTCGAGTGACAAGGAGCCGATGCCATAGCCTTTATGGCCATCAGTCGGGTCGTTCTTTATAATGGTAAATCCTACTTTTTGTTTTGGTTTTTCTTCGTTTGCCATGTGTACATTCCCTCCGTTCTGATATGATAAGAATATCCCTAAAAAAGGAGCTGTGTCCATTATGCCATACGTAACTGTGAAAATGCTCGAAGGCCGCACAGAAGACCAAAAGCGCGCACTCGTCGAAAAAGTAACTGAAGCTGTCTCTGAAACGACTGGCGCTCCAGTCGGAAACGTAGTCGTCTTCATCGAAGACATGAAGAAAACCGATTACGGCGTTAAAGGAAAATTATTTTCTGATATTTAATTCCCATCACTTTTAAAAAAACTCCCATCATGGGAGTTTTTTTAATGCACTCAATTCTTCTATAAAAGCAAACGCCTCTTCGATTTCTTCCTCTGTAAAGTTTAGCTTCCCTTTAACAACATGGAGTTTTTCGATTTGTTCGCTTCGTTCCAGCTGGTCAAAGTACAAAAGCGTCGCGGTCAATTCCAAAAAGCGGCCGCTCTTTTCATTAAGCTTTGCGGCGTAAGCCGAATCTTCCAGCACCGATTCTTTCAAGGTATTCCGGAAATCTCCGCCTTCTTTTGTGACGCTGTATTTATATTGGACGTAAGAACCTTTGTCTTCCAATTCCTCCGACAAAAACCCCATATCGCAAAGTTCTTCTACGCGGGCCGTCAACTCTTCTGAATACGGCCCATAAATATGGAATTCGTATTTTTCCTGAAAAGGAACGCCCATCTTCTTTAAGATGTAAATCATCTTCTGCATCTTTTTGCGTCCTGTAATTCCGTCCGCTGCAGCAATAAAATCCACAATTTTCGCATGTTCCTGGAGCAACTAAATTCCCCCTTCTCTTAACATTTCCAGTATTTGCTGCTTGATGGCTTTTTTCTTGCCATCGATCAATAGCTCAGCTGGAAAATACAATTTATAGTCTGTGCGCCGCTTACCTGAAATCGCATCAACGATTTGGGACAAGCGGGACAGTTCTTTAATCTCACCGGACGGCATCAATAAATGAATCGGAAGGCGTTCTTCCTCTTCTCCCGGACGGTAAAAGTCATATGGCAAATCGGACGTAGAGTCATCAATCAAATAATAATCCGGATCAATTCCGGCTTTTCGGAACAATTGTGCAAGTTCCCCAAGCTTCCGGTAGTCTTTCCCTGGATCGAAGTCGACGTATTGGAACAAGCGCCGATTAACAAAGCGGTCGCTTAAGTCCGCTAAAATCGGATCGCGTTCCGTCATCCACAATTGGAAATACGTCATCAAGACGCCTTCATCCAGCGCTAAATAATCCTTCAATGTGAACGTGCGGTCAAAAAATGACAGGAAATGCGTGGGTGGCTGGGCAAATTTATAGCCGCCTTCGCTCAATTCTTTCGCCCGCTGCAGGATTTTCCGTAAAATCACTTCGGCGCTTCGGGCAACCGGGTGGAAATACACTTGCCAGTACATCTGATAGCGGCTCATGATGTAATCTTCAACAGCATGCATGCCGCTCGATTTGATCACCACTTGATCATCCACCGGACGCATGACGCGAAGGATCCGCTCCATATCGAAATGGCCGTAGGAAACTCCCGTATAGTACGCATCCCGCTGCAAATAATCCATGCGGTCCGCATCAATCTGGCTCGAAATCAGCGAGACGACTTGTTTATTGCCATAGGTTTTGGCAATGACTTCAGCGACTTTCGCAGGAAAATCCGCCCCTACTTTCTTAAGGACGCGATGGACTTCAGTATCGCCAAGCAAAATTTCACGGGTGAATTCTTCGTGGTCGACTTGAAAAACCTTTTCGAACGAATGTGAAAATGGACCATGTCCAAGATCATGAAGAAGCGCCGCACATAAAACGACAAGCCGTTCACTTTCATCCCATTCGGGGCGGCCGTGGAAAATATCGTCAGAAATTCTTCGGACGATTTCGTAGACGCCGAGGGAGTGGTTAAAACGGCTATGTTCAGCGCCGTGGAAGACTAAATATGAGGTGCCAAGCTGTTTGATGCGCCGCAGACGCTGAAATTCCTTCGTGCTCACCAAGTCCCAAATTACTTGGTCGCGCACGTGTATGTATCGGTGAACCGGATCTTTAAACACTTTTTCTTCAGCTAATTTTTGCGATGCGTAATCCATAAGCCCACCTCCAAATTTTCCTGCGTAACAGGTATTCTACACCAGCAAAAGGACCTCATTCAAGAGGCCCCGGAAGCATTTTCGCGTTGCGTTCAACGACACGTTTCAAATAAAATCCGTAAAGTTCAGTCTCATCAGGCATTAGCGGGCGCGGCGCGGGCGACCCGATCAATTCGTATAAATTTATGACAACTTCCTGGACCGTAATTTCTTTATCCAGCAATTCGCTGAGCGACGCCATCACTTCCGGTTTGATGGCCGGGTAATCGAATTTTGTGTCTTCGCCTTGCAGCCCTTTTTCATAAAAGCCGCGAATCAGTTCTGCACGCTCTGCACCAGAGCCTTCGACG
The DNA here is from genome assembly GCF_021513255.1 of Planococcus sp. 107-1. Taxonomy (GTDB): domain Bacteria; phylum Bacillota; class Bacilli; order Bacillales_A; family Planococcaceae; genus Planococcus. The sequence continues at coordinate 2,761,102 of NZ_CP090977.1, forward strand.
CAAAGATAGACTTGGACAGCGATCCCTTTGCGGATGCGGCGTTGGGAGATTCCGGCGAACTTCTTGCCCCCGATGCTGAGGTCATAAGATCCCGGACAGTAGGATCCCACGATCTCGTAAGCTTCTATTGGTGCTTCCGGAAACAGTGCCTGCACCAGTTCAAGCATCATATCGTAGCCAGCCGAAATATCGATGGCATGTTCTTTCTCCGAAACGACCAATGAAATATTCAAAACACCGGCATCAAGAACCACTGCGAGACCGCCGGAATTCCGGACAATCGGATAGTAGCCGTTTGCTTCCAAGTATTCCATACGCCGTCCGACATGCGGCAAACGGTGATCTTGGATGCCAAGCACTACCGTATCGTCATGGACCCAAGTCCGGACGGTCGGCTCACTTCTCCCGCTGCCAACCAGTTCGCATAATGTATCATCCGCCGCAAACGATTCCAGCGCCGAACGTTTTTTTGCGCTCAAGGATTGGTCCCAGAAACGCCAATTGGTTTGTTGTGAAAATAAGCTCATATTCATTCTCCTCAAAAGCATTTTGCTTAACTCCAGTCTACCCGACTCTCGCCTTGCTGAAAAGCAGGTGCAGCAATGACGAATTGGTGACAGCCTTCTGTTTTATAGGAACTTGAATGGCCGATGTGATAAACTGGATGGGAGAGATTTAGATCAAAGGAGTGTTTAGAGAATGAATGAAGCTGCAATTACATTAGACGGCTGGTACGTCCTCCACGATTTCCGTTCGATGGATTGGGTATCCTGGAAAATGCTGACGGACGAAGAACGCCAATTCGCAATCGACGAGTTCCAGGCATTTATGGACAAAGTAAACCAAGCCGATGAAAATAAAACAGGTGCCCACGCATTGTATTCAATCGTTGGCCAAAAAGCGGACTTGATGTTGATGCTACTTCGCGAAACGATGGACGAATTGCGTGAGCTTGAAACAGAATACAATAAGCTGACATTGATCGCTTATACCGTTCCTACGTATTCGTATGTATCGGTTGTTGAACTTTCCAACTATTTGGCTGGAAAATCAGACGAAGATCCATACCAAAACCCTCACGTGCGTGCGCGCTTGTATCCTGAACTTCAACGTTCACAGTACATCTGCTTCTATCCGATGGATAAACGCCGCGAAGGCGACGACAACTGGTACATGCTGCCAATGGACACACGCAAAGAATTGATGCTTTCCCACGGCAAAATCGGCCGCAGCTATGCCGGCAAAGTTAAACAGATCATTTCAGGATCTGTCGGCTTTGACGATTACGAATGGGGCGTTACGTTATTCGCAGACGACGTTCTCCAATTCAAGAAATTGATCTACGAAATGCGCTTTGATGAAGTCAGCGCGCGCTATGCGGAATTCGGTTCTTTCTATGTGGGAACTCGCTTAGACGCTGATCGTACAGCTAAATTCCTGGAAGTTTAAGTTTTAAAACCGCCCTCGGGCGGTTTTTTATGTGTTTGAGCTGTGAACGCACCCCAGATCAGTATTTTCGCACCCCAATGCTGCTTTTTCGCACCTCAAATTGATATTTCCGCACCTCAGAACAATTTTTTCGCACCTCAAAATTAAAACCGGCGTGATTGCAATATTTTCCGCATGCCTTAATTCGCTAACTGATACAAGTTTTCAGAATTCTGTCACAGATCAGCGCTGACCTTTCCCATGCCCTGCGATATACTAAAAGAAAATGGGGTGTTTAGATGTTTGTAATGCGCCAAACCAACTTTGCAAAATGGGCTTTACTTTTACTCGCACTCGTACTCACCAGCAATTTCCTGCTTTACCGTTCCCCTCTCTCCACTATCATCATTCCAGAAGAAGCGATTTGGGTCGTCAGCGGTTCGCTTCTCGATTTAGCGCTTGTGGCCCCGCTTCTTTTGCTCGCTTCTTACAGGCTTTCAACCAAGCAATTCATCGGCTTTGTCGCCGGGGGCTTGATCCTTGCCCGCCTGCTTATTCCTTCTTCTTACATTGAACCATTCTCCGGCCTGGTCTATGCAGCGCTCGGATTAGAAGCCATCGCCATAGCGGCAGAAGCTGCATTGATCTTCTTGCTTTTCTATCATTTCCCGAAAATCTTGCGGACCATTAAAAGCCAGGCAGAAAGCCCGCTTTTTTCTCTTTTTCCTGCGACATTTGCAGTCGTTAAACCCAATCCGCTCGTTTCGATTGTGCTTTCGGAAGCTTTGATGGTGTACTACGCATTCTTTACTTGGAAAAAACAAGCACCAGAAAACCTTCATACCGTGTCGCTCCACAAGAACACCAGTGCCATCGCTTTCAATATCATGCTTATCCACGCAATCGTTATTGAAACGATCGGCATCCACTGGTTCCTGCATGAAAAATCGGCGGTTCTCTCGATTATTCTGCTCGTCCTGAACATCTACTCGGTATTTTATTTCCTTGCTGAAATCCAGGCCATCCGCTTAAATCCTCTGACGGTCAAAGACGGTTCCGTCCATTTGTCTCTTGGATTGAGCAAACGGATTACTTTCCGTCTGGATTCCATCGAGTCCATCCGGTGGGGCGAAAAACCTGAAAAAGGCAGCTTGGAATTTATCGCAAATGACATCGAAACCGGTGAACCTCAACTGGTCATCGATTTTAAGAAGCCTCAAAAAGCGACCCTATTCTATGGCCGCACAAAAGAAGTTTCGCAAATCGCCTTAAAAGTGGATAATCCGGAAAAATTGAAAAACTTGCTGAACCAATAAAAAAGCTGCCGCGGGCAGCTTTTTCTCGTTCAACTATTATAATGCTTTCGCAGCTGCTACAATCACGAGGATCCAGGCTGCAATAAAAGCCACACCGCCGATTGGCGTAATAGCACCTAAAATGCTAATGCCAGTCAAGCTTAAGACGTATAGGCTGCCTGAGAAGATGATGATCCCGGCAAGCATCAAATAACCGGCCCAGTTTAATGAACCCAGGCTGCCGATCAACGATGAACTCATTAAGATCGCAATGGCGATCAAGCCGATGGAATGGAACATTTGATATTGTACGGCTGTCTGCCATGTGTCCAAATATTTATCTGCAACACGCCCTTCGAGCAAATGCGCTCCAAAGGCTCCAAATGCAACAGACAGCATCGCATTGACTGCGCCTGCAATTAAGAAAAACTTCATATCAGGTCCTCTACTTTCCTGTTAAAATTCAAACAATGAATCGCCGTTTGCATCTTCTTCTTTGAGCTTGTTGATAGATGAGACGGTTTGGACTTGCGGAGACGCGAGCGGCATCGCTTTCGGTCTGCTGGATTCAGGCAGCGGTTCATCGTTCAGCAATAAGTCGCATAAAGCCCGAATGGCCGCAACCGATTCACGGACTCTTGCCGGTTCAGCATTTTTTGCCTGGACGGTATGCTTTTCAATCTCTGTTAGTATCCGGACAGCTTCAATCGCCATTTGAACTCCCCCTCTCCACTTCTAATCATCCTATTTTATCACGCACAGGGAAAAGCCGTCAGGCCAAACAGAAATCTATCGGTTTTTCTCCACGCGCTTGTAACAGTTCGTTCACTTTTGAATAGGGCTTGCTGCCAAAAAATCCACGGCTCGCACTTAACGGGCTCGGATGCACCGATTCGATGACCGAATGCCGCTCCAAATCGATAAGCTGTTTTTTCTTTTGGGCAGGCTTTCCCCAAAGCACAAAAATAACAGGTTCTTCGCGTTCGGATAGTTTGCGGATCACTTCGTCAGTGAAAATCTCCCAGCCTTGATTGCGATGCGAATTGGCTTCGCCTCCACGTACTGTGAGCACCGTGTTCAGCATCATCACCCCTTGGTCTGCCCATTTTGTCAGCGTTCCGTCTTTCGGCTTCTCACAACCGATATCTTCCTTCAGTTCCTTGAACATATTGCGAAGGCTCGGCGGGTGCGGGACGCCTGGCTGAACGGAAAAGCTGAGGCCATGCGCTTGGTTCGGGCCATGATAAGGATCTTGCCCTAAGATAACGACTTTTACATCTCGGTAAGTCGTGTGCTCAAAAGCATTCCATATGTCTTCTTTCGGCGGATAAACCGTCTCATTTTCATACTCCTTTTTAAGGAACTCACGCAGCTTTAAATAATAAGGCTTTTCAAATTCTTCTCCCACAATTTCTTGCCAGTCATTTCGAAAAATTTTCTTTGGCATATCGGCCACTCCTTATTCTTCAAATTCTACTGTAACGTTATAGTCCACCAGATTGAACATACTGCGGACGGATTGTGCAGCATTTTCTTCTGCAAGTTCCAATACGCCTTGTCCTCTAGTTTCCTCCAGAATCATTTGCTTTGCTTCGTCGGCTAATTCAAAGGCTTCGGAAATATCGGAACCACCGCTGAACAGCCCTTCATAGGTGTATATTTCAGCTTTGTCCATGAACAATTCCGGACCTCCCAGAAAGTCGGCTTTCGGCAATGTAAGTGTAGCCGTTTTCGCTTCTTCATCCAGTTCAATATCATTTTCCGTTAGTTCGGAGAAATCCACCCCTGCACGGACCGAACCTGGAATCACGACTAAAATCTGGCGTTTTGTTCCCGGCAGATCAAGTCCGATATCTTGTCCAAACACTTTATTGTCTTCCCGCTCAATAATCACTTTCGAAAAAGCTTCCGCAGTCGACAATTCATTGAGATCCTGGATCTGCTCTAAAAAAGCCCCTTTGCTTTCCGTTGCTGTGCTGCCTTGGATCATCCACCAAGTTCCAAGAGGCAATGCGATCAATAATAGAAGAAGGATGACGATCAACACTAAAAATGAATTGCGCCAAACGCCCATCATCACTTTGATGCTCTTCCAGAATCCGGATTCTTTCGTATCTTCTTTCCCTTTTACTTCTTTTAATAAGCGTTCGATTTCCGTTAACTTTGGATCTTTTGCCAATTCCTCTCCCTCTTTCTTTTTATTCATTTCATCCTCGCTCCGTGATAGGATTAAAGAAAGGAGCGATGATTATGGCGGACTTGCGTGAAAAAATAAAAACAATCTCCTCCACCAAAGGGGACCATGCCCCGGAAAGCGCCAAGCGCATCGGGATGTGGATCATCGCCGCAATGGTGATAGCTGTTTCCATTCTAACATTTATCATAGCAATTGGTCTTTTCAGAAACGGCAATTGGATCTTGGCTGTCATCGCCGGTTTATTTTTCCTGGTGTCGGCTGCAACCGCCTATGTATTGGCGTTTCCCCATAAGCTGAATACTATGTAAATGTTTCGCCATTTGTTAAAATAAAGCGATAAACGAATCTATTTAAAAGGAGTTTTGATGATGTCATTGAAAAAGACTTTAACGATCGCTGGATCGGATACGTCCGGTGGAGCTGGCATACAAGCAGACTTGAAAACTTTCCAGGAGCATGGCACATATGGCATGAACGCATTGACCGTAATCGTCACAATGGACCCGAATAATGGCTGGAGCCACGGCATCCACCCAATTCCGGTTGAAACGCTGCATGCTCAACTGCAGACCGCTTTTTCTACAGGCGTTGATGCATTGAAAACCGGCATGCTGCCGACAGTCGACATTATCGAGATGGCCGGCAAAGCCATTAAAGACTCCGGCTTGAAAGACGTTGTCATTGACCCGGTCATGGCATGCAAAGGCGAAGATGAAGTGCTATTCCCTGAAAATGTCGATGCCATGATCCAGCATTTGCTTCCGAATGCTAAAGTCGTTACGCCAAACTTGGTTGAAGCTGGCCAACTATCCGGCATGGGCACTCTTCGTACAGTGGAAGACCTTCAAGCAGCAGCCGAAAAAATCCATGCACATGGTGCACAGTTTGTAGTCATCAAAGGCGGCAAACAGTTGCAGCATGAAAAAGCGGCTGACCTCTTGTACGATGGCAAAAAGCATTATCTTTTGACAGCTGAAAAAACTGAGACGACTTACAACCACGGTGCAGGCTGCACATTCGCTGCCGCAATCACCGCTAATTTAGCCAATGGCCAATCGGTTAAAGATGCTGTATTGAACGCGAAGATCTTTGTTTCTGCGGCAATTGAACACGGATGGAAACTCAACGAATACGTGGGGCCGGTTATGCACGGCGCCGCTAATAAATTCCCGAAACCTGAAGTGACAGTTACTGAACTTTAATCATAGACGAAGCCGAAGGAGAGAAGCATCGCTTTTCTCCTTCGGCTTTTATTGTTTTCTGCGATTTATAATTCCTTCGCCATCATCACTTGTTTCGTCGTCACTTTAAAGCCCGCTTCTGCCAGAACTTGATGGGTGAATTTGTTCATTTCCACCGGGATATTGACCGCTACGCGATTGATCTCTCCTGAGAAGCCTTCAAAAGCTTTTGCAATCAAGCGGGCAGTAAGAGATTGGGAATCTTCGGCCAAAGGATTTGCCACACATTGATAAAGCGTTGTCCCGATATGCTTGCCGTTTTCATCTTTGGATTTCCGGAAATACGCATAGCCTGCCGCTTTTCCTTCAGCGTCATGGGCAATCAGCGCCTCGCCGTCTTTGACACTTTGCCATTGGGTTTGCCACGTGAAATCATGTCGATAGAAATCCAAACTGCCGGCCTCTTCTACAGTTGCCGATTTCAGCGTGATTTCTTGTCCCGACCCCAACTCTTCTGGAAGCTTCTCGACTTTCCCTTTAAGCTGCATGAAATCCACTTCATCCACTATTTCATATCCTATTTTTCGGTAAAGTTCGATCGCTGCGTTATTTTCACTGACAGCTTCAAGGGTAGCCAGCTGTACTCCTGAATCCCCAAGCCACTCGATCGTCTTTTCCATCATGCGTTTTCCGACGCCTTGGCCCCGAACCGATTTAGCGACGCCCGTCCCGCCATTCCAGGAAACTTTTCTTCCGCCATTTTCGCGAAACCCGTTACGGACGATGCCTACTGGATGGTTCCCATCAAATGCAATGATCGATAATTCTTCATTCAAATCTTCCATTGTTCCTCTTTTTTCAAATGCTTCTGCAGTCGTTTCCATATTAAAATAATAGCCTTCGAACCCTTTATTCCAGGCTTCGACCTTTTCTTCTATTGAACACTCGGACATCTTCTTTATTTCGAACATTTGCTGTACCTCCCCATTTTGTTAACTTCCCCCGTTATTTTTTCGACAGAACCAATTGAATTTCCTTTTTCCAAAACGATTAACTAACTTGTATAACAAAGTAGTTGACTTGTATTGTTCATCATGCTATCTTGTATTACAAAGTAGCAGTTTTATTTTTAGCTATCTTGTTTTACAAGTTACTAAGAAGGAGGGTATATATGTCATCTAGCCAGATGCTAAAAGGAATACTTGATGGGTGTCTGCTCGGCATTATCCATAAAGGCGAGACTTACGGATACGAAATGATCGAAAAATTGGAGATTTACGGTTTTCGGATGGTCAGCGAAGGCAGCATTTATCCCGTGTTGATGCGATTGCAGAAAGACGGTTTCGTCCATTCGGTCATGAAAGAATCACCCAGCGGCCCGAAAAGGAAATACTACACCTTAACTCCGGCAGGCGAAGAGGAATACGAACAGTTTAAAGAACGGTGGGAAAGTTTATCCCATTCTGTCAATCGACTCGTAAAGGAGGAAAACTAATGGTCTTATCAAGAGAAAGTGAAGAATTCATTGCTAATTTGAGGATGTATTTGATGACTTCCGGGAAGAACGACCACGAAATCAATGAGATCGCGGAAGAATTACGGGGCCATCTGGAAGACGCCGAAAGCCACGGGAAAACGGTGGACAGCGTTACTGGCGGATCGCCTCAAACGTATTTGGAGAACATTAGCAATGAAATGAAAACCGATTATTTCGGTTTAGTGAGACTGGCGCCCATGTTCATTTTGCTGCTTATCGCATATTTCATCACCGGGTCAGCTATCCGCGGCGATCTGAATTTTTCTTTGCTGAAGCTGATTGCTTATCCGGCCATTGCACTTTTGAGCATCGGTGCTTATATTTATTTCTTCCGGAAAATGAGCGTAGCTAACTATTCGAAGAAAAAAGAGTTGTCGATTTTTATCGCTCTCCAAGTCATCATTACTCTATCATTAATGGCTGTGCTTTTTATGGACATCTTTTTCTTTGAGCCTTTCTATATACCTTCTCGCGAAACGATGTGGGTCATTGCAGCACTTGGAGCTCTGGTTTTCATTGCAGGCGCCATTTGGTCGAAAACGTGGTTCACGTTAATCCTTCCGCTGTTTTTATTCGGGCCGGATTTCATCCTGCAATTCCTTCAATATAGTGAAACGACAGAGCTGATTATCAGCGCAAGCGGCCTTTACCTCGGGATTGGAATTGTGGTCCTCATTCTTTATTGGCAGAATAAAAAACAAAACCCTCACAAATTGTGAGGGTTTTTTAAACGGATCATTTTCTCCCGCAATTGTTCTTTATTCCATTCGACGATTTTCTCGGACGGTGAAGCGATGCCTTTCCGTTTCTTCACTTGCGGATTTTTCGACCGTAAATATCCTTCCATCATGAATGAGACTGAAAGAATTGCCAAGGCGATAAAAAACACGGGATATAAAGGCAGCCAAGGTGCACCTTGCAGATAGCGGAACGTTGAACCGAAAAGCCCTGCCCATTCATACGAAATGGACATGGGTGGATCTCCGAACATCGGGTCGTAGCTGACTTTCGTACCTCCAAGGAACAAGTCCAATAAACTGAGATGGGCCATCACTATAAAAGTCTCCATCACCTGCTGACCGTATAGAACTGCCAGCTTTTCACGCATTTGCGGATACAGATGCTTCCGGATAATTCGGAACCGCCCTGCACCCAGTACACGGGAAGCAAGGACATATTCTTTGCGGTATAGAAGCGCCGCTTCATTTCCTACCAATACCGCCACAATCGGCATCGTCAATAACGACATCAAGACAATTTGTATCGCGATGCGTTCCCATACCCCATTCGAAAACCCTTCCGGCGGCATCCAAAGAACCGGGTAGAGCACGTAAGCCGCAAATAAAGTCAAAGGGATATAATGCAGAGAATCGGCAAGTCCGCCAATCCATGCACGATGCTTTTGCAGATAAGTCCCAAGAAGATAACCGAAAGGGACGGCAATTAGCATTCGAAGTGCGGCGACTGCGAGTGCAGCGATAATGGTGTATTTTCCGCCAAGCATGATTTTGCCAAAGAGGTCATAGCCATACTGGTCGGTTCCAAGCGGAAATTCCCATTTCGGCGAAATCGGCGGACCTTCGACTGCCCGGCCATTTTCTTCGATAAAAAAGACTTGTTTCGGCACCTTGCCGAAAAGCCATTCGAAGGCAAAGCTTCCGAAAAGCAGCAAAGCCATAATACTGAAACCAATCACAAAATAAGGCTGTCTCCACATTTAAGCCACTTCCTTTCCACGGAAATGGCGGAGGAAAAACCATTCGCCCACGCTGTACAGGATAAACATCGGCAAGAAAAAGCTGAAGATCGTCACAAGAAACACTTCAGGTGAAATATTATCGCGCATGAACAGCATGATCCCCGGCATATTGAACATCAGTTCCAGGACAAACAGATTCGACAACATGAACCAAATCGTTTTTCTTGGATTGGAAAAACACTGAAATGATAGCATTCCGGAACATATGCATCCAAACGATAAAGACTTTCGAAAAGCCGAGTGATCGAGCAAGTTCGACATACATTTGCCGCTCTTCTTCCTGGAAAGTCAGCATGCAAAGCCGGTATAGCTGGATCATCGGCAATATTGATAAACACAGGACCGGGAGCCAATAGATTTTGTCCCCGCCTACGACTGCAATCTTGGAGATCAAAACATCCGTTTTTAAATAGATGAAGATGATGCCAAGCTGAGCTGCCATGATGATGAGCAAATCCGGAAGCGATTCCAGAAAATACAAAAAGAGCTTTACCGCTCTCGGGCCTTTTCAGATAATAGCATCGTCAGCACCGTGAAAACTAAAGCGAAAACCACAGCTGCCGCAAATGCCAAAAATAAAATTTGAAGTGAATAAAGTATGTATTCGGCAATGGTTGGAAACAAGAAAATTTCTCGTCCTGTCCGCATATTCATAACAGAAAATTCCTGCAGCGGCCAAACTTCTTTTAGTACCTGTTGAAGCGATGAAATATACGCACTGATTCTTAGTTCGCCTTCCGTCAATCCCCCGATAAGTACGGGAAAGCCACTGATTAAAACGATGCCGAGCAGCGAAAACACAAATCTCAAGATTATTCCCAATTTAGCCATCCCTTTTGTTCGAAAATTCTTTCATTCATTATCATAGCATTATTTCGGTTTCCGTAAAGCATCCTAATCGCATTCTCGCTTCTTATTCCCTATACTAAAAGAATACGGAATGTCTGAGGAGTGAGAGAAATGGAATTAGTTGAAGCAAAAAAATTACAGGTTCACTTGGATGCGTTCGCCAATAAAGATGTTTATCTGCATCTGGAAACGACGAATGGCTCTTATGCGACTCATTTTAATGAAGGGTTTTTCAATGCAGGAGCTTTTATCCGCAATGTTGTCATTAATTATGAGCTTGGCAAAGTGGTCGGCGAAAGCCCGCATCGGGTCGGACTGAAATTGCCGCATGGCTGGGTTTACGCCCAAGGCATTACACATTATGAATTAGATGAGCACGGCAGATTATTGCTGGCTGGACACGACGGATCAGGAAAACTGGCGGTAGCGCTTGAAATCAGCGAAACACCGTTCAGTTATTAAGGAGGCATAAAAAAATGACAATTCCACAAGAACGTCATGTATTGGTGGTTTTCCCCCATCCGGATGATGAAGCATTCGGCGTATCCGGGACCATCTCGACGCATATCAAACAAGGCACCCCGGTTACATATGCTTGCTTGACTCTCGGCGAAATGGGCCGAAATTTAGGCAATCCGCCTTTTGCTACCCGCGAATCGCTGCCGGAAATCCGCAAGAAGGAATTGCAGGCTTCAGCTGATGCCATGGGCTTGACCGATTTACGAATGATGGGCCTGCGGGATAAGACGGTTGAATTTGAAGATGATGAGAAAATGGTCGGCATGATGACCGACTTGATCAACGAACTTAATCCTTCCTTGATCATCACGTTTTATCCGAACCTTTCCGTGCATCCTGACCACGAAGCGACGGCACGCGCTGTAGTACGTGCTGTCCGGCGGATGGAAGACCGGCCGAAACTCTATTGTGTAGCTTTTGCTAACAACACGTTGGAAGTTCTCGGCGCTCCGGATGTCCTTCACGATGTATCGGCTGTCCGCGACCAGAAGATGGGTGCGATGAAGGCCCATATTTCGCAAACGGTTTGGATGCTTGAAGAAATGGAAAACAAATTGGCACAAGGCGATCAGGAAACTGAAAACTGGCTGACGAAAGAACGTTTTTATAATTACCGCTGGGACCAGGATTTCGAAGAAAAGTTCTAACCAAAAATACCCTTATTTTCTTTTTGAAAATAAGGGTATTTTTCTGTGCTGTTTTCAGATAATATAAACATTGATTATACAGCGGTTTCATCGGGGAGAATGTTGTATAATTAGTATCAATGTTGTGTTTTCATGCACAGAGAAAAGGGGATTTATTTGTGAAAAAGTTTTCAGCTTCAACTTGGATTTTATTCCTACTTCCTTCCTTGTTGGGAATTTTGCTCTTCTTAGTGCCAATTCCAACAAAAGATGAAGGCGAAACTGTCTGGATGGTCACCATAGCCGTTTTGGCTAACTTGATGGCTGGTGCCATTGAATCCGTAGTCCCTTGGATTATGATGGGGATCTTGATCATTGCAGCAATCGGTTCAATTGCGGCCATTGCGAAAAAAGTGAATGAACACCATTCCGCGTCGTTTTTCGATAAGCTATTTAATGTGAATTTATTTTGGACGATTGTACGCATCCTTGGAGCGGTGTTCGCTGTCATGGTTCTCTTCCAAGTCGGCCCGGAAGCCGTTTGGAGTGAAAATACAGGTGGATTGCTGCTCGCTGGAGATGGGCTACTCTCTTTCTTGTTTACCATTTTCCTATTTGCGGGCTTGTTCTTGCCGCTTCTCATGAATTTCGGTCTTTTGGAATTCTTCGGAACGATGATGGTAAAAGTCATGCGCCCATTATTCCGCCTTCCTGGCCGCTCTTCCATCGATGCGTTGGCATCTTGGGTCGGTGATGGAACCATCGGTGTCTTATTGACCAATAACCAATATGTACAGAACAAATATACACAGCGCGAAGCAGCGATTATCGGGACAACTTTCTCTGTTGTTTCCATCACTTTCGCTATCGTTGTCATCCAGCAAGTCGGATTGAGCCAATACTTCTTGCCTTATTACGGCACTGTCATTTTGGCTGGCATCGTTCTTGCGCTCATCATGCCGCGCATCTATCCGCTTGCCCAAAAGTCGACCAATTTCATGAACGGCGATCCGCAGGAATCCCAATCGGAAGAAGTTCCTGAAGGATACAGCGTCGCTTCTCACGGCATTGAAAATGCGTTGACGAAAGCCTCTGAAAACAAATCCATCAAAGAGTTTTTCAAAGATGGCTTTAAAAACGTTTTGGATATGTGGATTGGTGTAGCGCCGGTCGTTATGGCATTTGGTACTGTAGCGTTGATTTTAGCAGAGTATACACCTGTCTTCTCTGTTCTTGGCACGCCTTTCGTCCCTTACTTGAACTTGCTCGGCATTCCTGAAGCAGCCGAAGCGGCTCAACTGATGGTCGTCGGTTTTGCAGATATGTTCCTGCCTTCCCTTCTTGCTGAAGGCATTGAATCCGATATGACCCGCTTTGTTGTCGCAACAATGTCCGTGACGCAATTGATCTACATGTCCGAAGTCGGCGGCTTGCTGCTCGGATCGAAAATTCCTGTCAACATTCTTGACTTGATCGTTATTTTCCTTTTGCGCACGATTATCGCATTGCCGATCGTTGCAGGAATTGCCCACTTATTGTTTTAAACAAAACGAAATGCCCTTCGCAGCTGCGGAGGGCATTTTTCTATTCTTTTTATTCGATTAAGCGTGCATTAATTTTTTTTTCAACTTTTCCAGCATATCTACAGTCATTGCATCCAAATCATACTGGGCTTTAAAGCCCCATTCTTTTTGCGCAGCTGAGGCATCAATGCTATCCGGCCAGCTATCTGCAATCGCTTGGCGAACCGGGTCTACCCGGTAGCTCATTTTAAAATCAGGAATGTGCTTTTGGATCGATGCAGCAATCTGTTCCGGCTCAAAACTCATCGCCGTGACATTGAAGGCATTGCGGTGTTCAAGCTTCGAAGCGTCCGCTTCCATCAAATCGACGATTGCTTGAAGTGCATCCGGCATATACATCATATCCATATAAGTCCCTTTGGCGATAAAAGATTCGTAGCTCTTTTGCTCAACCGCCTTATAATAGATGTCCACTGCATAGTCGGTCGTACCGCCGCCTGGAGGAGCTACATAAGAAATCAACCCCGGGAAACGGACTCCGCGTGTGTCTAGCCCGAACTTCTGGAAATAATAATCGCATAGGAGTTCTCCGGAAACTTTATTGACCCCGTACATTGTCGTCGGGCGCTGCAGCGTATCTTGCGGTGTATTCTTTTTCGGCGTCGATGGTCCGAATGCGCCGATCGAACTCGGCGTGAAGAATTGCATATCCAATTCACGTGCTGCTTCAAGCGCATTCACTAAGCCGCCCATGTTCAGGTTCCAAGCAAGCAATGGCTTTTCTTCAGCAGTCGCTGACAGCAATGCGGCCATATGCATAATCGTATCCGCCTCAAAGTCTTTCGCCAAATCGTGCATCTTTTGTCCATCTGTTACATCCAATACATTAAAAGGGCCTCTTTCATCATTGGTTGCACGGATATCTGTCGCCAAAACATTGTCAGCTCCGTAAATCGTCCGCAGCTTGGTGGTCAATTCTGAACCGATTTGCCCTAGAGCTCCGGTGATCATTATTCGTTTCATTTTATGTGCTCCTCTCAAATAAAACATTTGTCCTCTGGATAAAAACATTCAAATCGTTAAGATCATTGTTTAAATAAGCTTTTCTATCTTGCCATTATAATTTGTTCTCTTTAAAAATACAATGAATTTTGCTGTATTTATCCGAAAATGGGCTAAACAGTTCACTTGTGTCTCTGGAATAGCCGGTGCTATAATGAGAAAGTTGTTTAAGCCTTTCAAAAGGCTGATCAAAACTTATTAATCGCTTTTTTTTAAGTTTTAAACCAAGTATTCCACTGTGTTTTATGGCGTTAGTTTCCCTCTTCTCGAAGAGGGGTATATTATGCGAAACAGACTGGGATGCCTTTTGTGGAGAATTTGGAAAGGCCGTTAATAAAACATATAGAATGGAGGCATTTATTTTATGAAGAAATTTAGTTTTGCACTATTATTATTGATTGCCGCACTCGTATTGGCAGCATGTGGCGGAGGATCATCTGAAGAAGATCCGACGACAGACGATGCAGCAGGATCTGGCGGTTCTAGCAGCTCGGAAGGAGATTTGCTGGCTGAAGTCCAAGAAGAAGGTAAATTGATCGTAGGGACTGAAGGTACATACCCTCCTTTCACTTTCCATGACGAAACTGGTGAACTGACAGGATTTGATGTTGAAATTGCACGTGAAGTCGGGGAGCGCCTAGGCGTTGAAGTCGAATTCCTTGAAACGCAATGGGATGCGATTTTCGCAGGGCTTGATGCAAGCCGTTTTGATATGGTAGCTAACCAGGTCGGCATCAACGAAGAACGCCAAGCAAGCTATGAATTCTCAGATCCTTATATCACTTCTACTGCGGTACTGGTTGTAGCTAAAGGCAACGAGGAGATCAAAAGCTTTGAAGATTTGGAAGGCAAACTTTCTGCACAATCTTTGACAAGCAACTACGCAGAAACTGCCCGTTCGTACGGAGCTGAAATCGAAGGTGTAGAAGGATTTAACCAAGCGATCGAGCTATTGAACTCTGGCCGCGTTGAAGCGACGGTAAACGATAACTTGACTGTGCTTGATTTCTTGAAACAGCGTCCGGATGCAAACATCGAAATTGTCGATGAAGCAGACGATGCAGCTCAAAGTGCCCTATTGTTCCGTAAAGACAGCGGCGCAATCGTTGAAGAAGCAAATAAAGCCCTTGCTGAAATGATCGAAGACGGCACGTACGATGAAATTTCCGAAAGATGGTTCGGCGAAAATGTACTTGAATAGTATTTTCTCTGACCCTGTCCGGATGGAGCGGCTAATGGACATCTCGCAGACGTCCTGGCTGCCCCTTTTGGAAGGGCTGATCCAGTTTACTGTCCCTTTGTCGATTATTTCTTTTATCATTGGTTTGATATTAGCAGTTTTGACAGCGTTGGCACGTATTTCTACGATCAAAATCCTGCAAGTGATTGCCCGGATCTATGTATCCATCATCCGCGGCACACCTTTGCTTGTTCAATTGTTCATCTTATTCTATGGCTTGCCGTCGCTCGGTGTGACGATTGATCCTTTCCCGGCTGCGGTCATCGGTTTTTCATTGAACGTCGGGGCATACGCATCTGAAGTGATCCGCGCTTCCATCCTTTCGATTCCGAAAGGCCAATGGGAAGCTGCCGATACTATCGGTATGACATATGTACAATCGCTTCGCCGCATTATTTTGCCGCAAGCGGCCGCGTTTCCGTTCCACCTTTATCCAATACTTTTATTAGTCTAGTGAAAGACACGTCGCTCGCATCACTCATTCTCGTAACTGAAATGTTCCGCATTGCCCAGCAAATCGCTGCGACCAACTACGAATTCCTATTATTGTATGGCCAAGCCGCACTTATCTATTGGGTCGTCTGTTTCCTTCTATCTGTCGGACAGGGCCGATTGGAAAACCGGTTTGACCGTTACGTTTCACGATGATGAATGCTTACGAAGCGAATAATAAAGCACTGGCTGCAGTGAGGAGCGAAATATGATTACAATAAAGAATTTGCATAAGAAGTTCGGCGACTTGGAAGTTTTGAAAGGCATTGACCTTGAAGTGAAAAAGGGCCAGGCCGTTGTGGTCATCGGCCCTTCCGGATCCGGGAAAACGACTTTCCTGCGCTGCTTGAACATTTTAGAAACACCTTCAGCCGGCGCTATTTCCATCGATGAACAATCGGTCGACTTTGCGAAACCGGTTCCGAAGAAAAAAGTGAATGCTTTCCGGAAACAATCCGCGATGGTATTCCAGCACTACAACCTCTTCCCTCATATGACGGCGCTTGAAAATGTCATGGAGGGTCCGGTTACGGTGCAGGGACAAGATAAAGCAACGGCGCGCAAGAAAGCGGAACAATTGCTTGCAAAAGTTGGCCTTGCCGACAAAGTGAACGAATACCCGTTCCAACTATCCGGTGGACAGCAGCAGCGCGTCGGCATCGCCCGTGCGCTCGCACTTGAACCAAAAGTGATGCTCTTTGATGAACCGACTTCAGCACTCGATCCTGAACTTGTAGGTGAAGTGCTGCAAGTTATGAAAGATTTAGCGTCAGAAGGAATGACGATGGTCGTTGTCACCCACGAAATGCGTTTTGCAAAAGGCGTGGCTGATGAAGTCCTGTTCATGGACGGCGGACATATTATCGAACGCGGCAAACCGGAGGATATTTTTGAACATCCAAAAGAAGCCCGTACTCAGCAATTCCTGAATTTGATTCAAAAAACAGATATCATCTAAACCCGCAGCCATTTATGGCGCGGGTTTTCTTTTTGTATTTTTATTCTGTTTTATCGTTTTTTATTCCTTTTGAGGATTTTATTGTATACTGAATCTATCCGCTTTGAAGGAGAGTCGAAAAGATGAAACCGTTAATCTATGAAAAAATCGAGTCACTTTATACAGAAATGGTGGAAACCCGCCGCTATTTTCATATGCATCCTGAGCTTTCCCATCAAGAAGTCCATACACCGGAGTTTATTGCACAACAATTGGAAAGCATGGGCATAGAGGTTCGTCGCGGCGTTGGCGGCCGTGGTGTGGTCGGCTATATCCGCGGCAGCTTGCCGGGTAAAACCGTTGCTTTCCGGGCAGATTTCGATGCGTTGCCGATCACCGACCAAAAAGAAGCTGCTTATAAATCGACTGTCCCTGGAGTTATGCACGCCTGCGGCCATGACGGCCATACAGCAGGGCTATTAGGCTTTGCCAAAGCGATGGCTGAATTCAAAGATCAACTGCCGGGCACGATTGTGCTGATCCATCAATTCGGCGAAGAAGTAGCGCCGGGCGGGGCTCAGGCGATGATCGCCGATGGCTGCTTGGAGGGAGTCGATTCCGTTTACGGTGCCCATCTGCAAAGCAAGATGGAAAGCGGCAAAGTCTTTGTGCGTGATGGCTTTTTGCAAGCTTCTGAAGACACGGTGAAAATCATCGTTCGCGGATACGGAACCCATGGTGCAGAACCGCATACTGGCGTGGATCCGATTCTCGCAGCCAGCCATATCATGATCGCTCTGCAATCGATCGTCAGCCGAAATGCCGATCCACTGAAAGAATTGGTGGTGTCTATCGGGAAATTTCATGCAGGCGATGCCGATAATGCCATTCCAAGCGAAGCGGTACTGGAAGGCACAATCCGCGTATTTGATCCGGAACTGCGGAAGATGGCAACGGAGCGGGGTAAAAGCGATTGCTGAAAACATAGCGCTGGCCATGGGTGCAGAAGCGGAAGTGACGATTGAAGCCGGCTATATTTCCTTATGGAATCATCCGGAGGCGGCTGAAGTGGTCCGCAGTGCAGCTCGCCAAGCGATTGGCGAAGAACAAGTGATGGAAGCGGACCCAATCATGCCGGTGGAAGATTTCGCTTATTTTACCCAACAACGGCGGGGTGCTTACTTTTTCGTTGGAGCGAAAATGCACGATGAGCGTTTAAGCTTCCCGCATCATCATGAGAACTTCGATTTTGATGAGCGTGCCATGCTTGTTGCGGCAAAAGTGTTTGCGGCCATTTATTTTGAGGAGCAAAATATGGGGATGGAAAGTACTAAGTAAATCCTTAGATTGGAAAATAAAACACGCTCAGCTGCTGCTAGCTGAGCGTGTTTCGCTGTATTATTGAATAACTCCAAGTTCTTTTCCGACGCGCGCATACACTTCGATCGCTTCGTCGAGCATTTCTTTTGTATGGGCCGCTGTCGGCATGTTGCGGACACGTCCTGTGCCTTTTGGAACCGTCGGGAAGACGATGGATTTCGCATAGACGCCTTCTTCAAATAAACGTTTTGAGAACTCTTGTGTGAGCTTCTCGTCGCCAATGATGCAAGGTGTAATCGGTGTTTCAGAATCTCCGATGTTGAATCCTAGCTCTTTCAAGCCTTTTTTCAAGTAATCGCCGTTATCCCAAAGTTTATCGTGCAGTTCTGTCGAATCGATGATCATTTGCAATGCTGAAATGATGGCAGCCACGTCACCAGGAGTGACGGCTGTTGAGAACAAGAACGGGCGGGAACGCACTTTCAGCCAATCGATCAAGTTTTTCTTGCCGGCCACATAACCGCCAACAACGCCGACCGCTTTAGATAAAGTACCCATTTGCATATCGATCTCTTTTTCAAGGCCGAAATGCTTTACAGTCCCTTTCCCTTTTCCAGTAACGCCTGAGCCATGCGCGTCATCGACGTATGTAATCAAGTCAAATTCTTTTGCGATTTCCACAATTTCCGGAAGCTTCGCGATATCGCCATCCATCGAGAATACACCGTCTGTAATGACCATGACTTTATTGTACAAACCGGATTCTGTCGCTTCTTTCGCTTTCGCGCGAAGGTCTTCCATATCCGAGTGCTTGAATGCGATGATTTTCGCTTTTGACAAACGGCAGCCATCAATGATGGACGCGTGGTTCAACTGGTCGGAAAGAATCGCATCGTTCTTATCCATGACCGCAGAAATCGCTGCCATATTGCAGTTAAATCCGGATTGGTAGGAAATCGCCGCTTCTGTTCCTTTGAACTCAGCAAGCTTTTCTTCCAATTTCACGTGGAGGTCCAATGTTCCGTTGATTGTGCGGACCGCACCAGCACCGACGCCGTACTTGTCGATTGCGTCTTTTGCCACTTGCTTCAAGTCTTCGTTTGTCGCAAGCCCCAAATAGTTATTTGATGATAAGTTGATCAAGTCTTTGCCGCGGACTTGGATGATTGCGCCGTTCGGTCCTTCAACTGGATCGATTTCGTTATATAAGCCTTGCTCTTTTAATTCGCCAAGGTTTTGATCTAAAAATGCATCTAATTTTTTTGACAATGTCCTCTTCCTTTCGCAAACGATTTCACTTTCCATCTTACCATAAGGGCAATCTTCTCCAAACTGAAAAGAAATTCAGGCAAAAGAAAAAGCGGACCGAGGTCCGCTTCTCACTTATTGATTGCCTTTCCCTTTTCCATTGTTATTGCCTTTGCCTTTATTCTTTTTGTCTTTTTTGTCTTTCCCTTTTTGGTCTTTATACATCACTTCATAACTGAACTCCTGCGCTTCTTTCTGGCCTTCAGCTGCTGCATAAGACGTGATCATTTTCACATTGCCTTCACGAAGCACTTGCTTCAGATCCAATGCCTGTTGGTTCGTTACATTGTATGGGTTGACATGGAATACATGCTCTTTGCCATTTTTCTTCGTTTGGATGAACGTCGTTGTGAAATTCACGTAGTCGCCTTTCAACTGTCCAAGTGACTGGAATGCGTCGGTTGAAGAACCGTCATTCGAGAAGTTGCCCAGTTTCACGTCTTTGATGTACCAGCCTGGATTGTTTGAACCCCAGTCCGTCAAGTTGCGGAATGAAACCAGTACGTCTTTGCCAGCATAAGCTGACAAGTCGAAGCTTTCTGTTGCCCAATCACCGTTCGTGCCTGTAAATCCAGGAACATTTTCTTTGATGGTCGGGTAGCCTTCTTCCACTACATCACTGCGTGTGTTTTCGTTTTCAAGAGATTTCCATGTTTCGCCGTTGTCTGTTGAAACTTGGACCATGCCGAAATCCCATTGTTCTTCAATATCGTAGTAGTGATCGAATGTTAAGGTCGGGTTTGCTGCTGGCACCGTTGCGCCGAAGATCAACGCTTGGTCCGCCTCGTCTCCGTTATTCGGATGCAACACTTGTTTACCGGATCCTTTAGGATCCGCGACTGTGCTCCATTGCAATGGCAAGAAGTCGACGCCGTCAAATTTCAAACCGCGTACGTCTTTGCCAAAGTTGAATTCTTTAAAATCGCCGCCCCATGCTGGAACTCCCGCTTTTTCATACGTTTTTGCACTTTCAAAATCGATTGTTTTGCCGCGCACTTTCCCGTCCGTGCCAACCGGCAACTCGCGAAGGTCGATGCTGTCAATATCATAGTCGCTGTCGACTTTTGAGCTATCAAGTGTCAATGCCGTCATGAAATCTTGGTAGACTTCAAGGAATGTTTTGTTCGTGCCGTAGTCTTTCAACACTTGGTCTACGCTCGCCATGCCTTGTTTTTCGCCGTCGACTGCCAATTCACGGATGAATTCCTGGCCAAATTTATCGTACATATAAAGAGTGAATAAATAAACTTGTCCGTAGTCCGCAATTGTTTCCGGACCGGTTTCAGCTGTTCCGTGTTCATCCCAGCTTACGAGTGAGTTTTCTGGATGATCCAGATAGAAATTGATGGATCCTTCACTGTGTCCGTAGCCGCCAAGGTATTCAGAGAAAGTGGACATTCCTTCGTTCAACCACGTTTCCTCAGCGCCGTCATTGTCTGCATGGATCAAATGCTGCAATTCGTGGATTGTCGTCCCGAAGAACGTCGACTCCAGGCGTGTTTCCCATGAATTCGTATCGATTGTGATGATGTTGCGGTCTGTATAGTTTTCGAGCGTCTGCCAGAAGAAGCCGGCTACAAAGAATGGATACGACGGGTTGTTCCAGCCTTCATCCTGTACATTGTCAACAAGCATGATGACTTTGTCCGATCCTTCGTAATAATCTTCAGGCAATCCGACCATTCCTGGAACCGTCGCATTTGAACCATCGAGCTGATCCGGCATTCCGAAGAATCCAGTCGCTTTCGGGTAGATATTGCTGTCGAATTCTGCTTTCAATTTATCTACTTGCGCCTGCGTTACGACATCAGCGGGTTTTGGGTTATCCGGGCCGTAAGCCAAATCATTCGCTACCCAGATTTCCACATTATCGCCTACGCTGCGCAAAGTGAATTCTTTAAACGACAAGTTGCGGTCTAGGAATAATTTAGTTCCTCCGTCGTATGTAAATGGACCATCAGCTGCTGCTTCAGCGCCGGAAGCCGCCACATCGTTGGCCTGTGCTTTGATTTTTTTATCGGCTTGCTTCATGAACGCTTCATCTTGCGCCATATCATTTAAGGTTTGGTCGATGTCGACACGGTCCCCGTATCGCTCACTGTTCCATTCCGCTTTTGTCGTTGATGTTGTTGCCGCTTCCGCCGGTGCAGCTGCTGCCGGCACCATTAACGACAATGCTAGAGCACTTGCTGAAAGAATGGAAACCCACTTGCTTTTAACCATGTTATTTTTGCCCCTCTCAAGTTGTCAGAATTTTATAGCTGAATAAAATAATAACATGCAGACTATTCAGACGAATGAGGTAAATGGTTTATTTCGGATTTCGAAATTTGAGGTATTAATTGCTAATAAAAATTTGGAAAATTATTAAAAAACTTATTTTTTAGTAAGTTTTATCCTTACACAAACAAAAAAACCGCCAAATGGCAGTTTTTTATCATGATTTATTTTAATGCGTTCTCAAGGTCTTCGATTAAGTCTTCCACATCTTCAATCCCGACGGAAATCCGCACTAAGCCTTCTAGGATCCCAAGTTCGCCGCGGCGTTCAACAGGAATCGAAGCATGCGTCATTTGCGCAGGCACTGAAATCAAGCTCTCAACGGCACCTAAGCTTTCCGCTAAGGTGAAGTAACGCAATTTCGCCAACAATTCGCCCGCTTTTTCACGGCTGCCGACATCAAATGAAATCATCGCACCGAAACCGGTTGCCTGTTTTTTCATCAATTCGTGTCCCGTGTGATTCGGCAATCCAGGATAGATGACGGCATTGACTGCTTCATGCTGATCCAGGAATTCAGCGATTTTCTGTGCATTTGCTACCGCTTCTTCCATACGGATGCCTAGCGTCTTCAACTCCGCATCAATAGCCAAGAATCTTGCGGCCCTAAGATGGCGCCAACAGAATTCTGGACAAAATGCATGTCGGTTGCTAATTGCTCTGAACTGACCACGACAAGCCCAGCTACGACGTCACTGTGTCCGCCGATGTATTTTGTCGCACTATGCAAGACAATATCTGCGCCCAATTTCAACGGGTTCTGTAAATAAGGCGTCATAAATGTATTGTCGACAATCGTCAATAAGTTCTTCGATTTTGCATAAGCCGAAACCGCTTCAATATCCGTTACTTTCAACAAAGGATTCGTCGGTGTTTCGATGAAAATCGCTTTCGTATTCGCTTTTACAGCGGCTTCGATCGCTTCCAAATCGCCTGTATCTACGAAAGTGAACTCAAGACCGAAACGGTTCAAGACTTTATTGACCACACGGTAAGTTCCGCCGTACACATCATCCGTTAAGATGATGTGGTCGCCTGCTGAAAATAGCATCATGACAGAAGAAATGGCAGCCATTCCGGAACCGAATGCAAATCCGGCATGTCCGTATTCCACGTCTGCAATCAATTCTTCGAGTGCATGGCGCGTCGGGTTTCCTGTACGTGAGTATTCATAGCCTTTGAATTTCCCAACGGCTTCCTGCTTGTATGTGCTTACTTGGTAAATCGGTGTGGATACGGCGCCTGTCGCTTCGTCTCCAAAAATTCCGCCATGGATTAATCTTGTTTTCGGTTTCATGAATGATCCTCCTCAAATGTTCTACCATATATATTCTGGCTCATATAACGTTCGCTTGAATCTGCAAAAATCGTGACGATATGGCTTCCTGGTTTAGCTGTCTCGGCTTCTCTCATCGCAGCAACAAATGCGGCACCTGAAGAGCTTCCTACTAATAAACCTTCTTTTCTCGCCAATTCGCCAACAGCAGCAAATGCTTCTTTATCCAAGATGGTGTGGATGGCCTCAAAATGGGAGTGGTCCATATAGGCAGGCAAAAACTCCATGCCGATGCCTTCCGTTAAATGAGGGCCGGATTCCCCGCCATTGATGATCGATCCTTCCGGTTCCACAATCACCGTCTTGATGGTTTCCCGTTTCAACTTCAAAAACCGCGACGTCCCGGCAAATGTTCCACCGGATCCTGCACCTGCTACAAACACGTCGATTTTGCCGTCCAGCGCTTCCCATAATTCGGGGCCGAGTGTCCGGACATAAGTTTCCGGATTCGCTGGATTTGAAAATTGGGATGGGGAAAATGCATCCAGCTCTTTGGCTAATTCATTCGCTTTTGCGATTGCGCCTTTCATCCCAAGTTCGGTTGGTGTATTGATCACTTCAGCTCCAAGTGCGCGCATCAAGGCCTGCTTTTCCTGGCTGAATTTCTCAGGAACCACAAATTTCACTTGATAGCCTTTGCCGATTGCAGCCAAAGCAAGGCCGATCCCGGTGTTGCCGGCAGTCGGTTCGATCATCGTTCCGCCTGGCTTTAGAACACCGCGCCGCTCTGCATCTTCAATTAATGAAACGCCGAGGCGGTCTTTTACGCTGCCGCCCGGGTTAAAGAATTCAAGTTTGGCAAAAATCCGGCAGCCATTCGGAATTTCAATATTCGTCAATTCCAGTACCGGTGTATTTCCGATCAATTGCTGAATACTCGTTGCAATGTTCATGCCCATTCCCCTTAAACAGTTTCTTCGGCGAACACTTGGCGCCATTCGTCTTTTTTAACCAGCATTTCACGCGCTAATTCTTTTGCACCTTCTAAGCTATGGCTTGCAGCCCATCCGCATTGGACTTCGTTGCACGCAGGCACTTCGTCAGCTGCAATCACATCCGTCAATGTGTTTTCCAAAATGCGGAGAATGTCTTCGTAATCATCGTGGTTGATGACAGACAGATAAAAGCCGGTCTGGCAGCCCATTGGCCCGATGTCGATGATTTGGTCTGAATGGTTGCGGCTATGTTCCGCCATCATATGTTCTAGCGAGTGAAGGCCCGGCATATCCATATGCTCTTTGTTCGGCTGTTTAAAGCGGATATCGTATTTCTTGATCGTATCGCCATTTGATCCTGTTTTTTCTCCAGCTAAGCGTACATAAGGCGCCACTACTTTTGTATGGTCTAAGTTAAAGCTTTCAACATTCATTTTTTTCAAGTGAATCGTCTCCCTTAGTATAAAAATTTCTTTTCAATCTTACTGTTTTGTCGCGTCAATCAGAAACACGTAATTATTGAGCTGCGTAAACTCGACTTCGAATCCTGCTGCTTCGATCAATTCTTTCATCACTGGCAAGGTCGTGTAATATTCTCGGTTTAAATCTTCTACTAGATTAGCATAACCACGCGACTCTTCAAATTCAATCATTTGCTGTTTTGCTTCTTCGGATTTAAAGACGGTATCCGCAAATACCACTTTTCCGCCTGCCGGAAGCTTTTCGGCATAAAGTTTAAATGCCTGCGCTTTCTCGGCATCGGTCAAGTGATGAAAAGCATACGTACTCGTGAAACTTTTCACGTTAACCGGCTGCTCGAACTCCAAAAAGTCGCCGTCGATGATTTTCAATGCCGGAAACTTTTCGGCTTTCGCTTCGCGCATCGCCTGATTCGGCTCAATGCCCACCACTTCAAGTCCGCGGTCCACCATCTTTTGCGTCAAGTTTCCCGTACCTACTCCGAACTCAATTACCGGCTCGATCGCCCGGTCTGCGACTGCTTGCAAAATCTCATTATATTTAACGAAGACATCTTCGTATTCTTTATCTTTTCCATTTACCGAATCATCATAAGTGTGAACCCATTCATCAAAAATTTCTACGAACTCTCGTCCCATTTTCAATTCTCCTTTAGATGGCTTTTTCTATAAAACCAATAGACTTACTAGGTTTTATTTATACCATAAAAAGAGCCCGGATTCAACTCTCTGAACCGGGCGCTAAATCTTCAAAACGGGTGGAACGTCGCTTTTTCTTCCAATGATTTTCTTAAGCATTTTTTCAAATAAAGGCAATGCCGCCTGAACGATTTTGCCGGTTAAAAGGGCAACCGCAATCGTCCCGATTCCCACCGGACCGCCAAGCAGCCAGCCAGCTACTGCTGCAAACACTTCGATAATGGTCTTTGCCCAGCTGATGCTGATGCCGGTTTTCTCGTTGATGACGAGCATGAGTCCATCACGCGGGCCGGCACCGATTTTCGGGGCTACGTAAATCCCGACGCCGTAGCCGGATATGATGATTCCTGCAATCAAGATCAGCACTTGCCCCGTCCACGTCGTGATATCCGGAATCAGGAAGTTGAAGATATCGATAAAAGCACCGACCAGCAGCATATTCAAAAAAGCGCCGATTTGCGGCAATTTTTTCGTGAAGAGCATCGTGAACAAAATGATGGCGAGTCCCATGATGACTACCCAACTGCCAATGGTCAAACCGAAGTTAAGATGCAGCCCAACATGCAGCACATCCCAGGGGCTGATGCCTAATTTGTCTGCTTTTAGGACCAGCGTGAAACCGAAAGACATGATGATCAAGCCGACAATAAAAAATAGCCAGCGGTAAAACAGCGAACGCCTCATTTTCATCCTTCTTTCTGCTATGTATTATGAAAAATCCATCCACTCAAGTGAATGGACGGATTTTTCAATTTGCCGCCATAGTGATTGCGGCAAATTTGGCGTTTGTCGCTTTCGCTAAATCGTTGGGCTGGAGCTTTAGCTGCACTCCGACTTTTCCAGCCGATACAATGATTTCAGCCATCTGCTCAGCAGATGCTGAAATAAACGTAGGAAATAGTTTTTTCATGCCGAGCGGCGAGCAGCCGCCACGGATGTAGCCGGTCAAACCTTGGAGTTCTTTGACCGCTATCATTTCAATCCTTTTCTCGCCTGCTGCTTTAGCCGCCGCTTTTAAATCCAGCTCTTCCGCAACCGGAATGACAAATACGTAATGCTGCTTGGAACTTCCGACCGTCACCAAGGTTTTATGGACGAGTTCCGCATCTTGGCCAATCTTAGCTGCAACGGATACGCCGTCATTCAACCCGTCGCCAGGTTCGTATTGAAGAATGTCATAGGAAATGCTTTCTTTATCTAATATTCGGGCTGCATTGGTTTTCGCAATTTTCTTCGCCACTCGCACCATCTCTGCCTTTCACTGTTCATTTTCAACAGCATATCATCAAATTCAATCGATTTCTAATCGTTTTGATTTAATAATTTTTTCAGAGCTTCAGCCATCGCAGTGTTTGCCGGCGGCTCTTCTTGTTGTTTTAAGAATTTATTGACGTCTTTCTTATTCGCTTTCGACTGATTGTTATTGCGGCGTTTTTCAAATGCCGACAATTTCTCGCGATGTCCGCATTTGCAGACGAAAATCTTGCCATCGCCCTCACCTTGCATTTCTAATTTCTTATGGCAATTCGGGCAGCGGGCATTGGTCAGCATCGCCACTTGTTTCTTGTAGCCGCATTCGCGGTCTTGGCAGACATTCATTTTGCCGCGTTTGCCATTGACTTCAAGAAGCGGTTTGCCGCAGTCCGGGCACATCTTGCCAGTGACGTTATCATGCTTGAATTTCTTATCGCTCTTCTTGATGTCCGACACGGATTTCTCGGCGAATGCAATCATCTCTTTCATGAACTGCTCTTTTTTTAATTGCCCTTTGGCGATTTTATTGAGCTGCTGCTCCCAATCTGCTGTGAGTTTCGGCGACTTGAGATCTTCCGGAACAAGCTCCAGCAATTGCCGGCCTTTTGATGTGATGGTCAAATCCTTGTCTTTTTTCTCGATCAGGAACGTATTGAACAATTTGTCGATAATATCCGCACGCGTCGCCACAGTCCCGAGTCCTCCTGTTTCACCGAGTGTCTGGATCAATTCCTTCGACTCGCCGGCCATGAACTGGGACGGATTTTCCATCGCACCAAGCAAAGTTCCTTCATTGAAGAATGCAGGCGGCTTCGTTTTGCCATCGGTTAAAGCGATGCCTTTAATCGACAGCTTCTGGCCTTTTTCAAATGGGGGCAACGTGGAATCGCCGTCTTCTTCGTCGTCTTTATAGATGCGCTTCCATCCTTCGTTGCGGATTGTATTGCCTTTCGTCTGGAACGTTTCGCCGCCTGCTGTGATTTTCACAGTCGTCTGGTCATATTCGTACGCCGGATAGAAGACAGCCAGGAAGCGCTTGACGATCATGTCGTATAGTTTATGCTCTTTGTCGGACAAGTTGTGGAGCTGCGGTGTTTCCTCCGTCGGGATAATCGCATGGTGATCGCTGACTTTACTGTCATCGATCACGCCTTTTTGCGGAGCCACCGGCGTTTTCAGGATAGTCGCGGCAAGCGCCCGGTACGGTCCGACTTGCACCGCTTTGATGCGGTCTTTCAACGTCCCCTTCATATCGGACGTCAAATGCTTCGAATCCGTCCGCGGATAGGTGACGATTTTGTAGCGCTCGTACAAGCCTTGCAGCGTGTTCAGCGTCTCTTTCGCCGACCAGCTATAGCGCTTGTAGGCTTCTTTTTGAAGTTCGGTCAAGTCGAATAAAGGCGGAGCCGGCTGTTTCTTCGGCGTGACTTTTACATCAGTAACTGTTCCTTCATGTGTGTTTTGAAGTTTGCTGAACAGCTTATCGATTTTTTCTTTATCGAATGACTGCGTCGAGTTGCCGTCCGTCCAAGTGAAGGCGGCATTGTCCGTAATCGCCTGCATGCCGTAATACGGCTTCGGCTGGAAATTGCGGATCTGCTTCTCGCGTTCTGCAATCATCGCAAGCGTCGGTGTCTGCACGCGGCCAGTCGATAATTGTGCATTGTATTTCACGGTCAACGCGCGCGTCGCATTAATGCCGACGACCCAGTCCGCTTCTGAACGGGCAACTGCCGCTTGATATAAGTTTTCGTAAGCTTTGCCGTCTTTCAGATTGTTGAAGCCGTCTTTGATCGCTTTGTCCGTCACGGATGAAATCCATAAACGCTTGATCGGCTTGCGCGTTTTCGTTTTCTCTAAAATCCAGCGCGCGACAAGCTCCCCTTCACGCCCGGCATCGGTCGCGATGATGACTTCGTTGACGTCGCCTCTCGACAGCTGTGCTTTTACAGCATTGTATTGTTTCATCGATTGCTTGATCGGCACGAGTTTAAACGGATTCGGAATGATCGGCAAGTTCTCCATCTTCCATTCCTTAAAGTCGTTGTCGTATTGCTCCGGCTGCGCCTGTGTCACCAAATGGCCAAGCGCCCACGTCACAATGTATTGCTTGCCTTCCAAATAACCGTTGCCTTTTTGTGAACATCCAAGAACGCGTGCAATATCGCGCGCCACGGATGGCTTTTCTGCTAGTACTACTGATTTCATTTATAGTCACCCTCATTTCTATATGGATTAATTATAACACCTTCCGGATTTGCCGGCTTTTGGGGGGGTTGGGTGTGGTACGGAAAGTATTTTAGGCTGCAAAGAAAGTAAATCCTTATACTGGAAATAAATTCTTAGAGCCGCTTGCTCTTCTACCGTCCGTAGTCTATATTCAGATTAATAAAATAAAGGAGATGATGGTTTGATTTTAAAACATCGAAAAGAACCGCCTGACATTTTTCAGCTGCAAAGTTTACTGAAAAGAACTCCATTTACCTACAGCCAATTCCCCCATTGGACTGAACAGCTCCGACGAATCACTGCCGGTTTCCACGGCGAGCAGCGAATCGATTCCCTCTGGCACGAAATTGAGTTGCCTTTCCCCCACTTTTTTATCCATGATTTATTTATTCAAAAGCCGAATTCTTCCCATCAACTGGATACCATTTTGGTGACAAGCCGGTTCATACTGATTTTAGAGATCAAGAGCATTTCTGGGCTGCTCAATTTCGATTTGCAAACACGCCAATTTTCCCGGACCAATAAAGACGGCAGCATCGACGGCATGCGAAATCCGGATGACCAGCTGCGGCGCCACGAAAAATGGATGCAACGGTTTTTGGCTGATCAGCAATTCGAGCTTCCTGTAATCGGAGCAATTGTATTCACTTATCCTTCTTCGGTTATCCAATCGAAAGCCGGCAAGCGGATTATGATCCACTCTTCCGGATTGCTTTATTTAATGGAACAATTGTTTTTAAAATATCCTGAAGACATTTTGACTGGAAGGAAAACAAAGCAACTCGCTTTGAAATTGGCTGGCCTCCATTCACTGCAGCCTCTCGAGTTGCCGGCCTTGCCGGCGTGTTTCATGAAGGGAGTGCTTTGCCCTGTGTGTCCGGGCTTATGCTTAACTTACCACCGTGGAAAATGGCGATGCAGTAAATGTGTTCATGTAGATTCCTTGGCTCATTTGGATGCTTTATCACAATATCGTGCACTGGTCAAAGCAACAATTACCAGTTCGGAATTCCGGGAGTTTACTGGAATTTCTTCTCGTTCCGTTGCTTCTAAAATGTTGGTTCATGCGAAAATGCCCTACACGGGTTCATTTAAGGACCGGAATTATATAATTCCGGAAGCTTTTCTGTGAATGGATAGTATTTCTTCCAGTTTCGACAGTATTTAAATTATATGGACAGTATTTTGCCCAATTCGGACAGTGTTACTTCGATTTGGACAGTAAGCTGTTTTATTACTGTAAATAAAATCTAAAATTTTATCAAAACAAAAAACCTCCCACGGGAGGTTTTTTCTGCTCATTACGGATTATCGATCGTTTCTTTCGAAAGGTTCTTGCTCATTTCGGCATATTCCACGAAAACACGGGCCAGCTCACGCAAGCGGTCGTGAACGTCTTCATTGATGATGGTATTGGTTTCATCAAAATGGCTCGTATGCGTGTAGACGTAGTTCGGCGTAACGAGGCAGCGGAAATAATCAAGAATCGGCTTCAGCTGATTTTCAATAACCAAGTGATGCTGATACGTTCCACCGTTTGCGACGATCGAAACCGGCTTGTAGCGCATCGTCCGCGGATGCAGCATATCGAATGTGTTTTTCAGAACACCGGGAATCGAGCCTTGGAAAATCGGCGTCGCAATGATGTAGCCGTCCGCATTTTCGAAGCGATGAACGATTTCCTGCATGTCTTTATTGTATTCGCCGAGCGGCCGGCCATCGACGAACTGGTGCTCATATTCGGCCAGGTTCAAAATCACCAATTCCATTTCCGGATTGAAATCTTGGATATATGTTTTCACCTGTTCTAAAATGGCTCCTGTTTTTCTCCCGATAATGGTGCCGTCCACTAATAAAATCTTCATAAGAAAATCCTCCTTGAATGCATATCTGCCGAGCAGCTTTGTTATCTTCATCATAGCAAAGACCGTTTCGTTATACGCATCGATAAATCTTACGAAATCCGAATTTCATTCTTTAGACTGAGTTTCGCTTTTTAAGCGATTGGTTTCCAGCTTTCCTTGAATCCGATTTTCCTGGTGCGCAGGCGGTGAAAAGCTGACAATCGTGTCGCCGATTTTCGCTTCCATCTTGTTTTCATCCGTAAAGAATTCAATTTTCCCTTGCGCCCGTTCGATAAAGAGAGGAATTGTCCCTTCGACCGACTTCTTCTGGAAATCCGTGTAGGTATATTGCTCCGTCAATTGTGTTTTACGCATCGCGTAGCCTTCATCTATTTTCGCTTCGAGTGCATGGATATTCCACTCGGAGCCGAATAAAGTACGGCCACTGAGCGATGAATGTAAATCAGCAGGATTGCCGATGTGGATCGCCGTCTGGTATAAATTCACGCGCCCTAACTCCGGCACGAAATTATTCACCACCAACGAGTTATAGGAATCGGTATCCGTCGCGACAATCATTGTTTCATAAGGCGTCAAGTCGAGTTCATATTCCGTATGCTCGGATAAAATTTCCCCCACAAAATTCGGAATGCCCAATTGGCGAGCAAGCTGCAAACTGCCCCACGCCGGATCCATTATCAAAACGTTTTTATTGAGCGTGCGCAGAATTTCCGCGAGCCTGATATTAAAGCGGCTGCTGCCGACAATTAAAATCCCCGGTTCATCAGACGAGGCAAGGCCCAGTTTCTTTCCTAGCCAGCTGATGCTGAACCCATGCGCCACTACCGTTGAAAACACCAAGGCAAAAGTCAACGCCGTCAAAAGTTCTGCGTCTTCGAATCCCGCTTCAAGCAAAGTGCTGGCAAAATATCCGGATACCGTCAATGCGACGATTCCGCGCGGCGCAATCCAGCCGATCAAAGTTTTTTCCTGGTTGGTCAGGTCGGTGCCGATTGTCGAAAGCCAAATCGATAACGGACGAACCACAAATAGCATGGCCAGCACAAAGGCGATGATTTGCCAATTCAAAATCTTGAGAAGCACTTCCAGACTTAATGAGGCGGTCAACATGACAAATATGCTTGAAATCAATAAAACAGAGATATTTTCTTTAAAATGGCGCATTTCATTGATCGACGTAATGTTCATATTCGCCATCATGATCCCCATTGCCGTAACAGCAAGCAATCCCGTTTCGTGCATCACCATATCTGATACGGCAAACACCAGCAGCACCACGGCAAAGACCATCGGCGATTTCAAGAATTCTGGCACTTGCCCTTTCTCGAACATGCGCCCCATTCCCCATCCCGCGAGTAAACCGAGCAAGACAGCGAAGAGCGCCGCCAAGAAGAACAAACCAAATGCCGCAGCCGATTCTTCGCCCATCGCAAACAGTACAAATTGGAAAGCGAACAAAGCAAGCAACGCCCCAAACGGATCGACGACGATGCCTTCCCATTTCAGGATTGCAGCTGGCCGCGCTTTTAATTTTGCCTGGCGCAGCATGGGCAAAATCACAGTGGGTCCCGTTACGATGAACAAGCCGCCGATTACAAAAGAAACCGCGATCGACAAGCCTGCCAAGTAATGAGCTGCCAGCGATCCCGCAATCCAGGCGATAAACGCTCCGAGCGTGACGATCCGCAGGACCGGTTTGCTAAACGTTTTTATTTCTTTGAAGTTTAAATTCAGGCTCCCCTCAAATAAAATAATGGCCACAGCCAATGAAATGATCGGGTTGAATAAATCACCGAAACTTTCCGCTGGCGAAATGATGCCGAAAAACGGCCCTACGATCAAGCCGGCAATGGACATCATCACAATCGCCGGAAGCTGCAATCGCCACGCAATCCACTGCGACAGAACGCCAAGGAAAAGAATCAGCATGAGATCGAATAATAAAGAATCGATGATAGGTACCTCCATGTCTGTAATTTAGGGCTGATTCTATTTTTAAGCCAACTATTTGACCATTATAGAGGGTTTTCCCTCAGATTGAAAAGCGAGAACCGAGCCACCAGGGATTTAATAATATGGAATTTATGCTATAATAGAAAAAAATCTAAGGGTGAATCGTATGAACAAACAAGAAATCGAGTTTGAGATTGCTGATTTGAAAAGCGATTATGTCCGCCACCAAGGGGATATTGAAAAATTAGAGACCACTGGCCATGCTCGGATGGTCGAGCAAGCAGAAGAACGATTGGAAAAAATGGAACAGCGACTTGCGGAATTAAACAAAAAACTCGCGGAACTCTAGCCCGCGAATTTTTTTTTGGCGTTTCGCTCCAGTCTGTTTGATTTTTCATGGCCTTTATCTTTTTCTTTTGTCCAGTTCCAGCGCCTAGCCCCTCGAGGTCGCTTCAGCCCAATCGCCAATGGCAAAATACGCCATTTTCGATTGAGCTTCCAGCGCTTGTCGGGGCTGAACTTGCTGTCTAGCTGCAGCAGCCAGATTCTCGGGACATAAGCCACTTCGGCTGTGCGGTTGGAAATACACCGCTTCGCCAAATCGTCTTACGCCCTTCGAATCTAAACGGCTGCTTCCGCTTTTCTATGGCGCTTATACTTTTCTTAAATAATGGAGGAATACAATAAATGAGTTTATTAACAGTAGAGAATTTAAGCCACACTTTCGGTGACCGCACGCTTTTCAATGATGTGTCGTTCCGTTTAGTGGAAGGCGAACATGTTGGCCTTGTCGGCGCAAACGGCGTCGGCAAATCGACTTTGATGAATATTTTAACAGGAAAGATCATGTACGATTCCGGCCGCGTTGAATGGCAGCCGAAAACGCATTACGGTTATTTGGATCAGCACACACAATTGACGCCTGGACGCACCATCCGTGAAACTTTGCAGGACGCGTTCTTGCCTCTTTATGAAAAAGAAGCGGAATTGAACAATATCGCCATGCAAATGGGCGAAGCAGATCCCGATCGCTTGGAAGAATTACTAGAAGAAATGGCGGAGGTCCAAGATGCCTTGGACGCTGGCGATTTCTATACGCTTGATGTGAAAATCGAGGAGATTGCACGCGGCTTGGCCTGGATGCCATCGGCCTTGAACGTCCGGTTGAAGCTCTTTCCGGCGGCCAGCGCACGAAATTGCTGCTTGCGAAACTATTGCTTGAAAAACCGAAAGTCCTATTGCTCGATGAGCCGACCAACTATTTGGATGAAGAGCATATTCAGTGGCTCGTCAATTACTTGAAGAATTACTCCGCATGCGTTCTTGTTGATTTCGCATGATACCGAGTTTATGAGCAGTGTCACGGGCGTCATTTTCCATTTGGAATTCTCGCGCCTGTCCCGCTTATACCGCTACGTATGAAAAATTCATTGAGCTTGCGGAACTAGCGAAAAAGCAGCATCTGGATGCGTATGAAAGACAAGCAGACATGATCAAGAAAACCGAAACTTTTATCGCGAAAAACAAAGCCCGTGCGTCAACTACCGGCCGTGCTAAATCCCGTCAAAAGCAATTGGACCGGATGGACCGGATTGAAAAACCTGAAATTGCAGCAAAACCGCAATTTTCGTTTAAAGAAACACGGAGCCCGAGCCGTTATGTCGTAGAAGCCGAAGCTTTGACGATCGGCTACGACAAGCCGCTTCTTCCGCCGCTTACCTTCATGATCGAACGCGGAGAAAAAATCGCGCTTGTCGGCATGAACGGCGTCGGTAAATCGACGCTGCTAAAAACGATGCTTGGCAAGATCAAACCGCTCGACGGCAATGTGCTGCGCGGAGAATATTTGACGCCTAGCTATTTTGAGCAGGAAGTCAAAGCGCCTACGCATACGCCGCTGGATGAAATCTGGGCAGCGTATCCAAGTTTGGATCAAGGCCAAGTCCGTGGAGCCCTTGCGCGCACCGGTTTGAAAAACGAACACATTTCCAGATCGATGACGCAACTAAGCGGTGGCGAACAAGCCAAAGTCCGTCTATGCAAATTGATGATGGAAGAAAGCAATTGGCTGATTTTCGATGAGCCGACGAATCACTTGGACATCGATGCCAAAGCCGAATTGAAACGTGCGATGCAAGCTTATAAAGGCACGATCGTACTGGTCAGCCACGAACCTGAATTCTACGAAGGACTTGCAACCAAAGTCTGGAACGTCGAAGAATGGGTCAATGCTGGAAAGCAATCGACTTTATAATAAATCCGGCTCGCAAATTAAAAATCATTTCTTTTAAAGACTAAAAAAGGCTTTTCGCAGATAAATGCGAAAAGCCTTTTTTTAATAGGTCGTCAGCTTGAACAACTTCTGGAATCCATAAATGCCGCGCTGCAGGAATGAAAAAGTATCTTGGTACTCCTCGGTATCCAACGTATAAAGCGCATCTTCATTTTCCCAAAGACGATCAAAATAAGTATTCATATTGTCCGTCAGCTCACTGTCATTCGGTGCAATGATGCGGATATTGTTTTCCAGATTGTAATTATCGAGAGCCCGCTCTGTGTAGTTGGCGGCCCCGCCGGAAATAATTGTTTCTTCCGCCGTTTCAATCATGATGGTTTTTGTATGGAACTGGCCAATCACGGTATTGTACCAGCGGACCTGTACTTGATCATCAGACTCTTCGAGCATTTCATTGACTACGGGACGGTTTGGCAGCCCCGTTTTCTCATTGCCGAATGCGTTCTGGTTCGGGTCCAAGATCAATTGGACTTCCACTCCCCGGTTCGCTGCTTCAGTCAGCGCTTCTACAATATCACTTTCTGCCACATAGAACATCGCTAATCGGATGCGGTCGCCTTTTTTCGCTTTTTCAAAATCTTGGAGCAGCGCATCTAAAATTTTTCCTTCAGTTACATATTGAATTTGGTATTCTCCCTGCTGCTCTTCTGCTTCCACTCTTGGAAGTTCAGGGCCACCTGACATTTTCGATGCTGCCTCTTCTGATTCCAATATGTCATTCAAAATAGGGCCGCTGACCTTGAATGCCATATTGCCATGGAAGCCGCTCGCATTATGGGGATTAGCAGAACTGATTAATGCTTCTTTTTCCGTAATGATCGCTTTCCGGTGATTGGCTTTGATGTTCATCATCTTCAAATAAGAAGCCAATTTCAGATCCGGTGCATCGCTTGACATGCCATTTGGCAACCAGCCTTTACCGTCCGTATCAAACCATTGGAAAAACGCACGGTAGAATCCGGAATACAACGGAGTTGAATCGCGCAGCTTATCGAGATCCGTCACAACCACCTCTACTCCTGCCTCTTCCAAAGCATCCAGCAATTCGCTGTCATAAGATCCATATCCTTGATTCAGCGGGTCCGTAATAAAATAAATCGGCATCTCGGGAAATGCTTCTTTTTTCTTCAGGAGATGTTCGGTCAAACTATCGGCCACTTCCGGGAAGTCCGTATTTTGATCGTTATAATTATCGAATAGGAAAAAGTCCAAAACGATGAATTCTTCTGCACGGTCAATCATTCCATTGATTTCATCAAAAATCCTTAATTCGTGTTCCATCCCGGTTCCTTTTTTATCTTGCGCATAAGAAAGATCATAAAACATCTCCACTTGTTCCACTTCATGCAATTCACTTGTATAGGAAACACCTGGAGGCAGTGGTTTGTATGTATGCCAAATAATGATGCCAATGTAGACCAACGCGAGAACGCCTGCGGTGGCATAGACGATTCTTCGGCGCTTGCTCCAATTTCTTGCTCTTCTCTTCACTCGATTCATCTCCTCTGGTCTTATTATAGCAATAAGAACAGAAAAGGAATTTATTAATTAATTGTAAAAAAAAGCCAACCGAATAAATCGACTGGCTTCTAAATTCTTAAGCTAATTCAGCCTTAAGCTGTTTGTACGTATTCCCGTGTGCGTGCATCTTCTAAAAGCATATCTTTCAGGCGCTGTTTGCCTCGGAACAAACGTGATTTCACCGTTCCGATTGAAACTTTCATCGCTTCAGCTATTTCGATCAATGACAATTGGTGAACATAGAAATACACAATCGTTGTCCGGTAAATGGCATCCAGCTCAGAAATCTTGCTGCGGATCATTACCGATACATCTTGCTGCTCCAGAAGTTCAGGTGCTCCCGCTTCATCTGTGGGAATCAAATCCAATAAAGACACGTCAAGCCCTTCCGGCTGCTGCTGGATGTGTTTGCTGCGTCGGACATTCTTGCGGTAACGATCACGGAAAGTATTCATGCAAATCGTAGTCAGCCAAGCTTTTACGTGATCGACTTCTTGAATTGATGATTCATAGCGCACGACCTTCAACCAAACCTCTTGCATCAAATCCTCTGCTTCCGCTTTGTTGCGCGTCAGTTTTAAACACAAGTGGTAAATGTAGCGATTGTACTCTATATATAAACTTTCCATGATAATTGCCCCCATCCGATTTTTTCTTAATGCGGTCCGTTCGAACCGTTCCGGTTTTCTTGTTACCCTTATTGTGCCTCAAGCCAAGCTTTCACTCTATCGCTCTCACTTTCATTTCACTTACAAAATTGTAATATTACCGAAATAAAAACAGAAGAAATTGCCAGGCTTGGATAAATCCATAAGAAAGTTTGCGGATAACAGCAAAAAGCACTGCCGAAGCAGCGCTTTTCATTCATGCGATTTTTCATTCATTCTTTTGCAGGCTTTCCAACCTTTCGGAAGTCAGCCACAATCAATGCGCCTACCAGTAATAGGCCAAGGTATCCGATGGCTGGATAAAGCCAGTTTACCAATTGGGTGAAGCCGGCGAAGCTGAGCCCAAAAGCTACTATGCCCGACACGATCACAAAAACTCTAAACTTTTTTGTGCCGATTGGTGTAAAGCGCGCAGAAAACGAGAGCAATAAGCTGACAGCCGTGTTGTAGATCATACTGAAAATCACGATAGCCATAACGATGCCGAGTACGGGTGAAATATTATCTGCCAGTCTTAGCATCGGCAAATCAGCTGTTCCTACAACATCAACTTTTGAAAAAATCGCAAAATAACTCAATAAAATTAACACGCCGAAAACAATCCCGCCGATCATGCCGCCGCGCGCTGCAATTTTTTCGTTTTTCTCTGCGCCTCCGAGCACAAGCGCCATGGCAGTGGTTAATGCAATAGCTAGCGAAACGTAATTAATCGCCGCTATCAGCCAATTGGGGCCAGCGGACAATTGCTCGTTAGCGATAGGATCCAACTCTCCAAAGCTGATGTCCATCGTGGCTAAGCTATAAATCGCAATCCCAACCACCATGACGATTAACAAAGGCGTGATGCTTCCAATGATTGTGATCACTTTTTTCACGTTAAGCATAATGGTCAGTATAACAAGCAGAGTAATAGTCACCCTGCCAACCACCGGGGAAAGCCCGAATTGCTGTGAAAAAATGGACCCCGCGCCTGCTATCATGACGACCAAAATGCCGAATAAGGTAATGATTAATGTATAATCGATAATTCGCCCAATTACCTTTCCGCCAATATGGAAGACCGCTTCTTCATGGGATTCTGTTTGGAGCCGGCTTCCAAGCCCCGTCAGCACTTTCCCTAAATAACCAAAAAGAATGGCAGATAAGACTACTCCTGCGAGCCCCCAGTAGCCGAAGCTCGTAAAATACTGCAAAATTTCCTGGCCGGATGCAAAACCTGCTCCAACAATGATTCCGATAAATGCACTCGCTATTTTTAAACTGCGTCTCATCACATTCTCCTTTCAAAAACCGCTTACCTGATTTTTTATTGTGCATAATTTCCTATATATTCATTACTACCTTTTCAGCGGCTAATGTAAACTGGCTATTTTTAACACCAATGAGGATAGAAGTTTCCGATGGCCGTATAAATCTTCTCTCATTAAACAAAAAAAGCTTTGTCCGGAGACAAAGCTTTTAAGCAAATACTTCTTCTGTTGCATTTTGTTTTGTGATTGTTAACCGCATGATCCGATTGCGATCCATTTCATTGATTTTCACATGAAGGTTTTCATAAGAAAATTCTTCGCCTTCATCCGGCACATGGCCTAGTTGCTGCATGACAAAGCCCGCGATGGTATCGTGGTCATCCGGCACTTCGACTTCGAACATTTCATTGACGTCTTCAATTTCCAAGCGGCCATGGCAAATCAATTGCGTATCCGTGATTTCAAAAACAAGTTCATCGTCTTCATCATCGGTTTCGTCTTCGATATCCTGGCCAATCATTTCTTCAATAATATCTTCATGGGTTACAATTCCCAATGTCCCGCCGTATTCATCCAAGATAACCGCCATATGTTTTTTCTTCGCAAGCATCATCTTGAACACTTTTTCAACGCTTACAGATTGAACCACAAATAGCGGGTTATCATCCATTAAATCTTGAAGCGTTAAATTGGGATCCATTGACCACTCAATCAGTTTCTTCGAATAAAACAAGCCAACTACGTTATCCATGCTTTCTTCATAGA
Source organism: Planococcus sp. 107-1 (assembly GCF_021513255.1). Classification (GTDB taxonomy): domain Bacteria; phylum Bacillota; class Bacilli; order Bacillales_A; family Planococcaceae; genus Planococcus. The sequence goes on from NZ_CP090977.1 coordinate 2,799,905, forward strand.
CAGGATAACGGGTGTATGAAGAATCCAAGATCAGATCACGGACTTCTTCATAAGTTGAATCGATTGAAATGCCTACCGTATCGGTACGGTGAGTAGACATTACATCTGAAACGTCTTTGTTCGGGAAATCGAGAATCCCTTTAATCCGTTCAGACTCTCCTTCTTCGAAAGTCCCTTCAGTAGACGCAATGTCTACCATTGAACGCAATTCCTCTTTGGTTAAAGTAGCTTCCTTAACTGTCCCTTTGGAGATGATGCGGATAAAGATATTTGTGAATTGCGAAATCAGCCAAGTTAACGGGCGAAGGACCGCCACTAAAATCGAGATGATCGGCGCTACGATATAGGCCATTTTATCGGCAAAAGTTGCCGCGATGGTTTTCGGCAAAACTTCTCCGAATAAAATCAATACCACTGTCAGAATAGCCGTAGCTATCCCCACTTCCCATCCGCGTGTGATGGCAATAGTCGTCACTAAAGTCGGCAGCATGATATTGGCTATATTATTTCCGATTAAAATCGTTGTAATCATTCGGTCCGGCTTCGCTATCAATTTTTGCAGCCTTTGCGATTTTTCATCGCCCTGCTCTGCGCGAAGATGGACCTTCATCCTATTTACTGCTGTTAAAGCCGTTTCGCTTCCCGATAAGAAAAACGACATCATTAAAAAAATCCTAATGCGATAAACAAATTTAGTTCCTCCAGTGTTTTAAACACAGATTTTACGAGCTCTTTCCGTATCCATAATTATACCATAGCGATTTTCCAAATGTCGAAAACCATATCTCGTATGTTATAATTTTCCCATAATAAAAATAGAAGGATTGAGGGATATTATGAATGCACAAGTGATTGACCAATATTTCAAAGACCATCGTGAAGAACATTTAGAAGAATTGAAAGCATTTTTGCGCATCCCTTCCATTTCATCACTGTCTGAGCACAAAGAAGACATCCGCAAAGGCGCTGAATGGCTGAAAGAGGCCATGCTGAAAGCCGGACTTGAAAATGCTGAAGTTTTTGAAACAGAAGGACATCCGGTCGTATATGCGGACTGGCTCCATGCAGAGGGCAAACCGACAGTGCTTGTCTACGGCCATTACGATGTCCAGCCTGTCGATCCGCTTAACCTGTGGGAATCCGCTCCATTCGACCCGCAAATCCGTGACAACAAACTTTTTGCACGCGGTGCCAGCGACGATAAAGGACAGACTTTTATGCATGTCAAAGCAGTCGAAGCATTGCTTCAATTGGACGGTGAGCTTCCAGTCAACATCAAATTCATCGTTGAAGGCGAAGAGGAAGTCGGCAGCCCGAACTTGCCGCTCTATGTTGAACAAAACAAAGAGCAGCTAAAAGCTGATGTCATCGTGATTTCAGATACAGGCATGCAAGGGCCTGGGCGTCCAGCTGTATGCTACGGCCTGCGCGGATTAGCCGGCATCCAAATTGATGTCAAAGGTCCAAAAGGAGATTTGCATTCCGGCTTATATGGCGGCGCTGTCCAAAACCCGCTGCACGCCGTGGTGGAAATCCTGCAATCTTTCCGTGATAAAGAAGGCGTCATTCAAGTCGAAGGATTTTACGAAGACGTCTTGCCGGTATCGGATGAAGAACGTGCCGAATTTGCTTCGCTTGAATTTGATTTGGAACATGAGAAAAAAGAAATTGGCATCACGGAAGATTTTGGCGAAAAAGGCTATTCCTTTGTCGAACGTACTTGGATTCGCCCGACTTTGGAGATCAACGGCATCACTGGCGGTTTTTCCGGTGAAGGCATCAAGACCGTATTGCCAGCAGAAGCCAGTGCGAAAATCACGTGCCGTTTAGTGCCGAACCAAGATCCTGATGACATTGTCGCGAAATTGCGCGCACACATCGATGCAAATAAACCAGCGGGTGTCACTGTTGAAATCACGGATTTTGATAAAGGGAAACCTTTCTTGACACCATTTGACCACCCTGCGATCCAAGCGGCTGGCCGTTCGTATGAAAAGATCTACCAAGTGCCGACTGCCTTTACACGAATGGGCGGTTCCGTGCCGATCGTCGCAGTTTTCGACGAAGTTCTTGAGCTTCCTGTCGTGTTGATGGGCTTCGGCCTCGCTTCGGAAAACTTCCATGCGCCAAACGAACATTTCCATTTGGAGAATTTCGATAAGGGCCTCCGTGTTATTAGCGATTACCTTTTCGAAGCTGCCAAATTATAAGACGCTGAGCCCCTGCTTTATTTCCTTAAAGCAGGGGCTTTTTTTGCCTTCATATTAAGTAGAATCCATTACTTCCTTCCTTCTAGAGCATAAGCTGTATAAAATAGAAGAAAAGACGGCATTCGGGAGGAAACTCATGATTTTGTATTGGATGGCAGCGTACCTTATTGGAAATTTTTTAACCGCCTGGTGGATCGGCAAATGGAAAGGCGTTGATCTTCAACAGCATCGAAGCGGCAATTTAGGTGCGCGAAATGCTGGCGCAGTCATTGGAAAAACGGCATTTTTGCTGACTTTTATCGGCGACGCCTTAAAAGCCGCAGCTGTTATTTGGCTTGGCTATTATCTGGAATATGCTCAATGGGTTATTGGTGTCGGAGGGCTATTGGTCATTTGCGGCCACCTATTTCCTTTTTGGCTAAAAGGAAAAGGCGGGAAAGGAATTGCTTCTTTTATCGGAGCTTCACTTTATTTCACACCGGAGCTATTCGCCATTATGTTTGTTGTTTTTCTCTTATTTTTCCCATTCGTTAAAAGTGCTACCTTAACCATGCTATTTGCCATGGCCGCATACATCATCGGGATTTTTATTGTTGGTGAAATGCTCGACTGGTGGCCGATGGCTGCAGCGATTTTTCTCATTTTGGCAAAGCATCGGAACGACATTGCCGAATCATTCCACCAACGCTTTTCAAAAGCTTAAAAGTTATTCTGTAAAGAGTTATTTTCTTTCGTATTCCCATCCCGTTACCTTGTCTTCCGGTTTTCTCTATGAGGAAAATATTATTCGTGTTATAGTTTAATTATTCAAAATTATTAAATGACAGGATGAGTAAACTTATGAAAAAACCAATTGCTTGGATCATGGACACTACGGGCTATGTAACCGACGAATTCAAGTCCCATCCGGATGTGTATATCGTTCCTTTGAATATCCACTTTGACGCTGAAGAATACATTGACGATGGAATCGATTTATCCAATACCGAACTTTATGAAAAAATTAAAAGTGCCAAAGAATTCCCTAAAACTTCACAGCCCTCGGCCGGAAAATTTGCAGAGCTATATGAAAAATTGAACGAACAATATGAATGTGCCATTGCCGTCCACGCATCCGCCAAAATGAGCGGCACCATCGCCTCTTCCACAGCTGGAGCTGAAATGACCGGTTTCAAGGTTTATGCAGTGGATTCTCTTGCCCTCTCTTATGGATTAAGCGGATTGATTGAACGCGGAATGCTTCTTGAACAGCAAGGCAAAACAGCTGAAGAAATCGCGCATCGCTTGGAGCAGGAAGCACACGACTTCCGCAACTATATCTTGATCGGCAACCTTTCCCAGCTTTACAAAGGTGGACGGATGAGCGGAGCCCAGTATTATTTGGGCAGTTTGCTGAAAGTAAAGCCAATCGTCCAGATCAGTGCAGAAGGTGAATTGCAGCCGATTGATAAAGTGCGGTCGCATAAAAAAGCTGTTCAATATTTAATCGACCATGCCAATCAGGACCATCAGGAATATGGCATCGAACGTTTTCAAATCATGCATGCCAATGTACACAGTGAAGCTGAAAGTTTAAAGCAGGAGCTGCTGAAAATTGCTCCGCAGGCAGAAATTTTGATCGGAAACTTAAGCTCTTCTTTAGCGGTCCATGCCGGTGAAGGTACCATTGCTTTAATGTGGAGAAAGAACGTCATCTGATTTATTCTCCATCTGAACATGATTCCAGTCCTTATTTGAAAATTTGCTTTTCTAAACCGGTCATATCGGCTATTTGATAACTCGTCTGATACAATAGATAGTAGAATGATGAGTGAGGTGGATTTAATGCAACATGTTGAACGGGAACTTACGGAAAATGTAATGCTTTGTGATGCAAAAGGCCAATTAAATCCTGGAGCGATTGGATACGCGCGCCAGCCGCTTGTCATCAGCAATTTGCGCGGCAATTTTATGCGGAAAAAGAAATGGAATTATTGGTGCGTTTTTGGAGAAGACATTATGTTCTCTGCCACTATCAGCCATCTTGATTATGCAACTGTCTGCTTTGTCTATTTTTTAAATTATGAAACCCAGCGATTCTTTGAAAAAACCGTGGTGGTGCCTTTTACCCGCCAACTTAAACTATCCAATGAAGTATTGGATACGAGCCATTTCCGCCATGAGGAAATGGCTATCAACTTTGAATACAAGGAAAACCAGACCCTCCTCAACGTCCGGATTAAAGACTTTGACGGAGAGCCGCTTCAAGCATCCCTGGTTATCCAGCATCCTGAATCGTATGAATCATTGAACGTGGTCATTCCATGGAACCGCCAAACTTTTCAATTCACCGGCAAGCACCATTCCCTCCCAACTTCGGGCGAAGTAAAAATCGGCAGCCAACGCTTTGAGTTCGAACCGGAAGAGAGCTTCGCTGTCCTTGATTATGGACGAGGCGTGTGGCCGCGTGAATCTTCATGGAATTGGGCGATGGCTTCCCAGCGTTCACTTGGAAGATCGATCGGCTTGAATTTCGGCGGAAAATGGACGGATGGAACCGGCATGACGGAAAATGCATTTTTCATCAACGGCAAAATGATTAAAATCCACGAAGATGTTATTTTTCATTACAATAAAGAGAATTACAAAGAACCGTGGCTCATCCACACCAAATTCTCAGACGATGTAAAGCTGACTTTCACACCTTTTTTTGAACGGGTCTCAAAAACAGATGTGCGCGTGATTAAATCGGAAGTTCATCAGCTTTTCGGCTATTATAACGGTTATGTCCGCTATCCTGACGGCAAAAAAGTCAAAATTCTTCAAATGCTCGGGGCCATTGAAGAGCATTATGCTAAATGGTGAAAAAGCAGGAATAATTAAAAGCTCTAATTCATTTTTCATAAATAAAAGAGGCGCTGCTCAGCGCCTCTTTTATTTGAATTCGTTTAACATGCGTTCCGGATAATCGGTGAAAATCCCATGGACGCCTATTTTCCGTAGCTCCGATGCATATTCCACGCTGTTTACTGTATAGACATAGACAATCGCGCCTTTACGCAAAGCATCTGTCGCCATTCTCCGGAATGCGGAAGGCAAAGACAAATGGATGCGTGTCGTGCCGATCACGCGCGCATAATCGTAAACATCTACAAAGATCTGAGACGTTAAAATGGCAGATTCTATGTCGGTATCGCGGCATACTTTTTGAATGTCTTCGTGATTGAAAGAAGAAATGACAATCCGTTCGCCCATTCCAAACTTTTCAGCGCTTTCGATGACTTTATTGACCAAGGAATCATAAGGGAAAATATCCGATTTGATTTCGATATTAATACGATGAGATGTGTTTTCAAAAACGCTTAATACTTCCTCAAGAGTCGGGATGCGTTCACCTCTCCAATTATCCGAAAACCACGATCCACAATCAAATTCCTTTAATTCCGATAATTTCATGTCTTTTACATAACCTTTGCCGTCTGTGGTGCGATTGATCTTTTCATCGTGAATGACGACAATCTCCCCATCTTTCGTAAGATGGACATCAATTTCCACCCCGGCAATCGGCAATTCGGCCGCTGCTTTAAAAGCAGCCAATGTATTTTCGGGATGCGTCCCCGAGCAGCCTCTATGTGCATATATCTTCATCTTTTGTTCTCTCTCCCCTGCTTAATCACTTATATATCTGAACGCAGTTCCCAAAGTTCAGGGAAAAAGTATTGGTCCAGCACTTTCTTCAAATAATGCACGCCAGAAGACCCGCCTGTCCCTTGCTTAAAGCCGATGATCCGTTCTACAGTTTTCATATGGCGGAACCGCCATTGCTGAAGGGAATCTTCGATATCCACCAGTTTTTCCGCAAGCTGATAGAGTTCCCAGTGCTTATCTACATCCCGATAAACGGTCTTCCATGCAGCTTTAACACTGTCGTTTGGTTCGTAAACGGTCGTGACATCCCGGCTTAAGATGGCTTCATCGATTTTAAAACCGCTTCTCGCCAATTTTTGGATAGCGGCATCATATAATCCAGGCTTTTGAAAAGCTTCAGTTAATGTAGTGGATAGAGCTGCATCTTTTTCATAGATTTTAAGTACATGTTTTGTTTTATACCCTAATGCAAATTCAATTAACCGGTATTGGTAGGATTGAAATCCGCTGGCATTGCCTAAGTCGTCGCGGAACTCCATATATTCAGCGGGAGTCATTGTTGCCAATACGTCCCAGGCCTGGATAATCTGAGTTTGAATTTTGGAAACCCGGGCCATCTGCTTGAACGCAGGCTGCAGATCGTCTTCATCGATATTTCGGATGGCGGCATGCAATTCATGCAAGATGAGTTTCATCCACAATTCAGATACTTGGTGGATGATAATAAAGAGGGATTCATCATGATGTCCACTAACCCCTTCCTGCGCATCCAATAGTTTATCCAAATGCAAATACTCCCCATAAGTCATGCTTTCCTTGAAATCGGTGCGTATGTTCTTTTCAGCTGCAGCAGCTACATTTTGACCATTTGTATACTTATCCATTGTAAAACTCCGTTCTAGCTCTTCTTCTACTAGGCTCGTCTTTTGATTTAGCTATTCTAAAATAACGATTAAAAAGCTAAAAACCGGGAATACATAGTTATAACGAATGACAATCGAAAGGATGACTTTCATGATTTCAACCAAAAAACCTTTATTGACTGCCTTGATGCTATCTTCTGCCATGGTTTTGGCTGCATGCGGAGATTCAGATGAAGTGACTGAACCCGTAGCCCCTGAACAGGAAACCCAGGAATCTGAAAATACAAGCGATGCAAGCCCAAGCGGCGGCATTGAAGGAGAAAATATTGGCGGCGGAACATTCGGCTTTACTGAATTCAGCGTAGACGCGGATTACCCTGAACTTGATGATGCAGTTGACATCAGCTATGAAGAAGACAAGGACAAAGTCGAAGCGGAATACAGCAACCGCTTCTCTGAACAGAATTTATCGGGTAATGATGCAATGGACGAATTGGAACCTGCTTTCCAGCAATTAGAGATTACAAAAGATTCCACTGATGACGAAGCGATCCAGCAAGTCGTCGAAGCATTCGGTCTAGAAGACGGCTATACATCAATGGAAGTCGAAGTCCGCTTTGAAGATGGCACTGAAAAAGAATTCAGAGCCCAAAACTAATAAGTAAGATTGGTTTTCAAAATAGCCGCTTGCTATTGCAGGCGGTTTTTACATTGCCTGAATTCCGCTCTTCTTTTCCGTTACGCTTTTCGTTTTGTCCAATACGCAATTGTCTGGACAGGTTCAAATTGTGATTTCCGATAAATCTGCAATGCGTCATTGGCCGTTTCTACGTCCAGCATAATTTGCTCCATCCCTTGTATATGGGCCATGTAGCGGCTCCATAAGAGAAAAGCTTTGCCGTATCCCTTGCCTTGCTGAGCTGGGTCGACAGCGAAAGCAGTCAGCCATAAAGCGCCATCTTCTTGCACGAGTGTAGCAGTAGCGACAAGTTCCCCGTCTTTTTTCATCACCCAAATTTCCCGGCCCTCTTCGGCTTGATTAAAAGCGATTACTGGCAAGATATCAGAATCGAAAGCGGATACGAGCAGGGTTTCCAGCTCTTCGATTCGGCCATCAAAAGGAAGAATTGAAAGTCCCTCCGGCAAAGCGATTTCTTTTAACGAGTCGGCAGCCATCTGGATTTCTTTAAAATCAGGACCATACCCTAAGCTTTGCAGAAATTTCTCTGCGTCTGGATTTTCGATAAAAGCAGCCAGTGCTCCTTCTGCCTGCCGCTGTTCATGTCCATGATGAATGCCGTCAGCAAGTGCTGAACCGATCGACATTCTGCGATATTCAGGATGCACAAATACAGACCATTCATAATGATGGAGGTTGACAATATCCGTAGAAGTCGCAAAACCGATAAGCTGCCCCTCTTCTGTATAAGCCAAAACAGCAAAGCCTCGGATATTCGGTTGATTCCAAGAAGCTTCTTGAAGAACTGTGCTGTAGCTCCCTCCGAATTCTGTCAGCAAATGCTTCATATCTTGGATTGTGCAGGAATCCAACGGAAATGATTCGATTGATAGTGAAATATTCATTTCCCACCATCCTTCCTTTAACTTTTTAATAAATATTGCTAATTTTTTACATAACATATTATGATGACATTCTTTAGTTTATGGTATCACATGATCACAGAATTTAACGAACTTTTACCGTTGTGTAACATTGGTTTAAATCGCCTTTTCTTCGGCTATACTAGTCTGGTTAGCAAAATTCCGGAGGTAGGCAAAATGGCTAAAGCACGTTTAACTTGGGTAGATACAGCAAAAGGTTTTTTAATGATCCTCGTTGTTGTAGGACATTATTCTGGTCCGACCATGACTGATTTTCCATTTATTAAATACATATATTGGTTCCACATGCCCGCATTTTTTATTTTGAGCGGATTATTCTTTAAACCAATAACTGAAAACAGTAAATTGAAACCGGCAATCCATAAAAGATTGATGCAATTGATGGTCCCTTACTTATTCTTTTTGCTTCTTCTTACATCCATAAAATATGGAATGGCGATTGGAGAAGGCACCTTTACAGCGGCATTCTTAAAGCAGGATCTGATTGAACTGGCCGTCGGCGGTCGTTTTCTACGCGGAGAGCATGGCGTCTTCTGGTTTATCACCGTGATGTTCGCTACTCATATACTATTCTTATGGATTACGCGCATGAAGCGCCTGTTCCAATTCATGATTCTCGCAGCATGTTATGCAGTAGCTGAAATTGAAGGGGCCTTTGCAATGGGTCTAGCTGGCGAACCCGATATCGCCTCTATGCAAATTCCGATGATTTGGAATCTGGATGTCGTCTTGATGGCGGTCGTTTACTTTGCCATCGGCTATTATTTCAAGAAATTCTGGATGAATATCCCTACATTTGCACTTGCTGCCGCTGCAGCTGTCGCCTTTATGGCATTCCGTGCTGATGAAATGGGGTGGATCGATTATCATTTGAGCATGAAATTTCTCCGCTATGACCATGCTGTTCTGGATTTAGTCATTCCATTGGCGTTTACTGCCGTCATCATCGGCTTTTTTCAAAAAGTCACACCGATTATTCGGATGCCTTGGTTTGAAAGAATTGAAGCGCATTCGATTTCGATTATGTACTTGCATATCTTCATCGGCTTTATGGTAGAAGATTTCTTGCCATACAATGTCTTTACGTATTCTTTCTTCGGATTGATGGTTCCGATTGTGTTGTCCATCCTTATTCCCAAAACCATCCCACTTGGAGAAATCCTGATCGGCCGTTTCAAACCGCGATCCGCCATCCAAACTCATTAAAAAAGGGTTGTCCCAAAAGCAATTTGGGACAACCCTTTTCATTTTATAATTTTGCATCTGCGAGCATGTTCGCGTAAATTCCGCCTTTTTCAAGAAGCTGCTGTTGCGTGCCTGACTCAACCAACTGGCCCATTTCCATCACGAATACAACATCGGCTTTTCGGACCGTATTCAACCGATGGGCAATGACAAAGCTGGTTCTGCCGACCATCAAGCGTTCAAGCGCTTCTTGGATTTTCAATTCGGTGACGGTATCAATGCTGCTGGTCGCTTCGTCTAAAAGGAGGATAACCGGATCGGCGATCAGCGCACGGGCTATCGACAGCAATTGCTTCTGCCCTTGGCTAATCATCGAGCCGTCTCCTTTGAGAATCGTTTCATAGCCGTCTGGGAGTTTTCCGATGAACTCATGGGCATTGGCTTTTTCTGCCGCTGCCCTTACTTCTTCATCAGTCGCGTCCAGCCGCCCGTACCGGATGTTTTCATAAACACTGGCTTCGAATAAAAAAGGATCTTGCAGGACAAAAGCGATTTGCTTCCGCAATGTTTCTCTCGGCATTGACGCAATCGGGGTGCCGTCAAGACGGATCTCACCTTCATTGGCATCATAGAATCTTGCCAATAATTGCATGATCGTCGTTTTGCCGGCACCGGTAGCGCCGACCAAAGCGGCTGTTTGGCCAATCCCCACACTAAAACTGACATCACGGATGGTCCAATCCTCTTCCGCCCCTTCGTATTTAAAAGAAACCTTATCGAACTCCACATAGCCTTGCAATTCTTTCTCGGCATTCAACACTTGACCGTCTTTTTCTTCCGTTTCTTCCATGACGGCAAAAACACGTTCTGCTCCAGCAATGGCTGACAATACCGTATTGAACTGGTTTGCCAAATCGTTAAGTGGACGCGTAAATTGCCGTGCATACTCCGTAAAGATGACAATCACACCGATCGAAACGCTGCCGTTAAGGGCTAATATCCCACCCACTCCAGCTACGATTGCAAAACTCGCGTTGTTAAGAAAGTTCATCACCTTTGGAATGAAACCGGAATAGGTCCAGGCCCAAAAACCGGTCTTGCGCAAGCGTTCGCTTTTTCCAAGAACTCCTCCATCACTCTCGGTTCCTGGGAAAAAGCTTTTACGATTTTCTGCCCCGAGATGGTTTCTTCGATCATCCCGTTCAATTCGCCGATGGCATGCTGCTGTTCTTTATAAAGGCGGCCTGTGCGTTTCGTAATCCATTGCATGGAAACATACATCAACGGAATGATAATGAGCGTCAACACGGTAAGCAAAGGGCTAAGCCATAACATGACCACAACTGTTCCGGTCAAAGTCAGCAGGCTCGAAAATACTTGGATAAACGAGCTGTTTAAAGTAGAAGATACGTTTTCGATGTCATTGGTCATCCGGCTCATCAATTCACCGTGCTGCCGTTTATCGAAAAAAGATACCGGCAAGCGCTGAAGATGTTCGAATAAACCGGTACGCATCCGGTAAATGACTTGTTGAGCAATGCCGACCATCCAGTAATTCTGCAAATACAAGGAAATAGAATGGCCAATGTACACTACTATCAGCCAGGCAATAATAATTCCCATCCCGTCAAAAGCTTCCGGCACAATATACTGGTCTATAATATGGCCGATCAGAAATGGCCCCAATAGAGCCAGTGCCGAACTCACGAAGACCAATGATAATACGGCAATCAATAGGAGGCGGTGTTCGTCCACGAGTTTCCAGATGCGCAGAAGCGTTGATTTCCAATTGTTTGCGCGTTCCGTCTTTTTATTGTCTTTCTTTTTTAAATCCTCTTTTCTGATGATCGGTTCATATCCAAAAGGGCGCCGGATGGCATCAAACATATTCATCCACCTCTTCTTCCTGTTGTGACAAGGCTATCTGTCTGTATAAAGCGGATTTTTCCAACAGCTCTTGATGAGTCCCATAAGCTGAAATCTCGCCTTCTTCCAGCAGCAGAATCCGGTCCGCTTTCATGGCCGTGCGGATTTTCTGGGTGACTACAAGCATCGTCGCACGCTCACGGTCCAGTTCTTCCCAGAGAGCGGCTTCCGTTTTCACATCCAAGGCGCTTGTACTGTCATCTAAAATCAGGATGGACGGTTCCCGCACGAGCGCACGGGCAATCGATAGCCGCTGCTTTTGGCCGCCGGATAAATTGACGCCTTTTTGTCCGACCCTTGTATCGTAAGCTTTCGGGAAATGTTCTACCGTATCATGGATTTGTGCTTTAATGGCCGCATCTTCGAGTTCATCTTGCGCAGCCTTGTCTTTGCCCCAAGAAAGGTTATCTGAAATCGTTCCCGTGAACAGAAGCGATTGCTGCGGGACAATCCCGATGCTTTTGCGCAGCGGGCAATGACCATTCTTGGACATCTATGCCATGTATCCGCACGCTGCCTTCAGTCGCGTCGTAAAAACGCGGAATAAGCTGAAGCAATGAGGATTTCCCTGAACCTGTCGCACCCATGATCGCCAATTTCTCGTTTGGTTTTATTTCAAACGAAATGTCTTTTAACACGTGGGCGGCAGTTCCCGGATAGGAGAATGAAACATTTTCAAAAACGACTGTTCCGTCTTCGACAGCCGCCTGCTTTCCTTGGCCGTCCTTTTCCAAAACATTTTCAGCCAATAAAATCTCTTCAATCCGTTCAGATGAAGCCTTTGAACGGGCAAAAGCCATAATGATGAAGGAGAACATGGAAAATGCCCCGGTCATGCGCATTGCGTAGTTGACAATCGCCACCAGCTCGCCAATCTGGGCGCCGTTTGCCTGTATTTGTGAAGCACCGAACCATAAAACGGCAAGCAGCGACACGTTCATGCCAAATAGTAAAATCGGCAAAATTGTTTCCATGATCCGGAATGCTTTGACTGTATCTATTTTCAAGGAATCGGCCACTTCAGAAAAGCGGTTCGATTCGTACCTGCCGCGGAGATACGCTTTGATCAAGCGAACAGCCTGGAGATTTTCTTGGATCATCCGGTTCAGGCGATCCAGCCGCTGTTGGACAAAGCTGAAATAGCGGACGCCTTTTAATACCATGAAATAGAGGAATGCCAATAGGAATGGGAACACGAGAACTAAGTAAACCGCAAGCTTCGCATTGACCACCAGCGCCATGATCATACTGCCAATTACCAGGAGCGGAGCACGCAGCATGATGCGCAGTCCCATGAACAGGATCTGCTGGACGAGCGTCACATCGCTCGTCAAGCGGGTAATCAACCCGGAAGCCGGAAACTTATTGAATGTCGCAAGCGAAAAAGATTGAATCTTGCCATACACGGCTTTGCGAAGATCAAATGAAAAACTTTGGGAGACATGCGCAGCGTAGTAGGAATTCACGATGCCTGACAGCAAGGCAATAAATGAAAGAACCATCAGAACAATTCCATATTGGACGATCCGGTCCTGGTCTCCTTCCAGAATCCCATCGTCGATGATTTTGGCGATGACGAGCGGCTGCATCAACTCAACTGTGAGTTCAAGCAACATAAGAAACAACGCAAAAATTATGGGGATCTTATAGGGTTTAGCATATGCAAATACAGTCTTCATTGGTGTGGCCCCCTAAACATTTCGAAACACGAATCTTTTGTTGACTATTATGCCACAGTTTTCTGACAACAGGTAGCAAAAGTCATTAGAAAATGAAAAAGGTGATGCATTTTTTGCATCACCTTTTGGTCTAAGCTTATGTAAACGTCCATGCATGGAGCTTTATGCTTTTTTTGTTTTCTTCTCCCCTGCGAGTGACAGCCAAGTGACGAAAACAAGCATGACAAGCGCCCCGGCAAGTTGGAGCGGCTCCAATAATTGATTGAACCAAAAGACTGAGATCACCATTGCTGTCAGCGGTTCGAACGAAGAAAGAATGCTCGTCTCAACGGCTGTGATATAGCGCATGCTGCTCAAGAACAGCACAAAAGCAATCGTGCCGATAATGATGATGGTACAGATTGCGAGAACCAGTCCACCCTGTGACAGTTTCGGCCATTCGTCCGAAAGAAAAATCGGATTCGCCAAGCCGAGAAAAATCCCGCCAAATAACATCGACCAGCCAACTACGAGCAGCACTCCCCATTCCTGCATCAATCTGGCCGGATACAGCGTATAGAATGCAAAAGTCAGCCCTACAAGAATTCCCCAGAATAAAGCTTCACTGCTAATGATCAATTGCGTCGGCTTGCCGTTTGTCAAAAGCAGAAACAGCCCGGCTAAAGTTCCGATCATCCCAACCACTTGGTAAACCGGCGGCCATTTCCGTTGGCGCAGTGAAATGAAGAGGATAATGTAAATGGGCGCCAGAAACTGCAGCAAGGTCGCAACTACCGCATCGCTCGCTTCTATGGCTGCAACAAAACTAAATTGCACACCGAGCATACCGAATAACGCAAAGATGATCAAAGGCATTATCCAGATCTTTCCCGTGAAAATAGCTGTTATCCTAACTTTTTTCAGCTTCAGGAAAAGCAATAGGAGCAATCCCGCTACGGTCAGCCGAATGGTCAGTAAGAACGAAACTGATATGCCGAACTCTGCCATTGTCCACTCCATTAGAGGGCCTGTCGCACCCCACAGCATAGCCCCCGATAAAATCATGGCAATCCCTTTCAAACGTTCCATCAAATCGCTCCTTTCCATATGAAAAACCAATCCCGGGAGATTGGTTCCAGTTTTCATTGACTAAATTCCAATACGGCTTCACTGATTCTCATAGACGCAGATAGGCGCTGCATTGTTTTTTCAATAAGACATATTTAACATTAAACCGATATAAGATGCAATGATAAATCCGCTTCCGCATAAAATTGATAGCCAAGGCGATAATGCGCGCTTGTAGCCAATGACCATCATGGCAAGCAGCAGCAGCCCCAGTACAATAAATAAAATGCCGTTAATGGAGGCATCCCAGCTTCCATCGATCGGGATATAAAGGGGACCTTTCAACATTTCTACAAATGGCGCCGGCCCTTCCGATCTGAATGTGTTATTGATATTATGCGGCGGTGCTTGCTTGCTCATGAATGCCGTAAATAGAAAAACGAGAAGCAATAGGCCGCTTTCTGCGCGGAGCCACGCCCGTTCATAATATTTTCGTTTATTCAAGAAGGCATTGATCGCTGCTGCTGCGAGCAGCGGCACGATGCTCAAATGCTTCAGCAACAAGAGCTGGCCATAAGGCAATACCCAGGAGCGGGCATATTGCGAAGGTTCTACGAAAAACAACATGATCGCAACGCCGCTCGCAAACAAGACGGCGACACAAGCGATGGCAAACGGCGTAAACCACGAAAGAAAACTTCGCCATTCCGTTTTGCTTTCCGCAAACCACGAAACATGCAGCAAAATTCCTGTCCAAACGGCCATCGCGAGAAAATGGATCGTATGGCTCGCAAATCCTCCCCATAAATTCAAGGTCGAAACATGGCTGAAGTAGCCGACCGCTAATATAAGGACGCCTAAAAAATACACGGTGATATGTTTTGAAAAATTGAGCAAGGTTGCTGCTGCTAAAATGATGCAGAATAATCCCGTCACGATCCAGCCATGGCCAGTCCGGTAATCCACTAGCACCTTAAAGAAAACAGCAAACCAACTTTGGTCGTCTGCAAGGAAGTTCGTCAATTCGATGACCGGTGCCAAGGAAAACAAGGCAATGGCAGCTACGCTCAATAGTTCAAGAACTTTCGATTCACGGAGAACCGGCTTTTTCGAAATCGGTACGAACTTCAAAACAACCGAACCTGCCAGATATGAAAATGCGATGTAGACGAAAACATCGGACAAAGCCGTAAAAGCGATCATCGTTTGTTCTTCATGAGCTTAACCATTCCCGCCGCGACTAAAATAATGGCAGCAACAATCAATACAGTCACCCATACGTTGCTGTTTTCTTCCTCGCTTTGTGCGGTTTCGGCAGCTTCTGCCGTTTCATTTTCTGCCGTTTCATCAGACTCTTCTTCAATTGCCGGTTCTTCTTCAGCCGGTTCTTCTGCAACTTCTTCTTGAGGAGCTTCAACATCTACACCAAAAAGAATTTGCCCTTCAATCGGATGTCCGTCTTCACCGATGATTTTCCAGTCGATGATGTATTGGCCATTTGGCAGTTCGTTCGTTACTTCACCGGTCATAATATTATCAGATACGGTGATTTCACCTAACTCAATGGAAGCTTCTGGCCCGCTTAACGTCATGGAACTGCCTTCTTCGATCACTGTTCCGAATTCCAGTTCAATATTTTCTGGCTTAGTAGACAATACTTCCCCTTCGGATGGATTGGATTCAGTCAACGTGGTGTGCGCCATCACAGTAAATGGCACGAGGGAAATAAATAAAATTAACAAAATGGCAACTTTTCTCATGAATTATCTCACTTCTTTCAAATTTTTCATTTTTTCTTCCCCCATTCTCTCATGATTGCTACAATAAATATAGTTAATGTATAGTAAAATAATTGATACAAAAATTGGGAAAAGGATGACGATAGTCCTTTTCTTCTCTATAATGAAGGTAGACTTACGAGAAGGAGCGTCATGGCATGAGCGAATTGCAACAAATACTTTCCGACAACCTGGTTTTTAACCATATCCCTTTTCCCATCATCATCATGGATAAAGACGGACTTGTGGTATGGTGCAACCGTCATGCGGAGCGTGTATTTCAATTAGAACCTGAAACGATTAAAGGTACATTATATCCTTATATGAATCCCGAAAAAGCAGCTCTTTACAAACAAACATGGGAAAACATCATACATAGCAAAGAGCCGATCCGTTTCGAAGAGATAGAAGTTGGCCTTGGAGATGGAACACGTACGTATACGACAATTGTGACCAAAGCTTTTGCTTCCGGCGATGAGCGATTTGTAATGTCCATATTTGAAGTGGATGAATCCACGGAAGAAATATCGGCTAGCCGCGAATTGAACAGCCTGCGCGATGGGTTGGATGCTTCATTCATGTTGTTGTATTTTGATGAAGAATTCTTGATTACTTATGCCAATCCGTTATTCCTGAAATTAAGCAAATGGACGCCGAAACGGATTCTCGGCAAACCCATCTGGCAAATGTTCGGCGAAGAAAGCGACGATGTGAATTTCGTTGAAAACTTGATCAGCACGTTAAGAAGCGGCAAAGTATGGAATGGCCAAGCCAAGAAATTGAAAAAAGACGGCGAAGAATATTGGGTGGAATTAACAGCGATTCCGATGGATTTAAAAGGGGACGATACGTATTACATCTTCTTGGAAAAAGACATCACTGCTGCTAAAAAAGCGCAGCACCATTTAGAAGAAATTGCCTTCATTGATCCGATTACCGGACTTGAAAACCGCCATCGCCTTGAACAAGTAGTCAATGACCATATTAAAGAAGGAAAGCATTTTTCATTCGTCTTCTTTGATATTGACCGTTTTTATACATTGCGCGACGTTTCCGATACAGATACCGAAAACGAATTATTGACTGAATTTACAAAACGCCTGCGCATGTATTTTTCGGATTCGATCATTACGCGTGCAGGATTGCATGAATTCGCGTTGATTACGCCTCTTAGCAATTGGTTTATCGAAGGCTTCCTGCATTATTTGCAGCAGCACCCGATCTATATCCAAGGAACTGCGATTCCGTTGACAGTGAGCGGTGCCATTACCCGTTATCCGGAAGACCAGCAATCCTTTGTCCACTTGATCAAAGCTTCTCATGTTACCATTAAAAAAGTAAAAGAGCGCGGCGGCAGTGCGATTTCAGCATTGACTTCCGACGACCATGAACGGTTGAACCGCAAATCCTTGATTGAAAAACGCCTAATCCATGCATTAGACCGCCACAACTTGCATTTAATGTACCAGCCGCAAGTCAATTTGAGCACGGGGATCGTCGAGCGCGTCGAAGCTTTGGTGCGCTGGGAAGATTCTGAAGTGGGCATCGTAACTCCGGAAGAACTGATTCCGATTGCCGAAGAAAATGGCATGATCCATGAAATCGGCATGTTTGTTCTCGAAACGGTTTGCGCCCAGATAAAAGAATGGAACTCCCGCGGCATCCACATGAACGTCAGCATCAACTCGTCTATCCGGGAATTCCGCGATAAGGATATGGCAAAATCATTCTTGGAACAAATCCAGTTGAATAGCTGTGATCCAAGTGCTTTGACCATCGAAATCACTGAGAAATTTGCACTGGAAGCAGAAGCAGAGCGTTCCATCATCAAACAGATGAAACAATTAAACCAGGCAGGAATTTCGTTCGCCCTTGATGATTTTGGAACGGGTTATGCATCATTCCGCTATATGCTGATGTTGCCGATCTCAAGCTTGAAGATCGACCGGACCATTATCCAGTCCATCACGAAACAAGAAAAAATGCAGAAAATGATTAAAGGCATGATCCAATTCGGCAAGAGTCTGGACTTCCAAGTCATTGCCGAAGGCGTCGAGACCAATGAACAACTGGAACTTTTACGTGCCATGAACTGCGACATGATCCAAGGCTTCATCACCGGGCACCCAATGGAAGCAAAAGAGTTGGAGAAATGGTTGAATTAGTGTAGAAAAGCGGAGGTGCCTGTTTAGCTTCGACAAGCTTAAGGCAGAACACGAAGGAAATCCTGAATTCCGTAGTGGGCTGACTTAAGACCTCGAGAAGCTAGGCACCGCAGCTGGACATCGAAAAGCGGAAGCGGCCACATTCCACTTCCAAAACACCTATAACTATAAAAAATCGGCATGTCCAAAACATCAGTTTTGGGTCATGCCGATTTTTCTTTGGATGCGTTTCGCTTGCCGCTTGAAAAAGAGCTGCATCAAGACTTCTGCAAATACCAGTCCCATTGCGACCGCACCTGAAATCATCAAAGCTTCAGAAGCGTAAGTGATGGCTTCCAAGTAATTATTCTCTACAATATTACGCATTGCATTATAAGCTTTGCTTCCTGGAACTAACGGAATGATGCCCGCAACACTGAAAATGATCATCGGCATCTTGAACTTTTTAGCCAATAAGTGGGCAACTAACGCCACCCCAAAAGCTCCGGCAAAAGATGCTTGCGTGGTATCGTCCAACACCAATACATAGCTCCGGTAAATCAGCCATCCGGTCATACCCACCAGCCCGCAGCTGAGCAAAGTTTTTCGAGGTGTATTGAAAATAACGCCAAATGAGCCTGCTGCTAAAAAACTAAGAAACGCTTCTAATGGCCAATTCATCCAATCCCTCCTTTAAAATGACAGCACCAAAGCAATTCCGGCACCTATCGCAAAAGCCGTCAGAAAAGCTTCCGCTCCTTTTGAAAGCCCCGAAACAAAATGGCCGGCCATCAAATCGCGGACGGCATTCGTGATCAATAGCCCTGGCACCAGCGGCATGATTGAGCCGATAATGATGGTATCGAGATCAGTTCCATAGCCCGAATAGACCGCGAGCAACGCGAGAATTCCGATTGCCAATGCTCCGATAAATTCCGCAAAGAACTTGACACGGGTTTGGATTAAAATCGTTTCAACTATGATAAAACCCGTTCCTCCAAATACAAAAGCGAATGGCAAATCGCTCCAGCTGCCGCCAAGCAATATGAGAAAACAGCCGCTTGCCATGGCAGCCGCAAGGATTTGCAGCCATATATGAAATTTATAATTTGTCTGATCGATCACTTGCAATTCTTCATAAGCTTTTTGCAAGGTATATTCTCCAGCCACCAACCGACGCGAAACAGCGTTGACTAATGCCACCCGCTCCAAGTCTGTTTGCCGGTCATTGATGCGGACAAAACGGGTAGCCATTTCTTCCGTTGGCGAAAACATGATCCCCGTTGGTGTAACAAAACAATGCGAATGTGTCATCTTTTGTGAAATTGCCATCCGGATCATCGTGTCTTCCACACGGTAAGTTTCTGCACCGTTTTCCATCAAAATCTTACCAGCCAATAAAAAACAATCCAGGGCAAGCTCGCGCCTTGTTTCTCCAATTTCAGCCACATGCTTTCCCTCCTTACATTTCACAATTCATCATAACGCATTAACGCAAAAATATAAACGCCTCTTAAGCCAGAGGCGTTTATACTTTGTATTCCCATTATTCACTTTTAAGGTTTCAAAATAACTTTTGTGCAATCATCTGTGTGGTCATTGAAAATCTGATAAGCTTCGCTCGCTTTTTCAAGCGGCATAATATGAGAAATGATTTCTCGAGGATCAAATTCCCCGTTCTCAATTTTCTCGTAAAGCATTGGCATTAAGTGAACGACTGGTGCTTGTCCCATTTTCATCGTAACATTACGCTCGAAAATATTGCCAAGCGGGAACATATTATAATTTAAGCCATAAACGCCAGTCAATTGAATCGTACCGAATTTGCTTACTGCATCTTTTGCGATATCAATCGCACTTAACGTACCGCCTTGCAATTTCAATTTCTGCTGGACTGCTTCTGCCGGTGACTTCTTCCCATCCATTCCGACACAATCAATCACGACATGGGCTCCACCACTTGTAATTTCATGGATATAAGCACCCATATTATCGTGCTGCGAAAAGTCGAAAACTTCTACGTTGTTCATTTCTTTCGCCTTTTGCATGCGATATGGAATTTCATCCACGGCAATAACACGCTTCGCGCCTTTCATCCACGCGAATTTTTGAGTCATTAAACCAATCGGTCCGCAGCCAAGTACGACTACTGTATCGCCTGGTTTAACGCCTGAATGTTCAACACTCCACCAAGCTGTCGGCAATACATCCGACAAGAACAAGACAGATTCATCTTCTAACTCTGAAGATTCCGGAATGACGAATGGCAGGAAGTTTCCATAAGGAACTCGCAAGTACTCAGCTTGTCCGCCTTGATAATCCCCGTAGCGTTCTGTAAAGCCGAAATAGCCGCCTGTATCGAAATGCGGATTGCCGTTAGAATTATCACATTGGCTTTCCATGTCATGGGTGCAATAATGGCACTGCCCGCAACTTACGTTAAATGGCAGAACAATGCGGTCGCCTTTTTTCACTTTCGTGACTTCAGGTCCGACTTCTTCAACAATCCCCATCGGTTCGTGTCCGATGACGTAATCTTTTCTGGCAGGCAATGCTCCTTGGTACATATGCAAATCCGAACCGCAAATCGCTGTAGAAGTGATTTTCACAATGATATCGTCTTTTTTCAAAAGCTCCGGGTCTTTCACATTCTTGACTCTCATATCCTTGACGCCTTGAAACGTTACTGCTTTCATCCATATCCCTCCATTTTTCAGAATACTTCACTTCTTCCCTATTTCGAATAAAAAAAAACGTCAAAAAAAGCACGGGGAAGATCTTTTCTTCCCCGTGCCGCTTATTTGTAGCTTAAAGTTTGGATCAGTTTGAAATCATTCAACCCGTAGCTAGTGATTTCACTATTCGCGATTGTGTACAAGCTGTCATCAACATAAAGAAGTCGTTGGACGCTCGTTTCCCAATCTTCATATTGCATCGTAGAATCTTTTATCAAATCGGCCGCTTTTTCAATTCCTTCTGGTGTGATGGTAAAGAGCATGGCTCCCGAACCTTGGTATCGAATAGAGTCGTTTTCGCCTTCTGTATACGCTGCAACCGGGAAGCCGTAAAGATTCGATGCTGTATGGGTAAATAAGGCTTTATGGTCGTATTGCAAGGGCGAATACGTTCCCGGACCGCCAATGATTTCCGTATCTTTTTCCAACGGATTGCTGAAGTCGCTGACGTCGAATAAAGAAATCTTCATGCCGCCGGTTACAACTCTCGGCTCTTCGCCTTTGACCGGTTCGAGTTTTGTGTCATAGCCGAAGCCAATTAAATGATTTTCATCCAAGGGGTGAAGATAGTTTGAAAATCCAGGAATTTTCAATTCTCCTAGCACTTTAGGTGAAGACGGGGCTGATACATCAATGACGAATAAAGGATCCGTTTCTTTAAATGTGACCATATACGCTTTATCTCCCATGAAACGGGCCGAGTAGATTCGTTCCCCTTGTGCCAAATCCTCTACAGATCCAATTTGCTTCATGCCTCCGTCCAATACGAATAAGTGATTTTTAGAAGGTGCTGCCTCATCCCAGGCAAATCCTTCCGTCGTGACCACCCGGAAATAGCCATTGTACTCATCCATTGAAAATTGATTCAGCAACGTTCCTGCAACTTCATTGGAAGCAACAAATTCCACGCTTTCTCCTTCTAGATGAAATTTGAAGATTTCCGTATTGGCTGATTGAGGCTGCCATACGGACATATCCGGGCCATCGTCTTGTTCTGCTTCATCGATCGGCATATAAACGGAAGCCGTAATATAGAGATTTTCGGCATTCATGTACATCTGTTCACTTCCGCCCAAATAGCCTTCGGTTGAAATAGAGTTTTCGGTTGGGTCCGTTAAATCAATCGCGGTTATGAGACTGTAATTGCCTTCCATCGTCCCTGGAAGGATGGATAAATTTTCATAAGGCAATGGCTGCAATTCCTCACCATTATTGGAATCGTAATGGTGAGGACGCAATTCCGGATCTTTCTGCTCTTCCATGATCCAATAATCCGGATAGACATTCGTTACAAAATACAGCATCGCTCCTGTCAACCGCGCGCCGTTCAGGTTGCCTTCAGTTCCGAATTCACGAATCAACTGCGGAGATGCGGGATTTTCAATATCATACAGATAGACAGAAGTCAGGCCGATATGTGGTTGATAATCATTGATTTTGCCTTCGGTCGGCAAAACGGAATACTGACTCCCCAATACGACAAGCGTGTTTTCGGACAAAAACAATTGCTGGGGATACATATCCTTCTTAAACAGGAGTTTGGCTGCTACGCTCATTTCTGCCGGATTTCTGACATCCGATATCACTACTGATGAATCGCTGATTGAATAAACGAAAGAACCGTCCGTTTTCACAAGATCTGCCTCATCTACCCCTTCTACTTGATTGTTCGTAGATGAAAAATCCCCGCTCTCGCCGCCGGCAGCATCTGACGAGCTGGATTCTTCGGTAGCCATGGAGTCAGTTGCACCGCTAGTAGTACTTCCATCACTTTGTTGCTGCAATTCAAGCAACCGGGCAAAATACGCTTTCAATTCATCTTCATTTGAAAGGTTCTTCAATTCTTCCTGCACGACAAAAGAAATTTCTGACAGAGCCAAACTCTTTAATAAGCTTCCTCTAACCGCAGTTTTTTTGATATGGAGCTTGTATTCTCCTGTTGCCAGCAAAGGAATTTCAATCGTCTTGCCATTTTTAAGAAGCGTCATTTCTGCATCGACCGGCTCTCCACTCGAATCCGTCAAGTACAAATCACCTTTTTCAATCGCATCCGGATTCAGCGGCGAAGAAAAATTCGCCTTCCATCCTTGGTCAGCCAAAGCAATCGAAGAGGCACTGACTGTCACTTTATCCATCATAAAAGCGACAGCCAATCCAATAATCGCAACTGCCGCTGCTGCGATTAACCACGCACTCCTTTTCTTCATCTTAACCCCGCCCTTTCATCCGCCTTTATCCATTAGACAGAAGTTCGGTAAAAAAGTTACAAAATTCTTTATTTAATTTTGAGAGCCTTTCGGAATGTCTCCATAAACACTTGCGGGGATTCTGCGGATTTACCGCCGCCTTGCACAAATCCGCGTTTCCTCCGCCTTTCCCATCCGTCAACGCCAATAACTCAGGTAAAATTCCTTTCATATTGCCTTCCGCATTCTCTCCTTTTGCACCGACAAAACGGACATCTTCTCCGTCTATAGAAATGAATAAGAGATAGGCGTCTGGATTTTGTGCACTAACCAGACGGGCCAGTTGCTGAATTTCTTTGATGGGACGTCCATGAAAAATTTGTTCGATAACTGTTCCGGTTTCAGAAGCCAAGCTTTCGGCTTCTTTTTCAAGGAGCTGTTGCTGCAGCTCCTTCATCTTTTTCTCGTTTGCCGCTTTTTCTTTTAATAATTCCGAGGCCGCATTTCCTAATTCCGCAACCGGTGCATTCATCTGTTTGACCAATTCGTCCGTTGTAGCGGCCAATAGCCGGAAATAATCCATTGCCCGATATCCGCATAAAAAGTAAATTCTCGTTCCGCCTTTTGCTTTTTCATTGCTAATAATTTTAATCAGTCCGATATCCGCTGTGTTTTTCGGATGGGTTCCTCCACATGCATTCAAATCCACTCCATCGATAGACACTAATCGGATATCGCCCTCCACAGCGGGCGGTTTCCGCAAGTTCATTCCTTGGGACTGCTCTTGTGTCACCCACTCGGTTTCAATTGGCAGATGCCGGCGAATCACATCATTCGCTTTCTTTTCAACTGCCTCAAGAGTCACCGCATCAATGGAAGGCGTATTCAAATCAATGGACACCGCTCTTCCCCAAGATGAAAACTGGTTGTTTTCATCTGATGGAAATCATCAAAAATCGCACTCAGTACATGTTGCCCAGCATGCTGCTGCATATGGTCAAATCTTCTTTTCCAATCAATTTCAGCTTCGTACTGGCCGGGTGGAACTGGGGACTCGGTGTAATGGAGAATTTCTCCGTCTAGGGTTTGGACATTCGTTACTTGAACTTCTCCGATTCTGCCTGTGTCTGCAGGCTGGCCGCCGCCTTCAGGATAAAAGCAGGTCTGGTCCAGAACTGCATAAAAGCCAACACTGTTTTGGCCATTCCTATTCACTCTTACAATTGCCTTTTTCATTTCCGGGTCCTGATAATATAGTTTTTCAGTCATTTGAATTCCTTCTTTCCATTGAATTGAATACAGAGGCTTGAGTTTATGATTTCCTGGTTAGTGGAAAACATTCTATAAAGACAGTATGTAATCATTGCGGCAATCCGCTTTTCCATTAAAGGATGTTACCTAGTAATCAGCTGATAACTTCCATTCTGTCATCACTATATCAGGAAGCCAATTAGGAGGAAACGAAATGCCGAGATTTGAACGTTCGGTTTTATTGTATAACGGGGCGGCTGGAGCGTCCACGAACCAGGAAATTTTGCCGTTGGTTATCGGCCCACTTGCTAAAGCATCCAAGAATCTGATCTTAGTCCAAACTGAAACAAAAGAAGAATTTGAAGAAGCCTGCATCAGGCATGCAGATTCTGCCGATGTGCTTTTCGTCGCAGGCGGCGACGGCACTGTACATTCTGCTGTCCAGGCCCTCTGCTATCTCGAAAATGCGCCGATTTTGGGAATTTTGCCTGGAGGGACATGCAATGACTTTGCGCGCACATTGGATATTCCACTTGCACTTGATGAAGCTGCGCAAGCTTTAGCTGATGGGGAAATTAAGAACGTGGATATCGCTTTAGCCAACAATCATTCGTTTTTGAATTTTGCGGGCATCGGCTTGATCACTGACGCTTCATCGAATATTGATCCAAATTTAAAAGAACGCTATGGAAAACTTAGCTATTTCATGAGTGCCTTGCAAATGATGAGACAAGCTGAAAGTTTTGTAGTCAATTTGGAAATTGACGGTATCCACTACAGCGAAAATGCAGTTCTCGTTTTAGTCATGAATGGTAAATCCATCGGCACCCATGCGTTTCCTTTAGCCGAGATCGATCCAACAGATGGACTGCTCGATATCTTTGTCATTCAAACATCCTCCATTGCAGCAATTCGTGAATGGTTCTCGCTTTCTCAACCCGATATTACTGCAGATGAACTGGAGCATATCACCCATTTCAAAGGGAAAGATATTGTTCTCAAAACAGAGACGGATATGGATGTGGATACAGACGGGGAGATTTATCTCAAAACTCCTTTAGAAATAAAGATTCAGCCTCAAAATATAAAAATGCTTGTCCCCAAAGTGCAGGAACAAGCATTTTAAGAAAAACCGGCCATTCGAGTGGCCGGTTTTTTCAATCTTCAAATGGCCAAGCTGGCAGCATCTGATTCAGTTTTCGGTCTTCGCGCTTTCCGAGCACGTAATCCGCTTGCATTAAGGTATGGATTTCACGCGTTCCTTCATAAATTACCGGAGCTTTTGAATTTCGCAGGAACCGAGCAACCGGGTATTCATCCGAATAGCCGTATGCGCCATGGATCTGCACAGCATCATCAGCTGCCTGATTGGCAAAATCACAAGCCTGCCACTTAGCGAGTGAAGTCTCTCGCGTATTCCGGATTCCTTTGTTCTTCATTTCACCCGCTCTGTAGACGAGTAAGCGGCTCATCTGAAAACCAGCTTCCATTTTAGCAATCATTTGCTGGACCAATTGATGTTCACCAATCGGCTTGCCGAATGTCGAACGCGACTGGCAATACTTCACGCTTTCTTCAATGCATGCCATCAATAAGCCGCAAGCTCCTGCCGCGACGGTAAAGCGGCCATTATCCAATGAAGCCATGGCAATTTTAAAACCTTCCCCTTCTTCGCCAAGGCGGTTGCCGACAGGAATTCGCACATCTTCAAAGAAAAGTTCCCCTGTATTGCCCGAGCGTATACCGTATTTTCCCTTGATCGCTTTTGATGAAAACCCTTCTCTTGAACGCTCGACGATAAAAGCGCTGATTCCTTTATGCTTCAATGATTTATCGGTATATGCGAAAACGATAAAATGATCGGCCACATCACATAAAGAAATCCAGGTTTTTTGGCCATTTAAGACATATTCATCGCCTTCGCGTTTAGCAGTAGTCGAAAGCGCTGAAACGTCCGACCCCGCCTCCCGGCTCAGTCAAACCGAATGCCCCAATCTTTTCACCTTTTGCCTGTGGAACCAAAAACTGCTCTTTTTGTTCTTCAGTCCCCCATTGGAGAAGGGACATGGAATTCAAGCCGGTGTGGACAGAAACTGCAGTACGGAAAGCAGTATCTCCCCGTTCAAGCTCTTCACAAACGATCGCCAGCGAATTATAATCCATTCCGCTGCCGCCGTATTTTTCCGGGATGCATACGCCCATCAGCCCAAGATCTGCAAGCCGCTTCCAAATTGCCGGATCGAATGCGCCGCCTGTATCCCATTCAGCGATATGGGGTAAAATTTCATCATCAACAAACTTTCGGACGGTTTGCCGCAATAACACTTGTTCGGATGAAAAATCGAAATCCACAAAAGCCCTCTCCTTCCATACGTCAGCTTTGATAAGCTGAACGATGAACCGTTTCTTTGATTTCCACACCGCGCTTTGCCATTTCCTCGATGTATTCAGCCCCCGGAACAATAAGTTCTGGCGGATAAGAACCTTTTCTGTCGATAATCCCCTCTCCGATCATCTGGGCAACTGCTGAAATCGTATAGGCAGTAGCGCGAGCCATTGCCGTCACGCCTGTTTCTTGATCTCTTACCGTAATCATTGTGTATTCAAACGTCAATGTTTCCTCATTTTTCAGCCCGGAAACCAGAACCCGTAGAAGCACGGCATCCTGTTTATCGCCAAGCTCTGTAATCGGCGTGAGGACTTCCCTTAATACATCTCTCAACTTGATTTGGTTTCCGGCAATGGTAACGGTTTTATCACGATCCGTAAATCCTAAGTCGACGAGGAGTTTGAATTTTTCTGCATGCCCTTTATAGCGAAGCGTCTTGTATTCCAATGTTTCAACGTCTTCAAAAGTTTCGGTCAATGTCGAAGTTCCTCCGGAAGTGTGGAATGCTTCGAGTTCGCCAAAACCTTCAAATTCGATATGTTCGATTTCAGATAATGAATCCACTTCCAGCAGTTCGCCACGGCGAATGACGTGAGAAGGATCGGTATAATGGTCAAATACGCCATCCAGTGAAAAAACATGATTGTATTCAAGCGGCGGTTCCGGATCTACCGGTATTCCACCTACATACAACTTGATGTCTTGAACTTGGTCAAGTTTGCTTGCCCCGTATCCACTCAGGATATTAATCATTCCGGGAGCTACGCCTAAATCCGGAATCAGTGTCACACCTTTGTTTTCCGCTTCTTCGTGCATACTTAGCACTGCGTCTGTTGCGCCGCCAATATGTCCGCCTAAATCGACTGAATGCACACCACATTCGATTGCCAAGCGCGCGACTTTTTCATTAAACGTATAAAACAGCGCATTGATGACGACATCCGCTTTCGAAATGACAGCTTTCAGAGCCTCATCATCATTAGCATCAAGATAAATAGCTTCGAGTTTCGCGCTGCCTAAATGTTCAACGAACAAATCAGCCTGCGCTACATTCAAATCAGCTAAATACACTTTTTCCACTTTTTCATTGGCAATCAAATCTCCTGCTGCTTGTTTCCCCATCAACCCTGCACCCAATACTGCGATTTTCATCGTCATTCCCCTTTCCGGATTCAGATATCATTATCAATTTGTGCACGCTGCAATTTCCGCTGTAGTCGACATAGATGCTCTTCCATTCCGTAAACACGTCTAGAGCTGCGACCCCCGAATCGCGGTGGCCATTGCCTGTTCCTTTCGTGCCTCCGAACGGCAAGTGGATTTCAGCGCCGGTTGTCCCTGCGTTAATGTAGACGATGCCCGTATCCAGGTCACGCTGCGCTTTAAAGACCCGATTGACATCTGCCGTATAAATGGAACTGGACAGCCCGTAAATAACGCCGTTATTCACTTCGATCGCTTCATCGAATCCATCAACTTCAATTATGGAAACGACCGGTCCGAAAATTTCTTCTTGGGCGATGCGCATTTCAGGCGTCACGCCTGTAAACAATGTCGGTGCGTAATAGTTCCCTTTATCGTAAGTCCCGCCTTTTAGCGTTTCTCCTCCGACAAGCAGCGTTGCCCCTTCCTGTTGCCCGATTTCTACATAAGAATGGATTTTCTCCAACGCTTTTTGATTGATCACCGGCCCTACTTTTACGGATTCATCTATTCCATCACCAATCGTCAATGTTTCCATTTTTTCCAAAAGACGTTTTTGCAGTTCTTCTTTTGCATCTTTATGGACAATCACCCTGCTGCAGGCCGTGCATCGCTGGCCAGCAGTTCCGAAAGCACTCCACAATATCCCTTCAACTGCCAGATCAAGGTCTGCATCTTCCATAACAATCACGGCGTTCTTTCCACCCATTTCTAGAGACACTTTCTTCAGATGGCGTCCGCCCATTTCTGCTACTTGCCGCCCTGTATCCGTAGACCCGGTAAATGAAATAACCCGAATATCCGGATGTTCGATCATTGCCGTACCAACCTCGGAACCTGCGCCAAAGACAATATTGGCAACCCCTTCCGGAAGTCCGACTTCCTCAAAAATCTTCGCCATTTCATAAGCCATCATTGGCGTTTCAGTAGCGGGCTTCCATAAGAACGTATTTCCTCCGACGATGGCAGGAAAAGATTTCCATGTGGCAATGGCTACAGGGAAATTCCAAGGAGTAATGAGACCCACAACGCCGATTGGGGCACGAACACTCATCGCGAATTTATCGGCTAGCTCTGATGGCGTGGTTTCACCAAACATCCGCCGGCCCTCACCTGCCATATAATAGGCCATATCAATTCCTTCTTGCACTTCTCCGCGTCCTTCTTCGATTACCTTGCCCATCTCTTTGGTGAGCACTTGCGCCAGATGTTCTTTTCTTTCTTTCATCAAACGGCCAATTTCGTATAAATAATCTGCTCTTTTAGGAGCAGGAACCTTAGCCCATGTTTTTTGCGCCAGCTTTGCCGCTTTAGCCGCTTCATCTACTTCGGCTTTTGTGGACATCTGAACCTGCGCTAACTCCTCACCTGTCGCTGGATTTAATACAGGCGTAAATTTCGCATTTTGTGGATCTTGCCATTTTCCATTGATAAAGTTAACCAATTTCATATTCATATCCCCTCCGCTGCAAATATATGTAACCGCTTTCATTATCATTATTTCATAAGGTACAGGAGAATCCTACCCCTTTACAGCTAAAATTCAAAATTTTCTTTTATTTTACTGTTATGTGAATAGCCCTGCTTTTCATAAGCGTTTGGACATTTTGATGTGAACAAATAGCCATTTCTATGAAATTGCTCGAAATCTATTGACACTAACGGTGCGTCATAGTCTAATCTAGAAGAAGAGGTGATCATATGTACAAAGTACAGGAAGTGGCAAAAATTGCTGGTGTCAGTGTTCGCACACTTCACCATTACGACAGCATTGGATTGTTGAAACCATCGAATATTGGTTCTAATCGTTACCGCTATTATAATGATGCAGATTTGCGTTTGCTCCAGCATATTTTATTTTTCAAAGAAATTGGATTCTCATTGAAAAAAATCCAGGAAATCGTTGCTGAAGGGTTCGACACTACTTACGCATTGACCACACATATTGATTTGTTGAGAAAGAAAAAAGAGCGGATTGAAAGCTTGATCAGCAGCGCTGAGCAAACTTTGCTTGAGAATGCAGGAGCAGAACCTTTGGCTAATGCAGATCGCTTTGCAGCTTTTTCCATCAAAAAAACAGACGATGACATCAAAAAATATAAACTGGCTGCAACTGAACTTGATGCGAAGCCAATTGCCGATTCTACTGTAACGGACGATGAAATAATTGAAGTTAGCGCTGAAGAGCTTACGCCATTTGTAAACTCGCCAGTAGAACTTGAAGAGTTTATTGAAGAAACAAATTCCATTGAAGAGCCTCAACCCGAAAAGGAAGAAGAAGATTTGGAAGAAATCAACCGGGAAGGAAATCGCATCTATCAATCAGTTGCAAGTTTGATGCACCTTTCTCCGAAAGCGGCGGAAGTACAGAAAGAAATGCATGCTTATTTCACTTTGCTGAACCGCTTCTATGATTGCACGCCTAAAATGTTCCGTGGCCTTGCCGACCTTTATGCAGCTGATAGCCGTTTCGCTAATAATATTGATCAGCATGGACAAGGATTGGCAAACTATTTGAAAGAAGCGATGTACGTTTACGCTTCCATTTTGCAAGATGCGTGAGTTAATCGGGCCATGCAGCAGCTGTGGCAAAGACATCTATTGCCGGGACGGATTTCTTGATGGGGTTTATGTTGACGGTGAACTGATTTGCTTTGACTGTGCGGAAGAACAAGAACAATAAAACAGAAAAAAACGCTGCCGGATTTCGGCAGCGTTTTTCTTATTTTCCTGATATTAACAACTCGATTCGAATCTAAGCGGCTGTTTCCGCTTTTCTTATTGTCCAGACTCCAGCGCCCAACCCCTCGAGGTCTTAAGCCACCCAGCTCTGGAAATCAGGATTTCCGCCGCCGGTCGCCTTAAGCTTGTCGGGGCTTACCGGGCGCTTCCGCTTTTCTTATTGTCTAGACTCCAACAGCCAGATTCTCGGGTCATAAGTCAATCTGGCTGGGCGGCTGAAAAAACGCCGCTTCGCCAGTTCGCCTTATGCCTTTCGAATCTAAGCGGCTGTTTCCGCTTTTCTTATTGTCCAGACTCCAACAGCCAGATTCTCGGGTCATAAGTCAATCTGGCTGGGCGGCTGAAAAAACGCCGCTTCGCCAGTTCGCCTTATGCCTTTCGAATCTAAGCGGCTGTTTCCGCTTTTCTTTTATACTTCAGCTGTTTCTTTAATCGCATCTAACCGCTCTTGCACTTCAGCACCGGTTAACCCGTGCTCAAACGCATAACGGTTGCGTGGATGCTCGCGGCATTCGTCTGAGCAAGAACGCATATATTTGTGTTCGTTTTCTTCAGAGGCCAAAATTTTCTTATTGCATTCCGGGTTTGCACAGTTTACATAGCGTTCACATGGTTCGCCAGTAAAGTGGTCTTTCCCTACAACAACATGCTCAACTTGGTTGATCGGCACGGCAATACGCTCATCAAAGACGTACATTTGTCCATCCCAAAGTTGTCCTTTTACTTCTGGATCTTTTCCGTAAGTTGCGATGCCGCCGTGCAATTGAGCCACGTCTTCAAAGCCTTCTCTTTTCAGCCAGCCAGAGAATTTTTCACAGCGGATTCCGCCTGTGCAGTAAGTCAAAATTTTCTTGCCTTCAAACATCTCTTTGTTTTCACGGACCCATTCCGGCAAATCACGGAAGTTTTCAACATCCGGACGCACAGCGCCGCGGAAGTGGCCTAAATCATATTCGTAATCGTTGCGTGCATCTAGCACGATTGTATCCTGGTCCTGCATGCGTTTATAGAATTCTGCAGGCTCTAAATAAGTTCCCGTCAATTCATGTGGATTGATGTCTTCTTCCAATCCTAAGTGGACGATTTCCTTTTTAGGGCGTACATGCATTTTTTTGAATGCATGGCCATCAGCTGCATCTATTTTGAAAACGATATCTGAAAAGCGCGAGTCGCTCTTCAGCATTTCCATGTATGCTTCTGTTTGTTCGATTGTACCTGAACATGTACCGTTGATTCCTTCCTCGGAAACAAGGATGCGTCCTTTTAATCCAAGTTCCTTGCACGCTGCCAAATGTTCAGCTGCGAACGTTTCCGGATCTTCAATCGGCGTATATAGATAGTAAAGTAAAACATTGTGTGTATGATTTTGCATGAATCATACCCCCTATTCTTCAATTTGTCCCTTTAGCCATTTTAGGCTTTAAAAACCTAGATTATTTTACATCATAAGCCGGTAAATTTCAACTTTTACAAGATTTTGCGAATGCCCTGATAATGAAAAAACAGCTGCCCCTCGGCAGCTGTCCTTCTTGTTATTTAGCAAACTCTATTTTTGACAGAACGCCCTTCCAAGCAAGAACGGATCGCTTCGGCATTCAATGCCATCATTGCCAAACGTGTTTGAATGGCCGCACTTCCGATATGGGGAAGGACGGTCACATTCGGCAAAGTCAGAAGCGGATGGTCTAATGGCACCGGTTCCTTTTCGAAAACGTCCAGACCCGCCTCCCCAAATTTTTTCAGACTTCAATGCCTCGTACAGGGCTTGCTCATCCACAATGCCGCCGCGTGCTACGTTGATCAGGCATGCCGTATCTTTCATGAGTGAAAGTTCGCGTTCGCTGATCATTCCTTTTGTCTCTTCTGTAAGCGGCGTCAGAATGACGACGAAATCCGAGTTTTGCAGAAGATCATCGAGTTCAGCATATTTTACATCTTCCAAGCTTCTTCTTGTTCTATTGTGATAAAGGACATTCATGCCAAACCCTTGACCGCGCCTAGCCACCGCTTCTCCGATCCGCCCCATGCCGATAATCCCGAGAGTGGCACCGCCGACTTGCTGCCCTGCCATGCCCATAGGCGACCACGATTTCCAATCCCCAGAGCGGACTGATTTTTCCGCTTCAATAATGCGGCGCGCTGTCGCCAGCAGCAATGCAAATGTTAAGTCAGCCGTCGCTTCTGTTAGAACTTCAGGTGTATTCGTGACCATTACTCCGTGTTTCCGCGCAGCATCCAAATCGATATTATTATAGCCGACTGCTAAATTAGCAACGACTTTCAAGTTTGGTGCGGCTTCAAAAACTTCCTCATCAATCTGATTGGACAACATTGCCCATAGCGCATGCGCCTCTTTTACCTGATTTATGATCTCTTCTTTAGGAGCGGAAGTTTGATCGTCGTGCCACATTCGGACCTCATAAGAGTTCTGTAATTCTGCCACTGCCTCATCCGGCAATTTTTGTGTAATATAAATGATCGGTTTCATACAATACCTCCATTTTTTCTATTATCAAACAATTATAGCAACTAAAAAAACTGCCGGCAAACGCCAACAGTTTTCCCAATATCTTCAATCCATTTCACGAGTTCTTATTTTTTTGAAATAATACCAAACTACTGCAATCGCGAAAAGAGCAATTGCAGCGTACACCACATTTGAATAGATATCCAATTGTTTTAAAATCGCTTCCCGGTTATCGCCAACCGCTTCTCCGACAAATACGAGTACAGTATTCCAAAGCAAAGTTCCAAGTGTGGTAAAGGTAAGGAACAGCCATAACTTCATATTGGACATTCCAGCAGGAATGGAAATCAGACTGCGCACGAGCGGAATCAGACGTCCGAAAAAGATGGTCCAAATTCCATATTTATCAAACCAGTGATCTGCCCGGTGGATATCTGATTTTTTCACTCTTAGCCAACTGCCGTATTTTTCGACGACTCTTTCTAAACGCTCCACATCTACCAGCAGTCCTACTCCGTATAAGATGACAGCTCCTACTACCGATCCTGCTGTGGAAGCGAGAATAACACCCAACATCGTCATATCGGTCGTAGTTGTCATAAATCCGCCTACTGTCAATATCACTTCAGAAGGAATGGGAGGAAAAACGTTTTCCAGCATGATCAGCAGGAATATCCCGATATATCCATAATCCGACATGATGCCTGTAATCCATTGCTCCATTATTTTGCCCCTTTTATTTTATTTCTTTAAAGTTCATCTTGATCGACCATAACTCCGATCGGCTGCCGGTACGGATTGGCGGACCCCAAAATCCAAAGCCTGAGGAGACCAAAAAATGGGTGCTGCCTATTTTCCGGTAGCCGTAATCCAATTCGAAAACTTTTCGGGTTATCAAATGGTTTGGCCACATCTGCCCTTTATGAGTATGCCCGGAAATATGAAAATCTACACCCACTGGAATCGGCGTTTTTAAATCGGAAGGCGTATGGTCCATGACGATCCAAGGCAATTTCTGACCCGGTTTTAATAATTCCAGCGCGCGGCGCTTGCCATTCGTCCGATCTTCCCGCCCTGTAATATAAAAACGATCCGCCACTAAAATGGTTTCATCCCGCAGAATTTTCACGCCTGAACTTTCCATCAACCGCTCAAGCAATGGGATTTTCTTTCCATAATATTCATGATTTCCAAGAACGCCATAGACACCGAGTTTAGATTTCAATTTATCCATTTCCTCTTTCATTCCGTAGCGGGCATACCAAATTGGATCATCATCGACCAAATCGCCAGCCAAGAGCACCAAATCCGGATTTAACCGGTTGGCTCTATCTACAAACCGTTTTAGATGCCGCTTTCCGGATAGTACCCCTAAATGGAAATCAGAACCCACGACAATCTGCAGGGGCTCCTGCTCCGGCCCTTCCACTTCAATTTCCAATTCCCGGAGAACCGGACTGTAAGCGAGATAAGAACCGATGGCAAATATAGCAGCAAACAAAATCGCTACTGAGGTACCCAGGATGAAAACTTCATTATCCATATTGATCAATAAGCCGATAATATTGGCCAACGGAATAAGCAGAATCGCGTATTGCAAAAATGCAAACCAGTAAGATCCGATGATGGTAAATGCCAGCCATCTATGTCCGAGCCTGCCGATGAAAAAGCTGAATGCGATGAGCAGCCAAAGGACAGAAAATAGCCCGATATTCATCCAGGGGGCGATGGTTTCCACCCATAGGTATACATTCCAGCCTAAGTAGACCACTAACAGCAAATAGATGCCGAGCGCTCCTATAATAGAACTTGCTATTTTCATACGAAGTTCCTCTCTTCTTTTTATATAGAAGCTATTATAGCATCTTCCCCTTTATTCAGCCTTGCTGAGAAGCAGCTAAGCCTCAAGTCTTAGTCAAAGATGCAGTCAGGGACCGTGTTGCGAAATTCAGACCCTTGGTATGATTAGGGTACAAATTGAGAGGAGGAGTTAAATTGAATAAGTTTTGGATGATTACACTCGGCGCTATCGCCGGCATTATCGTACTTTCCAATCTCGGCGCTATTGTGGGATTGGCTATCTCCGGATTGATTCTTTACATGGGCGTGCATTATTACTTGAAAAGCACGTCAACAGCAGCAAAAGTTTGGTGGGGCTTTGTCGGAGCAATCGGCGTTTTGTCTGCCATCTCGAATGTACCGGCATTGATCGGCGTTGCCGCAGCATATGGTCTATGGATGATTTACCGCAAATGGAATGAACAACCCGTAACCGTTGCTAAAACAAATGATCCGTTTACAAATTTCGAAAAACAATGGAATAAGCTTTCAAAATAAGGAGGAATAGAAATGACATCAATATGGGAACGTTTTAAATTTGCAGTCGCAACTGACATGGATGCATTAGTATCAAAAAAAGAGGAAAAAAACCCACTCGCTGTGTTGAACCGCTACATCCTAGAAGCAGAAAAACAGACAACCGATACCGGGAAATGGGTGGAACGCCAAGCCCAATTAAATGTTAAACTGGACAAGGAATTGGAAGAAGCAACAACAATGCTGCAGAAACGCCAATCTCAGCTTGAATTGGCCCAAGCTTCCGGAGAAAATGATTTATCCGTTTTCGCCGAAATGGAAGTGGCAGCTTACTCAAACCGGGTGTCGGAATTGAAGCGCAGCATCTCAGAGAACTTGGAAGAATTGACGGTTCTTGAACAGCGCTACGAAGAAATGAAACATAAAGTGAAAGACATGAAAGTCAAACAGCTCCAATTGATGGGGAAAGAAAATGCAACACGCGCCCATCATCAAATGGATAAAGTGCTAAATCCGGAACTCGCTGCAGAGCGTCTGGGCTCCTATGACGATATGGCTTCCTACATTAAAAACCTGGGAGCCAAAGTGGAACAAGACCATGAACGTTCTGCCATGGAGCGCCGCTTGGAGTTATTAGAAAAAAACAGCGCACAACAAAAGGAAATTGGTTAAACTAAAGTGAGAAGAAGATTACTTCTTCTCATTTTTCTGCTACAAAGAAGGGGGCAAAAACTGCGATGCGCAATTTAACTACTAACAAACAAGCGTTTTTCATCTTAAGCGCTTTATTTCTCATATTCGTGGAAGCTGCATTTTTCCAAAATGGCAGCGTGTTTTTGGTTCTTCTTGGTATCGGACTGCTCTATTATGGAATGAAAAAAACCACGAAATCCAGAAAATCGTATATCTGGACTGGCTTTATCTTGATCGGCATCTCTGTTTTGTCCATGTGGAGTTTACGCCTTCTCGTTTTCGGCGTAGCCATCTACTTATTGGTCAAGCTTTGGAAAGGTGAAGAATGGGAGCAAACCGTTCCGATTCAAGGGATGGTCGATAAAGGGCTCATCCAAAACAAATTCTTTTCGGCTCAAAGCACCCCGATTGAATCTTACGAATGGAAAGACATCCACGTTCAAGGGTTTGTCGGTGATTTGCTGATTGATGCCACGCAAACCGTCTTGCCTAAAAAGACTTCTGTCATTTCCGTGCGGCAAGGATTCGGAAAAGTGAAAGTCATTCTTCCCTACGAAGTTCCCGTCCGTATTTTCTATACGACATTGCTCGGGGAAGCACGCTTTTTCACCGGAAGCAAGCAGCGTATCTGGAACGGCACTGTACACGCGGAAGACGGTTTTTCAGAAGATGATAATCGCACAGAAATGATCGTCACCATCACCACCTGGATGGGAGATGTCGAGGTGATCCGCCGATGAAAAAACTTGTGCCGCGCAGTTTATTTTTCACCGCATTATTTGCAGCGATTATCTTCAGCATTTTGATCGTCTTGCTTGGTCTTCCTTCTGTTCAAACCTGGTCAGTGCTATGGGAAGATTTTGTAGCCGGCCTTCCATTCGGCATTTGGCTTTTGGTCCTGATTTTGGCTTTATCCGGCGGCATTGCCTGGTGGACAGAATCGTTGTCTCGTTCCAAAGTCCAAGAAGTCGAGGATATCTTCCAAGCTCTCTTGAGAAATGAAGACCAAACGGTCATTGAAGCGGCCCATATGAAGACGCTTCCTGCAAATCTATCAAATTCCATTTTAAAACTGCAAAAATTGCTGGAGTCGCAGCGAAGAAGTTTGACGCGGATTTCGAATGAACGGGCTGAAACCCAAGACAAGCTGATCCAAGAACGGCTCGTTATGGAGCGGCAGCGCCTTGCCCGGGAATTGCATGACTCGGTATCACAGCAATTGTTCGCCGCATCCATGCTCTTGTCATCGATGACTGAACAGGACAATGCTTCGCCCGGCTTATTGCAGACCGAAAAAATGGTCCAACAGGCTCAGCTTGAAATGCGTGCTTTGCTCCTCCATTTGCGGCCGGCTGCCCTGCACGATAAAAGCTTGCGGCGAGGCTTATATGAACTCGTATCTGAACTCAAAGAGAAAGTCTATTTTAAAATTGAACATAAGCTCGAAGAAGTTCCTTTGCAAAAAGGCGCGGAAGACCATTTGTTTCGTATCGCCCAAGAAACTTTATCCAATACACTGCGCCACTCCAAAGCGACCGAAGTCCATATCTTATTTATTGAACGTGATGATTTTGCCATTTTACGCATACAGGATAACGGTGTCGGTTTTGAAAGCGAGCAGTCGAAGTCCACTTCTTACGGATTAAAGCATATTGAAGAGCGGGCGATTGAAATTGGGGCCATCAGCAAAATTGTATCCGTACCTTCTGAAGGAACCATTGTGGAAGTGAAAGTCCCTATCGAAAGGAAGATTTCCAATGATCCGAATCTTATTAGTTGATGACCATGAAATGGTGCGCATCGGCGTCTCCGCCTACCTTCAATCCCAAGCGGATATGGAAGTTGCTGGAGAAGCTGCCAACGGCGAGGAAGCCGTCAAAATGGCCTTGGAACTCCGGCCTGATGTTATCTTAATGGATATGGTTATGCCGGTCATGAATGGCGCCGAAGCGACGGAAGCCATCATCCGTGAATGGCCCGAAGCGAAAATCATGATCGTGACCAGTTTCCTCGATGATGACAAAGTTTATCCGGCTTTGAAAGCGGGAGCTGTCAGCTATGTATTAAAAACATCGAAAGCTTCACGCATTGCCGATTCCATCCGCGAAACGATGAACGGAACTTCTGTGCTTGAACCGGAAGTCATGAGCAAGATGATGAAGCAAATGCGCCATGACCGGGTATTGCATGAAGAACTGACAGACCGCGAGATGGAAATTTTGCTGCTTCTGGCAAACGGCTACACAAATCAAGAAATAGCCGATCAGCTATTCATCGCTTTAAAGACTGTCAAAACCCATGTCAGCAACCTCCTCGCAAAACTGGAGGTCCATGACCGGACCCAAGCAGTGATTTACGCTTTTCAACATAAGCTGGTCTCACCGCCGAAATAAGAAACGCCGCCTGAATCCCAGGCGGCGTTTTTCCTTACAGGCTATTAATCGACACAATCACTTTGAACAAATCTCCATCCACTTCAATTTTCATTTCCCCTCCGTGCAAGTCTACAATGGATTGGGCAATCGCTAAGCCAAGCCCCGACCCTTCCGTCTGCCGCGAGGTATCTCCGCGTTTAAAGCGTTCAAATAATTCATCTGTATTTTCTCCCAGCTCATAACGCGTAACATTTTTAATCGTAAATTCCGCTTGGCCATCCCGGTCCTGCAAGTTAATATAGATACGGGTTCCAGGCATCGCATATTTAATGGCGTTCAGGATTAAATTATCGAGTACCCGCCACCATTTTTGTCCGTCTGCTTGCACGTAAATTGGGTTCTCCGGAGAAGTGACGCGGAAATCCAGTCCTGATGCTTCGATATCTTCTGCATGCTCTGCCAGCGCTTGGTGAAGCAACTGATTCAGATCGAGGCGTGTACGGTTAAGTTCCATATTGCCGCTCGCCATTTTCGAAACTTCAAACAAATCTTCAATCAAGGTTTTCAAACGCTGGGATTTCCGGTCCAGGATATTGGCGTAGGAAAGCCGCTCTTCTTCCGATAAATTCGGTGTTTTCATCAAATCCGTGTAGGTAATGATCGAAGTCAGCGGCGTACGGAGATCATGGCTGACGTTCGTGATTAATTCGGTTTTCAGCCTTTCGCTCTTCGCTTGTTCAGACATCGATAGCCTGACGCCTTCTTTCAGGCGAGTGAGCTGTCGGGCATGGTCGGCTAAAGGCGAACGGCCTCTGACGGGAATATTTTGATTTAAACGGCCGTCTGCCATTTCAGCCGTATCCGCATCAAAATATTCAAATACCCAAAGCGGTTCATCGTAAACAAGAGAACGGGTATGCCGATGAAAAGCGTCGTTGGGATCCAGATAATGATGACTTCCCGAACAAAGACCATTGCCATCGTTCCCATTCCCCATGTGAAAACAACGAACAATAAAATCAGCATCTGTATGCCAATGGATTTCTTCAAAAATGCTTGGCTCGCCGTTTTAAAACTATTGAAAAGTGAACTGTTTTTAATATCATGCTCTAAATGCTGCCAATCTTTATAGAAATTCAACATCCAGATAACTTGAATAATAGCTAAAGCGATAAAGGCTATAGCCAGGATAAATTGCCATACCAAACTGCTGCCGTAGCGGAGCATATTATCAGACCAGGAATACTGCAGCGTATTTATAAATTTCCCGCTGCCATACGGCAAAGCCAGAAACACGGTCAGAACCAATAGGAAAAGGCGTGCTTCTAACGGCAAGTTGCTCCATTTTCCGTTTAGCGGCAGATCTGTAAACCAGACTCTGTTGAAAGGCAATTTGGTCAATAGCAGCACAATCCCGCCCACAGCGAGTCCCGCCATTACATACAACATATATTTCGTGAAAATAAAATGATCAAACAGGCTGCCATTAAAAGATTCACTTAAAAGCTTACGGTCGATTTGTATAATTCCTTCAAAATTCGCATCTGATAAAGGAAGTTCAAATTCCGTGCTCTGGACTTCACTTCCGTAGAAGTACTCGGAATCCATTGAAAGAGGATTGCCAGGCGTGTATTCTTTCTTGAAATAAGG
Organism: Planococcus sp. 107-1; assembly: GCF_021513255.1. Taxonomy (GTDB): domain Bacteria; phylum Bacillota; class Bacilli; order Bacillales_A; family Planococcaceae; genus Planococcus. The sequence continues at coordinate 2,839,994 of NZ_CP090977.1, forward strand.
ATTGTTTGTCAATTCCCCTTTTTCAAAAGTCTTGCCTGTATCTAAATCGATTAGATTATAAACAAAGTAATCGTAGTCTTCCTTAAAGGAAAGTTTTTGCCGGTTCAATTCCTGGATGGTCTTCTCCAATCCATTTTTCCGTTCGGCAATTATTTTTTCTTTAACGATATTGTCATCTGCAAAATTGCTGCGGATCGCCTCTATTTTAGTGTCGCGTTCCTCCGTTAAAATCTTTTCTACACTGCTGTTTCCATTTGCAGTTGCTTCCTCGATATCTGTTGTATATTGATTTTGGATGCTTTGGATTTGTTCACTTAAGGTACCATAACGCGTTCGGTATTCTTCAATCTGCTCTTGTGTAACAGCTCCTACGTCTTCTGCATCCAGCGGATCCAATTCCAAAGCAATCAAGCTATTTTCAAAAAAGGAGAGATCGTTGTCAAAATCAATAGTGTCAAGATAGGATTTGCCAAAATAATCTTTTCCTAATTCTAATACACTAAAAGAAGCGACTAAAATAATTGCCAAGGTGATGAGCCATATCCACTTCTTCAATTTAAGCATCTCCTTTCGATAAGGAACGAAGAGACGCCATCAAGTCCGCTGCAGGAAAATTCAATAACAAGTCAAAGATGAAGGATAAACAATAAGCCAAACTGAATAGCGCGATGATAACTGCGGCGATCGACCAAAAATCATTTTTCAATTTTGTAGCCAACGCCCCACACCACCTTCAAATACCTTGGATTCTTTGGATCTGTTTCAATCTTCTCCCGGATTTTCCGGATATGCACAGCGACAATATTTTCTGCATTGTATGCCGGTTCGTTCCAAACCCGCTCATAGATATCATTGATGGAAAAAACACGTCCTGCATTCGCCATCAATAATTCGGTTATTTTAAATTCAATCGGAGTCAATTTTATCGAGTCTCCGTGCAAGGTCACTTCTTTCGATTCTGAATCCAGAATCAGTCCATCAATTTCAATCCGCTGCGCTTTGTCTTGGTAAGTCCCTAGCTTAACGTAACGTCTGAGTTGTGATTTAACCCGGGCCACCAACTCCATCGGATGGAACGGTTTTGTCACATAATCATCCGCCCCTACAGACAAGCCATGGATTTTATCCGAATCTTCGGCTTTAGCGCTCAACATAATAATCGGGATATTCCGCTGTTCCCGAATTTTAAATGTAGCTGAAATGCCGTCTAATTTAGGCATCATGATATCCAATATGATGACGTGGACTTCATGGTTTTCTAAAAGCTCGATCGCCTCCAGGCCATTAGCAGCTTTAAGGACTTGATATCCTTCATTTTTTAAATAAATTTCAATGCCGTCTCGAATGTCCTGATCATCGTCTGTGACCAATACTGTAAAAGGAGCCATCAGTTTCACCTCTTCCATCTATAGAGTTTATTGTACTGTTCAATTCTTAAGCCAAGCTCAGGAAAAATATGAAGAAATTCTTAAGAAAAGCGGAGCCGCCTTGCAAGCCGCGACAAGCGCTGGAAGTCTTATCGAAAATGGCGCCTTTTGCCATTGCAGGTAAGACTGAAGCGACCTCGAGCGGCTAGGCGGCGGAGTCTAGACATTAAGAAAAGCGGAAGCGCCCGGTCAGCCCCGACAAGCTTAAGACAACCAGTGACGGAAATTTTGATTTCCAGAGCTGGATGGCTTAAGATCTCGAGCGGCTGGGCGGCGAAGTCTGGATAGTAAGAAAAGCGGAAGCGCTGCTAAAAATGAGGCTTATTAAACTGAAGCTGAAACTTTCCGTTTGCCAATAGTTAAGATAAGAATTCCGCCTAATAATAGAGACACCCCTATCCAAGCCGTATTAGACAACACTTCCCTGACGATGAAAACGCCGAGAATAGCAGCAGTCAGCGGTTCTGCTAGAGAAAGCGTAACTGCTGACGAAGAAGGGATTTTTTTCAAGCCAGTTGAAAATAAGATATAGGAAATACTTGTTGCCCCAATTCCCAGATAGGCAATAACGCTGAGATTTACAGGGTTACCCATGTAAGATACATCCAAAAATAATAAAAATGGGAATAAGAAACACGCACTTATCGAGAAAATAATAGCGACGGCAGGAACAGCTTCCATTTTCCTTAAAGCGCTTTTACTGACCATTGCATAGCCGGCAAAAGCGGCGCCAGCTCCTAAAGCCAAAAAGACGCCTGATAGACGGATCGTAGAAGATTCACCGTTTATAAACAGCAGAATAGAGCCTATAATGGCAAAAATCGTTGCAAAAACCCACACTCGGTCCGGCCTGCGCTTTAACACAATCCATTCAATCATTCCCGAGAATACTGGTGCGCTCCCGATCGCTACTACTGTGCCGACAGCCACTCCGGTAGATTGAACTGCCGAAAAAAAGAATGGCTGAAACACGGCCATAGCTGCCGCAGACAGGAAAACTGCCTGCCAAGGAACTTCATGAAAAACGATTTTCTTAGCTGCAACAACAACTAACAATAGGGTAAAACCGCCGATTCCGAGCCTCAAAGCGCCGATTGTCAGCGGATGTGCTGCCCCTTCGATAAAACTTTGAGCCGTCCCCGTAGTTCCCCACAGCATAGCGGCCAGCAATACATACATATAGGACCGAAAATTCATCCAAAACCCTCCTGATTGCTTGCTCTTATAAGCTAGCTTACACGAATTCTAAGATTTGAGATACCACCTTTCTTCTATTATAATTAGAAGAAAAAGAGGAGATGATCATATGTATATGACAGTCCCGGAAACTGCCGCGTTTTTATCGATGCCTGAAGAACAAGTCAATCGCTATGTATTAGAAGGCCGTATTCGTGCAGTCCATGACGGTGAACAGTACTTGATCAACACCTCCCAATTCGAAACGCATTTTCAGCAATTGGAATTAGCCAAGGCAGAATTGGCTGAATGGCGGGCAACGCCTATTCCGGATGATGTTGATATTAAAGATGAGGACTGACATTTGCCTATGAGAAAAGCATCTCGCCGCAGCGGCGAGATGCTTTTTAATTGGATTTCTTCAGCAGGTTTACATGGTCAGTGGTCCCATCTTCACCTAGAATAAATTGCAATTCATAATCATCGACATGATAGACAATATTGGTTTCTCCCGTAGCAGAGATGGTTCTTTCCTCTTCCGGCTTACCGATTTCTTTCCTTAAATCTTCTTTCGTGATCCCGCCTAAATTCGTCTGTCTTTCTACATTTGTACCAAAATACCGTGCTTCTTGCATGACATCATTTTCATCATATTTAATTTGATAAGAAGCTTGCCCCATCGAACCATGGTAAAAGTCAAATTCCCCTGCCTGCTCTTCGGGTTCAGCGATTTCTGCATAAACTTCTTCACGTGTGCTTTCCCCTACTGTAAATCCAGAGGCGAAGCGGTAAACCATTCCTTGTTCAGCGTCCTTAATAATACCTTTCAAGGTTTCAATAGCCATTTGTTTTTGCTCGTCCGGGATTTCTTCACCCGCTGATCCAGTTTCTTCGTCGTTAACCTCTGCATCTTCTGTTTCATCCGTGTCGCCAGCAATCTCATTTTCTGAAGGCTCAACTAAATCCGTTTGTTCCGCTTCTTCAGCAGCTTCAGTATCGTCCGGCATCTCTTCTGCACTCGTTTCTTCTGGCTTGATGTCTGCTTTATCTCCAGCAGCTTCATCGGAACAAGCAGCTAAACCGATTGCCAATACGGCCGCTGCACCCATAGTGAAAAATTTAATACGCAAAGCGTCCACGCCCTTTTATTAGAGTAACTTCCATTACATAAATAGACGTTTCAGCTAACAGAATGTCTCATTACCATTCAACTTAATGAAAATAAAAAACAGGTTGTAAATTTCACAACCCGTTTTCCAGCTTATTCTTCATTTAAAGCGGATACCGGACAAACTGTTTCTGGCTATCGATTGATTTTTTATTTTTTTCAACCATTCGTTCGAAATTCATTGCAGTCATTTTTTCATAATCTGCATGTTCTGCCATGTCCAAGTTCCGTAAATTCTTTTGCAGCATGTCAATGTTTTCAGCAATGCCTTTAACGAATTTCTGTTCTTCTTTCGTCAAACGGTCCCATCCGTCCTGCTTCTCCAAATAAGCGGCAAAAGAACGGATCTCTTCATTTTTTTCGACTAAAGTATGAAGAGTGGTGTATTGATACATACTCATCCGGTTCGCCGTTTGCTGCGTTTTGAGCACGTCTTCTTCGGTAATTCTTCCGATTTTCAGCGCTTCATCATAATAATTTTTGTAAGCCCTTGTGTCTTCGTTGAATTTTTGCTGAAGCTCCCATAGAACAGTGAAAGCTTTCTGTCCTTCGATTACTTTCGAATCTGTTGTGGAAACTGGGATGTTTAAAGGATTGGTGTAATATTCGGTCGGGATATTCAGCCGTTCTCCACCAGCATTCAATATGCTTGAGCTCAAGTCTGCAAATAACGAAAGATTTGACTGTGCTTCCATCGCTTCTTCTCTCACTTCATCGCCCGTACTGACATAAGCCGTACCAACGACTTCATTATTTTTAGTGAATCCACCCATATAATACGGTTTTCCATTTATTTCCCAATAAACAGGATTTACGAATGCGCCTTCCGTCCACTTTTTATGTTTTTTCACTTTTTTCATTAACAGTTTAGTCGTTTGATCATCCATGGTCGCCTTCATCTCCTTTGGTTGTCACTTTCTAGATGATAACATTAACCGAATAGTGCGTTCCAACCTTTAGAAATAGCTCCGCCCACTTTCGATGCGGTATTTTTGATGCCGTCCCAGTTTTTCGCTACATAACCGGTCAGTTTTGATGCTCCCCAAATAGCAGCACCGGCCACTACAAGTCCGGCTCCAATTGCTTGGCCGCCAGGAATCGCTGCAGCTACTCCACCGGCACTCATTAATGTAGATCCAAGGCTAGCAGTGGCATCCGTCACAGCTACTGTACGGTCCGCACCTGTCGAATTGCTGTCTTGGAATACTTCAATGGCATTGGCAGTGTTATTGTAAGTATCAACCGCTCCAAAAACGGTTCCCACTGCTGCTGTCGCCACGTTCAGTTTTCCAAGTGCTCCCATTGCCGATGATCCGGCTTGTGCTGCACCACTCATTACCGAACCGGCAGCTGAAGTATTAGTCGCGATATTCGTTCCGGATGTAAGCGTCGAAATAGCGCCTCTTGCATCCTGATAAACATCGACACCATCTGATACATCCGAAGCAAAATCGAGAATTGGATTATCAATTCCAAGCTTCAATCCGTTTAAAAGTGTTGAGCGCAGGAATGAATTCGTGCTGCCGCCCATCGTATCTGCAGCATCCGCATTAAAAGATTCCGAAGCTAACTCTACTTGCCCCAGAATGACATCATTGCCGATATAGCTTGCAACATCCCAAGGCGTCGGTGAGTTGGAACTATCGTTATTCCCACCTTCTCCGCCATTGGTGCCATTGCCAGACGAACCATCGCCATTGGTGCCATTTCCGTTAGTTCCATCTCCGTTCGATCCGTTGCCGGATGTCCCATTTCCATTCGTCCCATCTCCGTTTGAACCATTGCCGGTTGTGCCGTCTCCAGAGGTGCCATCACCCGTGGTGCCGTTCCCGCCAGTTCCGTCTCCTGAAGTTCCGTTGCCGGACGTCCCGTCACCGTTCGTGCCGTTGCCACCGGTGCCATCTCCATTCGTCCCGTCGCCTGAAGTCCCATCACCCGATGTTCCATCGCCAGTTGTTCCGTCTCCTGAAGTTCCGTCGCCCGAAGTGCCATCTCCGTTTGTACCGTTACCGGTAGTTCCGTTGCCGTTGGTTCCGTCTCCTTGCCAGCTTTCGCCATTCGTTCCGTCGCCTGACCAGGTATCACCTGACCACGTATTGCCTTCCCAAGGTGTTCCTTCCCACGTATCGCCCGACCATGTGTCACCGGACCACGTATTTCCTGTCCATGGCTGAACCGCAAATGCGACAGAACCGAAAAATGATTGGGCTACGATGAGCAGAATTGCGGTTAATGCAAATATGCGTTTGATCGTTGATTCCATTTCTTCCCCTCCTTTAAACGTTTATTAATCTTGCATAGCCATATCTTGATGATCGATAGAGAACAAACTTAGCTCTTCTTTCCACTTCAATACAAAAGATGCCAAGATCAAATAAAACAAAGGCAAAAATAAGGTATTCAAAAATATATGGCAAATCGCAATAGCCAAGAAAGAGTTGGTTATATCCAACACCAATGCCTGGACGATTGCTGAAATAATAAACTCCCCAAATCCAAAACATACAAGCAATAAGATTATTTTCCAATGCGGCCGTTTAAAAATCCGGCCGCTTTCCCGTATTGATGACCAGACCGATTGATTATCGATAATCGCAAGGACCGGAGCCATGACCAGAATGGCTAATAAAATAACGCCCGGTACGACGAATAACGCAAACCCAATTGTCACCAATAAACCGGCGGCTACCGAAAAGACAAAATAGTGAAAGCCTTTTAAAGAGAATTGAAAAAATGCCTGCCTTAAGGGCCGATCATGTCCAGTTTCTTCGAAATGCCAAAAGTATACGAATGGCACGAGCGTAAAAAAGAAAAGAATAAACACAATAAAAGCTGAATAAATATCTCCGAAACCAAACATTGCACCGTTCGTTGGTGTAATAGCTAAAATGTAGTTTGATGCAAAAAATTGCAGCAAGATGATCGGGAGCTGGATAAATAAGACCAACAGCAGCAACCGTTCATATTTTTGTCCGAAAAAGCTGAATGCTGAGCGAATCGGATGTTCCATTTTAAAACCTCCTGTCATTTATGATTGCTGAAGCTGTGCCAAATGATTTTTTCTCATGAATGGCAGAGCGAGCCCCACTGCTATTGCCGTAAACGGAAAGCTCCCGTCACTGAACAGCCATTCCCCTACAGTTACCGGAACAAATATGGCATAAAAGAAAATCATCAATACCAAGTAAATTTTTCTCCACTTTTTTCTTTCTTCATTTTCCCACTCCTATTCCAACGAATACGTTCTGCCTTCCCAACCCGCCAATTTCTGGACAAACATAACCTCTGGCCCTTTGGAAGATTTGGTTAAGTTTTTAACAGCCCCGGCAAAAAATCCGTTATAGCCAATTGCACTGGCTTCTTTAGAAGATTTAACGACAACCTGTCCGTTTTTCAAAAACAGTCATTTGTGCGCCTGCCAGTTCTCCTCCATTTGCGAGAATTGTATTTCGAGCACTTTCTTTCATGGAATTGATCCATCGGTATTCCATTTCGTCATTCATCATTTTTTTAAGCAATCCACCGCCCAAACCTTTATCCATTTCACTCGCCAATACCCGGTCAATCGCTTCATTTTGGATTTCATTTAATGAGTAATCCGCCATTTCACCTGACAGATTGTCCACTTCTTTTTCGATAAGTTCAGCTATGCTATCTTCTTCCTCAGCAGGCGCAGCCTCTTCCGGGGGCTCTGCTTCCCCGCCTTCTTCAGCTTCTTCCGCTAACATTTCCTTCAGCTTCATTTCATAATCTGAAATGAATTCCGGGAGATCCTCATATAAAGCTGCAGTTGCAGCTAAAGCCGCTTGCTGGGAAGTGGAAATGGCCTGCTCTTTTACGATTAAGGCTCCAGCCAAGTTAAGGATGAGCACAAATAAGATAATCATGACGCTTAATATGCCGATGACGAATAACGCGATATTGCCCTGTTCGTTGTTTAAATAAAATTTGAACTTTTTCATTTAATCACCTTGCCTGACGTATCGGCAGTGTATGAAAAAGTAGGTTTTCCTCCTGCAAACATGCTAGCCGGAAGAAATACAAAATCAATATTGACGCTTACCGATGCAGTGAAATTATTTGATCCTGAAATTGGTGCACCTGCAAAACTGATATAGCTGCCCCCCGCATCTACAATATTTTGTGCGGCATTAGTCGCTTCTCCCACATCCGCCGTGACAGAATAAACTTTCGCTGCTTCGCTGGCTGCTGATTCCGCAATCATCAAACCATGGAATCCGGCAATAAACTGCCACGCGATCATCATTACTGAAAATACGAGAGGGACCATGCCCAAAAACTCGATAGTTGCGGATCCTTCTTCATTTTTTATTTTTCTTTTCATGGCTACCACCTCAACTAATAGACTCCGCTTTTCCGGCTTATCTTGCAGGGGGCCGCACGTATAAGCCGGAAAAAGGGGAGTCCCCTTTTTACTGTCATTCTGCTTCATCTGGGTATTTGTCACTGATTTGCTTCCGCATTTCATCCAGGCCTTTTTCTTTCACTTCGTTTAATTCTGAAACGAGCGGCCCTTTTGCTGAATTTGCTACATCACTGATGTCATACACTTTTTTCTCGAGAACGCTTTTTTGATCCCAGTTGATATAACCGGCTTCCCGTAAATAGCGCAACCCTCTGTTCAATGCCAATTCTTGCTTCAAGGCAGAAGCACTCCAATTATTTTCAAATTGTTGAATGGCTAGCCAGCTGTCATTGCTTGCTTTTAAAACATCCAGCTCGGAATTCTGTTTCCAGCTCTTCCAATTTTTCAATACTTCTTCAGACTGGTTAAATTGCTCGGTCAATTGCTTGCCGTCTGCCACATTTGAGAAGATGCCTTCTGCTGCTTTAGCGACTTCTTTCAATTGCTGCTGTGCTTCGGCGTCCGCGTTAAAACCGATGACATTGATGATGGGTGCTACATTACTGGCCGCTAGCGATTTCGCTACAGCTACCGGATCTCCCTCGCACGTTTCAATGCCGTCGCTGACCATGTAGATCAAGTTTGTATTTGTTTTACTGTCCAGCCCTTCAAAACTTGCCTGAGCCGATTCCAATGCCCCGGCAACCGGAGTCCATCCCGCAGGTTCAAACGTGTTTAGCGCCTGTTCGAACTTCGCTTTATCATATGTTCCGCGTTCATATACTTCATCAATAGCTGCGCATGATGCCGCTTTGTCTTCTTCGGAACCTGTGCCTTCATGTCCATAGATCCGCAGCGATACATTCGCTTCTTCAGGTACTTCTGCCATGAAATTGCGGATGGATTCCTTCGCGAGTTCCATGCGGGTTTTGCCCCCTACATAGTTAGCCATGGATCCGCTGGCGTCCAAGATGACTTCTACATTGTAATTTTCTTTAAAAGCAAAACGTTCATCCGCTTCCGGTGTTCCTGAAAGTGCAAACTCCAATTGATTCAGTACATCTTGTGGATTCTGGAAATCATAGGCGACCAAGGAATAAAGATAATTGAAATATAAATCCATTTCTTCTTCTGAAGCATCTTCTTTTAGAGGCGGCACTTCTCCGAATGCTTCAAAGAATGCAGGCTCAATCTCTTCTTCATCTCCGCTTGATAAATCCAAATGACCGATTTTCCCGACAGGCTGGCTGATTAAGTCTTGATCGGTCTCCGGCAAGGCAATTAAATCCTCTTCCGAAATAGCCTCTTCCAGACCTGGCTCTTCTTCGGCTTTTTCTGTGGATTCAGCCGCTGTATCCTTGTCGGCTTCCGCTTTGGTTTGTTCTTCAGTTTCTGCTGCTTTTGGTTCTTCAGGTTCATCTTGTTGACAGGCTGCTAACCCTAGCACAAGCAACGATGCCACCAATACCTTGCCTAATTTCATCGTATGCTCCTTTCGTGATGCGTATTCATGCAATATCAGGCTTCAGGCTATTGCCCTTATACCAAGAAAAGCAGGGGGATGTTACTCCCCTCCGCCGATTTTTCCGATAAAGCCATTGAATTTTTCTACTAATGTAGTTCCGAAAGTACCGCCAGAGAATGCTTGTGAAACAACGCCCACTACGATAACAATAACTGCTGCAATCCCGATCCACTCCAAAGTTTGAGATCCTCTTTCGTTGTCCATTGCCGTTTTCATAGATGTCACCATTTGCAAGATAAAGTCGTTTAATGTTTCTTTCATAATAAATTCCTCCTAGAGTTTTATAGTATGTTAAAAATGCTGTTTTCTCCGTAAATCATATTCAGCAGCATGAGGCCGGCAATCATCATGATTGAAACCGGTGCTACCACGAATGTTGTAACCAATGTGACTTTTGGCGAAGCCTTGGCTGCCAGTTCCTTGACGCGCTCCTGTCTCAACTGGCGCATGTCTTCCGCTTGAATTTTAAACGTCGTTGCAATAGGCACCCCTAATTTCATGCCTTGAAGCAGAGATTTGATCAATTGCTGAAACTCTTCATTGTCATTGCGTTCCAGCAAATTCCGATAAGCCGTTTCACGTTGCACCCCTAGGTCGATTTCCTGATTGAAGCGCATAAATTCCTCTCGGAGCGGACCGTCGAAAAAGCGTATCACCTCCCTTAATGCCTGGTCTAGGCTAACCCCAGCCTGAATACTCGTACTGATAGTATCCAGAAAATCGGGTAAATCCATTCTCAGTTTTTCCTGGCGTTTCTTAGCTTGTGACCTTACTAAGTAAATCGGGATAAAGTAGCCGATCAGCGGCAAGAAAACCAACCCATATTTGGAGAATGGCAAGCCGATGATAAAGGCCAACATCGCTGCAAAAAATCCGATAATGAACAATAAAATCTTCAAACCTTGAAAGCGGGCCACCGTCAATTCATAAGGATTGCCGGATTTCTTCAGCCAGTCAGCCACTTCAATGCTTTCACTAAAAAAGTTGATGCGCTGCCCGAGTTCTGAAAATTCATCTGCATAGCCGCTTAACCGGCTAAACAGATTCGCTTTTTGTTTCTGTTTTTTCTTTTTCTTATCGAAACCGTCAACATTCGTTGTCTCAGAAACGTGCACAAGCACGCCTCTTTTTTCATTTACATAGACGGACCAGTTGCGGATTCCTAAAATGACCATGAACCAGAAGACAATAATCGTAAAAATAATGAGAGCATCCAAACCCTTCACCTACACTTTTATATTTGTAATTTGACGAATCAGGAAAAAAGACAAGATGATTCCCAAGCCGAATGCGATCATCATAACGATGCCAATTGGCGTAGTCAGCGGATCCGTAAATCCATCGATGATATTGTTCATAAACAAGAGAATGAATATGGGCATTGCCGGAACAATCAACGATATATAACGCTGCTCGGAAGTCATCGTTTGAATCGTCTGGTGCAATAGCTTCCGGTCTTCCAACGTATGCGACATTGTTTCAAGCGTCGCCGCCAAATTGCCGCCTGTCCGTTTCTGAATCAGCAATGTAGCGATGAATAATTGGAAATCGCGTGAGCTATTCCTTTTCTGGACGGCTCTTAATGCTGTTTCAAATGGCACACCCAGCTTCAATTCATTCGAGAGCCGCTTGAATTCATCTTTTGCCGGTTCATTTACTTCTCTTGCTACCAAATCGATGCCCTGAGTGATGGTCATTCCCGATCTGGCCCCGTTCGCCAAAAGCCGGCAAACTTCACTGAGCTGCTCATTCAAACGTTCTTCATACTTGTTTTTGCGGATATAGAACAATAGAAAATGGCTGCTTACTAAAATACCGATAGTCAATATAATGCTTGGCAACGCCGCCATGCTGAAGATCATATTGAACACGACGTAAAGCATGAGAACGCCTAGCACATGAATGCCGATGTATTCAGAAGCTAATAAAGAAACATTGGCACTTTTAAGCTTTTTAGTCAGCTTCTCGGACATTGGAGATTCATCGAACCGGTCTCCCCAAACACTGATGGCACTTTTTCTTTTTTCTTCGGGATACCAGGTTTTAAGCTTTTTCTTCCACTCCTGTTTTCCCCTGCGATAGTCAAGGAACAGATAGGCGCCGAATAACAGCGCCAAAACGGCTGCACTATATAAAATGGCAATGCTTATGTCCATTGGGCCACCTCCTGCTTCACCTGGAACATCGATTCATCCAACTCGATGCCGAATACCCTTAGATGATCCAAACATTTCGGTATATAGCCGGTCGGCGTGAAATGGCCGATTACTTCACCGTTTTTGCCGGTGCCGGTCCGTTTAAAAATAAACACATCCCGGATTTTAACGCCTTTGTCTTCATCTACATAGACTTCAGAGATATTGACGATTTTCCGTTGTCCATCTCCAAGACGGTCAGCCTGGATGATATAATCCAGGGCCCCTACGATATACTCCCGGACGATTTCACTCGGCAAATCCATTCCCGCCATGATGACCATGCCTTCAACTCGGCTAATGGCATCTACCGGAGAGTTGGAGTGGACTGTAGTCAGCGACCCTTCATGTCCTGTATTCATTGCCTGCAGCATATCGAAAGCTTCCGCTCCCCGGACCTCTCCGACAATGATTCGGTCTGGACGCATTCGCAGCGAGTTCCGCACCAATTGGCGGATACTGACTTCCCCTTGCCCTTCTACGTTTGGCGGGCGTGCTTCCATTCCAACGACGCTTCCTCTGTTTAGCCTGAGCTCTGCTGAATCCTCGATCGTAATGACCCGTTCATGGAGTGGGATTGACTTTGCCACTGCATTCAGCAACGTCGTCTTTCCGCTCCCGGTTCCTCCGGATATCAGGATATTGAGTTTCGCTTCCACAATGGCACGTATGAATTTCGACATACTTTCATCTAATGAAGAAAGCCTGAGCAAATCTTCCATTTCAAACGGTTCTTTCCGGAATTTCCGGATCGACAGCAATGTGCCATTTAAACTGATGGGCGGAATGACCGCATTCACCCGGCTGCCATCCGGCAAGCGTGCATCGACCATTGGCGAACTTTCATCGATTCGCCGGCCAAGCGGGGCAATCACCCGGTCGACAATATGGCGGACATGCTCTTCGTTCTTAAAGGTAATATGTGAAGATTCCAGCCGACCGTTCCGCTCCACATGGATCTCTTTTGGTCCGTTCACTAAAATCTCGGTGATCGTCGGATCTTTCAGCAATTGTTCCAATGGACCAAAGCCAACTGTTTCATCAATCAAACGCGTCAAAAGCATTTCGCGGTCGGTTTTCGAGATGACTACTTTTTCTTCGAGCATGAACTGGCTGATCAGGCGTTCAATGGACAGGCGGCGCTCAGATTCTTCAGCTGCAATCAGCGGTTCTAGATTGGTTTCTGCCAACAGCCTTGCTTTGTAATGCTCGAGCAATTCTTCTAAATATGGGCTCAACACTTGTGAGCTTTGTACTGAAACACTTTCACTGACAGCCGCTGCTGATTCGGTTCTTTTCCGTTGAAAGAGCGACATCGCTTTCCCTCCTTCCTTTTAAAAATGATTATTTCAGCATGGATACGACCCATTTCCGCATGTCTTTAGCGGCGGGAGTAAGTTTCTTTTCTTTCGGCAATTTTCGAAGGGTCTCGCCTTTATTGATAGCGGTCTGCACTCCTTTAATATCGCGTCTGATTTCAGCTGCCACAGGATATTCGATAAAGCGTTCAATATCTTTTTTGCTTAACTCGTTTTCCCGGCCGACTTCGTTCAGCACGAGCTCCAACCGGTCTGCTGTAGGAATTCCAAGTTTTTGGAACAGTTCTTCCGTATGCTTGAAAACCCGGATGGATGGCGTGTCCATTAAAGTCGTGTAATAAATGCGGTCGGCCTCGACTAATGCCGTATACGTACGTTCATCCATGTTCACGGGCAAATCAACGATGATGAAATCATAGGCCCGGCGGCATACCCGCAAAAGACGCGTGACGAAATCTTCTGTAATGTACTCAGCAAGTTCCGCATCGCATGGGCTGATTAACAGCTCCATTTTCGATAAAGGTTCTTTTTCTGTCACGTTGCGTAAATGCTGTTCAGTCATTTCTTTGATAACCGGCTCCAAATCCAGGATGTTTCTCGCAGTTTCCACACCCAGATAAGATTCTCCGCCTCCATATTGAAGATTCAAGTCGATATAAAGAACTTGAGCCGTGGATTCAAATTTCAAGGTCTGGGCAAAAGCGGTGCTCAACAGCGTTTTCCCGCTGCCTCCCTTGCCGCTATAGAAAGCGAAGACTTGTCCGCTCCCTCGCTTAAAACTCAGTTGTTTTTCTTTTTCTGGAGATTTTTCAAGTCTTGCAAGCATAATCGCCAATTGGTTCTCTAAACCATTTAAATCTTCGGGTATAACGAAATAATCGATCGCCCCCGCTCTTACTAAGTCTCGGAATAACTGGAAATCGTGGCTTTCATGGACAAATACGACAGGCGTTCCGTCAAGTTCCTGTTGGAGATAAGCATGGGTTTCTAAGTCTTTCCCAGGTTCATGCAATAGAAGAACTAATGCCGGGTCCACGTTTTTCAGCTCCGAACGCAAATGGGTAGGGTCGAGCCAACTATAGTCAAACTCACCTTCGAATTGCCGGGTGAGCAATGTAAATAATTCGTTTTTCTGTCCGACAATCAATAGTTTCGATTCTTTCATATCCAAATCCCTCAGCTCTCCGGAGACGTCTCGGCTGCGTCATCCTGTTCTTTCTTTTCTGCTTCTTTTTTCTCTTCTGCTTTAGGTTTCTCTTCTGCTTTTGGCTTTTCTTCTTTCGGTTTTGCTTCTGCTTTTTCTTCCGTTTCCTTTGAAGCTTCCGTTTCAGCAGCCGTGTCTGTTTCCGGTGCATCTTCTTTGCCGGCACCGACATTTGCTTTGATGATCCGGACGCTGTCTGCGTAATTCTGCATATGTATTAGCTTAGGTGCTTGTTCGAGTGAAACTTCTAACTGGACCCCCGCAAACTTTTTATTATCATTTGCTACACGTGCTACTTTTACATCTTTCATGAAAATTTGCGTTTTGTTCTCATTGTCAAAACGTACTGAGACGATAATATCGACCCGGTCTAAAGCTTCAAGCTGTTCATCGAAAAAGACACGATCTGAGGCCATTAAAGTGATCAGGCGATTATTTTCTTCCATTACTGCGGAAGCTTGCTTCAACATGTTTTTCGTAATGAAGTCTCCTGCGGATAAAGGAATGACCGATACCTTATTTTGGAGATCGTCAGTGCTTGTAATATGCTGGTCCGTTAAAAACTTTTTCGGGATTTCCTCAACAGCCACATCTTTTGGCGTAATAACGCTTCGAGAGGCGATATCCCCTTTTGCAGCATAAACTTTAACCATTGTTCCCAAGTCGCTGTTCAATTCCTTTACTTTTGATAATGTCAGGAAACCGGCCGTTCCTGCTAGAATGGCAGCTAGTACGAAAAAGATAATTGCTTTTCTTTTGGATTCAATCATTTTGGCACTCCCTTGGCATTAGGCATCTATTTCTCTACTTCATGTCAATAGCAGGAAACTTTTTGCACTTTGCTAAAATTTTCTTTAGTTAATAAAATTGGCAATATTATCCTTCACTTTTTGTCTATATTTTAATTTCCTCTATATGCTTATCATTAAATTTATAAAGCTGTCAAAACCGTTTTCGGTTAGAGGTATTTTTTACAGATAAAAAGTCATATAGGTATTTTTAACCCCTTCTATTACAATGCCATCTATTCATTATCATCCCTCTTTTCTTTAGGCACATTTTCCTTGAAATCCCTCTCTATCTTTTCTCCTTGCTCTTTTACCTGTTATCTGTACTCTTTAACCGTGACTTTTTATTCATTTTTAAAATTTTTTTATTATTATAAAACCTTGAATTCAAGAGTTATTTAATAGAGATATTTACTCAGGACTTTTATCTTAAAACTAGTATAAATACGATGCAGTAAAATAGGCATCCTAGTGCGGTTTCCTCTTTTTCCTACCCCTGACTCCCAGTAATTACAAGTTGCTAATCCCCTTAATTTTTCCAATAAAAAAAGCTATTTTCATCTTAATAAAGATGAAAATAGCTTTAAATTCATTCAATTTTCCAATTCTATTTGGTTGGAAATCTCTTAAAATTAATATTATGTGGAATTATTACAAGTCCCTCCTGTCGGCGACTCTGCATTTCTTGCTGGCAGCTGGTTAAATTTCTTTAAAGAGACGGCTGCGGGACGATGGCATTTTCTAGTTTTTGTTTAATGCTGCTGCTCCATTTATCAAATTCCACTAAAAATCCATCATGGCCAAATTGCGTTTCAACAACTTCCCATTCTGCATGAGACTGAGATTTTAACCATAGAATCATCAATTCACTCGGATACAGCAGATCATGCGTAAAGGATAGCGCAAAAATCTCCACATCCAAAATTTCATTTCCTACATCATGGGTATTCATTGCTTTCAAAAGAGTTAAATAACTGTTGGCATCAAAGCGGTTCGCTAATTTCTGGCCTTGATAATTCAAATAAGATTCTACGTCATAGCCATTGGCAAGCGCTTTTCGGTTAAAGCGCCGGTTAAACATTTCACCGCTTCGGTAAGTGACCATTCCTGCCATTCTTGCCACCTCGAACCCCTTGATTTCAGATGAATGGCTGTAATTTCCATTATTGAAACGCGGATCGTTTTCAATCGCTTGAATTCCAATGTAATTAAAAGCGATGCCATAGTCACTATAAGCCGGAGTTACAGCAAGCGGGAAAATAATATCCACAAATTCCGGGTGGGCTCTTCCCCATTCTAAAGTCTTCATGCCTCCAAGCGATCCGCCGATGACAGCTGCCAAATGAGAAATTCCGAGCTCTTTCAACGCTTGAAATTCAGCTTGGACCATATCTTTTATCGTGATCGCCGGAAAAGACGAACGATACGCTTTACCTGTTTTGGGATTGGTGGATAATGGCCCAGTAGAGCCATTGCAGCCCCCGAGAACGTTGAAAGTGACGACTTGAAAAATAGTGGTATCCACGGCTTTGCCTGGCCCGATCAAGCCGGACCACCAACCTGGAAGATCCTCGGTCCCGATCGCATGCTGGTCTCCAGTCAACGCATGGCAGACAAGAACGGCAGGACCACCTTCTTTGCCGGACCATTCATAGGCAAGCACTGCATTCTCTAAGACTTCTCCAGATTCAAGAACCAAATTGCCGATGGATACACTAGTCATCCGCTTTCCCTCCTAGACGTTTTCGAGCACTGCCGATTTGATGGCCTGCTCAAGATCTGCGATTAAGTCTTCCGGATTTTCAAGGCCGACCGATAAACGGATCAATTCTTCCGTGACTCCTGCACCTTCCAATTCCTCTTTGTTCAATTGCTGGTGGGTAGTAGAGGCCGGATGGATGATCAACGATTTCGCATCGCCGACGTTTGCTACATGCGACCATAATCCGACGCCATCAATTACTTTCCGCCCAGCTTCACGGCCGCCTTTGACGCCAAAGTTCACGATGGATCCGTAGCCGTCTTTCAAGTATTTTTGCGCCAGCTGATGGGACGGGTGATTTTCAAAACCGATGTAGTTCACCCATTCGACTTGCGGATGCTGCTGAAGATATTCAGCGACTAACCGTGCATTGCTATTGTGGCGTGGAATCCGCAAATGCAGTGTTTCTAAGCCTTGCAGGAATGCATGGGCACTGTCCGGACTTAGCGACGGACCAAAATCGCGCAGCAATTGGACACGCAGTTTAGTCGCAAATGAAGCTCCTTCTGCGTCTATGCCATAGCGGATGCCGTGGTAGCTTTCATCCGGCTCTGTGTAGTTCGGGAATTTCGGATTGTTCCAGTTGAACTTGCCTCCGTCCACCACAACTCCGCCAATGGTCGTCCCATGCCCGCCAATCCATTTCGTCGCTGAATGGATGACGACATCTGCACCGAAAGCGATGGGGTTGCTACCGTACGGGGAGGCAAATGTATTATCGATCAATAAAGGAATTTGGTTTTCGTGTGCAATTTCTGCTACTTTTTCAACATCAAACACATTCAAACTTGGATTTCCGATGATTTCTCCAAAGATTGCTTTTGTTTTATCCGTGATGGCTGCACGGAAGTTTTCGGGATCTGTTCCGTCCGCAAATCTCACCTTGATTCCGTAACGCGGAAGTGTGTTGGAGAACAAACTGACAGTACCGCCGTAAAGATTGCTGTCTGCCAAAATTTCATCCCCCGCCTCGGCAACGTTTAAAATAGAGAATGCAATGGCTGCCATTCCCGAAGACAAGGCGACAGCTGCAGTGCCTCCTTCCAGCAAAGCTACACGCTGTTCAAAAACATCAACCGTCGGATTCATGATGCGGGAATAGATATTTCCAGTCTCTTTTAATCCGAATAAGTTTTGGGCATGCTCCGTACTTTTAAATACATAAGAAGTTGTTTTATGAATGGCAACTCCTCTTGCTCCTGTTGTTGGATCCGGCTCTTGGCCACCGTGCAATAAAAGCGTTTCTGGTTTAAAATTTGTCATTTCTTATTCCTCCTAGTTTTTATTGATGAAAACCGAAGACGAGGAGGGAACAGAAAAAAGCCCTCTTCGTTAAGAAGAGGGCCGTCATATACGGAAATACCTCCTCTCATCTGCCAGATCGTTGCCGATCTGTAGGATTTAGCACCTTTCCAAGCAATTGCTTGGTGGTTGCCGGGCATCATAGGGCCTATTCCCTCCGCCTCTCTTGATAAGAGTATTCAGATTTAGTTTTTCATCTTGTTTAGCAGTATAAAAACATCGCTCTCATTTGTCAAGTGGATAATTCAAAAAATTTCGAAACCTCTGCTTCTCCTAAAACGTTTAATACATATAGAGGAGATGATTTTATGATTCTTTGGTTTGCTTGCACTTTTATTATTGGTTATTTACTCGGTTCACTTCATGGATCCTCCATCGCCCAACTGATTTCAGGCACGAATGTCAAAAAAGAAGGGGTGAAAAATTCCGGTGCTTCCAATGCTGCTATCGTACTTGGTTGGAAATTCGGCGCACTTGTCGCTTTGATCGATATTTCCAAAGGGATTGCTGCTGTCTTGGGGCTAAGAATTCTTTTAGGCCAATTCAATTTATCAAGTGAATTGGAATGGACAATGCTCTTTGTGATCAGTGCGGCTGTCGTCATCGGCCATAATTTCCCTTTCTATATGAACTTTGACGGCGGAAAAGGCACAGCGTCCATTATCGGCGTTATGCTTGCACTGGATTGGAAATTGGGGCTTGCCGGCGGATTGCTGCTGGTCGCTTGCGCTTTAGCAACGGATTATTTGGTTGTCGGCGTTCTCGTTCTGTATGGCATGCTGTTTGCTATCGCTTATTTCCCGGCGGAAGGCAGTTGGCCGCTTCTCACTGCCTTCGGGCTTTTTGCGATGGCGCTCTGGAAACACATTGAAAATATTAAACGAATCAAAAACGGAACGGAAAGCAAGGTTTCTTCTGTCTTCCGCAAGAAAGCGGGGCCTGCGTGAAAGCAGGCTTTTCTTTATTTTAAATTATTTTCAAAAAGTTTCTTGACTTTTCTGCGTTGACGCACTAAAGTGAGAATTACAAATCGAATACATACATCACTTTCTTATCCAGAGAAACCGAGGGACAGGCCCTATGACGTTTCGGCAGCGGATTCGCTTTAAGCGAAAACTGTGCTAATTCCTGCAAATGCATGTACGTGCATTTGGAAGATGAGAATTGAGATGGTTTCATTCCGGAGCCCTCTTTTTTCTTATGGACAAGAAAAAAGAGGGCTCTTTTTGTTTTATTTTTTACAGGTTTGTACGCATTCGATCCATACAGCATGAGGAGGCTATTTGAATGATTCAATTTGAGGGGGTTACGAAAACCTACCATTCGGGCAAACAGGAAATCCACGCTTTGAACGGCATCGATCTGACTGTTGAAACCGGAGAGATATATGGCGTCATCGGTTTTAGCGGCGCCGGCAAAAGTTCACTGATCCGGACAGTCAACTTACTGGAACGTCCGACGAACGGACGGGTGCTCATCCATGACAAGGATATTTCCACTCTTACCAGCAAAGAAATCCGTGATACCCGAAAAGATATCGGGATGATTTTCCAGCATTTCAATCTATTGAATTCCAAAACGGTATTCCATAATGTCGCGATGCCGCTGATTCTGGCAAAAACACCGAAAAACAAAATTAAAGAACAGGTGAAAAACCTTCTTGAATTTGTAGGCCTGGCAGACCAGGCAGAAAAATATCCGGACCAGCTTTCAGGCGGACAAAAGCAGCGGATTGGGATTGCCCGGGCACTGGCGACTAACCCTTCTGTCCTGCTATGCGACGAAGCAACATCTGCACTTGATCCCCAGACGACTCAGTCCATTCTGGATTTATTGCGGCGCATCAATCGTGAATACAATATCACGATCCTATTAATCACTCATGAGATGGGCGTCATCCGGGAGATTTGCGATAAAGTAGCGGTCCTCGAAGCTGGAAAAGTCATCGAACAAGGTTCCGTATACGAAGTTTTTACAAATCCGAAGCAGCCGACGACTCAGCGTTTTGTCCGTTCGGTCATGAACGATGAACTGCCGGAATCCTTGTTGACAAAAATCCAGGATCCGACGCAGAACCATTCCATCTACCGCGTCCAGTTTACAGGAACTTCGGTCGGACAGCCGCTCATGTCCCGAGTATCGCGTGAATTCAATCTTGACCTCAATGTGCTTTTCGGAAATATCACGGAATTGCAAGGCGAACCTTACGGCAACCTGATCGTTGAGTTTTCAGGAAGTTTAAGCGAGATTCAACGCGCGCTGACTGCGATCCGCAGCGACTCGGTCAAAGTCGAGGAGGTAAAAAATTATGCTAGTTGATAACGAACAGATTTTAGAAGCTCTCTGGGAAACGGTTTATATGACCGGCGCTTCGTTCTTATTCTCAATCATTATCGGTTTCCCGCTTGGCATCTTGCTAGTCGTAACAAGAAAAGGCCATTTACTGGCAAATGAACCCATTTCGAAAGTATTGAACGTCATCATTAATATTTTCCGTTCAGTCCCTTTCATCATTTTGATGGTGGCTATCATTCCGCTTACCCGGTTGATTGTCGGTACATCCATCGGCACTGCCGCTGCCATCGTCCCGCTTGTCTTCTATGCAGGACCATACATTGCACGACTTATTGAAAACTCATTGCTCGAAGTCGACAAAGGCGTCATCGAAGCCGCACAGGCAATGGGTGCGACACCTGGCCAGATCATTTTCCGCTTCCTCATTCCGGAAGCTTTGAGTTCATTGGTACTGGCACTGACTATCGCCATTGTCGGATTGATCGGAGCATCCGCTATGGCTGGAGCCATCGGCGGCGGCGGACTTGGAGACTTGGCAATTACTTATGGTTATCAGCGCTTTGATACAGTCGTCATGCTGATTACAGTCGCTATACTCGTTGTCCTTGTCCAAGGCGTTCAGTCTGCCGGCAACTTGCTATCTAAAAAAGTACGAAGAAGTTAATTATAAAAACATTTAATTGGAGGAATACATCATGAAAAAAATTACATTGACGGTTTTATTCGCATTATTGGCTTTAGTCCTTGCGGCTTGCGGCGATGATGCTTCAGGAGAAGAAGGAAACAGAAAAGTGACGCTAGGCATTAGCGGATCCGATACATCCATTTGGGATTTTGTCGCGGAAAAAGCGGAAAAAGAAGGCATTGACCTTGAAATCATTACGTTCTCTGATTACGTAGCGCCAAACCTGGCACTTGCTGAAGGCGAGCTTGACTTAAACGCATTCCAGACCATTTCTTATTTCGACGAGTTTGTCGCAGAACACAATATCGACATCGTGCCGATCGGTTCAACCGTAATCGCACCGATGGGCCTCTACTCCGACAAATACGAATCCATTGATGAACTTCCGGACGGATCACAAATTGCAGTGCCGAACGAAGCGACAAATATGGGACGTGCACTGCTATTGCTCCAAGAAGCAGGTTTGATCAAATTATCCGACGATGCAGGATTGACTGGGACAGCAGACGATATTATCGAAAACCCGAAAAACATTGAAATCATGCCGATGGTTTCAGGGCACACGCCGCGTGCAATGCCGGATGTTGCCGGTTCAATCATCAATAACGGCGTCGCAGTTGATGCTGGCTTGAACCCGACAGAAGATCCAATCGCTGCAGAAAGCGATACAGCTACACCTTACATCAACCTGATTGCAGCAAGTGCTGAAAATGCCGAAGACGAAGACTTCTTGAAAATCGTCGAACTTTACCAACAAGACGACACAGCTGACTTCATCGTCGAACATACAAAGGGCGCATCAATCCCAACATTCATCCCAGTAGAAGAACTAGTGGATTATCAATAAGAAAAGCGAAAACGGCCGTTCAGCCTCGACAAGCTTAAGGCGTCTTGCCGCACAGGCAAGACGACTTAAGACCTCGAGAGGCTGGCCGTTGGAGTCTGGACAATAAGAAAAGCGGAAAGAGCCGGTTAGCTTCGACAGGCTTAAGACAGAACGCGAGGAGGCTGTTGCCGCCGCAGCGGCTGCCTTAAGACCCGAGAAGCTGGCTCTTGCAGCTGGACAATAAGAAAAGCGAAGGCAGCTCGTCAGCCGCGACAAGCGCTGGAAGGCTTAGCAGTAATGGCGGGTTTTGCCATTGCTGCTAAGGCTGAAGCGACCTCGAGCGGCTAGCTGCCGGAGTCTAGACAATAAGAAAAGCGGAAAGAGCCGACTATAAACCAAAAACTAAGGAGGAATTTCAATGACAGCAATCAAAGAAGCAGCTCAAACCATTTCCCAATCAATCGAATCGGATCGCGGGGTTTACATCGAAACCAGCCAAGCAATCCATGCAAAACCGGAAATCGGCAATGAAGAATTCTTCGCAAGTGCCACATTGGTGCAACTGCTTGAAGGGGCCGGATTTACTGTTGAAACCGGCGTCGCTGGCCATGAAACGGCATTCTTTGCCAGCAAAGAAAGTGCATTGCCGGGACCAACTATCGCTTACCTGGCAGAATACGATGCACTTCCCGGAATCGGCCATGCCTGCGGACACAACATTATTGGGACAACAAGCGTCGCTGCTGCGATTGCTTTAGCTGAAACCCTCCCAACAACAGGCGGCCGCGTAGTGGTGCTTGGTACACCCGCAGAAGAAGGCGGCCCGAATGGCAGCGCTAAAGGCAGTTTTGTGAAGCATGGTTTCCTTGAAGGCATTGATGCAGCGCTGATGATCCATCCATCTGGAAAAACGGCCGTTACTGGCCCTTCCCTCGCGGTCGATCCATTGGAATTCCATTTTTACGGAAAACCGGCGCATGCAGCCGGATCTCCTGAAGAAGGAATTAACGCACTTGACGCTGTGCTCCAGCTTTTCAACAGCATCAATGCACTTCGCCAGCAATTGCCGTCAGATGCCCGTGTCCATGGCATTATCACCCACGGCGGCGATGCGCCGAACATCATTCCGGAATATGCTGCGGCCCGTTTTTACATCCGCGGCGATTCATGGAAAAAAACTTCAGCTACGGCAACAAAAATCCGGGCGATTGCAGAAGGTGCTGCACTAGCTACAGGCACAACCGTTAAAATTGTGCGCTTCCAAAACGAAGTTCAGGATCTTGTTTTGACCCCGGCTTTAGATAAAGTGGTCCAAAGCGAACTGGAAGCAGTGGGCGAAGACGTAGCCACTTCCCGAGCGAAGGGCCTTGGATCAACCGATGCCGGCAATATCAGCTATGCCGTGCCGACTGCCCATCCTTACATCAAAATTGGACCGGACGATTTAATCGGCCATACCGCAGAATTCCGTGAAGCAGCAAAATCTGAAGCAGGCAATGAAGCCCTGATCAAAGGTGCAAAAGCATTAGCGAATACTGGCTACCGTTTGTTGACCGAATCCACTTTACTGGATGAAGTTAAAGAAGCTCACGCAAAAGCGGTGCAAGACAAACAGCTATAACCCGAAAAAACCGGAAATTCCTTGAAAGGAAGTTCCGGTTTTTTATTTGTTTTCCTCCTTCTCTTCTCGTATTTCCAAAATTTATTATTTTCGTGCTAAAATAATAATAGAACACATTTTAGGAGGAATACGATGTTTGAAACTTTAATCGAACGCCTTGTGCGATATGCTAAGATCGATACCCAATCGGATCCTGAGAGTACAGCTACCCCTTCCACTCCGGGCCAATGGGATTTACTGAAAGAACTTGAAAAAGAAATGAAGGAAATCGGCCTCCAAGAAGTCGAAACAGATGAATATGGCTATTTATTCGGTACGCTTCCAGCGAATACGGATAGGGAGATTCCTGTATTCGGTTTTCTTGCACATGTCGACACAGCTCCTGATTTCACGGGCAAAAACGTGAACCCGCAGCGCATTGATAACTACGACGGAAAAGACATTCCATTGAATGATTCTGTCATCATGTCCACTGCTGATTTTCCTGACCTGAAAAACTACGTTGGCCATACGTTGCTGACCACTGATGGAACAACGCTCCTCGGTGCTGACAATAAAGCCGGCGTAGCGGAAATCATGACGGCAATGGAATACTTAGTCCAGCATCCGGAAATTGAACATGGAAAGATCCGTGTGGCTTTCACTCCAGACGAGGAAATCGGCCGCGGACCGCATAAATTCGACGTGGAACGTTTTGGTGCTGACTATGCTTATACGATGGATGGCGGCCCTCTCGGTGAATTGCAATATGAAAGCTTTAACGCCGCTGCCGGCAAATTGACGGTCCAAGGAAAAAGCGTGCATCCCGGATCAGCTAAAGACAAAATGGTGAATGCACAAACGATCGCCATCCGTTTCCAAGAGCAAATGCCGAAAAATGAGGTGCCCGAAGCTACTGAAGGCTACGAAGGCTTTATCCACTTGAACAATTTCAACGGCAATGTTGAAAAAGCTGTTCTTTCCTATATCATTAGAGATTTCGATAGAGAAAAATTTGAAGCAAAAAAACGGTTGATGCAAGAAACAGCCGAAAAATTGCAGCAGGAATATGGTTCAGAGGCGGTCACATTGGAGCTCGAAGACCAATATTACAATATGCGCGAAAAAATCGAACCCGTAATGGAAATCGTCGATTTAGCTGAGAATGCTATGAAAATGGTTGGCATCGAACCGAATATTGTTCCTGTAAGAGGCGGTACTGACGGTTCCCAGCTTTCGTACATGGGCTTGCCAACACCCAATATCTTTACAGGCGGAGAAAACTATCATGGCCAGTACGAATTCATTTCAGTTGATAATATGGAAAAAGCCACTCGCGTAATTCTTGAAATCGCGAGAATTACGAAATAAAAATAAGCGCCCGCGGCGCTTATTTTTTTTATAGAATCGCTCTTCCGTTTTGAGCAAGCGCATAATGGATGCCATGCTGCAAAGTCTGAAAGCAATTGAATTTAGACAAATCAATGCCTGATTCTGTTATGACCATGCTCATTTTCGGGGAAATCCCTACAAGAATGGTTTTGGTTCCTATCAAGCCTGCAGTCGATCCCAATTTTTCAATGAGGCTAGCGGCTTCCTGAGTAAAGCGGTCATTCAGGCCCGTTAAATCCAGCACTAAATAATTCGCTTTATGTGTCGGTAAATTCTGCAATGTTTTAACCAGCAACTCTTCTGCTCTTGCTTGGTCATACGTTCCGAGAAGCGGCACCACGACGATGTCTTCAAGAACCGGAATAATCGGAGAAGAAATTTCCTTGATCAAACTGTTTAGTTCTGCCGTCTTTTCTTGGACCGATTTCTCCAGCTGATCGATTTGCTCAGCCTCTTTTAGTCGTGCAAAACGATGAATATTCTCTTCGATGTTCTGCTCCGACGGGAAATACTCGATAATCGTTTCCTTATATCCTTCAATTTGATGATGTACAATGCGATACCAAATACTTGTATTGAAAAGATTGCTGAAAATCCCTGCGTAATGGGCAGCCAAGTAGCTTCCGCCTTCTTTTTTCCCTTGGGCTACATTGATTTTATGCTCCCAGCTATTTTTCAAATGCACACGCAAAGTTTGTTCGGCTTCGTCCATATCTTGTATTTTCGCAAGTCCCCATCCAGCAGATGCATATGTATTCGTAATCAGATTGGCTGCTTCAGAAACCGAAACATTCTCCATCTCTGAGAAATAATCTCCTACAAGCAAACCTTGTCGGAACCCCGTCGATTCCATTACGACGCTCGCAGCATCCTCTCCAGAAATCTCTTCTATCGAATCAAAAAAGATCTTCATGGCAGAAGCTGTCCAGAAAAGCACCGAATCCTGCCCTTCAAATATAAATCTTCCTTCTTCCAGATCCCATTCAAAACTTAAGCCACCTACATTTATTGACGGTTTTGTTTCCATGATACAACCCCTCTCGTTCACTCCCTCTATTTTACCATAATGTTTAACAGGCTATTAAAAATAGTCCGATTAGCCGCCTCTTTAGAGCATTTAGATACTATTGGCGATACAGGAATGTTTTAAAAACCTTGATAAAAGGAATAAACCAATAACAGACAAAGAAAGAGGTGCTTTCCATGACAGACAAAAAACCTTTCAAAGAAGAAGAGCGCGAAACAAGAGACGGCGCTCCTATGGATAATCCTGAACAATTCAAGACCGATAAAAAAACGATGCATGAAATGTTCAAAGAAGAACAAACGGTGGACTCTCTTCCTCTTGAGGATTTGAAACAGGAAAAAGAAGAAGAAGGCAAACCGCGTGCCACTAAAGAAGATTCTTCCAGCGAGGAAAAATACCCAGATTAATAATCAAAATACATCTACTTTTCTGAAGAACCGCAAGGCTGATGCCTTGCGGTTCTTTTATGTTATGATTCTCTTTGGAACAGGAGTGGATACATTTGAAAAACTGGATATACCCAGTAATGGTCGTTGTTGCGGCCAGCTGTTATGGAGTACTTTCTACTATTATTAAAGTCGCCATGAGCCATGGCTTTACAACAGCCGAAGCTGTTACGAGCCAATATTTTACCGGTTTTGTGCTAGCGGCTATTTTATTTGCCGTGACGCAAAGACGCCTCCGCGCTTACGCGGTTGGAAGATTCTCGTCTTATCCGGGTCGTTCACTGCAGCGACCGGAATGGTTTACAGCCATTCGCTTAATTATTTGCCGGCATCGCTGGCAGTCGTGCTATTATTCCAATTCACTTGGATCGGCATGCTTATGGATTGTGTCGCAAACCGGAGATGGTTGAAGCGCATCGAAGTGATTTCGCTTCTCATATTGTTTGGCGGAACGATTCTTGCTGCTGGGGTCATTGATGCTGATTTAAGCGGCATCCCTTGGCAAGGATGGGCATGGGGAATTGGAGCTGCATTCTGCTTCTCGGCTTTCATGTTTGTCAACGGCAAACAAATCGAAGGCATGGATACTACAACCCGCCTGTTTTACGTATCGCTGGCGGCGGCTCTTGTTATCGCAGTCTTCCAAACACCTGAAATTATGTGGAATGGCACGTTCTTCGGAGAAGGATTGTGGGTATACGGCCTCCTTCT
Organism: Planococcus sp. 107-1; assembly: GCF_021513255.1. Taxonomy (GTDB): domain Bacteria; phylum Bacillota; class Bacilli; order Bacillales_A; family Planococcaceae; genus Planococcus. The sequence continues at coordinate 2,867,208 of NZ_CP090977.1, forward strand.
TGGATTCTTCGGAATCATCATGCCCATTTACTTTTTCTCAATCGCCGTCCCTCATGTAGGGTCGGGGTTAGCTTCCATTTTAAGTGCAATGGAACTGCCAGTCGCCGTTATTGCTTCGGTCATCATTTTAAGTGAATCTTTGACGGTGCTCCAGATTGTCGGCATATTTGTCGTCCTCGCTGGAATGGTGTTGCCAAGCATGTTCAACCGAACTCCAAAGCCTGTCGAACGTATAGAAGAACCTGCTTAACAAAGCAGGTTTTTTTATTGCTCAATTTCTTCACGTTTATTTCCAGCCAAAACAGGAATACTAGAAGTAAGTTTGAAATTCAAAGGAGTGGAAAATATGGATCAGCAAGAACTGAAGCAGCAAGCTTTAAAGATTTTAGAAGAGAGTTATGTAGGGGTTTTAGCAACGGTGAAGGACAATAAACCGCATTCCCGCTTATATGACATTCTTTAACGATGAATTTACTTTGTATACAGCTACAAGCGATCAGACTCAAAAAGTGGACGAGCTTGAGAAAAACCCTCATGCCCATATTTTACTAGGTTATGAAGGAGAAGGCGTCGGTGATGCGTTTCTTGAGATTGAAGGTACGATGGGCATCCACGACGATAAGAGCATCATCGACAAAGTCTGGAACGAACATTTAAGAGGCTGGTTCAGTGGTCCAGACGATCCGCATCTCGTTATTTTGGCGATTAAGCCTTCCCAGGTTCGCATCATTAACAAAAAAGGCGAAGAGCCGCAGACATTGGAATTGTAAACAAAAAAACGGCTCGATTTTTCGGGCCGTTTTTCTATGTATGGAGGATTTCCCGAAGGCCTTCTCGGTTGAAGAGCAGATCTTCAAGTGTGTATTCATCCAAAATCGACAAATAAGCATGAAGCGCTTTTCCTAGAACGCCGCGCAATCCACAAACAGGCGTTATCGGGCAACGATTATGTTCCCGGTCAAAACATTCGACCAGATGGAAATCGTCTTCCATTCGGCGCACAACTGTTCCAACATTGATATTCTGCGGAAGATCGGCTAAACGGATGCCTCCTCCTCGGCCGCGGACCGTTTGGATAAAACCCGCTTTTCCGAGTTCAAATGTCACTTTCATTAAATGATTCTTAGATATATGATAAGCATCCGAAATTTCCTGGATTGTCGTCAATTTGCCTTCCGGTTTGGAACCCAAATAAATCAGCACGCGCAATGAATAGTCGGTATACATGGTTAATTTCATCAATCTCACCTTCCCTGCTTCCTCATTATAGCGATTAAGGGAAGCTCGATAAAGCAATTGAGATTGCGAAGAACTCATAAAGGAAAAGGAGATGATTTTCATGTTATCAAACGAAACACGATCCATCATCAAATCCACCGTCCCTGTATTGGAAGACCACGGTGTCGCGATCACCACTGCCTTTTACAGAAATCTATTTGAAGCTCACCCGGAATTGCTGAATATTTTCAACCATGCAAACCAGGCACAAGGAAGGCAGCAAACGGCACTTGCAAAAGCCGTCTATGCTGCGGCCGTCCATATTGACGATTTGGCAGAAATCATGCCGGCAATTATCCAAATTGCCCATAAACATGTAAGTTTAGGCGTAAAGCCTGAGCATTATCCGGTTGTCGGCGAATATCTTTTAAAGGCGATGAAAGAAGTACTTGGAGATGCAGCAACCGATGAGATCATCACTGCATGGGCTGAAGCTTACGGCGTGATTGCAGATGCATTTATCGATGTCGAAAAAAATATGTACCGAAAAACCGCCGAGCAAGAGAATGGGTGGATTTACTTTAAAGACTTTGTGGTCGCCCGGAAGGAAAAAGAAAGCCAAGTCATCACTTCCTTCTATTTAAAACCGGTAGACCAATCGAATGTTCCCGCTTATATACCTGGACAATATATTTCCATCCGGTTGTCGATTCCGGGAGAACCATATGCTATGATCCGCCAGTATAGCTTGTCTCAAGCATCTAAAGCGGATGAATTCCGAATTTCAGTAAAACGTGAAGCGGACAATGATCCAAATGGCGTTGTCTCGATTTATCTTCATGAAAAAATCCAGGAAGGCGACCGTGTGGAAGTCAGTGCACCTGCTGGCGTCTTTGTACTCGATTCCTCCAAAACAACCCCTGTTGCCTTTATTAGCGGCGGCGTCGGCATCACACCAATGATGAGCATGTTCGAAACTGTGGCAACTTCGACTCCGGCGCGCCCGACCACCTTTTTACATGGTGCTAGAAATCGCTTGCAGCATGCCTTTGATGAAGACATCCGCTCTTATACAAACCGGATGGAGCATGCATACTATAAAACAATTTATGATGAAGAAGACGGCTTTATCACACGCAAAACTTTAGAAGAATATGTCGATCCTTCAGGTGATGCGTACGTTTGTGGGCCGCCGCCGTTCATGATGAGCATGATCCGGGAGCTTCGCAATATCGGAATGGACGATAGCCGCATCCACTTTGAATTTTTCGGTCCGGCTTTAGATTTAAATGATTCCAATTGATTGTCTGCTTTCATAGCCAAAGAGTTCACGGGTTACTCCGTGAACTCTTTTTTATGTGACTTTTCTGTGAAACTAAATGTGTCTAAATTTTAAAGATGTATTTTAAATATATCTTTAAACCCCAGATAGGTTTATAGTCGAATTATAGAAAACAAAAGGAGCGATCGAAGATGTTATCCCAAGAAACGAAATCCATCATCAAATCTACAGTACCGGTACTCGAACAGCATGGCACAGCTATTACCACGGTCTTTTATAAGAATTTATTCGATGCACACCCTGAACTATTGAATATTTTCAATCACGCCAATCAAGCTAAAGGGCGCCAGCAAGCTGCACTTGCCAATACGGTTTACGCAGCAGCTGTCCATATCGATAATTTGGAAGCCATTCTGCCAGCGGTTGTTCAAATTGCGAACAAACACGTCAGCCTAGGCATCAAACCAGAACATTATCCGATTGTCGGCGAATATTTACTGAAAGCGATCAAGGAAGTGCTAGGAGATGCGGCAACAGATGAAATCATCAACGCCTGGGCAGAAGCTTACGGAATGATTGCCGACGCCTTTATCGGTGTTGAGCAAGGCATGTATGAAAAAGCTGAAAATCAAGAAAACGGCTGGAAGTTCTTCAAAGACTTCATCGTCGCTGACAAAGTAAAAGAAAGCGATAATATCATATCGTTCTATTTAAAACCTGCAGATGGATCTCTTGTTCCCGCTTATCAAGCTGGCCAGTACATTTCTGTACGCATTTCCATTCCGGGGGAAGAGTATTTGTTCAATAGACAGTACAGCTTATCTCAAGCTCCGAAACCCGATCAATTCCGCATCTCAGTCAAGCGTGAAGCGGACAATGATCCAAACGGACGCGTGTCGGTTTACCTTCATGAAGAATTAGCGATTGGCGATACCATTGAAGTGAGCGCACCAGCCGGTGAATTTGTTCTCGATGTTGAAAAAGATTCTCCGGTCGCTTTCATCAGCGGCGGTGTTGGCATTACGCCAATGATGAGCATGTTTGAAACAGTGGCCACTTTGACTCCTGAACGTCCGACTGTTTTCCTTCATGCAGCACGCAATGAATCATTGCATGCATTTGATAAAGACATTCAAAAGCATCTAGCGACTATGGCAAACGCCGCATATAAAACTTTGTATTCGGACCTTCCGGATGGCTACATCACTCGTGCGGTTCTTGAAGAATACGTGGATATCACAGGCGACGTGTATGTATGCGGACCCGTTCCTTTCATGGAAGCGATGATCCGTGAATTGCGCGCAATGGGAATGAACGAACAGCAAATCCATTTTGAGTTCTTCGGTCCCGCGGTAGCATTGCAAGCTGTATAAAATTTTAGAGAAACAGAAAGAAGGACAGTACAGAGCTGATCAAACGCTTCTGGACTGTCCTTCTTTTCTTCTTATCTCATTTTACTGAACCCTCTTTTAAAAACTCTAACCGGTTGCCGAATGGATCGAAAACAAAAAATCGTTCCACTCCGGGAATGCTGCCATCGTTTTTCACTTCAATGCTTTGGCTTTCCAATTGTTTTCTAAGCGCTTCATAACCATCGACAAAAAAAGCAGGATGCGCTTTTTTAGCTGGAGAAAAAGGCTCTTCCACTCCAACATGCAGTTGAAAGCTGCCAAATTCAAACCATACGCCTCCACGCGGTTTCAACGGCTCCGGTTTTTCTACTTCTTTCATTCCCAATAAGTCCCTATAGAATTTTCGTGCCTGCTCTTCGTTCCCTTTTGGTGCAGCAACTTGTACGTGGTCAATTTTGCTAATTGAAAATTTCATAGCTTCCCCTCCCATTACCACTATTCTAATGAAACAAAATACAAAAGAACATTCAATTGTATAAATGAATTACGATAAGTTTTGCTTATCCCTTTGCAAATCTTTTATTTTCCCTTAGCATGATGAGTAGTTAAAGGAGTGAAAATCCATGGATGCATCCCCCCAACTCAAACTCATCCTTTCTAATTATTCTGTAGCAGTTGGCCGTCTGCCTGAAAAGCCGCTTTCATTAGATTTAAAAACAGCGATAACTCAATTAAAAGAATGGTCCGGAAGCGAAAATGACGGCGCCGCGGTTTCTTATTTTTTCCGGCAATATGCCTTATTCATCACGGCTCAATTTGATTTGATCATCAATCACCACTGCTATTTTAAAGGCTCGTTCAGTGATTTACGCTTTAATCGTGTCGTCAATTACGGCTTTCCTTTACTTCAAACCCATGCTGATGCTGAAAACCTGGTATTGATAACGGATTCCCAACGCTTTTCTGCCATGCATGAAGTTCTGTATGAACAAGGCGATCAGGCCATCCAGGAATTCCGCGGCTATGTAAAAATCTCGCCTATTATTCTTTGGGAAAACATCTTAGGGTCGCTATTGTGGTTTTATGCCAATTTTGAAAAGCGCCAACCGCGAAGAGCAGCTGAAGATTTGGAGTGGCTGCTGGAACCTGAAAATTGGGAACCGATCAAAACGTCTTATCTCGCTAAGCTTTTAGGCAATTCCTCTTTGGAAGCTGCTGTGACTCGGCCTTTGCGAAAAACGTGCTGCTTGTATAAAGAACTCGATGCTTTTGAAACCTGTACGTTCTGTCCGCAGCCCCATATTCAAATGAAAACGTAAAAAAACCCCAGCATAGCGCTGGGGATTTTGATTATTTTTCAAACACTTCATGCAGGATTTGCCCTGGTGAACTATTGATTAAGTTTTTATATACGCAACTGTTCGGTTTTTTCATCAAAACTTTGGCAAAGGATTTTGCATGTTCGGTTTCTCCCACCACATGGATTTCATCCCAATGGCGTTCTTTTTTCAGTTTCTCGATTTTGATGCTCATATCTTTATAGAAGCGTTCCAAGTTCTCCCGCAGGCGGTGGTCTAGGTCATCTGCATGACTTCCGCTGTTTCCGCCTAAATGAGCTCCGCCACCGCCCATGCTATTGCCCGTGCCGCCGCTTCTAGATGCAGAATGGACGCCTTTTTGCTCTGTCCATACTTCCAGTCCCGAATCAAATTCATAAAAGATCTCTTCATTAATAATTCCCATCGAAGTATCGAGCACTCTTATCCCTTTAAAGCTCGGCAGAATCACGCCGGCATATGGATAAGCCTTATACATATATCTTAATTCATCCAGTGCTGGCTTTGCTTCCCAGTGGAAACTCGTCTTCACCGGCACTTGAACGTAATGCACAGACCATAAATCTTCATGTGGAGATGCAAAAATAACGACACCCTTTTGGAGGTCGTCTTTATGGTCAAGTATTTCACGCTCCACTTTTTTCTCAGCTCTTTATAGCGTTTCATTTCTTGCTCATCTTGCGAGGCTTCTAAATATTCATCCAATCGTTTCAAACCATTCTTGAGGTGAATTTTCCAAGCGCCATTTTGTGCGTTCAAATCCGCCGGGTTCGTATTCAAGTAGACGCTTAATACGCAACGGTCATCACAATTAAATGCTTTTAGTTTCTGGATTTCGTCATATAATGTCATTCATCCATCATCCTCCTTAAAATACATCCTCTTTAGTTCATTACCCTAAGTCTTCTACATTAAACGAGAGACTTCCTTCTTTTTTTATTATTCTGACGTTTAAAAGAGCTTCATAGAGGTAAACAGATAGTGCAATCAAATAAAAGGAGTGTGTGATTAATGGAAAATATCGATAAAAAAGTAGACGATAAATTAAAATCTTTTGATGATGAGAAAAAAGAAGACATCTTAGCAAATTTTGAACATTTCAAGCAATACTTAAGCAGCAAAGTTGAGATGGGTGAAAAATTAGGATTGAGCGAAGAACGTTTGGCTCAAATCACTGAAAAAGTTGCCAACTATTTAGCGAAAAACGAAGATCCAAAAAACCGCGAAGAATATCTTTTGCAGGAATTATGGAAAGTCGGAGAAAAAGAAGAGCAGCATATGCTTGCTCACATGCTCTTGCGTTTAGTGAAGAAAGAATAGGAAAAATCATCGCCTATAAAAAAAGCGTCCCTATACATGGGACGCTTTTTTGTCGAATAACCGGAACATCACTAGATAGACGAGGCCGCTTGCTAATGCCAATACGCCTAAAATAGCAAACGTCCAACCAAAACCGAACCAGGCAGTCATCGGAATTGAAACCGGCGCAATCATTCGCCCGATGGTGTAGCGCATACTCGCGGCTGCAAAGTATTGCCCCCGCATATCTTCCGGTGCCAATTTCGAAATAAAGCTCTGCTGGATGCCTACTACCATCAATTCGGCAAAGGTGAAGATGGCCATTGCGATGACAAAAATCCAAAAAAGCGATGTTAACGGGAAGAGAATCATGGCAATTGCGTAGAAGCATGCCGAAAAGAAAAACACCCATTTTTCGCGGAATTTTGTCATCCATCTTGTCACCACTACAGTCAACAATGCCACTAAAAGACCATTCTCCGATAACAGGAAGCCGAAAGACGTTTCACCTGTCACGGTCCATTCTTTGCTTCCGAAAGAAGCAATCGTCTGTACATCAATCGTTTCTTTCAAGTAAATCGGGAACAATAGATCCAGCTGCATGAATGTCTGTGCACCTAAGACTCCGGCAATAACGAACAAGAGGAAAACACGGTCTTTAAAGATCAGTCCGTATTCTTTGATTTGGCCAAGAACCGCTTTTGACAGACCTGCAGACTCCCCTTCTTCCCATTTGTCCCGCATCTTTTGCGACAAAGTTTCGTTTGTATAAAGGCGCAAAACCAGGCCAAGAATCATCGAAATAACCGCTACGGTCAATAAGAGTTCAAAGCGGAACGAGAAGAATAGAACGGCACCGATCAGCGGTCCTACAACTACCGCAATATTCAATGTCGTGTAGAAAATGGCAAACACATCGCTTCTGTATTTTTCAGGAACGACATCGGCCACCATTGCCTGGCTGGCAGGCCAATAAAGCGAGCTGCACATTCCAGCGATGGTGAAAGCCACAAATCCTAAGGCTGCCGAATCAAACCAAGGTGAGTTGGCAAAAGCGAAAAGCAGAAATGCAGCTCCCTGCGCTATGGAAGCGATAACGAGCATCCGCCGCCGGCCGAACCGATCCGCGCAATACCCTCCAATCAAATTGGCTGCGACAGAAAAAACTTGGGAGATGACGAGCAATAAGCCCGCTGTCCCCTTTCCGAACTCTTCCGCAAAGTAAATAGCTAAAAATGGAAATACCATCCAATAACTTGTATTCATAAAAAATTCGCCTACAAGGCGGACTTTTAAACTTCGATCCCAATCTCTGATTTTCATTTTCCTGTCCCCCGTTCCTAAGTTGAATATAAAACTTGCTGTCAGTCAATCACTTCCAATAATTTATAGCTTAAACATATATCAATCATCAAATCTTTCCGCTCTTTTGCGAATTGGATCGATAGCCGCTCATGGTCCCGTTCAACAATTTTCCCCGTCCCAAAAACACGATGGCGAACTGTTACCCCTTCAGCTAGCTCATCATCTGCTTTTACAGCATTCGGATTATCCGGCACATCTACTTTAATCGGCGTTCGAGCAGCCGGCTGTTTTGTTTTTACCGCGCTCTTTTCCGGAACGATGATGTCCCTCACTTCATTCATAAAACGAGATTCGCTGTCGTAGCTGATCAATTCCAAATGTTTTTTGGCCCGCGTCATGCCTACATAGAATAACCTTCTCGCCTCTTCCAGCGTTGCCGGATTATCTGCATCTTCTTCGGTCGGAATTACGCCTTCCACCAGATCCACCATATAGACCCTGTCGAATTCAAGCCCTTTGGAGCTATGGAATGTCGATAAGGTCAGCATGTCATCCGTCTTTTCCGCTTTTGCATTTTGGGTAATCTGCTCCAGCTCTTTTAGCCTTACCGCAAATTCCGTCATGGACTCCAAAGGCTCGGCGATTTGCTCCAGCTTCATCAATATCTGTTCTAAGTATTGCAGACGCATACCGAATTTTTCTGCTCGGCTGGAAAGCATCTGATCGTAGCCGAGGTCTGCCCGGATGGTCCGAATCACTTTTAACGGACGCATACTGTTCAAGGCTTCAAACCATTTCTTTTGCTCGTTCAAAATTTTGATCTGGTAATCTTTTAATGTTACAGTCCGGTTGATTTCATCAAATGCATTGTTTTGCGTCGACTTCATGCGGCTCAAAAACTTCAACTGGCTGCCCGACCAGTAAGCATTGGTTTTCGAAGCGATTTTTGCATAAATGTCCACACGTTCCGGCTTTAGGCTAAAGCGCATGAAATTCAGCATATCTTCTACAATCCAATGGGAGAAAAAGCGGTTGTCTGCATCTTTCATATAGAAAGGAATGCCATGGCGCTCCAGCTCGCTCATCAACAAAGTTGAAGAGGAATTATTGCGATAGAGAATAGCCACTTCGCCAAAATCGGTTAATTGCTTTAATTCTTTAAAGAGATATTTTAGCTGGGCTTCTTCTGAAGAAAGCCGTTTTAACACAATCGGCTCCCCTGAAGGCTGCTTTGTGAACATATTCTTATCATGGCGTTTTTTATTGGCTTTTATAAAGACATTTGCTGTATCGACGATATTTTTAGTCGAACGGTAATTACGCTCCATTTTCATCACATATGCATCCGGATAAACATTCTTAAATTTCAGTAGATAAGTCGGTTCAGCTGCCCGCCACGTATAAATCGATTGATCATCATCGGCTACTACACACAGATTGTGATGGCGGGCAACCAGTTTTTCGACAATCGCGTGTTGGATGAGCGATGTATCCTGGCTTTCATCTGTCATGACGTATTCCCATTTGTTCTGATATTTCGAAAGCAATGCTCTGTCTTTTTCCAAGGCTTCATTGGCTAAAGACAACATATCGTCGAAATCCACCAAGCGGTGATCATAATTTTCTTTAAAGGCTTCATAGGTTTTTAAAATCTCGTTAGCACCATCAAATGGCGCTTTCAGCTGCGACCATTTTTCCCGTGGGATCATTTTGTTTTTAACAAAACTGATAAAAGAGGTGAGTTCCTCTAGCTGATCATCCGTGATGGGTTCTCCCACTTCCGTCTGATACATTTCACGTAAGAGGCGTTTCTTGTGAAGGCCGTTTGATTCGCTTCCTTCAATCATGATATAGCGGGATTCCGCAAAATATTCACGTGTGATTTGAAAAGCTAAACTGTGGATCGTCGAAAAATCGACTGGGGCAAGTTTCGGAAAAAAGCGTTTATAGCGTTCGTTCATATCGGACGCAGATGCTTTACTGAACGTAATCGCTTTGATCTTCTGGGGACTGACCCCTTTTTCTTCGATCAAATAGCCGATTCTCATAATCATCGTTGTGGTCTTTCCGGAACCTGGACATGCTAAAAGAAGCAGCGGGCCATCTGTCCGCTCCACAGCTTTCTTTTGGATCTTATTCAATTCCACTCCAAGCTCTTTCTGCTTTCGTTCAAAAAAACGGCTCATATGCTACTCCTTCGCAGTTTCATTCCTTTTATTTTAACACACAAAAGGACTCAAATTAATGAGTCCTCTTCTGTAATTCTATAAACTTCAAATGAAATTTTTCTCATCCGGTTTGCTGATGGGATCTGCATTTCGTTTATCTTTACGGGTTTTTGGATTTTCATAATGCCGGTCATCCAGCCCCTCTTTTTGTTCATCCAATTGCTCGCCTATCTTACGTGGATCTTCTGTGGAAAGTTTTTCGTCTTGGCGTTTTGCTTTTTCTTTTTCTGCAGCTTCAAAAAGTTCTCCATGCTCTTCTTTATTGGCAAACATGTTCATGTCCCCTTTCAGAATAAGTAGAAGTTTATTTCGATTCCAGAATTTCGGCCACTCGCCCTACTTGGCCATCTTCAAGCCGAACTTTAATGCCATGTGGATGCGTAGCCGAGTTGGTTAATATGTCTTTTACAATACCTCTGGTCAACTTGCCGGATCGTTGGTCTTGTTTCAATACAATATTTACTGCAATCCCTGGTTTTATATCATTTCTTTTTTTGCCGTCCATTGTCTTCACTCCTGACTTTCCTCTATCATACCGTTCTTTGGCGAAATAAAAAAGACGGGGATAGTTCCCCGCCTCACCGTACATGTTCAGTCCAACAAAATCTTATAAGCGGTCTTTTCGGTTGCGTCCTAAATCATCGACATCATGATCTTCATCAATATCCGCTTCTTCACGGCGAACTGTTTCGCTTACCGTCTCTGTATCCTGTACTTTACGTTTTCCAACGACGATTTCTTCACTCACTACATCAGTTTTCGATACATCGACGCGTTCTTCCGTGACTGGAATGTGAATGTTATCGCCTTCCTGGTAAGCATCTCCAGTCAAGCCGCCGTCTGTGCTTTCTTCATTTACTGGACGGCGCTCTACGTAAACTTCCTCCCGTTCAACCGGTACTTCGATGGTCTGTTCATCTTCGACTACATGCTTCCCTACATTCACTTCACCGGTCTGCACGCGGTCTTTGTTTACATGCAAGCGTTCTTCATGAAGACGCAGGCGCTCTTCTTCATCATGCGTATGGTCGCGGTTCAAATCATTGTCTGTTAAGCCACTAGACGTACGATCCGTATCTGTAAATCCACCGGTTGTCCGGTCTCGGTCAGTCAAACCGCCAGTAGTGCGGTCCGTATCGTCGAATCGGTCCGATCTATCCACTTCATTAGTCGCAGTGAAATCATTTGCATCCCGGCTTGGACGTGGCGTATCGTCGACCGTGTTGCCCGTACCTAATCCAAATCCGGTTCCGGTATCCCGTCCGACACCAGCGGTCTCATCATCAAGTCTTGAAGCAGCTGAAGTATCGTCTGAATCCACCATATTCCGTTCTCTATGGAAATCAATATCATTGGCTTCGTTCGTATCGACAGTCAAGCCGTCACGCGCAACGATTCCTGAATCCGAATGTCCAGTAGCTCTGGTGTTTTCTACAGTAGGATCCCCGTACACCGATCCGCCTGCCAATGTGCTCTTTCCTTCATCTCTGCCTGTGTAGTTCTCAGATGTGCGCGAATAATTATCGCCCATTTCCTTATCTACAAATAGCAGGATTTTTCCGTTCTGTACTTCGTTGTAATAGCGGTCAGCTTCATCGCCGTCCACACCTAAACCGTTAAATGCCTCGCGGACAGGTTCATTGCCGGATAAGAATCCCATGAATTTATCTTTCCAGTTGCCTTCTGTTGATTTGTAATCGACATCTGTCCGGCCCCGTACCATGGAAATCTGCTCTTTGTCACGTGCCATCACGTACATGTGATCTTCACTCGTGCCTTGCGTTTTCAGTTCCTCGATTTTTCTTAACACTTCTGTTTCATTGTCGAAAGTTCCCATAAACTTATTGTTAGCCATTTTTGATTCCTCCAATTTCAGTATGTGTAACTTGAAAAATCTTGCTTACAAAAGATTTACCCGTGCCTTGGCATCTCAAACATGCGAGAAACTGAATGAGCCATTTCGCCTAAACTTTAACAATCATTGAAGCATCATTCTTTAGAAAATATTTCAAAATAAAATACATAATGAATTTCAAAATTCTCTCTATTTATTTTCCATTTTTCTGTAACTTTTCATTTTCTGAAACGTCTGTATTAGTAAAGATGATGGCAGGGGGGATTGTGTGCGCAATTTAGGACTGGCTCTATTATTATTTGGTTGTTTTCTACTAGTTTCCGGCTGCTCTGCAGAACCCGTTGCTTCCGAAAGCATCACTCCGCCGAAGCTGGATTACTCTACGCTACATATTGTGCAGCACCCCGCTGAACAAGCCATCTTGATTGAAGGCACTTATTTTGAAGTAGTTCCAACTAGCCGATTCACACAAACTTCTGGAGCACCGCTCGATCAGCAGCAGTTAAAACCAGGCGATTTGGTGGCTTTGACCGCTCACCGTGAAACGGCGGACATTTTGCCCGGCAAAGGCACTTTAATTTCCTTGGTCCGGTATGACGACGAACGCAGCCAAAGCATCAGTAAAGCGATTGCTCATGTGATTGAAAACCAAGACACCGGCGGCGATATCATTGCGCCTTCGATTAAAGCGGTCAGCAGCCACTCCGTCACATTTCAATTTTATGATTGGGGAAAAACCCGTAAATTCGAAGGCATCGTAAATATCGGCAGCTTAGCCTTCCAGATAAAAGAGCTATCCTATGCCCCCAAAAATGAAAACCCGTGAGCTTTATCAGCTCACGGGTTTTTTAGAATATACTCAAGTCCCACTCTTTTGAAATCTGGCGCAGCATCATTGTTCCAGCGGCACTATTTCCCTGGACATCGATCGCTGGCCCGTAAACACCGATGCCTGCTCCAGCGCGAAACTCATACGTCTGTGAATGGAGTTTAGGCGGAACAGCGGCCAAAATGCCTCCGGAAACGCCGCTTTTTGCCGGAATGCCGACATGGGCTGCAAAATTCCCGGAAGAATTGTACATGCCGCACGTCACCATCAATACTTTCGTCACTTGAGCGATTTCATCTGAAAAATGCTTTTCTTTCGTAATCGGATTAAATCCGTCATATGCGATGATTAACCCGATCAAGGCCAAATCTTGCGTACTTATCTTAATCGAGCATTGGCGGATATAAATATCGAGCGCTTCTTCCACTTCGATTTCAAGGAAGTTCGCCTCTTTCAAGTAATAGGCGAGTGCCCGATTGCGGTGTGAAGACTTCCATTCGGAATCATAGACTTCCCGGTCCATTTCGAGCGGATGCCCCACCAGCTTTTCCAGAAATTCCAGTAAGTATTCGTATTTCTTTTGGCTGGTTTGCCCTGGCAACAAGGCAGATACGGTGATAGCACCCGCATTGATGAATGGATTGAATGGTTTATTCGGCCGGTGGATTTCAAAAGGAATGATGGAATTGAATGCTTCACCCGTAGGTTCAACATCAACCCGCTCTAGTGCAAATTCCAAACCGTAATGGCAGCATACTGCGATAAACGATAACGCTTTTGAAATGCTTTGCAGCGTGAACTCCTGATCCGTATCCCCCGCACAATAATAATGGCCGTCTTCATCCACCATACAAATCCCTAAACGGCTTGGATCAACTTTCCCAAGCGCTGGGATGTATTGCGCAGTTGTCCCTAAAATCGCATGTCCTTTGTTTTCTTCAATCCATGCTTCCAATTGTTCCTGAATATGGGGGTTTCTTTGCATGTCACGCCTCCTTGCCTTCTAAAAATCCCCTTGTTTCCACAAGGGGATTTTTTTCTATAATTGGTCGTACCAAACTTTCGCTGCTTCCACTTCCGGCATCGTCAGTTGATGCCCGTAGTTTTCCCAGTGCAGGTGCACTTCTGCCCCTGCATCCTTTAATAAACGTTCCAAATCGGTAGACTCTTCCGACGGGCAGATCGGATCATTGGTCCCTGCTGAGATGAATACAGGAACAGCCGTTAAATCCGGTAATTCCGTTTCACGGTTTGGAACCATCGGGTGATGGAGAATTGCCCCTTTTAACGCATCCGAATAAGTAAACAGCAAATTTGCCGCTATATTGGCACCGTTAGAATAGCCGATCGCGATGACGTTTTTTCGGTCGAAGCCGTGGTCTTTGGCCGCTTTGCCGATAAACTCGTGGAGCTCTGCCGTTCTCGCTTTCAAATCTTCCATATCAAAAACGCCTTCAGCCAAACGCTTGAAGAATCGCGGCATGCCATTTTCGGAAACATTGCCTCGTACACTGAGTACAGAAGCTTCTGGATCGATATGGTTCGCAAGCGGCAATAAATCATTTTCGTTGCCTCCGGTGCCGTGCAATAATAAAAACGTCGGTTTTTTTGTGCTGGATCCTTGATGGAATACATGTTTCATCTAAATCATCCTCCTATTTCAGACACCTTACTTGTCTGTTTCCCTAATTGTTTTAAGTTAAACTTATCTCGAATTCGAGATAATTATATCATAAGGAAAGAATAAACCCAATAAGAAGCTCCTGTTCAGAAAAAAACACCGCAAGCTTTGCGGGTGTTTGAAAGAATTATTTGGCTGTTTCGAGCATCGCTTCTAAGTTTTCTTTTGTGAACAGATAGTTTTCATTGCAGAAATGGCATTGCGCTTCTGCCTGGCCATCTGTTTCAATCATGTCCTGAATTTCAACTGGCCCTAAGCTGATAATCGCATTATGAATCCGGTCGCGTGAACATTGGCATTGGAAATTCACAGGCATGTCGTCCAGGATTTTCACATTGTCTTGGCCCAATACTTCAAAAAGGATTTCCTCAGGCGTCATTCCTTGGCGTACCATGTTGGAGATCGTCGGAATTTTGCTGAGCCGGCTCTCGATTTCCGTAATAATCGTTTCACTTGTTCCCGGCATCAATTGAATGATAAAACCGCCTGAAGCTTGGATTGTGTTATCAGGATTGACGATAACGCCTACGCCTACAGATGAAGGCACCTGCTCAGAAGTAACAATATAATGCGTAAAGTCTTCGCCCAATTCACCCGAAACAATCGGCACTTGACCGACGAATGGCTGCAATAAGCCGACATCTTTGGAAACCGAAAGTGTGCCTTCCGTTCCGACTGCTCTTCTGACATCCAATTTCCCTTGCGCGTTTAAATCAAAATGCGTCTGCGGATTCGAAACATAGCCTCTTACTTCGCCTTTCGCATTTGCATCCACTAAAATAGTGCCGAGCGGGCCGCCGCCATTGATTTTGATCGTCAATTTCTCTTCGCCTTTCATCATGGCACCGAGCATGACGCTCGCTGTCATCGAACGGCCCAGTGCTGCTGAAGCTGTCGGCCACGTAAAATGGCGGCGCTGCGCTTCACTTACCGTTTCGGTCGTACGTGCGGAATAAGCACGCACTTGTCCATCGTATGCTAAAGCTTTCACTAAATAATCATTCATCTATTTTCACTTACTTTCTTTTTTTAATTTAAATGGAGTTTGCTGCTTTTTCCTTGCGGACTTTGTCCGGTGTTACATCGTTTCCGAGCGGATCCAGCACGGTCAATCCGGTTACGGTATTTTCAACTTGCCCGCGGATTTCGCGCAGATAATCTTCCCGCAATACTTGCTGCTCGACTTTCTCAGCATTTGTCAGTCCGCTTTCACGGGATTTCTTTGATAATTCATTGATTCGTTTCAATTGAGGAATCACCTGACCCACTCCTTTCCTAATTCTAGGCAACCATTTTTCTTTGCACCCATTGCTGTAAAGCTTCTGTTTTCAGCAGAAATTGCTGCTCGTTCATCTTTTCCGCCAATGACGAAATGGTTTCCCGCTTCATGACCGATTTCCAAGCCACTTCCGCTTCTTCCATCAAATCCGTCAATAGGCAGCAGCTTTCCTCTTTTTCCAGTTCCAGCAGATCACCCAAAATGCCGCTGGATGAATAAAGCGACTGCCGGCCTTCTATCGCAAGGTAGATATCGTAAACCGTGATAGCTTCCGGTCGTTTGTTTAGTTTGAATCCGCCTTTTACGCCTGGCACCGATGCAATGACATCTGCACTGACCAGTTTGCGAAGCAATTTTCGGAAATACGTGGGCGATGCTTTTAACTGCTGACTGATCGCTTCTCCTGGAAGTACGGCTTTATCCGGCAGCATGTTCAGCAGTAAAACGGCATAAACCGATTGCTCAACGCCTGTTTTCATATGCACATTCATCACCTCTGCTTTCTAAACGCGGACAATCATTATCCTCGTTATCACATAATAATTTATTTTAAAATGAAAGTAAATCATTTGAACTTGGAGACAGACGTGTGATTATCGAATGCTATATCAACCATAGAAAAAAACACCTGCAACAAATGCAGGTGTCCTCATACAATCATATAAAACTGGATAATGCGCCGTATGCCAACGCCAGAAGAATGACAAAAGCCGGATGGATTTTCCGGATCTCCAGCATCCAGTAGCTGATGACAATTAAAATGACCGTTTGGACCCCTCCTGTTGTTCCGATAGAAGTGTTCACAAACTGTAAAGTCATTGCCCCCAATAAGACGGCAATGACCGGCCGGATGAGTTTTGTAATATTTTTGACTTTGGGCGAGTCTTTGTACTTCATTAACGTAACCATCAGCACAATCATCAATAGCAATGAAGGGGCGATGGAAGCGAACAACGCCACCAAAGAACCGAGAACTCCGCCTTCTACATAGCCGATATAACCGGCCATTTTTGTAGCGATCGGCCCTGGCAAGGCATTGGCGAGCGCCACCATTTCTCCGAATTCCTGAGTGGTCATCCAGCCGTAATTATCGACCACTTCTTTCTCCACAAGCGGAATGGATGACGGACCGCCTCCATATCCCAATATTCCAGGAATGAAAAAAGCCAGGAAAATCGACCAGTAAATCATTTGCGCTCGCCTCCTTTACTCCGCGGAAGCAGAACGATGGCCAATAAAGCGACGATGAGAATGGCCGGATGGACATTCAGCACTTCCATGAGGATTGCGGCGAACACAACCAACAGCAAAGCGCGCGCCCAGCCCAATGCTTCACCGGACTTTTTCAAGAAATCCCAAGTCATGACGCCAAGCATGACCGCAACAACCGGGACGACTGCCGCGGACATATGGTTGACCCATTCCACATCTTTATATTGCTGAAGGACCCCGAGCAAAAAAATCATCAGCAAAACAGTCGGAACGACCGAAGCGAATATGGCGATCAGACAGCCAACCAATCCATTTACCCGGTAGCCGACATAACCTGCGAGTTTTGTCACAATTGGCCCCGGCATCGTATTTGACAAAGCCAGCGTATCACCGAATTCATCTTTATCCATCCACTGGTAGTTATCGACCACTTCCCGTTGGAAAAGCGGAATGGAAGATGGCCCACCGCCAAAGCCAAGTATGCCGACGCGGAAAAAAGCGGTGAAAATATCGGCATTTTTTTTCATACGAGGAGTTTGGTTTTGACGGCTTTCATTTTTCTGTTTCTTTACCAAACAGCTATCGCTCCATCTGTCCGCGCTTCTGTTCCGCCGGCCAATACGCCCGTCTCTGGATTTCGCCAGATGATCTGTCCCCGCCCGAACGAACCGCTGTCCACAACCAGTTGGATGGCATGCCCTTTTCGGCTCAATTCTTGCGCCAAGTAATTCGGGAAAGCCGGTTCCAGCAAAATGGTTTTTCCGCCCAACCATTGCCAGCGCGGCATATCGAGTGCCGCCTGCGGATTCAATAAATGATCTATCGTATTCGTCACCACTTGGAAATGGCCTTGCGGCTGCATGTAGCCGCCCATCACACCGAATGGGCCGACCGCTTTTCCATCTTTTGTCAAGAAACCAGGAATAATCGTATGGAAAGTCCGTTTGCCGCCTTTCAGCGCATTTGGGTGCTGTTCATCCAATGAAAAATCTGCCCCCCGGTTCTGCAAAGCAATTCCGGTTCCTGGAATGACAATGCCTGAACCAAAGCCCATATAATTGCTTTGTATGTATGAAATCATATTCCCTTCTTCATCCGCAGCAGATAAGTAAACGGTGCCGCCTTTCGGAAGTTCATAAGGTACGGGATCAATCGCCGTTTCTCCGATCGCTTCCGCCCGTTTTTTTGCATATTCTTCTGATAATAAATGCTCCGCGCTCACCGGCATCGCTTCTGGTTCCGTGATGAATTCCTTGCCGTCCGTAAACGCCAGCTTCATCGCTTCAATTTGCTCATGGTACGTTTCAGCTGACTGCCATTTCGGCTTGTTTAGATTTTTATAGATATTCAATGCCATCAAAGCCACCATTCCTTGGCCATTCGGTGGAATTTCCCACACGTCATATCCCCGGTAATTTGCAGAAACAGGTGCTACCCATTCAGGCTTAAATGCCGCAAGGTCTTCTTTTGATAAGAAACCGGCATGCTTCTGCATGAACGCATCTATTTGGTCTGCAAGCTTGCCGCTATAAAATGAACGGCTTTCCGTTGCCGCAATTTCACGCAAAGTTTCCGCATGTCCTGGAGATGACCACATCTCTCCAATTTCCGGAGCTTTTCCCTGAGGCGCAAATGTATCAAACCATGACTGATATTCTTCTGCCGTAAATTTAGTTTTGAAAGATTCGTACGCCGCTTTCCAGTACTTGCCGAGAATTGGCGTCAGCGGATAGCCTTCTTCCGCGTAGCGGATCGCTGGTTTAAACAGCTCCGAAAAAGTAAGCTTGCCAAATTTTTTCGACAGTTCAGCCCAAGCTGCCGGCACGCCTGGCACGGTAATCGGGATCATCCCATGAACCGGCATTTCTTTGTGCCCTAAGCTTTTGACCGCTTTAATGGAAATATTCTTCGGGGCAGGCCCTGAACTGTTCAAACCATGCAATTTATCTTTTACCCATACAAGTGCAAATGCATCGCCGCCAATGCCGTTTGATGTAGGCTCGACAACCGTTAATGCTGCGGCAGCTGCGATGGCCGCGTCGATGGCATTGCCGCCATTTCGCATGATCTCAATCCCCGCTTGGGCAGCAAGCGGCTGTGAAGTTGCCACCATGCCTTTTTTTGAAAAAACGGTCGTTCGTTTCGAATCAAAAGGATGCTGTAAGTAATCCATGTAAATCTCTCCACCTCTCTCATGCAATAGTTTTCAGCTTTGTTTCATGAAATTCGTACACGTAATGCCAGGCGACACTTCAAATTCGTCTTGTTCCATAAAACCGAAAGACCGGTAAAGGTTTTTGGCAGGCTCATTGGCCGTCCCTGTACTGACGATAAACTTCCGCCCCTCATATCTCATCAACAAATCTGCAAGCAGTTTCTTCGCGATTCCTTGCCTGAAAGAATCCGGATGAACGACCAAACGGTAAATATCAATCAAATCTTCTTCATCCACATATGATATAAAACCTTTTAATTTCTCTTCTTTAAATCCAATAAAGCTTTCCCCGCTGTTTTGTATATCCTCAATTGATTCCGTTAATTGCGGAATTCCGTGAAAACCCATCAGCTCGGCTTCGACAAGGTAGGCCGGCTGTTGAATGCGTTGGATATTCTTCGCGGTTTCTTCATTGCGATGGTTTAATTGGCGAATCACAACCCCACCCCCCATGACTTATTTTAACATTCGGATCAAGACGATAAAGCCTTTATTGCAATATTAGGAAAAAAGAACAGGAGCTTCATTGGCTGATGAAATGCAAGTCTTTTAAATGGACGCTTAGCTTCACCTTTTCCCCGATGGAAACCGCTTCTGCCTGCCTGCTGGAAATCGAACATTCCAGCTCAATGTTTTCTGTTTGGACGATGCAAAGATAAAATCCATGGTTGAAACGCAATTGCTTTACGGTTCCTTCGAAGAAAATTTCCTCCGTGGTCGGCTGCTCCATTAAATCAGTAGAAAGTTGCAGCTTTTCAGGATGGATGACCATATGCGTCATCGAAGGTTCTCCTTGACCCGCTACTGCCACTTGCAAGCTGCTATTTTCCATAATGAAATTGCCAGCTTCCATACTTCCTTTTAAGATGTTTTTCAGACCGAGGAAAGCTGCAACTTGAGCGCTAGCCGGTTTTTCGTATAATTCCTTTGCCTCTGCTACTTGCAGCAATTCCCCGTCGCTCATCACCCCGATTCGGTCGGAAAGGTGGAAAGCTTCTTCGCGGTCATGCGTAACAAATAGGATAGTCGTTCCAAATTCTTGATGGATGCGGCTGAGCAAGTCCCGCATTTCTTCCCGAAGACTCGGATCGAGGGCGCTGAATGGTTCGTCCATCAGTAGGATGCGCGGTCCGATACGAGAGCTCTTGCGAGTGCTGCCCTTTGTTGCTGGCCGCCGCTCAGTTCATTCGGAAAACGTTTCCCGTAGCCTTTTAAACCGACATGACCGAGCATTTCAAGCGCCCGTTCAATCCGTTCAGCTCGTTTCACTCTTTTCATTTTCAAGCCGAAGGCAATATTGTCTTCCACATTCATATGCGGAAACAATAGCGGCTGCTGAAAGACCATTGCAAAGTTCCGCGCTTCCGAAGGAACATTTGTTATATTTGCTTCGCCTACCCAAACTTCTCCGTTATCCGCCTGCTCCAAACCTGCCAGCAATTTTAATAGCGTCGTTTTGCCGCAGCCGGATGGCCCTAAAAGGGAAAAGAATTCGCCTTCTTCTATCGTTAAATGAACCGGTTTAAGTGAAAATGCCGGGTTCTCTTCTTTCTTTCTCTCTCCAAACTTTTTTTCAAGCTGGGTAATGCGCAGCTGGTTCATTCCCTCACTCCTTTAATGGCGGCGGCAGCCTGCTTTTTCTTATAATACCTTTTCAATGCCAAATCCAGGATCAGCAAGGCGACAATGGCCATCCCTGCAAAAAGCAAGGAATAAGAAGAGGCAATCGCCGGATCCCCGCCGCTGATAAATGGAAATAGCAGGATTGGCAAAGTCATCACTTGTCCGCTGCCAATAATGAAAGTGATCAAATACTGGCTTAAGGAAATTAAAATGCTCAAACTGGCTCCTGCAGCGATACCTGGCATCAAATGTGGAAGCACGACATGATAAAAACGTGAAAACGGGCCTGCCCCCAACATTCTTGCTTGGTTTTCCCAATCAACTGATAACGTGCTGTAGCTGGTTATTGCAGCCCGTACAACATAGGGAAGCGTCGGCGAAATATGGGCAAGAACCACACCAAAAATCGTTTCGGTCAGACCTATACGCAGAAATGTTAAATGGATTCCCATGACTGCTACAAAAGGCGGGATAACAATAGGCGCAAAAATAATCGCTTCAAACAGCCATTTCCCTCTTAGCGGGTAACGCACAAACGCATTAGCCGCTGGCACTGCGAGAATGATGTTAACCGCCGTTACGATAAAAGCGATCAGCAAACTGACGCCAATGGCTTGCCACGTGCTTGAATTGTCGAATAGCACATAATCCCATGCACTAAGACTAAAGGATTCCGGCATAGCGTTTGGCCATATCCAATTATAGGAAAAACTCGTCAGAACGAGTGGAATAAATGGGAGAAAGATGAACATGAGCAAGAAGAGAAACAGGAATGCTTTTGCGGGCAGGTAATTTTTTTTCATCATTCCCACCCCTTCAATACGTTCCAGCGCTTGCTGAAATAATAGGCGATGAGCCCTAGCAGGACAGTAAGCAGCGCCAAAACGAGATTAACAGCCAAAGCTTCCGGCCGGTCGGCTAAAGTTCCGCTCGAATAGAGCTGATAGGAATAGACCGGCAGCATGCTCGGATAAGTGACACCTAACAGAAAAGGCACTTCAAATGCAGAAAACGTGAAGACGAACACGATAAAGGCGGCTACCGTCCAAGCAGGCAGGATAGCAGGAACAACAATTTCACGGATATAATCCCGATTTTTTGCCCCGTACACGCGCGAAACGTCCCGCCATTGCTTATGAATTCTCGCTAGCACCGGATATACCATCAAAGCGACAAACGGCGCTTCTTTCCATGCATAAGCCAATATGATCCCCCATCCAAACGAATCATTGACAAGCACCGGAAAATCCGGGATTTGGTCAATGACACCTATCGCCGCCAGGATTTTCGACAAAAAACCGCTTTGCATGAACAACAGGACAATGACGTATCCCCCAACCAGATGCGGGATGGTCAAAGGCAATTGAAACAAACGATTCCAAAAGTTAAGTGCCCTTGATTTCGATGTTTCCTGAATCATAAAGAGAGCCACAGCCACAATCGCCCCTAAAATCGCGGATATGGCAGCAGAAAGGGCGGCAATCCGAATGGTGACGATTAGGGAATCCCAAAATGCAACAGATTGAAGAAGACTTGAATAGGCCTTCAGTGAAAATTCGGTTTCGCCAATCGCCGGAAAATAGCCTAAACTTTTCAGAAAACCGTCAAAAAGCCCTCCAAAAAACAGGAGGACTATGGTGATGATGGCAGGAAAGAGCAAAAGATACGGTTTAATCTTTCGCAACATTTTCCATCCACCCTTTTTCAATCACTTCGATATAATCAGAGGATAATTCCGGCAGGCGATTCCCTTCCAACTCTTCCAGCGGCAAGGTCGCTGTGCCAAAATCCACTTCGTTCATGGCCTTTTGCTGCTCGGCAGATAGCTTCTCAAAATCCAACGCAGACAAATCTCCCCAATTCTCTGGAGACAGTTTCGCAGTCTGCGCTTCCGGAGACAGCATTTCATTGATCGCCACTAATGCTCCTGCTTTATCGGAAGAGTTAAATGGAATCGATAGGAAATGGGTGTTTGCCAAAGTCCCGCCTTCCAATAGGAAGGTCTTGGTCGATTCCGGGAATCGGCCTTTCATGACTTCACTTGCTGCAAGCGCCGGATCGTAGCTCATGGTCATCGAAACTTCGCCGCTTGCATACAATTGATCCAGTTTCGCCAGGCTTTCAGGGTAGGTTTCGCCTTCCCGCCATAAATAAGGTTCAATCTCATTCAAATATTGCCACATTGGCGCTAAACGCTGTTCCAAATCTTCGATATCCGCTGCCGGCTGCTGGTATTGCTCATATCCGCCAGTTGTTTCATAAAGCACGTGGCGAATAAATGCGCTGCCTGTAAAGTCCGGCAATGCTGGGTATGTAAACTGGCCTGGATTCTCTTTGACCCATTCTGCCAGTTCATCCATGGATTTTGGCGGCTCGGCAGCTTTCTTTTCATCATGGACAAAAACAAACTGTGCTTTGCCCCAGGGTGCTTCAAGACCTTCTACCGGTTCTCCAAAATCCTCTGCCACTTCAAGTGCATCAGGATCTATGTATTCATTGAAGTTGGGCAATTTTCCAGCAAAATCTCCCCACAGCAATTCATTGTCTTTAGCGGCCTTGAAATTTTCTCCATTAATCCAAATGATGTCGATGCTGCCTTGTTTCTTTCCAGCTGATTTTTCATCCACCAATTGGTTGATGAAATCCTGGGCATCATTGACTGGTACGCGCTGCAATTCCACATCATATTCTTTCTGCAAACGGGGAGCCACCCATTCATCCAAATAACGATTAATGTTTTCGTTTCCGCCCCACATATACATATTGACTTCTTGCCCGCCAGCTTCTGTCGCAATCGTTTCCCAATCGCTAGCCAGCAAATCATCTGTCTTGTTTGCAGCCGTATCATTTGCTTCGTTTGAACATGCCCCTAAAGCCAGCGCTAATAACCCTGCTGCTGCCAATGCTAACTTCCTCATCTTCCCACTTCCTAAACTTTGATAATTACATTTTGTCCGCCATGTCTCCCGCTTTGTTCCAGCGGTTCCGAAGGAGAACCGAAACGCTTGTTAAAAGAACGAATACCGCTACGGCTCCTGCAATAATTGCCGGGTTCCCGCTGATAAAACTGCTGCCCAAAAAGTTTAATGCAAAGGTACCCGGAATGATCCCGACAACTGTAGCGACTGAGAAAGGGAGAAACCGTACTTTTGCAATTGCAGCCGAATAGCTCACCAAGTCAAAGCTGAATCCTGGAAATAGGCGCAATGCCAATACGTAAAAAAAACCATTGCGCTCCATCTGCAATTGGATTTTCTTCATATTTTCCGGCCATTCTCTTTTGCCTAAACTTATACCTAATTTTTTAGTTGCCATAAAGGAAAGCATCGCGCCGAGCGAAGCTCCGATTATGGTATAAAAAGTTCCCATCCACGGGCCGAAGGCTAAACCTCCGGCTATGGACAGGATTGAAGCAGGAAAAAACACCAATGGCCTAACCGTGTAAACTGCTATATAAATAAGCGGCGCTGCAATTCCAAAAGAAAGAATCCAGCTGCGGACTTCATTTACATCAAGTTGAAAGACTGAGCGGCTTACCCAATAAACCGCTGCAATCGCTAAAATGGCTGCCAGCCACAGAAAAACCTTTGGAAATTTCAAGTGGTTCATGCGTTTCTTGTATGTGTAGAAATGCTGAAATAGCGGTTTCTCATTTCATTATAGCGTTTGCGGTTAACGCCGGCATCTGAATAGCCTACGCGAGAAGCGGACCGGAACTCAATCTGCTGTGCTGCATCATTGAAATAAAATTCGATATCGTCTTTGAATTTCATCGTTTTGGATCTTGCCACTGCATAAACGTAATTGTCGTCTTCTTGAAGAACCGTAACGCCTTCAAATCCTTTCAACATTCCCATCAAATTCTTCTTCGCTTGGCTCTTGCTGCCATTGTACGGCAAAGCCGCTACATATTTCTCAAGATCCAGCGCTTGGGAGGAAACGGCGTTTGGCGTAGAAGGAACTTCCTTCAATCGTCCACCCTCAACCCCTAGCTTGGGTTTCACATTGTTTTTCACAGCCATTGTAGCCACAGCGGATCCTGCTGCTATTGCTGCAGTCGCCAACAAGCCTTTAGCCGTCACTGGGTTTTCTCCATCTTTCGCTTTATTGAATGCCTTCACAACCGGTTGGTTCAATAAATTATCCACGTAGACTTTCTTGCCGATTTTCACCAGCACTTCGCTGTAAGTCGGATACGGGTGAATGACACCGGATAATTTCCCTAAGTTAATATGAAGCGTTTTAATGGTTTGAATTTGGCTGATGATTTCGCCGGCACGATCTCCAAGCACACTTGCGCCTAGGATAAAGCCTTTTTTATCCAGAATGATTTTCACTTTTCCGATGCTGTCTTTCTTGGTGTTTGCACGGTCTAGATGCGCATAGTCATGCTCGTATATCCGGATGGAATCCCCATATTTTTCACGGGCTTCTTCTTCTGACAGACCAGACCGGCCTAATTCAGGATCCGTATATGTACACCACGTCACATGTTCGTAATCCATTTTTTTATTGATGGGCAAGATGGCGTTTTGCGTTGCCGTGATTCCTTGCGTGTTAGCCATATGGGAAAGTTGATAAGGGCCGACTACATCACCGATTGCATAGATCCCTTTAGCCGTCGTTTCCAAATGGTCGTCAACTTGAATGCTTTTCGAATCGTATTCAACACCCGCTTTATCGAGCCCATAGCCTTCTACATTCGCTTTTCGGCCAAGCGCTACGAGGAGGCCTTCGCCTTCCACTTTCATTTCTTTGCCGTCTTTGTCGATATGCAATGTGATATTTCCGCCATTCTGTTCCGCTTTCACAGCTGTTGCCGACGTATGAATCATTACCCCTTCATCAATCAATCGCTGCTGCACCATTAATACCAATTCTTCTTCGTCTTTCGGCAAAATCCGTTCCGATTTTTCCACTAAAGTGACTTTCACGCCTAAACGGTTCAAGGCTTGGCTTAATTCGACGCCAATTGCTCCGCCGCCTAGAATGGTCATCGTTTTCGGGAAAGACTCAAGCGTAAAGATCGTTTCATTGGTTAAATAGTCTACCTGATCCAACCCGTCAATTGGCGGAACCATTGGCGATGAGCCTGTAGATAAGATGAATTTCTTTGCTTCCACCCGCTCGCCGTTTACTTCAACAGCGTGGGAATCCAAAAATTTCGCGTAGCCATTGATGAAATCAATGCCGGATTCCTGTAAAACTTCCGGCGATTCCCCGTCGTATACTTTTTGGATGATTTCTTTAATATCCCGCAATACCTTGGCCGTATCCACTTGAAGATCCGGCGTATACTTTTTCGCATGATGGACTTCTTCTGCAATATTGATCAAAGACTTGCTTGGGATACAGCCAGACCATGTGCATTCTCCCCCTGGAAGATTTTTATCAATAAGCACCACTTTTTTTGAAAATCCAGCGGCTGTAAAAGAAGCTGTCAAACCTGCCGCTCCTGCTCCAATGACTGCAATATCGTATTTTTTTACCATTTCTGATCATTTCCTTTCTCTTATCCTTTTTTATTTGATTGACTTAACAATTCGTATTTCTCTGATCCTTTTTTCCGTAGCCGGAAGCAAGATTAGAGGTTTGAAAAGAAAAGCTATACTATACTAAAACTATCTTAAAAACGAAAAGGTGAAATCCATGCTTGATACCCATGCCCGAAAACATGTTCAACCCATTGTCGAGAAGACAACCGATGCCCTACTAAAACTGGGCTTTACAGCTAACGGCGTAACAAAAATAGCCTTTGCCATCGGGATATCATCCGGCCTCCTCATTTACTTGGATAAGCCTATCCTCGCGGTCATCGCTCTTTGGCTGTCTGGATATCTGGATGTTGTTGACGGCACGATGGCACGTAAAACGAAGCCCTCGCCTTGGGGTACTCTGCTCGATATCAGTTTTGATCGTTTGGTGGAAATCGGAGTGATTTTGGGGCTTGCTTTTCGCTTTCCCGATTCGATGTGGGCATTGCTGCTCCTATGTGCTTCCATTGTCATCGCCATGACCATCTTCCTGACAGTCGGTGCCTTATCCGACAAAAAAGGAATGAAGTCCTTCTATTATCAAGCTGGTTTGGCTGAACGGACAGAAGGCTTTATACTCTTTACCCTAATGATTCTTTTTTCAACATATTTAACAGCAATTACGCTAATTTTTTTCGTGATCCAGATTTTCACGATTTCTCAACGGCTGGCAGAAGCTAAGCGGATTTTGAAATAGGAAGCGAGTGGATGAGATGAAAACCCTCTTGATGGTCGGCGGCGGCCATGCCCATCTATACTGTTTGAGGCAATTGGTTCTTGAAGGGCTGCAGGATGTGCACATAGCCTTGATCTCCCCTTCCCGCTTCCAATACTATTCCGGAATGTTTTCGGGATTTGCTGAAGCGTTTTACGAACTGGAAGAAATCCGGATCGATCTTCAAAAGTTGAGCGAAAAAGCAGGCATAGATTTTATCGAGGACCGGATTGTCCACATCGATCCTGACAATAAAGAAATGATCGGAGCCAAAGGCCAGGTTTATACATATGATGCGGCCTCGTTTGATATCGGTTCTGAAACGGCTGTGCCGAATGAATGGAAAGATCTTGTTTCCTCCGTTAAACCCAACTTCCGTTTTTCAGAAACCGTCACTTCGTTTCGTGAAAGCCTCTTCCCGGCAGTTGTCGGGGGCGGTGCTTCCGGGGTGGAACTGGCATTAGCTGTTTTAGCATGGCGGAAACGGCATGGCTATTCTGAAAATGTCATCTTAGCCAGTTCTTCCCCTTTACTCGCTGCACAAGGAAAGCACATTTCAAAAAAGATCGAAGCGATCGCCAAACGCAAAGGGTTGCAGGTTCTTTCCAGTCAAACCGTGAACAATATCGATGAACAAAGCTTTACAACGAGCAGCGGCCGAGTATATCACCGGTCAGAAATTCTTTGGCTGACGGGGCCTGCAAGCGCTGCATTGTTCCGGAATTCCAAATTGCCGATAGACTCTTCCGGATTTTTATTGCTCAACGAATTTTTGCAGAGTGATGCCTACCCTTCTATTTTTGGTGCTGGCGATTGCGCAAGCATAAAATCTTATCCTTCTCTTGCCAAAAATGGTGTATATGCTGTTCGGCAAGGTCCCTTGCTTTGGGGAAATCTGAAAAGTTTCCTTTTCAACCAACCGCTAAAACCGTTTGTGCCCCAATCCCGTTTTCTATCTATCCTTTCTACTGGCAATCGGGAGGCTTTGCTTCTATATGGCAAACGATCAATTCACGGGAAGTGGCCCTGGATTTTAAAGCAGCGAATCGACCGCAAATTTATAAAGACGTATCAAAAGCTCTACAAGTAAATGCGAAATCAACATAGATGAAATTAGAGGCACCCTTTTAAAGGGATGCCTCTTTTTGAATTGTTTCGAAATCATCCCATAAATAATTAAATCTTTTTAAAATTTTCTGTTATTTATTATTCACTACCTTGCACTGAACAGTACCATATGATATATTGTTCTATATTCACTACTGCACAATGAATAATAGCTAAGAAAGGAGTGACTTAACATGAATGTCCAATTTAAAAAGGGTGTCTTAAATTTATGCGTATTGGTATTGCTGGAAAAGCAAGATCGATACGGGTACGAGTTGGTCCAAAAAATATCAGACCGCATCTCCATTTCGGAAGGGGCTGTATACCCTTTATTGCGAAGACTGACGAAAGAAGGCTATTTCACGACCTATTTGCAGGAATCTTCCGAAGGCCCTCCGAGAAAATACTACACCTTAACAGAAGCTGGCCGAACTTATCTTACAGAGCAATTAACGGAATGGAAAAGTTTTACCGAAGGCGTCAACCAATTGATCGAGGAGGGAATTTCCAATGACTGAACACCAATTTCTTTTAGAACTAGAAGCGGCTTTGCAGCCATTGCCAAAAGAAGAACGCAATGACATTTCTCAGGATATTCGCGAGTACTTTTCAAATGGCAGGCGTGATGGAAAACAGGACGAAGAAATCGCTGCTGAACTTGGAACGCCATCAGAAATCGCCAAAGAATTGATTGCCGCTTTTGACTTTAGCCAAGTTGAAGAAAAACCGAAACCAGTAAACCTATCGAAAGACGAATTCGATAAAGTCGATATACAAATCGATAACGGCACATTGGAAATCGGATTATCCAAAGACGGGGAAATGCATGTGGATGTTGAAGATAAAGGCTATAACCAGCAATTATTTGTTGATATCCTAGACCGGACATTGGTCATCACTTTAAAAGAGGAAGTAAAAAAATGGGGGATTTTCAGTTTTACGATCAATACAAAATCGCCGCAAGTACGCGTTCAACTTCCCTCTAAACTATACGATTCATTGAAAATAATAACGGATAACGGGAGAATCTACGGCGCCGATCTGGAAAGCATTATTTTATCCGCCAAATCGGATAACGGCAGCATCTGCTTTGAAGATGCCAAAACAGCCGATTTGAATATCCGTTCTGATAATGGGGCTTTGAAATTAAAATCGTGTCGGACAGAGAAAGTTGAAATGAAATCGGATAACGGCAAAATTGAACTAGAGAATATTGCTGCGGAACAAGTCAGACTCAAATCCGATAATGGCAGCATCTTAATGGACAATGTCGATGGAAAAATTTCAGCAGAAAGCGACAATGGCCGAATCAGGCTGTATACGTCTAACCTTGATCGGGACATCACTTTGAAAACGGATAACGGCGGCATTACCGTTGAAACTTCCGAAGAACCGACGAACGCTTCCATCCATGCCCATAAGGATTATGGAAAAGCAAAAATTTTCGGCGTAAAAAGCAACCATACTGTATACGGTGCTGGCCAAAACTCCATCATTCTAAAAACCGATAATGGCAGCATCGAAGTAAAAAAATCATAAGCTTTCTGTTTCAGCCGCTGAATCCCAGCGGTTTTTTTTGTCACGAATGGATAAAATGCTTGATTTCCTCCAATTTCCGCTCTGTATCTTGATAGCCTAATTCATAGAGTTCTGTCAGCTTTTCAACATCCCGTTCCATCCCCTTCATTTTTATGAATCTTGAAGGTTGGATGACGATTGCTTTTCCTTCCTCTTCCAGCTGCTCGATAAATTCCATTGTTTCGTTGTAGCGGAGATACCAATTTTCCATACTTTTGATGATGCCAGGGAACTGGCGGTAAAGAGCCGGCATTAAACGAGCGAAAGAGTTCCTTTTTTTCCGGTAGCCTTTTTCTTTTGTTAACACGATAATCGGTTTTGCCACTCCGTCCTCAAGCGCTTTTCGGATAGGGATTGGATCTGCAACGCCGCCATCCATTAACAGGCGGCCTTCAAATTCTACAGGCTTTGCCATAAAAGGCAAGGAACTGGATGCCCGGACAATGGACAAAACATCTTCCGGATGATCCCGTTTTGCAAAATAGACGGCTTCGCCTGTCATGCAGTCGGTGGTTCCGACAACAAATTCTTCCGTCGCTTTTTGAAAGCCAGCATAATCGAACGGCACAAGCCGATTTGGTATTTCATCAAAGATTAAATTCATGCCAAACAACTCTCTTTTCAACAATAAATTCTTTACCGAAATATAGTCAGGGTGCTGGACATAGCCGATGGTGACTTCACGGTTTCTTCCCATTTGACGGGAAACATAAGACGCGGCATTGCATGCTCCTGCAGAGACGCCAATGATATAGTCCACAAAAACTTCTTCCTCCAGAAACCGTTCTAAAACCCCTCCTGTATAGACCCCTCTCATGCCCCCACCTTCTAAAATCAACCCGCTTTTCATGGTACACCGTCCTTTCTTGTGCAAAAAAAGCCGGCAAATTTTGCCGGCCTGCTTTCACCCTATTTTCTTGATTAATTCCGGCCCATTGTTTTTCGGGGAATTTACCGCTTCCGAAACTTCATAAGCTTCCATTTCCTCTGCATTAAACGGTTTCAATAACTCTCCAAGTATCTCCGGATCTTGCACTTTTGGATCCAGCCATATTTTCTCAGCTTCTTTCGTTAACACCACAGGCATACGGTCATGGATGGTCGCCATCAAATCATTCGGTTTGGTCGTTAAAATCGAACATGTATTTACCGTCTTTCCATCCGCGGACTTCCAGGATTCCCATAAAGCCGCAAAGGCAAACGGTTCTTCCGATTTCAACTTTATGCGCATCGGCGTCTTCCCGGAGTCATTCCGCTGCCATTCGAAGAAAGAATCCGCTACTACAAGACAACGTTTTTTCTTGAACGCATTGCGGAAACTCGGCTTTTCAGCTGCAGTTTCCGCTCGTGCATTAATCATTTTATAGCCCACTTTTTCATCTTTGGCCCATGGCGGGATCAATCCCCATCTAAGCAAACCCAGCCGGTTTTTCGAGCCATCGTTAACGACGGCCAGAACTTGGTGGCTTGGCGCAATATTATAGCTTGGTTGGTAGTCCTCTTCAAGGACAGTTGCTTCTTCGATGTCGAAACGCTGCAATATGGCATTGTAGTCCGCATATAACGAATATCTTCCACACATATTGAACCCCTTCTTTCAGCGAAATGCTGTTTCTTATCATTTAATATAACAGAATTGTCTGTTTTCTGTTATTTTAATCTTTCTTATCCGCTTATACATTGACCGCATCCCCTGTAAAAAAACGATACTGGTTTTTGCCGTAATTTTTTGATTCATATAAAGCAAGGTCCGCTTTTTTATATAAAGTTTCCGCATCATCATTTTCTTGGCCGAAGGCGATGCCAATACTGACCGTAACATCAATTGCATCTGTCCCCGGCTCTTGGAGCATCAGGGTCCGCATTTCACGGATCAAAAGCGAAGCAGTGCGTTCGATCATTTCCTGATTCGCCTCCGGAAAAATAACCGCAAACTCATCCCCGCCAAGCCTTGCTGCTACAATTTCTTTTCCGGCGTGGTGCTGGATGATTGCGGCTGTCCGCATTAAAAAACCGTCTCCGCCGTCGTGGCCAAGAAAATCATTGACGAGCTTAAAATTATCTAAATCCATCATCATCAAAACGGGCTTGCTGTCTTTTTTCTGCAAAAGTGTTTTCAAGCTGTCATCAAATGCCGCCCGGTTTTTAAGACCCGTTAAGCTATCATGGAAGGCTAAGTAAACCGGGCGCGCCAGCCAATGGGCAATTAGATAGGAAAGAATGATTGCCATTGCCAAAATGAGGAGCAGCGACCAAATGAAGTTTTGCTTGTATTCCAGCGACATCGCTTTCAGTTCTTTATCATTTCGGACCATTTCAATGATCCGCTGGACTGGCATTCCTTGGCCATTCAAAGCCGTATAAGGAATATAGCGGTAGAACGCTTTCTCGCCTGCCCATTCCCCTTCAGCTTCCACCGTCTTTCCATTCGCTATGATATTTTCAAAAATCGCCTTTTTGGAATCGTCAATAACTGGATTGCCGCTGTCTTCGATGGTTCTGGCACCATCAACCAACGAACCGTCTGTTTCATAAATTTGTATGTCATCCAATGAATCGTGGGCAGAAACCAGTTCGTCTGCAGCAACCAAAAAGTTGAACGTGCGGTATATGGTTTTATCACTTAAAGAATAGGCGAGAATAAATAAATATTCATGATCTGGTGAAGGCACATAGCCATACTTCTTAATTTCCCCATCTTTTTGCTGAAGCTTCATAGCGTCCTCCACAAAAGTTAAGCCATTTCGCCGTTCATTGAGAATGGGAAAATACTGTTCATCCACTCGTTCTTCCACGGATAAATCCGTGCTTCGGACCATCTTATTTTGGTCATCAATTATATAAATATCCATATTGAACTTCTGCTTTAAGACAACAAAATCCCAGCTCTTTACATCCGGATTCTCTGAATAGCGTTTAAGCAATTCTTCGCTATTCCATTTCATGCGGTCTGTAATTTCCGTATCAAACAATTCGTAGGCGCCGTCTACAGATTTCAATGCATTGACAACTGTTTCCTCTACTAATTGCAGTTTCTCAGAATGTTCTCTCCCAGCAAGCTTTTCCATTTGTCGAAAGTTTAGGAAGGCTATAGAAAAAGAAACCATTATCGAAAATACAAGAATGATTAACGTTAAGCGTATTTTGAAATTCCGGATCATTTTATAGCCCCCTCTCACTAATTCAAAACTACCAAGACTATTATACTATCTAATTTACAAATTAGAACGATTTTTATTTTGAATTTTCCACTTTATTATTATGCCTCTTTCTTTTTTTAATTCTTATAATCAAGAAATTATTTTTCGGCAACGAAATCTTTGATTTTCATAAAAACTTCAAATCTTTTGGCAATACTTTAGCCCATTAGACGTAAAAGCCTAACGAAACGGCTGTCTTTGCCCCTTTCCGAACGAAAGAGTGGTATAATATAAATATCATTAGTTTTAATAGGAGGAATTACATGGCTACTGCACGAGAAATGAGTCTGGTCAATAAAGATTTTCTGATAGAAGAACTTGGGCTGAAACAGCAAGGAAACTCAACTATCTTTACGAACGAAGATTGTTTTGTATTATCGCCGTCGGTTCAGCGTTACGAAAAGGGATTTGATATCAGTGAATTCAACTTGGCTAAGTTTGATCCTGAGCGTCAGCAAGGCTTTTTGATCGTACGGTATATGGATACCTTTTTAATGGCAAAACTTGAAAGTTTCCGGACAAAAATGATGCCTCCAGAATTGCAGATCAAAAAGAAAAATACGAAGCCGCATTGGAAGTTCACTGTCGCTGAGAACCCTGCTTACCATCTGGTGAATACGCAAAACAAAGAACTTCGCTACCGGCTGCAAGAGCCTTCAAAAAAGCAAATCATTTCATTCTTTAAAAAAATATAAACCTGTCCCGCAATGAACGATATTGCGGGATTTTTTTGTAAATAGCTGCATAATAATTGCTGCCTCCCATTTTCTTTCCATTAAAAAAGCGAAGCATCCATTTCGGATGCTTCGCTTTCTCGTTTAGTTCTCTTCCGACTCACCGATTGGATTTTGTTCATCGCCAATTCCTTCATTGCTGTGAGCCCCTCTTTTTTCCATTTCTTCGCCGTCTTCTGCAGATTCTTGCTCAATGCTTTCGTACTCTTCGCGCTGTCTCCGGTTTCCTTCTTGTCGTGGATGTCTGCCATTAGAAAAATCATCTTTGCCCATAATTTTTCCTCCTTTACCCATTTTGTAAGAGTATTCCCGTCTAAACTTCTATAAAACAACGATTTCCTTAAAAATAAGAAAGGAAAATATCATAGCCGAAATAGACGACCAAAACAGAAAGAGCTGCAAAAACAAAGTACTCGACTGTCCCCCCTGTGGTTGTAGTAACCGGAAAGCGAACCGTCACTTTCAGCGGGAAGAATAGCTTAATGCCATTCTTTGTTGCCATGTCCAATACATAATGGCTCGCCATGCCGACAAGCAGCCCCGCCGTAATCGCCTCGTTGGCGGTAAAAGAATTAAATAAGATGGCAATCAGCACTAAAAACAAAAGGCTGTGCGTAAAAGTGCGATGCCCGAATAATTTATTGACCACTTTTGAAAGAAGCGGAAACGTTCTTCCAATTTTACTGCCTCCGTGGCAAATATCCGGCAAAATTGCACCTGCCACTCCAGATATGAGCAGAACGACAGGATCATAATTTGTGATTTGGGCAAAAGCAAGACTTGCTGCAATACCGCCTGTGATGTGTGTTTTCCCTGTCATGCGCTATTATTCCCCTTTTTTTAGAATGTCTATTTCATTATACGCAAAATGGGGTATGGTGTTGATATAGAAAATAATAAAGGAGTCGAGGGAATGGGAATTCATAAGTTTTTTACTTCATTAAACGATTTGGAGCGGATTATCCGCGCGCCCGGAAGATTCAAATTCGAAGAACACAATGTAGCGGCGCATTCATGGAAAGTCAGCCAATACGCATTGTTCTTCGCTACGATCGAAGAACGCGATGGCCAAACCATCGACTGGAAATCCTTGTATGAAAAAACGATCAACCATGACTTTGCCGAAGTTTTTATCGGAGACATTAAGACACCGGTTAAACATTCATCTCCGGAATTAAAAGAAATGATTGCGAAAGTCGAAGAAGGCATGATGGAAAAATTCATTTTGCGCGAAATTCCCGAAGAATTTCAGGAAGTGTTTTTCGATCGGATGAAGGAAGGAAAAGATGCAACCATTGAAGGGCGCCTGCTTGAAATGGCTGATAAGCTGGATCAATTCTATGAGTCGTTTGCGGAATTGAAAAGAGGCAATGCGGACAAGGAATTTGTCGCCATGTACCGCATTGCCTTAAAAAAACTGTTGGCCATCCCGTTAAGAGCAAGCGTCACTTATTTCCGTGAAGTGATGCTTGACGATGTAATCAGCGAAGAAACCGTCATTGATATTAAAGAGATCACCCGCCAAGTGCTCGAGGATTAAAGGGAGTTCCTTGTGTATTTCCGAGTTAAATTATGTTAAATTTATAATAATACCAAAAAACCTCGGAGGTGAATCCCTTATTTAAGGGAATTTATTGGACCCCATACTTTTATTGAATTTAGCTTTACTCGTTTTATTAATTGCGTTAACCGCCTTTTTTGTCGGCGCAGAATTTGCCGTCGTTAAAGTCCGGATGTCCCGCATCGATCAATTGATTGAAGAAGGCAACAAGAAAGCTGTCCTTGTAAAGAAAGTCGTCGGTGACCTGGATTACTATCTCTCAGCTTGCCAGCTGGGGATTACGGTTACGGCACTTGGACTCGGTTGGCTCGGAGAACCGACAATCGAACGGCTCTTGCACCCTCTTTTTGAAACGCTCGGTGTACCTAATTCTGTTTCTATTGTGATTTCTTTTGTTTTGGCCTTCTCTCTTGTGACTTTCTTGCATGTAGTCATCGGAGAAATGGCTCCAAAATCATTGGCCCTTCAATTCGCGGAACGCATGACTTTGCTTTTGAGCCCTCCGCTGTACTGGTTCGGCAAGATCATGTCGCCATTCATTTTCATTTTGAATGGGTCCGCTCGCGTATTTCTGCGCATTTTCGGAGTTCAGCCGGCAAAAGAAGAACAAGCCCATTCAGAAGAAGAGTTGAAAATCATCATGGCCCAAAGTTTTCAAAGCGGAGAAATCAATCAAACCGAATTATCTTTTATGCAGAATATTTTTGCATTCGATGAACGCAGCGCAAAAGACGTCA
The DNA here is from genome assembly GCF_021513255.1 of Planococcus sp. 107-1. Classification (GTDB taxonomy): domain Bacteria; phylum Bacillota; class Bacilli; order Bacillales_A; family Planococcaceae; genus Planococcus. The sequence continues at coordinate 2,903,089 of NZ_CP090977.1, forward strand.
TGGTTCCCGCACTCAAATCATAGCGTTTCCGCAAGATTTGAGTTGTGAGGAATTGCTTGGTGAATTGCGCGAACACCGATATACGCGTTACCCGATTGCCAATAATGGCGACAAAGACGATTTGATCGGTTTCATCAACGCCAAAGAAATTTTGACGCATTTTGCGGTGACCGGCGACGTCAAAATGGAAGAGCTTATCCACGATCTTCCTTATTTCCATGAAACGACGCCGCTGCAGACTGCACTTATGAAAATGCAGAAAGACCGCACCCATATTGCATTGGTCATTGATGAATACGGCGGGACTTCCGGCATTATCACGATGGAAGACATTCTCGAGGAAATAGTCGGTGAGATTCGCGATGAATTTGACGACGAAGAAGAAGCTGAAATTATAAAAGAAAGCGATGACCGTTACATTTTAAATGGACGCGTACTCTTGAAAGACCTTCATGAACGCTTTAATTTAGAATTTGACGACAGTGAAGACATCGACACGATTGCCGGATGGATTCAGCATCAATTGATTGAAGCTGAAACCGGTGATGTAGTTGAAAAAGCCGGGCATCGCTGGTCTATACTGGAAATGGATAACCATCATATTTCTAAAGTTGCTGTAGACATTTTAAGAGATTAAGAAGAAAAGCGAAAGCGCCTTTCTTGGGCTACTAAGAAAATCCCCTGTACATTCAGGGGATTTTCTTATGGATAAAAAGAGGCAAACTTAAGTTTTCAGCTGCTTCATGCCTAAATGGTCCCTTCTCTTGTTTGACCATTCCTCACTTATTCTATAAGATAAGAACAAATGTTCTATTATTTTATAAGGAGGGTCAATTATGAAGATAAACAAGCACCTAACGATGAATGGCCAAATTAAAGACCGGGGGTCGATCAAGTGGACAGCGATGATGCTCCCTGAACACATCCAAATGCTGCGGGATTGGCAAAAAGAAAATCACTCTAGCCAAAAGCCAGATTTGGATAATTTTGACCTGGAAGCAATTTATGATGAAATCCATCTTGCAAAAGCTCGGCAATGTACGATTGAAATCCGTGTTTGGCGTGAGCAGGCAGAAAGTTTCCTCGGAACCATTGCCGTTATCGACTTAAATACTAAACTCCTCTTTTTAGAAACGGAGCTTCAAACCGAACGAATTTCCTTTACTGAAATTATTGGCGCAAAAACTATTGAATAAGTTGCACGTAAAGCGGCATGGAAAGTTTTCCATGCCGCTTCTTTGCCTATTTAGGGTTAAATGCTTATAAGATAGGGCATATAATGAATAACTAATTTTATAACGGGAGGTTAAAGCTATGAGCAAAGCTGTATCAATCGCCAAAGAGCTGGCAGGCGAATTCAAGAAAGACCATGCAACGACGCTTGCTGCTGCACAGGCCTATTACTATCTACTTGCAATTGTTCCTTTATTAATTCTTTTACTGGCAATTCTACCTTATCTTCAATTAGATCCTGCACGGGTAATGGATTTCATCGGCACCATCCTCCCGGGAGAAGTTGCTAATACATTCCAGGATACGATTGTCAGCGTAGTGACTACCCCTTCGGGCGGTTTATTGACTTTTGGTATTCTCGGGACGCTTTGGTCAGCTTCAAATGCCATGACCGCTTTTATCGAAGCCACCAACCAAGCGTATGATGTAGAAGAAACACGCTCTTTCATCAAGTTAAAAGGAATGGCTATTATTTTAACTTTGTTCATGCTTATTGCTGTGATTGTAGCCTTGGTACTGCCGATTTTCGGTGGAGCCATCATTGACTCGATCAGTTCTTTCCTGAACTTGCCTTCGCAAACGGAAATCATCTTCCAAATCCTTCGCTGGGTCATTTCAATTGCTGTAATGAGTATAGTTTTAGCGTTTCTATACAAATTTGCGCCGAACAAACATTTTCCATTTAAGGAAGTAATCATTGGAGCTGTCATTGCTACAATTTTATGGCAAGTCGTTTCCCTTGGCTTTTCATTTTATGTTGCCAATTTCGGCAGCTACTCTGCCACTTACGGAAGTCTTGGAGGATTGATCGTCTTAATGCTTTGGTTCTTCCTTACCGGACTGATTTTAGTCATCGGAGCCGAAATCAATGCTATTTTGCATCGGCGCAAACATGTGAAGAATGCGCCTGCACAAGTTTATGAAGAATAACGTAAAACACCGGACTCGCTTGAGTCCGGTGTTTTCTTTTTTTATTTCTTCTCGGCTAAAACCATCCATTCATCGATGACAAAACTCTCAATTTCCTGTTCATTTCTACGTATGTGAAAATAAGCTTGTTCTTCTTCTCCAGCGGATAATAGATGCTCCCGAACTTGTTCGATTTGCCCATCCGTTTCTGCTGTCCGCCTTACCCAAGATGGGAACTGGAACGTTTTCTTCCGGTCCAAAGACTGGATTTCCACTAATCCATTGCCTTGCAATAACTGCCGCCAGTCCGTTTTTGGCAGACATCTGCCATGGCTGTCGTCCCGAAGCTTCTCGGTCATGTTCATAAATGCCGCCAGTCCCTCTTTCTCCGGGGCCACGTTATCGATCAATACGAATTTCCCCGCCAGGTTTCAATACTCGGGCAGTTTCAGCAATGAACTTTTCCGGATTCGGAAAATGATGAGGCGCTATTCGGCAAACGGCAGCATCAAACGTACCTTTTAAAAATGGCAGGCTTTCTGCATCTGCCACTACGTAAAAGATATTCCCGTGCTCTGTCCGCAGATGCTTTGCTGTATTTTCAAGCATGGCTTCTGTCAAATCGGTAGAAATGATTTGAGCCGCATGAGGAGCAAGTGCTTTTGATACGTGTCCGCCTCCCGTTGCAATGTCCAGAACCGTCCAGTTTTCTTTCGGCTTCAGCCAATCCACTAGTAATTCCAAATCATCGCCTTTTGCATGAATAGCGCTCGTCACGTATTTATCGGCGTTCTTCCCGAAGACTTCCTTCACTTTTTCTTTTGCTGTTTTCTCCATTGTCTATCCCTCATCCTCTAGCTTTCGGACGGTGCTCCAAAAAGTTTCGATAGGCAAAGCCCTCCACTTCGCTCTCGCTAAAGTGCTTTTGCAACTCATGGATCAAATTCTGGAATTCCGAAGCATTTTCTAAGTTTTTCATATAGGCATCTATGCCATCAAAGTCCGAACCGATGCCGATATTTTTAACGCCGCCTAAACTGCTGAAATGATCGATGTGTTTAACCAAATCGGCTATTTCTACATCTTTCCCGCCTTCTTTAATAAAGGAAAGGCAGAACACGACATCAATCATGCCATTTTTAGCAAACATCGCTTTCGCTTGGTCGTCGTCTAAATTTCGCGGATGATCGCATAAAGTGCGTGCATTGGAATGGCTGGCGATTGGGTAATCGGCCAGTTCCATGACATCCCAAAACCCTTTAACGGATAAATGAGATACATCCGTAAGAATTCGGTGTTCATTATTCAAACGAACCACTTCTTTGCCGAGAAGCGTCAAACCGCCTCCTCTTGGTTCCCCGGCTCCGTCTGCGCATAAATTGGCATTGTTCCAAGTCAATCCAATCGAAAGCACGCCCAAACGATACAATTGGCGCAGTTTCATCAAGTCATTGCCAAATGCATCGGCCCCTTCTAAAGTCAGGACTGCCCCAATTTCTCCGTCTTTCAGCGAATCGATGTCTTCCCATTTTTTGATATGCTTCATTGCCGGGTTCTTCCCAAGAATTTCTGTATAGAACAAATCTACTTGTTCTAAAGCATGCTGCCACTTTTCATTGTCCGGCAAATCCGGGTACAAAAAGATGGCAAAGAACTGGACGCAAACCCCTCCTGCCTGCAGGCGTTGAAAATTCGTATCGAGTTGATCAGAGCTCGTGAAGTCCAACTGTTTCGTGCCATAAAAAGATCCCCGTTTAGCTAATTGGAGTTTTAGCAAAGCATCGCAATGCGTATCGATAATCTTCATTTATTCATCTCCTTCTTCCAAGCAGGCTTCGATGAACCCTTTAAAAATCTTCATGGAAGCTTCATCTGACGCAATCGCCATATTTTCCGGATGCCACTGGACACCAAGGACAAAACGGTGTTCTGTACTTTCAATCGCTTCAATTACTCCATCGCTTGCCTTGCCGCTGATTAAAAACGAATCAGGAACACGGCGGTTTGCCTGGTGATGGCGGCTGTTCACCGTCAATTTCCGGCTTCCAGTCAAACGGTTCAACAATGAACCTTCGGGCACGTGCACATAATGGGAGCCATGGAATTTTGGTGCTTTTTGTTTATGCTGCAGCAAATCTCCTTCTATTTGGTCAGTGATGTCTTGATACATGTCTCCCCCGACCGCAATATTTAGAATCTGTGCGCCTCGGCAAACCCCCAAAATCGGTTTTCCGAGCTCCAATACTTTTTTCATCAACTGAAGTTCAAAAGCATCGCGGGATGGAATAATGACGCCTAAGTTCGGATGCGGTTCTTCTCCAAACAAGGTAGGATCGATATCGTATCCACCAGCTGCAAACAAGCCGTCAATGTGTTCGGCAATTTGTTCAATTTCTCCCTCACTCCGTAAATGCGGAAGCATGATCGGCAATCCTCCTGCCTGCATAATGGCTTCGGTATCTGCCTGTTCAATTGAATAATGGTCGTGCCCTAACTCTTTTGATGCGGTAATTCCAATAATCGGTCTCATTCTGTTTCCCCCATTTACTTTATCTGAATATAATAAACATACAGAATAAAAAGCGAAATTGCTAGCTGTTCAAGGAAGTTCTTTATTTACACGTTAAAAAACCATGAAGCATTGAAGAGTCTTCATGGTTTCACTTAGCCCGGTATAAGAGGTTCAACTAATTTCCGCTTTCTCCAATGCAAACTTCTTTCCGTGATGATGGGCAGGCAGACGGTCGCCTTTTCCAAATAAGCTATCGCGCAATGTGCTCCCCTCATATTCGGTCCGCACTAAACCGCGCTCCCGTAAAATCGGCACCACCAACTCGATAAAATCTTCGAATGTTCCTGGGGTTATGGCATAGGCGATATTAAAGCCATCCACTCCAGCTTCTTCCACCCATTGCTCCAGAGTATCAGCCACTTGTTCGGCTGAACCGACTGTATAAGCGCTCATACCGCCGATTCCGACAAATTCCTTGATGTCCTCCACTGTCCATCTTTTCTCTGCATCAATTTTGGTGAAGTTTTCCAAAGCCGATTGGATGGAATCATTTTCGATGTATTCCAATTCCTGATCAGGCGCATAGCTCGACAAGTCAATTCCCGTCCATCCGCCGAATAAAGCAAGTGCCCCTTCGTGGCTGATGTGTTTTTTGTACTCTTCGTATTTTGCCCATGCCTCTTCTTCGGTCTTTCCGACAATTGGCGTCAGCATCGTCAAGATTTTCACTTCTTCACGAGAGCGCCCGGCAAGTTCTGCCTGCTTGCGCAATTTATCCACTGAACGTTTTGCCGCTTGAATGGTTGGCGCCCCAATAAAGACACATTCAGCATTCTGCCCTGCAAATTCCACCCCTTTTTTAGAAGCCCCTGCCTGATAGAGAACGGGAGTCCGCTGTGGTGAAGGTTCCGATAAATGAGCGCCCGGCACTTTGTAATATTTGCCTTCGTGATTGATGTCATGGACTTTTTCAGGGTCTGCATAGATGCCGTTCGCTTTATCCAATACCACTGCATCCTCTTCCCAGCTTCCTTCCCAAAGCTTATAGCAGACTTCCAAATATTCTGCCGCGATATTATAGCGTTCATCGTGTTTTTCTTGGTCCTCTAAACCGATATTGAGTGCCGCGCTTTTCAAATAGGAAGTGACAATGTTCCATCCGACGCGCCCATTCGTCAAATGGTCCAATGTCGACATTCTGCGGGCAAATGTATAAGGATGTTCATGAGTCGTCGAAGCGGTAACGCCGAAGCCCAAATGTTTTGTCACTGCGGACATCAATGGCACCACTAAAGCAGGATCATTAACCGGAGATTGGGCGCCTTGCCGAACAGCCGCATCTCGTGAACCTTTGTACACATCGTAAGTTCCGAGTACATCCGCCAGGAAAATAGCATCAAAACCGCCGCGCTCCAAAAGCTTTGCCAACTCAATCCAATATTCGCTTGTCTTATACGTATGAGACCGATCTTCTGGATGTGTCCATAAGCCTGGTGACTGATGGCCTGCACAGTTCATGTCAAAAGCATTCAAGTAGATCCTTTTCTCTGCCAATTGCTTCTCCTCCTTAAAAAATCTTATATTATGCGCTCGTCACCGGCTGCCTTTCGATAATCTCTAAGAAGTATTCCAGCTGCTTTTTCAGCCGCTGCTCAATTTCTGCTTCAATGATTGGCTGATGTGGATTCGTTTTATCAATTTGGCTGTCGACTAGGTAGATGCCTTTTAAACTCTGTCCTTTCAAGTTCGCAAGCAATGGTTTTAACGTATATTCAAGCGCCAATAAGTGAGCAGAACTTCCTCCCGTCATCAACGGCAAAACCGGAGTCGCTTGCAGCACATCTTGCGGCAAGAGATCGATCAATGCTTTCAATACACCTGAATAGGCTGCTTTGTAAACAGGCGATCCGACAATAACTCCCCGTGACTGGTGGAGTAATGTACTGATTTCAGCGATAGCCGGACTGCCGAAGCGCCCTTCGAACAAATCTTCCTGCGGAACGTCCCTCACGGAAATATGGGCGACTGAAAATCCTTGTTTCTCCAATAATTCACCTAAATGTTTTAACACCAATTCAGATCTGGATTCCTTCGCAGGGCTTCCTGATAAAATCACAATTTCACTCATTTCATTCTCCCTTTCTGTTGAATCGTTTTTTTCAAAAATAAAAAATAGCCCCCTTTTCTCGATATCAAGAAAAGAAGGCTATTAAATCTAATAGGTTCTGTCCTTATCTCTCAAGAAAAAAATCTTCTTGCTGGAGTTAGCACCTTTCTGACAAAGTCAGAGGTTGCTGAAGCGTCAACGGGCCAGTCCCTCGGCTTCTCTGGATAAGTTTATTTAATTAATGCCTATCATAATGCTAGGAATTAAAAGTGTCAAGCATTAAATTTATTATTCTGACTTCTCGTTTTCATATAGAGCCAGATGCCAATTGCCCCAAGGAGAACAACAATATAGCCGTACATTGAAATTTGATTGGCTGCCACAAAAGATTTAAAAGCGTCGTAATTCCCATTAAAATAATGGCCGATGCGAAGCATGGCAAAGCACCAAGGATAAATGCCGATGAAAGTCAGCGCTCCATACTTCCCAATTGGAATCCTGCTCATGCCCGCCAGATAAGAAATGTAATTTCCGATGCCGAATGGACGTGAAATGGCAATGCTCCAAATGCCGTAGCGATGAAATAATATAGAAGCCTTCTTTAATCCTTTATCGAATTTTTTCTGAAAGAAAGTTTGAAGTTTATTGCCCAGGAAATAAGGAATTAAACTTGCGACACTATAGGCCGCTGCCAAGCCGGCCGATAACAAGGCAGTGGCTGCAAGGCTATGATTCAACAATCCGCCGTAAGCAATCACAAGGGCCACTCCGGGAAACGGCATAGACGATCCTTCTAAAAACATCACACTGAATAAGCCCAGCATCCCTAAGCTTTCAAGAAAAGCCAGTATCCCTTCAACCATACCGCTCACTCTCCAGTCGCTTAATTGCCCACTAAAATCTTTTCGATTTCCCGGTAAATCTCATCCGAGTTCTTCAGGTTCAAAGAACTTTTATAAGCTTTGACGCGTGTTCGAAATCGTTCAATGATTTCTTCATCCGCCAAGGTCTCATTTACAAAATCCATTAGCCGGCGCCCTTCAGGAACCGCAAACACCAGTTTTTCCTCCAGTAAATAAGCCAGATTGATTTCTTCCTGCCCTGGAAGAGCCGCTGGAATGAAAATCGGCAATTCTTTTCTTAGCGCTTCGCTGATAGTGACTCCTCCCGGTTTTGTCACAATAGCATCAGCTTCGTTGTACAGCCTATTCATTATCTCCTTTGAAGAAATGTAAGGAATCGCATGGATGGCCGGATGGTTTAAACCGATGATTTTCTGCTGGAGTTTTTTGTTGGTTCCGCAAAGAACTTGAAAACTCCATTTTTCGGCACTGATTTCTTCATCCAGTTGGTCCAAGACTTCGCTTAGTCCAGTGCTTCCTCCTGAAACTAAAACAGTTAATTGTTTTTTGGAACGATGATCTTTTTGATTGCTGAACTTTTCACTCACCGGTATGCCTGTTACAAAAACGCGGCTTTCTGGAATTCCATAGCTATGGCATAACGTTCCTTTAATCGCTTGGTTTGGCGCAAAATGATAATCAATGCACGCTCTTCCCCATACATCATTCACGAAAAAATCCGTATACACATTCAGGCAAGGGACTTTGCATTTCCCTTGTTTCTTCAGCTTATTGATAAATAGCGAAGGAAATCCATGTGTACAAATGATCAAGTCAGGTTTTTCCCTTTCTAAAATTTCGCTAACTTTTTTCATAAAAAGCCATTCATACGTTCTATGGCTCTTTTCTTTTGGCGATCTGTATGCAAATTGCCGATAAATCCATGCATAAGAGTTCGGCGCTCTCCGGATCCAATTCAAATACGCCTTAACTGTTGCCGATTCGATTTTTGCATTCCATTCACTCAACAAATCAATCTTTTTGCATTCAACTTCCGCTGAATGGCCTCCGATGAATTCACTCATCGCTTCTGCTACTTGATGATGGCCCGAAGGCATACTGTTCAGTAAGGGAAATATCAATACTTTCTTCATATCAAAGCGCCTCCATCCATAACTGACTTTCTTTTTTATCTATCTTTGGAGAACTTAAACGCGGATAGTCTGCTAATGGTCCGCTGTAAACCAGTTCCAAGGACTGGGAACAGAATATATCTCTCGGCATCGTTAAACGCGGAGGCTTCGCAGAAATTCTGATGCCTCCTTCCCCCAGCACTTCCGCTACAAATTGAGAACAGAAAAACGAAGTTTCACATCCAAGTCCGCGTTTTACCACCACTCCGAATAATCCCGTTAGATTATATTTATAACGGTCCCGGTCCTGTTCCATCGCAGAAACGAATTTTTTCATCGCTTCAAACCCCTTAGTATCAACCGAGCATTTGAATACCGCGCATTGCGCTCGCTGAAATAAGTGATTGCCCATTTCTTCTTTTACAAAGCCGCCGTTAAAAGCATTCTCCGCATTTTTCCGTCCAAAACTATAGACTTCGGCCAAGTCAGAACTAAACGCTAACGAAACGTGACTGTAAGGATGGCGAGTATACGTTTTGATCAATTTCGCTAATGAAGTTTTCGTATCTGTAAAAAGAATGTAGACGTCCATTGCCGCATCTCCTCTACTGCTGCCTTCTGCAGCACCGGTTAATAAGTTAATTTAAGTTTAGCTCCACAGAAAAAACAGAGCATCGGGCGCAGGACTTTTCCTTTACAGGACTTGAGACGTAGTTGGATATAAGCCGTTGTTACATTTAGCCAAATAAAAAAAGATGCATTTCTGCATCTCTCGCTTCAGCCTTCCCATTGCACTTTTGTGGAATAAACCAATTTCTCACCGATAAAAATCAAACATTGCGATTCCAGGCAATTGATGCCGATCGAAACTTTGATGTCTTCGGTTTCGCCGTCTTCATTTTTTAGCTTTCCAAACAGCCTTGAACTCAATGCAAATCCAACTTGTTCATCTTGCAAAACCCCGTCGACGTAAAGCTTTTGGCTGCCTAAGTTTTTCTCAACCCGTATATTATGCAATTTGTATCGGATTTTCCAAACATCGTACATCTCTTCGCCTCCTGCTTCTATTCTTTAAGGACAGTATACCACCAAAAGTTCAGATAATTAAAAACAGCCCACTTTCACTATAAAGTGAAAGCGGGCTGCCATTTCTTATGCTTATGCTTCTTGTTTTCTAATGTCTCTTTTGCCTTCAGTTTCCGCTACATAAACTGCACATGCCGCATCTCCTGAAATATTGATAGCTGTTCTCGTCATGTCTAACAAACGGTCAATTCCGATCACCAAGCCAATTCCCGCTACAGGAAGACCCACGCTGCTCAATACCATCGCAAGCATAATAAGGCCAACGCCAGGAACTCCGGCTGTGCCGATACTTGCAAGAACCGCTGTCAGAACAACTGTAGCCAGTTCAATTGCCGTCAAATCGATGCCGTAAGCTTGAGCGATGAACATCGTTGCCACCCCTTGCATAATCGCGGTACCATCCATGTTGATGGTGGCGCCAAGCGGCTGTACGAATGAACTGATCGACTTCGGAACGCCCAATTCTTTTTGGGCGACTTCCATCGAAACCGGCAAAGTGGCTGTACTGCTTGACGTACTGAATGCGACTGTCATAGCAGGCGCGAACTTCTTGAAAAACCAAATTGGATTTTTCTTAGCCAAAAAGGCGATGGTCCCGCCATATGTGATGGCCGCATGGATTGCTAACGCTGCCAGTATGACAAGCATATAAGCCCCCATTGCTTTCATCGCTGAAAATCCTTGTGAACCGACTGCTGTTGCAATCAATGCGAATGTGCCATAGGGAGCGAACTTCATTACAACGCCTACCAGGTACATCATCACTTCATTGCCTTGCTCCATCAATTTAAGCAAACCGGCTGTTTTTTCTTTTAGCGTGGTTAAAGCCAAGCCGACAAATACCGCAAAAACGATGATCTGCAGCATATTGCCTTCAGTCAAAGCAGCGAGCGGTTTGAAGGAACAATATTCAATAAGGTATCAACCACTGACGGAGCTTGTTCCGATTCAAAAGATGCCCCTTCTAAGTCAAAGTCGCCAGCAAGTCCCGGTTCAATCAGCGCTGCCAATGAAAGGCCGATTACAATAGCGATCGTCGTCGTCACTAAAAAGTAAGTAATCGTTTTCAAACCAATCCGGCCAAGCTTTGCTGGATCTCCAAGCCCTGCTGTTCCAAGTACAATAGAAAAGAATACAAGCGGCACAACGAGCATATTGATCAAGCTCAAAAATAATTGTCCAACAGGAACAAATACGTATGTATTTAAAGTCTCAAATGATCCGGGTGCAAACAAATTGATAAGCAAACCAACAATTGCCCCTAAGACCAATCCAGTTAACACTTTTATAGTTAAACCAGGTTTTTTCATTCATCATCTTCCTTTTTTTAAGATTAGGCTTTAGTTTACCCGAAAACTGAAAAAAATTACAGTGGAATGTCGGTTGTTTAGTAAAATTTTAGTATATTTATATAGTGATTCTAGTTTTCATTTCTGCTTTTCTGTAACAAAAACAAGGATAAAATCCTTTAGATGCCTACTTTTTTACATAGCTGACTTGGCGGCAAAAAAGGACAGATAAACTGAACATCTCAATTTATCTGCCCTTTTGTGAAATTGAGTAATTACATGGTCTTTCCTCATTCAATCCATTCCTTCATCTGAATTTTTAAAGCAACATTTTAATCAGATATCCAGCATAGATTTCTTCAATTTCCTCTTTGCTGAACTCCCCTTTTTCGGAATACCATACAGGAATCCAGTTAGCAGCTCCCAGTATAATCATTCGTGCCATTTTCTGCTGTGTTAAATGGAATTCTCCTCTTTCTGCGCCTTGAGAAATAATTTTATCGAATAAACCGGCATAGGCATCCCGTCTTTTCGTGATATCATCAATATTCTCTTCTGAAAAAATCTGTTCGGGTCTTATAATTAAGCTGAATATCTCTTTTTCCTGTATCGCAATATCCAAATGGACTCTTATTGCTTTTTCCATTTTTTCTTTCGAAGAAATATTTTCTTGATATATATTTTTAAGCAATTTCATTGCTTCCAATAAAATGAGATCATGGCAATTAAAAAGCAATTCTTCTTTGTTCTTAAAATAATAATAAAGAGAACCTTTAGTCATAAGCAATTCAGCAGCGATGTCTTCCATTGTGGTTTTATGAAATCCTTGTCTTGAAATAACGGAATTGGCTGAACGGAGGATGTCTTCCTTTTTCTTAGCTGCTTTTCGTTCTCTCAGCTTCATCAAATTCCTCCCCCCACCTTTAATCGTATAGATTTAACTGCAGAATCCCCACTAATTTCTTGCGGTTCTGCTCTTTCCTATTGATTGCTTTTGACTTCTTCTTTTAATTGTTCACGCAATTCAAGGCGTCCGATATCGCGTAAATGAACTTGGTCGGGACCATCTACTAAACGCAGCGTCCGCGCATTCGCATAATGAGCCGCGAGCGGGAAGTCTTCTGTTAAACCGCCTCCGCCAAAGACTTGGATCGCCCGGTCAATGACATTCAACGAAACACGTGGAGCCGCGATTTTAATCATCGCAATTTCTTTCCTGGCTGCTTTAGCACCTTCTTCATCAATTTTATGAGCAGCATGCAATGTTAAAAGACGTGCTTGCTCTATTTCAACGCGGCTTTCAGCAATAATTTCCCGGATGACGTCTTTTTCAGCTAAAGTGGAACCGAATGCCACTCGGCTGTCGGTACGTTTGCATAATAATTCAAGTGCCCTTTCTGCTGCTCCAATTGCGCGCATGCAATGATGAATTCTGCCTGGTCCAAGGCGTCCTTGCGCGATTTCAAATCCACGGCCTTCGCCAAGCAGCATATTTGATGCTGGTACCCGGACGTTATTGTAATGGACTTCAGCATGCCCTTGCGGCGCATCGTCGTAGCCAAAAACGGTCAGCGGTCGCTTGATTTCGACTCCTGGCAGGTCGAATGGCACCAAAATCATCGACTGCTGCTGGTGCTTCGGAGCATCCGGATCGGTTTTGCCCATCACGATCGCTATTTTACAGCGGGGGTCCATCGCGCCAGTCGTCCACCACTTCTTGGCGTTGATGACATATTCATCTCCATCCCGGACAAAACTGCTTTGGATGTTTGTTGCATCTGAAGAAGCCACATCTGGTTCTGTCATTGAAAAGCATGAACGGATTTCGCCGCGCAAGAGCGGCTCAAGCCACTGCTTCTTCTGTTCTTCGGTTCCGTATTTCACGAAAACTTCCATATTCCCTGTATCCGGGGCGTTGCAATTAAAGATTTCTGGAGCAATTAAAGAGCGGCCCATAATTTCACAAAGATGTGCGTAATCATAATTTGAAAGGCCTGCGCCGTATTCTGGATGGTCCAAAAATAAGTTCCACAGCCCCTGCTTTTTCGCTTTTGCTTTTAATTCTTCAATAATCGGTGGGATTGTCCAGCGGTCTTCCGCTTCTTCGATATATTTTTCAACCGTTTTTTCATTCGGATAAATGTACTCGTCCATAAATTTTATTAATTTCACTCGTAGTTCTTGTGCTTTAGGTGATAACTCTTTAAGCATTTCAACTTCCCCCTGACTTTATTTTAAAGTTGCAAGTTCTTGAGTTTCTCAAATTAGTTGTAAAATTTAGAACCTATCTTCAAAAATAGTATAAGGGTTCTTTTTTTGAATTACAAGTCAATTTTCAAACGATTTTAAATATTTATTTAATTAACCAGTTTTTTCTTTTTAAAACTTAATGATAAACAAAACAAAGACCCTTTCCGCGTTAACGGAAAGGGTCTTCACTTTGCTTATTCTATTCAGCCAACTCGACGTTATGGTAAACCTGCTGAACGTCTTCCAAATCTTCAATGGCATCAATCATTTTTTCAAACTGAGCTTGCGCTTCTTCTGGAAGCTCCAATTCATTTTGTGCAAGCATGGTTAATTCCGCTACTGTGAATTCTGTAATGCCCGCATTTTTAAATGCTTCTTGAACCACATGGAATTGATCAGGCTCAGCGTAAACAATCACAGAGTCTTCTTCTGCGATGATGTCGCGTACATCAACATCCGCTTCCATTAATAGTTCAAGCACTTCTTCTTCGCTCTTGCCTTCGATGCCGAATACTGCGGTATGGTCGAACATATAGGAGACAGATCCGCTGACACCCATATTGCCGCCGTTTTTCCCGAATGCGGCGCGTACATCTGAAGCTGTTCGGTTTACGTTGTTTGTCAAAGTATCGACAATCACCATCGAACCATTCGGCCCGAATCCTTCATAGCGAAGTTCATCGTAGCTTTCTTCTGATCCGCCTTTGGCTTTTTCGATCGCCCGGTCGATAATGGCTCTTGGCACACTATAAGTTTTCGCGCGCTCAAGCACCACTTTCAACGCTTGGTTCGATTCAGGATCCGGTTCCCCTTGTTTCGCCGCTACGTAAATTTCGCGGCCAAATTTTGCATATATCCGGCTAGTATTAGCATCTTTTGATGCTTTTTTTCTTTGATGTTATTCCACTTGCGTCCCATTCTGGTTTCCCACTTTCTTTCAACTTTGAATGTGAAGAACGTTCACTCCTTCTATTATATAATAAATGCCAGGATTTTTTCGAGTTATAGAAATTGAAAAGGAAAAAAATTCAAAGCTCTTCATAAAATACAGTGCATAACTTCAAGAAAATGAAAGCGAAGGCAATTGTCGATAACCAAATGGGGCTGCGCATCACTTCTACTTTATTTGAAGAAACAAATTCGCTCCTATACAAAGACGGCACACTCGAAACGAATGTCGGACCCGAAGAGTTAAATAATTGCAAAAAGCGGCATTCCCTTTTACAGAGAATGCCGCTTTTTCTTTTCGTTCTTATCCGTTCGGAAATACTCGGACAGTTGAATCACACGGGCGTTTCCCGTATGCAATTCGTGATAGATGCCGCGGCTATCCGTGAACGAAATATACTGATCCCGTTCGCTTCGGATCAATTGCTCCGCCTCTTCCTGAGATTCCAAGTGGACAAACCTCCGGATGTAATGATTTTCATCGAAAAAGTAAGTGACTTTAAATTCTTTCATAAAAACCACCCATTAAGTTGAGTATGGCGCTTTCTGATAGAAGTAATTAGGCTTCACTTTGTCGTTCTTATACGGCTTATGGAAAATATGCGTTGTGGCCGGTGACATCGGCGGAATGAGCCAAGCCCAATTGCCAGTAACATCGCGTCCAGCTCCCGCCTCTTTTTTTCTCAAAGCTGCTAAACTGCTTAGCAGCTGTGTGATGATCCACAATTGTTACGCCCGCCTCATTGAAAGACTCTAAGACTGCGACATTCAATTCGACAAGCGCCCGGTCTTTCCAGAGCGTCCGGTTCGAGCTTGTATCCGCACCGATTGCTTCTGCTACTGCCGGCAATAAATCATAGCGGTCTTCATCAGCCAAATTCCGCGCCCCGATTTCGGTTCCCATATACCAGCCATTGAAAGGTGCCATTGTATAATGGATGCCGCCGATTTCAAGCTTCATTTCGGAAATGATCGGAACAGCATACCATTTAGCATCCAGCTCTTTAAATCCTTCAAAATCAGGATGCGTAATTTCGACTTCCATCACGGACTCTTCCGGCAACTCGAAATAGCGCGGTTCTTGCCCTTTTACTTGAATCACAATCGGGAGAATATCAAAATGGGTCCCTTCGCCTTCCCAGCCCAATTGTTCGCATTGCTTCGTGAATTCGATCGAACTGGAGTCTCCAACCACTTTTCCATCTTTTTCATAGCCGGCATAGCGGATCAATTGATGATTCCAGATGCGCATCTCATCTTCTCCATCATGTGCAGCCGGAAAGACCGTAATTGCCGGGCGGATTTTCCCTTTATTCGTCGCAAAATCAATATGGTTAACGAGGGCTTCAAATGCGCCTTCAGCTGTTTTTTGTCCGCGTTCATCAAAAACCGTCAATGAATTCCAAAATAGCCGGCCGATGCAGCGGTTGTTGTTGCGCCATGCCATCTTCGCTCCATGCTCTAATTCTTCGAACGTATGGTGATAGGTTCCTGTCGCTTCAATTTCCTTGGTTACAGCCTCTAGTCGATCTTCCAGCTCTTGCTCGTTTTTTTCAAGCTCGGTGTAGCAAATCACTAGAAAATCAGCCGCTTCTTCTAGCAAAGCATCCCTTGTCTCAATTGCCTTCACGTACATCACTCCTTAGTTTCATCATAACACCTCGCCGCTCATATCATAAATGATAGCTCTTTGTTTTTAGGCGTGGATGCAGTAGACTTGAAATAGTTTGAAAATATAAATTAAGGAGATTCCATCCATGGTAAAAGCGATTTTCTTTGATTTGGACGACACGTTATTATGGGATAAAAAAAGTGTGGCTTTGGCTTTCGCAAAAACTTGTAAGCTCGCTTCCGAAATCAGTGGGAAAGACTGCAGCGGACTTGAAGAGGCGGTAAGAAACGAGGCAACTGAACTCTATGCCAGCTATGCTACCTACCCCTATACGAAAATGATCGGCATCAATCCTTTTGAAGGATTATGGGGAATTTTCGATGATGAAGGCGATGATTTCCAGCAAATGAAAGCCTTAATATCGGATTATCAGCGTGATGCTTGGACAGGCGGATTGAAAAAAATCGGCATTGAGGACCCTGCACTCGGTGGAAAGCTAGCCGCTTATTTTCCAGAAGCCAGAAAGCAAAGTCCGATTCTTTACGAAGAATCTTTGGAAATCCTGGATCAGTTAAAAGGCCGCTATCAATTACTGCTGTTGACGAACGGCTCTCCATCGCTGCAATATACGAAACTTGAGATTACACCAGAAATTGCCCCCTATTTTGACCACATTGTCATTTCCGGAGCATTCGGGCGCGGCAAGCCGGCTCCAGCCATTTTTGAACATGCTTTATCGAAATTCAGCCTGCAGCCGGAAGACGCCTTGATGGTCGGCGATAACCTCCTGACCGATATTATCGGCGCCGAAAAAGCCGGCATCCGTTCTGTCTGGATCAACCGGGAAGCTAAAGCTCCCCACGAAACCATTCTACCTACATACGAGATCAAACACCTCCAGGAATTGCTGCCGATTCTGGAACACATCAAAAAAGCAGAAAAGCTCTAAAGAGCCTTTCTGCTTTTTGCTTATAGATTAATCGCTGTCACTTCTTCGATTTCGGCTAAGTTTTTCAATTGCTCGAGGCTTGATTGCGGGGCTGCTTTGTCGATGGACAGCATCATGATAGCCGCTCCGCCTTCATTTGAACGCCCCACTTGCATCGTCGCAATATTGACGTTTTCTGTTCCAAGCAAGGTTCCGACGCGCCCAATTACACCAGGGCGGTCATTGTGGCGAATGAACATTAGATGCCCTTTCGGCACGACATCGACGATAAAATCATCAACCTTGACGATACGTATGCCTTGTCCGTTCAGCAAAGTTCCAGCTGCTTTTCGAGTGCCTTTTGCCGTTTTCACTTCCACTGTGATCAAATTTGTGAACCCTCTCGCTGTGGTAGACTTGCTTTCGTTGACCGTAATTCCTTTTTGATTGGCCAAATACATCGCATTGACATCATTGACATGCGTCCCGAGATGGCGCTTCAATAAGCCTTTTAATGTATTGCGGGTTAGCGGGCCGACTTCCATATTCGCCAATTCTCCGGAATATTGGATATTCACTTCTTCTGCGGTGCCATCCGCCAAATCGGTCAAAAATATTCCCAGCCGTTCTGACAGTTCGAAATAGGGTTCAATTTTTGCCATGATTTCTTTTGGTACAGAAGGCAGATTCACTGAATTACGCACCATTCCTGAAGTCAAGAAACTGATGACGTCTTTGCTGACATCCACAGCAACGCTTTCCTGCGCCTCAATGGTACTTGCACCGAGATGGGGAGTTGCCACGACTTCTGGCAAATCCAGTAAACGAAAATCGACCATTGGCTCTTGTTCGAATACATCAAGTGCCGCACCGGCTACTTTTTTCGATTTGATGGCATTGTATAGGGCGTTTTCGTCGATGATTCCACCTCGCGCACAATTGACGATTTGAACGCCGTCTTTCATGATTTTAAATGCCTCTTCATTTATCAAATGCCGCGTTTCTTTCAATAAAGGTGTATGGACGGTAATAAAGTCCGCCGCTTTTAACACTTCTTCCACTGTGCCAAAATCAATGCCCAGCTTGTCCGCTTTTTCTGCTGTCAAAAAAGGGTCATAGGCAATGACATTCATCCGCTGCCCTTTTGCCCGTGCAGCAACTTCTGCACCAATGCGCCCGAGGCCGACTACGCCAAGCGTCTTGTTCTTGAGCTCTACACCCACATACGATTTGCGGTCCCAGTTTTTATTGCGCAGCGCATGGAAGGCTTGAGGGATTTTCCGGGCCATCGACATCAGCATGGCGATTGTATGCTCGGCAGCTGAATTGGTGTTGCCGTCTGGCGCATTCACGACAATAATGCCGCGTTCAGTGGCCGCTTCCAAATCAATATTATCCACGCCTACCCCCGCCCGGCCAATAATTTTCAGCTTTTCGGCTTTTTCAATAATTGCTCGTGTCACTTGCGTTTGGCTTCGGACTAAAAGTGCATCGAAATCGCCGATCCGTTCCCCTAATTGTTCAGGAGTCAATTTAGTTTCCATCACGATATTAAATCCTTCTGCCTGGCGCAAAGGATAAATGCCATCTTCACTTAGCGGATCACTGATCAAAATTTGAAAAGCCATACTCATCTCTTCCCTTCATTCAAATAGATTTCCTGGGCTGCCCGCACGCCTTTTCCGAGTTCAATCTCTTTTCCTGCTTTAACGATGCCGATTTCCATCGCTGCAATCGCTTGAAGCATATCAGCCGGTGAACAATATCCCATATGGCCGATGCGGAAAATCGTTTTCGCCATATGCTGCTGGCCTCCTGCGATGTCCATCCCGAATTCTCGTTTCATGATTTTCCGGAAAACCGGCGAGTCGAAATCAGCTGGTTCAACAGCCGTGACCGTCGGCGACGCATCTTCATCGCTTGTCAACAGTGAAATTCCCAATGCATTAAAGGCGGAACGCGTCATCTCCATCATCAATCGGTGCCGTGCATATACTTCTTCCAATCCTTCTTCCTCCATCAGTTGGAGCACTTGCTGAAGACCGAAAAGGAGGGAAATTGCCGGGGTAAAGGGCGTCGTATCTTTCACGATATTATCGCGATGTTTTTTCAAGTCCAGGTAAAAACGCGGCCGCGGATTGTCTTCAATCTTTTTCCATGCTCGTTCACTAGCTGCTATAAAAGCCAATCCTGCTGGCAGCATAAATGCTTTTTGGGAACCAGTTACAACTACATCCAATCCCCATTCATCCATCTTCGTTTCCACCCCGCCGATGCAGGAAACGCCGTCGACAATCAGGAGGGCATCCGATACTTCTTTGATGGCCGCCGCGAGTTCCGGTATCGGATTTAATACACCTGTTGACGTTTCACAGTAGGTTGAGAAAACGGCTTTCACTTCAGGATGCTCTTGCAAAAATTCCTTTACGGCCAACGGCTTTAAAGCTTCTCCCCAAGTTACTTCGATGATATGGGTCTTAATATCATAAGCTTCACAGATTTTTGCGAAACGTTCCCCGAATGATCCCGTCACAATCACCACTGCTTCTTCTCCGGGAGCGACCGTATTGACTGCAGCTGTCTCCAAACCGGATGTGCCGCTACCGGTTAAAATCATCACTTCTTGTTCCGTTCCAAAGACGCGCTTTAACTTCGGCCGGATGTCGCTGATCATATCGGAAGTACTTTGTCCTCTATGGCCGATCATCGGTTGGCTCATGGCCCGATTTACACTCGGCGGTATGGGCGTCGGCCCTGGAATACGCAGGATTTGTTGGTCAGTCAGCATAATGAAATTTCCCCTTTCGTTTTAAAACACTTAACTCAGATTTAGTTGAGAAGCAAAAAAGGCCCTCCTCCCCTCACATATAAATGCAAGGGGCGAAGAGCCTTTCGATTCGCGGTACCACCCTAATTCACTGTCTATTAATAGACAGTCTCATTGGTCAAATGCGTAACGGGCACGAGCCGGATGGACCTACTCAAGTTCAATCCATCTATTCAGGAGTGCTGCCATAAGCCGGAAACGCTGATTTTCACCACCCATCAGCTCTCTTCAGATTCCTCTGCCCATACCGTATCTCCATCAACATAGTTAAGTTATATTTGAATTGAGTCCATCATAATCAAATAAAAACAAGTTGTCAATATAGATAAAATATTCAGACAATATGTAACCGTTTTCAAATTCTAGAAACCTTAACACCGCGCCGTTTTAAACATTATAAATTTTTTTGCATCAATTAACGCAGAAAAACCCGGAAAGCAAAATGGATTTTGCTTTCCGGGCTTTCTTTTTAGACGATATTTTTCAGCTTAAGCTAAACCGAAGTCATTTACCAATGCAGCTAATCCGCCTTGGTAGCCGCTGCCGATCGCGTTGAATTTCCATTCACCGCCGTGGCGATATAATTCACCCACGACTAGAGCTGTTTCAATAGAGAAATCTTCTCCTAAGTCGTAGCGTAAAATTTCTTCATTTGTGCTTTCGTTCATAATACGGATAAATGCATTCGATACTTGTCCGAAGTTTTGTCCGCGGCTGTCCGCTTCGTGGATAGTAACTGTAAAGACCACTTTATGGATGTCAGCTGGCACATTCGGCAAGTCGACGATCACTTGCTCATCGTCTCCCTCCCCTTCACCAGTCAAGTTGTCGCCAGTGTGGGTAACCGAACCATTTCCTCCAACAAGGTTGTTATAGAAGATGAAATCTTCCGGTCCGCGGATTTTCCGTTTTCCCCAACAAGGAAAATCGATGCGTCCAAGTCAAAATCTCCACCGCCGCTGTATTTGTTCGTGTCCCATCCTAAACCGACGAGAACTTTCGTTAACCCTGGATTTGTTTTTGTTAAGTCAATCTTTTGCCCTTTTGATAAGTTGATCGATGACATAATAATTTCCTCCTCCGGCTGATTAATTAAGCTTTGCGTTGTGTATCTTCGTATTTCTTTTGAAGCTCTGCTATGCGAAGGCGCCCTTCTTCACGCATCTTGCGGTTTTCCGCTTCGATTTCGCGTGTATCGTTCATCCCTTGCATAATTGTTTCCCACGTCTGTTCAATTGTCTCAATTTTGATGCTTGGTTGTCCAGACATACGGGCAATATCGACGCTTTGGCGCGAGATATCGTTCGCATTATTCAATAGCATTTCATTTGTCCGGCGATCCAGTTCATTCATACCTTCCGCTACCAAGCTTTGGCGTTTCGCAGCAATTGCGTTGATCAGGCCGGTTTTAAAAATCGGAATCGTCGTTACAAAAGCAGAATTGATTTTCCCGATCAATTTCGTATTGCCGCGCTGCAGCATACGGATTTGAGGAGCCGATTGATACGATACTTGTTTCGCCATCTCCAAATCGTAAACTCGCTGTTCCAGCAACTCAATTGCGTTTTGAAGAGAATTCAGCTCCATTAAGGCCATTTGGTTGCCGCTTTCAGCTTTTGCGCGGACTTCCGGCTCTTGGGCTTTCAATTCCTGGACTTTCAAATCGCCTGCTGCGATATACTTTTCCAGTTCCATGAAATAGTTGAAGTTCTGGTCGTATAATTCTTCCAAAGTGGTCGTCGATTTTTTCATTTCCGACTCGTATTTGGTGATTTCTACGTACACTTTATCGATTTCAGTTCCCATTGTCTGGTACTTGCTGAACAATTGCTCGATCATCTTATTGCCTTTGTTGAAGATCTTGTTCAAGAAGCCCTTCTTTTCAACAAAGTCCTTTTTATCGAATTTGTCCATGATCTTTCCGAGTTGCTTTAACAGTTCACTGGATTCTTCCATGCTGTTCGCTTGGACAGAATTCAACACTTTTCCAGTGAATGCTGAAATTTCGTTTGCCGGTTCGCGCCCGAATTCCAATAGCTCAATTTGATTTTTCGGGTTGATGGAAGAAGCCAATTTAACGACTTCCGGGTCTTGCTTCAACTTCACTTTCAACTCGTTTTCATTTTGCATAAGGGATTCCTGCTGGTCAATTTGCTGCGGCAATGTATTCATCTTCTTCACTCCTTTTTAGGTCATAGCCATTTTTTAAAAATTTTCTTCACGACCGATGGTTCTCGGTAAGGTTCATTAAAGCTTCTTTCGTCCAGCCAATGCGTATCGATAGCTTCCGTGTCGATCCAGCGTTCGATATCCTGATGGCCTTGCGGGTTTATCATGATCACGTCAAGGCCGAATGTATGGATAAGCGCGATGGCGTTGGCATCTGCACGGCTTAATTCCGCATCCTTCTCTTCATTATAGAACAAAAGAGTCGGCACAAACTGAGGATAATCAAATAACTGGATCAATTGAATAACCGAATCCGGAAGCGACATCGATTGTGAAAATAGGTATAACTGAAGATCTTCAAACGACTCTCCTGTTTGCGGAGTCAACATCGGCTTTTCTACATGCCGTGCAATCGCCTCGCATAAAGCAGTTTGCACACCTTCAGGCAAGCGGCTGTATTTCCACCAATTAGCCGTTTTCATTTTTTCGGGATCCAGTCTTCCGTTCTTATCCAATGCAGCACGGTAATGAAATAGCTGATTCCCTTTCCGTTCTTCTATGAACGGGAAGCTTCGGATCAATAATGTATCTTCACGTTCTGTCAAATTGTGGATATTGTCCCAAAAGCGCTTTCGATCTTTTTCTATGCCCATTATTTTAGCAAATACTACGGGAATGATAACGCTTCCCCGCTCGACCCCAAAAGACGGCCGGACCATTGCACGTTCTTTGGCGAGCATGAAGGCTTCATCAATGGTCGTTTTCAAGCGAATCGAGCGAGTCGAGTACGATTTGAACTGAAAAGGCTTATATAAGCCTGAGTCGTCATGGTGCAATAAACGATCCACTTCCTGTGTTGCGCGAAAAGCGACTGTTCCGACGCGTTCCGGCTTTTCTTCTGGAAATTGCACCACTTTATCACTCGTCACCTGGAAGCTATGGCTTAGAAGATCTTGGCCTCCTACCGCATCGGCCAGCCAATGCTTGCCTTCAGGGTCATAAGCAATGATATGGAATCCGAACGCTGCAGAAAATTTCAGGAACCATTTTTCACTCTCAGACATATCGGCATACCATAAAAAAGCAGGCAAACCTTTTTCCAGATTTAACTTTTCAAGTTCCGGCTCAATGTGGTTGAATGTCCATTTTACTAAATCCGTCGCTACTCGCCGGAAAGAAGAATGCGTGGTGGCAGCCGCTGAGTGGGTTTGGAATTCTTTGAGGATATCAATCAACACCAGGCGCAGCCGGCGATTTAAGCCGGGATCTTTCAACTTCGGCATGAGCCCTTTGCCATCTAAAAATGCGACAATCCGGCTTGGCGACAGGCCATTTTCTTTCTTATTCATTTCAAACAAATCTTGCAGGCTGCGCAGCCTTTCGGAGGAAATTTGTTTATTCAGTTTCCCTGATAAGCGGATCAGCCGTCCTTCCGCCGCTTCCATGACATCATAAATACCAGCAAAATAATCGTCTTCGTCCAAGGACATACCGACGAATTCACCGATAAGCTGCGGATAGGTCAGGCTATCCTCTTCTATTTTTGTTTCTGGATGACTGATGATGGGCTTATTCAGCCACTCCCCAATCTTTTCCGGATCCCACGTTCTCACGCGTACCGGATGCAGTTGAACCATGGGAATCCCTCCTACATTATTTATGCTGCAAAGTTTCTTGCTTCACGCGGAAAAGTATTTCTTCTCCCGCTTTTATCCCTTGTTTTTCGGTAATTTCAATATGCGCTGAAACAGGCACCCGGCTTTTTACTGCTTCGCCGTGGGCAGCCAATAGTCCAAGGTCTGCACTTTCAAGCAAATCGAGATCCAGAAGTGAATCTCCAGCTGCCACAACATAGTCAGCGCCGAGACGCTCTTTTACATATTGCATAGCTCCTGCTTTTGTAATGCTTTCAGGCATGAAATAAAGTTTTCTTCCCTGGAGCGACATCGACCAGCCGATTTCACGGAAAGTCTTTGTATAAAAACCCAATTTATCGTCCGGAAATTTTTCACGGTCAATAATCAAGTAGACGAACCATCCGTCTGCTTCTCTCACGCGCAGAACCCAGTCTTCCGAGAAATGCTGATCAATTTTTGGCAAAAGCTCTTCGACAATGGTTTTCTTGCTGACGCATTGTTTTCGGATGTGATCTGACCATTCTTTGATCGGTTCGCCGTCTTCCAAAATGACGGCACCGTTAGAAATGACAGCGAATTTCGGCGCCTCATTTCCTTTATAGATGCCGGTAACGCGTTCATACTGACTCTGCGTCCGAGTCGTGACAGGCAAGAAGAAAAGTTCTTCCGTTAACTCATGAAGCGTTTGTTGGCTCGTTTCCGTCATGAAGGACTGCGGGTTGCCTTCAAAGCGTTCAACTTCCCGCAAATCGGATTCCGCCACCTGTTCTCCCATGGACCTCTTCGAATAGATTAATGTCTGGTCTAAGTCACTGGCAAATAGGATCGTCATATTTCTTTTCCTGACTTGATCAATCCAATTGAACGATAGAATAATTCAGGGACAACTTCAACAGGCACATTTTTCTCTTTAGCTAAAATCAGCAAGTGTTGGACGTCTGGATGTTCTAAGTCATTCACTAACACTTTCCAAGGGCTTCTGCGCAATAGTACACGTGTCGTTTCGCCGACACCTGGCTTGATCAAGTGGTAATCCGTTTCACTATACATTTTCGCGCCAATTTCTTCCACTTCCTTCATTCCTTGCCACGTTCTTTCGGCAGTCACCGGAGTGGATAAAACTTCTTTTTCAACCGCCTCGGAAGTTAGATGGAAACAAGCAGTTACTTCATCTACAAAATTATTGGATAAGTCTTCTGCCACTAATTCCTCGTAAAATTTAGCGCCGTGAAAATCATCTTCCCCAATATAGCGTTCGTTTAAAATGGTGCGGCTGACAAGACCGGAAACCGTTGAATTCAAGCAAGCACTTGGAATCAGAAAATCTTCCCGCGTTCCAAATAGCACGGCACAGGCGCCCGGATCGGCTAAAACTGCCATATCATCATGTAAATTCCAATCTTCCCGGCTATTCAACAAATCAACGGATTTCGTCAACTCTTTTTGAATGGCCCCTTTGCCAGTCCATCCGTCTATAAATTGAATGCGGCTTTCAGGATGCGCCTTACGGATGGTTTCGATCGCTTTTTCATCAATGCCTTTATCCCGAAGAATCGAAACGCTGTAATGCGGCCAGTTCAATCCGAGTATTTGTTCCGCATACCGGCGAATCAAAATGCCGATCGGACTTCCGGCCCGCGCCAGCGATACGAGCACGACATCCTCAGTTTGTGCATTTAGCAAGATGCGCCGAGATACTACTCCCACCAGATGGCTAAGGCGCTCTTTAGTTGTCTCAACAGTTGCATGGTAGAGTTCTGTATATTCCTGAGATGGCTGATATTCCATAGGCAGACGCTCCGCGTAATGCGCTCCAGTGCGGACGGCATTTTCACGTTCTTCTAAGGTGCTTTCCTCGAAATCAGCTGTGACATCTTTCAATAAAAATGTGATATCTTCTTTCGGATAACTGGTTCTCACTAATCCCGTAGCAATCATTGAGTGGAATTCCTCCTTTTGGCTGCCGTCAATGAAATCCATTCGACTGGCGCTTTCTTCTCCAAATAACTGATTAACGGACTCCATGCCGCTGGATCTGAAACAGATTCGGCCAGCAGGTAAATCCGGTCAACATCCAATCCGTTCAAATTATAGATAAACTGGTTTACTCCGTCTGCATCCGGCAGTTGGAAACTCGCTTTCTCGCGAATCGGATAGCCCTCTTTAGTCGAAGCGAAAATCGGGCTTCTTGTGGTCGTTTGGACAATCGAATCGTCGCTAAGCGCAAGCCCGAACCGGAGCGCCAAGTACATATTTTCGCCTATGCCCACCACTAAAGGTTTTTTGGCTTTTTGCTCAAGTTTCTCGACTGTATTCGATGCCCAGCTGTCGATTGCCTTTTGCTCTTCGCTCGACAGTCCGAATCTTCCAGTCAATCCTATGTATCGCTGCCCTGTAGAAGATTCATAAGGAAGCATGTCTGCTTCAGCAATCTCCTGTGGCTGATTGGGCACACCGCCTGCTAATTGTTCGATTGCCGGTTCCTCAGGAGAAGAACCGTGATTCAATTCGAACTGCCCGGCCATCAAGGACAACACTGCTAGTTCAATTTTTCGTTCCTTAGCCAATTGGCCGAACTTCTTCTGCTGTTCCTCATTGCGCCAATCCAAAATAGAAAGGGAGGTATACTTTTTGCCTGGAAACTGCTCGTCCAAAGCCGTGATTAAATTAATCAGTGTGTTGCCGGTTGAAATTTCATCATCGATTAGAACGATCGCTTCTGCGTCTTCCAACAGCCCTTTGGGCGCATACACTTTATGCGATGTAGCATGTGAATGCTCTTCCTCAAAAACAAATGATGGCGTCAAACCGCTAATATTTTCCCTGGTCGTATGGATATAAAAAGCATTCTCAAAATGCTGAAAGACGGAATGCCCGAGTCCAGTAGCCGTTTCTGCCATTCCAATAAATACGGTTTTCTCCGGCAACGCTGCCATATGCCGAAGCGAGTCTTTAGTAGCCGCCGGATTCGGCGCCCCGCTTTTCAAAATCCGCACAAGCTCTGAAGATTGAGGAACTTTGGGAAGCCCTTCTTTTTCCATCAATAAAGAAGCCAACAAGCTGCCGGTCCCCAGTGCAACAGACGGAGACACAGCAAGGTGCTTGGCTATCAGTTTGCTGATAAAAAGGAACTGGCGTTTCTTATTGACCCGAAGGCCCATTGAAAAAAGTGCTTCTGCCGACAAGCCCTGATAGGCCTCGCGGACTGTCACAGCCAGATCCAGATGCTGCCACAATTTATAATTGAGTTGATAATTGGTTTGATCGAATGTGGTTGAGGACATCGATTGGTTTAAAGTTTTCATTCAGCACCCCATAGACTTCCGCCTGGGCGGCAATTTTCCTTGCCCAGCTTAAATGCGGTTTTACTTCATTCATTTTATTGCGTGTCGGACTTTGCAGGATCCCATTGAATTTGCCGCTTTCTGCAAGAATCAGGGATGCGTCGTCGTAAGTTTCCTTTGTAACAATATATCCTGCATTTACAGTCATGATTTGGGACGGATGGATGCAAGTCTTTCCTTTAAAGCCGTTTAAAACGTCCAGTTGCACTTCTTCCCATAAAACTTTTTCAGCTTCTGAGGCTACAAATGGAAATTGGACGGTCGAAAAGTGCTCGTATACAGGACCAGAAACGGTAAACCCGTCTTCTGCCCGCCCAAACTGATTGAGGATATCCACTAGACAATCTCGGACCACATGAACATCGTATATAGTGCGTTCGACTGGACGCCGCAGGCCATAAAGGCTGGAAAAATCTGTAGCTCCGACGCGCACTGTCAGAATGCGATCCGCTTCCTCTTTCAAAATCCCATAAATTTCCTTTAAAGTTTGCTGTCTCGTTTCCTTATAAAGGACTTCTTTTGTCTCAAGGAGCGGCAAAGCGTATAAATTGCGCCCTGCTGCTTCACTTGCCCGATCGAGCGCCTGGAAAAAAGCGCGAAGGTTTTCAGTGTCGCATTTCGGAAAAACGATTCCAGTCAAAACACCGAGTGTTTTCCCTGCAGCAGCAATCAGTGCATCCAGCTGAGCTGCACTGCGGATCCGCAAAAAAAGTGCCGGACTCCCAGCAAGCTGGTATGGATTTGCTGCATGGAGACGTTTCAACTGGTCTGCCACATTCTTTTCAGCTTCAGGCAATTCCGAATCGGCTACAGCATCTTCTAAACAAATGATTAAAGTGGCTAATCCTGAGAATGCTCCCCGGCTGTAGTTCCCAGCCAGTATTTTCGTAGCGATATCTCGTCTGGAACCTGGCGTATAAAGAGCTGCACCCAATGCAAGCCCCAATGTTTCCCTTGCCGTATCACGGGAGAACTCTGTCGGGGAATATTTAAAAAACGCTTTTAAATCCGAATTAGTCAATACGTCGAAATGTTTCATCTTCCGTCCTCCCGGCACAATTAAACAAATAAATTTTAATCGAGTCTAAAAAAGCAAGGAGACGACTGGCCCCTTGCTTTCTACTTGTGCAAAATCAGCTATCTAAACCAAAGTCTTTAACAAGTGATGCTAGTCCACCTTGATAACCGCTGCCAATCGCATTAAATTTCCATTCTGCTCCGTGGCGGTAAAGCTCCCCTACGACGATTGCCGTCTCGATAGAGAAATCTTCGCCTAAGTCATAACGGATCAGCTCTTCGTTAGATCCAGCATTCACAATGCGTACGTATGAATTGCTGACTTGGCCGAAGTTTTGGCCGCGTGCTTCTGCGTCATGGATAGTGATAGCGAATGAGACTTTTTCAATAGAAGAAGGAATAGCAGAAAGATCGATGTTCACCGCTTCATCGTCCCCTTCGCCTTCTCCGGTTTTGTTGTCTCCAGTATGCTCTACAGCACCGCCAGCGCCGATTGTATTGTTGTAGAAAATAAAATCAGCCTCTGAAGCTGCTTTGCCGCTTGCATCTAATAAGAATACGGATGAATCCAAATCGAAATCCTGTCCGCCGTCGTATTTATTTGTATCCCATCCAAGGCCAACTACCACTTTAGATAGTCCTGGATTTGATTTTGTTAAGTCTACTTTTTGTCCTTTTGATAAGTTAATAGCCATTTACTCGTCCACTCCTTAAGCGTATTTGTTTGCAATTGAACTAATGTCTGCGTCTGTTGTGCCTTCACCGACTGCTGAGAATTTCCACTCGCTGCCTTGGCGGTACAACTCGCCAGGAATCAATGACATTTTACCTGCGTAGTTTTCTGTTAAATTGTAATGCACCAATTCTTCTTTTGACTGATTATCCACTAAACGGATGAAAGCATTTTGGATCATGCCGAAATCTTGCTTTTTCTGTTTTGCGTTGTAGATATTTACAACGAAAACCAGACGGTGAATAGAAGGGGAGATTTTTTTAAGGTCGATGTTGATCGTCTCATCGTCCCCTTCACCTTCTCCAGTCAAGTTATCGCCCGAATGGACAACGCTGCCGTCCTTGCTTTTTTTGTTGCCGAAGTAAATCAGGTTTTCTTTGCCTTTCAGTTTGCCATTTTCGTCCAGCATGATGACAGATGCGTCACAGTCAACGTCTGCTCCGCCGCCACCGCCGCCAAGCAATCCACTTAGGAAACCGCCGCTTTTTTTCGTTTCAACAGGGTCCCAGCCGAGGCCGACCATGATGCTCGAAAGACCTGCACGCCCTTTTGTCAAATCGATTTTCTGACCTTTTACAAGATTAATAGCCATTCTTAGCACTCTCCATTCATCTTTATGTACTTACAGTTAATAGTATTTGTAAATCTGGAAAATTTCAATTATTAAGGGTCATTGCACAGCTACGATGAATTCTTTCCGCCTTATAATTGACAACACTTGCTGATAGCCGCGCAAAACTTTAAAAATAGCTGATAGAATATACTACGTTTGTAAATGGAATAAGTTTCATTTCTAAAATTATTCTGTAAAGCTTTTGTGGAAAGAAAAATGCAAGCATATTTTTAAAGCGGGGAAGGGTAAACAGAATCATAGAGAAATACGATACATACTGAAAGGGGAATGCGATATGAAACTGGTCTCCATCGTAGTTCCGGCATTTAATGAAGAAGCCAATATTGCACGGATGTTCAACCGGCTGGCCGAGGAACTCGAACCGCTTCCTTACCATTATGAAATTATGTTCATCAATGACGGCAGCCGAGACGGTACCCTTCAAGAGATTTTAAAATTGGCTGAGAAACATCCGAATGTCAAATACATTTCGCTGACAAGAAATTTCGGAAAGGAATCCGCGATCCTTGCCGGCTTGAGCCGCATCAAAGGAGACGCGGCTATTTTGATGGACAGCGACCTGCAGCATCCACCTCAAATGATCGGGGAAATGATCGCCGGTTTTGAAGAAGGATTTCATCAAGTTGTAGCCAAACGTTCCCGCAGCGGTGAATCGAAAATGCGAAGCTTGCTTTCTTCCGCCTATTACAAAATCGTCAATTCCATCACCGACGTTGATTTTGTCGACGGTGAAGGAGATTTCCGGTTATTGAGCCGAAAAGCAATCAATTCCATCTTGGCCCTTAGCGAAAGCAATCGATTCTCGAAAGGAATCTACTCTTGGATCGGCTTAAGCAAAAAAATCATTTGCTATGACAATGTGCTGAGAAGCGAAGGATCGTCAAAATGGTCCTTCGGCAGTTTGGTCAATTACGGCATCGACGGGATTATTTCATTTAACTTAAAGCCGCTCCGCGCCTGTTTTTACACCGGATTTCTCGTCCTATTCCTTTCCATCCTCTATATTATCTGGACTTTTTACCAAATCATGCAGCAGGGCAATAGCGCACCCGGTTATTTCACAACGATCACCGCTATTCTATTTTTAGGCGGCATTCAATTGATTAGCCTTGGAGTAATCGGTGAATACATTGGCCGCATCTACAATGAAACAAAACAGCGGCCGAATTTCTTGATCGACGTCAGCAATGTGGATGAATATGATGAACTTCAATAAACTGAATACGGAATTCACTCGTTTCGTCGTTGTCGGTGTCATCAACACACTCACGTATTACAGTATTTATCTTGTTTTGCATAATCTGTTTTCCTTGCCGTATATGGCAGCTCATCTGATCGGTTTTTTCATCAGCTTGAACATCTCATTTTTCTTGAATTGTTATGTAACGTATAAAATTAAACCTACGTTGAAAAAGTATTTATATTTTCCACTTACTCAAGTAGTGAATATTTCCGTATCCACTTTTTTAGTATTTGTTTTTGTGGAATGGCTGCAACTGAACAGCAACATCGCTCCGTTTGCTGCAGTCATATTTACTGTGCCCATCACGTTTGTCATTTCCAGCAAAATTTTAAAAGGCACAGCAACACCAAAATTCGCAAAAAGACGGTGAATCTATGCGCAGTCGTTTCTTCAATCTGTATTTATTGTCCGGCAGCTTCTTTTTAGCGTTCGTTGCTCATGCGGTCTTTTTTTTCAATGGACACGCAGCCACTTTATGGTCGGCATCGATGACGGCAGTTCGCAGATGCTTCCTTTCAAAAAGTTATTGTATGACCAGTACACTTCCGGGGAATTTTTCTATTCTTTCGATTTCGGACTAGGAGCCGGAACGTTCAGCGAGCTTTCCTATTACTTCTCGACATCCATTGTCTTTTTGATAAGCGTCTTTATTGTTTTTCTGCTTGAAACGATCGGCCTTATCCAGTCCGCTGATATTCTGTTTTGGGCAAATGCCGCTGTCTTTATCAGCATCGTCCGCCTCACTTTTATTTTGTTCATTGTGACGAGGCTGTTTATGTATATGAAAATCCCATGGATTTCGGCTTTGCTTGGCGCCTCTATCTACGGCATATCGGGCATGTATTTCCGCCATACGGTATACTGGGAGTTTTTTGCAGACGCCTTTCTCTGGCTGCCTTTATTAATATTGGGAATCGAGAAGGTTTTCCGTGAACAGAAACCTGGCTGGTTTTTGCTGGCTGTTTCAATTTCCATGATCGATAATTT
The DNA here is from genome assembly GCF_021513255.1 of Planococcus sp. 107-1. GTDB lineage: Bacteria > Bacillota > Bacilli > Bacillales_A > Planococcaceae > Planococcus. The sequence continues at coordinate 2,934,529 of NZ_CP090977.1, forward strand.
TTATTTTTCGTATATTAACTTTTTTGTTAGCTGCGATTTATATCGCAGTTCGGTTATTCATCCCGCTTTCAGCTGGAGAGTCAAAACGCTTACACGCTTTATGGACGTTCCTTTGGGCTGGTTTGCTTGGTTTTGGCATCAGTGCTGTTTCTTTCATACCAGCGGTTTATGCATTTTTAAATAACCATCGCCCTGCTTTTGAACAGGAAATCGCTCGGTTGGACTTTACCGATAATATTCTATTTACAAGCCGCTATATTGTGCTGCCGGCAATTTTTGTTTTGATGTTATTTATGTGGCGCCTTTACCGAAACCGGACATTCCGTTTGTTTGCGATTCTTGCGGCAATCGGTATCCTTCTTCATTTCAGTCCATTAGCGGCCAGTATATTCAATGGCTTTTCAGCCCCTCAATTCCGGTGGGAATATTTTCTTTCCCTGATGGTTGGTGGTGCAATTGCTGTGGGGCTTCGTGAATTGCCTAATATTACAGGAAGGCAATTTTTAGCCGCTTCTCTTATCACGTTATTCCTATTCGTCTATACGGGTATTGCAGACGAACTTTTCGAATGGCAATCATTATCCACAACCCTTGTATTCATAAGCCTTTTGATAAGCTTACTTTTCAGCTACTCCCTCATCAAATGGAAATCTGTCCGGATTCGAAATGCCTTTATCGCCTTTCTCCTGGTTTTTCTCCTCGGCTTTGCAAACCTCTATCAAGTCGAGAAGTTGCTTGAAACCGGACGAATTGGGCAAGTGAATGAAGAATTATTGACCGGATCCGAATATGACGATGCTGAAATCAGGGAGCTTCTGGCTCAAATTGACAATCAGGAACCAAGCGGATATTATCGCATCGAATGGATGGAAGGTGTGAGGAATAATACGCCTATTGTCCAGGACTTCCGCGGATTGAGTGCTTATTCCAGCATCCTCAATAAAAATCTGCTGTACTTTTATCTATATGATTTGGAAATCGACATGGGCCGCGAAAGTGTCAGCCGCTATGCAACACTCGGCAAACGCACCAACCTTTACAGCCTGCTTCAAGGAAAATACATCATTTTGCCAAAAGACGACAGCAACATCCCTTATGGATTTACTGAAGCTTTTTCTTCTGACCATTACACGGTTTATGAAAACCCATTTGTCCTTCCTTTCGCCCGCACAGCTTCTGCCGTTTATCAAGAGCAGCAACTGGCAGACGCTCCAATATTAATGCGTGAACATGCCATGCTGGCTGGCGTCGTACTTGATGGCACTGGCGGGCAAGATGAATTACCGGAAATCCAGAACAAGGCGGATAGATTCGAAATAGTCGAAGCTGATGCTCTTTATGAAGATGGCGTTCTGGAAATTACAGCGGATGAAGGCGGATTGGATTTCATCCGGAAGAATTCTGCCTTTACGGATGGCGACTTGTACATCTCGTTCCATCTGGAAAATTTTGCAGCTTCGTCCGGATTCCCATTAAAAATCAACGATTATTACACTACGCGGAAAGCAAATGACTCCATTTACCGGACCTATGTGGATGATTTGACCATCCGTACTGAAGCGGCGGAAAAAATATCTTTACGTCTTCCGAAAGGAAGCTATGCATTAAGTGATATTGAGATTTACGAAGAGCCATACGATCTATTAAAAAAGCAAACAGAAAAAGAATCAGGTCTAAGCCAACTCGACATTGATGGCAGTTCAGTTGAAATGGTATACGAAAATCAAGAAGAAGCACCCTATTTAACGACTGCCATTCCTTTTGAAAGAGGTTGGCGTGCTGAAGTCAATGGAAAAGAAGTCAATGTATTAAAAGCCAATTACGCTTTTGCGGCAGTGCCTCTTGAAAAAGGAAGAAACGAGATTTCGTTTAGCTATCGCCCTCCATTCTTTAAGGCTTCACTGATTGTATCCGTGCTGTCTTTAGCCGCCAGCCTGTTTCTTTTATTCGGCCGCAAAAGGCGCCCCTAATTATCTAGCAGCTTTTTAAATTTACTCCTACAAAAGAAGTGCTTTAGGAGAAAAGAGTTTATTTTCATATGAAAATGTGTAATGAGAGAATAAACCAATTTCAAATAAGGGGTGATCAGATGAAGCGTTGGTTCATGCTTGTGCTGGCAATCGCATTTCTTCTTATTCTCGCAGCCTGCGGAAACGATAATTCAGAAACGGAACCGGCCACTGAAACAGATGGTGCCACGGAAGTCGAAGACGAGAACGTAAATGAAGGCGAAGAAAATCCGCCGAACGGTGAGGAAGCCGAAGACAATTCAGATGAGGGGTCCAGCGAAGATTTAATGTTCGTGACGGTCGATTTGATGAATTCGGACGGCGATGCGATCGGAACGGCAGAAATTAATGATGAAGAAAACGGCGTTACCGTGGGACTTGATTTGACAGACCTTGAAACGGGTACACATAAAGTGCAATTTCTGGATGCCGGAAAATGCGAAGTCCCTGACTTCCAAACAGCCGGTGAAGTGTATGGAGAAGAATTGCCATCAGTTGATGTTGGCGATGATGGGACGGTACAAGAAGAACTGACAGCTGAAGGATTCACCTTAAAAACAGAGGAAGAAAATTCCTTACTGCAAGAAGGCGGTACTTCATTGGTCCTTGAATCCGAAGAATCCAGCGAGCGCGTCGCATGCGGCGTTGTCACAGGAGAAAACTAAAGGAGCGGCTTGCCGCTCTTTTTTTGTTGGACTGATTTGCCCCTGCTTGTCTGCCTATCAGCGTTTATCCGCATCTAATTGGGGAATAAATAAATTAGACATTATTTCAAGGAGGACTTTTACATGGCAGAAGATAAATTCGAAAAAATCGATGAACAAGTAGACCCTCAAGAACAAGAGAGACAGCCTGGATTTGAAAATGACATGTCTCCGGAACCTATTTATGACGATAAAGATTATAAAGGGGCAGGCAAACTGGAAGGGAAAGTGGCATTAATTACCGGAGGCGACAGCGGAATTGGCCGGGCGGTCGCAATCGCATTCGCTAAAGAAGGCGCTAATGTCGCCATTGCTTATCTGGATGAACACGAAGATGCAGAAAAAACGGTGAAAGAAATTGAATCTTACGGCGTGAAAGCCTTTAAATCAGCGACAGATGTATCCGACGTCGAAAACTGCAACCAACTGGTCGTGGATGTCATTTCAGAATTTGGCCAACTGAATGTTTTAGTTAATAATGCTGGCAAGCAATTCCCGCAAGATGATTTCTTGAACATCTCACCTGATCAATTGATGGAGACGTTCACAACGAATATTTTCAGTATGTTCTACTTGAGCCAAGCAGCTATTCCGCATATGCAAAAAGGAGATTCGATTATTAACACATCATCGGTCACTGCTTATCGCGGTTCCTCTGAACTGATCGATTATTCGGCGACCAAAGGTGCCATTACGACTTTCACCCGTTCATTGTCGCAAAGCTTAAGCGATAAAGGAATCCGGGTAAATTCTGTAGCTCCCGGACCTATTTGGACACCGTTGATTCCGGCTTCTTTCGACGCTGAAAAAGTAGGCGTGCATGGCGGCGATACACCAATGGAACGGAGAGGCCAGCCATCTGAGGTAGCTCCAGCTTACGTTTATTTCGCTTCAAAAGATTCAACTTACGTTACGGGGCAAGCCATTCATGTCAACGGAGGCGACTTCATTTCTTCTTAAACTTTCGCGAAAACCCAGTCTTCTTGGAAGACTGGGTTTTCTTTGGAAAAAACTTGTTATTTATAGGATTGTTTGATTTCATTTCGGCTATAACGAAGTAAGAACGCTGCAGGGAGGTGACAGAATTGAGATATATTGAAGCAATCCTTATGAAATTCGCGATGGTCTTCGCCGTATTATTTGTGATACTCGGCCTTGTCGGAATCGAATTGATCGATATTTTCTTAATCAGCCTCGTGATAACCATCGTTGACTTTATCGGGGATTTGGTGATTTACCCAAGAACTTCGAACAAAATTGCAACAGGCGGCGATTTGGTTCTTGTATTCTTGCTCGTCTGGCTGCTCGGGATGGTCTGGATCGAGAATCCGGACTCTTCACTCGTCATGCCGGCTATCTATTCTGCAATCATAATTGCTATCGCCGAATGGTTCTTCCATATCTACCTAACGAAGCGTGTATGGGAACGCAAAGAAACTTCTCACACCACCACCCATGATGAACCGAGACAATCTTAATATGAAATAAAAGCTGCCGAAGAAGATACTTCGGCAGCTTTTATTTTTCAATTACTGGCGGATAAAATAACACTTTTACGGGTTTTGCATAATGGGAAATCGCTTTTTCTTGGTGCAGGTCTTTCGCCAGAAAGTTGGCCATCGTATTGACTCCAATTTCCCCTTCTACATAATGCAAATTCCAAGGTATATGGCTAATATCCACGCGCAATAGGTTTTTCTGCGGCTTTGTCCATAAACAATAGCGTTCGGTCAGCCAGTGTTCAAATGGATTCGATTGAATGGGCTTTGAAACTACACGGAATTTTAAATGTAGCGATTCTGGAAAAGAACCTTTATGTGTTCTGTTGCTGGTGAATTCCCACTGCCCTTTATGTTGATCATATTCCATATCCGCATGGCGGTAAGGTAGAAACCCGCCTGTTCCTGCAGCTTTGACAGCTAAAAAACTGTCTGCATCTAAAGAGAAGAAATAGACGCCTGTCCGCCCTTTATATTTCACATAAGTCCTGACATTCAATTCGTTATAGGATTCCACGGTCGGAATCGGCGGCGTAAACCTGACCCGAGTCTTTTCCGCTTTGAACAAAACCAAGCCGATCCAGGCTGTCCCATTAAATTCATCGATTTCCAGCTCTTCTGGTATTTTATCCCGCAAAGATTCTGCTGAAACCGGCCAGTGAAGAAAAACTGCATGATGCCATTCCTGTTTCATTGCCCATGGTGCGTTAGCCATCCACTCATCTCCTATAATAAAGCGTGTGATTATACTATTGCTCCTGCATCGCTGCGCTAGCTTCGTCGCAAAAAAGGGGTTGTCCCAAATTACTTTTGGGACAACCCCTTTTTGCCATTATTTCATATCTTCAGCTGGAAGTGTATCATGTGCTTCTGGAGGAGCTGGCTTTAATACTGGGCGGCCACTCAAAGGCGCGGTTTTTCCACCGTAATCGGATGGCCATCCGGTGCCGGTTGGCTGACCCATGGCAATTGAGAAGCTGTGCTTGTTTCTGGATTTGTATAAAGAATATGCGAGAACTCTGTCGCTTCCCATTCTGGCGGTATAGTTGAAGGAACGATAGGACCTTCTTTCGCTTCTAAATCCTTGATCGCTGCTAACCATTGGTTTTGGTGCATGGTGTCGCGTGCGATAAGGAATGAGAATAGATCTTTTACACCACGATCATCAGTCATGCTGTAAAGTCTTGCAACTTGCAGGCGTCCTTGCGACTCCGCATTAACATTGGCACGGAAATCCGCCAACAAGTTACCGCTTGCTACAATATAGCCGGCATTCCATGGAACACCGTTGCTGTCTTTAGGAGATGCCCCTAAACCGTGAACGATGGCATGCTGCGGATTCATACCGCCCATAATCGCTCCAATAATTGGATCTTGTGCCGCTTTTTCCTGTTCATAAACTGGTGCACCTTCAAGTAAACGGGCTACCATCGTAGCAAGTAATTCAATATGCCCTAATTCCTGTGTACCGGTATCCATTAATAAGTCACGATATTTCTCGTTGCCTCTCGTGCTCCATCCTTGGAATAAGTATTGCATCGCTACGGACATTTCACCGAATTGCCCACCGATCAGTTCTTGGACCTTTTTAGCAAATACCGGATCTGGAGAGTCCGGTTTTGAATGGTATTGAAGTTCGCCTGTGTGAAAGAACATGTATAAAAACCTCCTGTATATTTTGGTTTAATTGGAGTTGATTTAGTTGGAGTCTATGCGGCTTTCACCGTTTATCTGAGGAAACATCAGCTGGGTGTCCGCCATCATAATCCGAATCGTTGCCTCCGGCATTAAATGAATTATCGCTTATTTTGCCACTGCTGTTCTTTTCTGTAGAATTTCTTTCGGGTTGCCCTCTCTCGGTAATGGAGGATTTTTCTTCGTCGCTAGAGGTATATCTGTTGTTCCCGGATTCTCTTTTTTCATGTTCCATGTCTTTTAATTTCTTTTCATGGTCTCTTTGATCCTTCTCCATCCTTTTTCCTCCTTTCTTGAATTTAAATGCACGTTATGTGAATACCCCTCACTTCCTTATTAAAACCATTTAATGTATTTTGTTAACCTTTTAATCTAAAAGTCATAAACCCGCTTGAGATTTACATAAAAAAGCCGTTGGAATTGTTAAAATCTCCAAACGGCTTTTGTGCGGCTATAATTTAATTCACTTTTAATTCGACCTCAACATTTCCTCTTGTCGCTTTTGAATACGGACATACTTGGTGAGCGGCTTCCACGAGTTCTTCCGCTTTTTCTTGATCTACCCCTTGAACCGATACATTCAATGTCACGGCAATTTTATAGCCGCCGTCAGATTCGTCTTTTAAAAAGTGGACATCCGCTTTAACCGATGTGCTCGATACGTCCGCTTTTTGCTTACGGATCACTAAATTCAAAGCGCCATCAAAGCAAGCCGAGTATCCGGCTGCAAAAAGCTGCTCAGGGTTTGTCCCTTCTCCGCCTGGCCCTCCTAATTCTTTGGGTGAAACAAGCTGCATATCGATGATGTTGTCTTCAGATACCACTCTTCCTGATCTTCCTCCGGTTGCAATTACAGATGTAGTGAATAATGCTGACATTTTCTCATCCTCTTTCCTGTTTATATTTTTCCAAATAATTAGATAACACATCAAACGTACTGGTTTTTTTGCCGGGAGTCAATGATTTTGATCTTCTGATGCATTGTCAAGAAATCTAGGAAGCCTAAGACTCTGCTGAACGTTTCAGCTTTCTGCGAAAGGGTAAATGAAGAAATAGATTAGATTCTCCGAGGAGGAAAACATAATGGCAAAAGTATTAGCAGTCCTCTCCAATGGACATGTGAACGAAGAACATAACTACGTTACAGGATGGTGGGCAGAAGAATTATTCGCTCCTGTATTGGAACTGGAAAAAGAAGGCCATATTGTCGGTCTGGCTTCACCAAAAGGCGGAAAACCTGTAGTCGACCCGCTTAGCCTCAGCAAAGAGTACGATCCCGACGGCAAATACAAAGAACTATACGAACGCGGAATTGCTGATAAAACGACTCCGATTGTTGACGTTCAAGCGAGCGATTATGATGCGATCTTCATCGTTGGCGGCCACGGTGCCATGTTTGACCTTGCACACGATGAAAATTTGCAAGCCGTCATCAACATCATCTACGATATGGGCGGCATTGTATCCGCTGTGTGCCATGGGCCTGCGCCGCTTGTGTATACAAAGCTAAAAAACGGCAAAGGCATTTTAGAAGGATTGAAAGTGACCGGCTATCCAAACAAAATGGAGCCTAAAGAAGTGGACGGATTGCTTCCGTTTAGCCTCGAAGATGAGATGAGAAAAATTGCGGATTATTCAGATGGCTCGGATGAAAAAGAATATGTGGTTTGGGGAAGCGAACAAATCCTCACAGGGCGCGACCCTCAGTCTTCTCCTTTATTCGGCCGGGAACTTGCCAAGAAGTTGACGAGCCTCGAAGAAAAGGAAGAAGAGAAGTTCTTTGATTAAAAACCTTTGTTTAGGGTATTGGGTTATTAACGAGATAGACTCGAGGAGGTAATATGATGAGCGAAAAAGATCCTAAAGAAGAAAAGTACATGAAAGAAAATGAAGAAACGATGCAACGCCCTCCAGCTCAAAAAGAAGGGCTGCAAGAACCTCGAACGACTGGCTATCGTCCGATACAAATCGGAATCGTGATTTTTGTCATCATTGTGATAGCTATTATTATTTGGGGAATCAGTTCCAATATGTGGGGACTTTTCAGCAATTAATCCCTTATATAGTTGAAGAAAAAAATGTGAATACGCCATGAAAAAGCTGCCGAAATGATTTCGGCAGCTTTTTTCTCTTTATAGGCTTTCAGTCAATTCAACTTCAAATTCCTGTATTTCCCCGTCTCTGTAGGCCTTCACTTTTAACGTATCGCCAATTTCGCTTTCGTTGTACAAATGCTGGCGAAGCTCCATGACTGAATTGACAGCTTCCCCGTCCATTTCAACAATGACATCGTACGCTTCGATTCCCGCTTTCGCCGCACCAGAGCCATCCGCAACAGACTGAACGACGATGCCGCCCTTGACATCAGCCGGCAAATTCAGTTCACTTTCCCGGTACTGCTGTGGAATATCAGCTAAGTCCAGTATGCCGACGCCAATTGAAGGACGTTCCACTTCGCCTTTCGATTCCAAATCTTCGATGATCGGAATGGCTGAATTGATCGGAATGGCTAAGCCAATTCCTTCGACTGCGTCTTGGGCGATTTTCATCGAGTTGATCCCGATCAATTGTCCGTGGCTATTGATCAATGCACCGCCGCTGTTTCCTGGGTTGATCGCAGCATCCGTCTGGATGACTTCAGACTGCCAATCTTCTTTTCCGTCTTGGTTAATATCAATCGGGATCAGCCGCTCAGTTCCGGAAATGACGCCCGTTGTAACCGAACCTGAAAATTGAAGGCCGAGTGGATTACCGATTGCGATAACCGGCTCCCCTGCTTTCAGCACAGAAGAATCGCCGAACTCGGCCACTGTCTTAATGCTGTCTCCTGCCACTTTTAATACGGCTAAATCTGTCCAGGCATCTGTCCCTAATACTTCCGCTTCCAATTCAGTTTCATCTGCCAATGTCACTACAACCTGTTCAGCCCCTTCGACCACGTGGTTGTTTGTCACGATAAATGCAGATTCTCCGTCTTTTTTATAAATAACGCCAGAACCCACACCAGCCTCTTTAGCTTCAGCATCTGCAGCCGGCATAAAAGGGTTTAATTGCGCTTTCTGAAGATTGGAAACCCCGACTACAGCTCCGGAAGTCTGTTCCACTGTTTCCGTCACGTCAGTTGTAACGATTTGGGAAACATTCTGGACATGCTCAGACGCTTCTGTAGTTGATGTACCGTTTACAGCTGATTCGGTCGCTTGCTCATTGTCTGTAAAGCCCGGGAGCACTACCCCGACAAGGAGCGCCCCGGCAATCAACCCGCTAAAACTTGAAGCAAAATAGCCGCTGCGTTTTTTCTTCGGTTCACTTGAATTATAGTATCCCATTAATGATTCCTCCTCAGTTTAATGTATTTTCAATTTCATAGGATTCTTGTTTTTCTGCAATCCATTTTGTATATTCCGCGTTCAGCTTTTGATCGAAAAGCAATTCGTTGATTTGGTCCCTGCTGTCTTCAAGCGTCGCCTCCGCCGCTTCTTTTTTATCCGTCACTTGAATGATATGGTAACCAAATTCCGTTTCTACCGGATCGCTGATTTCATCGACGTTCATGGCAAAAGCAGCTTTCTCAAATTCGGCTGCCATTTCGCCAGTCCCGAAGAACCCAAGCTCTCCGCCGTTTTGGGCTGTTGCCGCATCTGTTGAATATTCTTTAGCCAATTCAGCAAAATCTCCGCCATCCGCTAGTTTAGCCTTTACTTCATCCGCTTCTTCTTTCGTTGCCGTGAGTATATGGCTTGCTTCCACTTGAGCAGGCTGTGCCAAGCTTTCCTTGTTTTCTTTAAAGTAGCTTTCAATTTCTTCTTCCGTCACTTCGATATCCGGACCAAGCAGCTTTTCGATTTTTACATAGGTTTCCATTTCGCTTGCTAAATCTTCCATGGTCATTCCGCTCGACTCCACGGCTGCAGCTAATGCTTCTTCCCCGCCGTACGATTTTTCATAGACAGCCATTTCCTGATTCAATTCTTCCTGGGTTACTTTTATATTCGCTTTTTCTACTTCTTGCTCCAGAATTTCATCGGTGATCATGGCGTTCAATGCATCGGGTCCCGCCGTTTTTACCAATTCTTCATAAAGTGCGTCCTTTTCAATTGCTTTGCCGTTTACTGTGGCAACCGCTTCAGAATCTCCCTTGATGAATCCGGCAATTAAAAAAATTGCTGATGCTGCGATGACGCCGATTGCGATATATACTGCTTGTTTCATATTCAGCCCTCTTTCTTTTCCTGTTAACAACACTTTACCAAGCAATTATGAACAAACTATGACCGAAGTTTTAACAGAGATGTAAAGTTGAAGAGCCCGCGAAGAAAAGGAATGCTTTTCTTCGCGGGCTCTTACAGAAAACTGGTTTATGCTTTTTTATGGGGAAGCTGAATACTGAACTTTGTCCCTTTTCCTTTTTCGCTTTCCACTTGAATATCTCCGTCATGTAAAGTGACAAGCTGCCTTACGATAGAAAGGCCCAAGCCGAATTGCCCGCTGCCTCTTGAAAGATCGGATTTATAAAAGCGCCGCCAAATCAAATCGATTTCTGCAACGTCAATGCCAACTCCGTTGTCTTCCACTTCAATCTCCATAAATTCAGGCGTCCGGATTGACCTTAAAACAATCTGTCCATTTTCGGTGAACTGGATGCTATTCCTGACAATATTCGTCAAAATCTGGATCAACCGGTCCATATCCCCGTAAATGATTTGGCCTGGTTCCGTTTCCACCACAATTCGATCGTTCTTTTCGGCAGCTTGCAGCTCAAGCTGTTCCTGAATAATTTCCAGCAGCTCTTCCGCTTCGATCTCCTCTTTTTCCAATTCAACTTGATTGGAACGGATTTTTTCATAATCCAAGTTTTCATTGACGAGGCGCATAAGGCGTTTTGTCTCATCGCTGACAAGTCGAATTCCTTTTTCCCGCTGGTCTTCCTCAATCATATTATTGCGAAGCCCTTCTATAACCCCTGCTATTGTCGTTAAAGGCGTGCGCATTTCATGCGAAACATCTGCCATAAACTGGCGCCGCCGGTTTTCAAGCCGATCGATTTCCTCGCTGGACTGCCGGAGCTTTTGGGCCATTTGATTGAAGTCTTCCGCTAAATCACCGAATTCATCAAAATTGGATTCAGGCAAGTTTACATCGTAATGCCCTTCACTGATCATCGCTGTCGCTTTTTGCATCCGCTGAAGTCGGCTGACATGCATTTTAGACAACAATAAGCTCAAAAGCAATGCAATCGCTAAAGCGATCAGGATGGTGGTCAAAAGGGATTTATTGAGTTCTGAGATCATTTCGCTTGTGCCGCTGATCGGTGAAGCAAGAAGCACTCCCCCTACTAACTGCCCGCTATCGACATATGGCAATGCGACAAACGTGACGGTGCTTTCAAAGCGCTCAACATCCCGTTTAACCACAAGCGTTTCGCCTTGTTCAATCACATTCCACTCATCCCTTGTCAGTTCAACTGTCGGAAAAGCGCCGGAAACCGGGTAGAGAATCCGGCTTTGCTGATCAAAGACGATGAAGTCGATATTCTGCGACCGGAGAATCGGAACAAAAGATTGAATGCCCGTTCCTGGCCGCGATTGATCAAGCGCCTGGAGAATTTGCTGCCCGTAGCTTTCCAGTTCTTCAGCTTTGTCCTGATAGGCAAAGTCTTCGACATAACGGACAAATAACAGGCTTAAAATCAAAAATGCGATGAGCAGAATACTCAGGTGGCTGGCAATTAGCTGATAAAAGTACTTAATCCGCAAATTCTTCAAATTTATAGCCAACTCCCCAAACCGTATGGAAAAGCCCTTCTCCACCCGCTATTTTTTTACGGAGCCTTTTAATGTGGACATCCACGGTCCGTTCATCTCCGTAATATTGATACCCCCATACTTGTTCAAGCAATTGCTCCCTGCTGAACACTTGCTTTGGATGCTGAAGGAAAAATACCAATAGGTCGAATTCCTTCGGCGTAAGGCTTTGGACTGCTTCGCCATCTTTCAGCACAGCTCTCGTCTCCTGATTCACTTGAAAATGCCGGGTTTTAATCACATTCACATGAACCTGTTCATTTTTCAGTGAACGCCTTGTCACCGCTTTGATGCGCGCCATTAAAGTTAATGGACTGAACGGCTTCGTCACATAGTCATCCGCCCCCATTTCAAACCCGATCACTTGATCCGATTCGCTGTCTTTCGCTGTCAGCATAATGATTGGCACCGCATCGCCCTGTTCCCGAATTTTGCGGCAAAGGGTAATGCCGTCCATTCCCGGAAGCATCCAGTCGAGGATGAGCAAGTCATAATTGTTTTCGGTATACATCCGGTATCCTTCCAACCCGTCTGAAGCAAAACTGCCTTCTATTCCTTCTTTTGAGAAAAACAAATCCAGCATCGAACTGACGCTCGGGTTATCTTCCACCACCAAAATTTTCATATCTTACCTCCGCAGCCTGTTTTTATAAAAGTAAATCACATTCAGAAAAGGCGCAAGTGAAACGGAACCTGCACAAATGAAAAACCGCTTCAAGGAGAAGCGGTTTAAACCATTAAGCATTTTTTTCGCGTTTCTTGTATTTCTGGAACAAATCGCCGATCATGTCGTAGTCGATGGCAATATTATTTTCATAGGCATACTTCACACCGTAGCCGAGTGCAAGCGTCATAGCAGATGCAACAGTTCCGCCAATAACGGAACCCGCACCCGGAATGAATTTCAGCGCTTGCCGATAAATTGTATGTCCGATTGTTTGAGTGGCGGTGATGACAATCATGTCTTTTGCCGCTTTTTTCGTCAATGGCTTATCATAGAGCTTCGATAACTTGATGATCATCCCTACTTGTAAGGAGGTCAACGGAATGACATCGGATCCTGGAATCGGAGAAGCACCAATTACGCCTGCCGAAACGCCTGAACCGATAATCCAGCGGTTCGCTGCGGCTGATTTTTCTTTCATGCTTTTGGCGAAGAGCAGGTCTTTACCCTTCTTTTCGAGCAAAAAAAGAATTTCCTTCTTCAAGGTTTCCAAGTTTTCTCCGGTCTTTGAAGAAATCGGAATGACTTTATATTTATTGTTCGTATGGTTTTTAACAAATTGGACGATTGACGGAATGTTCTCCGCCGCATCAATTTTGTTCAAAACAATTAGTATGTCTTTGTTATGCTTTTCGATGCCCATAAATTTTTCTTTCTCGCTGTCCGAGAAAACCGTGCCTGCCGCGTTTAAAAAGAACAGTACAACATCGGATTTTTGGACAAACTCAAGCGTTTTCTTCGGATTTTCATCGTTCGGATCATTAAGTCCAGGGGTATCCATGAACTTGATATTCTCCAGTCCGCGAATATTATAAGGATCGACGCTCACCGTTTCGCCTGGCATCGGATTCGTGCTCGCGATATCTTCACCGATTATTTTATTGACCGTAGAAGATTTTCCGGCGTTGACTTCCCCAATCAGCGAAATGAGCAATTCCTGATCCAATAAGTCATTCACTTTTTTCATTTCATTTTCAAACATTTGGTCCATCATGCGGTTTACTTCTTCTTCAAATTCTCTGACCACTGTCCAGTCCCCCTTTTCCCATGTTTACTCCATATTATAAACAATTCACTCTTTGCCGCCTACTCATTTACTTTTCGATATACGGGTTCAATAAACTGTCGCTGTATTTCAAGATTTCCAAGGCATTTTTCTTATGTTTTTTGGTGGCGCTGTTTTTCGCACGTTCGTCCATCGTCTTCATATCGTACATTATATCAGGAAGCCTTGCTCCGGCCGCTTTATACAATTGCTCAGACTGAATAAATGATCCGCCGGGCATATAATAGCGCATCCCTAAAAGGTTTTTCTTATATTCGAAAAGGTTATGGCCGATCAGCGGGGTATCAGCATCAACTCCAAGCAGCGCTAAAATCGTTGGCATAATATCCACTTGGCCGCCTAAACGTGTCATTTGATGCCCTTCAAATAAATTGCCTCCAGCCATTACGAGGGGAATCGTAAAACGGTCTTTCATCGTATAAGGATGGCCGATAAATTCTTCAAGCAGCAATTCATCTTCTTCTGTTACAGGAGACCCGTGCAGCCCTGAATGGTCACCAAATACAACAATCAGCGATTCGTCATAAAGTCCGGATTTCTTTAAATCGCTGATAAAATTGCCAATCTGTTCATCAGCATAGCGAATCGATTGTAAATAATTCCCTGTATACGTATCGATATAAGCATCGGGTAAATCCAAATAGTTCATCTCTTCAGGCAATACGAACGGTGTGTGGCTCGTCAAAGTGACGATATTCGAATAGAATCGCTCATTCTTTTTTAATTGCCCGGGCAATTTTTCTAATACAAAATCAAATAGCACTTCGTCCGAAGGGCCGTATCCTACTTCTTCCGTATCGGGAATTTCTTCGCTTGAATACACTTCTTCGTATCCGAGCACCGGATAGAGAACATTCCGATTCCAGAAGCCCAGATCGTCCGCGTGGTAAGTTGCTGAGCCATACCCCTCATCTCTCAGTATTCTGGAAAGCGACACGGCCTCTTTTCCATTTAAGCTATTAACGGTCGGAACCATGCCCTCTGCGTAAAGCCCCGTATTCGCAATCCATTCGGCGTCAGATGTAGTCCCCGCTCCGATTTGCTGAAAAACATTCGAGAAATAAGCGCTTTCGGTGATCAATCCGTTTAAATTCGGCGTGATTTCCTGTCCATCCAAAGTTCGGCCGATCGTGAAATTTTGCAAAGATTCCACTTGAATCATGAACAGATGCCGGCCTTCTGCTAACCCAAACGTTTCGTGAGCGTTGACTGGGACGTATTCATTCCCTTTCAGCTCTTCTAATTCTTTTGCGCTCAACTCGGTAGAAGAAGCATGAGCTGTCTCATTTGCCCGTTGGTACATTTGAACGAGCTGGGATTGGATATAGCCGTTTTCTTTTGCGAAAAAAGAAACGTCGATAATGGGCTGCTTAAATGCATATGCTGTGCTGATCAGGCATATTGCTGCAATCCCGATAGTTGAATATTTCATCAGCGCATCTCTTTTTGGCGCTTCCCACCGTTTCGCCAGCATGAAGACGATCACTAAATCAAGGAAGAATAAAAAGTCGTAAGGATTGGCTAATAAGGCAATGGTATGCCCGACAGAAGCCGATTGAGTGGTCTGCTGCAGATCATAATAGGATGGAATCGTAGAATAATAGCGAATGTAAAGAGTCACCGCAAAAAAGATGGCGGAAACAATAAAATTATAAATTCCAACAGCCAACCAAACCCGTTTTTTCACAATCAAAAGCAAAAGGGCTAATGCAAATGCCCACATTGGAAATTCCACGAAAATGATGTGGACAACAGAGCGTGTGTCAAAAATCAGTACACGAAAAGCGATTACTTTCAGCAATAGCAAAGCAAATATCAAGATATAGGAAAAATTACGGGGTTTCGTCATTCAAATCACCTCCTTTTACTTAACGAATGAATGCCTTAAATGTTTCATTTTAATTATTCAACTCCATATGCGCTTGATGCTGCCTGCTTCCCTATTAACTTCATAGACATCCGGGTTAGATAGTTGCTGCCATTCTTTGTACCCATAGCTTTCATCCATATTTTTTAACAATAAGCCGATTAAATTTCCATGAGAAACAAGAATGGCACGATCTGGCGCATTCGCCATCACTTCCAGCCCTCTTGCCATGGCTTCGTTTCCAGATTCTCCGCCCATGAGCTTCAGATCCAAATTGCCAAATGATTCTTCCAGACGTTCCATCCAGTCGGGTAAATTCTCAGTGCTGAGCACCCTCTCTGAAAGCCGGCTGTCAATTTCAATTTGAATCCCCAGGGTGTCAGCAGTCGGTTCAATCGATTGAATGGCCCGCGTGAAAGGGCTCGAAATGATATGCGAAACCTTCTTTCCCTTAAAAAAACCGGCCAATTCTCGTGCTTGCTCTTCACCTTCTCCTGTTAACGAGGCTTCAGGCGCCTGCCCTGTCGCCTGGCAATGCCTAACTAGATATATCACTTTTCCCATTTCCCACACCCCTAATTCCCTTTTTTAACATTGTCTTTATCCTCATTATAGGTCTTAATGAAAAATCCGTCTGTTTGGGACCATTCGGCATATAAAATATCCTTCACAGTGGGGTAGCCAAGCTTCTGCAATTCATCGTACAGCCACTCGGGTGTTTTTCCAACAAACCTTAAAATCTCTTCATTTATCTTTCCCTCATCGACAAATAAAAAATTCAATGCTTCGTCTTTCACTTTCAACTCCATCATAGCAGGAGTCACTTCCCCAAACTCTGGATACTTCCTCAAACTAACGGTGCCTCCAGGTTCCAGGTATAAATCCCTCACTTCCCGCAGAGAAAAGACGCCTTGTTGGCGGAGCATGACGCGCAATTGCTCCATCTCCAAATGATTCTTATTCAGTTCTTGGATATTGAATTCTCCATCTCGGATTAATATAGAGGATTCTCCTTTTAACAAAATGCGAATCCGATCGTACTTCTGAGACAGTTTTTCGATGACAAAAAGCATGGCCCCCATACCGCTACTGCAAACCAAACATGCAAACCTGAAACTTTATCATCGTAGATGCTTTCTTCTAAAATACCGCCCAATACAATCGAATAGATAAAATCAAAAGGCGTCAGCTGGGACATTTCCTTTTTGCCCAGCAACCGAGTAACTACCAATAAAGCGATCAATCCAAAAAATAACTTTGAGCCAATATCGACATAAGCCATTGTCCAGACCTCCATTCAATAGTCTCTTACCATCCCCTTTCCCCTTATTCAGTTTCTTAAGCTATTTCAAATCTTAGATTCTTGACTATAAAAAACTCGGGAGCAAAAGCTCCGGAGCCTATATATTGAACTGAATTTTGCGGAATATCGACAGGGAAAAGTTATTAGTTCAACTTATATAGATGACAATTTTTTCATCAAGTTAGCCATTTCAATCGCGCCTGCAGCCGATTCCCAGCCCTTATTCCCAGCTTTTGTGCCAGCCCGTTCAATCGCCTGTTCAATCGAATCGGTCGTCAAGACGCCGAAGATGACCGGAATTCCTGCGTTGTCACTAACTCTAGAAACCCCTTTCGCTGCTTCACTGCAGACATAGTCAAAATGGGGCGTTGCGCCGCGGATAACCGTTCCGAGCGTGATAATCGCATCGTACTTTCCGCTTTGCGCCATTTTCTTCGCTGCAAGCGGAATTTCGAAAGCACCCGGTACCCAAGCAACCGCTACATCATCTTCATTCACTCCGTGGCGCTTTAGCGCATCTTCTGCGCCGCTCAGCAATTTGCTTGTAATGAACTCGTTAAAGCGCCCCACCACTATTCCGATCCGCAATCCTTCACCATTCAAATAACCTTCGTAATGTACAGCCATTCTATCTGCTCCTTTTAATATCAGCAATCGCTAATGTAAATTTTTTATCGCACTCAGCATTTTTTCAAATGGCCATTTCGCGTTCTTTGCGATATGCAACCAATGATTCAATCGTCAAAATTCCCAGCCCTAAGCGTTCGGCCACTTCCTGTAAATCATCGACACGCGCCATCGTACCATCTGGTTTCAAGATTTCGCATATGACGCCAGCCGGAACAGAACCGGCGAGTTTCGCTAAATCCACTGCCGCTTCAGTATGTCCGGTACGGGTAAGCACCCCGCCGCTTTTGGCAATCAACGGGAATACATGGCCGGGCCGGTTAAAGTCGCGCGCTTGCGCCGATGGATCCGCCAAACTTTTAATCGTATGGGAACGTTCAAAGGCACTGATGCCGGTTGTCGTTTCTTTATGGTCAATGCTGATCGTAAATGCAGTTCCAAACTCATCTGTGTTTTCATCCGTCATCAAGGGCATGTTTAATCGAGCCGCAATTGATTCGTCAATCGGAGCACAGATTAAGCCTCTTCCTTCGGCAGCCATTAAATTGATGATTTCAGGTGTAGCAAATTCAGCCAAGGCAATAAAGTCACCTTCATTCTCACGGTTTTCATCATCAATCACAATCACAGCTTTTCCTGCTTTCAAATCACTCACGGCTTCTTCAACTTTATAGAACAAGACTTCCACCTCCATTAGAATCCATTTTCAGCTAACCAATTACGCGTCATTTTAGGCGCAGTCTGTTGAATTCGCTCTGTATATTTCGCGAGCAAATCGCATTCGATATTTACTTGTGCACCGATTCCTTTATTGCCAAGCACTGAATCTTCCTGGGTCGTCGGAATTAAGGAGATGATAATCGACCGAGCTCCTAATCCGAAAATAGTCAAAGAAGTCCCATCAATTGCAACCGAACCTTTATGCATCATGTATTTCATCAATGTGGGCTCTATCTCAATTTCTTTTGTCCAAGCATTCGCTTCTTTTCTAACAGCTCGAATCTTGCCGACCCCATCAATATGGCCGCTGACGAAATGGCCGCCAAATCGTCCATTTGCCGGCATCGCCCGTTCTAAATTAACGGGTGAACCGCTTGCCAGCTCTTTTAGCGCCGAAGATTTGAAAGTCTCTGGAATGACATCGGCAGTAAATGACTGATGGGCAAAACTTGACACCGTCAGGCAGACTCCGTTGACCGCTATACTGTCGCCCCGCTTCATATCTTCTAAAATCAACGAACAGGAAATCACCAGTTCCAATGATTGGGATTTGGACTGAACGGAAGAGATCTTTCCGACTTCTTCTACAATCCCGGTAAACAAATGCATCACGCTCCTCTTTTAACGCTTGGCCATACGCTGGCCTATTTTTGTGCATACCAAAAAAACACCTGTATTTCTGATATGCTGGGTTCTTTGGTGTCAGAGACACCCTTTCGATGTTGCTAAATTGGATTCTTTCCACCAAGGGGCTGTCGGGTGGCAAGGAAAGGAAAAACAAGAGAGGGTAAAATACACTTTTTAATCGGCACCCTAAAAAGCGTACACCAAATAAGCTTCATTTCTTGGCTGCGAAATGAAAATGTAAGCTATTTATAAAAAAAGTGCATAACAAAATAAGCCTTCAAATTCTTCTCCCATCCAGACTTTCACTGTCGGTGCCGGATTTTCACCAGCTCCACCGCTCTTCAACGACAGCAAACGGGCATGTCCGAAACCGGCGAATGCCGGAGCTGGGCGATGCAAAAACTCAGGCGGGGATGCCTGCAGCTTACATTTGCTTAAAGATCGGGTCACGGACTTACAGTTTCCTGCTCACCGCCGGTAAGGAATTTCACCTTGCCCCGAAGAATTTGATTCGATTATTTGTCGTTATAAGGGTAACATAATTAAAAGAGGAATCCGATTATATTGAAAATTTTTTTGAAAAAAGGGGTGAAAAGAATGACACACGAAATGACTGTAAAAGGATTGGATGTAGACTCGGAAACCCGCTGCCGGCATTACCATTCAGAAGTAGACCGCATTGCGATTAAATTTTATTGCTGCGGAATCTACTACCCTTGCTTTGAATGCCATCAAGCGGTCGGATGCGGCCAACATCAAGTATGGCCTTTGGAGCTTTTTCATGAAAAAGCGATTCTTTGCGGCAGCTGCGGCTACGAATTGAGTATTACGGAGTATTTGGAATGCCGTTCTGAATGCCCGTCTTGTAATTCTTCCTTTAATCCTGGATGCAGTTTGCATAAACATTTATACTTCGCTGCATAAAAAAGGGCTGTCCGGTAAGTCGTTATTCGACTTGTGGACAGCCCTTCTTTTTATCAAGCACTTTCAGTGGCTTGTTCAACTCTTAGACACATAACAATTTGCTCACCTTTTGAACGCATCAATCGCCGGCCGGTATCCTCAAACCCGGCTTTCTCATAAACCCGCTGCGCCGCAAGATTCCGCGCATTCACACCGAGCACAATTTCATCAAATTGCGGATATTCTTTTCTTATAAATTCCGGGAGGGCGTAAATTGAGCCTGTAGCGATTCCCCGGCCTTGGAATTTAGGGTTTACTGAATAGCCGCGAAGCAATAAAGCCCTGGGATTATTGGAGTATTTTTTTCGGTCATCGGATTCATCAAGCTCGAAAAATCCAGCCACTTCATCACGCGCTTTGATGATGATTAAATGCTTTAGCGGATTTTCCACATCCCGTTCAATGATGTCTTGGGGAAGACCGGTAAATTCAAGCTGATCGGATGGCAAGTCATACGTGACAGCCACTTTTGATGAGTAAGGATGAAGCGATACTTCTTTCTTTTTTATCATGACAAACGCCTCCTTGCTGCTCATGGAATTCCATTTTCAATCCGATTATAGCACGCTTTTATTTGATGGAGTTTTCAATAATGTAAAGTTTGGAATTCCGGCAAAATAGGGCAAGCACTAAGCTTTCTCCAAAGTGACCACGATAATTTCCGGCAAATTGAAAATCCGTACCGGGAAACCGCTATTGCCTAGACCGCGGCTTAAAACCAGTCGCGTCGACTGTTCTTCGAAAATCCCTTTTGTCATGGTCGGGAACCATCCTTGACCCGGTGCAAATAAGCCGCCAAGGCCTGGGAAACGGATCTGACCGCCATGCGCATGCCCTGCAAATACTAAGTCAATTTCTTCTTCAACGTAAATACTGAACATTTCCGGACGGTGTGCCAATAAGAGTGTAAACCGCTCATCGATGCCGGCTTCTGCCAATGCACTTCTGGTAAAGTCCTGTTCTGTTTGCTGAACATCGAGCAACGGGTCATTGATGCCGGCAATCTGAACAGATTCGCCTTCCACTTCCCAGTCCATCGATTCGTCCATCAATACATGGACGCCTCTTTGTTCCAGCGCTTCCGTAATTTCATCGATTTTGTTCACTGCCACTTCATGATTTCCAAGAACATAATAGACCTCGCTCATTTCAACCAAGGCATCTACAAGTGTTAAGCTCGTATCCAAATCATAGCGATTGCTGTCGATCAAATCGCCCGTCAGGAAAATGGCATCGGGTTTGGCCGCTTCCACTTTTTCAATTAAAGACGACTGCCCCTCGCCAAAATTGGCGTTATGCAAATCGGAAATTTGAACAATTTTTTTACCGTCAAAAGCTTCTGGCAGCTTGTCCGATTCAATGGTGAATTCTGTCGTTTGGATCCAATTATTATTAACCCAAATAAAGCCCCATAGAAGGAGCAGCACAACTAATAAAGCACCTAATTTTTTCATATTTTAACCTCTATTCACGGTTGGCCGAATGGTTAGGTTCCTTTTCGTACCAGTCATTTTCTCTCTTTTTTCATTCAGGCGCCACGATTTCGAACTTCATTAGGTCCGGCGCTTCTATAAATACGGCATAATAGTCCGGTCCTCCGGCAAATGGATGGCGGTCTTCATATAAAATGCGAAAGCCCATTTTCCTGGCTTTCTCCGTTAATGCATCTACATGGCCTCTTGAATCCGCGTGAAACGCCAAATGATTTAAGCCAGTCGCTTTCCGGTGGTAGCCTCCAGGCAAAAAAGCTTCTTCAGTTTGGACAAATACCACATAGGTCTTACCCATTCGATAACTAAAACCTTCTGGCCATTCCTGATAAAGCTTGTAGCCTAAATCCGGCAAAAAAACTTCATAGAATTCCCGTGCTTTTGTCAAATCGGATACATTGATTTCTACGTGATGAAGCATATTTTTTCGCCCCTTTTTTTCATCATAACAGATAGCAGCAGCGGATTTCGAATTTGAAATGGCCAGCTGCAGATTCCAGTCTTTATCGGCTTCCAGATCAGATGCAAAAAACCGCAGCTATTTGCTGCGGCGTATGCCGTCAAACTTTTGCAGTTGAAGCTTTCTTTTTCGCCATCCCAGTTCCGAAGAAGAGTAAGGCAAGAATAAAAGCAAAAGCAATGCCAAGTGTCCACCAGTAATCGCTCAGATCCGGTTCCCCGTTCAGCCATTGCACTGCATAAACCGGGATTTTCATCGGCGAAAATGTCCAGTAAGCTCCGACCAGGCTGTCTACGATTTGCATGAAAAAAACAAGAGCTAAGGAAACGGCTGCCGCGAGTCCGGCATTAGGCATGGCAGCACTTGCTGCGAGCACTATCGTCACAACCACTAAAATCCAGATGCTATAAGTTCCTGCAAATTGCAAGAAAGGAATGATTTCCACTTGGTTAAATAGGAGGAAAGTATAGTAATATGCAGCCAATAACCCAAGCCAAACGCTGACAATTCCAGTGATGCTTGCCATAAGCCATTTACTCAAGAAATAATCCCGGAAAGATAGCGGCCTTACATAAAGCAAAGTAGCTGTCCCGCTCCTTCTTTCGCCCGCTATCGTCCCCATGTAGGCCAAGATCAATATAGCCATCCCGATCAGCTGATACTGACCAATGACAGCCTGCAGAATTTCCTCAGGCTTCGGAACCGGCAATTCGATGACTGCACCATCTGGCAAATTGCCGAGTGAATCCAGTAATTGCGGCAAAAAATAATTTGTGACAGGCTCGAGAATCCCAAAAAGGATGAAAACAATCGGTATCCAGAAAATCTTATAATTGCGGAGGTTTTCTCGCCATTCTTTATGAAATAAAATACCGAATTGATTCATCTGCCGCCCGCCACCTTTATGAAAATTTCTTCCAGTGAAACCGTCTTCTGCTCCACCCCGACTACGCCTTCTGCGTTTTCAGCGAGCTTTGCCAACACTGTCTTCATCGCCGTCCCGCCATCTCCCCTAGTAGCCAGCTCTAAGGTCGAGCCATTCAAGCTCGCCGGCAATGAAACGAACCCGGCAAATGCTGAAGCTTGGTCGGCCGTTTGGAAACGGATTCGAATGCACGGTTCCGCGTACCGCTCTTTCACTTCCGCTAAAGACCCTTGCTCAACTAATTTTCCTTGCTGCATAAAAAGCAGTTGATCGGTCATTTGTTCCGCATCGTTCAAAATGTGGGTGGAGTAAAGAATCGTTGTATCGGGCTGCAAAGATTTCAACAAATCCATAACTTCCCGGCGGCCAGTCGGGTCTAGAGCAGATACCGGCTCATCCAGCAATAATAGCTTCGGTTCATGCACAATCGCCTGCGCCAGGCCAAGCCGCTGTTTCATCCCACCAGAAAATGTGCCGGTCTTTTTGTTTTGAACCGACCCCAAACCGACGAATTCCAATGTTTTTTTCGATTGCGCTAAAGCCTTTTTCGAATCCACTCCACTTAGCTTCGCAGCCATTTCCATGAATTCAAGCGCCGTCATCCAAGGGAAGAAATGCGGATGCTGCGGCAAGAAGCCAACACCCGATTCCCGATTCCATTTGATCGACCCGCTTGTTTCCCGAAGCAGCCCGGCCAGCATAGACAAAGCCGTGGTTTTCCCGGCACCGTTCGGGCCGATCAATGCCGTTGCTGTCCCTTCCTCCAAAGCAAAAGAAAGATTGCTTACTGCAAGCTGTTCCCCGTATCTTTTAGTCAAATTCTGCACTTCTAAAATCGTCAATAGTTCCGCCTCCCGATCACTAAGTACAAAATGGGCCCGATAATATTCACAACAACGATGAGAACAGCCCACATCCATTTCGGACCGTTTGGATTCGGATTTTTAATCAAGTCGATTAATGTGAAGATCATTAATCCGATTTGAATAAGCAATATAGGCAAAAGCAATAATACAATAGTCGATTGATCCATAAGCCGCCTTCCTTTCTCTATCATCAATATTCATTTATTAAATTAAAAAAGCAATGAGCAAAATAGCAGCTAATGGTACAAACAGAATCATCCAGCTTTTCGGATTTCCTAAATTGACTGTCCAGCCGATGCCGAACCGCTTTTCCACCATGATTGATGGGTCTTCCTTATTGACGTAGAAGATGCCTGCTTTCCAGTATCGATCGCTGTCTGCATCTATAATATCCGGATCGCTTGCCCCGGCCGCAGGACTTGCAGAGAGCCTGGCTACTTTTATCGTGTAAAAAGCAGTTACGGCTAAAACAAGAATTGTGAATCCGATGGTCATCGCCATCACCCAGAGCGAACTGCCAAGTTCCGGATAGATAAGGGATAGCTGCAGGCTTCCGAGTAAAAGCGTCACGGCCACAGAAGTGACAAATAGGAGCCAGCTTCCGTATTTCCGGGAGGCCAACTCCCTTTTGCGGGATTGAACCTTTTGAGTGGCCCGGATTTTTGAGCCGCTTGTTTTTCTTGCTTGGTTGATGAAATAAAAGAGCCCTTGCATAATGAGCAGGATCAAAAGCATCGAAATACTGGAGAAAATGGTTTTATCGGAAAAACGATCCGCTTTGCCATCCGCTCCCCAATGGACCGGTATCTGTTCAGGCAATTGGCTGTAGACCGTTAAAGTCAAAGCGATTAATCCGATTGTGATAAGCATAGGCAGCAAAAAAGCGATGCCCGACACCATTTCCAGATCGTTGCGGAACTGAAGGTCCACAATGACTTTCTCTTTTTTTCCAAGTACCCATCCTTGTTCCTGTTTTTCTTTCTTCACTTTCAAATGATTTTTGAAATAAAGAGCCATGCTGAATGTCAAGAGGCCTAACTGCAGCCCAACTCCCCATATGACTGCCTGCCCTTCTTGAACATTTAAGAAATTCACCGCTAATGCATAAAAAACAGCAGCTAGCAGCCCGCCTGCCAGAACCAAGCCGCTATAATTCTTTTTTAACCGGCTGAGAACTTTTTGCTGATGATAAGGCTCCGGAACATAAATGCCAAAAACCTCCGTAGCCCTCACCAAATAAGGCATAAACGCTTGAATCCCAGTAAGCAATACCAGAATGGAAATCATCAAAACTATTGTCATTTAGACCCCTCCCTTATTTCCCTTACCATCTTCTCTATCATCGCAGCCAACTCTTCCCGGCTTATTTGAAGGCATAGAGCTTCCGCTAAAATTGGCCGCAATTCTTCCTCCATGCGAATTTTCTCTTCGGCAGTAGCTGAGCGCACTGCGTCTTTGTGAATGAAAACACCCTTCTTCGGAATAATTTCAATCATTTTTTTCTCTTCCAAATAATGATATGCCTTATTTACCGTATGCATGTTCATGCTTAAGTCCGCTGCAAAAGCCCGTACTGAAGGCAGCGGTGTTTCAGGGGCCAATTCTTCTCTCGCGATGCCTTCCATGATTTGTTGGGCCAATTGAAGATAAATGGGTATAGCCGAGTCCGGCTCAATTTCAATAAACATTTTTCCACCTCTTTGTTCTATTTTCATTAGAACAGTTGTTATACAAATAATAGAACAGATTTCAAAATAAATCAATCTAAAAAGGCTATGAATTTTCATTCACAGCCAAATTCTTTCCGTTCTTAAATTTTTATATGGGAAACAAAATCCAATCGTTGCAATGCTTTTATGACTTCCATTTCTTTTTTAAGCTGCCCTTCGCCAATAATGATGATATAGCTTGAAACTTTTCTGTCGCTATAAGCTTCGATGGACTCAATTTGAAAATCGAGAATCGGAATCCCGCTGCCTTCAAACAAATCACTGATTTCCTTGAAGGTGTCTTCCCGATCTTCAGCAATGATTAATATCTCTTTTTGGCGGTGAAATGAAAAATACTTTTTTTCCAATTTCTCCAGAACATACAACGTGATCAATACGATAACTGTTGCTAAAAGAGCGACATAGTACATGCCGATGCCTATGACAAGCCCTAATCCAGCCGCAACCCAAATAGATGCAGCAGTGGTCAATCCTCTAACCGATCCCCGCTGGACAATGATGGTCCCTGCTCCTAAAAATCCGATTCCGCTGATTACATAGGAAGGAATCCTCGAGGGATCATAGCGGATCACCCCGTCATCATTTTGGATAAATACATCAAAACCCGTTACGGACAAAATCATCATTAAACAGGATCCGGTTCCAACGAGCAGGTGGGTGCGCAGCCCAGCTGCCTGTTGTTTGGACTCCCGTTCCACACCAATCATTCCACTCAGTAAAGCCGCCAGCAGCAGCCGCCCTGCAATTACTGCGTAATCATGGGGTAGAAAGTCCATCTTCCTCCTCCTCGGCTTCTCATTCTAACTCCTTTCCTTTTGTTTACCCGCAAAATCCAAATAACATCGCGTGCCCAATAATAAATAAGCGAGAAAAAAGATTGTCCCAAAAGTAATTTTGGGACAATCTTTTTTCCTCACCATTTCATTGCCATCAATTTATTGATCAGGATTTCCTGGTATTCTGGAGCAATGTTCCACTTCGTGATTTCTGATTTAAGATTTTGGCGATTTCCGAAGCCTTTGACAAAGCCGTTCAGCCGGGCTGCAAATGTGGAATCGGCTAGCAGTCCAACATCTGGATACAACGGCGCTAATTGCTCCATCGCTTTCGGATAACGCTTTAAATAATATTTCTGATGCCGTTCTTCGGCCAATGTAAAATTAGTGAAAGCCGCAATATCGGTTTCAATTTCTTCGCCTATCTCCTGCTCCATTTCCCGTTTTACTTTCTCAACCATTCGTTCTTGCTCAGGGCTCCGAAAGCGAATCAAAGAAATATACTGCCGTCCTTTGTATTGATCGCGGTTCGGATAATGGTTGTTCCAGAAGTGCAGAAGTATTTCTTCATACGAAAGAATCGCTGGATCAAAATCAACTTCCACCGTTTCTGTGTGATCGCCCATTTTCCGGTAGCTTGGATTTAAAGAAGTTCCGCCGGAAAATCCCACACGTGTTCGGATGACCCCAGGAAGACTTCCAAAACGGGATTCTGGCCCCCAAAAGCATCCCATTCCAAATGTAGCGGTTTCGATAGTTTCTGCCGTTGCCGTCAATCCTTGTTCAATGATTCGAATTGTCAATTCTTCGGCCATTGCTCTACCTCCTCAATTGCTTTCATTAGAACATATTGATGCTCAATTGAAAAGTTTGGATGTATTTCACAAAAAAAAATTAATAATTACAGTATTATCTGATAATTTAATGATAAAATGGAATAAATTTAAAGAAATTTTAGGAGGAAAATATGAAAATCCAACAAAAATTCATGGCCGGAATTGTCGCTTTTGCTGTTTTCTTGAGCGGGTCCGCATTTACGGCTCCATCCGCTGATGCAGCTTCCCCATACTCTTCACTTCAAAGTTCTGCTGCTTCCGTCTTGAAAGACACTCGCTTAAAGGGTGTTACCCATAGCGTCACGGTTCAGAATGCAGCAACAGGTGAAGTCGTATATGAAAAAAATCCGAATCAATTGGTCACACCAGCTTCCACTTTAAAAACCTTGACGGCCGCTGCCGCCTTGGAAACACTCGGTGAAAATCACCGCTTCACTACACAAGTTTTGACAAATGGCTCTGTTTCAAAAGGAACTTTATACGGCAGTCTCTATCTTCGCGGACAAGGGGATCCGACTCTTTTGAAAAAAGATTTTGATGCCTTTGCTTCTACACTTTCCAAACGCGGAGTCAAACGTTTATCCGGCCATGTAATCGGCGATGACACCTGGTATGACGCCGTCCGCTTGTCTCCCGGAATTTCAAAAGAAGATGAATCCTATTATTACGCTGCCCAAATCTCCGCGTTGAGCTTATCGCCAAATACCGATTATGATACCGGATCGGTCATTGTGCACGCGAAAGCATCAAGCCAAGGAAAACCGGCAAAAATCACTTTAACTCCTGCAACAAACGTCGTTCAGATCATCAATAAATCCAAAACGGTTGCCAAGGGATCCCGCAACACCTTAAAAATTGTGCGCCAACATGGGACAAAAAAAGTGGTTATTACCGGGAATGCCCCCATCGGCAATGACGGGACAAAAGAATGGATAGCTGTTTCAAATCCAACCGCTTATGCATTGGATGTCTTCAAAAAATCACTTTCAGAAAAAGGGATCCGTTTTGTTGCCACCTCTAAAACGGTATCAGGCAAGACTCCATCGAATGCACGTGTTTTATTGACCAAAAATTCAATGCCCCTAAAACAATTGATGGTGCCATTTTTAAAACTCAGCAATAACACCCATGCCGAAGTATTGGCGAAAGAGATGGGCAAGAAAGTTTATGGAGATGGCAGTTGGGATTCAGGCCTGAAGGTAATGCGTGAATACGGGGCTTCCATCGGCTTGGATACAAGCAAATGGAAATTTGAAGATGCTTCCGGTATGTCCCA
This sequence comes from Planococcus sp. 107-1, assembly GCF_021513255.1. Lineage (GTDB taxonomy): Bacteria > Bacillota > Bacilli > Bacillales_A > Planococcaceae > Planococcus. The sequence continues at coordinate 2,962,496 of NZ_CP090977.1, forward strand.
TGCCAATAAAACCACTTCAAAAGAATTAAGTAAATTGCTGATCCATGTCCGTTCTGAACCTTGGTATGATAGCTACCTAAAAGGCCTTCCAGTCGCAGGAGCGAAAGAACGATTTGTCGGCGGCACATTGCGCCAGCGTTTGACGACAGGCGCAGCGAAAGGCAATGTTATTGCCAAAACCGGAAGTTTAAATAATGTCAGCGCCCTTTCTGGCTACGTCAAAACAAAAGACGGCGAATGGCTGACTTATTCCATCCTGACCCAGAATACCAAATCCAGCACAGTGCCGGTCATTGACCGCCTAGCCTCAACCATCGCCAATTCGAAAAAAACCAAGTAGCCGATTAGGCAATTCCGCTGCTTTTTATTAAAATAAGGATATAAAGTACAGGTTGCTAGCTGTTTTTCATGATCGAACTCCACTTTCGGAAAGTGAGTGAGCGCTATGGAAGAAGGCCGTAAAGAAAAGATTCAATCTTATTTCCGCGAATTGGACAGAAGTTTCTTTATGGATATCCATAAAGAAGCAGCCCACCTGGATGAGGCGGTTCCCATTGGGTATGAGCAGACAATCTCCCAGCCTTCCCTTGTGTTGGAAATGACGCTGGCATTAGATCTCCAAAAGGATTCTGTGGTTCTTGAAATCGGCACCGGTTCCGGATTCCAAACGGCATTGCTCGCTGAGTTTTCAAAAACGGTTTACACCGTAGAAAGAATCGAAGAATTACACACGCGAGCAAAAGAACGCCTCCAAACAGCCGGTTTCCAAAATATCCATTTCAAATTGGATGACGGCAGTGCAGGATGGAAAGAAAAGGCGCCTTTTGACCGGATCATGGTGACTGCTGCTGCCTCCGAAATGCCGCAAGAGTTAGTCGACCAATTAAAGCCGGGCGGGAAAATGCTGATTCCGATCGGCAGCGCCTTGGTTCAGAAATTGAAACTCGCAGAAAAAAATGAACAAGAAAAATTGACGACCACTACTTTAAATTATGTTCGATTTGTCCCGCTGAAGGGAAAATACGAATAACGAAAGGCTATGGCCGCAGCTTCTAGAAACTGCGGCCATAGCCTTTTTTATTTTTCTCCGATTTCCTTCAACAATTGTCGAGGACGTGCAGCGTTGTACCATTTCCAGCAAAAAAGGCCAATCAAAAAGGCATCGACGAGATCTCCTCCGTAGTACATCAACTTCCCTGCCGATTGTGCGTCAGCAAGCGTTATACCATCAGGCGGAAACGCGTAAATCATTTTCGACAAAATGCCATGCGCAGCCAGTGAAAGAATCAGCAAAATTGCGCGCGCGAGATAACTGACACGATGCGGAGACGGATCTATGCAAAGAATTGCCGCCGTGAACAGGTAGCCTGCCATAAAAAGATGAAGATGAATTAATCCGTTTAACAAAGGAGCGGTATCCATCAAGCTGTATAGCCCGCTCCGGTATAAAACGAACATGCCGCCTGTATTCAATATCCCTGCTGTAACGGGATGGGATATGAATACCGGCAATGGACTCTTCAGGAAATGCGATACTTTTCTTGCTGCCGCAACTGGAAGCGTGCGCAAGAGCAGGGTCATGGGAGCGGCCAGTACGGCGAGTAAAGGAGCCGCCATCCCAAGTATTAAGTGAATCCACATATGGTCTGTAAAAGCATGTGACCGCCCAGCAATTCCGAATCCTCCGACGGAAAAGGCAATCATCAATAGAGCAAAAATCCATAAAATGGTACGATATATCGGCCATTTCCGGTAAGAGCGATTCGACAAGAGAGCTGCGTGGACATAAGCTGCGATCAATGCCAGACAAAGTACGACGACCAAGAACTGGATGACGGAGCCATCCGCTAGATGTTGCGCCATCTCATTCTTCCTCTTTCGGCTTCTTCACTGCTTTGCGGGTCTGCAGCAATAGAAAAGCCCCTATTCCAAGCACACTTGCTCCAGCAATATTCCACACCAGATCATATGGGAAAATATCGACATTATAGCGAATCTGGTGAAGTCTTAAAAGCTTATGCTGCACCAATCCATCATATAATTGAAATGCCGCTAACCCAAACAGCATAGCTCCGATCCACCTTTTCCCCCAAAACGCATTTCTTCGCCGAAGATCCGCGAATAAAAAGAGAGAACTGATTGTCGCAAACCAGCCAAAAGCATGAAACAATCCATCCGACAGTAAACCGACTGCCAAGGTGGACTGATCATAGAAATGATGCCATTGCAGCAGAAGGTGAAAACCCACTTCATCGATAAAAGCTGCTAATCCAACACCGAATAACAACCCAGACCAAAAATTGCGTGCTTTGAAAACCACTCGATTCTTCTTATTGGCATATGCGATAGAGTTCAGGCTGTTGGCAGGCATAGCATCCTCCTTATGACCAGAGTAGTGAAAAAAATCTATTTTTCATGGAGTTATTTTTGATGACTTATACCCGATGCCCATTCAAACAAAACGTCGGTTCCCACACGCCTATCCTAAGTTGTTTTCTTGATTACTAGGATTCCATCAGCAAAATTATGTATCCTTCATCTTCTTTAAAATTCCAATCAAGATAGATTTCTTCAATTTCCCTTCGAAGCAGCTCTTCTAATGCGCTCTGCTTCAGCAATTTCTTTTCGAGCCGCCTTTTCGCCTGTTTCAATTGCTCTATATAACCGTCTTCGATTAATTCAGTCTCGATTTTCATGAAAATTCCGGAACGCTTTATTAAGATTGTCCGGTTATTCAACCAGCTGATGTTAATGGAATCCGGAACCTTCTGGGCAATCTCACTGGAAACCATCACTTCCCGGTAAACGGCTGATTCATCTACTTTAGCCGGCCAAGGCAACGCAGGCTGTTTCGTTTTTTCTTTTAAGATGACAAAGATGAGTCCAGTCTGATCATCCACATTCCAATCGGTATAAATTTCAGATACCGAAAACTGCCCAATCTTATACAAATGCAGTTTAATTTCTGGCTTCAAGTCTTTCATCAATAAATTCCGGATTTCCAAAACACGCTTTATTTCCTGCTGTTTTAAAAGTATTTTCTCTGTTTGCGATAAAAAGCCACGGAGATGAATTGTGATGTAGCGATCAGCCACTGTGACATAAACAGAAAGCGGGCCTTTGCCAAAATAATTGCGCAGCAAAGTAGAAATGTAGCTCCCGATTTCTTTTTGAATCATTTTTTCTGTAGACATGGTATATGCTCCTTTTTCCCCGAAAAGTCGTTAACATGGTTTTTTATGAGATGGAAACAAAGGAGAAAAAATGCAAAGCCGTTAATGCCCCATGCTTTCCGACAACAAAAAACTAAAACCTACAAGTTTCTTTTCTTCAGCTGTTCTACACCCTTTAAAGTTTGCATTTATCTCCGCGCATTCTCTTCCATTATTTATTTGCATATATTCAATGAAACCATGCTTTTTTCCATCTCTTTTTTAAGACAAACCGAAAAAAAGCCGAAAAGAATCATAAAGATTCTTTTCGGCTTTGCTAACAGCTCTATTGTCTGCAACATCGTACCAAAATATAGTAATGGATATGAATTTAAAGTTGGAATTGTAAACTGAATGCAAGTGATAGGTGGGCATATCAGAAACTCTATTGTTTTCTGAGTAAGTTCAGTTTACATCACTTTTCCTTTAAGGTAAAGGAAACTGGGTACTTACTGTTGCCTCACTTCGAATCCTTCCAACTGGATTCGTTTAACAATCTGGTCCTCGCCGATTTGTGCGTCGTCGTAGGTAATTTTCACTTCGCCTTCTTCTGTATCGACGAGGGCCCGTTCGATTTCCTCCATATCCATCAGCATCTTTTCAAGGGCTTGAATGGGATTTTCTGCTGTTGCCTCTTTTACATAAATGGTCATAGTCGCCATCTTCCATCATCCTTTCGAGTAAATCATTTCTTATGTTTACCCGAATTCCTGATTTCGAAAAACCCCTTAAAATTCCATTTTAATTTTTCCCTCTTCAAGCACTAATTTAGCACTGAACTTCTTGCCGTTTTTTGAAACAAAGCCTTTGATGACAGGCGTTTTTCCTTTTGTGCATAAATACTCGATCTGTTTGGCCGTTAACCGTTTCTTCGCGAAAATGGCAGGAAATGATTGTTTGCAGCCATTCTCATATTCCGTACAGTTAAAGGATCCTCTTTGAAAAACAATTTTGCCTTTTTTGCATCTCGGGCAGACCGCAATTTCATCTTTGCCTTCCAAAGACGGCATTTTTTCCGGCAAGCCGTTGGTTTTCATTTGGTTCGGCACTTCATCCAGCAATTTCTGGATAAACTTCGCGATAGTTGCCAAAAACACCTCGGCAGAGCCCTCCCCTTTGCCAATTTTCTTCAAATATGTTTCCCATTTCGCAGTCATCGAGGGACTGGAAAGCAAATTGCCTTCAATTGATTGGCACAGGATGCGCCCTTTATTGGTAATGGAGACAATATTCTTTTTCACTTCAATGTATTCATGCCGCTTGATAGTCTCGATGATGCCGCTTCGCGTAGCTTCTGTTCCAAGACCTTCGATTTCTTTCAGGATTTCGGTGTCTTCAGCATCTTCCACTAGTTTCCCGCATGTTTTCATCATGGCGATCAACTGGCCTTCTGTATAAGGTTTGGGCGGAATTGTCATGCCTTCTTTAATTTCCACTTTCGCTTTTACCGGTTCCTGTTCCCGAAGTTCCGGCAAAGACGGCTCCGCTTTCGCTTCTTTCACTGGTGGAAACAATTCTTTCCAGCCCTGCTCCAAATCGGTTTTTCCCGTCGTAAAGAAATCGAGGCCTTTGACATCGGTCGTGACTTTGGTTTCTGCATAGCGGTAATCACGATGGAACATCGCAAGCGATGTCCGCAGCACTTCTTCGTATAAATTGCGCTCGTCTTTGGCGAGTCCTTCCACTTTCCGGGCAGTCGGAATCGACTTTGTCGGGATGATGGCATAGTGTTCCTGTACTTTTGCACTATCGACAAAGCGTTTTTTGGGCGACCGCGAAGCTACAGGAAATTCCGCACCGATCAGTTTTTGGTAGGCTTCCACTTGATTGGCCAAATAACTGAACTCGGCTGGGGTGATGTGCTGGGCATCTGTCCGCGGATAGCTGACCAGTTTTTTTTCATACAAGCCTTGCATAACTGACAAGACTTTAGCCGGACTGTATTTCCATTTCCGGTTTGCAGCTGCCTGCAAGGTGGACAACGAATGGAGCAGCGGCGGCTGAATCCGTTTTTCTGTCGTTTTCAGCTGTTTTACTAAACCGTCTTCCAAGCCGGTGATTTGATGCTTCATCAGCAGCGCTTCCGCTTCTTGCCGTTCTTTTGCTTTGATTTTTGCCTTGCCTTTGTATTTTCCTTTTTCCGCTTTGAAAACGCCTTCGATTTCATAGAAAGGCTCTGGCACAAAAGCTTCAATTTCTTTTTCCGCTGATAAATGAGGAAGACTGTCGGCGTTTGGACCCGGCCGATTGCAAACACTTCACGGATTCCTTTTTCCTGGAGCAGCAGCGAATACAAACGGGAACCGTTCATGCCGACCAGCCAGTCGCTGATTTGCCGGGCTTTCGCTTCCTGATACAGCAAAAGATCCTGCCGGTTGTCCCGAAGCTGCTGGAATCCTTTCCGCACTTCATCGACTTCCAGGGAATTGATCCACAAGCGCCGGATGGTTTTCCCTTTAGCGCCGGTATGGTAATAAATACTGTAGAAGATATTAGAGCCTTCCCGGTCCACATCGCAGGCGTTGATGACGGTATCGGTCTGCTGGATCAGCTTTTTAATCACACCGAATTGCTGGGCTTTGCCTCGTGCTATTTGAAATTGATAGCGCTCAGGTAAAATAGGCAAAGCAGCAAGAGACCATCTATTCCATTTCGGATCATAGGCTTTGGGTTCTTTTAATTCCACCAAGTGGCCAATTCCCCAAGTGATGTAAGCTCCTTCCGGAAAAATCGGATCGGGTGCCACTTCCATATAGCCATCGCGTTTTGTCGTCTTAAACGCTTCAGCGTATGCTTTTGCCTGACTCGGCTTTTCGGCTACGATAACGGGTTTCATCTAGTTCGTCCTTTCACTTCGTTGTTCTTTCTCTTTATTGTACTCCTTCAAGTAAATAAACAAAGCAAAAGCTGGTGCTCGACCTATTGTTTTTTTGAAAAAAGCTGTACAATATAAAAAAGCTTGAAGGAGTGGATGCGTTTGGAAAATAAGTCCGCATTACTTGCCGGAGCCAGCGGTCTGGTGGGACATGAGTTATTGCATTTTCTGCTTGAAAGCTCTAATTATGAATCCGTGAAAATTTTAGTTCGAAAATATATAGACGTTCAGCACCCGAAACTTGAGCAAGTCCTGGTCGATTTCAATCGGCTTGGAAATTACGAAGAACATTTGAATGTAAACGATGTCTACTGCTGTCTAGGGACTACCATCAAAAAAGCCGGCTCGCAGGAAGCCTTTCGAAAAGTGGACTATGAATATCCTTTGAAATTGGCGGAACTCGCAAAACAGCATAGCGTGAATAATTTCCTTGTCGTTTCCGCACTTGGTGCAAATGCAGCTTCTAACGTATTTTACAGCCGCACAAAAGGCCAATTAGAAAGGGATTTGAAGAAATTGCAGCTGCCGGCGCTCCATATATTCCAGCCATCGCTGCTGCTTGGCGACCGCAAGGAATTCCGCCTTGGAGAAAAGCTTGCCAGCATCTTAAGTCCCATTTATAGTCCATTCATGCTGGGCAAACTGAAAAGATATAAGCCAGTCAGAGCCCGCAGAGTAGCCTATGCCATGTATGTTATCGGCCAAACCGATTTGGCCGGCCCTTTCACTTATCCTTCTGACCAGATCCATGAAATCAGAAACCAAAGCCTGGAAAAATAGAAAAGCGGAAGTGCCCGTTTAGCCCCGATAAGCGCTGGAGTCTGGACATCGAAAAGCGCAAGTCTATTTTCATACTTCATTCTCTATCAACAAAAGCCGACGGAAAGCATCGCTTCCCGTCGGCTTTTGCCTTTTCATTGAGTTGCCAAAACAATCGTAGGCTGCAATTCGATTTCTACATTGCCTTTGATCGCCCGGCTGATCATGCAAGACGACTCTGCTTTTTCGGCGAGCTTTTTAGCTAATGATACATCTTTTTCTGAAGCGTCCTGTTTCAATACGACATGGGGACGATGAATGATGCGTTCATACGTGAATACACCATTCGTCACATCGACAATCCCTTCCGCTTCCATCGTCAATGATTCTTTTTCCAGTTTGCTGCGCTCCATCATTGCCGCCAAAGTGATGATGTAGCAAGTTGCAGCTGCACCGAGGAGCATTTCATCCGGATTCGTCCCGATTCCAGGGCCGTCCATCTCAGGCGGAATCGAGATTTTCGTCTTTAGATTGCCTGCTTCAATTTCTCCAGAATCATTCCGTAATCCTGGCCAATTCGCTGTTAAATGAAAACGATGCTTTGCCATTCCCATCTCTCCTTTGCTTAAATCACTCAATCAAAAAAACCATCCAACTCTTCGAGCCGCGGAAGAGCGGTCAAAGCACCCGGTTTTGTCGTACAGATGGCACCGAGTTTATTGCCAAAATGAGCGCATTCCATGACTTCTTCACGCGTCACAGGCAAGCCGTTCAAATGGATATGGCGCAGAATTCCCGCCATAAATGCGTCTCCCGCTCCTGTTGTATCGACCGGCTTCACCGGCACGACCGGGATGTGAAGAATCTCCCCTTCAAAGACGGCATAGGTTCCGTTCTCCCCGTCGGTCACAAAAACCAAAGGAATCTGGAACTCAGAAAGGCGGTCAACGCCTTCTTCCCAAGTCGCCGTTTCCATCAAGAAAATCGCTTCTTCTTTAGCAAGCTTCAATACATCAACAGACGGCAAAAACCCTTTTACCGTTTCTCGGCATTGCTTTTCGCTTTCCCAGCGCAGCGGCCGGATGTTGACATCGAACGAAAAAAGCGCCCCATGTTTTTTCGCCATACTCATCGCTTGCAATGTGGTAGACAAAGCATCCGGATGGAAAGTTGTGCCAGAGCAAATATGAAAGACACTGGCATTTTCAAAAGCTTCTTCCTGCAAGTCGGCTTTCATCACTTGAAGATCCGGCGTGTCATTTTCATACTTGGCGAATATGCGGTCAAACTCAGGCGTCAAATGCACGTAAACCCCACTGACCCGCTTTTCCGGCAATAAAACCGAGTAGGCTAAATTGACGCCTTCTCTTTCCAATTCCTCTCTGACAAAAGCAGAAGTTTCATCATCCCCTGAAATGGTGATAAATGCCGAAGGGATGCCGAGTCGGCTGACGCCGGCAGCTACATTGACGGTAGCGCCTCCTAAATGCCGGTTGAAAGAATTGTTCTCGACCGTCTGTGCAATATAATCAACAAAAGCATCCCCATAAACAAGGACGTGCTTCGTATTTCCCATGTAGCTGTGCCTCCTGATAATCGCGGCTCAATTCAGCCGCTTTCCATAAAAATATTTTTTCCGATATACTGGATGAAATGCCAGTAGAATAAGTGCATGAATAAACGAATATGCACTCTCTCTATTATTTCAAGCATAGCAGCCAGATAGCAAGTAAAAGGAGCGATTTTATGAATTTCCAAATTCGGCAAGCGAGGCCAGACGACAGTCGAGCCGTTGCCCCGCTCATCGTTAATGCCATCGGCGAAATCGCCGATCATATGACAGCGGAAAACCAACCCGAGAAAATTTTACAGAAACTCCAAGCCATGATTGAAGGAGAACATACGCGGCATAGCCATCGATTTACTTATGTAGCGGAAGTGGATCAGTCGATTGCCGGGATTTTGGTCCTTTATCACGGAAAAGACGCGGAAGCATTAGACCGCTATTTGATCGACCAGCTTAAACAGGAAGGACATGCGCGCACCATCGAGCCCGAAGCCCATTTAGACGAATGGTATATCGATACCGTATCCGTCGATCCTGCTTTTCAAGGACAAGGAATCGGCAGCCTGCTATTCGAGTATGCCGAAACGATCGTCGCAGAAAATGGCGGCGGAAAACTTGCCCTCAACGTCGACCTTGAAAAAGAAGGCGCAATCCGTTTGTACCATCGCCTCGGTTTTGCCATCACTGAACCTTGGACCATTATCGGTGAACCTTTCCATCACATGGTGAAAACCATCTAAGCATCGAAGAGCCGCCTTTTCACAAGGCGGCTCTTCGTTTTATAATTTATACTTTTCGTATAGGGGTTCGCGGCGGTCTTCAAAGACCGGGATGCGCTTTCTGACCTCTTCCACTTCGCTTAAATCGATTTCTGCATAGCCGATGCCTTCTTGCATCGCCATATCCAAACGGATTTCCCCCCATGGAGCAATAATCATCGTACTGCCGCCGAATTCATTTTTCGGGTCTTTTCCGATGCGATTAACTGCGACGATAAAGCACTGGTTTTCAATCGCTCTTGCCTGCAGCAAAATTCGCCAATGATCGATACGTGCCAACGGCCATTCCGCCGGCACGAAGATCACTTTCGCTCCGTTAAGTGCGAGTGCCCGGATCCATTCCGGAAAACGGATATCGTAGCAGATGACGCCGCCGCACTGTGTTTCTTCCAAAGAGAAAATACCGAGCGCCTCTCCTTCTTCTAAATGGATATGTTCGTCCATCAATCCGAAGCGATGGGCTTTATCGTATTCCGCCACTACTTCCCCTGCTTTATCAGCCACATACATCGTGTTGTAAAATCCCTGTCCTTTTTGAGTCGAAACAGATCCTCCTACAATATTCACTTTGTGTTTTTTTGCAAAATCTGTGAGAAATTTTTCCGTACGCTTTGTGCCATCAGCCAGCGCCTCGAGTTCTGTCAGCGCATAGCCTGTGTTCCACATTTCCGGCAAAACTATTGTATCTGCTCCATTCGCCGCTGCCTCTTCCAGATAGCCCCTGACTTTTTGGAAGTTCGCTTCAGGATCGCCAAAAGCGATATCCATCTGTATACATGCAAGCTTCATATTCTTCTCCTCCAGTAGACAATTTATCTTCAACTCTATAAGATTTGGAGTAGATGTGCAATTATTTAGAAAATAAGGAGGGCCTACCCATGGAATTTTCCAACAGGCTGCAGCAATTGCCGCAGCAATTCTTTTCAAAATTGGCTGCCGAAACCAGCATGGCAATTTCAGAAGGCCGCGACGTTATCAATTTAGGCCAAGGAAATCCAGACCAGCCCACACCTTCCCATATTATTAAGGCGATGCAGGAAGCCGTAGCGGACCCCAAAAACCATAAATACGCTCCCTTCCGCGGAATCCGCGAACTGCGCCAAGCCGCTGCTGATTTCTACAAACGCGAATACGATGTCGACATTGATCCCGATTTGGAAGTAGCCATTCTCGGCGGCACAAAAATCGGCCTGGTAGAATTGCCGCTCGCCTTTTTAAATGCGGATGACTTGATGCTGCTTCCAGATCCAGGCTACCCGGATTATCTTTCCGGTGTGCCTTTAGCTGACGCGCAGTTTGAAACAATGCCGTTAAAAGCCGAAAACCGGTATTTGCCTGACTTTGAGGAAATTCCTGATTTCGTAATCGAACAAGCGAAGCTCATGTATTTGAATTACCCCAATAACCCGACCGGAGCAGTTGCAGACCGTGCTTTTTTCGATGAAACAGTGGAATTTGCAAAAGCGAACCAGATGGCCGTCGTCCACGATTTTGCCTATGCAGCTATCGGATTCGATGGCGTGAAGCCGCCAAGTTTCTTGCAGTCAGAAGGAGCGAAAGACATTGGGGTGGAAATGTATACCTTGTCAAAAACGTATAATATGGCTGGGTGGCGCATCGGCTTTGCTGTTGGCAATTCCAAAATCATCGAAGCACTCAACCTGATTCAGGACCATTTCTTTGCCGGACAGTCGCCTGCACTTCAGCTCGCTGCTGCAGAAGCGCTTACCGGCAACCAGCAATGTGTGGCGGAGCTGCTTGAAACTTATGAAAGTCGCCGATTGGTACTTGAACGGGAATGCTCCCGCATCGGCTGGAAGACGGAAGCGCCAAAAGGTTCTTTCTTTGCCTGGCTCCCTGTCCCGGATGGGTTCACCAGCGTCGAATTCGCAGATTATCTACTGGCGAACGCCGATATTTCGGTAGCGGCAGGAAGCGGCTTCGGTGAAAGCGGCGAAGGCTATGTCCGGGTCGGTTTGCTGGTTCCAGAAGTCCGGATTGTCGAAGCCATTCAACGGATTGAAAAATTGAACCTATTTTAATTCGTAAATACGAAAAAGCCCCGGATGAGTTAATCCGGGGCTTTTTCGTATTTAGTTATTTTAATAAACCGAAATGTTTGAATGGCGAAATGCGGAGCTTTGCTTCACCGATAACAGCATCCTCTAAAATGAAGCCGATCGTCCTCGAATCCACACTGTTCAAGCGGTTATCCCCGAGTACAAAATAACAGCCTGTCGGCACCAGAAACTCCCCGAAATCGTTCGTCAGAAATGGAAATCCGTGCAGCTTTGCCCATTCCCGATTTTCTTCCAAGTACGGCTCTTCCACCGCTTCTCCATTTAAATACAATTGATCATCGCGCATCTCCACCCGATCGCCGGGCAATCCGATCACACGCTTAATCAAGTTTTTATCGTCTGCAGCTTGAAATACGATCAAATCGAAATGATCGATTCCGCTTATTTTAGCCAGGAGGACTTTATCATCTTCTTCAAATGTCGGCATCATGGAATGGCCATGGACCGAAACCGGTTCGAACAAAAACTCACGGGACACCAGGACAATCAGCGCCGTTAAAAAAATGATTTTCATCCATGCGGTCAATGTCTCCACTGAATAAGGCACCACTGGAATCCCTCCTTAAAAATTGATGTAATTGTATCTTACTACAGACTTTTCCGCTATGCACTTCAGCTTGTAGGCTTTTGCTATTGAGGCTTTGTCTTGCTACAATTGTGTAAATATTATAAAAAAGGAGTGGCTGCCATGAAAACTTTATCGACTCAAGATGTCATTTACAGCTTTTCTCAATTAAACGCCCCCGTGCTTCGCGTTCAACCGGGAGAAACGGTAGCGATTGAAACTTATGACTGCTTTAAAAATCAGATTCAATCCGAAGACCAGGAAGTGGCTGCTATTGACTGGAATGCCATCAACCCTGCCACCGGCCCTATCTTCATTGAGGGAGCGCAATTCGGCGACTTGCTGAAAGTGACAATCGATGATTTGGAAATTGGGGACCAAGGCGTTATGGTCACGGGTCCAGAACTCGGCGTAATGGGCCATCGCTTTGAGAGAATGGAAGCTAAAATCATTCCGATCCACAATGGACAAGCCGTATTTAACGACCGCGTTCAATTGCCGCTGAATCCGATGATCGGCGTAATCGGCGTTGCACCGGAAGGCAAACCCGTTTCTTGCGGAACGCCTGGTGCGCACGGCGGCAATATGGATACCAAACTGATTACAAAAGGTGCAACTCTTTACTTCCCTGTTTTCACCGATGGCGCCCTTTTTGCACTTGGGGATTTCCATGCTGCAATGGGTGACGGAGAAGTCAGTGTTTCCGGTATTGAAGTGCCTGGACGGGCGACTGTCACTTTCGACTTGATCAAAGGCGTGCATCCCAATTACCCGATTCTTCAAAATGAAGATGGCCTTGCACTTCTTGTATCAGCAATGACACTGGACGAAGCGGTGAAAATCGCCGTCGAAGAAACCATTGACTTGCTTTTGCCTTATACCGATTTAAGCGTCAGTGAAATGACCATGTTAATGAGCGCAGCTGGAGAAACACAAATCAGCCAAGTCGTTGATCCGCTTGTGACTGTCCGTTTCTTTGTTCCGCAGCACATTCTTGATTCATTCCAAATAAAATTATTTGCTTAAAGGAGAATTTTTATGTTTATCGGTGAAAAAATCCGCTTGACCGCCATGCGGGCTGAAGATTTGCCTGAGTACAGGAAATGGAACAGCGAAGCGGGGTTCGGCCGCAATTATAATTCCTCACCAATCCGCGAAATTCCGGAAAAACAAGCAGAGGAATGGCTTCATGAAAATTCCAATCGGGATTTCCGCTTCGCTATCCGCCCGCTTGAAAACGAGAACTTCATGGGCGTATGCGCAATTGAAGACATTGAATGGCCGCATCGTGTCGGCTGGCTGTCTATCGCTCTTGGTTCTGATTATCAAGGCAGCGGATGCGGCACCGAAGCGATGAAGCTGCTGCTGAATTACGCTTGGAATGAATTGAATCTGCATCGCTTGCAGCTTACTGTATTTGAATACAATAAACCCGCGATTGCAATCTATGAGAAATTAGGCTTCCAAAAAGAAGGCGTTTTCCGCGAATTTCTACAGCGCGACGGCAAGCGATTCGATATGTATTTATACGGCAAATTGGCGTCAGAACCTTCCGACTTTTGAGTGGAACGCCATTTTGTGTTACACTCAAGAAAAAATGTAGGTGATTAGAATGGTAGGAAGAAATGACCCGTGCCCATGCGGCAGCGGCAAAAAATATAAAAAATGTCACGGAAAACAACAATCCGTTTCAATTAATGATTTGGTGAACGAAGAATTATTCAAAGTACGCCAACAGTTCTTTTCGGAAAATCCGAATCAGGAACAATTACCGGCTTTCCGTCAGCTTCAGCAGGAATGGCAGCCCCGGTTAATGGAATCGATGGCAGAAAACGATGCTCAGGCTTTTGTAATCGAGAACTTCTTGTTCATGCAGAAACCCGAACTTTGGGAAGATTTCTTGATGAAGCAAATTGAGCTTGCACAACGTCCAACGACGAAAGAAGTTCTTCAAAACTGGAAAGACGTCCGCGTATTCCTTGGCCAATACATTCAAGGCAATGAAGAATCTGCCCAATTTAAAGATGCGTTCACAGGAGAGCTTTATCAAATGACTGATCAGCCTCCAACGGATATGGAAGATGGACAAGGCTTGCTTGCTATCTTGCTTCCAGATGCGCGCATTGGCGAAAATGGCGCCTTGTTCCTTAACGGCTATTTGACAGTCGTTGGCGAATTTGCTCCTTTCTTTGAACAATTGAAAGCAGCGATGGACACTGCCAATGCTAGCGACGGCAGCCAGTACATTACAGATAATTACCTGACTGTAGTGGAACATATCGTTAAATATTCAACTGGGACAGTTGAAGAAAGCATTGAACTTTCACCAGAACATGAATCGGTTATGGCTGGACTTCGCAGCCATATCGCTCAAGCGGAATTCGATAAAGAAACTGTCGATAACGTGACGAGCATTTTGAACAGCTACTTGGTTAGCCAGCAGCCGACGGTCCAAAAACCGGAAGCCTTGGTTGCCGGTTACTGGAGATTCCTTCAGGATCACGAATTGATCGATGGCCCGATGCTTGCTCCTAAGGACCTTAGCGAGAAATTCGGTGTTTCTTCAAGCACTATCCTAAAACGTTCAAAAGAATTCGGTGCTTATTTCGAAGAATTATTAGCAAAAAAATAAACAGTAAAAAAGCAGCCTCGGCTGCTTTTTTCATTCTCCAGGCTTTCTCCGAAACCGGATCAATATATAAATAAGTATGCCAATAACCGTTAAAAACAAATACAGCCTCAAAAAACGAATACCCAACCAAGAACTCTCAGTGAACTGAAATAGGAAATTCAACGTTGTCGCCATCGAACCTAAAATTCCCAGCGCAAAAATGGTTAAACCCAAAACTTTTAGGATTTTCAATACGATTTGCATTTTCCGTCCTCCTTTGCAATTCTCTCTACATACCCTTCAACGGATTGTAGAATTCACCCTTGTTGATAACTTTAGGGAAATCGAACAAAACCGGATAAAATCTTGATATTTCGGCAAAAAAAAGGATCTTATACACATTTCTGAAAAGTTATACAGTTTTTTTGTGGAATAACTCTATTTTTTTCACTTATGCACATGTGGATAAGTTAGCATAGGAAAGAAGAAATCTTCTCACACACATGAAAAAAAGTGCTCCGAGAACACTCGGAGCACTTTTTTCATTGGGTTTTTGGTGTTTTAGCACGCATTTTCCGGTATTCTCTTCGAGCAGGAGCCGTTTCAAAGAAAAGCTTCTCGCCTTCAGATTCCGGAATGACAGCCGGTACTGGAGTCGGTTTTCCATCATCGCCCATGGCTACTAAAGTCAGGAACGATTCGGTCGTCAGTTTTTCCTCGCCAGTCTGCAAATTCTGTGATTTAACACGGACATATACTTCCATAGAAGTCCGTCCAGTAGAAGTCACATTGGCTTCCAATTCCAATACATCTCCAACATGGGCAGAAGATAAAAAGTCGACAGAGTCAATTGAAGCTGTAACGACCACTTGGCGGCTCGAATGCTTCATCGCTGCGATTCCCGCAATTTCATCAATATAGGCTAATACTTTTCCTCCAAAGATCGAATCCATATGATTCGTATCCGGCGGCAATACCAGCTTCGTTTGGATCGTTCTTGATTCTTTCATTGGTTTTGCTTCCATTTTCTACATTCCTTTCGATGATTCTATCGGTAGATCTGATTGAATTCCCTTCTCAATGCTAGCGCGCTGAAAGCAAAACAGCAAGTTTCACGATTATGCTATAGTGAAAATGAGGGGGAATAAAAATGAGTGAATTATTGAATATTTTAAACACACCTGAATTCCAATCAAAAGACACATTAAAAAAACAATTGTATACGCTAGGGATTGGGGCAGGAGACCATGTTATGGTCCATTCCTCGCTCAAATCCATGGGATGGATTGCTGGAGGCGCACAGGCGGTTGTAGAAGCGTTAGTAGAGACCATTACAGCTGACGGCACAGTAGTGATGCCTTCGCAGTCTACGGACAACTCAGATCCCGTCTATTGGATGAATCCCCCAGTTCCTGAGAACTGGCATCAGCCAATCCGGGAAAATTTGCCGGCATTCGATCCTTTTTTAAGTGAAATGCGCGGCATGGGCAAAATTGCGGAATGCTTCCACCGCCATCCGGGCACGATTCGCAGCCCCCACCCTTCGCATTCCTTTATCGCCTGGGGCAGCAAGGCCTCTGAGTGGATGCGAGAACAGCCGCTGGAAG
Organism: Planococcus sp. 107-1; assembly: GCF_021513255.1. Taxonomy (GTDB): domain Bacteria; phylum Bacillota; class Bacilli; order Bacillales_A; family Planococcaceae; genus Planococcus. The sequence continues at coordinate 2,978,552 of NZ_CP090977.1, forward strand.
AATCTTTTGGCATTGGGTCGCCGCTTGAAAAAATGCTGAAAGAACCCGTTAAGATTCTCTTGATCGGCACAGGCTTTGATTCTTGCACCGCTTTGCATTATGCAGAATTCATGCAAGAAAATCGCACCACTTCGCCTCAAGGTGCTGCCTTATTAGAAAATGGAAAGCGTGTCTGGCGCAGCTATGACTGCGTAGACATGGACTCTGATCGCTTTCCGGAGCTCGTAAAAGATTACCCTGGCCGAATTCAGGAAGGCACACTTGGCCAAGCGGCGGTGAAAATTGCCGATATGCAGCCGCTCATCGAATTTGGCATCAAGTGGCTCCGGGAACATCCTGCTCCGCCTGAAACGGCGCAAGCGTAAAGCCGGTCCATTTTGCGGACCGGCTTTACGCTTGAACTGAAATGATTTCATCCAATATGCTTTCAAGTTTATCGTTATTGGCATTAAAGGAGTCCACAAACGCATTGATAATTTCAGCAGTGCCGGGAATCTTCTCCCAATCCAGCTGATACCTAGCATTTAATGCAAGCTGCCGGGCAAACTCGCGGGTTGTTCGTCCATTGCCTTCTCGGAATGGATGAAGAGCATTCAGCTCTGCTAAATAATAAGCCAGCCGGGAAATGAATTCCTCCCGCGGCAGATTGTTCAAATAATCTTCTTCTTTTAAAGCTTGAAAAATCTTCTTCAGTTCAGGCTCAATAAATTGAGGATGCGCAAAAGAAGAAGAACCTTTGGAGATCATCTCTCTTCGCAATTCTCCAGCAAACGGATAAACATCCTGCAGAATATAGCGATGAATTTCCAAAAAAGCATCCATATTCGCCGGATTTTTCGGCGGATTGATCTTTAGCTCGGAAAGCCGGAAAAGCGTATACACTTTTTCCAGCTCTTTCAGCTTTTCCTCATCTGTTATATCGAATAGATTAATCAATACGTCCGAATCCGGGTAGCAATACATGGAGGTGTGCTGATACTTAGACATCGAATTTCATCTTGATGGCCCGATGGAATTGAGCTTCCGTCTGTTCACCCGTCAAGACCGACCGCACAAAATTCTTGTCGTCATGTGTCACTTCAAATCCCTCCGTAACCAAGGAATGCGACGCATAGGAAATTGCTTGATTGGCTTGTTCATGGGAGACCCGGTTTACTAATTTCGTCAAGATCATGACCACCTTTCATTCTTTAATTATACCATTTTTTAAGGCTTAAATCCATTGTGGCCATTGGATTTGACGGGAAAAAACCGGTTTTTCCCGATGCTTAGCAAACCGCTAAATCATGCTTGGCTGAGTTGGTCAGAAATCATAGAAAGCCGAGTATGTTTTCATGAAATTCCGGTACAAAACAGATAAGCCCTTTTTTCAGATATTACGATTCGCTAAAAAATGGCATAAAAAAGGAGCCAGCAAATGCCGGCTCTTTTTTCATGCCTGTTCTTGCAATTCTTTCGTTTCTTCAGAGGTGAAAGCCCTCGATCTCGTCAAAAATCGCTTGCCTTCCACTCCTTCGAGAGAAAACATGCCGCCGCGCCCGTCGACAACGTCAATGATTAATTGCGTATGGCTCCAGTAGTCGAATTGGTTTTTATGCATATAAAATTCAGCACCGCCGATTTCTCCCATCAGCATATCCTGATCGCCGAGAAACAAATCGCCTTTCGGATAACACATCGGCGAACTGCCGTCACAACAGCCCCCTGATTGATGGAACATCACTGGCCCGTGCTTCTGTTTTAGCAGTTCAATCAATTCCAAAGCAGCATCAGTTGCCGTTACACGTTCGACCATTGCAATCCCTTCCTTTTCTAAGATCAAAAGAATCCTTGTTTGTTTTCGCTGTAGCTGACTAACATGTTTTTCGTCTGTTGGTAATGGTTCAGCATCATCAAGTGGTTTTCGCGGCCGAAACCGGACATTTTGTAACCGCCGAATGCAGCGTGCGCCGGATATTGGTGATAGCAATTTGTCCAGACGCGTCCCGCTTGAATGCCGCGGCCGAAACGGTACGCTGTGTTCGTATCGCGCGTCCAAATGCCGGCGCCAAGGCCGTATAACGTATCATTGGCTAGTTCCAATGCTTCTTCTTTTGTTTTGAATGTCGTAACCGAAACGACTGGCCCAAAAATTTCTTCCTGGAAAATACGCATTTTGTTATTTCCTTTAAAGACGGTAGGCTGGATATAGAACCCTTCAGCTAAATCACCTTCCAGCATATTACGGTCTCCTCCTGCCAGCAATTCAGCACCTTCCTGTTTTCCGATATCCAGGTAAGACATAATTTTTTCCATTTGTTCTGTTGAAGCCTGAGCACCCATCATCGTTTCCGGATCAAGCGGATTGCCTGTTTTAATGGCTTCAACCCGTTTCAACGCACGTTCCATGAAAGCGTCATAAATGTCTTCCTGGATCAGTACACGCGAAGGACACGTACAAACTTCCCCTTGGTTCAAAGCGAACATAACAAAGCCCTCAATTGCTTTATCGAGGAACGCGTCGTCTTGGTCCATGATATCTTTGAAGAAGATATTCGGAGATTTTCCGCCGAGTTCCAATGTGACAGGGATTAAATTCTGAGAAGCATACTGCATGATCATGCGCCCAGTAGTAGTTTCACCTGTAAACGCTATTTTAGAAATCCGTGGGCTTGAAGCAAGCGGCTTCCCTGTTTCAAGACCGAAACCATTAACAATATTCAAGACACCCGGCGGCAGCAAATCGCCAACCAGTTCTGCCCATACTAAAATACTTGCCGGAGTCTGTTCGGCCGGTTTCAACACGACACAGTTTCCTGCTGCTAAAGCCGGCGCCAGTTTCCAGATAGCCATCAAGAGCGGGAAGTTCCAAGGAATGATCTGTCCGACAACACCCAGCGGCTCATGGAAATGGTAAGCAACCGTATCCTCGTCAATTTGGCTCAGTGAACCTTCCTGTGCGCGGATAGCTCCTGCGAAGTAACGGAAATGGTCAATGCCTAAAGGCAAATCGGCGTTCAGTGTTTCGCGGACTGCTTTTCCGTTATCCCACGTTTCTGCAACGGCCAGCATTTCCAAGTTCTGCTCCATGCGGTCAGCAATTTTCAATAAGATATTGGAACGTTCCGTTGTAGATGTTTTACCCCAAGCCTCTTTTGCAGCATGAGCTGCATCCAAGGCAGCTTCCACATCCTCCGCTGTCGACCGTGCGATTTCCGTGAACTTCTTGCCGTTAACCGGCGATACATTATCGAAGTACTGCCCATTTATGGGAGCTTTCCATTCACCTCCGATATAATTGTTATATCTCTCTTTAAATGTAACTTTAGAATCTGCTGTATTAGGCATTGCGTAAACCATTCCTATTCCTCCCTTTGACTGTTTTTGCCGTTTTGTATACGCTTTCATTTCTAACTTCATTTGAACGTATAAAAGAAGCGGCGATACTTCTATATTGTCAAAAAAATTCAAAAATTGCAACTGCGAGCGCTTTTATTTTATTGTGCGCTGTTTTTAGCACATCGTTTTGTTTGGATTAAATAGAGGGTATAATGAAAAAATAGAAAGAAATATGGAAGTGAAGGGATTTTTTTATATGCGAATTAATAAATTTTTGAGTGAAACGGGCATCACCTCCGCCGCGGCGCCGATAAATTCATCGAAGCCGGGCGCGTTACGATAAACGATAAGACAGCGGAACTTGGCAGCAAAGTAGAAGACGGGGATGTCGTTCGGGTAGACGGCAAGATCATCGAGCAGCCTGAACAGCAATACGTCTATATTGCACTGAATAAGCCGGTCGGCATCACTAGTACGACCGAACGGCATATTCAAGGGAATATCGTCGATTTCGTCAATCATCCGCTGCGTATTTTCCATGTCGGCAGACTCGACAAAGATTCCGAAGGTTTGATTTTGCTGACGAACGACGGGGATATCGTCAATGAAATCTTGCGTGCTGAAAATGAACATGAAAAAGAATATATCGTTAAAGTTGATATGCCGGTGACGGATTCTTTCCTAAAAAAAATGGCTGAAGGTGTAGAGATTCTAGACACGGTTACATTGCCTGCAAAAGCGGAGAAACTGTCGAAATTCACTTTCCGCCTGACAATCCGCCAAGGATTAAACCGGCAAATTCGGCGCATGTGCCAAGCTCTAGGCTATGAAGTCCGGAATCTGCAGCGTGTGCGGATTATGAATATTCACCTCGGAGATCTTCCGGTCGGTGAATGGCGGGATCTATCCGACAGCGAACGAAACGAACTCTTCACCGAATTGGATTACAAACCTAAACGATAGGAGATTTGCGGATGCTCACATTAATGAATACACCGAATCATACAGGCGTTAAAATCAGCGGTGATTATTTTGACTTGGATGAATTGAACAAAGCCATTTACCATGTTATTGGCGATGAAAACAAATACTATGATTATGCCGGCTCCCGTATGCGCATCCTTGGAATCGCCTATGAAATTCGGCATGCAGCCCAAGGTGACCGGAACGTGGAATCCGTATTCAACGGTCTCCATGACCATATGAAAAAACAGCATGGCTTTATCGCTCCGGATAAGAATATTTACTTCTCCACCGAAATCCTTTGGCCTGAACTATTATATGCAGCTCTTGCCTTAAAAGAATTTTCTGCCTTGCACCGGAAGCAAGCTAAGCTTACTGATTGGGATATTCATTTGCCGGTCATTCAGCGATTCCAAGCACTTATCCTCGATTGCCTTCACGGCCAAGTGCCGGAAGAAGAATATCAAGCAATCTTGAAAACGTTCCAGGAAGCGCCGCCTTTAGAAGATTACGCTATCCAATACGTCGATTTTTTAAATTTGAAATACATTGAAATGCCTAAAGTCCAAAAAGAGAAGACGCTGCCGTTAATTGCGATGAAGATAGCAGCCCAAGACAAAGATTATGCGGCTTTTCGCAACCAAGTGTTGGCGGCTTCCAATCCTGAAAAACGTCCAATCCACGAAGTTCGGCTTCAAGCAGAATATCCGGAAGAAATTGTTTGGTAAAACAAAAAAGGAGTTGTTCCAAATTACTTTTGGAACAACTCCTTTTCTTACGGTTTGATTTGCATCACGATCAAATCGCTTGCTTCATCTGCTTTTAAACTATGTTTTTCCTTCGGCTTCATATGGAGTATGTTTTCGTTCGTCAGCTGAATACTCTTCCCCTCTACCTTGAAAGTCACTTTGCCTTTTTTCACGATGATGACGACGTCTGCATCTGCGTCATGCTCTAAGATCACCTCATCTTTTTCCAATTGGATATTCACGATCGTCGTTTTTTCGAAAGAAGTTAATTTTTGGATGTGCTTTTGCTTTTCTCCAAGCATGTAAAGTGTTTCGATCAATTCCATTTCTCTCTCTTCCTTTCTTCTATCCCTCTTTCATTATCCATACCCTATCCACGGCAACTCAATGCAGGCGTTTCTCCGTTTAAGGTCGCCATCACAACGGGTATATCTCCTATAAGACAATTTTTCTACTATACAGGAGTGATTCGCATGAAAAAAATGATAATTCCTTTCGCTTTTCTTTTATTCCTTGGCGCCTGCGGAAACGAAGACCCCGAACCGGCGGACAGTGCCCAAACAGAAGTGGCCGCCCCGGAAGGCGAGTTGGATCCTACTGCCCCTGAAGCAGTCGATGAAGCAGAACCGACTGAATTTTCAGCGCTGATGGACGGAACAATTGAGGAAGGAGACCCGGTATCTCTTTCAGGAACCGCTGAAGAACTAACCGATGACGGCGCCTTCCCTGCCTTTATCATGAGCAACGGAGAAGAAGAGATTTTCGTACGGAACATTGCTGAGACAACGGTGGAAGCGGAGATTCCGTCACCATCCAAGGCATCTTTGAAGGCGATGCGGAAGAAGGCATGCCGCTTGTCTCTGCATCGGTTATCGAAGTTGCCGAATAAAAAAAGATGAATTCCGGTTGTTGCGGAATTCATCTTTTTTATGTTTTTTACTCAACCAACTGGATAAACTGGCGCGTCCGTTCATTTTTTGGATTCTCAAAGAATGTCTTTGGATCTGCATCTTCAATGATGACGCCTTTATCCAACATGATGACTCGGTCTGCCACTTCTTTTGCAAACTTCATCTCATGGGTGACGACGACCATCGTCATGCCTTCCTCAGCCAGCTGTTTCATAACTTGCAGCACTTCGCCCACTAGTTCCGGATCCAATGCTGAAGTCGGTTCATCAAACAGCAGCACTTTCGGTTCCATAGCCAAAGCACGGGCGATAGCGACCCGCTGCTTCTGTCCACCGGAAAGTTTGCTTGGGTAGACTTCCGCTTTATCCGCAAGCCCTACTTTTTCAAGCAGGCCGCGTCCCAGCTGCTTCGCTTTTTCCTTATCCATTTTTTTGACGATGAGTGGCGCTTCAATCACATTTTCCAATACGGTTTTATGAGGAAAAAGGTTGAAATGCTGGAATACCATGCCGACTTCCGCACGGATATTCGCAAGTTTATCTTTTTTCGGGTTAATGGTGTGGCCATCGATCGTAATTTTTCCGCTATTCATCTCTTCCAGGAAGTTGAAGCAGCGCAGAAGCGTACTTTTCCCTGATCCACTGACACCGACAAGAACGACTACTTCCTGCGGCTTCACTTGCAGATCGATGCCTTTCAACACTTCCAGGTCTCCGAAGGATTTATGGATGTTTTCTCCGATAATCATGATTTGTCCCACCTTTATGCTTTGTCTACATCCAGTCTGTTTTCATACCATCTGACAATGTATGTGAAAATCATGACCAATACTAAATAATAGAAACCGACAACGATGAAGGTCTCGAACTGTTTAAACGAACTTGCCGCGGAACGGTTGGCTACTGAGAACAGTTCAGCTACGCCGATCATCCACACCAGGGACGAATCTTTCAGCGTGATGATGAACTGGTTGCCAAGCGGCGGAATGGAACGCCGAAGCGCTTGCGGAAAAACAATTCTCCGCATCGCTTGGTTGTTCGTCATTCCAAGAGCCCGGCTGGCTTCTGTTTGTCCCGAATCGATTCCTTGAATAGCACCGCGGAAAATCTCGGCAATATAGGCACCATTATGGACGCCAAGAGCAATAGCTCCTGCCCAGAAATTATCCAAAATAATCAGCTGTGTGATCCCGAAATACAGGAACATGATCTGAACCAGTAAAGGAGTTCCCCGGATAATGGTGATATATAGATTTGCGATACCTTGAAGGATTTTGGAATTCGATATTTTCATCAATGCAAAGAACAAGCCCAGCACCGTACCGAGCACAACCGAAATGGCTGTGAGTTCAAGCGTAATGACTACCGCTTCTAAAAATCCTGGATAGGTGGTCATAAAAATATCGAATATCGTACGAAGTGTCTCCATGGCGATTCCCCTCCCTCAGTTTAGCGCAGAACTTCAATTCCTTCTGTCTCTACTTCGAGAAGGTTAGTGCCGAACCATTTTTCGGAAATCTCTGCATATGTTCCATTCTCGACGATTGCATCCAAAGCTCTGTTGACTTCATCCAATAATTCTTTGTCTTCCTTGCGTACAGCGATTGCCGCTTCTTCAATCCATAGGTTTTCTCCGATATCCTTGATTTCAAGACCGGCGTTCTGCGCTTCAAATCCGACAACGTCAGAAGTGATGACCGCATCTACCCGTCCTGGCACTAAATCCTGCAAAGCGACAACATCACTATTGTAGTACTGGATATCATCTGTGTACTCTTTTGCAGCCGGTTCATATGTTGTTTGGGCAACAATCCCGATTTTCTTGCCTTCTAGATCAGCTGCTTCTTTGATGTCCGAATTGCCTTCAGCCACCCAAATTTTACCGCCGGACAGGTAATACGGGTCTGAGAACGCCACTGTTTCCGCACGTTCGTCTGTAATGGCCATTGATCCGATAATAGCATCAAATTTATTGCCGATCAGCCCTTGAATGATCGTTTCAAAAGGGTTGGTTACCGGATTATGTTCCAGCCCCATCTCTTCTGCCAATGCAGCTCCAATTTCAATGTCAAAGCCAGTCAATTGGCCGCCTTCTTCGTAGTTAAATGGTTTATAAAGTCCACTTGCAGCTGTCGTGAATTTACCTTCTTCCAATAGATTCAATCCGCTGTCTCCACTGCCTTCAGAACCTGATGAGCTTGAAGAATCTGAAGAATCATCGGACCCTCCGCATGCTGCCATAAGCATTCCAGCTGATAAAATAACCCCTAAAAATGATAATTTCTTTTTCAAAGTAATCTCCCCTTTTTTTATAAATGTCCAAATCGGCTTAGCCGCTTGGGAATTGCCGGTCATTAAGTATGTTCTAATAAAAAATGTCGTTATCCCGATATACAGCTTCCACCTTCGTCAAATTGTCCCGGACTTTAGCATGGTCCTTCACGTAAACAAAACGCATGATCGACGTCAGCAAGGCATGGACGGCTGTATAGGAATCGATGTTCAAATTGGAAGTGACTGTCACAATCAGGGAAGTATCGGCATATTTCATCGCTGGAGATTCCGTGGAATCCGTCAGAATGATGATTTCAGCCCCTTTGCTTTTGGCAGTGCTGAGCAATCCGTCCAATTGCTTCGTGTAGCGCGGAAACGCAAAAGCAATAACTAAGTCGCCTTTAACTACCTTCGCCAGCCTGCTGTAACTCTGGCTATTGTCAGGCATCAGCATTTCCGCTTTCCCGAGCGCCATATTGAGCCATTCGGCAAACCAATGGATCAGTCCGAAATCAAAGAAATTTCCTGTTATGCAAATATTCTCCGCCTGGCTGATTCGATCGACTACGTAGAGCAGTTTGTCCTCATCCATCGATTTCTTCAGTTTGACAATGCTTGAAATATCCGCATCCAACAGGTTTTCCAGAAAAGATTGATCAGCCAATGGTTCCGGCTGCTCTTCCTCCACTTTCTCAATGCGCTCTTGCGCCAATTTCCGCTGAACAATCTGCTGAAATTCCGCATAGCCTTTGTATCCCAATTTTTGTGTCCATCGAATCACCGTCGATTCACTGACATTTACTCTTCTTCCTACTTCGAGAGCGGATGAAAATGCAAGAAAAATTGGTTCTTGAAAAAACAAATCTCCTACCTTTTTTTGCCCGGAACTAAAATCCTTATAAGAATCCGAAACCATTCGCAGTAAATCCTGCATATTCTACGCCCCCAAAACAAGAACTTACTCAATACCACAAATTAAGCATACTATTATGCAGGAATTCCTGCAACCATTCTCTGAAAATTCATCTTAATTAAATAATCATAAATAATTAAAAAAGTTAACAAACTTTTGTTTCATACAAACTTGTTTCTACGTTATAGGTATATTCCTTACGTATTATGGACCAAATCAGATTATGTAAATCGTGCTATGAAATCTTTTAAAAAATAGAGGGGGAATAGAAAAATATGCAGGATTTCGAAGACTTAGAAAAATCATTCCCTAGTCTTTCAATTTCTAAACGCTATTTCAAATTCCTGTAAATGATTTTTAAAAATGAGGAAAAAGAGAAAGTCGAGACGGGAGAAGTATTTCCATAAAAGAAGGGTATGGAGAAAATAGAGTGTGATGGACGCTATTTCCCTTAAAATGTCTTATACTCGTTGTATAACTATTGTATCGGAGTGATGAGTTTGGCTTTGGAAGATTGGATTTTTCGGTTGTTTTTATTTTGGTACAGCATCGGCATCATCTTATTAGGGTTTGATATCTTGCCTGCCTGGCTTGAGTGGGCGAATGCTTTCTTTCTAATTCTTTCAGGCACTTTAGGTTTTCTTTATTTCCTGAAAAGATTCGGGAAATTTACCGGGAGCATTTTAGGTGCTGTCATCTTCATTTTTACTTTTGTGGTCGAAGGAATGGGAGCTGGCGTCGGTTTTTTGTTCGGTTCCTATGATTACACGGAGAAATTTGCACCGAATGTTTTTGGCGTCCCGATTGCCATCGGTTTCGCTTGGCTGATGGTCATGGCAACCACCCATGTACTGGCACGCTGGATCTATCCTTCAGGCGGCGTGCTTTATGCAATTACCGGCGGAATCGGGGCTGTCATCATGGACTTGATCATTGACCCTGTCGCATATCTCATTAAAGGCTACTGGATTTGGGAAGACACCGGCTTTTACTATGATATTCCTTGGACCAATTTCTTCGGCTGGTTTGTCGTAGCGTTCCTCTTACATATGCTGATCGATTGGCTGATGAAGCGCAAATCATTGGCAGTCTATTCTGAAGTACCGGAAAAGCGCATGGCTTTGCTTTATGTATTGATGATTGCCATGTTCGTGATGCTTGCCCTATTAGGAAAACTTTGGCTTGCAGCAGGGGTGACCACTGCATTGACCGTGATTTTCTCAATGACAGCTTGGAGAAGGAGGATTTCATGATTAAAGCGAAAAAGAAAAAATCATTCGAGCTTGCCTTCGATTCCTATTTGAAGCCCTTGCTCCGCTCTTCTTTTTCCAACCTTTTCGGACGGGGCATCGAAGCTCCGTCCGAAAAGCCCGTTATCTTCATCGCCAATCACAGTTCCTGGTGGGACGGATTGATTTTCTTTTATTTGAATAAACAATTTTGGAAACATGATATCCACATGATGATGCACGAAAGCGGACTTACGCGCTATCCTTATTTCCGTTTTCTCGGCGCTTTTTCAATCAACCGGAAAAAGCCGAAAGACATTATGGCATCGCTTGAATATACGGAACAATTATTAAAGGATGGGAAATCGGTGGTCTTATTCCCGCAAGGCGATGAATTTCACCAAGAAAGCCGTCCGCTGACTTTTCATAATGGCGTCATCTATCTGCTGGAGCGCTGTCCAGATATTCCGATCATCCCCATCAGCCTTTACTATTCGTTCCGGCATGAGCGGAAACCGGAAGTGTGGATCGACCAAAAGAAGGACTTTTACTACCGAGACATCCCAGGCGGGAAAAGAAAAGAGAAAACCGCTTTTTTGGAAACCTTCTGCACAGAGCACCTGGATGAATTAAAAGGATTTGTTGTGGCTGAACAGACGGATGCATTTCAGGAACTCCGGAAAAGGAGGAAATCGTGATGCTCAGCATCTATATTATGCTTCTCTCCTGTTTTTTGCTTTGGACCATCTTCAACAGCTTTTTCCTTCCAGCCTTGCCGGTTTCATTTTCCACTAAGGAAACACCCGCCATTTCGGTTTTGGTGCCGATGCGCAACGAAGAACGAAATGTAGAAACGATCATTTCTTCAATGAAAGCATTGAATTATCCGCATCTGGAAATGATTGTACTGAACGACCAATCCACTGACCGGACGCAGGAATTATTGGAGCAGGCAATCGCTGGTGATACCCGCTTTAAAATCATCCAAGGAAAAGAATTGCCGGATGGCTGGGTAGGAAAAGTACATGCCTGCCATCAGTTGCAGCAAGCGGCGCACGGCGACTATTTACTGTTTGCCGATGCGGACATCCGCTTCCTTCCTTCCAGCGTCGGGCAAACCCTTTCCCTTATGAAACAAAAAAACGCAGCTTTGCTTTCCGGCTTTCCTGCATTCGATGTGCCGCCGCTGCTCAGTAAATTGATGGTGCCGATGCTTCATTTTGTGGTGTTTTTCCACTTGCCGATCGCATTAGCCAATTATACGAAAATGCCGGCAGCCACAGCCGCAAACGGAATGTGGATGATGTTCGAAAGGAAAAGTTATGACGAGATCGGCGGCCATGCTGCTGTACGCGGTTCGCTTGTAGAAGACGTACATATCGCCAGAAAAATCAAAGCGTCCGGCCAGAAAATGCTGTTGGCGAATATCACCAAATCGGTCCGTTGCCGAATGTACGAAAAGAACAGCGAGGTGTGGGAAGGCTTTCTTAAAAATAGCTATACCGGAATCGGCAGATCCCCGCTGATCGCTTGCGGTTTGACTCTTTTCTATACGCTGTTTTACATTGCTCCTCTATTTTTAGCTGTTTTCGGTTTGTTTAAAGGCGAATTCCTTTTCGTCCTTCCTTATTTGCTGACAGTGCTGCAGCAAGGCTACGTCCTTATCAAAACACAACAGCGCGTTCTTCTCGCCTTCCTCATGCCTTTTCAAGCCGCAGCAATGATTGCAGTATTGCTCACAGCCATGTGGAAATCTTGGCGAAAGAAGACCTATTCATGGAAAGGCAGGCAATATTCATGAAAGATGTAATCATTATCGGTGCCGGGCTCGGTGGCTTGTCTGCCGCAGTCACGCTTGCCCATGCCGGATTCAAGGTTCAATTGATCGAAAAAAATAGCCATTACGGCGGAAAACTCATGCCTGTAAAATTAGGCAGCCATCATTTCGATTTCGGCCCTAATACCATCACTATGCCTCAAGTCTTTCAAAACATCATCGAGCAAACCGGCGAGCCGGCCGAAAATTACTTCGAATTGCTGCCAGTGAAAATGCACACACGAAATCATTTTCCGGACGGCACACAAATCGATTTCAGCTCAGATGCCAGCGAAATGGCTCGCCAGCTGCAGTCTTTTTCCGAAAAAGATGCCGGCCGCTATCCTGATTTCATCAAAGAAGTCAGCCGGCTATACGATATGTCCGAACGCTATTTCTTCCCTTCCATCTTCCAATCCTGGACCGATTACCTTTCGCCTTCTTTAGGGAAGTCCCTATTAAAAGTCCGGCCATTGGAAAATATGCATCATTTCTTTTCACGCTATTTTACAAATCCGCAGTTCATCCAAGCACTTGATCGGTATGCGACTTATATCGGTTCTTCTCCTTTTAAAGCGCCGGCTACCTTTTCCATGATTGCTTATCTTGAATTGGTGCAGGGAGTTTTTTATGCAAAAGGAGGAAACGTGTCAATTGCCAATGGTTTTGCAGCAGTTGCCGAGAAACAAGGCGCAGTTTTACGGAAAAATACCGAGGTTTCAAAAATCCTGGTAAAAGATAAAAAGGCAGTAGGCGTCGAATTGGCAGATGGTTCAACACTAGAAGCAGATCTTGTGATTTTAAACGGCGATCTGTTATCAGCTTTCCCCAAACTGGTCAGCGAAGAACACCGCCCTTCCTTTACAGATGCTAAAATCAGCCGATTCGAACCTTCTATCTCTGCTTTTGTCATCACAGCTGCGCTGAATAAACATTTAGACGGCTTAAAGCATCACAATGTTTTTTTCTCAAGCGATTACGAAAAAGAATTCCATGAATTGTTTGCGCTAAAAGACTACAGCGAAGAGCCGACCATCTATATCAGCAACTCTTCCTATACTGACCCGTCCGTATCACCTGATGGCGATAATCTATTCATCCTGGTCAACGCGCCGGCACTTGATGAAAATGGCAAACTTCAAATTGAGCAGGAGCAGTATAAAGAAAAAATCTACGATTACTTGGATCGATACGGAATTGATATCAGAAGCTCGCTGATCGAGGACAAGGTTTTTACTTCTTCCTTTATCCAGGAAAAATTCGGGGCGTACCAAGGCGCTTTGTATGGACCGTCCTCGCATCGAAAAAAAGATGCTTTCCTGCGACCTTCAAATGCCAGCAGTGACATCAAAGACTTGTATTTCATCGGCGGCAGCACACATCCTGGCGGCGGTCCCCGATGGTGACGATGAGCGGCCAGAATTTAGCCAAGCGGATCATCAAAAAATACCGATAAAAAAAGACGACGGGAAATGGATCATTTCCCGTCGTCTTTTTCATTTATCGCACTGACTGATTAAAGGCAAGCCAGAATCGCTTTTTTAGATTCATCCGGCACAAAATGTTTTTCATTGAAGACATTGTAGTTTTTCGCACGGATTGTGGTAAGGATTTCTTTATAAACGAGTCCCGCCCCTTTTACAGGAATTCTGGCATCCATCGGATACTCATGAATGGTTTCGAAAGCGGAGCGGTAATAATGTTCAGCAAGTTCGGCCATTTCTTCCCACATGGCGATAAATTCAGGGCTGACCGTCCCTGAATACAGTTCCTCTTCGGCAAAACCGTTTTTCTGCATCACTTCGGCTGGAAGATAAATTCGGCCAATTTTCAAATCTTCTCCGATATCCCGTAAAATATTTGTGATTTGCATCGCATGCCCGAGAGCAATCGCTCCTTCGTGAAGCACCTGGATTTTGTTAGGCGCAAGAATCGGCAAAAGCATCAAGCCGACCGTGCTGGCTACGTGGTAGCTGTAAGTCAATAATTCTTCTACGGAATAATAGCGTTTGATGGTCAAATCCATTTCCTGTCCTTTGATCAAGGCATGGAATGGTTCTGCTTCCATGTCATAACGGTCAAATACATCTGCTAAAGCGACCCACATCGGATTTTCCGAATCAAAATTGCCCTGCAGGAATTCGTTGAACTCCTGCTTGAAGCTTTCCAGTTCTACTGCCGGATTATCCCCTTCATCTACGATATCATCGACAGTCCGGCAAAAGGTATACACTCCCCAAACTGCTTTCTTCTTAGCTTTAGGCAATAAAGAAAATGTTCGGTAAAAGCTCTTGGAGTTTGCTGCAATCACTTCTTCACAATAAAGATAGGCTTCTTTTAAATCCATTATGAACCGCTCCCTTCACTCGTTAAATCACGTTGGACTTGTTCAGCGAGTAGTTTTGCTCCTTGCATGACAATCGGAATGCCTCCGCCTGGATGAACTGAAGCTCCGACTGCGTAGAGCCCCTGTGTTTTAAAAGGCTTGACTTGCGGACGGAAAACCCCAGATTGAAACAATGTCGGCCCGATTCCAAAACTGCCTCCCTGAAACAGTCCAAAAGCTTCAGCTTCAGTAGGCGTACGCACTTCCATCCATTCCACAGCTTCTCTGAAATCGGGAAATGCCAATTCTTCCATGCGATCAATCACACCGTCAATCCACTCTTTTTCTTCTGCCCACTGTATATCCGTACCTGCAGGGACAGGAATCAAAACATACATGACACCTTTGCCTTTCGGCGCCAGAGAATCGTCGATAATGGATGGATGGAAAGTGTAGAAAGCCGGATCGTCAGGCAATTTTTTATCTGAAAATACGTATTTCATATGGTCGCTGTAACTTTTTCCAATGAAGAATTGGTGGACATTCACATTTTCATACACACGGTCTAAACCAAAATAAAGCAGGACGCAGCCAGAGGAAGGTGTAAATTCCCTTTTCTTCGCTTGCGGCAATACTTCTCCAATAGATGGGAAGTCTCCATTATAGATTACGGCATCATAGCCCTTAAATCCTTCTTTTGTTTCGATTCCTTTTACTTTATCCTGTTCTACAACTATATTCTCCACAGGATGGTCCGTATGTATCTTGAGATTCGGACGGCTCCTTAATTCACTTTCCAACAGCGGAATCAGGCTTCCATAACCGCCTTTTAAATAATGCACACCATGTTCATGCTCACTGAACGGCACAAGCGAATACATAGCCGGAGCGTTAAATGGATCTCCACCAATATAGAGCGCCTGCAGCGTATAAGCTAATTGAAGCCGCTCATCCCGGAAATAATTGGACATCAGTTTCTTTACAGATTGCTGCGGTTTTAGCTTTAAAAGGTTTCTGACATTGCCCGGCGTCCAGAAATCCGATTTCTTTACAAAAGAATGTTCAAGGAAGGCAGACTTGCCAATTTCAAAACGTTCTCGCCCTTCTGCCATAAAACGCAGAAACCCTTCTTTTTCTCCAGGGAAAGTGCTCTCTACTTCTTCGGCTTGCCTTTGAATATCCGGGTATTTCGTGTAGACTTTTCCGTCCGGAAAACGAATGGTATACAGAGGGTCGCAAAGCAGCAGTTCATATCGCTGTTTCGATATTCCCGCTTCGCCTAACAATTCCTGGAACATTTCAGGAAGAAGGACGATGGTCGGCCCTTCATCAATTCGGTAGCCGTCTTTTTCAACAAAGCGAAGGCGTCCCCCTAATTGGCTGTCTTTTTCATAGATGGTGACGTCGTATCCTTGTTGTGTCAGGTATAAGGCACCCATCAATCCTCCGACGCCTCCGCCGATAATTGCGACGTTCATGCGAACCCCTCCAATGCAGGAAGCGGAGAAACAGGAAGTGTTTTTCTTCCATGCTGTTCCAAAATTCCATTGGTCGAGATGCGGGCGGATTCAAGGATGGTAGGCAGTCCGCTTCCAGGATGGGTGCCGCCGCCGACCAACCAGCAATTATCCAATTCCTCAAATTTATTGTGCGGGCGGAAAACCATCATCTGAGTTAGTTGGTGGCCTAAGTTGAACGTGGCACCTTTATAAACCGAATAGTCTTGTTCCCAACCAAATGGAGTGAGCAGTTTTTCCACTTCAATATGGTCGCGCAGCCCTTTGAATTGCGTCTTTTCTTCTATAATATCCAACACAAGGTCACGGAAAGCTTCCTGCTCATTTTCCCAACCGATATCGCTGAAATTATTCGGCACAGGAGCTAGAATATATAAAGCCGATTTTCCTTCCGGCGCAAGCGTCGGATCTGTCACACTGGCATTTTGGATATAAATTGAAGGATCTTCAGAAAGAATGCGTGAATTCGTTATTTCTTCTACATTTTTCTTGTAATCTTTTGAGAAGACGATTGTATGGTGTGACAAATCGTATTTCTTATCGAGCCCCAGATAGATCATAAATGTCGAACATGAATATTTTTTCTTCTCCAGTTTTTCCGGTGTGTATTTTTTGAGGATGCCAGGCTCTACGAGATGGTTCATGACATGGGCAAAATCTCCGTTGATGACAACTTCGTCTGCTTCGATGCGTGTGCCATCTTCAAGATCCAATCCTTTCACAGCCCGGTTCTCGATCCATAGTTTTTTAACCCCGCGGCCAGTGTGGATCGTTCCTCCCAATTCTTCGACTACTTTGGCCATTGCCTGAGAGAGCTGGTTAACGCCGCCAATTGGATGGAAGATGCCATAGGCATGTTCCATATAAGAAAGAATTGAAAAAGCGCCCGGACATTCCCATGGGGACATGCCCAGATATTTCGACTGGAATGCGAAAGCCATCTTGAGGCGTTCATCTTTAAAATAGCGTGATAGAACTTGATAAAGCGTTTTATTGACTTCAAGTTCTGGCAACGCTTTAATCACTTTCGGCTGCATCATATGGATGAATTTATCCATCCGCGATTGGAGGATCGGTGATAACACCTCTAGTTTTTTTCCGGTTTCTTTCATAAACCGTTCATAGCCTTCTCCATTGCCTTTGAAATTCTCGTCAATTTGCGCTCTCATTTCTTTATGGTTCCGTGTCATGATCAAATTCTGGTCTTCAAATACCAGTTCATACATCGGATCCAGTTCAATTGCATTCATGTAATCGCTCAACTTGCGCCCGGAAGCCTCGAATAATTCTTCAACGATGTGCAGCATGCTCAAAAAGGTCGGTCCCGTGTCAAAAGTAAACTCCCCTAACTTCAATTCGGCATTGCGCCCACCGACTTTATCATTTTTTTCATAGACGTCTACTTGGTAACCTTTGGCTGCAAGGAGCATCGCTGCTGCTAATCCGCCAGGTCCGGCTCCCACTACTGCAATACGTTCTCTCATTATATGACCCCATTCCGCTTCAAATGTCCTGTTTAAATTATATTTTTATTATACAAATACTATACGACGTATAATGAAAAAAAACTAGAAATAAGCTTTTTAAATTCTGAAAAATAATTTATTTTTATATTCTTTCTATATCACTAATCAATTCTAACTTTCCCTCTTTCTCATTCTTAAAAACAAATAAACAATACACTTTCCAAAAAGATACAAAAAAGCGCTGATCCAATCTTTTAATGATTGGATCAGCGCTTTTTTTATACATATTCAATTACTTAAGAATTTTAATTTTTACGTTTTTCCGTCCCCATTTAAGGGCATTGCTTTTCGATGGCATGAAGACATCAATTTTCTTTCCTTTAATCGCTCCGCCAGTGTCTCCAGCAACAGCGTAGCCATAGCCTTCAACATAGACTTTTGTACCAAGTTTGATCACCTTTGGATCTACTGCAATGACTTTAAGGCCTGGGTTTTTCTTTAAGTTCAATCCGGTTCTTGTAATTCCTGAGCAGCCTTTGCATGATGCGGTATAAGCAGATGCAGAAACTGTGAATTCTTTGACCACTGAACCTGAAGTAGAACGCGAAGGCGTTTTTGTTTTAGATGCAGTTTTTGCTGTAGACTTTACCAGTTTCAGCTTTTGTTTCGGATGAATCGTATTGGACTTCAAATTATTCCATGACTTCAAATTTGAAACCGATACTTTTTGTGTTTTTGCTATTTTATATAATGTGTCTCCACTTTTAACCGTATAGGTAGATGATGCTGCTGAGCTCTCAAGTGACATGCCAAGGAACAAAACTAGTGCAAAACTTAATACTATAAGTAGTTTTTTCAAGTTGTTCTCTCCTTCTTTGTTTTAGCAGTACAATCAAAATAGCATGTAAACATTACAGTTGTGTAACATTCCGTAGGTCATTTTATTACAATTGAGTTCTTTTTTGTGACAAAATTACCTCTGAATATTCAAAATACTTCGTTTCCAATGCTTTTCTTTCCTCTTTTACTGCCTTGTTGTCAAAATGCCTGAAGCTTTTTGCCCACAAAAAAAGAGAGATTCTGTACAGACAGAACCTCTCTAAATACTCTTTATTTATTGGCTTTATGGACTTTCAATGTCTTGCCTTTAACCGTTTTCTCTTTCATGGCTTTCAGCACCATCGGGCCTTTGCCGTTTAAGATGTCGATATAGGTTACCGTATCTTGGATTTTAATGATTCCGATGTCTTCCGCAGTCATTCCCGGAATACTCGTTAAGGTGCCGACAAAATCAAAAGCACGGAGTTTCTTTTTCTTGCCGCCGTTGAAATACAATTTCATGATGTCTTTATTGACCAATTCATTTTTGTTTTTCTTCAATTTTGGACGGCTTTCCATTTTTTCAGTGAAGGCTATTTCTGCCTCCGCTACTCTTTCTTTAGATGGAGCATCATTCCGCTCCAATTCAAAACCGATATAAGACTCAATTTCATTTAAAAACTTGTCTTCGTAAGGTGTAGCAAACGTAATCGCTTTCCCCGTCTTGCCTGCACGCCCTGTTCTTCCTGCCCGGTGAACGTAGCTTTCTTTTTCCAACGGGAGATCGTAGTTGATGACGTGGGTGATGCTGTCGATATCAATGCCTCGCGCTGCGACATCCGTCGCCACCAAGTAGCGGAATTCTCCGCGCTTAAAATCATTCATTACTTCAAAACGGTCTTCTTGAACCATTCCTCCATGCAATTTATCGCATGTGTAATAATGTTTTTCAAGTTGCTCCATAACGAAATCCACATTGTCTTTTGTTCGGCAAAAGATGATGCAGCTATCTGGATTTTCTATAATAGTGACATCCCGCAGCAAAGAGAACTTTCTTTTTTCATCTACTACATAAAGTGAATGTTCAATCTGATCCGTTAATGTGTGCGTGGAGGCAATCTCGATATGTTCCGGATCCCTCATGTATTTTTGCTGCAGCTTTTCAACGTTTTCCGGCAATGTCGCAGAAAACAGCATCGTCGTCCGCTCTTTCGGCAATTTGTTGATAATGGATTCCACTTGCTCAATAAAGCCCATGTTCAACATTTCATCCGCCTCGTCCAGAACCAAATAAGCGATGCGGCTTAAATCGATTGTCTCTCGTTCGATATGGTCGAGTACACGGCCTGGTGTCCCCACTACAACGTGGCATTTCTGTTTTAATTCGGCTTGCTGGTAAGCGAATGGCTGCTTGCCGTAAACTGCGGCTGCTTTTATGCGTTTAAAGCGTCCAATATTCGTAATATCTTCTTTTACTTGGTCGGCTAATTCCCGTGTAGGCGTCAAAATCAGCGCTTGCGGCTTGTTTTCTTCCCAATCTACGAGTTCGCAGATGGGTATGCCGAATGCTGCGGTCTTCCCGCTGCCGGTTTGTGATTTCACAGCTACATCGGTTTTCTTTAGCGCAGCTGGCATCACTTTTTCCTGTACTTCGGTCGGACTCTTGTAGCCAAGGCCTTCGAGTGCCCGTAAAATCGGTTCACTTAATTGAAAATCATTGAATTGTTGATTGCTCATTTATTATAGCTCCTTTTCCGTTCAAAAACGTACACCTTATTCGATTATCTCACGGATCGGATTTTTTTGCCGTAAATCAATTATTGAAACTACTGTCATTGATCCAGAAGACTGACGGAAACTTTCACTTCAAGGGATTGGCTTCCTCCGCGGTAGACACCCTGGACCGGGCTGACATCATTATAATCCCGGCCGACTCCGACACGGATATGATGTTCCAAAGCTTCTACGTTATTCGTTGGATCCAGGCCGACCCAGCCGATTCCGGGAACCATCACTTCCACCCACGCATGGCTCGCTGCATCTCCGACAAGCGCCGAGTTTTCGCCTACATACAGGTAGCCGCTCACATAGCGCGCCGGTATCTGTTTTGCCCGCAGAATCCCCAACATGACATGGGTGATATCTTGGCATACCCCTTTTCGCAGTTCAAATGACTCCTCCGCTTTCGTCGACACATTAGTCGATTCTCCGTCATAGGTAAAATGGTTATGGATATATTCCATGACGTCAATCGAATACTGCACCGGGTTCGTCATCTCGCCTAATTCCTCGTCCACCCGGGCCATCTGTTCCGGTGACAAATACGTATAAGCTGTATTGCTCAAAAAAGCCAAATAATGCTCGCTGAACAACTGCGAATGGAAAATCGCATTCATTTCCGGTGAATAGTCAATCCGGTGAATAAATGGACTTTTTTGGATACTCACAATCGATGTCGCTTTTACTTCAAGATGCTGATGGTGTTCCGCAATGAAGAAAGTTTCCACGTGATTCCCCCAAATATCGATATGCTCTTTTGTTAAAGAGGCAGGCGTGATATCGGCACGATAAGAAAGCAGACGCTGGCATTCGTCGGTCCTTGGTTTCAGCCGAATTGAATTCATGCTTTGGTCGACAATCGTTTCATATTTAAAAATATTGGTATGTTCAATTTGATATTTCATAGAACTGATCTCCTCTGCACTCATGGATTGTGACTGGCTGAAACCCATATCTTGTATTGTTGGATCGATTAAATAATAGGTCTTCGAGAAAAGCTGCGAAATTTCATTGCAGCCGTCCTGGAAATGATTTAAAAAATCCATCATTTCATCTGTCGTGAATTCTTCGATTTTCACTTCATTGAATTCAGTCCGCATCTCATCCAATTTGGCATAGAGCTCCCATGAATAATGCGAGACTTTCCCTTCTTCCAATACGTCAATCGCTTCCCTCACATGATCCAGGCAGTAGCGGATTGAACGCGGAAAAGCTTTATTCGAAATCAAAAAGCTAAGCACGTGGCGAGGGTCCATTTTCGGGGGATGCGATTTTAAATACGCTTCATATGCATTGGTCATCCTTAAAGCCGATAGCCAGTAATAATAATCCTCAGTTTGCTCATCCAATTGCTGCTCATACGTCCGTTCACAAACGACGTTTAAAATCCTGGCCGTCTTTTCGGCCCGTTCAAGCCATTTGCCGATTTTAATAATTTGGTATTCGACCCCCCTCGACATCGACGATTCGACGATTCCTTGCGATGTCAGGGCTGTCGTTTTCACGCGTTCCAAAAACAGCCCGATTCGGCTATTTCCGCATTGACTGCGGTCTATATCTTGAAGGGCCAAATAACAGCGGTTCCAAGTTTTCCAGTAATCATCTATAATATGATCCCTGCTTACCCGGGCATTCTCCCTTACCATTCGCACGCAATTCGAAATGGAATTCAAATTCTGATCATCTATCGCTAAATAATGGATCAAGTGGTCTTCGCCATGCGCTTGCTGTTTTTTCAAATAATCCAATTCTTGCTGAGTGGCACAAATTTCATAAATCAGCTTCCAATCGCTATCCCTGACCAAGTCTTCATCTGAAGCTTCAATCATCTGAAGCAATTGCACATCAAGTATCCGGGCATTATTCTCTGCCCTTTCCGCATTCCGCGACATCCAATATAAGGCATTCGCTACTCGGCTAAGCATCAAGAAGCCCCCTATCCTCTTTTTCTTTATACACCCACGTGTCTTTACCGCCGCCCCCTTGAGAGGAATTCACTACTAAAGAGCCTTGCTTCAGGGCGACTCGCGAAAGGCCTCCCGGAAGCACTTTCGTTTCCTTGCCTCTCATGACAAATACCCGCAAGTCTACATGGCACGGATAAAACTCTTCACCTTGATAGGCAGGGGCCCTTGAAAGCTTAATAGTGGGCTGGGCAATATATTGATGAGGAGATTCGATGATTTTCTCCCGGAATTTCTCTATCAGCTCTTTCGAGGCATGGGGACCGACAAGCATATCGTAGCCGCCTGATGATCCAACATTTTTAACGACGAGTTCTTCAAGATGATCAAGAACCCATTCACGATCTTCTTTATTGCTAAGCAAATACGTTTTGACATTATCGATAATCGGCTCTTCGCCCAGGTAGTAGCGAATCATGTCAGGCACATATGCATAAATTGCCTTATCGTCTGCAACACCGTTGCCGATGCCATTTAATATGGCTACATTCCCGTTCCGGTAAGCTTCAAGCAGCCCAGGCACTCCAAGTGCTGAATCCGCTCTGAAAGCTTGCGGATCAAGAAAATCGTCATCGATCCGGCGGTAGATGATGTCCACCCGCTGCAGCCCGCGGATCGATTTCATGTAGACGATATTCTTCTTGACGATCAAGTCCCTGCCCTCCACTAAGTCGATGCCCATTTGCTGAGCCAAAAAAACATGGTCATAATATGCTGAGTTGTACATTCCTGGTGTCAATAAAACCGCAAAAGGTTTTTCATTCGAGGTGTTCGGCATATGGTCGAGCATGGCCTGATGAAGATAAGACAATTGATGTTCAAGCGCATGCACGGAATGGTTAGCGAAGAAATCGGGATAGACCTGTCTCATGACATAACGATTCTGGTACACATAAGACATGCCCGAAGGATTTCGCAGATTGTCTTCAAGAACATGGTATTTCCCAAATTCATCGCGTATCAAATCGATGCCAGCCAGGAAAATATGATTCTTGAGAGGAATATCAATTCCTTTCACTTGCTTCGAATAATAGTAGGGATTTTCTTCGACTAAATGTCGGGGCACGATGCCTTCTTCGAGGATTTTCTGCTCATGATAGACATCATCGAGAAATCGGTTAAGAGCTTCCGTACGCTGAATCATTCCTTTTTCAATTGTTTGCCATTCGTCCCGAGAGATGATAATCGGCACAAAATCAAAAGGCATGGTCCTTTCCGTCCCGACATTGTTGTTGTAAACCGTGAACGTAATCCCTTGCCGCAAGAATGCAAGTTGAGCTGTATCATGCTTTTCTTTAAGCTCTTCTTCGGTAAACCGCTGCAATATGTCATAAAACTTCCGGTAATGCGGTTTCGGAACCTTTTGCTCGTTGAACATCTCATCGAAAAAAGGCTTGACCTGATAGGAATCAAACATAATACAACTCACCCTTTCTTAATATTCCGTTAATTTTAAAGCTTAAAAAAAGCTATAGCTCATAGGCTTGCGAGCAATAGCTTTTCTGTTGGGATATTCACTTTTATTTGTCGAAAGTCGATTTATCGGTTGAAGAAGAATCATTTGATAAATCTTTTTTCAATGACTCACTGTAATCCGTACTGCCGCCATAGACTCCGCCGCTCGGGGTTGAAGTGTCTGGAGAAACACTGCTTGAAGAACTCGTATTTGATGAGCCTGAAGCACTGGACCCAGCCGTTTTTGATGTAGAAGAAGAATCTTTAGTAGACGTGCCGCCCACTTCATCCTGCAAAGTTTGGTTGGCTTTATCCAACATGTCTTTTTCTTTATCCATCATTTTTTGCTGGCCTTCAATGGCACTTTTGACTGTTTCCACCGCTTTGCTCACGCCTGGTTTCACTTTGTCGACCATGCCGCCTGATTGTTCATTGAAGCGGTCTAGCCCTTTCTTTACATTCTCTTTCAAATTGCCGGCTTGAGAAGTTTCATTGCCGTTGGAATCTACTTTTTTCTGGGTCATTGCTGCACCAATTACTGCCCCGACGCCTAATAACACAAGCTTGCCAAACATACCGCCTGAATTTCTAGCCATTTTCATCTCTCCTTTTCAGTTTTAAAATACACTGTGCTCTTAGTATTGACTGTTTTAGCCTATTTCAAACATAAAAAAGGAAAAAAGAAAGACACCTTCTAAGCCAAAGGTGCCACAAAATTTATACAAACTATTCAATTTTGCCCTCTTCTTTTATCACTTGTTCAAAGGCCTCGACTACTTCCGGATCGTATTGAATGCCCGCAAGTTGCTTAATTTCTGCCAAAGCGAACTCAGCGGTAAAGGCTTTTCGGTAAGCACGGTCTTCCGTCATCGCATCGAACGTATCGCAGACACCGATGATTTTCGCTTCCATTAAAATTTCTTCATCCACTAAACCGAACGGATAGCCTCGCCCATTCACTCGTTCATGATGCTGCTCAACGATATCCGCAAGTTCTGCGTAAGGCGTATGCCTGATCATTTCAGCTCCGTCTCCAGGATGTTTTTTAACCAGCTCGAATTCAGCATCAGTCAATTTATCAGGTTTTTGCAATACAATTTTAGGTATATTAATCTTGCCGATGTCATGGAGAATAGCAGCAAGATATAAATTTCGAACTCTTTGTTTAGGCAATTTCATTTTAGTGGCTGTTTTTACTGCATAATGTGCAACGCGTGAGCTATGGTTAAAAGTGTAGCGGTCTTTTTGCTCAACAGCTTCCCCAATTTTTCGCAACTCTTTAATTTCTTCGCTTAAAAATTGAAAAGCTGGAGCAGTCGAAACAGAAAGTAAGGTAACATCAGATTTCGTCAGAAAATCTATGGTTCCGTTTAAATTCTTTGCAGAAAAAAAGTCATGGGCACCTAACTTAACTTTCTCCCCATCAATTTCCGCTTCAATTTCGCCTTCTAGTATGTAGTAAAATTCTAGAACATCTGCCTCTTCACTTGGAAAAAGAATAAACAATCGATCTTTGAGAATCGTCTGCTTCATCATTTCCAAACCCTCTCCTCGTCCAAGCAAGCTTAGAGTTGTCGAATCATTATTCACTTTTTCGAGATATCCATTCTTCAATATGTCTAAGCCTTTCACGATTACACGTCCTTTAGAAAAAGATGAGAGTATCGGTTTCCCGATACTCTCATCTTACTGTATCTATGAGGTTTTATCCAATGGTAATTACCATCCAACTACTTTGATTGGATCGATTAAGGCGATGCGATCTGCGAACTGGACAGGAATCCATTCGATTTCTACATTAAGCCCTGATTCTCTGGCTTTTTCAACACCATGGCGTGTAATTTCTTGAGTCTTCACGTCAACTTCAGAAATGATTTTCGTCAATTTTTGTTCATAATCCGCTTTTAACAAAGCGGGGTCTCCAGCTTCACTAACAGCTAAAAGATAGTCTTCATATAATTGATCTGCCTGTGCTTGCCCTTTTGCAATTACATCGTAAATTTCAGCATTTACTTGTTCCACTTCGTTAAGCGCTTGTGCGATTTCTGGAGTTATCACTGCTTCTTGAGCAAAAGCAGTAGTACCAACCATAACAGCAAGAAGTACAGATAGTAACAATGCAACAAAACCTTTTTTGAACATTCTTCTTCCTCCCGACAATTAAATGATGTGGTGAACACAAGTTTAACTGTTCTATGTAGTAATGCCTGATTCTTTCGAGCCTAGCAGTTATACCTATTAAAGTTAATCTCGATGCACCTATTATAGTATATATGAATCATGTTTTTTGTACAAGATTTTCTAAATTTTCTTTCTATTCTATTTTTTTAAAGACTTTTCACCTAAAAAAAGACCAGACAAATGTCCGGTCTCCCAAAAATCAAGGCAACACGGTCGCCCCCATCAGATAGCGGTCGCATTCTCTTGCTGCTTCTCTTCCTTCATTAATCGCCCATACAATCAGGCTCTGGCCTCTTCGCATATCTCCAGCTGCGAATACGCCTTCGACATTGGTAGTGTATTTTCCATATTCCGCATTGACCGTGGAATTTGCGCTTGTTTCAACTTCCATCTGTTCAATGAACTTCTGGTCAGGTCCACTAAATCCGATGGCAATCAAGACAAGATCCGCTTTCCAAACTTTTTCCGTGCCCGGAATTTCTTCGCGGATGCGGTTGCCTGATTCATCGATTTTCAACTTGACGTTCACCGTATGAACTTCTTTAAGCTGGCCATTTTCATCGCCTACAAACTTCTTCGTCATAACAGCGAATGCTCGTGGATCTTCCCCGAATGCAGCTGCCGCTTCTTTTTGTCCATATTCCACCCGGTGCACACGCGGATATTGCGGCCATGGGTTTCCTAAGTCATCGCGCAATGCACCTTTTTTATCGTAGACATCAAATTGCACTAAGCTTTTGCAATTGTGGCGAACGGATGTGGCCAGGCAGTCTGTTCCCGTATCTCCACCGCCAATGACAATCACATTTTTTCCTTCAGCGGAAATATAATTGCCATCCGCTAAATTCGAATCCAGTAAACTTTTCGTATTGGCATGCAAGAAATCCATTGCGTAATGGACGCCTTTCAAATCACGGCCTTCTACAACGATATCACGATGTACAGCAGCTCCTGTGCACATAATCACAGCATCAAAATCCGAGCGAAGCGCTGATACCGGATAATCTTTTCCAACTTCAGTATTTGTAATAAATGTGATGCCTTCTTGTTCCAAAATTTTGACGCGGCGAAGCACGACGTCATACGATAATTTCATTTCCGGGATTCCATAAGTCAGCAAACCTCCGACTCGGTCGCTTCTTTCAAACACGGTCACGAGGTGCCCCGCTTTATTCAATTGGGCTGCAGCCGCTAATCCAGCTGGACCCGAGCCAATGACGGCCACTTTTTTGCCGGTTCTTGAAAGAGGCGGTTCCGGAACGACCCACCCTTCCGCAAACCCTTTTTCGATGATGGAACGTTCAACTGTCCGGATAGCTACTGGCGATTCATTGATTCCGAGGACACAAGCCCCTTCGCAAGGAGCTGGACAAGCCATTCCTGTAAATTCCGGAAAATTATTCATAACGTGTTCCCGCCGCAATGCTTCCTTCCATTGCCCTCGGTACACCAAGTCATTCCATTCAGGAATTAAATGGTAAACTGGGCAACCCGTCGTTGATCCTTCCAACTCCATGCCGGATTGGCATGTCGGCACGCCGCAATCCATGCAGCGTGCCCCCTGCTTTCTCACTTCTTCATCTGAAAGAGGGATTGTATAATCCGACCAATCTTTTTTCCGTACTGCCGGATCTCGTTCTTTCACTGTTTGCCGGCTGTATTCCATGAAACCAGTCGCTTTTCCCATCAAACCCCTCCAATTCTTTACTTGCATAGATGGCCGCTTACGCCTTTCGGAGCTGACCAGCCGCTTACGCTTTTCCTGTTGCCATTTTGCTTTCTTCAAACGCTGCCATTTCGGCATCAGATTTTGCCATTCCGCTTTCCTGCAATTTGCTGATGCGTTCATTGATTTTCAAATACGCTTTCGGGATGACCCGGACAAATTTAGCCGAATAGATTTTCCAGTTGTCGAGCAGGCGTTTGCCATTTTTGCTGCCTGTATACTGAACATGCTGTTCGATCATATGGCGCAATTCTTCCATTTCACCCGGTTCGACAAGCGGCTGCATATGAACAAGCTCAGCATTGCAGCGTTCAGCAAATGTCTCGTCTTCATTCAATACATAAGCGATGCCGCCCGACATGCCGGCTGCAAAGTTTTTGCCAGTCTTGCCTAAAATAACAACGCGACCGCCTGTCATATATTCACAGCCATGGTCTCCGACACCTTCAACGACGATATTGGCCCCACTATTACGGACCGCAAAACGCTCTCCTGCAATTCCGTGGATATACGCTTCGCCGGCAGAAGCTCCGTAAAATGAAACATTCCCGATAATGACATTATTTTCAGGAATAAACGTCGAATCGCTTGCCGGATAGACGATGATTTTCCCTCCGGATAAACCTTTCCCTACAAAATCATTGGCATCTCCAATCAGCTTAAGCGTCATTCCTTTAGGGATGAACGCACCGAAACTTTGCCCGGCCGATCCTTGGAAATTGAAATTGATTGTGTCTTCCGGCAATCCTTCTGCTCCGTATTTCTTGGATACTGCATAACCGATGATCGTTCCGGTTGCGCGATGGATGTTTCGGATGGCTGTTGTGACATCAACCCGCTCACCCGATTCAATCGCTTTTCTGGCACGCGGCAGCAATTCGGTATAATCCAATGTATTCTTCAATTCATGATCTTGTTTTACAGTCGCGTAGCGCCCTACCTTTTCAGGCAGATCCGGCTGATACAATAAAGCGGAAAGGTCGAGTCCACTAGCTTTCCAATGGTCTACTGCCTGTTTCGCTTCAATTACATCTGTTCTTCCGATCATTTCGTTGATTGTCCGGAATCCGAGTTCCGCCATTAACTCACGTGCTTCCTGTGCAACAAAGCGCATGAAGTTTGCGACATGCTCCGGATCGCCCATGTATTTCTTGCGCAGCTCAGGATTTTGCGTAGCAATTCCGACCGGACATGTATCCATATGGCATACACGCATCATGACGCAGCCAAGAACGACTAATGGAGCCGTTGAAAAGCCGAATTCTTCCGCTCCGAGCAAAGCAGCGGTAACGACATCGCGGCCTGTCATCATCTTCCCATCCGTTTCGACAACAATCCGGTCACGTAAACCGTTCAGCAGAAGCGTTTGGTGTGTTTCCGCCAATCCGATTTCCCATGGCAAACCGGTATGCTTCAAACTCGTCTTCGGCGCAGCGCCAGTACCGCCGTCGTATCCACTGATCAACACAACATCAGCACGGCCTTTTGCAACGCCGGCTGCAATGGTTCCAACGCCAACTGCCGATACCAGTTTCACACTGATGCGGGCCATTGGATTAGCATTTTTCAAATTATAGATCAGCTCTGCCAAATCTTCGATCGAATAAATATCGTGATGAGGAGGCGGAGAAATCAATTCTACTCCAGGAGTTGAACCACGGACTTCCGCTACCCACGGATATACTTTTTTGCCTGGCAAATGTCCGCCTTCTCCCGGCTTAGCTCCTTGAGCCACTTTGATCTGAATTTCATCTGCATTGACCAAATAATGGCTGGTTACGCCAAATCGGCCAGAAGCCACTTGTTTGATCGCGCTTCGGCGGCTATCGCCATTCTCATCAGGGATGAAACGGGAAACCTGCTCTCCGCCTTCTCCCGAATTGCTTCTGCCGCCGATCCGGTTCATGGCAATCGCCAATGCTTCATGCGCTTCTTGGCTGATTGAACCGAATGACATCGCGCCTGTTTTAAAGCGCGCACAAATTTCTTCAATCGTTTCCACTTCTTCTATTGGAACAGGAGTCCGCTTCTTGAACTCCATTAAACCGCGCAAGGACTGGACATTCGAAGTTTCTTTCGTTAATAGGCCTGTGTATTTTTTAAACACTCGATAATCATTCGTCCGGCAAGCCTGCTGCAGCGTATGGATCGTTAATGGATTGTATTGATGCGTTTCACCGTTTGCCCGGTATTGGTACTCATCTCCAGCTTCCAAGAATCGATCTCCTGTTCTGCGTTCCGGATATGCCTGTTCATGACGCATCAGCGCCTCTTTTGCAATAATATCAAGGCCAATCCCGCCAAGCCGCGAAGAAGTACGCGTAAAGTAACGATCGATTACATCCATATGAATTCCGACCGCTTCAAAGATTTGTGCACCTCGGTAACTTTGGATGGTTGAAATCCCCATTTTCGACAAGACTTTGATGATTCCGTCGGTTACGGCATTCACATAGCTCGCTTCCGCTTTTTTATAAGGAACACCGACAATGTCTTCTTGTTCAATCAGGTCTTCAATGGTGCGCAAAGCCAGATAAGGATTGATTCCTTCAGCTCCATACCCGAGCAATGCGGCAAAATGATGGACTTCCCGCGGTTCTGCAGATTCCAGCAAAATGCTGACTTTCGTCCGGGTTCCTTTGCGGATAAAATGGTGATGCAAACCGGAAACGGCCAATAATGCAGGAATGGCCACATGCTCCTCGTCCACACCCCGATCTGAAAGAATCAAAAGAGTAGCTCCAGCTTCATAAGCTTGATCGGCTTTTATAAACAGCTCTTCCAGTTCCTGCTCCATCGCTTCCGGTCCACCGGATTTTTTGAAAAGAATCGGCAGCGTAATCGTTTGGAACTCCACGAGCTTCTGCTGGCGTAATTTTTCCAAGTCATCGTTTGTCAGTACAGGCGTTTCGAGACGGATATGGCGGCTGCTTTCCGGCCGAGGATCCACTAAATTGCCTTCGGCACCGATTGTGGTGCGGGCAGCGGTGATAATATGCTCACGAATCGCGTCAATCGGCGGATTCGTCACTTGTGCAAATAATTGCTTGAAGTAGTTATAAAGAAGCTGCGGTTTTTTGGATAAGACGGCCAATGGTGAATCATAGCCCATTGAACCAACCGGATCCTTGCCTTCCGTAGCCAGTGGCTTGATGATTTTTTGGACTTCTTCTGTCGTATAGCCGAATGCCAGCTGCTGCTCCACAAATTCTTCTTTAGTTACAGTCTGACCAGGAATTGAAGGGACCGGAAGATCCTCCAAATCCAATAGATTATTCTCGATCCAGTCTTTATAAGGAAGTTCCTTGACAATTTGCATTTTGATTTCTTCATCCGGAATAATTTTTCCAGCTTCTAAATCGACTAGGAGCATTTTGCCTGGACGCAAGCGATCTTTGTAAATGATGTCATCAGCAAATATGTCCAATGCGCCAACTTCAGATCCAAGAACGATCATTCCGGTTTTCGTCACGTAATAACGCGCAGGGCGCAAACCGTTTCGATCCAGGCAAGCCGCTATTTGACGGCCATCCGTAAAGACCAGTGCTGCCGGTCCATCCCAAGGCTCCATTAATGTACTATGAAATTCGTAAAAGTCTTTTTTCTCTTTCCGAATGGTCGGGTCGTTAACCCATGGTTCCGGAACCATCATCATTGCGGTATGCGCCAGTGAGCGGCCTGATAAGTGAAGGAATTCAAAGCAGTTGTCGAACATTGAAGAATCGCTTCCGCTTTCATCAATAACGGGCAAGACTTTTTGAAGTTCTTGCTCATTGAAATAAGGGGAACTGCAAAGCGTTTGTCTTGCACGCATCCAATTCACGTTTCCTCTGAGGGTATTGAATTCACCGTTATGGATTGAGTAACGGTTTGGGTGGGACCGTTGCCAGCTCGGAAAGGTATTCGTACTGAAACGGGAGTGAACTAATGCCAGCGCTGATTTGAATTCAGGGTGGTTGAGGTCAATATAGAAGGAATCCAGTTGTTCTGGAATTAGCATGCCTTTGTAAACGATCGTGCCTGCTGAAAGGCTGCTGAAATAGACATCTTTGAAGTCCTCATTGCCGCCCATAACCATTTCAATGCGTTTGCGGATGACATAGAGTTTGCGTTCAAGCGCCATACGGTCTCCCAGATTTTCAGAAGCCGCAATAAACACTTGGCGTATGACCGGCTTTGTTTTTAAAGCCACTTTCCCTACAAAAGAATCATTTACTGGAACTGGCCGCCAGCCTAGGCATTCCTGGCCTTCCTCTTCTACAATTTGCTTGATGATTTCTTTCGTTTTCATGCGCAGCTCATAATCTTGTGGCATGAAAATCATCCCAATGCCGTATTTTCCAGCTTCGGGCAGAATAATCCCTTCTTTTTCGCATTGCTTTAAAAAGAAACGATGAGGAATCTGTGTTAAAATCCCTGCTCCATCCCCTGTGCTCGTGTCCGACGATTGGCCTCCCCGATGCTCCAAGTTGCAAAGAATGTTGATTGCGTTCTGAACAATCGCGTGTGATTTTTCTCCATTAATATTAGCAATCATCCCGATTCCGCATGCCTCATGCTCTTGATCCGGATGATAGAGTCCTTGTTGTTGCGGATATTCTCTCTTGCTCATCAAATCGCCTCCTTCATTACGATAAAGTGTCATAATGTTTTGATAGTATACCACATGTCTGAATATATATACAATTCCATATTGATATTTTTTTCACATTGTTTCGCAAATACAGGCCATGTATGTAACCGTTTACATTTTAAAAAAATATATAAAAATCAGTATAAATTAAATTGAATATTTATGCATTTATATTTAGTAGAAATAAAAAAGACCCCTTAACAAAAGGGGTCTTTTTTGTATATTTTATTCAATTATTGACCATATCATATGCTTTTATCGTTTCTAAAAAAGCTGCTCCGTACTTTTCAAGCTTGTTGGATCCGACTCCATTTACTTCTAAAAATTCTTCGCTGTTTTTAGGTCTTCTTGAACACATATCCTGCAAAGTTTTATCGGAGAATATAACAAATGGAGGAACTCCTGCTTCATCCGCCAAAGTTTTGCGGATTTTCCGCAATTCTTCAAACAATGGATCGTTGTCTGCAATCTGCTTGGTGGCAACCGCTCCTTTTCGGAGCACTTTTCTTTTGCCTAATAACACATCACGACCGCCATCCGGCACATAGATAGTCGGGAAAGATCCTTGTTCTACGGCCAGCAATTCTTGGGAAATCATAAACTCGATTAAATTCGCCACTTCTTTTGCGCTGTGATGCTTCAAAATGCCGTAAGTTGATAATTTATCAAAACCGAAGTCGATGACTTTTTTATTTCGGGAACCTGTCAACACTTGAGCCGTCATCATCTTTCCGAATTTCTGCCCCATCCGGATGACACAAGACAAGACCATTTGCACATCCGTTGTCACGTCCATACTTTCCCGGTCATCGTTGCAGCTGCTGCAATGTCCGCAAGGCTCAGCAGTTTTATCGCCAAAGTAATGGATGATAAACTGCTGAAGGCAATTTTCCGTATGGCAATAGTCGACCATCCCTTGAAGTTTCACCAATTCTCCCGGAATACGGCTTGGATCTTGGGCTTGATCGATGAGAAAACGCTGGGTCTGCACGTCTTGTGAAGCATATAAGACGATGCATTCACTCGGCAGTCCGTCACGGCCTGCACGCCCTGCCTCCTGATAGTAGCTTTCCATATTCTTCGGCAGCTGATAGTGGATGACATAACGGATATTCGATTTATCAATGCCCATCCCGAACGCATTGGTGGCTATCATCACAGTCACTTCATCGTTCAAGAAGCGTTCTTGTCCATTCTTCCGTTCCATATCCGGCATCCCTGCATGATACCTTGCAGCTTTGACGCCTTTTTTGATCAGCATCTCGTAAACCGAATCGACCGTTTTTCGGGTAGCGGCATATATAATGCCCGCTTCCTTTTCATTTTTTTGGACGTACTCTTTCACAAACCGATCGCGGTCCTGCCCTTGCACAACAGAAAACGTTAAATTCGCACGTTCAAAACCGGTCATGATCGTATGCTGTTCTTCAATATTTAAAATACGGCAAATATCTTCACGGACTTGAGGCGTTGCAGTAGCTGTCAATGCCAACACAGTCGGATTATTCGGGAACAACTCCATCATTCTGCTGATCAAGCGATAGCTTGGGCGGAAATCATGCCCCCACTGCGAAATACAATGCGCTTCATCGACTGCAATCAGCGGCACATGGACGCCTTGCAATTCGTTTAAAAACATTTCCGAATCCAGGCGTTCCGGTGCGATATATAATAATTTCACAGCGCCGCGTTGGACGTCATATAAAATTTCACGAACTTCTTCAAAATCCAGCGAGCTATTAATATACGCAGCCGGAATTCCAGCCGCCAGCAAAGAATCCACTTGGTCTTTCATCAAGGAAATCAATGGCGATACGACAATTGTCGTCCCTTCCATAACAAGTGCAGGAATTTGATAGCACATCGACTTCCCGCCGCCTGTCGGCATGACACAGATAGAATTATTCCCTTCAAAAACCTGGGAAATCGCTTGTTCCTGACCTAGCCGAAATGACTCGTATCCAAAATACGACTGCAATATTTTTCTTGCTTCTTCCAACAAAATTAAACACTCCTAATACTCGTCTCGTATGAGTAGCTTATCATATTTCCTTCCCTTTTTCTTGCGCCAGAATCCCTCTTTGCACGCCCGGTGATCAACTAAAAACAACCTAAGAGCATAGGCTCTCAGGTTGTTTTCGCTTTCATTCCACTTTTTCCAACAGAAAAAAGAATGGTTTCTTATCCCCTTTCCAATCCATCATTCCTACCAGGAGCTGTTCATTCACTTTACGAAAATGATCGTGAATCGGCAGGTTGTCGTAAATCATGGCTGCACTTAAAACACCTCTATGCTTCACCATCCGGATCCGCGCTTTGCCCCCAGCTGCTTTCAGAAGCTTTCGCTTGTCCATCAGCGGAACAGGATCCATCGCCACAACTTCTCCATTCGACATCTCAAACAATAAAGGATCCACATTTTCAGCGTCATGGAAAGCTTTGCCGTACCAATTCAACTCGCTTAATACGCCGTCTAATGGGTGGCCGGTCGGAAATTCCCTGCCTTTCCATGTGCCGATCAGCTCTTCCAAGTTTACTGTTTCTAATCCATCATAGAGCCGGCAAGCGGTGTGCGTGTCTGATCCGCCCGCCGCTAGAATCGCCCAAAACTCACTGTTCGCTTCCATCTCTGACACTCCTCTAGATTTCCATCTCCCAGCGTTTCGCTTCTTCTTCCTTCATTTGCTTTTCGGTTTCCTCTGGATAAGCTGTACGGAATTTATGAGAATCAAGCGGGATGACTTCCACCATTTTCGCTATCATATCAGCGGGATCGTATTGGTCTTCCAATGCTTTATCCGCTTCTTCCATATCTTCTTTTTTCGTGAAATGGATTTTCTCGTCATACCATTTCCATTTTGCTTCCGCACTGCGATCATTAAACCCTGTAGCGAAAGCCCCGGGATTAATGGTTGCCACTTTTACGCCAAATCCTTCAAGTTCTTTTTGCATCGTCGTTGCAATCGCTTCAATTGCATGTTTAGTAGCCGTGTACGGCCCCACGTAAGGCGTTGCCATAATCCCAGCCATCGAAGACATGAAAATAATTTTCCCTTCACCTTTTGCTACAAATTTCTGTGCCGCAATTTGAGCTGTTTCAAGCGTACTGAACACATTCACTTCAAATAATTCACGGAAATTTCTCATCGGCACTTCGCCAAGAGGCCCGCCTTCATTCACAGCGGCATTGGCCACAAATATATCAAAATCGTAATCAAGCATTTGAGCAAGGTCCTGCGGGTTTTTAATATCCATTTTGAATACTTCAAGTTCGACTCCGCAGCTTTAGCATCTTCTCTTAAAGCTGTAACTTGCGGTGCTGTTTCAACAGGTGCTATGACTCGATGGCCTTTTTCAGCCAGTCCTAAAGCTGCCCCTTTGCCTAATCCGCTTCCTGCTCCGGTAATAAATATTGTCTTTGACATACAATCGTCCTCCTAGCAATCTTTTCTTCTATCATTCTTCTTCCCTTCCGCTAAAGAGATAAACAACCATTTCCGAAAGATGTGGCCAGCAGCAATTGACTTCCTTCTATAATATAGTCCTTATTTATGGAGTAAATGCTTTTTAGAAACAACCGGCATAGTTTATCCGCTATCACCATTAAGAAGAACTCTTTACCACTTGTGTCTTTACAAACCAATCGTAAAGGGTTTGTTTTCTTTTTGAAAAAATCGCTGTCGTTAGATAACTAAACATAAGAACATATACGAAGCCGCCAACCACCATATAAAAAACCGGAACCGGATCATTTCCAAGAACCATTAAACGATAGACGAGGAAATGCGATAGTTCCCATGGGACAAACTTCAAGAGATTTTGGATAGCAGACCGAAGCAAGCCAGGCTTTTGGCCATCTAAAGTGACTACACGTATTTTCATCTTCCTTTTTCCAAAGGTCTGCCCTTTGCCAAGGCTATCAAAAGCGGCGAAATAAATTGTGACTGGAAGTGTGACCATAAGAAATCCAGTAAATTGGGCAACTTCTAAAGATCCTTGAAAAAAGCTTTGGAGAGAAGGGAAAATAAAAACAGTAAGCACCATGAGTGAAAGAAGATATCCGGCAATCAACAGATAATCAATCAGAGACGCTTTAAATCGCTGAATGACAGAAACGTTCATCGACCATCCTCCTCTGTTAAACTGGGGAACAGCAAAAAACGCCTACCTTAATTGAAGTAGGCGTTTTCATGAAATTGATCCATATGGCTCACGAACTTGCCGCTCCGTAACTCCCCATGCGACGTTTGACTTGTATATAAGAAGCAGCTTCAGCAATTTCAGTTTTATCCAAGGGCTTATTATCCAGCATTAAATTATACTCTTCGATAGCGGCAGCATTTTGAAGATCCAAGTCAATGACTCTTTCAGACCGGTCTAGCAAGAGGTCAACAGACACGTCAAAGAAATCAGCAAGACGAGAAAGATGGCTGACCGTTATCTGTTTTTTGCCGCTCTCATAGGCCCAAACAGTGCTTTTGGCAAAACCGATCTTCTCCGCCATTTCTTCTGGTGACAGCTTTTTCGCTTCTCTTAAATCCCTGATTTTCTTCCCTAGATCATTCATAATACTTTATCTCCTTTTAAATTAAATTCTAACTATTTTAAATATAATGTATATTAAAATTTTTTTCAAGATATTTCTATATATTTCTATAATTTATTTAAAAAAATTTGTACAACTAGTGAACAAAATCGTTATACAAATAATTGAAATTTCAATATTTTTGGAAAATAAAAGAAAAAATATTTTTTCCAAAATCCAATAATACGTCTGAATACAAATTATTCAAAATCAAATAATTATTTCAATAAAGCTTATCTATTTTAAAAATCATTATTAAATATCATTATTAACCTATAACATAGGCTTTTTTCCCAATTTGTAGATTTATTTTGATTTTTGGACCTAAAAAAAGTATTATAGTAACATACATTAAAAGGGGGTTGTAAGATGTCTGACAAATATAGTCGCGAAGACATCGTGAACAGTGTTCCTCAAAAAGGATTTTTTGGCCATCCAAAAGGCCTGTTCACACTATTTTTCACTGAATTTTGGGAGCGTTTTTCTTACTATGGAATGAGAGCAATTCTTGTTTACTATATGTATTACGAACTTTCTCAAGGCGGACTCGGGCTTGACCGTACAGTAGCTCTTTCAATCATGTCTATTTATGGTTCGCTTGTATATATGTCGGGAATTATCGGAGGATGGCTTGCCGATCGAGTTTTCGGAACATCAAAAGCCGTTTTCTACGGTGGTATCCTCATCATGCTTGGACATATCGCTTTAGCGATTCCTGGCAGTTTGTCTCTATTCTTCGTTTCAATGGTCTTAATCGTACTCGGAACCGGCTTATTGAAGCCGAACGTTTCCAGTGTGGTTGGTGAAATCTATGCAGAAAACGATGACCGCCGGGATGCCGGTTTCAGCATCTTCTATATGGGGATCAACCTCGGGGCATTTATCGCACCTTTGATCGTCGGTACTGTCGGAATGGATATCAACTTCCACCTTGGCTTTAGTATTGCCGCTGTCGGTATGTTCTTAGGTTTAGTGCTTTTCATGGTTACAAAAAAGAAAAACCTTGGTTTAGCCGGTACAATTGTCCACAATCCGCTAACGCCAGCTGAAAAATCAAGAACGATCAAGATTTTCTCTGTTGCAGCTGTTGTAATTGCTGCAGTGGTCATTTTAGGTCTTCAATATGGTTTCTTGACATTCGATAGTTTCATCGCGACTGTAGGTATTTTGGGTATTTTAATCCCTACCGCTTACTTTATCGTGATGTATCGCAGCAAGAAGACGAACGAAGTGGAACGCTCACGCCTGATTGCGTATATTCCTTTGTTCATTGCTGCAGTTATGTTCTGGTCGATCCAAGAACAGGGATCGACAATTTTAGCTGCTTACGCAGATACACGGACTGACTTGGAATTTGCAGGCATTACGATTTCACCTGCTTGGTTCCAGTCGCTGAATCCATTATTCATCATTACGCTAGCGCCTGTATTTGCTTGGTTATGGGTAAGACTAGGGACGCGCCAACCGTCAATTCCGCAGAAATTCTCACTCGGTCTTCTGTTTGCCGGATTGTCGTTCCTGGTTATCCTTTTGCCAGCTTATTTCGGTGGAACAGATGCTTTAGTAAACCCATTATGGCTGGTACTCAGCTATCTGATCGTCGTTCTTGGTGAACTATGCTTGTCGCCGGTCGGTTTATCCGCTACGACAAAATTAGCGCCATCCGCTTTCTCAGCACAGACAATGAGCTTATGGTTCTTGTCCAATGCCGCTGCCCAAGCAATCAACGCTCAATTGGTTAAATTCTATACCGTTGAAAACGAAATGATGTATTTCGGAATCATCGGCGGTGCTTCTATTGCACTAAGTATTCTTCTATTCTTGGCTGCTCCTGCAATCCAGCGCTATATGAAAGGCGTTCGCTAGACTTCCAAATTATTACAAAACCCCTGAAGCAACCGCTTCAGGGGTTTTGTTTTTTATTCTACTATATCAATTTCAATCAATTTCCAGTCCTAATTGTCTTGCGAAAGCTAAGGCTTGCGGTTCCGACACTTTGCAGCCTGCCAATTTTTCAATGGTCACTTGAATGTTTTCAAACGCGTTGCTGCTCAAATCTACCCCATTTAAGCTGGTTTCCACAAAATTCACATCATTCATGTCGCAGCCGTTGAATTCGGTCTGCTTCAACTCCGCTTCATAAAAATCAGCATACCGCATCAACGAACTTTCAAAGCGTGATGTGTTGCAGAGCGAAAAACCGAAAGTGGCATAATTTAAAACGCAGTCTTTGAATAAAGTATGGCGGATGCCTGCTTCAGCAAAATTCGTACCGACCAGTTTTGAGTTGTGAAATTCGGTCCGATGAAAAACAGATCGGCTAAAGTCTGCATTTGATAAATCGCAATTTATGAATTGCACGTCGATAAATTCACTGCGCGGCCATTGGACTTCCAGAAAGTTCACATTCTCAAATATCACTTTGTCGATATGCAGCGCTTCTTCCGCTTCGTATTCGATTGTCTCCTGCGAGATTTTGCAATCCGTTAAATAATGGTCATCCAATGCTGACTGAAACGTTTTAACAGTCAGGTTTTCAGAAATAAGCGGTTCAGATCTTTTCGATTTTCTCACAGAATTTCTCCTTTAATTGATAAACGGCCGCTCAATTGGCAGCGGCCGTTTATTTACGGTTGATTATTTTGGAACAGTTTGGCGGTTAAGGCATGAATTGACGACAGTCGGTTCTACAATTCGGTCATCCGTCACTTCCACTTGATGCAATTTGTTGTTGTGCATAAACTTGAAAATCCCGTTGTTGAAATCCGTTCCAATATCTTTGAAGAAGATGCCTTCGTATTGGCATTCTCTTGTTTGGGAGAAACTGATTTTGTAAGTGTCTGCATCTTTCACTAAATAACAGCGGACGCCTTTTTCAAATTCTTCATGATCTTCTCCTTTAATGCTCCGGTCAACTGAAACTACATGGAAATCTGCAAAAGGGATTTCACGCAGCAGCGAGTTCATAAACGAACCTTTTGTAATTTCTTCCCATCGGCTTTTAGCCGTCTGTCCGACGATGATCTGTGTGATATTCAAATCATGTGCCACTTCCGCGATGACTTTTGCGGAGGGGCGTTTTTCATTGTCCCGGATTATGAATTCTTCCGCTTCATATTCTTCAGCTAATTCTTTCCAGCGTTCAACATATTCGGATTTCTCCGCGTCAAACTCATCAAATGGAAGCGAATCGACAGTTAAAATATACAGTGGGCAGTCAAGCATGCTTGAGAGTTTATGGCCGCGGTTAATCAAACGTTCACCATTTGGTCCATAAAACACACACACCAATATGCTTTCATCCATCCGTCCTCTAATTTTTTTCATTATCTGTACCCCTCCAGGGATTAATATTCGTAAGCCGCAATTTCAAAACTATGAAATTATACTGCGGATCTTAATAAAAATCAAGGGTTTATACTTTTTGTGTTTCACCTTAATTTTGTTCCGTTTTTTATCGCTTAATCTGTACCATATCGAAGTTATCAAGTGAAAGCAAGCCCTATTTCCTGTATAATTTATTCTATATGGCTTTGTGTCTTTATGGAGTCTTTTGTCTTTCTATTCCCTTTGAAAACATTTATTCTTTGCGTTACATATCTATTTCCCGTTTTGCCGTTTTTTATTCTGTTTCAGGAGGTTCACTTTATGCATCTATTGATTTTCGCAATCTTAATTCCATTCTTTGCGGCCGCCCTCATCCCTCTTCTTTATAGGCGGGTCGGAAAGTTAAATATCGGTTGGTTTGTTCTCATTGTGCCATTGATATTATTCATCATTTTCGCTCTACGGATTCCGGATATTTCTGCAGGCGACACGATCGCCTCAACATTGGAATGGATTCCCTCGCTGGGCATCAACTTCTCCATCTATTTGGACGGCCTCAGCTTAATTCTCGCGTTGTTGATCACGGGTATGGGAAGCTTGGTCATTCTCTACTCCATCTATTATCTATCTCCATATGACTCATTGCCGCATTTCTATGCTTATTTGCTTCTTTTCATGGGCGCCATGCTAGGAGTCGTACTTTCCGACAACTTGCTTGTGCTTTATGTATTCTGGGAGTTGACAAGCATATCCTCTTTTCTATTAATCGCTTTTTGGTTCCACCGCAAAAATTCACGCTACGGTGCCCAAAAATCTTTATTGATTACTGTATTCGGCGGTTTTGGGATGTTAGCGGGTTTTATCATGCTTCATACGATGACAGACACTTTCAGTGTCCGTGAAATTGCTGCAACGATCAGCCAGTACACAGACCACGCACTCTTTTATCCAGCCATGTTCCTTGTGCTGCTCGGTGCATTCACTAAATCAGCCCAATTCCCTTTCCACATTTGGCTCCCTGACGCTATGGAAGCTCCTACACCCGTCAGCGCTTATCTGCATTCCGCTACGATGGTAAAAGCCGGCATCTATTTGGTCGCGCGGTTTACGCCTGTCTTCGGCGGCACTTCTGCTTGGTTCTGGACAGTCACATTGGTTGGGCTGGTCACACTGTTCTGGGGTTCTTTCTGTGCAGTTCGCCAAACGGATTTAAAAGCATTGCTCGCGTATTCCACTATCAGCCAATTAGGATTGATCATGAGCTTATTCGGAATGGGGTCAGCGGCGCTTTATTTCGGCGATGGCAGCGATGGCGCTTTATACGGACTCGCGACTTTCGCCGCTCTTTTCCACCTAGTCAACCATTCCACATTCAAAGGCGCGCTCTTTATGGTTGTCGGCATTGTCGATCACCAGGTTGGTACGCGGATATCCGGCGTTTAGGCGGCTTGATTTCGTTTCTCCCGATTACCTTCACGTTTGCTATGATCGGCAGCTTCTCAATGGCTGGACTTCCTTTCTTCAATGGATTTTTAAGCAAAGAGATGTTCTTTACAGCGTCTCTCAATTCGACCACGCTTCCGATTTTTTCAGCAGGCACGTGGGGCTGGCTAATTCCGGTGATTGCTTGGACAGCCAGTGTCCTGACTTTCGTCTATTGTATGATTATCGTATTCCGGACTTTCCTTGGAAAGCCGCAGCTGAAAAAACTGGATAAAAAACCAGTGGAACCGGCGATCGGGATGCTGATTTCTCCAGCAATTCTATCTATTTTAATTGTTGGCATCTTTTTTGCCCCGAACCTATTGGGAGACTATCTGCTCCGTCCGGCATTAGGCGGTGTACTGCCTGGAATTACTGGAGCAGCCCCCCATATTACGGCTTGGCACGGTTTCCAGCCGGAACTCTGGATGACGCTTGGCGTTATCGTAGTCGGCAGTATTCTATTCGCAACTTTCCGCTACTGGAAAAGAATTTATACGTTCATTCCGGATACTTGGACGTTCAATAATCTGTACAACCGTTTCTTAGCCGGATTGGAAAACAACTCAAATACGTTGACTTCCCTTTATATGACGGGTTATTTGCCGCATTATTTCGCTTATATCTTCACCTTCTTCATTTTAGTAGCAGGCGGCACTTTAGTGTTTACCGGAGCTTTATCCATCGATTTTTCCAACGATGCGCCTGTTAGCCCTTATGAATTTTTGTTGGTGTTGGTCATGATGATTGCCGCTGTAGCAATCTTATTTGTAAAATCACGATTGACTTCTATCTTGCTGAACGGCGTCCTTGGATTTTCCATTGCGATTTTCTTTGTATTATTCCGCGCGCCGGATTTAGCGTTGACCCAATTGGTCATTGAAACCGTTACGACTGTTCTTTTCCTGCTATGCTTCTATTTCTTGCCGGAACTGAAAAAAGACATAATTCCGAGAAACGCCAAAATACGCAATGCCATTATTGCTGTTGCTGGCGGGGCTACTGTCGTTTTGATCGCTCTTTCTGTGCATAGCGGAAAACTATTTGAATCCATTTCCAGCTATTTTGAAAATTCATATGAACTGGCTGGCGGAAAAAATATCGTCAATGCAATTTTAGGCGATTTCCGCGGCTTTGATACGATGCTCGAATCTCTTGTACTTTTCATCGCGGGCATCGGGGTATATACCTTGATTCGGATTAAAAGCGGAAAGGAGCCGAAAAAAAATGAAGATAAATGATGTCATTTTAAAAACGGTCTCCAAAGCTGCCGTCCTGATTATTTTCACGTTTGGCATCTACCTTTTCCTATCCGGCCATAATGAGCCGGGCGGAGGGTTTATCGGCGGGCTTGTCCTTGCTTCTGCCTTTGTTCTCTTATTCTTGTCTCACGATTCGGAAACGATCAGTGATGCCATCCCACTCGACTTCAAGAAAATTTCAGCTTTGGGGGTCTTAATCGCTTTCGCGAGCAGCACGGTTCCGATGTTTTTCGGACAGCCGTTCATGAGCCAGTCTTTCGGCTATTTCGACTTGCCGATCTTCGGCAAAACAGAACTTGCGACCGTGACCGTTTTCGAAGCTGGGGTTGCACTGACGGTTATCGGTGTTGTCGTAAATATTATCTTTAGCATAAGTGAGGATGAGTAGCCGATGGAAACCTTAATCATATTATTGGTCGGCGTCCTTACAGCTGTCGCCATCTATCTAGTTTTATCTAAAAGTTTGATCCGCGTCATTTTAGGTACTGCCATCTTTTCCCATGCTGTCCATCTATTGATTTTATCTATGGGCGGCTTGAAAAAAGGCACGGTGCCGCTTCTCGGCGAAGAAGCGCCAAGCTATGTCGATGCCTTGCCGCAAGCTTTGATTTTGACGGCCATCGTCATCAGTTTTGCCGTTACAGCTTTCATTCTTGTTTTGGCCTTCCGTGCTTATCAAGAACTTGGCACGGATGACTTGGAAGAAATGAGAGGTGTAAATGATGAATAATATAGTC
This sequence comes from Planococcus sp. 107-1, assembly GCF_021513255.1. Classification (GTDB taxonomy): domain Bacteria; phylum Bacillota; class Bacilli; order Bacillales_A; family Planococcaceae; genus Planococcus. The sequence continues at coordinate 3,021,983 of NZ_CP090977.1, forward strand.
TTGCTTCCCATGCTTTTGCCGATTCTGGTAGGAGTGGTGTTAATATTCTTACGTGCTTACGGGCGCGTTCAGGCTTGGTTCAGTATCGGCGTCATGGCGGTCAGTGCCGGAATTGCCTTTTACTTATTGGAACAAGTTCAGACAAATGGAATCCTTAGGCTGGATTTCGGTGGCTGGGAGCCGCCTTTCGGTATATTGTTTGTGGCAGACTCTTTTTCCTTGCTTCTTGTTCTGACCACTGCCATTGTCGCTACGATTATCCTATTGTATGCCATGTTTTCAGCTGGAAAATTTCTGCAGACAACTTATTTCTATCCGACCATTCTTTTCTTGATAGCCGGCGTCAACGGATCTTTTTTAACCGGTGACTTGTTCAATCTATTTGTCTGTTTTGAAGTGATGCTTTTGTCTTCATATGTTCTCCTTACACTTGGGGGCAATAAACGGCAGCTTCGTGAAGCAATCAAATATGTAGTCATTAACATCGTTTCTTCCTGGTTCTTCTTGGTGGCTTTAGCGTATCTCTACGGAGCTGTCGGCACTTTGAATATGGCACATGTTTCCGTCAGAGTGGCCGAGGCCGGACAAGGTCCGCTTCTCACCACAGTCAGCATCATCTTTTTAATTGTTTTCAGCTTAAAAGCCGGATTGCTTCTTTACTTTTGGCTCCCTGGTTCGTATAGTGCACCTCCCGCTGTCACTTCAGCATTATTTGGAGCTTTGCTGACGAAAGTCGGGATTTATGCATTATTCCGTGTATTTTCATTGATTTTCTACCATCAGCCGGAAATTACGCATACGATTATCGGGGCGATGGCGGCGCTAACTTTAGTTGGCGGAAGCCTCGGGGCTATCGCCTTCAATGATATCCGTAAAATTGCCGCTTACAATGTGGTCATCGCTGTTGGCTTTATCTTAGTCGGCTTGGCCGTTTCGACTCCGAATGCGGTCGAAGGAGCGATTTACTACCTGATTCACGATATGGTGATCAAGGCATTATTATTCTTGTTAGTCGGCACGATCATTTCATTAACCGGTACTGCCATGCTCGATAAAATGAGTGGATTGATGAAAAACTATCCGTTACTTGGCTGGTCTTTCTTCATTACGATGCTTTCATTAGCCGGAGTACCGCCGCTTAGTGGATTCATCGGGAAAGTGCTGGTTTCAGAAGGAGCTGTCGAAAGCGGCTCTTATGGATTGTTGACGCTTGCTCTGCTGTCCAGCCTTTTTGTCCTGTACTCATTGCTGCGAATCTTCAAAAACAGCTTTTGGGGCGAGACCATCGTCAGCAAGGAAGATCAAGTGCCTTTGAAGAAGACGCTTTTGATCCCCTGCCTACTGCTGGTATTGCTGACTGTCGGCCTTGGACTCGGTACAGAATTGATTTCCGGTTATGTAACCGACGCAGCTGAAACCCTTCTCAACCCGGATATCTACATCGATGCAGTGATGGGAGGCGGCGAATCATGATATGGATATGCTCGCCCGCTGCGATGAAAGGAGTGGATGCACATGCCTGCACAGTTCCTGATTAATATTATGATTGCGTTTCTATGGACATTATTGATGGATGAAGATGCGTTTCATATCTCCACTTTTATCGGCGGTTACTTAACAGGGATCGGAATTCTCTTTCTCATGCACCGATTTTTCGGAACGAAGTTTTATATGATCCGCGTCTACTCGACGATAAAGCTTTTACTGATTTTTATTTCTGAGCTGGCTCAGTCAAGCCTGCTGATCATGAAGCAGATTCTGAGTCCGAAACTCAATATAAGCCCTGGCATTTTCACTTACGAACACAGCATGGAAGGCGATTATGAGTTGACCACATTGGCACTTTTATTGACCTTGACTCCTGGATCCGTCGTAATGGAAGTTTCACCCGATGGCAAAACTTTTTACATTCACGCGATGGATGTGGAAGAATCACGGGATTCTGTATTAAAATCAATCAAAGTTTTTGAAAAAGCAATTATGGAGGTGACTCGCGGATGATACAAACAATCTTAACTATTGCCTTATCGCTTTTCTGTTTAGCGATCCTATTGGCTCTTTACCGCATCATTGTAGGGCCATCGATGCCAGACCGTGTTGTCGCTTTGGATATGATTGGTGTTAACCTTATCTCCGGTGTTGCAGTTTTTTCTGTCGTGCTCCATACACATGCTTTTTTGGAAGTTATTTTGATTGTCGGGATATTGGCTTTTATCAGTACCCTGGCACTCGCCCGCTTTGTTGAGAGGGGGGATATCGTTGAGCATAAGAGAAATAATTGAATTCGCAGGTGTTCTTCTGATTCTCATCGGTTCGATAATGGCTGTCATCAGCGCTATCGGAATCCTTCGGCTGCCTGACGTTTATACGCGATCCCACGCCGCAACGAAAAGCTCTACTTTAGCCGTATTGCTTTCATTAATCGGCACGTTCATTTACTTTTGGGCATCTGAGGATTTTATCAGCGTCCGGCTTTTGCTCGGTATCACCTTTGTCTTTTTAACCGCTCCGGTGGCTGGCCATTTGATTACAAGGGCAGCTTATCGCTCGAATGTTAAATTATCCGAAAGTTCCACGGAAGATGCGTTAGAGAATGTGATTGCAAGACCTCAAAATACGGACAATAAAAGCGGCGAATCCTAAAAGGAACGCCGCTTTTTCTATTGTCATGAACACTTGGAAGGTTATGGATTTCTTCTCTTTATCACGTTTACACCAAAATTGATAAGGGAATACCAAAACAAACGAGCGGTGAAGGAGTGTTGAGATGGAAAATGTGAAGGATACTTTCAAAGAAGTAGCCGCTGCTATTCTCCCCGTCACGATTGTCGTCATCCTTTTACAGCTGACAATCATCCGATTGCCTTTAGAGGCTTTGCTGCAATTTTTGATTGGCGCTGCATTTGTCAGCATCGGTTTTTTCTCTTTTTGCTCGGCGTAACTGCCGGTCTTCTGCCTGTCGGTGAAATGATCGGCAAACGATTGCCGAAAACGAAGAAATCCTGGCTTATCATCGGCACCGGCTTTTTGCTCGGCTTGGCGGTCACAATCGCAGAGCCGGATGTCCGGGTGCTTGCCAAGCAAATTGACCAAGTTTCTGGCGGCGGTATCAGTGCCGGAATATTAATCCTCTCAGTTGCCCTTGGCTTGGCGATTTTTGTCGCATTAGCCATGGTACGGACAATCTACAGCATCCCTATCCATTATTTGCTGATTGGCGGATACATCGCTGTATTTGCTTTGTCGATGTTCGTTCCAGATGCTTTTGTCTCGATTTCTTTCGATGCCGGCGGAGTGACAACAGGGCCAATGGCCGTTCCTTTCATCCTCGCGCTCGGTGTCGGTGTAGCGTCCGTTTTACGCACAAACTCCTCTTCTGCCAGTGAAGGCTTCGGCCTTATCGGGCTAGCCTCCATAGGGCCTGTCCTGGCGATTATGATTTTGGGGGTGCTATTTCAGTGAACCTTCATGTGTTTGATGGATTTTCACAAATCCTCGAAGAAGTTGGCATTGCGCTTGTCCCCTTATTTATCTTCTTTGCTCTCTTCCAGGTTTTCATGCTTAAACTGCCTAAACAACGGGTATTGCAAATATTACTCGGATTCTTCTTAACTTTTCTCGGATTGGCTTTCTTCCTTCAAGGCGTTCATGTGGGCTTTTTCCCAATTGGCGAAATGATGGGAAAAACACTCGGGGAAAAGTCAGCCACCTGGATTCTTATTCCCATAGGATTCATTCTCGGTTTTGTAGCAACCTTTGCGGAACCAGCAGTTAGCATCATGAATGATGAAGTCGACCGGGTGACCGGAGGGTATATCTCTCAAAAAATGATGCTATATACCGTTTCGATTGGCGTCGGATTGTCTGTCGCTCTTTCTATGTTCCGCATTCTTTCCGGCGTTTCGCTTTGGTATTTTCTCATCCCGGGCTACTTGCTGGCCCTGGTTCTAATTTTCTTTTCCGAGAAAATTTTCATCGCTATCGCTTTTGACTCTGGAGGAGTTTCTACGGGACCGATGACTGTGACGTTCATTTCGGCTATGGCCGTCGGTGTGGCTTCTGTCACCGAAGGCCGGGATCCGCTATCAGACGGGTTTGGCTTGATTGCTTTGGTCGCATTGACACCCATATTGGCGGTTCTCATTTTGGGGCTGATTTTCAAGAGTAAAGGTGGGGCTAAAAAAAATGAACCTGAATCATAGATTGATGATTGCTGTTGTTAAACGCGGACATTCGAGAGAAGTAATCGCTGCTGCTAAAAAAGCAGGGGCTGACGGGGCCACTATTCTATACGGCGAAGGCATTGGACGCAATGAAAAACCTACTTTTCTGGGATTGCCGGCCACACATGAAAAAGATGTGATTTTTATTGCGATTGATGGCACGCTGGTAGATCCAGTGGCTGATGCTGTGACTCAATCCGGGAAACTCGGAAAGCCAGGCCATGGTTTGGGATTCACTGTCCATTTAAGCCAGCTTTTAGGCGTTCCTCATCTCTCCGCCCGGCCAAATGACGGCAAAAAAAAGAAAGGTGGGCAATCGATGCGAGCTGCACATGAACAATTCAATTTGATTGTGACGATCGTTAATAGCGGAGACTCCAGTAAAGTAGTAAAAGCGGCAGCCAAAGCAGGCGCGGAAGGCGGAACGATCCTCACGGGCCGCGGCACCGGCGTCAATGAACAGCAGAAATTCATGAATTTTACGATAGATCCTGAAAAAGATGTGGTATTGACCTTGATACCTGAAGACTACACTGAAGCGGTCATTGAAAGTATCCAGAATGCCATTGACTTATATGCTCCTGGCAAAGGAATCGCTTTCTTAATCGACGTTGAAAAAGTCTTTGGGGTCAATCATTCTTCATTTGACAGCTTCAACCAATAAAAAGCTTGGAATCCTGAAGATTCCAAGCTTTTTCATTTTTTCTTATGCAGGTGCAGCATGCTGACAATAACAATCCATAATGAGCGTTTTGATTGCTGCTTGTCCTTTTTTTGCCGTTTCCGCATTCGTCCATATTCCACTTCCGCCTTCATATCTTTCATTTTTTGCTGTCTGACCGTTTCATCAGTATAGAACATTCGGAATCGCCTCCTCTCTTTAAAGAGCAAGTTCGCCCACATTCTGCAAACCTGTATGTTCATGTTCAGCAGATTCATCAGATGAATTTTTTATCTGCCCTTCATTGGCCCGCAACTTGTTTTGGACAACCCCTTTTTGAATATCTTTTGAAACTTTGATTTCGCCAAAATTGTCTATTGCTGCTAACTTGCTGTTCAAGGTTACTTCTGTAACGTCTTCATCCAAAATCAGTAAGCCCTCTACAATCAGGTTGGTTCCCGGCTCGAGTGACTGGAATTGCGCATCCGACCATTTTTGCTCACCTTCCACCCACATATAATGCTGCCCATATGATAGGACCTCAGTTTCCAATCGATCCAGTTTTTCGTACATCAAATCTTCCAGCTCTTCGCTGCAGATGATATAGGACTTGGAATTGATATTATCGATAGCTTCATTAAATGCTTCACGTGCAATTCCTGGTTCAAAAATCAACGGCTTTTTAGTAAATAGCTTTTTCTCTTTAAAACTTCGAATAGAGCGGGAATTGATGCGCAATGCTTTTTGCAAAACGGCATAACCGGCGGGAATCACCTGAATAATGCCATTGGCTGCCGTTTTCATTTTTCGGTAAAGTGCGCTTTCCTGTTCTTCGTGGATCCGAAGAACCCCATTAACGTCGATTTGGCCGATTTTTTCGTCAAACAGAACCATGTCCAGGTCTTTTGCAAAATCGACGACACCGCTAACCACTAAATACATCGGCGCTTCTGCCGCATGCAAGAAAGAGTTGCTGAGTTTGAAATGGCTGTTTTCAAAGTAAGGAGTTTGCCCTGTGTACGGTTTTAATGTTCGATTGCCTTCAGGAAACAGCCGGCTGACTAATCCTATTAAGTGTTCGGGCGCATATATATCGCCATTGACAATCAGTGTTAGCTGCCGCTTTTCTAGATCTTCTGCTGCAACATCCTTTTTGAATACGACCGTGCCGTTCACTAATAATTTCTGTTCGCCGCCGAGCGATTGAAGATAGGCGGAATCGACTGCCAGTTCCCCGTTATAATAACGGTAATCTTCCGGCAGTTCGAGGCTTGCTCCTAAATTGCCGATCGTTAATGCGCCGAGCAGATGCGCATTGCCGGAACGATAAATCACCGCTCCTACATTTTCAATTCGTTCGACTTTTTTTACGCTTTCCTCTGTAGCATTCAATAAATTCAGCAGTCCCACATTGCCAATTTTTTGTCCCATCACAAATCATCCTCCAACTGTTTTCTCAATTGCTTTATTGCGTGGTGCAGTTTGTAGCGAATGGTTGCAGCAGGCGCTCCCACTTGTATTCCGATTTCGCTGCTGGTCATGCCCAGCCAATACCGCTTAAATACGAGGTCACTTAGCTCCGGCGTTAACTGGCCCAGTAATTCGACCATTTCTAAATGATTCAATGAAGCCGGCTTTTCGGGAAAATCGATTTCTTCTTCCCAGGCAGACAACCGGCTTTCTTTTCGCCGATCGTCGATTAAGCGATTTTTCATCACCCGAAAAAACCAAGCGCGCTGTTTGTAAACCGGTAAGTGCTCTAACTCTTTTTCTTTCAATGACTTCTCCCAAGCGTCCTGAACCAAATCTTCTGCTTCCTGCTCGTGGCGGGAGATGGAGCGGGCGAACTGGGTGATGTCTTTTATTAAACTGTCATACATCGTATTCGCTTCCATCCCACTCCCCCGCTTTCTGCTGTATTTCCTTATTCATTAAGATAACGGATGGGAAGGACAAAGTGTTTGAAAAAAAAACCAAAAAAATTTTGAAACACTAAATTAATGTGAAGCATATTCTTTTCAAGCCGTTCCTTCTCTCGATCTTTCACAGCAAAAAACCGGCAAACCTTCAAAAGGCTTGCCGGTTTTTTTATTTAATTCTTAATAAGGGTCTGCTTCATGCCCTTTGCTCGCTGCTGCTTGCGCTACTTTGCTCGCTGCAGGCTTGCCGTATACTTTCGGGCCATTGTCTTTCATTTCTTTCATTGCTTGGATTTTCGCTTCCATGTTTTCACGTACACGGCGTCCGTAGTCTTCGTCCGCCTGCGTGAAATGATGGATCATCTCTTCTTGGATGCGTGGATCGCAAACAGATAATGCGTCGCCCAAGTTATTGATCAATTCTTCGCGTTCCCAATCTTCAAAGCTGCGGTAAGTTTCACCCGCTTGCCCGTAATTGTTCGTACGGTCGATTGGCGCTTTCATCACTTTGTCATTATACGCCGGCTCATGATCCGGTGTTACCTGCTCCGCTTCTTTTACGCCGCCAAGTACAGATGGCTCGTAATTGATATGCGGATTTGGCACATGCTCAACTTTACGGTCCATCGCACCGCCATATTGGTTTGTTGCCACACGTTTCTTCGGTGCGTTAACCGGCAATTGCAGGTAGTTCGCTCCAACGCGATAGCGTTGTGTATCGGAATACGAGAATGTACGTCCTTGCAGCATCTTATCATCAGAGAAATCAAGTCCGTCAACTAAAACTCCTGTACCGAATGCAGCCTGTTCAATTTCTGCATGGTAGTTTTCCGGATTGCGGTTCAAGACCATTTTTCCGACAGGAAGGAATGGGAATTGATCCTGTGGCCATAATTTCGTATCATCTAGTGGATCAAAATCAAGTTCCGCATGTTCGTCGTCGCTCATAATTTGAACGAACAACTCCCATTCCGGATAATCTCCGCGTTCAATTGATTCGAACAAATCCTCTGTTGCGTGGCCTGTATTTTCCGCTTGAATCTCGTTGGCTTCCGCCTGCGTTAAATTGCGGATGCCCTGCTTTGGCTCCCAATGGTATTTAACAAGAACGGCTTCGCCTTTATCATTCACCCATTTATACGTGTTTACGCCTGAACCTTGCATATGGCGGTAAGTCGCCGGAATGCCCCATGGCGAGAACAGGAACGTAATCATATGCGTCGCTTCCGGAGTGCGTGCTACAAAGTCAAACATGCGCTCAGGGTTTGGAACGTTTGAAACCGGGTCGTTTTTAAAAGCATGAATCATGTCCGGGAATTTCATTGCATCACGGATAAAGAAAATCTTTAAGTTATTTCCGACTAGGTCCCAGTTGCCGTCTTCTGTGTACATTTTAACTGCAAACCCGCGTGGGTCGCGTGCCGTTTCAGAAGAATGGCGAGATCCTGCCACTGTCGAGAAGCGCACCATTAAAGGTGTCTGCTTGCCTGCACCTGAAAATACTTTAGCGCGTGTATATTTTTCTACCGGCTCATCGCCGACTTTGCCGTAAGTTTCGAAATAACCGAATGCACCCGCTCCTCGCGCATGAACAATCCGTTCCGGGATTTCTTCACGGTCGAAATGAGAGATTTTTTCGATGAAATGATAATTTTCTAAAGTAGCCGGGCCACGGTTGCCGACAGTCCGTATATTCTGATTGTCTCGTATCGGATGGCCTTGACGGTCTGTTAACGTTGATTCGTCTTCACTAGTGCCCATTTTGTTTTTAAACTCTTCATGGTTTTCCTTCATTAAAAGAATCCTCCTCCACAATAGTCTATCACCCTATCATCTTCCCTTTATCCGCCCAAGCTAAACTTAGAATCCCTCTTTTTAATAAAGAAGTTTTTGTCCTTGCTTGCAGATAGACAAACTGACAGAAATATGAAAAACTGAAGGAATAACAACAGAGAGAAAGCAGGGCTGGAAATGAGTGTAACATTAAAAGAAAAAGGAAAATTGGATCCATTGAAAGTCTTTTTGAAAGTTTCGGCTGCTTATTTAATTACCCGCTTTTCCACTCGCAAAGAGAAGAAAAAGATCGTTTTAGTCGGCGGTAACCTCGGTGAAAAATACGAAGACAACGCATCCGTTTTTCACACCTACCTCACCAAAAACCATTCAGACCAAGTGACTGCGTACTGGATGTATGATCCGAAGACTACATATGCCTTAAACGGCAAAATTCCAAATGCGATTCCGCTTGGCAGCTTTAAGAATTATCTTCTTTTTTTCAAAGCAGATTATACGTTCCATGGACATTCACTAATGTATGACATTGCGCCTTCTGTCGATAAGTTTTTATTCCTCAATAAAAAAACCGTCATTACCCATATTAGCCATGGCATCGAAGGATTCAAGAAAATTCTGATCCAAAAAGAAGATGTGCCGTTGCTGAAGCGTACGGATTATTTCAATTGCGCATCGAACTATGAAAAAGAACTGAAGCTAACGAAATGGAAGATTCCAGAGAACAAACTGATTGTCACCGGATTCCCTCGTTTCGACCGCTACCCGACCAATAAACCTGCAGAACAAGTCAAAAACATCCTAATGATGATGACTTGGCGGGAATGGCTTTACGGATTAAGCGAAGAAGAGTTTTTAAACAGCGCTTATTTTAAAAACACCGTCGGCATCATCCAGCATAAAGGCATCCGTGAGCTGCTCCAGCGAAATGAGGTTTTGTTGGAAATTGCCCTACATCCTTTCATGAAAAAATTTGAGAATTTTTTTACAAGTCTGGGAGATTCAGAAGGCAACATCGAATTTCTCGATTCCCAGCGCGTCTCCATTGAACGCAGCATTCAAGAAAGCGACATGCTGCTGACTGACATTACAAGCGTTTCCTGGGACTTCCTGTATCAGAATAAGCCCATCATCTTCAATATGTTCGACCAGGAAGAATATGAGGCAAAACGCGGTTCCTATTTGGACTTGGATAAAGATTTGTATGGCTACAAAGCTGCAACCGTGGAGGAAGTTTACCAAAGCCTTGCGAAGATTATTGAAGGCGGCATAAACACCAATGAATGGTATCCGCTCGCACCAAAATATATCGACTTTTTTGATCAGCAAAATTGCGAACGTTTGGCCCAGCGCGTTCTGGGAGTAGCTTAAAATAAAATGCCAAATGAAAAAGCACAAGCAGAAGTGATCAGCTTCCGGTTGTGCTTTTTCGGTTATTCCACTTTTTTTGCTTGGACAATCAATCTGAATTCATTCGAATTTTCGGGATAACAGGTAATTAGCGATGCCAACGCCATCCCTTTTTTCGGTTTCAGAACATCCACTTGCTCTGGCTTTACAATTTGTATATCGAACACTTCAAAAGCCATTTCCTCATTGATGGTTTCAAGAGTGAAACGGTCTCCTGATTCGAGTTCGTCCAAGCGATTGAAAAACTTGCCGAACACATGGGCTTGATGGCCAGCTATGGCGTAGCTCCCACCCATTTCCCCCGGTTCATCCAACCCTTCGATCGACCCCAGTGCTTTATCCAGATTGGCAGGCGATGCACCTGCTAAAACTGGCGATTTCAACTCGATGGCAGGAATCGTCAAAACAGCTTCCACCCCGTCGGGCAGTTCAGCTGCTTCAGCAGTGATGCCAAAAGCTTCATTTTGCAAAGGCAGTTCGGTGCTTGCTTCTGTTTTCACCGACTCGAATGCTTCAATTAATCCCAGCTGTTCTTCTTTTGTTTGCTTCATTCCCCAAGCGAGGACAATCAACAAAACTAATCCTGCAGCAATCATGAAATTGCTCATCCATTTTTTCATAGCCATTTTCCTTTAGGCAAAGCGGCGCATTGTGATTCCGCCTGCAAGTAAAAGCAATGCTGCCATTAAAACCATCAAGCTGTCGACTGGACCGCCAGTTTTCGGCAAAGTAGAAGCCATTGACGAATCGCTGTTTGACGCCTTGCCGTCAGATGCAAATGCCGATTGGGAATCCATCAAGTCCAGCGGAGAAGTTCCTGCCGAAGCCGTCAATCCGATTAATGCACTACGGCCGCTAGAATCATTGTTTCCATTTTTTTCTCCATTTGATCCATTCAAGGTACCTGTTCCGGCATTTCCATCATTTCCAATCACATCTCCACCTGATAGAGATCCGTCGCCTGCCGGAGTACCTGGCAATGCTGGCGTTCCTTCTCCCGGTGTAGTTCCCGGTGTTTCCGTGCCTGGCTGTTCACCTGGGTATGTGCCCGGTGTTTCCGTGCCTGGCTGTTCACCTGGGTTTGTGCCTGGTGTTTCTGTGCCTGGCTGTTCACCTGGGTTTATGCCTGGCGTTTCTGTGCTTGGCTCTTCACCTGGGTTTGTGCCTGGCGTTTCTGTGCTTGGCTGTTCTCCCGGGTTTGTTCCCGGCGTTTCTGTACCTGGCTCTTCACCTGGGTTTGTGCCTGGCGTTTCTTCACCCGGAGTTTCTGGTGTTGCAGTTGGCGGTGCCGCTACAAATCCTTCATTGCCCAACAAGGTTACATCAAGTCCACCTAGAATTCCATCCAGTAAACTGATGGTCAAAAGGCTTGAATCTGTAGAACGCCCGCTTTCATCTGCATTGTTTTGATTTTCAAGCAATCCTACATGAAGATTTCCCAAAAGAGGCAAATTGTCTAATCCAAGATGCAAAATCCCTTCAAAACCTGAAGATTCAGTTGCGGCTTCATCAACAGATGTTGAGTTTCGTTCCGGCAATACTTGAAGATTTAAATTATCTGCAACCAATAGATCTTCAAGTGAAAGATCCAACACTGAACGTTCTTCAGTAGAGGCATTTTCTGTGGCAGTGCTTTCATTTTTCAGAAGTCCCAATCCTGTTTGCCCCGTTAAAATCAAATCTTCCAAAAGCAAGTCAACTGCTGCTTGCTCTTCAGAAATTTCATCTTCGGTTACTGAGCTTTCGTTCTTCAAGACTTCAAGATCCGTTTGCCCTGCAACAATCAAATCTTCCAAAGCCAAATCAACGGCTGCCTGTTCTTCAGAAATTTTGTCTTCGGTTACTGAGTTTTCGTTCTTCAAGACTTCAAGGTCTGTTTGCCCTGCAACGATCAAATCTTCCAAAGCTAAGTCAATTGCTGCCTGTTCTTCAGAAATTTCGTCTTCGGTTACTGAGCTTTCGTTCTTCAAGACTTCAAGATCCGTTTGCCCGACCGCAATTAATTCCTCGATCGCAACATCAGCCACTGCATCTTTCTGGAAAGATTCTGTTTCAGATGAAGAGTTCTCGCTTTTTAAAACATCGATCGCTATCTCATCAGTAACAACTGTGTCTTCTGTTGATACATCGATTATGGCTTGCTTGTCGGAACTGTCTGTTTCTGTAGCAGCACTTTCGTTTTTAAGCACTTCCACTTCCAGCTCATCCGCAACTAATGCATCTTCGATTGAGACATCAACGACGGCTTGGTTTTCAGAGCTGTCTGTTTCGGTTATCGTGCTCTCATCTTTCAACACCTCTACGTTCACTTGGTCAACAGGCGTTTCTTCCAATTTCACATCTACTACAGCTTCTTTCTCGGAAGTGCCTGATTCTGATGCTGTGCTTTCATTTTTCAGCACTTCGACATCTGCTTGCTCCGTAATGATCGTCTCTTCAATCGATACATCGATTACAGCTTCTTTCTCGGAAGAATCAGCAGCTGTTGCCGAGCTCTCGCTTTTCAGCACTTCGGCTTCCACTTGGTCCGCGATGATCGCATCTTCCACGGATAGATTCACTGCGGCCTCTTTCTCAGTCGATTCAGATTCTGTGCTGGTCAATAGTTGAACTTCTACATCATCCAACACAGAATCTTCCAACGAGACATTTACTGCAGCTTCTTCGCTTATACTTTCTTCACTGTTTGCGGCTTCTTGTGTTTTAGGAATTTCGATATCCACGCTTCCTGCGACGGGAAGGTCAGAAGTTTCGACACTCAGGACTTCCTCTTCGCTCAATAAATCAATATTCAATTCCAGCTGTCCTGATGCTTCACCTTCCGCTTGCACAAGCGAAGGTGCAAAATTCAAGGTTGCCCAAATCCCAAAAGCCGCTCCAGTATAAGTTATCCATGTTTTTTTCATTAATTCCCTCTCCTTTTTTATTATGATTTAAATCACATATAAAAAAGGAGTGTGAATGGGTGGTTTCCTTAACGGAGTGTGAATCCATTGAATAATCGCATAGCTGTTCTTGTGATACCATAGCTTTTCGGTGGATGCTTTAAAAACTTCGGCATCCGATAAGGTGCCTAAACTTAAATCCGCATGATGTGCGGCAAAAGAATTTGAAGCAAAGACCGACGAAGAAGAACTTGGCGATGCAGGTACAGTAGCTATCGAACGCCCCTGGTCTTGGTCTTCCGGATAAGCCGGCTGCTTTGTCTTGTTAGAGGTGGCAGCTGCTTTATTTTCTTCACTTGCCGCCAGTTCTTTTTCCCCTTCTGCCAATTCACCTACATAAACTAAAGCTTCTGGAGTCGCGTCAATATCAGCTCCGCGTGCCGCTGAAGGAGTAAGGCCGCTTTCAATTTCTAAAATAGGCGTTTCTCCTTGCACCACTGCTGATGCTTCTTCAACAATTGGCTTTATCGCCTCGACAGGAACTTTAGTTGGTTCATTAACTGCCGGAGTTGGAATTTCTGCAGTTTCTTCTGCAACTGGCTTTTCAATTACCGCAGGCGTGTCGACGACAGGAATTGACGGTTCCGGAGACAGAGCTGGTGCAGCTTGCTCACCCTTTTCCGGGGTTGGCAAAGCTGGCGTTTTTTCTTCCTGATACGGCAAATCAGCTGTTTTATCAATGACTTCCGTCGTACTGCCGACTGTTTTTTCTGCTGTATCCGCCACCGCTTCCACTGTCCCATTGACTGCGTCATTCGTCTTTTCGACTGTTTTCTGAACACCCGACGTCACTTTCGTTACGGTTTTATTCACTTCTTTTACGACAGGCGTCACTACTGGAACTTCAGGCAAATTATTGACCGTCTGATCAACTGCTTTAAATACTTCGGAAGTCGTTTTTTCAGTCGTGTTTGTCACTTCTTTCACAGTAGTCTTCGCTGCCGGCGTTGTATTGCCGACCACTTTTTCTACAAGTTTCCCTGTGTCTTTTAAAGTGGAAGAAATGATTTTATTGCCCACTGGATCAGCGGTTTTCTTCAAAGTATTGCCCGTAAATTCGAGCGTGTCTTTAACCGTTTTGTCGACGCTTCCAACGGTTTCTTTTAAGATTGAACCCGTCGACTCAGCTGCTTGCCCTGTGACATTTCCAACCGTTTTTCCAACCGTATTCAATGTGCCGCTAATTAATCCTGCAGGCTTTTCTTCAGGTTTCTCCAGTTCATCCGCATGTGCGGCGAACGGCGATAAGGCTACTAAACAGGCACCCATGATAAAAGTACAGATTCCCTTTTTCAAATTTTCACCTCCTTAGCGCGAATTATCAAATAATTCATATGATGATTATCTGATTCCCTAGAAGAGTTTATTTAAAACTTATTTGGATTATTTTTCTATTAGATTTTTGAGAGTTAATTCCACAGGACAATGATCTGATCCCCAGACGTCCTTATGTATTTTGGCCCCTTTAAATTTCAACGCCAACCGGGCAGAAGCAATAAAATAATCAATGCGCCAGCCTACATTCTTTTCCCGGCAATTCGAGCGGTACGACCACCAGGAATAGCTCCCGCTCTGCTCCGGATAAAAATAGCGGAATGTATCAATAAAGCCGCTTCCAAGAAACTCCGTCATCTTGCCGCATTCTTCCGGCGTAAAGCCTGAATTTTTCCGGTTGGCTTTTGGATTCTTCAAATCGATTTCTTCATGCGCCACATTTAAATCACCGCAAAGAATAACCGGCTTCTGCTGATCCAGTTTTTTTATATAGGAAAGAAGCGCATCTTCCCAGCGCAAACGATAGTCTAATCGAAGCAGGCCGTGCTGGGAGTTTGGCGTGTAAATGGTCACAATATAATAGTCTTCATATTCTAAGGTGATGGCGCGCCCTTCTGTGTCATGCTCCGCTATTCCCAACCCATAGTTTACAGAGAGCGGCTGTTGTTTGGTGAAAATAGCCGTACCCGAATAGCCTTTTTTCTCTGCATAATTCCAATAGGTGTAATAACCGGGAAGATCCATTTCAATCTGCCCTTCCTGCAATTTAATTTCTTGCAGGCAAAATACATCTGCATCGACTTCCTTAAAAAAATCCATAAATCCTTTTTTCATAACGGCCCGCAAGCCATTGACATTCCACGAAATAAACTTCAAAACTGCACCTTCCTTTTCTCTTCTATCCTTTAGTGTACTGAAAAGGCAGCACCTTCTCAAACAAGCGATTTTTTGTCAGTTCAAATAATATTATGTAAAATTTCAGTGAATATCGCTAAACTTGCAGTTTTCTTACGGACGTTCTTGTACAATGAATTTATCTACAGCTAGAGATTACGGGGGATAAAGACAAAGGGGATAGAGAGATGAAAAAGTTTACAAAGGAAGAAAAGAGTTGGGCGTTCTATGACTGGGGGAATTCAGCTTATTCCATTATCATCACTACTGCTGTTTTTCCGCTGTTCTATAAGTCCGCTGCCACTGACGCTGGGGTCAGTTTATCGGATTCAACCGCTTATTTAGGCTATACTATCGCTATTTTCACGTTTATCTTAGCCATGATCGGGCCAATCATGGGCACCATCGCTGATTACGAAGGCATGAAAAAGAAATTCTTCACCGGATTTTTCCTGCTTGGCACCGTTTCAACCGCCATGCTCGCATTTATTCCAAGCGATAATTGGCTTATGCTGCTCATTTGCTATACTTTCGCAGCTTTAGGCGCGACTGGGGCCAACTTGTTCTATGATGCTTTCATCGTTGACGTTACGACAGAAAAACGGATGAACAATGTATCGGCCTTCGGATACGGGCTAGGCTATATCGGTTCGACGATTCCGTTTATCTTGTCCATTGCCGTCATTTTGCTTGCAACGAATAATGTCATTCCGGTTTCCGTCATCAACGCCAGCCGCATCGCCTTTTTGATCACTGCTGTTTGGTGGATTGTTTTTTCCATCCCGCTGCTCCGAAACGTCCATCAACGCTATTACATTGAACGCGAACCGAGTCCAGTTGCCCAAAGCTTTAAGCGCCTTGGGAAAACTCTTCGGGAAATACGCCAATACCGCGCGCTGTTCTTGTTTCTGATTGCGTATTTCTTTTATATCGACGGCGTTGGCACGATCATTTCCATGTCGACGGCATACGGCACCGATCTCGGCTTAAGTTCGACCAGTTTGCTGATTGTGCTCTTCGTCACTCAAGTAGTTGCTGCACCTTTCGCTATTTTATACGGTCGCCTGTCTGAACGTTTCACTGGAAAGAAAATGCTCTATGTCGGCATCTGCGTTTACATCGTCGTCTGCATTTACGCCTTTTTCCTGGAAACGATCACCGATTTCTGGATTCTCGCTATGCTCGTTGCAACGAGCCAAGGCGGAATCCAGGCGCTAAGCCGCTCGTATTTCGGAAAACTTGTACCAAAAGAGAACTCCAACGAATTTTTCGGCTTCTACAATATCTTCGGGAAATTCGCGGCGATTCTCGGGCCATTGCTTGTTGCTGTCACTTCCCAAGTAACCGGGAATTCAAGCATGGGCGTTTTCAGTTTAGTGGTTCTGTTCATTATCGGATTGGTTATCCTATCGCGTGTTCCAGAACCGACACCGCATGCGCCGGTCGATGAAGTCGCTCCGGAATAAAGTATTTTAACTGTCCATGCTCCGGCATGGGCAGTTTTTATTTTTCAAATTCGAGATTTGCTGCGTTATGGCGATTCAAATATTTATTATGGAAGGAAGTATGTTTTTGAATTTGTAGACGTGCTATGGTTTTAGTTAAAAAAGCGGGGATGCCTGTGCTATGGAAAACGAGGAATGAGACTGCTGATAAAGAACGTGCAGAAGTACTGTTGAGGCGATTGCCGAAAACCCATCCATCGTATATGTTGGCGAAAAACGACTTATGGAATGCCGAATCCGGAATCAGCGGGGAAAGGCGATTTGATGCGTATTTTTCGATGAGCAAAATCGATTTTCCGCATCTTGTTTTACATGATGTTCCGCTGAAATCGGCCCTCCCTTTCCAGTTGGATTCGTTGTTGATCACACCTTGGTGTGTCTATGTGTTCGAAGTAAAGAATATGTCCGGCCGCCTGTTCTTTAAACAATCGCCTCCACAGCTCATCCAAACGAAAGAAGACGGCTCCGTCACCGGGCGCAAAAGCCCCATTGAACAAATGGCGACAAACGAATGGCTGCTCGAAGAATGGCTTTCTTCTCGGGCGTATTTTTTACCGATCCGTTCCGTGCTCGTATTTTCATACACGAAACAGATGCCCGAAAACTTTCCGAGAGAGCAAATCGCGTTGTTTTCAAATCAGCTGCCGATGTTTTTACGAAAACTGCAGCCTGAAAAAGAAATCATGAGTTTGAGCGAAATTGAGAAGCTCGCAACTGAACTGGCAGCGGCACACTCCCCTTATGCACACGAGCCGATCTGCGCGAATTCCGCTTTTCCTGTCGAAGCGATGCAGCGTGGCGTCTGGTGTGAGCCTTGCAACCGCATTGGCATGAAACGCAAGTACGGGACATGGGTTTGTCCGAGTTGCGGCGTTTCAAACAAAGATGCCCATATTCGCACACTCAAGGACTGGATAATGCTGACCGGCGAACCGCTGACGAATAAAAGATGCCGGGAGATTTTGCAAATAGAGGATCATCGCTTAGCTAGCCGACTGTTAATAAGC
The DNA here is from genome assembly GCF_021513255.1 of Planococcus sp. 107-1. Classification (GTDB taxonomy): domain Bacteria; phylum Bacillota; class Bacilli; order Bacillales_A; family Planococcaceae; genus Planococcus. The sequence continues at coordinate 3,039,613 of NZ_CP090977.1, forward strand.
ATGAAAATGAAGAAAACCGGTTCTTATAAAGATGCGAAATACATTTTTGAAGCTAGTTGGGAGTATTTTTTATGAAGTCGGGAGTATTCGGGTGAAAGTTGGGGATATTTCATAGAAAGTTAAGAGTATTTCTCCTTAAGTTGAGAGTAATTGCATTCTCAACTCAATAAAAGAGCGGAGGACCAATCAATATTGGCCCTCCGCTCTTTTTCTTATTATTTATTATCTTTATTCTTCGGTGTAATGGTTGCGCCGCCTGAATCATTTTGCGTGATATCGGCATCGCCCAATTCCACTACCTGCGTTTTGCCTTTATCTTGGTTAGCTTCTTTTTCGGCTTTCTTCACTTCTTTTTCAACTTGCTTCTCTGCTTTTTCGTGTTCTTTTTTCGCTTTTTCTTCTGCTTTCGCTTCTTTGATGACTACTTTTTCCTGCTTCTTCAATTCTTTTTCTTCTTTTTTCTCCGTACGCTTCGCTTTCAGCTCATCGACTTTGCCTTTTGTTGCATCTGTCGCACCTGAAGCTTTTTCTTTAACTTGGCCGACTTTGTCTTTTACTTGGTCAACTGTGCCGCTCAATTTTTCTTTAGTTTTGCCAGCGGTATCGGAAAGTTTTTGCGAAGAGCCGGAAGTTTTATCTTTTACCACTGCCTGCATCTCTTTGCCGCTTTTCGGTGTCAATAGGAGGCCGGCTGCTGCTCCGATAATGGCGCCTGTAGCCGCTCCCTTGATAAATGCAGAGCTGCCGACGCTGCCTTTGCCTCCAGTTTGTGACAAGGGTTGATCAATTTTTCCAGTCCGCACTAAGCGCTCTTCTACTTCTTCAACGATTTCCTGCAAAGTGCGGCCTCTTGCATCAACAAGAGGGACATTCATGTGAAAATCAGCTAAATCCTCTTGATCCCGGACAACTACACAATCGTAGTCCATTGAATCTGTCTTGTCGGTCAACATTTCCGCTTTATAGCCTTTTTGTTCTAATGCATTTTTTACGGATACAAACGGTTCTTCTACTGCAATTTTCACCATCTTTTGTCCACTCCCTTTTCAAATTTGTCTCAATTTTGCTTATAGTGTTTTATTTCCCCTCTTTAGCGGTCGAATAAACGCAGTAGCAAGAATGAAACATTTTTAATATAAGGGTAATTTCGCTTGGCTCATAACTAGACGGCGAACAATCACCGCCCCAAGAATAGCTCCGGATAGGCTGGAGACGAGAAATGGCGGCATGAAGAATAGCGCTGCCGCTTCTGTGCCCATCAATAATTTGGCGTAAGGAACTGCAATGAGTGCGGCGAGAATGCCGGTGCCGACCACTTCCCCGAGTGCCGCTATCCAAACTTTGCCGAATTTCATGTAAATCAACCCGGCAAGCAATGCACCGATCATGCCACCCGGAAAAGCAAGCAGCGAGCCGGTGCCTGTCATAACCCGGACAATCGCTGTCAGGAAAGCCACTAATACTGCAGCGGCAGGTCCAAAAATAACCGCTGCGATCACGTTCACCGCATGTTGGATGGGATAGGCGCGTGCAATGCCGGCTGGGAAAGAAACAAATGCAGAACCTGCCACGCTTATTGCCGAAAGCATGGCAAGGATGACTAATTTTCTCGTTTTCATTTATGGGCACCTTCCATCGCTGAATCTCTTAAGGCTGACACTTCTGCTGCAATATCACCCGCATACGAAATAGCGGTGATGACCGCAACTCCACAAGCCCCGGCTTTCCAAATAGCGGCAGCATTTTCAGAAGTGATTCCGCCAATACCGACAATCGGCAGGTTTGGATAAGCTTTCTTAACTGTTTGGATGCCTGCCACTCCAGCTGGTGCTTTCGCATCGGTCTTGGTCGAAGTCGCAAATACGGGTCCCATGCCGACATAATCTGCTCCGCTTTCTACTGCCTGTTTTGCCTCCGCCAAGGAATGCACCGAAACGCCGAGCAGTTTGTCAGCGCCCCAAATTTTGCGAACCGCTGCAGCAGGTGCGTCGTCCTGGCCAATATGGATGCCATCTGCGCCAATTGCCCAGGCAAGCTCAATATCATCATTGATCAGGAAAGGGGTTTGGTAGCGCTGGCACAACTCTTTGCAATCAAGTGCAAATTTGAGCAACTCCGCGCCTTTCAACGCATTCGGCCCTTTCTCCCGCAACTGAAAATAATCGATGCCAGCCGTTAAAGCCGCTTCCAAAATCATCAATGGATCTTTCCCTCCCGCATTCTCCGTTCCAAGGATAAAGTAAACGACCGGTCCTTCACTGAATTTCGACATAGTTCATTTCCCTTCTTTCGTTCATGGATTTCCGGTAGGCAGCGTGATTGGTCGGCCCGTGGCCAGCTCCGATGTTCAATTCGCTGCTCAAAGCTGCGTGGATAAATTGTTTAGCCGTGTAAACCGCTTCTTTAAGCGACTTTCCTTTTGCCAGTTCAGCAGTCAGCGCTGCTGAAAACGTACAGCCGGTTCCATGTGTTTGCACTGTCGCAATTCGAGGCGACCGGAACAGCAGCTCTTCACCGTCCTGATAAAGAAAGAAATCTTCTGCGACATATTGGTCCTTGCCATGTCCGCCTTTGATGATCACCGACTCGGGGCCATACGACAGGATCTTTTGCGCCGCCAGTTTCCGGGACGCGGAGTCAATGATTTCAATGCCGCTCAAGACCTCCGCTTCCGGTATATTCGGCGTCACTACGGCAGCTAAGGGCAGCAATTCCTTTTTAAGTGCAGCCCCTGCTTCTGCGCGCAATAAATTCGCTCCGCCTTTTGCAACCATGACCGGGTCGACGACCAGCTGCCGCCAGTTGAAATACCGAATCCACTTGGCCGTTTCTTCAATGATTTCTTCATTAAATAACATTCCGGTTTTCAATGCCGCTAGCTGGAAATCCTTTCCGATAGCCTGCAATTGAGTCTGCACCGCTTCTCTTCCCATCGGGTAAATAGCGGCAACACCGAGCGTATTTTGCGCGGTCACGGCCGTCAGAACAGAAGTCGAATAAACTCCGAGTTCCTGGAATGTTTTAATGTCCGCTTGGATTCCTGCGCCTCCTCCGGAATCCGATCCGGCAATGGTTAATACTTGTGGAATCATTTTGGCTGCAGCTCCTTTCCGGCAGGCAGTTCGGTATCGCCTATTCCAGGTCGGGCTAATTGGTTCAGGAATTCGATTTGAAAACTGCCAGGTTCAGGAGCTAAATGGCTTGCCCGCTCTCCCGCTTCCCCGTAAAAACGCAAGGCTTCTGCAGCAGCACTTAAAACGTTTTCCGGATAGACGGCTAGATAGGCAGCAACCACTGCGCTTAACAGGCAGCCAGATCCCGTAATTGCCGACATGAGCGGGTGCCCAAAAGGAATTTCCACGATTTCTTTTCCATCCGTAACAATATCAGTTGAACCTGTTACAGCTACAACCAGCCCGAGCCTACCGGCAGCTTCGACTGCCAGCTGCTTCACATCCGCTTCACCGCTGCCGGCATCGACCCCTTTCCCTTGCCATTCGGTTCCGCAAATCGCGGCAAGCTCGCCTGCATTGCAGCGCAGCACGGCAATATTCACTTCCGTTAAAATTCTTTTCGCCGCAGCCGCTCTGAAAGCTGTCGCTCCTACACCTACAGGATCCAGTACGACAGGGCGGCCCAATTGATTCGCTGTCTTTCCTGCAATGATCATGCTTTCCAAAGTTTGGGCGTTCAAAGTTCCAATATTGAGTGACACGGCTCCAGCAATTGCCGCAAGTTCAGCGGCCTCTTCCGGCGCTTCGCCCATGATCGGAGAAGCCCCAATGGCAAGCAATCCATTGGCCTGATAGTTTGAAACGACGTGATTCGTAATGCAGTGGACAATCGGATTTTCAGCGCGCAATTTCTCACTCACTTTAAACACCCGCCTTCGTGTATGGTTTTACCGTCCATGTCTGCATTGTCCAAGCCTGCTCCCAGAAATTCCATTCGTAATAGCTGCTTCTGCGGAAACGGTCCTTCAGTTCTTTGCGCCGTGTTTCGGTTAGTCCTTCTGCGAGAAGGTCCATCCGCTCGATCTGTTCGTTTACAAGTGCCGCAAATTCCTCTCCGCCATAAGTTTCGATCCAGCGGCTGTAGATTGGATGATCCGGCTTCGCTTCTTTAAGCCGGTCGCCGATTTCCTGATAAAGCCAGTAACAAGGAAGAATTGAAGCGAGGACGTCCGCCAAATCCCCTTCAGCCGAGCGGTACATATGCGATACATACGCGTAAGCATTCGGCGATGGTTCAAATTCAGCCCAATCCTCTTCGGTCACTCCAAGAAGTTTCATGAATGATTCGTGCAAAGCCATTTCAGCCGCACAAGTATGCTCGGCATGAAATGCGAAGCGCTTGGTCGTTTCTAAATCTTTGGCTTTTACCGCACCGATTGCCTGTACCTTTGCAAAATGTGTTAAGTAATAGGCATCCTGCATAACGTAATAGCGAAAAATGTCTAAAGGCAGTGTCGCGTCTGCGATTCCTTTGACAAACGGATGTTCAAAACTTGCTTCCCATAATCCATTGCACTCCAACCGGACTTCTTCACAAAATTTCATTTCGCCATCTCCTTTTTTGCAAATAAAAACGCCACTCTCCAGTTAAGGAAAGCGGCGTGTGCGTATGCATTGAAAGATAGAGAAATAGCATGCTTCTCGCCACTTCCCTACGCTGGTATGATCCAGATCAGGTTCAAAGGGTCCGGGCTTATGCCCGTCTCAGCCGATATCCGGCTCCCCTAGTGGGTGTTTTATTTGGTTGTCGAAATCACTATAGCACAGATTCAACTTCTGCAAAAGATTTATCTGAGTTTTCAGCTTTGATGCGCATCCCATTCTCGGTATCAAAAAAGTGGGCATGCGACATATCAAAAGCCAGGCGAGCTGTATGGCCCGGCTCGATCGCGGTATCTGCCTCAACGCGCGCAATAAATTCCTGTTCAGCATAAGTGGCATAGAGAATGGTTTCTGCACCGGTCAATTCGGAAACGGTGATCGTCGCATCAAACTCACTGACCGGGAGCCCGGATAACTCTTCGCTGTTGACGTGGATATGTTCCGGCCGAATTCCAAGCGTCAGATGCTTGCCTTCATACGCGGCTATTCAGAACATCCAAGGTTTCGCGCGGATGCTAATTGTCCGATCTCCCAACACAAATGCCCCTTTTTCCAATCGTCCATCAAAAAAGTTCATTGCCGGCGACCCGATGAAGCCTCCAACAAAACGGTTGGCTGGAAAATCGTAGACTTCTTTCGGGCTGCCGACTTGCTGGATATGGCCGTCCTTCATAATGACAATGCGCGTTGCCATCGTCATCGCTTCGGTCTGGTCATGCGTGACATAAATGGTCGTAGTTTTCAGCCGATGATGCAGCTTAGCAATTTCCGCCCGCATTTGGACGCGCAGTTTTGCATCCAAGTTTGAAAGAGGCTCGTCCATGAGGAATACCTTGGCATCCCTGACAATTGCGCGCCCGAGCGCCACTACTGCCGCTGCCCGCCTGACAAAGCTTTCGGTTTTCTATCCAAGTATTCCCGCAAGCCAAGAATGTCCGCCGCATCTTCTACGCGCTTTCGGATATCCGCTTTCTTAAACTTACGCAATTTTAGTCCAAAAGCCATGTTTTCGAAGACCGTCATATGGGGATATAAAGCGTAGTTCTGAAAAACCATGGCAATATCCCGCTCTTTCGGCTGGACCTCATTCATCCGTTTTCCATCGATGAAGAATTCGCCTTCCGTTATCTCCTCGAGGCCAGCAATCATACGCAAAGTCGTCGATTTCCCACAGCCCGAAGGACCAACGAAGACGATGAACTCCTCATTCTGGATTTCAAGATTAAAGTCTGTTACCGCTGTTGCGCCGTTGTCATAGGTTTTCCCCAGATTTTTAATTGAAATTTTGGTGGAAAATCGGACTTCCGTTGACGAAGCCAGCCCTGGCGACCGTAGCAATTTTCTCATTTAACGGCGCTTGGAATGATTTTCTTGGTCCGCTTCTCTACTTGAATGATGAAAAACTCTATACCTTGCAGCTCGGGCTAGCCGTGTTTAAAGGGCAGCTGGATACGCAATGGAATTACTTGATGGCAGGATCGCTTCTCGTGCTCCTTCCCGTCATTCTATTGTTTTTCTTCTTCCAGAAATACTTTATCCAAGGCATCAACTTGCAGTCCGGCGGAAAATAAACGAAGTTTGCGCTGATACCCGTCTAGAACACGAGCGTTTCGCTGGTGAAATGCGCTTCCAAATACGAGATGCGAAGGCTATTTGCGTTTAAATTTTTTTATTTGCGTTCAAAGGAAGTTTATTTGCGCTTAGAAATTTTTATTTGCGCTCAGCAATTTAAATAACCAAAAAAGGGCATCCCGAATGTCGGGATGCCCTTTTACCCTGCTCTTAAACAGCGGCTGTTTTTTCTTTTTTGATTTGCTTGCTGCGCAATTGTCCGCAAGCTGCATCGATGTCGGCGCCTTGTTCTTGGCGAACGCCGCAGTTGATGCCTTTTTTCTTCAATGCATCGTAGAATGCACTGATAGCTTCCGGCGTACTTTGCTGATACTGATCGTGTTCGCTGACCGAGTTATACGGGATCAAGTTGACGTATGACAAGTGGCGCTTGTCTTCAAGCAATTTCGCCAATTGATTCGCTTCCTCGACATGGTCATTCACATCGCGCAATAAAATATATTCGAATGTGATGCGGCGATTTGACTTCTCTAAATAGTAGTCGATTGCAGCCATCAATTTCTCGATCGGGTACGCTTTGTTGATCTTCATGATGCGTGAACGCAATTCGTTAGTCGGCGCATGGATGGAGATAGCTAAGTTAACCTGCAAGCCTTCGTCTGCATAATCGTAGATTTTCGGTACGATTCCGCTTGTCGATACTGTGATATGGCGTGCTCCGATAGCCAATCCTTTTTGGGAGTTGACCACATTCAAGAAGCCCATCAAGTTTGTATAGTTGTCGAACGGTTCGCCGATGCCCATAACCACAATATGGCTTACGCGCTCGTCTTTTTGCTGAGCATCAAAATGAGCTTGTACTTGCATGATCTGCTCAACGATTTCGCCCGCATTTAAATCGCGGCTCTTTTTCAAAAGTCCGCTGGCGCAGAAACTGCAGCCGATGTTGCATCCGACTTGAGTCGTTACGCAGACCGAGTTTCCGTATTTAAAGCGCATCAAAACGGTTTCAATCAAGTTGCCATCCTGTAAACGGAAAAGGAATTTGATCGTGCCGTCTGCCGATTCCTGTTTTACCGCTTCTTCAAGCGTACGGATGGCAAAATTATTTTCCAGTAATTCAATGACTTCTTTGCTCAGATTGTTCATCTGGGAAAATTCAGTCACGCGTTTAATATATAACCAGTCCCATACTTGTTCAGCACGGTACTTCTTCTGTCCATTTTCTAAAAACCAATCTTTTAGCTGATCTATCGTCATACCATAGATGGAATTTTTCATTATTAGAACCCTCATTTCAGAATTTCACAATTGCTTATTATAATACTAAAAATTTGGCTTGACAACAACTATTTTTGTTTACACAGAAAAATCTGTCTTTAAGATTGTCTAATCTCCGGCATTTCCGGGTAAAGAATCGGGTAAAGGAGGTCTGTTTATGGGAGAAATTACGCACATCGGCTTAGCAGTTCCGGATCTCGACCAAGCCATTGACTGGTACAGCAAAGTATTCGGATTTTACACATTGGCAGGGCCATTTGAATTTGAAGCGGTTGAAGCAGACGAAGAAAACATGACACAGGATTTGCAGGGAACCGAAGTACAAAAAATGCGCAATGCCCACTTAATGTCGCATAACGGAATCGGCATCGAATTATTCGAATTCCAACAACCCGCTTTCAACGATGAAAACCCTCCGCTCCATAAGGGATTTTTCCACATTTGCCTGATTGTCGATAATCTCGTGGAATCGATTGAACGAATTGTCCAGCACGGAGGCAAACAGCGCAGCAAAATCTGGCAAACCACGAAAGGCAAGCCGCATTTTCTGGTATATACGGAGGACCCTTTCGGCAATATCATCGAGCTTTATACAAGAAACACCTCTGAAATGTATGCCAATAAATAAAAGAAACCAGCTGATTGATTACCGATCAGCTGGTTTTATTCGTTTAAACAAGTTGTTCTTTTTTAGGAAGCATGGAGCCGTGCTGCGCAAAATTAGCGTGCCATGAGAAAGCTTTCTCAAGAACATGCGGTGTTTGCCCTCCGCGCGTCAATGCCTCGTCGTAATATTCACGCAGTGCTCCCCGGTAAGAAGGATGCACACAATTTTCGATAATCACTTCGACGCGCTCGCGCGGTGCGAGACCGCGAAGATCGGCGTAGCCTTGTTCAGTGACGACGACATCCACGTCGTGTTCCGTATGGTCGATATGAGATGCGAAAGGCACGATGCTTGAGATATTGCCGCCTTTGGCAATGGATTTCGTTACAAAGATTGCGAGACGCGCATTGCGGGCAAAATCGCCTGATCCGCCGATGCCGTTCATCATTTTTGTTCCGCACACATGCGTTGAATTGACGTTGCCGTAAATATCAAATTCCAGCGCTGTATTGATGGAAATCAATCCAAGGCGGCGGATCACTTCCGGATGGTTGGAAATTTCCTGTGGACGCATGACGATTTTATTGCGGTAGTTATCGAATTCACTGAAGACCTGTTTCATCTTTTCCTCTGACAAGGTGATGGAACAGCAAGAAGCGAATTCCACTTTGCCGGCATCGATCAAATCGAAGACCGCGTCCTGCAGCACTTCCGAATAGACTTCCAATCCTTCAAACTCCGAATCCAGCATGCCGTGGAGAACCGCATTCGCGACTGATCCGATGCCTGACTGCAACGGTGCCAAAGTTTCCGTCAATCTCCCCGCCCGGATTTCAGCACGGAAAAATTCAAGCAAGTGATCAGCCATGATTTTGGTTTCGGCATCAGGCGCAACAATGGTGGACGGTGAATCCAATTGTTCTGTGAAGACAATCCCTTTGACCTTTTCCATATCGATTGGAATGCCGATCGTTCCGATGCGCTGATCGACTGTTGTCAATGGAATCGGTGAACGCTCGCCTTGTTTGCCGGTATCATAAATGTCGTGCAGCCCTTCAAATAATTCAGGCTGGGCCATGTTGATTTCCACGATGATGTTTTTTGCGTGCTTGGCAAAAACAGAAGAGTTTCCGACAGAAGTCGTCGGAATGATCATGCCATCTTCAGTAATAGACAAGGCTTCAACAATCGCAAAATCAATCGGTTCTGTAACCCCAGATCTGACCCATTCAGCTGTGTGGGATAAATGATGGTCGACAAAAAGCATTTCACCTTCATTGATTTTTTTGCGCATCGCTGGCTCAGCCTGGAAAGGCAAGCGTTTGTTGACGATGCCCGCTTCTGCAAATACACGGTCGATGTCTGATCCGAGCGACGCGCCTGTAAAGATGTTCACTTTAAAATCTTCCGTTTCTGCCCGCCTTACCAAAGCAAAAGGAACCGCTTTCACGTCGCCAGCACGCGTAAATCCGCTAAGCCCCAAAGTCATTCCGTCTTGGATCCATGAAGCAGCCTCTTCCGGTGTCACGATGCGCTGCTGTAATTCAACAGCCTTGATGCGTCCAAGTTTGTTCTCCATATCGATCACTCTCTTTCCGATTTTAGTCAATAAAACAGCATATATTCACAAGATAAAGCGTTTTCATGAGCGTGCGCTCAGTCAAAACTCGCATTCAATCTAATAGGGACTAGTTTTTTAATTATTAGATAACTTTATCTTAAAATGTGTCTAAAATGTGTTTTACCGGTTAGAAGAGTGAGAAAAATGAGTGAGGCAGAAAATTTCGCGCCTCAAGCAGCATTTTCTAAAATCCGAGCATTTTCCGGAAATAACTGGAGTAGGATTGGCTGACGGGAATTCGATCTCCGTTGTTCATCGCCAGCACAAAAGTTGAATGGGTGTCCGGATAGATTTCTTTTATATGGTGAACATTGACGATAAACGAACGGTGGCACCGGATGAACATATCCCGGGGCAATAAAAATTCAAATTCCTGCAATGTGTTTTTATTGGTACCGGATAGCTTAGCTGTATAGACATGGGTTTTCCGCTCTTTCACTTCCAGGTAAGCCACTTCTGCAAAAGGAATAGGCTTCCAGCCATCGGAAGTTTTGACGGTCACAACCGATTTCCCTTCAGTGAGTGTTGGATAGATGGCAATTACACAACCCTCGAGCACGCCTTCTTTTTCGAAAGGCACAGCCATTCCATGATAAGGCACTCCAAAAACATCCCGATCGACGAACTCAGAAGATTTTTGATTAGTTGTTAATGCCATATGCGCCATGCTGCCTTCTTTTATCGGATCCCCGGGACGGATTTTCAAATCGATTCTTTTACTTGGCCGGTAATAGATATATTCTTTCGTATTGGTGACGACAATCGATACTTCATCGGAAAACAATTCTCCCATCACATCAAGCAATGAGCTTTGCGTAAACCATTCCATAAGACGGCGCCTGCCTTTCTTCACTATTATTTCTTAATGATACCGTTCTCGCTCCTGACTATCACTATAAGTTAAAACAGCTGCCCCCTAATAGGACAGCTGCTGCGTTTCTTTCTAAAGCATCGTGCCGGTCTGAGCTAATTTTGTATGCCAAGAGAAAGCTTTTTCCAGAACATGCGGCGTTTGTCCGCCGCGTTCCAGTGCTTCCTCGTAGTATTCAAGCATTTTTTCTTTGTATGTCGGATGCACACAATTTTCGATGATCAGCTTCGAACGCTCCCGCGGCGCAAGTCCGCGCAGGTCTGCATAGCCTTGTTCCGTAACGACGATATCGACGTCGTGTTCCGTATGGTCAATATGCGTGGCGAAAGGCACAACACTTGAAATCCGACCGCCTTTTGCAATCGATTTTGTCACAAAAATGGAAAGCCGGGCATTTCGTGCAAAGTCCCCGGATCCGCCGATGCCGTTCATCATTTTTGTGCCGGATACATGAGTCGAGTTGACGTTGCCGTAAATATCAAATTCCAGTGCCGTATTGATGGAAATAAGTCCAAGGCGGCGAATGATCTCAGGGTGATTGGAAATTTCCTGAGGACGCAATATGAGTTTGTCCCGGTATTTTTCAAAATTCGAGAATACCTGCTTCATTTTTTCTTCAGACAAAGTAATGGAGGAACTGGAAGCGAAACGGACTTTACCGGCATCAATCAGCTCGAACACCGCATCCTGCAGCACTTCCGAATAAACTTCCAAATCGTCGAACTCCGAATCGATCAATCCATGAAGCACGGAGTTCGCCACTGTTCCGATGCCGGATTGCAGCGGAGCAAGTTTATTGGTCAAGCGTCCTGCCTGGACTTCAGAACGCAGAAAGTTCAGCAAATGCTCCGCCATCATTTCGGTTTCTTCATCTGCTTCTGCAATCGTCGACGGCGAATCTTTTTGATGCGTAAAAATAATTCCGCGCACTTTTTCCAAATCCACCGGGATTCCCGGTACGCCGATTCGGTCGCTTACATGCGTCAATGGAATCGGCGATCGCTCTCCTTGCTTGCCGGTGTCGTAAATATCATGGATTCCTTCGAATAAATCCGGTTGAGCTGTATTGATTTCCACAATAACATTTTTTGCGTACTGCACAAAAAGAGCCGAGTTTCCGACAGAAGTCGTTGGAATGATCAAGCCCTCTTCCGTAATACCCAACGCTTCAATTATCGCAAAATCAATCGGTTCAATGACACCTGCTTTGATCCATTCTGCCGTCTGAGAAAGATGATGGTCCACAAACAGCATTTCGCCTTCGTTAATTTTTCGGCGCATCGTCGCATCTGCCTGAAATGGCAGACGTTTGTTGACAATGCCCGCCTCTGCAAACAGTTTGTCAATATCCGAACCTAGAGAAGCACCCGTGAATATGTTCACTTTAAAGCTTTCGGTTTCAGCACGTTTAACAAGTGCCAGCGGAACCGCTTTAGCGTCTCCGCGCGTGTAAATCCACTTAATCCGAGCGTCATGCCGTCCTGGATCCAAGAAGCTGCAAGGTCGGCGTCGATAACTCGGTCCTGCAATTGAATGGCTTTGATGCGTTCAATGGTTTTTTCCATTACAGTCACCTTTCGTGGCTTGAATGCCGTTCTTATTTATCTTAATTATACCTTACCTCAGCCCTTCTTCCGTAAACCCTGGCACTGTGTTTCTACTATATTAAGTTCATTCTTCACATCACTGTAACATATGAAGGAAACTCCGCACCTCGATGTAAGCGTTTTATTTGACCGCCATAATTATGATATTTAAATAATTTAATATTAGAAATCCCATTCTAATAGGCTCTGTAAGTTTTGCGAATATTTATATAATGAAATAATAAATTGCTTTGATAACATACTATTTTTATGTTCAAAAACCATTGACTTTACAGTTTTTTCATCATAATATAGGAAAGTTGTTAAAACTAGTGATGTTTATGAAATAATATTATTCGAAACGAGGCTCCATTAATCGCTTCACCCCAACTGAAAAAGATGATGATCTTATTGATTACTTTATTTATTACAATAACAAGTTTCGGAATTACAGGACCGGTCATTCCTGCTTATCTGGAATCGATTAACCAAGGCCGCATGGCTTCTGGAATGATTATAGCCATCTTTGCCAGTGCACAGCTCTTATTCGCTCCCCTTGGCGGAAAATGGACCGATCAATTCGGCCGCCGAAAAATGATCATCATCGGGTTGATGCTCATTACTGCCGGCGGTTTTTTTATTTTATCTAACCGATACATTAGGGGTTCTCTACGTTTCACGGGTCATTAGCGGCATCGGCAATGTCATCGGTCCGATTTCTGCCGGTATGCTTTACGATATCAATTTAGTCGTCCCTTTCATCCTCGGACTGGTAATGCTTGGCATCACGATTTCCATTACGGCCATTTGGCATCTGTCCCGTCTTAAGAAAACGATTGAGCTTGAAGCTAATCTTCCTGTTTCAGCCCTGGCCGATAAATAAAAGAATTCATTTTATAGAAAAGAGGATTTACCTGTAATGTCACCTGAACAAAGAAAGAAAATCACCATCTTGATGGTGAATATGTTTATCGCAATTGCAAGCTTCGGAATTATTGTCCCTATCCTGCCGGCCTACCTGGTTTCTATCAATCAAGGAGGAACGGCGGCGGGATTAATGATCGCCATTTTCGCCGGCGCTCAATTATTGTTCTCACCGCTCGGCGGAAAATGGGCGGATGTCTACGGACCGCGTAAAGTCATCATCATCGGTTTATCGCTACTGACCATTTCTATGCTGATGTTCTATGCCACAGATTCCATCTGGATATTGTACGCTTCCCGCATCGTCGGCGGAATCGGCGACGCGTTCCTCGTCCCCGGAATCTTCACATATGTAGCAGGCATCACTACGCCCGCCCAGCGCGCTAAAGGAACCGGGCTTGTCACAGCTTCCATGTCGCTCGGCTTGGTCATCGGACCTGGAATCGGCGGATTTTTGGCTGAATTCGATTTGAAGCTGCCGTTTCTGGTTTCAGCATTCGTCACATTGACAGCCGTGCTGTTCTCATTTGTCATGCTGAAAGAAATTGCACCGACTGCAGACAGCCAAAAGCAGGCAGAGGAATTTGCAAAAGATGAATCCATGCTTGAGCAGATTGGGCGTTCGGTCAAAATGCCGTATTTCATCCCGCTCATCATCACCTTCGTCATGAGTTTTGGCTTGGTGGCCTATGAGTCGGTCATCGGTATGTACTTAACTACGGAATATGGCTCCACTTCAAAAGATATTGCCCTGATGATTACGGCAACCGGAACCGTTAGTGTCATTGTCCAAATGTTCATTGTTGACCGCCTGGTTCGCCGTTTCGGAGAAGTGCCCGTATTGATCGCATTTCTGGCTCTCGCGACAGTCGGCTTTATGCTGTCCATGGTTGCCGGAAGCTACGCCACGTTTTTCGGCGTTTCGCTCGTCATTTTCCTGGCGATGGCGATCCTGCGCCCCGTGCTCAATATCCTGATTTCGAAGATGGCGCAAGGCGAAGTCGGATTTGCGATGGGCATGAACACTTCGTATATGAGCCTTGGCAATGTCCTTGGACCGTTGTCTGCCGGTTTGCTATTCGATTTCAATATCAATCTTCCCTTTATCCTGGGGCTTGGGCTTTTGATTGTCACTTTATCAATCGCTGTGGCGTGGCGCAGTTCACGCGCTGCTAAGGCCTTGGCACTCATGCATAATGAAGAATTGAAAGCTGAACCTCTTGCTTAGAGGCTCAGCTTTTTCATTGTAAAAATTTCGGTAAAAAAATAATTTAACGCATGAGTTCATTCCGTTGACACGGCCTATGTACTCAAATAATATAGGGAAGCTGAGAAAAAATATTCACAACATTATATAGAAGAAATGAGGGTGTTTCGATGTCGCCAGACCAACGAAAAAAGATTTTTATTTTAATGATTAATATGTTTATTGCCATTGCGAGTTTCGGAATTGTCATTCCGATTCTGCCTTCGTATTTAGAATCGATCAATCAGGGCGGTATGGCTGCCGGTTTGATGATCGCCATTTTTGCTGCCGCGCAATTCCTGTTTTCTCCGATTGCCGGCAAATGGGCGGATCAGTACGGCCGCCGGAAAATGATTATCTACGGCTTGCTTGGTCTGACAATTTCTATGTTTGTCTTTTACGCGTCAGACCTTATTTGGGTTCTTTACATCTCCCGTGTAATCGGCGGCATCGGAGCTGCGATGTTAGTTCCAGCTATCTTCGCCTATATCGCTGATATCACAACTTTTGATCAGCGCGCAAAAGGCACCAGCCTTGTTTCGGCTGCTATGTCGCTTGGGATTGTAGTGGGACCGGGAATTGGCGGATTTTTAGCTGATTACAGCTTGAAGCTGCCATTCCTGATTTCGGCACTTGTTTCATTGGTTGCGGTGCTGTTTTCTGTGGCGCTTTTGAAAGACAGCGACGCTGTGGAAGAAAACCCAGTAGTGGCTGCAGCTGCCCCAGACGATGAATCCATGTTCAAGAAAATCGGCCGTTCAGTAAAAATGCCGTATTTCATTCCCCTCATCATTACATTGGTCATGAGTTTCGGATTGCTTGCTTACGAATCGGTGGTCGGCCTGTATTTAGACAACCAATTCAACTCGACGGCTAAAGACATCGCCTTCATGATTACCGCTACAGGCGTCGTCAGCGTTATCGTTCAATTATTTATCGTGGACCGCATTGTCCGGCGCTTCGGAGAAGTAGCGATATTAGTTTTCTTCCTTGGAGTTACAGCCGTCGGTTTCCTCTTTTCATTATTTGCCGGAAGCTACGCCATGTTCTTCGGCGTATCGCTCGTGATTTTCATGGCGACTTCCATTTTGCGCCCTGTTTTGAACACTTTGATTTCAAAAATGGCTGAAGGCGAAGTTGGATTCGCGATGGGCATGAACAACGCTTATATGAGCATCGGCAATGTCATCGGACCGCTTCTTGCCGGTGTCCTTTACGACGTCAACATCATCTATCCGTTCATTCTGGGCCTTGCGATGCTGTTAGTGACGATGTTCATCACAGTCATGTGGCAACGTTCAAGAACTGCTAAATCCACGGCAACTGTTTAATAAAGTCCAAAATGGAGGGCTCCTTTTATAGGAGCCTTCTTTTTATTGCTTTTTGCTTATACAATTTCGGCTAAACTTTGCGGTATTCCTTATATAGTTGTATAATTATTATACAAACAATCTAAAGAAATGTAGGTAATGCTATGTACAATATTAAAGCAGCTGCCAAAATTTTAGATATGCCGAAAGTGACGATCCGTTCGTGGGAAACCCGTTATAACGCCATTACACCTGCGCGTACGGAATCCGGACACCGGCTTTACTCGGATCAGAACCTCGAAGATTTAAAATGGCTTAAAATTCAAGTGCAAGATCGAGGCATCAAAATCAGTGAAGCCGTGAAGCAATTGCATGCTTCCAAAAGAAATCCTGTCGAAAAAGAGAAAACGCCTGAACCGATAAGTTCAGAGCCTTACCATAAACAAGTCCAGGAACTGTATTTGGCAGCTTCCGAAATGGACACCGAACGTTTCAACTATTTATTGGACCTCCATTTTTCTCTGTTCCATTACCGCACTGTATTCTTTTCCATCATTGTGCCGTTAATGGTGCGGATTGGCGAAGAGTGGGAAAACGGTTCGTTGACGGTAGCGCATGAACATTTGATCACCAATATTGTCCAGCAGCGCTTTAACCAATTTTTCCGCGTATTTCCGATTTCGCCCGAGCTGCCGAAAGTCATGGCACTGTGCCCAAGCGGTGAGCATCACCAATTAGGCTTATTGCTATTCAGTTTGTTCATGCGCGAAAATGGCTACCAAGTGATGTACTTTGGCGAAAATACGCCGCTTGACGGCATTGCCCAGCTGACAATCGAACACGATATTGAAATTACTTGTATGGCGGTTTCTTCCCGCGCATGCTGCCTGTGGTCAATCAATACATCGACAGCATCGCCGCAGAAAAGCCTGAAATGCAATTCTTGATAGGCGGTGCTGGCATCAGCGAACAGAAAGCCGAAAAAAACAGATGGTTCCTTGGCAATTCTTACGAATCATGGCAAGAATGGCTGGATCAACAAGCGAAAAACCCCTTAAGCAGAGCTTAAGGGGTTTTTTTGTATTTATTAGGAGGCTTGCTCTATTTTAAAATTGGGTTTAAGAATAATGGATAGAATATAAGAAATACAAAACAATGCCGCTCACCAAGAAATTCATCGTCCCCATCATCTTGTTTTTTTGGCGAAATTCAGTGATGCCTGAAGTGATAAGCATGAAGGCTAAAAATAATGGCAAATAAGAGATTATGGTCTTAGTTGATTCTTTTGCGGCCAAAACATAGACAGATAAAGCCAAAACTATGGCAGCTAAAAGAAAAGTAAGTTTTTTCAATGGCGGCGCCTCCAAAAATTTCATCAAAATAGCCTGATCAAAATGGCCATCCAGCTGATGGCCATTTTTGATTAGGTTTTTTATTTATTAAAGCAAATCCAGGTCTTGATAATCTTTTTGGTAAGGTCCGTTATCCGTCACTTCCGAATGATACAAGGCTTTCAACGCAAAGTTTTTTTCCAGTTCCATATCTTTCATCAAAACTTTCAAGCGCTTTTTCAGCTCCGGATGATCGTTCACGAGCTGCTCCATCTTTGATTTCGTGTATTTCATGTTTCGTGCCAACTCCTTTCAGATCTCTTGCCCCCATTATACCACCTAGCCGCGGCAAGCTTCAAAATAACGAAAAACGCACCTGCTGCTGCAGATGCGTTTTTCGTTTTATTGCGTTTAGCTGATGACGTGGAAGACGAAATTCATCAGGAACAAACCTGCAATGACGTAAAGCGTCAATGACACTTCCCGCCATTTTCCGATTGCGATTTTCAGCACGGGATACAAGATAAAGCCGATGGCAATACCGTCCGCGATGCTGTACGTAAACGGAATCAATGCAATGATAAATAGCGCCGGGAAACTTTCGCTCATGTCTTTCATGTCCAAGTTGCGGATATTCTGGAGCATCAGTCCGCCAACGATGATCAGGATTGGCGCAATTGCGCTATCCGGAATCAGTTTGATGACAGGGATGAAGAATACCGAAACGAGAAACAGCAATCCGGTTGTGACAGCCGTCAAACCTGTACGGCCCCCAGCAGCCATCGCCGACGCACTTTCAGCACTTGCCACAGTCGGGCTCGTCCCGAAAATGCCGGAAGCCATCGCTGATACGGAAGTTGCCTGGAACGCACGGCCGAATTTTTGCGGACGTTCGATGAAGGACACTTGCCCTTGCACAGTGCCGATGTTTTCAAAGACAATGACCATCGTCAATGAGAAAACAGCAATCCAGAATGTCATCGACAAGATGCCGTCAAAAGTCATCGCACCAAAAACAGCGAACGCTTCCGACAATTCGACGCCGGATCCGCTCATTCCACTCGGATCAATCAATCCGAAAAACGAAGCAATCACTGTACCCAGCACAATCGTAATCAGGAAATTCCCCGGCACATTGCGGATGAATAAGACAATCGCCACGACAAAAGTCAAAACGGTCGCCAATACATGCGCTTCGCCAAGAGAACCCAGCGCCAGAATTGAATTGGAGCCATTCACCACGATGCCGCCTTTTTCAAGACCGATCAGCATGAGGAACAAACCAAGTCCAACCGTAATCGCTTCTTTCAGCGAATATGGCACTGCAGCACTCAGCATTTTTGCCAAACGCGTAAACGCGATAATGACGAAAATGATGCCGGATACAAAAACCACAGTCAATGCTTCTGGCCAAGACAAGCCCATCGATTGCACCATTGTATAAGAGAATAACGCATTGATTCCCATGCCAGGTACAAGCAAAATCGGTGCATTGCCCCAGAAGCCCATGACGAGGCAGCCAAATACGGACGCTGCAATCGTCGCGATAATCGCGGCTTCAAGCGGCATTCCCGATTCGGACAAGATCAATGAGTTGACGGCGATGATGTACACCACTGTGAAAAAGCCGATAACACCTGCCGACATCTCCCGTTTAACTGTCGTTTCGTTCATTTGAAGACCAAAAAACCGGTCCATCCAATTACTCATTTATACGACCTTCTATTAAATTAGCCCTCTCCCAACCCGCTCTTCCCAATAAATAAAATAGGTGAGCCAATATAGGAGTTTAATCGAAAAAGCCAGGTGTGTCAAGGTATGGAGCTTGATACTAATGGGACAGAATTTGCGAACGCGCGCATTTCTGTTTGAACGCACGCATTTCTCTCTGAACGCACGCATCTTGTTTTGAACGAGCGTATTTTTTCCTGAGCGCGCGCAAATTCAAATAAACGCGCACATCGGCTCATCCGTCCTTTTTTCTTTCACTTTTCACAAGCGAAAAGTAAGCACTCAGTTCTTTTGTAAAAATTGCTGCCTCAATTTATTAAGAGAATGCTATACTTCATTTAATTCAATCGAAAGAGGTGTTTTATGGAAAAGAGACCAATCGGAATGATGCCCCGTGCTGAGGGATTAAAGCGGTTAATTAATCGGCTGCCAGCTGAGCATCAAAGTCAAAGTTATCTTCAGAAAGAGCTACACCGCACTACTTCCGGTGCAAGAGGTGAACAGCGAATCGAAACGCGGTTCAACGAGTTTTATTTAGATGAGGATTTTCGTGTGATGTGGAATGTCCAATTACAATTAGGGAATTGGCCGGTCCAAATAGATGGATTGCTTTTGACAAAACGCTGCGCAATCATCATCGAATCCAAAAATATTAGCGGCCAAATCCATTTCGACGAACAGACCGGTGAGTTTTACCGAATTGATGATGATGGCTTAAAGACTGTTATGGAAGATCCCCAGATTCAGCTTCGCAAAAATATCCGATTTTTGTCCGTCTGGTTCAAGAAACATAAGATCTTATTGCCAATTCAAGGCCTTATCGTATTCACAGCGAAAAAATGCGAGTTTATCACGAAACCCACCCGAACGCCTATTTGCAAAACTTATCAAATGCCTGAAATGCTTTTGAAAATTTACGAAGCCCTCCCCCCAACGGCTGCGAACCTTTCACTTCTCAAAATAAAAAATGTACTTCTATCAAGTCAAACCCCTTTTATAGAAATTCCATTGTGTCAACGATATTTTATTCATCCTGGTGAATTGAAGACAGGCGTATATTGCCGAAATTGTCAATTGCCAACAATGTTCCGGACGAAACGGAGCTGGCATTGTCAAACCTGTCATCATCATGACCTGCTGGCTCACGAATTTGCGCTGCAGGAATACTTTTCTTTAATCGATACAACCATCACGAATGAAAGATTCCGCGAGTTTTGCGGGCTCGATTCTCGCCATGTCGCTGGGCGGCTATTAAGCCATTTTGATTTGCAAACGATCGGCGAATCGAAAGCGCGGCGGTATCGGTTGAAAAATTAGAAGTGCACGTATTTTTTGTTGAACGCGCGCATTTCTCTCCAAACGAGCGCATTCCCATTTGAACGCGCGCAAACAAAATCACCTCGCTGAAAAATCAACCTATATGCCAAAACCAGGAGCGTTTCGCCCGCGAAACACCCCGACAAAACAAAAAAACCCCTCATCCGCAGGAAATTCTCTGCAGATAAGGGGTGGATTGAATCTTATTACATGAACATACCGGCGATCGCAGCACTTAGAAGTGAAGCGAGCATACCTGCCGCAACAGCACGAATACCTAGACGCGCGATATCGGGGCGGCGGGACGGTGCCATTGCACCAAGTCCGCCAAGAAGGATTGCAAGTGAACTCAAGTTAGCGAAACCACAGAGGGCAAAGCTGACTACGATTACTGTTTTTGGTGACAAGTCGGCAATTTCAGGGGCAAATGCAGTATAAGCAACGAATTCGTTGAGTACTAATTTTTGTCCGATGAAGCTACCTGCTTGGACGGCTTCCGCCCAAGGAACACCAATAGCCCAAGCAAGTGGTGCGAAGATGACGCCGAGGATGCTTTGGATAGTCAGGTTATCAGCGCCGAACCAGCCGCCGATTCCGCCAAGCACACCATTTAGCAAAGCGATCAATGCGATGAAGGCCAAAAGCATAGCACCGACATTTAATGCCAACTGCAAACCGTCAGATGCACCGCGTGCTGCAGCATCCACAACGTTTACAGATGTTTTGTCTTTTTCCATCACAATGTCTTCTCTTTCTGAAACATCTTCTGTTTCAGGAATCATCATTTTAGCCATGATCAAACCGGCTGGAGCTGCCATGAAACTTGCAGCTAATAAGTATTCAAGCGGTACGCCAAGAAGTGCGTATCCCGCAAGCGTTGAACCGGCTACGGACGCAAGGCCACCTGTCATGACGGCAAACAATTCGGATTTTGTCATGCCTGCGATAAACGGACGGACAACTAGCGGTGCTTCCGTTTGGCCGACGAAAATATTCGCTGCCGCTGAAATCGATTCCGCTTTACTTGTTCCAAGCAGCTTTGATAACGCGCCTCCAAGAAGTTTGATGATGACTTGCATAATGCCAAGATAGTAGAGAACAGAAATTAGAGAAGAGAAGAAGATGATGATTGTCAGTACCTGGAAAGCGAAAACAAAACCGAAATTTGTTGTATCAGCCGCTGGTCCAAATACGAAAGAAATCCCTTCTCCTGCGTAGTTAATTACGTTTTGTACAAGATTAGAAAGGCCGAGCAGGGCTTTTCTTCCTAGATCCCATTCAAGTACCATAAATGCAAAAAGGATTTGGATGGCCAAACCGCCAATAATTGTCCGTGGCTTGATCGATTTTTTACCGCTTGATAAGAGAAAGGCGATTCCCAGTACTACGAAAATCCCAAACATGCCCCATAATAAATTCACAACTTCACCTCATTATTTATTCCATCGTGAAACGCTTACATTTCATGATGGTCGTCTAGCAGATTAGTCCTCTGTCGTCAGACATCTTACCAAATTCTAAAAGAGATGTAAATGGCTATCGTGTGACAAAATGGCTGGCCATAAAAAGTTCCAATGCAATGAAAATTCACTCTTTCTTGATTTCTTTTCTATTTTTTTGCGATGTTTTTTTCCTTAAGAAGAACGCCAGGAAAATCCCGATGCCGCTAAGGACGCCTACAACAATAAAGGAGATATTGACACCGCGCACGAGACCTTCTGCTCCATACTGTTCCGGATCTAAAGCAGTACCGGTCATAATCGTCACCAGCAGCGCTGTGCCGATGGACCCCGATACTTGGCGCATGGTGTTGCTCATTGCCGTGCCGTGCGGAACAAGGCGTTCAGGCAGCTGATTTAAACCTGCAGTCGTGACCGGCATCATCACCATAGAAACGCCGAACATGCGAATGGCATGCATGACTGTTAGATAAGTGAACGAAGTAGCCGTCGTCAATACCGTAAATTGAAAAGTCGAGACGGTGACAATCGACAAACCGACGATGGCCAGCCACTTCCCCGCCAACCGCATCGAAAATCTTCCCCGTGATGGGATTCATGAATCCCATCACCAAAGCACCCGGCAGCAGCATCAAACCCGATTCAAGCGCGCTGAACCCATGCATATTCTGCATATAGATCGGCAATATCGTAGCGCTGCCGATCATCGAGATGAAGACGATGACACTTAAGATAGTAGATAAGGTAAAGATGCCATAAGAAAAAACCTTAAACTCCAAAAGCGGTTCTTTCAAAATCGATTGCCGGTGAATGAAGATGAGTAAAGAAACGATTCCGACCGCGATAGAAATCAGGACCGGCGCACTGCCCCAGCCCATATTGCCGGCACTGGAAAAGCCGTATAGAATTCCGCCGAACCCTAGCGTCGACAGCACCACCGATAAGATATCGAGAGCAGGAAACGTCTGTTTTGTCACATTGCGCAACACAAAATAAGCGAGAACCAAATCGATGATGGCAATCGGGATGACGATGTAAAACAGCGCCGCCATGGATATTGGCCTACTACCCAGCCGGACAAAGTCGGACCGAGGGCTGGCGCAAACGAAATGACAAGGCCGAACAGTCCCATTGCCTGCCGCGCTTTTCCACTGGGAAAACCAAAAAGAGAATTGTCTGGGTCAGCGGCATCATGATGCCGGCGCCAGAAGCTTGAATGATGCGGCCAAGCATCAATAAGTTAAATCCAGGCGCGACTGCACAAATAATCGTACCTAAAGCAAATAAACCAATTGCCGTAAGAAACAATTGCCGGGTTGAAAATTTTCCGATTAAAAATGCAGTTATTGGAATCATGACCCCATTGACTAGCATGAATACGGTTGTCAGCCACTGGGCAGTGTTCGCATTTATCTCCAAATCCTCCATAATATGCGGCAATGCCGTCGCGAGTAAAGTTTGGTTCAAAATCGCAACGAAAACGCCGCCATCAATACAGCTAAAAATGGGCCTCGCCGGAAGTCATTTTCTTTTACGGAAATACTCGCATTCTCCAATAGCTTCACCTGCCTTGTCCTGCTAAAAACAGCAGTTATCCTTAATACCCTGATTACCCTTTGCCAAAAGAAAAAAACGCATAGCTTTTCAGCTATGCGCAACATGTTTTAAGCCGCTTTCTTTTTGCGGTGGTTAATTCGGTAAAAGACAAGATATAACGATGGAATCATGACCAATGTGAACAAGCTCGAGAATGCCAAGCCTGCGATAATGGTAATGGCCAGCGCTTCAAACAGCGGATCTCCTGTCAACGCTACTGGAATCAGCGCCACAATCGAAGTGACCGACGTTAAGATGATCGGTTTAATGCGGGCATATCCAGATTCCATGATGGCTTCTTTGATTTCAAAGTCACCGGACAAGCGACGTGTTTCCACGAAATCGATCAAGACGACTGCGTTTCGCACAACAATCCCGGTCAGTGACACAATTCCCATGACACCTAGGAAACTAAGCGGCGTCTGTGTGATGAACAGGCCAAGAATCGCTCCTGAAATCCCAAGGTAAACGGCCAGCAAGACCAGGAATGGCAAGCTGAACGATTTGAATTGGAAAGCGATGACTAAATACACAAGGAGGATAACCACCAGGAATAAAACCCCGATTTCGGTAAAGAAGGCTTGCTGGTCCGAGTTCTCTCCGCCAGTTGAAATTTCGTAGCCTTCTGGCAATTCCTCTTTTTCTGCATCAACGGTTTCGAGCATCTTATCTTCAAAGCCTTCGATTTCGCCAAATGCTTTTAAGGTAATCGCCCGTTCTGCATTTTGGTGAGGAACTTGCGCAATAGAAGTGGTCTCTTCAGCCGTCAACAATTCATCCAGTCCGACGAATTGCGGCGGTCCTGGCGGTGCCCCTTCTTCAGCTGCTGCAGGCAATTGGAATTGGGCCAAATCAATCGGCTCTCCCGCTTCGATTCCTGCTTGTTTTAAGACGACATCATACGGTGTCTGCCCTTCGTAAATACTCGCTAAAGGAACACCTTGCGTCAGCAATTGCAGCTGTCCAGTTACCGTGCTTAACGGAATCTGGTTTTCTTCCAATGCTTCTGAATTCGGTACATATTCGATCGCTGGAACTTCGTCGCCCAAATCATCTGTTACGACATCTGCTCCATTTTCAAGCATCTTTTCTTTTAAGCTGTCGCGAATAGCTGTCAGCTCTTCCAGGTCCACTCCACTGATTGTTGCCGTTACCGGCGCACCTGTCGGCGGCCCCTGGACAATCGTGCTCAAGAAAATTTCTGCATCCGGGTAGCGTTCACGCAATTCCGGCTGCCATTTTTCAATGAAATCCGCAGCGGTAGTCTGCTCCCGGTCGATGCGGAAGGCGACTTGTCCCGTATTCGCTCCCGTATTGTCCATTGACGAAGCAAATAGATTCGGCAATCCTTCTCCGCTGAAAACAGAGATTTCATCGATATGTTCATCTTCATTTCTTAATTGCTCCGTTAATTCAGTCAAGAATTCATCTGTTTCTTCAATGCTTGTGCCTTCCGCCAAGCGGACGTCCATCGTCACTTCTTTGCGGTCAGCAGCCGGGAAGAACTCAAACGGCGTAAAGAAAGCAAGCGACAATAGTCCAGTAGCAACTAACAAGCCGCTAAGGCCGACCAAAAGCGGCCGTTTTAAAACACCGCGCAAGATTTTATCCGAATAGACTTTCGCAAGCCATTCAAGCGGTTTCCCTAAAAAACCGGGAGTATCGGAGATTTTCTTCACCTTACGCTTCGTTTTCAAATACTGCATCATCGGCACTAATGTAATGGAAAGAACCGTAGATGCAATAATGGTTGTAATCAAAATGCTTGGCAACGCCTTGATAAACGCCCCATTCCCTCCAGATAGGAGTAATAATGGAGAAAACGTCACAACGATCGCTAGACTGGAAGAAATAATGGAAGGATAAACTTCCCTGACGCCCGTAATCGCACCATTTAGCGGTGAATCGCCAAGCTTATAGCGCCGTTGAATATTGTCATTGACTACAATACTGTCGTCGACCAGTATCCCGATGGCAATAATCAACCCAATGACTGAAATTTGATTTAAGTCAACGCCGAGCAGCGGGATCGGAATTAGTCCGATTAATACAGAAGCCAGAACCGTCAAGGCTACTGTAAATGCGCCATAAATCGTCAAGCCGGCTGTCGTAACGACCAAAACAGCAAGTACGGCGATCAATAAAGAAACATATAATCCTTCAAAAATCGTATTGACGTTTTCCGCTTGCGACTCATAACGTTCTGCCTCTACCCCTGCAGGCAATTCGTCCGTAAATGCTTCAATAATTTCTGAAACATTTTTATCAACAGAAGGAACATCTTGGGCCGTCTTCAAGAATACGGTATAAGAAATGGCAGACTCGCCTTCGAAAGTCACAATATCTTCCGTTTCCTGGTCGACAAGTTCAATCGTTGCAACTTCTTCCAATGGAACAGCCGCAGATCCGACTTGCAAAGCTTTCAACTTCTCGATGCCGTTTTCTTGCTGCACCGTCAATACGAGCTGTTCGTTGCCATTGTCATGGGTTCCAAGAGAAATCGGCTGATTTGCCTGCTGCAAAGATTCAATGACTTCAAACGGCTGGAGCTGATTGGCCGCCAACTGTTCCGTGTCCAGTTCAATCAATACTTGCTGGCTGTTCAAGCCTTTAACCGTCGTACCGGCAACTCCGTCCACGGATTCCACTTCATCGGATAACTCAGCAAGCGCTTCTTCCATATTCGCTAGCTCTGCCTCGTCTCCGTAAAACATATAAGAAACCAATGGGAATGTCAGATCCAGCTTTTCAACGGTTGGTGTTTGAGCCTGATCCGGGAATTGGCCTGTTGCCCGCTGCACTTGCTGCTGAATTTCATTTACCCGCTCATCGGGATCGAAGCCATCTTCAATTTCCAGCGTAATGATGGAAGCTGAATTCGAAGAAATGGATTGCACAGAAGCCACACCATCTGCTTTCTGAATTTCTCTTTCAATCGGATTGGTGATGGAATTCTCGATTTCTTCCGGGCCGGCCCCTGGCAAAATGGTCGAAATCAACACCAGGCTAGGCGGAGTTTCTGGAATTTCGCGCTGCGGCAATGTAGTGAATACATATACACCAATCAACATTAATATGAATATCAGGAATAAAAAAAGTTTTCCCCGCTCTAATATGTATTTCATTTTCAAACCCCTTTCATGTTTTGTATAAGTATTGTATAACTAACTACTGACTATTTCCACAATTCAGCTCTAAATCCCCGTAAAAAGATGAATTGAGGAGAATTCCCTCAATTCATCTTTAAAGAGGCTGTATCGTTTTTTGCTTGAGATAATATGCAATTGCAAAAATAGCAAGCGGCGGAACGATACATAAACGGAACCAGATCCCTTGGCCGCCAAGAAAAATCGAGAGCATGGGGACCAAAAGTGCTGCTCCACTCCAAACCAAAGTTTTCCATGAATGTTTCCATAGACCGTAAATGAACAAAGCAATTGAGACAATGACCAGCGCCCATAAGAGAATACCAACAAGGAAGAATCCCATTTTTTGCTCCTCCCGACCTGCTAACGGATGATTTTCTACCCTATACCCTTTTCCTTACTTTTTTATACAACGAAATGTAAGAAAGCCGAACAGCAAGGATCTCCGTTCGGCTTTCGCATGCTATAGATTTTTGATGAACAGGCGGATGACATCAGCGCCGCCAATGATATTCCCTGCTGCTGTCCCTAAATTGGTAAGGACCACAACCAGCAGAACGCGCGTGACTTTATTGTCCCAGAAGCCTTTAATCGTAAATACGTCTTTTGAAAGAGTTTCAAAATCTCCGACATTCGGCCGGCGCACATACGCTTGGGCAAGGCCCGAGAACCAGCCTGCGGCCAGCAAAGGATGCAGCGCACCAATCGGTCCTCCGACAAATGCGGTCAAGATGGCAAATGGGTGGCCAAATGCGACCGCTGCCCCGATGGCACCGAGCGATGCGGTCCACAGCACCCAGCTGATCGTTTGGTCGATTCCGGCTGCCGGATTGTTGTAAAACGTAATCGCAATTAATGCGACCAATACGAGCGGAATCATCCAGCCAATAATTTTCGGCCACTTCGACTTCTCCGGCACTTTTGACAGTTTCGCTAAATCATGTTCGTTATGGATTTCTTTAGTGATTCCCGGTACATGGGCCGCCCCAAGAACCGCCACGATTTTTTCGCCGGGAGCCTCTTTGATCTTCTGGGCCAAATACTGGTCCCGCTCATCAATAAGCGGCGTTTTCAACTTAGGAAAAGATTGTGTGAAATCGTCCAGCACAGCATTTAACGTATCTTGCGATTTCATCTTTTCTAGGTCTTCTTCTGAAATGGTTTCTTTGCTGAAGATGCTGAAAAACACCGAAGTCAGAAGCTGCGCTTTGCCCATAACGCCAAGATTTCCCCAAATCCGTGAGAAAGTCACTTGAATGTTCCGGTCAGCCAGCACCAGTTCAGCGCCTGTCGCTTTTGCCGATTCAATGCCTTGAATCATTTCCTGCCCCGGTTTGATGTCGAACTGATCAGCCAACCGGTTCTGGAAAGAAGAAATGGCCAAGTTCATCAATAACAGACTGGCTTTCTTTTCTTTTAGGACTTTGAAGATGTCCGTTTCTTTCCATTTGCTATTTTCAGTAACGGACTGGTAACGCTGTGCATCCAATTCGATGCACACCGAATCCGGGCGTTCCTGTTCAATGACGGTTTTTACTTGTTCCGCACTTTGCCGGGAAACGTGGGCCGTACCGATTAAAACAATCTCGCGGCCGTCCAGCTGAATGCGTGTAATATTTTCTTCCTGCATGAATTTACTTCCTTTATAGAACCTAATTTCCCCTCGCGCACTGCGTGAAAAGACTGTCTATTTCAATAATGAATCACATTGCCAAAAATATCAATGCCCGACTCTTCAGTTCTTCAACTTTCAAGGGTTCCCCGTCACAAATCATTTGCGTTGAAGGTATCCCCGGCTTGAAGGTTACCGGCTTCAAAGCCTTTGTAGAACCAGTTCTTACGCTGTTCAGAAGTGCCGTGCGTGAAACTTTCAGGCACGACGTAGCCGCGCGAGCGCTGCTGGATCGTATCATCTCCGACTGCACTTGCAGCAGTCAGCGCTTCATCCAAATCCCCTTCTTCGAGAAGGTCCATCCCTTGTGCATGGTGGGCCCAGACGCCGGCATAATAATCCGCTTGAAGCTCGAGCTTCACTTGCAGCTTATTGTATTCCTCTTCACTCAATTGATTTCTGAGCGGCTGGACTTCTTTCATGACCCCGAGCAAGTTCTGCACGTGGTGCCCGACCTCATGGGCGATTACGTAAGCCATCGCGAAATCACCGGGTGCTTGGAACTGATTCTGAAGCTCTTCATAAAAACTGAGGTCGATGTATAATTTCTGGTCTCCCGGACAATAAAACGGTCCGACTGCAGCCCCTGCTGTTCCGCAAGCAGAATTTACACTGCCATCGAAAAGCACTAAGGTCGGCTCCACGTACTCCAGGCCTTCCTCTTCAAAAACCTGCGCCCATACCGTTTCCGTATCCGCCAAGACAACTGCCACAAAATCGGATAGCTCTGCTTCCTGCTCGGTTTCCACGTAAGGTTCGTTTGTCTGCGTTCCGCCTGAATCTAAGCCATTCAATATCGCTCCTGGATCTCCGCCAAGAAATGCAACAAGCAGAACAATCAGCAATCCGCCAATTCCGCCGCCGGCAACTAGCTTACCGCCGCCTCCCGACCCACGCCTGTCTTCTACATTTCCACTCGCTTTTCTGCCTCGCCACTTCATCAAACCACTCCTTCAACAACCTCTTTCTCCCGTTATACCCCTATTTACAAGTTTTCAAATCAATACACGGAAAGCCGATATATCAAGAACCGTTCCCGAAGATTCTTTCCGGAAGAAGGCAATTCAATTTCTTCAGCCACTTCGAACGGAGTCCGCTGCGCCAAATAACCGATAAAGTCATCAGAAGGAAAAAATAAGATCAAGTCTATTTCCCTTGCTCTTTGTTCATATGATTTCATGATGTTATTGACAACCGCGATGAAAATCTGAACAGAAAAGGGATTGAAGAAATAGAATTTATTATCTGTTTCTTCCACCTTGTATTCTTCAGCCAAACACTAGATAAATCGGATGCTTCCTCCTGTCTTCCGTTTCTTTTCATAAGCCTGTAAATTTTCTTGCGCCTGCTGATGAAAATCAGGATCCATTTCTATTCCGGCAGTTTGGGCTCCAAAGCGGTGATGAACGTAAAAGTTCAACCGCCCTTTCCGCTGCCAAAATCGACGAGCCGATCCGAAGAAGATAAGGAGTACCGGTCGAACAATTTATCAAGAAGCGAATAAGGCGTCGGTTCATAGCGATTGTGATGAACCGATTCGGGAAACCCTTGCTGGATTTCCGACGTTTGGATAGTTAATTCCTTGTCTCTCCGCTGTTCTTCCATAACACAGCTCCTTTCTTTTTAACTAAATCAAGTCAGCATGGCTTGCAATATTCCATTATTTTTGATATGGTCTAGCTAATTCAATATTTTCTTGCCCGGATATTCCGGGTGAGGATAGAGGTGCAAAGACCATCAGTACGCTTACCGAGGAGTATGGGATCCGTTGACGTTTGCTGAAAGGGGAATTTGCCGAAGCGATGAAAGGCTCATACTGGCTATCGCTGGTTCTGCATTGAATAAATGCTGAACTGTCATATAGGAAACTATATGGAGGGCTATCTGACACAAAGAAACAAGCGCATGACATTGTTTCTATGGCAGCAACGAGACCCTCGTTGCTGCTTTTTGTTTGTTAAAGACCGACCCGTTTACCTCTAAAAGCAAACCAAAAAAATGAGAAAAGGGTGGTACGATGAATTTCGGACAAGTAGTGACAGCAATGGTGACGCCATTCGACGCACAAGGTGATATAGATTTTCAGGCAACCAAAAAACTAGTGGAGCATTTGATCGCGAACGGCACGGACGCGCTAGTCGTAGCCGGTACAACCGGTGAATCTCCTACGCTGTCAACGGATGAAAAAATTGAGCTATTTAAGTTTGTGGTTAAAATAACCGACGGACGCATCCCGGTCATTGCAGGCACAGGCTCTAACGATACGCGTTCTTCGCTTTCGCTCACGCGCGCAGCAGAAGAAATCGGCGTGGACGGCGTCATGCTCGTGACCCCATATTACAATAAACCTTCCCAGGAAGGCATGTTCCAGCATTTCCAAGCAATCGCCGCTTCAACGTTCCTGCCTGTGATGCTTTATAATATTCCAGGGCGCAGTGTCGTGAACCTGTCTCCTGAAACCACCATTCGCCTGTCTGCCATCAAAAACATCGTGGCGATAAAAGAAGCCAGCGGCGATCTGGATGCAGCAGCGGCAATTATTGAAAATACACCAGCTGACTTTGCGGTTTACAGCGGAGATGACGGCTTGACCTTGCCAATGCTTTCAATCGGCGGACAAGGCATCGTTTCGGTTGCAGCCCATATTATCGGGAACGATATGCAAGAAATGATTACCCTGTTCAAAGGCGGCAATGTCCAAGAAGCGGCAGCTCTTCACCGTAAACTCTTGCCGGTGATGCATGCGTTATTTGCGGCGCCAAACCCGGTGCCTGTAAAAACAGCCTTGAACTTAAGCGGCATAGAAGTTGGCGGTGTGCGTTTGCCAATGATCCCATTGAATGAGCAGGAACAGCAAGCTCTTCAGCACGTGCTTTCGGAAAGTCCAGCTAATCTTTCTAAACTTTAAATCCATTTCATTCAACGAAAAAACTGCTGAAGCAGCTTGATGCTTCAGCAGTTTTTTATGGATTGGCAGTAAGTTTTTTAAACGTTTGTTTCAAGCTGCCGCCAAGCGAAAGCTGGCTGACATCGATTCCCAGGCTGATCATCGTCTGTGCCATTTCCGGACGGATGCCGGTCAGCATGCTGTGCACGCCAACCAGCCTTAATGACTGGGTCACTCGGATAATCTGCTCCGCTACTACCGCATCGACTTTAATGACCCCGGACAAATCAATAATCAAGGTTGAGATTTTTAAACGGCTGGCTTCCAGTAAGGTCTTTTCCAATATGTACTGAGCCCGATCGATATCAATTTCTCCAATCAATGGCAAAATAGCGATTTGATCGTTGACAGGCACCACCGGGGCAGACAATTTCATGAATTCATCCCGCGCATCGCTCAAGCTCTTCTGGTATGAATTGATATAGGCAAAGCTATAGGAATACGCCGCGTGATCCAAAAGTGTATGGAAATACTCCATAATTTCAAAAAGGTGCTCGAGCTTGATTTGATTGCGCAGCGCTTCGGTCTTAATGATCTTGCCGATATGCTTTCGGTAAAGAGATGTTTCTGCCAAAGCAGCATCAAGCGCCATATTTTGATCGAGAAAATAATTCCCGGTTTTTTCTCCCCAAACAGAAATTTCATCGTAAGCTGTTTGCGGATCCAAAAAATGTTCAAATGACTGGGCAAGCAAACCGATAAAGCCTGCGCGGAATTCAGTGACTGCATCGATAAAACCAGCGTATTCTTTCGCTTCTTCAAAACTGATGTCTTTAGAAACTTCTTCCTGTATCAATTCAGCGATGACATAGCGTTCTTCTTCCACCCGTTTGCCTAGCATTTTAATTTCTTTATCCATCCTGATCCCCCATGGTTTGAATTCAGTAGTGTTTTGAATCCATTATAACCGCCTTTCAGGTTCACGGCATACTTTTATTTAAAAGAAATTAAACCGTCTGCAAGCAAGCTTGACCAGCCACCCACACCTTCTATTTTTAAAATGCCGTCACCCGATTGCGGCCGCCCTTTTTCGAAGCATACAAGGCTTTATCTGCCCGGCTGTATAATGTGATGCCGTTATCTTTTTCCGAAAAAGATGCAAGGCCGATACTGACAGTGATTGCTGCATGGGCCCATTCATCCTGCTCCACACGCATTCGGATCTCTTCCGCTAAGCTTTTTGCCTGCAAGTGGTCAAACCCGGGCAATACGATGATAAACTCTTCTCCGCCAAGTCTTGCTACAATGCCAAAGGCTTCTGCTTCGCTCCGCAATTTATCAGCCAGTTCACGGAGCACCAAATCCCCTATATGATGGCCATATGTATCATTGACGTTCTTGAAAAAATCGATATCGATCACCAATGCAGCGAGCGGCAATCCTTCTCGTGCCCGCCCAATTAAATTATCCATTTCCTTTTCCAAATAGCGCCGATTTTTCAAGCCGGTTAAAGGATCCGTGTTTGCGAGATGCTTCAAGCCGCTATTAAGCTTTTCGAGTTCCAGCTGCTTCATTTCCACTTCCGAAAGAAGAGTCTGAAGCTTTGCATAAGCTTCCGCCGATTCCTGATTGATTCTTTCGGCCTTTTGCTTTGCCAAAAGCAGCTCCTTCTCGTATTCACCCCGGATGCTCATTTCGATCAACGCACATTCAAAAAAGCCATTCCGCTCAACGCTATTCATCAAAACCGGGATAGGCCCTTTCTGGCTTTTGATGGTGAGGGACATTTCAGTGACTTTTTTATGTAAAGTGATGGCCGGCAAAAAATAAGTTTGGAAATAAACCATCGAAGCAACCGTCAATAGTTGATGTACATGCTCCGGAACTGCATCTTTTCCGATTATCTTTTTCATCTCTTCGTTCACTTCGATAATCCGGCATTCGTGGTCCATTACCAGGTAACCGAAGGGTGCCTGATTTAACCGTTCCTCCATCTCGCTCGCCTCTATTCCTTCAAATACGCCTGGATGTGAGCGATGGTCTCTTCTGCATCACTTAAATGCGGATTATGTCCCTTGGCTTCCATGAGAACCAGTCGGCTGTTTTCAATTTTAGCATTTACGTAGCGCCCGACTTCAACCGGTGCAATCGCATCAAATTGAGTCTGCAGGATCAAGGTCGGAACTTTCACTTTCCCCAGCTCTTCCCGCATATCGGACTTGAATGTAACTTCTGCAAATTGGCGCGCAATGACAGGATCATTCGAGCAAAGAATACTTTCGAAATCGTCTGTTAAAGTGGGCCGGTCGCTATTTTGCATGATGACAGGCGCCAAATACTTCGCCCATTCCTTATAATTCACTTCCATCATATCAAGCAATTCATCGATATCAGTTGGTTCAAACCCGCCTCGATAACCTTCCTCGTTCATATAATAAGGCGAAGGCGCAATCATTATCAGTTTCGTGATCAATTCCGGACGTTCGTTCGATGCCAGCATGCCGATCATGCTGCTGACGGAATGGCCGACAAAGACTACATTCCGAAGATCCAAGGCGTCGCATAAATCGAATAGGTCCTGTTTATAGCCGTGCAGCGTACTGTAGCGTTCCGTCGAGTATTTCGATTTATCGCTTTTTCCCGATCCTACATAATCGAAAAGCACCACTCGGTATCGGCCTTCAAATGCTGGCGCAATACGATTCCATACATATTGATCACATCCAAATCCATGGGCAAATACCAGTGTCTGCTTTCCTTCCCCTATAATCCGTACATTATTTCTTTTGATAATCGCTTCTTTCACCCATTACCACTCCCATTGCGTCATTGCCGATTACGTAAAAATAACCGCTACCGTTCATACTACCATCTCTCGCTAAAAGTAACAGCCGTTCAATCTGGCTGTTCGAATGTATAGCCAATTCCCGCCATTAGTCCGTTAAATAACTAGTTGCCTCCTGGATGACTGAGTCTAAATGCTAAGGATTCCCAACTGCCATTAAGGCCTTTATAACCAGCCATTATTTTTTCATCCCAAATAAAAAACGAACCCGTTCGGCTCGTTTTTTATTTGGTCAATCTTCCAGCTTCATGCGTTTTCGGATTCCCCCGAGACTTCAGTGCCGATTTCAAGCGGTTCGTGCAGACTGCCGGATGTCGGCGGCGCTGGCGGCGCATCTTCTATCACTTTCTTTACTTGCACCGAATTCATCTTTTCGGTCAGTTTCGGCATGAGGCTCCGCGACAACGCGGTTCCTTTCACTTTCGTTCCTACTCCAATGGATTCCTGCGGGTCATCGATCAGGCTGATGATCGCCTCAATGACCGGTTCCGGTTCGTCCATCGGCTTCATTTCCGCTTCGTGCCCTGTGTAGTTGGCCGTATGCAGAAACCACGGCGTGTCGGTCGCCCATGGATGGACCATGCAGACATGAATATTCTGATGGCCTTCCAATTCGATTTCCTGATAAAGGGAAGCCGTTAACCCGATCACTGCAAATTTCGTCGTACTATAGGGAGTATAGTACGGGAAAGGCACTTTTCCTGCGACCGAACCGATATTGATCAAGGTGCCATGTCCTTGCTGCTTAAACTGGCGCAGTGCATAATGGCTGCCAATCAGCGTACCGATGACATTGATTTCAACTGCGCGTGCCATGTCCTTCCCTGGCACTTCCGTATAAGGGCCGATCGCCCCCACCGCTGCGTTATTAATCCAGACATCGATTTTCCCGAAAGTGGATAGCGCCGTCTCAAAAAGATGCTTCATATCTTTTTCCTTGCTGACGTCTGTGGTAACGGCAATGGCATTCGAACCCAGTTCATTGGCCAATTCCTCTAACAATGCAGTTCGGCGGGCAGCGAGAACCACATTCGCTCCGTCAGCCGCCAATTGCCTCGCTGCCCCTTTTCCAAAACCGCTTGAAGCACCGGTAATAACAACCGTCAAACCCTGCCTTTTTTCATTTTCAGCCATGCGATTTCCTCCTTGCCGCTTATTTATTGCGGAAACGTTCACGCATCTTGCCAGAGACTTCGGTTCCTTCCATACGCGGTTCGAACAAACTGCCGGATGTCGGTTCAGCAGGCGGTGAACTTTTCAGCATCCGGTCCAGAAAATGGCCATCCAATTTCTCGACAGTGTCCGGCATCAATTTGTGTATGATCGCTGTGCCTTTTACTTTAAAGCCGATTTCCAGACTTTCTTGCGGATTATCGATCAGCCCGAGAATCTCTTCGATGACTTCTTCCGGGTCGTCAGCTGGACCAATTTCAATGGCATGTCCGCTGTAATTTCCGGCATGTTCGGTCCAAGGCGTATCCGTCACCCACGGATGAACCACGCAAACTTGGATGTCCTTCCAGTCATCCAGCCGCATTTCCTGATACAAGCCTTTGCTGAGCCCCGAAATTCCGTATTTGGTCGCCGTATAGGCGGCTCCGAATGGAAGCGGAACACTTGTGACAAAAGAAGAGAGATTGATCAATGTTCCGTAGCTTTGCTGCTTAAATTGCTTTAAAGCAAAGCGGCTGCCGTACATCGTTCCCATGAGATTCACCTGGACGAGCCGCATCTGATCCGCTAGTGGAATTTCCGTGAATGAACCGATAATTCCGAGCCCTGCATTATTAATCCAGACATCCACTTTTCCAAAATCCGCAAGCGCTGTATCCATCAGCCGTTCCATATCGCCTTCGATACTGATATCCGTCGTAACAGCAACTGCATTCTGCCCCAACTCTTCCGCCAGCTGCTCGATCAGCTCCGTCCGCCGGGCCGCCAAGACGACATTCGCGCCTTCTGCTGCAAGCCGCTTCGCCATCCCTTTGCCAAAGCCGCTTGAAGCACCGGTGATGACAACGGTGAGGCCTTGCCTGGATTTTTTGTCTGCCATTTAAACTCCTCCTCAGGTAGAGAATGTTTTGTTGCTTTTGCCATACCCCTTTCTCTGCAATGAAAACGCAAGCGTCTTGTAGATCTGCCAAGGAATTAAATCCAAAAAACGGACACCCCATGAATGGAGTGTCCGTTTCTTCCTTCTATTCTTAAATCTCGGAGCTCAAGACGATTTCTCCCTGCGGCGAGGCATTGCCAGCCTGAGGTTCGAGCGTAATTGCGATCGTATCCCAGTCTTCGGTATTGTCTTCCAGACTGTAATACGCATTCCCTTCTCCATTGGCACTCGGAGTAAAGGCTCCTGCCGGAATCGGTTTGCCTTCTTTCAAGAGCCAAATCTGATAGACTTGTTCACCTTCAAGGGCTTCCAATTGTTCGGCTTGCACGACCAATTCAAGCGACTCCTCTTCCCGGATGATTGCGGCTTTCGCCGTTCCGCCAAATACTTCATTCGGCTGAAGATCGATGGATTGGAAGGCCATCTCCCCGCCGGTTTCCGGCTGTTCCGACAGCTTCAGCAAGGCATAGCCATTGCCGAGCAGCGATACGAACAAGGCAGCCGCAATCAGCACCGGCCATCTATTCTTCTTTTTCACCGCTTTTTGTGTGATAAGCGGAGCGGGTTCCCCGCTTCACTTCTTCGGATTTCTTCTGCTCTTCTTCGAAGACAGTAGACAAGATTCTGGCTTTCATCCCGGCAGGTGGATCGACAGGATCTGCAAGGTAAGGGAGATCGCCCGTCATTTCAATGATTTCCTGACAATCCGTACAGGTTTTCAAATGCTGTTCAAATTCAAGCTGTTCTTCTTTACTGAGCGTTCCGTTCAAATAATCGATGACGTGGTCACAATTCAGTTTCGCCATGGTGAGTCCCCCCTTTCCTGCATATCATGCAAAGTCCCTTTCAGTTTTTTCAAAGCGAGCCGTATCCTGCTTTTGACGGTCCCAAGCGGAACCTCGCATAGCTCAGAGATTTTTTCATGTGTGTATCCTTTAAAATAAAACAACTGGACCATTTTTTGCTGCTCGGCAGATAAATCTTTTACAGCCAATTGAATCTGTTCTTTCTTTTCCTGCCATTCTGCCGTTTCTTCCACACTCGATGCTGGACTAACCAATTCTCCAGCCTCTTCAAGCGCCACTGACGGCTTTTTCTTCTTGCGGATCAAATCGATGGCGGCATTCCGTGACATCGTGAATAGCCAGGAAGTGAATTTCCCTTTGCTTTCATCGTACTCTCCAACACCCCGCCAGACTTTCATAAAAACTTCCTGCAGCGCTTCTTCTGCCAAATCCCGGTCTTCGGTCATTTTCACAAGAAACGAGAAAAGAATTTTTTCATAGCGGTCGTATAATTGTTCAAGCGCTTCTTTGTCTTTGTTCCGTACACGTTCATATAGAACAAAGTCTGAACTTTTCTCCATAACTGGTCCCCTTTATTCAGATTTCATTCCTCAAGCTTACTATAACTCAGCGTTAGCCAACACAATAAAGTTAAGGAATCGAGAATTCGAAGATAAGAAGAGTGAAAATGAACGATGCATTTTCATTCTTTTATTCGCAGCTACTTCTTTTTGCTTTCTTACTCCTCTAACGGATCGATTCGTTTTTTAGTTCACTTTTAAAAGTTTTTTTAAAAAGAGTGATCTATTTTCCAACAGGTTCCGTTAGGTAAGCAAGAAATGAAAAAAGAGGAGTGTTGACGATGAAATGGAGAAAAATTTTAGCGCCGGTATTAGGGGCAGCGCTGCTGCTGCCAGGAATGGGAGCAACGGCATTTGCACACGATGGCCCGCACGTGGATACAACAGGAGATGAATTGCGGGCGACGCTTGATGGTTTGCTGTCTGAGCACTACGCTCTGGCTGTCGACTCGATGATGAAAATCTACGACGGCGATAAAGCAGCCGAAGCGGCCATGGCTGCATTGGATGAAAACGCAGCCGATATGGAGCCGGTCATCGCATCCGTTTATGGTGAAGAAGGCGGAGCGGCATTCGAAGAAATTTTCGCAAAGCATAATGTTGGAACAGATGACTATGCAATGGCCGTAAAAGACGGAAACGAAGAAATGAAGCAAGAATCCCTTGATCAGATCCAGTCATTTGTTGACGAGATGGGCACGTTCCTCGCAACAGCAACGGAAGGCAACCTTCCAGAAGAAGGAGCCAAACAGGCGTTGCGCCAGCATGAAGATTTCGTACAAGATACATTCGACTTATATGTAGCTGGTGAATACGAAGCGGCTTATACTTCTTATCTTGAAGGCTTTAAGCAGATTTTCGGAGCTGGCAGTGCCATCAGCGGTGCAATTGCCACTCAATTCCCTGACCAGTTCACGGACCCGAATACACCGGCCGGCGATTTCCGTTCAACAGTGAACCGAATTGCGGCAGAACATTTTGCACTCGCACAATTGAGCATGGCAAAAGGCTATAACGGTTCAGCAGACTTTGACTTTGCTGATTGGGCACAAGACCAGAATACAGAAGAGTTCCGCGGCGCTTTAGCTTCTGTCTATGGGGAAGAAGCAAGCAACCAATTCACCGCTCTTTGGAACAACGAACACATTTCAATCCAAGGCAATTTAGCCGCTGCTTCCGCTTCTGAAGATCAGGAAGCTGTAGACGGTGCCGTCATGACATTAACAGATACATTTGCAAACGAATTAGGTACTTTCCTAAACACAGCGACTGAAGACCGCATGCCGCTTGAAGAAACGATTGCTGCTGTTGCGGCACACGAGAAATCAGTAGTAGATACATTCCAGCAATATGTTTCTGGTGATTATGCAGCTTCCTACGAGACTTACCGCACTGGCTATGCCATCATGTTCGATATCGGCAAAGGCTTAAGTGGTGCAGTTGTAGATCAATTCCCTGAGAACTTTGTCAATGCAGCCCCTGAAAAAATGCCCGCTACCGGATTTGGCGGCAGTGAAAGCCAATCCAGCACGATGATGCTTTGGGTAGCTTTAAGCGCATTGATCTTAGTTGGCGCAGGAACTATCACGTATCGTCAAAGTAAACAACAATCATAAATGACAGGAAATAAGAGAGGGCTTTTTAGCCCTCTCTATTCCTACTTTAATGGGAGGGATGGAAAATGAAGCAGATTGTGACAATGGGCATCGCCGTTTTTTTGGTCGCTGCCTTATTTTTCATTTTAAAGCCGTTGGCGAATGGCCCGGCGGATAAAGAAGAAAGCGTACAACTTGAAGAAAACAGTGAAAAAGAAGTGACGGCGGGAAATGTTGTCGACAAAATCGCCGAATTCCCCATCTTTCCTGAACAGCGCGAAAAACTGGAAATGGTCCAAAAACAACGGCAAGAAAGCATTAAAGGCATGGAGCCGACGCGCATCGAAATCGAGTCCATCGGAGTTGAGGCAGCAATCGAACCGACCGGGATCCTTGAAAATGGCGAAATGGGCGTCCCAGAAGATGTCGATCAAGTAGGCTGGTTTGAACCCGGTTTCAAAGCTGGCGCTAAAGGACATGCTGTCCTTGCTGGCCATGTCGACAGCTTGACCGGCCCAGCCGTATTCTACGAGCTGAAAGACGTTAAGCCTGGTGATCAAGTGAAACTATTTGATGCAACAGGCCGGGAAATGGTATTTGAAGTTCAAAAACTGGCAAGCTATGAAACCGATGCAGCACCGATTGAAGAAATCTTCGGAAATGCAGACGGACGGTTCATCAACCTCATTACTTGTACTGGCGACTTTAACCGTGATATCGGTTCGCACGAAGAACGATTGGTGGTAACAGCTGAACTCATCTCCGACTCGGCAGTTGAAATTGCAGCTCCCAAAGCACCGGAGAACGTCACTGCAACTGATTTCAATGTTTCGTGGCATGCTGTACGGGACGATGCCATTATCGGCTACCGCGTCTATGAAGAAGACATTGCATCCGGTGAGATGAAGAAAATTGAAACCGTCTCCCTGTTCGACCGCAAGAATATTACGATCGAGCCAAGCGAAGGCAAGCGCTACTACGTTTCCTCCGTAGATGTGGATCTGAAAGAATCACAGAAAACAGAAGCGTTAAAATAAAAACTGTGGAAGCATATCTAAAGGGCTTCCACAGTTTTTATTTGCTTTTAAAAGTTTTTCTGGTTATCAGGTTTCTCTTGGACTTTAGCCAAGAAAGTGGATTATGGTTTTACTGATTCTTTTTGTTAATGCCTGACGCACTTCGTTTTTATAACTTGAAGATAAGTTAAAAGATTTTCAGGCGGTATTTTTCTTCGAGTCTATGCGGTGAAAAAAGTGTGGAATATTTTCTATACGACGGATGCTGAAGCAGCCTCTCGGGCGTCCACCCTTGCAATGATGCGGGTTCGTTACATTCGCTCTTTCTTAAACGATTCGATGCAGGGATTGTCGCAGGGCTCCCCTTTGCGACTCATGCTGATTTTTACTTTCTTCGCTTTTAATAAAGTTATGTCCTCATTCGAACAGTAATGAGAGCCTCGACTGAAGCAGCGAATCGACTTCTTCGAGCGGAAACTCTTTTCTAAGACTATTTTCACTCTCGGTTTTATCCGGGCTTATTTTTGCCTTAACTGGGCGTATTCTTTCGACTACTGGGCGTATTTCTTCCTTAACTGAGCGTATTTTAAATTCGCAGGAACAACCGCTTCTTTAATTTTACGGTCAATAACAAGCAAGAAAAAAAGCAAATCCGGTAAATCCGGATTTGCTTTTAAGATTTTCTGCTCTTTATTGCTTGCGGTAACGGACCGCCACTGTTGTAGCAAGAGCCGCTAACATTAAGCCGGCCATGATCCATAGGAACGGCGTTGTGGATGAAGCGGCTGTTCCGCCCATACCTGTTGCCGGCATTTCAGATGGCATTTCCGCAGCCCCGAACTGATCCGGGAACTGGTCAACGATGGCTGCCGATAATCCGGCTGCTGGCATTGACATATGCGCATATGCTTCACGAATCGAGTTATAAGCGGCATCGAAGTCTCCTGCAACGTAAGAGTCAAAAGCTGCTAACAATTGGCCCGTGTGTGCTTTCAAGCCTTCTTCTAACGCATCTGCCGGTACACGGCCTTCAGTGGCTGCATCAAGAAGTGCCGCTTGTTCGATGATGTATTGATCCAAATCAGCTTTCGCTTTTTCCTGGCCTTCCATATTGCCTTCGCCTGTCGCTACTACGTAATCAACAAAGTAGCCAATATGTGATTTCCAGATTTCTTCAAACTGAGCTCCAGCTTCATCGCCGTAGACCGACGCAACAGCTGCAGTTAAATCGTCAGCGTTCGCAAGCAGCGCGGCAGATGCCTGGTCGAAACTTTCAGCTCCGTCTGCTCCGTCCTGCATCGCCATTGCCGCTAAGCCGGCATGCTCTGTAAAGGTCATGTTCAATTGAGCACGTAAGTCAACAGCCGGTGTATCCGGATTCGTATTATCGAATTTCTCCGGGAACTGGTCTGCGATCGCTACAGACAAAGTTTCTGCGAACATGCTCATGTGATGGATCGATTCGCGTTCAAGTGCGTACGCTGTTTCAAAATCACCAGCTACATAAGCATCAAAAGCTTCTACTAATTGATCCACGTGCATATCCAATCCTTCTTGAACAGCTGCTGCCGGTAAACGACCTTCAGTCGCTGCGTCGAAAAAGTCCGATTGTGTTTTCTTGTATTCTTCCAAATCTGCCAAGGCTTTGTCTTTTCCAGCCTGGTCCTCTTTCGCAGTCGCTGTTACATAATCAACAAAATAGCCGATATGCGATTTCCAGATTTCATCGAATTGCGCTGCACCTTCGTCACCGTAAACAGAAGCGACTGCCGCTTTTAAATCATCGGCGTTTGCAAGAAGCGCTCCAGAAGCCTGATCAAAATCTTCAGCGCCATCTACGCCTTTTCTCATCGCCTCAACTGCCAGGAAAGCATGCTCCGTCAATACCGTATCCAATGCGATCCGAAGTTCTGCCGCTGGTGTTGCCGTACCCGCTTCCATTGCTGAAGCTGAAGCCGGTGCTGAATGTGATTCATGTCCGTCTGCCAATGCCGCTGTCGGCACCAATAATGAAAGGGTTAATGGAAGAGCTACTAATAGTTTGTTCATTTTCATCTAAAACATCTCCTTTTTTCCTGTTTAATTTTTTGTACTGCCAACAAAACGCAGGAAGAAATGGTTTAGATCACTTTTTTTAAAAATAAAATATTTTTTTGGGGAATTCCGTATGTTAATGAGGAATACGACCTTCAAAAAAAAGGGATTGGCCATGGTTTTCAAGAAAGCTAGTAACATCGAAATTATTTTATTTCCATATAAGTGAGGAGCAATGAAATGGCAAACGATAAAATCACACGAAAAAATCCAGCCGGCGTCTCTGAGCCTGTCGGCAACTACACACATATTACGAAAATCCCTAGAAACGCTGAACTGTACGTGACTTCCGGGCAAATCGGTGTGGATCAAAACGGAAAGCTGCCAGAAAGCCTGGAAACGCAAATCACTAATACATTCCACAATATTCGAGCTGTCTTGGAATCAGAGGAACTTTCAGCAGATAACATCATCAAAGTGAATATTTGGGCAACTGAAAAAATCGATTGGGATTTCATGTACGGCGAATGGTCTGCACTATTCGGAAATAATTACCCTGCGATGACTGTCGGCTACATTACGGAACTGGGATGGCCGGAAATAAAAATAGAAATCGAAATCTGGGCAGCGAAAGTGTGAAATTCTGCTGCCCGGAGTTTTTTCTTAGCTTTGCAAAAAAATGTCGAAACAATGTCGGCTTGTAAAGAAAAAGGAATCATTTTTTCGATAAACCGGAACGTGTCACTGTATGGTTTTTAGGCTCTCGTGCTAAACTATTTTTAATTTCAAAAAAAGGAGGCGTTTGCATTGGGAAGGGATTAATGAAGATTGGCGAAATTGCACAATTAAGCGGAGTATCGACCAGAACAATCGATTATTATACGAATCGCGGGTTATTGTCAGTTGAGCGCTCGGAAAAGAATTACCGGCTTTATCCCGATTCAGCCCTTCAAACGCTCGAACGGATTCACCAGTTGAAAAAACAGCGGCTGTCGATTGCCGAGATTAAAGAACTGCTCGATTCGAGCAGGCTGCCGGAAACTGAAGTGCTCGCTGAAGACGTATATGAAGAATTCGATTGTCTGCAGAAAAAAATCATCCGCTTAGAGGAACAAATGAAAGATGCACCGGCTCATGTCAAAGTGCAAATCAGCAAAGCACTTGAGAGCAAATTGGTGGCCATTGCCTCCCTGCTCGCTCTGCTGTAACTAATTTCGGAGGTGAATCCCTTTTAAAAGGGAACATAAGTGGACATAATTACGATACTGAATTTAGGGTTATTGGTACTATTACTTGCGCTGACGGCATTTTTTGTCGGCTCGGAATTTGCGGTTGTTAAGATTCGCATCTCACGCCTGGATCAGCTAATTGCAGAAGGCAATAAAAAAGCGATTACTGCAAAGAAAGTCGCCAGCGACTTGGATTACTACCTTTCAGCTTGCCAGCTCGGAATCACCGTGACGGCACTTGGACTCGGTGCCCTTGGTAAGCCGACAGTTGAACGTTTGATGTATCCAATATTTGAATTTCTTTCCGTTTCAGATGCGGTTGCATCTGCCTCTTCCTACGCGATTGCGTTTTTGCTTGTCACATACTTGCACGTGGTGCTTGGTGAAATGGCACCGAAAACATTAGCGATCGAATATGCAGAGAAAATGTCGTTATTGCTTGCCCCTCCTCTTTTCTGGTTTGGTAAAGCATTGAAGCCTTTTATCTGGCTATTAAACGGTGCTGCCCGGATTCTTTTAAGAGCATTCGGCGTTCAGCCTGCCGGACACGACCAAGCCTACTCGGAAGATGAGTTAA
Organism: Planococcus sp. 107-1; assembly: GCF_021513255.1. Lineage (GTDB taxonomy): Bacteria > Bacillota > Bacilli > Bacillales_A > Planococcaceae > Planococcus. Next base: position 3,083,162 of record NZ_CP090977.1, read on the forward strand.
AGATTGTCATGGCGCAGAGCTATGAAGGAGGCGAATTGAACGAAACTGAGTTGTCTTATATGGAAAACGTCTTCACATTCGATGAACGTGCTGCGAAAGACATTATGGTCCCTCGTACTGAACTTATTACGTTGGATAAAGATATGCCGCTTGAAGAAATTGTCCAAATACTGGATGAAAACAATTACACACGCTACCCAGTGACCGAAGACGGAGACAAAGACAGCATCATCGGTTTCGTCAGCGCAAAGAAAATGCTTCCGCATATCGTAGCGGGCCGCCCGTGGCAATTGCAGGATTTTGTCCTTGAAGTTCCGACCATTTTTGAAATGACCGGATTGCAGAACGCATTGCTGCGAATGCAGCACGCGCGTGTCCACATCGCCATTGTCGCAGATGAATACGGCGGAACTGCCGGAATGCTGACATTGGAAGATATTCTGGAAGAAATCGTCGGGGAAATCCGCGATGAATTCGATGAAGATGAACAGCCTGAAATTGACCAGATCGGTGAACATCAGTATTTGATTAACGGACGGGTTCTACTGAGAGATCTTGAAGAGCGTTTCGGCCTGACTTTTGAGGAAAGCGCAGATATTGATACGATTGGCGGCTGGGTCCATTACAAGAGTGTCGGGGAAGTTCAAACCGGCGATACGCTGAGGAAAGAAAACTCATTGTGGACCGTCACCGAAATGGACAATCAACAAATTAAACAAGTTATGTTCCATCGAGAACCTGAATAAATCTGAATGCCTATCCTGCTTTTGACTATTTAATGGAGGTGAATCCCCTGTTACAGGGGAGCCATATTGGAAGGACAAATAATCATTAATCTGCTGCTCGTCGCGCTGATGATTCTCGCGACTGCATTTTTCGTCGGTGCTGAATTCGCTATTTTAAAAGTGCGGATGTCAAGAATCGACCAACTTATTTCAGAAGGCCATAAAAAGGCCATACGCGCAAAAGAAGTAGCCAACAATCTCGATTACTACCTGTCGGCTTGCCAACTCGGAATCACCGTGACCGCTTTGATTCTTGGGGCATTGGGGGAACCGACAGTTGAAAAAATGCTGCATCCGGCATTCGACTATTTTGACGTACCGGAAGCTTTAGCGACAGCTCTTTCGTATGCAATTGCGCTTGGAATTGTCACGTTTTTGCACGTTGTCATCGGCGAACTCGCGCCCAAAACCTTAGCGATTCAATTTGCGGAAAGAATGACCTTGCTTCTTGCACCGCCTCTTTACTGGTTCGGGAAGATCATGAATCCATTTATTTGGCTCATGAACGGCTCAGCGCGCCTTTTCCTTAAACTCTTCAAAGTAGAGCCTGCCGGACACGAAGAAGCGCATTCTGAAGAAGAACTTAAATTGATTATGGCTGAAAGCTATAAAAGCGGTGAAATTAACCAAACCGAATTAACGTATCTAAAGAATATTTTCGAATTTGATGAGCGCATTGTGAAGCACATCATGATTCCCCGCGAGAACATCGTCACGGTCGATCGAGGACTATCACGCGAAGAGTTTTTCAGCGTACTGGATCAGCACGAATACACCCGCTATCCGGTGACTGAATCTGACGACAAAGATCAAATGCTTGGATTTATCAATACGAAAGAATTGTTGACCGGAATGGCCGCTGGACGCGTTCAAGAACCGGATGAACTGCTGCACAAAATGCCAAGCTTTCCGGAAAACACGCCAATTCAAAAAGTGTTGAACAAAATGCAGCAAAGCCGCACCCATATGGCGATCGTTACAGCAACAAACGGGCAGACGGCAGGCATTGTAACGATGGAAGATATTCTAGAGGAAATTGTTGGAGAGATCAGCGAAGAATCTCTCGAGATCAATCCCATTTAGCAAATGAACCGACTATCCTAAAAACAAATTTCCACATTTAAAAGTTCGGCATTCTGCTGGACTTTTTTATTTTCCCCCTCCCTTTTACTAGATATTTTGATTTGAGTGGGTATTCTATATTACAATAAGCCTCAAAGCCATTTTTTCAGAATGCAATTCAACTGCATCCTGTAAGAGTGCAGAGAAATGAAGCGAAAAGAAATGACGGAGGCGGAATAAGAAATGATGAGAGACGAAAAACTGCACGAGTTCCTGTGCAGCAAAACGGATTTCCTGACAGAACAATGGTATGAATCTCTAGATAAATCAAAAGACGGTGTTTACGGGGCAACAGATCCGGAAACCATTAAACGTGTAAAAGCACAAAATCATGCATTTCATGTAAAGTTTTGCGGCATGTTTGAAAAAGAAGACACGGAATGCATAGAGGATTTCCAGGACTGGATTAAAACCATCGCCAAAGATGAAGCCCACTTAACGACTCCGCTTGAAGAAATCATCGAGGAGTTTTTCAGAACCCAGCAGCAATACCTGGATGTAATTGAGGAATACACCGAGGCGAATTTAGATGTGCTTTCGATCAGACAAGTCGCGGCATGGAATCGCGGGGTTGTTGAAACGATCAACCGGATTATTCTGGAGTTTACTCTCCAGCATTCACTTGCGACGAAAACTCGGTTAAATGCGCAACGGGAAATGATCGTCGAGATGAGTGCCCCTGTCATTTCACTGGCACATGACATCGGGTTTCTTCCGCTAGTCGGTGAAATCGATACGTATCGCGCGTATATCATTTTTGAAAAGGCACTGGCGCAATGTGCTGAACAACGCTTAAACAAGCTCTTCATTGATTTATCCGGCGTTCCGATCATCGACACGATGGTTGCTCACCAGATTTTCCAGTTGATTGACGGACTGAATTTGATTGGCGTACGGACCGCTTTATCAGGAATCAGCCCGGATATTGCTCAAACAGCCGTTCAATTAGGCCTCAAGTTTACCAACATCGAAATTCATAACACGTTAGCCCAGGCTATGCGCTTGAATAAATTGAACTTCGCCTAACCTTATTGCCGTTATAAAACTACACATAGAAAGGGCCGCTGAATCCCCAGCGGCCCTTTCTTTAAATCGATTTATTTAGTAGCTCAACGCTTTTTCATACATCCATCGCTTCAATGTTCCCATGGAGTTGAAAGACACAGCTTCACCGGTAGCCTTGTGCTCTGCTTTAATAATGACATCGAATTCATCCACTATGAATGACCAGCCTTCCTCAACCAGGCTGCGTGCCGTTTTGACAATCATGCTTGACCCTCGAACTGTTCCCAATTTCATCACCTTCAACTCCCTTAACTAAAATGATGGCTGAACCGTTGCAGCCTCTTAATCATAATTGTACTTTTCCATTCCTTATTTTTCTAGTATTCAAACCTGAAAAACACATAAGTCACAAAAAATACATAAGCTTACTCCCCCAAGGGCTCAGCTGCCATTTAAACCTCCCGTAAATTGGGCTGATTCCCTATTCCTTAGCCCCTATTTACACCCTGAAATGTTTAGGGTTTGAAAGAACGGGGGTACACTAGCAGTACCTTACTTTACAGGAATCCAATTTTGCACAGGAGGAATTTAATAATGGCTAAACGTGAAAATACATTTATCGGAACTTTTGATGTACAGGCAGAAGTATTAAGCAAAATCACAGAACTGAAATCTCAAGGTTATCGAGAAGAAGATATGTACGTGATTGCTCAAGATGAAGATCAGCTATCCATGATTAAAGGGCAAACAGATGTGAAACTGGATACGCAGGAAGATCAAGGCTTCATGGGAAGATTCATTTCCACATTAGCAGGGGAATCTTCATCATATGAAGCGTTCGATACGATGGGAATTGATTCGGATGAGTCCGATGTTTATAAACGCGAAGTTGAAAATGGAAAAATTCTGCTATATGTAGACAGCGAATATGGGCCGTCTTATGACCGCTACAGCGAATCACGCGCAAATACCGGCGGCGCGAGCTCTACTTTCACAAATGGAACAGATGCTTCAACAACAGACGAAGAGCGCCTTCGCTTGCATGAAGAGCATTTGAAAGTGGATAAAGAACGCGTTCAAACCGGTGAAGTCAATGTCGGAAAGCATGTCGTTGAAGACACGCAAACGATTGAAGTACCAGTAGAACGCGAAGAAGTATACATTGAACGCCGCCCTGTAAATGAAGCGACAGATTCAACCACTACTGGCGGATTGACAGGGAAAGACGCTTACCAGGACGGAGACAACATCCACATTCCAGTTTCTGAAGAGCGTGTGGAAGTTTCGAAAACGGATGTCGTTTCTGAAGAAATCGTCGTTGGGAAGCGCAAAGTCCAAGATACGGAACAAGTCACAGAAACGACTCGCCGTGAAGTAGCGGATATTGATGAGGATAATGATTCAACTACAAACGGGCGCAAGCCTTTATAATTACCGAAAGCAGCATGGGTGGCGAGAGCCGTTCCATGCTGCTTTTTTTAGGATTTCCCCTCGTTATACTGCGCCTTCACTTAGCCTTGCAACAATCGCATAATATTCTCCAGGCTCTGTCGAGTAATGCACCGGTTCAAATGTTGCGATAAATCCTGCCTCTTTTAAAAGGCTTTTCCATTCCGGCATGGAAAATAAACCGGATTGCGAGCTATCCGATTCAGTAAAAACCTTTCCGTCCTCATTTCTCATCATATAAAGGTAATGCGTTTCCGTCCTATGATCGTCGGGATCGCTGTCATAGGTCCATTCCAAATATCGCATACCGCGGCCATCCTTATCGATTCCTCCATGATGGGTGCCGCCTGAAAAAGTTTCCGTGAACTGGTCGGTCGTGATGAGCAACAGACCATCCGGATTCAAATGTCGTCCTGCATTCCGAAAAACGGCCAGCAAATCATCCGGTTCCTTAAAATACGTGATGGCGTCATGGACGAAAACCAAATCATAATCTGCTCCTGCATCCAAAGTGCGCATATCGCCTTGCAGATGTTCGCATTCCGGGTTCAACTGCTGGCTGACAGCGAGCATATTGGGCGAAAGATCCGCCAAGACGATTGGAAAATGCTGTTTCAGATAAAATGCGTTGCTGCCCCCGCCTGATCCAAACTCCACAGCTTTTTTCACACCCGGGTGATGGCGTTGAATGATCTCCGCATAAATTGCAGCTTCTTCTTCATATTCCGTATGCGGCGACATGAGTGGCCACCATTCCGCCAATTCCTTGTACAATTTCATGATTTTCTGCACCGCCCTTCTTATTTTCCTTCATTATAATCAGCTGACAATTGGAGAAATAGTTTTACGGCTTGAAGAACCCGCAAAAAAACGGCCACGGAAATTTTCCGGAGCCGTTTCGCTTTTTCATTGTTCTTTTACGAACGTATTCGCATAAGCATCGTGAGGGAATTTCTCGCCTTGGGAATCTGCGTATTTTTGGCGGTCGCGCAAATAAGCAAGCGGACCGATCGTATCTCGGTGCACAACACGTTTCAAAATCTGGGCATCTGTCAAGTCGCCACCGTCTTCGCTTTCCACTTTAATGCCGAATGCTTTTTGGCCAAGCGTCTGCCCTTTCAGGCGAAGCTGCGCATATTCAAGCCCCCAGAAAACGGCTGTGGGCAGCACCACTTGAAGGAACGTCTCATTCTTGATCTTTTTACGCAAAACCGGTTCCAAAGCTGCCGTCACCACTGTCGAAACGACCGAATCAACCATAACTGCTTTCGTGCGTTTTTTCGTCAATTCGTACATTAAATCCCCCCACTTTCCAATAGATTACTTCCATGATAGAAGACTCACAGATAGAAGGCAAAGATTCCGTAAAAATGATACAAAAAAACTCCGCCCTTTTTCAAGGCGCGGAGTTTTCATCACTCAGGGTTTGGAAATGCATTCAGTGGATCTCTTTCTTTTTCAGTTTCAATATATACTGGAGCAGCTGCAGCTTTTGCCTGCTCTGCTTTTTCTTTCACATCTGCAATAGAAGTTTGGATTTCAGCCATTTTCTTACTGTCCAAGTGGTAGAACTTCATTGCAACCAACGAAGCGATCCAGCCAAGGACTGGAATTCCGAACGCCAGGAAAATGGTCATTCCGAATAAAGAAGTTGTCAATTCATCTTCGATTGTAGGAAATTCATCTTTAAAGCCGATTATCGCTACCGCTACTCCAACCAGTGCAGGAGCCAGCGAAGAAATTAATTTATCAACGAAGGAAAACAAGGTACCAATCATTCCCGGGACATAACGGCCGGACTTAAACGTTTCATAGTCGGATACATCGGCAATCATCGGATTGACGAGTGCAGTCGGCAAGCTTCCGAAGGCCATACCGAGTGTATATAAAATGATAAAACCGATAGTGGCAAGTCCCATATTGCTAAGTGAAATCGCAGTCGTATCAATGGTGAAGAGGAAAACCACCAGTGCAGCAAACGAGATAAGGCCGATCCAAGTTGAAATGACAAACGCTTTTTTCAAATCCGTCTTCCGGGCATACGCTACACCTACGAATGTAATAATCAGCGTTGGTATGATAATGATCATGGAAATCGTACCACTTAATTCATAATCTCCAAGGAGAATTCCGAATAGCATGACGACGACTACTGCGTGGCGCAGAACGCTCAATGTCAATTTATCGCTGGATGCGGCAATGATCAGCATCTGCAGCGGCCGATTCCCTTTTAAAATAGGCCAGTAATCGCGAAACTTGGTCTGTACTGTTAAATCTGCGAGACCATAGAATTCTTTCTGGTCTTTACCTGCGATCCCTAGGACAGCTAATGCTGTGAATACGAAGCCGAAGATGATGGCATAGGTATTCAATTCAGTGAAGAGAGACATGGTGAAACCGCCGTGCTTAGCTACCAGGTAGGAAGCGACAAATATTTGCCCACCGGTCAATAATAAGGTGTTATTGACACCGTCAAATACTGCAAAAAGCGGGCGCTGTTTCGGATCATTTGTCAAAACCGTCTGCGCTGCTTTTGTACATGCAGTCTGCATCGTATAACCAACGATGTAAATCGCGTAGATTAAAATGAAGAATAACATTTGCAGCGATTCTGGCAGCAGGTGGGTGAAATTGTACATGATCAGGATGGAACCGGCTAAAATGATATTCCCAATAATCATCATCGGACGGAACTTGCCGAATTTCGATTCGGTTTTATCGATGATAAAGCCGATAATCGGATCTGTTATTCCATCGAATACACGCATGAACGTTAAAATCGTACTGATTGCCACTACTGTTAAACCGGCAATGCCAGTAGCGTAATAGCTGACAAATGCCAAAATGAACATATACATATTGGTCGCCGTATTGTTTAAAGTGAAAAAGCCGATCTGCCAAAGTTTCGCATTATGATATTGTCCTTTCACAGTGCTTGCTGCAGTTGTCATCGAATCTCCTCTTTTCTTCCCTAGAATGATGTTTATTGCCAGTAAATTTTCAAGCTTTTAAATGAAGACGCTTTCAAATTGATCCTTTTAAAAATCTGTTTTATTTCCAGAAGGCTATAAAAAATATATTATTTGTTTAGCCAACAAACTATATAACTAACAATATATATGAAAGCGCTTAATCAAGCAAGCGTTTTTTACAATCTTCCGAAAATAAACCTTTTTGACTAGACCATTTAAACGCCAACTGCATAGTGCAGCTGGCTTAAACGGTTTTTATTTTGTGGGGTCAACTGCTTGCTGCTGTGCAAGCAGGCATAGTTCTGCCGCTTTAAATGCATGCGCTTGAGTCATCGCATTTTCTGTACGGTTTATGCAGTCTTTGATGAATTCACCGAAAAACGGGAATCCGACGGTTCCAGACAGGCTAAAATGCTTCTCGCCTTCCTTATTGACCAAATACAGATGGTCGCCGGTTTCTTCCCGGGCAACGTCTACGTATTTACGGATTTCAATCGTGCCTTCCGTGCCGGTGATGAATGTACGGCCATCTCCCCATGTCGTGAGTCCGTCCGGTGTAAACCAGTCGACTTTGAAAATTTGTGTGGCTCCGTTATCGCCGATCAATGTCGCATCGCCGTAATCTTCCAATTCCGGATGTTCCGGGTTATTGTAATTGCCGACTTTGCTGTGAAGGACTTTCGCATCTTTGCAATCTGCGTAATACAGAAATTGTTCAATCTGGTGGCTGCCGATATCGCAAAGGATTCCACCGTATTGCTCTTTATCGAAGAACCAGTCCGGACGGCTGTCTGCATTTAAGCGGTGCGGACCGAAGCCAGTTACTTGAATGACTTTGCCGATCGCTCCGTCTTTGATTAGCTGACCAGCAAACACTGCTCCTTCCACATGGAGGCGTTCGCTGAAGTAAACCATATACTTCTGGCCTGTCTTTTGGACCACTCGCTTCGTTTCTTCCAATTGCGCCAACGTCGTAAAAGGTGTCTTGTCGGTAAAATAATCTTTGCCCGCTTCCATTACCTGATTTCCGAGAGCGCTGCGCTTTGAAGGAATCGCGGCGGCAGCGACCAGCTTCACTTCAGGGTCTTTTAAAATCTGTTCAAGCGATTCGGCGGCAGCTGTTTGCGGGAATTTCCCGATGAATTCTTCCACTTTTTTTGGATCCGGATCATACACCCATTTCAAGGTGGCGCCTGCTTCCAACAATCCATTGACCATGCCGTAAATATGGCCGTGGTCAAGTGCTGCTGCTGCTATCGGAAATTCTCCTTCAGCTACAACGGGATTCGGCTTGCCTTTTGGCGCATATGTCATTCCATCTTTACTCATTTGCTTCATCCTCCTGTCAGTTCACCGCTGCTGCCTCGAACCAATCTGCATACCCAAGTTTGCGTAAGTTTTGAGCTGAAATTTCCAGGCAATCGAACGGATCGCGTCCATACGTATCATCCTGTTCCACTAAGAAATACTTCGCTCCGCTTGCGAGCCCGGCATCGATGACCGCTGGAATATTCATATTGCCTTCGCCCACTTCTGCAAATTCAATCAAATTGAAGAATTTGTGGAAGAACTTTGACATGTCTTTGAAGTCCTCTTCATTTACATCCAATTGGCCGATACGGTAATCCTTCAGATGCAATAAAGAAATGCGGTCTTTGTATTGCGTAATGATATCGACAGGGTTTTCGCCTGCACGCTGGATCCAATGAACGTCCAGTTCAAAGCCTAATTTGGTCGTGTTGTTCTTAATGAGGTCCAATAAATAGACGCCATCGAATTTCTGGAATTCTACATGATGCGTATGGTAGTAGAGCTCGATCCCCTGATCTGCCAAACGGTGCGCCATTTCTTCAGCCTTTGCGATGAACTCCATGATTTTGTCTTTATCGCCCATAATATTCAATGGCAGCATGCCAATGCGAAGGAAGCTGCAGTCCAAAATTTTGCAGTCTTGGACAATTTTATCGAAATCATTGGCCAAGGTTTCGCCCGGCATTCCTGGCATCATCGGTTCCAGCGGAGCGGACAAGGCCGCAATTTCGATATCAAAATCCTGGCTCGCTTTCTTCAAATCTGCCACATTTTCACTTGTCATTGGAATTTGTGATACTTCTACTGCCCGGTAGCCAAGCTCATAGATCTTTCTCATCGTTTCATATACACCGATTTCCATGACTTTGTCTTTCAGCATCATCATTTGCACACCGATTTTCCCGTTTTTCATTGGTAGACCTCCATTGTGATTTCTTTTCTGCTTTCGCTTGACTCACGGATGGCTTCAATCATTTCCATTGAGACTTGTGCCTCTTTTGCATGGATATAGCGATCCGTATTTTGCCGAATGCATTCATAGAACTCGTTGATCAACTTCAAATGGCTTGCGCCGTAATAAAATTTGGTTCCAGGCAATTTCTGATCTTCTTCTACGATTCGCTGCGTTCCATCCGAAAGAGTTTCCAATAGAATACTGTCTTTGATGGTGAATTTGCCCTTTTCAAACAGCACTTCCAGCTCGATCGATGAATTTTCCGAATTGGCATTCGTTGCAAACAGCAGCCCTTTCGCACCGTTAACAAATTCGATGCGGGCAGAAGCGGTATCTTCAATATCCAGGCCATAGTCCAGAAGATTGTCGATTGACCCTTTTATCTTTTTGATATCTCCACCGACCAATTGCATCAAGTCCATCGTATGCAGCGCCTGATTGATCATCACGCCGCCTCCCGCGTACTTCATCTGTCCACGCCACGGTTTAATGCCGTAATATTCTTTTGGACGGAACCAAGCGACGATTCCTTTAATGCCCATCACTTGCCCATACTCGCCGCCTTCTGCCAATTCCAACAGCTTTTCCACCGTTTCATTTCTCCGGTTCTGCAGTGAGATTCCAATTTTGATCTCCGGATGCTGTGCTTCCAGCTCTACTAATAGCCGGCCTTCTTCTGCATTTAATGCCAACGGCTTTTCTTGAAAAACATGGACGCCTTTTTCGACGCATACTTTAGTGGCAGTGTAATGAAGGTGGTGCGGCAAGCAGATATGCACACAATCAAGTGCTTCTTGTTCCAGCATCTCACGATATTCGGTATAGAAAGAAGGCCCCTCGACCATTCCTTCCATTGTCGGATCAATATCGCAGACCGCCACAAGTTCAGCATTGGGGTTGCTTTGAATGGCCGGAATATGGATTTTTGAAATATCGCCGAGGCCAATGACGCCTATTTTCAGCATATGAATTCCCCTCTTTGAAAAACAACTCAACACCGGCAAAGGCGCTGAGTTTATTTTTTCCTGATTATTTTTGGACTAACGCACTTTTTTCTTCTTCGATTTTTTTCTGAAGTTCGGCGAAGTAAAGATCTTCATCTACCGGCAATTCGACTTCTTTCCCGAGCCAGCTGGATAAGTGAATCGCGTTCGCAAGAGCTACGCCGCGAATGCCGTCGCTTCCCGGTGCAAGAAGTGGAGTGCCATCCAATACGTTCGCTGCAAAGTTTTCCAGCACACTGGTATGCTGCACTCCCCATACGTCGTTGAACTCAAGCACTTCTTCGTCGTAGATGTCTTCTGCACCGCCGCCCATGAAAATTTTCATGACGTCCTGCATATCCATGCTCGCACTCATTTCCGCTTCCGGGCGTCTCAAGCGCTTGATCGTCACTTTTTTGCTGTCATCAACCACGATTTTCCCTTTGTCGCCGTGGATTTCAAAACGGTCAGTCCCCATAATATCGTGTGTAGCTGTGATGAAGACGCCCGTCGCGCCGTTGCCGTAGTCGAATAAAGCCGTCACTTCGTCTTCTACTGCAATATTGCGCTGATAGCCGTATTTCACATTGGAGTAGACTTTCTTCGGCATGCCGGCAATCCACTGCATCAAATCCAGCTGGTGCGGTGCTTGGTTGACAAGCACGCCGCCGCCTTCGCCTTCCCAAGTGGCTCTCCAAGCGCTTTGGTCGTAATAGCCTTGTGGACGCCACCATGTTGTGATGATCCAGTTCGTGCGGCGGATGCTGCCAATTTCGTCGTTGTCGATGATTTCTTTTACTTTCTGATACAATTCGTTCGCACGTTGATTGAACATGATGCCGAAGGTCAGCTCCGGTTTTGTCGCAGCAAAATCATTCAATACTTTTACTTGCTTCGTGTAGACGCCTGCCGGTTTTTCCAGCAATGCATGGATGTCTCTTTCCAATGCCTGGATGCCCATTTCCGGATGCAGGTAATGCGGAACACAGGTGATGATCGCATCCACGTTTCCGCTTTCCATCATCGCAATATGGTCAGTGTAAAATGGAACATTCGGATACTTTTCAGCAGCCACCTCTTTTTTTGCCGGATCGATGTCGCAAATGGCTCCAATTTCCATGTTCGGTACGCGGCCTTCCGAGATAAAACCTGCATATGCCCCACCTTGAGCGCCCAAACCAATAATTCCTAATCTCACTTTTTTCATATTTTCTTCTCCTCACTGTATTGTAGTTGACGGTGATTCCGGTAAACTTTCGCAGTCATTCCGACCTTTTCACGGAAGTAGCGGCTGAAATGGGAAACGCTTTCAAAACCGCTTTCACTTGCGACGTCTTTTAATGCCTTATCCGGTTCTGTCACCAGCAATTGTTTGACCCGATTTAATCGGCAGCCCATCACATATTCCATAATGGTGAAACCTGTCATTTCTTTAAAGACATGCGATGCGTACGATTTACTTAAATTCAAGGCTTCAGCAATGGAAACAATCGATAGTTTCTGCTGGAAATTTGCTTGAATATAAGAAGCGATGTTTTCTGCATGCGTTTCTTTTTCCGGTTTCTTTCTTGGCTTTTTCAGTGAATCTAACTCTCCGAGTTTATTGACCGCTACTAAGATCTGCATCAGCAGGATTTTCGCCTCGGCTTCTTTTTCGCCATGCCCAATTTCCGTTTTCCGATAGACTTCTTCTAAGCGCTGAATGAGCCTTTCCAATTCCTTGGAATCTTCGCTTTGCCGGGTGCGGATCAGGCAATGATGCAGTTTCTGGAAAACCTCCAGCAAATAGCCCCCGCCCACTCCGTCCAGAGATTTTTCAATCCATTGCGGCGAAAAATGAATCGTGCTGCGGATGTATTCACTGTTTGGCGGGGTATTCGGCTTATGCAGCGCCATGCCGTCCATCAGCAAAATATCGCCCGGCTCCAAATCGTAAATCTGGTCGTGGATTAAATAGCGGCAGGAACCTGCATGGAAAAAGTAAATTTCATATTCCTGATGGGAGTGGTAATCGATATGCCCCCAATATTTATCCATCCGGTAATGCACCATAAGCGGCTGCTCCATAACAACTTTGCCTTTCAAAATGAATCTACCTCCATTTTATAGCCTTTTCAGACAATTTCATTAGCTGAAAATGCTTACATTGCCTACTATATTATCTGAGAGTGCTTTATTAATAAACTTTTTAGTCAATAAATCTTCGAAACTATTTTCTAGTGCTTTGAAAAAGCCTTGACCTTTGAGATGACGGATTCTTAAAAACCGCCTTTATGTTATCCTTAAACTAAAGATAAAGCCGAATGGCTACTGCAAATGTGAAACAATGGAGGAAAATAATATGGTGACTGGCGACGGATCTTATATTAAACAAATAAATAGAGGTTTGATTCTCCAACAAATCATCGAACACGGCATGATTTCCAGAGCCGATTTATCAAAAAAAGTGGGTTTGAACAAAGCGACCATCTCTGTACAGGCCGCGGACCTTCTCGATGAAGAGCTGATTTACGAAACCCAGCAAGAACACCGTAACTTAGGCAGGCGCCCGATCATGCTATCGCTAAACCGCCAAAGCGGCTTTGCGCTCGGCATCGATTTGGACGCCAAGGACATTACCTATATCCTTTCCGATCTCCTGGGCTATCCCGTCCATACGGAAACGGTTCCCCTTGAGACTTCGGATTACGACAGCATTCTTGCTTTGCTTTCGGCACAGATCAAAAAGTTTCAGGCACAATGCGCTGACAGCCATTACGGACTGATCGGCGTCGTCATCGGCGTCCACGGGACGGTCGGGAAAAACGAGAAAGTCTTTTTTGTCCCTCAGCACCAATGGGTGGATAAAGAGTTAAAAGCGGATCTTGAAAAAGAGGTCGATGTAGCTATACAGATCCAAAACAACGCCAATGCTTCGGCTTTTGCCGAAAAAGTCTTTACTTCACAGGACAGTGAAAATCTGCTTTCCATTTCGATGTATTCCGGCATGGGTCTCGGCATCATCATGGACGGGGAATTGTTGAAAGGCTATAACGGCTTTGCCGGTGAGATGGGCCATATGATTGTGGTGCCAGGCGGCAAGCAATGCACATGCGGCAATAAAGGCTGTTGGGAAATGTATGCCTCAGAGGCAAGGCTTTTGCAAAATCTGGCTGACATCAAAAAGAAAAACAAGCTCAGCTATGACGATGTGGAAAGCTGGATTGCTGCGGAAGACAAGGAAGTTATCCAGCAAATCGATGAATTTTTTGAGTTTTTGGCAATCGGATTGAACAATATCATCAACCTTTACAATCCGGAGACAATTGTGCTCAACAGCCAAGTGCTGAAGATGGATCCCCACGCCATCGAACGCATTGAAAGCCTGCTGACTTCGTCGGTGAGCCAGTACCGTGAATTGAAAATTTCCGAACTCGGCAAGGAAGCGTGCGCGATGGGTGCATGTGCGCTTGCCATCAAGAGTTTCCTGAAAGTTCCTGAGCTGCGCTTGGACTTATCAACTGAACATCTTCCAGCTGATGACTACACAGAAACGGTCAGCTAAAAAAATCCCCCTTCCGAACTGCGGAGGGGGATTTTTTGTTTAACGTGTTTTATTAAGCAGTGGGAATTTGTGCTTTTACGTGGAAGAATTGTTCAGCGTTGTAATAGCAAATATTCTTCACGTATTTCTCCAAGAGTTCCGGATCATTCGGCATTTTGCCTTCCTCTACCCACGTACCCAGTAGATTGCAAAGAATTCTTCTGAAGTATTCATGCCGTGAGAAGGACAGGAAGCTTCGTGAATCCGTCAGCATGCCGACGAAGTTGCTGATAAGCCCAATATTGGCCAAAGTTTTCATATGCGCTTCCATGCCATCGATATGGTCATTAAACCACCACGCCGTGCCTGCCTGGACTTTCCCAGGAACTTCATCGTTCTGATAATTGCCCGCCATTGCAGCTAAGATATTATTATCTCGTGAGTTCAAGCTATAGAGCACCGTTCTTGGCAATTGGTCTTTGACGTCCATTGCATCAAGCAAACCGACCAATTTATCCGCAAGCAACAAATCTCCAATCGAATCAAAACCGGCATCCGCACCGATGCGTCTGAACATTTTCGTATTCGTGTTGCGAAGGGCATTGATATGAAGCTGCATCACCCAGCCTTTTTCTGTGTAGAGCTTCGCTAGTTCCAGCAGCGTATAGGTCTTGAATTGATCGATTTCTGCCGCCGACAATTCTTCTCCATCCAACCGTTTACGGAAAACGGCTCCAGCCTGCTGTTTATCTGTTTCTTCGTAAAACAGCACGGAAATTCCGTGGTCAGAACTCCGGCAGCCGTGCGCTTCGAAATAATCCACACGGTCGGATAACGCTTTCAAAAAGGCTGCATAATCTTCGATGGCGAAGCCTGCTGCCGCTTCTAATTTTTCTACCCATGATAAAAACTCGTCTTTTTCGATTCCAAGTCCTTTATCGGGACGGAATGATGGAGAAACAGTGCTTTCATAGCCTTCTTCCGCGAGCTTTTTGTGTGCTGCCAAATCATCAGTCGGATCGTCTGTCGTGCCAACGAACGTCACTTGTTCTTTTTTCAAAATCGAACGGACGGAAAGTTCCGGTGTCGCAAGTTTGCGGTTCGCTTCTTCCCAAATGGCTGGCGCTGTTTTTTCGTTCAATACTTCATCGATGCCGAAATAATTCAGCAATTCCAGATGCGTCCAGTGATAAAGAGGGTTGCCGATCAAATTCGGAATGGTCTTCGCCCACGCCATAAATTTTTCGTAATCGCTCTTATCGCCCGTAATGTAATCCTCGCTGATTCCATTCGCCCGCATCGCCCGCCATTTGTAATGGTCTCCCGCAAGCCAGATTTCCGTTAAATTCCGGTAGTTCTTGTCTTCTAAAATCTCTTGTGGATCTAAATGATTATGGTAATCGATGATCGGCAAATGCTTTGCTGTCCCATGATAAATCGCCTTAGCGGTGTCATTGTACAATAAGAAATCTTCTGTTATGAATGTTTTCATCCTCTAACCCCTTTTCAATTTCTTTAATTTGTTTGATCGCCAAACAAATTAAAAGATTTGGATTTATCATAGCCTGTCTTTTTGAAAAATTCAAGTTGCACCATGAGATTGAGTATTTTCACATAAAAGAATGGACAGCCCTTGCGGAGCTGTCCCTTCTTTTCAAACCGGTACGATAATGCGGACAGAAGTGCCTTTTTCAAGTGTGCTCGCTACTTGGATAGAACCGCCGTGCAGCTGGACAAGCTGTTTCGTAATCGCAAGCCCAAGTCCGGTGCCTGTGCTGGAATCATGGGTATTCGTCCCGCGGTAATAGCGGTCAAACAATTTATCCAGGACTTCCGTTTCCATGCCAACACCGTCGTCTTCAATGACAATCACCGCTAGATGCTGTTCAATCGCTGAAATGGAAAGTTTGATTTCCGTTCCCGCTGGATTGTATTTCATCGCATTGACAATCAGGTTCTCAATAATGCGCTGGAACCACTTCGGGTCGATCGCAGCGTCGACACTGTCAGAAGCGGCATAAAAGGAAAACTTCCAATTTCCGTTCGCCGGATCGTTGATGAACTGGATGACGATCCGGCGGATGAATTCATTAAGGTTTACTGTCTCTTTCGAAAGCGGCAAGGCTTGGTTTTTCAAACGGAATGTCAAGGTCAATTCTTCCAATAAATCCATCATGTAAGTGGATTTATCATTCATAATGGCCGCAAATTCCCGGATCTCTTGTGCAGACCATTCATAATCCGGTGATTCCAGCATTTGCGCGTAGCCTGAAATCGACGATAAAGGCGTTTTCAAATCATGCGACAACCCACTGATCCAGTCTTCCCGCGTCCTCTCCAACTGCTTTTGCTGATGCTGGTGCAATTCCAGCTTAGCCGTCAATTGCTCAAGCGTGGCGACAAGGTCTTTATAGAGCCGGTATTTCTTTTTGGTTTTGCCATTTCGTTTAGTAATCAACGACTCGTTTTTTTGGTTCACGGGTTGTTCGTAGCGTCCGTCCCCGAGATTTTTAATCCATTGCATCATGACAAGAAGCGGCATGCCGAATTTCCGCGCATACCAAAGCGTGCCGCCGATTAACAAAATCAACAGGACGACCAGCACGATATAGAAATTCCGTGTTTTCAATATGGTTTCCAGCGCATCGGATGGTGGTGCCGCAGCTCCTGCAATCACCGCTTTCCCGGTTTCAGGATCTGTCTTTATCGCCGTAGAACGGTGGTCCGCAGTCAACTCGCCAACTTTTCGGATAGTATAGTTTTCCTGTTCTTTTACATCCCCGTAACTATCAAGGACTTTGCCATCCGGACCAATCAATTGCATCCAAGCCGCTTCTTCCTCCAGTTCTGCTTTCAACTCCGCCGCTAAATTCAAGTCCTCTTTTTCCCAGTCAATTGCCGGTTCAGCCAAAGCGAGCCATTGGGCAGCAAGGTTCTCCTTGCCGTAAAGTAAAAACAAGGTTCCCCGCCCCGTATTTTCCAATTCCCAATAATGATGCTGCCCGTCAGCCGAATCGCTCCAAATTCGCGCTGCTATTTCTTCGACTGCAAACTGTTCAGGCAGTTTTCCATCGGTATTGAAAGAATCCAGGACCCGCCCATTGGAATCCAATAAGATCAGCCAGCCGTCTTGAGCTTCCGCCAATTTTCTCAAATCGCTTTTAATCGAAGCGCCATTTTTATCGAAATCGAATTGATTCACAAAATAACTGCTTTCTGCATCCGCTAAATCCCGGGCTGCTTCATCTTCAGTGATGAAATAGCCGATTGCTCCCCAAAGCGTCAGCATGAATACCAGAAAAACGAATGACAACAGGAAGAGCTGGATAAAGAACTGCACCATAAACCGCTTATGCAGATTCATGGCTGCCTCCTCCTGGAACAAATTTATAGCCAAGTCCTCTAACGGTTACGATCAACGCCGGACTGCTGGGATCGGCTTCGATTTTTTCCCGTAATTTCCGGATATGGACCATGACGGTATTGTCTTCGCCGAAAAATTCTTCGCCCCATACATTTTCATAAAGCTGGCTTTTGCTGAATAATTGATTAGGATGCTTACAGAAAAACAGCAGCAATTGATATACTTGAGCTGGCAATTCAACGGGATTCCCGTGAACTTTCACTTCACCTGCGTTCGGATTGACAGAAAGTGCACCGTATTCAAAAAGCGCCGGTTCAAGCTTTGGCACATTGCCAAGCCGCCTTCTGAGATGCGCTTTAATGCGGGCTGCCACTTCCAGCGGATTAAAGGGCTTCGTGATGTAATCGTCCGCCCCCATCGCAAATCCGGTCAATTTATCGAGATCGGTTGAGCGGGCGGTCAAAAAGAAAATCGACGCGTCCGAGATCTCCCGGATGAGCGGACAGATTTCGAGGCCGCTCCGCCCCGGCAGCATGACATCCAGCAAAATCAGATCATAAGATTTCGATTTGCATAATTCCAGCGCCTCTTCCGCAGTGCCGGCCGTATCGATATGCCGAAAATCTTCCCTTTTTAAAATGGTTAACAGCATATGTAAAATCGCTTGTTCATCTTCTACGATCAATAATTGAGGGTCTTTCATCGAGACATTCCCTTCCATCTTGTTTCCTTTATTTATCATATCATTCCCGTGATTTAATTAAGGAGAATTAAGGAAAAATTAAGGCAACGGTTCTTTCAGCTTAAGGAACCGGTTTTATAATGAAGACAGATACAAGCAAACGGGCTTTGCGCCCAAAAGAACTTTGGAGGGAAATCATCATGATTGCCATTGGAAAAAGAGAATTCATCAGCATGTTCAAAAGCGTTAAATCCATTATCATCATCGCCATACTGCTCCTCACATCCTATTATTCAGCGAAATTCTCCGGACTATTAGCGTCCGGCATCGCGCTTACTGAAAAGGAAATGGCCGATATCCATACCGTCGGGCTGCTGATCCTGCTGTTCATCTTCGGCCAATTATTCGTGATGGGTTTGTCGCATGACAGCATCAACAAAGAAAGCCATGAACGCACGATGCGGTTTCTCGTCACCCGGACTTCCCGGCTGCAAATCCTGCTCGGCAAATTTGCCGGTGCTTGGCTGTTCTGGTTTACATGCCTTGTGATTTCATTTTTAGTAATCGCCATTTTTGCTTTGAAGTTCGATTTCTTCATCTTCTCTCAAGTGATGGCTTTGCTCACATTCCAGATCGCCTTGACGATTTTGCTGTCTGTCGCCATCCCGAAACCGTCCGCGACCATGTTTCTCGGAATCGTCATCGGCCTATTGTTTCCGGCGCTTGGCGCTTGGTTGGTCTTTACAGACAATCCGTGGTTTTCATGGCTCAAATTCGCGAGCCCGTATTATTATTTGATGGAAGACACGTATCAGTTTTTGATTATTTTTGGGCTCGCCGGGCTGCTGCTGGCAGCGGCTGCACTGATTTTTAACAGGAGGGATTTTTGATGAAAGCGATTGAAACGAAGTTACTGAACAAAACATATGGCTCCACCTCCGTCGTGAGCGGCATTAACCTTGTTGTTGAAGAAGGGGAAATCTTCGGCTTCCTCGGGCGCAACGGGGCAGGAAAATCCACGTTCATCAATATGCTGACCGGCATCACCCGTCCGACAAGCGGCAGCTTTACGATTCTAGGCGTGGAAGGTCCGGACGAACGGATGAAAAAGCATATCGGCGTCATGCCGGATTACTCCACACTGTTCAATTCGATGAATGCCATGAAGCATCTGAAATTCTTGTCCTCCCTATCCGGGAAGCCGGTTTCCACTGCCGAATGCCGACAGGTCTTGAACCAAGTCGGCCTAGAAAATGCCGGCAATAAAAAAGTCGGCAAATTCTCTTTCGGGATGAAGAAAAAACTCGGCATTGCCCAAGCCATCATTCACGACCCGAACCTGATTTTCCTCGATGAACCGACTTCCGGCCTCGATGCGGAATCGGCATTGCATATCCATAAATTGATCGGATCATTGAAAGAGCGCGGCAAGACCGTTTTCATGACTTCCCATAACCTAGACGAAGTCGAAAAGATCTGCACGACGATTGCCATTATGAAAGACGGCGGCATTGTCAAAAGCGGGACGATGGACGAGCTGCGATCTTATTACCGCTCCGCCATTACGGTTGAACTGAAGCACGGTCCAGTTCCAGCAGGCGAATCCCACAATCTTTACACTTGGCTTGAGACAGCGGGTTCTGAATTGCGGAAAGAAACGGGCTCTACTTCAATTACAGTCGGAAGCGAAAAAAGAATTGCGGAAATCATACGGGCCTTCACCCGCTGCCAAGTCGATATTTTCCGGGTGGAAGTAAATGAGCCTTCCTTAGAGGAAATGTTCTTAGCGGAGTAGAATATAAACAAAAGATAAACAAAAGATAAGCAAAAACCGCAGTGAAAGGCATCGGCCATTTCACTGCGGTTCATTGTTTACGGGTATTTTCTAATTCTTGGTTTCACTATGTCTTTTCAAATTCGAAGACTGTTTCATCAATTCATTAAGTAGGTCATCCAGCTCTTGTGAAATGCGGATGGTTTCAGGATGCGTCAAACCTTTTGTTAATCCGGAATGGATCATCAATGCTTGCTTTTCTTCAAAGTCCGTCATCACCGAACCTCCTCCTTCTTTGGCGGGGCCTAGTGCCCATGCGGAAATCCAAGCTTTTCTGCTTGGTTAAGACATCGTACATCCAATAGAATCTATTCTATTATAGACTTTCTACACGAGACTATCAATTCCCTCCTAAAAAAGGAAAAGATTTCCCCTTAATGCAATCATTACATAAATAATGAAATGGTTCAATCGTCTTATTTACTCTACTTAGAATATTAAATAAAAAATCAAAAGTCCTGTTTCGCTTAATCTTGAGTTACATATTTCAATAATTCCACCAATAGTTTATTCATCTCTTCGGCGTTTTGTTTGAAATCCTGGCGATGCCATTCTATAACTAACCCAAGGATCGCATTGGCCTGATATGCACTCAGCATGCCCGTATCGATTTTGTCGTTGCCATGAAGGCGCATATCTTCGTCCAGCAATTGCTGGAGATGGTCGAACAGCAAATAATAATAGTTCAAAGGAGCTGTTTTGGAAAATACAATCCGGTAGAATTCTTCGTATTTTTCGATATGATGGAAAATCCGGATCGTCGCCGGATTCAATTCTTTCGTATGGATGGTCCAAGCATATTTGTAGGGTTCCAGATAAGAATCCTTTAAATTCTGCATGATTTCCTTGAAATATTCTTCAAAAAGATTTTCCACTTGGCCGTAATGCGTATAAAAAGTGCCGCGGTTCACTTTCGCCAATCGGCAAATTTCCGTCACAGAAATGGAGTTCAAGGTCTTTTCTTTCAAGAGGAGCATCAATGCTTCTTTTAAAGACTCTTTCGTTTTGATGATGCGCAAATCCAATTGCTTCATTATTTCCACCTCTTATTAGACAGTTTTTTAATTTGTGTTCTTTAATAGACAGTTATTCATTTTTTGCTTATTGTAAGCGATTGCTCAAAAGGATTATAATTTTATTATACAGTTGTTCATTAAAAAACAGGAGGTTTTATTGATGAAATTAGAAGGCAAAGTAGCAGTAGTAACAGGCGCAGCATCCGGTATGGGAAAAGCGATTGCGGAATTATACGCAGCTGAAGGCGCGAAAGTCATCGTAGCGGACTTGAACTTGGAAGGTGCAGAAGCAGTCGCTGCAGGCATCACAACAAACGGCGGTACTGCAAAAGCGGTTAAAGCGAACGTAGCAAAGCAAGAAGACGTGGAAAGCATGATCGATGCAGCAGTCAACGATTACGGCACGCTTGATATCTTAGTCAATAATGCCGGCATCATGGACGGATTTGAGCCGGTCGGCGACATTACAGATGAACGCTGGGACCTGATTTTCGACATCAACACGAAAGGCGTAATGCGCGCTATGCGTAAAGCCATTCCGATCTTCTTGGAGAAAAAGAAAGGCAATATCATCAACATCGCGTCAACTGGCGGCATGAACGGTGCACATGCTGGCGCTACTTACGGCGCATCAAAACACGCAGTAGTCGGCATGACGAAAAACACTGGCTTTATGTACGCAAAAGAAGGCATCCGCTGCAACGCGATTGCCCCAGGAGCAGTTGAAACCAACATCAGCGCTTCTATGAAGAACATCAACGAATTTGGCATGGGCCGCTCACGCTTAGCTCAAGCGGTTATCCCGAGCGTTGGCCAGCCACAAGATATTGCACAAGTTGCTTTGTTCTTGGCATCTGACGAATCAAACTTCGTCAATGGCACAGTTGTAACAGCAGATGGCGGCTGGACAGCAGCGTTCTAAAAAAACCTTGTCCGCTAAACAATAAAACAGCAAAAGCCCCAGTTCACTTCGAACCGGGGCTTTTTGCTGTTACCTGCTTACTGCATTCGCTTGCCGTTCTCTCACCGCCCGCTCGTGCCCAAGCAGCCATTCTTTCCGTTCGAGGGTGCCGGCATAGCCCGTCAGCGTACCGTTCGAACCGATGACGCGGTGGCACGGGACAACGATGGTCAGCTTGTTCTTGCTGTTGGCGCTCCCCACTGCACGCACTGCTTTGTCGCGGCCAATCGCAACGGCAATCTCCTTATAGGAGGCGGTTTTCGCGTATTCGACTTCCATCAACGCCTGCCAAACTTCCTGCTGAAAAGGCGTCCCGATGGAATAGAGCGGCAAATCGAAATCCATGCGTTCACCTTTGAAATACTCTTCAAGCTGCTGCGCGCATTGTTTGAGTGGCTTTGGTGTCTCGGCGGTCAGAAGATGCTGCGGCTCCGTTCGGTCTGTAAATAGGATCGAATGGATGCTTTCTGCATTTCCGGCAATTTCAATAATGCCGACCGGTGACGGCAGATCGAGCAGATGCATTTCATTCATGATAAGGCCCTCCTTGTCCCGGCTTGTACACCGTTTTTGCGGTAGTCGCCGGGAGATAATTGTTTGATCGTTTTAAACGCTTTATAGAAATTGGACGGACTTTGGAATCCCGCCTCGTAGCAGATATCAAGATTGGATAAGGCACTGTGTTCAATAAGATGCGCCGCTTTGTCGACGCGGATCCGTTTCAAATAAGCGAGCGGTGTTTCCCCGGTCTCTTGTTTGAAAATCCGGTCCAGATAAGACGGCGTGAGGCCTGCATGATCCGCAATTTCCTGCAACAGCAAAGGCTTTCTGTAATTGGCCGCGAGAAATAAGGCCACTTCCCGCACCACTTCCGTATTCGGCGACAGTCCGGCGTTCGGCTGGCATCTTTTGCAGGCGCGATAGCCGTGCGCTTCCGCTTCGTGCTGCGAGAAATAAAACTCAACATTGATTTTTTTCGGTTTCCGGGAACGGCAGGATGGACGGCAGTAAATGCCAGTCGTCTTTACCGCCGTATAGAACAAGCCGTCATAGCCCGGGTCGCAGGCCATGATTTTCTCCCACATTTCTTCAAATGAAAAATGCGTGTTTTTCATTTTCGGAACCCCTTCCTTTTACCTGGCATATAAACGGGATGTCTCGCCGGAATTTACCATTTGCTTAGCTTCTTCTCTCATTATAGCGAAAATTTTATCCGAAAGCGCATTGCCGATACTGAAGCGGCGAACTCCCCAACTCTTCAATTTTTCCACATTCGTCAAACCCGGCAGCGACAATAAATTCAGGGGCACTTCGAGTGCATCCACCAGCTCGCGGACGGCATTTTCTTCCTTTAATCCCGGCAGAAAAATCCCGCTTGCCCCTGCTTGTTCATAGGCTTTTGCACGTTTCACCGCCTCTTCCTGCGACGGAGTTTCCTGAAGATAGATATCGCTCCGCGCATTGATGAAGAAACGTTCATAACCGGCAGCATCCAGCGCAGAACGAATGGCGCTCAAGCATTCTGCATGTTCCGCTCTATCCCGAAGACCATCTCCATTTTTCATCGAATCTTCAATATTGATGCCTGCCGCTCCGGTTTTTGCGACTTGCAATACATGCCGGACGATGGTCTCGTTATCTTCCGCATATCCAGATTCAATGTCTGCAGACACAGGAATCTCCACACTCCCGACAATTTCCTGAATGATCTTCAAATGCATATTAAATGCCATTTTTTCACCATCCGGCAATCCAAAAGAATCGGCAATTCCCCAACTGGTGGTGCCAATCGCTTGAAATCCAGCTGCTGCGAGCATTCTCGCCGAGGCACCGTCCCAGGCATTTCCCAGAAATAATACCTTGTCCCCTTGATGCATTTCCCAAAAAGCGTTGATGTTATCCATGATTGCTTCCCCCTTTGTCTTCCTGGTTTCATTCTACCAAGCGGTTTAGACGGGTTCGTCCTCATTCTTGCACTTATGGTCTGCAAGTTTACAAATCTTAACATGGGCTTAAAGTGGACTTAGCATTCGTCTGCGATACTTAAAGGGAATGATAGAGAGGAGACGATGAAGACGATGAAAATTGCAGTAATCGGCGACTTGCACTATCCAGCACTTGCAGAGGAATACGCGTTCATAAAGGAGGACCGAAAAAAGTTCTATGTAAATTTTATGGAACGTTTTTTCTCGATTCCGGCAGACCTGTACGTATCCATCGGCGATTTGACGAATTACGGTTTGAAAGAGGAGCTCGAAGAAATCTATGCGATCATCGATCAGCACCAAAAGCCGTTTGTTCAAGTCCTTGGCAATCACGATCTCTACGGGCAAACCCGCCATGAAGTGCTGACCATCACGCAGCAGAAACGCTACCGCGACATTTCAACCGACCAAGCAGTGCTCGCTTTTCTCGATACGGCAAAAGAGCAGGATTATCGCGACTGCGGCGGTGCACTTGATCCCGCTCAGCTATATTGGCTAGAAGGCGTCGTCGAACAAAGCGGCAATCGCCCACTCATCGTCTTCGGGCACCATCCCGTCTATGACACCACCATCCAATCAGATAAAGAATCTCGCAGCATCCATCCCGGCATTCCGGTATGGGAAGTGTTGAATAAAAAACAAGGCGCCGGCCTCTATATGAACGGCCATAACCATTGCAACTCCATCGCCGTTCGCGAACAGTGGAATTTTGTGCAGCTGGCAGCCGTGCTTGATGAACAGACGGCGCGCGTCATTGATGTATCCGATACAGAAATCAGTATCGAGACGATTGACCTTTACGACCCTGAACTGCAGAAATGCGCACAAGTAATTGGCCACGCCATTCCGCATTTTTCCCTGAACCGCCAGCTGCTCGGACCTGACAGCGACGTGAAGCATGTGGTTCCGCTGCGAAAAACCGAGAAAGTCTAACTTAATCTATTCAAACAGGCAGGCCTTTTCCAGGTCTGCCTGTTTTTCCGCCTTCTTTATGGTAAAATCTTCTAAACAGTGAAATGCTAGGCGGTGGGGAATAATGGGAAAAAGAATTCTGGTACCTATAGTTATTGTTGTTGTAATTGTTTTGGCTATTGTCTTTTGGCGGATGAGCCAAAATGTTGATGTCGGCTATGTGATGGAGATTAGGAAAACGACAGATGGTGAACAGCGTCTCCACGTTGTTGAATTGCCGAAAGATGAAACAAAAGGCAAGACGCGGAAGAAATTCTCGAGTTGATTGACGAAAAAAGCAGCGAAGATCCGACCTTAGGAGCCACGTACTCGATTCCGTGGATCAATCGTAACCTGAAATCGAAATACGAGCCGGGCGACCGGGTGCGCATCTACTGGCATGGATGGGTGAACCAGTCCGATCCTCCCCAAATTCCTGGAACTTCTCTCATCCTAAAATCTGAATACAACTAAAAAAGCCTTCCTTAGCGGAAGGCTTTTGCTAACTAAGCAGATAAATAGCGATGAGCAGGAACCCAATAACGAAAGGGATTTGCAGCAGCGATACAAGATACGACTTGGAATCCGGAAAGTATCTCCATTCCAAGAACGCTTCGAGTATACCCAAAGCCAGAAAGTAGTAAATCCAGAACCATAAAATCGCATCATCAAAATCGTCCAGAAATAAGAAGATGGCTATAAGAGCAACCCCTAAAATAATTCCCCTTCCCCAGTTGCTGATCTTTCCGCCAGGCGTTTCCGACAGATCGACTTTCTCGACTTTCAAGAGTTTCCGCATTAAATACTCGGCTCCGAAAAATACCACCATCAAACCAAGAAACAAGAAAATCGTTTCCATGAATGCCGCCCCCTTTCTCCCAATTTCTTTTTCTTCTACCTTCTTTACGCAACAGTTGGAGAAAAGTTCCAAATTAAGGGCAAGAATAAAAATTTTAAAAACCGCTTGTGTTTTATTTTCATCTTCTCTATACTTTAAAACGTAATGATTACTATTTAGTTTTTGAAGGAGGAATTTCCGCATGCCATCCCAAATACCAATTACAGTGCTCAGCGGCTACCTCGGCTCCGGCAAGACCACTTTGCTGAATCATATCCTTCAAAACCGTGAAGGATTGAAAGTTGCAGTAGTAGTCAACGATATGAGTGAAGTGAACATCGATGCGTCCCTTATAAAAAAAGGCGGCTTTGTCAAAACCGTGGAAAAACTGGTCGAACTGCAGAATGGCTGCATTTGCTGCACGCTCCGCGAAGACCTTGTCCTGGAAGTCGAAAAACTGGTGGAGTCAGGCGATATCGATTACATTGTCATCGAATCTTCCGGCATCAGCGAACCCATCCCCGTTGCCCAGACCTTTACATACTTGGATGAAAGCCTGAATTCACGCCTCCTGGAACTTTGCCGCCTTGATACAATGGTGACCGTGGTGGACGGCAATGCTTTCTGGAAAGATTTCGCTTCCGGCGACACTTTGCTTGACCGCAAACAGCAGACGACAGACGAAGATGAGCGGGAAATTGCAGATCTGCTGATCGATCAGATCGAGTTCGCCAATGTGATTTTATTGAATAAATCCGATTTGCTTTCGCCCGTAAAAACGCTGGAACTGAAACAAGTCATCCGCAGCTTGAATCCGGACGCGGAAGTGATCGAGACCGCATTTACAACTGTCCCGTTGGACCGGGTGCTAAACACGAAGCTATTCGATTTTGAAAAATCCAGCCACAGCGCCGGTTGGCTGAAAGAACTGAACGGCGAACACATTCCTGAAACAGAAGAATATGGCATCACTTCGTTTGTGTACCGCAGCCAGAAGCCGTTCCATCCCGAGCGCCTCATGGCCTGGATGCTGGAATGGCCGGTGGAAGTCGTCCGCGCCAAGGGGTTTCTATGGATTGCCTCCCGTGACGATGCAGCCGTCTTGCTTTCACAAGCTGGCCCTTCACTCAGCATCGAATACGCCGGTGCCTGGGATCTCGATTACGGAGTGAAAATGACCGAACTTGTACTGATCGGCATCAACATGGACCAACAAGAACTGACTGACTCGCTCAACCAGTGCCTGCTGGCCGAAGATGAAATGCTGCAGGACTGGAATAGCTTTTACGACCCATTGCCAACATTTCAAACCCTTAAGGAGGAGTGAACGATGAGAGTGAATATTACATTAGCCTGCACCGAAACCGGTGACCGCAATTACAGTACGACAAAAAACAAACGCACCAACCCGGAACGCATCGAATTAAAGAAATATTGCCCCCGCCTTCGAAAAGTGACCTTGCACCGCGAAACCAAATAAAAATTTTTTAGTTATTTTCAAATCGTAATGATTACTACTAAAGGAGATAAACCCATGGCAAAAAAATCCAAGATCGCGAAAGACCGAAAACAGCGCGAAACCGCTGCCCGTTTTGCTGAAAAACGCAAAGCCTTAAAAGAGCAAGGCGACTACGCGGCCTTGTCGGCCCTTCCAAAAGATGCTTCACCTACCCGCTTGAACAATCGCTGCGCATTAACCGGAAGACCACGCGGCTATATGCGGAAATTCGGCATGTCCCGAATCGCATTCCGGGAACTCGCGCATAAAGGGCAGATTCCGGGCGTCAAAAAAGCCAGCTGGTAAACAACGAGAAACTACACAAAAAATTTCAACGAGGTGACCAATGAAGAAATTATTATTCCTAGTCCTGCTGCTTGCGCTGTTCCTTGGTGCATGCGGTTCAACAAACGATTCCTCTACAGATGCAGCTAACGGAGCCGATACTGCTAAAGACGATAAATTATCGGTTTACACGACCGTTTATCCCCTGACTTATTTCACTGAACAGATCGGCGGCGATCTGGTCGAAGTCGAATCCATCTACCCTGCCGGTTCAAACGAGCATACTTACGAGCCGACACAGCAAGACATGATTTCACTGGCAGAAGCGGATCTTGTGTTCTATATCGGGATGGGGCTGGAAGGCTTTATCGATAAAGCACAGACAACATTGAAAAACGAAAATGTGGAATTTGTCGCGACTGCAGCAACGATTCCAGAAGAGGAACTTGGCGAAGGCCATTCCCATGACCATGAAGGCGAAGCGGAAGATGGACACACTCACGAGCATGAAGCTGCAGACGAGCATAACCATGAACATGGGGACGAAGAACACAATCATGACCACGAAGCTGATGAAGAACACAGCCATGATCATGGCCACGACCATAGCCATGGTTCAGTTGATCCCCATGTATGGATTTCACCAGTCTTGAGCCAACAATTAGCGGAATCGGTCAAGAACGAATTGGTTAAACAGGACAGCGGAAATGCAAAAACGTATGAAGCAAATTACGAAGCATTAATCGAAGAGTTAAAAGAACTTGATCAATCCTTCCAGGAAACAGCGGATGCCGCTGCGAACAAAACATTTTTTGTGTCTCATGCCGCTTTCGGCTACATCGCGGATACGTACGGGCTTGAACAAGTAGCGGTCGCTGGCTTGAACAGCCAAGATGAGCCGTCGCAAAAAGAACTGACTCAGATTGTCGACCAGGCGAAAGAACTGGACATCCGCTATGTTGCTTTTGAACAGAACGTCTCCTCCAAATTGACCGAAGTCATCCAGAAGGAAATCGGTGCAGAAGCCGTCCAGCTCCATAATCTCGGCGTATTGACTGAGGAAGATGTTGCGGACAAGGAAACTTACTTTACCTTGATGGAAGAAAACCGGAAGACGCTTGAGAAGATTTTAAATTAATTCAGATGAAAAAACCCAACTGTCACGTAACAGTTGGGTTTTTATATTTTCGTTACTGAGCCGTTAATCCGCCGTCAATGACGAATTCAGAGCCGGTCGAGTAACTTGCTTCATCTGATGCAAGGAACACCACCATATTTGAAACTTCTTCAGACTGCGCCACGCGCTTCAATGGAATGTGTTTTGAGAATTCCTCCACTGCCGCTTTTGTATCTTCCTGAACGACCATTGGAGTCGCGATGACGCCTGGGTGAACCGAGTTGACGCGAATACCGTAATTTGCACATTCCAATGCAGCAGCTTTTGTCATGCCGCGTACAGCGAATTTTGTATCTGTGTAGCCGATTGCACCGCCGACTAATCCATTCATCGACGAAATGTTGACGATCGAGCCGCCGCCCGCTTTTTGCATGGACGGAATGACTGTTTTCATACCAAGGAATACAGAAACCTGGTTGATTTCGACAATGCGGCGGTATTCTTCTGCCGTTGTCTGCAAGATCGACTTCGCCATCGTAATGCCTGCGTTATTCACTAATACGTTGACCGGCCCGAATGTTTTTTCAGCTTCTT
The DNA here is from genome assembly GCF_021513255.1 of Planococcus sp. 107-1. Lineage (GTDB taxonomy): Bacteria > Bacillota > Bacilli > Bacillales_A > Planococcaceae > Planococcus. The sequence goes on from NZ_CP090977.1 coordinate 3,112,392, forward strand.
CGACTACTGTCGCCCAGTCCGCTTCGCTGGTTACATTCTGTTTGACAAATAAAGCATTTTCACCAAGTTCTTCCGCAAATGCAAGACCTTTTTCTTCATTTAAATCCGTTAAAACAACTTTCGCGCCTTCTTCAATGAACTTTTTCGCGTGAGATGCGCCCATACCTTGAGCCGCTCCTGTAATAATGGCAACTTTTCCTTCTAAACGAGCCATGAAAAATTCCTCCAACTAGATTAATTTATTTTATACTACAACTGTAAATTTACAGATAAATAATCCATTTGTCCATCCGGAGGAATTCATGTCATAATAAATTCACCATTGTCGTTCAATTTATCGACACGAATGAGGAGGGCTTGCCGTGGCAGCCACTGAAGACCGGCGTATATTGCGGACCCAGAAAAACTTGAAAGACGCACTGCTCGCCTTGCTGGAACAAAAAGAACTTCGCGAACTTTCCATTACGGAAGTCACCAAGAAAGCAAAATGCAACCGGGTGACTTTCTATGCGCATTATAAAGATTTGAACGAATTGCTGTCGGCAATCTTCGACGATTACCTGCAAGGGCTCATCACATATTTCCGTCAAAGCTTTAAACACCTGGACCACTTTTCTTCGAAAGACGTCCAGCGGCATTTGCCGATTTTCGAATACATCTATAAGAACCAGCCGATTTTCTCGCTTATCATCAAAGGCGAAGTGCTGCCAGGGTCGCAAAACCAATTTTGCGAAAGCTTGGTGCGGGTATCCGCTACGGAACTGGCACTCGCAGGCGAGAACGAACTTAAGATGGAAATTCCGGAATTGAATTATTACCTCACTTACGGAATGCTTGGTTTCTTCATCTATTGGAGCAAACAGAACTTCCAGGACTCACCGGAAACGATGGCGAAGAAAATAGCCGATCTGCATGGCAAAATTTACGAAGGCAGCATCGTTATAGGCGAATAAAACAGGAAAAGCCCACCGGTCGAACCGGTGGGCTTGGGATATGTGGATGAAATTGAGCCGAAACGGGGATAACTGGACCGTTTCGTCATCCTTTTCGACTTACCCACATGTGGGTAAGTTTTTTAAAGAGGAAAATCAGTTATCCACAACTTTTATCATTTAGATAAAATGTTTTTTCTCAACCGTATGTTTCATTATTTCATCTAAATCGACTTCATAGCCAATTCCCGGCTCTTTGGACACCTGCACTTGTCCCCCCGTCGCCACAACTTCCGGCTTGATGATGTCTTTTTCCCAGTAGCGGGAAGATGAAGCTGTATCGCCAGGCAAAGTGAAATTGGCCAATGTCGTGATGGCGATGTTGTGCGCACGGCCAATGCCGGACTCAAGCATCCCGCCGCACCACATTTCAATATTCTCCTGTTGGCAGAAATCATGGATTCTCTTCGCTTCGGTCAATCCCCCGACGCGTCCCACTTTCATATTGATGATGCGTCCGCTGCCAAGCTCTATCGCTTGCCGCGCATCATCATAGGAATGAATGCTTTCATCCAGGCAGATCGGTGTTTCCAAATGTTTTTGCAGCTTGGCATGGTCGATCAAGTCGCCGGCCGTCAGCGGTTGTTCGATCATCATCAAGTTGAACTGATCCAGCTCTTTCAATACGTCAATGTCATCCAAAGTATAGGCAGAGTTTGCATCAACCATTAGCGGAATATCCGGGAATTGTTTCCGTACTTGTCTAACCACTTCGACGTCTTTGCCAGGCTTGATCTTGATTTTAATCCGCTTATAGCCTTCTTCGGTTTTTTCTTTCACTTCACTCAGCAAGTCTTCAATGTTCTCTTTGATTCCTAAACTTACACCCACATCAATCAGCTGTTTTTCTCCACCGAGCGCTTCTGCAAGTGAAATGCCTTTCGTCTTCGCATACAAATCCCATACTGCTCCGTCGAGTGCGGATTTCGCCAAATGATTGCGCTTATAAGGACTGAACAGTTCATGCACTTCATCGGGATGAGCGAGCTCTTTTTTCAGCAGCAATGGAACTAGGAATTTCTCCAGCATAATCCAGCTGGAATCCGTAAATTCTTCAATATATAAAGGGTGTTCGGAAGTGACGCACTCGCCCCACCCCGACAAGCCTTCTTCGTTTTTCACCTCTACCAGGATAAACAAACGTTCTTGCTGCGTGCCGAAACTCGTAGTGAACGGATTTTTCATCTTCATTTTCATTTTATACAAGTTGATTTCTTCAATTTTCATTTACATCGGCCCCCAATCGATTAATACTCCGACAACAATATAAATCGTTCCGATTACATACCAGATCAGCATGAGCGGAATCGCAAATTTAATCCATTTAGACCAAGGCACACCGGCAATCGCAAGCGTCGCCATCAAGACACCGGAAAGCGGCGTGATGATGTTCGTGAACCCGTCGCCAAGCGAATAAGCTTGAACTGCCACCTGTCTTGGCACATCCATCAAATCGGCAAGCGGCGTCATGATTGGCATAACTATGGCTGCCTGGCCGCTTCCTGAAGTGACGATGAGGTTGAAAAGCCCGTTGCCGACAAACATAGCGACTGCGCCCATGACGCTTGAAAATGGTTCAAGAACCGTGGCCATTCCTTGAACGATCGTATCCAAAACCATGCCATTTTCCATTACCACGACGATAGACCGTGCCATCCCGATGATCAGCGCTCCATAAACGACACTCTTACAGCCATTCATAAACTCGGCCACCATTTCATTGGCACCCATTTTCGAGATGAGGCTTGTCAGAATCGCGATGACGATAAAGACACCCGCCATTTCGTTAATGGCCCATTCAAGCTGGAATACACCATAAACGTAAGCGGCAATTCCGATAACCAATACACCCAAGACCCATTTGTGAACAAGAGTCAATTCGGTTGAAGCATCTTCCATGCTGTTTTTTTCATCCCGCCAGGAACGGATTGTCTTTCAAAATACTTTTCTGCGGATCTTTCTTGATGCGGTTTGCATACCACAGAATATAAAGAATCGTTGCAGTAACTACTGTTGCATAGATCAACAAACGATAGCCAAGCCCGGAAAACAGCGGCAATTCAGCAATCGTTTGGGCAAAGCCAGTCGTAGATGGATCAAGGAACCCGACGGCAAAACCGGAATAGGCGCCCAAGTAGATGATTGAAACACCGACGATGGCATCCATTTTCATGGCCCGAGCCAAAATGATCCCGATCGGAATAAAAGCAATGACTGCGTTGACGATGATGCCCAATCCTCCGAAAACGGAGAACAGAAGAGCTACCATGACGATCAATAGCCATTCTTTATTGCGCGTCTTATCGATTGTTTTCAAAATCACGGTGTTGATGGCGCCTGTACTTTCAATTACAGCGAATGTGCCCCCAATGATCAAAACCAGGAAAATCAATCCGGCGCCGCCGATCATCCCTTCTTGTATCGCTGTAAACACACCAATCGGACTAACCGGCGTCTGTTCAATCGCCTCGTAGCTGTTTGGTATGATGACCGATGCGCCGCTTTCGACCGTTTCCCGTTCAAAGCTTCCGGCCGGAATAATATACGTTAGGAGTGCTGCAAGAATCAGAATCCCGAACAAAATCACATAAGCGTCGGGCAATCCCCGTTTTTTCTTTTCTTTCTTTGGCTTGCTTGCTTGGACAGTCATATTATTTCCTCCATTCCCAATTTTCCAAAAATTGAACTTGAATCAAATTATATTGAAGTTTATACTTAAAATCAATAACAAAATAAAGTATATCCTTCAAAAAGAGGTGAACGCATGTCTCTCACTTATGTTGAGAAAACGAAAAAGAAATTTCCAGAGCTCTCCAAGGGGCTTAAAAAAGTAGCTGATGAGCTACTGACTGAACCGCTTTCGTTTGCCATCCATCCGGCTAAAAAAGTAGGAGCCATTATCGGCGTCAGCGAAACAATGGTCATCCGGTTCTGCCATGAAATCGGCTATGCCGGCTATTCTGATCTCCAGCGCGAACTTCGCAGCATCTTTTTGGATCTGGAAAAGACTGAGTCCAAGCAGCAGATTGGCGAAACGGCTCTTGTTCAGTCTTTCGCCCGCCATATGAGCGGCGACATCCACCGAATCCAGGACAATTTGGATCAGATGGATGAAGAAACGCTTGAAAAAGCGATTCAAAAAATCTTAACGAGCGAAAAAATTCTTGTGGCCGGCTATTATCATTCTTTTGCTTTTGCCCATTGGCTATCATTCAACTTGAACTACATTCTTGGAAACGCTTCACTATACCGGCCTGAAACGGATACCGGCCTGTTAAATCTGCCGGCCGAGAAATCCTGCATCGTCATTTTTTCGTTTTACCGGTACGCAGTCGACACCATTGCCTTGGCTAAAGAAGCGAAAGAAAAGGGAATTCCAATCATCACCATTACGGATTCACGGGTTTCACCGGTTGCGGAATTTGCGGACATCGTCATTCCGCTCAAGGTCAATTACCAAAAAGCTTTTGTAGCCAAAGGACCGGTGACACTGTCTTTCATCAACGCACTGCTGATGGAAATTATCGAACGCGGCGAAAGCCAAGGCAGCCTTCAACCGACCTACAAATACTTTGTAAAGGATGAGAAAAACTAATGGAAAACACACTTGCAAAAAAAGTCCAAGAAACTTTCGATCATTTACATGCAAACGCAGAAATCAGTTGGGAAGAAGTTGAAACAACCCACTACCTTCAGCAATTGTTGGAGCAGCACGGCTGCACGACGGAAACGTTCGATGATTGCACCGGCGTCATCGGACGCTACGGCAACTTCAATAAAGGTTTGCCGGTAGTGGGGATTCGCGCCGACATCGATGCATTGTGGCAGGAAGTGAACGGAGAATTCAGAGCGAACCATTCCTGCGGCCATGATGCCCATATGGCAATGGTGCTCGGCGTATTGTGGAAACTCGAAGAAAATCCAGAACTGGCAGATCAAATCGCTGTGAAATTCGTTTTCCAGCCAGCGGAAGAAAAAGGGGAAGGCGCGTTAAAGCTCGTCGATAAAGGCGCCATGGATGACGTAGATTATTTCTACGGCGTCCACTTGCGTCCGGTTCAGGAAACGGCAGTCGGCTATGCATCCCCTGTCATCGTCCATGGTGCTGCAAAAGTCGTAACCGGTGTCATCAACGGCGATGATGCCCACGGTGCGAGACCGCATCTCACCAACAATGCGATTGAAATCGGCGCGCAAATTGTCAACATGCTCAATCAGATCCATCTCGATCCCCTGCAGCCCCATTCCGTTAAAATGACTGCTTTCCATGCGGGCGGAAAAAGTGCAAACATCATTCCCGGCAAAGCGACATTTTCACTGGATATGCGGGCGCAGACCAACGAACTGATGGCGCAATTGACCGAGAAAGTGCAGAAAATCTTCGAAACTATCCAGAGCCAGCACGCCATCGAAATTGAGACATCTTTCGGAGAAGGCATCGCAGCTGCTGAAAAAGACCAGGATGCGATCGATATCATGACCCAAGCCATCGTTGCCGTTCTCGGTGAAGATAAATTGAAAGAACCGCTGATCACGACGGGCGGCGATGACTTCCACTTCTATAAGATCAAAAAACCGGAATTGAAAGCGACAATGCTCGGACTCGGCTGTGGTCTGGCACCGGGCCTTCACCACCCCAATATGAGCTTTAACCATGACTCGATGATGGACGGTGTAAACATTCTCCACGAAGCCATCCTTAAAACCTATGGACTTCAGAATTAACCGAAAAAACAGCGAAACCGCCCTTTTGCGAAGGGCGGTTCTTTTAATTCTGTGCCTCGCCCCCACACTTCCTGTATGATGGAAAAAAAGAGGTGATGACGTGATTTTCCTGTTGATTTGGCTTCTGTTAATCGGTTATGCCGCGTTTCTAGCTCCTGCGGGTGAAAATCCGGATCCCGTATTCTCCAGAATCTTAAGCGGTGAATGGGGCGAAATTGATCCGCTTGTCTTTGCCGTATTCAATTCACTCGGCCTGTTTCCTCTCGTGTTTTTGACAATTCTCTTGCTGCACGACCGTGGAAGATGGCCTGCTTGGCCGTTTGCCCTTTTATCGCTTGGAACCGGCGCTTTTTCGCTGCTGCCGTATTTCGCGTTTGGCGATAAACCATCAAAATCACGCACCAAAAACCGGACACCCGATTGGCTCGTACGTTTCCTGTCCTCCCGCTTTTGGCTCATTGTTCTAATGCTCATGTGGGCAGGCAATTTACTGACGCTGCTGCAAGGATTTTCACTGGCGGCTTACCGGGAAGCTTTTTTCGATTCCGGGCTCGTGTCTGTCATGACCGTTGACTGGTTCGTCTTGTGGGGCTTATCGGTCTATGCCACTTACCGCTTTTTCCCGGATGCGTCACGAAAAGCGGTTGCCTGGATTCCGATTCTTGGACCGGTGCTCGTCATGTGGACGAACAAAACCAAATTACCCAAAAACTAAAAAAGCACACCGATTCAATCAGCCTTTAGGAGCTGATGAATCGGTGTGCTTTTTCTATTGCCTTTATTCAAATAAAGGCGTAACCGGTTTTTCGTTGTGTACGTGCTCGATTGCTTCTGCAAGCAATGGTGCAACGGACAGGATGGTGATTTTCGGCGTGCGTTTTTCTTCAGACACATGAATCGTATTCGTCACAACCAGTTCCGTCAAAGCCGACTCCTCGACTTTTTGAACGGCTCCGTCTGACAAAACCCCATGCGTACAGCAAGCATAGACGCCTTTTGCGCCGTTTTCAACGAGCACATTGGCTGCTTTTGAAATTGTATCTGCGGTGTCGACAATGTCGACGATGATGATGGCATTCTTATTTTGGATATCGCCGACGATGTTGACGATTTCCGGTTCGCCCGGCTGCGGACGGCGTTTGTCGATAAAGCCAATCGGCACATCGAGGTCGTTCGCAAGTTTCCGTGCACGGCTAAGGCCGCCGTTGTCTGGAGCTACAACAATCGCATTTTCCAAGCCTTTGTTCAGGAAATGCTCGGCGATGACCGTTTCACCCAGCAGCTGATCGACCGGCATATCGAAGAAGCCTTGGATCTGCGGTGCATGGAGGTCCATTGTGATGATGCGGGTCGCACCGGCCGTCTCTAGCATATTCGCTACTAATTTAGCGGTGATCGGCTCACGTGAACTCGCTTTCCGGTCTTGGCGCGCATAGCCGTAATACGGAATGACCACGTTGATCGTCTCGGCGGAAGCCCGCTTCAACGCATCGATCATGATCAGCAATTCCATCGTATGTTCATAGCCTGGCTGTGAAGTCGACTGGACGATAAAGACTTCTGCACCGCGAACACTTTCCTCTAAATGGATTTGCACTTCCCCATCGCTGAAACGGTTAATCGAGCTCTTGCCCATTTCGCAGCCAAGCAAGTCGGCAATTTCCTGAGTCAACTCAGGATTTGAATTCAACGTGAATAATTTAAAGTTCTTTCTTAATTGATAAGGCATGTCGTGCTCCTCCTCCGCAAAAATCGATGGACTGGCTGGCAAAATAAAGCTTAACCCGTTGCCGCCCAGCCTCTATCCGTTGCTTTTATGATACCTTTTTGCGGAAGGAATAGCCAATGGATATGGAAAGCTTTTCAGCCGATTAAAGAAAAAGAAGCGACTGGTCTTCTTTCCAAGCCGTTCCAGAAATTAATTGTCTACCTGGATTCATTTTGCAGGCTCTTTTTCTTACCAATGATTGGCATCAAGGCACCCCACATAATGACAATAACTAAACCCAGTATTCGAATCCAAAGCGGCCCATTATTGATAAATATTGAATAAAAGAGATAGATCAACAACAGCATCCAGAAAATAATTAGCCATCCTTTTCTATTCATCGTTCTCCCTGCCTTTTCAGTTTAAATTTGATTTTTATATCCTGAAGTAAATTTCTGCATCACTGCTTGGCAGTGCACTTTACAGCTTCAGACAAACCCTATAAATCCCCTTCAGAACCCATACTTTAAGTCCCGGCAACTAGTGGCGCTGCTATAATTTATCCACTTTTATTTCGCGCCACTTTGAATAGGCTTCAAATAGTTTATCATGCAGAAATTCTTCGTTTTCAGTATCCTCCAGATTTTTAGCCACTAGCTTAAACCCTAGCCAAACATCCTCCTCACTTTGCAATTTCGGATCCCCCACACCATCCAAGACTGCTAAAAAACCAAAGAACAACGAGAACATCCTGTCCTTTAATATTTTCTCAATCCCATGGATAGCATTACTGCTGAATTCAATTGCTTTCAATGCTTCCAGTTCTTTTTCAGAGAGTTTTACTTCATCTCTAGCCGTTTGCGTTCCGGGATTTTTTAATAGATTCCCTATATCCGCGTATTCTTCTATTCGCTCGTGAACTTCCACCAATAAATCCATTTTATTGTCTTTTTTAATCTCATTTTTCTCCTTAGTGCCATACAGTTCAAAAAGCTCGCCGGACTCAATCATTTCAAGGCTTATTTCCGCATGAAAACTGGTGAGTTTAAGATCCATTGCCACGATTTCCTGCAAAATCTTTATAGCATCTGTTTTACGGTAATTTAATATGACTGCATAAAGGCTTGCGACATATAAAACGTACGGATTTTGGTGAAGCAGCAGTTCGTCGAACACATTTTTCGCTAATTCCGGTTCATCTTTAAGCTGATGATGTATGGCAAGCAGCGCTTCTTGCGATTTATTGCCTTTTCGATAATCACCTGAAAACTGTGCTTGCTCCGCCGTAACTGCATGCTTGATAAACTCTTTTACGAGATATTCCTGATTGTTCATAAAGACCTCCCCTTCTCCTTTTGGCTGCTATCGAAAGCAGCAGTGAACCGTACATAAAATCATCAAACCGCAGTATGCTGCTATTTTTTGTTTTTCATCTCTAAGAGGATAGGCGTTATATTCATCAGAATTGACAGCAGTGTCAAGACCCATAGAGCCGTTGACATTATAGGCACTACATCGAGTAAAGCAGACCAATCTTCAGCCTTTACCCAATCGGATACCATCGTATAATCTGCCACAACGGTCAATGCGGTGAATGACAACCCCATCGCCATCGCCAGCTTATAATCTCTGCCTATGGCATACCGGTATAGGTTTAAAAAAGTTGCGGCTATCGCGATAAGCCCTAATATGAACCACATTGACATTCCTCCATTGTTTTTCTATTGCTCATATCCCATAAAAACTTTTATTGTTAATTATAACGCCAAGATTTTACAGAAGTTTCCACAAAAAGAAAAGGTTAACCCCTCACTTCTTCCTTCTCTATCGACATTTCGCTTTCTCTCTGTGACATTTCACCTCCCTATCCGTCTAAATTAGAAAGGGGGGTGTTCTGATGAAATTCTACTGGCTAGCCGTTCTGCTGTTTTATATAGCATGGTTCTTATTTTCTACAGCCAATTTTCAAGAAGTGGTTTGGTGGTCGATCTTTTCTTCGAACCGGGCGACACATACTCCCTATATCGAGCAAATGTCTATCGTGAAAGTCGCAGCGATGGCCCTTATTTTTGGCGGCCTGCATTTCCTGATTCGACGCTTGAAATTAAAAAAGAATAAACCTTTAAACGAGTAAAAGCTGTTAAAACCCTGTGTTCAGTTATAGAAGAAATGTATGCTACGGTGGTTTAATAAATAAACGACAGAAGGTGAAAAAATGAAATACACTTGCCCGTGCTGCGGATATAAGACTTTAGATGAGGAACCACTGGGAACGTTTGAGGTATGCGGCATTTGCTACTGGGAAGATGATTCAGTGCAATTTACTGATCCGGATTATGAAGGTGGAGCAAATTGCGTTTCGCTCAGACAAGCGCAGCGAAACTATGCGGCATTCGGTGCGTGTGACGAAGCTTCCATCGAATCTGGCCGGAAACCTAATGAAAGGGATGTAAAAGACCCTCATTGGGAAACATTATAAAGAGCATAAGAAATGGAGGAACACTATGATTGAGCGGAGTAAAATTTTTTCAAATATCCTGCATGCGCTCCTTGGCAATGTGCCGGTTACACTGCGGGCTTTAGTCATTACCGCTGACGATACTTCAAAATTTACAAAGTGGACCGCTTATTTTGATCCGGAAGCTGATGAAGAGGATTTCGAAGCAGTGAACGTAGCCAACACAGAATTCTTCTCGTCATTTCTTGAGTCAGAAATAAACAATACAGCCATTGAAAATATTAGTTGGCCTCAATCCGAACCGCTCCCTTGGACAAAAGACGGAAAAATTGATGGGTTTTTGGTATTTTTGCGATACGAAAAAAACCTTCATCCCCCAGAGAACCAAGGGTCTTGAAGGTCTTCCTCCTCTTCAGCCGTTTTTTCATAGATAGTTCGATCTTACTTCGCCAAACCTTCTTTTTCCATGATTTTTTCAAGTTCTGCTAATGCATCGTTTTCATCGGTGCCTTCTGCGTGGATCTTGAATTCCGCCCCGTTCGGAATGCCGAGGGACATGACGCCGAGGATGGATTTCAAGTTCACTTTTCTTTCCTGAAGCACCAGGTTCACTTCCGATTCAAACTGGCTGGCCGTATTGACCAAAATGGCTGCGGGACGTGCGTGGATGCCTGCTTCGTCTATGATTGTGTATTGTTTTTCTACCATCTCCATCAAACTCCTTTTGTAATCGTTGTATTTATTCGTGCGAAACGATGATTTCGAGCTCGCCTTCAATCGAATACGCTTCAATCGATGCCGGCAAAATCAAATGATCTCCTTTGGCGATTGGAAAAGAGCATTCGCTCCCGGAAATCATTCCCGCACCGCTGATGACATTGAGAAGCAAGTAATCCGCAGCCATCGGAATCGGCGCTTTGCCGTCAACTTGCCAATGATAGACGGTGAAGTAGGTTTCTTGGATCAATTGCCGGATCACGAGATTTCCGCTTTTTTCTTCCACGGCACGCGGCGCTGGTGAACAGTGGGGAAATTTGATCACGTCCACTGCCGATTGAAGATGCAGTTCGCGTGTGTTTCCGTCCGCATCCTTGCGGCCGTAATCGTAGACGCGATAGGTGATATCGGAGCTTTGCTGGATTTCCAAAATGACGTTCCCTTTTCCAACGGCGTGGACCGTGCCGCTCGGAACATAAAAGAAATCGCCTTTTTCCACTTCCACCCGGATCAATAAGTCATCCCACTCTTCTTCTTCCACCCGGCGCTTGAAATCTTCCTTGGATTCGGCGCGGTGGCCAAAGACTACATAGCTATTTTTCTCGCAATCCAGGACATACCAGCATTCGTTTTTGCCGAACGGCTCTTTTTCCGCCCGCTTCGCGTATTCGTCGTCCGGATGGACTTGAACCGATAAATCGTCGTGGGCATCTAAAATCTTCACCAGCAGCGGAAAGTCGCCGGCTGAAGACGCTTTGCCGAATAATCCTGGATAGTCGTTCCAGACTTCCAGCAGGCTCCGCCCTTTTAACGGGCCTGCCGCAATTTTGGAAGAGCCGTTTTTATGGGCAGCGATCACCCAAGCTTCTCCCGTTTCACCCGAAGGAATCGGGTAGCCGAATAAAGTCTGGAGTTTTCGCCCGCCCCAAATGCGTTCATGGAACACCGGCTCTAAAAAAATCGGTTCCGGATGCATCAGCACTTCTTCTACCATCCATTCGGAATCTTTCATTCGTCAGCCTCCTGCCCGAGCTGCCAGGCCGCATGCTTAAATCCCTTTCAGGATTCTCATGAAATCCCCATGCGTCTGTGCTTTAATCAGCTTCTCGACAATGGAGCGCTCATGGACGATCCGCCCCAATAAGTCGTACATCACCTGCAAATCTTCCTGGCTGTTCTTCATGACATTGAGCAAACAGACGAATTGCACCGGCTTGCCTTTCCACATGATCGGCTTTTTCAAGGTGCACACCGTCAGAAACGTACTTTCGGTATGCGGTGTGATCGGATGCGGGATTGCGACCAAGTTACCAAACGATGTAGGCGCCACTTCTTCCCGCTCCTGCACCGCCTGAAGGTAATCCGCCTCCACTAAGCCCATTCCGAGCAGCCGCTCGTGCAGAAATGCCAGCACCTCCTCTTTCGACCCCAGCTCTTCTCCCAGGAACAACAGCTCTTTCTGAAAATAAATGCCGATATTTTTCGTATCATCCAATGTGTATTTTTCAATTCGTTTAATGTCCGTCTCGCCGAGAATCGCATTGACGACAATGACCGGAACAGAAAGTTGTTCATGGATCGGTATGGAACTGATAATGAAATCGATATCCGCCAAATCGTATTGGCCGAGCTTGTAGTATTCCGTGGTCCCGGCCACTTCGAGCCCTTCCCCGAACTGGGACTTCAATTTATAGTTGATCAATTGGGCAGTCCCGAGGCCGGATGCGCAGACGATGAGGCAGCGCTTCGGCTTCGCCTTGGATTTTCTCCGTTCGATCGCAGCGCCGATATGAAGCGCCAAATAGCCGATTTCATTTTCGTCAATGACGGTGCCGATTGCTTCCTTGATGGCGAGCCCGGCAATGATGCCCGCCTCAAAAGCGAGCGGATAGGCTTTTTTGATGTCTTCAAGCATCGGGTTCCGGATATTCATGCCGTATTTATAGCGGTTGACGGCCGGCTTTAAATGGAGGCCCAAAGCGATGATCAGCTCGGGGTCGCCCGAAATGCCCAAATTCAATTTCGACTCGACTTTCGACAGCGCGAGCCTTACGAGTTCAGCGATGTCTTCATCAATCACTTGCCGCACCGCATCTTCCCCTGGCGGCATATGGGCCATGATCTTCGTTCCGAGAAGATGCATCGCAATATAAGCCAATTCCTCCTGCGGAAAATCCACATTGAATTGCCCTTCCACTTGCCGGACGATTTCTTCTGCGACCCGGTATTCCTTCTGTTCGACGATTTCATCCAGTTCCGCCTGGTAAATCTGGACGTTATAGCCTTCTTTGATGCGTTTATAGGCGATTGCCATATGGATCACGAGATTATTGATCGCAATATCCGACACGACAATCCGGTGTTTATGCACCTGGTCCATGATGATGGCTGAAATGGAAGCCAATTCTTCCTCTGTCAGCGAGATGAAGCTCGGTTTGAACAGCTCGTTCAGCCCTTCGTCCCGCAGGAACACATACTGGGCGAGGCAAAAACGAAGCTTCAGTTCATCCGCTTTTATTTTCAAGCCGTAGTTTGGCCGTGCTTCCAGCCGGATATCGTAGGCGGCCAGCTTCTTTTTCACCTGGATTAGGTCATTTTGAAGCGTAGATTTGCTGATGAACATTTCATCCGCCAATTCCTCAAGTTTGATGTAGCAGTCGCTAAGCAAAAAGCGCTTGATCAAATAAGCGATGCGGTCTTCCGGCAGCCGCGGAATTGCGGTTTTCGGATCCGGTACATCGCCGCTGACCTCTTTCAAATAGCTGCGGAACTGCGGTTCATCCGCAATCCCCAGCTGGTAGCCTTGGCCCATGATCGAATCGATGAAGGCGCCTTGGCTCCGCAGCATGGAATCCAGGACTTTCATGTCCTCCCGGATTGTCCGCGAAGACACCTGATTGACGTCGGCTAAATATTTGCCGGTCAGCGGCGTTTCCGCAGCCATCAATTCCCGGAAAATCGTTTTCATTCTTGTGCTCAACATAAAGCAACTTCTCCTTATGAATGCTTTGCAGGTTCAAGGTCCATCCTTTTTCAGCCGCAAGTCCACAAGAAGCCAAAACCCCTATCCTGAGTCCTTCTTTTCATTATACGGGCACTTTTCTGAATTGCGGCAAAAATTCTTTGTGGGCTTCTAGCATTTCATCCAGCATCTGTTTCGCCACCGTATCCGACGGCACAAGCGGATTGATTGTCATCGCAAGAAGCGCGGTGCGGTAGTCGCCGGTCACTGCCGCTTCGGCCGCAACCCGTTCAAACGATTTGATCTGTTGGATCAATCCTTGGACGGCAACCGGCATTTCCCCGACTGCGACCGGCTTCGGCCCTTTTTTCGTGATGAGGCAGCTGATTTCAACAGCCGAATCTTCCGGAATGCCCGAAATCGCGCCGTTGTTCCGCGTATTGACGACTTGGATGTCCTGTTTGTCGTTGTAGATCGAACTGATGAGATTGCAGGCGGCGTCGCTGTAAAAGGCGCCTCCGCGCTCTTCAAGTTGAGGCGGCTTGATCGCCAAATTTTCATCGCTGTACAATTCGAACAGCTCTTTTTCAAGCGCCTGCACGACTTGGGCGCGCGTCCCTTTTTCGTTGAGCGCTTTCAGTTCCTGTTCCAGCATTTTGCGGGTCTGGTAATAATAGCGGTGGTACGGGCAAGGCAACACCTTCAAGGCCTGGATAAAGTCTTTTTCCCAGCCCAGGTCGACGATATTCTTCATCGTCATCTGCGATCCTTCGGTCAGCTTATTCAATACGTCCTTTGTGACCGATTGGCCGTCCAGATAGACTTCAAGCCCGTAGACCATATGGTTCAATCCGGCAAAATCGATGCGGATCCGCTTGTGGTCGACTTCGAGCATTTCAGCGACGGCCATATGCATGCCGATCGGCACATTGCAGAGCCCCAAAGTTTTTTTAATATTGCTGTAGCGGAGCACCGCTTCTGTGACCATTCCGGCCGGATTCGAAAAGTTGATGAGCCATGCTTCCGGACACAGTTCCTCCATGTCGCGGCAAATGTCCAAAATGACCGGAATCGTCCGTAAGCCTTTGAACAACCCGCCAGGCCCGTTCGTTTCCTGTCCGATGACGCCGTATTTCAAAGGAATCAATTCATCTTTTGCGCGGGCATCGAGATGGCCGACGCGGATCTGCGTTGTCACAAAGTCCGCGCCAACGAGTGCTTCGCGGCGGTCGAGCGTTAAATGGATGTTAATCGGCACTCCCGCTTTTTTGACCATGCGCTTTGCAAGAGCTCCGACGATTTCCAATTTTTCGAGCCCTTCCGGAATATCCACGAGCCAAAGTTCCCGGACCGGCAATTCCTCGTACCGTTTGATAAAACCTTCAATCAGCTCCGGCGTGTAGCTTGAGCCTCCGCCGATCGTCACCACTTTAAGTCCGTCCATTTTTTCACTCCTGACTGATCCGATGCCGGGGAAAAGGGGCGAAACCCCTGAACGTTTTGCCATTCAGCGCTTCCGCTCTTTCAATCCCGTCGATCAAAATCCATTGTTCTCAGAAACTGCCTTGATCCAATGCGCACTTTTTTTCGGTGTCCGCTCTTTTGTTTCCAGGTCCACTGAAAAGAAGCCGTAGCGGTTTTTATAAGCATTCATCCAGGACCAATTGTCCATGAACGACCATAAATGATAGCCTTTCACGTTGCAGCCTTCTTCTGTCGCCCGGTGCAGCCATTTCAAATGCCCGCTGATGAATTCGATGCGGTAATCGTCCTGGATTTCCCCGTTTTCAATAAACCGCGATTCATTCTCCACGCCCATACCGTTTTCCGCGATATACGACGGGATGTTGCCGTAGTTGTCGCGAAGATTGACCATGATGTCGTAAATTCCTTTTTCGTAGATTTCCCAGCCGCGGTACGGGTTCATCTTGCGGCCGGGCATTTCGTAATTGTCGAAAAACCAGTCCGGCATGAACGGCCCATATGGATTTGGCAGATGTTCTTTTGCCTTCACGCGTCTCGGCTGGTAGTAATTGACGCCGAGAAGATCGACGATGCCGGATTTCAGCAATTTTGCATCCCCCGGTTCGACCGCAGGAAGCTGGCCGTGTTCACGGAGCAATTCAATCAGTTCCGCCGGATATTCGCCGAGCACGGCGGGATCCAGGAAACTGCGGTTAAAGAACAGATCCGCAATATTCGATGCCCTCAAGTCTGCCGGATTTTGGCTCCGCGGATAAGAAGGCGTCAAATTCAGGATGATGCCGATCTGCCCTGCTTCGATTTTGGCGGCACGGAACACGCCGACCGCTGTCGCATGCGCGATCATCGTATGATACGCCACTTGCACTGCGCGCCTCGCATCGACGACGTTCGGATAATGGAAATCGTACAGGTAGCCGCCTTCAACCGGCACGATCGGCTCATTGAACGTGAACCATTTCTTCACCCGGTCGCCAAACAGACGAAAGCATTCTTCCGCGTATTTCGCGTAAGCTTTGATCACTGCCCGGTTTTCCCAGCCGCCTTCCTGCTGCATCTCGAGCGGCATATCGAAATGGTACAAGGTGATGAACGGTTCAATTTTTTGCGCGATCAATTCATCAATCACCTGATTATAGAAAGTGACCGCTTCCGGATTTACCATACCGCGTCCGCCTGGGATGAGGCGGGACCAGGAAATCGACAGCCGGAACGTATTGTGGCCGATTTCTTTCATCAGTCCGATATCCTCTTTGTAGGTATGGTAGAAATCCGAGGTCGATTCCGGGCCGACGCCGTCAAAAAAGCGATGCGGCTCCGTTTCATACCAGTGATCCCAAATGTTCTTTCCTTTTCCGCCTTCATTTGCCGCGCCTTCGATCTGCGTTGCGGATGTGGCGCTTCCCCACCAGAAACCTTCCGGGAATTTATACTGTACAGCCATTCCAAAACCTCCAATTGCCTTTACTTATTGCGGTAGATCTCCACGATTTCAACTGCCAAATCGCGTACTGTCATCGATGTCATCAAATGATCCTGCGAATGGATCAGCATGACCGTAATGGTGTTTTCCTCTCCGCTGGCCTCTTTTTGCAGCAATTGGGTCTGGTAACGATGGGCTTTCCCCAACTCTTCCCCTGCTGCAGCGAGCAGTCTGTCCGCCTCTTCGAAATCGTTGGCTTTGGCAGCCTGGATCGCTTCCATGGCGCTGGATTTTCCGTTGCCAGCGTTCAAGATGATCTGAAATGCTATTTCTGTGATTTTGTCCATATACGGTCACCTCTAAATAGTAGTTTTCCTGAAAACCGATCAGGCATTTTCGCGCTCGGTTTCGTAATAATCTTTATCCAAAATGCGCAGGAACGGCCACCAGATAAGCATGACGACCATCATGTTGACGGCCTGCAGCATTCCGCCCTGCCAAGCATTCCCTGTTGCCAAGAATCCGTTGATGATCGGCGGTGTCGTCCATGGTACGATGATGCCTGCCGGTTTCGGCACAAGGCCGAGCGACATCGAGTAATAGGTGATGATGGTAACGGCTACCGGTGCAAGCATCCACGGGATGATGATCAGTGGATTCATGATGATCGGCAAACCGAAGATGATCGGTTCGTTTACGTTAAAGAGACCTGCCGGCGCACCGAGTTTTCCGAGCTCTTTAAGCTGCCGGCTTTTCCCGATGGCGAAGATCAAGGCAATGACGGCAAGCGTCATTCCCGTACCGCCCATTCCAACGAGGAACGAGTCGATAAATTGTTTCGTAACGATATTCGGAAGTGCTTCCCCTGACTGGAAAGCGGTCAAGTTCTGGTCATTCAATGCAAACCAGATCGGATCGAATACCGAGTTGATGATGATTTGCCCGTGAAGGCCGAAGAACCAGAACACTTGCGTCAATAACACAATCGCAATCGTTGCCGGAAGCCCGCTTCAAGAATCGTCAGCGGCTGCTGGATGATCGTAAAGATGAAGTTCTGCATCGTTTCAAATGAAGTGAAGCTGAACAGCACGCGGATTAATAAGAACACAGAAAGCGTCAACGTAATCGGAATTAACGCACTGAATGATTTCGATACGGCTGCCGGTACACCCGCCGGCATTTTGATTGTCCAGCCGCGCTGGATGAAGAAGCGGTTCAGTTCCGCCGAGACGAAAGCGGTGAAGATCCCGAGAAACATGCCTTGTGCACCAAGGCTTGCCGTCGGAATGACGCCGGTCGTTTCTTCCAGCACCTGAGGCGTTAGAATAAGGAATGCCGCCAATGCTACAACGCCGCCGTAAATGGCTTCTTCCTTGTAATAGGCGGTCAGCTTATAGCCGATGCCGATGATGACGAACATCCCCATGATACTGAGCGTCGCAGCTGATGCCGGACCAAGCGCATTTTGGTACGCAGTATAGGCTTCCGGGCTGATGAGCTTGTCGAGGAACGGCAAGTTCGCGATAACCACGAAAATCGATCCAAAGATGATCAATGGCAAAGCGACCATGAAGCCGTCGCGCAGAGCCGTTAAATACCGGTTGTTGTTCAATGCATCCGCAAGCGGCAATAAGACTCTTTCCAGAAACTGCATGAATTTACTGTTCTCCATTTTCTTTCCCCCGTCCCTTTTAGTGGTTTCCGATCAAATCGAGTGCCCGGTTCAAGACCGCTTCACCGTCCAGCCGGCCGTATGCCATCGAATCGATGACTTCAAGCGGAATGCCGACTTCGCCTGCTGTTTTTTCGAATTTCTTTTTCAGGAAGCGCATTTGCGGACCGATCAACAGCACGTCTGCCTTTTCCATATCCGCGTTCGCCTTGTCCTGAGAAACTGCCCAGATCGATACCTCCAGGCCCCTGCTTTTTGCGGCTTCCTCCATTTTTGCTACGAGTAGACTTGTCGACATCCCCGCTGAACACGCCAATAAAATCTTTTTCATGTCGTTAACCCCTTTTCCCCTTAGTTTTCTGAAATGTTTGATTACAAATTCAGTTTATTCTGAAACCGCTTACAACTACACCCATTTATTTTCCGCCTCATGGAGGAAAAGAGTAAATGCTCACTGCTCTAAATGTAAGCTAGAATAGAAGATAGGAAAAGCCCATCTTTTACCCGAGGAGGAAGATCTATGAAATTTGGCATCATCGGCACGAACTGGATCACGGACCGCTTCCTGAAAGCGGCCGCGCAGCACCCGAGCTTTACACTCAGCGCCGTCTATTCCCGCAAGGAAGAAACGGGGCGCACATTTGCGGAAAAATACGGCGTCGATTCCGTCTACACGGACCTTGCTGAAATGTTTTCAAGCGGCGACATCGAAGCGGTTTATATCGCTTCACCCAATTCCCTGCACGCCGAACAAAGCATCCTTGCGATGGAGCACGGCATCCACGTCCTGTGCGAAAAACCCGCGGTGACGACGGTCGAAGAAATGGACCGCATCATCGAAGCGTCGCAGAAGCACAATGCGACATTCATGGAAGCCATGAAATCCACCGTGACGCCGTCGTTCCTGAACATGAAGGAACAGCTCGGCAAGATCGGACCGATCCGCCGCTTTTTCTTCCATTACAACCAATACTCGTCGCGCTACGACAATTACAAGCAAGGCATCATCGAAAATTCCTTTAAGCCGGAACTCGGCAACGGCGCCCGCATGGACCTTGGCGTCTACGGCATCGCGCCGGTCGTCCACCTGGCCGGCGCACCGGAGTCGTTCCTCCGAAACGATTACCGGCTGTCGACAGGCGCCGACGGCCAAGGCAGCATGATCCTGAACTACGGAGACAAAGAAGCGGTCGTCACCTATTCGAAGATTTCCGATTCCGCGCTGCCAAGCGAAATCCAAGGCGAAGACGGCACGATCGAAATCGACCGTATCAGCGACCCAAAACGCATCACCTTGAAATACCGCGACGGCCGGACCGAAGACCTGTCCGTTCCGCACGAATTTGACACGATGTACTACGAACTCGCGGAGTTTATCCGGTGTGTGGAGAACGGAAATATTGAGTCTCCGGTTAATACGCATGCGATTTCGAGGGAGACGGTTCGGTTGTTGATGTAAGAGCTGAATAAAATTTGTTCAAATAGAAACGCTCTCCGGAAATTTCATTCAGGAGAGCGTTTTTGTGCAAAAAAATAACCAGGCGTCTTTGCAGACCGCCTGGTTACATGCCTTAATCTTATTTAATTTATTCTCCCACCATGCCGTCATTGTCGTTATCCCGCATATACGGGTACAACCAATGGTCGCTCATGATCGGCATACCGAAGCCGGCCGCTTTTGCTTCTTTGATCGTCACTTGGCCATTGCCGTCTGTGTCGACTGTCGAAACGTCGCCACCGGTTGCTGGAGCTGGCGCACTTTCGGTTTCAGCTTCCGCAGATTCAGCAGCTTCGCCGCCCGTTAAGCCGAGGGATTTGTTCACTTCATCCGGGTTCACGTTGTCGTAGTTATCTACGACTTTGTTGCCGTTGACTGTATACGTGTATTGGTAACTTGAAGGAATCTGCGTTTCCGTATCCGGATAGGTGATGACCGCTTCAAAATCCGAAGCACCTCCAGCTTTACGGATGACATCTTCCATATAAGCCTGGTCACCGTAGCGGTTCAGTGTACTTTCCTGCGGCGTGATGTTGTAGGCATTCGATACGCCGCCAAGCGAATCCGCAATGACATGCCCTTCGTCTAACGCAGCACTTTCAACACCAGGCACCTTCGCCTCGTCCGGGTAATATCTGCCTGCCGAAGTTACTGGTTCAGTATTATCGTCTTGAAGAATGATTTCACTAGCTACAACTCGAACAAGCTGCCCGTGTTCATTGGTGAATGCCCAGTATTCCCGGTCTCCAAAACCAATGTCGACCACGACATTTGCTTCACGATGTCCGGACAAATCGCCGCCGTCCACTTCAATCAGTGTGTATCCAGCGAACAGGTCGTTCGCGGGTTCTGCCGGCGTTTCTTCTACTGCGGGTTCTTCAACAACTTCAGTAGCCGGTTCTTCTTCAGCAGCCGGTTCTTCGGCGACTTCAGGAATCACTTCTTCGCTGCTTTTTTCTTCTTCAACCGTGCTTACTTCCTCCACATCAGTTTCTACCTTTTCAATAGATGCGGCATCTTCTATATCGGTACAACCGACCAGGAAGACGGCCATTAAAAGTAAGATCAAATAGTTCATTTTCTTTTTCATTTCATGACGCTCCTATAATAATTTAAATCAGCGGCTTACTTCTTTTATGTTATCTATTTATCTTTTTCGCTAAAATTCACCTTTTATTATAACATTAATTGGAGGATAGCAATCTTAATATCCAACATTTCCCTCCAACGAACCTGTCTTTCCTAATATTTCATCTAACTAATTCCACAAGAACTGACATGAAAATTCTACTTCTTAATATAAGCAATAATTCTTTTGGCAATAGCTGCATTTTCTGCAATTGAAATTATACCAATATAAAAAGACATTTTAATTCGCAGTTGCGATTTTACAACCTCGCGAAATGAAATGTCTGTTGAAAAGGCATAGGGTTAGTGAATCTACTCCTGCATAATACAAATTTAATCCAATAATAAAGGAATTTCGTTAAGCTGTGCAACAATCTCCGGCCATTCCGCTCCTAAATCCACAGTTCTGACTACGATTCGGTTGCCGTCAATCTGGTAATCATTATTAGGGGTAATTTCTTCATCGGTTTTTGCATATAGTAATAAGCCACTGACATCGCCGCTTCCATCTCGATCCTTATTCTTTACATAAGTATAAATTTGATAGAGATTACTTGAAATCAGCTTTTTGCTGTTGAACATTGTATGAGTCTGCATCGTATTCCCATAATACTTCGCATCAACAATTAATGTTTTCCCCGCCTTGCGATAAAGTAATATCCGTTTTCATTGCAGGCAGAAATTCGGTTATGCCATTATCGACATTCCAGTCAATATATGAGGCACTTGCTGAATACTCGGGGAACTCCTTCTTGTAGTAGTTCAATAAGAAGCGTTCATACAATTGATGCATTTGTTGATCATCAATGAACTGCTTCATTTTGAGTTCTCCACTTTCAGTGGTCATCAGCATTCCTTTAATTACAAGTTGACAAATATTAATCAAGAGCTTATAAGTCGCATTATTCCGATGAAAGGAAACCGCACTCCAATTAATTGATTGCGGCTCAACCAAATCAACGTTTTCAAAGAAAAGAATCAAGCTCTTCAGTTCCTTACGAATCCCAATTTTCACATTCTTATTTCGAATCAGGAGAACCATAGTAGACTTTATGATTTGATTCAATAGAATATTCTCCGAAAAATTATCGACATGGCACACCATGCTCCTTCTAATAAGCGTATTGCCTTTGATTGAATTCGAGACATCGATTTTCCCTTTTAAACTGCCGGTTATTTCCGTACGTTGGATATAATCTTTATGCAACCCCCGTTTGCACTGACTGGAAACTCCTTTTACAAGAATAGTGGCCATCAAATCATGAATATTTTCAAATTCTTCACCTGCAATGCTTTTATATCCTTCTTCATTTAAAATCCGGTATGCATAAGAAAGCATATGATAAATATTTTTAAGTCTAATCACGGATGGAACCTCTCAGCTTACTGCTCCAATACTCCATCTGCGAAGGCTCGTCAAACCAATATTCATTGATTAAAGGAAGCAATTCGTATTCCACAATTTCCGATAACCACTCATCTGTAATATCAGCGGTTGAAGAAAAATAGCTATGCCCAATTCGGAAACCGGTGCCTAAGGAAGCATCGTCTGCAATAATACTGTTCATTGCGATGACTGTATCAATAAGATGTCCGAATTTCATATTTCCTACACTCTCTTGATACTTTTTAAAGCCTGCTGTCTCAAAAGCAGGTTCAAATTCAAAGAAAGCAAAGCGACGCCGGAGAGCATAGTCAATCATTGCTAAACTGCGATCTGCTGTATTCATCATTCCAATGATATAGACATTTTCCGGTACTGAAAAATGTTCATCTGAATAAAGCAGCCGCAATTCATTTCCTCTTTTATCATTCTCGATTAACATCAGCAATTCACCAAAAATCTTGCTTGAATTGCCTCTATTGATTTCATCTATAATGAAAAAATGAGGACGAGAATCCAATTCAGCTTTTTTACAAAACTGATAGAATGGTCCTTTGGCCAAGAAGAACCCACTATCGTTTGGACGATACCCCATAATGAAATCTTCGTAGCTGTAGCTTTGATGGAATTGGACTACTTGGATTCGGCTCTTGTCTTTTAACCCCATCATAGAGTAGGCTAATCTTTCTGCTGCAAAAGTCTTTCCAACCCCAGGAGCACCTGAAAGAATTAAATTCTTCTTTCTAAGAAGAAGATTTTTTAACGTATTATACTTTTCCTCATCTAAATAAACTTCAGTTAAAAAATCTTTTTCTGTGTATATTTGATACTGCTTATCCTCTTTAACAGAAGATTTTTTTCTTCATCCTCGTTATCAGACAAAGCAACTGCAGGGACCTTCGAATAGTTTCCATTAATAATATCTTTAATAACTAAATCTTCTTCTTTAGTCACTTTAAAATTTGTTGCCCCTGGATATGTAAGTATTTCCATCTTCTTGGTACGCTCATCAGCTCGCAAAATCGCTCTTTCAACTCTAGATGAAATCAGTTTTTGATCGATACGGATGTCCACCGCTAAATAAGGCTGCGAATTTAAATTTTCGTCTTGGCTGTAGGGATCTTCTAAATTAGGCTGTCGTATTTCAGGGTTCTCCAGGATTTCACCATATGCAACGATGCCTCCTCCTTCACCGGAAAGCCAAATGTAAGCTTTATCGCCTTTTTTGATTTGTTGCTTATATTGGTTAACTGACCATGTAATTTGATCAAGATCCTCAACTGCATTTATTACATCATAGTATTTAGGATTTCCTTGAAAAATCCATATAGAGGGTGCTTCTCGCTCTTCCAGAAATCTTGAATATAAAACCATTGCATTGGAATAGGCTTTGTTTCCAGCAGCAATATCCACTTCTTTAAAATTTGGTGCTGAAGTTAGGATATGATACGTTTTTTTAAATTTTTCAACGGAAGTTATATAAAATAAGTCGGTTTGGGTCAATTGCTGAAGTTTTAATTTAGCGCTGCTATTTTTAAGCGCATTAGTATAAGCAATGATCGTTCCTTCTTTATATGGTGTGCCATTTGATTTTTTTGCTTTGCCATCCATTTCTGAAAAGCTGTTTTTAAATATTCTTCCGTCATAATTGGTTAACTCCTCCGATATTATATTTTGCTCGCGAAGTATTAATATAAATACATTAACATATTATTTAGAAAATAATTACATTTATTAATTCAATTTTTTATAACTAAATACAAAAAAGACCATCTAATAGATGGCCTTTTAAAGATCAACTCTATTTAGCTTTGTTTTCTTTCCAATCATGCGGCCCTCTTACCCAACCGCCGATTGCTGCTCCCATGGCAGCCATCGGCGTATCAAATTCGATATCTTCCATGACGAGCAAGTGATTATGAAGAGGGACAAGTTTTTTATCCAATATCAACTTTTCTCGCAGTTTGATGTACTTCTTCGGACACTTTGGCGAAGTAGATGCAGCAAACTTAGAACCTTGTTTCACGACAAAGCTCGAAGCTTTTGAGTAGCCAACAGCGTCCGCACCCCTTTTGGACTGGATGGTCAGTAGCTCAGGCTCTTCTTCTTGAACAATCTCCGGGAATTGAGCCATATCAAAAGGGAAAACCACTTCCTCTTTTCCGGTTTCCAAATCTACTTTTAAAAATTGATAAAGTTCTCCGTACTTTTCATTTACTACCTTTTTCACATAAATTTCCTGCGCCATTTGATCATCTCCTCAAGTTTGTCTTTCTTTTACTCGATATATAGAGATGATTGGCTCTAAGAGATACCTATTTGTTAATTAACCGGTAGAAGATTTGTTTTTCTTTCAAAATAAGCATGCAGACGATAGTCCGTAATTTCTTTCGTCCAATTATAGAGGAACTCTTTTTCACCTGGCAAAGGATCTAAATGAATTTTAAATTTGTTATTTGAAAAAGTGATCAAGTTATTTATTGCGCTGCCACTCCATTTGGTCATCGGCATCGTTGAGATAAGGTTAGCGACTTTCTTCTCATCGTACTGGCGCAATCTTTTGCCTTGTGAGTCATTAAAATCCGTGTTTAACCGGTAATCTTTCTCTGTTAAATAGTCGTGAAAGAACGGCGCTGTTTCTTCAGGTGTCACAGGATCCAGCCAATGTTCTGGCCCTTTCGATAACATGTATCTTAATACTACCATTTTATAGCTCTTCGTCATCCCTGTCTTTTCTAACTCAGTAAACCAATGTTTGAACTTTAGCCATAGTTCTTTCTCTTCCTCATTCAGCTCATCTGCATATGCCAGCATGCCAATGTAACTTCCGAATTCTTGTTTCACGATTTTGGAATCGATGTTCGCCTGAAGATGGAACTCTAAATAAGTTGGGCGTCTGCCCAGCTCTTTCTTCAATTCGTTATAAGCGATGACAACGGATTCTTTTCGTGGAGCTCTCTTCTTCCTCATTTCTTCCAAAAGATTAATCACTTGCAGATCCAAATTGAACTCACATACGGCTGGCACAAGCGGTCCGATGGCTTTATTGCCCACAGTCTTTTCTTGCTTGCCAAAAACAGCCATTTTCAAATCCGCATTGCGATAATTCCCGATAAAATCGATGATGACACAATGCGATTTCCCTTCCGCAATTCGAAGACCTCGCCCTATTTGTTGCGTATAAACCGCCAATGATTCGGTCGGGCGTATAAAAAGAAGCGTATCCACTTTTGGAATATCTACACCTTCATTAAACAGATCCACTGTGAAGATCATTTCCAGTTCTCCGGTTTCTAATTTAGTTCGTGCAGTCCTTCTTTCACTCGAATGTGATCCTCCGTTAAGTGCGATTGATCGCACTCCTTTTTGCTGAAAGAAACGATTCATATAAACCGCTTGTTTGACTGAAGAACAGAAAACAAGCGTTCTCGTTTGTTTATATCGTATCCATTCATCAAAAATTTTCTCTGCAAAATCTTCGCGCAGTTGAATCCGTAACAGCTCTTCTTCGTCATAACGAGTGCCGCGCCAAGGGATTGCCGAATAATCTGTGTCGTCGTAGACACCGTAATAATGAAAAGGGGCTAGCCAGTTCCGTTCGATCGCGTCTAAAAAGTGTATTGAGATAGCAACGTTGCCGTCACATAGGGCGTATACATCCTTATTGTCCATCCGGTCCGGTGTCGCCGTAATTCCTAATAAAAATTCGGGTTCAAAATGGTTTAATAATCGCTCGTATGTAGGGGCAGCCGCATGATGAAATTCGTCCACAACGATTAGATCGAAAGCATCTTCTTCGAACCGATTCAAATGGTAATCACTGCCCAATGTATAAATGGCAGCAAAGATAAAATCGGCTTCTATTTTTTTCTCGGATGCATTGTAAAAAGCACGCGAACGGTTCGGGTGAACATGTTTGAACGATGCTTCCGCCTGAATCAGAATTTCTTCCCGGTGCGCAACAAATAACACTCGCTTAAATCTTTCCGCAAAAAATGCAGCTAAATAGGTTTTGCCAAGCCCCGTTGCAAGAATGACCATTGCCCGACTATAGTCTTCAGCCATTACATTGTCTAAAGCAGCTAAAGCCTCTTGTTGTGCAGGCCTAGGCGTAATGTCCACTTCATAGGAAACAGAAGTTTCAGCAATTTCCGGTTCTTGTGGGAGGCTTGGTCCAACCGTCATTTCCACTTCTTCCGCTTCCGACCACACTGGACTGATTGGATTTTTTATATTCGCTTTTTTATGTAAGGAGCGATATTCATCAAGCGTCTCCGGATTTAAAGGAATCGTTTGATCCGCGTAAAAGCTGGTAAGAAATTGTGTCGTGGCTTCCTCAAACACTTCCGCATCGACAGAAGTGGGCGCAATTAAGCTCCACTCAACTCCTATAGTCAGAGCGGAAGAAGATAAGTTAGAAGAACCTACGATTAAATGAGACACCCCTTTCCCCCGAAACAAATACGATTTCGGATGAAACGAAGTACCCCCACTTTTCCAGATACGTACTTCCGCTGAAGGTAACTCTTCCAGAATCATTTGCAGCGCATCCGGCTGCGTAACAAATAAATAATCGCCTACCAATAGTTTAATCGGTACTCCCCTGTCAGCAGCTTGCTTCAAAAATGGAATAATCTTTTTAACACCCGAATTCATAGCGAATGCCGTCACCCAGTTAATCTCGACTGCCTCTTCAGATAATCTCTCCAAGCGAGAAAGTAATTGAGACGTGACGAGTTCCAGCTTAGTCATTTTCGACCTCAATAAGGAAAATACGCTTCTCGAATCCTCCGCGCTTTTCTGCTTTTTTCTTACGAACTTCTTCCAGCTCTTCAAAAGACGAACCGTGAAGTTTTACAGCAGAGTGTAGTATTTCTAGAATATCTGCCAACTCTTCGACCGCTTCTTCATCGCTACTCGCTTCTACATACTCGATAAGTTCTTCCGATAATTTCTTTTTTAGTTCTATTTCATATTCTTCTTTCGACAAAATACGTGTTGAAAATTCTTTATTTGTTTTCTGTATGATTTCCGGGATGTAGTCTCGGACTAGTTTATTATGGATTGGCATAGTGAGTCTCCTTTTAGCTGACTTCTCTTTTTTCATTATATAAGAGAAAAATTTTCAAAGAATAGAAAGTATTTTAGTATTATAAGAAATTTAGATCTCCTTATTACTGTCATTACAATCAGAGCAACGGGAAATTCACGCTTTGGAAAGTTGGATTTAAATTAATTTTAAATTAATCGTCTATAGAAGTTATTACTCTATCTACTGCACTGCCATTCTATTGGGTGATAGACATTGTTGAAAAGTGTTTATTCTAATTCGCATTTAAAGAAGGCCAGCTCTTTATTCTTCTAAAAATGTTTTAAGAAATTCTAAATTGAATAAGAATTCATTATATGGTACATTTTGCACATAAGAAAGGATGGATTATTATGACATATAGTTATACTTTTACACATAACTTAAGATCAGAATCTGATTTTAGAACCAACATCACGAAATACTCAAATATTTTAAAAACTAATTATGCAAGCTATTCTCCTAGTAACACGACCGAAAGAAACAAATTCACTGAATTGCTAAGTTATTTACACTTAAAAGATCATCATAACCAATCAACTCAAATATGTGAAGAAGTACTGATGGGGAATACAGATATAGCCCTGTTTAATTTTATTGAAAAATTTCAATATCCTAACTTTTGTTCAACCCAGGGTCCTAATGCTAAAGGTTTCGATATCAAATTAGTTCCGGTTCGAACCATTTTGAAGTTATTATATATAAAGTTTCTATCTAAGCCTACTAGTATTCCCTATCTAACTCTGGATGAAATTAGTAAATTTATATTTAGTAACCCTGATGTATACTTAGACTTGAAGTATGATAGCTTGGAATTTTGGAATGATATAAAAGATTACCGCAGTAGTGGCGGTACTTTGCCATCTAAAATAAGTAACACGATAACTATAGGATCGAGAACATTGAGAGAAATGTTGAATCTATTTAGCTATAGTAAATTTGTTTATTATTCTGATAATAATAAGCAAATTAACTTAGATTTTCTTAATCTACCTCAAGACTTACAAGATACTTTAATAAGAATAATTTCATGCGAATCTTTTTTCGAAATTAATGATGTTACGTCCGCTACTAAAGACGCTTATTATGAATACATAGATCTTCCTAAAGTAACTAGTACTTTAACGCCAAATATGGATTTAAATCACATACTATCATGGTTTAATTCTAACCCCGATCAAATCTATGATGTAGATTTAATTGCAAATTTTCATATCAGTTTAAACTGCCTACCAGACAAACATTTTTTAATTATTTCCGGAGTGTCTGGAACTGGAAAAACGAACCTCATTAAACAATATGCTAATGCAGTCTACAATAATACTACAATAGATAATAATCCTTACTTTAAATTAATTAGTGTCCGACCGGACTGGGAAGACGAAAAGGCTCTTTTTGGATATTATAATGCTTTAGAAAAAAAATACGAGATTTCCGAGTTTTTAAAGACTCTTCTTCAAGCTAGGTTTAATCCAGATAAAAATTACTTTATTTGTCTAGACGAAATGAATCTAGCCCATGTTGAGTATTATTTTTCTGATTACTTAAGTGCTGTAGAGTCAAATGAACCAATTATACTGAACAATTTTTATATAAGTGAATTGCCTATTCCCCAAAACGTGTATATTGTAGGAACGATAAATGAAGACGAAACAACCGAGAGAATAAGTGATAAAGTTTGGGATAGAGCATTTAAAGTTGAAATGAACAATGTTAATATCAACCAATATTTAAATGAATATTGCAACACAAATAGAAAAGAATTGAAAATAATTACAGATTTAAACTTTTTAGCTACTGTTAATTCTGAATTGGCAAAAGAAAATATGCAGTTTGGTTATCGTCTAGTTAAAGAGATGATTGAAAAGTTAGATTATAATTATGTAAAGTTAAGCTCTTATTTTCCTACTAAAGACTTGATAGATAATACCTTACTAGAAAAAGTGATCCCTAAAATTAAAATTGAGATTGTTACTTTAGAGGTTTTAAAAAATATTGAAAGTATTATTCAAGCAAGCTCCTATCCCAAAACTAATTCAAAGTTGAACGAGATGATTGAAATCTTAGAATCCAGTAGTGCAATATGGTGATTAAAGATATGGAGTTTCTGAACACAAATAATAATTGGGATTCTATTGACAACTTATTACTAATAGAAGGAAAATCCTATATAGTGAGAGTCAACAAAGAATATACTTTGCAAGCATCCGGATTAAATATTGAGTTAGACAAAAAAAGACCAAATGTATATAAAATTATAGTTCCTTTTAAAACTGGTCAATCGAAAGTGACTTTGTTAAAACAAAATAAAAAATATAAAACTTTTGATATGCTGATACATTCAGATAACAGAAAAATAATATACGAAGACTATATTCAGATGATGACAGATGTAGTTAATTGCCATAATCTAAGCCTTACTATAGACGATGAGAATGTTGAATTGAATAAATTTAAAAATACAATAGATCTTGATCAATTCACAGCACAAGAAAGTATGTTTATTTTTTTACAAAATTTTTTCGAAGAACTTCTGCCGAGTATAAAAGATATATGCGAAAATCCTATGAAGACTCGAGAGAAATCTCCGAAAACGTTCCCTATTTATAGAACTGATAAATTAGATGCTAGTGCAATAAATTGGATTTCAAGAAATAGCGAAAAGTGTTTCAATATCAGTGATACAACACCGACTTTTTTTAAAACAAAAGTAAACAATAAATCATATGATATATTCGAAAACTTAGTAATTTACAACATTTTAAATGATTTAATCTCTTTGTGTACTACTGTATATAAAAAACATAAATATATAAAAGCAAAAAAAATGGAACAACAGTTACTGCAATATTTAAATCGGTCTCACTTGAAATCTTTAAAAACTACTGATTTTAATTTTCGAAAAACAATGAAAATTAAATTTAACCGCAACTATTCCCTAATTTATGATTTTTACAAAAAAATGAAACAAATTTCATTTAGAGTGAATCCAGTAAATTTCAATCTGCTTTCTCTCCCTCTTTCTAAAACATACAAATTATATGAAATCTGGACTTTTTTAAAAGTAGTAAACATTTTAGAGAGACACAATAAAATTCCTGGCAATTTTACTATACCTATTTCTTATAACGTTAAGGAAGAATGTTTTGACATTGTGCATGGTGAAAAAAGTTGTGTAAATTTAAATAATGGATATAAAATGTATTATCAAAAGCACTTTGATAAAGGAGGCGTTTCTTTTAGAACCTATACCACAACCTTGATCCCAGATATTTCCTTTGTCAAAAACGATAAAGTAATTGTACTAGACTCTAAATACAGAATTAGTGAAAATCTGGACGGCGCACTTGCAGAATTACATAAATATAGAGATGGAATTGTTGTTACCAATGATCGTAGCAAAGCTGTATCAGAATCATATATAGTTACTCCAACTTACTCATCTCGATTAGAAGTGCATAATAAAGTTTTTCATTCTAAATGGAATATGGGATGTATAATGTTAAAGCCGAACAATGATTTCTTCTTGTCAGAATATATTATAGAAACACTTTTCCCTAATTACTTTAGTTTCTTAAAAGCTATTTTCCTACAAAAAAATTTCGAGGTTAAGGGAATTTACAAAAAAATCGATTTACCTGGAGTTTTACTAACACGTGATTTGGATATGTCCATTTATTAGTATCCGATTTTACCACAAGAATCCTTATCTAGTAATTTATGTTCCAACTCTTTATTATTTCATATAAATTCGTTTGGGGGATTGCAACATGAAGGCTAATGTAATTTTAGGAGTAAATATTGATACTCCTAAGTGGATTAATAAACTGAAGAAAGAAAATTGCAGCAATATTATAATTTTAGATTATGACTCTGCAGGAGAAGTAAATGTAAAGGACGGTGTACTTTATATTTACGAGAATGATATTCAAATTTTAAAAAAATATGATGAGATACGATATTACAAATCTCTTTATGTTTACCCGGGATTTAGTGGAAGAATGTCTCAATTATTCGAAAGAGATTAAATTATATTAGCTTAAAAATTTATTTAAGAAGGTAGTAACGCTACCTTCTTAATTAAATTTTTTAATTTTTGAATCTGTTGTGCAATTCGAATTGTAATAATTTAGTATTTTAACACTGACAATGAATTCAACAAATTTCTATAGGAATGTATTCTTTTTTTACTTCATTATTAAGTAATGTCAACAATGACTCTGCCACGTTCCACATCAGTACCGGTGGTATGGCGTTGCCTAATGCAATGTATTGGGTAGACTCCGACTCTAACAGTTCGAAACTATCAGGAAATGATTGTATTCGAGCTACTTCTCTTGGCATAAATCTACGATATTTTTCGTCTATCTTTAAAACTGGATCAGTGCTATTAAGACTCACTTTAGCTAAATGAGCACCTACAGTGTTGCAAGGATTGTTAATATCTTGTGCTCTCCCCTTATTCATCTGTTTTTTAGCCCTCATCAATCCTTCGACAGCCCTCTCGCTAAAATAATACTTATCTGGAATGTCTTTTTCATCAAATATTACTTCTTTCAAAGAACGATATTTCGGGGTGAATAATGATTCCTTTGAAAAATACTTAGGTTCTGGAAAAGTATATTCTTGGTCTATGTCTTTTCTTATCCCTACAATAAATACACGTTCTCTTTTTTGCGGAACTCCAAAGTCAGCTGAATTCAATAATCTATATTTCACATTATAACCTGCTTTTTCAAACTCTGAAAGAATCAGTTGGATAGCTTGCCCTTTATTAGCTGAAAGAAGACCTTTAACATTTTCGGCGATAAAAGCTTTGGGTTGCTTATCCTTTAAAATTCGAATCATTTCAAAAAAAAGTTTGCCACTAATGTCATTCTCTATACCTAATCTCGGAGGATTTTGCGCAACGATCGAAAAAGACACACATGGAAAACCACCGACCAACAGATCATGAGAAGGGACATCTTCATTTGAAACTTCTCTTATATCTCTTACATCAGGTTTGATGCCTATATTTTTTTCAAAAATATTAGCTATTTTCTGATTGATTTCATTCGCAAATATCGTTTCAAATTGCAAAGGAGAATAATAGTTATCTAAAAAATTAAACCCTCCATGTAGGCCAACGTCTCCTCCACCACAACCAGAGAACAAAGAAACTACTTTGAACATAATCCAAATCCTTTCATAATAACATTAATTGATTAGGAGAGGGAATTCTTCCCCACATATTTTAGGGTCGAAAATAATATCTACTCCATCTCTAATGGATATTTTTAAATTATTACTTTTATATAAACCTACCGGATCTCTAAGAATATGCAGTTTTATGTTTTTAGGACTCACCAATAATCTATAAACAAAATATTTATCGCCGAAAGATTCAGCTGTACTCCACTCATTAGGCGTAAGGTGGAATCTTGAAAAAGTTAAGGCATTTTGGCTTGCTGTTGTTTTAACCTCAATTAGTTTGCTAGTGGCTTGCAGATCACGAGAAGAGACATCATAACCTACTGCAAAATGCGAAGGTATCAACTTAACTAAATGCATTAAATCTTCCCTTCCATTTTGACTCAAATATACCTTTTCATGATTTACCACTAATCCTTCTCCAAAATCACCAATTCTGATTTCCGGTTGTTCGCCGTCTTCCAATACTTTTGTCAGATGTTCTTTTAAATCATTATAGTCTTCTTCTGAACTATCCGAATACAAGGCTATAACGTCTGTTTCAAAGTATTCATCAGGAAGTTCACTATTAAAATAGTCTATCCATTCATTTTCTAAATCACTGATATCCTTGAGTATACTATCACCTGTGACTGAACTGTAACCTTCAAAAAAATCGTCGGTTGTCAAGAATCTTTCTATAGCTAAGTCTTCATTATGATTAAGGTAGTATAGGTTATTCATTTTTCTATTTAATATCTGAGCATGTTCTAAATAATCCAGGATGTCTCCTGCATATCGAATAACATCACCTTTTAAATCATAATTCAAATCTTTATCTTCTTTATTTCTAGCTATTAATGACCAAGTATCTTCAATAGACCTACCATTTCTTGTAACTCTTAGATCATTAAATATACAGTGTGCCACTTCAGCTTTACTAATGCCACATCTTTGCTTTGTAAATTTCTCTGCATACGATAATAATTTCACTATATAAGGTCCTGGTCTAAATTTTATTGAATTCTCTACTATTTCTTTTATGTAATGAGATTTCAAAGAACCATTAGGATACTGGAATCTATAGGAGAAGACTTTAAAAAATTTAATCAAATCTTGCTCATTTGCTAAATCGATTGCATTTTTTGTCGGATTTGCAAAATTATCTTCATATTTTATAAATCCAAATAAGGCATCGATTTCAGTTCGCCAATTATCTACAGTTTTTTTACTTTTTCCTGCATTTCCGGGAAATCTCCTTATAGATGCATTAAAAGCTTCTTTAAACTCGGACTTTTCTCGTCTTCCAATGCTTACTATCTCATTAGAAAAGTAAAACAACACATTTTCTATATCATTTTTGAACCTGGGTCTAGGATGATGAAGTGCAAAAAAATATTGGTCTGGCACAGTATATAAATGCGGCATCAATAAATCTCTCCAATCATTGTTTAGGAAAGTGCTTGCTTAATTGATTTTGCTATTTCGAAAGCCAGTAAAGGAGGAACGGCATTGCCTACCTGTCTGTACTGTTCTGTTCTATTTCCTAAGAAGACAAAGTCATCTGGAAAAGATTGAAAACGTGCATTTTCTCTAACTGTTGGTACTCTATTCATACTGTAATGAAAGTGATGTCTGTGCCCGGTATCAATAGTAGGAGTTGGTTTTTTACTATGGTATCTTGTCCAAGCTACGTTAAATTTCCGAGTACTTCGCAAATGCTCTGGTAGACTTTTATAGTTCTCACCTTCTGGCACTAGTGCAATTATTGATCGAGTTTGCTCACTATGGTTTGTAGCAATATGATTAGTTA
This sequence comes from Planococcus sp. 107-1, assembly GCF_021513255.1. Classification (GTDB taxonomy): domain Bacteria; phylum Bacillota; class Bacilli; order Bacillales_A; family Planococcaceae; genus Planococcus. The sequence continues at coordinate 3,146,615 of NZ_CP090977.1, forward strand.
TTTGCTTGCTTTTTTTCCTCATAATTTCTTGGTAATTATTTTGTGGAGGACTTAAATAATCTTGAATTTCTTCTCCTAGATGATTGAAGTCTTCTAGCAAAGGCAAATCTGAAGTTGCTTCTTCAGCAGTAATTTTCTCATGTTCAAACAGTGTAGTGGGGTTTGGAAATGAGTATTCAATCCCCAAATCCTTTCTAAAACCTACAAAGAACACCCGTTTTCTATTTTGCGGTACTCCGAAATCAGAAGCTAGCAGTATCTCAACTTTTACTGTATAGCCCATCGTTTCAAATTCCGCCAAAATACTTTCTTTGATTCTTCCACCAAATAAACTTACTAATCCCGGAACATTTTCAATCACAAATGCTTTTGGTCTGAATTCATTAACAGCATTAATAAATGAAAGGTATAAAGAATTTCTTGGATCATGAAATTGTCTTGGGCCTGAAAGAGACATCCCTTGACAAGGTGGGCCTCCTACAATAACGTCTATTTCTTTGTAGTTAATTGCTTCTGAAATCTCTAGTTTTGTAACTTGAGTTATATCTGTCAACATAGAATTGCTATTTTTATGATTCGCAACAAACGATTTCAATGCCGCTTTATCATTATCAATCCCTAGAAGAACATTAAAATCGGCCATTTCGAATCCATAAGATAATCCGCCACATCCGCTAAAAATATCTATTATATTCATCTTTTCACATCCTAGTTATTAAGAAATCTTTATAAAATATTTTTTCATTTTTCACTTTTTGTATCACAAAAATCTACTATGAACTATAAACATCATTATAGCATGATTTTCGATAAATTTAAGAACGTAAGTTTCTATTATTAAACCTATTTCAATTAATTCCTTCTTCAGAAAGCAAATTAGCAATTTACTTTAAAAGTAATTTAATCAGTTAGTTCAACTTTAGCGGTTTGATTGTCTATTGTACTATCGTTATCATTTCTTGCATATATAAGTATGCCAGTGGTCACTAATCTCTAGAGGAAAATCATTCTGCTATTTAACCCAATGACTTTATAATAAAAAGTTACTGGAGAGTAAATACTTCATTCACTCCACAAGGCCGATAATAATAATTTTAATCTAACAACTCCACCTAATTTTTATATTTTTAGACTCATTATCAAAGTAAAGCTCTTCACAAATACTTCCGGTAATTCCCTCTTAAAAACACTTCTTCAATTTGGCTCGTGAACACTTTTGTATTCAGGATTTTCTTCCCGATCAATCGGCTCGCAATCATTTCCGCTTCCGGGTATTCCATGCCGAGCTTTTCTGCGATTTCTTTTACTTCTATGAGCTTGCCTTCTTTTGCATCTTCGCCCGCTTCTTTCGCTTTCCGGCTTTCTTCGAAAACATACGTAAGGACGCTTGCTTCTTCTTCGTTGAGTTTTCCGGTTGAGACAAATTTCTCGATGAAGCTTTTTTCATTGAGTATATCTTTCAGCACTTTCGCTGCTTTAAATTGCGGTGCTTTCGATGCCGCGATGGTGATTTCTTCGCCGGTCTGCGGATTGCGCCCTTTCCGCTCTTTTTTCTCCGCCAGCTGGAAAATGCCGAAGTCGTTGATCTTCACTTCATCGCCTTTTGCTAATGCTTCAGTGATGCGGGAAGTGATTTCGTTCAGGACTTTCGCTGCCTGGTCTTTTGAGATTTTGCTTTTATTTGAAATGGCTTGAACGAGTTCTTTTTTATTCATCCGATTTCCCCCTATATGAGAAGACGCCTTTTGCCTTCGTTTCGATTATCTTCTATTATACATTTTCCTGTCATGTGTTTGGCTGTTTGGATTTCTCCTAGTAGAATAACAGAAAGACCTATTCCGAATGACAGGAGGTTTTACTAGATGGAGTCGACCACCCCGGCCCAACAAACTGAATCAATCCGCTCTTTCGAATCCACCATCCGCAAATGCGAAACAGCTTTGGCGCAGATGACCGAAAAAAGATCCAATACGACCTTGCTCGAAAAGCGGCTAAACGCTTTAAAGATTGGTTTAGCGATTCTTGAAAACGTTTGGCATAAACAGCCTTTCGATTGCAGTCCGCAGGAGATCAGGGAATCCCAAGAAGTTCTGTCCGGCCTCCTTCCTCCCATTGAAAGGTCCTATGCCAAATCGAAAGACGGCAGTCCGCAAAAGACGCTTTTGGAACGGCGGCTGAAATCCATTAAACTCGCAATTGAAGCGATTGACGACTATTCGGATGGTTATTTAAGCTGTTGCTTGCGTTAACCAGTTCGTTATGGAAAAATATAGGTGAAATCAGATTATTAACTAGCAAGAAGGAGCGTAATCTTCTTTAGCTAATTCAATGCAGTTCGCCGCATTCTTGAAAAGAGGTTAGAAAGATGAAAAAAAATCAGTTGTCATATTTTTCTTTTCCGGTGATTTTCTTTCTCGTTTTAACGATTAAGCAATTTTTCTCAGACAGCGAGATCCAGTGGGGCGAAAATTTAAGTATTCTGGCCGCCTCTTGTATCATTCTGTTTTTGTTTTTAAGTCTCTATAATTGGTCAAAAAAGCCCTATTCGTGGAAGAAAGGGTAATCTACATAAAAAAACGGCTCTCCAGTCTCCTGGAAAGCCGTTTTTCATTTTTCTATTTCTGAAGGCGCTCGACGAATTCGTGCAGGCGCTCCAATGTATTGATGTTGCTGTTGCAGACCTCGTTGTCTTGGCAGATGTAGTTGCCGCGTTTGACGAAATTATCCTGGCTGGACCCTTTCGTTTTGGCGGTGAACATGCCGACTTCACTGTGGCGGTTGCAGATCGAGCAAATGCCTTTCTTGGCGCTGCGGGTGAAGCTGCCGTGGATCGCCTCGAAGCGGCCGTCTTTTTCAAGCACCATGTACATAAGGGTCGAGCTTTCAATCCAGCTGAGGTACGAGCGTTTCTTGAAATCGAGCGTGTCGAGTTTCGGCCCTTTCAGCTTTTTCGCTTTCGGGAACAGTTTCTTCAAGCCTTGGTCGGTCACGTTTTTGAACGGGATGACATAAGGGGATAGTTGTTCCAGGAAAATTTCCGCATCTGCGGTTTCCTTGACCGAAGCGAGCGGATTCAAGACCGCTTTCTGTTCGGCGTCAAGCGACGGAAACAGATTGAAGACTTTTTCATGCGCCAGGTGGCGAAGGACGTTCAGCACTTCGGCGTCGTTGCCTGTCGCCTGTCCGTTCACGAGGATCTTCGTCTGGTCTTTGATGAAATTGTATTGGTCGTTCCGGATAAATGCTTCCGGTCCGCTATTCGTGTTTCCTATTTTGTCGTTCGTTTCTTTTACATGTATCATTCGAGCCACTCCTTATGGTTTGTTGGATGAATGCTATAAGGAAGCCGTGTATCGGCCATGACACATCTGCAGGCGATTTAAACCGTACTTCTTGCCCCACATAAAGTATCGCCATTCCGCATACCAGGCTTTACGTGAGTTTTTGCTGACGCTGACAATCGATTTATTGCCATCTGATATCACATCCTTTGGAGCAGGTCTCTTCCCTGCTCTTCCATCATACTGCATAATTTCCTGTTTTTCCATTGAGCCAGTTTTTCTGAAAATAAAACAGGACCTGCCGGTTTCGGTGGGTCCTGTTTTTCAAAAGTTTATTAGCCTTGCAGATTTTCGTCTTCCCGGTACTCGAGCACATCGCCCGGCTGGCAGTCCAGCGCCTTGCAGATGGCGTCGAGTGTCGACAGGCGCACCGCTTTCGCTTTGCCGTTTTTCAGGATCGACAGGTTGGCCATTGTGATGCCCACCCGTTCCGACAGTTCGGTCACACTCATTTTCCGTTTGGCCAGCATTACGTCAATATTGATGATAATCGCCATAGTTGCACCTCACACAGTTAAATCGTTTTCAGATTTGATATCAATGGCATTCTGCAGCAGCTTTTGGAGCACGGCCGCAAAAACCGCGATGACAATTGCTCCGAACGTGATGATCATCCCGAGGCCACCAAGGCCCGGTGCGTCATCGACTTCCGCCGTGTACAGGATGATCGGCAAGTTCAGGACGAACAGCACCGTAATAGCAAGTGCACAATATTTAATGTTCTTCAGCGCCTTTACCGACAGTTCCGAAAAGGCGATGCCTTTATCAATATACCCCAGAAGCTTGAGCGTTTGGTAGAGCGCCGTGAAATACGCCAGTGCCGAACCGTAAAGCGCCAGCATGAAGACATATTGCAGGAAGTTCCACTTCGGCAAGATCTCGCCGACAAAATTCGACATCGGCGGCACCACAAAAATGCAGATGGCAATTGCCGGCAGCGCCATCAGGACGATTACCAGCTTTAAAAAGATTGTTTCCCGTTTCATGAAAAAGCACCTCGCTTGTTTGTTGTTAGATTGAATTTAGCACATTATTTATCGTAAATCAATAAATAATTGTCGTTTAACGTATTTTATTTGATGGAATTGCACTTTCTCTGTTCAGCGCTAAATGCATGATTCCGTTAAGGGAAACTTTTATGGGGGGAAGCGGTCCAGTTTACTAAGAAGAACGTGAAGAATCGGGGTGTGGGATGAAACGATTGGCAATTGGCATGATGCTGCTCATTTGTTTGGCCGGCTGCATCGGAGAGAACTACGATTTTACGCCGCCAGGCATCACTCTTTCTGGCAGTGCGCCGGTCGAATGGGATAGACTTGCGGAAGCGAACATCGATTGGCTGGGACCGGAAAATAAACGGATCAATAAAGAAGTGAAGGACTTTTCGGCGTTTGCCGATAAGCAGCCGGAAATGCGCTTAGTGGCGGGAGAAAGGGTCGATTTACTCTTTGAGCATGGAGATTTTGACCTTCAAAGTTTAAGCGTCACGCTGTGGCATGACGGAGAAGAAACAACAGTCGAAGTCGAGGACATCATGTTCACATTGCCGGACGAAATAGGCGATTACTTGATCGAAGTGAACCTCAGGACCGACCGGGGAAGCGCGCAATATGCCGGGAAACTGTCGATTTATGACTAACACCCAAAAAGAAACGCCTGACAGCGGACTGTCAGGCGCTTTTTGGTTTCTTAAGTTAAACGCAGGTCTCTTTTCAAATCCTTATATTCGTTTCGGGCATCATCGCCGTCTAAACGGATAAGATGCTGCTCGAGTTCTCTTCTTGTTTCTTGAAACACCGGATGAATCTCCGTCGTATCCGCTTTTCCGTACAGGCAGTTCAGATAGAACACCAGCTGCGATGCGATAAAATCATCGTCCGTCAAAAGAATGGCGTGAATCATGTCGGGAATGAAATCGAAAGCATCGCTGCTGCTCTTCTTTTCAATAAGCCGGTCGAAGGAACGGGCCAAGTAAAATTCATCTTCATTTATTTTGCGGGTCCAGTCTGTTAAAATTTCAGCAATTTCCGGGTGCATCTTCTCATCCTTTGCTGTTTTTTTAGGATCACTCCTCCGGGTAGTCCAAAATCTTGATGGTCTTGAAGCCAAGAATGATTTTGAAATTGAGCCCCCAGTTGGCGGTGATGATTTCCAGCTCGGCGTCCGTTACGGTAAATTGCAGGACGACGTCGTTTTCGTAATCAATGACGACATAGGTATTGGCATTTGAATAGATCTTGTAGGATTTATGTGCAATAAACGTCCAGCCGTGCTTCAAGCCGTGGCTCTTGTTTCCCATCCCGTCACCCCTTTTCGTTTTCTCCGTGAAAGCTCTATGGAGTAAGCCCATTATAGCGCAACTGTATAGCGGATGTAAGCGCTGCAGAAAAAGGTGGATAGAAAAAGCCGATGCCCACTTAAAGGATGCATCGGCTATCCGTTCATTTCTTACGGCAATATCGCAAACGACCGCACCGGGAAGCCGGAAGCCTTGTCCGCTTTCGGGACGATGTTGAAAATTACGGCCCCTTTTGCCGGCAGCTGATCGAGATTTGCAAGCAGCTCGACTTGATAGGTGTCTTGGTCGAGTACATAATACTCGCCGAGGAGCGCGCCGTTTCTGCGGTAGTCGATGGCGGAATCGGTGTCGAAGGTCTCATGTCCGACTGCCCGCACGCCCCGTTCTTCAAAAAGGAATTTCAATGCTTCGACCGACCAGCCGGGTGCATGGCTATTGCCTTCTTCGTCTTTGTTGTCGAAGGCTTCCTTGTCCGGCCAGCGTTTGCTCCAATCGGTGCGCAGCGCGACGAAGGTGTCGGCTTCGATTTTGCCGTATTCCGCTTCGAACGCTGTAATGCCGTCAATCCCTAACGTTAAGTCAGGGTCTGCTTCCGCTTCTTTCGATTTGTCAATGACGACGAGCGGAAGAACGAGTTCCTTCAGCCCCAGTTCGTGAAGATAGCGGGCATTGCGTACGAAATGGATCGGCGCGTCGAGATGGGTTCCGTATTGCCCGGGAAATGTAAAGCGTTGGGCAAAGAATCCGTCGTCGTGGTTGAACAAGGTATCGAATTTCGCATCGTCAAATGCCGAGAAATGCGGCGAGTCGGGGCCGAACGCATGCGTCAAGTCGACCCAGGTCTTCTGTTTCAGTAAATTGATGGCTTCGATCGTTTCAAATGTTTTGATGGGCATGGCAAATTCCTCCTTGGGGGTTTGTGGATAGAGGGCAACTAAAAACCCTCTTCCTGGATTAAGAAGAGGGTTTGGCAGATGAAAGTCAACGTTCTCTTCTTATCTTCAAGCTCAAACGCTTTTGGAATTAGCACAGTACTTTGCAGTCTGTTGCTGAGGCTTCAAAGGGCCAAATCCCTCCACCTCTCTTGATAAGAAAGTTATATTCAATTAGTTATCCATAATCCTACAATCGGCCAAGTGAAAAGTCAATCTATTTTGAATTCTTTTTAAGCGCGAATCCATTTCCAGATTTCGCCCGGTGTTGCGTTCTTGCCGTACATGAGAATTCCGGTCTTGAAGACTTTTCCGGCAAGCTTCATGAAGACCCAGACGCTGATGGCGAGAATGGCGACAGCGATGCCGATTTCCACCCATGGCCATTCTTCAAGGAGCGATAGGCGCAAGATCAAGACTCCCGGTGATGTGAACGGGATGTAGCTTCCAAGCTGTGCCCAGAATCCGCTCGGGTCGCTGAATACAGGACCGATGAACAGGAACGGACTGAACGGCAGCATCATGACAAGCCCCTGGAAGTTTCCGGCGGTCGAGATATCGGCCATTGTGGCGCCGATACCGACGAACAGTGCAGCATACAAGAGATAGCCGAGCACCGCAATCAGCAGCAAGACGGCCAGTTCCGGCACGAGCAAGTATTCCATGATCGGCATATCGATTTTCCACAGCAGCACCGGCAGGATGATCGCGACATAGACGATCAGCTGGATGATGCCGAGGACGAAATAGCCGATGATCTTGCCTTGCATCAAATCAGCCGGCGTCAAAGACGACAGGATGATTTCGGCGATTTTGTCTTTCTTCTCCTGCGACGCGCTTTGGAAGATCGCCATACCCGTGAAGACGATCGACAGCATGACGACAGCGGCGAAAGCGCCAGGAATGATGCGTTCGAGCATCCCTTCGCTGAACAGTCCGCCTTCTTCCGCTTCAACGGAAGCGTCTTCAAAGACGATACCCTGCGCGACCATTCCCGCTTCTTCCGGCGTCAATCCAAGCTGTTCGATCTGCATCATCTGCAGCGGACCGCTCAGCACTTGAACTTCCTCCATGAAACCCGAATCGGTATCTTCGTTTGTATAGACCGTGACTTTGCCGTTTTCAACCGACTGTTCGTTGATAAAGACGTATGCGGCATCTTCTTCTACTTCAAGCGCCGCTTCCGCTTCCTGTTCGGCGATTTGCGTTTCTTCCAGCTGCCATTCGGTCGAGGCTGCAGCGGCTTCCAATTGTTCGTAGACCCCAAGCTCGTCGTTGACGTAGACTTTCGTTGCGGCCGGTTCGTCGTCTGAACGGAACAGGTCCGGCAGCAAAAAGAAGGCCAGGAAAATGATCGGTGTCAGGAACAAGCCAATGATGAACGATTTGCTTTTCATATTGCGTTTGATTTCCCATTTGGCGACTTTCATCGTGTTACGCATGTGCTTCACCCGCTTCCTTCAAAAGATTCTTGTCAGTGGCGATGTCGATGAAGATTTCGTGCAGCGAGATGCGGTCGATCGATAGTTCCTGGATGTCCAGTTCCGCCGGCAGATTCTTCAGCCAGACGGCCGGCTGCACATTCCGCGACAGATACAGCACCGCGATTTCCCCGTTTTGTTCAACCCGTTCCACTTCCGGCAACCCTTCAAGCAGGCTCCGGCTGTTCACGCCGTTGATTGTGCATTTGAAGTTGGCGTATTCTCTTTTCACTTCGCTGAGCGTCCCGTAGATCACTTTCGTTCCGCGGTGGATCAAAAACAGGCGGTCAGCCATTTCTTCGACCAGGTTCATCTGGTGCGAAGACAAGAGAATTGCTGTGCCTTTTTCAGCGAGCGAGCGAATCTCTTCCTTGAACAGCTCCTGGCTGACCGGGTCAAGCCCTGAAAACGGCTCATCGAGAATCAAGAGCTCCGGTTCATGGAGAATCGATGCGATAAACTGCACTTTCTGGCCCATCCCTTTTGACAGTTCTTCCACGGCGACTTTGTCTTTTCCTTCAAGCCCGAACTTTTTCAAATACGCGAGTGCGCGTTCTTTTGCGCGGTTTTTCGGATAGTCTTTCAACTCTGCGAGATACAGCAGGATGTCCATGACGTTGACGTTTTTATACAGGCCGCGCTCTTCCGGTAGGTATCCGATTTTGTTGCGCGGATTTCTTTGTTTTTGCTGTTGTGGAATGTGATCGCCCCCCGTCCGGGTACATGATGCCCATGATGTTTCGGATCGTTGTCGATTTCCCCGCACCGTTCGGCCCGAGCAGCGCCATGATTTCTCCTTTTTTCACTTCAAATGAAATATTCGAGATGATCTGTTTGTCTTTGAATGATTTGCCTAAACCTTCTACAGCGAGCATCGTCTCCATGTTCTTCATCCTTTCCGGATTGTTATTTCAGCAGCAGGCTGATGATTTCTTCCAGTTCCAATGCTTGGTCATCGAGGACCTGTATGTTTTGCGCTACGATAAACTGTTCTGTTGCGTCAGGGTCGTCACTGATCAGCAGGCGGCCATCACGGGAAAGTTCTCCCGGCACCGGTCCATCCGGCATTTCCGTGAGCCAGTAGCGGCGGTAGCTCGCAACCAGCCGGTCTTTTTCGTACAGGCCGATACCTTGTCCGTCTTGCATGAGAAACAGGTAATCTGCGAGTTTCCGCAAATCATCCGCCTGATGCGTCGTCAAGACGACGGCGCGGTCTTCCGGCTCCATCCAATCGACCAGCAAATCCATGAATTGCTTTTTTGACGGGATGTCGAGCGATGCGGTCGGCTCGTCCAAGATCAAAATATCTGTTTTGCGCGGCAAAGCGAGTGCTAAGCTCAGCTTCTGCTGCATGCCGGGCGATAATTTGCCGAAGCGCTTATCGAGCGGGATATCAAAGAGCCGGGTGATGTGTTCAAAAAGCTTGTCGTCCCATTTTAAATAGAGCGGGGCAATCAGGTTTTTCAATTCATTTCCGGTATAGGCGTTCCAGCCGACCTGTTTTTGCGGCTGAAACGTGATGTGCCGTTTCCAGCTTTCGTCTCCGCCGTCAACCGGTTTGCCGAGGATGCGGATTGCTCCTCCGTCCATGTTGGCGAGGTTCATTAGCAGCTTCAGCAGCGTGCTTTTTCCGGAGCCGTTGTTCCCGACAAGTGCTGTGATGGTGCCCGCTTCGATTTCAAGGTTTACCGGACCCAGCTGAAAATCGTCCACTTTCTTTCTGGCGTCTTTTATTTCAATCCATGCTGGCATCTGTCATTCCCCTTTTCCGAGTTTTTCTAGAATCTCTTCAAAGACCGCTTTGATTTCACCGGGCGTGTAATCGTAGTCCATAGCGTTTTGGATGGCCCGCTCGAATTCCGCCCGGACCGAAGCTGTCATCGTGTCTTGTTTCACGGTGCCTTGTATTTCTTTTACAAACGTTCCTTTGCCGTGGGCTGTTTCGATAAAGCCCTGTGCTTCCAAGTCCTGATAGGCGCGGCGTATCGTGATGACGCTGATTTCCAGGTCTTTCGACAGCGCCCGGATTGATGGAAGCGGTGTTCCGGCTGCAAGATGGCCGCCTGCAATCAAGGCTTTCAGCTGCTTTTCAATTTGATGGTAAATGGGTTCACGAGAATCTTTGGATAAACGTATCGGCAGCAAACTCTAGTCCCCCTCTCACAGGTAATCCGTTTTCTTGATCATTTTCCGCATATCCGCCTGCCAGTATTTCCAGCCGGTGACACTCAAGACAATGGCCACAATCACAGACACCCACGTCCAGTCTGTTGCAAGTGTGATCGTCCAGCGAACAATGCCATGGTCTGCGAATAAGTAAATCAGTCCGTAGATGGCCGCAATGCCTGCAATCATATAGATAAACGACTTTACGATTGCGTGGGTCTTAAAATTGCCGCCCGCTTCACTCGATGCCATGATGAAGCCGACTGCAATCGATAGCGCGAGCCAAATCAGGATGAATGCGATATAGGTGACCGGCGTCATCAAGCTTCTAAAATTTTCCGACATCAGCGGCAAGCTAATCAGCAAAAGCAGCTGAAACGGAAACGAACAAACGGCATGTACGACAAATCGGCTTTTGATGATGACGTCTTTTGGGATGGGAAGCTGCTGCAGCATGACAATCGACGGCGCTGTCCATAAATCCCCGTCCATCTTCTGCATCTGGAATTCCTTGCCTTTCATCCAAGCTGGGAACAAGAAGAAAATCACCAAGAACAAGAGGTCAAAAAACTGAAACTCACCTTCCAGGTAAAGGTCAAACGATGCCATGACGATCAGCGCCATGGCGATATAAAAAATAAAAATCGTGATCAAACTTTTCATAGACGCTCTCAGCTCGAAAGCTGCCAGCCGGGAAGCCTGTTTCCATTCACTCATTTATAAACACTCCTTTTTAACTGTTATACTGTTTATACTCATATACACAGTAACAAATCCTTTTTAGACTTGTCAACCGATTGTATAAAATAGTTTGAAAATTCTTCCGACACGATAAAACCCTCCAGAAAAGAGGGCTTTTCCTGAAGGGTTCGTCTATTCAACTGTGGAAGGCTGCAATATGGCTTGTGAAATATCCGCGTGCAGGCTTACTCCTCTTGTATAATTTGCTAATATGCTAAAAAAATAAAATAAATTTCCAAAAACACGACTTTTGATTTTTGATTGCGTCTAACAAGTAGAAACCTAAATTAGGGGGCGAGATTCCTTGGCCAACGAAAGAAAAGTCGAAATCACTGAGTGGTATCAGCAGCACGGCGATTCGGTCTTCAGGTATATCTTGCTGATGGTGCGCGATCATCAACAAGCGGAAGATTTAACACAAGAGACGTTTATCAAAGCATTCCGGTCTTATGACGGCTTTGAACGGAAAGCAAATCCGAAAACCTGGCTTTTTCGGATTGCGCATAATGTCACTATCGATTTTATTCGAAAGCAAAAGCCTTTGGAGCTTTTAAAAGAGCTCGTGCTGCTCGGGAAAAGCGCGAACGCGGCACCTGAAGGCATCGTGGAGATCAAGGAGAATTCCACCGAACTTTATGATGCCTTAGGCCAGTTGAAAGCCCCGTACCGGGAAGTCATTGTCTTGAGGAAAATAAGGGAGTTCAGTATCCAGGAGACTGGCGAAATTTTAAATTGGTCCGAGAGCAAAGTGAAAAACACGCTTTCCCGTGCCCTTTCCGCATTGGAAAAACAGTTGAATAAGGAGGGAATTATCCATGAAAAAAACTGATGGCACACAAAATGCCTTAGACAATCAGTTGAAACAATTGGATCAGGATATCGTTTGGAGCGGGAGCCATAAAGCAAGGCTGCATAGCCGGATTTTATCGAATTTGGATAAGCAGGAATCCAAGACCCGATTTTTCAATGGCTTTAAATTCACCTCCAGTTTAGTGCTGTGCTCCATCCTTTTAGTGGCCGGGATCATGTTCCTTTCGCAAACGCTCCTTCAAGGAGACAGCGGAACAACGACGGGAAATAACACAGAAGAACCTGCCTTATCAGGAAACGAAGCGGTCGATGCCGAAACGAGCAAAGAATCCATTCAGGCTGTCATTGAAAAAGAATTTGACGGGCCCGATGAGAAGTACAAAGAATTATCGGAAGCGGCAATGGAAGCTCAGAGCAATGCCGCAACTCAAGAAGAGTTCGATGCCCTGCAGGAAACACCGGTATGGCAAAATTATTTAGACTACATGGCGGAGACGTATGCTTCTTACTTCACAGAAAACGGCTATGACAAGTTTTTAAATGCCACTCCTGCTTTTATGTACAGCGGTTTTGAGGGCGACTATGACCTGACAGCGTCGGATATTAAAATCAGCCAAAACGAAAACAACCTGCAAATGTATCAATTCACTTTTCAAGTCGACTACAAAAATGCAGACGGAGAAGTCCAGCCGTATGCGTTCGAAGGCGAAGCCATAGCTTCGGAAGAAGGAAAAATCGAGGAGCTGCAATTTCTGGATAAGGATGGCTTGCTCACCGCCATGAACGAAGACATTTATTGACGCTGCCTTTGGGCAGCGTTTTTGTTTGTCTCCTTTCATATACAAAGAGAGAATAAGCTTTTATCAGCCTATTCTCTCCCTTCTATTTATGCAGTTTTCGATAAATCTATGTTATATAAACTTGAATTTTCACTGTCTTCGATAGATTCCGCGGTTTTGAATTAATTTTAAGTCAGGAGATCTGCCCAAATTCATCACACGTAAATTCAATGGCAAATGCTTTCTCGTACGACAAACCATTCAATGTAAACGTTCCTTCAATATCAATGACATATTTCTGTCCTCCATCGATTATAGCCGCTTCATAAGAAGTTTGTTTCCATTCGCCAGTGGGACTTTTGATAGCAGTGGAGACACTAGCTACATCCTCAAACACCTGGCGATTGTCGTCAGAACTGTAACGGGTATCAAAATGAGCGGTTACTTCCAATTCTTTTAAGAAATCCGGCACGTAAATAAAGACATTTTTTCTCGTTTCGCCATAACGGTCGGTTTTCGCTGAATAAAGTTCTGACTCTCTCTTGGCAATCAAATCAGCTTCGGTTGCTAAATGGCTCTCCACCATTTCATCAATGTCCTTCTTAAACTCTATAGGGGCCACCCAATCAGTTTCCTTAAATTCTTGCATAGGCGCCAGGCTAATCCCGATGCCAGATTTTAAATCCATGGCTTGTTCCACAATTTTTGTATACTCTTCATAATATGATTCTTTCTGTTCCTTACTAATTGGTTTTTCTGGATATACATTCACTGGACTTGCAGCACTTTCCCCTATATTTACTAAAGGTAGATAGGGTAGCGATAGTACGACCAGCGTTAACAGAAATAAAACTGTTATAAAAGCAGGTTTCAAATGGAAGTTGGTTTTCTTGGCCCTAAAAGCACGTGAACGAATCGAACTCTTTTCTTTTTCCGATAATCTAATATCTCGATTAGCCTTTTCTAACTCATTTTTGATATCCATACGCGCCCCCACTCTCTTCTATCGCTATTTTCAGTACCTTTCTTCCTCTTAATAATCGCGTTTTCACTGTATTTACAGAGCAATCTAACACATCAGCAATTTCAGGAACCGTCAATTCCACATAATAATGAAGCCAAATAACCTCCCGGTACTTAACCGGCATTTTGCCAATTAAATCGCTAAGGCTCACATTCTGTTCTTTTTGTATGTAGTCATCTTCAACCGAACTTTTATATTCCAGGTTTTTTATCTTCTCTGTTATCTTTAGTTTTCTGTAGTGCCAACTGCTTAAATAGTTTTGGCATTCATTTACCGCAATTCTGTACAGAAAAGTTTTAATGGAAGAACGCCCTTCGAAACGATCCAAGTTTTTGTAAAACTTAATGAATACGTCTTGGACAATATCTTCTGCTTTTGAGCTATCTTTTATATAGGAAAAAATTAATCGTTTAATGTAATCACCATGTTGCGTCATTGATTCATTTAAAATCTCTTTTTTCTCAAAATGATCCACATATTAACCTCCCCCTATATTGTTAGACAAAGCACAACGCTCATTAGGTTCATTTTAGAAAATAAAATTTTTCAAAGATAATATCGTATGGAAGTCTGATTTATAAGTAACTCTTTACTTCTACGAACAAAAAGAGAAGAAACTTCAAATGAAGCTACTTCTCTAGATAAGCCTTACTGTGTAAATATATGTACTACACGATTGCGTTCTAGAAACTATATAGAATAGACATTTTGAATGCGGCTTAATTGCAATTAAGCCGCATTCAAATTATTCATCCCCCAAATTGAAAACCGAATAAGATTGTGAGAAACAAGGCGATTAATATGAAGCTCAAGAGCAATGTTAAAAGCGGTATGCGCTTTGCTTTCTTTTTCTCATTCAGAACCCCCGCAACTCCAACTATCATTCCCACTGCAGCTAAAAACGGGGTAAATTGCAGGATTACAGTCATCGCTCCTAAGAAATTCACAAATACCATAATAATGGCCCAAGCTATTTCAATTGCAAGCAGGATTAAAATTGCGAAAGACAACTTCCCCCATATTGTTTGCGGCATGGAAACACTCCATCCTCTTTGGATTTTAATCAGTGCAATTTATAGGTCGTGTGGTTCTTATCACATGTCCTATAAGTGTTTTCTTATAGAACCTTTTGGGTTTTATTGGATAAATGCAGCTTCACTTTGCATTTCCCATCCACAAACCAATCAGCAGAATATGTGAATATCCCACGCTAAACCAGTATTTCCTTTTCGATTTCTTCATACTCTTCTCGATAAAATGCCGCTTTTTGTGGTTTTAATACAAAATAGGAAAAGACGAAGGATGCCAGCAGCATAATGCTGGCCAGTCCCACGATAGCAGTTCGAAGGGAAATCACGTCTGCCAAGATTCCAATTCCCAGTATAAAGAGGACTTGTGCGCCGCTTTGAATTAGTTGAAAAATACTTGTGACCCGTCCCATCAGCGCAACCGGTATATTATTTTGGTAAAACGTAGCGATTCCGGCATTCATGAAGACATTGAAAAAACCTAAAATCAGGAAGCCGACTGTAATGGATAGGAACGACCAAGAAAAGGCATACAAGACATAGCCGACCGCCGTCATCACCACACCCAGAACAATCATGAGACGTAAAGAGAATTTCGAAGAAAAGATGGAAAGAAGAATTCCCCCGCTAACCGAACCAATGCCGGTGATACTGATCAACAAGCTGTAGTCCAATTCGGACAGCCCCACCACCTGCTGGGTGAAGACGACTTCCTGGGCATCCATCGCAAACGAAAAAATCATGACCAGAATAAAACTGAGATAAATGATAGCGATGTATTTATTTTCGAAGAGGAATTGCTTCACCACTGTGAAATCACTCCATACTTGAGCACCGGTCATTTTAGGAATCGCCTCACGGTCAATCTCTTCCTTCGCTGGAAGTCCCACAAGCAGAAGTGCTGCAATTACAAAGAAAATCGAATTGATCCAAAGGGTTGCTTGAATCGAGATAAGCAAAATCAATGCACCCCCGATGGCAGGACCGATGATAAATGCTCCCGAAGAAGTTACCGACCGAATGGAATTGAAGCGTTTCCTCTTTATTTTCGGTACTAGCATGGTGGTGTACGTGGTTGAAGAAGGACCAAAAAAAGACTTAGCGATACTGAGGAAAACCAGAATCACGTAGATGCCTATGATATTGGAGGCAAACGGAATCACTGCGAGAAAGCCCGCTCGCAATAGATACGTCGCAATAATGACTTTCTTCTTGCTTCGGTAATCAATAAAGCTTCCGGTCCAAAACTTTGTCAAGATATTGACGATTGGTCCGATAATCCAAAGCCCAGCCACAGCTGCGGCAGAACCGGTCATCTGGTAAACGATGATATTGATGGCAACCAGATAGATAAAGTCACCGATTCCAGCAATCCCAAGTGAAGTCAACAGCATGGCCTGCTCTTTCCAATCCTTTAGCTTTTCTTTCATTTCGGTCCCCCTATAAGAAATATTGGGCATTCTTAAAGCTCTATTATTCCAGCAAAGTACTTAATATTCTTATAATAACATTAATTTCCATCTGTATGGGAACTTAAAAGTCTGTAGTTAATGCATCTAAAAAGCTCAGCTTCTCTACAAAACAAATAGAGAAATTGAGCTTTTTACTTACTTTATTTATTTATTTATTGAATTCATTAACTGGAAGAAATACTCCGGTTTGTGTGTCTTATTCAAGTTATACCATGAATCTAATGCATCCGGTGAAAATACAGCTAATTTTCCCAGTACCTCCTTTGCAAATTCCAAAGGGGCTATTCCTGCGGCTGTAACTAAATTCGCATCGGATGCCGCTGATTCCATCACATAGAACTTTTCTCCTTTGTAATTAGGGCATACCATTTTAGTATATTCCAAGTTATTACTTGTATGCTTTCTAGTATCTAAGTATCCCATATTCGCGAGGCCCTCAATTGCCCCACAAATGGCGGCAACTATAGTGCCCGAATCCAAAGCTTCGCCAACTCTTTTTAAGACAGGGTGATGAATTTCTTCACTCCAAGTAGTCCCTCCTGGCAAAATGATAAGATCTTTACTGTTAAGCATACATTCATCAAGGGAGATATCCGGTTTTATGCCCAGTCCTCCCATCGTAGTAATCATTTCTTTGTTTGCTCCTACTGTAATTACTTTTAAAGGCACCAAATCTTTTTTGAAATATCTTCCTGAGTTCAGCTCCGCAATTAAATATCCATATTCCCAGTCTGACATTGTATTAAATACATAGAGAAAAACGTTTTTTGTTTGCATCCAACAACACTCCAATTCCAATTGATAAAGCCAGTATAAAATAACTTCCCTGACAGCTAGCGTCAGGGAAGTCATTGTACTTCATGAAAATTTATTAATTCTAACAGGACTTCAACAAGTCTTCTCTTAAAACTTATTGGCTCAATAACTTTAATCGACTGATTGTATGGTAAAAGTAAATGAGGCACATATGTATGCAGCACATCTTGTTCAAGAAGAAAAACAGCTTGATTTAGCGTCCGCTCTTTTAAATAATGCCCCAAAAACCAATGTTGGCAAATATCATTCAAGACATTTTTCTCCCCATTAATAACGAAAGAAATAATTCCTTCCTTATCTTCTGTAGTTGGAAGAAGGTTTTTTATAAAAAAGTCACGTGCTGAAAAGTTTTCCGGCCGGTTAAACTTATCTCCGGTTAAAACGAGGCTTTCAATTCGATCTGCTCTAAAACTGCGGAGATCTTGCCTAAGATGACAAAACCCAACCACATACCACTTATTATGCCAATAAATGATTTTGTACGGATCGACCAATCTATCATTTAATTGCTTTTCGCCGCTTTTCTGGTAAAGAATTTTTACGGAGCGCCCATCAGCTAGCGCCTGTTCCAACTCCTTCAAAAAAGGTTCTGCAGAGAATGGGATTGACCGATTCATTACTTCAAGACTCGTTACATGATGGTTTATCTTTGTTTCCTGTTCTTGATTTGAGTAGTTACTTAGTTTTGAAACAGCTCTGTTGAGCGCTTCGCCTCCATAATATCCCGCTTCTTCTGCAAAAACAGCGGCGTGAAATAAGGAAGTTTGTTCCTCTGAGTCAAAAAAAGAGGAGCCTCAATAAAATTATTCAATAAAGTGTATCCACCGTTATGGCCCGGTTCTGAAATGATAGGTACGCCACTTGTTGAAATCGTATCAATGTATCGATATACCGTCCTGATATTCATCTCTAGCTTTTCTGAGATTTGTTGTGCCGTAATTTTTTCACCTGATCGAAGCATCCATAAAATCGCTAACATATTGTCGATTTTAGCCATATGATTTCACCTCTCTATGAATTTTATTTCCTATCTTTTCTCGCCTGGATGATTATACCATTATTACAGAAACCTAAGACAGTTCGCCCCAGTAGTTGCTCTTTCAATCGCAATTGAATTTATCATAAAAACAAGTATGCCTTTTCATCTTTAATCACTAAAGCTTGGAGCAACCATGAAAAAAAACAGCTCGTTTTCAGAGCTGTTTTTTTAGTTGCTGAGTTCTTTTCAGTTGTCCTCTTAATCCTCCGAATAACCCCAGCGCCAGTTGCAGAATGCCCATCGCAAGAAGTTGAACGGTCGGCAAATACCATTCCCCCACCAAAACCGCAGGCAGGACGGATGCTGCGAACAGCAAAGCACCCATCATGGCCGTCAGCCCAAATACGTGTTTCGTGTTTTTTACGAATCCCATTACCGCAATCGCTGCATTTCCAACTCCAAAAACCACGATTCCGAATAGCGCTAAGCTCTCCCAGCTGTTAAACGGCATACGGCCGGTCCATTCTGGCGGGAATTCCGCAAATATCCCATCACCAAGCAATATGCTAGTCCCCATATAGAATGCACCCAAAGCCAATAATAAGTTATATCCACTCACATATTTTCTCAACAAATCCATTTCCCCCTTTTCAATCATTCAGACAATCAAATCGTTTTCTTCTTTGATCCGGATCGCGTCCTCCAGCAATTTTTGAAGCACAGCTGCAAAGACTGCGACGACCAGCGAAGCGAAAATGACGACTGCTCCGATCAGAACACCCGGTGCATCATCCGCTTTTGTCAGGAGATAAAAGAATGGCAGCTCAATAGTGAACAGCGCACTGACCGCGACAGCACAGTATTTGATGGTTTTCAGCGCTTTGATGGACAGCTGCGAAAATGCCTGATCCCGGTCGATGAAGCTCAGCAGTTTCAAGGTTTGGAAAAGCGCGATGAAAAACGGGACCATGGCCGCGTACATGCCGATTAGCAATGGATACTGTAATTTTGCCAGCTCTTCGGTTGCCCAGTACGGCGAATCCGGATCGAACCGTGATAAGCCGTAGATGCAGCCGGCAAGAATCGGCATTCCCATGAGGATGATGACGAACTTCAGAAAAAGTGTAGATCCCCTGCTCATGATAAGCACCTCGCTTCGTTTTAATATTGATTTGATTTTATCATCATATTTATCGAAATACAATAAATTAATATTGAGTAAGAGAACTATTGTATTGTTTTTTAGGATATCCACTCTTATGCTCGTACATTCCTATTGATTAATTTGAAATTGAAGGCGTTTGTAGTATGCACCAGAAATTCTTCTTGCCGCAGCCCTGTTTTGCCGTTTCAACTTGCTTGAAGAGTGGTATGGTTAAAAATGTAATACATATTTAAAAAATGTAAAAAAATATGATGACATAAGGGGTGCACGAATGAAAAAGTTCAAAGGGGCAATGGCCTTATTGGCAGCAGCAATGCTATTAGCAGCATGCGGAGGAGAAGAAGAATCAACCCGAACATTTGAATTGGAGAATGACGGCGTTGTCACGACGATGATCTACACGACTGAAGGAGACAAAGTAACGAAACAATCGACGGAAAATCTGATTCAGTATGATGTAGCCGGCCTCGAATCGAAAGAACAGGCACAGGAAGTATTCGATCCGTTGATCGAGCAATTCCAAGGCATCGAAGGCATCACGCATAATATGGAATACGACGAAGAAAAAGCAGTGGAAACACTGGAAATTGATTACGAAGCGGTCGATTTTGATGAAATCGAGAATTTGCCGGGCATGTCCTTCAGTGATGACCCTAAAGACAATGGCGTCAGCATGGAAAAGTCCCTTGAAATCCTTGAAAGCCAAGGCTTCAAAGAAGTGGAATAACAAACTGAAATCGGCAAACAAAATAGGAAGAGTAAAAGCAGTGTTTGGGCTTTTTCTCTTCCTATTTTTCAGTTCTGTTAAATCTGTCTCCCGATACAGCCTGATCTTACTTTTCCCAAATCAAGTCAGCGCGCTTTAGAACGGACTCCCATGAATCTTCGCCTTCTGTTATATCTTCTATGTCGTAATGAGCGTAATAAATTGCATCAACTTTTTCGCTTTCGACAATGTTAAAAGTGTATCCATTTTCGTTAGACGTTTTCTCGGTGTTGATCAAGTTGCGGCTTGGTCCGTCCACCATGGTTTTCGTATAGTAGATAAAGCTGACATTTTTGCTTTCCCCGTCCACTTCAAGGAGCATTGGGTGGGTTTCATAAACTGTCGCATAGCTCTTGCCGTAGTAACGGGCAACCAATTCGCCGCCTTCGCCTTCGATTTGAACGAGATCCACCGAATACGGAATGACGCTTTCATAATACAACGCGTATGAAAATACCCCTGCTAAGAGAATGGCGGTAGTTAACACGGAAGCCAGGGAAATCATCCATTTTTTATTGCGCCATTTTCTGCGGATGGTTTGGAGCGGTGCTGCATTGTTTTCCGCTGGCAGGATCAGATCGCGCTTCATCGACTCAACGTCCTTTTGGCAGCTTGGGCAATGCTGCAAATGCTCTTCCACCATTTCTTTTGTATCCGGGCTGATTACCTCATCGACATAGAGAGGCAGTATATCTTGGATGATTGTGCATTTAACTTCTTTCATGGTCCATCTCCTCCATGTATTTTCTAATTTGTTTTCGGGCTCTGTGAAAAGTTACGCGCGCCCAGCCTGCACTTTTCCCAAATAGAATTCCGATTTTCTCAAATGGCAGTTCGCCGAACGTCCGCAAGGAAAACACTTCTTTGTACGGCTCTTCCATCGTGTGAAGAAACTGATGGACGATAAACGCATCGTCCTTATCCATTAAGTGCTTCACTATGTGAATTCCTGTGCTTGGTTCTTCGACCCCTTCTAAGCCGGTTTGCCTTTTCTGGTTTTTGTAATGCGAAAAGTATGTATTTTTAGCAATAGCAAAAAGCCATGCCCGAATATCCTGGGATCCATCAAACCGTTCAATAGCCTTTAGGGCCTTAAAAAAAGTCTCTTGCGTCATTTCTTCCGCCACTTTTTCATTGCGGCTGAATGATCGGATGTACAAAAAAACTTCTTTAAAATAGCGGCGATAGATTTCCTCAAAGTCCATCCCATTTTCACCCCCTCGTTTATACAACTCCCGAATCCGAATTTCGTTACAACTTTTTTATCTTTTTTTGAATCGCTTCATTTCGGTGGAATAAAAGAATCCGCAAAAAAAGAGTCGGCCCTTATGAGCGACTCCTTTCTTCTTTGCGTTTTTTCCTATGTACATACCGCCAACCGTAATAGATCACCCAACCAAGCAAAACAATTACCGGACCGAAATATTGGTAGCGGTAGTCCGTATACCAGACGACCAAAAGAGCTGCAATGGTACAAGGCAGCATAATATAGCACCATGCCCGAAATTCGATGTTCCGGAAACTCATTTCAAATCGTTCACCCATTTTGTTCACCCCGCTTTGATGAAAAACGCCTAACCATCGAAACAGTTAGGCGTTTTGTTTATTTATCCTGATTTGCTTCTTCGGTATCCCGGACGTTCTTCTGAACCGTGACCACTGCAAACAAGCTCAAGACGAACGAAATGCCGTAAAAGCCTTTTTCGCTCAAAATGATGCTTCCGCGTTGAACAAGCCGATGGCCATAAGGGCAATTGCGGCAATCAGCGCGAACCAGCTGATGCCGTAATACAAGTTCGTAACCCGGATGCCTTCATCGCGGTCCCTAACAGCTTTCTGCAGCGAAACTGCCGAATAGAGCCCGAGAATCAATAACGCAATGTAATAACCTTTTTCATTCAGTTCCATAGAGGCGTTATATAATCCGATCAAATACGATGACGCACCGATCAGTAGCGCTCCCCACGCAGCCCCTTTGAATGCGCCTGTCGGTTCCCCGAGCCTGCGCGGCGTTCTTGGCTTTTCCGCAAACACTTCTTCGTCTTTATCCCCTAACATATACTTGACCCCTTTCCTTTAAAGCTTATGCACTTAGAAAAATCCACCAATTTATTTTCTCTTCTTCCATTTTCTCCCCTGTGAATGGTTCTATTTTATCACAGTTAGACAATTCAAATAACTACCCGGCCGAGAATATTTTCAGCAACGCCGGATCATTCTTTCTCGCGCGTTTCTGTTTTCAAATCTTGATACAGCAAACCCAGCAGATTGAGTGCAAACACCGGAATTAAGAAATCTCTATCGCTTGCGAAACTTGGGCTCAAATAATGGTCGAATACAATTGTCCCGGTCAACACCAAAAGGAAGAGCGCGCTTAGGATCATGAAAACAGACTTGCTTATCGATATGTAATTTTTTCGCAGCTGGACAATCAGGTATACGGCCGCGAAAGCCACTAACAGCAAGCGTGTCGCTACTAAAAATTCGTAGCCCCAGTAAAATGTAAGGAGCAAAAACCCTAGAAGCAAGATATCCAATATAATCGAAACTGCGTTTTGTATCATGGGAATCTCCTTTTCCTGCCTTTTCTTTCATTATAGAGCATTTTACAGAATTCTCCTTTTTTATTTTTTTGATTCCACATCAATAAAAAAAGGAAAGCCAGGCTTTCCTCCTCGAATCTGCATACATTGAACTTAAGTCGTCTTATCCAATTCTTTCGCTTTTTTGTGGTATTTCGAATACACCACCATAAAAGCGATTCCCCAGACCAGGAGCAGCCAAGGCATGCCGAATCTCATTAAGGCAAAAGGAGTTTCAAAAAGAAAGGCAAACAGAAAGTCGCTTCCTTCTTTCTCCCATAATCCCGGTGTGAGGTAGGCGCCTTTTAAACTTTTCGAATAAGAGCCGTTGCCCATGACCGAAAAAGCGATGATCAAGAAAACAAATCCAAACGAGCCGTAATACTCGAGCAGCCGGCGAAGATAAGCTTTTTGCGACGCCTGGTCTGAAAACAGTTCGTCTCTTCCATCAGCTGGTTTAAGCCAATAATGCAGCCAGTTTCCGCCGAGGTGCTGCCAGCCGTAATCCTCATACAATTCGATATAGCGCTTTTTTGCATCTCTAGTCCGAAAAGTCGGGTAGTCGATGCGGATGACCTGCTCCACAGAAGCTGTTTTTTCGAAATCGTAGATTCCCCAGGCGCTAACGTGTTTGCATAACCAGCCTTTTTTCGCCATACTGTTCAGCCAGTCTTCTTCTTTTTGGATATCCATAAATAATTTAAACTTTTTCATGATCCGGTCTCCCTTCATAAAGAGAAAGAATATGCTGCAGCCGTTCTTGTTCAATCGTCAAAATCCCTACGCCTTCATCCGTAATCCGGTAGACTTTCCGTCTGGAATCTTCTGCGGGCAAAAGTTCGATCAATTGGTATTTCAGCAGGTTTTCAATCGCTCCATATAACGTGCCTGCCGCGATCCGGACTTGTCCGTTGCTCATCTCTTCCACTTTTTGCATGATGGCATACCCGTGCAAGGGCTCTTTCAAAGCCAATAAAATATAATGCATCGTTTCCGTTAACGGAAGCAGTTTATGCCTTTTCATTTTCTCATCCCCTATACAGTTCAACTATATAGTTCTAGTATATACAGTCAAACTATATAGGTCAACTGTATAAAAGAAAGAAAATGATTCCATTAAAAAAGACTCTCAAAATGAGAGTCTCACGTAAGCAAAAAGCTTTTATTTTTCCCTTGGCAAACTGAAAAATCCATGCATTTCGCTGTATTGATGCGCGATACGGCCGAGCGGCTTCAATTTGTCGAGATCGACTTTGTAGTTGCCGAGGTAGTATTCGTCCTTGATGTGATAATGGACGACTCTTCCAAGAATGAGATGGTCACTGCCCAGTTCGATGATGCGGTCGAGTTCAAGCTCGAACGAAATCGGCGCTTCCCCGACGCGCGGAACGGATACCGAAGTGCTCGCAACCGGCGTCACGCCAGCCGCCGCAAATTCATCCACCTCCTTCGGAAAGTTTTTGGCGCTTTCATGCATTTCATTGGCAAGATCCGTATTGACGATATTGATGACATATTGCTTGTGCTGCCGGATATTCTCAAGCGTATCTTTGACCGTGCCAAGCCGTTCGCCGACTCCCGGTCCAATAGAGATGCACAACATTGGCGGATTTCTTGACGCCACTGTGAAGAAACTGAACGGCGCGAGGTTCAGCTCCCCTTCCGTATCCATACTTGAGACCCAGGCAATCGGCCGCGGAACGACCGAACCTGACATCAATTTATAAGCTTGCTGCGTATCAATTTTTCGTAAGTCGACATCCATTTCCATCACTCCAGACAAGTCATTTCTGTAACTAAAGGCTTGCCTTTAAGCTACCATTCCTTTAAGGGTGGTGGCAAGAAACACTGCCTGAAGCTTTCAATATTATTTATAAATATAAATCAAAAAATCTCTGGGTCCTGTAAAAGACACAGAGATTTTCATTATTGTCCATTAGATACTGCAGCAACTTCCGTGTCTTCAACCAAATGCTTTTTCAATTCTAAACGAATCGAATCTGGAATCGTTTCCGCTTTTTGCTTTTCAATATTAAAATTCACGTAAACAGCTTTAGCTTTTACACATAAAATTCCATCCTGATGGATTTCTTCATACAGTTCAAGACTGGAATTTCCGATACGATTCACCCATGTCAGTACTTCTGCATCTTTTCCAAAATAGATTTGGCTCACGTAATCGACATTCATGTTCAATATAATCATTCGCCAATTTTCAAATGAATGGTCCGGGGTGAATAAAGTGAAAATAGGATTTCGACCAGCTTCTAGCCAGACTGGAATTGTGGTGTTGTTAATATGCCCAACTCCATCCGTCTCTGAAACACGCGGCTCCACTTTTGTACGGTACATCTTTTCACTTCCTTGCTTCTTTTTCTTTTCTATATCGGTTCTACGGGTTCAATATCCTCTGGCAAGAATTCCCGTTGATGGGCAATCGTCATTCGACGCAATTCTTTTTCTGTAGGCTCTGGAGTTAATAATGTTACTCCCACAGCAAATACCAATGAAATTGGCAATGCGTAAACAATTTCTGACAGCGCTGGCAAATCAAATGCGAAGAATAAAATCATATAAGATATAGCTCCGGAAAGAGCAGCTGCTAGCGCGCCTTCTTTGTTCATCCGTTTCCACCATACTCCTAACAACAGTGGGAAGAAAAGCGTTGAAGCAAGCAGGCCCATCGCTGCGGAATACAAAAGCGACAACAAAGCAGGTGGATTAAACGCAAACAACATTGTGATGATACCGAAAACAACAATACTGATTGGCACTAATTTTCTTTTCTTTTCTTCTGGATAATCAGGTTTGACTGTTCCAATCAGATCGTATGCAAATGCCGCTCCAAGAGCCAGAAGCATTGCACTTACGGAAGACATAACTGCTGCGAAAATTGCAGCAAATGCGATTCCTTCGATCCAGCTTGGGGTCAATTCTTCTAAGAAAACTAAGAAAGCAGTATCTGCATCCGGTAAAGCGATTCCTCCTGTTACTACCATTGTAGATCCTACCACGAGGATTAACGTCACTACGCATGTTACGATATATAGCCCTAACCCAAGCGTAAGAGATGCTCGGCCAGTTTTTTCATCTTTCGCTGCGAAAATCCTCATAACTGTATGAGGTAAAACGGTCACTGCTGTAGCCCATACGATAAATGCCCCTAAATAGGCTATATAAGGATAGGTTTCAGATGTTGTCCAACTTGGTTTGATAGCCTGAGCTGCGGAATACAGATCAATCGGTCCACTTCCATACATCAACGCAATGATTCCTGTCACAATAACAACACCAATCATTAATAAACCTTGGAAAAAATCAGTCAAAGTAACCGCTTTCATGCCACCGTAAGCCGTATAGAAAATATAAACGATGCCGATAATTACAACTGACCATGTATAAGGAATGCCAAGAAGCCTTTCGCCGATTAAGCCGCCAATTTTCATCTGTGCCACTACATAGGCTCCAAGAGTTAAAATTAGGACAATCGGTATAACTATATTTAAAAGCTTGCTATTAAATCGAACTTTTATAAACTCTGGAACGGTCGAAACGCTCATATTGCGGAAGATTTTTGCTAAGTAGAATACCGTAATGACGTAGCCTACAGCCACCCCACCATTATAGGCCATAATGTATCC
The DNA here is from genome assembly GCF_021513255.1 of Planococcus sp. 107-1. GTDB lineage: Bacteria > Bacillota > Bacilli > Bacillales_A > Planococcaceae > Planococcus. The sequence continues at coordinate 3,172,637 of NZ_CP090977.1, forward strand.
CCAGCCGCCAGCGTAGGATACTCCCATATTCCCCATCATCGTTCCGCCAGTTGCAAAAGCGGCGAAAATCGCAAATCCATTGACCCAAAATCCAACGCCGCCTCCTCCAGTTAAGTATTCGTGACTCGTTCCACTTTTCTCTAATCTCTTAGCATAAATACCGATTCCGATACACAGCAGCAAATATAAAACTGTTATGGATGTAGGTAAAATTTGAATGTTCATTTCATCTCCCCCTCTTTCTCAATCTGTGTAAAGGGAACTTCACGTTTGAATTCTTTTGTTTTACTTGTTTCGTTAACTGCAGCAGGATCTTTAACTTCTACTTTCAGCAAATCATAAAGGATAATTACAAAGCTCAATGCCATTATTCCAAGCAGCATCCAGTTAATTAACGCTGTTCCTTTGAATTCGAGTTGGTAAGAGTATGGATTCATTGTAACGAGTATGGCCACTATAATCACAATGCTCCAAACCAATCGATGACGTGCCAATGGATAAAACCCTGTTGCTTTTTTAGTTTTCATTTGAATTCACCCCTATTTCTTTTTTTGTTAGAGCACTTCAAAAAATTTATCGATTGTTGAATTCCGGTTTTCGCTTTTCAATGAAAGCAGTTATTCCTTCTCTTGCATCTTCTGAAAAGAAGACTCGCTCAAAGTAATCCACTTCTTTTCTTAAAGCTTCTTCCTGCGGGATTTCACTTCCTCGATTAACTAACTCTTTAATTAATGTAATAGCGATTGCAGGTTTAACGACTAATTTTCCGGCCAATTGATTGGCACATTCCATTAATTTATCAGGAGGGGCAATTTCATCAATCAACCCAATTTTTTCCGCTTCTTGTGCCGAAATGGTTTCTCCAAGGAACATCATTCTCTTTGCTTTTGCTGTGCCGATTAAACGCGGCAGCCTCTGAGTCCCGCCACCTCCTGGTAACAGCCCCAAATTAATTTCTGGCAATCCTAGCTTGCTTGTGTCAGCTGCAATTCGAAAATCACAAGCTAAAGCTAACTCGCATCCCCCTCCAAGAGCTAGACCATTAATAACAGCAATTATTGGTTTTGGAAAGTGATCGATTTTGTTTAAAACTTCATGGGTCTTCCCAGCAAATCCCGCTACTTCTCCAACTTTTTTATTTTTCAAAAACTGAGGAAACTCTTTGATATCTGCTCCTGCTACAAAAGCTTTCTCTCCCTTTCCTGTTATCAGCACCACTTTTAATTCATCATCTTTTTCAATCTCTTGCAAATGGCTAAGTAATTGGCTAACAATCGCACTGTTTAATGCATTCACAGGTTTATTATCGATAGTTAGGGTTGCTATTGGACCGGCGACTAACATTTCTACAATACTCACTAGCACACCCTCCTTTCCTTAAAATTCAGTCTTATTAAACTAAAATATTTTTTCTGCTTCTGCTCGAGAAAGTCAGGCTAATTATTAGGTATCGCCAAGAGTTCGGCTGCATTCTTATATAACCAACGTTCTTTTGTTTCATCGCTCAAATCGAGTGCTAAGATTTCCTGAATAATAGATTCTTGAGAGATAGCCATAAGTTGCCAAGCGGAACCGAATAAGACTTTGTTTCGAATCACAGTTTGACCATAATTCAAAAGAGGTTCCCACCCACTGCCTGACTTCTCCATATACTTAGGCCGATGTGCAGAAATATCAATATAGATATTTTCATAATTCCAAGCGAGCATTACCATTTCATGGAGCCATGGCCAACCTCCATGGCCTGCTACAATTTTTAATTTCGGATATTCCATTGCCACTTTTTCAATATTTTTTGGATGCCCCAAGTAGTTAGAGCTATTAGGCTTCCGATTTGCAGAACAATGAATCCATATAGGAAGCCCCGTGTTTCGCAAACCTCATATATTGCCGAATAGCGTCCATCATCTGGTGGGATTCCTGAAACGAAAGGTGTTAGACAAAGTCCTGCTACCTCATCATTCTCGATCGCATCTAAAGCTATTGCTACTCCTTCACTATTTAACGGATCTAGAGCTAAAAATGGAATGATGAATGAATCAAACTTACTTAGTAATCGAGCTTCTTCGGGCGTAGTGCAAAAAACCACACTATGCTGAACCCCTATTTCTTTTTGCTTTCGCACTGATTCTTCCGCTGACAGTCTGTATTTCAATTGATTTTTTAGCTGATCGAACCTTTCTAGTTTATCTTTGCTTGTTGATAAGTCGTCTAATAGAGCAGCATCCAGATGCAGGTTTTTCGCCAGACCCGAACCAAATGTTTCAGGATAGCCTTCCTGTTGAATAACAGATTCCATTATGAAGCTAGCCGCTGCTTCATGCGGCACATATCCAAAAAAATCAATAATGGGCAAAGGAAATACACTTCCCTTCCAAAACAAGTATTTTTATTATTTTGGAGCCATGCGAACTGCCCCATCTAAGCGAATGGTTTCACCATTTAGCATAGGATTTTCAATGATTGACTTGGCCAAATAAGCATATTCTTTTGGCTGCCCGAGTCGCGATGGGAAAGGAACTGATTTTCCAAGAGATGCACGCGCTTCTTCAGAAAGTTCGTTGAATAATGGTGTTTCGAAGAGCCCAGGCGCAATGGTCATTACCCGGATTCCCATCTTAGATAGATCTCTAGCAATAGGCAATGTCATACCAACGATGCCGCCTTTCGAAGCACTGTATGATGCTTGCCCTATTTGTCCGTCATAGGCAGCAACGGAAGCTGTATTGATCATTACACCTCTTTCGCCTTCCTCATTCGGCGTATTTTCTGCCATCTTTTCTGCAGTTAAACGGATTACATTAAAAGTGCCAATCAAGTTTACTTGAACGACTTTTGTAAAATCTGCCAAACTATGAGCTCCGGTTCTCCCAAGAGTTCTTTGTGGATTTCCGATGCCGGCACAATTAACTAGAATTCCAATATCTCCGAATGATTCCACCACTTCATTGAGTGCTTGTTTAACAGATACCTCATCCGTAACGTTTACTTTGTAGTAACTAACGTCACCATCAAATTCTTCCGCTAAAGAACGTCCTTTTTCTTCATTCAAATCAAAGATGGCTGCTTTTCCACCTTCTGAAACTATTCTTCTCACTGTAGCTTCCCCTAAGCCTGAAGCTCCACCTGTCACTACCGCTACTGAATCTTTAATCTCCATTTCATTTCCTCCTTAAATCTGATATTTATAAACCATTTGTTTTCCAATCATATTTTTTAATACTTCACGAGTCCCGCCCCCGATCGCCACACTCTTGCTGTCCCTGAAAATGCGTTCGACTTCGTTTTCCATCAAGTATCCATTTCCGCCCATTAGATCGACTGCTTTTGAAGCAATTTTCTCTGCCAGGCGTGTGGCTTCTAATTTTCCTACCGCAAGTGACGTGATGTTAACTCTGTCGGCGGCAAAGTCTTTAAGTTCTGTATCTGCCAAATGATTAATAATTTTTAAATCAGCAGCCATTTCGGCAATAATAAATTGTATACCTTGGAAGTCACCAATGTTTTGGCCAAATTGCTGGCGTTCTCTTATGTAAGCTAAAGCCTTTTCAAAGGCCGATTCTGCCATCCCAAGTGCCATGATAATAGCTCCAACACGGTCAAAGTTAATAGCGGACAAAACGTCCTTTAAACTAGTAGCCAATAGGTTTTGATGATTTGCTTTAGCCGTTTTGAAAGAAACCGTTGCAAGTCCAGAACCTTTTACACCTAGAGTCTCTAGCTTCTCTCCCATAATTCCATGTTCATTTTGCTCCTTTTCCAGCAGCAAAGTATAGACATCTTGATCTTGTCGAGCAGCAACAATAAAGAGATCTGCATTCACACCATTTACGATATATTTTTTGGTTCCAGTGACTGCGTAACCATTTCCATCCTCTTCTACTACGGTATCCATCGAAGAAAGGTCCGAACCATTTCTTGGCTCTGTAAGAGCAAAAGCACATAAGGCATTTCCACTTTTAATTTGCTTTATAAGCCGTTGCTTTATATCGCTCTCTTCCATTCGCATACTGATTACCAGTGCACATAGATGATTGATGTGATACGACAAGGCAAATGAAGCGGAGACTTTCGCAATTTCTTTTAGTACAGCTGCAAAAAAATGAATTTCTTGCTTGAAATCATCTCCGATTGAATTAAAATATCCTTCATCTCCAAGGGATTTCATCAACTCTTTTGGAATGTATCCGAGGACTTCCGTCTTTTCTACTTGTTCTCTAATTTGAGCATGATAAAATCCTCTAAAATCCTCAGTTAACTGAGGATTCCATTGTTTAGAAAGAAACATCATTTTCCCCCTTCTCTTTTCTACTTGAAAGCGATCAATTTTTGGAGCTGCTCAGCTGGTAATCCCGAAGTTCACGTTTTAAAATTTTTCCGGCAGCGGTACGCGGCAGGCTTTCGACAAAAGTCACATGTTTCGGTTTCTTGTAGCCAGATACTTTCCCTTCACAATATGACTTGATATCTTCAGAAGACAAAGATTCATTGCCGCTGACGATATAAGCGGATAAAACTTCTCCCCATTTTTCATCCGGCAATCCTACTACTGCGACTTCTATTACTTCAGGATGTGACAGAATTATCTCTTCGATTTCCGTGGTGAAAATATTTACGCCGCCACTAATAACCATGTCTTTTTTTCTATCTACAATATAGAGGAAACCTTCTTCATCAAAGTAGCCCATATCACCTGAAGAAACCCAATCGCCGCGGAAGCACTCTTCTGTTGCCTGTTTATTTTTATAGTATTCTGCTCCCAGCAATAGACCTTTTTTATAAACTTCTCCTACTCCTCCCTCTTCTACAGGATTTCCATCTTCATCTAAAATCTTGAGTTCCATGCCGAAAATCGGTATGCCACATGAACGGGTTTTTCTCATTTGATCTTGCGGTTTCATAATTGTATAAAGACCATGTTCAGTTGAGCCGTAATATTCGTATAGGCCAGCATTGACGAAGTAATTGATGACCCCTTCCTTTACTTTGGTTAGTAATGCTGAACCTGCACAAATTAAAACTTTCATGGAAGAAACATCGAATTTCTCTTTGCTCTTAAAAGTAATAAGATCGTTGTACATAGTTGGCACCATCGGAGTAGCCGTAATCTTTTCATTTTCAATCAAAGAAAGGACTGTTTCCGGATGAAATTTATCCAAGATGTAAATACTTCCCCCGACATTGAGCTGTTGGAGCCCATATAAGAAGCCAAGCCCGTGATAAAAAGCTCCCGCAATTAATTCATAATCGTCATCAAGCACTCTAAATTCTTTTGTAATCACTTCCCAATTTTGAATGATTGTCTTGTGCGTAGTTAAAGCCGCTTTCGGATAACCTGTGGTTCCTCCGGTAAAGCCCATCCAAAAGTAATCATCTTCATAAACCTCTGCACTAATCGTTGAGATATCTTTTGTCCGGATTCGCTCTTCGTAATTGGCTTTCTTGCCTGAACCAATAACCAGAATTCGATCATGAGAAATATTCACCTCTTCTTGTATCTCGTAAAAAGTTTCCAATAATTCTTCGGAAATGATAATGGCTTTTGCATCAGAATGATCGATTGCATATTTCAGTTCTCTTGAGACAAAACGATAACTGATCGGTGCTACCACAATCCCCATTTTTGCTAACCCATATATAATCTCCGGGTACTCTCCACAATTAACTAAAAAAGTTAAAACCTTATCATTTTTTTGCAGACTATAATCTTCACTCATGATGCGTGCTACTTGATTACTTCGTCGATTTAATTGCTGCCAGGTAATTTCAAAGCCATTATTGGATTTCACAGCTAATTTATTTTTCGTGTGAAAACTTTCTCCAAAAAACTCAGGAATTTGACCTACTACCCGGTGATTGTGCTTCTTATACATATTTCTCACTCCTAAAATTAATTTTTATAACCGGAAATTGAATACGTAACCATTTTGAAAATAAAAAAATATGGTTCTTTTGAAACTTAGTCTTGTTAATAATTTCAGAATTAAAGTAAAGCGCTTTCATTTAAGAAATTAATGAATAGTTAATTTGGTTACGATAAACATTTAAACTAACTAGTGAATTTTCTGTGAACTTTCTTATATTTAGAAATACTAGCTTAGGTAGATAGTTCCGTCAATAGTATTCAGAAAATTAATAAAACATAAAAAAATAAATTATATTTAAAAAACATCAAAAAAAAAATTAATGGTACTATTTGTTAAAGAAATAAGAAAGAAAAACAAAAAAACCGCGTCCCTCAAGGCGCGGATTTGTAAATAGTATTATTTGAAACTAAAATTGAAAATAAAACTATATAAATTATTATTCAAGTTTTTATCAAGAAATTTCCTTGGAATTAATTTAGCTACTTCACTTGTAAGTATCTTTTAATTCTTTCATCACATTCTCCGGAATTTCCCCCGTTACGCCCGCCACTAAATTCTCGGCAGCTTTCATGACCATCGCTTCACGGGTTTTAGCTGTCGCTGAGCCGATATGTGGAAGTGCAGTGACTTGTTTCATTTTCAATAAAGGGTTATCCAGATCGACCGGTTCTTTTTCAAAGACATCGAGCGCTGCTCCTGCAATATCACCGGATGTCAGCGCTTCGATCAACGCCTGTTCATCGACTACTGCCCCTCTTGCGGCGTTGATCAGGTAGGCGGAAGCTTTCATGCGTTTGAATTGTTCCATGCCCATCATGTGACGGGTCGAATCGGTGAGCGGAACGATCAAAACGACAAAATCGGATTTCTCTAAGAGCTCATCCAGCCCGCTGTACCGCATGCCATATTTTTCGTCGAGGTCGGGCTTAGGCGTTGTTGCGTAGTAACGGACGTTCATCTCAAAACCGAAGACTGCTCTTCGTGCAATCTTTTCACCAATGCGCCCCATTCCGACAATTCCTAGATTTGCATGGTGTACATCCGCGCCGAAAAGCTCTTCCGCTTTTGTGTCTTTGCTCCAAAGCCCTTGTTTTACGTAGTTGTTCAGCTCCGGAACTCTTCTCGCCGCTGATAAAATCAATGCAAATACAAGATCAGCAACCGTTTCATCCAGAACAAACGGCGTATGGGTGCCGATGACGCCAAACTCCCTCATGGCTTCCAGGTCAAACGAATCGTAGCCGACTGCAGTATTGCTAATGATTTTTAAATTCGGCAGCTGCGAGAGAAAGTCGCGCGTCACAGCTGCATTCTGCACAAGTAATCCGTCTACCTTCTTTGCTTCCTCGAGCAGAATATGGTTCGGAATCTTCTCTGGATTCTTCCAGATTTTATAGTCGCAATGCTTCGCTATGTAAGTTTCCACTTCAGGCGACACCGGCCTCGCAATAAAAACTTTTGGCTTCATCTGGATTCCTCCCTGCTTTCAAGTCATTTCTTGCTGGCTGAATGATTTTGCTGCTCTTTTAATAGCGCAATTAATTCTTGATTTTGCCGTACCTGTTCACTCAAGCTTCTCTTAATCGAAAGCATCCACCACATGATTGCCAGTAATCCGACTAAGCTGAAAAAAGATTGCAGCTCCATTCGTTTTCACTCCTATCTCAACCACTTCACCATTTCTCTTACCACAACGGTTCGTCTTTGCTTGTCAGCTCCATCTTGAATGGATAGAGCATTAACGAAATTCCAAAAAGAACAACAGCCAGCAAGATATAGACCGGGATGCTCAAATCAAACAATAAATCGCTGAAAATCAGAATGGCAAGCGGAAGAAAACTGAACACGCCTGCCTCGCCACGGCTCTTGGACGTCACGTATTGGATTTCGCCGCAATGAGGACATTCCATCCCGTGGTTGAATTTCATGTACTTCTTAAACGATTTCTTCCAACTCCATTGCTGTCCGCAGTTTTGGCATGTCGGCATGATTTTCCCCTCCTGTTTTCTCTAATTCTTCTTACTATTACTTACGATCCAAATTAAAAATAGTTTCAAATTTTTCCCTTTTTCTAGTTTTTAAAGCGGAATACCGTTTTCGCTTCAAATACTTCTCCTGCATCAAGCAATATAGCCGCCAGATTGCCAGGTGCCACCTGCGTCTCCAAACAGATGCCAAGATGACGTTCGGACTTGCGTTCTTTCAACTGGATATCGCCGTCCAGATTATTGCCGGAAAAGAAAATTACTGCCGGGCGGTCCGTTTCCACTTCCATAACCCGTCCGCTCTCCGGATCTTCGAGTTTCAATTCCGACATGCCTTCTCCGTTCAAAAGAAAGGGATGATCGTATCCGCTGCCGACCATTTCAATTTGTGGATGTTTCGATTCAATTCCTTCTCCAATGGTCCGGCCATTCCGAAAATCAAATACTGAATCCTCTACATTAAGAGCATTGCCTGTGGGGATAAGGGAAGAATCCAGTTCAACAAACTGTTCGCTTTCCATTGTCAGCGCATGTTCTAAAGCATTGCGTTTCAAATCACCGCTTAAATTGAAATACGAATGGTTCGTCAAATTGACGGCAGTCTTTTTATCAGACACTGCCCGGTAGCTGATTGCCAGTTCGTTTTGTTCATTCAAGGTGTAAACAACTTCGGTTTCAAGACGTCCAGGAAAGCCTTCTTCCCCGTCTTCGCTGATATAAGTTAAACGGACGCGAACTTCTTTGTCGTCCACTTCTGCCTGGCCATTCCACACTTTCCGGTGAAATCCTTCCGGCCCTCCGTGCAGCGTATTATTTCCGTCGTTTGCCGGCAATTTCAAAGATTCCCCGTCTATAGTAAGCACAGCTTGCTGAATGCGTCCGGCAACCCGGCCAACAACCACCCCTAAAAACGCTTGGTCGTTCACGTATTCATCCAAGGTTTCGTAGCCTAGAACCACATTTTCCACTTTACCTTCACGGTCCGGCACACGGATTTCCTGAATAGCACAGCCCCATTCAAGGAATGTCGCTTCCATGCCATTTGAATTGCTGACGGTAAATGCCTTCACCGCTTCGCCTTCCACTGTCCCAATCACTTTCTCTTCCACCTTCATCGTTCATTCCCCCTGAATTTCTATTTCCTCTATTCTTTCACTTTCCCCGCACACTGACAATGCTTTTGGCTGAAAGTTGAAATAATTGAACGGATTCGATACGATGTAAAGAAATGGGAGGTCCTTCCGATGAGTGTTGATCCACGTTCTGTCTTTATCGATGCCGATTTGGATACCGTCTGGAAAGCCCTGACGATTGAAGGGAGTTTTTCCACTTGGTACGCACCGGGTTCCTTATGGACAATTCCACTTCTGGAAGCCGGAGAAAAAGCCGTTTTCACCTTAATGCCGAATGAACACAACCAATTGGAGGAAGGCGAACATGTCGAAATGATTTTTACGATTGAAGAAGTCATTTTGAATCGCCGTTTTTCCTATTCTTCCGATATGGATGGCCTGAAGTTCGTCTTTGACCTCGTACCGGAAGAGTCCGGTACACGCGTGCATATTAATATGGACGGATTTGAGCTGAGCCTTGCCAATCTCAAAGCATTTGCGGAAGGCCGCGAATTGCCAAACCGTTAATGAAAAAAGACAGCCAGAGATGAATCTCCGGCTGTCTTTCCAGTTTCGTCTTATAAGCAAATTCTTTTCTGAAAATATTAATTATTGAAACTTTTTACAGATTTATCCGTATACTAACTATAAACCGAAATTATTGGACGTTAAATCAATGAAGGAGGAGTTGGATATGCATTGGATGATGTGGGTTTTTTGGGGATCTCTTGTAGCGATATTCTTAATTGCTTTTCTAGTCGATGTGGTGACGAAAGGAAAATATAAGCTAAGCAAACCGGCGAAGACGCAAAACCAGGATGCAGCTGAAGCAGATGCCCGGCGGCACGCGGACGAAGCGACAATCAAGGCATGTTTTAGCTGAGACACAAAATGAGCTTGGATCAATTGATCCAAGCTCATTTTGATGTCCATTTTTATTTAATCGCCATTACTTCCTTATAAAAGAACTCATTTCAGTTGGCAGGAATTCACGGTCCCACGGATACCACAACCATTGCTTGCCTTCTTTATAAATATGGAACTTTCTTGCGATATCCTCGCCATTATGTAAAACAGCTGCATAAATTTCAGGATCTGGCGGATTTCTGATCAGCTCCGGATCTTGCGGGGCGTGTTCACCTTTAAGTATCTTCAAAAACTCTTGTACATCTTGCTCATCTTCCAGCATGTTGAGCAGCTCCGGCGAACTGAAATTATCATAGAGAAACAGATCGTAAATCTCGATTTTTGCTATTTCCTCCAGTTTAAGGTCTTTGAAATGCTGCGGGTAGCCCCCGCTTTTTGCCTCATTCATGTACAGGCTATACCCGTTGATTTCTGCAGAGTCTTTCGCTGCTAAAAAATCCGGCAGCCCTTCCACGTAATAGAGTTCAGTGCCAGGCTCCCAGAAGGCCGCATCCCCGTTTTTCACTTTGTACTGGGTGGAATTGATATTGTCGCTTACCCTGAATGCTACTTCGCCTGCTTTTCCGCCAATCTTTTCCGGATCAGCCAGAACAGCAGAGTCTAACGCTATGTAATAGTTTCCATCCCATTGGATGAAATCAACCCAATCCAAGATCGCTTCCGGTCCTTCTTCCTGAATTTGCGGCTTGGCATTTACAGCATCCTCTTGCATCTCTTCTGGAGAAGCGGCTGGAGATTCGTTAGCGCCGCATGCCCCAAGACATAAGGCCAGTAAAATCAGTAAAATGATCTTTTTCATACTTCCCCTCACATTCCGCTTTACTTATTAGACGCATCAACAACAAGCCGGTTACAGTTAACTCGATTCTTTCTTCCTGGGTGACTGCACGAGCCAAATGACACCAACTCCGAATAAAGCAAACAAGACGCGCCAATACCCATTCGAAAAATCGATATCCAATAAGAACGTCAAGGCGAAATACAGGAAAAATATAATGAGGTACCGGTAAATCATCCCTTAGCTCTCCTCCTTACTGCCAAGCCATTTCAGTTACTTGAAAAACTGTCCGATAAGGCGCGGAATGAATAAGAAAAAATCAGCTAAGGAAAAAGCGGCTTCCGCCTTATCGAAAGCATCGAATTCCTGTTTGTTCTTTTCGAATGCGGCAGGATGGACCGTATCTCCTTGAATCGGTTCAATCCCACCTTTGAAGCGAATATTCAGCGAGCTGCTCTGTTCCATTTCTGGTGAATCCATCACTTGAAAGTGGATATGCGCTTCCGACGAATTCCCGGAATTGCCGCATAGCCCAAGCAGTTGGCCTTGTTCTACGGAATCCCCACTCTTCACTCGAATCGTTTCTTTCTTAAAATGCGCCAGCAAACTGTATTCGCCCTGTCCATGCTCCAGAACGATAAAATTGCCTGCAGGATCTGACTCATTCATTTCGCCAAGTGGATTGTCCCGAATTCCATCAACCACTTCGATGACTTTCCCACCCGCAGGGGCCACTACTTTTTTGCCGAAAGCGTAATAGTCTTCATTGCGCAACCCTTGGTTTCGGTAGGTCTGTCCAGCTTTCATAACGACCAAATCATAAGCGTAGCGCTGCTGCTCGTACGCGTAATGGTAATTGATGAACTCGTTTTTTCCGCCCCAAAACACAAACCAGTCATCCGCAATCGGCATGATGAATTCTGTCTTGGTAACTTGGTTGTCGCTTTTCGGATACGTTACGTAAGGCTTTGTGTACATTCCTTGAATCTCGTTGCCGTCAAAAGAAACATTGATCGCTTTTTCTTTTCGGTCATCCAGCCAGATATACTGCTTAAATCCGGGCATGGTGGTCTCAAAGGCCAAATGATAGCCTTTCACGCCTCTATTGAAGGACTTCGCCAATTCGATAAAATCCCGAAGGGCAATCGTCTCCCTAAACTCCTTGATGCACTGGCGGTAAATCGCAGTAAAATCTTCCGCTAAAAAACGTTCTCCAAATTCCTCGGGTTTGAATCCGTTCTTTCTGCCCCTGCCCATAAACACCATCCACTCCTTTCACCGAATAACTGAACTTAAACTGCCTGTTCTTTTATATACGGTTAAAGCTGCCAAAAAGTTTCCATCAATTGTAAATAAACACAAAAAAAACGATTTAATTTGAATGGAACTTCTTCTATCCAATAAAGTCTAAGGAGTAATCACCTTTTTACGAAAGGAGCATCCCGTTGAATCTTTTATTAATCGCCTTTTCTTTTATGAGTTCGATGTTTGTGTCCGGGTTGATGATTCGCAAGCAGCAGCGCAAAATAAGGATTATCGTCTCAGCACTTCTCATCAATACAGCCATTATCGGTGCCTCTGTTTCACTCATTTATAGCTTCGACCATAAAATGCAGTCGTTCGGCGTGGGCCTCGAAAAAGCCTTTATGCCATTGATGGCAATCCCTGTCCTGACATGGCTGAATGCTGTCTTACTTCCATTTGTCCCAATTAAAATTTCACCTGAAAATCGCTGAAATGATAAAACCCGCAAGCATTCCAAAAGCGAAGATGATGAGTAATTTTGTTTTTTTATTCATGTCCTTCTCCTTTCAACAATGCTTTTCTTTTATTTCGATTCGGCTTCTTCAATAACTGACGTATCGCTTTGCCGAGATTCTCCATGGCCAGGTCCAAATAAATTTAAAATCACCACTCCCGCGAGAATTAGCAGAATGCCGGCTATACTCGCCCCGTTAATCTTTTCTTTCCAGATCAATACGGAGATAATCGTGGTGGCGACCATGCCGAGACCCGACCAGATGGCGTAAGCCGCATTCAAGGGAATGACTTTCAATGCCAACGATAAAAAGAAAAATGAAGCGGCGAAAGCGAACAGCAAGCCGATGGTCGGAAAAATTTTGGTAAAGCCTTCCGACGCCTTCAACAAGGACGACCCAATCAACTCCCCGACAATCGCAAGCCCAAGAAACAGATAATGCATTTCTTCTCCTCCCTTCAGGTCGTCGTTTTCATTTTCGGTTTCCGGTTCTTTTTGCTATTGATAATGACTAATATCGAGCAAACAATGGCTGCAATTACCGTCAAGATATAGCCATTTTGGTACAAATCATATATAAAGCCTGCCATGAATAACGTCATAATTAAAAAATGATAAAAATAATATTTGCCCATTTTTTCAACTCCTTTTTGGTCCTTTTTAAACGCCTAAATGATAAAGGTACAGATTTTCTTCTTTCATTCTTTTAGTCATGTGAATCAATTTTTCCAACCACGAAAGAAGTTCCATCTTGTCGAAAACCATTCGTTCCAGTTCGGCTGACTCGCTTTTTTCAGAAGGTAAATGAAAAGAACCCGTCAACTCCACCGCTTCTGGAGCATTCGAAAACAGATGATGCCACGAAGATAAAATGTTCTCCATCTTCACAGTTGAATCACCAGTAAATAGCGTGATTCCATAATAATTCAAACCTGTCTGTTCTATAAGCTTCCTCTTCGCCGGGTTCCTGCTCGGAATCCATTGCAGCGAATCCAAAATGTACTGGATAAAATCGTCCGGCACTTCAAGCGATTCCAGTATAAGTTCCTTTTCTTTCCCTCTTCCCCATAACCGATCATGTGCAGTTTTTTTCGGCACTAAAAGAAAATCATGTGCTAAACCCATGTGGCCAACTCCTTTTGTTGATTAGTTCCGCATATAAGAACTGCCCCACCATAACCGCGGCATGCTTTTTAGCTTACGGATGCTCGGATCGCATTCGATTTTCTACAGATGGTCGATGGCATCATTGAACGGTTACTTTTCATCCACTTAGCATTCCTCTTCTAAAATAGCTTTTGCCATATAATAGGCACTGACTGTAAAAAGCTGCGTCTGAATGGATTGAGTTTGAATCATATGCCCGAATTCCTTAAAATCATAGAATTTTACATTAATGTCTTCGGTTTCATCCAACTCCTGGTCCCCTGATTTGTACGCTTCTTTCACAAGGAAGGTTTTGATTTTATTGGTTTGTGTTGCCGGATTGACCATGAATTCGCCTAAGAGAACCGGTTTTTCCAAGGAAGCATAGCCCGTTTCTTCCCGAATCTCACGGAGGATGCCTTCTTCATCGCTTTCACCCTTTTCGATTTTCCCTGCTGGAATTTCCAGATAAACACCTTGTCCTGCATATCTGTACTGTTCAACCAATAAAATCTGTTGTTCTTTCGTCACGACGACAGCGTTTACCCAGTCTGCAAATTCGTTGACGTAATAATCATCGATAATCAATCCGTTCGGCAATCGGCAACTGTCTTTCCGTAAGTTACCGAATGGTGTTTGATAAAGGTATTCCGACTTTAAAGTTTTCCACTTTTCCATGTCCGCCCTCCAACTCAGCATTTTCAGTAGAAAGCTGCTTTTGAACGAATCTCGCCTACTAAATCCTCAATCGTTCCAATGACTTTAAAAACTTCCGGCAAATGATAGAACGTGCTGGTGAGCGCCAAGTCATTCACCGTTTCATCGGGTGAATACAGAAAAACTTGCTTGCCCGTCCCTAAAGCGATGCCCATCTCCACATGGCTTCCTTTTCCGGCTGGCAGCATGATAATCACTACATCCGATTCCATCACTGCTTGTTTTTCACTTTTGCCGATCGTTTCAAGTTCCGCAATGGATATCGCAGCGCCATGGGTCCAATCATAGGTAAGGACGAATCCATTGCTTATCAGCCGCTCTGCTACCAATCTAACAGCTTCGATATTTCGAAAGCTCGACGCGATATAGAATTTCATACGGCGCTGCTCTTTTTTATTTCCCAGGAAATCATTTCACCTGTTTTCTTTGTTTGGCGCATGCCCGCTTTTTCCAGCACTCGGATGGAACCGATGTTATCCTTTTCTGTTTCGGCGAGCACTTTCTCTACTTTTCCGGTTTCAAAAGCCCACTCGATAAGACCTTTCACCGTTTCGGTCGCATAGCCTTTATTCCAATACCGTTCAAGCAGACCGTAGCCGATTTCAATTTCCTGATTGGCATTCGGCTTTCCTTTGAAGCCGGCATCGCCGATCACCTGCCCCGTCATTTTATCGATAACGAGCCAATGGCCCCAAGCCAAAAGCTCAGGATCTTCTTCCAATGCTTTCAAATACACCATAATTTCAGGACCGTTTTCATAGTATTGTTCTTCCAGCATTTGAAGGTGTTCCTTTTTGCATGGAATAATGTCAAGTCGCTGTGTTTCAATTTTCATTCTTTTAACCCCTTCTTGTTGAAAAATCAGCAGTAGCCTAAATTTCTCTTTCCTTTCTTTTATTCTAACTTGAATATGTGGAAATAAATAGAATGTTTAGATATAGTTATGGGAAAGCTTTGGTAATACGTCGGAAAGGAGGCATAAGACAGTGGAAAAATTGCGCCGAATCTCTTCAAATTAAAATTTGAGGAGGAGAAAAAATGGAAATTAGCTTCAGTGAAAAAAAACGGATGGATAAAAATGAATTAAAAGCTCTTTATGAGGATGCAGAATGGTTCGCCTATACGCAGGATTTAGTGTTATTGGAAACAGCCTTGGCCCATTCACTTTACGTATTATCCGCTTGGGACGGATCGAAACTCGCAGGCTTGGTACGAGTGGTCGGCGACGGTCTTACGATTATCTATATCCAAGACATCCTCATACTCAAAAGCCATCAGAATCGTGGAATTGCCACCGAATTGATAGCACAGGTTATGGATAGGTATAAAACGGTACGTCAAAAAGTGCTGCTAACCGAAGAAGCACCGGACGTCCGTAATTTTTATGAAAAGAACGGATTTCAGTCATGTGACAGCGGGGAGCTTGTCGCATTTGCGAAGATGAGTTGACCCCATAGAAAAAAGCTTATTCGAAAAATTCGAATAAGCTTTTTTTTGCAACAATTCTTGCTTTATTCCCTTTAAACCATACTGTCGCTTCCGAAGAAATTGCGGAACATTTGGATGGTTGTATCACGGTTCATCGATGCGATGGAAGTTGTTAAAGGGATGCCTTTAGGACAGACTTCCACACAGTTTTGTGCCATGCCGCATTCCTGTATACCGCCTGGCCCCATCAGTAAATTCAATCGCTCATCTTTATTCAAGGCACCCGTTGGATGCGCGTTCATCAAGCGTACTTGGGAGATCGGGGCTGCCCCAATATAGTCGGATTTATCGTTGACATTTGGGCACGCCTCCAAACAGACCCCGCATGTCATGCATTTGGATAATTCGTAAGCCCATTGGCGTTTGCGTTCCGGCATGCGCGGACCTTCACCAAGCTCATAGGTTCCATCAATGGGAATCCACGCCTTCAATTTTTTTAAGGTGTCGAACATCGTGTTCCGATTGACTATCAAATCACGAATGACCGGGAATTTTTTCATTGGCTGCAGCCGAATAGGTTGTTCCAGCTGATCGACTAACGCGGTACAGGATTGGCGTGCATAGCCATTGATGACCATCGAGCAGGCTCCACATACTTCCTCCAGGCAGCTCATTTCCCATGCGACTGGTGTGGTTTTTTCCCCTTCCATATTTATCGGGTTGCGCCGAATTTCCATTAAGGCAGAAATCACATTCATATTCAGGCGATACGGCAATTCGAATTTCTCCCAGTAGATTTTTCCTTTGGGTACATTTCGGCGTTCAATCTCGAATATGACTGTTTTCGCTCCTTCACCCACAACAAATCCACTCCTTCTTTGGTTTGAAGTACCTTAATCATACCATATTTATCAGAATATTTTGAAATTATGATATAATAAAGAAAGAGGTATCCGTCTGTAACTGAACGGATCTTATTACACCTTTTAGGCATAAATGACAAATCGAGGAGGAAATAAAATGAGAAAGCAACATCAAGCTGCTTTAGACCGCTTTAATGCAGTGGACCGGATGATTAATGAAGGCTTAGGCAGCGGTACAATCAATCCTGCCTATGCAAATGCTCATTTAAAGTTGAAAGAGAAACAGGAAGCGCAGCTACTTGCCGCTTTACAGCACGCTCCCTTGGAAAAGAAGGGAAAATAATAAATGAGCATGGTTCTTCGCAAGCGAAGAAGTCTGTGAAAAAGACGTCTATCCACTATCAGGCAAGGTTGGGGATAAACGTCTTTTGTTTGAGCGGTTTTAATTAACATCTTCTATTGTCAGTTCTTGTTCTGGTGAAATGCTCACGTATTCGTATATTTCTTCTCCGTCCACCACATTGCGATAACCTACTTCAGCTGTGTGGTAATTGATGGACTCGCCGTTTAGCTCTTGTTGGATTGTTTTGCTTTGCTGCAGCATTTGATCTTTCGTCAATTCGCCTTTATCAATTTCCAGCATGATAAGCATCGGCTTTGGCGTTTCGAGCTCCGGTGTCCATTTGTCGGCTCCGTCGTGATAAACTTCTACATCTGTAGATACACTTTCAACTTCTGGAACTTTTTTCTGGAGAAGCGTCAGAATGTGCTCCTCTGCCTGTGCATTTAACTTGCTTGATGCCTCTTTATCGATCTTGGAAAAATGGATGGTATCTCCCAGGATTTCGTACGGCTCCATAGCGGAAACATAGATTTTATAAGTGGTTTCAACCGCGGCGGAATCCTGCTCGACTACTGTAAAGCGGAACGTAGCATCGCTCCAGCCATAGTCTGCCGACTGCTTGATCTTATAGTCCATATCCGGATAGTTTTCTTCCAAATACGCTTCCAAGCTTTCCTTCGCCTTGTTTTTTTCGATGGGATTTCCGCTCATCTGAATGTAAGCAAAAATCACGGCGCCAATCAATAAAACCGCAATTCCGCCGTATAATAGTTTCTTTTTCATGATCAATGTTCCTCTCTTATTTTAAGGATGCAAAAGCCGATGGCGATTCCGATAAACGTAAACACGAGATGGACAGTTAAAGAAAACAGTGATAATTGCAGAGCTTCCGAAAAGCTCTCCGCATAAAATTCGCCGAACCAGTCCGTCATGTAAAGCAAGCAATTCCAAATGAAATTCGGGACGCCTGCAAGCAAAACGGCAACAAGCACCGAACGATAAAACAGGTAAGTCGCCGCTCCTAAAATGGCATAGGTCAGGATAAAAGTTTTGTTGTCATTTATGATGGTCGTGCTCATTGCAAGTATAAAGGCGATGGCCACGAAGAAAATTTGGATCGTTGTTAAACGCACGGTTATTTTCTGGATCATTTTCTTTGAAGAAGCCCCCGGTTTTACGTGTGCAGGCAGCGGAATTTGCGACTGCTCCGCAATTCGGCGGCATTCTTCACAGCTTTGCACATGCTCTTCCAGAAATTTTTTCGTTTCCTCTTGAAGCAATTCCTCTTCGTATAAAGGCAGCAAATCCTGTACGATTGCACAATCTTTGTTCATAAAGTCACCTCCATCATTTTTTGAATCCTCAATTTCAACCGGTGAAAAGTAACGCGTGCGTAGTTTTCGGATTTGCCGATCAGCACGCTAATTTCTGCAAAGCTCAATTCTCCGTATATCCGCAGAAGTAAAATTTCCCTCGCCGCATCATCGAGTTTCGAGATATGATGCAGCAGCATTTTTGCATCTTCATTGATTTCCGTTAACTCTTCGACCGAGTGGATGTCTGCTTCCGGAATCGCTGCTAGCTTTTCCATCAAATTTTGCTGATATTTGTTTTTGCGGTAAAACTTTTTCAAGAGGTTGTTCGCAATGGCGAACATCCATGTCGATAAAGTGGACTCGCCATTGAATGACGCAATATTTTTGCACGCCTCGTAAAACGTATCGTGGCAGAGATCCTGTGAGGTTGCCCGATTGCCTGTTTTGGCGTAAAAGAATGCATAGATTTTCGGTTGGATTTCTTCATACTCCTTTTCAAGCTGGTTCATGGCGGCCCTCACTTTCCCTGTTCTTAGTATTAATACCTTGGCCTTCTATTTCGTTACAATTATTTTAAAATTAATTTTCCTTCTATCATTTCAACGATTTCTCTAGAATAAAGTTTTAAAAATGTTTTGTATACCCTAGCCCAAAAAGAAAAGGAGTAATCCCAAATCACTCTTGGGATTACTCCTTTTCTCTAATTCCTTTGATGGTCCAGATCTTACATTTCTAAATCTAAGAAAGCATATGGCAATAATTCTTTTAGCTTTAATTCCAATATTTCTTTCTTCTCATTCGTTAAATAAACCGGCATTTCAGGCGAGAAAAACTCCGCCATAACCTGTCTGCAAATGCTGCAAGGCGGAAGGTAGTCTTCCGTGTTCCCCGCTACTGCAATCGCCTGGAAATCGCCTTTTTTGTATCCTTGCGCTACGGCTGTGAAAATAGCGGTTCTCTCAGCGCAATTTGTGGCGCCTAAAGACACGTTCTCCACGTTTACGCCGTTGATAACGGTTCCATCTTTCATCAATAAAGCGGCTCCTACCGGAAATTTCGAATAGGGAATGTATGCTTTTTCTTTCATCCGCGAGCGCTTTCCATCAATTGTTCTTTATTCATAATCTCCATCCTTTTCATAGAAGAATGAACTTTTCACAGTTCCCTGGACGCCAACACACAGTTGGCAGGACTATTGATTTTACAGTCTATTGGAAAAATAGTCAATTGTGTTAAAGCTTATTTGCTTTATTTTTTTGCAGCTTACTGAAGGTTAATTTCATTTAACTAAATAAAAAAGTGAAACTTCCAGATAATTCTATACGTAGTAGACAGTAGAAAGAACTTCTTCATGAGGCAGTGATTTTATATAAAAATCATACTTCTGAAAGTCTGAAAGCAATTGGATTTTTGGAAGGATCATACTGATTGATTAAAAAGATTCAAAATTCGATGCTATTACACCAATCGGTTACGTAGGAATTTTTAAAACAAGAGTAAACGCAGCGTCCAACCAAAGGAGGAATTTCAATGGCTTATGCAGTTGGTTTTATTGCGATAATAATTATCTTCGGTTTGCTGGCAGATCGGCGCTCTTCTGAACAAGCGAAATTCAGAAAAACCAAATCCTCGACTTCCAGTAGTTCGAGTGATTATCATGGAGACTACGAGGAAAAAGACAATAGATGGGGCAGTGAAGATTCGAGTCATTACGACGGCGGATCCGATGGAGGATCTGATGGTGGCGGCGGTGGCGGTGATTAATTCCACTCTTTTTGTCATAGGATAACTAAATTTTGTGAAGAGATCACTGGATCATAGCTGATTGAGGTCTGGAGAAAATCCATCCTATCATAGAAATATAAAGAACCTTTTACATTTGATCATAAAAAAGAACCGTTCGAGACAGTTCTCAAAGAAAAAGATATTCAATTATTCAAGAGATGCCACACTTTTCTCATCAAACCTTCTGCTCACTACCGATTTTTTATCCATATCTACAAATAGGACAAGATTTCCTTTGGATGGGGTTTCCGTATGGTTGTAAGTAACTTTGTAAAGAATTTTTTTCGAATAAGCGGGATCAATTACACTTTTGATGTAATCATCCACTGCCGCGATTTCCACTTCTGAATCTTTTGGGCTTATTGGAATCAACGATTCCTCCTCATCTGTTAAATCATTATAGGCAACAAGCTGAATCGGCTGTTCAGGCGGACCTAAGCCTGAGTCATACCAGCTCCAGGCACCTGCAACTAATGCAGTGAGAATGAGGATGTGGACAATCGGGTTGTTTTTCACTATGTAAGACCTCCTTTATTCCGATTAGACATTAAAACTCTGAAGAAAGTTTCAACTTAACTTTCCCACTGAAAAAAGGAAATGTTTGGTATAATGGATTTCTATCAAACTAGACGGAGGCAATCCATGGACTTTATCAACTCTTTAGACCCTTTCCTGTTTCAGCTCGTCATTCTTCCTGTTGTAGTCATTGGGTTAGGCATCGTCGTATCTCTCGTAACCGGAAAGATTTTTGTCGGTCCATTGGTCACGCTTCTATTAAATCTGGCGTTTGAAACTTGGTATTTCACTAGCTACGATTTTGACGTAGGGCTCTATTACTCTCCTTGGAACCTAATACTGCCCGCTATCTCACTGGTTTTTTGCTGGATTGTTGTATCTGTTAGAAAACAAATCATTAACGTAAGACAGGCGGACGTATAATAGCCGCCTGTCTTTATTTTTCTTCATGATTAATGAGCTTCAAGCAGTTTCGTCTGCAATCCGTCCTGATCTTCAAATTGAATCGAGCCGATCTTCCCTTCCTCTGGTACCATGGCATTCCCCGCGAAATTGAATTCTTCGGTTTCTGCTTTGTTTGTATAAGTCACCTGGAATGTGAAATCGTATAAAGTCGGCTCCTGTTCATTCTGCGTAACTTCGATAGCGGCCGGCATCAGTTGATAATCCCCTTCATAAACACTGTACATAAAAGCAGGAGCGGTATTGATGAAATTCACGTAGCCGTTATCCGTGAAATACCCCGCATAAATTTCTTCCATGTATGCCGTAAACTCTTGATATACCGGCTCTTCCATCAATGCATCAAAATTTGCAGGATCTTTGATCTGGCTTTGCGCGATCATCGTCGCCTGCCGCAGCTTCCGGTAATCATTATCCGGCGCCGTAAACTCCTTTTCAATCACCGCTTGAACCGCTTCTCTATTGCGATCTATCTCTTCTGTCGCATCCGGAACTTCCGTTTCTTTTTCTACCGCTTTCGGCGAACATCCCGCGATGAATAAACCTACCAGACTTAATAATAAGAATGTCCTGATCGTATTTTTAACAAACCCCTTTGTAAACATATCCATCCATATCCCCATCTCTCTTTTCACCTCTTTTTAATACGTAAAAATTTCTATAAAGATTCAGAAAATAAAAAAAGAAACGGTTTATCGCGGACCGTTTCTTCACTGAAATAAGTTCTAAGACCAGACAGAAATAATATATTTTAAAACCTTATGACGGAATAAAACAAAAGGCGTGATAATCGCTGCAAAACCGGCAACAAAAAAACCGATGGCGTAAAACTGAATATCACTCGTAAGGACTCGATCATTTATTTCAAAGAAAAGAAAATACACACCGATGCCTGCCCCGTCCACGTGCTTCATGCTATCGAGTAAATGGAACCCCTCTCTCATTAATAGAAATGCAAGGACAAAAAAGAAGAAAAATCCGCCTATCTTTACCAATTTGTGATGGACTATATGTGCATTCTGCATGCTAATTCCTCCAAATCTTGAGAGTGGTTTCATCTAATTGTATTTATAGGCATATTGGTATCCTTACAGGTAAATCTTTTGAGAAAAGAGCTGTGAAATCTTTACAGGCAACTTTCACATCCAATAAAAACTCTATTGTTTTAGATGAAAATGAAACTTTCTTAGATATAACCAGTATAGTAGGGTAAGGAATTATAAATTCCATTATTCAATGTATCCGGAATTTTAAAAGCTTCTGTTCTAAAATCATTAACGAATTTGGGAAGGATGAATAAAATGGATAGTCTAATGAAAAAGAGAGTAAAAGGCATTTTGATTGATACCGTATTTTCCACAGCTGTGTCTGCGGCAGTGGAGCAAGTTGTGAAGAAGAAAATAAAAAACAGCTTTGTCCAAACGGTTGCAGCACCGGCTCTTGCATTATACGGATTGGAATACGCACAGCTGCGCAGAAGCGGCCAGACCATCGGGCAAAAAGCTGCGGGCATCAAAGTTCAAAGTGAAAACGGAGGAGAACTGACGCCTGAACAGATTATAAAACGAATGGTTCACCGTGATACCATCAGTTCTCTCCTGTATTTTAAAGATCGAAAAACATACAATGCCTCAAGCGGCGCGAAATTCCCGCATGACGTGTATGCAGAAACCGTTGTAAAAGAAGTCTAAAATGGATGAATACATAGAGGTTGTCTCAAAAGTCTTGGAAATGACTTTTAGGACAGCCCTTTTTATTTTATATAAGTATTGGACACCTGATTAAAATTCCCTAGCACAAAACTGTTCCTCTACTATATAACCGCGCGCTCTCCACTTACCTCTTGGAGTCGAATTTCCTTTCGATTTCACGAAATTCACGGCTACCCGCTGCGAGAGGTTCCGGCTCATCTTTTCTCGCGATGAAATTGATCAGACCTGCACATAAAGCGAACAGGAAAGCTCCTTGCCAACTGATTGAGATCGTTTCCATGAAATGGTCAATAGCGGCAATTAACCCGAAAGTTGAAGCTGTTTGCAGCACAAACGCCAGCCACCCTCTACTCGAATGGATCATATTCAGCGACTTTAGCGCTTTTGGCACAGCATTTGCGATAAGCGAAATTGGCAACTCCAAGAACAGATAGATGACAAAGAAAAATATCAAAGCATGAATCGAATCATATTGGAAACCAAGAAGTTTTAACAAGATGTATTCAAAGAATGCAAATCCTGCTGCTATTACCAGAACAATTCCTAGGGTGATGCCAATTGGGATGAATTTTTTTATCGGTATCGCCTCCTTCTTATTCTTCAACTCGGTAGAAGTTTCCTTCTCCCATTAACAATGAGAAGTAATGGGAAACTTAAAGTGCCCCTCCTGCTGCTGATAACCGCTCATCAATTTAACATTTCCCATTCTCTTTCTCTCCGTTTCTCCTGAATTGCTTATCATTCAATCCTACATTGTTCTTCAAACGTACCAGTTTTCACTGAAAATTAATATACGAAAAAACTTCGCAGCTCTCACAAAGAGGGTGCGAAGTTTTTTCATGCCGTCAATTGCTGTTTCTCACGATATTTTTGACACCTAGGTAAGTGGCATAAAAATAGCCTCCATAAATGACTCCTACCAGCAAAGAACCGACGATGATATTTTGGTAACTAATATTTAATAATTCTCTGAATCCACTTATGCCGACGATGGTATGGATAACCGCTATGCTCAATGGCAGCATGAAATAGATAAAAGTTTGTTTCCAGATGACACTGTTGATCATGTTTTCCGTGACGCCGATTTTCTTCAGCGACTTATACCGCTCCAGGCTGTCACTCGCATCCGATAATTGCTGCAATGCCAGCACCGCTGCACAGGTGATGATGAAAATCAGTCCTAAGAACAGCCCGAGGAAAACAACGATTGCAGCAGGAGCATTCCGATTATCCAAGTATTGCTTCCATGTTTCGCCACTAGCTGAAACGGAGAAATAGCTTTTGTATTTCCCTGACTCTAAGTCTTTGAAAAAAGTCGAGAATTTCTCTTCTGATTTTCCAGAATCGGCTTTACCGTATACCACATTAAAACGCGTCGACTCTAACTGCATGTTTTCCGTAACTTCATCCGGAACAATCAGGTATAGAAAGTCGCCGACTAATGGGACTCGGAGATCCTCTTTTGCAGGGGACTCGTTTTTGATAGCAAAAGCTTTGTCTTCCAAGATAAAAGGTTTTTTATTTTCCTGGTATTCCGCCAATGCTATTTCCACCGGCTCAGAGTCCGACACTACAAAGAGCTCATTCTCCTTTAGCTCAATAGGCTGTTGCCCCATCAGCTCCCGGAGTGCATTATAATCCGAAACTTTAAGAACAGAACTCATCATGAACCCAGCTTCTAATTCCAGCTGCTCCTGTTCATTTAAATAAGCGGCCAACAATTCCTCTAGCGGCACTTCCAGTTCATAAGCGTCGTAGAAGACATGCTTCTCATCCGCTTCAAACTGGAACTCGATTGCGTTCAAGTATTCTTCCATATTACCCGCTTCACTCTCTGAAGATAGGTAGCCGGACGCATCAAAAGGCGATCTATCTGCCGACTTCTCGTCGATGCTTCCTTTTACATTAAAAGCAATAAACAGGAAAGTGACCGTCAAAAAAAGCAGCAGCGAAATAACGGTCATCGACAGGAAATTCGTATTTACTTTATTATTGATCTGCCTTAATACAAATAGGTTGATGTCTTTCAAATACACCCGTTTGCTTTTCCGCACAATCTGAATGAAAAAATTGGAAAGGCTGAAGAAATACAGCAGGGTTCCAATGCCACCCAGCACAACAATGATAAGCAGTTCAATTTTATCAGCAGCCATGCCTTTCGTCAGAAACAGATTGTAGGCGATCATTAACAGCGCCACCGATAAAAAGAAGATCAAAATAGAAGCAAACGCATTCTTTACCTTTACCTCTTCGTTTTTCTTCGCTGCATACAGCAAATCAATCAGTTTGTATTTCGAAATGGTAAATTGATTGAAAATCATGACCAAGGTATAAATGATGCCAAAATAGATCACGGTTTTGCCGATGGCCTCCATCGAGACGACGAATTTGTATCTCCCGAGATCTGCCGACAAAATATTAGCTGTAATGACTGCCATGCCTTGGGATACGATAATTCCAAGTACCAGTCCAACTAAAAGAGAGAGAACGCCGATCAATAGCGTTTCGAGAATCAAGATGCTCGAGATTTTCCCTTTTGACATGCCCAGCGTAATGTAAACGCCCATTTCTTTTTTCCGCTTTTTTATGAGAAAGTTATTCGCATAAATAATCAGCCAGCCAAGCACAAAAGACACAAACACCGACATGCCCGTCGTAAAATAATTCAAGTTCAGCATAAAATCTTTATCTTGATTCATTTCCAGCATGATATTTTGATCTTCAAGTGAATTGAAGCTGTAAAATACGCAAATGGCCAAGGTCAGCGTCAGAAAATAGATGGAATAATTCTTAAAGCTTTTTTTCACATTATTAACGGCTATTTTAGAGAACATTGCTCATATCGCCTCCAAGCAAAGTCACCACTTCAATGATTTTGTTGAAGAATTCCTTTCTTGTGTCAGTGCCGCGGACAAGTTCGTTGAACACCCGCCCGTCTTTGATAAAAAGAATCCGGTTTGCATAGCTTGCCGTAAACGAATCATGGGTAACCATGATGATTGTGGAGTGAAAATCCCGGTTCAGCTTTTCAAACGAATCCAACAGCAATTTCGAAGAATTGGAGTCCAAGGCACCCGTCGGCTCATCGGCTAAAATCAGGGAAGGCTCCGTCACCATCGCTCTTGCACAAGCTACGCGCTGCTTCTGCCCGCCAGACAATTGAAATGGATACTGGTTGAGCACTTTGGCAATATCCAGTTTTTCTGCCACGTCTTTGATCAGTTGATCGATTTCGTTTGCTTCCGCTTTTGGATTGTCAGGGCGAGCGCAATGTTTTCATACGCAGTCAATGTATCCAGGAGGTTGAAATCCTGGAAGATAAAGCCCAGTTCATCCCGTCTGAATTTTTCCAGAGCCTTTCCTTTCAGCTTCGTGATGTTTTTTTCATTGATTGTGATGTTCCCCGTAGTGATATTGTCTACAGTCGAAATGCAGTTCAGAAGCGTGGTCTTGCCGCTGCCGGAAGGGCCCATGATTCCTAAGAATTCCCCTTTTTTCACTTGGAAGCTGATATTATCAATCGCTTTCGTGACATTTCCTTTGTTGCCGTAATACTTTTCAATTTTTTCTACACTTAGTATGTTTTGCATCCTTTTTCCTCCATTAGCTTCACGTCTGGACTGGCTTTGGCCTCCTTTTATCTGTTTACAGAAGCCTTTCTTATTTGTATCTTATCAATTGCCAGTTGGAATGCGTATTTGTTTTGTTATTATTTAAGTTACATTCCTGCAAGATTCGACAGAAAAACGGATTTACAGCCGATGCTATGCATGAGCCATAAATCCGTTTTTATAAGACTTCTCTGTATTAAGTGGCGCTTCCTAAAGGAAAAACGATGCTGACGGTGGTGCCTTTTCCGAGCTCGGAACTCAAAGCGATTTCAAGGCCAAGCTGATCTGCTAACTTTTTGCATAAGTAAAGGCCGATGCCCGTAGATCCCCCGAACTTCCGTCCATTTTCTCCTGTAAATCCTTTTTCAAAAACCCGCTCTTGGTCCTTTTCAATAATCCCGATGCCGTTATCTTTTATGGAAAGGACCAGATTGGTTTTATTTCGAACCGTCTCAAACTCCACTTTTCCATTTTGTCCCTGTATGTATTTAACCGCATTTCCGATTAATTGGTTCAAGATGAATTCCAGCCATTTCGCGTCACTGTAAACGGCGCCTTCTACGGACTCGATATCAACCGCAATCCCTTTGCTGATAAAGTCCCGTGAATTCCGCTTGATCACTTTCCTGATCAAGTCAGGCAGCGCCACTTCTTTGATCAGGTAATCCTTGCTGACCTGGTTGCTCCGCGAATAATAAAGAACTTGTTCAATGTATTCTTCAATTTTTTTATTTCATCGCCAATGTTTCGTGTCGTGGGGTTTTGATTGTTTTCGATGATCAACCGTGTAGAGGCAATTGGCGTCTTGATCTCATGCACCCAGGTTTCGATATATTCCCGATACTCATTTTCCCGGTCGCGGTAACTTTTCACATGCTCGTGCATGTCTTTATTCACCTCGCCCAGCACCTCATATAAAAGCTTCCCTTCAATATGGCTGGGTTCCTCCATGATTTCAGAGAGCAGGTATTTTTTATCCGAATGGTCCAAAATGCTGGTTAACTCGTCATACAAAGTTTTCTGTTTGAAGAATTCAATGGTGATATAGGCAAGCAGGGGAAGAAACCAGATGCAGCACATCAGAAAAATGAAAGCACCTTCCATTTTAATCAAGAGCATAAGCCCGCTCACTAAAGTGAACAATATCACATTAAACAGCAGAAATGGCAGCTTATCGCTGATGTATTCTTTTAAACTCATGGCAGTATATATCCGAGGCCGCGTCTTGTTTCGATATTTTTCTGCATGCCCAGGCCTTCCAGTTTCTTTCTTAATCTGGTTACGTTTACGGATAAATTATTATCATCGACAAAAGCATCTGCGTTCCACATAAAGTCCATAAGGTCGTCCCTTGAGACAATCTTGCCTTTGCTTTTATATAAACACGAAAGAATTTTGAGTTCGTTTTTCGTCAGCTCGGCTGTTTCCCCTTTATATGAAACCGACCCGTTCGATAAATTGAGTTTCAAATCGTTGTAAACGTGGACATCCTGAATCGCTGCTCCCTGCATTCTTTTCAAGATGTTCTCAATTCTCGCTAAAAGGATTTGCGTATTATACGGTTTGGTGACAAAATCATCAGCGCCCAAATTCATGCTCATCAATTCATCCATTTCATTGTCCCGGCTCGTTACCACGATAATCGGCACATTGGATTCTTTGCGGATTTCCCGGCAAATATAATATCCGTCGAATACAGGCAAGTTAATGTCCAATAGGATGAGATCCGGTTCTTCTTTCAGCGTATCCGAAATGATCTGTTCAAAATTCGTTGGTGCTACTGCCTCGTAGCCGTATCTCAGCAAAAAAGTTTTCAGTTCTTCTCTGATTTTTTCTGTATCTTCGATAATTACTATTTTCGGCATGGGTTCACTTCCTTACGGATATTTAAATGAGTTGGTCATTGCCGAAGAGAAATTCAGCAAAATGGAATGCTCTTTTCTGGATTCTTTTACACTTATACCATGAGCCTTCATTTATAACAATATCTGCAAAATGGTCCATATTTCAATTGCATTGGATTTTACTCACAAAAAACCACCTTGCTAGTTGCAAGGTGGTTTCTCTCTTTTATAAATCCGATCCTTCATACACTTCTGCATGCGAGTAACTGTTTTTCCTATCCAAACGGTAGCTTGCGTAGGCTAGACCAGAAGCTGCCAAAGCACATAAACCGCCAACCCAAGCGAGATCGGCATAGCTGCCATTTGCCACTGTATACCCGCCCAATGTTGCCCCAAGTGCAATGCCAATATTAACCGCAACCGGGGTCAAAGAAGACGCGAAATCTTTCGCTGAAGGGAAATAGACGACAGCCAAGTTCATCAAATACAATTGAATGGTCGCATTCATCGCATAAATCATCACAGCCATCAACATCAGGCTGATCAATCCCATAAAAGTGGATTCCATCGTGAAATACAAAGAACCTAAAATTAGCGCCTGGACAAAAAAAACAAAGCGAAGTTTGCTGATGCCGTTCTGGCTGGCAATTTTTCCTGCCAATACGTTACTAAGGATGGAAAAGGCTCCGTAAGCCAGTAAGATCGCACTCACATAGCTTTTGGAAACACCCATGCCTTCTTCCAATATCGGTGTGATATACGTGTAAATCGTATATGTCCCTGCAATGGAAAATGTCGGGATAAAGAAAGCCAAAATCATCCGCGGATTAGACAGCAAAGCCAGTTGTTCTTTGGCCGATGCTTTCGCTACTTTTAGTTTTCTTGGGAGGATAAAAATACTCATCACCAAGCTGATGACTCCTAATGCTGTGGTGAACCAGAAAGTCAGCTGCCAATTTCCAAGCTGGCCGATCAAGGTCCCTAAAGGAACGCCGATGACATTTGAAATCGTAAACCCGGCAAAGATCAAAGCAATGATCGGCCCTTTTTTATTTTCCGGCATTATATCACTGGCAATGCTCATGGAAAGAGCCACTAATACGCCGCTGACCACAGCCGTAATGATTCTTGAAAAAATTAAAAGTTCATAAGATCCGGATAATGCACTGATAACATTCCCGATAATGAACAAAGAAATCAAGGTCAGCATCAATGGATACTTCGGAAACCGGCTGACAAAGGCCGTCAATAAAGGCGTCCCAATCGCATAAGCGATGGCGAATCCCGATACGAGGGTGCCTGCAGTTGCTAGGCTAATCTGCAAATCTGAAGAAACTTCTGTCAAAAGGCCGACAATCACAAATTCACTGGTGCCCATTACAAAAGTTAAAAGCGTCAGCGTGAAGGCCAATACTTTCTGTTTAGTGTTTAATCGTTCTTTTTTTACATCGGTGGTCATGAAAAATTCACTCCTAGTTGCTGATTTCCTTTATCATAAGAATGAATCTTTACATCCCCATTCAAAATAGATTACGAATATAGATATATCTAAAAATGTCGATATAAGAACTTAAAAAAAGACAAGGCGATGCGCTAAATTTCTTCTGTAATGAATTTCGCCACTTTCGCCAATGTCTCTTCATTTCGTCTGTAATAAGTCCATTGTCCGTAACGCACAGCTTCCAGCAAACCCGCTTTTTGCATAAGCGATAAGTAGTGGGAAACTGTTGATTGAGATAAATTCACTTTCTCTTGAATATCTCCTACACATACGCCGCCCTTAATACTTACCTCCTTCGGCAAATGCGCTTGCTGCACAGGAAAATTCTTCTCTGGTTCTCTTAGCCATTTCAAAATATTAAGCCGGGTTTCGTTCGACAATGCTTTAAATATATCTAACACATTTAAATTATCCATGTACCCATGGTATATCGATTTAATTCGATATGTCAATGCATTAGCTTTAAGAATTGTATTCTCCTAGTTTCTTTGACATACCTCACTTATAAAGGAACTTTACTGGTCAAAAGAGAATCTCTATTTATAAGCAAAAAAATTATGGCCAGAAAAGGATTTGAATGATGAGAAAGCCTGATTTAACAAAGAAGAGACTACATCCATTTCTAAAAGCGGCGTTGATTGCCTTCATCTTCATTTTTGCAGTCGTTGGATATGGAATCCATTGGGCCTTCTTCGATATGGGAAGGCTGCCCGACGGGGAATTTCTTACAGAGGAAACATCGCCGGATGGCCAGTATACCGTGAAAATGTATGTGGCCAATGGCGGAGCGACGACTTCTTATGCCGTTCGCGGGGAATTAGTATTCAACGAAAAGAACGGTAAATCAAAGAATATCTATTGGAACTACCGGGAAGAAACCGCCCATATCGTCTGGAAAGACAAAGATACTGTGGTGATCAATGGCAAAGAGCTCGATGTTCCAAAAGACACATTCGATTTTAGAAACCAGTAAATAAAACAGGAGGTTCAGCAAAGATGAAGGTTGTTCTCGTTTCATCCATCCTACTCATGATTTGCTTTTTGAGCGCTTGCCAAGAAGAATCTGCAAAACCCGCTTCAGAAAACAATTTGATTGAAGCAAAAACTCAAGAGATTCCGTCATCTCGTGACGGCCTGTCCCTCGAACTAGAGCAAAACGACTATCCGATTACGGAAAAAGAAATCACCGGCATCTATACGAACCATACAGAGCAAGAGCTTTCATACGGCAAGGGCTTCTCCGTTGAGAAGAATATTGAAGGCACCTGGTATTACCTTCAGTTCAATGAAGATTATGGAATTACGGATGAAGGCCACATCCTCCCGTCTGGTAAGGAGGTAAAAGAAACATACTCCCTCAACGAATTAGAGTCAGCCGTTGAACCGGGCAGGTACCGCGTCATCAAACGGTTCGGTGCTAGAGGCATCGCAGCGGAATTCAATTATTCGAGTCCGTAATGCTTTCTATGAATCCTTTTATTCTATTCATTTTTTTAGCTTCCGGTTTTCTATTCGGTATACTCAATTGGTTGTTCAAAAGGATTTGGATGCCTTCGGCTGACAGATTTAAAAAGATGCGATGAAAAGTGTGCATTTTTACAGATGTTCTTTTTCTATCACTTGGTATAGAACACTTGAGAAATGAAATGAAAACAGTAGGGTATCTATACATATTTGTAGCATTTATAGGTTTTCTAGTTGTGATTAGCGAATTGTTTTAGGAATAAGCTATTTGATTTTTTTCTTTAGTTCTGAATGTAACTTATTGTGAATTAAGTTACATTCGAAAATTGATTTTAAAACTTAGATTTAAAACATATTGAATAGAATTAATTATGTATGAGAAGAGAAAGAATACAAAAAATGGGCTTACTTCAATTGACTCAATTGCTTTATTTCAAGAGGCCAATAGCTAAAGTCTAATCCAACGTCTACTAAGGTCTTTAGATTTTCTTTTGTAATTTTAAAGGTTGTTTTACTTGGTGAAATGGGAACTGCCAATAGAACTTCACACCTGCAATTATATATTTCTTTTACATTAATAATTTGTCTTTCAGTTATGTTCATTTCAGTTAAGTACCATTTTAGTTTTTCAAATAATTTTTTAATTGCTGCATCGTGACTGTCGTTTAAGCCCTCAATTTCTTCTTTTTCCAAATAAAAAGAATGAGCCCAAAATGCATAAGAAGCTTTTCCGTATTGGCTGAAGAAGTTCGGTTCTCCTCTGTCGAAATGAAAAGTGGCTGAAGTATTCAGGAGCTCATTAATGTCTTGATGGTTGAAAACTTTGACATCTTTATCAGGTTCAGGATCTATAAAGGATTTTGGTTCAGAAAAAAAACAGAGACTTAAAATAAAATGCTGTAAATCCAAGAAATTCCTCCTATCTAACGAAGTAATGAGTAAATTCCACGATGGCTTTTGTTGTTATCCGTACGATAACAACTTGGCCCGTTTTTGTTACCTTATACAAATCAAATTTCGAGTCATATCCGTACTCGTCCTTTATACGATGCGCCGTACTTCCTGTTCGCGAAATATCAGAGGTAGTCATTCTTTTGATTCCTCCACAGGCTTGGATACTTACGTCTCCATCTTCAACTACAGTGAGTTCAATTCCTTCAACTGTTTTTTCTGAAATTGGTTCATAAATGGCTGAATCCCCTTCAGAGTGATTGTTAGATATAGAATATAAATCACAGGTAGGAAATGCTGCCGAAACTTGATTCATATTTGTGAACGAAAGAGTAACAAGCAACAAAGATAAGGTCAAAAAAACCGTTACAAATTTTTTCATAACGGACTCCTCCTAATCAGGGATTATTGAAAAAATACAAAAATATACAAAAATTCTTTTTACTACAACAACCTCCTACATTTTGTATTTTAAATATATTTTTAATAAAAGTAAAAAAGTTTTTTGAATATATAAAAAACTTAAAAATTATTATTAAAATTTAGATTTGAATGTAACATAATCCTAATTAAGTTACATTCAGAATCCTGATTCCATTGACTTCAGCAAAAAAACGAGCGAAACTGAAATTGCGAGAAAAAAGATACATTCAGATCGTTGATTCTCCTGCGTTCGCTTTTCCTTGGCGGCGCTCTTTATTTAAAAAAATCCCGATGGAAAATTTCCGTCGGTATTTTTTAAGACTTCCTATTTTTCATTTTTCTTTGCTAATTCGCGAATGGTATTTAAATTAAGCGTCCAAATCACGCTAATGATTATGTAATAAATTGCAATGACTGATAGATTATCTGTTAGGTTCATCCCAATCGGTTTTTCTGAAACGAAGTGTCCCCAAAGGATTCCAATTACCAGTAGCGATATAGGCGTGATAATATGTGCCATCGTATACATTAGTTTATCTAGTCTCAAAATTTCACCTCTTCCTGGAAGGAATTAGTATGGATCAACCGTGTTTCCATGTGCATTTACCGCCATAATAAATAAGTGTACCAGCTATTCCAACAGCATTTGTACCTACTGCGAACTTAACGAGTAGTTTTGCAGCCTCCTTATAGGCTTTCTTTTCTAAGTATGCCCATAACCCACCTTCAAGCGCAGCTGTGACAAGCGCTACACCAAAATGGTCCTTAATAGCACCTACCATACAGTCTTTCCAAGGTTGATTGGCAGCCAGTGTAATGGCTCCGGGTTGAACTTGCCAGACTTGGGCATCGACAGTTAACATTTTGATTTCATCTTTCACTTCTTTTCCAAATTCATTTTCGATCTTCTCGAAATCAAAGGTTCTTTCGCCATTTTCAATAATTAGAGCTTCTTCCATCAAAAATTCTAGTTGAGCTGCAAGTTCTTCAATTTGACGTTCTTCCTCAACAGTAAATTCTTCAGAAGAAGTGGCTACTTGGGCGTTGGCCTGAATTTGCAACGGTGAAATGGATGCTAGAAAAACAGAGAAAATTAGTGTGTACAATCCAACTGATTTTACTGTCTTGTTCTTTAAAAACATTTGAAAAATCCCTTTTTTTGGAAACTTTTACTTAAACAAAGTAACATTTTTATGAAAAATACAACCTTTAACTCTATTTTTAAGGAGTCTTCCTATATCAGTCTTTTTTAACTCTTTATCTTTAATATGAATTATGTCACTAGTGTTGCATTAATTGATTTTGAAGATTAGGAATTCATAAAACATTCAAAAACCGATGAAAACCAAAAGAAAAAGTCCTTTATAATGGAAAGGTCAGGTAGTTCCTGTCCAAATCCAATAAAAAGGACTCACGCATGGACAAGAATACACGAAAAACTTCATTTGGTAAATGGCTTCACGCCATTAATTTTGAGAAATTCAACGAAAACGTGAAAATTCACGGGCAAGACCGGTACACGAAAAAACTGACGACACAGGCGTATACGCTGCTGATGCTGCACGCGCAATTGACCGAGGCGGATAGTCTTCATGCGCTTGAAGCAGCGTTAACGAACGCCGATTTTCAGCGGGCGGTTGGCGTGAAGTCCATCAGTGTGTCGCAGCTTTCCCGTAAAAACAACAAGTTGGATCCAGCGATTCTGTCGAATCTTTTCCAGCAGCTGGTCAGCCAGATTGCCGCGCAAAAGCGAGCGCCGAAAAAGGGCATGTTGTTAAAAATCATTGATTCCACGACACTTCCTTTGAATGTGAACCATTTCAACTGGGCGGAATTCCGAAAAACCAAAGCGGGGATCAAACTGCATCTGCGACTGGTTTACGATGAATACGGAACGCATTATCCGGACAAAGAAGTCATGACCCATGCCAAGGAATCCGATCGCAATCAGCTGGAAGTGCTGGTGGACGACAAGGAAGCCATGTATGTTTTTGACCGCGGCTATATCGACTATGAACGCTTTGATACCTTCACAGATGACGGCATCTTTTTCGTTTCCCGATTGAAAAACAAAGCCGTCATCCATTCAGTCGAAACATTTGAACTTCCGGAAGAAAGCGATGCTGTTTCCGATTCGATGGCATTCGTGGGAAACGCCACCAATTGTACAGAAAATGTCTTCCGAATTATCGTTCTCCCAGATGGAAAAGGCGATGTGTTGCGTCTGATCACCAACCGCTTCGATATTTCCGTAGAGGAAATCAGTGATATTTACCGGAACCGTTGGGCCATCGAACTGTTCTTCAAATGGCTTAAGCAGCACGTGAAAATCAAGCATTTTTATGGTCAAAGCGAAAACGCCGTGAAAAACCAGGTGTACCTTGCTTTGATTGCCTACTGCTTGAACGTGCTTGTTCAAATGGACACGAACAGTAGAGTGTCGATCTTACGAATTTCGCGTGTACTGGTCGCCAACCTTTGGAAAAATCCCCAGTACTGGCTTCGGAAAATCGGAAGTGAAAAGGTTCCGTAACAAGCTGTTCTGTCATTGTCGCCTCTGCCGAAATGTATAAATTTACCAAATGGACAGTGCTACCTTTATTCGGGTGCTTCCCTTTTTGGCAAAAATAATTGAAACGTTGTGACTGAATATTTCGTCATTATTTATGCAACACTAGTGGAATTATGTGAAGAGAAACTAATGATTTTGTGTTTATTCGTAAATCAATTTAAAATGCGCCGAGTAGCCGGGGCTTTCCGAACCTATTATCTCTCTATTCAACTCCAAATCCTTCGTAAGGCTCGCTTAAAACCACTTTTCCATTCGCCGGGTTCACCAACAAATAAATTTGTTCGCGTTCTGGTGATTGCCCGGTGAAAAAGTAGGCACTGTCCGCTTCAAAAGGATTCCAGGAGTTGACGGGCAGCGTCGGAACCGTCGTCGCCTCCACTTGTTCCAGCTGATAGCGACCTGCCGCTTTATATTGAGCCTCCTGTTGTGTGAGTGCCGGGAGGGCCAAGTAAATGGCCAGTGCCAGTATTAGCAGGAAGCCAGCATAAGTTATATACCGCTTCTGCGGTATCAAATATTTGAAAATAAGCACATGCAGCACAATTAGGACAATCGGCAAACTTAAATTCATTACGTTACGGTAGAGTTGGTCATTGAGAATGATCAAAGCTATGAGCATTCCACCTGATAGGAGAACTCCTCCTTTGTAACTTCCTAACCCTTCCCTTACCTCATCCTTTTCCCTGTCCATCTTTTTCCTCCCGTTACATTGGCTCCTCTTGTTAAATAAGTGAAATGCCGAATTCGTCAATCAAATCTTTAAAAGCCGGCCGATGGTTTCCATCCCGTCCAATTACCGCTTCTGCTGTCACGATTGAATTCAACACAGCTTCTTCTGTCGCTTCGCCTACTGCCCGAAAAGCGATATCCATTTCTTCCTCATGGATTTGCTTAATTTCCAAAAGCTGCGAAGGTTTCTCATGCGGAATTTTCGTCGCTGTCGAAAAGCCGATGGCGATTTCGCCGCTGCCGTTCGTAATGATTGAACCGGTTCGCGACAAGCCGGCCACTGAACGTTTGAGAACCCGGTTCAGTTGCCGTTCCGATACCGGGAGATCGGTCGCCACGATAATCATAATGGAGCCTTTGTCTTCTTCCTTATGGGAATCAAGCATCGCTTTTTTCATTTCTTCGCCTACCGCTTTGCCTTTGACCAACAGATCGCTTAAAATACCGAAGTTCGATAGCACCAAAACACCGATTGTGTAATTTCCGTTCGCCAATTCCATGAGGCGCGAAGCGGAACCGATGCCGCCTTTCAGCGAATAGCAAAGCATCCCTCTTCCTGCCCCAACCGCCCCTTCTTCAAATTCAGCTGACGTCTTTTCCAGCGCTTCGCGTACATGTTCCGGCTTTACGTGTTTCGCCCGGATGTCATTTAAGAACATATCGTTGCATTCCCCGATTACCGGATTGACCGTTCCTGTGGTCCGTCCAATTTCCGGATTTTGCTCCATCATGTAATCGATTAACGTATCGGCTGCCACTCCGATGCCTAAGGTGTTCGTTAACAAAATCGGGGTCTCCAATGTACCGAGTTCGGCCATCTGGATTGCGCCCATCGTTTTTCCAAAACCGTTGATCACATGGCTCGAAGCAATCAGTTTTTCTTTAAAAAGATTTCCGGGATGCGGCACGATGGCTGTAACTCCCGTCTGCATATTTGCACCGCTGAGCGTCACATGCCCGACTGTAACACCTTCTACATCGGTGATCGCATTTCGCGCTCCTGTTTTGAGGCGGCCGATTTCTACACCGTAATCGCGGATTCTTTTTTGATTAAACATCTCATTCCCTCTTTTCTTGTTTCAGATTTCCCTCTCTATCTGTGCAATATTTATTGATAATTTTGTTCATCTGGAATCGTATAGAGCAGAACCTCATTTTTAGAGTGGCAGACTGAAAGGAACTGACCACTTTCTTGTGGCCCCAGCCCCCTAAGCTGGCCTTGCCCCTTGCCAATTGACTGGATTTGCGTGTTGCCGATTTCCCACCTGTATAATACTTCTTCTGAACCTGCTCCTTTAACGAAATAAGCTATATTTCCTCTGACAGAAATAGCAGTTGAGCTATGCAAACCTTCCGGCACCTCATAAGATGTGAAGTTTCCAGCATCAACTTGGACCAAAGGGAACTCGGTGTAAGGAAATAACCAAATGGCGGCTCCTTTCCCTTTCACTAATCCGTAGCAATCGCTAATAAATGGAGCTTCCGGCAAATCTGAATGGTAGCTGAAAACTGAGTTCCCCTCAAAATCAAATAGCACAAGCCCTTCAGTCGAAGGCCCTTCTTCTTTAAAAATACCTTCATCAAAATAACTGATCCATATCCCTTCTGCCCCAATAACTGCATCGGCAATGCCATCACCCACGTTAAAGGAAGAGTAAATACTGCCATCTTTTTTCAGGATAAAAGCATTTTGCCTATCTGCATCATTTCTGGTATCGATTAGCAAAATTCTTTCTTTATCCACCCACCGGACAGTAGGATAACTCATATTTACAGGAATTTCTGAAGAAGAGCCGTCCCAAAGTATAAATATTTTCTGCTTTCTTTTTACCAAAAGCACCAATCCATATTTGTCTTTCCAATCAGCGTCATATAGTCTATAAGAATTCAATACTGCTTCTTTTTCACTTAATAATACCTCTGTATGTAATATTGTATTCAAGCGGATCCCCCTATTATCTTAATTATAAATCTTCTCCCCTAAATATACGTAGTACGAGTGAAGATTGCCAGCACGTCTCAAAAACCATTGAATTTCTCCACCGATAAATTCAACTAAAAATGGAGAAAAAAGAAGCTAGGCCCATTGCTCAAAAGGAAAAGGACAGCATGAAAAAGAAGAAACCCCGGCCTTGCAGTTTCTTCTCTTTCCACCGAATTATTGGATTAACTTATAGTAAATTTCCACTTGCCGGCTGGTTTCAATGGTCCGGATTTTCTCTAAGTTGATTTCAAGCTCTTCCAACTGCTCAAAAAGCCGCAGCCCTTTTCCAAGAAGGATCGGCGCGATTGCGATTTGCAGTTCCTCGACAAGTCCGGCTTTCAGCGCTTGCCGGAAAACATCCGCACCGAGAATGAGCACATCTTTTTCTCCTGCTGCCGCTTTTGCCTGCTGGACTGCGCTTTCAATCCCATCGGAGACAAAGGTAAACTTTAATTGGCCGTTTTCTTTCGGGTGCGTTACCGGTGGATGATGGGTCATTACGAAGATTGGCACTTGAAACTCATAATTGTCTGCGTAGGCATCCGGTTCGCCTAAATCGAATGTCCGGCGACCAAGAATGACCGATCCCGTTCTTGCCATCATGTCATTGATTTCTTTGTTCGGTTCAAAGCTGGCATACAGTTTGTCCATTCCTCCGTTCCGGTCGTTCACAAAACCATCAAGCGACATGATCATTCCAAAACAGACTTTTGCCATCCTGCTTCCTCCTTAAATTTTATTAAATAAAAGATTATCGATCGCTGCTTTTAGAATTTTCTTTATTTTAATTCCTTTTCGTTTAAAATAATAGTTTAGTGGTTCTATTAGTTGGAATCATAGTTCAGAAAGGAGATCAACATGAAAATCATTAAAGGTGCTTATAGTGACGCCAAAGTTTTTACAGATAATATCGATGAAGTGACGGTGTCTCAAATAGAAGGTTTTTTGAACGAGGAACTAACGAAGGAAGCAAATGTACGTATTATGCCGGATTGCCATGCTGGAAAAGGTGCGGTTATTGGTACAACCATGAAAGTGACTGACCGTGTCGTTCCGAATTTAGTAGGCGTAGATATTGGGTGTGGAATGCTTTGTGTAGAAATTAAAAAGGCCGATGTGGATTTTGCGAAACTGGATGCAGCTGTCCAGACGCTCGTTCCTTCCGGCCAATCGATTCGACAAACCGCTCATGAATATATTAGCCACATCGACCTTGAGAAAGTGTTGGCCAACTTTTCAAAAGAAGCAGCCGCTCTTTCACTCGGCACGCTTGGCGGAGGCAATCATTTCATTGAAATGAACCAAACAGAAGATGGCCGCCTGTTTATGGTCATCCATAGCGGCAGCCGTCATTTAGGTGTACGCGTTGCGAATTACCACCAGAAAAAAGCCATTGAAAGCCTGACAAGCGATAAAGAAGGATTAAATGAAATGATTGCCCAGCTAAAAGCTGAAGGACGAGAGCGGGAAATTCAAGCCGCGATGAAATCTTATAAATCTGCGAAGCCGATCATTCCGAATGATCTTGCTTATCTACAGGGTTCCCTCATGGAAGATTATTTCAACGATTTAAAGATTGCCCAGAGTTACGCCAAATGGAACCGGGCAGCGATGATGCAGGTGTTGTTGGAAGCGATGAATTTTGAAGAAGCTGGGCGCATCGATACCGTCCATAATTATATTGACTTGGACCATATGATTTTGCGAAAAGGCGCCATTTCAGCAAGAAAAGATGAACTTGTGCTGATTCCCATCAATATGCGCGATGGCTCCCTTCTTGCTAAAGGCAAAGGCAACGACGACTGGAACCAGTCCGGACCGCATGGCGCTGGCCGCATTCTGTCCCGGACGAAAGCCAAAGCGCTGCTGCAATTGGATGATTTCACCGATACGATGAAAGGCGTCTACACGACAAGCGTGAATCAGGACACCCTTGACGAGTCGCCATTCGCATACAAACCGATGAATGAAATTATCCAAAACACGCAAGAAACCATCGAGATCCAGTCCATTCTAAAACCTGTCTATAATTTCAAGGCAGCGGAATTCCAAGGCTGGAGAAGAAAATGAAAAAAGAACGGCTTAAGGAATAATCCTTTTAGCCGTTCTTTTTTAGAGAATGCTTTTATTTCTGTAAATGCAGGACTTCATTGATAAGGATTCACTGTGACGCCTAAGGCCGATGCCCGCACCATCGGCATGTCTTCTAAAGTTTGCAGGTTCTCTTTCGTTCCCGTTACGACTGCACCGACGACTTGCACATCATCGGCCGTTAAGCGTTCGCCTTCACCTTTTAACAGGTCATGGATTCGTTTGTATTCGCTGTAATATTTACCGTTTTCAAGCGTCATCCCGTCTTGGATCCTATCCACAAACCCCTCTTCGCTTGTCGGCTGTTCTTCTTCGGTAAAGATGTCTTCGTCAAAAGAAAATTCTTCGATGCCATACACTTGATCTGAAAGTTCCGGGGAATTAACGAATTCCCCTTCGAATTTTTGATTCATCCGTTCCAGATCATCCGGGGAATACGTGTCAATCCAATACCATTTTAATGTGACGTCTTCCGGCAAACTTTCCCGGATTTCCTTGGGCGTATAGGCTTGGTCAAAAGACAAGGCGATTTCGGCGGACGTTTCTTCTGGGAAACTTTCCAATTCGCCTAGTCCATCTGCGAGTCCGGCATATTCCACTTCCGGATGATAAAAACCAAGCACACGCTGCTTCGTTTCCCGGTCATAATAGTTCATCAGCTCCGTTTCTTCGTCTTCCACTGTGATATAGGAATGGTCGCCGGTAAACCCGCTTGACCCCGCCAAAAAGGCTG
Organism: Planococcus sp. 107-1; assembly: GCF_021513255.1. Classification (GTDB taxonomy): domain Bacteria; phylum Bacillota; class Bacilli; order Bacillales_A; family Planococcaceae; genus Planococcus. The sequence continues at coordinate 3,213,256 of NZ_CP090977.1, forward strand.
TAGGTCATCGTCTCTTCGCTCCAATCAACCGGAATTCCTTCAATCACTTTATAGCGTTCGAACCTTAAAATGCTTTCAAACAAGCCATTGCTTTGCTGCTGAGGCCCCATCTCTTCAATATTCGGATCGGTGATCTGGCTGAATAATTCAATGTCCCGCAACGCATTGGATTCGTGCCATCTCATAATCGATAGCCAAGCAATTCCGGAAGCGATGGTCAATAAACCCAGAACTACAACAGAAATTAATACATTCCGAAAAACCGTTCTTCTTTTGGCTTTGTTGATGATCTTTCCAAATGAATCATTGGAAGGATCCTGCTTAAAAAGCTGTTCTAATTCTTTTTCTTTATGAGAACCTTTCATGTCTTGCCATCTCCTTTTCGTACTGTTCCTTAAACGCTTTTCTCGCTCGGAACAGATAGGTTTTGAGCGTCCCTAAATTCAAGTCCAGCATTTCGGAAATCTCTGCATAACTTAATTCCATTTCGTATTTCATGAGCAATAATTGCTTTTGGAGAGGAGGCAATTGATCGAGCACCTGCTCAATTTCACTTCTCATCTCTCCTTGCCGGACAAAATCTTCCGGCAAAAACGAGTCATCGACAAATTCAAGATTCTCGAAAGTCGTATGTATTTCTTTTTTCTGTTTCCGGCACAAATCGTAATAATGATTGACGGCTACCCGGAACAGCCAGCTATAGGCTTTTGCCCCGTCCACTGAATCGATGTACAGTATAAGCCGGTACACTGCTTCCTGCACGGTATCTTCCGCATCGCTTTTGCTCGCGCCGATCTTCATCAAATACTTAAAGATGATGTCTGTCTTTCCATGCAATGCTGCCATCAACTCTTCCCGAGGATTCAATTGCTCCCCTCCTTCCGCTTATAAGACATTTTCATTTGTAAAAAGTTAACATCGTTTCTGAAATTATTTTATGCCGTTCAGTTGAAGGCATAGAAAAAGGAGAAGCGAAGCTGCGAAGCTTCGGCTCTCCCTATCGGTTTTACTTTTGGAATAAAAGATAACAGGAAACTGTAGAGTCTTCTCTACTTTACCATTCGATTTACGATGGTTCATCTTCCTTTTTTTAGAAAAATGAAACTTTATTAGCAGTTAATATGTAGAGTAAAGAAAGAAGGAGATGAGCGATTATTAACAGCATTGCAGAAGCTAACATCAATTACGGAGATTGGGTTTTCACTTTCTTTATCTTATTCGGAATCATCGGGTTGATTCGGCTGATTTTGTTGGTAGTCAAATCTCGGAAAAAATCGACGCGATAGCTTTTGCGTCTACTTTTTCCGTGGCTTTTCTTCTATTCTTCCACAATCACTTCCAAAGCCAGGATATACGGGAATTCAGTAGTGGTGTCCACAGGCACGACCTTGACCTGGTCTCCTTCTTCCAGTTCTTCGTACGAACTGATTTTTCCGCTGAACTCAGTAATATCGGTAAGATGGATCTCCTCTTTTTCCGATTTCTCTTCATCTATCGTCACGATGAAACTCGTATCTCCTTTTTCCGCTACAGTTCCCTCGTAGTTTCCACAAGCTGCAAGTCCCAAAGCTAAAAAAGCCAAAACTGCGATACTGGCTACCTTCTTCGTCCTCTTCATGATCTCCCGCCTCTCTCTTTGGTTTTTCTTAAACACCTCTCTCACATTTTCCCTTCCTTTATCCAGCTCCAGATTTCACCACGGACTGTAGGAAGAATTCCATCCAATTTCGGAAAGGAAGTCATCAAACGGCGGGAGCTTTTTCTTTACTTGTCGGTACGGCAAAAGAATTTCTTCTCTGAACCTCTGAAATAAAGCCGAATCCATTTCAGGGAATTTCTGCTCCAATCCGAGTTTGCTTCTTTTGTCTATGGCGCTAAGTGCATCCACTGCATAAACCGTCATGACCGGGAATTCCTGCTCAAGAGCAGCGTAATTTGAATAAAAAGCAGTGATATAGCCATTGAGTTCAAAATAAGGTTCGTCCGGTTGAAATCCTCCCGTATATTTCCGCTCATGCTGCGGCATGAAAGAAGTGGCACTTTCGGTCTCCCAAATGCCGGCCATCATGGCGAATGCTGCAAATGCCGCTCGCCGGGTTTGGTCATCCGGGTCGGCAAAATGCAAATCATAGCGATGAAATTCGAATGTCCAGCCTCCATGGAAAGAAGCGGGTTCAAAAACCTTCAGAACATCTTCCACTTTTTCTGTAAGTGATTTCTCCTTTTCTGGCGCTTTGTTTTCGTCACTAAAAGATTCCGTAAGGATTCCCATAATGTCCAAGGTATCCAAGTTGCTGCCAAGATAACCGATCTGTCCATATGCGTTCACGGCTTGGGGTTCTGGCAGTCCGAGTTCAAGCGCTTGTTTATAGGAAGAAATCGCTTCCTCGTCTTTCGCCAGGATGTCGCAGCTCCAGGCATACTCATAGCGCAGCAATGCATCTTCCGGATCCGCGGATATCAGTTCTTCAAGAACATGGTGGGATTCGAACAACTTGCCTTCTCTTCGCAACTTTAAAGCGTGATTCAGAGAATTTTCCATTTCGCTCATTCCCTCTTTTGGTTTTCTTTCTTTTACGCATTGAAAAGGGCAAGCGTTTCATTATCCTGGAAATAAATCCAGAATAGTCAAACTTCTTATAGTATTTCCCTCTCGTTGCGATAGAATTAGCTTAGGAGGTGGCGGATGAAGAAATTTTTGCTTTCTATTTTAGGCGGGCTCTTAATAGGCGGCGTGCTGTCTTTCTTTTTGTGGGATTACAGCGCCCCAACGTTTGAAGTGATTAATGACAATGGAGAAAACTATTCCATCACAGAAATGGATTTTGATTTTGTGTTTAATGCGTCTTTACTGATTCTCGCTTTTTCAGTTCTTCTTTATGTGATCTGGACCCTTGTCGATAAAAAGAAAGACGAGAAATTTTTAGCGGAGTATGAGCGTGATAAAAAATCCGGCCGTTAGATGCATGAGGAGGGATTTTGATGGAGCTTTTGGTTTTAGCCGTCTATATCGCTTTGTTGAGCTTTGCGGTAAAACTGTTTGCCGGGAACAAATCGCACAGGTGGATTCATGCTGGCTATCTCACGGCATTTTTGCTGCCGATTCCTGTCTGGTTCCTTTTTATGAACATTGCCGGAAGAGTAACGGGCGGCGGCATTGGCGCGAGTGCAGGTGGCTTTGTCCATGCCATCGCAACTTCTATCGCAGGGTTTGTTTTTCTTTATATCGGTTTCAATTCGAAACGCTTTGAAAACAGCAGCCGTTAAAAAGTGGGGGCCGTTATTTTGATGGCTGCTGCATAGCACTCTTCCAGTTTTACTTCTTCGCCGAACCATTCCAGAAATACTTGTTTAATCATGCGTGCTGCTTCCTCGACTGAATGGATTTCTTTTAACTGTTTGGCAATATCCGCTATTTCCGGATGGTATTCGTCTTCAGGACATTCCATCGCAAGCAAGCCTATCGGATCCCATTCATTAATCACCCGTTTAATTTCATTGAAGTTTTCCATATTCTCTCTCCTTTTATTTTCATTTTATCAAACGATCAAAACGTTCAAGACAGCTGACCTGAACAGAGTGTACTCATTTTTGAAACTCTTCCATAAATAGCAGAAGGATAAAGCCTCCTATCAATAGAAATCCCAAAATCAACCAGATCAGCAGCAGCCCTGACACGGCCATAAATGCCTTTTCAAACCATTTACAGTTTAATAGCTTCATTTGTTCACCTCATTTTATCGGAATTCTCCTTGTTTAATGAAACGAAGAAAACCGGAAAAAGTTACAGCCCCGCAAACTGATGCCGCCATCAAATCCCCAAAATAAAAAGCTGCCATAGGCAGCTTTTATTTTTTGTTGAGTTTATTCAATTCTTTCTCCAGCCCGTTCAAGTCTGTGAATTCGATGACACTGATTTTCCCCTTTTGCGGCAAACTCGCTTTTCCTCGGTAATTGAACACGGAGGATTTCTTATTTGGATTCGTGTAAGTCACTTGGAAAGTGAAATTATACGATTTTGTTCTTTTCATATTCTGTTTGATTTTGATATTGGACACTTTTAAGCTGAAGTCCCCTGGATAGATGCTCGCCATGAACGCATCTCCTGTATAAGTGAACACATCATAGCCTTTTTCAGTGAAATAAGGTGCATAGGTTTTTTCCGTATAAGCCAATAAATTCAAGTTTGTCGGTGATTTCAAATACTCCTGGTACTGTTCTTCCGTCAAATCTTTCGATAGCTCTTTCATTGCTGCATTCCACAGCTCGCGGTACTTTTTATCCGGTCCGTTGAATTCTTTTTCAATGACGGTTTGAATGGCCTCCCGGTTGTCGAGCTTCACTTCCGCAGCTTGTACGTTTTCTGTGAGCCCTTTCGGTAAGCTGCTTAATACGAGTAGACAAGCCGCCACCAGTAACATTACATTTCTTACGTTCTTCAAAAGCCCCTTTTTATTTCTCTCCATCTTTCTTCCTCCTTGTTCACTCTTTTCTTTTAAAAGAGTTGTTACCCGAATAGACGGATGACTTTAAAAAAGGAGTCGCTTTTTAAAACTTTTTATTTTATTTCAAAAAACGATCGAGGAATGTGAAAACATCGTCGAGATTTTCTTTCGCGTTAAAAGGTTCGCCGCCATGAACCGCATCTTCGAACAGGTTGAACTCCACTTTGTCTTCGCCTAAAGTCTTCGTCAGCTCTTCTGCAAAATCAATGGATTGCTGAGCGGGTACATTCGGATCTGCTGAGCCATGCTGAATTAAGAAAGCCGGATCGTTTTTCGTGATATACGTTTCGGGATTCGCCTTTTCGACAGCATCCACTTTTTCGGCAATGCTGCCGCCTAAAAATTTGCTTTCAGGTGATTCGGCGTCTTTTCGCTCGCCTATTTTCGGCGCAATTCCCGATTCTTCAAACTGCTCATCCATCTTGAGGAAGTCGATCTGGCCGTACCAATCAACCACGGCCTGCACATCTGAAGAATAGCTGGCATTTGCCATGTTCTTGCTTTCCAATGCATCATCTTCCCCGCTAGTTCCTGCGAGCGCTGCTAAATGCCCGCCGGCACTGCTGCCCCATGCGGCAATTTTTTCAGGATCCAAATTATATTCTTCAGCATTCGCTTTTAAATAACGGATGGCTGCTTTTACGTCGCTGATGGCTGCGGGAAACAAGGACTCGCCTGACAGGCGGTAATTGACTGCTGCCACCGCATACCCGCGATTCACACCTTCTAACATGGGTTCAATGTCTTTTCCGGTTTTATCCCCTTGCATAAAGCCGCCGCCGTGAATGGCTACGATCACCGGGAACGGACCCTCTCCTTCATTTGGCAAATAGAGGTCGAGTTTCTGCGTTTCCCAAGGACCGCCATAGGCTACATCCAAATGGGTATTTTCAACGAACGAAGCATCAAGGGCTTCATTGGAAGTTTCACTGGCTTCCACGGCCACATCGTCCACCGAATCGGGTGAACATCCCGCAAGCAGCGCTGCCAGCGAGAAGGATAAGACAGCTACGGCAGATTTTTTCATACATACAACACTCCTTTTTGTTTTGTCGGTTTTTCTATAACCAAACCATAACAAAACAATGTGGCACAAAAATGGCAGAAAAACGATGCAAAACGCACGTTTTCCTGCCGATCGATTTCATGCTTTTTTTAAAGTGATCGTAAAAGTGGTACCGGAACCCGGCTTACTGTCGACCTTGATTTTTTCGCCGAGCTGTTCCATGATTTCATGCGCGATGGCAAGGCCAAGGCCGCTGCCGACGCTTGTATGGGATAAGTCTTCTTTATTGAACCGCCCGAATATTTGCGGAAGAATCTCTTTTGAAATTCCCGGGCCGTTGTCGGCTACCGTAATCTCCGCTTTTCTGCCGATTGTTTTCGCATCAATTGTCACTTGTCCCTGGATTGGCGTGAATTTGAACGCATTATCCAAAAGAATCGTCAGCACTTGGACAATCCGGTCTTTATTGGAATAGACAGCCGGAAGGTTTTTGGCTTCCTCGGTTATCCGGAACCGCAGTTCCATATCGTCTGCTAATATTGCAAAAGGCTCTGCGACTTCCTCAAGAACTTCGTTGGCATCCACTACCGATTTTGTGAAAGCCGTCTTTTTATGCTGAAGCCGCGACAGTTCCAGCAAATCCGCAATGAGCTTTTCGAGACGCGCACTTTCCCTCAAAATGATGCTGTAGTACTGATCCACTTTCTGCGGGTCCGTTACGACATGATCCGATAAGGTTTCCGTCAGGGCTTTTATAGAAGCAAGCGGTGTTTTCAACTCGTGGCTGATGTTCGCCACGTAGTCTTTGCGCATTTGCTCCAATTCGTTTTTCTGCCGGATAAATGTCCAAAGAAAAACGAGAATAATGATAGTCCCCACTGCCAATGTCACGAAAAAAACCAAATAGAAACCGTTCAATGCCGCTTGATAAGCGCGAGCTTCTTTCAACAGGTAGATCCCCCCGGTTACTTTTCCCCCTTCGGTAAGCGGCTGTCCAATGATGATGGCTTGAGAAGAGAAGCCCGGCACTTCCCGAATCTCCGCTTCTGTTTTTCCGCTGATGACTTTAGGCAGATGCGAAACGAGTTTTTCGTTCACTTGCTCGTCTTCAGCAACCGGCGGAACCCGTTCATCTTTGTAGACATCGATTTCCTTGCCATAAACGTCATAGGCTTTGATGAGAAAATCATCGGTCCTGCTGATTTTTTCGCCTTCTACCACTTCTTCCCCGACCAGGGAAAGCGACGGCTGAAGTTCTTCGAATTTGGATTCGATGAAATAATGCTTAATCGCTAAAGCACCGAGCAATTGGCCGGAGATGAAAATGGCTAAGATGACAAAGGCGATCCATAGATTACTGGAAAATAGCCGCTTCATAAGTTTGCCTCGAATTTATAGCCAACGCCGTAAATCGATTTAATGGAAAATTCCGGGGAAGCGGCCGCAACTTTTTGGCGAATGCGCTTGATCATCGTATCCACGGTACGGGTATCACCCAAATAATCATAGCCCCATACTTTATACAGCAGCTCTTCCCGGTTTATGACCGTTCCCGAATTTCGGACCAGAAACACTAATAGCTCCGTTTCTTTAGCAGTCAATTCCACAAGTTCACCATTAATGCGCACCTCGTATCCTTCTACATCTATTGAAAGATTGCCGCCCGTTAAACGTTGAGGGTTTTCTTTTTTCGGCTGCACCCGCTTCAAGATGGTTTTGATGCGGACCACCACTTCACGGGGCGAGAAAGGTTTGGTGATATAATCATCTGCCCCAATTTCGAGGCCAATAATCCGGTCGATTTCCTCACTTCGCGCACTCAGCATCAGAATGGGAATGTCGCTCGTTTTACGGATTTCTTTGCACACTTCCGTGCCGAACATTCCAGGCATCATAATGTCCAGCACCACTAAATCGAACTGGTTCTCTGCCAGGATTTGAAGTGCCTGTTCCCCGTCATATGCGGAAACACTTCCCATCCCTTCAGCCTGCAAGTAGGCATTGAGGCTCTCATGGACAGCAATATTATCATCACAAACCAACACCATTATGCGTGGATCCATCACCATACATCCTCCATTCGTCAAAATTGCTTTCACTGAATTTTATCCAAAGCCTTTATCTTCTATGTTTCCATATAATCAACTATAAATCAATCTTGTCACTTTTTTGCGCTTTTTTTGCGTATACAGCAAAGAAAAAAGGAACTTCGAGGTGAAGTTCCTTTCGACTTATAGATAATAAATTGATTTGATGAACTTGAAACGTTTTCTACTTCTTTAAGCCATTTTGTTATAATCTCGGATCTACAGGATCAGATTCTAAAGCAAGTGCCCCTAATACACATTCGTGGACCCGTTCAATCGTTTCCCCGTTTACATAGCGACTGATTCCCTCTATCCCCAAAGTAAATTCTTTTAAGGCTAATTTCTGCTTTTTGCCGGTGTTTCGGTTTTTCAATCTTATTAAATTAGCCGGTTCTAAATAATCCATGCCGTAAATGATTTTCAAATAGCGGCTGCCCCTTACCTTAATAGCCGGCTGCAACAGCTTCCCTCTCTGCCTGGCTATATAGAACTCCGGTTTGATAATGATGCCTTCATGGCCGTCTTCCGTTATTTCTTTCCACCAGTCAATCACTTCCGCTTCGCTGGCTTCATCGGAAATCATTTTGTATTCCGTCTCCACAAACAAATCAGAATGGCTGGCCAGATGCCGGTTCATTTCCATATGCCAAGTATGCGGCTTGTCGAAGAATGTCCGGTTACTGTGGGCAAGGATATGGAAAGGCGCAATTTGAATGGCCTCTACTGAATCGACATCCCAGCAATATTTTTGAAAAACGTCATTGAAATCTTGCGCATTTCCAAGTTTTTGTTCGTACTCCTCCAGCCAATGCTGCAATTCTGTGTTGCTTTTCGCAGCTGCAGCCAGCTTGTCTCTCAAAAACGTCCGGTCTAATAAGGCGTTCTCTGCTACATGCGCGTACTGGCTGCTGATTAATTCTTTGGCTTTTAAATTCCACGGCATGATTTCGGCATCCAATAGAACAAACTCAGTTTCTTTCTCCTCAAAATAGTTCATCCGCTTTAAATCCTCGTTGATCTGTCTCAACAATTGCGCTTCCGTTTCGCGGTCGAAAAAGCGCTTTCCGGTTCTCGTATGGATTGTCCCTAAAGAACGGATACCGGTATGCTTTTCGGAAGCTTCCTCGTCTTTGAATAAAAACAGAATAGCGCGGCTGCCCATATGTTTCTTTTCTGCAATCATGGTATGGATTCCATTTGCTCTGAAATACTCGATTGCTTCTTTTGGATGCTCCAAATAGTTTTCCATCGCAGAAGGATTTGGTGTTGGACTCATTGTTGGCGGAATGTAAACCAATTGCTCGATCGGAACCGTAAAATGCGACACTGTATCAATTGCCGGTTTCACCAGTTCTGGCGGAATCCGCACTTCCCCCAACTCTTCCGTCAAAACTGAATAACCTTTCAGGAATTTGGCAATATCGGGAGGATTCAATCGATTCTTTTCCCATTCTATAAGCGGATTATCAGGATGTCCGGAGTAATCCTGCTTTGCCTCGACTGCTGAAAATTCCCTTTCCGGGTATCGGTATGCCGTTAATTGACCACCGAAAACAACTCCTTGGTCGATATTGATCGTCTGATTGACCAAAAGCGGCTTCGGTTTCGGGTCATGCCCCCAGACAACCAATACACTTTTGTGATGGCCGATTGTCCAGTCTTTTCGGACTGGCCGCCCATTTTCGCGGGATTCGTCGGAATCTCCATAACGGCAGAAGTCACTGATGGTTTGGGATTGTTTGCCGATAAATTCATCTTTTATGCCTGCATGCGTGACGATCACCACCGGTACGCCGTTTTTCTGAAAGACGTAGTGGGAGGGAGCATTTAAAAGAAAGTCTTTTAATTGCTGTTTTATTTCCTGAAGCTTTTCAATTCCCACTTTTTGTTCGTATACACGGAATTCTTCTTCCACTTTTTCATCCCCATGGCTTAATACGACCTGACGACCATCCAGCCACCGGGCAATCTTCCAGCCATGATTGCTGTCAACCATCAGCGCAAGTCCTTTTTGGACATGCTGATAAAAGAACATCATTGTCTTAAGCGACTCAGGCCCTCGGCTCATTACATCACCGACGGAAACGAACCGGCGTCCTTCGGGGTGTATGTAAAACCCTTCTGAATTTTCTTCATACCCAAGTTTGGTTAACAGCTCTATTAGCTCCTCATAGCATCCGTGAATATCGCCAATCACATCGATGCCTTTATCGATATCCAGTTCAATCGGGTTTGTTCTCCGGAAGAATTCAACTTCTTCTTCTTTCAGTGTATGAACGGCTGTAAAGCCTTCTTTTTTAATAAAGCGCTTTTCATTTCTGAAGATCTGGTACTGCTGCTTAATCCGACGCTTTCCTCTCGGGTTGTCGCGTACTTCATCGCGGGCAGTTAGAATGCGTTCATTTACATCAAAGACGATTGCTTGAATGGGCACATGATTTTCTTTCGCCAGTTCAATGTATCTTTTACGGTCCTCAGAACGAAGGTGCGTTGCATCGACAAAAACCAGTTTATTTAAGCGGCATCTCGCTTTAATCACGTTGTCCATCAAGGTAAATGCCTCTTTTGACAGCTCCTGATATTCATCCATCAAACCATTCGCTTCATCTTGCGGCCGGTTTTTCCAGTCAATGAATTCCAGATCGCCAACCCTCATACGGAAGTCATCAGAACTGACCACTTCAGATGGCAGAACAGCCTTTTCCTCAATTTGTCTTTTTAGGAACGTAGATTTTCCGCTGTTGGACGGACCAATCAGCAAAACGATTCCTGCGTGCGGCAAGCCAATTCTCATCCTGCATTCACCTTCCTTCTAAATAGGCACATTTGCGTCGGCGCTCCCTGCTCCGGGTGTTCTTCGCCAATTCCTGTAAATTCAAGTTCATAGATTCCTTTCGTATTGCGTTCAGCACACCAGCTGCGAAATTCCGCCCGTGTCCATTCAAACCGATGGTCATCATGGCGGAAATGCTCGGCCATATCATAGATTTCATTGTATTCACGGTTAGGAGTCGTGACAATCAGGGATTTCGGGCTGTATAAATGAAGAAGTGTATCAAATACTTTCGGAAGCCGCATTTCATCAATATGCTCAATCACTTCGCATAGAATCATCAAATCTTTATCTTTTAAACGTTCATCGTAATAGAACAAAGAACCCCATAAGGTTTCCGGCTCAACGAAAGCTTCTTGGCCTTTCGCTTTTTCAAAACGTTTTTTCGCTTTGATAATTTCAACTTCAGAGGGCTCAACTGCAAGAACTTCTCTGACCCCGCTGACAAACCCTAATTTGACAGCCAGTTTCCCTTCGCCTGAACCAAAGTCCACGACCGTTTTGGGATGCAGCGTTTCTGCAGTTTCCGCAATTTTTTCATACCGCAATTCATTTAACCGTGATTTTTTCACAGGTTCCGCTTTCGGAGCTTCTGCAGTGGTATTTTCAACGAGACTGTATACTTCCTTAAAGCGCAGGGCTCGGCGGTATATCACTTCTCTCAGGGGGTGCTTTTCCAGCCATCCTTCGCCGTACCTCTCCAGCTTTTCAATCTCCTTCTCGTCAATGAAATAATGTTTGTAGTCGTCGATTACTGGAATCAGGACAAATAAATGACGCAAGGAATTTTGTAAAGTTTGGATTCCCGCCAAAGAAATCATGCGTACTTGGCTGCTTTCTTTTAAACGAAAGGAATAGTGAAGCTCCGGTTGGGTAATTTCCACTCCATAGCCCAGCGGTTCGAACAATTCTCTTAGTTGGCGGTCTGAAAGCGTTGAATTTACTGGCCCGAGTTCGAGCGTAAAGGCGAAGGGATGCTCCACCCATTCCATCTGTTCTTCTTTAGGCTGGCCATTTAAAGCAGTCCCCAACGCAGAACGGATTAAGGATAAAAAGATGCTGCTCGCTGCAAATTCCCGGTCGTTTATATAATGGGTGATGTCATACGAATTTGTTTTATTTTGAATCAGTCCAATCGGGTCCGGCGTGACAAAAATTGTTGCCTCCAGTTCATCTTCTGTGAACTTGCTATAGAAAAAGCGCACTAAGTGGCCTTTTTGATTTCTTTCATATAGATTGTTTGGATTTTTAGACAACAGATGAGAAATCGACTTCACATTTTCACCCGTTGCACGAATCGTCAATTGCATAATAAATCCCCCATCTCTCACTTCATATAAGATAAAACCAATATATCATATTAGCTGGAAATGATTTTATCGATGTCCATTTAACTCCACTCATTCTTTCACTTTTTAAACATGCTCTCATCATTTCATTTATATAAAACGAAAAAAGCCAGGAAAAAACCAATTTGAGGTTTCCTCCTGACTTCATTCGTTGGCTGAATTGTAAATCAGTCCATATACCGATGTTCTCTTAAACTGTTCAAGCTTTCAATTTGCTGGAGCAATCCTTTACCGATATTCGTTTCGCGGACCACTTTCCGTTCGAGTTCTTCATCGACCAGCCGCTTGACTGACAAGACGTCTGTTTCATTGGATAACACTTCTTCTTTCGAGTTGAACAATTGATGGGCAACGAGCTGCATGCCGTAAGAATTATACAGCAGCGTGTAGCCGGCAATCCCTGTAGTGGACTGATAGGCTTTCGAGAATCCCCCGTCGATGACAAGCATCTTGCCGTTCGCTTTGACCGGATCTTCTCCATCACGCTCTTTTACCGGGGTATGTCCGTTGATGATGCGACCCTGGTCTGGATTCAAATCAAATTCCTCAAGCATGCGGCGGCATACTTCCTCGTCTTCGCGCAAGTAATAGTACGGGTTTTTCCGTTCTTTATGCGTTTCTTTTTCCTTGATGAAATACCGTTCGAATGTTGTCATTTCGCGCTTTCCAAAAAGTGAAGAATTTTCGCCTGTCCACAGATACCAAATCATGTCAGTCGCAAAATCCTCGGTTTCTTCCGGATGGGCAAATGCGTGGCGCATATAGCGTTCGAATACATCCAAGAGCTCACGTCCGGCATAGGTCTTGCCTTCGATTTCCATCGCTTTCATGCTGCCGTCTTCATCCAATGGAATACATCCGTGAATCAGCAAATTGCCGTTGTATTTCAAATACAGGCTGCCTTTTTTCATGAGGAATTTCATATGGCGCGCCAATTTCTCCGACTGCTGGATTGAAAACAGCAATTTGTCGATCACTTGCTGCTCTTCTTCCAATAATTCATCCGGTTTTTCCGGATTGATGGTGGCAAAGCATGTATTTTCAAGCGAATAGGTTTTTCCATGGATGGTCGCTTCGCTTTTCTCGTAATCCACTTTTTCCAATAGCAAGCGGTCTTCCATGTGGAAGCACGGGCGGCGCTTGATGATCGGCGCTTCCAATTTAAACTGGATGATTGAAATCGCTTGATGGATTTTCGTAATCTGAAGCTGTTCCTGTTCGGTCAAGTTCTCACCGGAAATGCGCTTCGGACGGAATACCGGATTGTCCTCGTAGTATTTCTCCGCCAGATTCAAAAGCGGCCGCAAATTGATGCCGTAGACGTCTTCGATGATATCGAGGTTGTTGTAGCGTGCACAGATGCGGATGATGTTCGCCAAGCAGACTTTCGATCCGGCAAAGGCACCGATCCATAAGGCATCGTGGTTCCCCCACTGGATATCGACGGAATGATAATCGATGAGCGTATCCATAATTTTATGCGGATCCGGTCCCCGGTCGTAGATGTCACCTACGACATGAAGATGATCCACAACCAGCCGCTGCGTCGTATAAGCAAGGCCGATAATCAACTTATCAGCTTGTCCTAGTGAAATGATGCGTTCTAGAATCTTGTCGTAATAATCTTTTTTATTCTTAAATTCGTCGGTTTTATATAATAATTCTTCAATAATATAAACAAATTGCTTCGGCAAGGCTTTACGGATTTTGGAACGGGTATACTTCGAGGAGGCATAGGAAATAAGTTTCAGCATCCGTTCGATGACTTCAATATACCAATTCCGCAATTCCTGTTTGCTGCTGAAACCGCTCTTGATCATTTGCAGCTTTTCTTCCGGGTAATAGACCAAAGTCGCAAACTCGTTCAACTCTTTTTCCTGCATTTCGTTTTTGAAAAGGTCGCGGATCTTCACTTTCACGTTGCCGGAACCGTTCCGCAATACATGCTGGAATGCCTGATATTCGCCATGTAAATCACTGACAAAATGTTCCGTTCCTTTTGGCAAATCAAGTATGGCTTCAAGATTAATGATTTCGGTGACGACTTTTTCTTCCGTATCGTATTTTTGCGCCAGCAAATCCAAATACTTTAAATTTAACATCAGGAATCCCCCTTCAATTTTTCGTTCTGATGAATCTGAATCTGAGCTGTTCAGCAGAAATTCATTCTGTACGTCTATTTTAGCAGATATGGGACTGTCTTTAGTATATGTGTTTGCTTAATTGGAGAATATTGTTTCTATTCTATGTACAATTAAAATAATTCAAAATTCCAGATTCGGTACTATCTTCTTTGGAAGCAATCCAGTAGAATAGTCACAATGGTAATTATATCCTTTTTATTTCAAATAATTAGAAAAGAATCGGTGCAGTTTTGGAAACACTCAGGTAGAATAAAGAAAGTTTAGAGATTACGGATTTTTTAAAGAATTTATTTTAAAACAATGGAATTAGAAGTTTTTAATGAAGGGAGGGTTAATTTATATGAAGGATTTATCGTTGAAATTGGGGCAAGACATTTTGGCTTCTACCGCTCTTTTTGATGTTGTTAAAGACCCGGTCTTCCTTATGGAAGAAGATAACGGTTCTTTTCGCTACCTCTATGTAAATCCCTCCGCTTTAGCACTTATGCCGACGCAGGATCTCATCGGAAAACGAATAGAAGATGTATTAGATGCAGAACAAAGCCAGAATATTAACGGTTATCACCATGAAGTGATTGCTACCGGGGAATCCGTGGAATTTCTTGAAAAAGTGGATACAAAAAATGGCGTATTTATCGGTGAAACCGTGCTTAATCCGATATTTTCCGCAGATGGGCAGTGCCGCCATATCTTATCCATCATTCGGGATGTGACAGAACGGGAGTACAAGAAAAAAGACCTTCAAGTGACCCAAAAACAGATTGAAATTGAGCGGAAACGGCTCGATTCCATCGTTGAAAACAATGCAAATGCTGTCTTTGAGTTTGATGAGCAGAAAAAGTTTCTCCGCATCAATCAAAAAGTCACCGAAGTAACAGGGTTGACGGAAGAAGAGCTGATTGGCCAATCCGTCGTTTCAATGGTTGTTGAATCCTGCCTGGAAAATACGCTTTACCATTTTGACCAGGCGCTTCAAGGGCACGCCATTGACTTTGAGACAGCTATCTACAATAAAGATCAATCCATCGTTAATTTTTATGTAAATACCATTCCAATTGTAGTCGATGAAAAAGTGATTGGGGTCTACATAATTGCAAAGGACATTACCGAACAGAAAAAAATGATGGGTCTTCTGCAAGAAAGTGAGCAGCGCTATAAATCTTTATATGCTAATCATCCGCATGGCATCTTCACTTTTGACCGCCACGGTTTTTTAGAAAGTATAAATGCGGGAGCAGAAAATATTACGGGATATACGATCCAAGAGTTGAAAGATGGGGACTTTAGAACCGCTCTCATGCCTTTAGAAATGGATAAAGTGAAGCGGCTTTTCTATAAAACCGTCAAGACGAAGCAGCCGCAGCGCTATGAACTGAGTTTCCTCCATAAAAACGGGCAGCTTATTGATTTGCAGGCCATGAATATTCCGATTATCGTCAACGAAAAATTGGTGGGAATCCACGGAATTGCAACAGATATCACCGAAGTCAAACATGCCTATAATGCGTTGAATGAGACGAAAGAAAATCTTGAAGTCTTCTGGAATAATTCGGCTGATCCCATTTTCTTTATTGATACCAACGGAGATATCGTAAGAGTAAATCCCGCATTTGAAGAAACTTTCGGCTTTACGGAAGAAGAAATGGTGAACGGAAAAGGCACCATCATTCCCCCGCATATGCTGGAAGATCAACTTGCCATTGTGGAAAGAATTTCAAAAGGGGAAACGGTGAATTCCCACGATACCATTCGCATGACCAAGTCTGGGAAATCATTAAATATCATTTCTTCCTATTCCCCTGTCCGGAATGCAGACAAAGAAATTGTTGGAGCTACGATCATTTACAAGAATGTGACGGAATTGAAAAAAGCCGAAATTGAACTTCAAAAAAGCCAGGAAAAATACAAACTGATCACAGAAAGCACGTTTGATATCATCACCCTGGTCGATCTTTCAGGGCGGATCGAATATGTATCCCCTGCTTACGAACGTGTTTCAGGGTTCGATATCGAATCCTTTATCGGCAAACCCTTTACGACAAATGTGCATCCTGAGGACCAGGCGATTCTACGCAACAGCGTCTCTTCCGTCATTGAAGGCGGGAAACCGGCAACGATTGAAGTCCGTTTCCTGAACCAGGAAGGCCAATACATCTGGATGGAAGTTTCACCGACCCCTGTTATCGAAGATGGAAAAGTGAAGAAATTCTTCACGATTGCCCGCGATATTACAGAGCGCCGGAAACTCCAGGATAAAATTGCGAGAATGGCTTTTTATGACCATTTAACCGCCATCCCGAACCGGAGAACTTTTGACGAACGGCTTGAAAAAGCGGTGCTGGAAGCGAATCAAACCGGCAAGAAGGCAGCCATTCTAATGCTCGATGGACGCAAATTCAAAGAAATCAACGACCGTTTCGGACATGATGCAGGAGACGCCGTCATCAAAGAAATGGCTATGCGCCTGCAAGGTTCCATGGGGCCAGGTCAGACAGCTGCAAGGCTCGGCGGAGATGAAATGGGTGTCATTCTTCCTGCGATCGATTCTATGCTGCCCGCTGAAGAGATGGCGAAACGGATCATCCAGTCCTTTGAAGCCCCGCTTAACTATAATGGCGTCGATATTCAAATTGGTGCCGGCATTGGCATAGCCATCTATCCGGACCACGCGACAACTGAAAAACAATTGATTAAACGCGCTGACATGGCCTTGTATGAAGCGAAGAAATCGAATCGCAATGAGTACCGGTTCTATCGCTAAAAGGGGCCTTTTCTACAAATGAAGAATCCGGTGAAAAGTAGCATTTTCCGCCGGATTTTTTTATCTCCTCTTTTGTTTCATCTTCTCTTTCAGAATTAAAATTAATGATAACTACAATTATTTCATTGCTGTATCATTTTTGTATTTCGCCGATTGAAAGAAAATAAGGTGTTATAATTAGAACAAAAGCATAGCTTTGGATTCTCCAGACTTTTTTTAGTCACTTTCCGATGCGAGAGGAGAATACCTTATGAAAAAAGAAAGCATTCGCGCTCTTTTAGAAACGATTTGCGAATATAATAATGTCCGAATCACTCAAACGTTTACAAAAGAGGACGTAGATCAGATTCTTGTAAAATGCGTTCCAGATACCCAAATACTCGAACTGACTTACTTGCACACCGGAACCGTTGAACAATATCAATCGGTGACAGAAGCAGCAGAAGTCATCCACCAAGCGCTTTATTCTCCCGTCGTTGTTTAATTATTCTTTTGGAAGCTACTCATAAAACAGGAAAATCCGTGCCGAAAATCAGCACGGATTTTTCATTTGACGAAATATAGGTGAATTGGCCTTCAAGAAATAGTTTGCACTAGTGATTAATGTCCAATCTAAAAGGGAAACTATAAATAAACGAAAAGGCAGATACAAAGAGAGGATCTGGACAACTATGCCGACACGAGATGAAAATCATGATACGAAGGTGAGCCGTGCAATTGATGCCCTTGCCCTCAACCAGGAACAAGATGTAAGAACTAAAATTATTGATACCAGTTTGTATTCGGTTTTTCTCATATCTTCAAGCGACTCTCGTAACGAGTCTTGCCAAGTTCTATTGGTTGAGCATACCCCGGCAAAAGAACCGGTAGCTTTTGTTTTGACTCTAGAAATCAAGACATCCGCCACAAAAACGGAAATCCTGAAAAAAGTCGCTGCCGCTGTAGAAACACATTTCATAGAACCGAATCATGCGGTTTACTAACTTTTTATTTAAGCAAAAGCCGAAAGCATTTTTACATGCTTTCGGCTTTTTTTTTGTAAAGATTTAGTTTTTGCCTAATTTCACCCGCTGCAAGCGCAATGAATTTAAAACAACAGATACGGAACTGAAAGCCATTGCGGTGCCCGCTACCCAAGGGGCCAGCAAGCCAATTGCAGCAATCGGAATCCCGACCGTATTGTAGGCAAATGCCCAAAATAGGTTCTGTTTGATATTGCGCATCGTTTTCCGGCTCATGAGAATCGCTTCGGCAATGCTATTCAAGTCGCCGCGGATCAATGTGATATCGGCCGCTTCCATCGCAACATCCGTTCCGGTGCCGATTGCCATCCCGATATTGGCTGTGGCCAATGCCGGTGCGTCATTGATGCCGTCGCCGACCATCGCCACTTTTTTGCCTTCTAGCTGCAATTTTTTCACTTCGTCCGCTTTTCCTTCCGGCAGCACCTCTGCAATCACCGCGTCGACACCGACTTGTTTGCCGATTGCTTGTGCGGTCCGTTCGTTGTCGCCAGTCATCATGATGACGCGGATGCCCATTTTCTGAAGGCGTTTGATGGCCTCTTCCGATGTTTCTTTAATCGTATCGGCTACAGCAACGAGCCCTGCATATTCTCCGTTAATGGCTACTAGCATCGCTGTCTTGCCGACGCTTTCCAAACTTTCCATTTGCGGCATCACGGCTGACACGTCAATTCCATATTGCTCCATCAATTTCCGGGTACCGACGAGAACGCCTTGCCCTGAAACCGTCGATTGAATTCCATATCCCGGCACCGCTTCAAAATACTGAACTTGTCCAAGTTCAATCTCTTTTTCCTGAATTCCTTGGACAATGGCTTGTGCTAACGGATGCTCGGATTGTTTTTCGGCTGCTCCAATGAGTGCCAGAAACTTTTCTTGTTCCTGTCCATCTGCAAGGAGAACATCTGTCAGTACCGGTTTCCCGTGCGTGACAGTGCCTGTTTTATCGACCACGACGGTATCGATGCTTTGCGTCTGTTCCAAATGTTCGCCGCCTTTGAAAAGGATGCCCATTTCGGCTGACCGGCCAGAACCTGCCATGATCGATGTTGGGGTCGCAAGGCCGAGCGCACATGGACAAGCGATTACAAGCACGGCAATCAACACTTCAAGTGCCAGCGTAAAATTGCCCGGCTCCACCCAGATAAACCACACGAGGAAAGTCAGAATCGCAATGCCGACGACGATTGGCACGAAAATGCCCGAAATCTTATCTGCCATGCGCTGAATCGGCGCTTTGGTTCCTTGCGCATCTTCTACCACTTTAATGATTTGCGCGAGTGCGGTATCCCGTCCTACTTTAGTGGCTTTCATTTTAATGGATCCATTGCTGTTGATCGTTGAACCGTATAAAGCGTCGCCTTCGGTTTTATCGACCGGCAGGCTTTCTCCAGTCAGCATCGATTCATCCACCGCTGTCGACCCTTCCAGCACTTCTCCGTCAACCGGAATTTTTTCTCCCGGCTTCACGAAAATCGTATCGCCGATGACAACTTCTTCTAACAAAACTTCCCGTTCTTCGCCGCCGCGCAAAACCATTGCCGTTTTCGCCTGGAGTCCCATCAGTTTTTTGATGGCTTCTGAAGAGCGGCCTTTCGCTTTTGCTTCAAAGAGCTTTCCAAGGATAATCAATGTAATTAAAACCGCACTTGTTTCAAAATACAATTGCGCCCCGTGATGCGTCCCTGCCATCACGATTGCCTGATAGACCGAATAGAAATAGGCTGCGGATGTCCCTAGTACCACCAGCACGTCCATATTGGCACTGCCGTTGCGCAAGGCTTTATAAGCTCCCACGTAGAATTGTTTTCCGATGATAAACTGAACCGGAGTTGCCAGCAGCATTTGCACCCATGGATTCATCAGAAATTCCGGAACATAGAGAAACGACGTAAATGAAAAATGGCCGACCATTGTCCAGAGTAAGGGCAAAGATAAAATAGCTGAGATGATAAATTTCCGCTTCTGGTCCTGGATCGCCTTTTCGCGGTAATCAATTTGTTCGTGGTCTTCCTGTTTTTGATGGGCACCGTACCCTAATTTTTCTACCTTTTTGATGATATCGCCAATCGCCAGTTCAGATGGATTGAATTCAATTGTCGCTCTTTCAAGCGCTAAGTTGACGTTGGCTGATGCTACTCCGTCAAGTCGGCTAATGCCTTTTTCGATGCGGTCGCACAAGCTGCGCACGTCATGCCCGTAATATCAAATTCCGCTTTCTGTTTCACGACGCCATAGCCGAGCGCATCAATTTTCTTTTCAAAATCCGCTTCGCTAAGCTTTGATGGATCGTATTGGATAGACGATTTTTCAAGCGCTAAATTGACATTGGCTTTTTCGACGCCATCCATTCGGCTAATGCCTTTTTCAATGCGGGTGGCACAAGCTGCGCATGTCATGCCCGTAATCTGGAAATTTGCTTGCTTTGATTCAACTGCCATCGTTAGTCCTCCTCCCTTATACTGCTAGGGGGTATATTTTCGTTAAAAACAAAGAGTGCTGAAAAGCACTCTTATACGACGTCATATCCCTGATCTTCGATTGTTTCCTGGATTTTATCCAATGAAGTTTGGCTGTTATCGAACGCAACTGCCACTTCTCCTTTTTCAAGGTCCACTTTTACAGATGAGACGCCTTGCAGCTCTCCAACACTTGATTCCACTGCATTTACACAATGCGCGCAAGACATGCCTTCAACTTTCAATGTTTCATTCATTTGATATTCCTCCTAATGATTGATTTCCTTCAACTTACCATACCCCTAAAGGGTATACAATAGTTTTGCTTTGATTATTTCGTCATTGTCTTCATAACATCCATCAGCTCATTGATCGCTTCTTCGCCTTTGTTTTCTTTGATGGCTTTTGATACGCAATGATGTGTATGGTCTTCCAGCAACGCAAGTGACACTTTGTTCATCGCAGACTGAATGGCGCTTACTTGATGAAGAATATCTACGCAGTAACGGTCGTTTTCCACCATTTGATGGACTCCCCGTACTTGCCCTTCAATCCGCTTCAGCCGGTTCAAAAGCTGCTGTTTGTTTGGCTGCACTGTCGATTTGATTGTCTCTTCCATATAATGAACCTCCCGAATCATAATACCCTATACCCGTATTATAGAGTGAATCCGTAAAAATGTCAAAAAAGCGGATTGTTGCTTTTATTCGGCTGAAAGCTCGTTTTCGACGAGCCATTTATGATTTTTTATTTCTTCATTGCCTGAAGCGGGAGTGAAATCCACCATATAGACCGTGGTTTTTTCGACAGATTCAATTATGGCTTCGGCACCTTGCATTCCTTCCATATGGCTCGCATCGACTGTCACCTTATCACCTGCCTGAAAAGCCTCTTCCCCGGCGTTTTCAATTTCTTCATGGATGATCCATTTATGGTTTTCGACTCGTTCTCCTCCATTTTCAGGTGTGTAGGAAATGGCGTAGGCGATTGTATCAAAAGCACCGGCCACAGTTGCTTCGGCGCCTTGCATTCCTTCCATATGATCGGCATCCATAAGAACGCTGCTGCCTTCTTCATACTTAGGGTTTAGGGCCTTTTCCAAGCCATCCGGCAGCTCCCCTGTACTTGAATGTTCCATATGCCCGTTCTCATGGTCCATCGTTTCCTGGTTGCCGCTTTCGTTGCCGGAACAGGCAGCTAATGCCATGGCAATAGCCAACATGAGACCATACATGAGAAGATTTCTAAATTTCACGGTGATCGTCTCCTTTGCTGTTTGATAACGAGATGAAAAGTTTGGCTGCCCGCGCTATTGAAGAACCTTCCGTTGCTTCACCAATAATATACAATACCCCCCTATAGTATGTAAAGCGTTTTGGCCAATTAATAGCTATTTTTAAAAAAACGCTTGCAGGTGACCTTACGTCATCCGCTACGCTGAGAGTAAGAAGATAAATTTTGGAGGGAAAATAACCAATGAAAATGAATGTAACAATGAATCTCTGGAGTTGGAAAGAACTGCTGTACGTTTTGATTCTAACTTTAATGGCTGTACCTATTGTTATTGAATACGGACTTTTCCATTACTTACTTGGCCTTTTTGAAAATGAATTATACGCAGGCACTGCCACCGGGTTTGCCATGTCCCTCATCTTTTTGGGCGGACTGTATTTAATCGTTCTGAAGCCAAATCATCAATCTTGGAAAGCGTTCGGCGTGCAATCTTTTGCGATTAAGCATTGGAAGTTTATCCTTTGGTGGACGGTTATTTTAATTGTTGCCAGTATATTAATCGTCGTTGGCATGTCCTTCCTTGGCATCGGAACAGCTAACAGCAAAACGGAAAGCCTGCAGTCGCAGATGACGCTGCTGAATTTCGTGATTGCCTTTGTTTCTGCTGCAATCATCTCGCCTGTTTATGAAGAAATTTTCTATCGCGGGTTTCTTTACCGCTTTTTCAGCAGCCGCTTCGGCATCATTGCAGGACTCTTGATCAGTTCAACCATTTTCACGATTGTCCACATTCCAACCTATAATACCTTGCCTGTGAATTTTGTTTCCGGACTTATTTTTGCTTGGGCTTTCCAAAAAACCGGCTCGGTCATCCCTGGCATCATCATACACGGTGCTTTCAATGGACTGGCTGTCATCTTGACTTCATTCGCCTAAAAGTAAAACCCTTCAAAGCAAGAATGATCCTTGCCTCGAAGGGTTTATTTTCCCGCTGCCTTTTCCAAAAACTCAATGACGGCTGGATCAATGGGGTATAGACCTAATTGTTCAGACGCTTTGGCTGATTTTCGAACTTCCCAGAAGTCATCCGCCAACTGCAGATCATTTCCGAACGTTTCCGCTGAAAGAAAATTCATGTCTTCCACAATTAGCTGTGCCTCCACGGACTCAGGAGAAACACCATTTGCCAGGCAAAGCTCAATCCGTTTGATGAGGTTGATCCATTTTTTTGTCGAAACATCCGCGCTTTCAAGTTTTGGCAACGCCTGTTTCAACTGGCCTTGCTGCGCTTCAGAAAAATACCGGTTCCAATCCTTATCCTTTTTAGACTTCGCTACCAGTTCAATCAGGTCTTCCCAGTGAAGCGCCCCTTCCAAATCCAGTACATTCAGCAGCGATTGCGTATGGTCCATTGAAAGCTGAAGCCGTCCCATCTCTTCTGCCAGCAACGCTTTATGGGCAGTTAAAACTGCAGACAGTGATTGTTCCGAAAGAACTTTCCGACTGTCTTCAAGCGATAAGTCCAGCGATTTGAGCAGCAGGATTTTTTCCAGATCCAAAATTTCCGCATCCGAATAATACCGCTTGCCGCCCGCTTCTTTTTTTGCCGGCTGCACAAGCCCAATCTGATCGTAATAGCGGATGGTGCGGACAGAAACTGCTAATCGTTTTGCCAGTTCGCCTGTTGAAATGTAAACTGTGTCTTTTTCGGTTTCCAATCCTTTTCCCCCTACATTTTCATCGTCATTAATACTATCACGTTACAGAAGAGTTTATTTTTCCCTGCAATTCTTTTTTGTTTTTCATCAATGTATTCAGCCTTTCCGCTCCTAAGAACATTGCTGCAATCAAGACTGTCACGAAAATCGGAAAAATGCCGAGTGTCGTATAAGCTGCCAACGATCCGAGAAGTGGCGGGATAAACGTGCTGCCTGTATAAGCGAAAGCCATTTGATACCCCATAATCGACTGGGCATGCTCTCTGCCAAAACGCGCCGTCGTTTCATGCAGCATGCACGGAAAAATCGGTGCGAGGCCTAAACCGACTAGGATAAATCCTGCCAGTGAAATTCCGATCGGCAAAGGCAGTACGAGCAGTAAAGCACCTGTCAGTGCGATTAATTGGCCCATTCGGATTAAGGTTCGGTTGTTGACCCGGAACGTCACAAATCCGGTGATGAATCGGCCTACCGTGATTCCGCCAAAGTAAAACGAAACCCAACGTGCTGCCGTGTCGACTTCAAGCCCCTTCATCTCTACGAGGAAACTGCCGCCCCATAAGCCCATTGTGGCTTCAGCCCCGCAATAAAACAAAAAGGTGGCCAAAGCGAATTTCACGCCTTTGATCCGGAGCGGTTTTGTTTCTTTAAGCTTTTTGTTCTCTACAGGCAATGCGCCCTCTTTTGTCTGTTCTTCCGGAACCGATTTGGACTTTTCGTTTTTCTTCCATAAAGGAAGGGCAAAAAACAGAATCACCACTAAAGCGAATTGAATGCAGGCAATGATCAAATAGCCGTTCCGCCATGACCGTTCACCCGCTAATGAAAAGGCAAGAATGATGGGGCCAAGCGTAGCGCCGACTCCCCAGAAACTATGAAGCCAGCTCATATGATGCGCTTTGTAGTTTTCCGCTACGTAATGATTTAAGCCGGCATCAATCGATCCGGCCCCTAAACCAAGCGGGATGGCAAAAAGGAATAGCCAGAAAAGCGACGGCGAAAAAGAAAAGCCGAGCAAAGCAGCGGCCGTCATCAAACAACTGGCGAATGCGATTTTTCCCGTGCCGAAACGTTTCAGCAGCGTACCGCTCACTAAGCTTGAAAGAATGGTGCCTCCTGCAATGACCATGAACAAAAATCCGGCTGTTTCGAGCGGCGCGCCGTATGCAGGCTGCATAGCAGGCCAGGCAGCTCCAAGAAGTGAATCCGGCAAGCCAAGGCTGATAAATGCTAAATAGATGATGATCAGAAATAATACAGCCACGGGCAGTCCCTCCATTTATCAACAGTTCAATTCGGGTTGAGCATCAAACGAAGCCCAAGACTTTTCAGTCCATGCAAATAATCTTGTTTCCAGTCACTGCTTATAAGCTCCGGCAAATGTTCGGAAGGAATAAACTGCGAACTGGCTTCGGTAATTTCTTTTAATTCACTTTGAGAAATGTCTTCATAGCTGAAAATTATTTGATGGGGATTAAGGATGGCTGAAATCGAAGCTACCATGCGCCCTAATGCATCATTTCGGTTTTTTTGCTCCAGAGCCTGCCAGAAGTTCGCTTGGTCATATTGCGGAATCAACGAAATTTCGCCTGAAAAAAATGTACTTCCTCGCACTACATCGCCATTCACCATAATTCCAGCACCCGGACCATTCTGCCCTAAATAGATATAGACTAGCGATTGCTCAGCGCTCATTCCTTGATGGCGATGGTAGCCAAGAACAGCTGCATTCATGTCATTTTCAACTGCTGTCGGCATTGAAAAGCGCTTCTCAAGATGCGTTTTCAAATCGAAGTCTTGCAGCTGGCCGTAATCCGGTATGTAAATGACCCGTCCATTGTTGATTGCCCCAGGAACCCCTATCGAAAGCGAGCTGATTTTGGGATGTTTTTCCAAACAGCCAGTGATAAGAGCTTCCAATAATTCAATGCTGTTCCCTGTAAGAACGCTTGCTTCTGTTCCCTGCTCTTTTACTTTCCCGGCACAATTAAATAGGGCATAATGCGTTGCAGACTTTTCTAAGAAAACGGCCAGTCCCAAGCTATATTCAGGATTGTAAGCATAGCGCTTCGCTCTTCTACCGCCGCTTGAATCGTCTTGGCCAAGTTCTAACACTTCGCCTTCTTTCCCCATTTGCCCAAGGAATTTGCTGATAGTCGGAAAACTGATATCCAACGCTTCGCTCAGCTCTGCTTTCGTAGCGCTTCCAAGTTCCAAAAGGGTTGAGCGAATGCTTGTCGAAATTGCCTGCTTCATGGATTTAGGTGTTGTCATCAAGTCACCCATTCGATTTTCCGCTCCATTCCCCCAACTTATTAAACTTCTTTAATAAGTTTTTTTATTACTTTATCACCCGACTGGCCGGAAAACAATGGCTTTTTTTATCGTTTGTGACTTTTATAACAAGAACTTCTCTTTGAATAATGAAAGTTATAAGACAAAAAGCAAAAAGGATGGAAATTCAGCATCGGCTAGGTTAAAGTAATCTTCGTAGCTATAAGAGGAGATATTGTAAATAATGAAAAAGCAATCACAGAAAACATTATGGGCTCAAGTCGTGAAAACCGGAATCATCAAATCGAATCTGATTCCAATGGTGGCCGGATTGATGCTCGCTTTATACACATACGAGTACAGCTTTATCGACCATATTGACGACCTTATTCTGGCCTTTATCGGAACCGCCCTCATCATCGGGGCATCTGGTTCATTCAATAATATATACGACCGCGACATCGATGCGGTGATGGCCCGTACAAAAGGCCGTCCCACTGTAACGGGATCGATTTCCATCAAGAAAGTTGCTGTCGTGGCGGTCTTGCTGCTGGCTGTCGGTTTGACGCTATTGTATTTCACTTCCCCATTAGCCGCTTTTCTCGGCTTTTTAGGCGTTTTTTTCTACGTGGTCCCTTATACGATGTGGACCAAGCGCCATACTATTTGGAATACGGAAGTGGGAAGCATCTCAGGAGCAATGCCTCCTTTGATCGGCTGGGCTGCTGTGGCCCCTGATATTTGGCATCCGGCATGCTGGGCATTGTTTTTGATCATGGTCATTTGGCAAATGCCGCATTTTTACGCGATTGCCATCCGGAAACATGATGACTACGCTGCTGCGAAAATTCCTATGCTCCCTGTCGCCAAAGGGGCAAAACGCACTTTCCTGCAAAGCAATATCTATTTGGTTTTGCTGGTGCTGTCGAGTTTCCTGTTCCTGCCGCTTAGTCTCGGACTGACTTTGGTGTCGTTGCTGTTGGGCCTGATGTGGCTTGGACTCAGTCTTTTTGGTTCACGCAAGATGAAAGTGAAGGATTGGGCAAATAAAATGTTCCTATTCTCCCTCATCCATATGATGGTCATTTTCTTCACCGTCATCATCTACGCTTCGATCGGACTGGTTATGGCTTCAGTTTCCTAATGAAATAAATAAAAAAATCGACACATTGAAAAAGCAGGGATTCAGCATAGAGCTGGGTTCCTGCTTTTTTGCCGATTATAATGGCATCTGCACCTCTTAAGATTCCGCTGAATCACTTAGTACAATCCCGTCCCGCCGAGCTTCAGCCAAGTCTCCACAATGTAGTGATGGGCAAGTCTATCGTCTTCGAAGTTCTTTTTACTATAGATTTGTCCCCGCTCTCTGAAGAATGTGATCCACTTTCCGTTCTCCTTATAAGCATAGAACCCTTCGACCCGGTCCTCCTTGCCTTTCATCTTACTAAGCGGAAGGCCATGCACAGCGGTGTATGCGAGCACTTCTTCTTTGCTGACTGTGAAAACTTCGCTGTATTTGCTGTGCTCCATATTGTCAACGCCCAGTGTTTCACAAGCGAATTGATACGGATTTCCATAAAGCAAGACTTCTATTTGTTTTTGTTTGGCTACCATAAGTTCAGCTCCTCATTTATTTATTGTATACAAGCTTCTTACTTTGAGTATAACTTTCCAGTCCCCTTATTGCAGACTTCGGCATCAGCTTTCCTCCTAATAGAATAACTCCCATCTGTATTAAACAGATGGGAGTTATTCTTATCCGCGAAGCATATTACGGCCACCATTAACGGCAATAATCTGTCCGTTGATGTAACCTGAAGCATCAGATGCCAAGAAAACCATGACTGGAGCCATGTCACGGTCAACATCACCCATTTCCCCCGCATCGGAACTTTCATTTTTTCAGCAGCAAGAAACTTCGCACGCTCTTCTTCCTCTAAATGATCCAAGTATTCCTGATACATTGGGGTCTTCATTGTAGGGTTTACACAATTGCTGCGAATGTCATATTTTATCGCCCATTCATTAGCAATTGAACGTGTCCAAGAGAGGACAGCCCCTTTTGCCGCTGCATATAAAGCACCGTTTGGCTGGCCTGCTAATGCAACATCAGATGAGAAGTTGATGATAGCACCTTCTCCTTCTTGTGTTTTCATAATTTTACAAGCTGCTTGGTTGGCATAGATTGTACCATTGATATTTATTCCCCATACAAAGTCCATGTCTTCCGGCGTATAATTTTCAGCCGGTTTCAAAGATTCAATCCCTGCTACGTGGGCTAAGACATCAAGGCCTCCCATTTCCTTCGCTGCTTGATCAAATACAGAAAATACTTCTTCTGCATTTCCAATATTGCAATGGTAATAGGTCGCTTTTCCTGGACCCGCTTCGTTTGCCTCTCTCACAATTTCTTGTCCCCGCTCATCCGCTATATCTAAAACAGCTACAAGAGCTCCTTCACGTACGTAGGCTTTGACAGTTCCTGCTCCGATACCGCTAGCTCCGCCAGTCACGATAATGCGCTTCCCTTCTAATTGCATCCAAATCACTCCTTCATTTTGTTAGTTCCAGTATAATGAAAGCGTTCTCTGGAAAGCAGTCTCAAAGCAGCTCATCCGTTACACCAAAGGTGACATTCCGATAAAAATGTCACCTTTTCTTATTTTGTGATATATCCCGCCAAACTGGAATTGTCCATTTTTCATAATAGCTCGCCATTTTTTTAGGAGAGACGACCATGCCATCGCGGATCCACTTAATCAACAACATAGTATGCGATGCCGCATAAAAGTAAACGGTGTATTCTTTATCTTCCTGCGGCATATCGATGGATGCCAAAGATTGGCTCAGCATTTCAATATTATGCTTCAAAATAAATTCTTGAAGTGAATTTTGTCCGGTAAAGCTGCTGATGCCCGCATAAAAGTCCCGGTCTTCATAAACTTGCCGATACAGCCATTCCATCATCAACGCAACCGGCAAGTCGTCATGTGCTGCATAGAGCTTTCTCAATTCTTCAAAAGGCTGAATGAGGCTCTTTAATAGGATGTGTTCGATCACATCATTTTTATCTTTAAAATAACTATAAAAAGTTTTTCGCGATACTTGAGCTGTTTCACAGATTTGTGATACAGTCAGTTTTTCAAAGCTTTTCTTTACGACCAGCTCACGAAACCCCTTGATTAACTTATTTTTTGCAGAATGGCCCTGGTATTCTTTGCCGTCGACAATAGGCATATTCTCGTCCATCATTAGCAACCTCCGCCTCGTTTACCTAGTGATTCATTCTGTACCAGTTTATCAGCAAATGGATTTAGCAACTGAACTCTCTATCTTATTTCCAGCGCTGTCATTTAAAACAAGAGCAAGCCAAAATAGGCACTGCTCTCTTTTTGTATGCGATCATTTAATTTTCTGCAGACCTTCAACAATCTCCAACATCTCCGCCGAATCGATCGTACGGAAATCGAGGCAGACTTTTTCATCTTCAATCCGGGCAATGACCGGTGGGCGGGCATTTCGCATTTTTTTGGAAAGCTGCTCGGCGGAATAGCGCGCGTGGGATATAGCCGCGATGCAAGTCGGCAATTCTACGCCGGGCATCGTGCCTCCGCCTATTTGCGAAACACTTTCTCTAATATCGATTTGGAATGTGTCTGCCTGGAGCGCCATTTCAGCTGCAAAATCTTCAGTTTGTTTTTGGATTTTCTCGTAAGGTTTCATGATATCCCGGACCGTCGGAAGTTCGCGGGTCTTCATTTCGCCGGATAGATACGCTTTCACTGTTTCTTCCAAAGCAGCAAAACTCATTTTATCCACTCTTAAAACGCGCGCCAGTTGATGTTTTTTTAATCGGTCGATCAATTCCTTTTTCCCTGCAATAATGCCGGCCTGCGGTCCTCCAAGCAATTTGTCTCCGCTGAATGACACCAAGTCCACTCCCGCTTGGATCACTTCTTTGACTAGCGGCTCATCTCCGATTCCGTGCTTTTTGAAATCATATAAAGCCCCGCTCCCCAAATCTTCGTAGAACACCAACCCATCGTTATTGTTTTTTAATTCCACAAGCGCCTGAGTTTCTACATTTTCGGTAAAGCCGATCATTTTAAAATTGCTGGTATGGACTTTCATCACCATCGCGGTTTCTTCCGATAACGCATTCTCGTAATCGGCTCGATGTGTTTTATTCGTGGTGCCGACTTCGACCAAATGCGCTCCGCTTTCCTCCATGATGGAAGATACGCGGAAAGAGCCGCCGATTTCGACTAATTGCCCTCTGGAAACAATCACTTCACGGCCCTTTGCCAGGGCAGACAGCACCAAAAACACTGCCGCTGCGTTATTGTTCACGACCATCGCCGCTTCCGCTCCGGTCGCTTCTTTCAATAATTCCTCGATAATGTCGTGGCGTGACCCTCTTTTTCCGTCTGCCACTTGATATTCCAAATTCGAATAATGTCTGGCTGTCCTTGCGACATGTTCTACTGCCCGTTCACTCAGTTTCGAACGCCCTAAATTCGTATGAAGGACCGTACCCGTCCCGTTGATGACTCTCATCAGCCGGTCCTCATTCCACTTCGCGGCTTTTCTTTCAGCATTGCCAAAGATCAGTTCCGGAAAGTCCTGGTTTTCAGGTTCGTAAGGCAATTTGCCGTAAAGCAGCCGTTCACGCAGTGCCTGGACTTCCTGTTGGATGAATTTCGTCGCCTGTCCTGCAGTCAGCTCGTATTCGGCTATCAACCCGGCAAACCGTTCGTCTTTCTGCAATTCATGGACCGGCGGAATTTCACGAAGATAATCTCTCATCCTATTTCCTCATTTCCCAATAACTTTTTTCTATGATTCAGTCCATTTTCTCTGTTCATCTGTTCGGACTGTTATTTTCAATTCATCCAGCAATTCTAAAAACGGGATTAAGTATTTTCTTGAAACGCCAAGAACGTCTTTTGCTTGTTTTAGATTGAAGGCTCCACCTGTCGCCTCTTTCAGCTTAGCTATGGAATAATCCAAAGCTGAATGATGGATCAAAACCTCTTCTGTCAGGCGATAAGCCTTCCCTGTCTGAAGAAGATAAAATGTCAGATCCAGCAATTCCTGTTTCGGCACAGGTGAGCCGGCTGAATAACTGTCCCATTTTTCTGCTTGGAGTCCATCTTTTTGGAGCGCTGCAATCATCTGTTCCATCCGCGTTTTCCACTGTTTTGGAAGATGCGGCATAAATGAACCGAGTGCGATAAACTGGTCCGCTTTTTTCAATGCGCCTTCTCCGCCATTTTATCCAATGTGTATTCAATAAACAACTTCGGATAAACAGTGCTGAATGCCTGAACAAGCTCCGCTTTCCCTTGTCCCTGCCTCATCGGATGCATTTCATGGAAATGATTTAACCGTTCTGTTAATTCATCGGCTAATTTGATAAAAGATTTAAGCAGGCTATATCGCTGATTTCCGATTTCAAGCACTGTACCATTAGCTAAGAGCTCGTTGACCGTATCTTTCAGCACAGATTCATCAAGGGATGTTTGCTGGATCAGTTCTTTGAAATCCAGTACGACGTATTTTTGCAGCACATCGGCTAAAAGATCTTCCGGCGTCCCTTCTTTTATCTTCTGCAGCATCGCGATCGTCTCTTCCCCGAAACGGTATTTGCCGCCTTTCGGCTGAATTATCCAACCTCCGCCAAGCGTTTCGACCGGTGTCGGCCGGCGCAAGATGAACCGGTCGCCGCGGCGCACCACGATTTCTTCGTCAAGCCGGATTTGGCACAGCACTTCGCTTTCGCTTTGCGCGAGTTCATTGCGGTCGAAAAAGACGATTTTGCCCATCACTTCCGAGGTTCCCGTATGAATTTTGACCGGAGCCCGCTGCTTTAATGGAACAAATGGGCTATCCACGAGTTCTAACGCAATATCAAGCGTGTCCGTCACAAGAAAGTGTTCGGATGATACGAGTACGTCTCCGCGCAAAATTTCATCTTTTTCAATCCCGCCGAGATTAATCGCCGTGCGCTGGCCGGCACGCGCAAACTCCTGCTCTTCATTATGAACTTGAATTTGGCGCGCTTTTACACTCGCGCCTTTTGGCAGAACAGTCAACTGGCTTCCCTTTTGGACGGCGCCTTCATAAATCGTGCCTCTGACTACGGTCCCTTGGCCTTGAACCGAAAAAACCTGGTCAATCGGCAAACGGAAAGATCCGTATGCGTCACGAAGCTGCACTTGTTTTAATTCCTCGGAAATGGCCCCTTTCAAATCCTCGATGCCTTTCCCAGACAAGCTGTCGACTAAGACATAGGGGGCTTCATCAAAAATGGTGCCCGCTAACCGGTCCCGAATGTCCTCTTCAACAAGTTCGAGCATGACTTCATCGACCCGGTCGATTTTCGAAATCGCTACAATGCAGCGCTTGATGCCGAGGAATTGAAGAATTTCAAGGTGTTCTTCCGTCTGCGGCATCACGCCTTCATCCGCTGCCACGACCAGAACAACCAAGTCGATGCCTGCGACGCCTGCAATCATTTGACGGATGAATTTTTCATGCCCAGGCACATCGACAATCGAAACATGGGTGCCATCTTCCGTTTGGAGCGGCGCATAGCCTGGTTCGATGGAAATGCCCGCTCTTTTTCCTCTTTCAATCGGTCCGTATCAACGTTTGTCAGGGCTTTCGTCAACGTGGTCTTCCCGTGGTCAATATGCCCTGCCATTCCGATCGTATAATAAGTTTCGGCCATTGCCTTCACACACTTTCTCTGATTGATTCGTATCTTTACTTTAAGCTTTGGCGAGTGCGTATTCAAGGAAAGGAATTCACGTAGAAATCCGCTTTGTTGCACTCCTCGTTTTTTCGTTATAAACTGAAACAGGTTCATCTATGGGGTTGGATGGGTGACTGGTGTCTTCCTGGGTCTTCAAAACCCTGAGGGGCCTGCGTGCCAGGCTCGGTGGGTTCGATTCCCACACAATCCCGCCATACATAGTTAGTGGAAACCGCCTGCGGGCGGTTTTTTATTTTTTATTTTGAATCTGCTTGGCATACTTAAAACTTTTCCTTTTCAGTGCACTAAAGCATTAAAAGTGACAAATAAGCATGAATTCATGATAATTGGAAGAGGAATTTCTATTCTGTATTTCCTCAACCATGCTCGAATTTGAGTAGATGAAGGACTGAAAAGCATGAAAATTATTTTAGCTTCACCTAATTTTCCTCAGCCCCGTGGAAATACGGTAACCGTCCAGCGAATTTCCGATAATCTGCAGAAGCTCGGGGTTGAATCAGTGATCATCTCTACAACCGATGACCGTTCTGCACAGTCGCTTCCCGAAGCTGATCTTGTGCATGGATTCCATGCCTACCAGTTTTATCAGTTTATGAAGAAATTAGCAGCTCCGCCCAAAAGATATGTCGTCACTTTGACCGGAACTGATCTGAACCTCGACTTATTCGATAAGGATAAGCGGAATGATGTCCTTTCTTCTTTAAGAGGCGCTTCGGCTGTGCATGTTTTTGATGCTCAGGCTGCGGGCATACTAGTAGAAGAATTACCTGAAATCGCCGAGAAGATTTCGGTCATCGCTCAAGGCAATAGTGTTTTTTCGGATTCGGATGCTCCTGCATTGAAAGAGCCGGGTACTTTTCTCTTCATTCTTCCGGCAGGCATCCGCAAAGTGAAAAATGTACCGGCAGCGATTGAAATGCTGGCAGAACTTCATAAATTGAAGCCGGAGATCCGGCTATGGATTGCGGGCCCGGTCCTTGAAGAGGACGAGGGCAAAACTGTTTTGGGACTTGTACAGAAACACAGCGGCTGGGTTTCTTACCTTGGCCAGCTTCCCCATTCTTCTATGGGGTCCCTTTACGAACAGGCAGACGTTCTGCTCAACACTTCCCTTGCTGAAGGCCAGCCTGCTGCGATTTTAGAAGCGATGGGTTATGGGTGCGCTGTATTGGTTTCCGACGTCCAAGGCAACAATGGCATTGTGTCCCATTTAGAAACAGGTTTGCTTTACAAGAACAAATCTGAATTTCTAGCGCATGCAAGGCGATTGATGGAAAATAGCGAACTAAGGCAAAATGTCGGGATGAATGCCAAAAAGCGGATTGCTGAACAGCATTCTGGCCAGAACGAGGCGGAAAAGTTTCTCGAAATTTACAAAAAGATTTTAAATTGACTTATTAAAGGAGAGAATACAAATGGCTGAAAAAGAAAACGTACGTTTAACGACTTTATCAACTAAAGGCGGCTGAGGCTGCAAAATTGGTCCTGAGGACCTGGCGCAGGTTCTGCGCCATTTACCGAGAAATGTGCAAGACCCTAATCTGCTTGTCGGCTTAGATACAGCTGATGATGCCGGTGTCTACAAAATCAACGACGAAGTCGCACTTGTGCAGACTTTGGACTTTTTCACACCGATTGTCGACGATCCTTATATGTTCGGGCAAATCGGTGCCGCAAATTCATTGAGCGACGTTTATGCCATGGGCGGAAAACCGCTGACGGTCATGAATATCGTTGCTTTCCCTATCAATACCTTGGATAAAAGCATCTTGGCAGATATTTTAGCCGGTGCTTCCGATAAAGTGAAAGAATCCGGCGCTACTTTGGTCGGCGGCCACTCCATCGACGATAAGGAACCGAAGTTTGGCCTTTCAGTCACAGGCACGATCCATCCAGAGCGCATCCGTTCGAATGCGGGCGCAAAACCGGGCGACCGTTTGATTTTGACGAAACCGATTGGTGTCGGCATCTTAACCACGGCTATCAAACAGGATATTTTGGAAAAAGAAGATTTGGAAGAAGTCATGAATGTTATGGCTGCTTTGAACAAGGATGCGGCAGAAGCGATGGAGAATTACCAGGTCAACGCTTGTACCGATATTACTGGTTTCGGACTCCTTGGACACACCATGGAAATCGCAAAAGGCGGAAACGTCGGTGTCACGATTTCCAATAAAGACGTTCCAGTCTTGTCCAAAGCAAGAGAACTTGCTGAGAAGCACGTGATTCCTGGCGGCACTTACAAGAATCATAGTTGGCTAGCGGACGACATCGATTACAGCAGCGATATCAGCAAACTCGATCAATTGATCCTTTGCGATGCTGTTACCTCGGGCGGCCTCTTGATTTCTGTTCCTGCTGATGAAGCGGATGCGCTGCAGCGCGACTTGTTGGAACGTAATGTCCAATCTTCTATTGTTGGAGAAGTGACAAGCGAAAATGCCGGAAGAATCCGCGTCATTTAATTTTCGAAGATCTATAGGGAATAATCTATTAACCCACAAGGGCTCTACATGAGCCCTTGTTTTCCGATTTAATGGAACCATACTAAAAATGAGGTGTGCAAGTTGAAAAAGTGGAATTTATTGGCATTCGCGTTGGTTTTGGCATTGATATTGTCAGCCTGCGGCAATGCTTCAGAAGATGAAAGTTCAGAGTCCGGCAATAAAGAAGAAGCGAAAGACGCCTTTACGATCGGCGTTATTCCCGTTCAAACTGAAGGCGAAATGGATACGGCCATGACAAAGCTTCAAACGCTTTTGAGCGAAGAGCTTGACCGCGAAGTTTCTATTGAGGTCTATCCAGACTATAACGGCGTTGTAGAAGCGATGAATTACGATCAAATCGATATGGCTTATTTAGGGCCTCTCACTTACGTTATCGCTGAAGCAAGCAGCAACGCAAAAGCGATTATCACGCAATTGATCGATGGGAAGCCTTATTACCATTCTTACATCATTACGCATAAAGACAGCCCGTTGACTTCCATGGAAGATTTGGTGGCAAATGCAGGGGAAACGAATTTTGCGTTTGGTGACCCGAACTCAACTTCAGGTGCATTGATCCCGATGATTGAATTGCAGGACCAGGGTGTCTATAAATCAGAAGATGAGCATGATTTCGCTTCAGTGCGCTTTACAGGATCACACGATGCTACAGCATTAGCTGTCCAGAATAAACAAGTCGATGCAGCCGCGATTGACAGCGCCATTTATGATCAGCTGGTCGAATCCGGCAAAGTGGATGGCGAACAGTTTAAAACGATCTGGCAATCTGAGGAATTGTTCCAATACCCTTGGGCAGTCCTTGAAAGCACAGACGAGGAAACGATCAAGACTTTACAGGAAACTTTCTTGGCTATCGAAGACCCTGAAATTTTAGGTGCATTCGGAGCAAGCGGGTTTACTGAAGCTTCAAACGAAGATTATGAAAGCATTAAACAGGCAGCAATTCAGCAGGGAATCATTAAAGAATAGAGTTGATCCGTGTGTGGTTTAAAAAAAGCAATTTCCTTACATTAGCTATACTGATCTTACTGGTGTTCTTCAGCATGCGGCTGACGGAATTCGATTTGTCGAAATTCAAGGATTTCCGCAATATGATCGACTTCTTGTCGCAATGGTTCCCGATGGACTTCTCTTTGCTTCCGAATATGGTGCAGGATACGCTTGAAACCTTGGCAATGGCGTTCCTCGGGAGTGTCTTTGGTTTGATTATTGCCTTGCCGATCAGCTTCTTGGCTGCACGCAACACGTCGCCTTCACCGATTCTTTTCCAATTTTCGCGAATTGCGCTGAGCTTTGTACGCTCGATTCCGGAAATTGTGTTCGGGTTGATTTTGCTGACCACTTTAGGCCTTGGACCATTCCCTGCCGTTATCGCGATTATGTTCCACAATATCGGCGTATTCGGAAAACTGATTTCGGAATTGATCGAAGCTGCCGATCCTGGTCCGCAAGAAGCGATGAAAGCAGTCGGCTCGAAAACTTGGGTGGCGAATCTTTTCAGCATTTTGCCGCAAATTTGGCCGAATGTGCTGTCTCAATTTTTCTATCGCTTCGAAGTGGCCATCCGCACTTCCCTGATTCTCGGATTTATCGGCGGCGGCGGAATCGGACAGCGGCTGTTCAATGATTTCAAGACCTTCCAATACTCTTCCGTTTCACTTGATGTGCTGATCATCATGATTATGGTTATTATCATCGACTTCTTGGCCAGCTCCATCCGGAAGCGGATTATATGAAGGAGGCAGAATCATGATTGAAATAAAGAATTTATCGGTGCTTTATGCCGGAAATACCGAAGAGTCGCTTTCAGATGTGAATCTTTCTCTTCAAAAAGGAGATTTTATCTGCGTACTCGGAAAAAGCGGTGCCGGGAAATCGACTTTTATCCGCTGCATCAACGGTTTGCAAAAACCGACCGGCGGAGAAATTCTCCTGGACGGAAAAACGATCACTTATGCAAAAGAAGAAGATCTGCGGAAAATACGCCGGGAAATGGGAATGATTTTTCAGCATTTCAATTTGATTCCCCGTCTCAGCGTTTTGCAAAATGTCATGACGGGAACATTCGGCTACCGCAATTCTTTTAAAAATCTTTTCGGCATGTTTACGGCTGAAGAATTAAAGCGGGCTAGAAGCGTCATTGCCGAAGTCGGATTAGCTGAAATGGCCACTCGACGGATTGAAAATCTAAGCGGCGGCCAAAAACAGCGCGTCGGCATTGCACGGGCACTTGTCCAGCAGCCGCGTGTTTTGCTCGGCGATGAACCGGTCGCAAGTCTAGATCCCGGAACATCTGACCGCATCTTTACGCTATTGAAAGAAATGCATGAACGCCTTGGACTGTTGACCATTATTAATGTCCACGACATTGAACTGGCCAAGCGCTACGCGACACGTATTGTGGCATTAAAAGACGGAAAAGTGATTTTTGATGGGCTTCCGAAAGATTTCAAGGAAGCCGAGTACCAGGAAACTTACGAATCCCAATCGGCAGATGCATACTTTGGCGCCGAAATCTGACATCAAAAGGAGTTTTTTGGATGATTAAAAGCCCTTGAGCAGTGGATTACACCAGAGTCGTGTACGGCTCTTCCAACCCGGAAATTGTAACTAGCCTAAAACCTGATCCAGCTGTAAAATCGGTCGCCCTCACGTTTGACGATGGCCCGAGCCGGGTGTTGCCGGAAATTCTGGATATCTTAAAACAAGAAAATGTTCCCGCTGCGTTCTTTTGGCAGACACGCCTTCTCCACCCGGAACGTCCGTGGAAAAGAGTTTTGGATGAAGGCCATTTAATTGGAACGCATACGGTAAAGCATAAAAACCTGACGGCTCTTTCCTACGAGGAACAGTACCGTGATATCCGAAACAGCCTATCAAAAATCAGTGAAATCACTGGAGCAAAACCTATTTATTTCCGTCCTCCTTTCGGTCAATTCAATGATGATACCTTAAAGGCCGCACGCGAATTGAATTTAAAAACCGTTATGTGGCGAGTGGCTTCGATGGACTGGGAGCTACAAAAGAATCCCGAAAATCTAGTGACCACTGTTGTTGACAATTTAGAGGACGGTGCGATTATTCTGCTCCATGAACTTCAGCATACCGTTCAGATGCTGCCAAAATTGATCCAAGCCATACGCGAGCAAGGCTATACGTTCAAATCATTGGATGCTTAATGGATTTCTTCAACCGAAGAGGCCTGGAACTTTGTGTTTTTCAAAGTTCCAGGCCTCTTTATTTGTTCATTTCCAAAATGGCGGCAACAATTGCGTCCACGTGGATGTCAGTGGTGTTCAGCTGATGCATCTTTGTATCTTCCGGCTTGATGATCATCGGCAATTCGGTGCAGCCAAGAATAATCCCTTCAATCCCGTTGCGCTTTTCCATCTTAGAAATGATGTCCAGGAACCGCTCTTTCGTATCCGGCTTAACAATGCCTTTCTCCAATTCCTTGACGATTTTCTCATGGAGATACTGTTGCTCTTCTTCATTCGGCATCTGCACTTCGATGAGGCTCTTTTCAAAAGGATGAAGGAAAAAGTCATTCTCCATCGTGAACTTTGTTCCAAGCAGCCCTACTTTTTTAATATTAAGCTGACGCACCTTTTCTGCCGTTTCTTCTACAATGCTGATCAGCGGAATACCCACTTTCTCCTGAACTTGGCCAAAAACGATATGAGGCGTATTTGCTGCGAGAACAGCAAAGTCGGCACCTGCTTTTTCTAATCGATGCACTGCCCCTACTAAGTAATCGATCAATTCATTCGTTTTGCCATTTTCCAACAGCTCGAAAATTTTATACATATTGATGCTATTAATCAGAAACTCAGGCAAACTTTCCGAATCCCCGGATTTTTTCTGGAATTTCGAAATAATCGCCTGGTAATATTCAACGGTCGACTCTGGGCCAGTGCCTCCGATCAATCCTAAAGTCTTCATGTCAAATCCCCTCCTCCTGTCGGCTAGAACCCACTCTCTTGGTGTATACCCGTTTGGCTGCAATAAAATAGAGGAAGAATGATAAAATTCTTCCTCTCCCTATTATTTCGCTTGTTTAAATCCTTCTTCGTCCGTTTCTATCGCAAACGGTGGTTGACTTGTACAAGCTTCGAAAAGGATGGCCATATATTGCAGACAATCTGCTCTTAAATCTTCCGCTTCCGTTTTTCGGTTACTTCGGTCTGCTTGAATCGAAGCCCTCACAGTTGCAGGGAGGCCCCCTTTTCTCAGCTCGAAGCCTTCGTGATGTCTGGCATCCAAATGAAGATGAAGCAAGCATTCACTTTGCTGCTCTTCCCATGAAGCCTGATAGTGCTTGGATAAAAAGAGCAGACGGACCGATTTATCCAAGAAGAGGTTCTGTAATGACAAAACACGTGCCATTTCTAATAGTACAGCATTAGTTCCAGCACTTTCTGCAGAATCGATGGTGCTGCTGACTTGGATGAAGTCCTGGGAAGCTTGGCTCCTGATTCCGGCTGTCAGCGTTGGAATTTCCCCGCCAGCCCGTTTCAACTTCGGTCATTAGCCAACAGCACGCTTCTTCTGGAGCTGCAGACCAGCTGTTCTTCAATTTCTCTCCTTCTTTCTCGCTCATAGCCAGAACAGGGATGCTTGCAAAGTATTTTTGGGCAAAGTCGACTTTAGCCTTTTCGCTTTTTAGAGATAAGGCTTCCCGAACCGATTCGCCTTCAATGAAAACAATTGCTTTGGCTCCTGCCTTTTCAGCCATCTTGACAATTTCTGAAGATACCATTCCTTCAGTTACGAAAATCTCTTTTGAAGGTGCAATGTTTTCTTGCCAGCATGTAACGTAGCGAAGCTTACCGTTTAATCCGATTTCCCCCGTAGAAGTTGACATCGAATGTGCCGAACAAAGAAATTCTTCGCCATGAAAGGATAAACGGGCGTGGATTGGTAAACTGATAAAGCTGTCATGGAAACTCAATTTCGCTTCTACGCCTAGAATTTCAAGCACTTCTTTGGCATATTGGAAACTGCGAAGCTCCTTTTTTGCAACAGGAAAACTCGTTTCTTTGATAAACTGGTTCTTAAATGATTGCAGTTGATTTTCAGAAATTGCTTCCAGCAGCTCTCTTTCAATCCGCTCCATGGTCATTCCCCTTTCCTTGTAAGCCGTCTCCAGCAGAATCAGACACTTCATTAAACATGCAGTTTTTTTGTAAATATTTTGAAAGGTTATTTCGGTATGGAATTTTTTTAAGTATAAATGGAATTTTACTAAAATACAATAAAATTTAGAATATTTAGATTTTACAAACTGGTAAATGATAAAAAGACGGATGGCCCAATCTGCCACCCGTCTTTTCGTTTACTTATATGAATGGTTTAATCCAGTATGTGCAAGTCCAGTAATTCTACTATGCGTCTTTTTACTTCTGCATTTAGCAAGAAATTCTTCTGTTTCATCAGTGGTTTTCATTTCTTTTTTCAACATCATTTGCTGAAGTTTATCCACCATCATTAGACCGTATCCTTCTCCTCTATGCGAAGGCAGAACCGAGACGTGGTGTACAATGAAATAATCTTCTTCGACTTCAATCCCGATCAGCCCGACATAACTTTCGTTTACTTTCAGTAAATACAATTGCCATGACGGGTTTTTTTCATAGCGAAGCATGGAGTGGCGTAAGTTAGTTAAATTTTTCTCCTGAGGCATGAACGACAGTAAACCCATAGCAATCTTTTCACATGATTTCTTGTATCTGACTAACATAAGCACATCCTCGATTCGTAGATCTTGTTGGTGGTCAATTCATGTAAACTCGTCCGTCCAATTGATCAATAATTTCCAAAGCTGCCGCCAGACGCTCAGCAAAACATTCAGGGGGCTCTTTCGATTCCATAGAAACACACACAATATTCGGATTAGAAACCAATTTCTGGCGGTAATTAGTCGGCAACGGAATTTGATGCTTTCTTAATCGATTTAAAAATGCCGGGTATTCTTCTGGCAAGAGATAAATCTCCGCTTTGTTGAAAGCAGAACCGTCATCTCTCAAATGGTGAAAAGAAATATCAAGATCCAATGTGCAATAAAAGCAAGACTTACTTGCCCGTATTTCTAATGTCCGCTGTTTTTTGACTGTGCATTCTTCGCCCAACCATTCAATCTCTGCATTCATAACCATTCCAACTTTTTCGCCCATTTGCTCTAATCGGTCCATTTCCATCAGCTCCTATTGATTCTTTTTACCGTCTATTCATTTCATCTTCTAAGCTTGTATGAAACGTTTCACAATAACAGCATTTCTTGTACCGCTTCGCTTGGAGTAATTGATTGATGTAATTGACACAATCCGTAAATTCTCTCAATGCAGCTGGGGTTCCGACAAATCCGCAACGGTCACCGGCAAACTTCTGGAGATGGATACTTTTTTTCGATGATCAATGAAATAAGTCATACGCATAGCCCCTTTTAGTTAATAAAAGACGCAAAAAAACACCGAAAAGAATTTGACGTAATTCTTTGCGGCGTTGTTTACAGCACTATTGTCTGTTCCATCCTGCCCTTTTATCCAATTGTTTATCCTCAACAACTTGATGTTTTTTAGCTGCTTTCAGACTAATACAAAATTTAGAGTTTGTAAAGCCGTTAGTCCTAGCAATTTATACTTTAATTGTCTAAATATCACTTTTTTGATGTTAAGGGGCCTTTAGTTTATCGTTTCCCCTTATGTATTTCATTTAAACCCTTTTTTTAATCCATCATTCTTTTTTTGTAAATTATGGCTGTCAGCGCGCCTGCAGCTGCGGTCCAGATGAAAATGATGCCAAATTGCATAGCCGTTTCACTAAAACCGGCGCCATTTTCCACTTTCGATGCAATTTCAATAAGCTGCACGCTCGGAAGGTATTCCACCACTTTTAAAACAGGATACTTTTCTGCTAAAGGCAACAAGAATGAACCGAACGAGAAAATCCCAAGAACCGGCAAGATAATGACGGAGGCTTCCATAACAGATTTGGCCCATAAGCCGAGCAGCGTCCCAAGCGCAATATAGAAAAACGAAGACAAGACAATCGCAAGTGACACAATCAGCAGGTTCGCTGGCTGATATTCGGACAATAAGGCACCGGCTACTATAACCAAAATGGTCAATACAAACGTTAGCAAACTTTTGCCGCTCAGAATCTCGAACGTACTGGCCGGTGAAAGCATTAAACCGCGAAGCGTATTTTGTTCTTTTTCTTCTGCAATCAAGCAGCATTGGACAAAGGTTGCGACCATGGCAAACGTCAAATTGATGATCATATAATGTGCATCAAGCGTATCGACTCCCATGCGCCCATAAAGTGCCGCTACAAATAATGGCATAAAGAGGACGACTGAAACTGCTATATTCCGTGAAAAATCCTTGAAATCCTTTTGAAAAATTGCGTTTACCCGTTTGATTGATTCGTTCATGCTAATACCCTCCCTGTCGCTTTTACAAAAATATCGCCGAGTGTCGGTTCGTTTGAATGGATGGTTGCTACTTGTCCGTTTTTCATGAACTCATATAGCACCTGTGCATCTTCAGTGCCTGTAGACAGCACCACTTTTTCTTCGTTTTTCAATTCGACTGTCATCGTGCCGTCTGCATAACGCTTCTTTAGTTGATCCGGTGTATCCATCAACTGGATTTTCCCTTTGTTCAGGAAAGCCACCCGGTCGCATAAAGTATCCGCTTCTTCCATATCATGCGTGGTCAGGAAAATCGTCGTCCCTTTTTCATTCAATGC
Source organism: Planococcus sp. 107-1 (assembly GCF_021513255.1). Taxonomy (GTDB): domain Bacteria; phylum Bacillota; class Bacilli; order Bacillales_A; family Planococcaceae; genus Planococcus. The sequence continues at coordinate 3,255,684 of NZ_CP090977.1, forward strand.
ACGAAGCCCTTTGTAGATATGGCGGGTATTGACCGGATCAAGCGCTGACGTCGGTTCGTCCAAAAACAGCAGCTCCGGTGCATGGAGCAAGGTACGTGCCAAAAGCACACGCTGCGTCATGCCTTTCGATAAGGCAGAAACCTTTTTCTTCCGGTCTTCCTGCAGATTGACCGATTCCAGCACCTCATTGATCTTGCTGAGCGGCATGCCATACAGCTCACAATATAACTTCAGGTTTTCATAAACGGTCATTCTTTTATACAAGCCGCTGTTATCGGTAAGCACACCAAAGCGTTGGCGATATTCGGGCTTCTTCAATTTAGAAATGGATTCGCCGAAGACAGTCGCGCTTCCTACAGTCGGCTCCAATTGTCCGGTAAGAATTTTAATCGTTGTGGTCTTCCCAGATCCGCTTGGTCCGAGGAAACCAAAAATCTCCCGCGTTTTACCGTAAAACTCAAATCCTCAATTGCTGGCTGGTTGGCGAAGATTTTTGCCATCGCGTTCACTTCAATGATATTTTCCATTTGTCATTCCTCCTGAATCTGTTTCGGCTTCTGCCTGTTGCTAATTACAGATTAACGGGAAAAGACAGGGGAAACATCATATTTCAGGTGAAAGGAGCCATTTCTGGGGTGAATGGAGCTTATTTCATGCCCAATATTCCCTTTAACTCCGCCATTTTGCTTTTTGACAACGGAATCGATGACTTTTTTGCATCCTCAAGAACAAGGCTATAGCTGTTTCGCGTCCAAGTGATGACTTCCCGCACCTTTTGAAGGTTAACGATATAGGAACGATGGCAGCGGAAAAATCCATAAGGCAATAATCGCTGTTCAAGTTCACTCAACGTAAAATAGCTCGGGAAGGCTTCGCCTTTAATGTATAAAAAAGACTGGCCTTCGGAACTCTCGATGTAATCGATTTCCGGCGGATCAAATAGGACAATCTTTTCGTTCACTTTGGTCGGTATTTTTTCAAAGCGAATGGGCTGGATGCTTTCTGCGGCCGCCGATTCTTCAACTTTTTCTTCAACTTCCGGTTCTTCCTCTAAAGTCTGAATTTGATAAAGTCCATTTTCATCAAGCCGATATACACGGTCTGCTGCGATTACGGCGTTTTCCAGATTTCCAGACAAAATGAAAACGGTCTTGCCAGCTGTTCGGAGTTCAGTTAACAGCGAAAGGAAAATCCGCTTCGATTCCATATCCAGGTTTTGGTCCGGCTCCTCCATCACCCATACGTCAGGGTTTTGAATATACAGAGCTGCCAATTGGATTCGCCGTTTTTCGGACGGTGTTAATTTTTCAAGCTTGGTATTTTTCTTTAGCTCTAATTGGACCTTCCGAATTATATCATCCACTTTATCAGGAGAATTATGAAGGTTTTTATAAAAGCGCAGTGCTTCTAAAACCGTGAGTCTTTTGTATACGCCATCGTTCAAGAATAAAAAGCCCATTTTCACTGATTTTTGGGCTAATGCCTGTCCCGCTAGCTGAATTTCGCCTTGCGATAAAGAACTTTTCCCTAAAAGCAGTTCCATCAGCTGGGATCGAATGTTCACATTCGAATAAATTGCCAAAACTTCTCCTGCAATTAAGGATAGATTGAACGCAGGAAAAACCAATGCATCGTTTTTATGCTTTTCTGCATCAATAAATGCCAGTGTCATGTGATGCCCTCTTCTCTTGCTTGTATTTTCTCAATAATAAAATTATAACAAATTTGCCCAACTGAAGAATCGGCTATTCGATTCACTGCAACAATAAAAAAGCTGCAGAATTTTACTTCTGTAGCTTTTTTCAGTCGATTATTGAATAATTTTCACTTTGAGCCATCCACGTACGCCATTTATAAACCAAACTGCTTCGCAATCTTCCAAATCGTTTTTGTTAATCTCTTTTTCTTCAATCTTTCCGGTATCCAAAAGAAATTGCCGATACGTACCTGCCAATAAGCCATTCTCTATCGGAGGCGTGTACAGGCGGCCATTCATCTCCACAACAAGATTGCCAATGGCAAACTCCGTCAGCTGTTCGTGTTCATTCCATAAAAGGACTGAAAATACGCCTTCCACTTCAGATTCATGCTGTTTATATACTTGCCGATGCGTCGTCTTATGAAAAAGAAAAGGATTTTGGCTATTTACAGGTTCGTTGGCCAATTTACAGAGGACTGGCTCTTTTATCGGCGTGATTTTCTGCGCTTCTACTGCTATTTCCCCGGTTTTGCTGAGCAATAAGCGCACTTTATAAACACCTTTCGAATGTGTTTTCGCACATTCTTTCAACTGCTTGCGAATTTCCCTTTCATTTCCCGGGAAATAAAAATACGCAGCTGAATTTTTCATTCGTTCCATATGATAGTCGATCAAAGGATATTTGCCGTCCTCCAATTTCAACGACTCGAGCAGTTGAAACTCAGGGCGTCTCTCTGTCAGCACTTTCGCTTTTACAACCAATTCCTGATATTCGCCTTCAGAAGTCGAATCCCATGTAATTCCGCCGCCTACACCGTAGCGGGCGGTCTGTTTTTCGGTGTCGATGACAACGGTCCGGATCGGCACATTGAATATTGCCTCTTTTTCGGGTGTGATAAACCCGATAGCCCCGCAATACACATCACGGGAAGTTTGTTCGAGCGCTGCAATGTATTCCATCGTACTGACTTTTGGTGCGCCTGTTATCGATCCGCAAGGAAATAAGGCTTTGAACCAATCAAGAACTGTCAATGCATCCTGCAGTTCCGCTTTAACCGTCGAAGTTAGCTGGTGAACCGTAGGGTATGTTTCCACTTTATACAGGTCCGATACGTGGACGGTCCCTTTTTTCGCCAAACGGCTCATATCATTTCGCAGCAAATCAACAATCATCAAATTTTCAGCCTGCTCTTTTTCGGAAGCCAGCAATTCCTCGGATTTCACTTTGTCTTCTGCTAGTGTACGTCCTCTTTTAGCCGTTCCTTTCATCGGCTTTGCCTCGATTGTTCCGTCTTTTATACGGAAGAACAGTTCGGGCGATGCTGACAGGATCCGATGCTTGCCTAAATCCAAATAAGCGCCGTAATCCGCCTGCTGATTGCGGGCCAATTGACGATAAAAAGAACGGTCGCTGCCAGTAAAATCGGCATGCAGCCGTTCGGTGTAGTTCACTTGGTACGTATGCCCTTCTTCAATAGCCGTTTTAATCCGGCTAATGCCTTCTTTATAAAGGCTTTTCGAACTCGCCATTCTCCATTCGGATACTTGATACGGTTTTTCCGGGAATTCTTCGCTTTGGATATGGACCTGATCGAAAATTCCAAACCAGACAAGAGGCATTTCGGTTGAACCTTTTACTTTCATCGCTGGATTGAATGCAGGTGCTGCTTCGTAAGACAAATAGCCCGCCACATAAAATCCCTTGTCGATAGCTGCTTCTATCGCTTCCATGATTGCAGGGATGTCTTCCAAACGTTCCGTCTGCAAAACTTCTACCGGTTCTTTGAAAGCTTTCGGTTCTATCTTTCCCTCGCTATTGCGAAATTCATACAGCAAATATGGATTCATTCGATGATTCTCCCTGTCGGTCTTTTTTCCAAGCAACTGCCTGTTCATAGCAATTTTCCAGCATTTGAAACCCTTCCAAAGTCTTCACGGATTCCGGATGGAACTGGATGCCCGTAACCGGCAACGAACGATGGCGCACCCCCATTACAACGCCGTCTTCTGTCTTAGCTGTAACTTCCAAGCAGTCCGGCAAGGCCGCTGCATCAGCCACCAGCGAGTGGTAACGTGCTACGTTTGTCGGCGAAGCAATCCCCTCGAACACTCCCGTTTCGTTATGGTTGATAAGGGAAGATTTCCCGTGCATGGGCTGCTGCCCTTTTACGACCTTTCCCCCGAAATATTCGATGATGGTTTGATGGCCAAGGCATACGCCAAGTATGGGAACTTCCATACTTAGTCCCGATAGGATCTCGCCTGTTGCTCCAGTTTGTTTTGGACGCCCTGGTCCTGGAGACAGCACGATCAAATCAGGCACTAGTTTTTTTATTTCATTTGCCGTCACTTGTTCATTTTGAAAAACCAAAAGCTCGGGATCGAATTGTTCCAGGTAATGGACCAGGTTATACGTAAAGGAGTCATGGTTATCGATGACAATTATCATGGCTTACCTCTTTCCAAGAATCGTTGATAGCTCCATTATACGGGCATTTCAAGGATGAGAGCGAGTTTTACAGCTTGCCCTTTAACTATTCAGAACGGAGTAATGTTTTCTCAATCGGATATAATACGCCCACATCCGGTAAATAAAGCTAAGGAATAAGACAAAGGCAATTGCCGGCAGCACGCCGAATAAAGAAAGCGTAGTGCCTTCATGCATGAACTCTTGAAATTCCCTATTGGCATTCAACGCATAAATGAAAAGCATTGGCAAAAACAGAATTGTATAGAGGCTGGCCATCCGGCGCGCACGTTTTAAATGGCTGCTTCCTTCCGTATAAATACGCGGCTTTTCTTCGCCTTCTCTATATTCCCGGCTCCAAATCACCCATTTTTCCATAGCTGACCAGGATTCAAAAATTTTCAGCCATCCCGCATCTTCGTATATCGAGAAATAACTGCTTTCAACCGTGCTCATGTATTCAGCGTGATAGCTCATGCATCGGGGTTCACCTTTCACAAAGTAAAATACCGTCCCGATCGTCCCGACGTGATGCAGCTGATAGCCTTGCTGCTCCATTTTTTCGAGCCAGCTTTCCAAGCGGTCAGGAGCATACATCCAGCCAAGCTTGACCTTTTTCACAAAATCACCGGAGGGCTGGGGAATTTTAGGTGTTGGCTGATGATGCTTCTGTTTTTCAGCTGCTGCAGCCGCTTTTTCTTGCAGCATCGCCTGATTGGATTTTTTAATTTTAACAATTGAGTAGCTTGCCAAACCAATTGCTCCAAACGTTAAAGCCAGGAAAAGATAGGTAATGGCCCATAACGGACTTGGTTCCACTGCGATTGTTCCGTCTTGGAACCAGGAAGAAGCAAGCGTCGACACATTCGCGAGCAGCACACCGAGCAGATAAAAAAGAAGGCCGAAGAAAACGAAGGAAACATTCCGGTTGTGGGTGATGATGCCTTGGCGGACTGGCGCTGTCTTGATGTCTTTTTCGGAATAGCTGTTTTTAAGGATTTGCCATTTGCCGCTCGCTGCAGCAATTTCCCAGCCGTTTTCCGTCAAACTGGATGCTAACACAGGCCCCTGATTTCGATCAAAGCTGATTCGGTATGAAAGGTTCTGCGGCGTAGCTTGCTCAAAATAGAAAGTCCGTGATGCTCTTTTTAATTTTTTCAGAATGTATCCTTGACTAGCCATACCTTTCAGCCAGTTCTCTGTTTGTTCAACGTCATAGCTCCAAAATGGCTTAATTGCTTTTTTCATAAAAAATCCCCCTCGTATTTCACTGCATTCTGATGAAGTTCCTTCAGCCTGCCAATTTCCGCAAGGATCAATTGTTTGCCAAGATCCGTAATTTCATATAGGGTCTTTCTTTCTTCATCGGCAAACACTGTGATGACACCATCTTTCTGCATTTTCGTCAATGTGCCGTAGACAGTTCCTGATCCTAGGCGCAGCCTGCCGCCTGAAATCTCTTCAACATGCTTTACAATGCCGTAGCCATGCCGCGGCTCTGTCAACGACAGCAAGATGTAGTAAGCCGTTTCTGTCATCGGAATGTATTTTTTCATCACTTTATCTGCATTCATTGAAATTCCTTCTCCCTTTACTATGTCACACCACGACTATATCACGACGTGACATAGTAAGGCAATCAAATTTAATTAAAAAGAGCCGACTGCTCTTGGCAATCGGCTCCTCTTATCTAAAGAAATTCGTCCAGAACCGCTTATTCGGGTAAACCGGAGAATTGTTTTTCTTTTTTCATGACGATAAATCCGCTCCAGGCAAAAACAGCGGAAGCGATATAAAAAATGCTGGAGATGGTGAAAAAGTCGACAAGGTAACCAGTTCCGATGACAGCCGCAGCTGCCGCAATGGAGGTCCAGATATGGTATTTGCCGATTTCTTTTCCTGCCGTTTCTTTGATGACATGCCGCGCGAGCACCGTTTTCTCTGAATTTCTTTGCACTGCCCCGAAGACGCCCATAATCACTTGTAGAATATAAACGTGCCAGATTTCATTGGCCAGCGGAAAGAATAAGAGCGTCAGCGCCATCCCCCACGAATAAACGCCAAGCAGCCATTTATCACCCACTTTGTCTGCCAGTTTGCCGATAAACGGATAGCAAATAGCAGCAGTCAATGCAAAAAGTCCATACGCCCAGCCAAACTGGGAATACGAATTGCCGACATTATTGATCAATAAAATATAGAATGGAAAAATCATAGTTGAAGCCATGCCAATTGCGCCTTGATAGACGATAAATCGTTTGTAGTTCATTGCTTGTACTCCTCATAGAAAAGGTTCATAAATCGCTCTTTTGGATCGTATTTTCTTTTCAGCTCAAAAAATTCTTTTGTTCTTGGATAGGCTTCCGCCATTTGTTCTTTTGTCGGATAACCATAATACGGCAAGTAGTAGCTTCCCCCGTGATCGAGTGTGACGTCAATCATATTGCGGATGACTCTTCCGGTATCTTCTATGCTTTGGCTATCTGTTCCTTGATTGATCAAGAGGACAAGGGAAAACATATCTTCTTTTGCATAGGACAGCACAGCTTTCTCATTTTCTTCGACATACCGTATCGTGATGTTCAATAGATTAAACGACTCTTCCTCGGCTAAGGTTTTTCTTAAATCATCGATATACGCTTCAAAATTGTCCACGGGGACAAAATATTCTTGCAGCACTTCGGTGTTTTTCGGATGGCTGTACTCCATAAACTCGGAATCCGAGCGCATGACGTTATTCCGTGAAATCTTTTTCCCATCAACCGACTCGGCATACGTTTTCTGGGTTTTCCAGAAGGCCTCTTTCCCTTCATCATTCAACCGGGCGAGACCTAAAAAGAATTTCGGCACAGCAATCAGTGTTTCTTCTTTCAGTTTCTGAGGCTCTGTTAAAAGGTCCTGCTGTGCCACTTCGCTGTAATTCATCACATACATTTCTTCCAGAAAAGATTCCGGGGAAATGGAGATGCGGGCCAAGTGCATTTTCACTTGGTCATTTTTAATTTTTTCTTTGAAGTAATCACTATACTCGTCGTAACGAAGCTGCTCCGACTCGATTTGGTAAAGGGCATCGTCCGTCAGTTTTAACGTCACGTCCAAAATTACACCCATTAAACCGTAGCCACCGACGGCCGCTTTGAAAAGTTCTGAGTTTTGGTCCGCACTGAGTTCCAGGATAGTGCCTGTTGCATCAAGCAGGCGCATGGATTCAATCGTATCGATCAGGCCGTGGTTACGGATATCAAGGCCGTGGGCATTCACGCTGATGGATCCGCCGACTGTGAATATATTTTGCGACTGGCTGACTTTCAGGGCCAGTCCGGATGGATTGATGTGTTCTTGAATATCCCCCCACGTAGCCCCGCTCTGGACCGTGATGGTTTTCTTTTCCGCATCAAACTCCAAAATCTCATTATACGGCTTCATATCCAAAAGAATTCCATCCGGGTATTCCGTATGGCCGCCTTGGCTATGCTGCATGCCGGCAATCGCAATCTCGTCACCTGCAGCATTCGCATCCCGTACAATCTGTTGGATATCGGAAGGGCTGTCGCCCGCTTTAACCGCCTTCATTTTCACCGGCAATAGACGGCTTCGGTCTTCTACAGTCGGACCGGCTGATTGGTCTGTAAAATAATGGAGCGATGCAGCAAAAATAAGAACATATGCCATAAGCATAAAATAGCGTTTCATAAAGTTAAAAATCGACTCCTTCACAAATCCTTACCTTTTATATTACACGAAGCGGCTGAAGTTTATGGCGTTATAGGATATTTTTCCAAAAGAAAACCACTAAGGGGAAATCCCTTAGTGGTTTCGGCTAAATCGGTTTTAGTTCACTTTCCTGCTTTGAGTCAGGCTATCCCAAATTCCCCATAAATACATGATGCCAAGCGCCCGGTCGTATAAACCGTATCCTGGACGGCAGATTTCGCCCCAAATGTGGCGGCCATGGTCGGGTCTTGTATAGCCGGTAAATCCAATTTCATGAAAGGCTTTGACAATGCCTACAATGTCTACAGACCCGTCGCTCGCTTTATGGGAGGATTCGATAAAATCTCCGTTGTCGAAATGCTTCAAGTTCCGGATATGCGCGAAAGGAATTCGTTCGCCAAATTCTTTAACGATGCTGATCAAATCATTTTCGGGATTGGCGCCGAGTGAGCCGCTGCAAAACGTCAAGCCGTTCGATGAGCTGTCCACTAAACTTAGGAACCGTCTAATATTGTCCTGATTGGTGATGATTCTCGGCAAACCGAAAATCGGCCACGGCGGATCATCCGGATGGATGGCCATTTTGATGCCGTTCTCTTCTGCTACCGGAATAATCTGCTCGAGGAAATATTGAAGATTGTCCCACAGCTTTTCTTCTGAAACGTTCTTGTAAGCTTCAAACAAATTCGCCAATTGCCCAAGCCGTTCCGGTTCCCAGCCCGGCAATGAAAATTCATCGTTTGAAAGGAAGCTTGCCGCCAATTCTTCCGGCTGCATTGCATCGATTTTTGCTTTCTCATAGAACAACGCCGTCGAGCCATCTCCCACTTCCCCGAATAAATCCGTACGGATCCAGTCAAAGACCGGCATGAAATTATAGCAGATCACTTTGACTCCTACTGTAGCCAGGTCTCGGATCGTCGCTTTGTAATTTTCAATATACTGCTCCCGCTGAAGGCAGCCCGAGCTTAATATCTTCATGGATATTCACGCTTTCCACTACATCTATATTGAATCCATAATTGTCAGCTTCTGTTTTCATCGCTTGAATTTTATCCAGCGGCCATCTGTCGCCCGCTGCCTGGTCGTGCAGTGCCCAGACGATGCCTGTCACGCCTGGTATCTGCTTAATATTTGAAAGCGGAATATGATCATCGTTTTCTCCAAACCATCTAAATACCATTTGCATGTCTATCACCCAATCATCCTAGGACTCTATTGCTAAATACGCTTCGATATTGCCGTAGCATATATCTTTTATGATCATCTCTAAAATGTCGAAATCTGCAGGATACTCCCCGTTTTCAACCCATTTCCCGATAATATTGCAAAGAATTCTTCTGAAATATTCATGTCTTGTATAGGACAAAAAGCTTCTCGAATCCGTCAGCATGCCGACAAACCGGGCAAGCAAGCCATGATTGGCCAACACTTTAATCTGCTCTTCCATGCCGTCGCGTTGGTCATTGAACCACCACGCCGTACCGAATTGGATTTTTCCCGGAATCTCTTCCTGGAAATTGCCGATCATGGATGCAACCATATGATTGTCCCGCGGATTGAGGTTGTAAATGACGGTCTTCGGCAATACCCCTTCGTAATCCAATGCGTTCAGCAAGTTCGATAAATCTTCCGCATAGGTAAAATCGTGAATCGAATCAAATCCGGTATTCGGTCCGACAGATTCCAATTTCTTTTGGTTATTGCTTCTTAGCGCTCCGATATGCAATTGCATCGCCCAGCCATGCTGCGCATACATTTTGCCTAAGGCTTTCATGACAGCCGTTTTGTATTTGACGATGTCGTCTTTTTCTAAAGTTTCCTGCGCCAAAGCTTTTGCAAAGATACGATTTAGTTCTTCATCACTTGCTTCGAGATAGAAATTCGAATCCAATCCGTGGTCGGACAGACGGCAGCCTGATTCATGGAAATACTGGACTCGTGCTTCCAAGCCTTCCACCAAGCCGGTGAAGTTTTCGGCTTTTACGCCCGTGACTTCTTCCATCCTGGAAATCCATTCCTTGAACGACGGGCTTTCGATATTCAACGCACCATCCGGCCGGAATGTCGGCAAGACATGGACATCAAACGACTCATCTTCTTTAATTTGCTTATGATACGCCAAGTCGTCCAACGGATCATCTGTCGTACACAAGCCTTTGACATTCGATCGCTTGATCAGCTGCTGCGCCGTAAACGACTCTGTTTGAAGCAATGCATTGCACGTTTCCCAAATTTCATCGGCTGTTTTTGGACTGAGCGGTTTAGCAATGCCGAAATACCGCTTCAATTCCAAATGCGTCCAATGGTAAAGCGGGTTTCCTAATGTAAAAGGAACGGTTTCCGCCCATTTTTGAAACTTCTCCCGGTCATCAGCTTCTCCGGTCACCCATTCTTCCGGTACGCCGTTAGTGCGCAAGGCGCGCCATTTATAATGGTCTCCGTCCAGCCAAATCTCCGCTAAATTGGCGAATGTTTTATTTTCTGCAATTTCCTTAGCCGTCAAATGGCAGTGGTAATCAAAAATTGGCATGTCTTTTGCAAATTCGTGATACAAAGTTTTAGCCGTTTCGGATTCCAGTAGGAAATCTTCATCCATGAATGCTTTCATACAAATCCTCCTCTGGCGAATGTTGGATCAGTCCGTCAATAATCCGCCGTTGACTTCAATGATTTCACCCGTAATGTAGCCCGCGATGTCAGAAGCCAGATACACGGCAGTACCGGCAATTTCTTCAGGCGTGCCTTCTCTGCCAAGCGGCACTTGTTGTGCCATCGATGCTCTCAATTCCGGTGTGGAGTAGCGGTCGTGGAACGGCGTCGTAATGATTCCCGGCGCTATTCCGTTCACCCGGATACGGTCTCCAGCCAGTTCTTTTGCAAGCCCTCTTGTAAATGTACTGACCGCTCCTTTAGCAGCAGCATAAGCCACTGCGCCTCCACCGCCGCCGTTTCGTGCAGCAATTGAGGTCATATTAATGATATTGCCTTGCCCGCTCTTCTTCATAAGCGGCAAGACCGCTTGCGTCACATGGAATACGGAAGTGAAATTGATGTTGATGATTTTTTCCAATGCTTCGATTTCAAGGTCTTCAATTTTGGCACGCTTGACCATCGTGCCGGCGTTATTGACGAGGATGTCGATTCGGCCGAATTTGGTTTTGATGTCTTCAACCATTTCATCCACTTGTTTGCGGTCCGTCACGTCGCCGATAACCAAATGAGCTTTCGCTCCTCTATCCTGGACATTTTTCAATGTGATTTCAGCTTCTGCCGCGTTGGAATTTCCGTGAACGACGACAGCTGCTCCGCATTCTGCAAACTTCTCAGCAATCGCTCTTCCGATTCCCGTACTGCTGCCTGTAACCCAAACCACTTTTCCTTCAAAAGAAAACATAAAACGCTCCTCCACTCTATTCAAAGCTTACGCATTACATCAATAAATCAGGGATGAATGTCACAATTTCCGGTACGAATACCAAGATCAGAACCAATACGACTACGCCTCCGATAAATGGCAGGGCTTCTTTGATGTATTCTTCAATCGGCACTTTCATAATGGAAGTTGTCGTATACATCGTTACCCCGACCGGCGGCGTCATGCCTCCAAATGTAACGATTGTCATCATCAAAATACCGAAATGTACAGGGTCTACACCCACTTGTGTGACAATCGGCAGGAAAATCGGTGTCAACAGCAAAACCAGCACCGTGGACTCGATGAACATCCCTGCGATGACCAGGAACAGCAAGATCAACAGCAGCATCAATGTGCCATTGCTTGTAATGCCGATCAGGAAGTCCGCTGCGTTCTGCGGAAGACGGTCGTATGTAATCAAGAATCCTAAAATGGATGATGTTGAAATGATCAAGAGAATGGATGCATTATCGGTAACCGATTGCTCGATGGATTCGATAAAGTTCTTCCAGTTCAATTCTTTGTAAACGAAGAAGCCGATTACAAGTGCATAGACTACGGCAAAAGCGCCTGCTTCTGAAGCAGTGAAAATACCGAAACGAATTCCCACGACTAAAATGACCGGGAATAATAACGCCCAAATACTGTCTTTGAAAGAAACAGCCACTTCCTTGAATGTGGCTCGTTTGATATTTTCATCTTGATCATATCCGCGTTTTTTAGCGACGAGGTATGAAACCAGCATCAATACGATCATCATGAGAATACCGGGAATGATTCCCGCTAAAAAGAGCTTGCCGATAGACACTTGGCCAACGTATCCGTAGAGGATCAAACCGATACTCGGCGGGATTGTTGCGGTGATCAATGAGCTGATTGCAATAACTGCAGCCGAATAGCCGCCTGAATAGCCTCTGGCAATCATTTGATGCCCTAAGATCCGGCTTTGCATCGCTGCATCCGCATTGGCAGATCCGGAAACACCGCCCATGATCGTACTCAGTACGATGGAAACGTGCGCCAAGCTTCCGACTAAATGTCCAGTTAACGCATTGGAAAAACGGATCAGCCGTTTTGTGATTCCAGAAGAGTTCATCAAGTTTCCGGCTAAAATGAAGAAAGGCACAGCCAGCAACGGAAATGACTGCGTCCCCGCTACCATTCGCTGTGTTGTAATTTCAACCGGCAAATTCGGTTCCAAGATAAAGAATGACAAACTTGCAATACCGATGGCAAAAGCCACAGGCATATTCAAAAAGAGCAAAACGAAAAATATAACAGCGACAAGTAACATGGTTTCCACCTCTTATTCTGAATGACTGTAAAAATTGAACGAAAGAAATCGCTCTGTGCTTCAGGCTTTTCCCGAAGAAAAGCCATCGGCCGAATTGAATTCGGCCAATAACTTCAAAGCAGTTTAGCGGACTATCCGTAACGTTTATTCAATTTATACAGATGTTGTTTTTAAAACGTTGATTTTCTGTGCCACTTTAAAAATCAGGGTGATCAACATTAAGATGCTTCCAATCGGCACAGCCATTGTGATAAACGAATAACTTAGTGGAAGGTTACTGATTAAGCGCACTGAGTTTTCGATGCTTAACTGGATTCCAAAATTGATCAGGAAAACCAGGAAGGCCATGATCAATACGTTAATAATGATTTCTAGCACGGCCTTTGTTTTCGGCTTCAGCTTTTTAACGAAAAAATCCACTCCAATGTGGCGGTCTTCCCGGAGACAGCGATTGGCACCTAAAAAAATGACCCAAACAAATAAGAATTGAGCAAACTCCACAGACCAAGAGAGGGGGAATCCCACCCATCTCATGACTGAGGCGATAAAGACAAACGCTACAACACCGATCATCAATAAATTAGTAATAAAATTCTCGAATTTTGCATAGCCGCCAGCTACTTTTTTTATCATTTTCATCACTCACTTATTTTCCTAGGATTTTATTGATCTCTTCACGAAGTTCTGTGTAACCGTCGAATTTTTCATAAACTGTATTGGTCGCTTCCTTAAATGGTTCGATATCCACTTCGTTGACTTCTACGCCTGCATCGATCATCTTCTGTTCGAATTCATCAAGCATGCCGATCGTATTTTCTGAAGCTTCTTCTCCCGCTTTGAACGATTCTTCAATGACGATGTCCTGATATTCTTCCGGCAGGCCATTCATCCAGTCAGCCCCAGCTACAATGCCCGTCAGCAATTGGAAGTGGCTCGTTTTCGTGATGTATTTAACGACTTCCTGAAGATTCGCTCCGTAAGTGGCCGGATGCTGCGCTTCCGCTCCATCAATAACTCCTTGTTGGATCCCCGGATAAACTTCTGAGAAGGCCATGCCTGAAGGGCTTGCTCCCATTGCAGAAATGGTTTCTGTCCAGATTTCAGCTCCCGGTGTACGCAATTTCAAGCCTTTAAGATCGGCCGGCTTTTCAATTTTCTTATTCGTCAACAGGTGGCGGTCGCCTTGGTACCAGTTGAACGAAAGCACTTTCAGGTTATGGTTTTGTGCAAGTTCTTCTTCCCAGCCTTTGAATAGATCCGATTGGACAATTTTGCTCGCTTCATCGTAGCTGTCCGCTACGTAAGGAGCAGCCAAAATACCCATTTCAGGTTCCATTTCAGCAAGACGCCCAGCATCTACGATAACTGCCACGTTCGTGCCCACTTTTGCTTGTTCCAGGATATCTTTGTCATCCCCAAGCGAACCGTTGCCGAAAATTTCGATATTCACTTTATCGTCCGTTTTTTCAGCTACGCTGTCTTTCCACTCCACCAATCCTTCATAAATCGGATCTGTTTCAGCTAAAGCGGTTCCGACTTTCAGTGTATAGACTTTGTCGTCCCCTTCGGCAGCGCTTTCACCGCCGCAAGCCCCTAGTAATAAAGCTGAAGAAATCATTAATGCTGACATAATACTGCGTTTTTTCATCCGTAAATCCCCCTTGGTTTTATTGGATAGCAAAATTTTTAAATCCGTTCATTTAAAGCGCTTACATTTGGTCCCAAAAGCTTATTGCTTAAAATATTGCTGGTATTCGCTTTTCAGTTTTTCCTGCTCAAAAAGAAGCTTTTTCAAATGTTCCTCCATGGCTTTTTCTCCCAGGTCGGCATTTTTCTCTTTAATGGCAGTAAAGATCTTTTCGTGCTGCGATAGGATCAATTCCCAATTATAGTTGGCTGCCAAGCTCAGCATCCGAATCCGGTTCAAGTGGGCATTCATCTGTTGGATCAAGGCCCAAATCCGCTCTTTTCCGCTTCCTTCAGCAATGATTTTATGAAATTCTTCATCCAGTTCAAAAAGCCGGGTAAAGTTTTTTTCAGCCACGCATTTCTTTTGCAATTGCAGATTGGCTTCCAAGTCCTTCAACTTTTCTTCCGGGAAATCTTCACAGGCCACTCGCACAGTAGCTCTTTCCAAATGTTCTCTGATAAAGCGTGCTTCTTCGACATGGTATAAATCGATTAAAGCGATTTTCGTGCCGCGCTGCGGAAAACTTCCAATAATTCTTCCTGCGCTAATTTAACAAATGCTTCCCGAACCGGCGTCCTGCTTACTTGCAGCAAATCCGAAATTTCTTTTTCAGAAATTTGTTGGCCAGGTTCGATAGCCAATGAAATGATATTTTCTCTCAATATTTCATAAACGTAGTCTTTAGTAGAAAAACTTTTGATTTTCTTAGTTGAATCGATGTTCAGCACTTAATCCCTCCTTTGCTTGGATTTCATGTTACCACATTAGCATACTTGTATGGTAGTATTTTTTCAAATTATTTTTCAATTCAGTTTCAATGACTTTTCCGATAATTTCACTCGGATTAACTAAAAACAGACCCCTTAAATGTAAGGGATCTGTTCTCATACTACATTCTCATGTATTTTCTGTTTTTAATTCTATATGCTTTTTCAATGCGCTTTCAATGAATTTTTCACAGCGGATTTTATCTATTTCTTGCGGCTGCAACTCGATTTTCAAGGTAGCCGCTAAAGCGGTCTGGACAAATAGCATATCCCGAAACCGGTTTACAGCTCCGCAGAATTCTGCGAAAAAACTGTCGCCGGTGCCAAAAACTGCCGTTACGAGATGCTTCCGCTCCAAGGTTTCAAAGGCATGGAACAAGCTGTACAGCTCTTTTGGAATCTCGCCGTTTCCCCAAGTATAGGTGCCTACTAAGACAATATCGCAACGTAAGAGTTCAGTTAAAGGGAAATCGTTGATGGCCCAAAGCTCCGTTTCTAAACCATTCGCCTGGCAGATTTCCGCGAGCATTTCTGCGCTTGCTTTTGTATTGCCGGTAATGGACGCATAGACAATGGCGATTTTCGGCTTATAATTCGTCGAATCCATTGGACTGCGACACTTTCGAGTAAGTCCGGGATTTTTGTTCAAAAAAGTCGGATTTCGTGTCATTCATCATGTCATCACCGAATACTTGTATCCACGGCATCGGATTGCTGCGTTCTTCGTAAAGATTATCGAGCCCAAGCTGCCGCAGGCGCTTGTTCGCCAAATATTCCACGTAGCCTTCGAACTCCTGAAGGTCGAGCCCTTCAATGCCTTCTAGAATATAGTGAGCCCATTCCTTTTCCAGCTGAACTGCTTTGTCAATTGCTTCATAGACATAAGCAATATTTTCATCTGTGTTCAATTCCGGGTTTTCCGTCAATAGGATCCGGATGAATTGGGCGATGAAATAAGCATGCTGCATTTCATCGCGTTGGATATAACTGATCATCGTACTGGTTTTCAGCATTTTCTGCTGGCGCGCCAAATGATAGAAGAAAGCAAAGCCGGCGTAGAAATAAATCCCTTCCAAGTTGATGGAGTTGACGCTTAGCTTGAAGAGGTTCTGGGCAGTCGGATTTTGCCGGAATTCCTCGTATGCATCCAAGATCAGCTCATTGCGCTTGCGGACGATCGGATCGCTTTTGGCTTGATTGAAGCGTTCATTTTGTTCGCTCACTGCCACCAATGAGCTGAGGATATAAGAATAGGATTCGGTATGGACCGCTTCCTGCTGAGCAATGACGGCGAATATTGCTTTGAAGCTCGAGTCGGTCACGTAGTCCATCACCTGGCTCATCGTCGGCGTCTGCAGGCTGTCGAGTGATGCTAATTGGGTATTCAACCGCAAGAATACATCCTGTTCGGTTGCAGTTAAGCTGTCCCATTGTTTGATGTCATCCTGCATATTGATTTCCTGGGCTTTCCAGAAATTCGATAGCAGCGTCTGGTAAAGATCATACATTTGCGGGTAGGCAATGTCGTTCCAATTCAATAAACCGGAAGATTGGCCATTCAGGATACCTGTCGATTTATTCGGATGTTCCGGATTAAGCAGCTTAATTTTGGATAAAGGTGCATGTATGGACATATTCGTTCCTCCTTAGCTTTGGCAAGCTTCGCATTCTTCAATTTCCGCCTGCGATGTGCTGCGTACATAATAAGTCGTTTTTAACCCCTGTGCCCAAGCTTCGACATGCATTTCCAACAAATCTTTTGCTTTGATCGTATGCGGAACATATAAATTGAAACTGATGCCTTGGTCGATATGGCGCTGGCGTGCCGCGTTTTGGCGGATGCTCCATTTTTTGGTCCAGGACATGGCGGGCTCGGCGGTAGTAATCGTACGTATTGTGGTTCAAGTCAGGTGCTGTCACTTTGAATTTGAAGTTTTTCTTTTCCTCTGCATACTCGACTGCGTACAATGGATCGATGCCGTCCGTTGAACCGCCGATTTTTGCTGTTGACGAGTTCGGCGCGACTGCCATCATCCAGCCGTTGCGGACGCCGTTCTCAGTGATTTCTTTTTGCAAATCGGTCCAGCGGCCGCTTGTGTATTGTTTGCGTTCAAAATACTCGCCTGTCTGCCATTCCGAGCCGCTGAACTCGCGGTAAGCGCCTTTTTCCTTGGCAAGTTCCATAGAAGAGCGGATCGTATGGTAGGCAATTTCTTCATATAACTTATCAGCGAACGCCACGGCTTCTTCTGATTCCCAGTGGATGCCTTCAAGTGCGAGCAAATGGTGCCATCCGAAAGTTCCACTTCCCACCGCTCTGTATTTTTTATTCGTTGCATCCGCCTGGCCGACGGAAATGGTGTTCAAGTCGATGACATTATCGAGCATGCGCATCTGGATTGGAATGAGACGCTCCAGCACTTCCGCTTTCACCGCACGCGGCAAGTTGATCGACGACAAGTTGCAGACAACGAAGTCGCCTGGTTTCCGGATCATGACCAGGTTGCCGTCTTCGTCGGTATATTCTTTTGTAATCGTTGTCGCTGACATATTTTGTGCAATTTCTGTACACAAATTACTGCAGTAGATCGACGTACGCCCTTTTCCGCGCATATGCTTGTTCGGATTTTGCCGGTTCACTTCGTCGCGATAGAACATATAAGGTGTCCCCGTTTCAAGCTGCGATACCATGATGCGCGCCATGATATCCATCGCCCGGTAAGTTTTTCGCGGCAAGAGCGGATTCGCTGCCGCTTCCTCGTATTTTTCAGTAAAATGCTTTACATCGTTTTCATCATAGAAATCTTCAAGTCCAAGTGCCGTCCCGTTTTCATCTTTCCATCCCATGACGCCTTTGACTTGATGCGGACAGAAGGTATGCCACTCGCCGATGCTCCGGCCATTCTCATCTTTTTCATTCAGCTTTTCCATAAATAGATCCGGTATCGAAACTCCCGTGAAAATGTCATGCGCTTTTCGGCGTTCATCGCCATTGTTCGTTTTCAAGTCCAGGAAGCCGTTCATAATATCTTTATGGAAGACGTCCAAGTAAATAGCGACCGCACCCTGGCGCTGTCCAAGCTGATCCACACTGACTGCTGTATCATTGACCAAGCGGATCCACGGAATCACACCGGACGAGTTGCCTTTGAATTTTTTAATGTCCGATCCGAGCGCACGGACTTTGCCGTAGTAAATGCCGATGCCGCCTCCGTCTTTGCTCAGGCGGGCAATGTCCCAGTTATTTAAGTAAATGCCGTCGAGCGAATCGTCCACCGTGTCGATAAAGCAGGAAGACAGCTGCCCGAAGCTCTTGCCAGCATTGGACAAGGTCGGTGTTGCCACTGTCATATAAAGGTTGCTCATCGCCCAATAAGCTTCTTTTACCAGATCTAGCCGTTTTTCTCGTGGTTCATTTTGCATCAAAGTCATCGCGATGACCAGGAAGCGCTCCTGCGGCAATTCGTGGATATTTCCTTCATAATCCTTCGCCACATAACGGTCTGCCAATAAAAACAGGCCGATATAATTGAACAGCAAGTCCCGCTCAGCATCGATTTCCTTGCCCAGCTCCTTGATTTCTTCCTCGGAATAGCTTTCCAGCAAGTCGCTCGAATAGATGCCGACTTCACTTAAATTCTTCACCAACTTATAGAAATCGCCGTATTTATCTTGCGGCGGATAGTTCCGGTTCTTTGCAGCTTTTTCATACAATTCTTCTAAATACAGTTCAGCCGCTACAAATGTCCAATCCGGTTCTGCCATGGAAATCCGGTTGAGTGCATATATAAGTGATTGTTCGGCCTTCGCTTCATGTCCAAGTGTTTCCAGTTTCGCGAGAAGAGGTGCAACATCCAAGTTATAAATTTTTTCCGCCCGGTGGATGGCTTTTTCAACTGTGCCTTTTTCCGAATAAACGATGGGATTCATCTCAAACCAGCTCCTTTGCAAATTCATTGATTTTCATGCGCTGCTGCTTTCGATCTTGTGCGCTTTTGAATAATTGTTTTTCTTTTTCGCTTTCTGGCACCACTGCTGGCACCGGCGTCGGTTTGCCTTTATCATCCACAGCCACCATCGTCAGGATCGCAGTTGTCGTCAAGGTTTTTTCAGTTGTTTCAATGTTTTGGCATTCCGCTTTTATGTAGACTTCCATCGAGGTCCGGCCGGTGGAAATCACCACGCCTTCCAAAAGCAGGACATTCCCGACTGTAGCGGAAGATAAAAAGTTGACCGTATCGATTGAAGCGGTCACTACTGCTTTTCCGCTATGTTTCATGGCGGTAATTGCCGCAATTTCATCAATATAGGCAAGTACCGTTCCACCGAATATCGTCCCCATATGGTTCGTGTCGGGCGGCAGCACGAGCCTTGTTTGCACCGTCCGTGAAATGCTTCCCGAAATTTGTTTTTCCATTGCAGTTCAATCCTCCATTACTTGTTTTAAAGACAAAAAACCCCGCCTTCTCTGAGAGAAGACGGGTATATAAACGCAAATAATCCAACGGAAAACAGCAGAAATCCACTGTTCCTTGCAGAGTACCTTCGTTATACCTCCCAGCTCCCGGAGAAGATCATAAACTTATAACGAGGCAGGTCTCCTGGCTTGTGCTTCCTCCTACACTACGGCCTTCCCATCCATTGGACAGTGGTTTTCCATAGTTCGTCAGCACTTACAGTTGCGGGTACAGCTCCGGTTTTCACGGATTCCCTATTAAGCCTTTTCAGGCACCATCATTATCGGCGACACTATATATAGTGTTCAAAAATAAATATAAACACTAATTATTGTATTTATTTACTATAATCCAGCTTTGTGGATTTTACAAGCGATTACAGGTAAACGACAAAAATCAAGGCCGCAAGTACGATTCGATAAATCGCAAATGGCATCAATTTGATTTTATCAATCAATTTCAAGAAGAATTTAACAACAACTAAAGCTACCACAAAAGCACTGATGAATCCGACCACAAAAAATGGAAGTGCCTCCACCGTAATATACTGCCAGTTTTTCAATAACGACAAGCCGCTTGCTCCAAGCATGATCGGCACTGCCATGATAAAGGTAAAATCGGCTGCTGATTTGTGGCTCATTTTCAAAAGAACCCCGCCGGCTATGGTCGATCCTGAACGGGAGAAACCTGGCCATAAACCAAGACATTGGAAAAGCCCCATGCCAAGCGCTTGTTTATAAGTCATCTGGTCAACCGTATCGATATGCGGTTTCTTTTTGGTAAAGTAATCCGCAATTAGCATAAGCACTGCACCCAGCACTAAGCCGATAATAACGGTCTCAACCGAAAAAAGGTATTCATCTATGTAATCTTCGAAAGCCAAACCAAGCACTCCGGCCGGGATTAACCCGACAATTACTTTCGTCAAACTCAAACGCTGCTTTTTCTCAGCCGTTTTGCTTCTATCTAAACCAAGCAAGTCTTTGAAACGGTCTCTAAAGATGATCACGACCGCTAAAATGGAACCTAACTGAATGACGACTTTAAACGTATTCGCCACCGGTTCACTGAACAGCTCTTTTGAATTCAGCCAGATGTCATCAACGATGATCATATGCCCTGTTGAAGAAACTGGCGCAAACTCTGTTAAACCTTCCACAATTCCCAGTACAATCGCAACAAAAATTTCCCACAAATCCATTCTGTTCTTTCTCCTTAAAATCGTTCATATTGTCCGATTCGTTTTATTTTATCTAATTTCTCTTCCATGTCGTGAGCAGCTAAAAAAGAAGTCTTTTTCATTTAACTCGACACTGGCCTTTAAAGTCAAGCTGCTCTGAATCCTTAATTCACTTGTTTCGGTAATTTCCTATTGAAAGATGCAGAAACTCTATTTATCATACACCTTTTTCCTTTTCTTGTTGCATTTAATCCTTAAAATCCTTTCAAATACATAAGCAGTCAGCTTCGATACATTTTTTCGCAATAATTAATTTCTGAATCCTTTTTCTTTTTGTTTCATGAACAAAAGACTTTCATTAATTAAAAATGGTGGTATGATAATTAATTGTGATTTCAATATATCAATAGCCTTAGATTAGCAGTTTACTATCAAAAGTGGAGATGTACGATGAAACAAATTACAGGATATTCCTTTCACTATGGCTGGGTGATTATCGCGCTTGCTGCGCTGTCCCAGTTTTTTTCTGGTCCCGGACAAACTTATTCCAACTCGATTTTCATTGATTATTACATAGACGAATTTGGATGGAGCCGTTCAACGGTTTCCGGCATCTATTCAGCGGCCACTTTGGCTTCCGGATTTCTGCTGTTCTTTATCGGCCGTTTGATCGACCGCAATGGCTCCCGCAAAATGGCCGTCATTGTTTCCTTGGCACTTGCAGCTGCCTGTATGTTCAATAGTTTTGTCACCAGCCTTGTCATGCTCTTTATCGGTTTCTTTTTCATCCGCTTATTGGGCCAAGGATCGATGGCGCTGATTTCAAGCTCCTTGATCCCTCAATGGTTTGTGAAAAAAAGAGGCCGAGCCATCAGCATCGCAGCAATCGGCGGTTTGGTCAGTTCGGCCGCATTTCCGCTGCTGAACGTGTGGCTGATCGGTTCTTTTGGTTGGCGCGCTTCTTGGCTGATCCTCGGCGCTATCATCATTATCTGCTTTACCCCGCTGGCCTTTTTCCTGATTCAGAACAAACCGGAAGACATGGGCTTGCTGCCTGATAATGGAGACGCCAAAAAACAAGGGAAGATACAGAACGCCGCGGAAGAAATCAGCTGGACGGTGAAAGAAGCCTCCAAAACAAAAGCGTTTTGGCTTTTGCTGTTTTGTGCAGCCATTCCGGGCATCGTTAATACCGGCCTTACTTTTCATTTAGTTTCGATTTTTCAAGAAAAAGAGTTGTCTCTTGAAACAGCTGCCAGTGTTTTGAGTATCACTGCCTTGATTGGTTTACCCGTGACTTTCTTGACGGGTATGCTGCTTGAAAAAGTGAAAGTGCAATATATGCTGGCCTTGCTGTTTTTCGGAGAAATTGTTTCTCTGCTGTTGCTTCAAAACACCAGCACTTTAGGAATGGCCATTGTGTTCGGGCTTGTCTGGGGAGTCAGCATGGGTGTTGAACGGATCGTCATGGCTGTCGTCTGGCCGAATTATTTCGGACGCAAACATATCGGCAGCATCAGCGGCATCTCAATGGCGATGATCGTGGCCGGCTCAGCACTCGGCCCATTGCCGCTCGGCATCGCGTATGACCTGTTCGGCGGCTATACGGAAATTCTTTGGGGAATCTTGCTGTTCCCGCTTCTCGGCATGTTTGCCGCCTTCCTTGCGAGCCCTCCTCGTAAACAAGGTGAACAAAACGTCGAATCGTTCAAAGAAGAACTTCTTCAAAAACAGACAGAGCCTTTACTCTATGAGTAAGGGCTCTTTGCGTATAGACATTAAATTTCTCCTTACTTCCTAGCAATCACCAGAAATCGCTTTGAATTCGTCTGGATTCCTTTGTCAGTTTGATATTGCTCGATGAATTCCTGAAGGCGAGCGAAATCTCCTTCTTGTTCCCCGAAGCCTGGAATAATGGGTGTATGCATGAGAAGAAAAAGCAAATCTTCCGGGCGCTCCAAGTATTCCGCTGCATCGTATTCACGAATTTCTATGTTCGAAAACCCGGCATCTGCCAGTTCGCTTTCGCAAGCATCCCGTAATGTGCCGTCCTGCTCTCCAAACGACTGGCCGCGTCCAAATGCGGCCTTCAGATTCGCTTTATCCGCCTCACTGACTTGTTGGGTATAGAAAGTCCCGCCTTTTTTCAATACTCGCCATACTTCTTTGGCATCAAACGGGGCATGTCGGCTCGAAAGGTGATCAAAAGAACTATCCGGTAACGGCAGTGTTTCAGAAGATGCTTCCAGAAAACGCACATGTGCATAACCGGTTTTAGCCAAATTGGCCTTAGCCGTTTCAATCATGGCTTTTGACCGGTCAATCGCTGTCACGGAGGAAAAGGAAGAGGCGATTTCCAGCATTTTTTCACCGCCGCCTGTTCCAAGATCCAGTAGCGCGGCTGACCTTTCTGCATTTTCCGCCACAATCTTATAGAAGTCCCAGAGCTCTCCTTCCGTCCGACTCCGCAGACGGCTGAAATCCCAGCCATTCACTTTCCCGACCGCTTCATAAAATTGTTCTTCGTTCATTTCTCCTCCTCACTTCTGGAAGGCTGTGAAGTAAATTCATGCATCAATTCTGCCGTTGTCACGACATGCGCGAACTCTCCGTGCAAAGTTGCGAGCGAAACCGAATGGATGGTCTCCGGATCTATCCGGTTTCCGTCCGGATCTTTTAGTTCATAGGCAGCCGTCGCATCCGAGACGACATAAGTCGAGAAGCCCAAGTTTCCGCTCATCCTCGCAGTAGTAGAAATACAGTGAGGTGTAGTCAATCCTACAATCACTACTGTCGTGATTCCGTTCATGCGCAAGATTTCTTCCAGATTGGTGCCGATGAACGCACTGTTCACTTTCTTCGTGATGACCGTTTCCTTGCCTGTCGGCTGAAGGTCCTCTTTAATTTCATGGCTTTCCTTGTGGGGATAGAACAGCGATTCCGGATTGTCAGACCGGTGCTGAACGTGGAGGACGAATCCATTGTTGTTCCTCCATGCTGCCAGGATCTCAGCCATTCTCGCTTCCGCTTCCGGGTTATTTCGCTCTCCCCACGATTCATCATCAAAAGCTTGCTGCACATCGACTATCAATAATGCCGTTTTTCCTTTATCCATCCGAATCTTCCTTTCCTGAATACCATCGTCTGTAGTTATTTCTGTTTTCGAAGCGCAAACTCCTTTGAAAATAAAAAAAGCCCGGCAAGCTGCAGCAGCTCGCCAGGCAAGAATGGTTGGTTATTTCCCCAAAACTTTTTTGATGTCTTTTTCGAACGCTTCCGGCTTTTCCTGCGGCGAATAACGCGCAATCAAATTCCCTTCAGGATCCACTAGAAACTTGGTGAAATTCCATTTGATGCTTTTCGACAAGAAGCCTTTGCTGTTGGACGTCAAGTAGTTAAAAAGCGGATGCGCTTCTTTGCCATTGACTTTAACAATCCCATGCATCGGAAAAGTGACCCCGTAGCTCATGCGGCACGCTTCCTCCGCTTCTTCTGCGCTTCCAAGCTCCTGCTTGAACTGGTCCGAAGGAAAACCGAGCACCACCAAGCCGTCGTCTTTGTAAGTTGAATACAGGTTTTCCAAGCTGTCGAATTGATCGCTCAATCCGCATTTTGTCGCCGTATTGACGATGAGCATGGCCTTGCCTTTGTATTCGCTGAGAGAATAGGCATCCCCATCTGCTTTTGGAACCGTCATATCATAAATACTCATCCCACATCACTCCCGTTCTTCGCTTCGTTTCGCTTTTATAAATCCATTCCACTGAAGAAGGCATTCAATTCTTTTAAATTCTTCATCAGCGTAATGGCATTCACATCCATGAAATTGCAGCTGATCAGCTTTTCTGCAACTGCCTGTTCAATCGGTTCATGTTCTGCTTTCGCTTTTTCGGTCAGTGAAATAATGTAGGCACGCTTATCTTCTTTTGACTGCTCCTTGTTCAGCCGGCCTTGTGCAATCATCCGGCTGATGATTGGATTCAACGTTCCGGTTCCAAGGCCGAGCCGCTCACCGATATCTTTTGTGAGCAGCCGGTCTTCTTCCCAGAGGACAAGCAAAACCAAGTACTGCGTGAATGTCAGATTGAACGGTTCGAGGACCCTCGCATACATTTTCGTAAAATTGCTTGAAGCTTTATAGACTTCAAAGCATAATTGCTGATCCAGTTGAGTCATTCTTTCCATTTTCATCACACCCATTTTATATTTCACCGGCACCTAAGAGCGGTTTACAGGACAACGATTTCCACGTCAATGGAATCTTTGATCGCTTTTGAATACGGGCAGTAGTCATGCGCTTTTGCCACATATTCTTCTTTTTTCTCTTGGTCGATGCCGGCAATGTCGACTTCTAACTTCGCAGCTAACTTCACGCCGCCTTTTTCTTTATCGCCAATCAGGTAAATTGTAGCTTTGACTTCGCTTTTCTCAACTTCCACTTTATCTTTTTCTAGTACTAATTCTAAGGCACTGTTAAAGCAAGCGCTATAGCCTGCAGCAAATAATTGTTCGGGATTCGTAGCAGTTGTCGCTTCTCCTCCAAGTGCTTTCGGTTTCGCTACATCCATGAAGAAGATATTGTCTTCCGAATATACTTCCCCTTGTCTTCCGCCAGTGTTGATGATTGTTGTTTCATAAAGTGCTTTCATCATTCATCCCTCCAACATTTTATATCTTACACGATCTATATTAAACTGCATCGCGCACGATGTAAACGAATCTGCTCATGCCGCTTTTATTTTCCACAAAAAAACTGCCTTTAAAGGGCAGCTTCATCATTCTTGTATTTAGCCGTCGATCCATTCAGGCGGCTCGTTGTTAGCCGATTGATCAGATTTTGATCCATCAGATTTTTTGTTGGCTTTGCTCGTATACGGCTTAAAGCTTTTCGCTTTGTTGGCGCCGGTTTTCCAGCGGTTCCAGCCTTTTTTTCCGGTCCCTTGGCCTACGCCGCTTTTGGCTTTCGCTTTTTTAGTCATGTTATCACTCCGTTACTTTCTGGGAATCCTCTTATCATAACAGGTTTTTGCCATTTTCACATCTTTCTTAAAAATATGGACGAGCTTCCTGTTACAATAAGGTCTTTTCCCAACCCTCCTGCATCTTCTTCAATTCTTTCAGAAGAACCGGTTTACTGAAATAGAAGCCTTGCAGGTAAGAGCCATTTTTTGCGGAAACAAAATCGCGCTGCTCTTCCGTTTCGATTCCTTCCGTCACCAATTGAATATTCAAGTCATACAAGGTGCTGTAAATTCCTTTCAGCAAAGCCGTGTCTTTTTCGCTGGCAGGCACTTGCCGAAGGAAACTGCGGTCGATTTTCACGATATCGACATCCAGTTCCAGGAGATGGTACAGCGAGGAAGTCCCGACGCCGAAATCATCCAAGGCCACTTGGATATTTCGCAGCTTCAACTCATTGATGAAAGCCACGATTTCTTCATGTTCTGCTACCGTATCACTTTCCGTGATTTCGATTTGCAGCTGATGCGCCGGAAAATCGTTTTCTTCCAGGACGTCGTCAATCAGTTCAATCAATTCGCCTTTAAATCTCAGCTGAGCTTTTGAAACGTTGATCGCCAGTGAAAGCGCCTGTCCATTTTCTTCGTTCCATTTTTGGATATCCTTTACCGCATTGCGAATGACCCAATCGCCGATGTCTTTCATCATTCCCGTTTCTTCTGCCAGCGGAATGAAACGCAAAGGCGCAATCAGTCCTTCTTTCGGGTGATTCCAGCGGATGAGCGCTTCTACAGCTTGGATGCGCTCACCTTTATTGTCCATAATCGGCTGGTACTCCAAGAAAAACTCATTATTTTCAACGGCATCCACTAAGTCGTTTTTAAGATTCAGCAAATATTTGTAGAGATGCTTGTCTGTGATGTCTTCGTAGAAAACGTAATTGTTTTTGCCATTCTTTTTTGCTGCGTACATTGCGACATCCGCGTATTGCAGCAAGTCGTCTAGAGTTCTGGCGTTCGCCGGATAAAAGCTGATTCCGATGCTTGCCGAAATGCTGGTGGTCACTTTGCCCAGATTGAACACTTTTTGGATTGCTGCCATCACTTCTGTAATTTCACCGGTCAATTTTGTCTTTTCGGCAGTATCTGAAATTAAAATGAATTCATCGCCGCCGATGCGGTACAAGCGGCTTCCTTTCCGCAAAGACTTGGCATTCAGCCGCCGGCCAATCTGTTTCAATACTTCATCGCCGCTATTATGGCCATATAAATCGTTGATCCGCTTGAAACCATCCAAGTCAAAAAACAGAACGGAAAAAGATGCCTGTTCTTTTTCGATGCGCTTTAAGAAATCTTTATACAAGCTGAATCGGTTTGGAAGGCCGGTCAATTGGTCAAAAAAGGCCAGCTTTGATACATCCGCATGGGCTTTTTCCAAACTGCTCAGCATGTTTTGAATCGAATTTTCCAGATCAGTTATTTCATCTTCGACATTTCTGGAATTTTCGACTTCCAAAGATTGTGCTTTATCGAAATCCACATCTTTTAGTTGCACGGAAAGATGCGAAATCCGTGATAAGACCAGCATGTCCATTAAATAGTAGACAAGGATGACCAAAATAATGGTAGCGATAGCCAACGCCAGGAAAAGGCCATTCATGCTGCTCAACTTCTGCTGGTAATACTTCCGCTCTTTCTTCAATTCAAGCGTCAAACCGTCACTAACCGCAAGCAAGCTGCTCAATGTCTTTTCATCCAGTTCCTGAATTTTCAGATCTCCTGCTTCTTTATTGACTACTTGCACATCCAGCGCCAATGTATTGCGCATCGTATAAAAAAAGATTCGTTCAGGAAAATACCTGAAGCCAGATGGCCTGCCGACGGGCCTTGGCCTTCGCTTTTCAGAATTTCATCCACTGCAACCATCACCGATCCAAAACTGGAATCTTCTATGATCACTAGCCCGTTTCCATTTTCAGCTTCTTCGATGATTTCCGGAACCTGCTGCAAGCTGCGAGCCAAATCCAACTCCGTGCCATCTGCTAAGTCGTAGCCATTCGCATAGATGACCTCGTCTTTTGTATTGATGAAAACCATTAAATTAATGGCACTGTTTTCAAATGTTTCTGGAATTAGATTGGAACCAATATACGCTTCGCTGCGATTTTGCATAAAGGCGTAGGAATCGTCCCATACCGCCCAATCGCGGTTAAAACGCTGCAAATCCATCTTTTCCGACTCGATGTAGCTTTCCACACGTTTCCGGTCGGTTTCCAAGGATTCCTCATCCATCAACTTGGCGTCGTTCAATATGACGGGCCGCATGAAAAGGAAGAGTAAAATGATAAATGCTGCCATTGTAATGCCGATAAGTCCCGCAGTCTTCATCTTTAGTGTCATATCGTCTCTCCCAAATCTTCATGATGTTTTGAAGCCGTTTTTACGAAAACGGCTTTTCTTTTACTATCGGCAGTTTTTTGATTTTCTTAATGGAAATTAACGGTACTTGATGAAATTCAAGAAATCCTCACGGTAAAAAGCATTTAATACACAAGGCTGTTTTTCCTTTTTTTCAAGAGCCGCCAGTTCTTCCGGGAAATCCGCTTCTACGTTAAGGCGGATAAATGGCAACTTTTGCTGAGCTTTTTGCGACCGGATGTTCACTTTCCGCGCGCCGGCAAACACATGCTCCAAGCCCAACTCTTCGAATGCGATTTTCAGGATGGCGATTTTGGAAGCCTCATTATACCCTTGCCCCCAGAACGGATGGGCAATCCAGGTGCCCATATGGCAGGACTTTTTGCTTCTGTCGATGAACATCAGATCGGTCAGCCCAATCAGGTTTCCGCTCTCGTCTAAAATAACGCGCGGCAAGCTTCTTCCTTCCTGCTCTTCTTTCTGCACTCTTCCAATAAAAGCTTTTGTGTCCTCAACCGTGCCATCGGGCAATCCTAATGCGTCTTTCACTGGAGGCGCTGATGAATAGGTATATATTTCCCCCGCATATTTCAAGTCGTGTTTCACTAATTGGATTTTTTTCATTGCCTTGACTCTCTCCATTCCTCTTCTAAGATGCTATAGACGAAGGAATCCCGCCAACCGTCCCGCAATCGAATATTTTCCCGGAGCCTTCCTTCCTTTGACATGCCCAATTTTTCAAGGACTCTATAGGAAGCCGCATTTCTAGGGTCGCAGGTCGCAAACACCCTATGAAGTTTCTGGTCGTTAAATGCGAATTGCAGAACTTGGGCAGCTGCTTCTCCCGCAATGCCCCGCCCCCAGAAATCCGGATGCAAAATATAGCCGATTTCGCCAGTCCGATTCACTTCGTCCCGGATATTCAATTCAACTGCTCCTATCATCTTTTTCGTTTCTCCGACTGTAATTGCAAAAATGAATTGCCTTCTCGGAATGGCTTTCGCTTCCATTAAAACTTCGTGCACATAGGCCTTGCTGTCTTCTTTTGAATTTGGCCCCCAGGCTTGATGGCGAGACACCATTTCCAAAGAAGCGTACGCATGGACACTTGCCCAATCTTCTTCCACAATTTCCCGCAACTGAATTCTTTTCTCTATCGGCTCAGGCATCGGCGATCTTCTCCACTTTCAATTTCCGTTTAATCAGCCGGATTTGGCCGCGGTGGCTGATTTCATCTTCCATCACATGGAACCATAAATAATATTGATTGAACGAAACACCATTCGGCCAAACGCCTTCTTCGTAAAGCCAGAGGTCTTCCTTTTCTTTAAAGAGGCGCAAGGTTTCTTTTCGTGTGTCATCAAGTAAGTGAAGATAGAAATCCAGCGGTTTTCCGTGAATCTCTTTTTGCCCTCTCTCCCCCAACTCGAGAGCCGCCGACCAATCTGCCAACTCCTTTTCTGTCAAATCGCGCTTCTCAAACGCAATCACTTGATGGACCTTTTCAATGGCAGCCATATGATACAAAAGCGCACCGATCGAATTGCTGGCGGCCTCTTCCATATAATCCAATTCAATCTCCCCGAGCCCAGCAACTTCCGCTTTGGTGAGAGAACGTGTATGGTCAAGTTGGAACAGCAATTCCCCGATTTTCCCGCTGAATCCTTGGAGCGGTTTGATGGTGTAGTTCATTCTCTGGCAGCCCCTTCTTTTTTGAAATAGCCGAGCGTCGTTTTCCCATTCAATTTTTCGGTTTTTCCTGTTTGTTCATACCCCAATTTTTCGTACAAATGGCAGTTGCCGCGCTCTTCCAGAATGGTTGCCAATTCCCACGTAGCCGCTTGTGCAAAAATTTCTTCCACTCGCTTCATCACTTCCTGGGCAATGCCGAATCCTTGATACGACGGATCGACGAATAACGGCCCGATCCAGTATTGGCGGTTGTCTCTCCAATGGACCCGGATGCCTCCAGCCAACTCTCCGTCTGCTATGATTTTATAAAAGCGTCCTGAAGGATGTTCGATTCGCAGCAACAGCCGTTCTATAGACTCATTGGCTGGGCTGGTTTCGAAATCCTGATACTTATCCAACAAAGGCTGAAAAGCCGCTTTCTGCATTATATGAAGCACCGGTGCATCTTCTGCTGTTGCCAGTTCTAAAAAGATTTTCATCCTGCCACTTCCTGTTCCCCGACTTAAGTAGTTTTTATTGTAGTATCTATTATAGGCATGAAGCCTCATTGCTGAATAGTCTGTTTTTTATGAGAAAGAAAAAAACTGCCTTTCCATAGTGCGGAAAGGCAGTTTTCTTTCTATTCTTCGTCAGATATACTGGTTTCGATCAGCATGGCGGTAAAAACGATGAAGATAATCATTAATGATAATGCGGTGATCAACATTGCGCTCAACTCCTACCAAGTTTTGAATCCTTCCGATCCAGGCGGTGCATGGTGAATCATATGGCTTAGCGGAATCGCATAGGCAGCAACAATTAGGAAGACGGCGATTCCAATCCAAATCCACCAATTTTCCAGCCATTTCGGTGTGTTTTCTTTATCGCTGTCCGCCATCGGAAATTCAACTACATCTTCAGGCTTCACAGCTTTTGGCGACAAGAACATCGTCATGACGACGATATAGATGAGAATCATGGCGGAAAGGAAGAGGATGCTTCCTCCAACAGCCATCGTTACGTGATTGGTTAAAATCCCATCAAACCATTCAAGAGCGGCGGGATGATCGTTATAGCCTGAATAGGCAGTCCGTCTCGGAGCACCGAGAAGCCCCAAGATGTGCTGGGCTGTCGACATCAGCAGCATTCCGATGGACCACGTGATGATTTGGACGAATCCGAGGATTTGCATCGATTTTGTAAATTTGCGTCCGGTCAAATACGGAATGAGCCAGAACGTCATCCCCATGAAAGTCATTGCTACCGGCGTTCCGACTGTGATATGGAAATGCCCGACGATCCATAAAGTATTGTGGACGACTTCGTTCAATTGGAAACTTGCATTGATGATTCCGCCGCGCCGCCAGGAATAAAGAATGCCATCGCAATAAAGATTGACGTGAAGCGGACATCTTTCCATGGAAGTTTTGTGAACCAGCCGAATAGCCCGGTTCCTCCTTTTTTGCGTCCTGAAATTTCAAAGTTGGCAAACATGGAGAATGCCGTCATCAAAGACGGAATAATAACCATGAATGTCAAAACTACCTGAAGGAATTTCCAGAAATTCGAAATCCCCGGTTCCGTCAACTGATGGTGGAACCCAACCGGAATAGAGAATAAGATAAATAAAACAAACGATAAGCGTGCCAAGGAATCACTGAAAACTTTGACGCCGAGTATTTTTGGTACGATCACATACCAGGCCATATAAGCAGGCAGCAGCCAGAAGTAGACAAGCGGATGTCCGAAATACCAGAACAGGGAACGGCTCAATTCAACATTGATGGTATCTGTCCAGCCGAATGCCCACGGGATGTATTGGAATAAGACCGTTGCCACAACCCCTAAACAGGCAATAATCCAAAGGATGATCGTCGTAATCGTCATAAAAGCGAATAAAGGGCTGAGTTCCCCTTTATGGTTTCTGCGCCACACCACATAATGGCCGACTAAAGCGAAACTGCTAATCCATGTTCCGACAATGACCAATGCCAAGCCGACGTAAAACCAGCCGCTGCCTTTAAGCGGTGCGTAAAATGTATAAAGGACTGAAGCTTCACCGGAAACGATCATGACTGTCGCCATCACCGTGCCAAGCAAAGTTACCCAGAAGCCGATCCATGAAAACAGACGGACTTTCGGGCCGAACGTCCCCAAACTTTTACTCATGCCGGTAATGAAAAATCCAAAGATGAAAAAGGTCGTAAATATAAGTGCGAGCAGCACACCGTGTGCCGTTAAAATTTGATAATAATCCAGCCAAGCCGGCAATTGAAGTGCATCATTCCGGATAAAAACTTGAAGCAGCCCGCATAAGGTCCCGATTAAAAAGGCCGTATACGCAACGCCGATATTCCATAAAGCTATTTTTCGATCTTGTGCAGCAATCATGTTTAATACACCTCTA
Organism: Planococcus sp. 107-1; assembly: GCF_021513255.1. Classification (GTDB taxonomy): domain Bacteria; phylum Bacillota; class Bacilli; order Bacillales_A; family Planococcaceae; genus Planococcus. The sequence continues at coordinate 3,287,824 of NZ_CP090977.1, forward strand.
TTTCATTGAACATCATATGATGCCCTGTTCCGCAATATTCATTGCAGAGAATCAAGTATTTTCCGGGTTTATCGAATGTATAGGATTTTGTCGTGATGCGCCCCGGCACGACCATCATATTCACTTTTGTATCATCAATCGTAAAACTGTGGACCACATCGGTGCTGGTCACTTTGAAGATGATTTCTTTTCCGGCTGGCACCCGCAGATCCGGCGCATTATAGCCGAAAGCCATAGCGACGATTGCCACTTGGTATGTGTCGTCATCCAATTGCGTCACTCCCGGTTTATCGAAAGGCGCTGTCTCGTTCACTTTTTTCGGATCGATCGTGTCCATCCCGCCTGCTGGGGTATGGTCCTGTGAAAATGCGCTCACGCCGACGACGCCTAGAAACACTGCTAACGCAACAATTCCAAACGTCAGCCAAATTTTTTCGAATTTATGAAGATGCATATTCCTCTACTCCTTTTTCTTTGTTCATTTTTCACCTTGCTACATACATGGAATAGACGATGACCCACATGGCCACAATCACAACACCCACAAAAAATACACTGATCAAGGTGCCGCGGAGGTCTATATTCGCATGATCATTTTTTTTGCTCATTTCCCTTCACCTCTTCTGTCAATCTCTTACTCCTAAAGTAATCTTTTCTGCCTTCGAACATTGTGATATTTCTCACACATGCCCCTCTTTTTATGGCGTCTGTCGAATTTTAGACAAAAAAAGAAGCGATCTCGGATAAAAATCCAAGATCGCTTCTTTTGATTGAATTTGGTTTAACTTTCCTAGTCGATTTTGCAAAATGAAATCGGGCAATTTTCGCAATTGATCTGGGTTTTCAAATAGGAAAGATCGTGGATCAACATTTTTCCACCCACCATCGAAATCATCTTTTCCTTTTTCAAGTCGCTGAGCATCCGGTTCACCACTTCACGGGTCATTCCGCAGAAGTTGGCAAGTTCCTGATTGGTCAAGATCATATCGATCAAAATGCCTTCAGGCTGCTGGATTCCGTAGCTATTGCTCAAACGAATTAACGTAGAGTAGAGCGCTCCTTTTTTGCCGTGAAGGAGAAGATCGCGGAATTTTGTCTGTGTCTTTTGCTGATCGATGCCCATCCATTTCATGAAAGCCGCCGATAATCGAGGATTCTTCAGAAGCCCTTCTTCCAAATCTTCTATCGCGATTTTCGTACAGACAACATCTTCTATCGCTTTTGCATCCAGCATGTATTTCGCAGCTTCGGAAAACACCGTGACTTCCCCGACAATCTGTTCCGGCCCGCAAATTTTCAAGGTAAGTTCGCGGCCGTCCGGCGTCACTTTTCCGATCTGGACTTTTCCGGACTCGATGATATAGATTCCTTCCACGTCATCGCCTTCCCGAAAAAGATAACTATTCTTTTGATAAGACTTCTCTATTTTCTTAATGCCTGCATGCAGGCCCATTTCTATGGTAAATTTTTGAGTTGCTGCCGTCCGTTCCAAGTTGAACCCTCATTCCTCAGAATATTGTTCCCTGTATGTAAAGATTATCATATTTCGGAAGCAAAAAATGTAATTTCCCAATAAAAAAACTGCCAACTATGGCAGCTGTGGCATTAATAAATGAAGGGAACCAGTCTTGCTCTTTTTTTCATCCATCGAACATATTCCGGACCGAATTTTTCGATCAAAAGCTCTTCTTCGTAGCTGATGCGCTTTAGCAAAGTCCAAATGACGACGGCTCCGCCCAAAATTGCCGCAATCAGGCTTGTACAAAATAAAGCCATGCCAATACCAATCAGCAGCAAGGCCGTATACAGCGGATGCCGCAGCATCCGGTAAGGGCCGGAACTGACGATTTCATCGCCTTCTCGGACTGTGACATGCCGGGTAAATTGGCTTTTCAAATGAAGGATTCCCCAGAACCTCAAGAATACACCCATAGCAAATAGCACGAGGCCAGTCCAGCGCATAAATTGGCCAATTTCTGTGTCTGTTCCGATCTCCTGCAGCAATAATGCCGCAGCAATCGTAGCTCCGAGCGCGGCTAAAATATAATAGAAAGATTTTTTTTCGTAAGGATCGCCTTCTCCGACGCCCCGATTTCGAAAGAAAATGAATTCTCCGATCCAAACCACGCTAATTCCAATAAAAATCCATTCCGCCATCGCCATCATCTTCACCCAAATCTTCAGTTTCTCTTATAGTCAATATATAGAACATTGCTTCTCAAAACAAATCTCTTCCCTTCCCGGGTTAAACTCAACAGCTCTTCACCTTATCGACATACTTTAATGTAAGAATAATGAAATAAAAAAGGAATTTACAGCACGGATGTGGAAAGAGAACAATATAGACAGGAGGAATTCAAATGCCCTTACAATATCAAAATATCTTAGTTGCGGTGGATGGTTCGAATGAAGCAGACCTTGCCTTTAAAAAATCGATTGGGATTGCATCCCGCAATAAATCCGCCTTGTATCTTGTCCATATTATCGACAATCAATCTTTTGGTTCAGTGGAGGCTTACAGCCAAGCAATCGCAAAAGAAGCGATGGCATCTTCTGAAAAATTGATGGCGGGCTATAAGCAAACAGCCGCTTCCGCTGGAGCAGAAAATGTCCACGTCGTGATCGAGTACGGTTCGCCTAAAAAGTTGATTCCCGTCGATTTGGTCAAGAAATACAATATCGATTTGATTATTTGCGGAGCTACCGGCTTGAATGCAGCAGAACGCATCTTCCTCGGAAGCGTATCCGAACGGATCATCCGCTCTGCCCATTGTGATGTACTTGTCGTCCGAACCGAGGATCCTGAAAGCATTGAAGCGTAATCTCTAAGTAAACTTTCCTTTAGGATACACTGGCCCCTTCCTTTACATGACCTGTAAAGGAAGGGGTTTTCCTCTTTTATGAGCATTAGGTCTCTTCATACAAAATATACCGGTATAATTCTGATACAAAACTGTAATAAAAAACAGTTTTCAATCATGTTACAATAGGTTCGTTGCTGTTTTTCAGTGCAAAGCAAGGAATGAATTTATTATCCAAGTAAAATATATTATAGAGAGAACCAGTTATGCAGGAGGGAAATGAACACATGAAGCAATTATCGAAATGGACTGCGACGGCCATTGCCGCAGTGTTATCTTTGACGCTTATCATGCCATCAGCGAATGCGGATGCGTTAAGCGACCTGGAGAAAAAGCAACAGCAAGCCGAACAAAAGAAAAACGAATTGAATTCCGGAATCCAGCAAAAAGCGAGCGAGATTTCAGAAAATCAGACAAAACTTGAAAAGATCATCAGCCAAATCGAGAAATTGGATCAGCAAATCCAGGAAACCGAAGCGAAAATCGACGGGGTCCAAGCGCAAATCGATCAAACAAAAGTTGAAATCGACGAACTGAAAAAATCCATCGAAGAATTGGAACGGAAAATTGCCGAACGCGAAGAATTATTGAAAGACCGCGCACGCGCTATCCAATTGAGCGGCGGCTCTGTGGATTACATCGATGTATTGCTTGGAGCAAACAGCTTCATCGATTTTATCGACCGTTTTTCAGCAGTGAATACCTTAATCGAAGCTGACCGCCAAATCATGAAAGAACAAGCCCACGATAAAAAACTTTTGGCTGAGCAAAAAGCGGAAGTTGAAAATAAATTAGCCGAACAGGAAAAGCAAAAAGCCGAATTGGTCGGATTGAAAAACTCGCTTGATGCCAAGAAAAAAGAACAGGCAGGGCTTGAGAAAGATTTAAAAGCTGAACAAAACCGTTTGGCTAAAGAAAAATCCACTTTGGAGAAACAGCGCGATGAAGCCCTTAACTTAAGCGCAAGCTTGGAAAAGAAAATCGCGAAAGAGCAAGCACGTCTAGCTGAAATTGCACGCAAAGCTGAAGCAGAGCGCAAGAAAAAAGAAGCAGCTGCCCGTAAAGCGGCAGCAGCTAAAAGCGCAAGCTCCGGTTCTTCTTATGTCGCACCGGCAGCAGGCAGCGCCAACTTTATCCAACCGGCTCCAGGAAGATTCACATCCGGCTTCGGCGGACGCGACATCGGGGCAGGTGCGGAATCGCATCTTGGAATGGATATCGCCAATGTAACAGGCACACCGATTGTCGCTGCAGCAAGCGGCTATGTCACTTATGCCGGCTATATGAACGGCTACGGCAATGTTGTCATCATGACCCACTCCATTAACGGACGGTCTTACGCAACAGTTTACGGACACATGAGCTCGATTGGCGCTTCTGTCGGCCAATCTGTTTCCCAAGGGCAAAAAGTGGGAGAAGTCGGCAGTACAGGACGTTCAACCGGTCCTCACCTTCACTTTGAAATCCATATCGGATCTTGGAACGGTGCACGTTCAAATGCAGTAAACCCTGCTCCATACATCAGATAAACCAAACAAAAGCCCTGCTTGAACCTTCAAGCAGGGCTTTTTACTATTTTCCGGCTCCATATAATTGCTGGAGTTCTTCCTCTTTCATCGTGAAACGGTGTTCTTCAGCAGGGAATGCCCCGGATTTCACTTCTTCTACATAAGCCGTCAAGCCGTTTTTCATGATTTCTCCGCTTTCTGCATAGGAACGGACGAATTTCGGCAAATGGTGCGAGCCGTATTTCAATGTGTCGTGATAAACCAGCACTTGGCCGTCTGTTTCGGCGCCGGCGCCAATCCCGATAACTGGAATCGATACAGCCGCCGTGACTTCACGCGCCAATTGGTACGGGATGCATTCAAGTACGACCATGCAAGCACCTGCCGCTTCACAGGCTTTGGCATCTTCGATCAATTTCTGAGCTGCATCTGCCGTTTTGCCTTGTACTTTATAACCGCCGAGAACGCCGGCTGTCTGCGGCAGCAGGCCTAGATGCCCTACTACCGGAATACCGGTGCGCGTCAGTAAACGGATGACGTCGATCACTTCATCGGCCCCCTCGAGTTTCAAAGCCTCTGCCCCTGTCTCCTGAAAGATTCGGATAGCATTTTCAAGAGTGCGGTCCAAGCTGCCATGGAATGAACCGAACGGCATGTCGACGACAAGGAAAGTATCCGGTGCGCCCCGGCGTGCAGCTTTGCCGTGATGGATCATGTCTTCGACTGTCACTTTCACCGTGGAATCATAGCCAAGCACGACCATGCCGAGCGAATCTCCCACTAAAATGACATCGATGCCAGCTTCTTCCGCCAATTTCGCCGATGGGTAATCATACGCTGTCAGCATGGCGATCTTCTCATTTTGTGCTTTCATTTTGCTGAATGATGCGGTGTTCTTCATTTTTTTCTCTCCTTCCGGGAGGAAAACCGACAAAAAAGCCCGTCTAATCCAAAAATGGACAGACGGACAGAAATTTACGTTAATTGGTTTTCTCCGTCCCTGTCATATCAAGATCAAGGCAGAACTATTCATTTGTTGAAAATGGGATTGCCAGGTGCAGTTCAACAATGATACCGCCCTTACTCGTACTATAGCAGAAATGGCAATAGTCTGACAAACGGCTATTTCTGGTGAAATTTTTTATTTTTCCCCATGAACTTTTTGGCTGATGTACAGTCTAATAGTAAACTTACTTGCCTTAAAGCGCGAAATACTGTCCGTTTTCGCTGTTTTACTGTCCGCACCCAAGAAACCCATAGAAAAAGTCTGATTCATCTAAGAATCAGCCTTTTTCTCTTGTCGATCTTTCGACGATTTCAATTAACTTGGGATAAACATCCACAAAATACGCTTCCATCTTGTTCTCCAATTGCTTTCCAAGGGCTTGGTAAGCTCGATCTGCCTGCTCAACCGCTTTTAGAAAAGCGTCTTCTTTTTGTTCGTCTTGTTCCAGCTCCTTGTAGAGCTGCCAGATTCCCTTCAAGTAGCGCTGCTCGATTGCTGCGTATTCGCCCGCTCCAATTTTCTCCAAGATCGATGTGAGTTTCTCGAGATAAGCATCAATGCCCTGCTCTTCAATGGATTCACTGCCCCAATTCAGCAAAATTTCATGCCCGCCGCTTTCATTCTCGGAATAGTACTGAAAAAGGATGGAAAGTTCATCGGCGGCCGGATCTCCGGAAGGAAAGTCCACATTGCTGATGGCTAAGATTACGGCATTCCAGATGTCCTCTTTGCTTTTCAGGTCGCTTCTCTTCATTACCGGCTTCATCGTGTTCCCTCCATTGAAAACTTGATCGATTTGCAAGCGGTCGTAATCCAATATCCAGCCGTTGAAGGTTTCATACATCGGCCGGATGGCTTCGGCAGACGCGGCGATCAAGTCGCAACCTCGGTCGTCGTACACATGGAAAACGGTTTTCCGGGTTTTATTAACAATATAGACCTCTTGATAGACCGTCTTTTTAAATCCCATGTCTTCGTTGCAGCATTCCTTCAATAAACCCGGGTAATCCATCTCGCTTCGCCGGCACGGCAATACGAAACGATGGGTTTTCCAGTTTCCGCTCTTATTGTCTTCCGGAATCTCGTACGGCCATTCTTGATGCATCAAGCGGTAACGCAACGATTTCTCTTTGACATAGCGCATCATCATCAGCTTCTTGCGGTTTCGCTTTAACTGGCCAAAATCCGAGACATGCGTGACGATGTACAATTCATCCTGTTCGCCGTGCCCCGCTTCAAATAAACGAATGGCCCGGCTATAGACTTTTTCAAGGTAAGGGCTGCCTTCATAGCCTAAACCTTTGTTCCAGTGAGTGCCCAGTTCAAAACGAATGCCGATTGGCCACGAATAAAACAAGGCAGGCAACAAGGTCAAATCCGGAAAATGGCTATCCATGAAGGACGTGAATCTGTCCATTCGCACTTTATTCATAAGCATCCCTCTTCTCTTTCTCAAGAAGCCACGGCACTTCCAGTTCAAATTCCCATTGCAGGACCGGTTCCGGAAATCCTTCCGGCACTAAATCAGTTTGGTCTGAAAAATAAAATCTCAATCCATCTTCTTCGGCCACTGCCTGTTTTGGCCCTTCGATCAGTTCGCCGACCACGTGGTAAAACCCCATATAAAGAAGCATATCCTTCCCGTCATCTTCTCCTACAAAAACTTCGCCTTCTTTTTGCGGATCGATGCCGAGCCGTTCAAAATGAGTTTGCACTTGTTCCGGGAATGAGTCCACAGCCAAACTGTAATTCTCGCAGTGACGGCAGCTGCAATCTTCGATGATGCGATGGTGTTTTTTATAAAAATCGCGTGTTTTTTCCGTATCGAGTTTCACTGTCCACGGTCCGATTTTCACCGTTTCCATCTAGTCGCCTCTGGATCCAGTACAATGACACCGCCGCAATGGGAAAGCGGATAAAACTCACAATGGAAAAGATTTTCCAGACTGTTTTTTATTTCCTCGTAGACGAAATAATGCTCCGATTCATCCCAGTAGCCTTCACTGTCTTTTCGGCATTTCTCCAAGTCTGCACGGGTTTGGAACGCAATATCCCCAATATAGATTTTGCCTTCTGCCTTAAGCAGTGGCCGAAGATTCTTCAGGAAGTCCACTTTTTGTTCATCCGAAAGATGATGCAAAGCGTAAGTGCTGACAATCGCGTCGTATTTTCTGCCTGCCAGCTCGTGTGGCAAGCCTTCCGTGATGTCCCATTCCAATAAATTCGCTTCCGGCATTTTCGCTTTCGCAATGGCAATCATTTCCGATGAAAAATCGATGCCGTCGATTTGGTGGCCGTTTTCATATAACCGGCTCGCCAGTATCCCTGTTCCGAAACCGATATCCAGCACCTCTGAATTTTCCCGTTCTCTAATTTCGTTATAAATTGTATTTAAGATTTCCTTGTAACCGGCAAACGGGTACTGGTTATTTTCTTCGCTCAGTTGAACCGTCTTGTCATACTGCCCTGCCCATAAATCAAAACCTTGCTTGTTTAACATTGAATACTCCTCCTGTTAGCTGAACCAAACCGAGAGTATTCTCCACTCTTCAGTTGGTGCGCTGTTGTCCTCGTTTTGTTTGTCTTTTACTTAATTTTGCCTGTTTCATTTTAATCTCCACCTTTCATTGTTAATTAAATATTAGCATAATTTTACAGAAAAATATTCTCAAACTTTCAACGCATAAACCCATACTTCTTTTTCATTCATGACAATTTTTTTCTCGAACGCCATGCCGATCGATTCGGCTACTTTTTGCGAAGCGATATTCCCGGGCTGGATGAGGGAAATGAAGCGTTTTTTGGCAAGGTAATGGGTGCCGTAATAGCGGAGGCCGTTTGCTGCTTCTTTTGCATACCCTTGCCCCCAAAATTCCTTGGCGATCCAATAGCCGATTTCAAGTTCCGGCTGCCCTTCGACTGTTTGTCTGACAAGGCCCGCATGTCCGATGGGCTGTCCGTCGCTTTTCCGGACAAGCACGCGCAAACCGAAGTCCGGATCTTCCCGATAAGAGCGGTAAATCCAGTACAAAAATTCCATTGCGCCTTCACGAGTCCGCGTCTGGCCATTGCCGATATAGCGAACGACATCCGGGTCCGACAGCATGGAATAAAGGAATTCGAAATCCTCGTCGCGATAGAAGCGGAAATCCAATCGTTCTGTCTGTATTTTCATGGTGAAAGGTCCTTTCGCTAACTGTTTTTGTCCATCTGGTCAATCGTTAATTTCGGCCATTTTACAAGCCAGTCCTTTGTCTTCAAGCGTTTTTCGTAAATCGCTTTCAGTTCTTTATTTTCACTAAAATGCGGTGTCGGTTTCACGATGAAGTTCAATACATCGTTTAATCCGCAAGGAGCTGCTAAAACCAATTGCCCTCGCTCGTCCAATTTAACGGCAAGCGCCGTTGCCGTTTCCGGGAATTTCGAAATGGCATCGATAGAAGATGCGTATGGCGGAAGGTTATTGATGTGATGCATCCTGGCTTCATTCTTCACCGACCAAGGCAAATCCGGCATCAGCTGACGGAGCTTTTCTTCATAGCGCTTCTCTTCCGCTTCATCCACCGCTTCCGGATTAAAGTAAACCACATCAATATCTCCAAGCGGTGTCCGTTCGTTAAAGCCATGCAATTCATCCCAGATTTTGGTCCGGACAAAGCCTGCACAGATCCACCAATCCGGCAGATTCAGTCGCTCCGCTGTCTCGAGTACAGCCATCATCCAACCGTCCGCTTGGATCGCGCGTAAAATATCTTCTTCGTTTTTCATCTTTTTCTCCTCAGTCATTCCGGTTGCCCAAGTAAACGACTGGCAATTCCATTTCCTGCAAAGCCCCATCAAAAGAAACTTGGTACGCTTTTGCAGCCAGCCTTGAACTGACGATTTGGTGGAGTTCCGTTCCGATATAATGCAAAGCGGCTCCATCATCTGCAGCAATTCCGCCTTTTATCGCTCCCGATGCAATTGAATGCTGATATACCGGCCGTCGATTTTCTTCGCCGTCGTAATGCGGGCAATTGCTGCCTTCTAAAAAACCGAGGCAGTGAATCGGCTCCAACTGTTCCCCGTAAGAATCCGTGATGCCATCTTCGAACCAGCAGAGAGACCCTGCACTGATTCCCGCAAGCACCGTCCCTTGTTTCCAAGCTTTTCGGATGATGCCGTCCAATCCCCAGTCTTTCCATAAAACCAAAAGGTTTTTGTGTTGCCGCCTCCGACGTAGAGAATGTCCTGATCCATGACAAATTCCTCAAGGTCTCCGGCAGGCGGCTTGAATAAAGAAAGGTGCGAAGGCGAACATGCCTGCTTCTCAAAAAAATCATAGAAACGCTGCGTATAAGATTCCGAATCGCCACTTGCTGTCGGGATAAAACAAATCTTAGGATTTGCTTTTCCAGATTGCTGAAGAATGTATTGATCCAATAACGGGTTATCCGGCTCCATGGAAAAGCCGCCTCCACCAAGCGCGATAATTTGCTTCATGTTCTTTCCTCCCATTCCGGCTTCAACAATGAAAAAATCAATGCATCATGCGATTCGCCTTTTTGATAGAGGTAGCCGCGCAAACGTCCTTCCTCGCTGAAACCTAGTTTCTTCAAGAGCCCGCTAGATGGTTCATTTTCCGGGAAAGTCACGGCTCCGATACGGTACAACTCGTGTTCTTCAAAGCAATACCGCAAGATCTCACTGACCGCCTCTTTCGTAATCCCTTTCCCCCAAAAGTCCGGATGCAGTTCGTAGCCGACCTCCGCTTTCTTTGCACGGACATTCAAATTATTCAATCCGACCGTCCCCAGAAATTGTCCACTCTCTTTCCAGATGATTCCCCAGCGCATGCCTCGTCCGCTTTCATATCCAAACTGAAAGGCATCAATGAGACGGGCTGCTTCTTCCGGATCGGTTAAACTTTCGCTCCCGTAGTATTTTGTCACTTCATCCCGTGACATGATATCAAAAAACTCGTCTTTGTAGCGCTGTGTAATATGTACTAAATTCAATCGTTCCGTTTCAAATATAGGAAATGCCATTAGGTTGCCTCCTCAAGTTAACGAATCCATCTACCTGTTTTCGCCACGGCCGGCTGTTTCCCCTGCCTCGCTCGGAAGTTCGCAGTTTTTTCCGTCCGTAAATGGCGGCTCCTTCTTTTACTCCCAACTTTAACTGGAATACTCTCAACTTTAGTTGAAATACGCCCAACTTTAACTGAAATACTCCCAACTTCTCTATAAATACGCCCAACTCCGCCGATTGGCCGCGATTCAATAAAAAAACCTGAACTGCCGGCCGGCAGTTCAGGTTTTGTTTTAGATGAATTTTGCTACTTCTTCTAACGGCAGACGCGTTGTTCCGAAAGCTGGAGCCGCCGCTTTTCCGACAGCAATCAAGACGATCGGGAAAAGGTGTTCCGGCAGTTCGAATCTCTCAGCAAATTTCGCTTTGTCGAAACCGCCCATTGGGATTGTATCGTATCCGCGCTCTTTTGCAATCAGCATCAATTGCATGGAGACAAGCCCAGCATCGTATGCTGCGATATTCATTCGCGCTTCAACAGGTGCGTTCGGGTACATTGCATACGTATTAGCGACAGTCCGTTCTTTAATGGACTCATCCATATGTCCGGCTTCTACATTTTGCGTGTAGATTTTTTCAACGTTTTTGTATGCGTCGATATTGCCGAGTACCGCAATAACAGCTGATGATTGCTCGACTTGCGCTTGGTTATTCGCAATAGCGCGCAATTCTTTTTTAACGTCTTGATCTTGGATCACGATGAAGTTCCAAGCTTGAAGATTGCTAGAAGACGGAGCACTTGTTGCAATTGTCAGCATTTCTTCCAGTTCTTCTTTTTCGATTTTGAAGCTCGGATCGTAAATACGCACCGATTTTCTTTCTTTCATTACTTTATATAAGGGTGATTCTACGTTTACTGACATGGAAATGCCTCCTCTGTTTACACTTACTTTTAGTAAGTTGACAAGGAGTAATTTATCACGCAGCCTTTAGCCTGTCAAAGAAGTTGACCTGCACGCCTTCCGTTAATCGTTCGGATTGATGATGGCAAGCATTTGGTGGTCTTCCCAGACGCCATTGATCTGAACGTTTTTCTGGCTGATCCCTTCTTTATGGAAGCCTGCTTTCTCCAGAACCCGGATGGACGCGATATGATCCGGCTTGACCCCTGCTTCGATGCGGTGCAGCAATAATTCTTCAAATGCATAGTTGACGAGCAGCTTCACGGCTTCTGTGGCATAGCCTTTGCCGTTATGGTCCTGGTCTACGGTGTAGCCCATGATGGCACTTTGAACAGGGCCGCGAACCACTTGAACCAAGTTGATGCTGCCGATCAAAGTCCCGTCTTTTAAGATGATCCCGAAATTATACTCTTTATCTTTTTGGCGGTTTTCTTCTTGCCTTTGCAGCCTCGCTGCCTGTCCTTCTAAGGTGTAGTAATCCGCACTCCGCGTTACTGAAAATTGTTCAAATAAGTCTTTGTTCTTGATTTCCACTGCTAAAATATCCGGCAAGTCCGCTTCTGTCAATTTTCGCAAAACAATTTTTTCACTTTCCATACTTCTCCCCATTTCTGCTAGAATCATCTTGTCATTCAACTTTATCACAATTCCCTAACTTCCATGTTCCACATGAAACTTTCATTTTGATTAAATAAAAAGCCGGTCCTTTGATGGACCGGCTTGAATGGTTATTTTTACTGAAGTTCGATCGAAAATTCTTCTTTGGGTTTATTCCATTGCTTGATTTGATGGATTTCAACGGGCTTAGCGTAATAATAGCCCTGGACTTCCTGGCAGATGAGCTGACGGAGAAACGTGCTTTCCTCTTCCCGCTCAATGCCTTCGGCAAGGCAGGTCAACTCGAAACGCTCTGCCATCGAGGTGATGGTCTCTACGATGCGCTGACTGTTTTGGTTGCTGTCGACCCGGTCGATGAATTCGCGCGGCACTTTGATTTTATCGACTTTGACCTTAGCTAAGATGCCGAAAGAAGAATAGCCGGTTCCGAAATCGTCGATGGCAATGCGGATGCCATGGGACCTCAGTTCTTCGATTTTTTGAAGATCTTCCATCCGGTTTTCAAACAGCGACCGCTCCGTCAATTCAATTTCCAGATTTTCCGGCGGGAATCCCGTTTTTTTCAGGATGGCTAGCGTTTCTTCCACAAAATGCTCTTGCTGAATCTGGATAAAGGAGACATTGACCGCCAATTTCAGCGGCTCTTCGGAAACCCCCGTAAGCTCCTGTACTTGCCGGCATGCCCGCTCTAAAATCCAATTGCCCAATGGGACAATGAAGCCGTTCTTCTCCGCAATCTCGATAAAGACTCCTGGAGAGATGGTGCCGATTTCCGGATGCTGCCAGCGCACGAGCGCTTCGACTCCCACCATGCGGTTTGTCTCCAATTGAACTTGAGGCTGATAGACAACACAGAATTCCTTTTCCAAATCCGCTTGGTATAAAGCTTCAGAAATTCTTACTTGGTTCATGCTATCGCGTTTGATTTCTTCAGAACAATACACCCAGCGGTTGATGCCCGAATCTTTCGCTTTATCCAGCGCAAATTGTGCATGGCGCATCAATTCATCGCTGGTCTGGCCATCTGTTTTGGAGCAGCTCGTCCCAATGCTGAATGTCAGCATGTAATTGTGATTTTTCAATTCATAAGGTGCTGACAAGACCTGGAGAATATCTTGAAAATAGGAAACGACTTCTTCTTTTGCAAAATTATTTTCTACAGCAATCAAAAATGTGCTGCCTTCCGCTTTTGCCAAATAGGAATGGCCGGTCAGCTTATCTTCCAAGCGAACTTTGACTAAGTTCAGCAATTCATCGCTTTTTTGATGCCCCAGCACATCATAAACCGATTGAAAATGATTGATTTCAATTTTGCCGACAATGAAATGCTTTTCTTTTAGCATGTAATCTATGTATAAGTTAAAATCCATCCGGTTCGGGATTTTCAGGAAGGGATCCTGATAAGCCATCTCTTCCGCTTGATCCATATAGTGAAAAAGCATCTTTTCCCGTTTGTTCATCGATTTCAGCCCCCAATAGGCGAGCCCTGCAGCCAAAATCATTAAAGCCAAGCGGAAAAGATGATGATCTGTACCAATCACGACCATTAGCTCCTCCGGCACGAGGACGATCAAGCTCACTAATACAGCGAGTGAAACCGCCAGCACGTAGGAAACCAGCAAAAAACTTTGAAGGATCAAAGCCACCATCAAATATAAAAAGACGACGGCCCAAATCGAAACCGCCACTTCATCGATAAAATAAAACAAAATAAGCGGAATCGATACGTAATTTATGGCGTATAAATGCTCTTTAACCGTACCTTGAATCGTAGTCTTCCCAAGCCATAGCGAAAATCCGCCTAAAATAAGCATGGCGAGAGGCACCGGGTATTCGCTAAAAGTCGCGCCCTGCTCACTGGCGATTACAAACCATCCAAAAGCCAATCCGCCGATAATATTTCCCCAACCGATGACATACCCGATTAAACTGTAGAAACGGGCCTTCAACCGATCAGCCTCACTTATATAACTTCCATTCACGCGATGAATGTTCATCTATTCAAACTCCATTCAAAAAAACTTGTGCTGCTCAATTATAGCGCTTTTTTTCGATTCGCATTCCGGACTTTCATCCGCCAGAGTTCTTCTGCAGCGCCTGAACCAAAAAGCACCCCAAACATAATGACGACAAATCCTGCCAAATGTACGGCTGTAATCGTTTCCCCAAGAAAAACCGCAGAACCGAGCAAAGCGAATAATGTATTTAAATTAATGAAAACTGCCGCTTTTGGCGGCCCGACTTGGCCCAGTGAATAATTATAAAGCATATGGCCAAGTGCCGTCGCAATCACACCGGAGGCAATCACCAATAGCCAAAATGCTGCATTCATTTCAGCGAACATCCGCCATTCCCCGGGCTCTTGGATCAAACTGATTATAAACAGGCCAGCCGATCCCACAAGAAACATATAGCCTGTTTGCAGCCTTGGATCCAAGGTTTCAGAAGCTTTGCTGATGACCAAAAAGCTCAACACCTGGCCAAGAATGGCGAGTAATATGTATACATCCCCTATAGATACTCGGCTCGTTTCGCTATTTCCGGACAATACGGTCGCGGATACGCCGATAAACCCGAGCATTAGGCCAATCCACTGCAGTTTCGACGGCCGCATGCGAAGCAGTGCCAAACTGAAGATAGCCGTCAGGATAGGGCTGGTCCCGAGAATCAATCCGGCGTTTGTTCCGGAAGTTAAAGAAAGCCCAACCGAAATAAAGTAATGGTGGATGACGACATTGAGCAGCGATCCGACCGCTACGTACCGCCACTCTTTAGCTGTGAGTTTTCGGACCATGCCAAATGAAAACAGGACGCCAAAGACCATTAACGCCGCTAAAAAAATACGGAGTGAAGTCATGGTGACAGGTCCCATTTGTGCAGTTAAATATTTTACCGCTGGAAGATTAACGCCCCATATAAACATAATAGCAACCAGCAACAGATAAACTTTAAATTGGCTCATGCTCATCCCTCTTTTTATCGGCTATAATTCCCTTTTTCTTAACGTTAAGCTTTCAAAAGGGGCTGTTCGTCATGTAATGTCTTAGATTTCCCTTTTTCCGGATCTTTGTAAACACATTTTTTACTACTTCAATAGAAAAGTACAAAAAGGAGTTGTCCCAAATTAATTTTGGGACAACTCCTTTTTGTGGCGAAGCTAGCGCAAAGACAGAGATAGGAGCAATCGTATTCCCCTATGCTTCATTAGAATCAACGGGGCTTTCCAATTCCTCTAGTGTTTTCCGAAATCCATAGAAGGGACGGAATTTCTGTTTTTCATAGAATGTTTGTGAAGTCGTGCTCGCGAGCAGCTCCATCCGTGTTTTCGGATAAAGTTTATGCACATATGCCAACAACGCTTGGCCTATGCCTTTGCCGCGTTCTTTTTCATCGACTAGCAGTTCACATATATACAAACTAATCGATTCGTCAGTCAACCCTCTTACGCAGGCGATGACTTCTCCATCTCGCTCCGCTACAAAAGCGATTTGGGAATGGTTCCAGGCTGATTTCGTTTCGTCTTGTTTAGCTGCCAGATTGGTCCAGCCTTCTTTTTGATTTAATTGGTGAATGGCTGGAAAATCGGATTCTTTATATGGACGTATTGAAAAATCGCTTTGTTTTATGGTCATGCTCCTCTTCCTTTACTATTTTATTCACTCTCCATTCTTTCCTAGGCGCTTAGCAACTCTCCAAAAACCTCAGGAAACGCCGCATAAGCCAAAGTGAAAATTACGATGATCGACAATGGAAATTGAATCAAAGTGAAAAGGTAATCATTCGGATTTTCAGCATACTTTTTCTCCATGACGGCCCGGACCGTTTCCTGGATGGCACCAAAGATGACAAAGATGAATATCATGTAAATCTGAATGGAATAGAACGCAAAAATGGCAGTGATGACAACCGCAAATACTGCCACCATCCGAATGGTCCAATCGATTCTTTGATGCTTTTCATTTACATAATTATTAGAGAATCTTTTTCTTTTCTCGACGCCTAACATTTTTCTTAATAGCATATTCAAAAGGAAAATCACCACTGCACTCCCAATCAAGAAAAATGCCATGCTCCACCAGAATTCCGAAGTGAACTGAGAAGTGTATTCAGGCGGCAAGCCGCTCGGATAAGTACTCAAATCAATCTTCCCCTTTCTAGCGTTATTTTTGTTTGTTTGCTATTGCACGGCCTGCCACTCTTCCTGAAAACAGGCAGCCGCCGAGAAACGTTCCTTCAAGCGAACGATAGCCATGGACACCGCCGCCGCCAAAACCACAGACTTCCCCTGCAGCATAAAGCCCGGGAATCGGTTGGCCGGCCTCATCAAGGACACGGGCTGACAAATCGGTCTGCAAACCGCCAAGCGTTTTGCGGCTGACGATATTCAAACGGACCGCAATGAGCGGACCTTTTTTCGGATCGAGCATCTTATGCGGCGCCGCTACCCGGATCAGCCGGTCGCCCCGGTAATTTCTAGCTCCGCGCAACGCAGTAATTTGAAGGTCTTTCGTAAACGCATTGTCCATTTGCCGGTCCCGTGCAACAATTTGGCGTTCGATTTCTTTAACATCCACCAGATTTTCGCCGGTCAACCGGTTCATTCCGGCTACCAGCTCTTCTAACGAATCGGCAACAATAAAATCTTCCCCTTTGTCCATGAACGCCTGAACCGGTGCAGTCGCCCCTTTTCGCACGCGCGAAAGCACTTGCGGGATGCTTTTGCCGGTTAAATCGGGATTCTGTTCCGAACCGGACAAAGCAAATTCCTTTTCGATCATCGCCTGCGTCAAAATGAACCACGAATAATCGAAGCCGCTCTTTTGAATCGTTTCCAATGTTCCTAAAGTATCGAATCCCGGAAAGTTCGGCGCCGGAAAACGCTTGCCTGTAGCATCGAACCACATCGATGACGGCCCCGGCAAAATCCGGATGCCGTGCTTGTGCCAGACCGGATTCCAATTTTTAATGCCTTCCGTGTAATGCCACATCCGGTCCCGGTTCACAAGCCGCCCGCCTGCTTTTTCAGTGATGGCGAGCATGCGCCCGTCCACATGGGCAGGGACACCCGACAGCATATTTTCAGGAGCTGCCCCTAGCCGCTCCGGCCAATTCTTCCGAATCAATTCATGGTTCCCGCCAATTCCGCCGCTTGTCACTACGACCGCTTCTGCGTGATACAGAAAATCCCCGACCACTTTTTTGGAACTCGCTTCTCCTCTTGCTGCCTCGCTTGGTTCAAGCACCGAACCAAACACTCCTGTAACATCATGGCCTTCTTTTACCAGTCCATCCACTTGATGGCGCGGCTTATAGTCGACCAATCCTGCTTTCATGTGCGCGCGTACACGGCGTTCAAAAGGTGCCACAATCCCCGGGCCAGTACCCCACACGATATGGAAACGCGGTACGGAATTGCCGTGGCCTTCCGCTAAATAGCCGCCGCGTTCTGCCCAGCCGACGACAGGAAAAAACTTTACGCCCATACTCGCTAGCCACGCCCGCTTTTCACCCGCAGCAAAATCCACATAGGCTTCCGCCCATTTTCTTCCCCAGTAATCTTCGTCTTGTTCGCGGTCAAAACCGGCTGCCCCAAGCCAGTCCTGCCATGCAAGCTCTTTCGAATCTTTGATCCCCATGCGTTTCTGTTCAGGTGAATCCACTAAAAACAATCCGCCAAATGACCACCACGCTTGGCCGCCAAAAGATGCTTCAGGTTCTTGATCCAATAGTAAAACCCTTTTTCCTGCATCCGCAATTTCCGCTGCTGCCACCAATCCGGCTAAACCTGCCCCCACTATAATCGCATCATATCCCACGCCGACATCCCCTTTGCAGTCCCCTATTCTTTCTTCTTTTATCGTAGCAGAAACGATTGGTAAATTATAGATATTTTCTGATAATTAATCGGATCGTGTATTGAGGCGGGAATGACGATGAATTTATTTTGTTTTGGATTTGGTTTATATTAGAATATTATTTTATTGTTTTAAAAATTTTTGAGAAAAGTGGTCGAATCTACGACGAACGCGCGTAAATGATTTTGAACGCGCGCATTTCTGTCTGAACGCACGCAAACTTCAGTGAGCGCGCGCATTTTCATTTGAACGCGCGCAAATTCATAGCCATGGAGAAAATGCAGCTTTCAAATAAAATAATAGAAAATATTTCCACCCACCACTCCATATCAACAATAAAAGCCGAAACCTTTATCCGGTTTCGGCTTTTTTCCTATCCTTCTAAATGCTTTCGCTGGAATTCAGAAATGCTTTCATATTCTTCCGTCAGCAAACGCGACAAGCGAATGTAGATCGGCAATAATTCACGGTAGATTTCACTCGTTGCAGCTTCGGGATAGTGGGTATGGGTTTCTCCGATCATTTCCGAAACGATGGAGAAATCTTTTATTTCGCCGAGGGCGTACATGCCAAGCACGACAGCCCCAAGACAAGAACTTTCGAAGCTTTCCGGCACGATTACCGGTTTATCAAACACATCCGCCATCAGCTGGCGCCACATTTCAGAACGGGCAAAGCCGCCGGATGCCTGGATGCGCAATGGTTCACCCGTCAATTCTTCAACCGCAAGCAGGACCGTGTACAGATTGTAGACGATGCCTTCCAAAACCGAACGGATCATATGCTGTTTTTGGTGGTGAATGCTGAGGCCGAAAAACGATCCCCGTGCATTGGCATCCCATAACGGCGCCCGTTCACCGGTCATATACGGGTGGAACAGAAGGCCGTCCGATCCCGGATTGACAGTCGATGCAATTTTGGTCAGCACGTCGTAAGGGTCGATTCCTAAGCGTTTGGCCGTTTCGACTTCAGAGGATGCGAACTCGTCCCGCAGCCACCTCAGCACGATGCCGCCGTTATTGACGGGACCGCCGATAATCCAGTGGTCTTCCGTCAAAGCATAGCAGAACGTCCGCCCTTTTGGATCTGTTTTCGGAACAGGTGAAACGGTGCGGATGGCCCCGCTTGTGCCGATCGTGACAGCGATGACGCCCGGTTCGATGGCGTTCACGCCGAGATTCGCTAAGACGCCGTCGCTCGCACCTACCACAAACGGCAGCTGCTCAGGAATCCCCATGAACGCGGCATACTCCGGCAAGACTCCCTTCATCTGGTGGGTTGTCGGCACAGGACGCGACAACTCGTTTGGTGAAATACCTGCCAGTTCGAGTGCTCCCCGGTCCCAGTCCAACTTTTCCAGGTTAAATAAGCCGGTAGCAGAAGCGATGGAATGATCGACGACATATTCGCCGAAAAGCTTAAAGAAGACGTATTCTTTGATGCCGATAAATTTAGCCGCCCGTTCACAAACTTCCGGCTTTTCATCTTTCAGCCAAACCAATTTCGCAAGCGGCGACATTGCGTGGATCGGCGTTCCGGTGCGCAAGTAAATTTCGTGTCCATCTTGCTGTTCCTTGATTTTTTTCGCATGCCTTGAACTTCTCGTATCCGCCCACGTGATGCTTTTCGTCAGCAATTCCCCTTCACTGTCGATTGCGATCAAGCTGTGCATCGCCGAACTGAACGATACCAACTTCAACTGATCCGGACCGATGCCGCTTTTTCGAATCGTTTCTCTTATCGTCCCCAGGACAGCGCGGAAAATTTCTTCCGGATCCTGCTCTGCGATAATCGGGCTTGGTGTATCCAGCGGATAAAGAATCGTGTCGCTTGCGATAACATTTCCTTTTTTATTGAATAAAACCGATTTTGTCGACGTCGTGCCGATATCGACTCCTAAGTAATATGCTTGTTCAGGCATGGTAGCCCTCCTTTAGATACAAGAAAAAGAAAAAGGAATCTCCCCTTTTTCTTTTTCGAAGTTGTTTAAATGAAGAAACTGATGATTAAAACGACCACGAATCCGGTTAACCCGATAATAGTTTCCATAATGGTCCATGATTTAAGTGTATCCTTCACGTCAAGCCCGAAATACCGGTTTACTAGCCAGAACCCCGAGTCGTTGACATGCGACAGAACCGTCGCACCTGAAGCGATGGCAATAACGACTAAACCGAGTGCCGGCCCCGTCATATTGACCATTTCCAAAAGCGGCGTAATTAATCCGGCTGCAGTTACCATAGCGACTGTTGCCGATCCTTGCGCTACCCGGACAGCTGTGGCAATTAGGAAAGCGAGAACGATTGGCGGCAGCGGTGAACCCGCCATCATATCCCCAAGCACTTCCCCAACGCCTGAATCGATCAGAACTTGCTTGAAAACACCGCCGGCTCCAGTAACAAGGATGATGATTCCTGCTGGCTCAAGCGATTTCGTCGCGATATCCTGAACTTCCTGGCGTGTGTAGCCGCGTTTCGTTCCAAGAATATAGAAAGTCAATAATGTAGCAATTGTCAAAGCCACAAATGGATGGCCCAGGAATGTCAAAATATCCCGTACTGTATTTCCTTCTTCTAAAACAACCCCTGAAACCGTATTCATCAAAATCAAGATAAGCGGAATCAAAATAAGGAAAGTGATCAAACCAAAACTCGGCAGTTCCTTATCGTACTCTTTCTGTTCCAATTCCATGTAATCCGGAATGGCGACGTGAATTTTCTTTCCTATGTAACGGCCAAAGAGCGGCCCGGCTAAAATCATTGCGGGCACCCCTGCAATTGCGCCGAATAAAATAACCCAGCCCATATCCGCATTGACTAATTGCGCAACGGCAATCGGCCCGGGAGTCGGGGGGATAAAGCTATGCGTCACGGCAAGACCCGCGAGCAGCGGAATTCCGTAATGAAGAAGCGACTTTCCGGTTTTGCGGGCCAGACCATAGACGATCGGCACCAAAATGATAAAACCGACATCAAAGAAAACGGGAATGGCAACGATGAATCCGGTAAGCCCAAGAGCCCAAGGCGCTTTTTCCTCTCCGAATTTACTGATCAACGTACCTGCCAAGCGCTCAGCGCCACCCGATACTTCGAGCATTTTACCGAACATTGCACCAAGTCCGACGACGACTGCGACGAATCCGAGCGTACCGCCCATACCATTTTGAACCGATTCAATTACTTGGCCAAGCGGCATGCCAGCCGCAATGCCGACTAATAAACTGACAAGCAATAATGCCACAAACGCATGCAATTTCGTGCGCATAACCAAAAACAATAAAAGAAAAATACCGGCTACCGCCACCAAAATCAATGTTGAACCTGACATCTTCGTCCCTCCTCGTTGTGTAAAGCCTTATTATCTTACTTTTTTTCTACTGCATGCCCGCCGAATTCATTGCGCAGCGCAGCCACGACTTTTCCTGTGAAGGTGTCATCTTCCAACGAACGGTAGCGCATCATCAGCGATAATGTGATAACCGGAGCCGGAACATTCAAGTCCAAAGCTGTCTCAACTGTCCATTTGCCTTCACCTGATGAGTTCATGACGCCGCGGATGCCATCCAATTTTTCGTCTTTTGAAAATGCATTTTGCGTCAAGCCCATCAAGTACGAACGGATGATAGATCCGTTGTTCCAAACGCCCGCCACTTTCTCGTAGTCGAAATCGAAATTGCTTTTATTCAGAATTTCAAATCCTTCGGCAATCGATTGCATCATGCCGTACTCAATTCCGTTATGCACCATTTTCAAGAAATGCCCGCTTCCCGGTTCTCCCGTATACAAATAGCCGTCTTCTACCGAAATGTCTTTGAACAAAGGTTCGATTTCCTTGAACTTCTCAGCGTCTCCGCCGATCATCGAACAAATTCCTTTGCGCGCCCCTTCTGTTCCACCGCTTGTTCCGCAGTCAAAAAAGTAAAGGCCCTGTTCCTTTAATTGCTCAGCACGGCGCACCGTGTCTTTGTAATTGGAATTTCCGCCGTCAATAATCGAATCGCCTTTTTCCAATAGCGGCGTGAGTTCCGTAATCACCGACTCCGTAATTTCTCCTGCCGGCACCATTAGCCATACTGTGCGAGGTGTTTCCAATTTCTCCACAAGCTCTGAAATCGAAGAAGTTTTCTTGAAACCGCTTTCTTCAATTGCCGCATGGCTATCGTAGCCAATCACTTTATGTCCGTGGTCCACCAAGTTAAGGGCCAAGTTCAATCCCATTTTGCCTAAACCGATTACACCGATTTGCATAATAAAACCTCCTATGAATAAAAGAATATTTTTCCGTATTAAAAATATTATATCAAATATTTTTCCATACACAACATGTTATTCTATAATTAAAGGAAACCCACCAAAGAAATGAGGCGCGAATTTATGAAAGAACAGGCATTTGCGCTGGCTGCCATCCGGGGCAGTTACCGCCACTTCAGCGAAAAAGAAAAAAGATCGCCGACTATGTCTTGAACGATCCTAAAAATATTATCCATTTGACCATCAACCAAATTTCCGATGAACTCGGCTTAGCTGAGTCCACCATCTTCCGTTTCTGCCAGCGGATCGGCTTTAAAGGTTTTCAGGCATTCAAAATTTCATTAGCCGCTGAAGTAGTAGCGCCGCTGAAAGACATCCATGAAAAAATCGAAGAAGGCGACAGCGTCGAGCGCGTCACGGAAAAAGTTTTCCGCTCCAATATCAAGACGATAGAAGATACGCTGCAGATCGTGGACGCTTCTGCGATGGAGCAAGCGGTCGATGCAGTCATAACGGCACGAAGAATCGAGTTTTTTGGGAACGGCGGCTCGGCGGCTATTGCCATGGACGGCTACCATAAGTTCATCCGGCTCGGCCTCCAAGTGTCCATCAACCTTGATGCCCATATGCAGCTGATGGCTGCTTCCCAGCTTCAGCAAGGAGACGCGGCCATTGTCATTTCCCATTCCGGATCAACCAATGACGTCCTTGATGTTCTGCGCATCTTAAAAGAAAAAGGTGTGACCATTATTTGCATCACCAATTTCGGCAAGTCCCCGCTGTCTAAAGACGCGGATATCGCCTTATACACCTCGTCTGAAGAAACGGATTTCCGTTCTGAGGCACTTTCTTCCCGCATTGCTCAGCTCACCTTGATCGATGCCCTTTATACGAACTTGATGATTGCACGCGGAGAAGAAGGCAAAAAAGCTCTTCAAAGCATGCGCGAAGCGATGTCCCAAAAGCGGCTGTGACTTAAAAAATACTCGGTAATCCAGTCGACTGGCTACCGAGTATTTTTTTCTCTATGAAATTTATGTAGCTGTTTGATAATTGCTTGTATAAATATGAATGTCACTTTTAAATAAAAATTGTATCAATTCAGGATTTAATCTGCATAAAATTTGAAAGACCAATAACCTTAAATAAAGAGGTCACTAGCTTTTCAAGTTCTTTACTTCGTATATAAACTTCCGATAAGCCCTCATATGTTAACTAAAAATAAATATCGTGAAAATTTCATTCTCCCCTTGAACCTTACGTAGGGTAATGTTTTATAGTAAAGCTAGCTTACTTTTGCAAAAGGGGGAATCGTTGTGCAAAATGCCATTGTTAAGGCATTAATTAAAGAAGAACAGATTCGTCTATATTTTATTGATAATTCCCAGTTGCTTCGCGATATCTATGCCTTAAACCAGGAACTTCCTAAACCGCTTAAACTACTGTTAGGCAAAACGATATCAGCAATGAGCATACTCTCTGGTACGCTCAAAGGGAACCAGCGAATGAGCCTCCAGGTAACGTTGAGCAACACTCGCCATAAGATTTTTGCGGAAGCCGAAGCCAATGGAAATGTCAGAGGATACCTGAACGAGGAACTTTTGAGATCTTCTAATATAGAAGAAAAGTCGATGCAAGATTTGATTGGACCTTCTGGGATGATCCGTGTCATAAAGGGTTCTGAGATGAATCAATTCACCAGCATTACCGATATGCCAAATCAACATATCACGGATGATATCGCCAACTATTTTGTGCAGAGTGATCAGACGCCGACCTATCTTTATTCCGACATTCAGTTGGATAAGGGAGGTTCCCTTCTTTCCAGCCATGCACTATATGCACAACTGCTTCCCGGTGCACCACCACAACTGCTTTCAGAAGTGAAAATGATTGTGAAAGCCAATCCGGATATTTTCAGTAAACTAAACGCTGAAGAAGCGAGTGACAGCGAAGAAGCGTTAACCCAGTTGTTTGGGGATGCAAAAATTATTGGCCATAGCTCCAGTCAATTTTTCTGCGGATGCAGTAAAGAAATGTTCTATGGCATGCTTTATTCATTGAGTGAAGAGGAAATCAAACGGAGCATTGAACGAAAGGAAGACATTGAAGCTTTTTGCCATATTTGCGGGAAAACCTACACGTTTGAGCAAAAGGAGATGCAGCAACTCTTCTAACTTCGAATTTCTCGGTTTTAGTTGGTGAATAGAAATGTTGTTAAATGGAGGCTAAGCGAATGAAGGAACATTGGAAAGTCGGAGAAGTTGCCGAATTGGCGGGTTTAACGATTCGAACTTTACGCTATTACGATCAAATCTGTTTATTTTCACCTTCTCAGTATACGGAGTCAGGGCATCGGCTTTACACGAAAGCAGATTTGGTCCGTCTTCAGCCCATTTTGTCCTTAAAGCAGATGGGCATGTCGTTAGAAGAAATACAACTTCTGTTGTCTAATCCGGAGGAACAAACCGTTGCAGAGATTTTGCAAACCCAAATTTCCGCGTCAAAAAAGAGATAGAGGTTCAGCAAAAACTAGTAGCAGAGCTGGAAAATGCGTTATCGGCTGCGCGCAGCAATCGGACCATGTCGATTCCAGAACTTACTAAATTAATGGAGGCGCTGAAAATGAATAAGGAAAAATACTTTTCGAAGCAGCAATTGGATACCATGGAAAGCAGATATGAGAATGCTGATAAACAACTCTTAAAGCAGGCCGAGCAAGAGTTTAACGATCTTATCAAGGAAATACGTTTGGAAAAAGAAAAAGGCGCTTCTCCTTCCGATGAAAAAGTACAAGATTTAGCGAAAAAATGGAATGACATCGTGAATGCCTTTTCCGAAGACGATAGGACTTTCCGCAAGCAAGCCGAACATTTCCACGCCGAAAACCCAGGAAACGAACTGCAATATGAAATAGATGGCGAGCTATACCAATTTATCAGTCAAGTATTGAATCATAAGTGATTTTATATGAAAGGAAGAGGAAAAGCTGATAAGTTGGCTTCCCTCTTCCTTTCTTGTATTTGTTTTTAACGAACTTCCGATAAATTATTGATACGTAAACTAGATTTGTTTTGGATTTACGATTCAGATTCAACTTGTCCAGCTACTATACATGACTTTTCACCTTTCATATTTCCACATATCGGAGTAATACTGAACGTATATACATGACAGAAATCAACTATTTTACATTTGGTTATAATGTCACCCTGTTTATTGAAGCAGATTTCCCATGAGTGATCACTTGGTAAAATTCCAAGCATTTGATGACAAATTTATTTTCATTTCGCAAACCAGTACCGAGTATTATGATTGACGAACGTCTGTTACAAAGAGCCGAAAAAGTGGTACTGTTCGATCATCACCGCCGAGGTGTAGAATTTATCGACAATACGCTACTTGTCTATTTGGAGCCATATGCTTCTTCTACACCAGAACTCGTGACCGAATTGATCGAATATCAGCCGAAACACGACAAAATGACGATGCTCGAAGCAACATCGATGCTTGGTGCACGTTATAGAAGAGTAAGGAGCGAACAAGACAAGCGTCCGATGATTTCCGGTCTTCGTGAATCGGGTTCGATTGAGCAAGATGCCGATAGCGTATCCTTCTTATACCGTGAAGATTACTATGACAAAGAAACAGAAAATCAAAACATGCTTGAAATCACCATTGCCACGCAGTGTAACGGTCTAACGGATGCCGTGACCTTGGCCTTTGTGAAAGAGTTCAATAAGTTTGTCAAAATTGATTGGAGCCAGCATACGGCTCCGCCGGCCCCCTAAAAGAGTCCGGTTTTTTTGTAACTTTTTCAGTGTTTGTACGTATTTATTGGGAACGAAAGGAGTGGAATTAACATGAAATGGTTGATCGGCTGTTTAGGCTTCATTGTATTAGCTGTATTCGGATACTTTGGCTATTTCGCGTTTGCGACAGAAGAGTCTAATGAATCATCAGATCCGAGGAAGGAATTAATCAGTGTCTCTCCAAATGAAGAATGGCGAATTGAACTAGTTGAAGCGGAAATAGACGGGAAAGCGCATAAAGCCTACTATGGAAAAAATGAGGATCAATCAAGAAATAGAATGAGCAGTATCAATATTGACCCGGAAGGCAAAGAGAACACGACCATGGATATTGAATGGATTTCTGATGAATCAGCCGACATCTTGCTCCTCGAAGAAGGGGTTGAAATCAGACGAATGAACTTAACGTTAGAATAAGTGTGTTTTCTGAAAAAAAGTAGTAGTTTCAAGCTGGTATATTAAACAATTTAATCAAACACGAACATCTAATTCGCAATAAAATTAGATGTTCGTGTTAAATGGGGATTAGTTCCCTAACAGTCTACTAATAATCTCCAGAGGGAAATTTGTTAATCCATGAACAATGATGAGAACCCAAAAGTTTCGATATTTTGACCATAAAAGTCCTAAAAACAAGCCCATGAGTCCATGGTTCGCCATGGAATTTGCTAATGTCACATCAAAACTGCCTGCGCTCTGTATAGTAACGTGCCAAACAGCCCATAACAAAGCAGTTACACAAATGGCCGGCCATGTTCCTAAAAAAATCTCCAATCGAGTTTGTAACCAAACACGATAAAATAATTCTTCCAGAACACTGTTAAGCAAAAAAGAAACTAAAGCACCGGTCAATAAAATAAGAAAATTCATTTCGTATGTATTCGACTCTGAAGAACTCCATGGACTGAAAAAATACATAAACATCCATACGACAACGGGTATGAGGGCAAATTTCCACTGTTTTTTTGCAGAATGTCTGTGAAGTTTTATTTTTGGTTTCCATTTGAAAATTATAAGAGGAACAAAAAGCAGAAAAACAAGTTTGTAAATATAAAAAAAGTCAAAAACATGTTCAGCAGGCGTTATAATTAGAGCGAGAAAATAAAAAAGAGCAGCAATCAATAGATAATGCGTTTGTGATTTTAGAGTCTGTTTTTCCTCCTCTTGTAAGGAGAGGATTTTTGGGTTTTTATATGGTAACAAATATAAAATAATAAAAGGTAACCCGACTATTAACCAGTGATGCCACAGTAAAAGCGAATCATCAAAGTCTGCACTGACGATGATACGCCCGTTATTCGATAGAATAATCCATATAGAGGATACTACAAGAATGACTATGGTTATATAAATTAAGTAAGAGTTCTTCGATGTATTTATCATGTCTTTCCTCCTTTGTTTGCTTGCCGATATAAAAATTTCTTCCGACTTTTTCCTCTCAGCCTTTAGGGCTTCCGCTCGTTTCCTTTGTTCAATTCACTCCTCATTCTTAAACTCATTTGCTTCGTAAAAATCGATAATTTTATTAATATATTCAATTACGTTTTCTTCCACCAAAATTAATCCGCCTTTTTCTGGTGCTTCCTTTTGTAGCCTCCAATACTTTTCGATTAGTTCTTTATCACCGTTAAACGCCTCATCAAGAAACAAAACAAGTTTTCTAGCCAAGGTCTGAGATTTCATCGAGCTTGGATGTTCATATTTCTGTTCCCTGGCTATTCTCAATAAGTAAACTATTTCCATAGATTCCTTCTCACCCATATGAAATAGGGGATTGTTAAAAACCTCCCTCTCTTTTTCACTAAAGAATTCTTTCAAATAAGCCATTTGCTTAACTTGATCTTCTTCCGTTTGTCCTATGTAATGGAATAGGTTGGTCCAATTTATGTCTTGTTCAATAAAAGATAGTTGCTGGGTTAACCTAAGCATTTTTTCCAAATAATCAAGGTGTGCTTTTTCTTTTGCAATAATAATCAATTGCTCTTCAAAAATATCCTCCCAGTCATTTTCATTCAAAATAGATTTAACCTGTTCCAATTGAAATCCTAGTTTCTTTAAGGCAATAACTCGCTGCAGAACTAGAATATCTTCTTTTGAATAATAACGATAACCTGAATCTGCAATTCGGGAAGGTGTCAATAAATCGATTTCATCGTAATAGCGCAATGTCCGAACAGTCAGGTTAAATTCTTTTGCTACTTTTCCAATACTATACATAAGACACCTCCGATAGTTCTTTCCTTTTCAGTATAACTCTACCGTAAACGGAAGAGTCAACAGGCGCCATACACTATTCTGTGAATTTTACAAGAATATGAATCCTTGGTCTAGAAAGCGTTCGTAAAAGTACACTTTTCCGAACGCTTTAAAAAGGGCCAAAATGATCGAAAAGAGCGTTCGTAAACGTGTCAAAATACTTTACGAACGTCCGCCGATTCGGACACATGTTTACGAACGGTTTATAGGCCGATTTTTGAAGCAACAAGCCCTTCCGCTTCTATGATTTCTTCAAAGAAGTTCCTGCATTCAACTGTTGCACCCTACTGTTTGGAAAGTCCAACCGCCAAAGAACCAGTGCAATAGCTGCTATCCCGAAACAACCGATAATGACAGCCAACCGGATGGAAAAGAAATAAGACACCGAACCGAATCCCATTGTCAGGACGATAATGCCCATCGCTTCTACAAGACCATAGATGCTGGATACTCTCCCCAACACTTCTGCAGGAATCTGCTCTTGATAAAAAGTCTGAAAGCCTGTGTTGGCAAATGCGAGGGCAAATGCCAACACAAAGAAACCGGCTGCAGCACCGCAGAAAGACGATGAAAATGCATAAATCAAATATCCGCCAGCCGTACCCGCTGCACCAATTTGCATAAGAAATGATACTGCGAGCTTCTTTATAAAAATCGCTGTCGTAATGGAGCCAGCGATGATTCCGCTCCGCGATGCTGACTAAAAATCCGTATTCATCCTCTTCCAACTGCAGGATTTCAGTGGAAAAAGCCGCTTCCATTGAATCTAAAGCAGTGGCAGCTACCATCATTCCGCTGAAGATCAAATACACTCTCGCGACGTTAGGGTTAGATTTGCTGAAAGCAAAGACCATCGCAAGATCTTTTCTTAATAGAGTCCAAGAGATCGATTCGGCATTTTCTCCTCTCGCTTTCTTTCCTTCTAAATTCGGCAAAGCCATTACGAGCAGACCGGATGCCAACAAAGCGGCTGCATTTATCTCTATCGCTATTTCCGGTGTGCTTATGACGAATAATACTCCCGCAATTGCCGGACCTAGTAAAAAGGCTCCTGAATCCACCAGACTCCGAAAGGAATTGAAGCGTTTGCGCTGTTCCGGCGCCAGCAGCATGCTGACATACACCATGGATGCAGGTACGAAAATGGCGTTTAATATCCCCAATAAAAATACGAATAAATAAATCATCTCAAGTGAGTGGATAAATGGCAGCAGCCCAATCAATATTGCCCGGGAAATATCCAAGCCGATCATCAGCCGCTTCTTATTTATCCGATCCACTACGCTGCCGCTCCAGCCGTTCGTCACTAACATGGCAGCAGGAGCAATGGCATATAATGCCGCAACGGCGAAAGCGGAGCCCTCTGCCATTTCTAGCACCGTTAGATTTAAAGCGATTAAATAGATCCAGGCACCGATATTCGCAATCCCAATGCTCATCAATAAAATTACTGGATTTCTCCATCGTGTTTCAGCCATGTGCACCCACCCTTTCGATTTTCATGAAACGCAAAAAATCCCACCTCCAAGACCTGTTTGTCTTGGAGGCGGGATTCGAAAATCGCGGTGCCACTCCAGTTCCTTTAATATGTCGCCATATTAAGCTCATTAAGTACGGCAGTTCTCACTGCTTATACTCTTGCCCGATAACAGGAGCTCCTGTCGCATCATCCCCGAAAAACAGTTCCGATGCGCTGCTCAGAGTTTTGGTTCAGTGAATGGTTCTTGCCCATTTTCAGCATACAAGGCTCTCTTTGAAGAAATTCCTCACTTACTCTTCTCTTCATTGCATTTGATTTTGCTAATAATAGCATTTGACAGAATGGAAAGTAAACAAAAAAATGAAAATCGTCCTATCAGTAATGGGAGATTATGTTAAAGTTAATAGACACCTATCCGAAATGAGGTATTTTTATGAATAAAAACTACGCTGGATTTTGGATCCGCTTTTTTGCGAATCTAATTGACGGAATTATTCTTGGCATTCCAATTTTCATTGCAGATAAACTTATTTTCAAGCAAGTAACCGGCATGACCGAAGAGGAATACTATGCCATACAAGCACAGCAAAATGCGTTTAATGAACTCTATACTGCTGCCGCTCCATCGTCTTATTTATGGTACAGTTTCCTTTTCACTACCTTAGCCGGTATCCTATACTACGGAATTCTGACCTCGTCTAAAAAACAAGCGACGTTCGGCAAAATGGCGATGGGCATTAAAGTTGTAGATGCTAATGGACAGCGCATGAGCTTCCTCCGTTCAGCAGTCCGTTATTTAGGCTATATCCCTTCCGGCTTTCTGTTGTTTTTCGGCTACATTATGGTCGCTTTCAATGAAAAAAAGCGCGGCCTTCACGATTACATTGCAAATTCATATGTGGTCTATAAATAATTGAATGGCAAAAGCGGCTTGGAGAAGCTCCAGCCGCTTTTCTTTTCTTATTTTTTCAACGGGATCCAAATTTCGGAGTAATAGTCATCTCGATAAGCATCGCCAGCCGGATAAACTTCCAACTCAGGAGACGGTGCATGTTCATACTGGTTTGACGGAAACCATTCCGAGAAAATTTGCTTCCATACAATCGGCATGGCTTCCGGCATGGCGCCGTGCACTTCGAATACCGCCCATTTTGCAGCGGGTATTTTAATGGCCGTTAGATTAGCCGGTGCTTTTTCAGTCGACTCTGCACCAATCCAATAGTCCATTTTTTGGCCATCCGTATTGCCATCGCAAACCCCGAGCAGCCCTTTGATTTCTCCATTGTTCAAGCCGGCTAACAAATCACTTGTCCCGTCGGCATTGGCTCTTTCCCACATTTTCGGGATGCCTTGCATATTTTCTCCGTCTACCAGTGAAAACTCTTCCTTGATGCCCACTGCCTGAAAGCTTTCCTTTTCCACAATACGGTACTTCATCGGACTTGCCCCTTTCAGATTCACCTGGATTCCCAGGCGATTATAGGATTTCAGCTCTCCTACATGCTTTCGCGCATCGCTCGGCGTGACGCCGTGCTGTCGCCGAAAAGCTTTCGTGAAAGCCTCGGGGGTGTCATAGCCATATTTAGAGGCGATATCGATGATTTTATGGTCTGTACTCGCCAATTCATGTGCAGCTAAAGTCAAGCGCCTGCCCCGCAAATACTCGCCTACTGACATATCGGTCAAAATCGAGAATGTCCGTTGAAAGTGGAACACCGAACTATTCGCTTCGCGTGCAATATCTTCCATGCTGATCGATTCCGTTATATTCGCTTCCATGTAATCGATTGCCTGCTGCAAAGATTCTACCCACCCCATATTGCTCACCCCTTGCTTCCATCTTATCGGCATCTTTTGCGTTTTTCCTGTCCGTTTGTGCTTTCTTCAGACCATTTCAAAATTCCTCTTTTAAAATCGAATACTGCGCTAAGTCGACGAGTTGCCCTTTTATCCGAAAATGCTGCCTCGCTACGCCTTCAAATTTCATTCCCGCTTTTTCAAGGACACGCTGCGATTGGAAATTATCCGGTACAATCGGTGCTTCAATTTTATTCAGCTGCATTTCTGTAAAACCGAATTCAAGCAGTGCTTTTACAGCTTCTGCTGTAAAGCCTTTTCCCCAATACCGGTGCGATAGCGTATAGGCGATTTCCCCCCGTGAATGTTTCGGCAGCCATTTTACAAAATCGATGGTGCCAATCATTTTTCCATCCGTTTTCAATTCGATTGCCCATGTCAGTTTATTTTTTTGCTTGTACGCATTTAATACAAAGGCGATGAATTCTTTGGAGTCTTCAATGGTTCTATGGGCTTCCCAAGGCATAAAACGTGAAACTTTTGCTTCTGAAGCATAGTCAAACAAATCCTCTGCATCCCCTTCTCTTAAACTCCTCAATATCAGTCTTTCCGTTTCAATAATTGGCATTTTTCCATAAAACTTTTCAGCGTCCATTCGCTCTCCTCCTATTGATCACTCGGCATCGCAGCTGTTTCTTTCCTCTTGATGTTCCAGGATACAATTGTCGTGCTGTCTCTGACGCCATGCTTCTGTATCGTTTTCAATAATTTTTTAACGCCTTGCTCATTTGTTGCCCCTTCAAAGCTTTTGGCAATCGCTTTTGGGTCAGCAAAAGGAAGGCCAGGGCATTCAACCAAACCATCTGTGGTAAGGAATACATGATTTTCCCCTTGCCGCAATTCACGCGTGCCGCTGGAGTAGCAAGGAACGGCCTTTCCGAAAGTATTGGCTTCTCCGATCCACTCAAAAAACTGGCGTTGATTTACCGCATATTGGCCAAGCTTCATCAATTCAGGGTGGAATAAATACAGCAAGCAATCACCGACCGAAAACCACCAGAGGTATTTTTCTTTTCGAACCGCAATCAAACATGCTGTCTCTCCTTGAACGCTCCTGCAAGCATCTAAAAATCGCGCTTCTTCAAAAAGGGAGACGAAATAGTTTTCCAACTCCTTAAAATAGGCGGTATGGATGTTATGGTTCAATAGTTTATGCAAATCTGTTTCGCCCTGCTGGACCCAATTTGCAACAAGTTCTGCACTCTCCGCTGTTTTATGGGCATCCAGAAGCAGAACGAATTCCCATTGCTTGTCGCCATCTGCCCATATTAGGCAGCCGTCTTCGTTCTTATACTGCCCTGCCGACGAGTTGCCGCCAAAACGCCCAAGAACCAGATCCTTAAACTCCGTTACATCCGGCTCATTAACGAAAGAATATTCATTGCCTGTCCACTTGATACGTTCTTCAACTTTTCTCATATCTGCAGCTCCCCGTGACAATATTCTTACAATTATAAGGCACGTACCGGTTATTGGTATATGGCCTCATGCAAATAATAGATTCCTATTTATCGCTTCGTTATAATAGAAACGAATAGAAAAACGAAAACAAATCATATTAAAGGAGATCTGCCTCATGTATATCGTAACGAACCGCATTAAAATGAAACCCGGCTTTGCCGAAAGAATGGCGCCGAACTTCACTCGCCCAGGAGCTTTGCAGCAAATGAAAGGTTTTGTAAAAGTCGAAGTGACGATTACACAAAACTTGACTGAATACGATGAGCTGAATGTGAACATGTATTGGGAAGACCTTGAAAGTTTTGACGCTTGGAAAAACAGCGACGCTTTCAAAGAGTCCCATAAACGCCCAGAAGCCGATTCCAGCGAAGCTCCAAAAGAATCTCCAATGCTTGGCAGCGAACTGGTCATCACAAAAGTGGCTTCATCAATTGAAGCAGCACCAGCTGAATAAGACGAAAAAAACGATCCACCTCTTGCTTTTGTAAGAGGCGGATCGTTTTTTATTGGTCTTGTCTATTGGACAACTTTATTTTAATTTGTTATTGTTATTTAGTTACCTAAGCTAACCATTAGCCGAACTAACTAAAGGAGTGAGTCCGATCAAAACGTTTCAGGAATTTTTTCAGCAATACATGTTAATGTACCGACCATTCGAAAGCCAGCTGAACCAGGAGCTTGGCAAGCATGGTTTACATAGAGCCCAATGGACCATTCTTTATTACTTGGTCAATGAAGGCCCATCCACCCTTGTTGAACTTGCGCATTACCAACGCGTCGAGAAACCGACCATGACACGCACAGTCAGCCGTTTGGAAGAATTGGGCTATGTCGATCACATCCCCGGCAAAGACCGCAGGGAAAAACGCATGCAGCTGACAGCTGAAGGCACCAAAGTCTACAAGAAAGTACGGGTGACCATCGATAAGTTCGAACAGGAAATTCTTGAAGGAATTCCTGAAGATACTCAACAGCTAATCATCGAATCGATGAAAGCGATCCGTATGAATTTAATCAATAAGGAGTCAGCGAAATGAACGAAAACAAACCTAAATTATGGACAAAAAACTTTATCGCCGCTTCCGGAATCAATTTTTTCCTCATTCTTATCTTCTATCTATTGATGGTCACCATTGCCACTTTTGCAGTTAAAGAATATGGCGCCACTACAAGTGAAGCCGGCCTCGTAACCGGCATCTTCATCATCGGGACATTAATCGGGCGTCTTGCTATCGGACGCTATATCGATAAGATCGGGCGCAAACGGACCTTGATCATCGGGCTCATCCTATTTACAGCCACCAGTCTCTTGTACTTCGTGCATCTCGGGACTGCGTTCCTCATCGTCACCCGGTTGCTGCACGGCATGACACTCGGTTTAGCGAGCACAGCTGCCGGAACAATTGTCGCGCAAATCATTCCGATGTCGCGTAAAGGGGAAGGGATCGGTTATTTCAGTATGAGCGCCACCATGGCAACGGCCATCGGACCATTTATCGGGCTGTTCATGAGCCAGCGCACCAGCTTTGAAACCATCTTTGCGCTTTGCCTTGCTTTAGGCGTCATCAGTTTCCTGATTTCCTTATTAGTGCAAGTTCCGCCATTGGAAGAAGCGCCAAAAGGAGACGACTCTAAAGGCTTTAAGCTTTCGAACTTCCTGGAACCAAAAGCGGTTCCAATTGCCGTCATTACGTTAGCGGTCGGCCTTTGCTATTCAAGCGTCCTATCGTTCATCAATTTCTATGCCATTGAAATTGACCTGGTCGACGCCGCCAGCTTTTTCTTTGTGGTTTATGCATTAGCGGTGTTGGTTTCCCGTCCCTTTACCGGGCGTTTGATGGATATCAAAGGAGCCAATTATGTCATGTATCCAGCCTTTATCCTTTTCGCCGCCGGCTTGCTATTGCTCAGCACCGCGGGCAATAGCGTTACGTTATTGCTTTCGGGTGCATTGATCGGTCTCGGCTTCGGGAACATGCAGTCCACGACTCAAGCCGTGGCCGTTAAATTGACGCCGCCGCATCGGATGGGGCTGGCAACTTCGACCTTCTTCATCTTTATGGATGCCGGACTCGGTTTTGGGCCTTATGTTTTGGGCTTCATCATTCCGTTGATCGGCTATAGTTCCATGTACGTCATTCTAGCTTTTGCAGCACTTGGTTTTGCCGTTCTGTATTACTTCCTGCACGGCATAAAAGAACACCGAACCAACCGCACAACCATTCTTCAATAAATAAAAAAAGAGGTTCCTCATCTCGAGGAACCTCTTCTATATTAAGACATCATTTGTTTGACAAGCTCTTTATTGCGTTTCTTGAAGACGTCGTTGTGCGAGGAAACCATCGCGATGCCGTTTGCATCCGGCTCGATGTATTTCTTCGCTTTATTGACCGCATTCGCTGCATCTTGGAAAGTGCCGGCAATGAGGTTCAGTTTCCCGGGGTGCTGCAGAATATCGCCTGCTGCGTAAAGCCCTGGAACCGATGATTCGCTGTTGGCGTTGCCTGAGATGTAATAGCCGTCAGCAATTTCAATATCCAGATCGCTTTCTTCCAATAAGGTCGCATCCCGTTCATAGCCATGGTTGATGATTACTTCGTCAATCGGCAATAAGGAAACCTCGCCGTTTTCCTGGTTTGTCAGTTCCACCAACTCAATCGCATCCCGTCCGTCCGAAGCGATCAATTTTGTGATGGTGGTATTCAGGAGGCAATGGGCTGAGCTGTTCATCAATTGTTTAACTTGCGCTTCGTGGCCAGCCAACTCACCTTTTCGGTATGTGACGAAAACTTTTTCAGCAATCGGCTCCAATTCGTTTGCCCAATCCACTGCGGAATTGCCGCCGCCGGAAATTAAGACAACCTTATCTTTAAACCGTTCCAGGGATTTTACTGTATAATTCAAGTTTGAGACCTCGAAACGTTCTGCACCTTTGATCTCGAGTTTCTGAGGGTTCAAGATTCCGCCGCCGACTGCAACGATTACGGTTTTTGAGAGATGGATTTCACCTGAAGAGCCTGTTAATTCGAACAGCCCTTTTTCATTGCGTGAAATCATTTCAACTTTTTCATTCAGCACGACTTCGGGATTGAAAGTCAGTCCTTGGGCAACCAGTTGGTCAATGAGCTTCGCTCCTTGAATCGGCATTTGGCCGCCAACATCCCAAATCATTTTTTCAGGATAGACATGAATCTTTCCGCCTAATTGCGGTTGATATTCAATCAGTTTCGCTTTCATCTCTCTCAACCCGCTATAGAAAGCTGAATACAATCCAGCCGGACCCCCACCAATAATCGTTACGTCGAAAACCTCTTGTTCCCTCACGTGATCACTCCCGTTTCACATATTTTCAATTGACATTGAAAAAATTTCATCTTATAGTATGTATTGTACCGAAAATGATAATCATTATCAATTGATTTGTTAATAAATTTTTGAGAAATGGAGGGCCTTCATTATGGTTCGTCTCTTTACAGAGGATTTGAATGTAAGTTATGGTGAGCGATTAATCGTAAAAGACTTAAGCATTGAAATTCCGGATAAAAAAATCACAACAATTATCGGTTCGAATGGCTGCGGCAAATCGACGCTTCTGAAAACGATTACGCGCATTATTTCCCATCAATCAGGTTCTGTTGTATTGGATGGCGGCAATATTGCCAAGGAAGGCACCAAAGCATTGGCGAAAAAGATGGCGATTCTTCCCCAGACGCCGGAAAGCGCCAATGGATTGACCGTTGGAGAGCTGGTCTCTTACGGACGCTTCCCTTACCAAAAAGGATTCGGCCGCCTTTCGAAAAAAGACTATGAAATCATCAATTGGGCATTGGATGTCACAGGCACACAATTCTTTAAATACCACCCGGTAGATGCTTTATCAGGCGGACAGCGCCAGCGCGTTTGGATTGCGATGGCACTCGCCCAGGAAACGGAAATGATTTTCCTCGATGAACCGACCACTTATCTGGACATGGCCCATCAGCTGGAAATCCTTGAACTTCTTGAAAAGTTGAACCGCGAACAGCACCGCACTATCGTTATGGTGCTCCATGATTTAAACCAGGCTGCCCGCTTCGCCGACCATATCATTGCGATGAAAGACGGCCAAGTGGTGAAAGCAGGAAATTGCCATGAAATCATCACACAACCTGTGTTAAAAGAAGTGTTCCGAATCGACGCAGAAATCGGCCTGGATCCGCGAACGCAAAAACCGATGTGCATTACTTATAACTTAATAAAAGGGGCTTGAATCATGTTAAAGAAATTAATCCTTCCATTTTTACTGATCGTTGTCATGCTGCTGGCAGCATGCGGAAATGATGAAGCAAAAGATGAAAATGCGGCAGAGAAACCGGAAGAGGATTCTGGAACCATCACATTTGAATCTGAAAACGGACCTGTCGAAGTACCTGCAGATCCTCAACGTGTCATCGTGCTGTCTACATACGCCGGTGATGTTATGGCGCTTGACGTGCCTTTAGTTGGCGTTGATTCTTGGTCGAAGATGAACCCTCGTTTCGATAAAGATCTGGAAGGCGTAGAAGAAGTGACCGACCAGAACCTTGAGAAAATCATCGAATTGGATCCCGATTTGATTATCGGCTTGTCTACGATCAACAATATCGATAAACTAGAAGAAATCGCTCCAACCGTGACATTCACATACGGCAAACTCAGCTACCTTGATCAGCATTTAGAGATTGGCAAGCTGTTGAATAAAGAAGAAGAAGCAAAAACGTGGATTGAAGATTTCCAAAAACGCGCTCAGGAAG
This sequence comes from Planococcus sp. 107-1, assembly GCF_021513255.1. GTDB lineage: Bacteria > Bacillota > Bacilli > Bacillales_A > Planococcaceae > Planococcus. The sequence goes on from NZ_CP090977.1 coordinate 3,325,532, forward strand.
CTGGAGAAGAAGTCCGTGCTGAAATCGGCGAAGACGCTACAGTTTCGGTCATCGAAAATTTTGATAAGCAATTATACGTTTTCGGGGATAACTGGGGCCGCGGCACAGAAATCCTTTATCAGGAAATGAAATTGAAAATGCCTGAAAAAGTAAAAGAAATGGCATTAGCTGATGGATTCTATGCATTGTCTCAGGAAGTGCTTCCTGAATACATGGGTGATTATGTCATCTTCAGTAAAGACAGCGAGCAAGATAATTCATTTGAAGAAACCGATTTGTTCAAAAATACGCCTGCTGTTAAAAACGGCCAAGTATTTGAAGCCAATGCAAAAGAATTTTACTTTAATGACCCCATTTCATTAGAGTATCAGCTTGAGTTCTTCTTGGAGAATTTTTTAGGCAAGTAATTTTAGAATCTGGACCATACAAAAAAGAGGGATTCTGCTTATGAGAATCCCTCTTTTCACTCTATAACAGAAATGATGGTAGACTATGCCCGGGAAAATGTCTTTTTCAATCAAAATAATAATCAGCCTCGCTGTATTCATCATCATGTTCGTTGCTTCTATCGTCTTTGGTGCAGCAGATATCAGCCTGAAAGATGTTTGGCTTGCCCTCTTCTCGAATGCCTCGAATGACAGCATTGCCATTATCCAGGAAATTCGCCTGCCGCGTGAATTAGCCGCTATTGTTGTTGGTGCCGCTCTTGCGGTTTCCGGTGCCATGATGCAAGGAATGACCCGGAATCCCCTAGCGGATCCCGGACTTCTCGGACTTACAGCGGGCGCTAACGCTGCTTTGGCCTTAACGCTTGCCTTCATCCCTGCGGCAAATTATTTCTGGATTACGGTTGCCTGCTTTATCGGAGCAGCGGCTGGCGCCGGCATCGTTTTCGGCCTTGGTGCATCCAAGCGCGGCGGCTTTTCGCCTTTTCGCATTGTCCTTGCGGGAGCCGCTGTGTCGGCCTTCCTTGCCGCTATTGCGGAAGGCATCGGCCTTTACTTTAAAATTTCAAAAGACGTCTCCATGTGGACTGCAGGCGGTTTAATCGGCACTTCCTGGGGACAATTGCAGATCGTCGTGCCGTTTATCGCCGTTGGATTGATTATCGCCATGATCCTTGCCAGACAATTGACGATTTTAAGTTTAAGCGAAGAAACAGCTATCGGCCTTGGGCAAAAAACAGGCTTGATCAAAGCCGTGCTGTTTTTTGGCATCACCATTTTAGCCGGGGCCGCAGTGGCCCTTGCAGGAAATATGGCCTTTATCGGTTTGATGATCCCGCATATCGTCCGTGCGATTGTCGGAACCGATTATCGTTTCATCATCCCGATGTCTGCCATTGCCGGTGCTATTTTTATGCTGTTTGCAGATTTGCTTGGACGCACGATCAATGCGCCTTTCGAAACGCCGGTCGCTGCCATCGTTTCCATTTTCGGCTTGCCGTTCTTCTTATTCATTGTCCGTAAAGGAGGGCGAGCTTTCTCATGATGCAACCTGCCTTATTGCGAAAACAACGCATACTTATGATAATTCTCTTGGCTATGATCCTTACCACGATTGTTCTGGGACTCAGTTTAGGCTATTCTTCCATCCCGATTGACCGACTGTTGCCCGCTTTTCTTGGAAACGGAACATTCAAAGAGGATTTCATCTTATTCTCTATCCGCTTGCCGCGCATTTTGATCACTTTGCTCGCCGGCATGGCTCTTGCGTTATCTGGTGCCATCCTCCAAGGAGTGACGCGGAATGACTTAGCAGATCCCGGCATTATCGGCATCAACTCCGGTGCTGGCGTTGCCATTGCTGTGTTCTTTTTGTTCATCCCAGTTGAAGCCGGTTCTTTCGTTTACTTGATGCCGGTTGTGGCATTCTGTGGCGCCTTGCTTACAGCTGTACTGATTTATGTGTTTTCTTATAGCCGCCAGACGGGCTTGCAGCCTGTTCGCCTCGTATTGACAGGGATCGGTTTTTCCCTAGCTTTGTCAGGTGTCATGATTGTCCTGATATCCTCTACCGAGCGGGGAAAAAGTCGACTTCATCGCAAGCTGGCTTGCCGGCAATATCTGGGGGGCCGATTGGCCGTTTATCTGGGCATTACTGCCTTGGCTGCTCATTTTGATCCCTTTCACTTTATACAAAGCGAATAAGCTGAATATGCTGAGCCTTAGCGAACCTGTCGCCATCGGCCTTGGCCTTTCCATCGAGAAAGAACGGATTGTGCTGCTGCTTGCCGCTGTGGCTTTAGCAGCTTCTGCTGTATCGGTTACGGGCGGAATTGCTTTTATCGGACTGATGGCACCGCACATCGCTAAATCATTAATCGGTCCGCGCAATCAATTGGCACTGCCGCTCGCTATTTTAATCGGCGGCTGGCTGCTGCTTTTGGCAGATACGATCGGCCGGAATGTTTTAGAACCTACGGGCATTCCAGCTGGAATTGTCGCTGCTCTGATCGGTGCACCGTATTTTATGTATTTATTGCTTAAAAAATAAAGCACTTGGGAAGCGGCCGCTTCCCAAGTGCTTTTTTGATTTTATGCAAATGCGAGTTCCGTTCTCGGTTCCGCTTCCGGTTTGCCGAAATAATAGCCTTGGAATAATTCATAGCCTTTTTCTTTCAGCCAATTGAAGTCTTCCTCGGTTTCCACCCCTTCAGCCAGTGGCACAGAACCCACAGCAAGCGCTTTTTCCAGGAATGACAAGGCAACTTTTTGCTTGCCAGTTTCCTCGGCGACGCCTTGTACATATTGCATATCAAGCTTCATGTATTTCGGTTTCAGCTCAGCCAATACTTCCGCCGTACTGAACCCTTCGCCCACATCATCCAAGGCGTAATTAAAGCCTTTTTCTTTGTAGTAGGTAAGGATTTTCTTTAAATGATCCAAATCGTCGACTTGTTCCGTTTCCACGACTTCAAATACCAATTGCTTAGGATCCACGTCCAATTGATTTGCCAAAAGCGTCGTAGAACGCAGGCAAAATTCTGGAGAATAAATCGATGTCGGAATGAAATTGATGAATGCTTTTTTATCTGCAAGTTTAGCTGCATATTTCACAGCGGTCATCCTGCACACCCGGTCAAGCGCGTATAAGCGGCCGCGGCTTTTCGCAGCCGGGAAAATTTCATTCGGATAAATCATCGAACCGTCTTCGTTCTTGAAGCGCGAGAGCATTTCATAAGCGAACACGTTTCCTCTTGCATCGACAATCGGCTGATAATGGCACGTGATCAACTCTTTTTTGATGACGTTATCGATCCATTGCATATCCATGACGGTTTCAATTTGAGAAAACGGCTTCCACTCTTCTTTGTTGATACGGAATTCGACTTGCTCCGTCACCATGAAGTGCTCACAAAAATCCATGAATTCTTTCGCGCCGGATTCCGGAATAACGATGCCCTGCTCTTTTTCTTTTACTTCTATATCTCTTCTCATTAAATGGTCAATGACTTGCGGCAGAATCGACTGATTCAATTCGCCTTCGACTTTAATCTCATACTTCAATTCATTAACGGAACAATTATTGCATTCCAAATTAGGATGGCCCCCTTTTTTCGTGTATAAGTTGAGTCTACTTCAAAATACCTAATTAAAGAAAGTATTTTGTACCTAACTTGCAGGAAATATTTATTTAAAGCAAAATCTTTTACTATTGAGAAGATAAATAGGATGGAAGTCTTTTATTCCGAGTAAACGACCTGGTATAATAATAAAAAAAGGAGGGCTCTTCTTGACCATTCCAAAACCGCTTGTGCAAACCAATCAAGCTTTTATCGTTTTAACCGTAATAATAGCTCTTATTTTCCATAAAGCGATTTTGCTTCTTCCTTTTGCAGTCGGCGTCTATACTCTGGCTACAAAATCCAATCCGGTCATCCGCTTCAGCAAACGATTCTTGAAAAATCCTCCCATGTCTTATATTCAGGAAGACAGAGACCAGCAATTGTTCAACCAATGGATTGCGACAATCTGCCTTGGCTTGTCGCTGGCATTTTTCGCTTTTGGCCTTACCATAATAGGCTATGCTTTTAGCATCATGGTCGTGGTTGCAGCAGGCGTGGCCCTCCTCGGATATTGCATCGGCTGTACCATCCGCTACCGTTATATGATGTGGAAGCATCATCGCACGAAAGCGGCAAATTAAAAAGGGGCTGTCCAATAAGTCAAATAAAGACTTATTGGACAGCCCCTTCTTTTCTAATAAAGCGTGTGATTATACTATTGCTCCTGCATCGCTGCGCTAGCTTCGTCGCAAAAAAGGAGTTGTCCCAAATTACTTTTGGGACAACTCCTTTTTCATACACTTATTTTGTTTGGCCATTGCCTTTAATCAAGTATTTCGTCGATGTTAAAGCTGGCAGCCCCATAGGGCCCCGTGCATGCAATTTTTGCGTGCTGATGCCGATTTCTGCGCCGAAACCGAATTCAAAGCCATCCGTGAAACGCGTAGAAGCATTGTGATAGACTGCCGCTGCATCTACTTCCATAAAGAACTTTTCAACATTTCCAGGGGCTTCTGAGATAATGGCTTCCGAATGTTTGGTGCCGTATGAATTGATGTGCCGGATCGCTTCTTCCACTGTATCCACCACTTTCACTGAAGCTTCAAGACCGAGGTATTCGGTCCCCCAATCTTCTTCCGTTGCCGGAATCACTTGTCCCCATTGCTGCACAAAAGAATCGCCATGAATCACGACTTCTCTTTCCTGCAAGGCTTCAATCAACTTTCCAAGATGGGCAGCCGCCCAATTTTTCTCCACTAAAATCGTTTCACACGCATTGCAGACGGATGGACGCTGCGTTTTCGCATTCAGTGCAATGGCGATAGCCATCTCCACATTCGCCGTTTCATCAATATAAACATGGCAATTGCCCGCTCCTGTTTCCAGAACGGGAACGGTAGAGTTTTCCACCACTGTCTTGATCAATTTAGCACCGCCTCTTGGGATTAAGACATCCAAGTGAGAATTCAGCTTGAACATATCGGATGCGGTTTCCCTGCTGGTATCTTCGATCAATTGAACCGCCTCGACCGGCAATTCGCTTCTTTTCAGCGCCCGGTGAATGACGGCAACCAAAGCTTTATTGGAATGGATGGCAGTTGAACTGCCGCGAAGCACCACAGCATTCCCTGTCTTCAGGCAAAGGCTCGATGCATCGACCGTCACGTTAGGGCGCGCTTCATAAATCATGCCAATGACACCGAGCGGCACACGGATTTTGGTCATTTCGAGACCGTTCGGCTGCTTCCATGATTCAAGCACTTCTCCAACCGGGTCCTCTAATTTGGTCAATAAAACCAGCGCATCCGCTATATCTTTTAAACGGTTTGCATCCAATCGGAGCCGGTCAATCAGCGAATCGCTCATTCCTGCAAGCTTGCCGGCAGCGATGTCTTTTTCATTTTCAGCCAGAAGAAAATCCTGTTCTTCCAACAGTTGACTCGCCATCAGCAACAAAGCTTTATTTTTTGCGTCAGTGGACTGTTTGGCCATTTCAGCAGCCGCTTTTTTGGCAAGCGCTGCTTTTTCTAAAAGGTCATTGGTTTTCTGAAGAATTCCACTCATTCACAACTGCTCCTTTCGGGTAGCGCTGAACCACTGGTCTCGATGGATGACGACTTGCCTTTTTCCCGTCTTCGTAATGACTCGGGCTTCCTCGCTGCACAACCCTTTAATTTCCGCTAAATCTTCCGAAGAGAAATTCACTTGCCCTCTGCCGATTACTTCGCCGGCTGGATTTAAGACTTCGACAACATCATCCGCGTTAAAGCGGCCGCCAATTCTTGTAATGCCTACCGGCAGCAAACTTCTTCCTTGCGCTGAAATTGCCAGCGCTGCTCCGTCGTCCACTTCGATTTTTCCTGTCGGCATCGAATGGAGCGCGAGCCATTGTTTGGAATTCTTGACCGTCGCCTGCGGATCGTCGCCGATGTATGTGCCATCGCCATTGCCTTCAAGAATCTGCACGAGTTTATCGCTGCCAGAACCCGTACCGATGAAAATTCGCGCTCCAAGTGCCAAAGCAGTTTGTGCCGCTTCGACTTTGGATTTCATGCCGCCGGTTCCCACCAGTGAACCTTCACTGGACGTGGCTTTGATCAGCTCATCCGGAATCTCCGACAAAAACTCATATTTTCCGGCTTCCGGATTCACGCGCGTCATCCCGGTAAATTCCGTTTACATCCGTCAGAATGATGAGCATCTGTGCTTGTACCAATCCACTGACAAGCGCCGACAGCATATCGTTGTCTCCAAATGTGAGGCCGTCTACGGATACCGAATCATTCTCATTGATGATCGGCAGCACATTGCGTTTTAATAATTCGGTTAAAGTCGCTGTCGCATTCTGGTAAAGGTCTTTGGCCAGCAGGTTCTGCTTAGTCAATAACAATTGGGCTGACACGATTTCATGTTTTTTGAATTCCTGAGAATAGGCGTGCAGCAATTGCCCTTGGCCGACAGCAGCCGCCGCCTGTTTTCCGACAATGCTGACCGGACGCGTTGTATAGCCAAGATCAGTAAAACCGGCCGCGACCGCCCCAGACGAAATTAAAATTACATCATGGCCCAATTCTTTTAACCGGGCAAGCGCCTCGACGTGTTCCTGCAATTTCTCCAGGCACAGGCCCCCATTTTTGTTCGTCAGCGAGCTGCTGCCGATTTTCACTATGATTCTTTTCTTTTTCACGCACCGACACCACCTGTTTGTATTCCGAGACTTTTCCGAAAAAGAATAATAGCATTATTATGCGTTATATTGAATTTTTAGTCAACAATATACTAGAAATCATTTCGGATTATTTCTTTTATTTTCTGGCTTTTCGACAATTTCAATTTACCTGTTATGTATATTTATTCTTTTTCAATGCATAATAAAAGCCCGAGAATGACTTTCTCAGGCTTTCGTAGAAATGGAATTGTTGAATTCGCAGCAAAACACCTTCAATGATGGCGTCCCGGAACTTCCTGCTGAGTTGGAGCACCTTGCTTCAAGCTCTCCATCTCCTGTTCGGACAATTCACCAACAATGAATTGCCAGACCGGGCTGACCAGCGAACCTTCGTTGCCGGCATGGACTTCCAGGTAATACAGGCCATCTTCTTTAAATCGGATATCCATCTGGTAGACGCCATTTCCGATTTCTGCCGCTTCTTCCATTGGATAACGGATTGAATGATCCTGTTTCCAAATTTCAAAATGGACAAACCCGGCGCCTTCCACCGGTTTTCCATCTTGTTTTAATACAGCTTTGACTGTCTGTGTGGTTTCTGCCGATAGCGGTTCCGGCATATCGACTTCCACTTGGAGCGGCTTTTCTTTTTTATATAAGTCTGCCGCATCCTCGCTTGCAGAACAAGCGGAAAGAATGCACAAACTGCTAAAGAACAACAGCAGTAAACGAATTGATTTCATCTGGATCTCCCTCTTTCACTAAGCATTCAACCATCGTTTAACTGCAGGCACGCGCTGGATGATTGCCCAATCCACAAGCCAAACAATCAGGATCGACAATCCGACCAATGGGAATAGAATCCCCAATACGATCATTAGCGCCAAGAATGGTTTTGTTTTGAAGATGGCCGGTGCTTTAGGAGCGCCTGACCCCTTTTTCGGTTTGCGCTTCCACCAAAGATAAATGCCGGTGAAAACGGTGAAAATCACCCCTAGGCAGATAATTAAACTGATTAACTGGTTAACCAATCCAAACTGCGATCCCTTATGAAGTGTAATTCCCCATGCCACTATTTTTCCGATGATTCCGTAATTGTCATACCGATAATCGGCCAAAACAGCACCTGAGTATTGATCGATATGCATCGTCGCTTCATCCTGTGCTTTCGGCGGGAAGACTGATAAGGTGTAAACCCCGTCTTGCTCCTGCGGTATGAAAATCGAATATCCCGGATAGATTCCTTGCTGATCTGCAATTTCCACTACTTTATCTATTGGCATGGGAATCAGTCCCTGCACAGATGAAAGCGGGACATCCAATGTTTCTGCTGCCCATGGAACTTCTGCAATTTCCTGGGTCTCGATGTCTGAAGACGGGGCATCCCCGATCCAGACTGACGGTGGATAGCCTTCACCGGAATTTGTGATGATGGCTTGGAAATTGTTTCCCCAAAAGCCGGACCACGGCAAGCCGGTCATTACTAGAAACAGCAGACCGCCCGTTAACCAAAAAGCCGGGACGGCGTGTAAATCGCGCCGAAGGATTTTTCTGCCTTTTCCAAAGCGGGGAAATAATACGCCGCCGAAGCCTTTCCGCTTTTTCGGAAACCACAGGAAAAAGCCTGTAGCCATGAGCACAATCGTCCAACAGGCAGCTAACTCTACAATGCGGTCGCCAATCTTACCGGTCATCAGCTCCCCATGAATCTCCTCGATTTTATCCATGATCCGGTCGTCGTCTTTTAATTCACCAACCGATTTGCCCGTATAAGGATCCATGAATACTGTAAGCGATTCTCCATTTGAACTGACCGTCACTTCGTTGGATCGCGCTTCATCTTCTCCGGGACGATATTTGGTGACAATTGCCCCTGGATACAAAGCCTGCACTTCCTCTAGCTGCGCCGAAACGGATACTTGCTCGCCCTGCGGCTCCACTTGGTAATAATCCGCGTACAGTACATTCTCAATCTCCGCCTTGAAAAGATAAATGGACCCTGTCACGGCCAATAGTACGAGAATCGGTGCAAAGATAATGCCCGCATAAAAATGCCAACGCCAAATGGTTTTATGGAGCTGATTATTTTTTGAACTTTTTTGTGCACCAGAAATACCTTTTTGTTCTTTGTTTTCTTCCATTTGGTTTTCCTCATTTCAGAAACTTACGGATTTCCGGTGAATTCCTGCAGTTTGATTTTTTACTTTATCTAACGGAAGAAATCCCGTTTTAGATCTCTTTTTTGCTGCAGCAATGTCCGCCGCCCATCTCTTTGGCTAAGCGTTCCACCGCTTCTTCAAAGGGATAACTCTCACCGCTGAACCCAAGCTGGAAGCGATCTGCCTGGCTGCTGTTTGCAAACGGGATCAATTGTGGTTCACAGCAATTGAGTTTAAGTTCCGCGTTCATTAAAAAAGTCCCCATTTTCGCATTGAAGGTTGTATCCGTTAAATAATCTTTGCCGATGATGTAGGCCACTTCATCAGCGATGTCGCGATAACGCAGCAGCCCGCAATGAGCACAGCAAGCCTGTTCTACCTGATGGTTCGTTTTGATCAGTTGGAACGCTAAGCGCGTATCCGCTTTTTTAAAACAATAAGAACACGTATCTGCCGTAGCGGAAACCGCTGCTTTTAGCGCTACCCCGTTCGACGTCTTTTCCACTTTCTGCTCTTCAACGAGTGATTGTATATCGCGGTAGACGGTCATTTCTGAGATGCCTAAGCGACTGCTGATGGCGGAAACTTTTAATGGCCCTTCTTTTTCTAACCAGTCTAAAATTTGTTGTTGCCGTTCAATAGGAAGCATGGCTTTGTCCCTCTTCTCATTTATATTTTCTGCTCTTAAGTTTCATCTTAAAAGAAAGGTTAAGAAAGAACTAGCACTTCTTGTTAATAAATGTGAATTTATGATGAACATTCACAAATTCTTGTTTCCGGTTTGCTGAAACCACTCACATTCTGTAGAATTCAATTTATCTATAAAATTGAAATAGTTGAAAACAGTATGAGAATCCACAATAGACTGGAGTAACCTTCATGAAAAATTTAACCCCTGAAACACAAATCGCTATTTTTGAAGCCATGCTGAATGGCAGTCGAGTAGCAACTGTGGTGACAGACCCGCAACAGCAAGATAACCCGATCATTTATACGAATAAGACTTTTGAAAAACTGACCGGCTACTCCCGCGAAGAGTCGATCGGACACAATTGCCGCTTCTTGCAAGGGCCGGAAACGGATCAAGCAGCGATTCAGCAATTAAGAGATGCCATTGCCAACAAAGAGCAAACTACTGTGACTATAAAGAATTTCAGAAAAGACGGCTCAGCTTTCTGGAATCGTTTGAACATTGAGCCTGTCACTGTTGAAGACCATCTGTACTTCATCGGGACCCAGACGGATGTTTCAACTGAAGAATATCAACGCCTTCTGCTCGCAGAAAAAGAGGATGAAATCAATCGCCTGCTGCTGCCGATTTTACCCATCCACGAAAACTTGGGTGCTGTGTCACTAGTCGGCAAGATGAATGAAGAGCGTTTTACTGTTCTGACTGAAAAATTAAGTGAATATGTCCAAAAGAATGCGACTCGCCATATTATCATTGATATTTCCGGCGTCATCTGGGAAGAAAGTTTCTTATTTGCCCGCCTCTTGATGATTCAGGATGTCCTTCGCCTAATGGGCGGAACTTTGTATATTACCGGAATCACACCAAAGACTGCTATTGAAATCTCCAGCATGCAAGCACCTGAGCATTCCCTTCGGACGTTCTCGACCGTTCAGCAAGCGATCGAAACCGTGATGGGAGCTAACGGAAAACTGAACAACTAAAACAACTAGATAAATCAGAAGCCTTAATCCTTTCGCAACCAACGAAGGATTAAGGCTTATTTTTAAGGAGGCTGTTTATGTTTTCAAACGACGACTTGCAACAATTGATCGCCGGAAAAATCATCAGCAATCAATTCCCATACGATACTCGGGACGAAAAGGAAGTCAACGCCCATATTAACCGCTTGTTCCACCGGATCTGCAGGATTCCACATGTGGTGTGCGAAGCCGAATGGAATCATTTCGGCAGCGGCTACGCTTCTTTTGTGGAGTTTTTCTGTTATCGAAATGAGGATGTTTCTGTCATTCAAGAAAAAGCAACGATCCGTGAGGAAAAAAGAGAAGGCTTGATTATTGATATATGCCGATTGGCACCCGCAGCCATTTTGGGTGGAGATATCCGCTATCGAACCACCGACAGAAGGACAAGTGAAGAAATCAGCGGAGCATACGGCTCACTTCTGGACGGACCAGAACGATTAAACGTGCCGGAGAAATTAAAGCCTCTTGCCTCTCAATTGTCCCAAGCATTGAGAGAATTTGGCTACGAAGAAATGGAAGCGGAAAAGCTTGTCGAACTTCTCCCATTTAAGAGCCGGATTCCTACCCTTTATCGCAAGCCGAAGGATTACTTGATACTTGATGCTTTCTTTTATTGGGAAGACTGACTGGATTTTTTGCTTGATTATTAATTCATAAAAAATAAGATTACGATTGCAATTGATCTTAAAATGAATTAAATTGAATCTAACGTATTTTTTGTTGCATTTGCAATAAAAAGAAAGGCGGCAGCCATGAAAGAAATTCTTCGGGAAATTGGGATGATTTCCAGAGCATTGGATTCCATCAGCAATATCGAATTCAAGGAATTGAACCTGACAAAAGGGCAATACCTCTATCTGGTCCGGATTTGTGAACATCCCGGCATCATTCAGGAAAAGTTGCTGGAACTGATTAAAGTTGACCGCTCCACCGCAGCCGCGCCGTTCAAAAGCTGGAAGCTAACGGTTTTATCGAGAAGCGCGAAGACCCGCAGAATAAAAAAACGAAAAAGCTGTTTCCTACTGAAAAAGGTAAAGCAGCTTATCCTTTTATCAAAAAGGAAAATATCCATTCGGATCGTATGGCCATGGATGGATTTTCAGAAGAAGAGAAGGAAATGGCGTTTTCCTTGCTTCAACGTATCCGAAAAAATGTAGAAAAAGATTGGGAATTCGTGAAAAAAGGACATAAACGAATTTATTAATTTGGAAAAGGAGTGGCGGCCCGATGACAGCAATTATACAAAAATGCACCTTAGAAGATTTGCAGGAGCTTCAGAAAATCAGTATTGAAACCTTCACGGATACATTCCAGGAGCAGAATTCGCCCGAACATTTGCAGGCTTACCTGGAAAAAGCCTATAATTTAGAACAATTGCAAAAGGAGTTGGCGAATCCGTTCTCCCACTTCTTTTTCGTCTACAGCGGCCAGGATATTGCCGGCTATCTGAAAATCAATACCGGATCAGCCCAGACAGAAGAATCGGACGAAGATGCGCTTGAAATCGAGCGGATTTACGTCAGAACAAAATTCCACAAACATGGGCTCGGCAAACAATTGCTGCAAAAAGCGATCGACCTGGCGCTGCAATTAGGGAAAAAGAAAATTTGGCTTGGCGTCTGGGAAGATAACGAAAATGCCATCGGCTTTTATCAGAAAAAAGGATTCGTCCAGACAGGTGCGCATTCATTCTTTATGGGAGATGACGAGCAAATCGATTTGATCATGACCAAAACCCTTTCGTGAAAGGCGGAACGCTATGTATATTCCAAAACAGTTTAAAGTCAACGATTTCGAAGAAGTCCATGGGTTTCTCCAGCAGCACGCGTTTGGAACGCTCGTCACCACGAGAAAAGGACGGCCCATTGCCACCCACCTCCCTTTCCAGTTTACAAAAGAACAGGAAGACTATTATTTAACCGGGCATATGGCTTATGGAAACCCCCAGTGGCGGACATTCGAACATACGGAGGAAGTGCTCGCTATGTTCCAAGGGCCGCACGCCTATATCTCCTCTTCCTGGTACGAACAGGAAAATGTTCCGACCTGGAACTATCAGTCTGTCCACATTTACGGAACGCCGCAAATTCTTTCCGGACAAGAATTGGAGCACGACTTATCGGAGCTTTTGAATAAATACGAGAAACACCGCGAACACGCTGTACTCTGGGATACTTTGTCTCCTGAATTGCTCGAAAAAGAACTGAAAGGCATCGTCGGTTTTAAGATCCGTGTGACCGAAATCCAGGCTGCCAATAAACTCAGCCAAAATCGCAATGAAGCAGATTACCGGAACATCGTTCAAAAATTGCAGGAAGAAAAGTCAGCTGCTTCTCAGGAAATGGCACATGTGATGGAAAAGAAACGTTGAGCGCAGCTTTTTCTGTCCCCTCAACCCTTTTGGATTGAAACATCGTTCTAAATAAAGTAAGCTTTGAATTAACTGCATATCGGAAATGTTTTCTAGGGTTCCGCAGCCTCCGTGCTGGCCTGGTCCGAGAGAAAACTCATAGCTTTTGCTATGCCACGGAAGGACAAAAGCCTGGGAGAAACTGTTTTTACAGTTCTCCCGGGCTTTTTTTATTTTTATTATCCAAAAGGAGGAAGCAATCATGAATGTAAATTGGTTAAAAGTCATACTAGCAGCTGTTTTTGAAGTGGTTTGGGTCATCGGATTAAAGCATGCGGATAATTTTTTGGAATGGACGATTACGGTCATTGCGATCATCATCAGTTTTACCGTGATGATTATGGCTGGCCGGAAGCTGCCCGTCGGAACAGTTTATGCAGTATTTGTCGGGCTTGGCACCGCTGGGACGGTTCTCTCAGACATTCTATTATTCGATGAACCGCTAAAAATCGAGAAGTTGATTTTGGTCGGCGTTTTGCTGGCTGGCGTCATCGGGCTGAAGCTCGTAACCCCTGATGCAAAACACGAAGGAGGCGATTCGTAATGGCTTGGGCAGCACTAATACTAGCTGGCATCTGTGAAATGTTCGGTGTCTCAATGATCAATAAACTGCATCAGGACCGCAATTGGCAGTCCGCTGTTCTACTCGTTTTAGGGTTCGGGGCAAGCTTTGTCTTTTTGGCCTACGCGATGGAAACTTTGCCGATGGGAACCGCTTATGCCATCTGGACCGGCATCGGTGCATCCGGCGGCGCTATTCTCGGAATGCTTTTTTACAACGAATCAAAAGACTGGAAACGGATTTTCTTCATTGCGCTGGTATTGGGGGCAGCTGTCGGATTGAAATTGGTTTCTTAAACGGAAAAGAAGGCAAAGTCTGCAGTAGACTTTGCCTTCTTTTCATTTCTTATACAGTTATTTATTGCGCTTGTTCCTGTTTCTTCTTTTTCACACTGATCAACGCGCCGACTGCTACAATTCCGAGTAGGACTCCCCAGAAAATCAGTTTCCATTCTGTCGAATGGGCAAATTCATAAGGGATGATCTCAAGCTCTTTATGTCCCAGAGTGAGGACAGTCAATTTGACGCCCACCCACCCGACAATGACAAAGGCCGTCGTTTCTAATTGCGGATAGTTCGCCAATAGTTTAACGAATTTATGGGCAGCAAATCGCATAATGACGAGTCCGACCAATCCACCCGCTAGCATCACTGCAAATTGCCCGGAGTTGATGCCGCCAATTTCACGGACGCCGAATAAATCCAAATGCGGTAAGGTAATCGCCAGAGCGACTGCTGCCAACATGGAATCGATCGCAAAAGCGATATCCGCCAATTCGACTTTCAATACTGTCATCCAGAAACCGGAGCCTTTTGTCGCTTCTGGCTCAATTGTGTGGTCTTTCCCTTTTCGCTGATCGTAAATATGCTTAAAGGCGATAAACAGCAGGTACGCTGCCCCAAGCGCTTGAATCTGCCAAACGTCTACCAACAATGTAATCATGAACAATGCCGCAAAGCGGAAGACAAACGCTCCTAGAAGACCGTAGAATAACGCTTTTTTCTGTTGCTCTTTCGGCAAATGCTTCACCATGACCGCCATGACCACCGCATTATCGGCCGCCAATAACCCTTCCAGTGCTACCAGTACGAGCAGCACCCATAAATATTCCAATAAAATTGCTTCCATCTTTCATCCTCCTCCTAATTTTTACCAACAGAAAAGACCCTTGCCTAATAAAAGGCAAAGGTCTTGCTAAGCAAAATTGTTTGCTATCACAACCGATGGCTACGAACCATGTAATGACGACTGTGAAATAGGTTTCCCTATAGCTACTCCCCTTTGACATAAAGTCAAAGTCTATTGAGTTGTACGGTTAGTATAGCATCTCTTTAAACATGATGAATCATCACATTTGTCTAAATTATGGCACAGTCATTTTTCTAAAGAAGAAGCTTTACTGTCCAGCGATTTCTTGACTTTTTAAATTTTTCTTTTCGCCTCTTGGATGCGGGCTTTTTGGAAACCTTGCACAATATCCATTAAAGCGGTCACGATGACAAGCAGTAAAATACCGCCAATCACCCAGTTCATATTGAAATCTGCGCCGAATATCGCGTTGATTTCAACTAGGAAGCGCTCGTTGAATAACGTCGCATCTGTGAAAATGACGACGAAAACAACGGTCGAAATTGCTTGGACAGCAGCATTCAACACGGCCAACCTCACTGTCCACTGCTCCTCGCGCCATTTATAGATTGATAATGCAATCTCCAATACGATGACAAGTGCCACGAGCAGCCAATAGGACACAAGAACTTCCTGGTTGAACGTCGGCGTGATCAATTCACCGTTTCGGTAAACCCCTACCCAGTTGTCCGCATTAAAGTAGAACACAGACCAAATAGCCGTCCAAATCAAACTTCCTGCAATTTGATATTTGGTGATCTTTTTTCTTTCGGAATATGGATCGTTTCCTTTAAATCGTCCGGCGTCCATTCCTGGTATTTCGATGTCAAAGGTGTATGGGAAGTTGAATGATCGGCCCTTTCGATAATCGCGAAAACAATCGTCAGCCAGAAAAACACTTGGATGGCTGCATTGACGCTCGCTGAAATGGCATTCCCGACAATCGCAGTGATGGTTTCTGTGATCGTAGCGCCTCCATCTGCAGTGAAAATCGATGTAATGACGACTGCGATCAGTGAGACAAGGACAGCAATCGGCAATATCAGTTTCAATAAGTCGATGTAAAGATCATAGAATCGCGGCCCGATTAAATGCATCGGCCGTTCTTTATAGCCGCTGGCGAGAATCGCGGGATTTCCGAGCTTCGCCAGCACTTCCTTTACATCATGCAGCGTATAATCCTCTGGCAGCATGTCTTCAATGGTCGATCGCAATTCCAAGGCAATGTCTTCCCTGTTCTTCTCAGGCAGCCTGCGCGTCACTTCTCCAATGTACAGCTCAATCAGATTCATTTGTCTCCGCTCCTTTAAGTAAAATGTAGAGCTCACGCGACGTCTTTTCCCATTCTTCTTTCAGCATGCCAAAAATCTCTGTTCCGTAATCGCTCAAAACATAATATTTCCGCGGACGGTTTTCGGTCGTATCCCAACTGCTTGTGACAAGTTCCTGTTTTTCCAGCCTGCGGAGCAACGGATACAAGGTGCTTTGTTCCATTGAAATTCCGCTGCTTTCCAATAACTGAACAAGCGAATAACCGTATTGCGGAGTTTGGAGCTGACTCAACACGGCTAACGTCAAAGTTCCTCTTCGCAGTTCAGTGGATAAGCTATTAAATAAGGAATTGTCCATTTTTACACCTCCCTAGCTATACTGTACGACGTACACCTTTATACTATGTATCATACACTATTATGAAAAATAAAACAATAATAATCTGATAATTCAACTATATTTATGGATATAAAAAAATTGGCCCCGTAAAGAGCCAATTTCCCATTGCAATTCGTTCCTATTAATTCCTGCTTTACTTATAAACTTGCGGCTTTTTTCACCGTCTTCTTAACTAAGAACAAATAAGCCATTAAAGCAATCAGACACATGGAAAAAATGGTCAAGCCCATGGGCACCGCTGTTTCTTCTCCAGCAATCCCGACGAGCGGCGCACTTAACGCACCCAAAACAAACGGCAAAAGCCCCAATAGCGCTGAAGCACTGCCGGCCGCTTGGCTTTGCGATTCCATCGCCAATGTGAATGAAGCCGTGCTGACAATCCCGATTGATGTAACGAAAAAGAAAATCGGCACTACGACTGCCCATAATGGCCCCTGTAAAATCACTACGGAGAGCAGCACAGCTCCGGCAAGAGTCGCCCCGTAAAGAGCGGTTTCAAGAAATTTCTTTTCTGAAAATACATGGCTGAACCGTCCTACCGCATAACTGCCGGCAATCAAGCCGATGCCATTCATGCCGAAAAGCAAACTGAATACTTGAGGGGACACGCCGTAAATATTTTGATAAATGAAAGGCGTTCCGGAAACATAGGCGAACACGCCGCCGATTAAAAAGCCTTGCGCCAGTGCATACCCCGTAAATTGTTTGTCCTTTAATATGGAAGCGAAATTGGAGAATGTAGCTTTTAAATTGCTTGGCACTCTCCGTTCTACCGGCAAGCTTTCAGGAAGGCGGAAACCGGTAATCAATAATAGAACCATTCCCAAAATCGTTAGGGCCAGGAAAATCCCTTTCCAGTCGGCAAACAATAACACGCCGCTGCCTACAGATGGTGCCAATAAGGGCACAAGATTATTTACCACCATTAACAGTGCAAACAGCCGAGTCAATTCTGCCCCACTGCTCACATCTCTTACTATTGCCCGGGAAATAACGAGGCCGGCAGAAGCCGCAAAGCCTTGCAAAAAACGAAGCAAGACAAAAATATAAATGTTGGGAGCAAATACACAAGCTGCAGAAGCTGCTGCGTAGACAAACAGCGAAATCACCAAAGGCTTGCGCCGTCCATGAACGTCACTTAAAGCCCCTGCGACTAGCTGTCCTACGGCAAGTCCAAGCAAACAAGCCGTCAAACTTAATTGGATAGATGAAGCATTTGTTTCAAATACCTCTGCCAGGACTGGAAAAGACGGCAGGTACATATCGATGGTAAAGGGGATCAAAGAAGTAAGAGCTCCTAATAAAAGAATGAAGCGGATACGTTTAAAGCCAACCAGTGTTTCCATTCGTGCAACAACCTTTCTGCATAAAAAACATGAAATCTTGCTTTTTATTTCGAGACTTGAAATACATCTTTATACAGTAGCATAAAACTTTTTCGGCTTGAATTTATTTGACTTTTTTTATCCAACCAGAAAACCTTCATTCTGAGAATGAAGGCATGGAATCCACTTATGTTTTCTCGTAATTTAAAAATTCCTGGATTTTTTTCGTGTATGCTTCCGGTTCTTCCACACTTGGCATATGGGAGCTGTTTTCAAATACATGAAATTGAGAATCCCGCACTAGACTCGCATAATAAGCAGTGGCTTCCGGTGTCGCTTCATCGTAGCGGCCACAAGTGAAAAGGGCCGGCATCTTCAATTCTCGAAGCCACTCTGCAGCATCATAATCTTGCAATGTACCCGTCACTGTAAATTCTGAAGCCCCCCACATGAAATTATAGATTTGCTGATTCATATTCTCTAATTCCTCGCTTACTTCCGGCGGCCACGGATCGAGCCTGCAAAGGTGACGATGATAGAAGCCATACATAGCCGATTGATATTCAGGGGAATCGGTTGTCTTCTGGAGCTCGTTTTTTTCAATGGCTGCCTGCAGTTCCAAAGGCATTTTTTTCAGATGATTTCGCTGGTCTCGCTCCCACCTTCGCGCTTGCAGGGCCGGCCCTGAAAAAATGACGCTTTTTACCCCTTTCGGCTGTTTCGAAAGAAAGGCTGCTAAAAGCATCGTTCCCCACGAATGGCCAAGAATATGGACTTCTTCCAGCTCAAGCGCTTTTCGAACCTGTTCCAGTTCTTCCACATAGCGCTCGACTGTCCAAAGTTCGGTATTGCGCGGATGCCCTGAATTGCCGCAGCCTAGTTGGTCGTATTGAATAATTGGACGTTCCTGTCCTAGCGAGCGCAGCGGATCTCGATCACTGCTTTTCCCTCCAGGGCCGCCGTGCAGGAGAAGGAGCGGTGTTCCTCGTCCATTGCCCGTAATGCGGTACCAGACATTCCCGCCATTGACGGAAATAAACCCTTCCGTTACGTCATCCATTGTTTTTTCTCCCCCTTTTTCACCATCACTCGTTTTATTGATTCTCCAGGTGGCGTTTAATTCCTTTATTTCAGCCATTTACGGCCAACTTTCACGTTTACAAAAAAAGGCACGCATCCATTGCAGATGCGCACCTTCTTTTCTTATTTCACTTCCACAGTCCAGCCAAGCGAATCTTCCACTTTTCCTGTCTGGATGCCCGTGATCGTGTCATATAATTTTTGAGACAATTCACCGATTTGGTGATTGTTGACGACCATTTTCTTCCCTTGCCAGTTCAATTCGCCGACTGGCGAAATAACAGCAGCCGTTCCAGTTCCGAATACTTCCTCCAACTGTCCCGCTTCGTATGCTTCATGAATTTCGTTGATCGATATTTTACGCTGCGTGACTGAAATGCCCCATGAACCCAGCAATTCGATGATCGATGTTCGGGTAATGCCATTCAAGATGCTGCCGTTAAGCTCCGGTGTTATGATTTCTCCGTTAATCTTGAAGAAAATATTCATGCTCCCGACTTCTTCGATGTATTTCTTCTCAATTCCATCAAGCCATAATACATCGGCATTCCCAGCTTTTTTCGCATTCGCTTGTGCCTGGTAGCCGGAAGAGTAATTCCCGGCCGTTTTCGCCATTCCTGTGCCGCCTTTTACCGCTCTTGTAAACTGGTCTTCAACATGGATGATGACAGGCGTCAATCCGCCTGTGAAATACGAACCTACCGGTGAAAGGATGATCATCAGCTTGTAAGCTTTTGCCGGGGCTACTGCAAGGTTCGCTTCTGTCGAAATGATGAACGGACGGATGTATAAGGAAGTGCCCTGTGTGGCGGGTACCCAATTTTTCTCAAGTTTGATCAGCTCCGTCAAATAGTCAAGCATCGCTTTTTCATCTACCGGCGGAATGCTTAAACGTTCACTTGATAAATTCAAGCGTTCAAAGTTCTTTTCCGGACGGAACAATAAGACGCGGCCATCTTCTGTGCGGTAAGCTTTCATGCCTTCAAAAACGGTTTGCCCATAATGGAAAATCATTGCTGCCGGATCCAATGTGATCGGGCCATAAGGAACGATTTTCGGTTCATGCCAACCTTTTCCTTCTTCATATTCCAACGTGAACATGTGATCCGTGAAGATGGTGCCAAACGGCACTTGGTCATGCAAAGGCTTGTCCTTCTTATTTGTGCTTTCTACAACTTCCAATTGATATGTATTCACCATTGTGAGGCACTCCTCTCATTTAAACAATATAATTGCAGGTATTTGAATAATTATACATTCTCTTAAATTAATTTCAAGTTTATTTTTATCCACTTAGTGAAAATTAAGAAAAAAGACCCGAACCATTTTTTCATAAAAAAGAGACCATTCAGCGAATGATCTCCATAAAATGTGCCAATATACGGGCCGTTAGCCCCCAAATGACCTTGTCTTCGTATAAATAAAAGTACTCTTCCATCTGCCTTGGCTGAAAACTGTAATCTTGTCCGCCTTCAATCAAGTCATATGGGAAATTTTCTTCTGGCTGTATATTAAAATTCATATAGTAAATTTCCGGCCGGGTTTCTAAGAAAAAAGACAAAGGCACACTAAAAAGGCTATCGACTTCGGAAGGGTTTGGTTTAAATTCCGCTTCTGCGTCGATTGTACCTGCAAAAGCATAAATGATCATGCCGAACGGCGAGACCATGTAATCGAGCGGATAAACAGCGGAAATTTCTTCTGAACGGATGCCAAGTTCCTCTCTTGTTTCCCGAAGCGCCGCAGCTTGCGGGGTCGCATCTCCCGCATCAATCCGGCCGCCCGGGAAACAGATTTCTCCCGGCTGCCTCCGCAATGTATGGGCCCGGACTTCAAAAACAATGTGGATTTCTCCGTTCCGCTCCAACAGCGGCAACAAGATGGCGTACTTCGAGAAATCCTTGCTGCCCAAGACAGCCGGGTCATGTGCTTGTATCTTTTCGAGTATTTTTTCCGGTTGCATTCCATCACCTCATTCAATCATCAAGATTTCCCGGATGTCTTCTTCTGTCATTGCCGTCAGCGCTTCACTTCCAGGTTGGATGACTTCATCAATCAGGTTCTTCTTTTTCTCCTGAAGTTCGTTGATTTTTTCTTCGATTGTCCCTTTGGCCACCATACGAATCACCTGCACCGTATTTTGCTGGCCCATCCGGTGGGCACGGTCTGTTGCCTGCTGCTCAACTGCAGGGTTCCACCAAAGATCGTACAAAATCACCGTATCAGCCCCTGTCAGATTCAAGCCCGTACCTCCCGCTTTCAATGAAATCAAGAAGAGATTGCCTTCCCCTTCATTGAAGCGGTCGCAAAGCGCTACACGTTCTGCAGCAGGCGTCTGTCCATCCAAATAGAAGTACGGCTGGCCTTGGCGTGCAAGCTGTCGGCCGATAAGTCCGAGCATTTGGGTAAACTGCGAGAAGATCAGCACTCTGCGGCCCGATAGCCGGCTTTCTTCAATAATCTCGAACAACTGCTCGAATTTCGCAGAACTTCCCGTGTAGCCTTCTACAAAGAGCGCAGGGTGGCAACAGATTTGGCGAAGCCTCGTGAGTCCGGCTAAAATCCGGATTTTGTTTTTCTTCAGGCTGCCTTTCGCTAAATGCTTCAACGCGTCATGTTTGAGTTCAGCCAAATAGGCGGCATAGACTTTTTTCTGTTCTTTCTGCAGATCAGAATACTGCATCGTTTCTATTTTCTCTGGCAGCTCGGTCAATACCTCTTTTTTCAAGCGGCGGAGAATGAAAGGACGAACCCTTTTCGCAATTTCTTCCCGTCTGAGTTCACTGAATGCCCTTCTTCCCGGCAGCAGCTCTGGAAAGACCACATGGAAAATCGACCATAATTCATCGATGGAGTTTTCTATTGGTGTTCCCGTTAATGCAAATTTATAATCCGCTTCTATCGACTTCAGCGACCGGGCGGTTTTCGTTATTGGATTTTTGAATGCTTGGGCTTCGTCCAAAAACAGGCTATGAAAAATTTTTCCGCTGTAAAAAGCGGCGTCCGAGCGCAGTGAAGGATAAGAGGTGATGAAGATATCCGTATCCACCGAACTTTCGAAGATGGCTTTTCTTTTTGCTTTTGTCCCGTCGATGATGCGGACATTCAGCTCGGGTGCGAATTTTTTCATTTCATTTAGCCAATTGTAGGTGAGCGATGCCGGTGAAACGACGAGCACCGGCCGTTTATGTGCTCGGATTTCCGGCAGCACCGACACGATATAAGCAATGCTCTGCAAGGTTTTCCCAAGTCCCATATCATCCGCCAAAATGCCGCCGAATTGATATTTCGCAAGCAGTTTCAGCCATCTGTAGCCGGCTTTCTGATAGTCCCTCATAATGCTTTCCAAACGTTCCGGAACAGCCGCCGCATGGTCAAGCGGATGGTTCAAGTTCTTGAGAAGCCGCGCAAAATTCTCGCCTGGCTCAATCACTTCGCCGCCTTCTACCACATCCAACATTTTCATCGCCTGCAGCAGCGGAATCCGGAATTCCTGCTCATCCAATTGCTGCGCTGTCAGTTCCACTTCATTCATAAAATCGTTGAATGCAAGAAAATCCGGCGTTTCAAGCGACAACAGCTGGCCATTCGGAATCCGGTAATATTTTCGTTTATGTTCAAGAGCTTTCAGGAGTTTTTGGATCTCTTTCTCCGGAATCCCCTGCAAATCAAAGCGGAATTCAAGCCAGTCCGTCCTTTCGCCAAAATCCATTTTGATTTTCGGTCCAATGTAGCCGGTATGGAGGCGCATCTTTACCGAAGTGGTGGCATATACTTCAACCACCTCTTCAAATTTCGGGATCCAGTGATAAAGGAAATCGTATTCCGCCTCTTCGTTATGGATATAAAAGCCGCCGTCTGTTTGGTTGAACAGGCTGTCGTGCATCATCTGCATGATGCGCTGCTCTTCCGCGATATGCCGGCGAAGCCCCGGGTAATGTTCAAGCCCTGCTTCCTCTTCTTCACACGGATTGATGATCAATTGCCCATAATGAAATTCAAGGCCTGCTAAAAGCCGGTTGCTGACGCGATCCAGATATAATTTTGCCCGAAGCGGCACTTCGCCTAAACTTCTGGCTACGCCATCATCCATTTTCACATTTCCAAGCTTCATCAGTCCTGGAATGGCCGTTTTCATGAAATGCTCCATCTGGCTTGCCGGAATCGTTAAACGCGGTTCTCCCGCCAACTCCAGCAGGTTCTTCAGTTCCACCAGCTGCCTGCAGCTTTCTTCGGGCAGCGGCACAAGCTCTCCGCCAGTAAACGCATAGCCGTAAGCACTTAATACCAAAATGCCATTCAGGCCTTTTGCTTCCAGTACATAACTCCCCGACGGCCCTTCTTCAATTTCAAAACGGACAGGGAGCCGCTCCGCTAACCGCAGCCCTTTATATAATTGATCTCCTTGCTGGGTGCTGACGTGGGGCGCTTGCTGCAATAGCGGCAGAAGCTGCAGCCAATCCGACACCGAAACGAAGATCATGCCTTCCCGGTCCGTCAGCAAACTTGGAATACGAGAGCTCTTAATAAGGAACTGCAGGACCGCATCGGTTTCACGGTTGAAATTATGCCATTCTGGATTATAAGTAAAATCACTGGTGATTTCCGCCGGTTCTTTCCGTTCGACTTTCTTCAAGAACTCTAAAACCCTTAGGACGCGGTGCCGTTCGCTAATCCCTGCCTGCAAGCGAAGGCCAATTCCATATTCCGCGTTTTCCAGCAAAAAAGGAAAGCAGGTAAACTCCACCGCTACTGTTTGGCGCGTATCAAAATGGAGCTGCTTTCCGGCAGGACGCCCCGATGGATTGCTGAACAAACTCAGCATCTGGTCAGCCAATGGACTGCCAACGGCCTGAACATCTCTTGCTGCAAGCAGTACGGCTGCAATGTGCTGGCAATGGGTTTTGATAAAACCGACAGGCGGGCAGCTGCATTCGGCGACAAGCTGATTGTGCTCGCCTTGGCGAATCAAAACAGTGAAATCTTCCCCAGCTTTTACTGTCGCTTTAATCGCTGCTTCCTCTTTGGAGTCCGCATGCAGCACTACTTTATTTGCTTCGAAATATGCTTTTCCTTTTTTATAAGCGGCGATTCCGCACAGTTCTTTAATCATTTGTTCACTCAATGCAAAGTTCATTCAGCAATCCTTTCCTAGCTTTTCAGATCAAGCTAACTTACTTGTCTTTTCACCCTACCACCCGCTCAACAAAGGGTCAAAATTTCCGGCGGCGGTAAAAGAAAACAAAACCAGCTCGGTTTAAAGAGCTGGCTTTGGGCACATTTATGAATTTATTGGGCTCGACGGTTTGCTTTCCGTTTCTGGCAATTGCTCTTTGACTGCCTGAATGGCTTCTTCAAGATTTTTGACGTCTAAATGCAGTTTTTGGGAATCCGGGTATTGCAGGCCGGTATGCTTGTACCGGGAATCGTAATAATACTCCAGCAGCAGGCGAATAGCGGATTCAAAATTACCCGTTTGGAGATCTTCTTCGATTTTTTTCGCAACCGGCACATGGATGCGCGACTGGATGCGATGGAAAGCTTCCAAGCATTCCTCTTGGTATTTTGAAGGCGTGTAATCTTCCATGATTTCCTTGATGCGCTCTTCCATCGGCAAGTCGATGATCAGATGAAGGCTGGTGTTTTTCAAATCACTGAGAAACGGTGGAATGACGACTCGGCCAATCCGGGTGCTTTCCGCTTCAAAAATAACATAAGGCGAATCCTTGAGTTCAATCAGGCGTTCATTTAATAATGCATCAAAGGTTTTCTGATTGTGGGGCTCCAAGCCGATCTGGCCGAATATTGATCCTTTGTGATTGGCCATCCCTTCAAAATCAATAACAGGATAGCCCTCTTTTTCAAGAGCTTTTAAGATCCGGGTTTTGCCGGTGCCGGTCAAACCGTTTAGCACAATCGCTTTTTTAGGAGCTTCGATATGCTCCAACTGATCAATTGTCCATTTTCGATAAGAACGGATTCCTTCTTCCAAACGGCTGACGTGGACATCCATCAAGCTGAGAAGCGTCGCAGTCGTTTTGCTGCGCATGCCTCCGCGCCAGCAAAAGACCGTTTTATCGCCTTCCACTTCTTTGAACTGGCGGATAAAATCCGGCAGTTTTGCAGAAATGATTTCAAGGCCCCGCTCTTTTGCCGCATGGACGCTTACTTGTTTATAGAGTGTACCGATTTCTGCCCGTTCCGCATCATTGAAAAAAGGAATATTAATGCTTCCTGGAATCGTGAAACTTTTGTATTCAGAAGGTGATCTCACATCAATTAGCGTCATTTCGTTTTTTCGATTGCCGGACATTAACTCTTCTACTCGGATATTGCTGAACATTTTTTCCTCCAAAAGCATGATCACAAGGCTCTGCTTGCTGAACGCTTTATAGTACCGGGGAATTCCCCTGATTTTACTGGCTTAAGACCAATTAAGTTGATTTTTCCTCTATTAAGTATACACCCATTCCCTGGAAATTTGGACTTTCTCGCCTCAAGCTCCTCTGATTGGCAGCACCGTGGAATATTTGACTTCCCGGAGTGCGAGGCTTGTTTGGATCTTCGTAATCCCCAATTTATTGAGCTTTCGGATAAAATCCTGCAGGTCTTTCCGATTCTTATTGGCCACTTTCAGCAAATAATCATACTCTCCGGTCAAGCATTGGCATTCCAGCACTTCCGGCATCTCCACCAGGGCAAGTTCCAGCCTGTTCAATTCTTCCGCTTGATGAATATCCGTGCTGATAAAAATGTAGCACAGCAAATCAAAGCCGAGTTTTTCCTGATTGAGAATGGCTACGTGCCCAATGATATAGCCTTCTGATTCCAAACGCTTAATCCGGGAATGGACAGCCGGCGGCGACAAATTGACCTGTTTGGCGATTTCCGTATTGCTGAGCTGCGCTTCCTTTTGCAAAATATCCAAAATCTGCACATCCGTTTGATCTAACACTTTATTGACGATCGATTCCATTTTTTTGCCCCTTTCATTCATTCCAAATAACTTGCTCTAACTATCCCTAAACAGAATAAATAAAAGTTTTTATTTTATATTTCTTATTTTATTTTAAATATAGCGTAATAAACAGAATAATATACGGAAAATATCGTTTAAATGATAAAATTATTCATTATCAAACCGAAAGAAGGTCTGCTTATGCGTCATTTATACTTCTTATTGCTGCTATTGACCAGCTTTTTATGGGCCGGAAACTTCATCGTCGGAAAATGGCTGGTCGGCCATGCTTCTCCGATGACCTTAACTAGTCTTCGCTGGCTTATTGCTATTCTCTGTCTTTTGCCTTTAGTCTGGTTGACCGAGAAAAAAATTAAACCTTCGCGAAAAGCGATCGTTCCGCTAGCTTTGATGGGAATTACAGGCGTCGCTTTTTTTAATATTCTACAATTCCTGGCCTTGGAGCAGACTTCCGCTTCCAACGTCGGCTTGATTTCCACCTTGAACATGATTTCCATCGCCTTATTTTCAGCGATTTTCTTGAAAGAACGCATCAACTCTTTGCAGATGGCTGCGATGGGCTTTTCCTTTCTCGGTGTTTTGCTTGTCTTGACGAAAGGCGAGCTCCACCTGCTTTGGTCGCTTCATTTCAATAAAGGTGATTTGTACATGCTCGCTGCTGTCGGTATTTGGGGCATCTATTCCGTCTGCAGCAAATGGGCAATGGCCAATACGAGTGCTGCGATGGCGACTTTGTATTCCGGCGTATTCGGGCTCGCCTTCCTGCTGCCGTTCAATATCTCCAACTTTGCCGTAGTGGATATCAACGCCTCATTTGTCTATTCCATCCTTTACACGGGCGTCATTTCGACTGTGCTCTGTTTTGTCTTATGGAATCTGGGTGTTCAAAAACTCGGCGCGACGACTTCCGGCCTTTTCCTGAATTTCAATCCGGTCTTCACAGCGATTTTAGCTTTTATGCTGCTTGGCGAAAAGATGACAGCTGTCCAAATTATCGGGAGCCTCATTGTCATCAGCGGGTGCTATTTCTTCAGCTATTTTAAAACGAAAAAATTTGCGGCTGACAGCATCGTTCCGCCAAATCTGCAAAGTTCAAAGGTGTAGCTACACATTCAGGATGATTTCCGCTATATTGTAAGCAGGTGATGCAGATGAAAAAGAAATTATATGTAGACAATGAAAAGTTTATTGCAGGGATGACGTTTAAAGACTTTGCCGAAGCTGAACAGAATAATATGGCGCTGCATGTCTGTGAAAATCCGGCATCCATCATAGAAAACCGCAGAAAATTCACGGCTGAACTTGGCCGGCCTTTGACCGATTTCGTCGCTGCCGAACAAACCCATAGCGCAAATTTTCACCGGATCACAGCGCAAGATAGAGGCCGCGGCGCAGAAACAAGAGACACTGCGATTAAAAATACGGATGCGCTTTACACATTCGAACCAAATCTTATTTTGAGCAGTTTTGCCGCTGATTGCGTGCCTGTCCTTTTTTACAACGAAGTTTCCGGCGTTGTCGGGGCAATCCATTCCGGTTGGCAAGGGACGGTCAAAGAAGTTTCCTTGAAACTCTTTGAACACTTGAAGCAGCAGGAACAATGCGACCCAACTGATTTCCACGTACAAATCGGTGCTGCACTCAGCCAACAGAAATTTGAAGTGGACGAAGATGTATTCTTGAAATTCAAAAGCTTGGGTTATGCCGATGAGTTTATTTCCTTTAACGCCGAAACCCAAAAATACCATATCGACAATCAATTGACCGTTCAAAAGCAATGTGCGCTGGCTGGGATCCCGGCCAGCCAAATCACCATTGACCGGACATGTACGTTCCAAGACCCTTCCGGCTTTTCTTATCGCCAAGACAAGAAAAGCGGACGGCATATGGGCTTTATCATGAAAAAAGAAGTGTAGAGGCAATCGCCCTGCACTTCTTTTTTCATTTGTTAATAAAGTATATGGCATTATAAAATTTCATATTTCTAAATATTTAGTCTTACTTTCCTTGTTTTTCTAAGGTATAGTTAGCATAAAATGACAATTCAAAAGGGGAAACTACATGAACAAAAAAATGATAATGGTTTTGCTGGCATTTCTCATCCTGTTGACGCCATTTCACACTGCCTTTGCCGCTCCCGTCTATAAAGATGTCCAGGACCCATACAAATTTAAAGCCGAATTCGATTATTTGGTGAAACAAGGGATTTTGACTGCAGATCCAGCGGTAGATTTTGGTGTAGACAAAGAAATCACCCGCATCGAAGCGGTTGGCATTTTGATCCAGGCCTTAAAGCTCAACACCACGAACAGGCCGGCCCCTGTTTTCACTGATGTGAAAGCTGACGACCCGAATTTCCCGCTCATCGCCACCATCGTCGATGAGAAAATCATGGTCGGAAATGGCAAAGGCCAGTTCAATCCTTATGAAAAACTGACGCGCGCCCAAATGGCTACCGTCCTTGTAAAAGCCTTTAAACTATCCGGAAAAACCACTACCGTGTTCAAAGACGTTTCCCCTAGTTCAGCAGCTTACGGAGCGATCCAAATCTTGATCGCCAATAAAATTACGGCCGGCTACAACGATTACACATTTAAGCCTTATACGTATTTAACGAAATCGCATTTTGCCGTATTTATAGCCCGGATCCTGAATCCGGCATTCCGGGCGGATCCCAAACCGCCGGCGCCAACTCCTGTTCCGCCAGCTTCATGTGAAAAGCCAAGCAAAACAGCCACTTATAAAGTGAATGTTTCCGTAACAAATATGTGGAAAAACCCAAATAAAACCCGGACTGTCGACAAGCCTTCCCTGTCCAAGCCCGTTGACATGAAAAAATGGATCAATGGCATGACCTTGAATGAAAAGAAGTGGCTAGTTGAAAAAACCGATACTCAAGCGGTGTTCGGTGAAGAAGTCAGCTTGCTCACAACCGGCAGCAATTGGGTTGAGATTGCAGCAAACGATCAATATGTACCTTATCAAAAAGAAGGCTACCCGGGATGGGTCCCAAAATCCCATATAGCAAAAGTGACAAAAGATTATTCCGATTGCGGCATTGCCATCGTTACAGCAAAACTTGCACCGCTATATAACACTAACGACCAAAAACAATTCATGGAAATCAGCTATTCGACCATCTTGCCGGTCATCAAATCAGACAATAAATGGTACCATGTCCAAACACCGGCTAATGGCATCAAACTTCTGCGGAAAGCGGATGCCAAATCGTATAAGAACTACAAATCCGTTCCTAAGCCATCACAAGCAAACATCGTCAATGAAGCGAAAAGGTTCTTGGACCTTCCCTATTTATGGGCAGGCACTTCCGCTTACGGCTTTGATTGTTCGGGAATCATTTATGCGGTTTATAAAAACTTCGGAATCACGATTCCGCGCGATTCGTTCTATCAAGCGACAAAAGGCACTGCGGTAGCAAAGAAAGATTTGCAGCCTGGCGATTTGGTGTTTTTCGCCTATAACGGCGGCAGAGGGAAAGTCTATCATGTAGGGCTTTACATCGGCTCAGGCAAAATGCTCCATGCACCGAATGCTTCTTCTAAAGTGAGAATTGAGGCCTTGAATTCGGGAGTCTATTTGAAGAATTACTCTGGAGCCCGTAGATACTTGAAGTGATCAAATGCAAAAATAAAACCCCCATGCCAAAAGGCAAGGGGGTTTTCGATAGTTTGCGGCGTATCAAGCCACGCTCCACAACGTGTTCCATAAAGGAATGCTTGTCCGTCTTACGCAAACGAGCTCATCGCGTCTTTAACAATAGAGCATGGCGGAAACTGTGTCAATGCTTTTCACTTCTCACTTTTCATTTGTCTTGTTTATTGATGAATTTGGTTAATGGATAGACGCCAATGCTTTGGATTACAAGTGATAGAAGAATGACCGCAAAAGCCAGCGACACCAACAAATCATCTTTCTCTCCTACTTCATTTTCAAGCCAAAGCAGCAACGCGACCGACATGGCGCCTTTGATGCCAGACCAGGTGAGCAGCGAAGTGGTTGAAAAATCATTGGTGAATTCCTTTCTCCAGGCTGGAACCCCGTAAATAAACACGGCCAGCACAATAAACCTGGCGAAAATGGATAACAGGAAAATCCCCACTGCTAGTCCCCATTTTGAAAAGGCCAAGTATTCAGCGCCTTGAATACCGATTAATAGGAACAGCAGCCCTAAAAGCGTCGGGTTGACAATATTCCAAAAGCCATCAAGCGATTCTTGGATGTGGCTATTGTCTTTATCCTCATCGAATTCAAAAGTTAATACGATACCTGCAACTACGGTTGCCAAAACGCCGGAAACGCCTATCGCCTCTGCCAGATAAAAACCCCCATAAGATACGATAATCGTCAGCATGACATGATAATGCCGGTTATGCGTGTAATGGATGATTTTGCTCATGAGCCAGCCAAGAAACAAGCCGACCGCAATCCCTCCAAGTGACACCACCAAAAATTCGGAAACGAACTTTCCTGCTGAAAAGCCATCCCCTGTCTGGAACATCGCAAGAAAAATAGTGAAAATGACAACACTCGTTCCGTCATTGACCATCGATTCCCCTTCTACTACATCTGCAATTTTCTCTTCTCCTTTACTTTGCTTCAATATGGCTGTTATCGAAACTGGATCTGTGGGAATGAGAATCGCAGCCAAAAGAAAGGCCGCCGTCAGTGAAATGGATATCGACAATCCGCTCATCCAGTAGATGCCAAGCCCTAAAAGCCCAGCGGTCGCCATCAGCCCCAATGTACTGAGTGCAGCAATAATCCCTGCATTTTCCTTCAGCTGCTTGATTGGAAACTGATAGGCCGATGTGAACAAAATAGCAGGAAGAAAAACAGTGAAAATGATGTCTTTAGTGATATGCAGATTTGAGAAAAATGGAAGAAATGAAAGACCGATCCCAATCAGTACAAGAACCACAGGAACCGGAAAGTAATTCTTTTTGATATCGATTGTATAAATAATGTACCCAATCAATAAGAGCAGTAAAATTTGATGAGCCAGCAAGGTATCCACGCCTTTCAAATTTTCTATACCGACCTTACTTCTCTTCATTCCTTTCTTTCTCAAAGTTAAACTTTTACCTTCCAAAGTACTAGTCGGCTCCGCTACTCGATTCTAGAATTTATATAAAAAAGCCTCAGACAATGACCACCTTGATAGTGCCTTGCCTGAAGCTTTTCAGTTCGTTAGATTTTTCTTTCTTTGATGCGTTTGATCGTCTCTTCGATCCAATGCGCTGTATGCTCCGCTTTGCTGTTAAAATAATCATTCATGAAATCAACAAAATTCGTTTTTGATTCGTCCACGTCGATCATTTCCCGGAAAGTGGCCATATGTCCCCAACGCTCTTTATGTTTTTGCAGTTTTCCTTCTAAGATCTGCACAACTTTATCCCGGTCCACATAATCCAAGGTTGCCAAACCAATGATCATTTCATTTACGGCTTTCGACTTCTCAAATAAGCTATAGATTTTCTTCGGCAACTCTTTCCGGCCTTTTTCAGTGATTGCAAAGACTTGTTTGTCCGGACGATGCTCTTCTCTAATCACTTCAACGACTTCGATTAAGCCTTGTTTCGTAAGGGCTTCAAAATGATAGTAAAGTTTGCTTTCCGTTAATCCCGCAAATTCGTCGAACGGGATCGGTTCAGAAAGCTGCCGCTTCAATTCGTAAGGATAATTATTGCCTTCGATCAGTTTGCTCAATATATAAATTTGGATTGCCATCTTTTAGACTCCTTTGGCAAGAACTGACTTCATTGTAGCAAACTTACGCTGTGATTTCAGCAGCGTTCTGGAGTTTTGCTTCTTGTGCTTCCGGCGCTTCAATCGGAACCGGTTTGTGAAGAAATGCCACGATCAAGATATTGATCAGCAGCGCTGCTCCTCCGATGGCTGCCATCATCCATTGATTAGGCGCCGCGCTGACGCTGCCATACAAAGTAGCAAAATAAGCTTGGACCGAATAATACATCGGTGAAATATAGCTCATCCACTCATATGGCAGATACATCATTTCGCGAGGCATAGTCGCCCCGTTCGCAAGCGTTTGAATCAATAGAATCGGCAAGTTTAGCACCATGCCGCCTTCGCCTACCAAGAAGATCAAAATGGCAGTGAAGTTAAAGCAGACCATATAGTTTAAGATTTGCTGTGCGGTTAGCCCCAGCAGCAATTCCGTTCCATAGCCGTTGACGAAATAAGAAATCGCCACGCCCAGAACCGAAGACACAACAGCAACCATTAAAGCAGTCAATTGAAGATAGATGAACAAGCGGGTTTTGCTTGCTTTGCCGCGGCTGTCTCTAAAGGCTGACACCAACTGCATGGCTCCAATCATGGCTCCGGTATATCCAGCCATCGTCAAGAACATCGGCAGCATATTATTGTTCATGCCCGCTGGCACTTCATTGATCGTCACCATATTGCCTGTATAAGACGTTTCAATCATTTGCGCCATTTCCGTTGCTTGTTCTTCCGGTATATTCAAGTTCATTAATACACCTTGTGCCGTCTGTGTAGAAAATTGTGTGCTTAATTGGTTATTGATTTGGTTTACGATGGAGGTCATCGTTGAAGATACGACGGTTGCGCTTGCACCGTTCGTGGTGAAGTCGATGCTTGATGCCGCTTCCCCGTTTTGCATATCAGCAGAAAAAGTTTCCGGAATGTGAATGATTAATGCTAAATCATTCTTTTCCAGTTGTTTCATCGCTTGTTTATTTGTTAGACCCGTTTCAATTTCTTCAAATGGCAGTTTTTCCGATAATTGCTCGGAAATCATTTTGCCATACTCGCCGGCATCGTCATTCACCATTGCAATCGGCATTTGATCAATATTATTCGGAATGGCCGAGTAACCGGGAATGAAAATGCTCAGCATAGCAATCGCGTAGAAAATCCCCATAAAAATGGCAGCGATTGCGCCTTTGTTCTTTAAGAACTGTGTAAACTTCATCTGTTGCTTCCTTCTTTCTCTTTTCAATTCACTTTTTAAATAGTACTTTAATTAAAGTACTATTTTTAAACTAGTTAGCATTCTACGCTCTTCTTTTTCAAAATTCAACACATCAGTCCATCTTTTTTTGCTGATAGTGGAAATATGTATATATGAGGAAGGAAATATTTGGATGAGGCTAGGCAGTGGATAAATTGTTTCATGTGAAACATTCCTTATCTTCTAAATGATAAGGGTTCTGAGCAAAGCGTTCCTTTTAAATTTGCACAAAAAAATTGCCTGCAGACATTAGGACAACCCTAACATCTGCAGGCATTTTTTCTTTAAGAGGAAAAATTATACGTGTTCATTTACTTTCTTCATTCAGGGAAGAAATTGAATGTGTAAGTAATGCCACGGAATTCGTCATTATACGGAAGGTTGAATGTAATATCAACTGTATTTTTGCTTGCCAATGAAACCATGATGGCTTGTTTTGCATCTTGAGCGCCAGCAGCAACCGTGCCATTGCCATTAGAGATTTCATAAGAAACGTTATTGACTAGGACTGTTTCAATTCCTTGGTCTGCTAACGATTGGAAGAATCCTGTACCTGATTCAGGCGCCGGAAGATCTCCAGATCCTTCAATGTTAAATGTATTCACTCGGGACTCATCTACAACTACATCGTAGCCATATTCTGCTCCAAGAGAAGCAAATCCATTCATTGCATCTCGGAAGTCTTCGCTCAACTCTTCCACTTCAAGCATTTCTGCTCTGTAAATGAAGATAGCGAAATCTCCGCGTTTGATGGAATTATCGGGAGCAAATTTAGTAGCAGAAACCCCTTGCGTGATGCCATTTGCCATCAAGCCGGCTACTGCCTGGCTATAGCGGCTGTTTACATCAGTAAACGTCATGTTCGATACATCGCCTTTAAAGTTATACGCGTTAGCGTTGCTCATCATTAAAGCGACTTCTCCACGTGTAATCGTGTCGTTGAAACCGAAAGTTTTTGATGTCTTCCCGTTAATGATTCCAGCTGCTTTCAATGAATTGATTGCAAGGGTACCGCGAGTTGGTACGTCGTTGAATCCAGATGCCGGAGCTTTAGGATCCTTCAAGTTCAATGCTTGTGCCAAAATAATAGCTGCATCACCGCGTTTGATCGTTTCATTGACGCCAAATGAAGTCTTCGTCAAACCGTTTGATAAATTATTTGTCACCAAATACGTAATTGGCAACGCATAGCGTTCGGATACATCAGTGAAAGCTGCTGTTTTCACTTCGTCAGCTGCAACCGCTGGCACTACTGCAGTAGCTACTAATGCAGCCGAAGCTCCTGCTACTGCGAAATACTTGAATTTTTTTGAATCGATTCTCATTCACTAATTCCTCCTCTTAAATGGGTTCATTCTCGCCTTTATTTCCCAGTTGTTTAAATATTATAGTAATATTTGTAATAAAGGCCTTCTCCTATTTATACCAATTCGCTATCAATATTAATAGAATAGAAATACCCAATTTTGAAAATTCATACTAATTATCTATTGACGTTTATAGGAAATAAAAATTAGTTTTTTCAGTTATCAATTCTATTTTTTATAACTGACCTCTACATTTTCTTCTAAATTGATACTTTTCACTAGGCCACCCCTTTGATAATGTATGGTAACAGTCCGTTACAGCATTGCAATGGACCGAAACAATAGATAAGGATGGGTTACCATGCAAAAAACAACTACTTACCCGAGTACACGCACTTTTGATCTGATTTTAACTTCTATGGCCATCGCTCTCGTATTTGTGGCTACTCTTTTGTTAAATATCCGACTTCCTATCGCTGCAAATGGCGGATTGGTCCATTTAGGAACTGCTATGCTTTTCATCATTTCCACCCTTTTCGGCCCTAAAAAAGGAGCCATTGCCGGCGGTGTGGGGATGGGATTGTTCGATTTGTTTTCCGGCTGGACGCTTTGGGCGCCATTCAGTCTCGTGACGCGCGGCCTGCAAGGCTATATTGTCGGCAAAATCTCTTGGGCTAAAGGGCGGAATGGCGGAAGCATCGGCTTTAATATTTTGGCGGCTCTTGTCTCGCTGCCGTTTATGCTCGCCGGCTATTATGTTTGCGAAGCTGTGCTCTTCAGCAGTTGGATCATTCCACTGGCTTCTATCCCGGGCAACCTTGTTCAAAATATTGTTGGCCTCGCTGTGGCGATTCCAGTCGTGGCAGCATTAAAGAAAACCCCATTTTTCAAATAAACACATAAAAAAGAGGATGCGAAATTGCTGCATCCTCTTTTTCATTCCAATCAATTTATGACTCTTGAAACAGTTACTCCATCACCAATTGGAATTAATAAAGATTCCAATCGTGGATGATTAGCTACTAAGTCATTGTATTTTTTCATGATGTCCGTATACCGTTTTGGCTCGGCTAGATCGTCGACGACACTTCCCGCTGCCATTACGTTATCTGAAAGAATCAACGCACCTGGTTCTGCAAGCTGCAGACAGCCATTCAAATAATTTTCATAGTTTTCTTTATCGGCATCGATAAAGAAAAAATCGAATGTGTTCTTGTCCGCAATCAACTTTTCCAGACTTTCCAGCGCTGGGCCTGTCACATAGTTAATCTGTTTTCCAAAACCGGCCTTGGTCAAATTCCGCTCCGCAACTTCTGCATAACGTTCTTCCAATTCCAAAGACGTTAACTTTCCTTCGCTGCCGAATCCACGAGCCAGGCAAATTCCGCTGTATCCGCCAAGTGCCCCTATTTCCAAGATATTCTTCGCTCCAGAAATTGCCACTAGCATGGTCAGCAATTTTCCGGAAGACGGTGAAACTGAAATGGCTGGCATGCCATTTTCTGCGATGGAAGCTACGACTTCTTCTAATAGAGCATCTTGAGTGTTGAATACGGCATCAATATACGCATTTGTCTTTTTCATATCAGAGATTCCCCTTTTTCGATTTTGGATGCTGCCTTTATTATAACGGCCCCATCAAAAAAAGAACCATTCTTCCCTTTTACGGGAGGAATGGTTCTTTTGGAATTACTTCGTCAGTACAACTGATTTTGTTTCTTCTTCAACCACTAATCCCAATGTTTTAGCTGTTGAAGTGTGGACTTCTTTTAAAAGTTCCGGATGTTCGTTTAATGATTTGCCGTAAGATGGCACCATTTCTTTGATCTTCGGCTCCCAGTCTTTGATTTGTTCTGGGAAGCATTTTGCAAAGATTTCAAGCATGGCATGGACCGCTGTCGATGCACCTGGAGAAGCGCCCAGCAATGCTGCGATCGAACCGTCAGCCGCTGTTACGATTTCCGTACCGAACTGAAGCGTCCCTTTGCCTTTATCGGTATCTTTGATCACTTGAACGCGCTGTCCTGCTACCACAACATCCCAGTCTTCAAGTTTTGCCGTCGGGATGAATTCACGCAATTCTTCGATGCGCTGTTCGTTGGAGAGCATCAATTGCTGCACAAGGTACTTCGTCAAAGAAAGCTCTTTAGCGCCTGCTGCAAGCATTGTGAAAACGTTATTCGGTTTTACAGAACCGATTAGATCCATATTTGAACCGGTCTTCAGAAATTTTGGAGAGAAACCGGCAAATGGACCGAATAGTAATGATTTTTTGTTGTCGATAAAGCGTGTGTCAAGATGCGGAACAGACATCGGAGGAGCTCCGACTTTTGCTTTTCCGTAAACTTTCGCATGGTGCTGTTCAACGATTTCGGGTTTGTTGCAGACAAGGAACAAGCCGCTTACCGGGAATCCGCCAATATGCTTGGACTCCGGAATGCCTGTTTTCTGCAGCAATGGCAAGCTTCCGCCTCCGCCGCCGATAAATACGAAGCTTGCTGTATGATACTCGATTTTGTCGCTTTCAAGATCATGCACTTTCACTTCCCATTTGCCTTCGCTGTTGCGTTTAATATCTTTCACGCTGTGTTTGTAATTGATGTCGACATTTTGCTCTTTCAAATGTTCAAAAAGCATTTTTGTCAACGCGCCGAAGTTTACATCTGTACCTGTATCGATTTTAGTTGCTGCCAATGGCTCAGTTGATGTACGGCCTTCCATGATGAGTGGAATCCATTTCTTCAATGTCTCTGCATCTTCTGCGTATTCCATTCCTTTGAATAACGGAATATCAGCCAATGCTTTAAAGCGGTTGTTCAAGAATTTCACATTGTCTTCCCCTTCTACTAAACTCATATGGGGAATCGACTTGATGAAATCTTCCGGGTTGCTGATCCGTCCGTTTTTCACAAGGAAGGACCAGAATTGCCGCGACAATTGGAACTGTTCATTGATTTTGATCGCTTTATTGATATCAATGGATCCGTCAGAGTTCTCAGGAGTATAGTTCAGCTCGCATAATGCAGCATGTCCTGTACCCGCGTTATTCCATTCGTTAGAGCTCTCAGCCCCTGCGCTTGGAAGCTTCTCAAACACTTGGATTTCCATCTCAGGTGCTACCTCTTTAAGCATTGACCCTAAAGTCGCGCTCATGACTCCAGCACCAATTAAAATAACGTCTGTTTTCTTCTGTAGGTTGCCCATTATAACCTTCCTTTTCTAACCGATTATTGCAGAAAACTCAAGGCATGGCTTTCTTGGTGTCAAACACCGCCGAAGAATGCTGATTTCTGCTTTACTATTAACTATATCATACTGGCTCGTAGTTATTTACAATTCAAAACATTACTATTATAAGCCTTTTAAAGAGAAAAGTCCGTTAAAAAGACTTCAATTTGCATAAAAATAAAGCCTTTTCCCATTTTTTTAAGGAGAAGGCTTTTATACTTTCCGTGATTTCTTTATTAATATTTTAGGAGCTGTTCAGCCGCATAGGTTTTCACCTGGTTGCGCCCTTCGTGTTTTGCCGCATATAAAGCGAGATCCGCTTTGTTCAGGAGCTGATAGAGGGTTTCTTCCGGCATCGCCGAAGCTTCAGCCACCCCGCTGCTTATGGTTACGGAGATCCGGTTCTCGTCCACCTGCAAAAAGCTGGTTTCTACGTGGCGGCGCAGCCGCTCTGCCACTGCTGCCCCTTCTTCAATATTCATACCGTCTAACGCCAATACAAATTCCTCGCCGCCATAGCGCGCGAACAACATCTTCTCTTTCAACTCTGCTCGGCAAATGTCGACCACATGTTTCAGCAGCTGATCGCCTACTTGATGCCCAAATGTGTCGTTTACTTGTTTGAAATGATCGATGTCAATCAG
The DNA here is from genome assembly GCF_021513255.1 of Planococcus sp. 107-1. GTDB lineage: Bacteria > Bacillota > Bacilli > Bacillales_A > Planococcaceae > Planococcus. Next base: position 3,363,436 of record NZ_CP090977.1, read on the forward strand.
CATCACAGTGAAAGGAGCTTCCACTCGTTTGGCTTTGGCAAATTGCTGCTCGCTTATTTGGAAGAATGCCCGCCGGTTGAAAATCCCGGTCAGTTCGTCGTAATAGGCTTGGTGCTCAAGTTTTCGCTGCAAGCTCTTTAATTCTGTAATATCCGTAAAAATGATCAGTAAGCCTTTATTTTCGCTGCCATGCCGCAACGGAGAAATGCGGACTTGGTAAACGCGTTCCAAAAGTTCGTTCTTCAACTCGATTTCCTGCAGCGACTCTGCCGCTTTTAATTCAAATGGAAATGCTGTTTCAGACAACCCTTTCCATACATTTTCAAAATGCCCACCGAATAGCGATGCATCGAGCGAAGGAAACATCTTTTCAGCCGACTGGTTAAATTCAATGAGATTGAGTGATTCGTTCAACACAAAAACACCATCGCTTATGCTATTGAATATCGCATCTTTGGCAATCGGCATAACCGCAAATAATTGCGAGCGGTTGATCACCCATAGATAGAGAATGGAAGAAACGCAAATAACCATCGGCACCGGATCAATTCCTTCAGGCGTTAAGCCGATCAAGTAAATAAATGCAGTGGACATGGGAATCAATTGGCCAATTGATAAAGCAAAAATTTGTGGACGGTAAGCTTTCGCCGTTTCTCTCCAGCGGAAAAGCACTAGTAAGAAAGCAACCAACATACAGCCGAAGGTATAAATTCCGTGGATAAGGTACCAGAGACCGATTTCTTGATGAACGAAAGGAGCGCCTAGCGAAGGGTCAATTTCAAACACTTTGTAATGCAGATGATGAAAATCATTTGTAGCTACCATCAGAAAGCTGATGGCGGGTATAGCAAGCATCGCTGCAATTCTTTTTTTCGTCAGCTTTATCCCTAAATAATGCATGATGAACAGCAATCCTAAAGGCGCCGAAGCCGCCATGCCAATGTATAGCAAGATGTTCCAAAACTTCAATTGTCCGATGGTATCGGCGGTTAAACTAAACGCGGAAGCAAAGCAATAGATGGTGATAGAAGCTGTATAGATCATAAAAAAATTAGCGGTTTTCTTATATTGCTGTCTTTTCGCAAAGACATAGGCGCCTAAATACAAATTCAATACACCGGATGTGCAAATCAGTGTGATATAAGTCGTTAATTGAGAGCTCATCATACTACCTTCTTCAAACTTTAAATTTTTTCTTATAATGTAGCATATGTTAAAGGAAAAGTAGACAGAAAGTAGAAGATATTTTCAAACAAATTAGCACAATTTTCCCATGGGTATGTATGGAACTGATTTTGAAAATAATTTTTATTGAAAGGAATTTCTTTTTCTAAACGGAATACTATAGATACCTGAATTGAGAGGAGGAATTTCATGGAAATCAGAAATTTCGATGCGGCTATGGCTTCTCATGCTGCTGCTTTGCTTGCAGGCCGCCATCAAACCGAAAGAGCCCTTTTTCCTGGATTGCCTGCCCGTTTTGAGAAACCGGAGCATGCGGAAAAAGCCATCCGGGGACTGTCAGCAAAATCGCCTTCTGTAGGAGTTGCCGCTTTCCGGCATGAAAAAATGGTCGGTTACATGATTGCCCAAACTCTAAACGAACCGCAAAGAGGCCGCCATGCTTGGATCGATTATGCTGGATACGCCCTCGATCCGAACGAACCGGAAGAACTGATCCGCCAACTTTATTGCGAATTAGGTGAACAATTGGTGCAGCTTGGCTATTTCAGCCATTTTGTGCTGACGCCTTGCGGCAATCCAAAAGCAATGGATGCCTGGTTCAGAGTTTGTTTTGCCTATGAACAGGTCCATGGATTGCTGGACTTGAAAAATGTTCAGCCGCTCGCCCCCTACGATTCTTCCATTCGTTTGGCAGTAAAGTCAGACGAGGCGGCTGTCCGGGAAATGTCGAATATGATTCCGTCCCAAGTCGCTTCCGCTCCTTCCTGGGGTGCTACATTGCCCGAAATGCTGCCGGATTTGAATGACGGCTATGCGGAATTATTGGATGAAGAAGATGTGCGGTTTTGGGCGGCATTTGAAGAAGACGGGACGATTGCAGGCTGCATCGCTGCCTGGCCTGACGAAGCGTCTGAGGCGGATATGCGCATACCGGAACGTTGCAGCACAGTGAGCTGTGTCGCCACAAGAGAAGGATTTCGCGGAAAAGGGCTATCGAGCCAGCTATTATCGATTGTTTTGAACGAGGCAAAACAATCCGGATTCGAATTTTTCGAAACCGACTGGCGCATGGCGAATCTCCCCATCTCCAACTTCTTGCCAAGGCGCGGATTTAAACCTTATGCCTACCGGCTCCATCGCCAAATTGACGCCCGCGTTCTTTGGGCGAACGGCAGCAATTCAACAAAGTAAAAAAGCTGCCTTTTAAGGCAGCTTTCATTTTAGAAAATGAAGAATCTTTTTCGCTCCGCCCTGCACTACTTAGAAATCTTTCTGAACAGCTCTTCCTACCACTAAATTGGCGGCAATGAAGCCAAAAACACCAAGCAGGATCGGAACGGCTGTAAAGGACAGCAAGTTAGTGCCAATCGTATCCACTGACGATGACAATAACGCCACAATGAGAATGGACGAAGTGATCGTTGCCGGCACTGAATATTTCATCATGCCGAAAAACAGCGGGATTAAGGACATGCCTGCACAAGCAATGGCTAACACAACGAGATGGATAAGGTAATCGGTTGGCAATGCACCCGGCAGATCGACGGGCGTGACGGTGTAAAAACCATTAAGAAAGGAAAAGCTGTAGTAGACGATCAAGATCGAGACGATGATGAAAAAAAAGTGAGCATGCTGATGATGATCAGTTTAGCGAGCAGCAGCTTTTTCCGGCTGATCGGATACATGAACAGGACGGAGATGGTTTTATTCTTAAATTCTTCGATAATGGTATTGGAAAGCAGCACCGACGCATAGATTACAAATGCCGCAACGACCAGCAGTTCAATCAGCATGCGTATGTCTTGCCCGCTGGCCAGAAATTCCTGCGCGGCTTCCGGTTCAAGGCCGAGCAGCATCAAAATGCCGAGAATGGCCAGATTGATGAACACAAAACTCAAAGCGACACTCGTTAAATTCATTCTTTTCAGTTCCAGTTTGATCAAATTAAGCATGGGAATCTCCTCCTATAAGGTGCAGGAAATAATCTTCGAGAGGCTGCTGTTTATGATTGATGGCCCCAATGGCGACGTGGCTTTGGACCATTGCCTGGATGATGTCATTTTGCGAAATGTGTTCATCGTAGATATTGATCAAGCCTTTTTCTTCTTTCACTCGGAAGTTTTTCAATTTCAATTCGTTTTCCAGTACGAAAGCCGCTCTTGGGTAATCTTCAACAAAAAGTTCCAAGTGATTGGCGTGCGAGTTTCTGATTTCCTCCATGGAAGCTTCTTTAATGAGTTTTCCTTTTCGGATGACGCCGACTGTATCGGCGATATGTTCAATTTCTGCCAGGTTATGGCTTGATATCAATAAAGTGATGCCGTATTGGCGGCTCAATTTCATAAAAAGATCGCGCAATTCATGCATGCCGACCGGATCGAGCCCATTCACCGGCTCATCTAGAATCAGAAGTTCCGGCTTTGTCATGACTGCTCTTGCAATGCCGAGCCGCTGCTTCATGCCGAGCGAGAATTCCTTGACCGGCTTGTCTTCCACATTGATCAGGTTCACAAGTGCCAAAGCTTCGGAAATCGCTTTTTTGTCGTAATACCCCATATACTCACAATGAAGTTCGAGGTTTTTTCTCGCTGTCAGCTTTTCGTAGAAAATCGGGTATTCAATGATGCTTCCCATTCTTTTCAGCAGTTCGTATGAAGTTCCGTGGACTTTCTCACCCATTACTTCAATCTCGCCTCCAGATGGCTTTACCAAATTGGTGATCATTTTCATGACCGTCGTTTTTCCTGCGCCGTTCGGTCCAAGGAAGCCGTAAATCTCTCCTTTGCGTATATTCATACTCACTTCGGAAACCACTTCTTCCCCGCGATAAGTTTTCGTCAGCCCTTGCGTTCTAAGAATATAAACCATTCCGCCATCTCCTCTCTTGCTTCTTAGATACACTTTATCAAAGGGAACTGTCGTTTCACTTACTAAATCCTTACGAATTCCTTACGTTTGTTATGGCGTTGAATTTCAGGATAAAAACCGTCTTGTTGAAAGGAACGCTGGAAAAATCAATGCTTCCTTTCATGCGTTCCGTGAGCCTTTTCGCAATAGTCAATCCGAGCCCGCTTCCTTCAGCGGAAGAACTTCTCGCATCTTCCAATGTGTAAAGGCGCTCGAACACATGATGGAGATCTTTGGCGTTGATCCCTTTGCCGCGGTCCCAGACTTCTATCTGCACTTCATCCTTCTTCCGCTCTAATTTGAGCCCCAGTACCTGCCCATCTTTTCCGTACCGAATGGCATTGGATATCAGATTCTCCAACACCACGTGAGAGCTTCCGAATCCGCTTGGATATAAATCGATTCTTCCGGAATTTCAACCGCTACTTCCAAGCCTTTCGCAGTTAAGGTATCGTAAAAGCCGAGGATGGTTTTGCGGCATACTTCATTGATGTCGACCGTTTCAATTTCAATCGGCCAATCATCCGATTCCAGCTTTGCCAAATCAAAAAATTTGCTGATCAGGTTTCCGACTTCAATGACTTTTCCGTTCACTTTTGAAAGCAGCTCTTCCTGTTCTTCAGGCGTGTAGCGCTTGTCATGCTGAATCGTTTCAATATAGCCCAGAATGACCGTTAACGGCGTTTTCAGGTCATGGGAGACATTGGACAGCATGCGGTTCATCGACATTCGGATGCGTGCTCCGTCAGCTGTGTATTCCTGATGGTAATCAAGCAGGGAATTGATGCTCGCCAGCAACTCACGGAGCGGTTTTTCATCAGTAACGAGCCGCAGCCGTTCAGTCGATTGCGTATCCATGATTTCATTTATTTTCCGGGAAATATACGGAAGGTCTTCTGTGATGGCTTTTTTTATCTTGTAATAGCGGTAGCTTACAAACAGCAGCAAAATTAGGAGGACAGCGCTCACATAAATCATTTCTCCATCTCCATCTTGTAGCCGATTCCCCAAACGGTCTTTATGTATTTCGGCGAGGACGCATCTTCTTCGATCTTCCCCCGGAGCCGCCGGATGTGGACATTGATGACATTATCGTCTCCGTAATATGCCTCTTTCCATACGCTTTCAAAAAGTTGGCCTTTCGTGAAGACGCGGTTCGGATTGGTCGCGAGCAAACTCAGGATTTGAAATTCCTTCGCTGTCAGGTTGATTTCACTGCCGTTTTTCAAAACGGCAAAATTCGATAGATTGATTTCGAGCTCATCCACTTTCACCAGTTGATCGGGATGTCCCGTTGCCGTATGGCTGTATTGTTTGGAACGGCGCAGCGCCGCTTTCACGCGTGCCGTCATTTCAATCAATGAAAATGGCTTTGCGATATAATCATCCGCCCCGAACCCAAGCCCAAGCGCTTTGTCCACATCGCTGCCTTTTGCAGACATGATCAAAATCGGCAGCATGCTGTCTTTTCTTAGTTCCTGCAGAATATCCAGTCCGTTTGCTGTCGGAAGCATCAAATCCAGGATGACCAAATCCACCATTTCTTTCGCAAATAGGCGCAACGCTTCATCACCGTCAAACGCTGACGTAACGGCATAGCCTTCCCTTTTCAAATGGTTTGCCACCATTTCGTGGATTTGCTCATCATCTTCAACCAATAATATCGTTTCGTTCACTGTTTTCACTTCTTTCTCGTCTTGTGCCCGTTTAATTTAAATCGTTTCCTCTTCCTATGATTCCATTCGAAAGGGAAAATTTCCTTTTTTCAGAGCAAGTTTCCGAAATAAAAAGCTGCCGAGTATCGACAGCTTCAAACCTTGCCGTATCGTCAGTCGTTACCCCGCTCCTCCGGCAGCGGCAGCAGACTGATCCGATTTGACACAATCAATGGCCACAACGATAGCAATCACCACAGTTTCCATTCCTTCATCCAGTATCTCTACTTTGTAGCTGTCTCCCCAAGTGAACCATTCCTTGCTGACCTGGCCCACCACTTCTCCGTGCTGAAGGATTTGAAAATTCATATCCCACCAATTTCCTTGAACATCGATGCCCGTGCCTTCAATCGTATAACGGGCTTTTAAAAAAGAAAACTCTTTTTGGATCGTCAACCGCTCCTGTCCGTTCACTTCCACAAAAAACCTAGGCAGGAAGCTGAATGTCTTCTTTGTGATCAGCGCCACTTCTTCTCTCGCCGGGTTCATGATGGAAAAGGTTTTAGGAATTTGCATAAAACTGCCTTCAACATAATAGACATCGTTTTCTGCTGAATCTTTTACCGTGAATTTGCCGCTCAGACTGAAAACTTTCTGTTTGATGTAGAATTGCTTCATTTTCTTCATCCCCTTTTCGAAAATTAAAAACCTCGCCAAAAATCCTTATTATCCTTATTAACTTGTATACGTTTTTACAAGCGCTTGGTTTCCGATTCAAGACGATTCTTTTGGATACGTGGAAAAGCATTCCGTATCTCTTTTCCACCGGTTATACTAAAGGCAATTATTTTCCGAAAGGATGAGCCATTTATGGAGATCCAGAATTTAATACCTGTGAAAACCCGTCAAGAGCTGAGAACTTGGCTGGAGGAACACGCAGCAACTGAAAAGTTCTGTTGGGTGGTCGTCAGCATAAAAGAGCAGCCCGGAACGCTCCTCTATTTAGATGCGGTCGAAGAGGCGCTGTGCTTCGGCTGGATCGACAGCACCAAAAAAAGGGTCTCCGATACCGAAGTTGCCCAACGGCTTTCCCAGCGGCAAAAAAAGAGCAATTTTACAGAGTTGAACAAAGAACGTGTGCGGAGGCTCGAAAAATTGGGCTTGATGACAGATCGTGGCCGGAGCATCTTGCCGGATATGCGTCCGGAGTCTTTTATCATCGATCCTGAAATTGAAGCTCGCTTGAAAGAAGACGAGCAAGTCTGGCAACATTTCCTCCACTTTCCGGAACCCTACAAAAGAATTCGCATCGATACCATCCAAAGCTCCAAAAGCGACCCTGACCTTTTCAATAAACGATTGGAGAAGTTTATCGAAAACACGAAGGAAAATAAATTGTACGGCCAGTGGCATGACAACGGACGTTTGATTGATTATTAACACGAGGAAAGGCTGCCAGATGATTTTGGCAGCCTTTTCGGTATCACTAACTACAGCGGGCTTCAAAGAAGAATGTTCTTTTTCCGCCTGGACCAAAGGAGATAGCCCAACCAGATTAAGGTCAGCCCCATCGGTACTGCCAGCACCCGGTCGTATGGATGCGGAATGATGGAAGCTCCAAGGGTAGCGACGGCACTAAAGACCAGGAAAACACCGGCAAGGCGCGGCAGCACTTTGGCACGGATGATGGCAAAACCGAACAAGACGCCGCCAAGAATATACATTCCTCCAGCCAAAGGCGCTAAAAGCGGCAGAAATCCGAGATCTGCGCCCGTTGAATAGCCGCCAAATATCCCCAAGAATCCTTCGACAAATTCAGGTGCCTCATCGATGAGCACGGGCAGAACCAACGCTTCAATAAAGCTGAAAATCAGTGAGGCTAGCCAGAACAGACTAAAGATGAGCGTTCCCACCAGTCCGAGCCAGCCGCTTTCCTTTATTTGCTTTGTGTAAATTCCTACGGTTCCAATCAAACTCGAAAAAGACATTAGACTGGTTAGCCCTGAAACAACAAGCCAGGAGCTTGTTCGAACCGAGGGTAATTGATCCGGCGGATGGATTAGTTGGATTGCAATGAATAAACTTCCTGCCAGAATCGCTGATAATCCCATCCAGCGGATCAAACCGTCAGCTGAAATGGTTTTTCTTTCTTCGGTAGTCGTGAAAAGTGTTGCCATAAGCTATTCCTCCCTTTCTGAATAAAAGTAAAATCATTTTTGTATTGCCTCAAGCCAGTAGGAGAATGATGTAATTAACTGAAAAAACAGTCTTTTTTAAGGAGAATCCGGATGAATCATTATGAAATCATCGAAGATGCGCTGATGCATATTGAAGAGAATCTTGAGCAGCCCTTGTCATTGGATTCTGTTGCCGCTTCAGCCAATTTATCCAAATATTATTTCCATCGATTATTTTCGGCGATGATCGGCTGTTCTTTGAATGACTACCTTCTGGCAAGAAGGCTGAATGCTTCACTGGATTTCATCCAAAACCAAAAGGATTCGTTAACCGAAATTGCGTACCGGTTGAATTTCGGCACGCAATCTTCTTTTAACAGGGCCTTCAAGCGGCAGTACCAACTGGCGCCAGGAGCTTTGCGAACAGGAAGCCGGCGGATTTCTGCAACGCCTGTGCCCACGGTCGTCAAAAGAGCGGTTAAGAATATCAATGGCGATGTGGTGGCAAATTTCAGCCTTACCGAACTCGAGCATATAACGCTCAGCGGCATCGCTTTTGAAGTTGATTTAATTACGGATGCCTATAAAGCGGAAATTCGTTCCTATGCCAAGAAACTGTTGAGCCATCTTGACGAAAGCGCGAGCGGCCCTTGCTATGTGGTCTACTCCAACTGCCAACCCGATTCGACGCGCTTTAAAGTTCTATTTGGAATTCCCTCTGCGATAAAAATTGATGAACCCTATTATTTCACGGTCGATCTGCCGCCGCTTTTTTGCGCCAAATTCACTTATTCAGGGGATTTGCTCGATATCGGCAACGTCCTAAAAAGCGACTACGCCCGGTTTTTAAAAATTTCCAAGCAGGAAACAGAAGACTCAACAATTGAACTTGTCCAAGTCTTCGACGACGTCCACCACCTTGAATCGGACTATCACATTTATGCCCCGATCAAGAAACTGCCAATCGATTCGGATTTTTGATGTTCACCCCAGTTTGCTTGCCGCTCCTTTCTTTTTTGGTAATTCCAATGTAGCGGCGAACCGCCTCCTCCTGCTATCCAAATCTTGCTGTAATAAAAAAATCAACCAAGCACCTCGCAAGAGATGTTTGGTTGATTTTCTTTTTAATCCAGCTGTTCTTCTTCCAGCAGCTTGAAGCCTTCGATCATCGTGTCTTCTTCCACTTCGATCAAGATGCAGCGCTTGCCGTTGTAATTGACTTGTTTAACATAGCGCAAGTCTTGCGGACTGATTTTGATCTCCGCGACTTTCGTGTTGATCTTGATGGATTTCGATGCGTAGCTCGGCACGACATGGCTTGCTTTCATTTCGTAGTTTTTGTCTTCCACGACTTGCTGAAAAGCGCGTTCCACTTTTTCAGCACTGATGTCTTTCACGCCGCTTGCCTTCAGCACCCGCGTCACTTCCACCGTATCCAAAACAGGAATTTCCACGTCTTCTTTCTCCGCTTCTTTTTCCACTTCAAGCATGAGGTTGATTTCATCATAGAGGCCAGCTAAGGTCCGGGAATTCACTTCTTCGCCGATCACCGCTTTGACAATTTCCTCGAACACCGCTTTGTCTTCCTCCGCCGTGACGATTTCGTCGCCGTTCAGCACATTTTCGATAAACTGGAAATCCGGCTTATTCGCTTTGCTCGCCGAGTAGACGATGTGGTTGATGTCTGCGGCATTGTCCGTGAAGCCCGGAAACAGGAAGCCTCCCACTGGTGAAGTTAATTTGATCACCGGATCGAGCAGGGTATTCGATTTGAATTCCTTTTCGGCAAAATCAAACACGAGCGAGCTTTTCGGCAATTCGGTCTGATTCATGCTGCCGAGGATGAACGGCGTCGTGTACACTTCATCGCGCATATCGATTTCGGTTTCATCCGCTTCGCGCTTCGTCGTCTTGAAATACGTCCCGCGGATAAATGTGATGACCATGTCCTTCTCAAACGGTTTTTCTTCAATCATTTTTAACGCGATACGCTGCATGTTTTCCTGCCATTCCGCAGCCTCTTTTGTTTCAAGCCCTTCATACAATAAGCGCTGCGTATGGTCTGCCTGCCCTTCTTCCTGCGGCAGAAACTTCACTTCAAACAGTTTGGCATCGAGCTTCCCGCCCAATACCTTTTTAAAATTGGCTAAAAACAGCTCTTGCTGCTCCCGGTCGAGCAGTGAAAACGAACGGCTGTCCTCGTGGAAAATTTCCGTCGCTTCTCCCTGGATGTAGACATTGTAAATCTCTGCGATTTTCAGTAGATCCGTATCAAGCTTAAAACGTTTGCGAATATCGGCTATATCTTTGTTATTCATTTTCAATTCCAACTCCCTGGCTCATAAAATCCGTGTGGTGCAAAAAAAGAGCAGCCAAAGCGAAATTCCGGCTTTTGGCGCTCTCTTATTATACCAATAGTTGAAGTCTCACGCGTGGCTCCGAAGCATGCGCGATGATTTCTTTAAGTACGCTTGATTCGGCTTTCGATATAGCTTCTCCGGTTCTCGAGAAAATCCGGCAAAAACAAGGGAATTGCGTCGTAGTCGTCCGCAGCCGTCTTCGGTTTGACGAAATTCGTCTGCTCTGTAGCGACTTCGATCAATAGATTGTTCGGCTCCCGGTAATACAGCGATTCAAAAAAATCGCGCTGCTTAATGCCGGAATATTTGAAGTTGATTTCCAGGATCCGTTCTTCTACTCCAGTTAAGAAGCTCCGGTCTTTTGCATTGAGTGCAATGTGCTGGACGGACCCCACCCCTTGTTCTTCAATATCGCGTGTACGGTCTTCAATGAGGTGAAGCTGCTGTCCGAACAAGGCATTTTCTCCGCCTAATACCGTTACTTGCTGCTGATGATGTTCATATGTCTCGATTAGCTTCAGCTCATGCAAGTCCATAAAAGCACGGGCAGAAGCCTCTGCGTACCGGACGCGGCATTGAAAAGAGTCAATGCCCAAAATCGCATGTTCCAGCGGGATATCGGCTGACTTATGCGGTGCATGTTCAGAAGCCGCTCCTGTTCTTAACGGCGTCAGTGCCAACTGTATGCCGTCCCGGTCTTCAAAATGCAAATACTTTTTGCCTTGATAATATTCAATTTCGCAATTAAATACCTCATGGGCTTCGAACCGGCTCAGCCAGAATTGGAGCGATGCTTCAGAAGGCACTGCAAAAACGGTGCGCTCGAGGCTATTCGTGCCGAATTTCTTTGATGGCGTATTCTGCATTTCAAATACGCTGAATTCAGTTCCCGGCCGTCCTGTTTTGTCGCCGAAGAACAAATGGATCATTTCCACTTCATCCTGGTTCACGGTTTTTAATAGAAATTCCATACCGAGTAGCTTATGATAAAAATCAAAGGTCACGTAACGGTCACGGTTGATGACGGAAACATGATGGATAATCGGACTTGCCATAGGACACCTGCCTTGGTCAGATTGGAGACTTAATTATGGAACAGTTTAACATAGCTTCAAATTCGAATACATCTTTTGCCGTTTTCCACGGCACCGGCGGAAATGAGTATTCCTTGCTGCAAGTTGTCGGGGATATTGATCCGACTGCAGCAATTCGCGCTTATATCGGGGATGTGGGCCAAGGTAAAGAGCGCCGCTTTTTTGCCCCTTTGCAGGATGGCGAACTGGACCGCACCGAGCTTGATACCCATGTTTCGTCCTTCCTGGCCCACTGGGCGCAGCAAAAGCCTGAAGGTACAGTGATCATGATGGGATATTCCAACGGCGCTAATTTCCTTCTGGCGCTCCTCGAGAAGGAACCGGATCTGGCAGATGCTGTCATCTTGCTGCATCCATCTAATCTGGGCTATCAGTTCACCGGGACTTCGGACACTGCGCTGCTTTTGACAGCAGGCGCACGCGATGTCCTATCCAGTCCGGGCGAATCTTTAAAACTGTCAAAAACGCTGGCTGCCCATTTTCCGCATTCCGCGTTTAAGCTATTCGATTACGGCCATGAACTGACGGATGAAGAAGTAAGCTTTATCCGCTCCTGGCTCGCCCGGCAGAAATAGCTGCTAAAAAATAAAAAGTCATGCAAGGCGCGTAAAGTGCCAGCATGATTTTTTATTTTTTGCCTGGAAATTCAAGTCGCAATTCCGATCGATGTATTTTCATAGCTTGGGTCTTTTAATGCTTTCAAGATGAAATGTGCGACATCCGCACGCGGGATGGTCTTCGACTTTTCCGGTACGCCTTCTGCCGCTTCCCGGTATTTTCCGGTGAACGCGCCGTTGGTCAATCCCATCGGACGAACAATGGTATAGATCAGTCCATGCGATGCAATCCAGTCTGCAGAAGCCCGGTGGTCAATAAGCGCGTTCTTTAGCATGCCCATCATCAGCTTCCGCTGAAGCCCGGAAGTTCGTTGTGGATGCCGGCAGATGCCGTATAGACGATCCGCTTCACACCATGCGCTTGCATCCCAGCGACAATGTGTTCAGTCATTTCTTCAAGTTCGGATGATCTTTTCATTCCTTGGCTCGAGCCGAGGCAAGAAACCACGGCATCGTGTCCCGCGATTGCTGCGGACACTTCGGCCGGGTTGAAGGCATCCCCTTGGACCACCGTCAATTTTTCGTGGGCCGTCTCCAGTTTTGCCGGTGTCCGGACAAAAGCCGTAACTTCCAAACCGCTTTCTACTGCTTGTTTCACAACGGATTGGCCTACTCCGCCCGTAGCTCCAAAAACGATGATTTTCATCTTTATTTCCTCCTTTATGGTTTCCCAGTTTCTTCTACCGTTATCATACCTTATTTGCTTAAACTGTCCTGAGGAAATTAGACTTCAAAAAAATCAACTTCAGTTCCTTGTTAATTCAGAGACTGAGTTGATTTACTTTTGTTATCCTTCTGCTATGGAGGTCGGTGTCAATCAAAAATTCAATTAGCTTTTCATAGGTCTGCCGAGCTTGAGGCGTATTCATGATGAATTGATATTCATGGCCAAGTTCTGCTGCTTCTTTTGAATAAAAGACATCGACCACAGTCACACCACTTTCATGCAATTTAGCTGAAAGCTCCATCCCTTGTTCTTCAAACGATCCTGTATTGCCATCGGTGATAAACGTCGGTGGAAAATTGGCTGAAACATGGTCAATCATGGAAGCTTCCCGCACTTTGTCGGAGCTGCTCCATTTTCGTTCCCCTATATACGCCCAGCCGACCCGGTCGAACAGGAAATTGATCAGGAAACTATCGCTGGTTCCTCCGAATTTCGATACATCATAAGGGCCGCAAAATAAGAGAGCGCCCAAAATCTTCTCAGGCGGCACAATCCCTTTAATCCCGATCAATTGGGCATATTCCTCGTCCACTTGTACGTTTACAAACTGGCTGATAATCTGAGCCCCCGCCGAATCCCCAGCGAAATACAGACGATCCATATCCATCCTGTAGGCCTCTGCTTGTTTTCCGATAAATTGATACGCTTCATTTACTTGGTGAAGAGGCGTTGGATACTTGGCTCCCGGAGCCAGTTCATAATTCATATTGACAACGATATAGCCCTTGCTCGCCACCTGCACTGCGTATTCCGTAATGTCGGATTTATCGCCGCCCAGGAAAGCCCCGCCATGCACCCAAAAAATCACCGGAAGCTTGCCGCTGAATTTCTTCGGTGCAATAATATCTAAATTGCCTTTCTTATAGGCCGAGTCATAGGAAAGATCACACTTAATCTGAACCTGTTCCTCGATTTCCTCATAATTGTCTGGCTTCACTGCAACGCCGCCCTCAAACCACCGATACACCAGCATAGCTGTCGGCTTTGGTGACAGGATAAATAACAGCAGAAGCAGCACAATCAGCGCTAAAAATACTGCTAATCCAATAATCACGATGCTTTTTATCTCGTTCACTCTCCGTATCCACTAATATGTTCTATGTCGAATTTATTCCGTTGATTGCCCATATTCAATCTGAAATTTCGTTAATCTTTTGCTATTTACTGCTTTAAACGGCTAATTGTAAAATACAATACCTATGGCAAGGATCGCCTTTTGGATTTTTTTAAGTGGCACCTTTCATTATACACCTATACGGACTTATGCTGCTAAACCTCTAGGAAGAGGAAATCGTAAAGGACTCGTTGTTTTTTTGTTGAATTTAATAATAGCGGGTTGAAAAGAGAGGATGAAATGATGAACATCTATTGTGTGGGCGTATTTAAAGAACTGGATTTGGCAGTGGAGTCTATTGTGGAATTGATCAACACGTTAAACGAAGAGGATTTGGCCATACGGCCGACAGAAAGAAAATGGTCCATTGGTGAATTGCTGGCACACATGTCCGTTCTCTGCAAAGCCGATTTTCTGATTGGCGCTGGCGCTTCTGAAGAAGAGTTGGATCTTTTCTATGCAGAAGCGGAACCTGCTGCTAATCGAAAAGCGATCCAAGAAGCATTGCTGAAAAATTATGCCGATCTAAAAGACGGCATCGGAAAATTGCGGGACGAGGAATTGCTGGCCGAAACCACTTCCTTTTTCGGCATTGCCCATTCCCGCTACGAATGGCTTCTCGACACACAAGCCCACTTATTTCATCACCGTGGGCAATTGCATGCGATGATTGTACATCTACTCAAGCGGGAGCCGAACGTTCCGTTGTTTGAGTAGAGCGTACGGCCTTATTAAATTTAGACAAAGAGAAACCACCTAACAGGAATGGATGAGTTAGATGGCCCCCTCTCAATATGCTATTAAAAGTGCAAAATCAGCGCCTCGGCCACAACAAACAGCCAGATGAAAAACGAGGCGCCGCAAACGATTATTTCAAAAAAATGGATTTTCAATACTTTCAATCCGTTCTGTTGTGCTTTTCGAATCCCAAAAAGGTCGCCATTATTAATGATGTAGATGAAGGTACTGACGACCATCAGGCCGGACAGGGAAAATGCGATGTTGGGCAAATCCGTGGCATAGCGCGGATTGCCGCCTACCTCCATATACAGCGGGATGCCGAATTGTTTGCTCAATACAAAACTCGCCACAATTAAGGTGAATAAAATCAAAGACAGGTTAAAGGGATGCCGGCGGTAGTCGATCCCATCCAAAATTTTTTTCGTTTTCCCCGTAAAATCCAAGTCGTCCGGTTCTTCCACCCGCTTGCCCTGCATCACAAAAAGAAAACCGGCCAAAACGATTCCAATGAAAACATACAAGGCCACCAAATTAAAGACAAGGGACCAACTGGAGAAAGCAGCAAAAACCAGGGTCAAGAGTGCGGTACCGGCTAACCCATTCTCCAGCCTTTTCTTATGGTTCTCCCACTTATTGATAAAGTCCCGATTATCTCTTTTTTCCGTGTGTAAAATCTCGTTATAAAGTGAAATTTTATTTAGGACGAACGCACAGACAACTAGGAGCCAGCCGACTGCGAATGCTAAGGAGACAGATTTAGGATAGAGGGAAATGGCATCGTAATTTTTCAGCACCCAATTTCCGCTTAATGCGACCACAAATATGCCAATAAACATTGTATAGGAAGAAAAAGTTCTCACGTTCACACTTAAAAGACCGCCTTTCCTTGTAGTATGGAGGATGACTGAGTTTTTCATGTTCCATTTTTAATTCTCTGGATCTGTCAAAAGGATCCCTTTTTAATGATGCCTTTTCTTATCCATTCCCCTAACTATATAGGAGGTGTTCAAATGCGACAATTAGTTCGGGGCAGCTTCGGGTCTGGCAAATATCGCGAAACACGTGCCTGTTCCAACATAAAAGGGGACGGCCAAAGAGAGTTGATTTCTCTTTCTGCCGTCCTCTTCTTTATCCGCATATACAGAAATTGCACGCTATTTTCACCCTTTTGCCGCATGAAGCCGGCGATGAAGTTCGTGGACCTGCTCTGCCAGTTCAGGAACCGGCCCTTCCACTTGGGCATCCCTGATCACTTCTTCTATGGCCAGGTTGTAGACAGGTCCCTGCTCCACACCCAGCTCACTGAGCCAGCCGGCCAATTGCTTCGATGAAGTCGCATAGAAGATTTTTCCTAATCCGACTTTTCCATGGGCTGCTGAACACATGGGGCAATGCTCCCCGGACGTGTAAACCGTTGCCTTTCTTCTTTCTTCAGGCATCATATGGTTGGCTGCCCATCTCGCAATCGCAAATTCCGGGTGCTGCGTGTAATCGCCGCCTCCCACGTGATTATGGTCTTCAAACAACACTTTCCCTTCAGCTGACACCAAAACGGAACCGAATGGCTCGTCCCCTTTTTCTAAAGCGGTTTCTGCAAGTTCCACGCAACGCCGCAAGTGTTTTAAATCCGTTTCAGTCACCATTTCCGCATCTTCCCCCGTCTCTTCAAATCATATCCAAAGCGATTTCCATCATCTGCGTGAAGGCAGTCTGCCTTTCTTCCTGCGTTGTCTGTTCGTGCGTAATCATGTGGTCGCTCACCGTCAAAATGGTTAAGGCTTTGACGCCCGCACTGGCAGCATTCAAATACAGGCTTGTCGTTTCCATTTCCGCGGCCAGGATCCCCATCTTCGCCCATTTTTCTGTGGCGGTTTCATCTGCATTATAGAAAATATCACTTGATAGGACATTTCCGATATGGACTTTGTACTCTTTTTCATCCGCCGCTTTTTTGGCCTTCTCCAATAGATCATAAGAAGCGGTCAGCGGAAATTGCCCCGGCAGATTCCATTGATGGGCATAATCCGAATCCGTTGCCGCGCCCATTGCGAATATCAGATCATACAATTTGATTTCCTTTTGCATGGCACCACAAGAGCCGATACGAATTAAATTCTTAACACCAAATACGTTGATCAATTCCCAAGAGTAGATCGCCATGCTCGGCGTCCCCATGCCGGTACCCATTACAGAAACTTTCTTCCCCTTGTATTCTCCTGTATAGCCCAGCATGCCCCTGACTTCATTAAACAAAACAGGGTTTTCCAGAAAGGTTTCAGCAATGAATTTGGCACGGTACGGATCTCCCGGCAAAAGAATCGTTTCGGCGATTTCCACTCCGTTGGGCTTGATGTGCGGGGTTTCTTTTACTTCGTTGTTGGTCATTTGAATTGCTCCTTTTCTTTTTACTGTATTTCTTTAGTCTTGACAGAGATATTGGAGCTCAACTGCTGAAGTTTTCAAAATCCCATGAATAAACCACTTCCACGCTGTTCGCGTCTACTTTTGAAAACCCCAATTTCTCCAGTAACCGAGCCGAAGCCATATTCTCCGGCGCTGCTCCGGCCATTATTTTGAAATTCCCTTGCTGCCTGATCCAAACCATCAGCGAATGGACGATTTCATACGCAATCCCTCGTCTTTTAAAGGCTGGGCTCACCGTATAGCCAATCCAGAACGTGTCCACTTCCTTTTTCACGTAGATATCCCCGAGCAGCTTCTGATCGGCTTTCCGGACAACCGCAAATTGCGCCCCGCTTTCCAATGACTGTTCTTTCAATAGCGCTTCTTCATATTCTTCCTTTGAGCGGCCTTTAAAATATTGATGCTTCATCCATTCCGAATTATTGCGGTAGGACATGAAATCATCCAGATCGTCCGCATGAAATGGCCTGACCCAGCATCTTTCTGAGGTGAATAGCAACTCTTTCTCCACTTCTTGAGCCCCCTTGCCGTATTGTATGCCAACCGCTCCGGTCAGTTGATAATTTCACCGGTCTTCTTCGCTGAACTCTCCCGCATTTTTTGCAGTTCAGCGGGTGTCAGCGCCGTCCATTCCGTTTCTTCCCCGACAATTCGCAAAGGTTCTTTCGAGCGGTAGGAGCGTGTTAAATTTCCTGGGAATTTTTTGTCTGTCACATTGGGATCGTTTTCAAATTCGCCGGTCGGTTCCACTTGATAAACGCGTTCTTTTCCTTCTCCTGCTGCTAAAGCGGCTGCAAGTCCCGCGCCATCGGCACCCGCTGCAAAATAGATGTGGTTCATCTTGAGCCCGTCCCTGTAATTTGAATTACCGCCAGCGGTCAATAGATCACCGACTGCCAGGTCCGCTTTTGTGCCATGATAAAATGGACCCGTATCAGTTGGCGGGCCCTCAAATGATTGGGCCAGTTCCTCATTTCTTTTTGCGTTCTCCAGATCACCCAATTCTTTATGGCAGTCCGCAATATTTCGATATAAGTTCGGATACGCACTTTTAACATTCTCATCGTTGATTTCCAGTGCACATTGCACGGATCTTTCCATCCACTCCAATTTTTCTTCGGGACTCTTTTGTACACGCCCTAAATGATAAGCTGCAATAAACCGTTCATAGTCATCCGTTGCCGCGTGCCAAGCTTGTTGAAAAGTCTCGGCTGCCTCGGTTGTGTTTCCGCTGTCTTCCAGGGCCATTCCCTTCATGCAAAGTTTAACAACGGCATTGGCTGGGCTGAATTTTGTCTCCATAGAAGGTCCCTCCAATTGAATGTTTTGTCAGTGGCATTTCCATCCTCTTGTCCGATGCTCCGCACAGAATCTTATGGCTGATTGGCTTTATTATATAATAAAAAAACAGCAGCAATCACATACGGAATAGAAAAATTCAGATAAATTCATTGCCTTCATTTAACCCCGCTTTTCATCTCCATCAGGATTTTTTTAAAAATATCCTGCAGTGAAACCTTTTTTCTTATTTATTCCCCTAACTATATAGGAGGTATTTTAATGGAACAATTAGTTCGAGCAGCGATCGCCGGTCAGCAAGAAGCATTTGAACAGTTAGCAGAAACCGAAAAGTCTAAGCTTCTCGCAAAAGCTTACTCCTATGTCGGCAACAAAGAAGACGCATCAGACATCGTACAAGAAACATTGCTGCAGGCGTATAAATCAATTCATCAACTAAAAGAAGCAAAATATTTCTCAACATGGCTATTTAAAATTTTAATTCGGCAATGCTATGCTTTTCTGCGGCAAAAGAAGCGAACTCTTGTCATACAAACTGACCTCATCCAGCAGCAAATAACAGCGCACGAACAGCCCGCTGCCTATGAATTTGTCCATGAGGCGCTTTCTTCACTTCGAAAAGATTATCAGACGGTCCTTGTCCTATTTTATTTTTATGATTTTCCTGTACGAGAAATTGCCTCACTGTTAGATAAGCCAATCAATACGGTCAAAATGCATTTGCATCGCGGCCGCAATCAATTAAAAAAGCAGCTGGAACAACAGATGAACTTACCGGTTACGGAGAAAGAAGTGATCTACATGTTAAAAGAACAACTGGCCCAATCCGCCTTGAATTTTGTGTCGATTCCCCAGGACTATCAATTATTTGTTGAAGATTATTCAAATGAGCAGGCAAAATTCATATGGGCGACGGACGAATTAGACAATGAAATTGGTGTAACCCTTGATCAAAACGGCAAATTAATCGAATTGACCAGACTGCCTTCAACAAACGGGATACATGCAACGATAGAGCAGCAGCAATCGATTGCCGAACAGTTTTTAAGCTCGCACTACGCGGAAGCACTTGATTATTTATCGTTGTCTCAGGTGAGCCAAAAAGAGGAGGAAACCCGGTTCCTTTATGAACAATATGCAGGAGGCTCCCCTCTTGCAAGCTATACCACCAAAATCTCCGTTTCCAAATACGGGGAAATGATTGATTTTAAATACGGCGGGTATACGAAAACACCCCCGGCATTTCCAGCGCAGCTTGCTGGTGAAGAAGCGATTTTGCAGCAACTGCATAAAGCGCCATGGAAGTTATCGTTGAAATATTTAACGACTGACATTTATTCGGTTCCAAACCAGGGCTTGTACCCAGTTTATGAAAGTCCGATCGTTTACCATTCCTTCAATGCCATGACCGGGCAGCCTGCCTTTGAGCATGAACCGGAAGAGCCTGGGACGTTCATCCCTTTTCCAAACACCGCGGCAGTTGAAAAACTGGCGACGATTGAAGACATAATCGGCGTATTGGAGGGAATGGTTAAACTGCGGGAAGTGGAAATCGATGAAAACACACTCGTCGCCGTATGGCGTGGAAAGGACTGGCAAGCGCCAAAAGATAAAACAATGGAGAGCCTCCTTCTTGATCGTATGGAAGATACGGTAAAAGCAAAAGTGGATAAGCATTCCGGGAAGCTCAAGGAATTCATGTGGTTTAAAGAACGTAAAGGTGAGCTGGATTTTTCGTTTGAAGCTTGCCGTGATATCGCTTGTGCATTTATTGCCACGTATTTTGACGAGTATATTCCCTTTCTGCAATTACAAATCGAGGAGCCCTCTTTTAACGGAGTCAATTGCGCATTTTTCACATTCCTGCTGTACGCAGGCCAAGATTTGCAAATAGAAGGTGAACGTTTTTATGTCGGTGTCAACAGAACTACAGGGTTCATTGACATCTTCTGGTCTCCGCGGATGGACTTAGACGAACTTCAATCTTTTGAAGCTTCAACGATCCAACCTTTCGAACAGGTGAAATCCGCCTTGCAGAAAGTCGAGCCTTTCTTGCAATGGTCTAAAACGTACAATGAACATGATTCTGATGATGTCTTAGAATACAAATTAGGGTTGAGAGGAACAAAAGAGCAGGTTGTTGGGATTGATGCGAGGACGGGGGAGCTTATTGTCAGTTGTATTTAGGCAATTAACCGTGAGGAAATGAACTTCATGGTGAAGTGAACTTATTTTTACAGTGTTTCATAAGCAGCGCTTGATTACTCCAATAAAGCAAAAAGGTGCGGTCTTCTCAGTAAAAGAAGACCGCACCTTTTTAATAAACGCTATAAATGATAAGTTTCTGCCTCTTGCTTCCCTGTAAGAAGAAAAAGGCAGGCATTTTCTAAAATCTAATTGTAATACAAGTTCTCAGTTGGATATACCGGATCATTGGTGATATCGATTCCAAGCTTCTTAAAGGTTTGTTCGTTTTCTCTATTCAATATGACCGTGGAATGCGCTTGGGTGTCTTTTAAATTCGGCAATTGCTTATAAGCCAGCTCAGAAGTAGGATTGGTGACCGCACTGATTGCCAGTGCAATGAGCACTTCATTGGCGCTTAATGTCGGGACGCGGCTATTCAAGTCCTCGGTTTTCAAGCGTTGAATCGTTTGTAAAATCATCGGCGACAACAAATCAATTTCATCGGAAATATTGGTCAATTTCTTCAATCCATTCAAAATCGCGGCTGCCGAAGCATCCATCAACGTGGTCGTCCGGCCGGTGATCATCTCGCCACTCGGCAGTTCAAGCGCAATGACGGCTTGTAAATTCGTGCTGTCCAGTTGCGTTTGGACAGCTTTCGCATAGTTGCGGGCCGGCAATACAGGTGCCCGGTCCTCTTTCTTTAAACCGGTCTCTTCCAGAATCACTTGCATGTGGCGTACACTGTCTTCATCGGCAAGCCCTTTTTTATAGTCGTTCTCTACGACGAAACTGCGGCGAATGATTTCCTGCTTGGCAGCTTCTTGGACAACCTTATCATCGGTGATGCCCGATTTCAGGCGATTGACCCCCATATCAGTCGGTGAGCTGTAAACAGACTCTTTGCCGGTAATCCTTTCGATAATCCGTTTGATGACAGGAAACGTCTCAATATCACGATTGTAATTGACGGCTACTTTTCCATATGCCTCGTAGTGGTAATTATCCATCATATTCACGTCTTTTAAATCGACCGTAGCGGCTTCATAAGCGATGTTTACCGGATGCTTTAACGGCAAATTCCAAACGGGAAACGTCTCAAACTTGGCATAGCCGGCTTCATTCCCCCGTTTGTTCTCGTGGTACATTTGGTTAAGGCAGGTAGCAAGCTTTCCGCTGCCCGGGCCCGGGGCCGTTACGACCACAATTGGCTTTGTCGTTTCAATATAAGGATTCGTCGCAAATCCTTCTTCCCCAAGGACCGCGTCCACGTTTGTCGGATACCCTTCGATTTCGCGGTGAATACAGACGCTGATTCCGCTTCTCTCAAGCTTTGTCATAAACACCTTGACTGTTGGCTGCCCTTGATAACGCGTGATCAAGACACTGTTGACAGAAATGCCATATGCCCGGTATTCATCGATTAAGCGCAAGACATCCTGGTCATACGTGATGCCATAATCTTCACGGACTTTGTTTCGTTCGATGTCTCCAGCATACACACAGATGATGATTTCCGCTTTTTCTTTCAGTGTATGCAATAGTTTGATTTTGGCATCTTCATCAAATCCAGGCAAGACACGCTTCGCATGTTTGTCGCCGATCAATTTCCCGCCAAATTCCAGGTAAAGTTTATCGTACTGCTGCACCCGTTCCAGGATGTAAGCTGATTGTTCCTGCAAATATTTCTCCGAATCAAATCCGATTTTTTTCATTAATTTCAGTCCCGCCTTCTCTGCTTCAAGCTTTCTCTTAACTCTATGTGTAAAAACGCCTTAAGAGAAGATCCCAGCTAAAAATTCATCATTTATCATTATATAGCTTTTTAAAAAAAGAGAAAGGAAAACAGACCCGTTTGGTTTGGTGATGGAGTGATTCTAATAGGCGCGGCAAGCTTATTTACTTATGATACGGTTCACCCTTCATAATCCGGAAAGCCCGATACACCTGCTCTACCAAAATCAACTTCATCAACTGGTGCGGGAACGTCATTTTCGAAAATGACAGCTTCTCATCCGCACGCTTCAACACTTCCTCGTGGAGGCCGAGCGATCCGCCAATGACGAAGACGATTTTGCTGCGGCCGTAAGTCATCAGCGATTCGATGTCTTTTGCGAGCTGTTCGGATGTTTTCATTTTGCCGTCGATGGCGAGGGCGATGACGTAGGCATCCGGTGCAATTTTAGCTAGGATTCGTTCGCCTTCCTTCTTTTTGACGATTTCCATGTCCGCTTCGCTCAATTGTTCCGGCGCTTTTTCATCTGCCACTTCAACTTCGCTGACTTTTGCGTAGCTTCCCAGCCGTTTCGTGTATTCTTCAATTCCCGATTTCAAGTATTTCTCTTTCAGCTTACCTACACTGATAATTGAGATATTCACAACTTATCCCCCTTTACGCAATCTTTACAAACAACTTACTAACAGAAGTTATACACATATCCACAGGATTTTCTATATCTTGTGTCCATTCATTCGTTCGCCACAAGATACGTTGCAGCCTCTTCGCAATAATCACATTTTGTGGATAACTTTTCTCCATCTGATAATTCTGTAAGAATAGGATAACTTTTTGTCTCCGCTACAAACATGTCCAACGCATGCTCCACGTGGGTTTTGCATGATTTGATCTCCATTTTTTTCGCCTCCTTTAATTTCCGAATATTCCACACAGTTATACACAATTCGTTCACGTTTATCCACAAGCTATTTTACCAGAAGAAAACGGTTACTGAAAGCCGGGGTTTTAAATGCCTGTGGATTGTGAATAGATTGGCTTTTCTAAAAAGTTATCCACATATTATTTTTATGCTTTCACGAACATTGCTGCGCTTTTCTTTAAAATTCTTTACAAAGATTACAATAACATTACAAACTTTTATCCACTAAAAAACCACCTTCCATTCGCAGAATGAAAGATGGTGAAACTTCCCTTATTAAATTTCCGGCGCTTGGCCCCCGAAATCGGCCCATTCCTCTTTTGACGGACCATATAACCCGGGCACTTTCAATCCCGCTTGCCGCATCAATACGGTCATCTGCCCCCGGTGATGGATTTGGTGGGTAAAGAGCACTTTCAGGACCGTTCCAATCGTCCACATCTCTCCGTACATATCCCGTTCCTCTGTTAAGGTTGCATCCGTCCACTGCTGCCGGATGGCTCCGATCATGGATTCGTTTGTCCGTCGGTAAGCGTCCGCAATTTCCTTAGCTGTTTCAGGAACCGGCTCTCCAAATTTAGCCGCTTCAAACTGGAGTCCCGTGTGCCCAGCAACCATTTCATCAAAAGTCGTCGTCAAATGCCAAGCAAGACGTCCTAATGTCCGGTGATCCGCTGTTACTTGCTGCGACAGTGACGCGTCTGTTAAGTTATCCAAGACCTTCTGAGTACCTTCCGCTTCCGGCTGCCATTCCCGCAAAAAATCATCAATGCTTGCAAACATGGAATCCCTCCAAAAATTTTAATGTGTTATGGTGTTTTATTCGGTATGGAGGTTTAGATTCCTGCCGCATATAAAAAAGAAGCTGTCGCAAGAACAGCTTCTTTCAAAAATTATAAAGCAGAGTTGTCCACAAGCTCCAATTCGAAGTCCATGAGTTCTCCGTTGCGGTAAGCTTTTACTGTCAGCGTGTCACCAATTTCTTTTTCATTGTATAGATGTTTGCGAAGTTCGATGATGTCACCGACTGCTTCCCCGTCCATTTCAACAATGACGTCAAATTGCTCCATTCCCGCTTTTGCTGCAGACGAATCGGCCACGACTGAATTCACTACAACACCTTTTGTGACATCTTCCGGCAAATTCAAGGTTTCTGCACGATAAGTCTGCGGCACTTGAGCAAGATCGAGAAGCGTGACGCCCATCGCTGGCCGTACCATCTCACCATTCGCTTCAAGCGATTCGATCACTGGCATCGCTGAATTGATCGGGATGGCAAAACCGATTCCTTCCACAGAGGAAGTCGCAATCTTCATCGAGTTGATGCCAATCAGCTGGCCGGCTAAATTCACAAGCGCGCCGCCGCTGTTCCCGGGGTTGATCGCTGCGTCTGTCTGAAGAACTTCCGCTTGCCAATCTTCCTGTCCGTCTCCGTCCAAATCCACGGGAACCGCACGATCTGTTCCAGAAACTACGCCGGTCGTAACCGATCCCGAAAAATCAAGGCCGAGCGGATTGCCGATCGCGATAACGGTTTCGCCTTGCTTCAATACATCCGAATCCCCGAATTCAGCTACGTCCGGCACATTGGCACCGTCCATTTCAAGAACCGCCAAATCGGTCCAGATATCACTTCCGACAAGGGTCGCTTCCACTTTCGAGCCATCTGCGAGCGTGACTTCGATGCCATTGGCACCTTCAATCACGTGATGGTTCGTCACCACGTAAGCTGTACCGCCTTCATTTTTATAAATGACACCTGAACCGGTCCCGACAGCTTGTTCCTGTCCTGGGGTCTGCGACCAGAAATCAGACCCCGCTTGTAAATTCGTAATTCCGACCACCGCATCCGCCACTTCTTCCACAGCTTTTGTGACATCTGTCGTAATTTCCACTGCTGTTGACGACTGTTCCGTGGAGCTGTTCGTCTTTACCGCTTCTGATGTGTTCGCCGATTCTTCCTCATTGCCAGGCGCTAAACCCGGCACCGAATAAAACAAAAGCCACACAAGAAGCGCACCGACCGCGACACCCGCTACTCCTGCCAGGAACGTCCCTGCACGGCTCTGCTTCTGTGGGCTATTATAATATCCCATCGCATTCATCCTCTCTCTCAATTCAACTACTCTTTATATAACCTTAGTTTAAGAATCCGAAACGGACAATGCAAGCCGCAGCAAACTGGATTTAATAATGCTTCAGTTGATTTCAAAATACGCTCTATAGCACTGTAAATACGCACAGTAACTCCTAAAATACGCCCCGTTATCACTAAAATACGCCTCAAACTAAAAAAAGCCGGAAGCAGCTGCGCTTCCGGCTTTATCAATTACACGATCACTAATTCGGTTGGGATGTTCGCATCCGTATGGAGCAGATCGACATATTCACCGACGATGATGCCTTTTGTCTGCAAAGTCTGTTCGACGCTCATCCGTGCGAGGTCTTTCATATTATTGTCTTTGCTCAAGTGGGACAAGTAGATGCGCGTCGGTTTTTCCGCCATCACTTCACTCATCGCCACGGCTGCATCTTCGTTCGATACGTGCCCGACATCACTCAGGATGCGCCGCTTAACGGACCACGGGTAACGCCCCATCTGCAGCATCCCGACATCGTGGTTGCTTTCGAAAACAAAAGCATCCGATGCCTGGATGATGCCTTTCATGCGGTCGCTGACATAGCCGGTATCGGTAATCAGCGCGAGCTTCCTGCCGTTTTCGTGGAACACGTAGAACATCGGGTCTGCCGCATCATGGGACACCGCAAACGATTCGATATCAATCGAACCGAAGGTCTTCACCGTTTCCATATCAAAATGGAATCGCTGCTCCACCGGAATCGCACCGACCAGGCCGTCCATGGCTTCCCATGTTTTGGCGTTCGCATAAATCGGCACTTTATGCTTTCTTGCGACAATCCCGAGACCCTTGATGTGGTCGCTATGTTCATGCGTCACCAAGATGCCGTCCAGGTTGCTCATGCTTTTGCCGATCGAAGCGAAAAGCTCTTCCATTTTCCGCCCGCTCAACCCCGCATCCACAAGAAATGAATGCTGATCGTTTTCTATATAGATAGCATTGCCGCTTGAGCCGCTTGCTAACACACTAAAACGCATAATAAAAACTCCTTATTCTTCAAGCTCCATCTCATCTTTCTTGACTTCCACTACGCCGTCCTTGATGGCATTGACGAAATATTCATCTTTGCTGCCATCTGCGAGCGTAGCCCGAATGCGCCATGTCGGCAAAAACATCACTGTGTTTTCAGAAACCGTGACATATTCCGTATAGCCAAGCGCTGCCGAATCGATATGCGTATCCGGCTTTAATACTTGTTTCTGGTAAAGGGTATGAATGGCTTGAAGCGGCGGAATCACTTTTTTCTGCAATTCGGCTTCTTCCACATTTTCGAACAAGGTCTGTTCATAATGAGTGACTTTCGCATCGTCATTAAAATGCAGCGTCAATAAACCGTTGTCGCTGTAAAACAGTGGTTTCCCGTTAATCTCTTGGAAAAACACCGCTTCCTGCTCTTCTTCATCCATTCTCCAGAAGACGTAATCTTCCCCTTCGTAGATGGTTCCTTCCACAAATTCGGTCAGAACTTCTTCGTCCGGGTCTCCGCTAAGTGGCAGCGGTTCGTCGAATGTGACGATTAACGCATTTTCATTTGTCGTGTTCATCTGTAAGTCTACACCCGGAACATCATTCGCTACAAATAATTTCTTCTTTCCGGTCAAATAGGCTTGGTTCCCTATATTTTCCGGAAGCTCTTCGTAAGTGATATTCTCAAGATCCAACTTTTCATCAATCGATGGAATGGTCAGTTCTTCCAATCGCTGCCCAGCGTTATACCGTTCCAAGTACAAAGAATATAAAAAGATATTCAATATGGCAAAGACAATGATAAAGATGGATTTTGTTTTACTCCAATCCAAATTTGCCACCTCCCAGCATTTCTTTGGAAAGGTGATGCCATTTGCCGTCCGCTTTAAAGTACCAAGCCGGCTCCAAGCTTAATAGCCGCTCGGGCTCTCGGTCATCACGCCTTAATTCATAGCCGGGCACAATGTCCGTAATCGTCGCTAGATCCTTTTCATCCAGATGATTGAAAGCTTTCAAAACGGATTCGCCGGCTTCCATCTTCGTCGTGCCGGTTTCTCCCCAAGATTCCAGGATGTAAAATGGGCGTTCGTAGCGGAAAATCTGCTCCACTTCCGACTCAATCCCCCAGTTCAGCTTTAAATCCGTGGCAAGCGGCCCAAAGACCGGTGCCCCATCGACAAACAAGCGGTATTCGATTTGCTGGTTCAACGGCACCATATTGAAATAGCGGTAGTCATTTGTCCAGCCGCTATGGCTATTGATGAAATCCACCGTTTTAAAGATCAAATCGGATGGAATCGCGGGATCGGATGTCTCCGCTTTTGGCTGGACATAGGTGATGCTCTTATTCGTATCTTCTACGCCCATTATCGCCTCTGATTCATCGCTGTATTCTTTATTGGTGATCGCGCCTGTCGATTGCACGCTGCCGGGATTTTCAAAAAGCCCATCGACAAAACGCTGCGGCGGAATGTCTTCCTGCAAGTAACGGTAAGTCGTTACATCTTTTGCATCTTGTTGAATGTAGATCGGCAATTCCCCTATTTTTTCATTCGTAACATAAGGGGCGTACTCGAAAGCCCGCTGGACAATTGTCGATTCGAATCGCTTCAATTGAATCGCTGATACGCTTCCGGTGTAAATTCGTTTCGACTTGCTGTTCACAAAATACAGGTTAAAATTATTGCCGCTTATATTGCCCCAATCAATGACGATCCGGTCAAAAGACGCTTCCGGAATAGTCTTATCCGTGATATCCATCATGTCGTCATAGACAGGAAATGGAACAGGCGCTGGATAGTAAAGAACCGCGCGGTTTGTCCCGTGAAGATAAGCTCTTAAAGTTTCAAGAGGCGCTTCTTCCACCACAATCGCCAAGTCATGGATTTGCCATTGCTCCATTTCGCTAAGCAGCAGCGTGATCTGTTCCTGGTCGCTTGTCCCCGTGATATTTTCATCGCTGAATTGGTACAGCACATTAAGCGGCTGCACCACTTCGTCCACAACTTTCTTTTCTCCGAGTTCCACTTCCACTGCTGAAGTCGTCTCAATTGTTTCTAATGTCGGGGTAAAGGTCCAAATGGTAAAAGTCAGGGCTAAACTCAAAAAAATCAATAATGCTAAGGCAATGGATTTGATTTGTTCAATGTATTTCATTCCCACTCATCTCCATCATCAAGTTCATAAGGCAAGGTGAAATAAATCGTCGTTCCCCGGCCGTATTGGCTTTCCGCCCAGATTACGCCGCCATGAGCATTGATCATCTCTTTTGAAATCGCCAGGCCGAGGCCTGTACCGCCCATTTCCCTAGAACGCGCCCGATCGACACGGTAGAAACGGTCGAAAATCTTATCGACATTTTCTTTCGGAATCCCCATTCCTTGGTCGCTGATGCGAATCATGATGAAGCCATCTTGTTCCATCATGTCAAAACGGACTTTCCCGCCTTCAGGAGAATACTTCAATGCATTTGAGATGATATTATCGATAACTTGGGTAAGTTTATCGGGATCAATCTCCACGAAATACTGTTCTTTTGGCAACTCGCGCTCAAAATGGACGTTCTGGGATTTCGACATTTCAAAACGGTCAATGATGCGGTTAAAGAATACATTGAACTCGACCATTTCTTTATTCAATTCCGTTTCATTGGAATCCATTTTTGATAGTTTCAGCAAATCGTTGACGAGGCGGATCATCCGCTCAGTTTCGGTTTGGGTAACGTTCAAGAAGTTCGGAGCTAAATCCGGATCTTCCCAGGCACCGTCTGCGAGAGCTTCTAAGTAACTTCTCATCGTTGTAAGCGGCGTCCGCAATTCATGCGACACGTTCGCCACAAACTCGCGGCGTTCCATATCGATTTTTTCCTGCTCGGTGTTATCATGCAAGACGGCGATAACGCCATTTACAAAGCCGGTTTCTTTCTGGATGACAGAGAAGCTTGTCCGGAGCAGCGTACTTTCTTCATAATTGCTGAAGTCCAGCGTAATCGCTTCTTTTATGTGGATCAAATCTTCAAATGTATATTCGGATTCCAAGTTCAGAACCGAAGTGATTGGCCGGTTGATGACCGTTTCACGTGAAACATTCAGCAGGCGGAGCGCCGGATCGTTGATCAGGATGACGCGACCTCTTCTGTCGGTCGATAATACGCCATCTGTCATATTCGACAGGACCGATGCCAATTTTCTCCGTTCACTTTCAGTCGATTGCTGTGATTCCTGCAACCGGTTCGTCAAATTATTAAATGCCCTTGCCAGCTGGCCAATTTCATCTTCTCCGTAAACCCGGACTTTCCGTGAGAAATTTCCTTTTGCCATCGCTTGGGCTTGCCTTCTCATATCAGAAATCGGTTTTGAGATGGTCTGTGCCACCAGCACTCCTAAAATAGCGGTAATTGCCATGGAAATGGCGGTTCCGACTGCTAAAATGGAGTTGATTTCATTCATTTGTTCATAAACATTCTCAATATCCGCTTCCATATATAAAGTACCGAGAACTTCACCGCCTGATGTGATGATCGGCAGCGTCCGGACCCATATACGCCGCTCGGATTGGCGATTGATCTTCGTGCGGTCGAGCGGTGTTTCCCCGACAACCGACTGCATGACCAATTCATCGGTTGACCGTTGCCCTACCAATGATTGATTTTCAATCTCTGAAGAAGCCAGGATCCGATAGCTCGAATCGATGACCCGAATTTCGTCAATATCTTCCGATTGGAATCCGTAAAGGACGGAATACAAGCTTTGTTCAAGCGTTAAATCTTCATCTGTCCGGTCCTTGATCAATTCTTCACGGACACTGAACTCCACAATATTCATCCGATCCTCTATCGAATCTTTGAAGTTTTTACTCAATGAATCTTCCAGTTGCTGTGCAAAATACAAGCCGATAATCTGCATCGCCAGTAAAATGAGCAGGATGTATATCAGCACAAACTTCACATGAATCGATTTAAAAAAACCTACCTTGTGCATTCAACCTACTCCTGTTCAGGATTCCGCAAGTAATAACCTACTCCTCTGCGGGTCACAATCCAGGCCGGGTGACTTGGGTTGTCTTCAATTTTTTCACGCAGGCGCCGAATTGTCACATCGACTGTACGGACATCTCCAAAATAATCATAGCCCCATACCGTCTGCAATAAATGCTCGCGGGTCATCACTTGGCCAATATGTTTTCCGAGGTAATGAAGCAATTCAAACTCGCGGTGAGTCAACTCGATGGTTTCATCGCGTTTCTGGACCAAATATGCGTCTGGCTGAATGGTTAAAGAACCTACCTCAATATCATTTGAACTTGGCCCTTCCTCATCTGCAGGCGTGACATTCTGGCGGCGCAAATTCGCTTTTACGCGCGCAATCAATTCACGGGTAGAGAATGGTTTTGTTACATAATCATCCGCTCCCAGTTCAAGCCCTAGCACTTTATCGATTTCCGAGTCTTTTGCCGTCAGCATAATAATCGGAAAATCGAACTTCTTGCGGATTTCCCGGCATACTTCCATGCCATCACGGTTTGGCAGCATAATGTCCAAAAGCATCAAATCCGGCTGGATTTCTTCTGCAATCTTCACTGCTTCATCTCCGTCGTAGGCACAAACGACATTGAACCCTTCCTTCTTCAAATTAAACTGCAGTATATCCGCAATCGGCTTCTCGTCGTCTACAACCAAAATCGTTTTACTCATCAGTTTTTCTCCCCTTTTTATTCCAGCTTTCGATGGAATTTCCTTCGCTGTACATTCTTTTCTACCCTTTACTTTATCATTGTTGGAGAGGTTTCGCATCTCTGACTCCCTCTCCACTATTCCCCGGGAAATACTGCCGGCTGTATTTCCGCTAATTCCAAAGCGTCAAGAAAACAATAAAAATCGATCCACGTAGATGGATCGATTCAAAAGTTTATTTAATATAATTTAACGGGTTTTTAGTAACGCCTTTATAGGAAACTTCAAAATGTAAATGAAGGCCGGTTGAACGTCCCGTAGAGCCCATGACGCCCAGTTTTTTGCCTTTCGGTACTTTTTCGCCCACTTTGACATCAATGGATGAAAGGTGCGCATAAATGGTTTCATAACCGTTTTTATGGTCTACAACGACGCGGTTGCCAAAAGTGCCGGCCGCCCCGGCTGCTTTTACGACGCCGTGGTCGGCACTTTTAATCGCAAGTCCGTCTGGCCGGGCAATGTCGATGCCGTTATGCAGACGTCCCCAACGTTCGCCTCTGCCGCTTGAGATATAGCCGCCTTCAGCAGGCCAAGCAAATTTTCCGGTCCCGACACTCGGCAATGGCTTCGTGCCTTCCAGGACAATGCGGTCAACCGGATCTTTCGCCACGGCTTCTTTTGACACCGTACGCCCGGTCCGCTGTCCATTTTCTTCCCGGATGGAGTAGGTGACATGCCTTTCCCCAGCTCGCCCTTTTTCTTTAACTTTTTTCTCACCGATCAACACGTTCTTGTCTTTTTTCGTAATGGTTTTATTCGCGATGGCTTTTGCCGTCTTTTCTTCGCGTTGAACTTGCACCGTCACTTTAGGGCCTTCTTCTGCGACTTTTATGGAAGTGCCTGCTTCAAACGCAGCTAAATTCAAGTTCGGGTTCATTTTTTTCAAGTCTTCTACAGTCATATCAAATTCTTCCGCAATCAGTTGTGCCGATTCGCCGCTAGCCGCTCTGTGGAAACGTTCGCCTTTCAGCAAGTAGCTCACTGCTTGGTCGACTGTCATTACGGCTGAAGGATCCACTTGCTGCGAAGCACCTGAGATTTTCTGGGCAATGGCTAAATCCATTAGCCGGGTTTCACCGACGCCGATAGCAGCAGGTGCTTTCCCCGTCTCCAGCCGCTCTTCCCATTCCGCCAACTCTTCTGGCGACACAAATGCCAGCTTCACTTGCTTGATGGTTTCGTTGTATGCTTCCCGGTCTTTCACATACACGGCCGCTTCGCCGTCTACTGACAAGCTAAAAGCTTCTGCTTTGATCGGCAAAGCTTCTGCTACCCGGTCGAGTGCTTCATGGTCGTTGGAAATAGGCGAAGCAAAGACTTTTTCTTCGATGACATTCACTCGACGGTCTACCTGGAGATTCAACTCTTCATAGGCCGCTTGCGTATGGTCGATTTTTTCTTCTGCTGCCGCTTTTAGCGACTCATTATTACTGACGGCCCCTAAGTATTCGCCGTTATTGTATATATGGTAAATGGGCTCTAGCCCTGATTCTTCAATAGGTTTTGCTGAAACGGTATTAATTTCAAAGCCTGTCACTAACAGAATGGATGCAGCCGCCAATTTCAATTTAGTCGATTGGCCCGCTTTTTTTTTCTTTCATTTTAATTGTTTTCCCCCTGCTTTTATTGACAGCATTTTCGCTGCTGCTTTCGCTCTTTTTCTAAGCCTCCATTACTCTAGCACATTCTTATTTTGAAATAGCACCAATCGCTTTTTTGTAAACAGTCTGTCGTATTCTTGGCAATAAATTCTAATTACTGGTTATTTTTATGTAATTTTTCTTTCTTTTCCGCGTTAATAGCAATATTTTCTAATATATTTTTGTGAAAATGATTGTTTTTTGTCATAATTGTTACATGGAAAGAGTTTTCAACAGTAATAAATGTGTACATTTTGTTAAAATAACATAAAAACATAAAAAAAGAGCTGAAATGAAGGTCCATTTCAGCTCTTTTATCCTATTCGATCGTTAGTTGATCACTTTCGTTTTTCACATTAACGCCAAACGCTTGTTACGATATTCGTTTGGTTGCGGTCTGGGCCGACCGAGAAAATCGAAATCTGTACCCCTGTCAATTGGGCAATGCGCTCCAAGTAATGGCGGGCATTATCCGGAAGTTCATCAAGGGATTTGCATTTCGTTACATCTTCTGACCAACCTGGCAGTTCTTCGTATACCGGTTCGCACTCAGCAAGCATACGCAAGTTCGCAGGATATTCCGTGATCAATTCACCTTGGTAGCGGTAAGCTGTACAGATTTTCACTGTCTCAAGGCCTGTCAATACGTCAATTGAGTTAACCGTCAAGTCCGTTAACCTCGCTGACGCGTCTTGCATGGCGAACGACTACACTGTCGAACCAGCCAATGCGGCGCGGACGGCCTGTAGTCGTACCGTATTCTTTGCCGACTTCGCGGATCTGTTGGCCGACTTCATCAAAAAGTTCAGTCGGGAACGGGCCGTCTCCAACGCGTGATGTATAAGCTTTACATACACCAATTACGTGCTGGATCGTTGTCGGTCCAACACCAGCGCCGATCGTTACACCACCGGCTACCGGGTTAGAAGAAGTGACGAAAGGATAAGTTCCTTGGTCGATATCGAGCATAACGCCTTGAGCGCCTTCAAAAAGGACGCGGCGTCCATCATCGATTGCATCATTCAATACTTTCGACGTATCGGTTACGTATTTGGCGATTTCTTGGCCATATCCATAGTATTCTTCCATAATTTCTTCTACTGTGAATCCTTCTGTTTCGTAGAATTTCTCGAACATCCGGTTTTTCTCATTCAAGTTCATACGCAGTTTTTCTTCGAACACAACATGGTCTAAAAGATCCGCCATGCGGATGCCGACACGCGCTGCTTTGTCCATATAAGCAGGCCCGATGCCTTTGCCCGTTGTTCCGATTTTATTCGCCCCGCGGCGCGCTTCTTCCACTTCGTCCTGCTTGATGTGGTAAGGAAGAATGACGTGTGCACGGTTGGAAATGCGCAGATTCTCAGTAGTGACTCCGCGTTCATGCAAAGCTTTCAGCTCTTTTACTAGCGCTTTCGGGTCTACTACCATTCCGTTGCCGATTACTGAAATTTTGTCTTTATAAAAGATCCCCGATGGAATCAAGTGCAATTTATACGTTTCGCCGCCGAAAATGATGGTATGTCCAGCATTGTTTCCGCCTTGGTAACGCGCAATCACTTCTGCGTGCTCAGATAGAAAATCTGTGATTTTCCCTTTTCCTTCGTCTCCCCATTGCGTTCCTACTACTACGACTGATGTCATTGTCCGCACCTCCGTTAGGCTTGCGCCCTATCTCAAACAGTCTCTATTGTAGCAGTGAAATGCCCTTTCGTCAATAAAATCCCAAAGAAAAACGAACAATAAATGCATTTCTGCATCTATCGTTCGTTTTTTTAGAAATCCGGACCGCCTTCGTGCTGGCTCCAGTCAATGGTTACGAATTTATTGTATTCCTTCACAAATGCCAATTTCACCGTACCGGTCGGGCCGTTACGCTGCTTGGCAATGATGATTTCAATCATGTTCTGATCTTCGGTCTCTTTGTCGTAATAATCTTCACGGTACAGGAAGGATACGATATCAGCATCCTGCTCGATACTTCCGGATTCCCGCAAATCGGACATCATCGGCCGTTTATCTTGCCGCTGCTCAACGCCACGCGACAACTGGGACAAGGCGATAACCGGAACTTCCAGTTCACGGGCAAGGCCTTTCAGCGAGCGGGATATGTCCGATACTTCCTGCTGCCGGTTTTCCCCGGAACGGCCAGGTCCCTGGATCAACTGAAGATAATCGATCATGATCATGCCAAGGCCGTATTCCTGTTTTAAGCGACGGCATTTGGCACGGATATCGTTGACCCGGATCCCCGGCGTATCATCGATAAAGATTCCGGCGTTCGACAAGCTTCCCATTGCCATGGTGAGTTTGCGCCAATCCTCATTCTGAAGAGCTCCGGTCCGCATGATTTGCGCATCGATGTTTCCTTCTGCACAGAGCATACGCATAACCAACTGCTCGGCCCCCATCTCCAGACTGAAAATCGCGACATTCTCGTCGGTTTTTGTTGCTACGTTCTGGGCGACATTCAATGCAAAGGCTGTCTTACCGACAGAAGGCCGTGCAGCGACGATAATCAAGTCGTTGCGCTGAAACCCTGCTGTTACCTTATCCAGGTCACGGAAGCCTGTAGGAATGCCTGTAACGTCTCCTTTTCGGGTATGGAGCAATTCGATATTATCATAGGTTTTTACAAGTACATCTTTGATATGGATGAAGTCGCCTGCATTCTTGCGGTTCGACACTTCCATCATTTTCTTCTCAGCTTCCGAAAGTAAAGCTTCCACTTCATCTTCGCGCGTAAAACCGTCTTCCACAATCGAAGTCGCAACCCGTATCAAGCGCCGCAATAGCGACTTTTCTTCCACGATATGGGCGTAATGCGCAACGTTTGCAGCCGTCGGAACGGCATTGGCGATTTCCGTTAAATACGACAAGCCGCCAACGTCTTCAAGTTCCTTTTTGACCGACAATTCTTCCGTTACCGTCACAACATCAATCGCTTTTCCGTGGTCTGACAGCGTCAGCATGGTCTGGAAAATCTTTTGATGGGCGAGGCGGTAAAAATCTTCCGGCATAACGATTTCTGCTACGGTGATTAACGATTGCGGTTCTAAAAAGATGGCCCCAATAACCGATTGCTCGGCTTCATGGTTATGCGGAGGGACACGATCCAGTGTTTCGTTCATCGGGTCATCACCTTACGCTTCTTCTGTTACATGGACTTTAAGAGTAGCTGTGACGTCGTGATGCAATTTGACTGGCACGTTTGTATAGCCAAGTGCACGGATTGCATCATCTAATTCCATTTTGCGCTTATCCACTTTGATGCCATGTTTTTTCTCAAGTTCTGTTGCCACTTGCTTGGTTGTAATCGAACCGAATAAACGGCCGCCTTCCCCTGATTTCGCTTTTAATTCGATTGTCAGGTTTTCTAGCTTCGCTTTCAGCTCTTGTGCTTCCTGCAATTCTTTTTCAGCTTCTTTTTCTTCTTTTTTCTTCTGTCCAGCCAATTGGCTGATCGCTGCCTGATCGGCTTCTTTCGCTAAGTTGTTTTTCAATAAAAAGTTATGTGCGTAGCCATCCGCCACGTTTTTGATCTCGCCTTTTTTGCCTTTTCCTTTAACGTCTTTCAAGAATATCACTTTCATTCAGTTGTGCCTCCTTCAAATTGTTCGGTAATTACTTCTTTTAACCGGTCGACTGCTTCATCGATCGTAGAGCCGGGGATTTGCGTTGCGGCATTCGTTAAATGTCCGCCGCCTCCCATATTTTCCATGACGATCTGCACGTTCACTTCTCCAAGGGAGCGTGCCGAGATGCCTATGCCGCCTTCGCCTCTTTCCGCTACGACGAACGACGCATTGACGTCTTTCATCGTCAGCAGGATGTCCGCCGTCTGGGCAATCAGCACCGGACTGTAAATGCGGCCCGGTTCGCCTCTGGCAATGGCGATGCCGTCCCCGACAAACTCGACGGTCTGGACGATTTTCGCACGTTCCACGTAAGTATCCAGGTCTTCTTTTAGTAAACGCTGCACCAGCACCGTATCAGCGCCATTCGAGCGCAAATACGATGCCGCTTCGAACGTTCTTGCCCCTGTGCGGAGCGTGAAGCTTTTCGTATCGACGATGATGCCGGCAAGCATAGCCGTCGCTTCAAGCATCGTCAGTTTTTCATATTTCGGTTGATACTCGATCAATTCGGTCACCAGTTCCGCCGTTGAAGATGCGTAAGGCTCCATATAAACGAGCATCGTATTGGTGATGAATTCCTCGCCGCGGCGATGGTGGTCGATCAGGACGATCCGTTCCATGCGCTGCAGCAGCCGTTCATCAATGACCATTGAAGGTTTGTGCGTATCGACAATGACGAGCAGTGAATTGTCCGTCATATCGGCAAGCGCTTCTTCCGGTGTGATAAAGCGGTCGAATAAATCCGGATCTTGTTCGATTTCTTGCATTAAGCGCATGACGCTGCGGTCGTACTCATTGAAATCCAGAACGATGCGGCCGTTGACTTTATTCATCGCAGCCATTTTGGCAACGCCGACTGCCGCTCCGATGGCGTCCATATCGGGCATTTTATGGCCCATGACAAAGACCTGGTCGCTTTCCTGCATCAAATCGCGCAATGCGTGGGAAATGACGCGCGCCCGCACCCGTGTCCGTTTTTCGACCGGGTTGGTCTTGCCGCCGTAAAATTTCACTTTGCCGCTTGGATGTTTGATCGCCACTTGGTCGCCGCCGCGCCCAAGAACCAGGTCGAGTCCGGACTGCGCCATGCTGCCAAGCTCCACTAAGGAAGCCGAGCCTGCACCGACCCCGATACTCAAGGTCAATGCCAAATTGTCTTTTGATGTCACTTCCCGGATATTATCCAGTATTGCAAATTTCGACAACTCCAGCTCTTTTAGAATGGATTCATTGAACACAGCCATAAACCGGTCCGATGAAATCCGCTTCACGAATATCCCGTGGTCGGCGCCCCAACCATTGATCAGCGAAGTGACCAGGCTGTTCAAATTGCTTCGTGTCTGGTCGTCCATCCCTTGAGACAATTCATCATAGTTATCGATGAAGAGAATTCCAAGGACGGTCCGATCGGCATAATAAAGCGTTTCGATTTCCACTTGCTCTGTGATGTCGAATAAGTAGAATAACCGGTCATCCGCTTTGTAATAAACCCGGTATTTCCGTTCACCAAGCGTGATGATCGTTTCTTTCGCTTCCTCCGATTTTATCATTGTATGAAATTCATCGGATAAGCTATAAATCGATTCGCCGATTAAGGTATCGTACTCCAATTCAGTTGTCATATACGGATTGGCCCATTCAATATCAAAATTTTCATTGACGAGCAAAATCCCGATCGGCATTTCTAGCAGCGCTTCTTCGCCCACTTTTTTGACGCGGTAAGACAGCGTTTCGATATGCTTTTCCGTTTCTTCGTACACTCTTTTTTCTGTCATCCAGGCAGCGGCAAATGCTGCCGCAAAAAGCAGGACAAAACCTCCTGCTGCCCACTCCGACCAAAGTGAAATCAGAATTGCCGCCACTAACCCTAACACTAGCAGCGCTATAAGCGGATATCGAAGTTTTCTTTTCCTAAAAAAAGCCGACATTCTCTTCAGCTCCTTATTTTCCTTTAAACTCGTGTGCCCGCTTCACCCAGCCCCGGATATCAAATCCAAGGTCCACGATTCCGACGATGCTCGTAAATGATTGCAGCGGTATGGCTAGGATGGTCACGATGACCGTCACCCATTTTGGCCAGCCTTCTTGCTTGATGTAGTAATGGTAGAACGAAATCCCTTGCAAGAACAATAGGAATTGGAGCATGAGGGTTGCGTTCATCAAAATCATATAAGGCATGGTTCCCGGCTGGAATTCAGTGAACACGGAAACCACGATGACGATCAAGTAATACCATAATACGGATTTCGGCAATTTCATCTCCCGGAAAGGAGGGAATGCCGGAACTTCGATCCCCAATCGTTTTAACACTGGCAGCAAGAGAAGGAGCATGACCCAAGTGGCCATAAATACACCCAATACTAGCCATGTAGGCATTAAGATTTCCATGGACAGCAATAGCTGATTCATGTTTTCAGTGTAATCCTCCGGCAAGGTGCCGAAATTTTCCATTATAGCACTTGTCTGTTGAAATGAATTCTTCATCTCAGTCATGAATTCTTCCAAAACATTGATGCCGAGCAATGCGATCGAAGCTACATATTGCACGACTAGAGATATCAGAATGACAATGCTTGATCCCATGAACATAAAAAGCTTGCTTTTCCGGTTATAAATAGACAAACCGATGACCAAGCCGAGCGGGATGTGGATAAGCGCAAGCGGCAACGACAATATTCCGCCGATGATAAAGGTTAAAACCAGACAGACTGCTGTAAAAAGAGCCGAAGCTTTGCCGCCATATTTTGCACTATACCAAGCGATTGGCAGCGCTAGAAATAGCGAACTGACAATCTGTAAAAGAGGCACATAAATGGAAATCGCCAGCAGCACCGTAAAGACTGCGGCCATCATGGCACCCTGTGTAAGTTGTCTTGTTTGTTGATTCTGCATTCGAGTATTTGTCCCCTTCTTTCGGGTTTATTTCATCCTTGTAATTGTAACATGATTGAAGTGCAGGAACAAAAAACGCCTCTTCAGCAAAGCTGAAGAAGGCTGAAAGAAGAGTTTACTTGGATGAGACGGATAAAAAAATTTTGATTGGCTTTCTTTAAGTAAACCAAATAAAAAAAGACCGGTTTCCCGGCCTTTCTTATAATATGAAAATAGCTTAAAAGGAGAATGTTTATGTCCAGACTCCAACACCTGGCTGACCAGGTGCTTCCGCTTTTCTTATTTATTTTTCTTCCGCAACAAACGGTAGAAGTGCCATGATACGAGCGCGTTTGATAGCGATTGTCAACTTACGTTGCCATTTAGCGCTTGTGCCTGTAACACGACGTGGCAAGATTTTTCCTCTTTCAGAAATGAATTTCTTCAATAGGTCAGTATCTTTATAGTCGATGTACGTAATGTTGTTTGAAGTGAAATAACAAACCTTTTTGCGTTTTTTGCCTCCGCGACGTGGTGCCATATCGAATTACCTCCTTTGTATTAAATTTGTGTCCGTTAGTTCAAGCCTGTCTTAGAATGGCAAATCGTCATCCGATACTTCGATCGGGCCGCTGCCGCTTGAGAATGGGTCTTGATCTACACGGGTATGGTTTTGCTGACTTGGCGATTGGTTCTGCTGATAAGATGGCTGCCCTTGTGAACGATCTGCACCAGCACCAGAATTTTTAGGTTCAAGGAATTGAACACTGTCTGCTACTACTTCAGTCGTGTAAACGCGTTTTCCGTCTTGTCCCTCGTAGCTGCCAGTTTGAATGCGGCCTTCTACACCAGCGAGGCTTCCTTTTTTCAAGAAGTTCGCCGTGTTTTCAGCTTGCTTGCGCCAAACCGTACAATTGATAAAATCCGTTTCCTTTTCACCTTGCGCATTGGAGAAAGTCCGGTTTACAGCTAGTGTAAAGCGTGCTACTGCCGCTCCGCTTGGCGTATAACGAAGATCAGGATCTTTTGTCAGTCTTCCGACTAAAACAACTCGGTTAATCATCAGAATTCAACCCCCTTTTAGTCAATATTTACAGGTTTATACGCTTACGCTTCTTTGTTGATAGCGATATGACGGATAATGTCTTCGTTAATGTTCGCAAGACGTGTGTATTCGTTGATAGCTTCAGAACCAGCGTTAACTTTTACGATTTGGTAGAAACCTTCACGTAAATCGTTGATTTCATAAGCTAAACGACGTTTACCCCACTCTTTCGACTCGATGATTTCAGCACCGTTTGAAGTTAGGATTTCGTTAAAACGCTCAACTAGAGCTTTTTTCGCTTCCTCTTCAATTGCAGGCTGAATAATATACATTAATTCGTATTCTCTCATCGTGTTGTCACCTCCTCATGGACTTGGGCCCTGCTGTTTCCAGCGGGCAAGGAGCAAGCAATTCATAATATTACTCACATCACTGTATTGTATCACAATGCCATTGCCTCTGCAAGTGTATTTCACATCCCCGTAAGCTATAGTGGAGATAGAAAACAATAAAGGAAGTGAACAAATGGAACCTTCTCGCGTCATCGATATAAATTTGGAAGAGATCGCCCCTAAGCTTTTATGGATCAATATTTTGCTGTTGGTTATTTCTCGCCGCTGCCTATCATTTTTTCACAGAACCTTTATCTTTTGGCTTTTCCTTTTCTGCTATTCTCTATTTCATCATCGGCTATGCCGTATTGATTGTGCTGCATGAACTTTTCCATTTAATCGGCTTCCTGATCTTTGGAAAAGTTTCTTTCGATTCTTTAAAATACGGACTCAATTTAAAATTGGGCATCGCCTATGCCACGACCAGCACCCCTCTGCCAAGTTCGGCCATGAGAAAAGCACTGCTGCTGCCGTTTTGGACCACGGCTGTCCTTCCTACCCTCATTGGCTTTTGGATGGAGGACCAAGTTCTTGTTTTGCTCGGGGCTATGCTTGCTGCCGGTGCTGCCGGTGATTTCATCATGTACCGTGAACTTCTAAAAGAAAAGAAAGATATTTGGGTGCTTGACGATCCGGAACTTCCGCGCCTTCACCTATACGACAGCAAACCGATAAACGAAAGCCCCGAGTGAATGTGCTCGGGGCTTTAAGTTTATTCAAAAAAGTGAAACCAAAATTAAATTGTTTTCGTGAACACCTTATTCCGTAAAACAGCAACGAAGTGCACGATGGTAAAAGATGTGCGGCTTAAGAATAATGTCTCTGCTATTTCGCTCTGTATCTTTTAAGAGTTCTCTAGCACCGGTGCGGTTCCGGACAGAGTGGAGCAATAAGACGAGCGGTCTTCTCGGCTTATTGCGGGAATCCTGTCCAGAGCACCGAAGTGCGATCTATAAAAAACGATGTTAAAATCCCCTAGTTTTTCGATAATTTAAAAGCCCCGAGTGATTCCACTCGGGGCTTTTGTTAGGCATAGACGATTTCCCAGTTGCCTGAAGAAATCTTCGTTTTCAATAAATCCTGTTGTCTTGCCAAATAGACGACCGCTTCTAGCGTTCCGTTTTCCGTTTGGACAGTTAAGGTCTTTTTCTCATAAAGATCGCTTTCGTCACCCACACAATCTTCTAAAAAGTCGAGGGCCGGCCATAAGACGTCTGGAATATCATAAACTTCTCCCACGACATTGTCGCTTCCAGCCAAACTAAAAGCTGGATAGCCAAGCCCTGTGTCATAAAGCGATCCTTTTGCTGATGCATGCTCAGAAACTAGATTCGCTTCTTCCAAATACGCATGATACTTGCCGCCTTGTTTCAATGTTCCGTATACAAATAATAACAATTTGATATGCCTCCCCGAAAAAAAGCCGGATGCGGTTGAGGCATCCGGTTTTTATTATTTTTATCGCTGCTGCGACCTTATATTCTCATCATTGGTGTCGAAATTAACTTTTAGACGTTGAATCTGAACAGCATAACGTCGCCGTCTTTTACGATATACTCTTTGCCTTCTTGACGTACTTTCCCTGCTTCTTTCGCTGAAGCCATGGAACCCAGCTCAACTAAATCCTCGTATGCCACTGTTTCGGCACGGATAAATCCGCGTTCGAAATCAGAGTGGATGATGCCCGCACATTGCGGAGCTTTCATTCCCTTTTTAAAGGTCCATGCGCGCACTTCTTGAACGCCAGCAGTAAAGTAAGTAGCCAATCCAAGCAAATTATAAGAAGCTTTGATCAATTGGTCA
Source organism: Planococcus sp. 107-1 (assembly GCF_021513255.1). GTDB lineage: Bacteria > Bacillota > Bacilli > Bacillales_A > Planococcaceae > Planococcus. The sequence continues at coordinate 3,405,808 of NZ_CP090977.1, forward strand.
AGCCCCGACTCTTGGATGCCCAGCTCTTCAAGGAACATTTCTTTTTCCTCGTCTTCCAGCTCGGCCATTTCTTCTTCGATTTTCGCACAAACGACGATTACTTCAGAATTTTGTTCCGCTGCGTATTCACGCACTTTTTGAACGTATTCGTTATCTTCTGCATCTGCAATTTCATCTTCAGAAACGTTAGCCACGTAAAGCATCGGCTTTAATGTCAACAAGTTCAAGTTCTTCGCGATTTGAAATTCATCGTCTGTGAAGTCGATTGAACGCGCCATATGCCCTGCTTCAAATGCTTCACGCAGTTTCATCAATACCGGCTCTTCAGCAACAGCATCTTTGTCTTTTTGCTTTACCAGTTTCGCAGCGCGCGCAATGCGCTTTTCGATGCTTTCCATATCCGCTAGGATCAATTCCAAGTTGATGACTTCGATATCTGAAATCGGATCTACTTTTCCGGATACGTGCGTCACGTTTTCGTCAGCGAAGCAACGGACAACTTGGCAAATGGCATCTACTTCACGGATATGCGAAAGGAATTTATTTCCAAGTCCTTCACCTTTGCTGGCGCCTTTAACGATTCCGGCAATATCGGTAAATTCGAATGCTGTTGGAATGGTTTTTTTCGGTACGACCAATTCAGTCAGTTTGTCTAACCGTTCATCTGGAACTTCTACGATCCCGACGTTCGGGTCTATTGTACAAAACGGATAGTTGGCTGCTTCAGCCCCCGCTTTTGTGATAGCGTTAAATAATGTGGATTTCCCCACGTTTGGTAATCCTACAATCCCTGCAGTTAATGCCATAGGATTCACGACCTTTCCTCTATATAAAACGAATTATTTTTATGCAACCATTCCATTATAGGAATGAAACACGAATCTGTCCATTCCTCAAAGCTTTTGCAAAGTGAACCGCTTATTCCGTGACTTCCGCTTTGACTAAAATCTTTTTCATCTTTTTATTGAACTCGACTCGTGGAATCATCACGCTATGTTGGCAGCCTTCACATTTAATGCGGATATCTGCCCCCATGCGAATAATTTTCCAAGCATTGGCCCCGCAAGGATGGCCTTTTTTCATTTCTACCACATCATTCAAGCCAAATTCTTTCATTTCCATCGTTGGGAGCTCCTTTATTATTTTTTTGCAATAACAGAAGGATTTGATTCTTCCGGCGAACGCTGCACCATAACCATCCGCGGATACGGAATTTCCACACCTTTTCGATCCAGATACTCTTTCAAATCTCTCCGGATGCCGCGGGAAACGGCAAAATGCTGCATCGGCAAAGTTTCTGCCGTGATTCGCATAATGATTTCTGTCGTCGTAATGTTTTGGACGCCGAGCAATTCAGGCGGTTTGATAATCTGCTCGTATCTTTCCGGAAGATCGACAAGAAATTCCTGGATCAGCTTTTCCACTCGTGCAATATCGGACTCATAGGAAATATTCACATCCACAACGGCAATGGAGTTATGGATAGAGAAATTGACCACATCCGTTACATTGCCGTTCGGAAAGATGAACAATTCCCCAGTGAATCCTTTGACTTTTGTGGTCCGAAGGCCGATTTCTTCAACGGTTCCTTCCGCTTGGCCAACCCGGACATAATCACCTACTGAAAATTGGTCTTCAAAAATAATGAAAAATCCGGTGATTACATCACGCACTAAGTTCTGTGCACCAAAACCGATAGCGAGACCCAGTACCCCAGCCCCGGCAATCAGTCCGGTGACATCGATTGTAAAAGCGGACAACACCGCAATTATAGCCATAAAATAAACAACATAAGCGACCACGTTTTCAAGCAATTTCGATAACGTCTGCTGGCGGCGTTCATTGTAATGAAGCGGCCCTTTGATCCGCACCGAAAAAGTTTTCCGGATTAACGGACGGGCGAGTTTCACTACGATCACTGCCGCAACGATGATCAAAATCACTTTAATGGCCACAAAGCCGACTCCTACCCACATTTCCTCATCGGTCAAAATATCTTTCACATTTTCTGTGAATGTACTTACTGCGCCTACTGCAGCCTTTGTATCGTCAGTCACTCTTTCACCTTCCTTGCACACAATTATCCTAAGTTCATTTTAAACATCACCGTGACAATCAGCCCTACCACTATGACACCCGGCAATAAATTCGCCACGCGCATTTTCGTTAGCCCCATCAAATTCAATCCGATGGCAACAATCATAACGCCACCGGTTGCGGTCATTTCCGTAATGAACATATCCAATGCCGCTTCCGGAACGATCAAACTGATTTGAGTAGCAAATAAAGCGATTAATCCTTGGTAAACAAATACCGGAATTGCTGCTAACAGCACACCGATTCCAAGGGTAGACGCCAGTATAATCGATGTGAAGCCATCTATCAAACCTTTTGATATCAAGACGCCATGTTCGTTGCTCAAGCCGCTTTCAAGCGCCCCGATAATCCCCATAGCCCCAATTACAAATATCAACGTAGCAGTTACAAATCCTTGGGCTATGCTGTCTTTGCTTTCTTTAGCTCCCAGTTTCACTTCGATCCAGCGTCCAAAATCATTTAGCTTCTTATCTAAATTCATCCATTCACCGATTACAGCACCAAACACCAAACTGATGATGACGACAATGAAGTTTTGGCTCTCTAACCCCATCTGCAGCCCTAATACCACTACAGCCAAGCCAATCACATACATGACCGTTTCTTTCATCTTCTCGGGAATATTCCGAAGCGCCCTGCCAATCAGCGTTCCCACTACGATCAAAATCGCATTAACCAATGTTCCTAAGAGAACCATCGCTTTACTTCCCCTTCCCGGTGCTATGTAATTTTCAATCGCTTCCTCTTTTTCCTTGTCGAGCCTATACGGAAGCCTCCGCTTTTCTTGTCCAGCTGCAGCTCCCAGGCTTTCGAGGTCTTAAGTCACCTGGCTTAGGAAATCGAGATTTCCACGCCATGCGCCTTAAGCTTGTCGAGCCTATACGGGAGCCTCCGCTTTTCTTCCGACAAAACAGAACCTATTTCCCTTTTCAGGAAATAGGTGCTTGTCAGTTTAAAAGTTCAAGTATCCGTTCCAAATCTTCTTCTGAGAAAAATTCGATTTCGATCTTGCCTTTGTTTTTTGATTTCTTGATTTGCACATTCGTTCCGAAACGGTCTCTCAATTCGGACTGCTTTTCTTCTATAAATAAATCCTTTTTCTTTTCATTTGTTTCACGTGGAACATCTTCATTCAGTCGCTGCACCAAATTCTCAAGTTGGCGCACATTCATATTTTCTTTCACAACTTTTTCAGCCGTTTCTAAAATCAGCTTTTTCGCTCTCAATCCAAGCAAAGTACGGCCATGGCCCATTGTTAATTTCTTGTCCGAAATCATCTGGCGCACAGGTTCCGGCAAAGCCAATAAACGGACATGGTTTGCAATATGCGGACGGCTTTTTCCGAGCCTGAAAGCAAGTTGTTCTTGAGTTAAACTTAAGGCTTCCATCAACTTTTGGTAAGCTTCCGCTTCTTCAATCGGCGTTAAATCTTCCCGTTGAAGGTTTTCTAATATAGCTAATTCCATCATTTGCTGGTCGTTTAAGTCTTTTACAATCGCTGGAACTTCCTTCATTTTCGCAAGTTTTGCTGCGCGGAACCGTCTTTCCCCTACCACTAATTCAAACTGGTTTCCGACTTTCCGGACCACTATAGGCTGTAAAATGCCGTGTTCTTTTATCGATTCAGACAACTCCTGCAATGCCGCTTCATCGAAAATTTTACGGGGTTGATACGGATTCGTCCGTAATTGGCTGATGCTGATTTGATTGATTTTTTCGGATTCACTGACTGATTCGCCCGGAAACAATGCATTGATTCCTTTGCCTAATCCTTTAGCCATTACGAATCACTTCCTTCGCTAATTCTAGATAGACTTCTGCCCCTCTAGATTTCGGATCATAAATGATGATCGGTTCGCCGTGGCTCGGTGCCTCGCTTAAACGCACATTACGGGGAATGATCGTCCGGTACACTTTGTCTTGGAAGTATTTTTTCACTTCTTCAATCACTTGTATCCCTAAATTCGTCCGTGCATCCAGCATCGTAAGCAATACGCCTTCAATCATGAGATCGTGATTCAAGTGTTTCTGGACTAAGCGGATTGTGCTTAGCAGTTGGCTTAACCCTTCAAGCGCATAATACTCGCATTGCACGGGGATGATAATTGAATCAGAGGCTGTAAGTGAATTGATGGTCAATAATCCTAATGACGGCGGACAATCGATGATGATGAAATCGTATTGGTCTTTTACTTCATTTATAGCGTTTTTCAGCCGAACTTCTCTTGAAATCGTCGATACAAGCTCGATTTCTGCTCCTGCCAATGATATTGTGGCAGGCACAATATGAAGATTTTCAACTTTTGTCTCCATAATCGTGTCTTTGATGTTAACGTCATCAATCAGCACTTCATAAATGCACTGGTCGACATCGCCTTTATTAACCCCTACTCCGCTTGTCGCGTTTCCTTGGGGATCGATATCTATTAAGAGAACTTTTTGGCCTAAATAAGCAAGGCAGGCACTCAAGTTCACTGAAGAGGTTGTTTTTCCTACGCCGCCTTTTTGATTGGCGATCGCAATAATTCTACCCACACTTGCACCAACTTTCTTTCATACTTCTTCCATTTTACTGCGGTAACACGCTTAATACCATTAGAAACCTAGAAATAATGATAGTTCTTTATCTATTGTAGCAAACCTTTGTACTTTTTATGATTACATTCCTATTAAAAAAGCCCTTTCTGTAAGCAGAAAGAGCTTTTTACGTTTTTTTCTTTGGTATTTTTACAGTGATTTGATAATAATCGTCGTGGTCTTCTTCTTCTGTTGTCAATTCGATTCCCGTCTTCGTCACCATGTTCAGCGATTCTTTGATCGTGTTCATCGCAATGCGGACATCCCGGCTCACCGTTTTTCTCCGCTGTTTCGGCTTTTTCGGTTCATCGGACAACAGCTTTGCCACTTTCGCTTCCAACTGGCTAACATTAAGCCCCAGTTCAAGGATTTCATTAAATAGTTTTTGCTGAAGTTCAGGATCTTTTATCTTCAATAAAGCCCGTGCATGCCGCTCCGTCACTAATCGGTTCAGCAAGGCTTCCTGGATTTCAGTCGGAAGTTTCAACAGACGCAGCTTATTCGCTACCGTCGATTGCCCTTTGCCAAGCCGCTGTGCCAATGCTTCTTGTGTAATGCCGTGTATCCCCAAAAGGTTCTGATACGCATTCGCTTCTTCAATCGCCGTAAGTTCTTCCCGCTGCAAATTTTCAATCAAAGCGATCGAAGCGGTTTCTTTATCGCTCAACTCGCGGACAATGGCAGGAACTTCTTCCCATCCGAGTGAACTCATTGCACGGAAACGACGCTCTCCAGCGATGATTTCATAATGGCCGTCGTCGCCTGTTGTGCGAACGACAATCGGTTGGATCACTCCATGTATATGAATTGTTTTTGCCAGTTCTTCGATCTTTTCTTGGTCAAAAACCGTTCGCGGCTGAAATTTATTTGCGCTTATTTTTTCAATCGGCAATTTCACAACATTCTCTGTCGCTTCATTTGCTGCCTTCACCGGTTCTTCTTTATCTCCACCTCCGAAGAAACGGGAAAAAGGACTCTTCATCCTCAAGCACCACCTTTTAAAAGCTCACTTGTTCATTATTCGCTGTGTGTTACAAAAATACCTTTATTGATGAATGTTCCACGTGAAACATTAGAATCGATTTAGCTGATTGGGGATTTATTTGGCATGCCTGCTTTTCTCGGATACTTTTTCGGAGTATCTTTGAACTTTTTAAACACTTGAATATAGCGGTCGCTTTCTTCTACTGGCAGTTTGAAGGAATGGACATCTTCAATTTTTACTCCTAATTTTTGTAAAGCGTTTTCTGCATCGTTTAGTTCATCCGGAGCCGACGCTGCTTTCATCGCGGCAAACACCCCGCCTTTTTTAACAAGAGGAACGCATAACTCTGCGAGTACCGACAAACGGGCTACTGCTCGTGCTGTCACAAGGTCAAAGCTTTCGCGTTGAGCCGATTGGCCAAAGTCTTCTGCTCTCGCATGGACAAATTCTACACCTGACAGATTTAGTTTTTCGCTTAAATGCGTGAGGAATTGAATGCGTTTGTTAAGTGAATCCACAATCGTCACGTTGATTTCAGGGAAGCAGATCTTCAGAGGAATGCTTGGGAAGCCAGCGCCTGCCCCTACATCACAAACTTTTAGCGGTTTGCTGAAGTCCAAATAAAAAGCTGCCGTAATCGAATCGTAGAAATGCTTTAAATAGACATCCGGCTGATCCGTGATTGCCGTTAAATTCATTTTTTCATTCCACTCAACAAGTTCTTCGAAATACACACGAAACTGCTGCAATTGGGTATCCGTTAACTGGATCCCTTTTTCACTGAGGGCCTCTTTAAATTGCTGTTCGTTCATTTTTTCTTCCTCCCTCTTTTTTTATGCAATGCCTTTTGGGTTATGTGCGGCTATAAAGCCTATTTAGTTTCTCCTATGTAAAAATGGGCTGGTCAGCGCCAGCCCATTTATGTTTATCCTGTTTAAACGGATACTTTTGCGATTCTACCTTGTTCAATATACACCAAAAGAATGGAAATGTCAGCAGGGTTTACACCTGAAATTCGGGAAGCTTGCGCAATAGAAAGCGGACGCACTTCCGATAATTTCATGCGTGCTTCTGTTGCAATTCCAGAAATCGAGTGATAATCGATGTTTTCTGGTATTTTTTTATCTTCCATTTTTTTAAGCTTCGCCACTTGCTGAAGTGATTTTTCGATATATCCTTCGTATTTAACCTGGATTTCGACTTGTTCTTTCACTTCATCTTCCAATTCTATTTCTGATGCCGTCAATCGCTGAATCATGTCATAGTCCATTTCCGGGCGTTTTAATAGATCTGCTCCACGGATGCCGTCTTTCAACTCACTGCCGCCAGCGTCGCGGATCATTTGCTGCGTTGCTTCGTTCGGCTTGATCATGACGTTTCTCAAGCGTTTGATTTCTTCTTCGATGCGCTCTTTTTTCGCTAGGAATTTCGCATAGCGTTCATCTGAGACCATACCGATTTGATGCCCTAATTCCGTTAAACGCATATCTGCATTGTCATGGCGCAGCAATAAGCGGTATTCCGCCCGTGAAGTCAATAAACGATAAGGTTCGTTAGTTCCTTTAGTCACCAAATCATCGATCAATACACCGATATAAGCATCAGAACGGCTCAAAATCACTTCTTCTTTGCCCAGCACTTTCGCAGCTGCATTGATGCCTGCCATAAGACCTTGGCCGGCTGCTTCTTCGTAGCCGGAAGTTCCGTTGATCTGGCCAGCTGTGTAAAGGTTTTCGATTTGTTTCGACTCGAGTGTCGGCCATAATTGCGTCGGTACGATGGCATCATATTCGATGGCGTATCCGGCACGCATCATTTCCGCTTTTTCAAGCCCTGGAATCGATTCGAGCAATTGTCTTTGGACATGTTCAGGCAAACTGGTTGAAAGCCCTTGTACGTAAACTTCACGCGTATTTCGGCCTTCTGGCTCCAAGAAAATCTGATGGCGCGGTTTGTCATTGAAACGCACCACTTTATCTTCGATGGATGGGCAGTAACGCGGGCCTGTCCCTTTGATCATCCCTGAATACATCGGGGACAAATGAAGGTTGGCATCGATGATCTGATGCGTTTTTTCATTTGTATAGGTTAGCCAGCATGGAAGCTGGTCCATGATAAATTCTGTAGTTTCGTAGCTGAATGCCCGCGGCACGTCGTCGCCTGGCTGGATTTCAGTTTGGCTGTAATCGATCGAATTGCTGTTGATCCGTGGAGGCGTACCTGTTTTGAAACGCACAGTTTCAAAACCGAGTTCTTCCAGGTTTTCGGCCAATTTGATCGATGGCTGCTGGTTATTCGGTCCGCTTGAATAGCGAAGATCGCCAATGATAATTTCTCCGCGCAAAAACGTTCCAGTAGTGATGACAACTGAGTTTGCACGGTAAATTCCGCCAACTTGCGTGATCAATCCTTGGACTTTTCCGTCTTCCACTAACAGTTTTTCAGCAATTCCTTGATGGAGCGTCAAATTCTTTTCTTCTTCCATTAGGCGCTTCATTTCCTGTTGGTAAAGCACTTTATCAGCTTGTGCGCGAAGTGCGCGGACAGCTGGCCCTTTAGCTGTATTCAGCATTCTCATTTGTATATGTGTTTTATCGATGACGCGTCCCATGGCCCCGCCAAGTGCGTCGATTTCGCGTACCACGATGCCTTTTGCCGGTCCGCCGATTGACGGATTGCATGGCATGAACGCGATCATATCCAGATTCATCGTCAACACAAGTGTTTTTGCACCCATGCGGGCAGAAGCAAGTGCAGCTTCAGCTCCTGCATGCCCTGCTCCTACGACGATGACATCGAACGTGCCTGCTTCGTATTGTGGCATGTTCGTTCATTCCCTTCGAGTTTTATTTCCCTAAACAGAACTGCGAGAATAATTGGTTGAGGAGTCCGTCATCTGCCGTATCGCCGATGATTTCCCCAAGTATTTCCCAAGTTCGAGTGACGTCTATCTGAATCATATCCACCGGCACTTCCATTTCAGCCGCTTCAATGGCGTCTGAGATGGTCTGATGCGCTTGATGGAGCAGCGAAATGTGGCGGGCGTTCGATACGTAAGTCATATCCCCCGCTTCGATTTCCCCTTCAAAGAACAAATCGGCAATTGCTTCTTCCAATTGGTCAATGCCTTCTTCTTCAATTAACGAAGTGGTGACCAAAAGCCGGCTGCCGGCTAAAGCTTGGACTTTTCCCAAGTCAATTTTCTGCGGCAAATCGGTTTTATTGATCACGACGATATAATTCATATCTTTGACCGCTTCGAATAATAGTTCATCTTCTGCTGTTAGCGGCTCAGAATAATTTAACACATAAAGGATCAAATCCGCTTCTTTGAGAACTTTTCGAGAGCGCTCAACGCCAATCCGTTCGACGATATCTTCTGTTTCCCGAATTCCTGCAGTATCCACGAGGCGAAGCGGCACTCCGCGGACATTCACGTATTCCTCTATTATATCACGGGTAGTTCCCGCTATTTCAGTGACGATCGCTTTATTTTCCTGGACCAAACTGTTTAATAGGGAAGATTTCCCGACATTCGGCCTTCCGATAATCACCGTAGACAAACCTTCACGCAGAATTTTCCCTTGAGAAGAAGTCTGAAGCAGCTTGTCAATTTCACTGCGCACCCACATCGACTTTTCAAGCATGATCGGACGCGTCATTTCCTCCACGTCGTCATATTCCGGATAATCGATATTCACTTCCATTTGGGCAATCGATTCAAGCAATGCTTGGCGCAAAGTACCGATCAGCTTCGACAGACGCCCTTCCATTTGGTTAAGCGCCACATCCATAGCCCGGTCCGTCTTCGCACGGATCAAATCCATCACGGCTTCTGCTTGAGATAAATCGATGCGGCCGTTTAAGAATGCCCGTTTTGTAAATTCTCCCGGCTCAGCGAGTCTTGCACCAGCCCGTAAAACCAAAGCCAATACGCGGTTCACTGACACAATGCCGCCGTGGCAGTTGATCTCAATGACATCTTCGCGTGTAAATGTTTTCGGCGCTTTCATAAACGACAGCATGACTTCCTCTACTGTCTCTTCCGTCCACGGATCCACTAAATGTCCATAATGGATGGTATGGGAAATTTGTTCAGCCAATTTCTTTCCGCTTGGCGCCTGGAATAGCTTGTCTGCGATGCTGATTGCTTCCGGTCCGCTTAAACGGACGATGGCAATCGCTCCCTCTCCGCTTGGCGTAGAGATCGCCGCTATTGTATCGAACTCCATGATATTGCCTCCTTCTATTGAAAAGCAGAAACGGACCCTGCGAAGTCAAACTAAATTGTTTGTCTAAAGCAGAACGGCCGTCGCAGCTTGTCATGGACTAACTTAAAATCTATCCACAAGTTCATCTTGAACTGAAATTATTTTCTCGCTTTAAAAAAGTTGTCCACATGTGGACAACCAGTAAATGCACATGACTTTCTAACATATTACAATAGCACAAATTGCTTCAATCTGAAAGGTGTAAAGCTTAGGCCGATTAAGCTGGAATGATCTATTTGCAAAGATCTTTGCAGCCTTGAACAGCCCACCAATAGCTGCAATAACGGTTTGTATCTTTTTGTATAATATTTGTGGAGCTTTTTCGTGGCTATAATACGTAAAAAAACGGTATGCATATTTATGCATACCGTTTTTATTAGCGCAGCGGTTCAATTACTAAATAGCGATTTGGATCTTTTCCTTCAGAATACGTATCAATATCTGTTCTGCGGGATAATGCTTGGTGAATGACTTTCCGTTCATAGGAAGGCATCGGTTCGAATTGAACGCGCCCTCCTGTCCGGATTGCTTTATCCGCCATACGGTCTGCCAGCTGCTCAAGCGTTTCCTGGCGCCGTTCACGGTAGTTCTCCGCATCCAATTCCACCATCATGAACTGGTTGGAGTATTTATTGGCGACCAGCTGGGCAAGCTGCTGAAGCGAATTTAAGGTGTTCCCTCGTTTTCCGATCAGCATGGCCACTTTCTCGCTTTCTAAATAAAAGCGGATCTGTTTGCCTTTTTGGCTATGGGTGATGGTCAGATCTTCAATCGTCATTCCTTTGGCAATCGCTTGAAGATAATCCTTTGTTTCTTGGATCGCCTGATCATTCGTTGCCGCAGGCGCCAATTCTGCCAGTTCCTCCAAAATTGCTTCCGGTTCGGCTATTGGCGATTTCTGTTCAAGTACTGCTTCTTCAACTGGAGCAGCCTCTATTTCCTTAACTTCAACTTCCACCTCTGCAGGCTTTGCTCCGAAGCCAAAAAAACCTTTTTTCTCTTCTTGGATGATGCGGATGTTTACTTCTTCACGTGTGGCTTGAAGTTTTTTCAATGCTTCTGAGATCGCGTTTTCAACAGTTGTACCCGTTTGCGTGATCTGTTTCACTTTTTAGCCCCTCCTGCTTTCGTTTTAACAGGTTGCTGCACTTCTTTCTTTTCCCACGGACGGTAAATAAACATGTTTTGGATAAGGGAAATGATGTTCCCGATTACCCAGTAAAGTGTTAATGCAGATGGCAATACGATACCAAATCCGATAATCATGATCGGCATGAAATACATCATGATTTTCATTTGCGGATTGTCCATTGCTGGACCTGTGCGAAGCACTACAAATTGCATAAGGCCGGCGATCACTGCCAAGATAATGCTTGGTTCAGCAAGCGGGAATATTAGGAAGGTCCCGAGATCGATCGACGGTGTACTGTTCATCCGGCTGATTGCGTGGTAAAAACCGATTAAAATCGGCATCTGAATCAATACCGGCAAACATCCAGCCATTGGGTTGACGCCTTTTTCCTGGAACAGCGCCATCATTTCTTTTTGGTATTTCTGTTGGGTTACTGCATCTTTGGATTTGTATTTTTCTTGTAAAGCTTTCAGTTGCGGCTGCACTTCCTGCATCCGTTTTGAACTTTTTGTCTGTTTGACCATCAACGGCAATAATGCTAAGCGGATAATGATCGTAACAGCAATAATTCCAAGCCCGTAAGTCCCCAGTAAGCCTTTAAAATACGTAATAACTGAGACTAAGGGCCAAACGATAAATTCATTCCAAAATCCTTCGCTATCTCCACTGATCGGCTGATCAAATTCCGTACAACCCGCCAGCAGCAATGCAACTGCAATCAGTGAAATAAGCATGACTATTCGCTTATTCAACCTTCTTCCCCCAAACTAATTTTCGATTACTTCTATAATAACATCGATACGCAAACGCTTTCTACTTCTTGGTTAAAGCGCGTGCAATTTTTAAAACGTGCTCCAAACTCTTCTTGCTTTCGTGAAAATCCATTTCGGCCGCCTGTTGCCGGGCGATGATAACATAATCGGTATTCGGCTTTAAATCATCTTTCAATTCCAAGAAAGTTTGCCGGATATAACGTTTAATACGGTTTCTTGTAACTGCATTTCCTACTTTTTTGCTGACAGATAAGCCTAAGCGAAATTCCGGTTGATCACTTTTTAAGACATAGACGATAAACTGGCGATTCGCAAAAGACTTCCCTTTTTTAAAAATTTGCTGAAACTCTTTGTTTTTCTTGATCCGTTGCTGCTTGTTCATCTTTTCACCTGCTTATTTTGGTTCATTTCCGCTCCATTCGTTAAGAAAAAGATGGAGTGATCGTCCAATGAGTGGCAATGAACACTCCAGAAACGCTGAAATCCTTTTCTTAAATAGGCAGAAAAGAAAAAAAGACCACTGATGCGGTCAGTGGACTTAAGCTGATAGTACTTTTCTTCCTTTGCGACGGCGTGCAGCAATTACTCTACGTCCGTTTTTTGTGCTCATACGTGCTCTGAAGCCGTGTACTTTGCTGTGTTTACGTGTATTTGGTTGGTATGTGCGTAATGTCATGTAGTGACACCTCCTGAATAAAAGTAACTCTTTTCTCAAAGACAGTCTTGACTATTATAAAGCCCTCTTGTATGAAATGTCAATGTCTTATTAAAAAAGAGGATGATTAGCCTTCCGATCCCTCTATAGAAGTTATCCACATTCGCTTCCCAAAATGAAAAATTCCATGTGCAGCAAATTTTCTTCAAAAATATTTATCCACACCCCTTATCTACAACTTCTTCACATAGGAACCCCATGTGGATAGCTTCTGTGTGCACAAGAAAAGAAATGTGGATAAGTTCAAGAACTTCTTGTAATGTCTCATTTTTTTTGTTAACATTAACTTGTTTTCACTTGTTGACAATTTTATTCACAAAATACTTATCCACAAACTGTGCATAAGATGTGGACAGTTATTTCACAGCTTGTTTGCAAACTTTATCCACAGGCTGTGGTTTTGTGTATGATATACTTAAAAAATATTTTACATATAAAGGAGAAGAGCTATTGGAACACTTAGACGAATTATGGTCAAGTGTCTTAGCCCAAGTTGAAACCAAAATCTCCAAACCGAGTTTTGAAACTTGGTTGAAATCGACAAAACTTTTATCTTATCAGAATGAGACAGTCACAATTTCAGCGCCTAATTCGTTTGCACGTGATTGGTTGGAAAACCATTACGTGCATTTAATTACTGGAATATTATCAGACCTTACTGGTGACGATCTGCTGATAAAATTTGTCGTGCCCAAAGATCAAGACATGGATGATTTTCAACTTCCTGCACCTCGCGTTAAACCCGGTCAGAATGAGCATCAGGAATTTCTTCCTGGCATGTTGAATCCAAAATACACATTCGATACGTTTGTCATTGGATCCGGCAACCGCTTTGCTCATGCTGCATCACTCGCCGTGGCCGAAGCGCCGGCGAAAGCGTATAATCCGCTGTTTATCTATGGGGGAGTAGGTCTAGGCAAGACACATCTAATGCATGCAATCGGACATTACGTCCTCGAACACAACCCGGATGCCAAAGTGGTTTATTTGTCATCTGAAAAATTCACGAATGAGTTCATCAACTCGATCCGTGATAACCAGACCGTCGATTTCCGCAATAAATACCGGAGCGTCGATATTCTATTGATCGATGATATTCAATTCTTGGCAGGCAAAGAGCAGACACAGGAAGAATTCTTCCATACTTTCAACACGCTCCACGAAGAATCGAAGCAAATCATCATCTCGAGTGACCGGCCTCCAAAAGAAATTCCAACTTTGGAAGATCGCCTGAGATCCCGCTTTGAATGGGGACTTATTACAGATATCACACCTCCGGATCTGGAGACGCGAATTGCGATTCTTCGCAAAAAAGCGAAAGCCGACGGTTTGGACATTCCTAACGACGTCATGACGTATATCGCTAATTCGATCGACTCGAATATCCGTGAACTTGAAGGGGCTTTAATCCGCGTAGTCGCTTACTCTTCCTTGATCAACCGGGATATGAGTGCTGAACTTGCGGCTGAAGCATTAAAAGACATCATGCCGAATTCGAAACCGAAAGTCATCACGATTTTGGACATCCAGAACGCTGTCGGCAGCCAGTTCAATGTGAAATTAGAAGATTTTAAAACGAAGCGCCGGACAAAAGATATTGCCTATCCACGTCAAGTCGCCATGTATTTATCAAGGGAAATGACAGATTTTTCTCTGCCTAAAATCGGGGAAGAATTCGGTGGACGAGATCACACAACGGTGATTCATGCACATGAAAAGATTTCAACAATGCTGAAAGACAATCAGCAGCTCCAGCAAGATGTAAAAGATATCAGAAGCGCGCTAGGCAAAGGGTGATTCGCTTGTGGATAACCCGATAAGTTACAAAGCAGTTTATGCACATTCTATCTACATGTGGATAAGCTGCTTTTATTCACTATTTCAGGGTTATCCACATATTCACAGCCCCTACTACTATTATTACTTTAAAGATCTAAATAAAATATATATATAAGCGAGGTTCCATAATGAAATTTGAGATAAAGCGTGAACGTTTAGTTGAAGGTTTAAATGATGTAATGAAAGCAGTCAGTTCAAAAACAACGATTCCGATTTTGACAGGGATCAAAATGGATGTCTCATCAGAAGGAATGCGTTTGACAGGAAGTGATTCAGACATCACGATCCAAACGTTTATTCCAGCAGAAGAAGATGGCGAGCAGATCATTGGAGTTTCTCAAGGAGGAAGCATTGTTCTTCAAGCGAAGGTATTCGGAGAAATCATCCGGAAACTGCCAACGAATGAAGTAGAAGTAGAGATTACAGGAAATTTCCAAACGCATATCCGTTCTGGTAAATCCGAATTCCATTTAATTGGCTTGGATGCGATGGATTATCCACAATTGCCGGATATCCAAGACGACCGTCTGTTTTCAATTCCTGCAGATCTGTTGAAAACCATCAACAGAGAAACCGTTTTTGCAGTTTCAAGTTCTGAAACACGCCCAGTATTAACTGGTGTCCATTGGGAGGTAAAAGACGGAGAATTGGTTTGTGTAGCAACTGACAGCCACCGTTTAGCACGCCGCAAAACCAAATTGGAGACTCTGCCAGAAGGCGAATACAGTGTCGTCATTCCCGGCAAGAGCTTAAATGAGTTGAACAAAATCCTTGATGATACGTCAGAACCGGTTGAAATCGTTATGACAAACCAGCAAGTCCTGTTTAAATCCAAGCATATTTTATTTTTCTCACGTTTATTAGAAGGGAATTATCCAGATACTTCACGCCTGATTCCTTCTGAATACAAAACGGAAGTTGTCGTAAATGGACGTTCATTATTGCAAGCGATTGACCGTGCTTCTTTATTGGCACGCGAAGAACGCAATAATGTGGTCCGTTTCTCTACCAACGCTGGCAATGAAGTGGAAGTTTCTTCTAATTCACCAGAAGTTGGGAAAGTAGAAGAGCAGCTTCAAGCGCAAAGCATTGAAGGGGAAGAGTTGAAAATCTCATTTAGTGCGAAATTTATGATGGACGCCTTGAAAGCGATTGATGGACAAGATGTTCTGATCCAATTCACAGGAGCGATGCGTCCATTTATTTTGAAGTCGGCATTAGACGACTCGATTTTGCAGCTGATTCTTCCTGTCCGGACCTACTAAAATTGAAAAGCACCCTCGAGGATAGCCATATAGGCTATCCTTTTTACTTTTCACCCTATTTAGGGTAAAATAGAGGGATAGACTACGAATCGAAGGATGAGTGCATTTTGAAGGAAATAGGAATTGAAACAGAATACATCACATTAGGCCAATTATTGAAAATGACCGATACCATCAGTTCGGGTGGAATGGCGAAATGGTTTTTAAGTGAACATGAAGTGTTTGTGAATGGCGAAGCGGAGGATCGCAGAGGCCGGAAACTTCGTCCAGAAGATACTGTGGCAATTCCGGAGGTTGGGGAGTTTCGTATCGTTGTTGCTGAAGGCATGAGCTTCGATGCGGATTGACCGTCTCGAACTGTTAAATTACCGCAACTATGAAAGCCTGGATTTGTCGTTTTCACCGGAGATCAACGTATTCATCGGTGAAAACGCCCAAGGCAAAACCAATATTATGGAATCGCTGTATGTTTTATCCATGGCTAAATCTCACCGTACGTCAAATGATAAAGAATTGATACGCTGGGACGCCGAATATGGTAAAATAAAGGCTGATGTGCACCGTAAATACGGTAAATTGCCTTTAGAAATAACTTTGTCAAAAAAAGGCAAAAAGGCGAAAGTCAATCATTTAGAGCAGCGGCGGCTTAGTGATTATATCGGTCAGTTGAATGTGGTCATGTTTGCTCCTGAAGATCTTAATTTGGTCAAAGGCAGCCCTCAAGTACGGCGGCGATTCATCGATATGGAAATTGGCCAGATTTCTCCTGTCTATTTGCATGATCTATTGATTTATCAAAAGCTTTTAAAGCAAAGAAATCATATTTTGAAGCAGCATTACGGCAAACAATCAATCAATGACGTGATGTTTGACGTCTATACAGAGCAGTTTATTGAAGCTGCCGTTAAAATCATCCGAAAAAGGTATCAGTTCATGGATTTATTGCAAAAATGGGCAGAACCGATCCATCACGGCATTTCCCCTGGTTGGAACAACTTCAAATCCGCTATCAACCGATCAGCGGTTTAAAGCCCGAATGGACGCCTGAAGAAATGGCGTCTTTTTTAGAGCAGAAACTGGCAGAATTGCGGAAACGCGAAATCGAACGCGGTTCCACGCTTGTCGGTCCGCACCGGGATGAATTGCAGTTTTTTGTAAATGGCTATGATGTTCAGACCTACGGTTCTCAAGGCCAACAGCGTACAACGGCGTTGTCGTTGAAACTTGCAGAAATCGAATTGATTAAACAGGAAGTCGGCGAGGCTCCTGTCCTCTTATTGGATGATGTGTTATCGGAGCTCGATGATTATCGGCAGTCCCATTTATTGAATACCATCAAAGGGTCGGTCCAAACTTTTGTAACCACTACCAGTGTGGAAGGCATCCATCATGAAACGATCCAGAATGCCTTGCTTTTCGAAGTATCGAAAGGGACCGTTAAGGAGTGAACGCTCATTTACATTTCTATTAGTAAAGAGCAAAGCATCCGTATAAAGGAAATCATCGCTGTCATCCATTATGAAAATTACGTGCCGGCTGCTTTTGTGCGGCTGCTCGTGCCGATAGAACATGTAAAGTCTTACGTGGTTACCGACGAATTCGTCTATGGTTCGCCTTTGAAGGCGCAAGCAATTGTTAAGCATCTTAACGAGCAAATTTATAGCAAGCCAATTTGGAAATAGAATGTTGTAGGGAAGAGCAGGTGAACGGAATGGCAATGGAAGAAAATGAACTTAAACAATCTTATGATGCAAATCAGATTCAAGTTCTTGAAGGATTAGAAGCTGTCCGCAAAAGACCCGGAATGTATATCGGTTCGACAAGTTCAAAAGGGCTTCACCATTTGGTTTGGGAAATCGTGGACAATAGTATAGACGAAGCACTGGCTGGCTATTGCGACGAAATCCAAGTAACAATCGAGCAGGACAACTGGATCCGTGTAGAAGACAATGGGCGCGGAATCCCTGTCGGTATGCAAGAAAAAATGGGCCGTCCGGCAGTAGAAGTCATTATGACGGTCTTGCACGCGGCGGTAAATTCGGCGGCGGCGGATACAAGGTATCCGGCGGACTTCACGGTGTTGGGGCTTCAGTCGTCAACGCTTTATCTGAAGTTACTGAGGTTTATGTCAACCTTGACCAAAAAAAGCATTATATAAAGTTTGAACGAGGAGCGGTTACGGAAGAACTTAAAGTAATCGGCGAATCTAACCATACTGGAACAACAATCCGCTTTAAAGCAGATGCAGAAATTTTTAAGGAAACGACTGTCTATGAATTTGATATTCTGGATCATCGTTTACGCGAACTTGCCTATTTGAATCGCGGTTTACGGATTGTGATCCGGGACGAGCGCGAAGGCGAAGAAAAAGAAAAGGTCTATCATTTCGAAGGCGGTATCAAATCGTACGTCGAACATCTGAACAAAACAAAAGATCCGCTTCATGAAGAAGCGATTTTTGTGGAGTCTGAAAAAGACGGCATTTCTATTGAAGTAGCGATGCAATATAATGCCGGATACGCGGCAAATATCTTTTCATTTGCTAATAACATCAATACACATGAAGGCGGAACGCATGAATCCGGTTTTAAAACTGCTTTGACGCGTGTGATCAACGATTATGGCCGCAAAAATGGCATGTTGAAAGAACAGGATGCGAATCTAACGGGAGATGACGTGCGTGAAGGACTGACAGCAATCATTTCTGTTAAGCACCCAGATCCGCAGTTCGAAGGGCAAACGAAAACAAAACTTGGCAATACGGAAGTCAGTACAATCGTCAATAACTTGTTCTCAGCTGGCTTCGAGCGATTCCTTTTGGAAAACCCATCCGTTTCACGCAAAATTGTGGAAAAAGGGATTATGGCTTCCCATGCCCGCATGGCAGCTAAAAAAGCACGTGAATTCACGCGCCGCAAATCGGTCCTTGAAGTATCCAGCTTGCCAGGTAAATTGGCTGACTGTTCTTCACGCGATCCAAAAATCAGTGAAATTTATATCGTAGAGGGCGATTCGGCTGGCGGATCAGCAAAATCAGGACGCGACCGTCATTTCCAAGCGATTTTGCCTCTGCGCGGAAAAATTCTTAACGTTGAAAAAGCACGCTTGGACAGAATCCTGACAAATGCCGAAATCCGCAATATCATTACAGCCCTTGGCACAGGAATCGGGGAAGAGTTCAATTTGGATAAAGCCCGCTACCATAAAGTCGTCATCATGACAGATGCCGATGTCGATGGTGCCCATATCCGTACGTTGCTGCTGACGTTCTTCTTCCGTTATATGCGGCCATTGCTTGAAGCTGGCTATATTTATATCGCGCAGCCGCCTTTATTCCAAATTAAGCAAGGCAAGCATGTGGAATACGTTTATACCGATGCCCAATTGAAGACGGCGCTTGAGAATCTATCGAGCACGCCGAAACCGAATGTTCAGCGCTATAAAGGACTCGGGGAAATGAACGCGACCCAGCTATGGGATACCACAATGGATCCGGATGTCCGTACATTGCTTCAAGTTACGTTGACGGATGCAATGGTGGCAGATGAAACTTTCCATATCCTAATGGGCGATGATGTAGAACCACGCCGGAACTTTATCGAAGAAAACGCGAAATACGTTAAAAACCTGGACGTTTAAGTGATGTAGAGTTGAGAGGAGGCTGCGGATATGGCTGAACGGCCTAGCAGTGGTGTTGAAGAAATAAATATAAGCACGGAAATGCGGACCTCATTCTTGGATTATGCAATGAGTGTTATCGTTTCCCGCGCTTTACCGGATGTGCGAGATGGGCTAAAACCTGTTCATCGCCGCATCCTTTATGCAATGCATGATTTAGGGATTACGTCAGACAAAGCCTATAAAAAATCAGCACGTATCGTCGGAGACGTTATTGGTAAATACCATCCTCACGGGGATACGGCTGTTTACGAAACCATGGTACGGATGGCGCAGGATTTCAGTTATCGTTATATGCTGGTAGACGGCCACGGAAACTTTGGATCGGTGGACGGAGATGCAGCAGCAGCTATGCGTTACACTGAATCTAAAATGTCAAAAATTTCCATGGAATTATTGCGTGACTTGAATAAGAATACGATTGACTATCGCGACAACTACGATGGCCAAGAAAAAGAACCGATTGTTTTGCCGAGCCGATTCCCGAATTTATTGGTAAACGGAACTTCAGGGATTGCCGTCGGTATGGCTACCAATATTCCGCCGCATCATTTGGGCGAAACCATTGATGGCGTGTTGGCATTGGCTGAAAATCCAGCCATTACAACGGAAGAACTGATGGAATTCATCCCAGGTCCGGATTTCCCGACTGGCGGGATTATTCTAGGGCGAAGCGGAATCCGCCGAGCTTATGAAACAGGCCGCGGCTCGATCATGATCCGTTCAGTTATCGATATTGAAACAAAAGCGAACGGCAAAGAAGTCATTATTGTAAACGAACTTCCTTACCAGGTGAATAAAGCCCGCTTGATCGAAAAAATTGCGGAACTTGTGCGTGACAAGAAAATTGACGGCATTACGGACTTGCGCGATGAATCTGACCGCAACGGAATGCGTATTGTCATCGAAGTCCGCCGAGATGCAAGTGCAAGTGTACTATTGAACAATTTGTACAAACAAACAGCGATGCAAACAAGCTTCGGGATCAATATGCTGGCTCTTGTCGATGGCCATCCGAAAGTTCTTGGATTGAAAGAAGTTCTTTATCATTACTTAGAACATCAGAAAGTTGTCATCCGCCGCAGAACTCAATTTGATTTGACGAAAGCGGAAGACCGCGCACATATCCTTGAAGGTTTGCGCATTGCGTTAGACCATATCGATGCCATCATTGCATTGATCCGTGGGTCACAAACGACCGAAGAAGCCCGCAACGGCTTGATGAACAATTTCAATTTATCTGAGCGCCAATCCCAAGCAATCTTAGACATGCGTTTGCAGCGTTTAACGGGACTCGAGCGCGATAAAATTGAAGATGAATATCTAGGATTGGTAAAACTGATCGATGAGCTTCGTGAAATCCTGGCGAATGAACATCGCATCCTTGAAATCATCCGTGAAGAATTGCTCGAAGTGAAAGAGCGCTTCAGCGATAAACGCAGAACCGAAATCACTTCAGGCGGAACAGAAATGTTTGAAGATGAAGATTTGATCCCTCGTGAAGATTCTGTTTTAACGTTGACTCACAATGGGTACATTAAACGCTTGCCTGCGAACACCTACCGCAGCCAGAAACGCGGAGGCCGCGGCGTACAAGGAATGGGAACCAACGAAGACGACTTTGTTGAACACCTTCTATATACATCTACACACGACACCATCTTATTCTTTACCAATAAAGGGAAAGTCTATCGTAAGAAGGGATATCACATTCCAGAATACGGACGGACAGCTAAAGGCCTTCCTCTAGTAAACTTGTTGGAAATCGAGAAGAACGAGAAAGTTACAGCGGTGATTCGAGTAGAAGAATTTAAGGAAGATGCATTCTTCTTCTTTACTACACGTGAAGGAGTGAGCAAACGGACGCCGGTGTCGAATTACGCAAACATCCGTCAAAACGGTTTGATTGCCATCAGCTTGCGCGAAGAAGATGAGTTGATCTCGGTTAAATTGACAGACGGATCCAAAGAGATTGTCATTGGTACACGCGACGGCGCCTTAATCCGATTCCCAGAAACGGATATTCGCAGCATGGGACGGACTGCAAGCGGCGTACGGGGTATCCGTTTACGCGAAGGCGATAATGTAGTTGGCATGGAGATTCTTGAGCCAGGCGATAACATTCTTGTCATTACGGAAAAAGGATACGGGAAACAAACGAAAGAAGCGGAGTACCGTGTTCAATCCAGAGGCGGCATGGGAATCAAAACTTGCCAAATCACCGATAAGAACGGCCCATTGGTTGCTGTTCGTACTGTGAATGGCACAGAAGATATCATGCTTATTACAATCAATGGCATTTTGATCCGTATGGATGTGAACGATATCTCCACTACTGGCAGAAGCACTCAAGGCGTCCGGTTGATTCGCTTGTCTGAAGACGAGACCGTCGCTACCGTTGCTAAAGTGAAAAAAGATATCGATCTTCCGGAAGAATCCGAGAATCCGGATGAAAATATCGAAGCAACTTTGATTGAAGAAAGCGCTGAAGCGGATGTGTATACAGAAGCGGACGATGTAGTTGCTGATGAAAATATCGAAGTTGAAGAAGTAATAGAAGAAGACGAAGAGTAATTTTTATCCCACTGGATTGCCAGTGGGATTTTTTCTTGCCTATCAAATTGTTAGTAGCTGCAAAGTAATAAAGAAGTCCAAAGAAGCGTTCATCAGTTGGCCTTGAATAAAGAGTGGGCGAACACTTTGTTCATTGAGTCTTGTTAATAGAGCTGCTTCTATAAAGAAGAAGTTTCCTTGAAGAAAAAGATTTTACTCTTTGCAGAAGTTTTTTCTCAAACCTATTGACTATTGCTGGTTTACTTGGTATATTAATAAGCGTCCTCAAAACAACTTGATTGAAACGGAATTATAAATTTTATAAAACTGTTGACATCGAAATTGAATTGAGCTATACTAATAAAGTTGCTGAGAAAAAGCAGTGACAACATGAACCTTGAAAACTGAACAGCAAAACGTCAACAATAACGGCAACGGACCTTCGGGTCCCGCGCCACAAACTTACTGATCAGGCTTAGCCAGATCAAAGCGAATCGCGCGTCTTTTCGGAGACGGCGATGCGCCAGCATTGAGCAATCAATACTACTCTATAATGGAGAGTTTGATCCTGGCTCAGGACGAACGCTGGCGGCGTGCCTAATACATGCAAGTCGAGCGGAACACTTGGAGCTTGCTCCAAGCGTTTAGCGGCGGACGGGTGAGTAACACGTGGGCAACCTGCCCTGCAGATCGGGATAACTCCGGGAAACCGGTGCTAATACCGAATAGTTTGAAGCCTCACCTGAGGCTTCACGGAAAGACGGTTTCGGCTGTCACTGCAGGATGGGCCGCGGCGCATTAGCTAGTTGGTGGGGTAACGGCCCACCAAGGCCACGATGCGTAGCCGACCTGAGAGGGTGACCGGCCACACTGGGACTGAGACACGGCCCAGACTCCTACGGGAGGCAGCAGTAGGGAATCTTCCGCAATGGACGCAAGTCTGACGGAGCAACGCCGCGTGAGTGACGAAGGTTTTCGGATCGTAAAACTCTGTTGTGAGGGAAGAACACGTACCAACTAACTATTGGTACCTTGACGGTACCTCACCAGAAAGCCACGGCTAACTACGTGCCAGCAGCCGCGGTAATACGTAGGTGGCAAGCGTTGTCCGGAATTATTGGGCGTAAAGCGCGCGCAGGCGGTTCCTTAAGTCTGATGTGAAAGCCCACGGCTCAACCGTGGAGGGTCATTGGAAACTGGGGAACTTGAGTGCAGAAGAGGAAAGTGGAATTCCACGTGTAGCGGTGAAATGCGTAGAGATGTGGAGGAACACCAGTGGCGAAGGCGACTTTCTGGTCTGTAACTGACGCTGAGGCGCGAAAGCGTGGGGAGCAAACAGGATTAGATACCCTGGTAGTCCACGCCGTAAACGATGAGTGCTAAGTGTTAGGGGGTTTCCGCCCCTTAGTGCTGCAGCTAACGCATTAAGCACTCCGCCTGGGGAGTACGGCCGCAAGGCTGAAACTCAAAGGAATTGACGGGGGCCCGCACAAGCGGTGGAGCATGTGGTTTAATTCGAAGCAACGCGAAGAACCTTACCAGGTCTTGACATCCCGCTGCCCGCCTTGGAGACAAGGCTTTCCCTTCGGGGACAGCGGTGACAGGTGGTGCATGGTTGTCGTCAGCTCGTGTCGTGAGATGTTGGGTTAAGTCCGCAACGAGCGCAACCCTTGATCTTAGTTGCCAGCATTCAGTTGGGCACTCTAAGGTGACTGCCGGTGACAAACCGGAGGAAGGTGGGGATGACGTCAAATCATCATGCCCCTTATGACCTGGGCTACACACGTGCTACAATGGACGGTACAAAGGGCAGCCAACCCGCGAGGGGGAGCCAATCCCAGAAAACCGTTCTCAGTTCGGATTGCAGGCTGCAACTCGCCTGCATGAAGCCGGAATCGCTAGTAATCGTGGATCAGCATGCCACGGTGAATACGTTCCCGGGCCTTGTACACACCGCCCGTCACACCACGAGAGTTTGTAACACCCGAAGTCGGTGGGGTAACCCTAGTGGAGCCAGCCGCCGAAGGTGGGACAGATGATTGGGGTGAAGTCGTAACAAGGTAGCCGTATCGGAAGGTGCGGCTGGATCACCTCCTTTCTAAGGATTTATTCGGAAACAAGATCTTAGATCTTGTGTTGACGTTTTGCGTTCAGTTTTGAAGGTTCACCCTTCAGGCGTGAGCCTGTTTTGTGACTTCAAACTTGTTCTTTGAAAACTGGATAAAACGACATTGAAACAAATGAAAACAAGCAATTCATGCAAGCACGATCCCAATTGGGATCCACTTTTTAACAAACCACTTGGTTAAGTTAGAAAGGGCGCACGGTGAATGCCTTGGCACTAGGAGCCGAAGAAGGACGGCACTAACACCGATATGCTTCGGGGAGCTGTAAGTGAGCGATGATCCGGAGATTTCCGAATGGGGGAACCCACCGCCTTTAATGGGGCGGTATCCATGTGTGAATACATAGCACATGAGAAGGCAGACCCAGGGAACTGAAACATCTAAGTACCTGGAGGAAGAGAAAGCAAATGCGATTCCCTGAGTAGCGGCGAGCGAAACGGGAACAGCCCAAACCAAGAGGCTTGCCTCTTGGGGTTGTAGGACACTCATTGTGGAGTTACAAAATCCGAATTTAAGCGAAGCGACCTGGAACGGTCCGCGAGACAAGGTAACAGCCCTGTAGCTGAAAGGTTCGGATCTCCCGAGTGGATCCTGAGTACGGCGGAACACGTGAAATTCCGTCGGAATCCGGGAGGACCATCTCCCAAGGCTAAATACTCCCTAGTGACCGATAGTGAACCAGTACCGTGAGGGAAAGGTGAAAAGCACCCCGGAAGGGGAGTGAAACAGATCCTGAAACCGTGTGCCTACAAGTAGTCAAAGCCCGTTAATGGGTGATGGCGTGCCTTTTGTAGAATGAACCGGCGAGTTACGATTGCATGCAAGGTTAAGCTGAGAAGGCGGAGCCGCAGCGAAAGCGAGTCTGAATAGGGCGAATGAGTATGCAGTTGTAGACCCGAAACCAGGTGATCTACCCATGTCCAGGGTGAAGGTAAGGTAACACTTACTGGAGGCCCGAACCCACGCACGTTGAAAAGTGCGGGGACGAGGTGTGGGTAGCGGAGAAATTCCAATCGAACCTGGAGATAGCTGGTTCTCTCCGAAATAGCTTTAGGGCTAGCCTCAATCGTTTAGAATCCTGGAGGTAGAGCACTGTTTGGACTAGGGGCCCATCCCGGGTTACCGAATTCAGACAAACTCCGAATGCCAGTGATTTATGATTGGGAGTCAGACTGCGAGTGATAAGATCCGTAGTCAAGAGGGAAACAGCCCAGACCACCAGCTAAGGTCCCCAAATATCCGTTAAGTGGAAAAGGATGTGGCGTTGCTTAGACAACCAGGATGTTGGCTTAGAAGCAGCCATCATTTAAAGAGTGCGTAATAGCTCACTGGTCGAGTGACACTGCGCCGAAAATGTACCGGGGCTAAACGGATTACCGAAGCTGTGGATGGACCTCGTCTGAGGTCCGTGGTAGGAGAGCGTTCTAAGGGCGTTGAAGTCAGACCGGAAGGACTGGTGGAGCGCTTAGAAGTGAGAATGCCGGTATGAGTAACGAAAGACGGGTGAGAATCCCGTCCACCGAATGCCTAAGGTTTCCTGAGGAAGGCTCGTCCGCTCAGGGTCAGTCGGGACCTAAGTCGAGGCCGATAGGCGTAGACGATGGACAACAGGTTGATATTCCTGTACCACCTCCCCGCCGTTTGAGCAATGGGGGGACGCAGAAGGATAAGGTGAGCGCGCCGTTGGTTGTGCGCGTCCAAGCAGTGAGGCGTGGAATGAGGCAAATCCCATTCCTGATACGTTAAGCTGTGACGGCAAGAGGGTTTACCCTCGAGTCCCTGATTTCACACTGCCAAGAAAAGCCTCTAGCGAGGCGGGAGGTGCCCGTACCGCAAACCGACACAGGTAGGCGAGAAGAGAATTCTAAGGTGAGCGAGTGAACTCTCGTTAAGGAACTCGGCAAAATGACCCCGTAACTTCGGGAGAAGGGGTGCTCTGGTAGGGTGTTAAAGCCCGAGAGAGCCGCAGTGAATAGGCCCAGGCGACTGTTTAGCAAAAACACAGGTCTCTGCAAAACCGTAAGGTGACGTATAGGGGCTGACGCCTGCCCGGTGCTGGAAGGTTAAGGGGAGTGCTTAGCGCAAGCGAAGGTGCGAACTGAAGCCCCAGTAAACGGCGGCCGTAACTATAACGGTCCTAAGGTAGCGAAATTCCTTGTCGGGTAAGTTCCGACCCGCACGAAAGGCGTAACGATCTGGGCACTGTCTCAACGAGAGACTCGGTGAAATTATAGTACCTGTGAAGATGCAGGTTACCCGCGACAGGACGGAAAGACCCCGTGGAGCTTTACTGTAGCCTGATATTGAATTTTGGTGCAACTTGTACAGGATAGGTAGGAGCCTTTGAGCCCGGAGCGCCAGCTTCGGAGGAGGCGTCGGTGGGATACTACCCTGGTTGTATTGAAATTCTAACCCACACCCCTGATCGGGGTGGGAGACAGTGTCAGGCGGGCAGTTTGACTGGGGCGGTCGCCTCCTAAAGAGTAACGGAGGCGCCCAAAGGTTCCCTCAGAATGGTTGGAAATCATTCGCAGAGTGTAAAGGCACAAGGGAGCTTGACTGCGAGACGTACAGGTCGAGCAGGGTCGAAAGACGGGCTTAGTGATCCGGTGGTCCCGCATGGAAGGGCCATCGCTCAACGGATAAAAGCTACCCCGGGGATAACAGGCTTATCTCCCCCAAGAGTCCACATCGACGGGGAGGTTTGGCACCTCGATGTCGGCTCATCGCATCCTGGGGCTGTAGTCGGTCCCAAGGGTTGGGCTGTTCGCCCATTAAAGCGGTACGCGAGCTGGGTTCAGAACGTCGTGAGACAGTTCGGTCCCTATCCGTCGCGGGCGCAGGAAATTTGAGAGGAGCTGTCCTTAGTACGAGAGGACCGGGATGGACACACCGCTGGTGTACCAGTTGTTCTGCCAAGGGCATCGCTGGGTAGCTATGTGTGGCCGGGATAAGTGCTGAAAGCATCTAAGCACGAAGCCCCCCTCAAGATGAGATTTCCCATTGCGCAAGCAAGTAAGATCCCTCAAAGACGATGAGGTAGATAGGTTCGAGGTGGAAGCGTGGCGACACGTGCAGCTGACGAATACTAATCGATCGAGGACTTAACCAAAATGCTTTTTGAAGAGCGCGTTGCATTTGTTTCATGTCGAATATCCAGTTTTGAGTGAACAAGTCACTCTGAAAAAAATAGTCCAGTGATGATGGCAAAGAGGCCACACCCGTTCCCATCCCGAACACGGAAGTTAAGCTCTTTTGCGCCGATGGTAGTTGGGGGTCTCCCCCTGTGAGAGTAGGACGTCGCTGGGCACGTGGAAAGTCGTTACCGTAGCCGGTAACGGCTTTTTTTGTTGTTAATTCAAATTTCTTGTAACTCATTAATTTTGGATATACTCTAAAAGAAATTGAAAAGACGATTGAAAATGAGTGCAGTTTATCAAGTTGAAACTTTTAAGCGTAGTGGGAAGATGGAATTCGACTGAATTTCTGACCATAAAGAAGGCAAGATAGTTAATCCTATGCTTCGCAAAGTTTCCCTTTAAAAATGAAAGAAAAAATCAAAAAATGCTTTCATCAAGAAGTCCGAATACTTTTTCTTCTTCAGGTTTCCTTGACACTGCATAGCGGCGCTGATAACCTTACAATAATATTTAAAAGGAAGCAGGAGGCGTGTCCATAATGTGGGAGTCTAAATTTGTAAAAGAAGGTTTAACGTTCGACGATGTATTGCTTGTACCAGCTCGATCAGAAGTATTGCCGAAAGACGTAAGTTTATCGGTGGAATTAACTTCTACGATAAAGTTGAATATACCTATCATCAGTGCCGGCATGGATACTGTAACAGAAGCGAAGATGGCTATTTCAATGGCACGTCAAGGCGGCTTAGGGATTATCCATAAAAACATGAGCATCGAAGAACAAGCGGAACAAGTAACTACTGTAAAACGTTCTGAAAATGGTGTTATTACCGATCCTTTCTTCTTAACTCCAACACATCAAGTATTTGATGCGGAACATTTGATGGGGAAATACCGTATTTCAGGCGTACCGATTGTAAATAACGAAGAAGAACAAAAATTAGTTGGAATTATTACAAACCGCGATCTGCGTTTTATCCAAGATTATTCATTGCAGATTGATGAAGTGATGACTAAGGAAAAATTAGTTACGGCTCCAGTCGGTACTACGCTAGAAGATGCGGAAAAAATCCTTCAGCAATACAAAATCGAAAAATTGCCGATCGTTGACAATGATGGCGTATTAAAAGGCTTAATCACAATCAAAGACATCGAGAAAGTAATTGAATTCCCGAACGCTGCTAAAGATACCCATGGGCGCTTGATTGTTGGAGCTGCTGTTGGCGTTACTTCCGATACGATGAAACGCGTTGAGCAATTAGTGAAAGCTTCTGTCGACGTAATTGTTTTAGACACAGCACATGGACATTCAAAAGGTGTTCTTGATATGGTGCAGCAAATTCGTCAAGTGTATCCCGATTTAACCATCGTTGCAGGAAATGTAGCGACTGCAGAAGGCACAAAAGCATTGATTGAAGCAGGCGCAGATGTTGTTAAAGTAGGAATTGGACCCGGTTCGATTTGTACAACACGCGTAGTTGCGGGTGTGGGTGTTCCTCAAATCACAGCTGTTTACGATTGTGCAACAGAAGCACGCAAACATGGAAAAGCGATTATCGCAGATGGCGGCATCAAGTATTCTGGTGATATTATCAAAGCCTTGGCTGCTGGCGGACATGTCGTTATGCTAGGAAGCTTGCTTGCAGGTACCACTGAAAGCCCTGGAGAAACCGAAATTTTCCAAGGACGCCGTTTCAAGACTTACCGCGGAATGGGATCAATTGCTTCAATGGAAAAAGGTTCAAAGGACCGTTATTTCCAAGATGACGCTAAAAAATTAGTTCCAGAAGGTATTGAAGGGCGCCTGCCGTATAAAGGGCCTTTATCTGATACAATCCATCAATTATTGGGAGGCATTCGTGCTGGTATGGGATATTGCGGAACAAAAGATTTGCAGACTTTGCGCGAAGAAGCTCAGTTTATCCGTATGACCGGCGCTGGCTTGCGTGAAAGCCATCCACATGATGTTCAAATCACAAAAGAATCGCCTAACTATTCTATTTCATAATGAATAAACCTTTTAGCACCCTTTTTCGTCTTATTTTAGGCGCAAAGGGTGCTTTTTACATGTTTTTGTTTCAGGACCTATATAATATGATAGAATAGCATGGGTAAACTTATAGATGGAGGTATTTATACAGGTGAAAAATGTTTTAAAAATGACAATGCTACTTACTGTAATGGCTGTATTCTTAACGACAATTATCATTCCGCAGCAAGCTAAAGCGGAGAATTCATTGAATATAATGGCGGATGCTGCAATTTTGGTTGATGCTGAGACAGGGAAAATATTATACGAACAAAATTCTGAAGCGCCGCTTGGAATTGCAAGTATGACTAAAATGATGACTGAGTATCTATTATTTGAAGCGATTGAAGAAGGCCGCATCACATGGGACCAAGAATACAAAGTGACTGATTACACTTATAAAATATCCCAGGACTTGCGTTTAAGCAATGTTCCTTTGCGTAAAGATGAAAGCTACACGATCCAAGAGTTGTATGAAGCAATGGCGATCTACTCTGCGAATGCAGCGACAATCGGAATTGCTGAAACAATTGCGGGGACAGAAGGCGAATTCGTTCGCTTGATGAATGAAAAAGCGGCTGAATTCGGCTTGAAAGATACAAAATTCGTCAACTCTACAGGGTTGAGCAATAAAGACTTGATGGGCATGCAGCCAGAAGGCACAGGCCCTACAGATGAAAACGTTATGCCGGCAAGTTCCGTTGCCCTATTGGCGAAGATCTTATTAGACACCTACCCTGAAGTGTTAGAAACGACTAAGATTCCTCAAAAGGTTTTCCGTGAAGGCACGGATGATGCAACGAATATGGAAAACTGGAACTCCATGCTTCCTGGCTTGATCTACGAATATGAGGGTGTAGACGGCCTTAAAACTGGAACTACGGATTTTGCAGGACATAGCTTTACAGGTACTGCTAAACGTGGAGATACGCGTCTTATTGCTGTTGTCATGAAAGCGGTCGATAGTGATGGCGTCGGTTCTTACAAAGCCCGTTTTGACGCGACACGCGCGTTATTCGATTTCGGTTTCGGCCAATTTACTACAGAGGAAATTGTACCTGCCGGATATCAGTTTGAAGGAAAAGAAACATTGCCTGTCACGAAGGGCAAGGAAGACAAAGTGAATATCGCAGTCAAAGAACCTATTACGATGTTGATCCGCACAGTCGACAAAGATTCCTACAAACCGGAATTGGTTATCGATGAGTCCGTGCTGACGGATGGAGAAATGGAAGCAGGCATCGATAAAGACAAAGTGGTCGGCTCCGTTAAAGTGGCAAAAACGGAAGGCACAGATTATGGCTATCTAAATGGAAAAAACGCTGCAGCTGAAGTCGTAACGACTGAAAAAGTAGAGCGCGCCAATTGGTTCTCTCTATCGATGCAGGCAGTCGGAAGCTTTTTCTCTACTATGTGGGTTGGAGCAGTTGATTTCGTTACAGGTTTATTCTAATAAAAAGCAGTTCCCCTTTTGAATAAGGGAACTGCTTTTTTGTGCTTTTAAAGGGGATCGATTCCCCAGCAGCGCATAAGTTTTGAAATGCCCTGTTCGATTTCAGCTTCCGATAAGCCGCCAAATCCCAGGACAATTTTAGGGGGAGTCAGCGTTCGGCCGGAAATATCGTATGATTCCAAACCGAAGACCCGGATTTTTTCCTGTTTGGCCAGCCCAAGCAGCTCTTTTTCAGATAAGCGTGTTTGTACCGTCAAGACGATGTGCATACCTGCTTGTTCACCTGAAACTGTGACTGCGGGAGTATACGGAGCCAACACGGAAGTCAGCCGTTCCAATTTTTTCTTGTAAAGCTTCCGCATGCGATTCAAGTGGCGCGAAAAATGGCCATCTTTCATAAATTCAGCGACGATTTGTTGATCGGTGCGCGGAACGGAAGACGAATAATGTAGAAAAGTCTGTTGATACGCTGTAAGCAAACGTTTTGGAAGTACCATATAGGCGATGCGCAAGGAGGGCATCAATGATTTCGAGAACGTGCTGAGATAGATGACGCGTCCGCTCAAATCCATGCTCTGCAAAGCGGGGATGGGCCGGCTTGTGTAGCGGAATTCACTGTCGTAATCGTCTTCGATAATGAACCGTTCCGGCTTTGCAGCGGCCCAGTTCAATAATTGGGCCCGTTTCGCTGCACTCAAGACCGAACCGCTCGGAAATTGGTGGGACGGCGTTACATAAGCTACATCCACTGATGAGTCTTCTAATTCGCTAATATCGATGCCGTCTTCTTCTACCGCAATCGGCACCGCTTTCCGGTCATGGTGGGCAAAAATGCTATGTGTAAGCGGATATCCTGGATTTTCAAAGCCGTAGACGATATTTTTATCCAGCAGCCGTATCAACAGGGGCATCAATTGCTCGGTGCCTGAACCGATGATGATTTGCTCTTTATCGCAGACTACGCCTCTCGATTGAAATAGATAACGGGCAATTTCCTGTCGAAGTTCTTCATCTCCTTGGGGATGGCCGGAAAGAAGCAGTTCGTGATTGCCCTCGTCCATCACTTCTTTGGCGATTTTTCGCCAAGCGGCAAAAGGGAAGGACTGTGTATCAATTTTCCCTGAGTTGAAATCATAGTGATACACGAAATGCTCCGCTTGAACCGGTTCTTCTTGAGGGAGATCCAAATAGGCCAGCTCTTCAATGGCCTGGGCATAATAACCTTTCCGGTCCGCGCTTCAATAAACCCTTCAGCGACGAGCTGGCCATAAGCCAGTTCAACAGTGGTCTGGCTAATATCCAGGAAATCTGAAAGCTTCCGCTTGCTTGGCAATTTAACGCCGACCGAAATCTTGCCGCTGATGATGGCTTGTTTGATTTCCTCGTAAAGCTGTTTATATAAGGGGATGGAGTGGTTGCGTTTGAGTTGGAACATTAACATATCCATAAAATTCTCCTATCTGACCTTTTAAATTTATAAGGAACTGAGTCTTTTTATAGGGTCACTCTTTATTATACTGAATATATAAATAAAAGAGGAGGGATTTTTAATGAGTGAACAAGGAACAAATCGCGTTAAACGCGGAATGGCTGAAATGCAAAAAGGCGGCGTCATCATGGATGTGGTCAATGCGGAACAAGCACGGATTGCTGAAGCTGCAGGCGCTACGGCTGTAATGGCATTGGAACGCGTACCTTCGGATATCCGGAGAGACGGCGGAGTCGCCCGAATGGCGGATCCGCGCATTACCGAAGAAGTGATGAAGGCGGTATCGATTCCAGTGATGGCAAAAGCTCGTATTGGACATATTGTGGAAGCGGGTGCTGGAAGCGATGGGTGTCGATTATATTGATGAAAGTGAAGTATTGACGCCAGCAGATGAAGAATTCCACTTATTAAAAAATACATATACGGTACCGTTTGTCTGCGGATGCCGAAATTTAGGCGAAGCAGCCCGCCGCATCGGTGAAGGAGCATCCATGCTCCGGACAAAAGGAGAACCGGGAACGGGCAATATCGTCGAAGCGGTGCGTCATTTGCGGCAAGTGAATGCGGAAGTTCGCAAAGTGGTGACGATGAGTGAAGACGAATTGATGACAGAAGCCCGGAACTTAGGCGCTTCTTATGAATTTTTGAAAGAAGTAAAACGGTTAGGGCGGTTGCCGGTCGTTAATTTTGCGGCAGGCGGCGTTGCAACGCCAGCTGATGCCGCATTGATGATGGAACTGGGAGCGGATGGAGTATTCGTCGGATCCGGCATCTTCAAATCGGATCATCCTGAAAAATTTGCTCGTGCCATCGTCGAAGCGACAACACATTATCAAGACTATCGATTGATTGCTGAACTTTCAAAAGACCTTGGCATCGCGATGAAAGGAATTGAAATGTCCACAATTGCTGCGGGTGAACGTATGCAAGAGCGGGGCTGGTAAGATGAAGCGAATTGGTGTCTTGGCCTTGCAAGGGGCTGTCCGTGAGCATATGCGTTCAATTGAAGCGTGCAAGGCAGAAGCCGTTGCGGTGAAATGGCCGAAAGATTTAGAAGGGTTAGATGGGCTGATTCTGCCGGGCGGCGAAAGCACCGCGATACGCCGAGCCATTGATCGCTACGGATTGATGGAGTCGTTGTGTGAGTTCGCAAAAACCGGCAAGCCACTATTCGGCACATGTGCCGGATTGATTTTATTGGCAGGTACCGTTGTCGGATACGAAGAGCCGCATCTCGGCGTTATGGACGTGGTAGTAGAGCGCAATTCATTTGGCCGACAAGTGGACAGTTTTGAAGCACCGCTATCCATCAAAGGGATGGAAGTTGCTTTTGAAGCGGTATTCATCCGGGCGCCTCATATCGTCAGCGCCGGTCCTTCGGTTGAAGTGCTGTGTGAACATAAGGGCAAAATCGTCATGGCGCGGTGCGGGCAGTTCCTCGGCTGCTCGTTCCATCCCGAATTGACCGATGATCACCGGATCATGGAATACTTTCTGAGCATGGTTCCCCCGCAACGGACGCTCTCTTGCCAAACGATTCAATTTATAGTAAAGTATGATTAATTTAAAAGTAGAAACGTTGATGGGAACTAGTAGGACGTCTGTTTTTCCAAAGAGAGCCGGTGGTTGGTGCGAACCGGTGAAAAGCGCGTGTGAATCCACCCCTGAGTTGCATGGCGAAATAAGCCATTGCCGGTTTAAAGGCCGTTATGTAATGAAGAGGACTGGCTTTTGTTGGTCAATCAGGGTGGCAACGCAGGTAGCTCTCGTCCCTTTTACCAAGGGATGGGGGCTATTTTTGTTGCCTTTTTTCCATGGACTGAAAATTTGAAGGAGGAATTTACATGTTAGACATTAAATTTGTACGTGCGAATTTTGAAGAAGTGAAAACGAAATTAGCGAAACGCGGGGAAGACATTTCCGTGTTGGACGATTTTGAAACAGTGGATGCAAAACGCCGCGAATTGATTGCCCAGACAGAGAAATTGAAAGCGGAGCGCAACGAAGCCACTCAAAACATTGCTCTCATGAAGCGCAATAAAGAAAATGCAGACGAAGCGATTGCCAAAATGCGTGAAGTCGGCGACCAGATCAAAGTGATCGACGATGAATTGCGTGAAGTGGAAGAACGCTTGAATTACATCATGATGCGTGTGCCGAACATTCCGCATGACAGCGTGCCGGTCGGGGATTCCGAGGATGATAACGTGGAAATCCGCACGTGGGGAACAAAGCCGGAATTCACGTTTGAAGCAAAGCCGCATTGGGATCTTGGTACGGATTTAAATATCATCGATTTTGAACGCGCAGCGAAAGTGACAGGCAGCCGTTTTGTGTTCTACCGCGGGCTTGGCGCACGCCTTGAACGTGCACTTATCAACTTCATGATGGACCTTCACCAGGAAGAGCATGGCTACGAAGAAATGCTGCCGCCTTATATGGTCAACCGTGACAGCTTGACGGGCACTGGCCAATTGCCAAAATTCGAAGAAGATGCGTTCTTGATTGAAAAAGAGGATTATTTCCTGATTCCGACATCTGAAGTGCCGGTGACAAACTTTTATCGCGACGAAATCCTATCAGCGGATATGCTGCCGCAAGCCTTTGCTTCATACAGCGCGAATTTCCGCTCTGAAGCCGGTTCTGCGGGGCGCGACACACGCGGTTAATCAGACAGCACCAATTCAATAAAGTCGAGCTGGTGCGCTTTGTGAAGCCGGAAGATTCTTATGATGAGCTGGAGAAATTGACAGGACACGCGGAAAAAGTGCTGCAGCTGCTCGGCCTCCCTTATCGCGTCTTGAAAATGTGCACAGCCGACCTCGGCTTCACCGCTGCGAAGAAATACGATATCGAAGTATGGATTCCGAGCCAGGAGATGTACCGCGAAATTTCTTCTTGCAGTAATTTCGAAGATTTCCAAGCACGCCGTGCGAACGTCAAATTCCGCCGCGAAGCAAATGGCAAGCTGGAATTTGTGCATACCTTAAACGGAAGCGGTTTGGCGATCGGACGTACTGTGGCAGCCTTGCTTGAAAACTGCCAGCAGGAAGACGGAACCATCTTGATTCCTGAAGTGCTGCGTCCTTATATGGGCGGCAAAGAAGTTATCAAATAAATAAATGAACAGAGCCTGGAAATGTAAGGTTTCCAGGCTCTTTATTTTTGTGAAATCGGGTAAAGAAGGGGAAAGGCTGATTGAAAGGAATGATAAAAGTGGAACAAGTCTCTTTTGAATTTGTCAAAACGAACGGCATTACCCTGCATGCGGCTGTAGCGGGTCCCGAAAACGGGCCGCTTGTCGTATTGCTGCATGGCTTCCCGGAATTTTGGTACGGGTGGATTCATCAAATTGAACCGCTTGCAGCAAAAGGCTACCGCGTTGTGGTGCCGGATCAGCGCGGCTATAATTTGAGCGATAAACCGGAAGGCATTGAAAACTACACATTGGATTTATTGCGCGATGATATTGTCGGATTGATCGAAGGGTTTGAACGAACGAGTGCAACGGTGATCGGGCATGATTGGGGAGGTGCGGTCGCCTGGCATTTGGCTGCAACCAAACCGCAATACGTCGAGCAGCTGATTGCTGTGAACATCCCCCATCCAAAGGCAATGCCGCGTGTCATGAAGAAAAATCCGGCGCAATGGGTGAAGAGTTCCTATATCGCTTTTTTCCAAGTGCCTGAGTTTCCTGAGAAAACATTGGCAGCGGATTATTTTAAAACGATGGTCAGCAGTTTGGTGTCGACGAGCCGGCCGAATACTTTTTCAGAAGAGGAGATTTCCGCTTATCAATCCGCTTGGGCGCAGCCCGGTGCATTGACGGCGATGCTCAATTGGTACCGGGCGATCCGAAAAGGCAGCATGCTGCAGACGCCCGAAGAGAAAATCGGGGTGCCCGTGCGGATCCTCTGGGGACTCGGGGATCAGTTCTTATCTCCGATGCTCGCAAAAGAAAGCTTGAATTTCTGTGAAGACGGAGAATTGGTCTTTATCGGCGAAGCTACCCACTGGGTGCATCACGAGCAGTCATACATTGTAAACAAGTTAATTGCCCATTTTTTAGACGAGAAAAAAGCGGAAGCTCCTTTAGGATAAGGACTCCCGCTTTTTCTTTTTTTTGTTCTCCCGAAGAGCCCGGAAGAAATGGGTCAGCAACTGGCCGCATTCTTCTGCCCGTACATTTTCCGTCACATCGCATTGATGGTTAAAGCGGTCGTCATTCAGCAAACGGTAAAGCGAATCGACGCTTCCGGCTTTCACATCGCGCGCTCCGTAAATCACACGCGGAATACGGGATTGCAGGATGGCACCGGCACACATTGGGCATGGCTCTAACGTTACGTAAAGTTGGGTGTTTTCCAAACGCCAGCTACCGAGTTTCTCACAGGCTTCCTGGATGGCCAATAGCTCGGCATGCGTAACGGCGTTTTGTGTCGTTTCCCGCAAATTATGGGCTTTTGCAATAATTTCCCCGTCGCGGACTATGACCGCACCAATCGGCACTTCTCCTTTTGCTGCTGCTTTTTCAGCTTCTTCAATTGCCAACTGCATATAGAAATGATCTAATTCACTGCCATTCATCCAACATCGCTCCTTATTTGATAGTGTAGCATTTTTTTATGGTTTTAGAACATGGTCTTCCTATCGCATCAAGACAAACGTCCCGATAAAAGGTAAAATAAAAATGGACTAAAAAGACAAAGGTTAACAATAGGGGAGATTTGATGGTCAAAAAACATAAAAAAGAGTCTTTTCAGCATTTTATTCTGCGATTTTTGTTGATTTTATTAGGAGCGACAATGGCAGCTGTTTCAATTGAACTTTTTTTAGTGCCGAATTCGATCATTGATGGCGGCATTATCGGGATTTCGTTGATTTTAGACTTTTTGACGCCAGTTCCTTTCGGCATTTTACTAGTTGTCATCAATTTGCCATTCCTCTTCTTCGGCTATAAACACATCGGAAAAAACTTCTTCATGTCTTCGATTTTTGCGATTGTCGCACTTGCCATTATTGAATTTCCTTTACACCCGATTCCGGGAGTGGTTGATGACCCATTGCTTGCCACGGTTTTTGGCGGCTTGCTTCTCGGAGCCGGGGTAGGGCTTGTTATTCGCAACGGCGGGGCGCTGGATGGAACGGAGATCCTCGGTATTTTATTGACACGCAGATTGCCTTTTTCAGTTGGTGAATTTGTCCTGTTTGTCAATATCTTCATCTTTTTATGGGCTGGCTTTGTGCTGGGGTGGGAACAGGCGATGTACTCCATCTTGACGTATTATATTGCTTCTAAGACCATTGACATGGTCATTCAAGGACTGGATGAAACGAAAGCGGTGCTGATCGTTTCAGACGAGTTTGCAGAGTTGGCAGCTGCGATTAATTCGCGCCTTGGCCGAAGTGTCACTAAGCTGCACAGCAAAGGCGGCTTCGAAGAGTCAGCAAAAGATGTCATTTATGTTGTTGTGACACGCTTGGAAATTTCAAAGCTTAAACAAATTGTCGCAGACATCGACCCCAATGCATTTGTCACCATCATGGACACCCAGGAAGTCCACGGCGGAAAGTTCAAAGCAGCCATCCATTAAAGCGGAAGGCTGTTTTTTTTCTACTTTTAAGGGGCTGTCTATGGTAAAATAAATGGCACTGCATCACACTTGAACAGAAAGAGGGGGACTTCCCATGCCGGTGCCATTTATCACGGTAGAAGGTCCGATAGGCGTTGGCAAAACGTCATTGACGAAAGTAATTGCTGAACAAAACCAATTCCAACTGCTAAAAGAAATCGTGGACGAAAACCCGTTTCTCAATAAATTCTATGAAGATATTGAAGAGTGGAGCTTCCAGACGGAAATGTTCTTTTTATGCAATCGCTATAAACAATTATCCGATATCCAGAAAAAGTTCATCTCGAACCGTGAACCTGTCGTAGCGGATTACCATATTTTTAAAAACCTCATTTTTGCAAAGCGGACATTGCCGGAAGCGGAATATGCCAAATACGAAGCGATTTACCGCATCTTGACGGCGGATATGCCGAAACCCAATGTCATCATTTATTTGCATGCGAGCTTGGATACATTGATGAAACGCATCAAGCTGCGTGGCCGCGAATTTGAAAAGATGATTACGCCGGAATACATGGAACAGCTGGCTGCAGATTACCATGCCTTCATCGAAGTTTTTGAACAGGCGCATCCGGAAATACCGGTTCTTCGTTTTAACGGAGATGAAATCGATTTCGTCCAAAATGAAGCAGACTTGCAGCTGATTTTAAGCAAAGTGGACGAAACTCTACAACAAAGGAGCTTATCAATATGAATTTACGTGAAAAATACGGTATCCCTTCGGATGCAGTAATAACGATTGCAGGGACTGTAGGTGTCGGCAAGTCGACGATGACGAAAGCTTTGGCAGATGCCTTGCATTTCCGGACATCGTTTGAAAAAGTGGATACAAATCCTTATTTGGATTTGTTCTACGATGATTTCGAGAAATGGAGCTTCCATCTGCAGATCTATTTCCTGGCTGAACGCTTTAAAGAACAAAAGCGGATGTTCGAATATGGGGGCGGCTTTATCCAGGACCGTTCGATTTACGAAGATACCGGTATTTTCGCGAAAATGCACTGGGAAAAAGGCACGATGAACAATGTCGACTACGAAACGTATACGAATTTGTTCGAAGCGATGGTCATGACGCCGTATTTCCCACATCCGGATTTGCTGATTTACCTGGAGGGTTCGCTTGAGGACATTCTTGGACGCATCCAGGAACGCGGCCGCTTGATGGAGCAGCAGACGCCTGTTGAGTATTGGGTGGAAATGCACGACCGCTACGAAAAGTGGATCAACAGCTTTAACGGCTGCCCGGTACTTCGCTTGAACATCAGCGACTATGATTTGATGAACGATCCGGATTGTTCGGAAAAAATCGTTGAGCGCATCGGAAACTTCCTTCAACAAACAGCTGTATTAAAAAAATAAAAAGCAAGACCCCTTTAGCCGAATTGGGCTAAAGGGGTTTTTTATTTCCCGGGAAATAGAGGAGAGAAAATAAAAAGCAGAAGGCGAGAGCCCTCTGCTTGAATGAGTATGTATCAAAATCTTCAGACATATAACTGTTAAGAAAAATTCGCTACTTGCGTAACGAATCCAATCTCGAATTTATATGCGCGTGTAAATTCAAAAAATGGAGGAGGAAGAGGGATTCGAACCCCCGCGGATTTGACTCCCCTGTCGGTTTTCAAGACCGATCCCTTCAGCCAAACTTGGGTATTCCTCCGTATCAGACAAGAATTAATTTATCACGGATTGATATTTCCTGTCAACACTTTCAAAGAATTTTTTTGAGATTTTTTTAATTTCATGAAAAACCTTGATTGGAACAGGGAGTTTAACGGGATTTCATTTTAATAAAGCTTACGGATTGATTTTTTTAGGAAATATTCGTATACTAGTAAATGCCGTGCTAGGTGGGAAGGTAGCGGTGTCCTGTAACCTGCAATCCGCTCTAGCAGGACTGAATTCCTTTCTGAGGCTGTTTGTATGCAAGGTCTGCCTCTTGCACGTAGTGTTGACGTCTGGGTCCTGCGCAATGGGAACCCATGAACCATGTCAGGTCCGGAAGGAAGCAGCATTAAGTGGAACTTTTCATGTGCCGCGGGGTTGCCTAGATCGAGCCAACGACAAGGGTAACGCTTGTGTGCAGCAGTCGAAGAAAGGTGCACGGCATTAACTTTAAAACTCAGAGCCTGTCCGCAAGTTATTGCGGGCAGGTTTTTTGTATGTTCTCAAGGGGGATTCACCGGGAGAAATCATTCAGAAGAACCCCCTATTTATGGTATAATAAAAGGACCGAAAACAGATTTTATAAAAGGAGAGAAAACCGTTGGCGTATCAAGCTTTTTATCGTGTGTACAGACCGCAGTCCTTTTCTGAAATGTCAGGTCAGTCGCATATCAAACAAACCCTTCAAAATGCTCTCCTTTACAATAAGACCACGCATGCTTATTTGTTCTCGGGACCAAGAGGAACAGGGAAGACAAGTACAGCTAAAATTTTCGCCAAGGCGTTGAACTGTGAACAGGCACCCGTTGCAGAACCCTGCAATGAATGTGCTTCTTGCCGAAGCATCACCGAAGGTTCGAATACGGACGTCATCGAATTTGATGCTGCGTCCAACTCGCGTGTAGAGGAAATGCGGGAAATTATCGAGAAAGTCCGTTTCTCTCCAGCGAATTCGCGTTTTAAGATTTACATCATTGATGAAGTCCATATGCTATCCAACAGTGCTTTCAATGCTTTATTGAAAACGTTAGAAGAGCCGCCGGAACATGTGGTGTTCATTCTCGCAACAACCGAGCCGCATAAATTGCCGCTAACCATCATTTCACGCTGCCAGCGCTTTGATTTCAAGCGATTGACACAGGCGGATATTGTAGACCGCATGATCGAAGTGTTGACGGATGCAGAAATTCCGTACAACGAACAAGTGCTGAAAGTGATTGCACAAGCTGCTGCAGGCGGGATGCGGGATGCCCTTAGTTTGCTCGACCAAGTGGTTTCTTTCAGTGGAGATGAAATGACTTTGGAAGATGCCCTTTTGGTGACTGGTTCCATCAGCCAGGACATGTTCTACGATATTGCAGAAGCGTTGGTGGCAAAAGACATCGGACAAGCGCTCACGCTGCTTGAACAATTGGTGCGGGACGGGAAAGATCCGGTTCGTTTAGTAGAAGATTTCATTACATTCTTCCGCGATCTTTTATTGATCCAGACAGCTCCTGATTTGCACGATATGCTGGAGCTTGCAAGCCATGAACCGCGTTTTGAGGAGTTAGCGAAACAATTCAATCCGGTGACTCTATATGAATGGATTGACGTGTTGACGAAAACGCAGCAGGAAATGCGTTTTTCCAACCATACGAAAATCTATATGGAAACGGCATTGCTGAAAATGGTGCAAGCTGATGCACCCGTGTTAACTTCATCTTCCCAAGTTTCCGCTTCGCCGGAATTGGAAGCGAAAGTGAATCAGCTGGAGCAATTGGTCATCCAGCTTCAGCAGCAGCTGAAAAATGGAGCAGCGGCAGCTCCGGCCGGGGCAGCTGCTGAACCAAAAAGACGTCAGCGTTCGCAAAGCAGTTATAAAACGCCGGTTGGCCGGATTGAAGATGTCTTGAAAAATGCGACCAAACCGGATATTCAAGCGATTAAAACCAATTGGGCGACGGTCATGGCGCAATTGCAGAAATCCCATTCAGCTTTATTGAATGAAGCGGAGCCCGTAGCGGCTTCACCGGATGCTTTTGTGTTAAAATTCAAGTATGATATTCATTGTCAGATGGCAGCAGATAACCAGACCTTTTCTGTCGCTTTCAGCCAGCTGCTTGAGCAGTATACAGGCAAAGCGTATACGCCCATCTTTGTACCGGATGAAAGCTGGCTGAAAATCCGAGAAGACTTCATTAAGAGCAATGGATTGAAATCAGGTGCAGAGGAAAGACAGACAGAGTCGGAAGAAGAACATCCTTTCTCGGCGGAAGGCGCAGCAGCGGAAGAAGATCCGTTCATCGCTGAAGCTGAGCGGCTTTTTGGAAAAGACTTTGTGGAAGTACAAGAAGACTAATTAAACGAATCTTAAGGAGGAAACAATTATGCGCGGTGGCGGAAATATGCAAGGCATGATGAAACAAATGCAGAAAATGCAAAAACAGATGGCAGAGGCCCAAGAAGAACTAGGGACGTTGAAATTTGAAGGGTCAGCTGGCGGCGGCATGGTGAAAGTTACCGTGTCAGGCCACAAAGAAGTTCTAGATTTCGCATTAGATCCATCTGTTGTTGATCCGGAAGATGTTGAAATGTTGCAGGATTTATTAATCGTAGCTACAAACGAAGCGTTTAAAAAAGCGGATGAACATGCGAATTCCACAATGGGGAAATTCACTAAGGGCTTAAATATTCCTGGCATGTTCTAGGAGGAAACAATATGCATTACCCTGAACCAATTTCAAAATTAATGGAGAGTTTTATGAAATTGCCAGGAATCGGGCCGAAAACAGCGGCCCGTCTGGCATTTTTTGTGCTTGGAATGAAAGAAGATACCGTTCTTGATTTTGCAAAAGCGTTAGTGGATGCAAAGCGGAATTTAAGTTTTTGCTCGAATTGCGGGCACATTACTGATATTGATCCTTGCCATATCTGCCAGGATCAAAGTCGTGACCGTTCTACTATCTGCGTCGTGCAGGATCCGAAAGATGTAATTGCGATGGAAAAAATGCGTGATTATACGGGGCTGTACCATGTGCTGCAAGGTGCAATCTCACCGATGGATGGTATCGGACCGGAAGACATTAACGTACCGTCATTGTTGAAGCGGCTTCAAGATGAGACCGTGAAGGAATTGATCCTGGCAACGAACCCGACCATAGAGGGAGAAGCCACAGCTATGTATATTTCCCGTCTCGTGAAGCCATCCGGCATTAAGACGACGAGAATTGCGCATGGCCTTCCGGTCGGCGGAGATCTCGAGTATGCAGATGAAGTGACTTTATCGAAAGCTTTAGAAGGCCGGCGTGAACTCTAATGCGAGATGCGTATTTATAGTTTAGTATTCTCCCACTTGCAAAAGTGGGAGTTTTACTGCCCGTTAATAGGGCTGAAGAGGGGATTAACGAATGCTGTTTTCAAAAAGAGGGAAATTGAAAAAAGAATTCGATGAACAGCTCATCGATCAGTTCATTGAAACAAAGCAAAGTCTTCAGAAAGCCCAGAGGCTTGAGGAACTCTCGGATGATTACGATCTATTTGTCATTACGGAGAGAAAGATCATTGAAAGCAAATATCTGTTTCTGCTGAAAGAAGCAAGAAACCGAAAAGTGAAGATTACATAAAAGGCCGGCGCTTATAAAACAAAGCGCTGCTTTTTATTGCTAAAGCCTTGAAAATGAAGATAAGCGACAAAGGATTGAAGTGCTTTTTATCGAACGCTTATATAGAAGAAACTCATTAACAATAGTGGAATACTTTTTAAATATAATATTTATCGTCAAAAGTGTTGACACTTATGGAAACATGCTTTAATATAATAGGAGTCGCCAAGAGAGAAACAAAAAACGAATAACATCTGAGCGACAACATGAACCTTGAAAACTGAACAGCAAAACGTCAACAATAACGGCAACGGACCTTCGGGTCCGCGCCACAACTTACTGATCAGGCTTAGCCAGATCAAAGCGAATCGCGCGTCTTTTCGGAGGCGGCGA
The DNA here is from genome assembly GCF_021513255.1 of Planococcus sp. 107-1. GTDB lineage: Bacteria > Bacillota > Bacilli > Bacillales_A > Planococcaceae > Planococcus. The sequence goes on from NZ_CP090977.1 coordinate 3,449,199, forward strand.
TGCGCCAGCATTGAGCAATCAATACTACTCTATAATGGAGAGTTTGATCCTGGCTCAGGACGAACGCTGGCGGCGTGCCTAATACATGCAAGTCGAGCGGAACTGGGGGAGCTTGCTCCTTCCAGTTTAGCGGCGGACGGGTGAGTAACACGTGGGCAACCTGCCCTGCAGATCGGGATAACTCCGGGAAACCGGTGCTAATACCGAATAGTTTGAGGCCTCTCCTGAGGCTTCACGGAAAGACGGTTTCGGCTGTCACTGCAGGATGGCCGCGGCGCATTAGCTAGTTGGTGGGGTAACGGCCCACCAAGGCCACGATGCGTAGCCGACCTGAGAGGGTGACCGGCCACACTGGGACTGAGACACGGCCCAGACTCCTACGGGAGGCAGCAGTAGGGAATCTTCCGCAATGGACGCAAGTCTGACGGAGCAACGCCGCGTGAGTGACGAAGGTTTTCGGATCGTAAAACTCTGTTGTGAGGGAAGAACACGTACCAACTAACTATTGGTACCTTGACGGTACCTCACCAGAAAGCCACGGCTAACTACGTGCCAGCAGCCGCGGTAATACGTAGGTGGCAAGCGTTGTCCGGAATTATTGGGCGTAAAGCGCGCGCAGGCGGTTCCTTAAGTCTGATGTGAAAGCCCACGGCTCAACCGTGGAGGGTCATTGGAAACTGGGGAACTTGAGTGCAGAAGAGGAAAGTGGAATTCCACGTGTAGCGGTGAAATGCGTAGAGATGTGGAGGAACACCAGTGGCGAAGGCGACTTTCTGGTCTGTAACTGACGCTGAGGCGCGAAAGCGTGGGGAGCAAACAGGATTAGATACCCTGGTAGTCCACGCCGTAAACGATGAGTGCTAAGTGTTAGGGGGTTTCCGCCCCTTAGTGCTGCAGCTAACGCATTAAGCACTCCGCCTGGGGAGTACGGCCGCAAGGCTGAAACTCAAAGGAATTGACGGGGGCCCGCACAAGCGGTGGAGCATGTGGTTTAATTCGAAGCAACGCGAAGAACCTTACCAGGTCTTGACATCCCGCTGCCCGCCTTGGAGACAAGGCTTTCCCTTCGGGGACAGCGGTGACAGGTGGTGCATGGTTGTCGTCAGCTCGTGTCGTGAGATGTTGGGTTAAGTCCCGCAACGAGCGCAACCCTTGATCTTAGTTGCCAGCATTCAGTTGGGCACTCTAAGGTGACTGCCGGTGACAAACCGGAGGAAGGTGGGGATGACGTCAAATCATCATGCCCCTTATGACCTGGGCTACACACGTGCTACAATGGACGGTACAAAGGGCAGCCAACCCGCGAGGGGGAGCCAATCCCAGAAAACCGTTCTCAGTTCGGATTGCAGGCTGCAACTCGCCTGCATGAAGCCGGAATCGCTAGTAATCGTGGATCAGCATGCCACGGTGAATACGTTCCCGGGCCTTGTACACACCGCCCGTCACACCACGAGAGTTTGTAACACCCGAAGTCGGTGGGGTAACCCTTACGGGAGCCAGCCGCCGAAGGTGGGACAGATGATTGGGGTGAAGTCGTAACAAGGTAGCCGTATCGGAAGGTGCGGCTGGATCACCTCCTTTCTAAGGATTTATTCGGAAACAAGATCTTAGATCTTGTGTTGACGTTTTGCGTTCAGTTTTGAAGGTTCACCCTTCAGGCGTGAGCCTGTTTTGTGACTTCAAACTTGTTCTTTGAAAACTGGATAAAACGACATTGAAACAAATGAAAACAAGCAATTCATGCAAGCATGATCCCAATTGGGATCCACTTTTTAACAAACCACTTGGTTAAGTTAGAAAGGGCGCACGGTGAATGCCTTGGCACTAGGAGCCGAAGAAGGACGGCACTAACACCGATATGCTTCGGGGAGCTGTAAGTGAGCGATGATCCGGAGATTTCCGAATGGGGGAACCCACCGCCTTTAATGGGGCGGTATCCATGTGTGAATACATAGCACATGAGAAGGCAGACCCAGGGAACTGAAACATCTAAGTACCTGGAGGAAGAGAAAGCAAATGCGATTCCCTGAGTAGCGGCGAGCGAAACGGGAACAGCCCAAACCAAGAGGCTTGCCTCTTGGGGTTGTAGGACACTCATTGTGGAGTTACAAAATCCGAATTTAAGCGAAGCGACCTGGAACGGTCCGCGAGACAAGGTAACAGCCCTGTAGCTGAAAGGTTCGGATCTCCCGAGTGGATCCTGAGTACGGCGGAACACGTGAAATTCCGTCGGAATCCGGGAGGACCATCTCCCAAGGCTAAATACTCCCTAGTGACCGATAGTGAACCAGTACCGTGAGGGAAAGGTGAAAAGCACCCCGGAAGGGGAGTGAAACAGATCCTGAAACCGTGTGCCTACAAGTAGTCAAAGCCCGTTAATGGGTGATGGCGTGCCTTTTGTAGAATGAACCGGCGAGTTACGATTGCATGCAAGGTTAAGCTGAGAAGGCGGAGCCGCAGCGAAAGCGAGTCTGAATAGGGCGAATGAGTATGCAGTTGTAGACCCGAAACCAGGTGATCTACCCATGTCCAGGGTGAAGGTAAGGTAACACTTACTGGAGGCCCGAACCCACGCACGTTGAAAAGTGCGGGGATGAGGTGTGGGTAGCGGAGAAATTCCAATCGAACCTGGAGATAGCTGGTTCTCTCCGAAATAGCTTTAGGGCTAGCCTCAATCGTTGAGAATCCTGGAGGTAGAGCACTGTTTGGACTAGGGGCCCATCCCGGGTTACCGAATTCAGACAAACTCCGAATGCCAGTGATTTATGATTGGGAGTCAGACTGCGAGTGATAAGATCCGTAGTCAAGAGGGAAACAGCCCAGACCACCAGCTAAGGTCCCCAAATATCCGTTAAGTGGAAAAGGATGTGGCGTTGCTTAGACAACCAGGATGTTGGCTTAGAAGCAGCCATCATTTAAAGAGTGCGTAATAGCTCACTGGTCGAGTGACACTGCGCCGAAAATGTACCGGGGCTAAACGGATTACCGAAGCTGTGGATGGACCTCATCTGAGGTCCGTGGTAGGAGAGCGTTCTAAGGGCGTTGAAGTCAGACCGGAAGGACTGGTGGAGCGCTTAGAAGTGAGAATGCCGGTATGAGTAACGAAAGACGGGTGAGAATCCCGTCCACCGAATGCCTAAGGTTTCCTGAGGAAGGCTCGTCCGCTCAGGGTCAGTCGGGACCTAAGTCGAGGCCGATAGGCGTAGACGATGGACAACAGGTTGATATTCCTGTACCACCTCCCCCGCCGTTTGAGCAATGGGGGGACGCAGAAGGATAAGGTGAGCGCGCCGTTGGTTGTGCGCGTCCAAGCAGTGAGGCGTGGAATGAGGCAAATCCCATTCCTGATACGTTAAGCTGTGACGGCAAGAGGATTCATCCTCGAGTCCCTGATTTCACACTGCCAAGAAAAGCCTCTAGCGAGGCGGGGAGGTGCCCGTACCGCAAACCGACACAGGTAGGCGAGAAGAGAATTCTAAGGTGAGCGAGTGAACTCTCGTTAAGGAACTCGGCAAAATGACCCCGTAACTTCGGGAGAAGGGGTGCTCTGGTAGGGTGTTACAGCCCGAGAGAGCCGCAGTGAATAGGCCCAGGCGACTGTTTAGCAAAAACACAGGTCTCTGCAAAACCGTAAGGTGACGTATAGGGGCTGACGCCTGCCCGGTGCTGGAAGGTTAAGGGGAGTGCTTAGCGCAAGCGAAGGTGCGAACTGAAGCCCCAGTAAACGGCGGCCGTAACTATAACGGTCCTAAGGTAGCGAAATTCCTTGTCGGGTAAGTTCCGACCCGCACGAAAGGCGTAACGATCTGGGCACTGTCTCAACGAGAGACTCGGTGAAATTATAGTACCTGTGAAGATGCAGGTTACCCGCGACAGGACGGAAAGACCCCGTGGAGCTTTACTGTAGCCTGATATTGAATTTTGGTGCAACTTGTACAGGATAGGTAGGAGCCTTTGAGCCCGGAGCGCCAGCTTCGGAGGAGGCGTCGGTGGGATACTACCCTGGTTGTATTGAAATTCTAACCCACACCCCTGATCGGGGTGGGAGACAGTGTCAGGCGGGCAGTTTGACTGGGGCGGTCGCCTCCTAAAGAGTAACGGAGGCGCCCAAAGGTTCCCTCAGAATGGTTGGAAATCATTCGCAGAGTGTAAAGGCACAAGGGAGCTTGACTGCGAGACGTACAGGTCGAGCAGGGTCGAAAGACGGGCTTAGTGATCCGGTGGTCCCGCATGGAAGGGCCATCGCTCAACGGATAAAAGCTACCCCGGGGATAACAGGCTTATCTCCCCCAAGAGTCCACATCGACGGGGAGGTTTGGCACCTCGATGTCGGCTCATCGCATCCTGGGGCTGTAGTCGGTCCCAAGGGTTGGGCTGTTCGCCCATTAAAGCGGTACGCGAGCTGGGTTCAGAACGTCGTGAGACAGTTCGGTCCCTATCCGTCGCGGGCGCAGGAAATTTGAGAGGAGCTGTCCTTAGTACGAGAGGACCGGGATGGACACACCGCTGGTGTACCAGTTGTTCTGCCAAGGGCATCGCTGGGTAGCTATGTGTGGCCGGGATAAGTGCTGAAAGCATCTAAGCACGAAGCCCCCCTCAAGATGAGATTTCCCATTGCGCAAGCAAGTAAGATCCCTCAAAGACGATGAGGTAGATAGGTTCGAGGTGGAAGCGTGGCGACACGTGCAGCTGACGAATACTAATCGATCGAGGACTTAACCAAAATGCTTTCTGAAGAGCGCGTTTCCTGTATTCAATGTCGAATATCCAGTTTTGAGTGAACAAGTCACTCTGAAAAAAATAGTCCAGTGATGATGGCAAAGAGGCCACACCCGTTCCCATCCCGAACACGGAAGTTAAGCTCTTTTGCGCCGATGGTAGTTGGGGGTCTCCCCCTGTGAGAGTAGGACGTCGCTGGGCACATGGAAAGTCGTTACCGTAGCCGGTAACGGCTTTTTTTGTGCGTTCATTTATATGGATGAATCTGTCGGTTTTAAAATGAAGGAAGGATTTCTGTATAATGGACTATATTAAAGCAAATAAGGATGGCGATTATGACACAGCAAAAACCATTAGTAGCAGCATTAACCGAATTTCAACAGAAGCGACCCTTTTCTTTTCATGTGCCTGGGCATAAAAACGGGATGCTTTCAGGATTGCCAGCCGACTTTAAACAAGTACTTCCATATGATTTGACAGAGCTCACCGGCTTGGATGATTTGCATTACCCGGAAGAAGTCATCAAAGAAGCACAGCAACTGTTAGCTGAAACTTATGCCGCCGAGCATAGCTTTTTCTTAGTGAATGGTTCAACTGTTGGGAATTTGGCGATGATTTATGCGGTTTGCGGAGAAGGAGATCATGTAATCGTCCAAAGAAATTCACATAAATCCATCTTCCATGCTTTGGAGCTTGCAAAAGCCCGTCCAGTGTTCATATCGCCTGAATGGGACCAAACATCATTGACTGCTGGAGGGGTAAGGTTAACGGATGTCGAAGCGGTGATTCGAGAATATCCACATGCAAAAGCTATAGTTCTCACGTATCCGAATTATTATGGAATGGCTTCAAACGAAATGGGGAAAATCATTGAATTGTGCCATGAACAAGGGATGCCGATTTTGGTGGATGAAGCCCACGGAGCTCACTTTCAATTAGGAGCCCCTTATCCTATATCCTCTTTAACGATGGGAGCAGATGCGGTCGTCCATTCCGCACATAAGACATTGCCGGCCATGACAATGGGATCGTTTCTCCATATCCAAGGGTCGCTCATTGCCGTAGATAAAGTAAGGAAGTATTTGCGGATGCTTCAATCCAGCAGTCCGTCTTATGTCATTATGGCATCATTGGATGATGCGAGATCCTACATACAAACTTATTCCCAAGCAGACAAAAAGAGTTTTGAAGAAAAGCGCCACCAATTTGTAGAAAGCTTGAAAAGCTTGCCGAATCTAGAAGTTTACGAAGCTGATGATCCGTTGAAATTGATGCTTCGTGTACCTTATCACTGCGGGTATCAGTTAAAGGAACAATTAGAGCAAGAAGGGATCCATGCCGAGCTGGCCGATCCTTATCAAGTATTATTGATTTTGCCTTTATTGAAGCGAGAGCACGGTTTTTCGTTTGCAGAGGTGAGAAGGCGAGTCAAAGGCGCTTTGGAAAAACTAAAAGAAGTTCCGCGTAAAGCAGTGGATGTGACGGTGAAGTCGCAAGAGGCGTTAAGTACGCTTGAAGCGACGTTTGCTGAACTGGAGGGTGAAGGGGAATGGATTTCTTATACGAAGGCCCAGGGGCGCATATCGGCAGCCATGATTGTGCCATATCCTCCTGGAATTCCGCTCGTGTTGGCAGGGGAGAGATGGAGCACCGATAAATTAGAGAGTTTGATGGACTATATAGCAACAGGTGCACAGATTCAAGGCGAACATCGGCTTTCTGAAAAATTAATTCGGGTGCTTCCTGAAAAATATCGTCCATGAGGGCTTAGAAATGGGTATGGAGGAGTATACGAAATTCTACAGTCAGGAAGTGATGATCATGATTAGTGAGGAAAAGTACGCAATTGTGGATATCGGATCTAACACGATGCGATTGGTCATTTATACGCGGATAAAAGTGGAAGATTGACGGAAAGCGAAAACGTCAAGGCGGTCGCGCGCTTGCGGAATTATTTGACAGCGTCAGGAGAAATGGGAAGTGAAGGAATTGATGTCCTGGTACATACTTTGCAGAGTTTCCAGGAAGTCACGCGGCATCATAATTTGCAAGAAGTGAAATGCGTCGCTACTGCAGCGATTCGCCAAGCCAATAATCAACAGGAAATTATCGACCGCGTAGAGGCAGAAACAGACTTTTCAATCCGGATTTTGTCGGAATACGAAGAAGCCAATTATGGCTTTTTGGCAGTTGTCAATTCCACGCCTTTTAGAGACGGGATTACGGTGGATATTGGCGGAGGCAGTACCGAGATTACGTTTTTCGAAAATCGCAAATTGATTTATTTCTATAGTTTTCCATTCGGGGCTTTGTCTTTAAAACAACAGTTTATCAAAGGTGATATGCCAACAAAAGATGAATTGCGGAAGCTTCGGAAGTTTTTGCAGGAGCAGTTTGCGAGCTTGCCGTGGCTGGCAGATAAAAAATTGCCATTGATCGGCATCGGGGGAAGTGCCCGGAATCTGGCTCAGGTTCACCAGGAGTATATTGAATACCCGGTCGCAGGCATTCATCAATACATGATGTCCATCAGCGAAGTCAAAAAGATGAATGCGATGCTATTATCCTTGGATTTTTCTGAAGTACAGAAAGTAGAAGGACTCTCAAAAGACCGTTCCGATATTATCATTCCAGCCATTGAAGTCTTTTCTTGCCTCATGGATTTGATCAAGGCTGAAACCTTTGTCTTGAGCCGAAAAGGACTGAGAGACGGCGTGTTTTATGAAGAATTGACAAAAGACTTCGAGCTGTCCATTTTCCCGAATGTCATGGAAGAAAGCTTTTATGAGCTAGCGAGTGATTACGACATCAATTTGACGCATGCCACCCATGTCAGTACGTACGCATTGATGATTGCGCACGAATTGGAGAGAATTGGGCTGCTCGAATTGAATGAAGAGGATTTGAAATTCATCCGTCTTGGCAGTGCGTTGTATAACTTAGGCACTTATATCGATGCGGAAGCGAGCAACCAGCATACCTTCTATTTGCTGGCGAACCGCACCATCGACGGATTGCTTCATAAAGAGCGGCTGACTGTCGCTTTGGTTGCTTCCTTTAAAAATAAAGAAGTGTTCAAACGGAATGCAGCCCTCTACCAAGACTGGTATTCAAAAGAAGAGTTGGCAAAATACAGCCTTTTTGGCGCTATAGTCAAGCTCGCTTATAGTCTGAATGCGACAAAACGCAATATTATTGAATCTGTCCATGTCGATCCGGCTGCAGACGGTTTATTGTTCAATGTCGAATGCAATAATGACTGGAAACCAGAACAATACCAGGCAGAAAAGCAGAAAAAGCATTTGGAAAAGCAGTTGAAGAAAAATATCGATTTTCAATTTACATTATCTTAACAATCAAATCAGCCTTTAGGGAGCAACCACTAATTTCAACATGATAAAATTGAAAGAGCGGAAAATTGCAGGTAAAGGTGGCGGTGACGGTGAAAACGATGAACAAGCAGGAGGAAGAATTGAATAGCCCTTCTTACTATAACAATAGGGAACTTAGCTGGTTGGCTTTCAATGAGCGTGTGTTGATGGAAGCGTTGGATAAGCGAAACCCGTTATTAGAGCGCTTTAAGTTTTTGGCCATTTTCAGCTCGAATCTGGATGAGTTTTTCATGGTTCGGGTAGCAGGGCTGCAAGACCAAGTGAAAGTGGGCTTTAGCAAGCCGGAAAACAAAGCCGGCATGTCTCCGAGGCTTCAATTAAAAGAAATTGCGAATAAAACCCATCAATTGGTGGAACTGCAGCATGAGACCCTTCAAAATGCATTGATTCCTGCGATGAAGCACGAAGGCGTCAAGTTTTTCAAAATGGAGGAATTGAATCCGCATGATTTGGAGTTTGTGGAGCGTTATTACGATGAACAGATTTTTCCGGTGTTGACGCCTATGGCCATCGACGCTTACCGGCCATTTCCCATGCTCCTCAATAAGAGCATCAATTTGGCGGTCGTCTTGGAAGACCGTAACGAAGAGGCTGAAGTGCGCTATAAGACGGCCATTGTCCAGGTCCCTTCTGTCATCGACCGTTTAGTGCAATTGGATGCCAAAGCAGGAAAAGAACGCATCGTCTTGCTCGAGGATATCATTAGCCACTTTATCGGGAAGCTGTTTCATGGCTTTACCGTTAAATCGGTATCGGTATTCCGGATTACTCGAAATGCAGATATGACCATCCACGAAGAAGGCGCACGTGATTTGCTGAAAGAAATTGAAAAAGAGTTGAGAAAGCGCAAATGGGGAGCAGCTGTCCGGCTGGAAATTCAAAAAGAAAGATTTGACCAGGAACTGCTGCCGTATTTGATGGATGAACTGGAAGTGCAGAAAAAAGATGTTTATGAAATCCATGGACCGCTTGACCTGACTCTATTTTTCAACTTTTACAAAACGATGCAGAAAACCCATGAAAAGTTAATCTATAGTGCCCGTATTTCCCAGCCATCGCCAGATCTTGCGTTCAATGAAAATATTTTTTTAAAAGTCATGGAAAAGGATTTGTTTCTCCACCATCCGTACCAGTCTTTCGAGCCGGTAGTCGAATTTGTTTCAGGAGCTGCTGATGATCCGGAAGTGCTTGCCATCAAACAGACGCTTTACCGGGTAAGCGGTGATTCTCCGATCATCAAGGCGTTAAAGCGAGCAGCTGAAAAAGGCAAGCAAGTGATGGTACTCGTCGAATTAAAGGCCCGTTTTGATGAAGAAAACAACGTTCAATGGGCAAAAGAGCTTGAACAGGCAGGATGCCATGTAATTTACGGAATGACCCATCTGAAAACGCATAGCAAAATTACGCTGGTGGTGAGAAAAAGAGACGACCACATCGAACGCTTTGTGCACTTAGGGACGGGGAATTACAACGACCAGACCGCCAAAGTCTATACGGATATGAGTTTGTTTACCTCAAAAAAGGAATTCGGTGTGGATGCGACGAACTTCTTTAATTACTTAAGCGGTTATACCGAAAAGCCGGAATTCCACCATCTTTCAGTCGCCCCTTTTACGATCCGGCATGACTTTATCCAACTAATCGAAGATGAAATCGAATTTCAGAAAAAGCATGGCAACGGCCGCATTATCGCTAAAATGAACTCCTTGACCGATAAAACCATCATCAAAAAATTGTATCAGGCTTCGATTGCGGGTGTTCGGGTGGACTTGATCGTAAGGGGCATTTGCTGTCTGCGTCCAGGGATTAAGGGAATTAGCGATCATATCCGGGTGATTAGCATCGTCGGCAGGCTATTGGAGCATAGCCGCATCTATTATTTCCACCATAACGGCAAGGAAAAGGTGTTTTTGTCTTCGGCCGATATGATGACCCGCAATATGGAAAACCGCATTGAAATCCTTTTCCCACTTTACGATAAGGAGATCAAAAACCAAGTAAAGCATATTTTGGACGTGTCGTTGCAGGATAACGTAAAAGCGAGGGAACAGGATGCGCATGGGCGCTATCATTATGTAGAACGCAAAAAAGGCGAGCCCGAAATCAATAGCCAGCTTGTTTTATACAATGAAGCTTACCGAGTGGCAGAAGATGAAGAGTAAAAGGCAAAAGCAGGTGCGCTTGGCATCTGTTTTTTCATTTAAGGACAAGGCTTACAATGTATTAAGCCGCTCCTTTCCTGTATAGTTAAAGGAGTAGAACATCAGGAAAACGGGTGAATGAATAGTGGGTTATTTGATTACATTAGAAGGCGGAGAAGGCTCAGGCAAAACGACGGTCTTGAAGCTGGTGGCGGAAGCGCTGCAGCAGCAGGGATTTGAAGTCGAATGCACAAGAGAGCCGGGCGGCATTGAAATTGCCGAAGAGATCCGCCATGTCATTTTAGATAGCAAGAATACGAAAATGGATGGCCGTACAGAAGCTTTATTGTATGCGGCTGCCAGAAGACAGCATTTGGTCGAAAAAGTCATTCCGGCATTAAATGCCGGGAAAATCGTCTTATGCGATCGCTACATAGACAGCAGTTTGGCTTATCAAGGGCATGCAAGAGGGCTTGGGATAGCGGAAATCTACTCCATCAACAAATTCGCAATCGACGATTATATGCCGGATCTAACCTTGTATTTTGACGTCGATCCGGAAATCGGCCTTAGCCGTATCCAAAAAGATCTGGTCAGAGAAGTGAATCGCCTTGATTTGGAGTCGATGAAATTCCACCTCTCTGTCAGAGAAGGGTACCAGATTTTGGTGGAACAATACCCGGAACGCATTCAAGTGATTGACGCATCAAAAGAATTAGCACAGGTAGTTGAAGAAGCTTTGCAGAAAGTGGAAGCTTTTATCAAAAAGCCGAAATGAAGGCAGTTGCAGCGATGAAAATGTATGGAATGTTGACTTATGAAGTTTACAATTCATGGTATACTAATTATAGAAAGACTATAAAAAGGAGTGAGTGCTGATGAAACTCGTCGTAGCAGTTGTGCAGGACCAAGACAGTAACCGATTATCCAACGCCTTAACCAAAAATGATTTCCGGGCTACAAAACTTGCCAGTACAGGAGGGTTTTTGCGCTCAGGAAATACCACCTTTTTAATCGGGGTGGAAGATGGCCTTGTACCGAAATTGATGGATTTGATCCGCGATAATTGCCGTTCACGTGAACAAATGGTCGCGCCGGTTTCGCCGATGGGCGGAAATGCCGATTCGTATATCCCTTATCCGGTAGAAGTAGAAGTAGGCGGAGCCACGATCTTCGTCTTGCCAATCGAGCAATTCCACCATTTCTAGAATCCCATTAATAGCATTCACGGTTGCCAGTCAACTATTATACAAGACACCCGTGCTCCATTTGGAACACGGGATTTTTTACAGAGGCTGAAGGTGAAAATGTGCAGAAGACAATTGAAGAGTTTCAAGAAATGCAGCCGGTCGTGATGAAAAGGCTGCAAGGTGCTTACAAAAAGGATCGATTGGCCCATGCCTATCTGTTTGAAGGCCCTGCAGGTTCCGGATTGACCGAAATCACACATTTTTTCGTGAAGCTTTTGCTTTGCGAAACTCCTTTAGAAAATGTTCCATGTGAAACATGTCGAAGCTGCCAGCTTTATAATTCCGGCAACCATCCGAATATTCTCTTCATAGAACCGGATGGCCAAAACATCAAAATCGATCAAATCCGGGAATTGATCTTCAAGATGAATAAAACAGGCTTTAGTTCCGGCCGTAAGATATATGTGATCCAAGAAGCAGACCGTATGAATAATTCTTCTGCCAATGCGTTGTTAAAGTTCCTGGAAGAGCCGGAATTCAACGTAACGGCCATTTTGCTGACAGAGCGTTTAAATGCCATCATGACAACCATCCGTTCCCGCTGCCAGCTGGTGTCTTTCCAACCGTTATCGAGGAAAAAAGTGATGGAAAAGTTGGTGCAAGATGGCATGACCGCTTCAATGGCGGCGACGGTCAGCATGTTGACGCAGAGCACGGAAGAAGCAGTTCAGCTAGGTTCAGATGAAGATTTCATCCAACAGCGCAAGCTTGTGTTAAAATTAGTCGATGTTGCCAGCCAGAATGTCCACGAGGCGCTTTTATTGCTTCAATCGGAATGGCTTCCTTTATTTAAAGAAAAAGAGGATGCCGAAAGAGGGCTGGACATGTTATTATTTGCATATCGGGACATTGCCTCAGTAAAAGCGGGTCTCGAGACGGCAAGAACATATCCAGACATGGAAGAAACTTGGAAGCAGATGGCGTTGCAGCGTTCGTTTAACGTATTGTCTAAGCAATTGCAGGCTGTTTTGCAAGCTAAGCAGCAATTGCCGCGCAATATGAACCGGACACTGTTGATGGAGCAATTAATGCTAAATCTGCAGGAGGGGTAAGCGAGTGTATAACGTAATTGGTGTCCGCTTTAAAAAAGCGGGTAAAATATATTATTTTGACCCAGGAGAATTTGTGATTGAAAAAGACGATTACGTCATCGTTGAAACTGCACGAGGTGTGGAATACGGCAAAGTCGTCGTTCCCACCAAGACAGTTGAAGAACATGACGTCGTATTGCCGCTTAAGCAAGTGGTGCGCGTAGCGAGCGACCGCGATCGCCAACAGGTAGAAGAAAACCGCCTGGAAGCGAGCCGTGCGTTCGAGATGGGAACGGAAAAAATCGAAGAGCATCGCTTGGAGATGAAATTGGTTGATGTGGAATATACATTTGACCGCAATAAAGTCATTTTCTATTTCACGGCTGAAGGCCGCGTCGATTTCCGCAACTTGGTAAAAGATTTGGCGTCCATTTTCCGGACACGCATCGAATTGCGCCAAATCGGCGTACGTGATGAAGCGAAAATGCTTGGCGGCATCGGTCCATGCGGCCGCATGCTTTGCTGTTCAACATTCCTCGGCGATTTCGAACCGGTTTCGATTAAAATGGCGAAAGACCAAAACTTATCGTTGAATCCTTCGAAGATTTCAGGTTTATGCGGCCGTTTGATGTGCTGCTTGAAATACGAAAACGATGAATACGAAACAGCGAAAAAAGAAATGCCGGATGTAGGCGCACGTGTATCCACTCCGGATGGAGACGGCCGTGTAGTCAGCATGAATATTTTGGAGCGCGTCTTAAAAATCCGTCTTTCTGAGCAAGAACAGACACTAGAATATGCATTAAGTGAGATAATGGGCCAAGGAACGAGAGCGTGAGGTGGTTTAAGTGAAAGAAAAGAACTTTTTAGACACGGTGATGGATTTTGAGCAGCAACTCGAATCAATGCAAGAACAATTTCGCGAATTGAAAGCGGTAGTGGCCCATACAATGGAAGAGCATCATGCACTGCAGCTAGAGAATCATCATCTGCGTGCACGGCTGGATGAACTTCATAAAGCTGTTCCTGAAACAGCAGTAGTGGATCCAGTGAAATTGAAAAAAGCGGTCATGGACATCGGAGAAGGCTATGATAATTTAGCGCGCCTTTACCATGAAGGGTATCATGTCTGCAATGTTCATTTCGGCAGTTCCAGAAAAGGCGACGATTGCCTGTTTTGTTTATCGTTCTTAAACAAACAAAATTAAAATGCCAGTTTAACCGAAAGGCTTCCGACACTCCGTGTGGCGGCAGCCTTTTGTTATTAAATAAGAAAATGGAGAATGCAGACTTGCGTGTTCTGCCTTAAAGCAGGATGGCTGCGACAAGGAACTTAGGTTGCCTGCCTCAGATGGGCGCTTGCGCATTTCTTTAGAGGAGTTGAAACAAATGTTGATAGATGACGAACGGCTCGATTATTTATTGGCAGAAGATTTACGGATTATCCAGAGCCCTTCGGTGTTTTCGTTTTCGTTGGATGCGGTGCTCTTGGCACGGTTCGCTTACGTTCCTTTGAAGCGTGGGAAAATCATCGATTTGTGTACGGGAAATGGAGCCATTCCACTATTCTTGAGTGCCCGGACGGATTCGTCGATTATCGGCGTGGAACTGCAGGAGCGGTTAGTCCATATGGCGCGCAGAAGCGTCGCGTATAATAACTTAACGGAACAGATCGAAATCATCGAAGGCGATGTCAAAGAAATACCGGCACGCTTGGGAATCGAAAAATACGATGTGGTCACATGCAACCCGCCTTATTTTCCAGCTCATGAAATGAGCGATAAGAACATCAGTGAGCATATGGCGATTGCCCGCCATGAACTCCATTTAACATTGGATGAAGCTGTAAATGCCGCGAGCAAGCTATTGAAGCAAGGCGGAAAAGCGGCATTCGTCCATCGTTCGGGAAGGCTGATTGATATCATTTCTGCTATGCGGGCGAACCGATTAGAGCCGAAACGCATCCGCCTCGTGTATCCGAAAGAAGGAAAAGAAGCCAATACCTTATTGATTGAAGGGATTAAAGACGGCAAGCCGGATTTGAAAATCCTTCCGCCGCTGATTGTCTATAATTCCGAAGGCGAATACACAGAAGAAGTGAGAGCGTTGCTTTATGGAGACAAATAATCATTATTTCTACGTATTGGAATGTGCAGACGGTTCCTATTACGCCGGCTACACGAATGATTTAGAGAAGCGCTTGGCAGCACATAATTCAGGAAAAGGCGCGAAGTATACCCGAGCTAAAGGGCCTGTAAAAATGATTCACCATGAACGTTTTGACACGAAACCGCTGGCGATGAAGGCGGAATATGCTTTTAAGCAATTGCCGAAGCCGAAGAAGGTCCGTTATATTGCTGAAGGGAAGGGAGAGAGCCGATGAAATCTCAAAAAAGTTTTTTGGAAAACAAAGCCACGCTTTATCTCGTAGCCACACCAATTGGCAACTTGGAGGACATGACGGTACGGGCGATTCGCATATTAAAAGAAGTGGATATTATTGCTGCGGAAGATACCCGCAATACGAAACAGCTTTGCAATTATTTTGAAATCCAGACGAAGCTTGTCAGCTACCATGAACATAACCAGGAAAGCGGCGGATTTAAAATTCTTTCGTACTTGCAGGAAGGCAAGTCCGTTGCGCTCGTCAGCGATGCCGGCATGCCTTGCATTTCCGATCCAGGGGAAGACATTGTCCGCCGGGCAGTAGCGGAAGACTTCCCTGTGGTACCAGTGCCAGGAGCCAATGCTGCACTCAGCGCTTTGATTGCATCGGGCATTTCGCCCCAGCCATTCCTTTTTTATGGATTCCTATCGCGCAATAAAAAAGAGCGGCAGGCTGAACTGGAAATGCTCAGCCAAAAACAGGAAACGCTGATTTTTTATGAAGCGCCGCATCGTTTAAAGGAGAGCTTGAAATCGGTGCAAAAAGCATTCGGAGACGACCGGCAGATTGTTATGGCACGCGAAGTGACCAAAAAGTTTGAAGAGTTTCTGCGAGGCACGGTTGGAGAAGCTGTCTTATGGGCTGAAGAGAATACCATCCGTGGTGAATTTTGCATTATAATAGAAGGAAATGATTCGCCGGATCTTGAAATCCAGGAGCAATGGTGGGAATCGTTGTCGATTTCTGCACATGTCGAAGAATTGATGAAGAAAAAAGATCTTTCTTCGAAAGAGGCTATCAAAGAAGTCGCAGTGGAGCGAAAAATGTCGAAACGCGACGTGTACCAAGAGTATCATGTCTGATAAAAACGGCGCCATTTGCAGGAATCAAAAAAAACCGAAACGCATCATGCGTTTCGGTTTTTCTATCTGATTTACTTTTTAAGATTGCTCTGAATCTCATTAACGAGCATTTCTGCGCCTTCTTTGCTCAAAATCAGCTTACCGCCAACAAGTTGCATGTTTTCATCGGAAACTTCTCCGGTAACAGCGCAAGTCATATTTGGTAAGTATTTTTTTAATATAATTTTGTCGTCATCTACGTAAATTTCCAATGCGTCTTTCTCAGCAATCCCTAGTGTGCGGCGTAATTCAATTGGAATAACAACGCGGCCTAATTCGTCAACTTTACGTACGATCCCTGTTGATTTCATGTTTATAATCTCCCCTCAAATTTGTCGGATGTTTTCGTCAAAATTCGACATTTACCACTTCCTGTCATAAATCATACCAACTACTGGCAATTTGGTCAATATAAAACTATCGAAATCATAATAAATTTTGCTAATTTGTGACGCTAATTTGATATATTTTTTCATTTTTTTATTCTATTTTTGAAATTTCCTTTTAAAGGCTTAAAACCGCCTTTTTTTATGGGATAATTTGTATTTATTTTGTCGAAAAAGGGTGAAGGAATTGAAAGATTGTACAAAATTGTCGACTTCGTTAAAATAAGAACTATACAAAGAAACTGGAGGAATTTTTCGTGACTGCTAAAAACAAAACATTTTACCTCACTACACCCATTTATTATCCAAGCGGAAAATTCCATATCGGAACGGCTTATACGACAGTCGCGTCCGATGCAATGGTCCGTTACAAGCGCTTGCGTGGTTTTGACGTCCGGTTTTTGACGGGAATGGACGAGCATGGCCAAAAAATTGAAGAGAAAGCGCAAGAAGCAGGCCTTGCGCCGCAAGAATATGTCGACAACATGGCAGCGGCAGCTAAAAACGTATGGTCGATCATGGACATCACTTATGATGATTTCATTCGTACGACTGAAGATCGCCATAAAAAAGGCGTCGAAAAGATTTTCCAGACGTTCTTGGACAATGGCGATATTTACAAAGGGCAGTACGAAGGCTGGTACTGCACACCATGTGAATCGTTTTATACGGAAGCGCAGCTAGTGGACGGAAAATGTCCGGATTGCGGACGCCCGGTCCATAAAGTGAAAGAAGAGTCGTATTTCTTTAATATGAAGAAATATGCCGACCGCTTATTGGATTACTACGAGAATCATTTGGAGTTCATTGAACCGGAATCACGGAAAAATGAAATGATTAATAACTTCATCAAGCCGGGTCTGGAAGATCTTTCGGTTTCACGTACTTCCTTTGATTGGGGCATCCCGGTTCCTGGAGATCCAAAACATGTTATCTACGTGTGGGTAGATGCTTTATCCAATTACATCACGTCTCTTGGATATGGATCGGACGACGATTCGGCATTCAATAAATACTGGCCGGCAGATGTGCATGTAGTCGGAAAAGACATTGTCCGTTTCCATACAATCTATTGGCCGATCTTCTTGATGGCGCTTGATCTGCCATTGCCGAAGAAAATCTTTGCGCATGGTTTTATCATGATGAAAGACGGCAAAATGTCGAAATCAAAAGGCAATGTCGTTTATCCGGAAATGCTGGTTGAACGTTACGGTTTGGATGCAACCCGCTATTTCCTTTTGCGTGAACTGCCATTCGGCTCTGACGGCGTCTTTTCACCGGAATCATTCGTAGAACGCACCAACTATGACTTAGCGAATGACTTAGGAAATCTCTTGAACCGCACAGTTTCGATGATCAATAAATACTTCGATGGGGAAATTCCTCAAATTCAAGGGCAAGTAACGGAATTTGACGGCGTACTGCAAGAAGTGGCGAAACAGACGGTTGCAACGTATGAACAGCATATGGAAAAAATGCAGTTCAGCATGGTCTTAAGCGAAATTTGGGTATTGATTTCCCGGACGAATAAATACATCGACGAAACGCAGCCATGGGTTTTGGCAAAAGATGAAGCGTTAAAAGATCAATTGGCTTCTGCGATGGCTCATCTGGCAGAAAGCTTGCGCATGACAGCAGTTATGCTGCAGCCGTTCTTGCCTAATGCTCCTAAACAAATTATTGAACAGCTTGGTTTAACAGAAGAGTCACTGGCATGGGAGACATTGGATAGCTTCGGTAAAATTCCAGCGGGCACAAAAGTGGCAGCAAAAGGAACGCCGATCTTCCCCGCGTCTTGAAGTAGAGCCGGAAGTGGCTTATATCCGTGACCAAATGCGCGGAGACACAGCCCCTGCAGAAGTTGAAGAAACAATAGAAGAAACTCCGGAAGTGCCGGACGTTCCAGAAATCACCATCGATGATTTCATGAAAGTCGATTTGCGGGTCGGAACGGTCACAGCTTGTGAACCGGTGCCGAAAACGTCGAAATTATTAAAGCTTAAACTTGATATGGGATATGAGCAGCGCCAAGTAGTATCTGGCATTGCCGAGCATTACAAACCCGACGAATTAGTCGGCAAAAAAGTGATTGTTGTGGCGAATTTGAAACCGGTGAAACTTCGTGGAGAACTGTCGCAAGGAATGATTTTAGCTGGAGAGAAAAACGGCTATTTGACCTTAGCGGAAGTTGATCAGAAACTGCCGAACGGTGCTCAAGTTAAGTAAATTGCCAGAATGCACAGACAACAAAAAAATAATAAAATGGCCTGTTTATTGATGCAGGCCATTTTTTATTTTGGCTTAAATTGGTTAATATTTATCAGAAAAAGTGTACTTTGATATCGAAAAAACATGTTTTGTTATACAAATGTAATATTGGTGTGAAGAAAGAAATAGGATAAACCATTAAAATAAGGATTAATGTGAGGAGAATGAATATGTTTATTGATACCCACGTACATTTAAATGCAGATCAATACGATGAAGATTTACAAGAAGTCATTGACCGTGCATTAGAAAACAATGTTACAAAAATGATTGTTATCGGCTTTGACCGCAAAACGATCGAAAGAGCAATGGACCTAACGGAGAAATACGATTTTATATACGCAGTGGTTGGTTGGCATCCGGTCGACGCCATTGACTGCACGCCTGAAGATTTGCAATGGATTGAAGAATTGGCAGCCCACCCGAAAGTGGTCGGCATTGGCGAAACCGGTTTGGATTATCATTGGGACAAATCGCCGAAAGAAGTGCAGCAGGAAGTTTTCCGGAAACAGATTCAGTTGGCAAAGAAAGTTCAGTTGCCGATTATTATCCATAACCGAGAAGCAACAGAAGATGTGTTGCGCATCTTGAAAGAAGAAAAGGCCGAAGAAGTAGGCGGCGTGATGCATTGCTTCAGCGGCAGCGTCGAAACTGCCCGTGAAAGCATTGACATGAATTTCATGATTTCGTTAGGAGGTCCTGTTACATTCAAAAATGCCAAGAAGCCGAAAGAAGTAGCCGAACTGATTCCGATCGAACATTTGATGATCGAAACAGATGCCCCGTATTTGGCGCCGCATCCTTACCGCGGCAAACGAAATGAACCTTCCTATGTGCCTTTGGTGGCCGAGGAAATTGCCCGCTTAAAAGGATTGACGATAGAAGAAGTGGGAGAAAAAACAACCAAGAACGCCGAGCAATTTTTTAAGTTGAAATGATGAACCCAGATACTCAGCAGGATGATTTAATTCTTGCTGAGCCTTTATTTGGGGAAAATGTAGTGCTTGTCCCTAAAAGCCTTTAAGTTGACACCTTGAATTCGAGACTATATAATCACTCAAGTGAATGAGGAGGAGTTATTTTTGACAGAAAAAGCAAATAATAGTAAGTCCGTAAATGTGTTCAAAGGAAAATCTTTAGTTGTTGCCATCGCGACTGTTTTACTTTTTGCTGCTGTTTTGACGTTCGCTATTTATGAAGGAACGAAAAACACAGTAACAATGACAGCGAATGGAAAAACGACAGAAGTTAAGACACATGCGGACTCAGTAGGGGCATTTCTTGAAGAACAAGAAATCCAAGTCAGTGAACATGATTATTTAAGCCAATCCAAGGATGCTGCCATCGAAGAGGATGTAGCGATCGAATGGGAACAGGCAAAAGAATATAAAGTCGAAGTAGACGGCAAACAACAAGCTGCTTGGACAACAGATAATACAGTGGAAGCAATTTTAGCGAAAGCGGACATTGAAGTAACAGAGCATGACAAAGTATCACCTGCATTAGAAGAAGAGGTAGATGCGGATACAGCGATTTCTGTAGAAAAAGCATACGAGGTTACAATCCTTGATGGTTTGGAAGAGAAAAAAGTATGGTCCACTTCGACTACGGTCGCTGACTTTTTAAAACAGCACAAGATTTCTTTAGGCGAACTTGACCGGGTTGAAAATGGAATGGATGAAATGGTCGTTCCAAATTCGAAAGTAAAAGTAGTTCGCGTCGAAAAGGTCACCGATGTAGTTGAGGATTCTGTGAAATTTGCCCAAGAAACGAAGAAAGATGCTTCGCTTTTAAAAGGGAAAAAGAAACTTGTTCAAAAAGGTGAAAATGGAGTCGTTGCGAAAACGTACGAAGTGATCAAAGAAAACGGCAAAGAAGTAAAACGCGCGTTGAAAAAAGAAAAAACAGTTAAAGAACCAAAGAAACACGTAGTAGCGGTCGGAACAAAAGTAGTGGTAGCAAGCGTTTCCCGTGGAGCAGATTCCAAAGCTCCCGCTTAAGAAAGCTTCTTCCAAACAGGCAGTCGTCAAAACGGCTGCTGCAGCTAATGCAGCGCCATCGGGCGGCAAAGAGTTTTATGTATCTGCAACTGCCTATACGGCTAGCTGTGCAGGATGCTCCGGCATTACGGCTACAGGCATCAACTTAAAAGCCAATCCCGGCTTAAAAGTGATTGCTGTAGATCCAAACGTTATTCCCCTAGGCTCAAAAGTCTGGGTTGAAGGCTACGGCTATGCGGTAGCTGGCGATACAGGCGGTGCGATCAAAGGAAATAAAATCGACCTATTCGTTCCAAATCAATCAGATGCATTGGCTTTTGGACGCAAGCAAGTGAAAATTAAAGTCCTTAATTAGTATAGAAAGATTTTCCGAAAAGGCTTTCCCTACCCGGGAAAGCCTTTTACATATTCAGGCGGCTGTGTGTAAAATGGAACAAGATAGGCAGGAAAGAGGAAGACGAATGAAGATTAATGAAATCATCGTAGTAGAAGGCAAAGACGACACTGTGGCTATTAAGCGTGCAGTGGATGCAGATACAATCGAAACAAATGGCTCAGCCATTTCCAAAGAGACGCTTCAGCGCATTCGCCATGCCCAAGAAAAGCGGGGCGTTATTGTATTTACAGACCCTGATTATCCAGGGCAGCGAATCCGTGCTATTATTGAAGAATATGTGCCTCAAGTGAAACATGCATTTCTTGCGAAAGAAAAGACCATTGCGAAGAATGGCAAAGGGCTTGGCATCGAACATGCGTGTGATGAAGACATTCGAGAAGCATTGTGCGCAATTTACACGCCGCGGAAAAAGACAGCGCGATAGAGATTACAATGGAAGACTTGATCGATGCAGCGCTTGTTGCGCATCCTCAAGCTAAAATACGCAGAACACGAATAGGAGAGCTTTTGCAGATCGGCTATACGAACGGAAAACAGCTTCAAAAGCGGCTCCACATGTTCGGGATTACAAAAGCGCAATTTATAGAAGCGGTACAAGCGGTAAATCAGGAGGAACTTTGATGACTAAAGATATTGCAACACCCATTCGGACCCAGGAGATTATGGCCAAATACGGTTTGAAAGTGAAGAAAAGTTTAGGCCAGAACTTTTTGATCGATCCGAATATTTTACGGAAAATTGTGGGCCAGGCGAATTTGACGAAAGAATCAGCGGCTATTGAAATCGGGCCAGGCATCGGTGCCTTAACCGAGCATTTGGCAAGAGATGCTGGGAAAGTGCTGGCGTTCGAAATCGACCAGCGGCTTTTGCCGGTTCTAGAAGATACGCTGTCGCCTTATGACAATATTTCCATCGTCCATTCAGATGTGTTGAAAGCGGACGTCCTTGCAGAGATTGAAAAAGAATTAGCCGGCTATGAAGACATCATGGTAGTGGCGAACTTGCCTTATTACGTCACGACACCGATCATTATGAAGCTATTGCTTGAAAAACTGCCGATCCGGGGCTTGGTTGTTATGCTGCAAAAAGAAGTGGCGGAGCGTATCACGGCAAAGCCTGGCAGCAAAGCTTATGGATCGTTGTCCATCGCCATCCAATACTACACAGAAGCGGAAATGGCTTTAACGGTGCCGAAAACGGTCTTTCTGCCGCAGCCGAATGTGGATTCTGCTGTGATTCGGATGATCAAGCGTCCTGAGCCGCAAGTCAAAGTCATCGATGAAGACTTTTTCTTTACGGTCACAAGAGGTTCTTTTGTCCAACGGAGAAAAACGATTTTAAACAACCTTCAATCGGCGATGCCGCTGGGCAAAGAGAAAAAGGAATTCATTTTGAAAGCGTTGGAAGAAGCAGGGATTGAGCCTTCGCGCCGAGGAGAGACCTTGACGATTAAGGAATTCGGTTTGCTGGCAGATAAGCTTTACGCATATTTCAAGTAAAAGTGGAAGCTTGTTACAAAATTGGCACACGAACCTCGCGAAAAAGATATTTCGGATAAAAAAATATTGACAGTAACTATACAACGCTGATAAAATATTAAATTTGCTTGACAAAATAGTCGTATTTTGCTATAATTTATTTATAGTGAGGTGTAGACAAGATGCCCAAAACTTTGGCGGATATTAAAAAATCGTTAGATCTACATTTAGGGAAACGATTGATTTTGAAGGCAAACGGAGGACGCAAGAAAACGGTGGAACGTGCCGGAATTTTGCGGGAAACGTATCACTCCGTGTTCGTAATTGAGCTTGATCAAGATGAGCATGCATTTGAACGTGTGTCTTACAGCTACGCAGACATCCTGACAGAAGCAGTAGAGATTACTGTTTATGAAGGAACAGAAGAAGAACTTGTTGTTAGATAATGAATTCATATTTATATTTTGTAAAATCCACACCTGTTGCTTGAACAGGTTCGTGGATTTTTTTGTTTTTTCAGGGTTACTGGATTTCAGATTTTCTTAATTCTTCCTATTCGAGCCGCTTGTGTTAAAATAGTGTTCATCAGAATAGTAAAGGAGGCAGTGGAATGCTCTACGTAAAGGCGCCTGCCAAAATCAATTTAACGTTAGATGTTTTACATAAAAGGCCGGACAATTACCATGAAATCGAAATGATCATGACAACTGTCGACCTGGCTGATCGCATCGGCTTGAAAGCGACAGAAAGCGGAATCCATATTGAATCCGCTGACCGCTTTGTCCCAAACGATTCGCGCAACTTAGCTTATCAAGCCGCACAGCTGCTAAAAGATAAGTTCCATATCAAGTCGGGAGTCATCATTTCTTTGGACAAACAGATTCCTGTAGCAGCTGGCCTTGCTGGAGGAAGCAGCGACGCAGCTGCCACTTTGAAGGGATTAAACCAATTATGGCAATTAAACTTGTCGTTGGATGAACTCGCAGAGCTTGGCGCGCAAATCGGATCAGACGTCTCGTTTTGCGTATACGGAGGCACTGCGCTAGCCAAAGGGCGTGGAGAAATCATCCAGGAGCTGCCGACACCGCCGAACTGCTGGGTGATCTTGGCGAAACCGACGATTGGCGTTTCGACGGCAGATGTCTACGGGGCTTTTGATGTTACAAAAGCGGAGCATCCGAATACCCAAGCGATGATCGAAGCGTTGGAGACTGGCGATTACCAAGCCATGTGCGACAATCTTGGCAATGCATTGGAAAGCGTGACCTTAAATCTGTATCCGGAAGTGGCACAGATCAAAGAACAAATGAAGAAGTTTGGTGCAGATGCTGTATTAATGAGCGGAAGCGGTCCGACCGTCTTCGGCTTGGTCCACCAGGAAGCCCGGATTCCTCGTATTTACAACGGTTTAAGAGGATTTTGCGCAGAAGTCTATGCCGTGCGTTTGATTGGTGAACGGGACCCCCTTGCTTAAATACGTATATTTATGGTAAATTTTCTATAAATCATTCGTGTTTAGGAGAGGGTAGTATGAAGTGGAAGCGCAGTGAACGTTTAGTTGATATGACGCATTATCTTTTGGAACATCCACATAAGTTAATTCCTCTTACATATTTTTCGGATCTTTACGAATCCGCTAAGTCTTCGATTAGCGAAGATTTGGGGATTGTTAAAGAGACCTTTGAAGAAAAAGGAATTGGGCTATTGATGACCGTGCCGGGAGCAGCAGGCGGCGTAAAATACGTACCGAAACTGCAAAAGCCAGAAATCAAAGCCATTATGGATGAATTGATCGAAGAATTAAGCCATTCGGACCGGCTATTGCCGGGGGGCTATCTTTACATGACCGATGTGCTTGGCAATCCAAGCATCATGAACCGGGTCGGCAAAGTGTTTGCAACAGCTTTCGCCGATGAAAAAATTGACGTCATCATGACGGTGGCTACAAAAGGCATCCCGATTGCCCATGCTATCGCCCGCCATTTGAATGTGCCGGTTGTCATTGTCAGACGAGACAGCAAGGTAACAGAAGGATCTACAGTCAGCATCAATTATGTGTCAGGTTCATCTCGCCGCATCCAGACCATGGTGTTGTCGAAGCGGAGCATGAAGAGCGGTCAGCGTGTCTTGATCACCGACGATTTTATGAAAGTCGGCGGAACGATGAATGGCATGAAGAATTTATTGGAAGAATTTGAATGCACCCTAGCCGGAGTCGCGGTACTCGTCGAAGCCGAGCATTCAGATGAACAACTTGTTGAGAAATACCTATCATTGGTTAAATTGCGTGAAGTCAGTGAAAAAGAACGCAAAATTGCTCTTGAAGAAGGAAACTATTTTACAAATGGAGGGTTTTAACATGAAATTTGTAGCAACCGATCAAGCAGCCGCAGCAATTGGCCCATATTCGCAAGGTGTGATTGCAGGAAATCTGTTTTACAGTTCCGGCCAAATTCCATTGACGCCGTCAGGGGAAATGGTGGAAGGGTCGATTGTCGACCAAACGCATCAAGTATTCGCCAACTTGAAAGCTGTCCTGGCAGAAGCAGGCTCTTCGCTTGAAGGCGTGATCAAAACCACGGTATTCATTAAAGACATGAATGATTTTGCAGCGTTGAATGAAGTGTATGCTTCGTATTTCGGCGACCATAAACCTGCCCGCTCTACTGTAGAAGTGGCGCGGTTGCCAAAAGATGCAAAAGTTGAAATTGAAGTCATTGCAGCCCTTGCTGAATAAGCCATCCTTCGGGATGGTTTTTTCTTTGCTCTTTTGTACATGATGAAACTCAGACGGGCGGTTTCCGCTTTTCTGTTTATTAATTAAATTTTCTAATAAATTTTGTAATTTATGAAGGAGTTTAGTCCTTTGCATCGAATTACCTTAAGAGCATTCTATTTTGCAACTTAGAAGAGAGGTGGTGAAACAATGGAAGTAACTGATGTAAGGCTTCGGCGAGTACAAACGGATGGTCGGATGCGGGCTATCGCTTCCATCACGTTGGACAACGAATTTGTTGTACATGATATCCGGGTGATCGATGGCAACGAAGGGTTGTTTGTGGCAATGCCAAGTAAACGGACACCAGATGGGGAGTTTAGAGACATTGCCCATCCGATCAACTCCAGCACGCGCAATAAATTACAGACTGCTGTATTAACTGCTTACCAGCAAAGTGAAAATGATCCGGTTTTTGAAGAAGCCGGTGTTTAATTGAGCCACCTCTTGAGCCTTCGCCCATTGAAAGGCTCTTTTTTATTTTCGTGAAATAATGTCATCGGATTGTCATGCCCCGAAACCTTGAAAAATCAAGGTTTTTCGGATATAGTTAAGGATAGTGCAGGAGTTAGACATTCAACAGAAGCTTTCAAATTAGCACTTTTTTACTCATCAATCGCTTGTTAACGTGTTCTGTTTCCATACGCAAAGTCCAAATCGTCGAATCGGCGTTTTTTTTTGGAGATTTAGTTAACGTGTTGGCAGAACAGGGAATATGGGACAAATAGATAATAAATACATACAGACGGAGGATCGACTATATGACAAATACATACGCAGTCATTTTAGCTGCTGGGCAAGGAACACGCATGAAGTCAAAGCTTTATAAAGTGCTTCACCCTGTTTGCGGCATGCCGATGGTAGAGCATGTTGCTAACAATGTACAACAATTGGGTGTTGAAAAAATTGTTACAATCGTCGGCCACGGTGCTGAAAAAGTGCAGCAGCAGCTTGGAGAAAAAAGCGAGTATGCGCTGCAGGAAGAACAACTTGGAACGGCGCATGCTGTCCAGCAGGCGGCTTCCATGATCGAAGGTTTGCCTGGAACGACTTTGGTCGTTTGCGGCGATACACCATTGATCCGTCCAGAAACGATGGAAGCTTTGCTTAGCCATCACGCAGAAACGGCAGCGAAAGCTACCATTTTAACAGCGATTGCCGAGAACCCAACCGGCTATGGCCGAATTCTTCGCGACGGGACAGGCGGCGTTTCAAAAATCGTTGAACAAAAAGATGCTTCTGCAGAAGAGCAGAAAGTGAAAGAAATCAATACCGGCACTTATTGCTTCGACAATGAAGCGCTTTTTGAAGCATTGAAACACGTTTCAAATAACAATGCACAAGGCGAATATTACTTGCCAGACGTCATTGAAATCCTTCAAAAACAAGGCGAAGTGGTTGCGGCTTACGCGACGGACAGCTTTGAAGAAACACTTGGCGTCAACGACCGTGTCGCTTTGAGCCAAGCTGAAGGAATCATGCGCAGCCGCATCGCTGAAAAGCATATGCGTGCAGGTGTAACGATCATCGATCCAGCAACTGCCTATATCAGCGCAGAAGCGGTAATCGGGGCGGATACAATTATCCAGCCGAATGTAACGATTGAAGGAAACTCAGTGATCGGTGAAGATTGCATCATCACATCCAATAGCCATATCAGCAATAGCACGATTGGCAGCCGGACAGAAATCCGTTCTTCGCATGTCTACGACAGCAAAGTCGGAGAAGATACAGCAGTTGGGCCATTTGCGCACTTGCGTCCGGAAACAGAGCTTGGCAATGAAGTGAAAATCGGCAATTTTGTCGAAGTGAAGAAATCCACTGTCGGAAACGGCAGCAAAGTCTCCCACCTAAGCTATATCGGAGATGCCCTTGTAGGAACAAACGTCAATATCGGCTGTGGCAGCATCACGGTCAATTACGACGGTAAAAATAAACATTTGACAACGATTGAAGACGATTCGTTTATTGGCTGCAATTCCAACTTGGTTGCACCGGTGACAGTCGGCAAAGGGTCGTTTATCGCAGCGGGATCAACGATTTCAAAAGACGTTCCAGCAGATTCCTTAGCTATTGCACGCGCTCGGCAAGAAAACAAAGAAGGCTATGTCAGTAAATTAAACCTGAAAAAATAGGAGGCTACACACGTAATGAGTTATCAAATTGATGCAGCGACCACTAAAATGAAAATCTTTTCATTGAATTCCAATCAAGGATTAGCAGAGGAAATTGCAGAACACGTAGGTTTGCCATTAGGAAAAAGCTCAGTCACCCATTTCAGCGACGGTGAAATCCAGATCAATATCGAAGAAAGCATCCGCGGCTATGATGTCTTCATCGTTCAATCTACTTCACAGCCGGTCAACGAAAACCTGATGGAATTATTAATTATGATCGATGCTGTCAAACGTGCTTCTGCTCGTACAGTAAACGTTGTAATGCCTTATTACGGCTATGCGCGCCAAGACCGCAAAGCCCGTTCACGTGAACCGATCACGGCTAAATTGGTAGCAAACCTATTAGAGACTGCAGGAGCGACTCGTGTCATTGCACTCGATTTGCATGCTCCTCAAATTCAAGGATTCTTTGATATCCTGATTGATCATTTGGTAGCTGTGCCTCTTATTTCAGACTACTTCTTAAAAGAAAGCGGCATCGATTTGGAAAACGTTATCGTTGTTTCTCCTGACCATGGCGGTGTAACGCGTGCCCGCAAAATGGCGGATCGCCTGAAAGCGCCGATCGCGATTATCGATAAACGCCGTCCGCGTCCGAACGTAGCAGAAGTCATGAACATCATCGGGAATGTGGAAGGCAAAACGGCCATCATCATCGATGACATCATTGATACAGCAGGAACGATTTCAATTGCTGCAAGCGCATTGATCGAAAGCGGAGCAAAAGAAGTCTATGCATGCTGTACACATCCGGTTCTTTCAGGGCCTGCTGTCGGCCGCATCAACGATTCTGTCATCAAAGAATTGATCATCACGAATTCAATTGCGTTGCCGGAAGAAAAGAAATCGCCAAAAATCAAGCAGCTGTCTGTTGCGAAATTATTGGCTGAAACAATCGTCCGCGTACACGAACAAAAATCTGTCAGCACATTATTTGACTGAGTTTGAAACCTCGGTAAGCTGAAATGAAGAATGGGGAACCACAAATCGATTCGCAGCTACATCGCGGAATTTCACTTAAATGAGTAAATGAATTTTACGCTGTTTATACAGCTCATTTTCCTGAAAGGTTTGGCTTTTGCAAGATAGGGTAAATACTCACTATGCATAATTAAACTGGAGGATGAAGAATATGAGCACAAAAATTACAGCACAAAAAAGAGAAAGCGGTACACCGCATTCATCGTTAACTGAATTAAGAGGAAAAGGCGATGTTCCTGGAGTCGTTTACGGCTTCCAGACAGAAACCACTCCTTTAGTGGTATCAGAAATTGATTTGATTAAAACCTTGCGTGAATCTGGACGCAATGGCGTCATCAATTTAGAGATTGATGGAAAATCCATAAACGTAGTATTGAATGATTTCCAAAGAGATGCGTTAAAAGGAAACTTTGAGCATGTCGATTTCTTAGCAATTAACATGTCTGATGAACTTGAAGTTTCAGCGGCTGTCCATATGGTCGGCGAATCTCCAGGAGAAAAAGAAGGCGGCGTTGTCAATCAGCCTAACCGCGAAGTGACAATTAAAGTCAAGCCTTCTGACATTCCGGACTCATTGGAAGTAGATGTTTCTAATCTAGCGATTGGCGACACGTTGACAGTCGGCGATATCCGTGGAAACGTTTCGTATGAAATTTTAGATGAAGATGACTTCATTTTAGTCTCTGTTACAGCTCCTCGTTCTCAAGAAGAGTTGGATGAACTTGAAGCGCCTGCTGAAGATGCAGCTGGAGAACCAGAAGTAATCAATGGCGACGCTGAAGACGGCGAAAAAGAAGCTTAATCAAAAAAGAAAAGGGGCTGTCGAGAGACAGCCCCTATTTTTCTGTTTTAATAAGTATTTGTGGTAAAATGTGAAGCAGTGAAAACAGCAAAGGAAGATGGCTATGAAATTGATTGTGGGCCTGGGAAATCCCGGGAAAGCATATGAATCAACCCGGCATAATGTCGGTTTTCAAGTAATCGACTATTTGGCATCCAAATGGAATGCCCCTTTGACTCAGTCGAAGTTCAAAGGAATGTACTCGATCATCCACCGGCCGGAAGGAAAAGTCATGCTATTGAAGCCGCTGACTTATATGAATTTGTCAGGTGAGAGTGTCGGCGCTTTAATGGATTATTACGATGTGGCAATTGAAGACTTGGTGGTTATTTATGATGATCTGGATTTGCCTACCGGGCAGCTGCGGCTTCGCCAAAAAGGCAGTGCCGGGGGACATAACGGCATCAAATCGCTCATTCAACATTTGGGCACTCAGCAATTCAATCGCATGCGTGTGGGCATCAGCCGCCCGCCTGCCGGGATGAAAGTGCCGGATTACGTGCTCGCGCGTTTCTCGGAATCCGAGGCTCCGGAAATTTCCGAAGCGATCAAGAAAAGCGCAGAAGCCTGTGAGTTATGGCTTTCTAAACCGTATCTTGAAGTCATGAATGATTATAATGCAGCCGTTAAATAGAATTTCGCTTTGGCGCAAACAGCGTCCAGAGCTTTTTTCTGTTTCTGAATGAGGCAGGAAAATCACGAATACACTGTTTATTTTGAAAGGAGGAATCGGGATGGATCGTATATTAAAATCGTTTGCTGGGGATTCTCATACGCAGGCATTGATTGCAGATTTGAAAAAAGGGCAGGACCATCAATTGATTTCAGGATTGTCCGGCAGTGCACGCCCTATTTTTTATCAGACGGTTTGGGCTGAATCAAATACCCCATTATTGGTTGTAGCGCCGAATTTATTGCATGCACAGCGCACTTATGATGACTTGGTCAAATTGATGGGGGAAGAGCTTGTCCATCTCTATCCGGCAGATGAATTGATAGCGGCAGATGTATCATTCTCCGGCCCGGAACTGCGCGCCCACCGAATTGATACGCTGGATCACATGAAAAATGTCGGAAAAGGCATTTACATCACGCCGGTTGCAGGGATGCGGAAGTTGATGCCATCCCATGAGCAATGGGAATTTTCAACCTTGCGTACCCATACAGGAGATGAAGTCGATGCAGAAGAATGGATTGGGAAATTGGTGGCGATGGGCTATTCACGTACGCCGATGGTCACGACTCCAGGCGAATTCGCCTTGCGCGGCGGAATATTGGATATTTATCCTTTGAATTTTGAACACCCAGCCCGCATTGAGCTATTTGATACGGAAGTCGACTCCATCCGCCAGTTTTCAGCAGAAGACCAGCGTTCACTCGATAAGATGGAATCCTTGTGCATCTTGCCGGCCAGTGAATTGGTGCTGACGCGTCTGCAAAAGCTGGAATTGGCAGAGAAAATCGAGGAGAAGCTAGCTGCTACATTGAAAAAAGTGAAAGCGGACGACACAAAAGAAGCGTTGCTTCAGCATATCCAGCATGATATCGACATGCTTCGGGAAGGCAATGTACCGGATCAAGTGGCGAAGTATGCAGCATTGGTGGACAGCCAATCGGCATTCTTAGGCGATTATTTCCCGGGGAATGGCGTCATTTTCTTTGATGAACTTGGCAGAATCCAGGAAATGACCGAAACCTTGGAGCGGGAAGAAGGCGATTGGATCGTTTCGCTGCTCGAAGAAGGAAAGTTCCTTCAGGACCTCCCGCTGTCGTATACGTTCCGTGAAGTGCTCCAGAAAACAAAGCAGCAAGTTGCTTTTCTTTCTTTATTCGTCCGGACATTCCCGTCGATTCAAGTGAAGAAATCGATTACGTATTCGTGCAAGCCGATGCAGTCTTTCCACGGACAGATGAATTTGCTGAAAGCGGAAGTGGAGCGCTGGACGCTAGCTAAGTTCCAAGTGTTTATCATCGCAGAAGGCGAAGAGCGGATGCGGAAAGTCCGTTCAGTGCTTGAAGACTACGGAATGGAAGCAGAAATCATTACGGCTGCGACCAATGTGCAAGGCGGCCACATGTATTTAGTCGATGGCGACTTGTCCGGCGGATTTGAAATGCCGCTTCAGCGCTTGGCGGTCATTACGGATGCGGAAATGTTCAAATTGCAGGCGAAGAAAAAGACGCGCCCGCAAAAGCTGACCAATGCGGAGCGCATTAAAAGCTATTCGGAAATCAAACCTGGCGATTATATTGTCCATATCCATCACGGCATTGGGCGTTATGTCGGTATTGAAACTTTGGAAATCGGCGGCGTCCATAAAGATTATTTGCACATTGTCTATAAAGCGGATGACAAATTATTCGTGCCCGTCGACCAAATCGATTTAATCCAGAAGTACATTGCTTCCGAAGAAAAAGAACCGAAGCTGCATAAGATGGGTGGAGCGGAATGGAAGAAGACGCATCGGAAAGTCTCCGCTGCGGTTCAGGATATCGCCGATGACCTCATTAAACTCTATGCGGAACGCGAAGCATTAAAAGGCTATGCGTTTTCCGAAGAACAGGACATGCAGCGCCAATTCGAAGCGGAATTCCCTTATGAAGAAACCGTGGATCAGCTGCGTTCGATCACCGAAGTAAAGCGCGATATGGAAAAAGAACGGCCAATGGACCGTTTGATATGCGGCGACGTCGGCTACGGCAAAACCGAAGTGGCGATTCGTGCCGCATTCAAAGCAGTGCTTGATGGCAAACAAGTGGCCTTTTTAGTGCCAACGACGATTCTCGCCCAACAGCATTTTGAAACGATGAGCGAACGGTTTAAAGACTACCCGATTACGGTTGGGCTGATGAGCCGCTTCCGTTCGAAAAAGCAGCAAACCGAAACCGCTAAAGGCTTACGTAACGGTACAGTTGATATCGTCGTCGGAACGCATCGTATCTTATCCAAAGACATTGGCTATAAAGATTTAGGGCTGCTGATCATCGATGAAGAACAGCGCTTTGGGGTTACCCATAAAGAAAAGATTAAGCAAATGAAAACGAATGTGGACGTTTTGACATTGACGGCGACACCAATTCCGCGGACGCTTCATATGTCCATGATTGGCGTACGTGACCTTTCCGTTATCGAAACACCGCCGGCCAACCGTTTCCCGGTGCAAAGTTATGTCATGGAACATAACGGTGCCCTTGTGCGCGAAGCGATTGAACGTGAAATGGCACGGGGCGGCCAAGTGTTCTATCTCTATAACCGGGTGGATGATATGACCCGGAAAGTGGAGGAAATTCAAGCCTTGGTGCCGGAAGCACGTATCGGACATGCCCATGGGCAAATGTCGGAAACGGAATTGGAGTCTGTCATTCTCGGATTCCTGGACGGCGACTACGATGTGCTCGTAACGACGACAATTATTGAAACCGGGATCGATATTCCGAACGTCAATACCTTGATCGTTCATAATGCGGACCGTATGGGCTTATCGCAATTGTATCAATTGCGTGGCCGCGTCGGCCGTTCAAGCCGTGTCGCTTATGCGTACTTTATGTACCAGCGCGATAAAGTGCTGACCGATGTAGCGGAAAAACGCCTCATGGCCATCAAGGAATTTACGGAACTTGGATCCGGCTTCAAGATTGCGATGCGGGATCTGTCCATTCGCGGTGCCGGAAATCTGCTCGGTTCGCAGCAGCACGGCTTTATTGATTCCGTCGGCTTTGATCTGTACTCGCAGATGCTGGAGCAGGCCATCGAAGAGCGCCGCACCGGCATCAAAAAAGAGGAGATTCCGGAAGTCGAGATTTCGCTGGATGTGGATGCTTATATTCCAGACAGCTACATCGGCGACGGCTACCAGAAAATCCAGATGTATAAACGCGTCAAAGGCATCGAAACAGAAGAGGAAGTTGCCGAACTGCAAGATGAATTGATCGACCGGTTCGGCGATATGCCGATTGAGACCGATCGCTTGCTGAGTGTAGCGCGCATGAAAGTTTGGGCGCGCCTGACCGGTGTCGAGTCGATCAAGCAAACCGGAAAAATCATTACAATCAAGCTATCAGCAGAAGGCACTTCTGCGATGAATGGCGGCAAGCTCGTCGAAGAATCGGCAGCTTACGGCCGCGCTGTCGGTTTCAGTATGGCTGGACAGCAGCTGGTGATGACCATTGATGAAAACAAAACCAAGAAGCATCATCCGTTTGATGTGCTTGAAGGCATGATGAAGCTGCTTCCGGAATCGCTTCGGGAAGAAAAGCCGGTCAGTTAATTTGTAGAGGGAATGAGTGAAGCCCGTTGGCGAATGAAGGAACAATGAAAACATTTATGAAAGGCGCAGTCCTTTTGACGATGGCGGGCTTTATCGTCAAATTGCTGAGTGCCATTTACCGCGTGCCTTTCCAGAACTTAGTCGGTGACCAGGGTTTTTATATTTACCAGCAAGTGTATCCGTTTGTCGGCATTTTCAGTGTCTGGACTTCCTATGGTTTTGCAGTAGCGGTCTCAAAGCTGCTCGCTGATTCAGAAAAACAGGAACATGGTGTGATTTTGCGGATCTCTCTCGGTTTTATTGCGGCCGTATCGCTAGTGGTTTTTTTGGTGCTGTTTCTAGGAGCGGAAGGGTTGGCCGGTTGGATGGGCGACCGGAACCTTGCTCCGCTTTTGCAAATTGCCGCTTTAGCGGTATTGCTGATGGCACCGATTGCTGTGATGAAAGGGCATTTCCAATCCCGAAATCATATGCAGCCCGTCGCCTATGCGCAAGTGATGGAACAGGCGATCCGGGTATCGGTCATTTTACTCGGTTCATGGCTAGTGGTCATGGCGGGCTATTCGTTGTATGCGGCGGGAAGCATGGCCATACTCGGTGCCGCTGTCGGGGAACTGGCAGCAGTACTCTTGCTTGTCTATTATTTCCGTCGTTCTTACAATCGAAGAGAACCTTCTTCAACAGCGATCCGTCCATGGCTGATCATAAAAAAAATGACGGTGATCAGTTTAAGCATCAGCATGAGTTCATTGATCCTGCTGTTTTTTCAATTGGTCGATTCGTTTTCCGTGTTTCGTCTGTTGACTGAGGCGGGGATCGACCGAATTTCGGCAATGGAGCAAAAAGGGGTCTACGATAGAGGACAGCCGCTCGTGCAATTCGGCATTCTCATGGCGACATCGCTTGCACTTGCCATCGTGCCGCTTGTTGCCCAAATGGCGAAAAAACCAACCGGAAGACCGGCTCAAGCCTATGCGCAATTGGCTTTCCGCGTATCGTTTTTATTTGCTTTTGCTTCAGCGGTAGGTTTGTCATTAGTCATGCCGTATGTCAATGAAATGCTGTTTGAAACCCGTGAGGAATCAGCGGCATTGATCGTTTTCAGCTGGCAGATCGTCTGGATGGCGTTATTGCTGGTTTTGACTTCCTTGCTCTACGGACTAGGAAAAGTGAAGATTCCTGCTTGGCTATTAGCGGGAGGCGTCGTGATCAAAATCATCGGCAATTGGCTGTTGATTCCGCTTTGGGAAGTGACAGGTGCTGCGCTTGCGGGAAATCTCGGGCTCGCATTCATCGTTTTCGGCTTGTTGCTGTATTTTAAACGTGTCTGGCCGATCCGATTGGCGCCTACTCGCTATTACGGCTGGATTTTAGCTGCTTCTGCGGCGATGGCATTTGCAGTCACCGGTTGGTCATGGTTCGCTGATGGCGTCGTCTTCGACGGGTTCGGGAGCCGCTTGTCTGCTGCCTTTATCGCCGTGACGGCCGTTCTTCTCGGTGCGGCTGTGTTTCTGGTTGTGGTTGCGCGCAGCCGCATCATCACGGAAAAAGAATGGTTTATCATTCCGTTCGGCAGGAAATTGGCAGGGCTTCAATTGAAATTGAACGCCAGAAAAAAAGGAGATCGTATATGAACACCATCCAAGTAATCGGGCTGGGCGCAGGAGATTTGGATCAACTGCCGCTTGGCGTTTATAAAAAAATAAAAAATGCTGCAGAGTTATATGTGCGGACTGAAGACCATCCTGTCTTAAAGGAATTGGCGGAGGAAGGCGTCACTTTTAATTCTTTCGATGCCATTTACGAAAAACACGATACCTTTGCACCGGTCTACGCGGAAATCGCAGATACGCTGATTGCGTTATCCAAAGAGCAATCCCTCATTTATGCGGTACCGGGTCATCCATTGGTCGCTGAACAGACGGTTCAATATTTAGTGGAAGCTGAAAAAAAGGAGATTTCCATTTAGTGATTGAGGGGGGACAAAGCTTCCTGGATCCGATTTTCGGAGCGCTCCGCATCGATCCGATTGAAGGATTTCAATTGCTCGATGGCACAGCGATGGCAAGCGACGATGTGAATATGGCGCAGCATGTCTTGATTGCACAAGTCTACGATTCCTTTAGTGCTTCAGAAGTGAAATTGACGCTAATGGAAAAATACCCGGAAGACTACGAGGTGACCATCGTGACAGCGGCGGGTTCAGCAAACGAAGTGTTGCGGAAGGTTCCGCTCTATGAGCTGGACCGTGCAACGGAAGTGGATAATTTAACGACCATTTACGTGCCGCCAGCCGTGGATCAGATGGACCGCTTAAAAGAATGGCAGACGTTCCGCCAAATCGTTGCCCGTTTAAGAAGCCCTGAAGGCTGCCCTTGGGACCGGGAGCAGACGCATGAATCATTGCGTCCGTATCTATTGGAAGAGGCCCACGAGCTGCTCCAGGCGATTGAAGAAGAAGATGACGAAGCGATAGCCGAAGAACTGGGCGATGTGCTGCTCCAAGTATTCCTGCATGCGCAAATTGGCCAGGACAATGGCTATTTCCAGCTGGAAGATGTGCTGTCAACGGTCAGCGCCAAAATGATCCGCCGCCATCCGCATGTTTTCGGTGATGCCGAAGCGGCAACATCAGATGAAGTTGTATCAAACTGGCAAGCGATCAAAGCACAGGAAAAACCGCAGTCGGCTTCCATTCTTGGCGGACAGGAACGCTACAGTTCCTCTTTGATGACGTCTTACAATTACCAGAAAAAAGCGGCGAAAGTCGGCTTTAGCTGGTCGGATGCAGATGGGGCATGGGAGAAATTCGCGGAAGAATTGCAGGAGTTTCAAGCGGAAGCGGCGAAAGGTTCCAAAGAGCGGCAGCTCGATGAACTGGGCGATCTGCTGTTTACCCTCGTCAACATTGCCCGCTTTTACCAATTGTCGCCTGAAGAGGCCATGGTCCATGCCAACCGGAAATTCCAGCAGCGCTTCAGCCATGTTGAAAAGCGCGTCAGCGAAGGAAGCGGCAATTTCAGCGATTATACATTAGCGCAATTAGATGAATTTTGGAACGAAGCCAAAACATTGGCAAGAAGGGAAGAATGACGATGCGTCTGGATAAATTTTTGAAAGTTTCACGCTTGATCAAACGCCGGACTTTGGCAAAAGAAGTAGCTGACCAAGGACGGATTACCGTAAACGGCAATAAAGCAAAAGCAAGCTCGGTCATCAAAGAAAATGACGAATTGCAGATCCGGTTCGGGCAGAAAGTCGTAACGGTGCGTGTGGATATGTTGAAAGAAAATGCCCGAAAAGAAGAGACGGCCAATATGTACACCATCTTAAAAGAAGAAAAGCTGGATAAAGTAGAACCCGAATTCATCGATGACGAAGCGTGAGGGTTTGGAAAATGAAAAGCTGTTCCGGAAGCCAAACGCTTCTGGAACAGCTTTTTTGTGTTTATTAGTCGGCCATTAAGGCAACAAGCAAAGCTTTCTGTGCATGCAATCGATTTTTGGCTTCCTGGAAAACGACTGAGTGCGGACCTTCAAGAACGGCGGTCGATACTTCTTCTTCGCGGTGGGCAGGAAGGCAGTGCATAAAAATATAATCCGGGTTCGCATGCGCTGCCAGTTCTTCGTTCACTTGATACCCCTGGAAATGTTCCAGACGCTCCAGCGCTTCCGCTTCCTGGCCCATGCTCGCCCAGACATCCGTATAAATCACGTCACAGCCTTTGACTGCCTCGACGGGATCGATTGTAATCTGTATGGTTGCCCCAGTTTGCAGTGCAATCGTTTGAGCCAGTTCAACCATTTCAGATTTCGGTGCATAAGCGGCAGGAGACGCGATGGAGATGTCCATTCCGACTTTCGCTGCACCGATCATCAGTGAATTCGCCATATTATTGGCATCACCGATATAAGCCATTTTCTTTCCTGCACAGCTGCCGAAATGTTCTTGGATCGTCAGGAGGTCGGCAAGCACTTGGCATGGATGAAAATCATCTGTTAACCCATTGATGACCGGGACCGAACTATGGTCCGCCATTTCCTGGACCGTTGCCTGGTCAAATGTCCGGATCATGATGCCATCGAGGTAGCCGGATAAAACTTGTGCGGTATCTGAAATCGTTTCACCGCGCCCCATCTGGATGTCCCGTGTACTGAGATGCATCGCATGGCCGCCGAGCTGCAGCATGCCGGCTTCAAAAGACACACGTGTACGGGTGGACGATTTTTCGAAGATCATGCCGAGCACTTTGCCTTCCAATAAAGGCAGGTATTTGTTTTCCGGTTTCT
This sequence comes from Planococcus sp. 107-1, assembly GCF_021513255.1. GTDB lineage: Bacteria > Bacillota > Bacilli > Bacillales_A > Planococcaceae > Planococcus. Next base: position 3,486,881 of record NZ_CP090977.1, read on the forward strand.
TCAATTCTGCAGCGAGCTCAAGCAAATCCAAAATCTCTGAGCTGCTGTAATCTTTTAGCGACAGCATGTGTTTTTGGGCAAGCTGTGGGGCATAGGGCAAAATCGTGGTCATTGTACAAGCACTCCTTTCGTATTTCCGTTGATCGCTTTGACATGTTCTTGAAAAGCACCGATGGTTTCTGTGCGTGTCCAAACGTGAAGACGGTGGACAGCAGCTGCAGCTGCCTGGATTTTATCGGGATCGGGGACTAAATCGATATACGCTTTCTTATCGTCCGTTTTCAGCCACTCTTCAAACGGCGTCGCTGTTTCTGTTTGAAAGGCGAAGCCTTGATCTTTCCAGAATTTCTCATCAATCAGCGGAAGCGAGGCTTCAGTAATGAAAATGGTGCCGCCGCCTTTTAGTGAAGCCAATTGCTGAGATGCACCGTCCAGCGCTTTTTGCATCGCAAGACTGGAGTCCCGGCTGCTGCCGATGACTTCTCCCGTCGACATCATTTCAGGTGAGAGGACAGCGGACAAGCCCGGCAGTTTAATATGTGAAAACACCGGAGCCTTTACGGTATATTCCGGTTGTCCATTGTATAATTCCTCGATGCCGAGTTCCTCAAAAGGCACACCGAGCATCAATGCCGTCGCCAATTGCACAAGCGGGACGTCGGTGGCTTTTGAGCTGATCGGCACAGTACGGGAAGCCCGGGTTTATTTCCATGACGAATAATTGATCGCCTTCGTAAACAAACTGGATGTTGAATAAACCCGTGTATTTCATATTGCCTGCGATATGCCGCGCGGTCGCTGTCAATTTTGCGAGTGCTTCGGAAGACAGCGAAACTGGCGGCGTAATGGAAATACTGTCGCCGGAATGGACGCCGGTGCCTTCAATATGCTCAAAGACAGCGGAAATCCATACATTTTCTCCGTCCGATAAAATATCCGCTTCCACTTCTTTTCCGGTAATGAAATGATCCACGAGTACGGGGTAAGACATGGCCGTTTGCATCAGCCATTGTTGTAATTCTTGCTCGTCATGCAAAACCGTCATGCCTTTGCCGCCGATGACGTAAGACGGACGCAGCATGACCGGATAGCCGAGAATGCCGGCAAACTCTTGAACTTCTTCCAGTGTCCCAGCTGTGAAGCTTGGAATAACAGGCAGGCCGATCGATTCCAAAAATCCATAAAATCGTTCCCGGTCTTCCATTTGATCCAATAGATCCACTTCGGAACCAAGAATTGTGATGCCTGCCTCTTCCAGTTCCGCTGCCACATTCAGTGAAGTCTGGCCACCGAACTGGACGATGACTTGCGTGATGCCTTCGAAGTCGAGCACATTCAAAATGTCTTCAGCCGTCATCGGTTCAAAATACAACGCATCCGCGATTTCGTAATCGGTGGATACCGTCTCTGGGTTGTTATTGATCATAATGGCTTCATAGCCATGCTTTTGAAGAGCGAGCACGCTATGCACGCAGCAATAATCGAATTCGATGCCTTGTCCGATCCGGATAGGGCCTGACCCGATCACTGCCACTTTTTTCTTCGTAGATTTTCGTTCGTCCGCCTGGCCGTTCCAAGTGGAGTACAGGTAATTGGTCTGCGAACGGAATTCCGCCGCACATGTATCAATCACCCGGTAAGAAGGGAATAGGCTCCAGCTTTTGCGCTGGCCCCAGATTTCAGCCGGAGAGACATGCCACAGATCGGCTAATTGCTTATCGCTGAAACCGAGCGCTTTCGCTTGCTTTAAGCGGCTATAGGTCATACTGTTCCAGGACAATAAATGCAATTTATGCCATTCATCAACGATGCGCTTCAAAACGTATAAGAAGTAAGGGGCAATTGCAGTCATTTCCTGCACTTGCTTTACGGTTTTATTGCGGATCAGCAATTCGAACAGCACGAAGAGCCGGCGGTCGTCCGGTTCTGAGGCCATCTTTTCTAGAGTCGCTGTCGGCAATTCAGCGAGTGCCGGCAAGCGGAAACCGTCGAGCGGCATATCGAGCGAGCGGATCGCTTTTTGGAAAGCGGCTTCCATGCTGCGTTCAATGGCCATCACTTCGCCAGTCGCTTTCATCTGCGTCCCGAGTGTGCGGTTCGCCTGGTGGAATTGATCAAATGGCCAGCGCGGAATTTTCACGGTGACATAGTCGAGTGCAGGTTCAAAACTCGCAAATGTCGTACCGGTCACTGGATTTTTCAATTCATCCAAGGTGTATCCGATCGCCAGTTTCGCTGCAATTTTTGCAATCGGGTAGCCGGTCGCTTTAGAAGCAAGCGCCGAAGAACGGCTGACCCGGGGATTGACTTCGATTAAATAATAAGCGGAAGTTTCAGGATGCAAGGCGAATTGGACATTGCAGGCACCGACAATCCCGAGTGCATCAATAATGTTGATCGATGCAGTACGGAGCATATGGTACTCGCGGTCATTCAATGTCTGGCTCGGAGCCACTACAATCGAGTCGCCTGTATGTACGCCGACAGGATCCATATTTTCCATATTGCATACTGTGATGCAGGTGCCGTTTTGGTCGCGCATCACTTCATATTCAATTTCCTTGTAGCCGGCAATGCTTTTTTCTACCAGGCATTGCTGGATAGGACTCGCGCTTAAACCTTGTGCAACAAGCGAGACATATGCAGCCTCATTTGCAGCGATGCCGCCGCCAAAACCGCCCAAAGTATAGGCAGGGCGGACGATCAATGGATAGCCGGCTGTATCGGCAAATTTCAATGCTTCTTCAATGGAATAAATGATATCGCTGCTTGGGACAGGCTGTTCCAATTTATTCATCAGTGCACGGAACTGTTCACGGTCTTCTGCTTGCTTGATCGAATCCATATCGGTGCCAAGCAGCGAGACGCCGTATTTGGCGAGGATGCCGGAATCCGATAAAGCCATTGCTAAATTCAATCCGGTTTGTCCGCCGACTGTAGCGAGCAAACCATCGGGACGTTCTTTTTCGAGAATGCGGACAAGGCTGTCGACTGTCAGCGGTTCGAAATAGACTTTATGGGAAATGGTTTTATCCGTCATGATCGTGGCCGGGTTGTTATTGACGAGAACCACTTCGATGCCTTCATCTTTCAAAGCAAGGCAGGCTTGAGTTCCTGAATAATCGAATTCGGCAGCTTGTCCGATGACAATGGAGCCGGAACCGATCACTAGCACTTTTTGGATGGCGGGCTTTTTAGGCATGTAAGGTCACCTTCTTTTTCTGTTGGATTAATGCGAGAAACTGGCTGAATAGTTCTTGGTGTTCAGCGGGTCCTGGCGCTGCTTCCGGATGAAATTGGACCGTCAGTAGCGGAAGTTCGGGATGGCTCAATCCTTCGATGCTGCCGTCATTGACGTTTTTATAAAGAATGGAAAGCGGCGTTTCCGATATGCTTGCATCTTCTACGACGTAGCTGTGATTTTGGGAACTCATTGTCACTTGCTGCGTCTTTGTATGGATGACTGGATGATTGGCGCCGCGATGGCCATAAGGCAATTTCGTCGTTCGGGCGCCGAAAGCGGAAGCGATAATCTGATGGCCGAGGCAAATCCCGAAAGTGGGATAGCGTTCTGCCCAGTCCCGGTAAACCGGAAACAGCGGGGCTAAGGCAGCGGGGTCGCCAGGGCCGTTGGAAAACAGCAAGCCGTCCAGTTGAAGTGCATCCAGCTTCTCAGTCAGTAAATTATAGGGGAGAATGCTGACTTTGCATTTGCGCTGCAGCAATTCCGTTAATATAGAAGATTTAAAATGGAAATCAATTAGGCCGATGTGAATGTCTCCATCGCCGAATACTGTAATTTCCTCTGTGTGCTGGTGTTCCGGGAAAAAGTCGGTTTGGATGGGGTTCCATGAAATTACGGAAGAAGTGAATGGGCTCATTTCTGACTGCATCGTCCCGTATTCGCGGACAATCTGAATAATGGAGCGAGTGTCTACGCCGGCTAAAATCGGAACTTGGCCCCTTGCTGCAAAGTCACCGAGGGAAATGGCCCCTTTTTCTAAAGGCCCTTCGTAAAGCTCCACTACGACAATTCCAGCTGCCTGAATCTTCTCTGATTGAATATGCTGGCTTTGGATGCCGTATTGGCCGATTAATGGATAAGAAAAGACGATGATCTGTCCCTTATAGGAAGGGTCAGTCAACACTTCTTCGTATCCCGTCATGCCCGTGAAAAAAACAATTTCGCCTTGAATGGCTGTTTTAGCGCCGTGCCACTGCCCTTTAAAGCTGATTCCGTTCGAAAGTGTTAACAAGCCTGTCATATGTCCACTCCATTCTTTATTCATTAATAATGCATATTTATAAATTTTCATTTGAGTAAAAAGTATTTTTATGAATAAAATCAAGCGTTTTTGAATAATGACTATTATTATATAATGTATAAAAATTAAGTCAACAGTATTTTTATTAATTTAAAAGAATGTTCAAGTAATTTTTTTCCCAGAAATGTTTCAAAAGTAGTAAGAATTGCAAAAAAACCTTATAATTACTGGGTTTTTCATGTATAATGGCAACAAAGTGAGTCGGAGGAGGGAAGAGTCATGAGTTTGAAGAGAGAAAAGCCGTCGGAGCAGCGCGAAGTCGCTTCAATTCGCAATGACTATGTCCGCTCGGTTGAACGGAAAGAAAAGCGTCATCAAGCCCATAAAGTCCGGTTATTCAGACGTCTGTCTGTTTTCGGTATTTTGGTGCTCATGGCGAGCATTTGGATCGGCACCACTATTTATGCCCAATCCCAGACCATTTCTGAAAAAGAGCAGATGCGGGCGGAAACACTGGCTTCGCTTGAAAAAGCGGAAAAAGAGCAGAAGAAACTCGAAGAGCAGATTTTGTTGTTGAACGATGATGAATACATTGCGAAATTAGCGCGTAAAGAATACTTTTTATCTGAGGACGGGGAAATCATTTTCACCCTGCCAAATGAGGACCCAAAAACAAAAGAAAAAGCCGATGAAAAAGAGTAGTCAGTTGACACTCTTTTTTTGATGGTTATAATAAAAAGTGGGACACGTGCCCGTTATAAAGAGTTTATGGCCCAAGTCGGTGTCATTTTAATTTTTAAGGAGGAGCATTTTTTTTATGTCGATTGAAGTAGGCAGCAAGTTAGAAGGTAAAGTTACAGGTATTACAAATTTTGGAGCGTTCGTTCAGCTTCCAACCGGTGCAACAGGCCTCGTGCATATCAGTGAAGTCGCTGACAATTATGTCAAGGACATCAATGACCATCTTAAAGTTGGCGAAATGGTAGAAGTGAAGGTTATGAATGTGGAAGCTGATGGAAAAATCGGCCTTTCAATTCGTAAAGCGAAGCCGCAGCCAGAAGGCGCACCACAGCGTCCAGACCGCCCACAACGTCCACGTCCAAGCAACAACCGTTCGTTTGAGCGTGCTCCTAAAGAGAACTTTGAAACAAAAATGGCGAAGTTCCTAAAAGAAAGCGAAGACAATTTGACTTCTTTAAAACGCGCTACAGAATCTAAACGCGGTGGCCGCGGTGCAAGAAGAGGCTAACTTGCTAGCTGTTTTAATAGCATAGGAAAATGCTTCAATACAGCTTAACAATTTAAACTGAAACGCTTCTCAATTGGGAAGCGTTTTTTTTATAAAACAAAGCTGGAGGGGTGCAAGGATGGAAAAACCGCAACTGATTAATGGGATGAATGATTATGAAGTTTTTTTAGCCTCACTGAATACCTCGGTGAAAACGGAAGCGGAAGCGAACACGGCGATTGCTGAAGGGAAATGGTCGATTGCCCAAATCATTATGCATTTGGCTGAATGGGACCGTTTTATGAGGGAGCAGCGTTTGCCCCAAATGGAACAAGGTGCGGAAGTGGAGAGATTGCCGGATGTGGATGCGTTTAATGAAGCCGCAGTAAAACCGGTAGCTTCAATGAAATTCCAAGAAGTGTTGGCCCATGCCCAAAAGCAGCGTGCCTTGTTGGTACAGGAAATTGAAGGCATGACAGACGCAAAATGGCATTCCCATTTTCACATCGGCCAGCGAGAAATGGATCCGGCTGCATATTTTGCGGGCATTCTTGAGCATGATGCCCATCACCGCAAGCAAATAGAAGATTTTTTGGCATGAAAAAAAGCAGCATCCGGTGTGGATGCTGCTTTTGAAAAAATGATGGCGGCAGAGGGGATCGAACCCCCGACCTCACGGGTATGAACCGTACGCTCTAGCCAGCTGAGCTACGCCGCCTTGTTTAAACGAACATTTAATATCATACTATCGAATAGATGGTGTGTCAATTGCAAGTTGAAAATAATTTGATCGCGTATTGGAACACTGAAATTGAAACAAAAAGAGGTGGCTGGTTCATGAACACATTTCATCAGAAATTGATGGATTATATTGAGAGCCATCGTTTGCTTGAACGAGGAGACCATGTATTGGTGGGGTGTTCTGGAGGAATCGATTCATTGGTCTTGCTGCATTTCTTGAAAACCCACGAACAGCATTACGGCATTCGACTTTCTGCCGTGCATGTAAATCATATGCTGCGAGGAGAAGAGTCTTTGCAGGACCGGATTTTCACAGAAAGCCTGTGCCGGGAATGGAGTATCCGCTGTTTTAGCCGGGACATCCCGATTCCTGCCATCTTAAAGGCGGAAGGCGGCAACAAACAGCAAGTTTGCCGGGAACAGCGCTATGCGTATTTCGCTGAAATTCTTAACACCAGCGGCGCCAATAAATTAGCGACTGCCCATCATGCAGACGATCAGCTTGAAACCATTCTTCTATCGGGTCTACGGGGAACGCTTGAAACGGCCAACTTCGGAATGCCGGTGCGCCGTCCTTTTGGAGTCGGTGAATTGGTTCGTCCGCTGCTCGCTGTGACGAGGGATGAAGTGGCAAACTATGCAGCTGAAGAAAAGATCAACCATCGGGAAGACTCCAGCAATGCAGAAACGGCTTATACGAGAAATCGTGTGCGCCATACCATCTTGCCTCTTTTGAAAAAAGAGAACCCCCGAGCTTCCGAACATTTCGCAGAACTTGCGGAAACGATCCAGGAAGACCGGCAGTTCATCGAAGAGCTTGCCCGCATAAAATTGGAGGAAATAGCTGTTTTCGATGAGGAAAGCATTTCTTTATCGGCGGAAAAGTTCGCAGGAGAAGCACTTGCTTTACAAAAAAGAATGGTTCTACTACTATTAAATTATCTATATAATGAGCAGGAAGTGCCGATTAATAAGCAGTTGGCAGAACAAATCCGAGAAATGATGGGAAGTTCGTCAGGTACTGTTTTTTTGCATTTGCCAGGTCATTATCAGATGGTTCGCGAGTACGACACGGTTTTATTCGGCCGGCGTTTATCGGTTGAACCGAAACAACGAGTTATTTCCACTATATCTACGGAGTGGTCTGAAATAATGAATGGTTTTCGCTACAAAGCAGTGCCGGTCAGCCAAATCAACGAAGAACATGCCGCCTATTGGTATTTCGATTCCGCGAAAAGGCCATCGATGGTGTTGAGGAACCGAAAACCGGGAGATCGCATCCAGCTTGCTGGAATGGAGCACCCCAAAAAAGTGGCACGCTTGATGATTGACGAAAAAGTGCCTACTCTGCAACGGGAAAATTGGCCAGTCATTGCAGCGGCAGAAGGTGATGTTCTGCTAGTGCCAGGTTTACGCCATTCTTGTTTTTTTAGCCGCAAAAAGCGGCCGGAAGACGATTGGGTATTAATTGAACAATATGTTAAGATCGCAAAAAGCGGATTATAGGAGGTCCACCATGCTAGAGAAAGACATTGAAGAAGTATTGATTACTGAAGAACGTTTGCAGGAAAAGGCAAAAGAATTAGGTGCTATTTTAGCGCGTGACTACGCAGACAAATATCCTTTGGCGATTGGCGTATTAAAAGGCGCAATGCCGTTTATGGGAGATTTGATGAAGCGTATGGACAGCTATGTGGAAATGGATTTCATGGATGTTTCAAGTTACGGCAACGCGACAGTTTCTTCAGGTGAAGTAAAAATCATCAAAGATTTGAATGCAAGTGTGGAAGGCCGCGATCTTCTCATCATTGAAGATATTATTGACAGTGGATTGACACTTAGTTATTTGGTGGATCTATTTAAATACCGGAAAGCAAATTCCATTAAAATCGTTACATTGCTTGATAAACCGTCTGGACGCAAAGTGGATTTGAAAGCGGATTACATCGGATTCGAAGTTCCGGATGCATTTGTGGTCGGATACGGATTGGATTACGCTGAAAAATACCGTAACTTGCCGTATATCGGTGTTCTAAAACCTTCTGTTTACAGCGGGGAAGAAGAATAGTCAAGAGTTGGTCACAGACGTTGGAGTTGTCGGCAACGGCAAGGGCTTTTCGTTGTATGCTTAAATGTTCCTATGTTAGTATTTAGTATAGTTTTGGGAAACTTTGTGAGGAGGCTTAGGATGAATCGGATATTTCGATACACCATATTTTATTTACTGATTTTCCTTGTTATTATCGGTATCTTGGGAACATTTAACAATAGTAACCAACCGACTAAAAATATAGGATATAACGAATTTCTGGACGCGCTGGAGAGTGGCGAAATCACGGAAGTAACCATTCAGCCAGATGCCATGGTTTATGAAGTAACAGGGAAGATGGCCGGCTATGAAGAAGGCGAATCTTTCATTACCAATATTCCATTGGAAAACGAAGCATTGACAGCTGAAATCGATGCTGTCGCAAAAGCACAAGATGGCGTTGAAGTAAATTACTTGAAAGCTCCGCAGACAAGCGGTTGGGTTTCATTCTTCACGGGGATCATTCCTTTCATCATCATCTTCATCCTCTTCTTCTTCCTGCTTAACCAATCACAAGGCGGCGGTGGCGGCCGAGTGATGAACTTCGGTAAAAGCAAAGCGAAGCTGTATGACGATCAAAAGCATAAAGTCCGCTTCCCGGATGTTGCCGGGGCAGACGAAGAGAAACAGGAACTTGTGGAAGTGGTTGACTTCCTGAAAGATCCACGCAGATTTGCTGATATCGGTGCACGCATTCCAAAAGGGATCTTGCTTGTCGGGCCTCCGGGTACTGGTAAAACACTTTTGGCTCGTGCAGTTGCTGGAGAAGCGGGTGTTCCGTTCTTCTCAATCAGTGGATCGGATTTCGTTGAGATGTTCGTCGGAGTCGGGGCTTCCCGAGTTCGTGACCTTTTCGAAAATGCGAAAAAGAATTCACCTTGTATCATTTTCATCGATGAAATTGATGCAGTAGGGCGTCAACGTGGCGCTGGCCTCGGCGGCGGACACGATGAGCGCGAACAAACTTTGAACCAATTGCTAGTTGAAATGGATGGTTTCGGCGCAAACGAAGGCGTCATCATCATTGCAGCGACTAACCGTCCAGATATTCTGGATCCGGCACTTCTGCGCCCAGGCCGTTTTGACCGCCAAATTACGGTTGGACGTCCAGACGTAAAAGGCCGCGAAGAAGTATTGAAAGTTCATGCACGCAATAAACCGCTTGAGGAAAACGTTGATTTGAAAGCTATCGCTCAACGTACACCTGGTTTCTCAGGAGCGGATTTAGAGAACCTCTTAAACGAAGCGGCACTTGTTGCTGCAAGACGCAATAAATTGAAAATCGATATGTCCGATCTGGATGAAGCATCTGACCGTGTTATTGCGGGACCTGCTAAAAAGAATCGTGTCATTTCGAAAAAAGAACGCAATATCGTGGCTTTCCACGAATCTGGCCATACCGTTGTCGGCTTGACATTGGATGATGCAGATGTTGTGCACAAAGTAACCATTGTTCCTCGTGGACAAGCAGGCGGCTATGCTGTCATGCTTCCAAGAGAAGATCGTTACTTTATGACGAAACCGGAATTGCTCGATAAGATTGCTGGCTTGCTTGGTGGCCGTGTAGCGGAAGATTTGATTTTTGGTGAAGTTTCTACTGGTGCCCACAATGATTTCCAACGCGCGACAGCTATTGCACGCAGCATGGTAACCGAGTACGGGATGAGTGATAAGATTGGGCCGATTCAATTCGGTCAGGCGCAAGGCGGAAACGTCTTCTTGGGCCGTGACTTCAACTCAGAACAAAACTACTCAGATGCAATTGCTTTCGAGATTGACCAAGAAATCCAACGCATCATCAAAGAGCAGTATATCCGCACGAAAGAAATTCTGACTGAAAAGAAAGAGTTGCTTGAATTGATTGCGACTACATTGCTTGAAGTTGAAACGCTGGATGCGGCTCAAATTCTTCACTTGAAAGAACACGGAACACTTCCTGAGCGCTCGTATGAAGCGTTAAACGGAGATTTCGGCGATGATTCAACTACACCGAATCTGAAAAAAGACAACGAAGTAAATCCGGATGCAATCGGTGCTCCTTCTGATCCTTCGGCAGGCGATTTGCCAAAAGAAGGCCAAACAGGCGAAGCGCGCGGACCAATCCAGGAAGACCGTAAGTAAAATGAAATCAAAAAGCTGTTTGCTGAATCCTTTAAAGGGGACGGCAAGCAGCTTTTTTTTCATTCGCTCAAATGGGAAACGAATTTGAACGAGGCATTTTCAAATTTGTCTAAAAATATGGTATGATGTGTTGGAAAAATTGTTGATAAATGGGGACGTAAATATGATTTTAGTAATGGATGTCGGCAACACCAATATTGTTTTAGGCATTTATGAGCGAGAGCAACTCGCTTATCATTGGCGCTTAGAAACAGTCCGCCATAAAACAGAAGATGAATTCGGCATGCAGATCAAAGCTTTATTGAATGATGCAGCTTTGGCGTTTAACGACATTAAGGGCATTATCATGTCTTCAGTTGTTCCGCCCATTATGTTTTCGTTGGAGCGGATGTGTCAAAAGTATTTCCACCTGGCCCCTGTAGTGGTTGGTCCGGGCGTTAAGACGGGATTGAATATTAAATACGATAATCCGAAAGAAGTGGGGGCAGACCGGATTGTCAATGCCGTGGCTGCCATCCACGAATACGCGGCTCCGCTTATCATTGTAGACTTTGGGACAGCGACGACGTACTGCTATATCGATGAACAGGAGCAGTATATGGGAGGCGCCATTGCTCCAGGCATTGGGATTTCAACAGAAGCTCTCTATGACCGTGCTTCAAAATTGCCGCGCATCGAAATCATTCAGCCGTCCCATGTCGTGGGCCGAAATACAGTAGCCGCCATGCAATCGGGCATCGTCTATGGATATGTAGGCCAGGCAGAAGGCATTGTCAGCCGCATGAAAGCGCAAAGCCGGAAGAAGCCAACCGTAATTGCAACAGGCGGAATGGCCTCGCTAATTGCCAACGAATCCGCCATAATCGATAAAGTGGACCCATTTTTGACGTTAAAAGGGTTATATTTAATATACAAACGCAATCAAGCGTAAAGAAAGGAACGATCACAGTGGGAGATTATTTAGTGCGCGGATTGGCTTTTAACGGAAGTGTCCGTGCTTTTGCAGTCGATACGACTGAAACGGTCGCTGAAGCGCAGCGGCGCCACATGATGTGGCCGACAGCTTCGGCTGCATTAGGGCGCACCATGACGGGCGGTGTTATGCTTGGGGCGATGCTCAAAGGAGACAATAAAGTCACCATCAAAATTGATGGCGGAGGCCCGATTGGAACCATCCTCGTGGACAGCGATGCGACAGGCGGCGTGCGCGGCTATGTCACAAACCCGCAGACGCATTTTGATTTGAATGAAAAAGGGAAATTGGATGTGCGCCGGGCAGTTGGGCAAGAAGGGATGCTTTCGGTCGTGAAAGATTTAGGCCTTCGCGAAAACTTCACGGGCCAGAGCCCGATCGTTTCAGGGGAAATTGCGGAAGATTTCACTTATTATTTCGCAGTGTCTGAACAAGTGCCTTCTTCTGTCGGTTTGGGTGTCTTAGTCGATACGGACAATTCCATCTTGGCAGCAGGCGGATTTATCATTCAGTTGATGCCGGATACCGAAGACGAAGTCATCAGCCAATTGGAAAAACGCTTAGCTTCGATTGAGCCGGTTTCCAAAATGATTCAACGCGGATTGAACCCGCAGCAAATATTAGAAGAAGTGCTTGGAGAAGGAAATATTCAGATCTTAGATACAATGCCGGTGAAATTTGAATGCAATTGTTCAAAAGAACGATTTGCAGCAGGGCTTATTGGCCTTGGGCAAAAGGAACTTGAACAGATGATCAGCGAAGATGGAATGGCTGAGGCCCAGTGCCATTTCTGCCTGGAAACGTACCAGTATTCTAAAGAGGAATTAGAAGCGTTCATCGATGAGCTCCAATCTTAATCGCCGGCGGCCCGCACCTTCACCGGCAGAACCCGGGCGCCCAAGACGAAAATTAAAAACAGGGCCGTTGCTTGTCCTGTTGCTCATTTTGTTTCTCGGAAATTTACTATGGTTTATTGCGTGGCTGATTCCGAATGACAAAGGCGGAACCAATGAAGAAGTGGCTTCTGTCAGTGGTGACGAAATTACGCGCGAAGAGTGGTTGGCGGCAATGGAAGACCGGCACGGCCGGGACACTTTGCTTGAATTGGTCAACCAGAAAGTGATGGAGACGGCGGCCAAGGAATACGACATCAAAGTCACGGATAAAGAAGTGGATCTTGAACTGGCCATGCTACGCTCTGCTCAAGATAGCACCGAAACCGCTCTTTTTGCAGGAGATTCGGAGCGGGTGCGCGACAAATTGAAAGCGCAATTGATTCTAGAGAAAGTGCTGACAAAAGACGTCGTCGTTGAAGAGGAGCAAATCAAAGCCTTCTACGAAGAAAATCAGTCGCTTTACGATGTACCAGATGCGTATCGTACACGCATGATCGTGGTTGATTCGATGCAAAAAGCAGAAGAAGCCATTGCTGAGCTTGAAGACGGCTCTTCTTTCGAAGCTTTAGCGAGAGAACTTTCGATTGATACAGCGAGCGGCAGTTTGGGAGGAGATATCGGGTATATTTCTCCGAAGCAATCCTCTGTTGATGCGGTCATCTCTGAAACAGCGTCTTCATTGGATATCGGAAAATGGTCAAAACCGTTGACCTTGGAAAATGGAGATATCGCGATTATCACCGTTACAGAAAAAGCGGATGGACAAACTTTTTCTTTCAAGGAAGTTTCAGGGCATATTAGCCGCGAGCTGGCATTGGAGCAATTGCCGCAATCGGTAACGCCTGAAGCATTTTGGAACGAATTTGATGCCGAATGGTTTTATAGCGAGTGAAATGAGGGGTTTTTCAATGAGCAAAAACTTATTGGAAAGCCCCTTGCTGTTAATGAATTCGATAAGGAGGTGTCCCGAAATTAATTTGGGATGCCTCCTTTTTGAATGATTCATACAATTTGACAGAGTTCCAAAAACACTGATACGATGAAGAAAGTATAATGCAGATAAAATTAGTAGGGATTAGGAGTGTTGACAAATGGCGCGTATTGGAAATTCTGTGGCTGACTTGATCGGCCAAACACCTATCGTAAAGTTAAACCGTCTGACAGGTTCGGAGGATGCAGAAGTTTATTTGAAATTGGAATATTTCAACCCGGGCAGCAGTGTGAAAGACCGCATTGCGTTAGCGATGATCGAAGCTGCTGAAAAGCACGGCGATTTAAAAGAAGGCGACACGATTATTGAACCGACTAGTGGAAACACAGGTATCGGCTTAGCAATGATTGCTGCTGCTAAAGGCTACAAATCTGTATTGGTTATGCCGGAAACGATGAGCATGGAACGCCGGAATTTATTGCGTGCTTACGGCGCTGAACTTGTATTGACTCCAGGCCCTGACGGCATGAACGGACCGAATGGCGCCATCAAAACGGCAGAAAAATTAGCAGCTGAAAATGGCTGGTTTATGCCGCAGCAATTTAAAAACGAAGCAAATCCTGAAATCCACCGTTTAACGACGGGTCCGGAAATCGTGGAAACAATGGGTGACCAACTAGATGCTTTCGTATCTGGGATCGGTACAGGCGGTACAATCACCGGAGCTGGCCAAGTGTTAAGAGAGAAATATCCTGAAATCCTTATTGCGGCTGTAGAACCGACAGATTCACCTGTTCTTTCAGGCGGCAAGCCAGGCCCGCATAAAATCCAAGGAATCGGCGCAGGGTTTGTTCCAGATATCTTAGATACGAAAATCTACGACGAAATCATTCAAGTAACCAATGATCAGTCTTATGAAACGGCTCGCAAAGCAGCTCGTGAAGAAGGCATTTTAGGCGGCGTTTCTTCTGGAGCGGCGATCTATGCAGCGCTTCAATTAGCAAAACGCCTGGGCAAAGGGAAAAAAGTATTGGCAATCATCCCGTCAAACGGCGAACGCTATTTGAGCACGCCGCTTTACCAATTCGACGAAGAAAAATAAGTGTTTCTGAAAAAAGAGTGTGCTTCTGGCATACTCTTTTTTGTGTGGCAAAAAGGGGTTCATTCGCGTTAAGATAAGGCAATGGAAACTACTAGAAAGTGCAGGTGTACATAATGGAGATCAACTTCGAAGAAAAAACGTGGGTAATGGGGATTTTGAACATTACACCGGATTCTTTTTCGGATGGAGGCAATTACACGACCATCGAAAATGCAGTCTTTCGTGCTAAACAAATGGTGGAGGATGGAGCGGATATTATCGATGTCGGCGGTGAATCAACCCGGCCGGGCTATACCATGATTTCGGATGAAGAAGAAATCAATCGGGTTGTACCGGTTATCCAGGCTTTGGCCAAAGAGGCAAATGCTCTTATTTCCGTCGATACCTATAAAGCGGCAGTGGCAGAGGCGGCGATTGCAGCTGGCGCCCACATTATCAATGATATTTGGGGAGCTAAATACGAACCGGAAATCGCAGCCGTTGCAGCCAAGTGGAATGTGCCAATCATTCTAATGCACAACCGTAACGATACGTCATACGTTAATTTCTGGGAAGATGTACAGAAAGATATGGAGAACAGCATCCAGATCGCTTTGGATGCGGGAGTCCAAAAAGCGCACATATGGCTAGATCCCGGTATTGGCTTTGGGAAAACGACTGCTCAAAATATTGAAATGATGCAGCATCTCGATCAATTCGTTGCGCTTGGCTATCCTGTGCTGCTTGGAACTTCCCGTAAATCGCTGATCGGTAAAGTATTGGATTTGCCTGTTGCCGAACGTTTAGAAGGATCTTTAGCGACGGTGTGCTATGGCGTTGAGCGAGGCTGCCATATCGTCAGAGTTCATGATGTGAAAGAAACAAGCCGTACGGTGCATATGATGGATGTCTTAACTGGTAAACGAAATTATAAAGGGGTGGAGTAATGGATTTTATTCATCTAAATGAGATGCAGTTTTACGGATATCATGGAGTTTTTCCGGAAGAAACCAAACTCGGTCAGCGCTTTCGTTTGACGGTTTCGCTGGCGGTTGATTTAAGGCGGGCAGGCGAGACGGATGCGCTGGAACATACGGTGCATTACGGAGAAGTTTATGAAACGTGTAAATCTGTAGTGGAAGGCGAACCGAAAAAACTGGTAGAAGCTGTCGCGGAAGAAGTGGCAAGCCGCATCTTATCGGAATTTCCGCTTGTTAAAGGAATTCGGGTGCAGTTGATTAAACCCGACCCTCCGATTCCGGGCCATTACAAATCCGTCGCGATTGACTTAACACGAGGGGAGTTCGCATGAATATCAGTTACCTCTCGCTAGGCTCGAATATGGGAGACCGTTTCGATATGCTGAAGCAAGCCGTGAAATTATTGGATCAGCATCCACGAATTATGGTACAAAGCATTTCTTCTTTGTACGAAACAGATCCTGTCGGTTATACAGACCAGGAGCCGTTTTTGAATATGGTGGTTTGTCTTCACACCGACATGACAGCAATCGACTTATTGGATGTATGCCAAGAAATTGAACAGAGTTTGGATCGAAAGCGCCTCATCAGGTGGGGCCCCCGGACCATAGACCTCGATATCTTGCTTTATAATCAAGAGGCGATTCAGACAGAACGGCTTGTCGTTCCGCATCCACGCATGTACGAAAGAGATTTCGTGCTCATCCCCTTAGTAGAGATTGCAGCGTTTTTAAAGGATGAAGTCAAACCATCGGCGCAAGGCGTCCGTTTATGGAAAACATACATTAGCCTTGAAGACTTTATTGGATAACGGAAGATAAAAAAAGATGCAATTCAAGCGGAAAGTACAAGCCGCCTCAAATTTATGGCAGCTTTCTATGTAGATTGAAGAGAAATTGTGTACAATAGATTAATACACGAACGAGCGTGGTTTTTATAAATAAAGGAGTGTAGGACATGTCAGAAGAGTTAAATGATCAATTATTGGTGAGACGGCAAAAGATGCAGGCTTTCAGAGAACAAGGAATGGATCCTTTTGGCGCACGTTTTGAACGTACGCACACTTCTCAAGAAGTCATCAATCAATACGGTGAGTTTTCTAAAGAAGAACTTGAAGAAAATCCACACGAAGTTGTGATTGCCGGTCGTATTATGACCAAACGCGGAAAAGGAAAAGCAGGATTTGCGCATGTTCAAGATCTGCAAGGCCAAATCCAAATTTATGTTCGCAAAGACGCCATTGGCGATGAGTCATACGAAATCTACAATTCAGTAGACTTGGGTGACATCGTTGGGGTCAAAGGAACCGTTTTTAAAACAAATGTAGGCGAATTATCCGTTAAAGCGAAAGAATTTGTCTTTTTAACAAAAGCGCTTCGCCCGCTTCCAGACAAATTCCATGGTTTGAAAGACGTTGAACAGCGTTACCGCCAGCGTTATTTGGATTTGCTTACAAGTGAAACAAGCAAAGAAACGTTCATCCTTCGCAGCCGCATCATCCAATCGATGCGCCGCTATTTGGATAACCAAGGATTTTTAGAAGTGGAAACGCCAATGTTGCATTCGATTGCCGGAGGAGCAGCGGCGCGTCCATTTATTACGCATCACAATGCACTAGATATGGAATTGTATATTCGGATTGCAATTGAGTTGCATTTGAAGCGATTAATCGTTGGCGGATTAGAAAAAGTATACGAAATCGGCCGCGTATTCCGTAACGAAGGAATTTCTACTCGCCATAACCCGGAATTCACAATGCTTGAGCTATATGAAGCCTATGCAGATTACAAAGACATCATGGCACTGACGGAAAACCTAATCGCTCATGTTGCACAAGAAGTATTCGGCACGACTACTGTCCAATATGGCGAAGATCAGATCAACTTAGCGCCAGGCTGGAAACGTCTGCACATGGCAGATGCAGTAAAAGAGTACACAGGAGCAGATTTCTGGCAGCAAATGACCAAAGAACAAGCTCAAGCCTTAGCTAAAGAACACAACGTAGAAATAAAACCTACTATGGAAGTAGGACATATTTTAAACGAGTTCTTTGAACAAAAGGTCGAGGAAGAGTTGGTTCAGCCTACTTTTGTGTACGGCCATCCTGTGGAGATATCACCATTAGCTAAGAAAAATCCAGAAGACGAGCGTTTTACTGACCGTTTCGAGTTGTTTATTGTTCGTCGTGAACACGCCAATGCCTTCACTGAATTAAATGATCCGATAGATCAGCGTGAACGCTTTGAAGCGCAGTTAATCGAAAAAGCTGAAGGTAATGATGAAGCTCATGAAATGGATGAAGACTTCATAGAAGCATTGGAGTACGGCATGCCGCCAACTGGTGGATTAGGAATTGGAATTGACCGCTTAATTATGTTGCTGACTAATTCAGCATCTATTAGAGACGTCTTGTTGTTCCCACAAATGCGTCCTCGTGATTAATCTCTTTGATTCTATATATGATAGGGTTCTGAAATAGTACTGATTCAGAGCCCTATTATTTTTTTGAAATAAGTGTTGCGCTGAAGTGTAAGAGGTGCTACAATAATTGATGTCGTGTTTTTAGTAATTGAATCACGAAAAAATATTTTTAAAAAGCTGTTGACTTCTGGTTAACGAGCTGGTAATATTGAAAAGTCGCCATTACGAGTTGGTGACAAACATGAACCTTGAAAACTGAACAGCAAAACGTCAACAATAACGGCAACGGACCTTCGGGTCCGCGCCACAACTTACTGATCAGGCTTTGCCAGATCAAAGCGAATCGCGCGTCTTTTCGGAGACGGCGATGCGCCAGCATTGAGCAATCAATACTACTCTATAATGGAGAGTTTGATCCTGGCTCAGGACGAACGCTGGCGGCGTGCCTAATACATGCAAGTCGAGCGGAACACTTGGAGCTTGCTCCAAGCGTTTAGCGGCGGACGGGTGAGTAACACGTGGGCAACCTGCCCTGCAGATCGGGATAACTCCGGGAAACCGGTGCTAATACCGAATAGTTTGAAGCCTCACCTGAGGCTTCACGGAAAGACGGTTTCGGCTGTCACTGTAGGATGGGCCGCGGCGCATTAGCTAGTTGGTGGGGTAACGGCCCACCAAGGCCACGATGCGTAGCCGACCTGAGAGGGTGACCGGCCACACTGGGACTGAGACACGGCCCAGACTCCTACGGGAGGCAGCAGTAGGGAATCTTCCGCAATGGACGCAAGTCTGACGGAGCAACGCCGCGTGAGTGACGAAGGTTTTCGGATCGTAAAACTCTGTTGTGAGGGAAGAACACGTACCAACTAACTATTGGTACCTTGACGGTACCTCACCAGAAAGCCACGGCTAACTACGTGCCAGCAGCCGCGGTAATACGTAGGTGGCAAGCGTTGTCCGGAATTATTGGGCGTAAAGCGCGCGCAGGCGGTTCCTTAAGTCTGATGTGAAAGCCCACGGCTCAACCGTGGAGGGTCATTGGAAACTGGGGAACTTGAGTGCAGAAGAGGAAAGTGGAATTCCACGTGTAGCGGTGAAATGCGTAGAGATGTGGAGGAACACCAGTGGCGAAGGCGACTTTCTGGTCTGTAACTGACGCTGAGGCGCGAAAGCGTGGGGAGCAAACAGGATTAGATACCCTGGTAGTCCACGCCGTAAACGATGAGTGCTAAGTGTTAGGGGGTTTCCGCCCCTTAGTGCTGCAGCTAACGCATTAAGCACTCCGCCTGGGGAGTACGGCCGCAAGGCTGAAACTCAAAGGAATTGACGGGGGCCCGCACAAGCGGTGGAGCATGTGGTTTAATTCGAAGCAACGCGAAGAACCTTACCAGGTCTTGACATCCCGCTGCCCGCCTTGGAGACAAGGCTTTCCCTTCGGGGACAGCGGTGACAGGTGGTGCATGGTTGTCGTCAGCTCGTGTCGTGAGATGTTGGGTTAAGTCCCGCAACGAGCGCAACCCTTGATCTTAGTTGCCAGCATTCAGTTGGGCACTCTAAGGTGACTGCCGGTGACAAACCGGAGGAAGGTGGGGATGACGTCAAATCATCATGCCCCTTATGACCTGGGCTACACACGTGCTACAATGGACGGTACAAAGGGCAGCCAACCCGCGAGGGGGGAGCCAATCCCAGAAAACCGTTCTCAGTTCGGATTGCAGGCTGCAACTCGCCTGCATGAAGCCGGAATCGCTAGTAATCGTGGATCAGCATGCCACGGTGAATACGTTCCCGGGCCTTGTACACACCGCCCGTCACACCACGAGAGTTTGTAACACCCGAAGTCGGTGGGGTAACCCTAGTGGAGCCAGCCGCCGAAGGTGGGACAGATGATTGGGGTGAAGTCGTAACAAGGTAGCCGTATCGGAAGGTGCGGCTGGATCACCTCCTTTCTAAGGATTTATTCGGAAACAAGATCTCCGGATCTTGTGTTGACGTTTTGCGTTCAGTTTTGAAGGTTCACCCTTCAGGCGTGAGCCTGTTTTGTGACTTCAAACTTGTTCTTTGAAAACTGGATAAAACGACATTGAAACAAATGAAAACAAGCAATTCATGCAAGCACGATCCCAATTGGGATCCACTTTTTAACAAACCACTTGGTTAAGTTAGAAAGGGCGCACGGTGAATGCCTTGGCACTAGGAGCCGAAGAAGGACGGCACTAACACCGATATGCTTCGGGGAGCTGTAAGTGAGCGATGATCCGGAGATTTCCGAATGGGGGAACCCACCGCCTTTAATGGGGCGGTATCCATGTGTGAATACATAGCACATGAGAAGGCAGACCCAGGGAACTGAAACATCTAAGTACCTGGAGGAAGAGAAAGCAAATGCGATTCCCTGAGTAGCGGCGAGCGAAACGGGAACAGCCCAAACCAAGAGGCTTGCCTCTTGGGGTTGTAGGACACTCATTGCGGAGTTACAAAATCCGAATTTAAGCGAAGCGACCTGGAACGGTCCGCGAGACAAGGTAACAGCCCTGTAGCTGAAAGGTTCGGATCTCCCGAGTGGATCCTGAGTACGGCGGAACACGTGAAATTCCGTCGGAATCCGGGAGGACCATCTCCCAAGGCTAAATACTCCCTAGTGACCGATAGTGAACCAGTACCGTGAGGGAAAGGTGAAAAGCACCCCGGAAGGGGAGTGAAACAGATCCTGAAACCGTGTGCCTACAAGTAGTCAAAGCCCGTTAATGGGTGATGGCGTGCCTTTTGTAGAATGAACCGGCGAGTTACGATTGCATGCAAGGTTAAGCTGAGAAGGCGGAGCCGCAGCGAAAGCGAGTCTGAATAGGGCGAATGAGTATGCAGTTGTAGACCCGAAACCAGGTGATCTACCCATGTCCAGGGTGAAGGTAAGGTAACACTTACTGGAGGCCCGAACCCACGCACGTTGAAAAGTGCGGGGATGAGGTGTGGGTAGCGGAGAAATTCCAATCGAACCTGGAGATAGCTGGTTCTCTCCGAAATAGCTTTAGGGCTAGCCTCAATCGTTTAGAATCCTGGAGGTAGAGCACTGTTTGGACTAGGGGCCCATCCCGGGTTACCGAATTCAGACAAACTCCGAATGCCAGTGATTTATGATTGGGAGTCAGACTGCGAGTGATAAGATCCGTAGTCAAGAGGGAAACAGCCCAGACCACCAGCTAAGGTCCCCAAATATCCGTTAAGTGGAAAAGGATGTGGCGTTGCTTAGACAACCAGGATGTTGGCTTAGAAGCAGCCATCATTTAAAGAGTGCGTAATAGCTCACTGGTCGAGTGACACTGCGCCGAAAATGTACCGGGGCTAAACGGATTACCGAAGCTGTGGATGGACCTCATCTGAGGTCCGTGGTAGGAGAGCGTTCTAAGGGCGTTGAAGTCAGACCGGAAGGACTGGTGGAGCGCTTAGAAGTGAGAATGCCGGTATGAGTAACGAAAGACGGGTGAGAATCCCGTCCACCGAATGCCTAAGGTTTCCTGAGGAAGGCTCGTCCGCTCAGGGTCAGTCGGGACCTAAGTCGAGGCCGATAGGCGTAGACGATGGACAACAGGTTGATATTCCTGTACCACCTCCCCGCCGTTTGAGCAATGGGGGGACGCAGAAGGATAAGGTGAGCGCGCCGTTGGTTGTGCGCGTCCAAGCAGTGAGGCGTGGAATGAGGCAAATCCCATTCCTGATACGTTAAGCTGTGACGGCAAGAGGATTCATCCTCGAGTCCCTGATTTCACACTGCCAAGAAAAGCCTCTAGCGAGGCGGGAGGTGCCCGTACCGCAAACCGACACAGGTAGGCGAGAAGAGAATTCTAAGGTGAGCGAGTGAACTCTCGTTAAGGAACTCGGCAAAATGACCCCGTAACTTCGGGAGAAGGGGTGCTCTGGTAGGGTGTTACAGCCCGAGAGAGCCGCAGTGAATAGGCCCAGGCGACTGTTTAGCAAAAACACAGGTCTCTGCAAAACCGTAAGGTGACGTATAGGGGCTGACGCCTGCCCGGTGCTGGAAGGTTAAGGGGAGTGCTTAGCGCAAGCGAAGGTGCGAACTGAAGCCCCAGTAAACGGCGGCCGTAACTATAACGGTCCTAAGGTAGCGAAATTCCTTGTCGGGTAAGTTCCGACCCGCACGAAAGGCGTAACGATCTGGGCACTGTCTCAACGAGAGACTCGGTGAAATTATAGTACCTGTGAAGATGCAGGTTACCGCGACAGGACGGAAAGACCCCGTGGAGCTTTACTGTAGCCTGATATTGAATTTTGGTGCAACTTGTACAGGATAGGTAGGAGCCTTTGAGCCCGGAGCGCCAGCTTCGGAGGAGGCGTCGGTGGGATACTACCCTGGTTGTATTGAAATTCTAACCCACACCCCTGATCGGGGTGGGAGACAGTGTCAGGCGGGCAGTTTGACTGGGGCGGTCGCCTCCTAAAGAGTAACGGAGGCGCCCAAAGGTTCCCTCAGAATGGTTGGAAATCATTCGCAGAGTGTAAAGGCACAAGGGAGCTTGACTGCGAGACGTACAGGTCGAGCAGGGTCGAAAGACGGGCTTAGTGATCCGGTGGTTCCGCATGGAAGGGCCATCGCTCAACGGATAAAAGCTACCCCGGGGATAACAGGCTTATCTCCCCCAAGAGTCCACATCGACGGGGAGGTTTGGCACCTCGATGTCGGCTCATCGCATCCTGGGGCTGTAGTCGGTCCCAAGGGTTGGGCTGTTCGCCCATTAAAGCGGTACGCGAGCTGGGTTCAGAACGTCGTGAGACAGTTCGGTCCCTATCCGTCGCGGGCGCAGGAAATTTGAGAGGAGCTGTCCTTAGTACGAGAGGACCGGGATGGACACACCGCTGGTGTACCAGTTGTTCTGCCAAGGGCATCGCTGGGTAGCTATGTGTGGCCGGGATAAGTGCTGAAAGCATCTAAGCACGAAGCCCCCCTCAAGATGAGATTTCCCATTGCGCAAGCAAGTAAGATCCCTCAAAGACGATGAGGTAGATAGGTTCGAGGTGGAAGCGTGGCGACACGTGCAGCTGACGAATACTAATCGATCGAGGACTTAACCAAATTGCTTTCTGAAGCGCGCGTTTCCTGTATTCAATGTCGAATATCCAGTTTTGAAAGAATAAGGCAAAAGTTTTTTAAAAAAAGCTTGAAATACCGGTCAGAATTGGTATAATAAAACTTGTCTTTCAAAAACCAAATAGTCCAGTGATGATGGCAAAGAGGCCACACCCGTTCCCATCCCGAACACGGAAGTTAAGCTCTTTTGCGCCGATGGTAGTTGGGGGGTCTCCCCCTGTGAGAGTAGGACGTCGCTGGGCATACATACTGGAGGATTAGCTCAGCTGGGAGAGCATCTGCCTTACAAGCAGAGGGTCGGCGGTTCGATCCCGTCATCCTCCACCATTTTTTCTCTTTCGCCGGAGTAGCTCAACTGGTAGAGCAACTGACTTGTAATCAGTAGGTTGAGGGTTCAAGTCCTTTCTCCGGCACCACTTTTCATGAGAGCCATTAGCTCAGTTGGTAGAGCATCTGACTTTTAATCAGAGGGTCGAAGGTTCGAATCCTTCATGGCTCACCATTTTAATTTCATTATTGCCACGCTTGGTGTGGCGGAACTGGCAGACGCACTAGACTTAGGATCTAGCGCCTTCGGGCGTGGGGGTTCGACTCCCTTCACCCGCACCATTTTTGCGGAAGTAGTTCAGTGGTAGAACGCCACCTTGCCAAGGTGGAGGTCGCGGGTTCGACCCCCGTCTTCCGCTCCAATTTTTTGCAGCAATTCAAAGCCGACCCATGCCGGGGTGGCGGAACTGGCAGACGCACAGGACTTAAAATCCTGCGGTAGGTGACTACCGTACCGGTTCGATTCCGGTCCTCGGCACCATCTTTGTTTGCAGAAAAAAACCGTCAGGTTTTTATCATGAATAAGCGCCCGTAGCTCAATTGGATAGAGTACTTGACTACGAATCAAGCGGTTAGAGGTTCGAGTCCTCTCGGGCGCGCCATATTTTTACACTCAGCATTTAAGTTCGGGAAGTAGCTCAGCTTGGTAGAGCACTTGGTTTGGGACCAAGGGGTCGCAGGTTCGAATCCTGTCTTCCCGACCATTCAATGGGGCCTTAGCTCAGCTGGGAGAGCGCCTGCCTTGCACGCAGGAGGTCAGCGGTTCGATCCCGCTAGGCTCCACCAATTTTTATAATGAACCTTGAAAACTGAACAGCAAAACGTCAACAATATCGGCAACGGACCTCCGGGTCCGCGCCACAACTTACTGATCAGGCTTAGCCAGATCAAAGCGAATCGCGCGTCTTTTCGGAGACGGCGATGCGCCAGCATTGAGCAATCAATACTACTCTATAATGGAGAGTTTGATCCTGGCTCAGGACGAACGCTGGCGGCGTGCCTAATACATGCAAGTCGAGCGGAACACTTGGAGCTTGCTCCAAGTGTTTAGCGGCGGACGGGTGAGTAACACGTGGGCAACCTGCCCTGCAGATCGGGATAACTCCGGGAAACCGGTGCTAATACCGAATAGTTTGAAGCCTCACCTGAGGCTTCACGGAAAGACGGTTTCGGCTGTCACTGCAGGATGGGCGCGGCGCATTAGCTAGTTGGTGGGGTAACGGCCCACCAAGGCCACGATGCGTAGCCGACCTGAGAGGGTGACCGGCCACACTGGGACTGAGACACGGCCCAGACTCCTACGGGAGGCAGCAGTAGGGAATCTTCCGCAATGGACGCAAGTCTGACGGAGCAACGCCGCGTGAGTGACGAAGGTTTTCGGATCGTAAAACTCTGTTGTGAGGGAAGAACACGTACCAACTAACTATTGGTACCTTGACGGTACCTCACCAGAAAGCCACGGCTAACTACGTGCCAGCAGCCGCGGTAATACGTAGGTGGCAAGCGTTGTCCGGAATTATTGGGCGTAAAGCGCGCGCAGGCGGTTCCTTAAGTCTGATGTGAAAGCCCACGGCTCAACCGTGGAGGGTCATTGGAAACTGGGGAACTTGAGTGCAGAAGAGGAAAGTGGAATTCCACGTGTAGCGGTGAAATGCGTAGAGATGTGGAGGAACACCAGTGGCGAAGGCGACTTTCTGGTCTGTAACTGACGCTGAGGCGCGAAAGCGTGGGGAGCAAACAGGATTAGATACCCTGGTAGTCCACGCCGTAAACGATGAGTGCTAAGTGTTAGGGGGTTTCCGCCCCTTAGTGCTGCAGCTAACGCATTAAGCACTCCGCCTGGGGAGTACGGCCGCAAGGCTGAAACTCAAAGGAATTGACGGGGGCCCGCACAAGCGGTGGAGCATGTGGTTTAATTCGAAGCAACGCGAAGAACCTTACCAGGTCTTGACATCCCGCTGCCCGCCTTGGAGACAAGGCTTTCCCTTCGGGGACAGCGGTGACAGGTGGTGCATGGTTGTCGTCAGCTCGTGTCGTGAGATGTTGGGTTAAGTCCCGCAACGAGCGCAACCCTTGATCTTAGTTGCCAGCATTCAGTTGGGCACTCTAAGGTGACTGCCGGTGACAAACCGGAGGAAGGTGGGGATGACGTCAAATCATCATGCCCCTTATGACCTGGGCTACACACGTGCTACAATGGACGGTACAAAGGGCAGCCAACCCGCGAGGGGGAGCCAATCCCAGAAAACCGTTCTCAGTTCGGATTGCAGGCTGCAACTCGCCTGCATGAAGCCGGAATCGCTAGTAATCGTGGATCAGCATGCCACGGTGAATACGTTCCCGGGCCTTGTACACACCGCCCGTCACACCACGAGAGTTTGTAACACCCGAAGTCGGTGGGGTAACCCTAGTGGAGCCAGCCGCCGAAGGTGGGACAGATGATTGGGGTGAAGTCGTAACAAGGTAGCCGTATCGGAAGGTGCGGCTGGATCACCTCCTTTCTAAGGATTTATTCGGAAACAAGATCTTAGATCTTGTGTTGACGTTTTGCGTTCAGTTTTGAAGGATTCATGTGAATTTTTCAATTTTGATATTCCCAAGAGGGCCTATAGCTCAGCTGGTTAGAGCGCACGCCTGATAAGCGTGAGGTCGATGGTTCGAGTCCATTTAGGCCCACCATAATTTTTCTTCTTGGGGCCTTAGCTCAGCTGGGAGAGCGCCTGCCTTGCACGCAGGAGGTCAGCGGTTCGATCCCGCTTAGGCTCCACCAATCATTTTTTATAAATGAACTTGTTCTTTGAAAACTGGATAAAACGACATTGAAACAAATGAAAACAAGCAATTCATGCAAGCACGATCCCAATTGGGATCCACTTTTTAACAAACCACTTGGTTAAGTTAGAAAGGGCGCACGGTGAATGCCTTGGCACTAGGAGCCGAAGAAGGACGGCACTAACACCGATATGCTTCGGGGAGCTGTAAGTGAGCGATGATCCGGAGATTTCCGAATGGGGGAACCCACCGCCTTTAATGGGGCGGTATCCATGTGTGAATACATAGCACATGAGAAGGCAGACCCAGGGAACTGAAACATCTAAGTACCTGGAGGAAGAGAAAGCAAATGCGATTCCCTGAGTAGCGGCGAGCGAAACGGGAACAGCCCAAACCAAGAGGCTTGCCTCTTGGGGTTGTAGGACACTCATTGTGGAGT